>NZ_CM132390.1:0-2004775 GCF_053760385.1 Caballeronia sp. KNU42
AAAAAAAAAAAAAAAAAAAAAAAAAAAAAAAAAAAAAAAAAAAAATTTTTTTTTTTTTTTTTTTTTTTTTTTTTTTTTTTTTTTTTTTTTTTTTTTTTTTTTTTTTTTTTTTTTTTTTTTTTTTTTTTTTTTTTTTTTTTTTTTTTTTTTTTTTTTTTTTTTTTTTTTTTTTTTTTTTTTTTTTTTTTTTTTTTTTTTTTTTTTTTTTTTTTTTTTTTTTTTTTTTTTTTTTTTTTTTTTTTTTTTTTTTTTTTTTTTTTTTTTTTTTTTTTTTTTTTTTTTTTTTTTTTTTTTTTTTTTTTTTTTTTTTTTTTTTTTTTTTTTTTTTTTTTTTTTTTTTTTTTTTTTTTTTTTTTTTTTTTTTTTTTTTTTTTTTATTTTAAAAAAAAAAAAAAAAAAAAAAAAAAAAAAAAAAAAAAAAAAAAAAAAATTTTTTTTTTTTTTTTTTTTTTTTTTTTTTTTTTTTTTTTTTTTTTTTTTTTTTTTTTTTTTTTTTTTTTTTTTTTTTTTTTTTTTTTTTTTTTTTTTTTTTTTTTTTTTTTTTTTTTTTTTTTTTTTTTTTTTTTTTTTTTTTTTTTTTTTTTTTTTTTTTTTTTTTTTTTTTTTTTTTTTTTTTTTGTTTTTTTTTTTTTTTTTTTTTTTTTTTTTTTTTTTTTTTTTTTTTTTTTTTTTTTTTTTTTTTTTTTTTTTTTTTTTTTTTTTTTAGTGAGTCCACTCCTAACTCGTGGGGTTTCACTTATCTGCAGCCGCTGGACTCATACAATGCGCTCAGCTACTCGTGGATAAACGAGGGGCACTACACGGATCATCATCCGGACGGTTTCGCACTCCAGTATTGGCGGCGACTCTGGTTGTTCAACGATCGGCTGGCACTGGCCGGCGGCGTGGGCGCGTTCAATTATTTCGATACCACGGCGTCTGACGAAGGCAAGCGTTATGCCGACGTACATGGCTGGGCCTTGATCTATAGCCTTAGCGCAACGTGGTACACAACTACACCGTGGTTCTATCAAGTTCGTCTGAACCGAATAAATACATTCCACAGCATCACCACGACAAACGTGCTGTTCGGCATTGGGTATCAACTTGGCGGCACCAATCTTTCGCGGGCTATGCCAGACTACCTTGCGCAAGCCTCCGGCAGTCGGGACGAGCTGACCGCGCTCGTTGGAAAAACCGAAGTGAACAGCCTGCATTCGCCGGGTGCGTTCGCCAAGAGCATTGAGTATCGCCACGGCTTTGGATCTTATGTCGACGCGACCCTGACCTGGCTGGATGAGGGACCGACTGCACTCACCCGGCGTAACGGTGCGGCAACCGAGCTATGGGCCAGCCGCGGATTTTTCAATCAGAGGCTTCGGCTCGCCGTAGGCGCAGGACCCTACATCGCCCTCGATACATACCGTGTCGCCGGCGGCACGAACACCGCGGATAAGGTCTCAGCGCTCGTCACCATGACGGCGAGCTATCAGTTCGCGAGACACTGGATCGTGCGCGGTTCGTGGAACCGTGTTCTGACCGGCTACAACAAGGACAGCGATGTTTATCTCGCCGGCGTCGGCTACCGTTTCTAAGCATGCGGGGCCGTGCCACGGACGATGCTACGCAAGCCGCTGCCCCGCCCTCAGAACTTATGACGCATGCCGAAGATGAACATCTCCTGGCTGGCCGTGCCATTGAATCCATATGAGCCGATCGAAGCTTGTGCTGCCGAGGTCGTGCCGTCCGGATTGAGTTGGGTGCCGCTAGCGTGCTGATAGGCGCCCACCGCATAAAGATCAGTGCGTTTCGACAGTGAATAATCCGCGCCGACGCTAGCCTGGTTATAAGTAGCCGACGTGTTGCCGCTCGCCTTCTCAAACGAGTAGCCTATGGCGAACAACATGGCCGGAGTGGCCTGGTAGTTGACGAACGCATTGCCAATGTTGTACTTCTCGGTGCTCGCGAAAGTCGAGTCACCGTCGTTTTTATATTGTGCGTTGCTATACGAACCGCCGACCGTTACAGGACCCAGTGCGTACTGGATTCCGGCGCGCGCAATGCCCAATGATTTAGCCGTCGTGTAGCCGCTATTGATTGCGCCCTCGAAGATTGCGTCTGATGTCGAGGTCGGATCCCACCCGTCACGGAATGCGCCCGCCGTAGGACTTGGATTCGTGGCAAGGAAATAACCGGCGGCAATACCGAGCGGCCCATTGTTGTATGTGACGGCCCCGCTGTAGGTATAGCCCTGGCCCGTGCGGCCGGCCAGACCGCTGAAGGCGTACAGTCCCTCGAACTGCAAGCCTGAGTAATTGGGAGACACATACTTCACGGCATTGGACACACGCAAGCTATTGTCGTAATTGTCCACGTCGCCGGGAGTCGCAAAAATACTCCCGAAATAATTGTCGGCCGTGAGCGGTTGAACCATGTCTACGAGCGGATCGTATTGCCGGCCAAGAGTCAGGGTGCCCCAACTTTCACCCGATAAGCCGACAAACGCCTGACGCCCGAATTCCCGGCCACCCTGGCCTAACTGGCCTGTGCCAACATCAAAACCATTTTCCAGATCGAAGATGGCCTTGATGCCACCGCCAAGATCCTCCGAACCCTTCAAGCCCCAGCGGTCCCCTGACAACGTGCTATCTATAAGACCCCAGCGAGCGCCTTCGCTGGTTTTGACATAACCGACACCTGCGTCGATAGTTCCATACAGGGTAACGCTGGACTGCGCCCGCGCTACCCCTGCCATGCCAAGGAGCGCCAGTGAGATTGCGCCAAGAGCACTCTTCTTCATCTCTTTCTCCACGCCGGGACACGGGTAAAGCTCTTCACTTGCAGCGCACTCAGGCGATATCAGGCAATTCAGTTTCTGCAACCTTTATTGATTGGTATACCTAACTAGATTCAAAAATTAACGAAATGAAAAATGACCGTCAAAGCACTGTAATGAGGAGAGACCGCAAGCAAGCTCGCGGTCTCAAAGCTCGCACTGAAAATGTTTGGCAACAACTTTCGTAGAAAACGCGAACCGAAGTTAATCTATTCCAAAAAAACAACTAGTTCAATACCACGTACATGAGCAAATGTTGTTTTCTGGTGCCGACTGTCTCGTAGCGAACGCACGGGACCTGGATTGCTTTATGTTTGTAATTTCGGTGGTTGATCGAGCCGGTTTATATCGATGGTAACCTGCACCAATCCGGTACTCGGTTTTAAGAGAATCGAAACTGAATAACGAAAATATTCCCGGTTTCTCGTTGCCCCGGTTATTAATTCAGTAATACATCCGCTGGCTGAACCTTTATTGCCCGACCCCAACGGCGTGCGGCCGGCCTGTGCGGTTACTCCTCCAGCGAACCCACGCTCGGCTACCGGCCGGCGACCGCTCGTGCGATTTTTCGGTCGGTCTTGTATTCGCTGAGCGCGTAGACCGACCAGATTGCCGCGGGAATCCAGCCGAGAAGCGTGATTTGCAGGAGCAGGCAAATGATCCCGGCGAACGGCCGGCCGATCGTGAAGAACTGGAGCCAGGGCAAGAAAATGGCAAGCAGGAGGCGCATGGAGTTTTCCGTCGTGTTGGAAGAAGGCCACCAAAAGCGGCGACCCCGTTATCTTGTCGTACAAGGGCGTTATAACGGCCCGCCGCTCCAAAACTTTAGCCCATTCTTTATGGCATCGACGTGCGGGGCATTCAGGCCGCCGTTGAAGGAGCCGATCGCGTAGCTGGCGCCCAGTCCGTGGTTGCTCGCAGATATCGGGTATGGAGGACGATCTCCGCAACATCGGCCTGCTGCTGGAGACAGCCTGCGTCGGCCTGATGCCGCGCGCGGCGGCCCAGCAGTTCGTGGCTCCGGGTCTCTTGAGCATCCTCGATGTTGCCGAGTCCGAGCGAATGGCTCGACGACGATCAACGGGCCCGCATCTGCGCAGGCAACGCACGCGTCTTCTTCGGCATCGACGCTTAGAGAGCCCCCATCTCTTACCCGTCCCACATTCGAGGACCTGACTGGCAGACCCGAAATCAGCGTTGTTCCAGGCGACGCTGGAGATGATCGGCTGAGCCACGTTGCATGCCCCGGCCGGTGCATGCCCCAATGCATGTTCAATGAGTATTCGATACGGCAGACGGATCGAATCCGGCTGCGACCAGCGCCTGATGCAGCGTCTCGAAGATATTCGATTCTCCCAGCACGGCGGTGATTCCGTGACGGTCCATATCGGCTCGCAGATACTGGTTGGCGCGTGCAAACAGCACGTTGACGCCGCGCTGCTTCAGGCCCTCGCAGAATTCGCCTAATGTCCGGGCCGCCGAAAAATCGAGGTCCGTGATAGCGCCGGCATCGACGATAAACCAGTGCACGGGCGTGGGTGCGCGGTCGAGCAGGCGGCGCACGTCATCGACGAAAAAATGATCGTTGGCGAAAAACAGGTCTGCGCCAAAGCGATACACGATCAACCCGGGAGCAGTCTCGGTGCCCGGCGTGGCAGGCACGGGCGCCCAGCGTCCGCCCGCCGCCGGAGCAGGCGCAAGCATCATGGTGTGCGGATGATAGCTATGACGCACATGGCGCAGCAACGACAACGCGACCGCCAGCAGTATCCCGTCCTCAACACCGATCACCACCACCGCCAGTGCCGTCACAAGCGCCAGCGTGAGCTCGCCGGGGCTTTCACGGCGGATGGCGTACAGGCTCTTCACATCGATCAACCCGATCGCGATCGTGAACACAATGCCCGCCAGCACGCAGTGCGGAAGATACTGCAGCCACTTGCTGAAGAACAGCAGCACCACACCGACCACGACCGCAAAAACCACTTGCGCGAACTGGCTGCGTGCCCCCGCACGATCCGCCATGGCGGTCTGGGTCGGACTGCCGTTGACCACGAACGCTCCGCTTAACGCCGCGACTGCGTTCGCTGCGGCTATCCCCAGGATGTCTGCATCAGCGTCCACGGGTTCGTGATAACGCTCTGCAAACACCCGGCCCGCCGCAACGCTCTGCGCGATGATCATCACGAAGCACGAGGCGGCCACGGGTACCAGCTCCAGTGTCTGTTCCCAGGTGGCAAGCGGGAAACCTGGCGTGGGCAGTCCGCCGGCAACCGGTCCCACGACCGCAATTCCGTGCCCGGCGAAGTTGTAGAGATAACTTGCCGCAATGCCGCCGATCACAGCGAACATGGCGACTGGAAGGCGCGGCAGCAAACGCTTGAACAAGAGAATGCAACTCACGACTGCCACCGATATGCCCAGCGTTGGCAGCGAAACGCGAGCGAGGTTAAGCGCTATCGATTCGATCTGTACAAGCGTGCGCGACGACCCCGTGGACACACCGAGCATGTCGCCCAGCATCGCGACGCCGACCTGAACGCCGACGCCGGCCAGGAAACCGAGCAAGACCGTGCGTGACAGGAAATCAGCCAGGAATCCGAGCTTGAAGATCCGCGCGAGCAGCAGCATCCCGGCCGTCAGCAGCGCAACGACCCCTGCAAGCGCCATGTATTGCGCGCTTGCGACCTTGGCCATGGTCGACAGGTGGCTTGCGAAAATGGTGGCCGTTGCGGAGTCCGCGGCCACGACCAGATGGCGGGATGCGCCGAAAAGTGCGAATGCGAGCAGCGGCAAAAATGCCGTGTAGAGGCCGGTCACGGCCGGCATTCCGGCTATCCTCGCGTAGCCCAGGACTTGAGGGATATCCAATGTCGCGAGGCTTACGCCCGCAAGGAGATCGCGGAGCGCGGCAGCGCGGCCAAGCGGCAACACGCCCTTTAGTAACTTAAGGCGCATTGCGCATCCCCGCGTGATGTTGCACCCGATAGTGCGGTAAAAACGAATAGGTCATTGGCGCATCGTGCCGCAAGTTGATTTGGAAAAGCAAGGTTTCTTGGTGGCAGTGTTGCAAGGTCGGACGCCGTGGGCGCTCATTTGAGCGGTTTGTGCTTTGGCGCTGCGCTTGCGGTTAGCGGTTAGCTGTTAGGGTCTGAGTCAATGCCGGGTTGCTGCTTTCGGCGCTAGCGGACTGCTTAGGTTTGCTAATCTCTTTATCACTATTAGCCACTGCGCGTGGCGGCGCGTCATTTCTTTGTCCAAAGCGACAAAGAAACGAAGCAAAGAAAGCGCTTTCAAAACGCGGGCCCATAAGTTGACCTAGCGTGCAGTTTCCAAGTTTTTGGCACCCCAAAAGCACGGTGCTCGCAAGAGCGACGGATGTGTGAAACCCTCCTTCTCCGAACACCGATACCCACACGCTTCGCCACCAGTGACTGAACCTGCCACAGGTGCGCCCCGCGCTATCCGCGTAAAACCATCCACCAAATCATTGGCGCGCGACGAACCTCGTTGACAAAGCGATTGCTTCGGAAAGCGTTTCCAGCGAATATATCTCTCGCGACACTCCGCCGCCACCTAGAAAATCCCGCCTTTGTGTTAGCAAATCTGACCTGAATGCAGCTTCTCCTTCCTCCACTCAACGCGCTACGCGCCTTCGAAGCAGCTGCCCGCTTAGGCAGCTTCAAGGCAGCCGCAAGCGAATTACACGTAACTCACGGAGCCGTGAGCCAGCATGTCCGTCTCCTGGAGGAGTGGCTCGGTGCACCCTTGTTTGAGCGGCACAATCGGCGTGTCGTCCTGACGCCGGCGGCCCGCGCCTATCTCGCAGAGATCGGGCCCGCGTTTGAACAGGTCGCCGCCGCGACCGCAAGGTATGGCCACGTTGGCGGTGTATCGCCGCGCGTGCTGCGAGTGAACGGACCCGCCACGTTTGCATTGCGCTGGCTCGTTCCAAGGCTCGCAGGCTTTCAGAGGCTACATCCCGGCGTCGAGGTGAGCCTCGAAACGTCAAATGAGCCCGTGGAAGCCCTGCAAGACACCTACGACATCATCATTCGCGGCGGCCCCGATACGTTCTACGGCTATTCAATGCGCCCTTTCCTGTCGGAGGAACGTCTGCCAGTCTGCAGCCCCGCATTGCTCGATCACCTGCCGCTTAAATCGCCCCGCGACCTGATCCATCACACGCTCCTGCATACATCAAGTCTCCCAAGGCTATGGAGCGACTGGCTCACCAAAGCGGGTGTTGCTGATCTCAAACCAGCCACGACGCTGACGCTAGACCATTTCTATCTCACACTGCAAGCCGCACTCGACGGCATAGGCGTGGCGATGGGACCCACCGCCCTGATAGCCGATGACCTGGCATGCGGCCGCCTTGTCGCACCATTCGCCGGCCCGCTTCTTCCCGCCCGCAGTTACTGTACCTATGTGCCCGAGGCCAAGGAAACCGACACGCTTGTGCTTGCCTTCTGCGCGTGGCTGGAACGAGAAACCAGTATTTAAGCGGCGCGTAGCGAAGCTATCAAACGACCGCAGGAGCTGGATCGCGGAGAAATAAGACTGCGTCAAAACATCAGCATTCCTATTTATATAGAGACCACTCGTCCCGCAATCCATGCCCTGCCCCCTTCAATTTACATATTGCGCTTAGTCCTGCGCATGTTCGGCAGCCTGTTCAATCAACGCAGCAACTTCCCTGGGATGCGATTCATATACCGAGTGACTCGCGCCGGCAATCTCGACGGTATGGCTATGGGCACGGGCTGCGTACATCCGTTCAAGGTCGGGATTGATGATCTTGTCCGATTTGGCGACCATGTACCAGCTAGGTTTTACCTTCCATGCCGGATCGGTCATGGCAGTTGAGAAAACCGCAGCCGAAGTCGGCATCTGCGCACGGGCCTCAAACTGAGCTTGCTTCAGCGGCAGGTCCGCGGCGAAGTCGCCCGGGTAGTTGGCGGGATCGAGGAACAGGAAACCGTCCGCTGTCTTCACGAGCGGGTGTGCGGAATTTGGAAACTTCTTGCCGTTGCCAACTTCCGTCTCACCGGTATCCAGGGCATGAGCCGCAATGTAGACCAACCCCGCGACATGGGGATCGTTTCCAGCCGACGTGATGATCGCACCGCCATAGCTATGGCCAACCAAAATGGCCGGGCCGTCCTGACGGTCGAGAATACGTTTTGTGGCAGTCACGTCTTCCGCAAACGATGTCAACGGTTCCTGGACCAGGGTCACGTTGTAACCGTCCTTGGTAAGAATGTCGTAGACAGGTCTCCAGCCCGAACCACCCACAAACGCGCCGTGGACGAGCACAATGTTCTTGACGGGACCTTTAGCCGGTTGAGCCTGTTGAGCCATGGCGCCAACTGAAATGAACGCACTGGCAATGATCGACAAAAATAACGTAGTGCGGCGGAGTTTCATTTTTTATTTCCAGGGAAGTGTGCGGTTTGCAATGGGACGAACACACTTATCCACCCCGCTATTCCCATCGCTATAAAATATTGTTGAATTTCCTTTTGGCACGCAATGCGCGCCATGTTTTATCCAATATGCTTAGCCGCTCGCGGTCAGCGTTTTGTAAGCCGCGCCTGAAACACGAACGGTAACGCTTGCCTACGTCTGCTGCGAACAAGACAGCCCACATGAACCGCAAAACTCTCTCTGACCGCGGACACACGGACCATCTGCTCATGGAGTCAGCATGGCAAGCGTGGCAACAGGGCGACCTGACGGCGGCAGAACGCGCTTACCGCAGCGTGCTTGACACGGAGGATCGCAATGGTCTGGCTCACAACAACCTGGCGAACCTCTTGCGACAATGCGGGCGGTTCCTTGAAGCCGAAGCGCACTATTGCCACGCGCTCGAACAGATGCCGGATTCCGCGGAGATCAGGAATAACCGCGCAGGCACGCTCGAACGACTTCACCAGTACGAACAGGCCGAGATCGAATACCGCCGTGCGCTCGAACTGAAGCCGGATTTTGCCGAAGCACGTTTCAACCTGGGGATGCTTCTTCTGTCCGCCGGGCGTTATGCGCAAGGCTGGCAATACTACGAAGCGCGATCGGATGTGTTTGGAGAACACGGGCAGTTGCCCTTCCCTCAATGGAAAGGCGAGGACCTGAGCGGCAAGACCCTGCTGCTCTTGCCGGAGCAAGGATACGGCGACACCATACAATTCATCCGTTACGTGCCGCTGCTTAAAGCGCGTGGTGCGGAAAAAATATCGGTGATCTGCAAACCGGCACTTGCGCCTCTTCTGCGCACGGTGGAGGGGATCGATGCGTTGGTAACCGACCCTCAGGCGCTTCACGTTCACGATTACTGGGCTTCGCTGATGAGCCTGCCCTTACGCATGGGTACGACAGTCGAGTCGATCCCGGCGAAGATTCCCTATGTCGGTGTGTTCACGAACCGCGTCGAGATGTGGCAAGCGCGCCTGCCCGGCGACGGCCTGCGCGTGGGGTTGGTCTGGAAAGGCAACGCTGAGCACGACAACGATGCACAACGGTCGTTAAGGCATTTCTCCGATCTGGCGCCGCTGTGGTCCGTCAATGGAATTCGCTTTATCAGCCTGCAAGTCGGTGATGCCGAAACGCAGGCCGACGAATGCAAAGTGCTGCAACCCGCTCTTTGCCTCGGACGGGAGATTCGCGACTTTGGCGATACCGCGGCCATCATCGCGCACCTCAATCTTGTCATTTGCGTCGATACAGCAATCGCTCACGTGGCCGGTGCATTGGGTGTTGCGTGCTGGTTGATGTTGCCGCAGACAGGCGTCGACTGGCGCTGGCATCGGACGGGGACCGGGTCACCCTGGTACCCCAACGACATGTATCTGTTTCGCCAGCGCGAGCAGGGGTGGCCGGCCCTGATCGACGAGGTGAAGGATGCCCTGGCTAACATCATGCGGAGCACCCGCTAGCTGGGCTTGCTTGATCCGCACGTGAGCCCGCATCGAGGCATCGATCGCTTGGCGCGTGTGTTGCATTGGCGGCAACGCACTGCCAGCCACCCATCGCACGGGGATCGTTTACTCATGGTCACCGGGATCGATCGAATCGTGCGCTTCATCAGCGGCTGCACGCGTAGGTATTGCCAGCTCCTGCATCAACCGATGCAAATGCACGCGCGAAATGCCAAGGCTGTGAGCGGCATCGACAATCCGGCCTTTGTGCACAAATAGCGCGACATCGACCGCCCTTCTGTCTGCCGACGCCCGCGCTTCGCGAAGCGAGTCCGGCGGGAGCAAAACCTGCTCCGCCAGTTCAAGGTCATCAGCGGTGATGAACTTGCCTTCGGAAAAAACAATCGCGCGACGCACACGATTGATCAGTTCCCGAACGTTCCCGGGCCAGCCGTAGTTATGCAATGCTGCAATTGCGTCGGGAGCGAAGCCATGTATCTTGCGCGCGCGTTCGTCCTTGAACCGTTCAAGTGCGTGCATGGCAAGCGCGGTAATGTCTTTCCCTCTCACGCGAAGGGGCGGCTCCCTGACCTCAAGCACGCAAAGCCGGAAAAAAAGATCTGCCCTGAACCTGCCCGCCTGCACGGCCGCTTGCATGTCCTGATGCGTTGCCGCGATCACCCGTACGTCCACATCGACAGACTCAAGGCCACCCAGGCGTTCAATCTTGCGCTCCTGGATAAAGCGCAGCAACGCGGCCTGACTCTCATGCGGCAGGTCGCCAATTTCGTCGAGGAACAACGTTCCGCCATGCGCCTGCTCGACTCGTCCTATCTTGCGCTGCGTGGCGCCGGTGAAGGCTCCGCGCTCGTAGCCGAACAATTCGGAATGCAGCAGATCAGGTGGAACGGCGCCGCAGTTCACCGCCACGAAAGGCCTGTCGCGGCGCGCCGATTGCGCGTGGATCATCTGCGCGGTCAGCTCCTTGCCGGTTCCCGACTCGCCCGAAATGAACACTGTTGCATCGGTCGCGGCCACCTTCCGAATGGTCCGGTGAAGTTCCAGCATGGCCTCAGATGAACCGACAACTCCGTGGCTTAACGCCTCCTTGAGGTCAGGCGGCTCCACCTCTGAACGAAGAACCTCCATACCAATGGCCCGCCCTGCTGCATTCACGATCCGCTCATACGATGTCGGCAGGGTTACGAAGTCGAAGCAATATGTTGCGATGACGTCCCGAACGGCAGTCCACTTTCGCGTTTCTTCCGATACCAGCGCGACCCATGCCACCAGCACGGATCGCGAGAGCTGTTCGACCCTTGCGATCCGGCGCTCGTGGATACCGTCTGTCAGATCAAGCAACCCGGCCATGGGCGCATGCGCCAGCTTTGCTTCCGTGTGATGACCCATGGCCGGCACGACAAGCCAGGCGCAGTCATTGAGGCGCCTTAAAAGCGACTCGTTTGGCTTACCTCCAACGTATAGAAGCGTGCGATGTGAGCTGTCCATGTTGTGAGCGGTTCTCTGGTAGAGCCTTCTTTACATCTTTGGTTTTAACGCGATCCTAGCGGCGCGAATTCACGACAGGTGAAACCAAAAGTTAAGTTGCGTTTCCGTCGATGAGAAATGGTTGCTGCATGGTCACTTTATGTAACGCGCGTAACGAGAATTGGAAAGCCTTGGCCAAGCATCGGCTGGACCTTCACTGGGCCTCGGGCACGCGCCTTACAGTTTCATCGTTGAAAGAAAGCCATGGGGCCAGATGCCTGAGCAATCGGCACGCCACCCTCGCGTTTTCCGTGCGCATCACGGGGCTCGCCGACGGAGCGGCGATGCACTACGCCGCGCGGTGGAATATTCAGGTGGCGCCCGCGCGGCCGCAAGAAAACGGCTTCATCGTTGGCGGAATTGGCAAACTCCCTTGAATACGACCCTGACGCCGTCTTCAGCCGGGCATTCAAGCAAATCATGGGGTTGCGCCCGGCGCGGCACGACGCGATGCCCGAAACCACGGCGGCCGAGGCGCGGGCGCGTTCACGCTTGCGGTGCATGACGCCACAAACCTTGAGATTGGCCAAGGCCGCGCCGAACAAGCCTGCCGCCCGATCCTTTCTGACAGTCAGCTGGGCGCGAGAGCGTCGTTCTGTGCGCGTTTTCCCTTGGATTCAGTAAAGATCGTTAGCCTGTACTATCGAAAGAGCGTTGGGCGCTACCCTCTTCGCCTGAGGAGCGTCCGCGTTTTCCGCGAACGTGAACATATCTTAGGGAGAGGCACATGACGAAGCCCGAGTACAGCGACCCGTTCAGTCAGTTTTCCGCGATGTTCCAGCAGTACAAACTTCCGGGATTCGACGTGCAGGCAATCCTGGATGCCCGCAGAAAAGACGTCGAAGCCCTGGCGGCCGCGAACCGCGTCGCATTCGGCGGTATGGAAGCGCTTCGAGATAAACAGATCGAGATCCTGCGCCGGGCCCTCAATGACTTCCAGGGCATTGCGCAGCAGTACGCCACCACGCCGGCCAAACCTTCGTCCAATCCGACCGAAGTCGTTCAAAAGGCACTGCACCAGGCGCTTGCCGATATGCAGGATATCGCTCAGAAAACGCAGCAGGCCCAGACCGAAGCGTATGCCATTGTGACGAAGCGAATTGAAGAAGCGGCCAAGGAATTGAAGTCGTCCCTGGAGCAACCCAAGGAGTAGCCCTCATTGGACCTCACCGGGAACGAGACCGCCGTTCCCGGTTCTCTTCAATCTTCCTGCTTCATTCCCGCTTCTTTCACCTTGGTAGAACTCGCGCCGTAGCCAACCGCGCGCTTAGACCAGTCCTTATTACATCCGAGGTAATTGAACGTATTCGTGCGATCGCTAAGATGGCAGTCATCTGCTTGCGGTATCAGCGCTTGAAAAAAGCATCGCATGGAGATACGCACATAGTGTCGTTCAATCAATGGAAAGGAGTTAGGAATGCATAGCTTTACACTTCACACAATCGACTCGGCGCCGGAAAAATCCAAACCAACATTGCATGCGCTGGAACAGAAGTTCGGCTTTTTGCCAAACGTGATGGCGACCATGGCAGGAAACCCCGTTCTGCTCAACGGGTTTGCCGGCAGCTTCGCAAGTTTTCATGGAGGAAGCCTTGATGAATGCGAGAAGCAGGTTCTGCTGCTCACCAACGCGGTCACGATCAAGTGCCCCTGGACCGTTGCGGCTCACTCCACGTTTGCGCTTGAGGACGGCATGAGGGAGTCGGACGTCAAGGCGATCCGCGAGGGAAGATTGCCTGACGACCCGAAGTACGCGGCGCTGTCCGGCATCACCCGGGCCCTGATCGAAAAGCGCGGCAATATAGCCGAGGAGGATATCGAAAGCTTCACTTCCGCGGGATATTCAGCGCTTCAGATCTTCGAGGTCATTACCAGCATTGGAGTGTCCACCATGGCCGCCACTACAACAAACATGGCGGGCACCCCGGTTGAAGAGCGCTTCAAGGCTCAGGCCTGGACGGCTGCCTGACGAAAAACGAACCGCCGCCGAGCGGAACAATTGCGCATGGTTCGGTTCGCGCCGAACCATGCGCGATGACTAGCGTCGCTGCAACCGCCGGCCCAACTGACTTGCTGCCTTAAGCGTATTCTTGAAGCGTATTCTTGAAGCGTATTCTTGAAGCGTATTCTTGAAGCGTATTCTTGTCCGGTGGATCGAAAAACCGCCAACGCTGGGCATGGTCTTATGCCAGCGCGGTCAACCACGAACAATCACCTGAATCCTGTCGCGAATGAGAGACCAATGAATTCCGTGCGCCTTAACACCAAACCGCCTGCCAGTGAGCTTGGTTTGCTGCTGCGCCAATGGCGCGACGTGCGCGGCCGAAGTCAGTTCGAGTTATCTCTTGATGCGGGCGTATCGCAACGGCATATCAGCTTTATCGAAAGCGGGCGCAGTGTTCCGAGCCGTCAGATGTTGATGGATATTGCCCAGGCGCTGGACGTTCCGCTTCGGGAACGCAATACATTATTGCTGGCGGCCGGCTACGCTCCCCTCTTTCAGGAAAGCGCTTGGGACGCGCTCGAGATGCAAAGCGTGACCAACGCACTCGGACGCATCTTGCGTCAGCATGAACCCTTTCCTGCGATGGTGATGGATCGCTACTGGAACGTGCTCATGACCAATGAATCTGCGCCGCGGTTCTTCAATTGTTTCATCGACATGTCCGCGCGCAAGAGCCCTCGCAACATGCTGCATCTCATGTTCGACCCGGCAGGCATGCGCCCATTCATTGCCAATTGGGAAGACGTGGCGAAAAGCCTGGTCCAGCGTGTTTATCGTGAATCCGTCGGACACGTCATTGATGATAAAACCCGGGAATTGCTTGGCGAACTGCTCGCTTATCCTGATGTGCAACCCGGCTGGAAATCCCCTCGGTCCGTGAGCGCCACGGATGCCACTCGCTCCCTGCCCGTCATACCCATGAGCTTCGTCAAAGATGACGAAGTGCTGAGTTATTTTTCCATGGTCACCACAGTGGGAACTCCGCAGACCGTCGCCGCACAGGAACTGCGTATTGAATGCCTGTTTCCTGCGGACGACGTCACGGAAACCCGACACATCGCAATGCTAGGCAAGGTTGCGGCAGAGTGAAGGAATCATGTTTGCCTTCTCAAGCGGGTTGATGCGGTCCCGCTTGCCGGAATAACCGATTGCCGGCCCCGGTTGAGCGCGAGACATCGGCCACGGCCAATCGAATTGCATCAATCAACGCCCGCGCCGCCGGGGAAGGTGTACCCTCCGCGCGAAGCGTCAAACCAATTTCACGCTGCGTGTTATGCAACTCGATGTCGAGGACCTTCAACTGCCCCGACTCGCATTCGTAAAATAGCTGCTGGGCGGACAGCGCCGCCAGCATGTCCGTCTGCGAGAGCAATCCGCGGATGACCGCGAGATCCGCCGTTTCCACTGTCGGCATGGGCGGCTTCAGCTTGACACGCTTGAACTGGGATTCGAAGAGACTCCGGGCCGGAGCGTGACTGCGCGGCAGAATCCATTGGGCGGCGCGAAGGTCTGCAATCCTGAGTCCGCTCTGATGCGCAAGCGGATGGTCACGACGCGCCAGCACCACCATATCCTCCAACATCAGCCGCTCGTTCTGCAGGCCGCTTGCTGCATCGTTGACGCGCAATGCGCCCAGGATGAAATCGACGTCTCCCGCGCGCACTCCCGCCACCAGCGTTTCATAAGCGCTTTCGTCAGTGATCACGCGCACGCCCGGATGCCGTGCGGTCATGCGAGCGATCGCGTTCGGAAGGATCAAGGTGCGGCCGAGCGGCAGCGCGCCGACCGTCACCGCGCCCTGGATATTGCCTTGCAACGCGGCAATATCGTCCCGGACATGACGCAACTCATTCAACGCGCGCCGCACATGCAGCAAGAAGGTTTCACCCTCTGTGGTCAGCAGGATGCCGCGCGGGCTGCGATGAAAAAGGCGCAAGCCCGACCCGCTTTCAAGTACGCGCACGGCGCTGCTCACGGCCGGCTGACTAATGCCAAAGGCATTGGCCGCGCTCGGCATATGCCGATGCCGCGCCAGCGCGACGAAAATCTGGAGGCGCCGCGTGTTTAGGAGATACGCTCGCAACGCCTCCGTTGGGGCACGCCGGCGCGACTGTTGCGCAGCACTCCACTGCGCCAGCTCCTCGAGCTCGGCCATGATCCGCTCGCAACGCTCGAGCACTGCACGGCCAGTGGGCGTAGGCAACATGCCAGAAGGCTTGCGCTCGAACAGGGGCTCGCCCAGCGCTGACTCAAGTTCCTGGATGGAACGCGTAATCGCGGACTGCGCTCGAAAAAGCGCGGCTGCGGCGCGCGTCGCGCTACCTGTCTCTGCGACGAGTTTGAATGCGCGCAGGTGAGCGAGGTTAAGCAGTTCTCCGTTGCTCACGAATGACATTGCGGTAAATAAAGCGGCATGCACGTGACGAGAATCAAGCGGCCCCCGCAATCAGATGAAATCTGGAGGAGGACAGATTAAGGCTCTCCTTCGATATGTACGTGTGCTCCTTCATGAGCGCCTCCACACGCGCACCTTCCCCGTTAAGCAGCGCACCCACAATAGCGTGATGTTGACGGTGCGCATACATGAGCATCAGGAACTGATGCTCTTTCGCGGAGTCATCGAACACGACCGTGGAAGGTGACACGAATGGGATCTTGTCGTTCAGGCTAAGCGCCGCGCTAATGGCGGAGTTCTGGGCGGCATCGACTATCAGTTCATGAAAATGGCTGTTCATGGCCGCATAGCGCGTCTCATCACCCTCGCTCAGGCGACCGGCGCCAAAGATGGCATCGCCCTCGCGCAGGCATTCCTGGAGCGATTTCTCGAGGCCGGCATCGACCTGCCGTTCAGCGACGGTACGGGCCGCGAGCCCTTCAAGGGCGCCACGCACGTCGATCGCATTCAGTACGTCCCGCACGCTAAAGCGCCGCACCACGTAGCCGCGCGCGCCGGAACGCTCCAGCAATGCCTCTGACGACAACACGCTCAGCGCATAACGCAGCGGCGTTCGAGACACACCGAGCCATTGCGCAATCTGTGCTTCGACAAGGCGATGCCCCGGCGCCAGTTCCCCGGACAGGATCTTTTCGCGCAGCGTTTGGACAATGGCCTGCTGGGTGGTTTCGTTCATGTCTGCCTGCTTTGTTTGCAAGAAGTATAGCGGCGCACAAGCCGTTGCGATCGCGTCGGCAAAGGCTGAATACGACCCCGCTTGCGACCTGGTTTTTTTGCCATCTGTTTTGTTTATTGGTTGTTTAGCCGAGACTTGGGAAAATGTAACCGCCCTTAGGACTTAGGATACCAAAAGCGCTTTATACAGCGGGCTTCCGGAGGCTTACATTTTTATTCCAAAGGCCGGTATAGCCAATACGTACGGTGCTAAGAGGCTATTTACGTGGTTAACCCGATGCTTTGACGAGCGTTCCACTGTTGATATCTTTGTATCCCAAGGGATCCCCGAGTGCATGAAGGGATCAAAACCAACTATTCAATCCACGCTTAAAAATAGACGGATTGAAGCAACACAAGGCTTGATCATGGCAAGGATCATTGGTGGGATTGGGACTTCGCATGTACCCACGATCGGCATGGCCTATGACAAGGGCAAACAAAACGACCCCGCATGGGCGCCGCTCTTCGAAGGCTATCAGCCGGTCGCGAAATGGCTCGCGCAACGCAAGCCTGACGTAATGGTGATGTTCTACAACGATCACGCCAACAGCTTCTTCTTCGACTGCTATCCGACCTTCGCGCTAGGGGTATCCGGGAATCACGAATTCGCCGATGAAGGCGCAGGAAAACGTCCGCTGCCGGATATCGCCGGTCACTCCGATCTCGCGATCCACGTTGCAGAGCAACTGGTTTCAGACGAGTTCGACCTCACGATCTTCCAGGACCGGCCGCTCGATCACGGCTGCAACTCGCCGCTGTCGCTGATGTTGCCGCACGCGGGCGGGTGGCCAATGGCGCTCGTACCGCTTGAAGTCAACGTCCTGCAATATCCGCTGCCGACCGCGAACCGCTGCTATCGGCTGGGCCAGGCGCTGCGTCGCGCCATCGAGTCCTATGAGCAGGATCTGGACGTCGTGGTGGTCGGCACCGGCGGCCTGTCACATCAGGTTCACGGCGAGCGCAGCGGCTTCAACAACACGGACTGGGACATGGAATTCCTCGACCTGATTGTCAACGACCCTCAGCAACTCGCAGCAATGAAGCATGTCGACTATGTACGCCTCGGTGGCGCCGAAAGCGTTGAAACCATCATGTGGCTCGCCATGCGCGGCGCACTGGGACCGGACGTCCGCGAGATCCATCGCAGCTATTACCTGGCGACCAGTACCGCGATGGCCGTCACCGTCTACGAAGACGAGGTGGCGCAATGAACCCGCAGTTGATTGGCATCGAGGAGTTGACCGGCACTTACCCGTTCGACATTCGACAAAGCGTCAAGGCAATGCGCCTGAATCGTTTCTTCTGGCAAATGCGCGAGCAACCGGCGCGAACGCGCTGGCTTGAAGACCGCGCGTTGGCGTATGACCTGGCGGGCTTGACCGAGGAAGAGAGAATGCTCGTCGATAACACCGACTGGCTTGGACTGATTCGCTACGGCGTGTGCTTCTTCGTGCTCGAAAAATTCGCGCGCGTGGTGAAGATCACGAACCTGGGTATGTACGCCAGCATGCGGGGGGAAACGCTCGAAGCATTTCTCAAGACACGCCAGGTGCCAGACGCAGTCTGATTTTTTTCAAATCCGATCAAACGTTTAAGCCGCCTCAAGCTTGCTTAGCGAGTTTGCGCAAGAACAGAACTCCGGGTCGATGGAACCCGGAGCAAGCACTTTTTTATCCGGAGACATGCATGAAACCTGTGGACTCAGTCGACATCAAGGCGTTTATCGACGCACGCAAGATGTCCCCGTACCAGTGGCTGGTACTTGGCTTATGTTTTCTGATCGTCACGATGGACGGACTGGACACCGCCGTCATGGGCTTCGTGGCGCCGGTCATCATGCATGACTGGAATGTCAGCCGTGCCGCGTTCGGCCCGGTCATGAGCGCAGCGATGGTCGGACTCGCCATTGGCGCGCTGGTCGCGGGACCCGCATCCGACCGGGTGGGAAGGAAGAAAGTCCTGATCGGCTCGGTGTTCTGCTTTGGCCTTTTCAGCCTGATGTGCGCATTCGCGGAGTCATCGACGCAACTCATGGTGCTGCGTTTCCTGACCGGCCTCGGACTCGGCGCCGCCATGCCGAACTCGACAACATTGCTCGCCGAATACGTTCCGTCGCGCAGCCGGTCGCTGCTCTTAACCATCATGTTCACCGGCTTCAACTTCGGGTCGGGAGCCGGCGGATTTGTGGCCGCCTCCCTCATTCCTCATTTTGGCTGGCGCGCCGTATTCATGTTCGGCGGGATCGTGCCGATCCTGAGCGTGCCACTTTTGCTTTGGCTCCTGCCCGAATCTGCCCGCCTGATGCTGGTGCGCAACCTCGGAATGGCGCGTATCGCAACGACGCTAGGGCGCGTGTGCGGCCACGTATTCGATCGTGAAGTACGGTTTACGGCGCCCGAGCCTACGGTGTCCGTCAAAGCGCCGGTGCGGATGTTATTCGCCGATGGCTACGCGCTCAGCACCCTCATGCTTTGGGTCACCTACTTCATGGGACTGCTGATCATCTACTTGCTCACGGGATGGCTGCCGACGCTGATCAAGGACGCAGGTCTTCCCGTGGAGCGGGCAGCGGCGATTACCGGAATGTTCCAGTTGGGCGGGACGGTGGGGGCGATTGTTGTCGGCTTTGCGATGGATCGCATGGATCGTAACGCGGTGATCGGCGCTGCGTATCTCCTGGGCGGAGTCTTCATCTTCGCGCTCGGAATGGGCACGCTCAAGTCAGCATTGCTGCCAGTCCTCGTAACATGCGCCGGTTTCTTCATGAGCGGCGCGCAGACGGGTCTTAATGCACTCGCACCTACCTGCTATCCCACCCGTGCGCGTGCGACCGGTGTGAGCTGGATGCTCGGGTTCGGCCGTCTCGGCGGGATACTGGGCTCGTTGGTCGGAGGCGCATTGCTGTCGCTCGGATTCAGCTTTTCGACCGTGTTCTCCGTACTCGCTGTTCCAGCAATCATTGCCGCGATCGCCATTGTCATGAACCGCCTTGCACTGCGGTTCATCACCAGCCCTGTGGCGGATGCCTGAACCAGACGGAACAAGTTGAATCCCGCACGCGTGCCTTCGCTGCGGTTGTACGTGTACCAAAACCAATTATTTAATCACGCGCTTTGAGGAGAAAGACATGAGCAACAATATCAGCGTAAGCGGTAAGCACATCGAAGGCGGTTTGACGTCGGGCATTACAGACAAACCTGGGCTGGCGGCAACGATCCGCGCGGGCATCATCGGGGGCGTAACCGGTGCGTTGATCATCTGGATTTACGAGGCTGTGGTTTGGGTCGGGGTGCAACACCTGATGCCCCTGGCGGGCATCCCTCGCAACGCTACCGGGCTCGTCTTCGGCAAGGAGGTACAGGAGGCCATAGGAATCTGGGCGTATATCGTGGGTACGGGCATCCATTTTATTTTCTCAATGGCATGGGGCATCCTGTTTGCCGCTATCTGGCCGTACTTCCGTCAACGCGGATACGAAGCGACGTTCGTGGCCTTGTTTTACGCCATATTGGCCTGGATCGTCATGCATGTGGCCATCATGATTGCCTCCACCAACCATCCGAACTACTACGATCCGGCAGTCATCATTGGCGGCTTCATGTCTCACTTCTGCTTTACCGTTCCGCTTGCCTTGGTCGTGAAAAAGCTGCTGACGCCTCAAATAGCCCAATGATGTAATCAAATCAAAATCTAAACCAAAGCGACGACAGGAGATGAAGTGAAATACTTCAAATATAAAAATATCGCATTACTAACCATTTCAACAGCAGGACTCGTCGCTTCAGGACAAGTTCATGCGCAGTCATCCTTGACCCTGTACGGCATTCTTGACGTTTTTGGGGGTTACCAATCCGCGAAGGTGGGTGGCAAAAGCACATCGCTTTATACGCTTGGCAACAACGGGGAACTCACGAGCCGCTGGGGCTTGCGGGGAACGGAGGATCTCGGCGGAGGTTACAAGACGACATTTGCGCTGGAAAGCGGTTTTGATCCTGGGACCGGAAAACAGCAGAATAGCTATCGCTTTTTCGACCGTCAGGCGTGGGTCGGCGTTTCAGCTCCCTACGGTGAAGTGAGGTTCGGCCGTCAGAATACGCCAATGTTCGGGTGGAGCGGAAATATGGACGCCTTCAGTGCGGCAACCTACGGCTCAGGCTATAACGACTTCGCGAACTGGCTCGCGCGAGTCGATAACGACATCAGCTACATCTCGCCAAAATTCGCCAACACGCAAGTCGAACTGCATTATTCGGTCGGTGGGCAGCCCGGGACATTGGCGGGCAATGCCGTGTACCAGGCGGGTGTGCAAACGACGCAAGGCCCGGTTTATTTCGCGGCGGCTTACCTGAATGCGGCCAACGCGACGAACTCCAACCGGGTTCAGGAGATCATGGCGGGGGGTAATGTCGACTATGGACATGGACGAGTCTATGTCGCATTTTTCCGGGCGAACGAAGTGATATCCGCGACCACCGGCAACGCGCTGAGCAATCCCGCCGGCAAATACGATCCGACAGTGGGCCCGGTAAGCAATGTCGCCGGCAATTATCACAATACCTGGTCGTTCTCCGCCGACTACAGGTTCAGCCCTTCTCTCAGCGCCGGAGCAGGATATGCCTTCATCACGGACAGCTCTTCTCTCGACAATCATGCCCGTCAGATGAGCGCCATCCTGAACTACGATGTGTCAAAGAGGACGCGCGTGTACGCCGTTGTATCGCGGTTGAACAACTACAACTCGGCCCAGTTCAAGATGACTGGAGCCAGCATCACGACAGGCTCGTTGCTTACACCCGATGGCGGTCAAAGCGAGACCGGCGTGCAATTCGGCATTCGCCACCTGTTCTGACGGCTCCGTTCGCCGCTGCGCGCCAAGCACCTTCACCGCTTGGCGCGCCCGCATGCCTGCCCGGGCCGGGTCATGACGTCCGGCCGCATCTTGCGAAAAGACAGTGTGACGCCGGAAAGCATTTTCCGGTTACCGCTATTTATTGCGGATAAACGCTCACCAGAAACTCACCGAATGTATCGAATACAGTCCTGTTTTCGAGCACTACGTCAACCGCAGGCAATTCGGTATTTTCCTCTTCGACGACCATGAAGCAGAACTCCGGCGCCGCCGACGAAAGCGCTGCCCGTGCGTCGGCCAGGTTCCGCTCCGCATCGAGAAGCAAGCTCGCCTCTTCCGCGGCCGGAGGCCGTGCAGACGAAGGCGGATTTTTGCGAATCATGTGTACGGTCAGCGTTGCTTCGTTGAGTAACGCGGGAGGCACCAGGTGGAACTCGCAAAGCGAGAGCGTTCCCCGTGTCTCTGCAATCTCCAGCAAAAATTGCATGCCCTCATAGGCCGCTGTATATCGTTTCGCCTCACCTGCCGCCGTGAAGCCGCTTTTCGTAAAGTGGTTCTTGAATTCGGCGACCGCCGTGCTTCTGGCCTGGACGACGGCTGCGTTCAGCCGCTCGGCGAATTGCCTTTGCAAAGGCCCGACCTGAGCCTTCAATTTTGCGATTTCTTTAACGGTTCGAAGATCCATCATTTTCCTCTTTGGGTTGCCGGGCGGGGCATACCGTTCTCACGAAAGCATGGCTTGCAACGGCTCCGGCAGGCCGATCCGGACGAGCAGGTTGCCGAAGGCGCAATGCTCGGCGCCCGCGCTCGCATGAACGGCAAACCCGACGAAACGTGGCGGCAATTTAGTCGAATGGACGAACGAACACATCGCGCCTGGTTGGGTCGGAGACAAATGCAAACAGCGACATGCCGGCAGGTTTGGCTTTCAGGTCGCCGCTGATGGCGGTATGTACGCTCTTGAAGGTCTTGGCGACAGCATCGCTCAATCCTTTTGTGCCAGCGAGGATCGGCGCACGCGCACAATAATCCCGGACAAATGTATTTCCCGACGCTTGCAACAGGGAAACCATGACTTCAAAGTCAGTGCCATGTATGCGATGGCTTACAACCAACTTCCCTTCTCCGTGCCCGGCTAGCAACTCTTCAACGATCTGGCGGTTCATATCTACGGACTTCTCCTTTGGCCGTCATACAGCGACGCTGCAAGACCGGCACCCGCGACTGATACCGGCGCAGTGGGTGCCTTCTTTAGGGGAACACAAATCGGGCGAACAAAGGTAATTCTTTTCAAAGACCTTATTCTTGCATTAATCAGCGCTTGGTCATGCGCTAGTCACTGAAGCGGCAAAACGCGCCGGTTCCTGCGTTTCGAGGGCACTTTAAGTGCGAAAACACGCAAAAGAACGCGAATGGGTCTATCTCGTGTCGCGCTTGGAAACCGTCGCGCGAACTCGCTTCCAGTCGCGTGTGCCAGAACAGGCCGCGCCTATATCAAGCTTGAGTGACATTGCGAACGCTCGCAACCCGAATTCGATATATCACTTGACGAACCCTCATGCTCGTTTATTGCCAGCTCTTGATAGAATCAGTTCGGTCAATGGTTGTTTAACGATTGATCACACCATTGGAGTTCAATTTGGCAACTTACGAAGTCGATTTTTTTTATAGCTCGGCCGAAGCGCCGGAGACTTACAACCAGCACATGACTCACCATACGGTCTCCGGAGTGCCGGACTATCTTCTTGGTGAAGCGGCAGTGGCGCATATCACCGCCCGCTTGCTGCATGACAACCCTGGCTTCAGGCGGATCCGCAACCTGAAAATCCTGAACACCGGGGTTTCGCCGAATACAAGCAAGCAGACCGGTGAGTGAAGCGGCTTAAGGCCTGCCGTAAGCGAGGGTCAAATCCGAATTTGGGTCGTTCCTGGAATTGATGATCGAGCGCTCCGCCGCTGACTGATGGGTTCGTGAAGCGGGTTAATGAAGCGGGGTTAAACAAGCTACTCGATCAAGCCGATTAATCTGGCGCTCTTGCTTCAACTGCCCAATCACACTCCCGCCAAGCGGGCGCACCGATCAAGCCACGCAAGGTCAGGGCTTGCATGCGACTGTCTTAGCATGATGGCTTACCAGGCGAGACGTGTGCCCATGTCCGAATACCTGTCGAATCAAAAGCTGCGCCGGTTCGCCTCGATCATGGCGCTCGCGGTCGCCCTCACCCTCGTCGGCGTCAAGGCCTGGGCGTGGCTTGCGACCGGCTCGATCTCGTTACTCACATCCGCGGCCGACGGCCTGGTCGATGTCGTCGCATCCCTCGTCACCTTCCTGGGCGTCCGGTACGCCGGTCGCCCTGTCGACCGGGGTCATCGGTATGGACATGGCAAAGCGGAAGCCGTGGCCGCGCTGGTGCAGGCGTTGTTGCTAACAGGCGCGGCCGTGGGACTCGGGATTGAATCGGTCCAGCGTCTGATCGTCCCGCAACCGCTCACGGACATGGGCTTCGGCTTGTGGGTGATCATTGCCAGCCTGATTGCGGCAAGCGGGCTCGTCGCATTGCAAACCTATGTCGTCAAGCGCACGGGGTCCACGGCAATCGCGGCGGACCGCGCGCATTACGTCACCGACGTTGCGGTGAATATTGCCGTGCTGGTCGCGCTTGCCCTTGAACGATTCCTTGCGTGGAGCCGGGCTGACGCAATAGGTGCACTGGCCATTTCCTGCTACATGTTATGGAATGCGCGGGACATGGCTTCGGATGCATTAAATCAGCTACTCGATCGGGAACTCGATACCTCCGAGCGTGAACGGATCCGGTCCGCAGTGCTCGGTTGTGAAGGTGTTCAGGGGGTGCATGACATCCGTACCCGCAACGGTGGCGACCGTGTGTTCGTGGAGTTCCATGTCGAGGTGGATGGCGCCATGTCCGTTGAACAGGGCCACGACATTGGAGATCACGCGGAAGACGCCGTGAGATCGATATTCCTGGTGGCAGATGTGGTTGCTCATCTGGAGCCCGCGGGTATCGATGATCGGCGCCTGGACGATTTGGTCAAGTGATCACGCCACTTGAGCGCCCCTGACAAAGGTCAGACCGTCGCGACCGGGCTGACAGGCGAACCGACTGCGCGCGGCAATCGCAAGGGCGGCGCCGTCAATAGAAAACGATTCCGCCCGTTTGCCGCTAGCCAGTCCGCCAACGGACTCAGCAGCCACAACTCGCCGAGATAGACACCCAAACGGAACAGGCAGAGATCATGCAAAGGATGTGACGCATGGAAATGCGTGGCAGCCGGACGTGCCGGCAACATTTCCACGGCGGCGTTGTCAGCAATCAAGGCGACAACACCTGAATCGACGATCCATTGCTGCAGTTCCGCGTCCCGCCCATCGAGCGCCGCGAAGTGCGCATTCAGCCAATCCATGTCGGGCTGACCCGCCATCTCTAACAATGCCTCGTCAGTGCCGGTGCGCAGGCACACCATATCGCCCCTCTCGACCACAACATCCTGCGCCGTCATAGCCGCCTGCAACTCACGGTAGCCGATCGCGATCTTTTGCGTGCCGAACTGACGCTTCAGGTCAATCATGACGCCACGGCCCTGCACGCCTGACGCCGCCATGTTCTCGATACCCAGGCGATACGCGCCGGGCGCACGGCTGACGGCTTGCTCTTCGCCATGCCGGAAGTCGATCGGGCCGATCACATCCTCGCCGGCGCGATAGCCATTGTAGAAAGCCATCTCCGGCTTGCCTGTTCCAGACAGATCGAACCACTGCCCCATATGTGCAAGGCTGTCCCACTGCGTGGAATACTGCAGCGCCATATGCACGGTGTCGTCGCAAATCACATCGAGCAGGCCGGGCGTGTCGCGCGAGAGCGGATAGGTCATGTTGGGCTTGTCGCCGCGCATGGTCGGGATGACCTGCGGGGGATGGCGTCGGCCGTTCAACGCGACACCGCCGGGATAGTCCAGCGGCAAGCTCAGACAAAAATTGCGGCCCGTCTTGACTTCGCTTGCGCCCTCCAGCACTTTCGCGGGCGTCAGCAAGTTCAAGCGGCCCAATTGATCGTCGGGGCCGAAGTCGCCCCAGTTCGAATGCTCGGGGCGCTGTATCCATCGACGGGCTGTGTCGCTCATGATGCTCTCCTGTCGATCAATGCGCAGCGTTGCCGGCCGTCAGCTCGTCGCTCCCCGCCCGTTCGCGAAACGCTGCCGCCTCCGTGTCATCGGCAAGGTCCTTTGGCATCCAGCGTGCAGTGTTGAAGACACTGATAGCGATGACGATCAGCGCGCCCCCGGCGATGAAAGAGGCCATCCCGAACTTGAGCCCCATCGACGGAGTCACCAGCGCGATCACATACGGAGCAATCACACTGATGGAGGTCATTGCGTAGCTGATGCCAATTCCGGTCGCCCGTCCTTTCACCGGGAAACGGCGTGCCTGGTACAAAGGCAGGATACCGAACAAACCGTTCGCGAACATGCCCATGCAGAACGCGCCCACGCCCATCAGGAAGTGACTGGAGACGAGTGTATAGAGCGCTGTGGTGGGAATGACGATTGTCAGGAAGATGACAATCGTACCGCGCTCGCCGATCCTGCTCGCGGCATAACCGGATAAAGGCTTGCCGATTACGGAGCCGACCGAGTAGGCAATGATGAACGGAAAGATCGTGCCCGAGTCGAGATGATGAACTGTAAGCAGGAACGTGGGATAAAGCACCTGCACAGCCCAGAGCATGAAGTTCAGCCCGGCCGAGAAGGCCCAGGCCTGCGCGACAGCGGGATTGAAGATGAAGGTTCCAGATCCATTCCCCGCTTTTTTGCTCCGCCGCTGTTCCTTCCAGTCCTCAGACTCCTTCACATTGCGCCGCAAGAACAGCGTCAACAATGCGGGCGCAATGCCCAGGAAGAACATCCAGCGCCAGCCGAGCACCGGGAACAGGAAGTGAAATGCGAGCGCGGCCAGCATGTAACCGAATTCGTAACCCGCGACCATGATGCCGGACGCAAGCGGCCGAATTTTCTCCGGCACTGTTTCCATCAGGAGCGAAACGGATGCGGTCCACTCGCCGCCAAACCCCATTCCGAACAGGATGCGCATGACCATGAAGGATGCGTAGCTCCACGCGAGGCCACTCAGTCCCGACGCGCAGGAGAACCACAACACGGCCGCCATGAAGGCAAGCTTGCGGCCATAGCGGTCAGCGGCAAATCCCCAGCCGATCGTTCCCGCGATCTTCGCGAACCCCGTGGCGGTCACCACCAGCGCCATCTGCGGCAAGCCGACATTGAACACCTTGCCGAGATGCGGGATCAGGAACAGCAGGATGGTGAAATCGAATGCGTCGAGCGCCCATCCTGCGGTCGCCGCGAAGATGATATGCCAATGCTTCCTGAGCAAGCCGGCGTGACTGTTCATGGTCTGTCTCCTTCAACGGCAGCGCGCAACAGGGCATGCCGATCGTGTATCGGCATGGTGGCGTCTCCGCTTTTATGGGTTGCGGGATTTCGAATCGAATTCGATAGAAGGCGCTTGCCTGCTACGTGCCCCGTCCGAAGTCCGCTGCCAGCTTGCGAGCGCCGTTCGCAAGAATCAGGATGTCGATACCGGTTGCGACGAACGTACAACCCAGCTCGAGGTAGTGCCGCGCCAACGCGGGATCGGATGTAAGCGTCCCGGCCGCTTTGCCCGATGCAATGATCTTCCTGATCGCACCATCTATTGCTGCCTGTACTTCGGGGTGACCGGCTTTACCGCGATAGCCCATAGAAGCCGCCAGGTCAGCCGGCCCGATGAAAACGCCATCGATGCCATCCACTCCGCAGATTGCATCCAGGTTCGACAACGCTGTGGCCGTTTCCGCCTGCACCAATAAACAGATTTCGTCATCGGCAACATCGAGATAATCTTTCCGGCTGCTCCAGCGTGATGCACGGCCGACCGCACTGCCCACTCCGCGAATCCCATGCGGCGGATAACGAACGGCGGACACCATCAAGCGAGCCTGCTCCTCGGTATCGATCATCGGCACAAGCAGGTTGCGCACGCCGATATCAAGCAGCCGTTTGATTAGCGCCACATCGCCGTTGACCGGCCGTACCACCGCTTCTCCACGATAAGGCGCGAGCGCCTGCAGTTGCGACAAGGTCGTGCGTACATCATTGGGTGCATGCTCGTTATCGATCAGCAGCCAGTCGAAGCCGGCGGTCGCGCTGACTTCGGCGAGGTAGGGATCGGCCATCGACAGCCAGAAACCAATTTGCGCTTCCTTGTTCGCGAGCGCCGCCTTGAAACGGTTAGGCGCGGGCGTTTGCGTTGTTCCGCTCATGATTCTCCAACTCCATGGGAGGGGTTTCAAATTCGATGGGTTCGACTCTACCCAGCAGGAAAAGATAATTGATGATGGCGAGAACGATCAGGGCCGCCGAGAACACCAGCGCCGCGACGAACGATCCGGTCGCGCCGACGATCGCGCCGGTCACGATCGGGCCGACAACACCACCCATATTCGATACCGAGTTCTGCACGCCGGCCACCATCGACACCATGTTCTTCGGCGCGACATCGGCCGGCAAGGCCCAGACTTGCGACGCGGCGACCGTCATGCCCGACTTGGCGATGCACAACAGCACGACCGCCATGACGGCCGAGTGCGCGAACGCGGCCAGGCCGATACTCGATGCCATCACGAGCCCGACGATCAGGAACAGCTTGCGGGTGGCGGTCAACGACAGGCGGCCCGAACTGTAGACCCGGTCGGAGGCCCAGCCCGCGAGCACCTCGGTGAACATCGAGATCAGCAAAGGCAGCGACGCCATGATGCCCATCTCCATCAAGCCCATGCCCCGCTCCTTAACCAGATACGTGGGCAGCCAGGTGATGAAGAAATACGAGTTGTAGTTGATCATGAAAAACCCGATGCACATTGCCCAGATATTTCGATGTGCGAACAACTTTCGCCACGGTACGGTATTGCGCTTGCTGTCAGCCGCATTGAGCTCAAGGCCCTCACGGATATGCGCGAGTTCCGCGGCATTGACGCGCGGGTGGTCACCCGGCGAATCCCTGAACACGAATCGCCAGATGACGCACCACACGATACCCAGCGCGCCCGTGATCGCAAACGTCACTTTCCAGTCAAACACGGCAAGCATGACGGCGATCAGCGGCAGCGCAACGGCGCCACCGAGTTTCGAGCCGCTGTCAAAGATACCGGCAACGGTCGCGCGTTCATTGCGCGGAAACCAGCGCGAAGCAATACCTGCGTTGCTCGGATAAGCGCCGGCTTCGCCGACACCCAGCATCACCCGCAGGGCGACCAGCGATTTGAAGCCCGTTGCAAAGCCGGTGACCGCGGTCGCGAGCGACCACCAGAAGACCGCTAGGCCCAGTATCTTCTTCTGACCGAAGCGGTCCGCAAGCATGCCAGCCGGGAGTTGCAGCAGCGCATACGACCAGAAGAAGGCGGACATCACGACGCCCATCTCCACGGCGCTCAGGTGAAAGTCCGACTGGATCCGGGGCGCCGCTGCGGACAACACCGTTCGATCGATGTAGTTGATCGCGATCGCCGCCCACATCATGCCGGCCACGATCCAGCGTATTCGTGTGGGTCGTGGCGCTTGCTGCGCGAGAGTCATCTCTTGTCTCCGTTCTTGTTATCGGGCGGTCTAGCTGACGATACCCATATGCCAGGGCACGAACTCATGATCGCCCAGACCCAGCAATTCGCTTTTCGTGCGCTGCCCGGAAGCGGCCTGGAGGATATGGTCGAAGATGTCCTGCCCCATCTCCTGCACGGAGCGCTCGCCATCGATCACGAGACCGCAATTGATATCCATGTCCTCCTGCAGACGCGTGAACATCGGCGTGTTGCTCGCGAGCTTGATCGTCGGGGCGGGTTTCGAGCCGAACATGGAACCACGCCCGGTCGTGAAGCAGATCATGTTTGCGCCGCTGGCAATCTGGCCGGTCACCGCCACCGGATCGTACCCGGGGGAATCCATGAACACGAAGCCCGGCTGGTCGATCGGTTCTGCATATTCATAGACCGCTTGCAAGGGCGTGGTGCCGCCTTTCATCGCGGAGCCCAGGGACTTTTCAAAAATATTCGCCAGCCCGCCCTGCTGGTTGCCCGGTCCGACGACGCCATTGAACTGACCGTTATGGCCGCGTGTGTAGCGCTCCCACCAGGCGAGCCGATCGAGTAATTTCTGACCGACTTCAGGCGTCACCGCGCGCCGCGTCAGCATGTATTCGACGCCGTGGATTTCCGGCGTCTCGGACAGGATCGCCGTGCCGCCATGTCGCACCAGGATATCCATCGCAGCGCCAAGCGCGGGATTGGCGGTGATACCGGAGAAGCCGTCGGAGCCGCCGCACTCCAGGCCGATCTTCAGGTGACTCGCGCTCACCCTCTGCCGTTCGATACAGTTCGCCACCGGCAGCATGCTCTGGATCGCCGCGATCCCCGCCTCGATCGTTGCGCGCGTACCGCCGCTGTCCTGCATCACCAGCGTGCGCATTGACTCGTTAGTCCCGAGACCCTGCGAACTCACGAGCTCGGATACCTGATTGCGTTCACAGCCGAGTCCCACGATCAGCACGCCGGCGAGATTAGGGTGGCGCGCGTAACCGGCGATGGTCCGGCGCAGCACGTCGAAATGCTCGCTAGGCGAAGACATTCCGCACCCGCTGGTCTGCGCAAACGCGACCACGCCATCCACGTTCGGATAGGCGGCAAGCCGCTCGGGCGTGAACCACGCGGCGATATTCTTGATGACCGTAGACGAGCAATTCACCGACGCAAGGATGCCGATGAAATTACGGGTAGCGACGCGTCCATCGGGACGCACGATGCCCATGAACGTCGCACGTTCAGCTTGCGGCACGTAATCGACCGGACGCACATCGAGGCCGAAACCGGGGTCGCGTTCGAAATCGATCAGTTCAATGTTATGCGTATGCACATGGTCGCCGGCCTCGATGTCCCGCGCGGCGCGACCGATCACCGTGTCATATTTGCGAATCGTGTCACCGCGTGCGATAGCCTTCGCCGCTATCTTGTGGCCCGCCGGGACCTGGGCGCGAATTCGCACCACGATGTCCCCCAGCTGGACCTGGCGGCCGAGCGACAAAGCCTCGCGGGCGATCAGCACGTTGTCCGCACCGTTGAGGCGGATCAAGGGGGCCATGGCGGCATCGATGGCCTGCGGCATGAGCAAGTCTCCTGCAATCACATTGTGTCTCGTGGGGTATCACGGCAACGGCCGGCGTTGACGCCTTGAAACGAGGAGGAAACTGATCCCAACCTGCTTCATCGTTGTGTTACCGCTTCATGTTACCGGTTTATGTAACCGGTAACATTGAGTGCATAGTAATATGCTTCCCGCTGCATGAATGTTCGCGTTTTCCCTAATCAACGTTAATTCAACTCTCATATCGTTGTCGATGACCAAGCCGAAAACGGATAGGACCGCGGGAATGGCCGGAATTTTCGAAGACGCTGCCCTTCCCGCCGCGATCGACCGCCCCGCCTCGCGCCGGGCACGGAAAACGACGGGGCGTGTGACGCTGAGCGATCTGGCTGCGCTGATCGGTGTCACGAAAGTGACCGTATCGCGTGCGTTGAACACCCCTGAACTCGTGTCGGTGAATACGCTGGAGCGCGTGCGCGCAGTTGTGCAACAGACGGGCTATACGCCCGACCTCGTCGCCGGGTCGCTGGCATCGAATCGCAGCCGCCTGATCGTCGCGCTGATCCCGGCCATGGCCGGAAGCGTTTTCCAGGAGACCGTCGAGGCGCTGACCACCGAACTCGCCGCAAATGGCTATCAGTTGCTGATTGGTCAAAGCGGCTACGACGAATCCCGCGAGGACGCGTTGATCGACGCCATCCTCGGACGGCGCCCTGCCGGGATCGTGCTGACCGGTGTCATGCACTCCCGGGAAGCACGGCAGAAACTGCGTGAGTCGGGCGTTCCCGTGGTGGAGACCTGGGATATCACACGGGAGCCGATTGACATGCTGGTGGGTTTTTCCCACGAAAAAGTGGGCAAGGCGGCAGCGCTGCACTTGCTCGCGCAAGGCGTCACCCGGGCCGCGGTGATTGCGCCGGGCGACCGCCGGGCCCAGGTTCGAACACAAGCCTTCGTCAAGGCATTTGCCAAAGGCTCGGCCATCGAGATCCCGGTTGTCACCATCCCCTCGCCCGCGAATCTAGGCGATGGGCGGCGTGGGCTGGCGGGTCTGCTGAACGAAAATGCCCCTATGGAAGCAGTATTCTGCGGCGCGGATATCCTCGCGCTCGGTGCGCTGATCGAAGCACGCGCGCGCGGCCTGGATATTCCCCGGCAGTTGCGGGTCATCGGTTATGGCGACATGAATTTCGCGAAAGATACAGACCCGCCGCTGACCACGATCCGGATTGACGGAACGCGTATCGGCAAACTGGCTGCATCGTTGCTGGTCGAGCGGATAAGGGACGGCGAAGTTGACCGGCGCGTAGTCGACGTGGGTTTCAAGCTGATCGAGCGCGAATCCAGTTGAGTCGCTGTTGATGGTGATGCCACTACGTACGCGGCGCACGGAAACGATTACACATAGTGCTCGGAAAACAAAGTCTCGAGCGGATAAGCATTCTTCACGATCGGCGACTTGATCATGACGTAGCTGGAGTACTTTTCAATACCAATGTTCCGCGCGAGCAAGTCTTCAATCAGGCTCTGATAGTGCCCGACGCTGCGTGTGACAAACTTGAGCAAGTAGTCGTAGCCGCCGCTCGCGAGATGGCATTCGACAATCTCGTCCACCTCGCGAATGGCCGCGACAAACCTGGCGGAATCCTCACGCCGGTGATCGGCGAGCGTGACCTGCGTGAACACGCTCTGGACGTCACCCATTTTTTCCAGCAGGATCTGCGCGGCATAGCCTGCGATATAACCGGCACTCTCAAGGCGCTTCACGCGAATCAGGCAAGGACTGGGAGAAAGACCGACAGCATCGGCAAGCTCGACATTCGTGATGCGGCCTTGCGTCTGCAAACGAGAGAGAATTCTCAGGTCGATCCGGTCCAACTTGAAGTGTGTACTCATCAAAACGTCTCCCCAATTGATTGGCCGAGCGAAGCGCGACGGCTTTCGCAAATTAACGATCAATTTTTTAACAATCGATAAGGCCTGTTGGCTCACATATAATTCGATATCCGAAGCATTTTCTAAGAAAAACCGGTGCTACACGGTTCGTGCCAGCCGGAAAGCATCGAAGATTGCGGCATGGATGTTGCGCGACGATTCCGCGTCGCCGATCCGGTAGAGTTCGTAGCCGGCAGGCTCGGCAGTCGTCCACGGTTGAGCCTTCCCAAGCAGGAGGCAATCCAGATCGGGTTTCCCGTCATTCACGGACTCGCTGCGCAGCTCATGGAACAGCTCGTCGACGGGCATCATGCCTCGTTCGACTACAACATGGTCCGCATCCAGACAAACCACCTCCGAAGTCAGCTCATGCGTGAACCACGCGCGGCGTTTGTTTCCTGGCAAGCGCTCGACGCGCTGGAGCCGCAAATCGTGCCGCAGGGAAATCTTTAACTCGTTCAAGCGCCGCTGCCAACCAATGTCGTCTCCCCGTCCCTCCAGTTCCTCGCCGAAGCTTCGATCCAGCGTGATCAGTTCAACGTCGATGCCAGCTTGTGCGTATCGCTCGGTACAAGTCGCGGCCACATGCCGACCGGTACCGTCGTACACGAGCGCGCTTCCCGACGTGGGGATGTGCATGGTCAAGGCATCGAAAGCCGAAGTACAGTGTTCGTTTCCCGGCAGATCATCAAGATCGGGCATCCCACCGGTCGCGACGATCACAACGTCGGGATGTTCAGCCAGCACCGCGCAAGCGTCGGCATAAGCGCCGGTCCTGACCTCTACACCAAGACGACTTAGCTCGTTCGCACGCCAGTCGACAATCCCGATCAAGTCGCGGCGCCAACTGCCCATGTGCGCAAGCAGCACCTGACCGCCCAGCTTGGGCGACGCTTCGAACAACACCACGTCATGCCCTCGCAGCGCAGCGACGCGCGCGGCTTCCAGCCCCGCCACTCCTCCGCCTATCACCACTACCTTGCGGCCGGGCCGATGAGCCGGATCAACCTCGTGTGCGATCCAGGTCTCACGACCCGTCGACGGGTTGTGAATACAGGCGGATTGATGAGACCGGCAAAAGGATGCGCCGACGCAGGGCCGAATGCGATCCTCTTCGCCTTCGATCAGCTTTCTCACGATATGCGGATCGGCGATATGCGCCCGCGTCATTCCAACCAGATCGAGCATGTTCTCCGATATGGCGTAACGCGCGCTGGCAAGGTCGGCGATCTTCGCCGCGTGGAACACCGGCAACGACACTTCGCGCTTGAACGAGGCGACCGCGGATAGCCATGGCGCCGACCTGGCGTACATCGTCGGCATGTTGTCATCGGCAAGTGCCGCCGCCGTGTCCATGCGCCCGTAGACCACGTTGAAGAAGTCGATCAGGCCCGACGCTTCCAGTATTTTGGCGGCCGTCAGCGCGTCGGCGGAAGTCAGGCCCCCTTCCAGCGCCTCATTGATGACGTAGCGAATGCCCACGATAAAGTCGCTGCCAACCTGCCGGCGGATTTCTTCATGAACCTCGAGCGCGAAGCGGCATCGATTCTCGATGGAACCGCCATACTCATCGGTCCTCCGGTTAGTCATCGGACTGAGGAACTGCCCGATCAAGTGCCCGCCAGCCAGCGTTTCAATGCCGTCGAGCCCCCCTTCCCTGCAACGCCGCGCCGCATGGCCGAAGTCGCGGATGGTCCTGGCAATATCACTGCGGTCCATCTCGCGTGGAATGCTCCGATGCAGCGTCTCGCGCACTCGCGACGGCGCGATCGTCGACAACCAGTCGGACGTGTAGGGACTTCCCCGCCGGCCCATGTGGGTGAGCTGGCACATCAACGCTGCGCCATGCCGATGCATCCGCTCGGAGAACGCCTGGAAGCACGGGATGATCCGGTCATCAGTCAGGTCGATCTGCGCGAACACATTGGAACTGTCGCGGCTCACGACCGACGAGCCGCCGAACATGCTTAGCCCAATACCGCCAATGGCCTTTTCTTCGTGATAACGCTGGTAGCGTTCGAGCGGCAAGCCGCCCTCCGTCAAACCGCTTGCGTGGCTCGTGCTCATGATGCGATTTTTTAGCACCAGGTGTCGGATCCGCAGGGGTTGCAGCAGCGGGTCGTGGCTCCGTGGAGGACGGTTCATTGGACTTGCCTTTGGGTTGGGGAATGGATGGATCGCCAGGCACACCACTTTTCAAACACCCGCTGCGCGAACCCGGACAGAATGTTATGGTTATCGACACCTGCCACTACCTGCGTTTGAATAGCTAGAACATAGGTAGTGCATTAAATTCCGTCAAATGACATTTGCTCTTTCGAACACAACACAATGTTATGGATACCTTGCGCAACTTCGGCTCTTCAATGAATTCGTTGGTGGTGTTTGAGGTAGTTGCGAGGGAGAAGAGCATTACCCGCGCGGCGAATGAACTGAACGTGACGCAGGTCGCTGTCAGCCGAATGATCGTGAGACTGGAGAAAGCGCTGGGCACCCAGTTGTTCGTCCGCTCTCGCTCCGGGCTGGTGCTGACGGACGACGGACTATTGCTCGAACGCGGCGTGACTGAGGGCTTCGGGCATATCAAGCGCTCCGTGACCGATATCAAGCAGCGGCAGCAGCGCACGCAAATAGTCACCTTGTCACTCTCCAGCGCTTTCATTGCGTACTGGCTGATGCCCAGATACCAACGCTTTCAAAGCGCGTTTCCCGAGATCAGCTTGCGTTTTCATGTCATCAGCGGCGTGCTGCAGGGAAGCGCGGATGAAGCCGATCTCGCGTTGCGCCCGGCGGACCAGCGGCGTAAATCCCAGCAAAGCTGGACCTTCACACCGGAAGTTATCGTGCCGGTCTGCAGCCCTTCTTATCTCGAGAGCCACGGACCGCTCGACGACGCACGTGATCTGTCGAAGCACACCCTTATCGAGTTGGTGCCGACAACGATCAATTGGGAGAACTTCCACGAACGGGTAGGCATGGCCGGCGCGGTGTCCGGCGACCCGCTCATCTTCTCCGACTATGCACTGGTGCTCCAGACCGCAATGATTGGCCGTGGCATAGCGCTGGGATGGGTGTCCGGCGTGTCCTATGCGTTGCGAACCGGCCAGTTGGTTCCGGCTTCCCGGCACGTTGTCGCGACGGGGCGCCGCTATGAGCTCATCAGCGGTCAACGGCCCGCACGAGCGCACGTGGAACGAGTCAAGGACTGGCTGGTCACCGAGATGGAGGCTGATCTTCAGGAAGTCGCGCGGCTGTATCCGCTTTTGGGGAAGACGGAACCGCCGCGAGCGCTTGATCAACCGGTCGCGACCTAGGCCGAGAGATCGCTGAGCTAGTCCGCCGCAACGCTTGTTGCGGCGGAACTGAAAGCGGGAAACGTAAGCTCAGGCAACCTGAAACGCAGCAACACTCTCCACCAGCCCATGCGCTTGCTCGCGCATCGAGACTGCAGCCGCTGCCGCCTGCTCCACAAGCGCCGCGTTTCGTTGCGTGACTTCGTCCATTTGCGTTACTGCCTTATTAACTTGTTCGATCCCGTCGCTTTGCTCCTCTGAGGCCGACGCAATCTCCTTCATGATCGCGGTGACTCGTTGCACTGAAACCAGTATCTCCTTCATGCACTGGCCGGCGTTATCGACGAGCGCGGCGCCGTTCTGAACGCGATCATTCGAATGATCGATCAGTCTCTTGATGTCTTTCGAGGCGGTCGAGGAACGCTGTGCCAGATTCCGGACCTCAGAGGCGACAACAGCAAATCCCCTGCCGTGTTCACCGGCCCGCGCGGCCTCGACAGCCGCATTGAGTGCAAGGATATTGGTTTGGAAAGCGATCCCTTCGATCATCCCAAGGATCTCTCCAATCTGTTTTGTACTATCGGTGATCTCGTCCATGGTCGCGACGACTTCGGAGACGACCTCGTTGCCGCGATTGGCGATGGAAAAGGCATCGCCGGCGAGCACCGAAGCTTGCCGCGCATTGTCGGCATTCTGCCTGACCGCCGACGTAAGCTGCTCCATGCTTGCAGCGGTTTCTTCCAACGACGCGGCCTGCTCCTCGGTTCGTCTTGACAGGTCCGCGTTGCCTGACGATATCTCATCCGTGGACGTTCCAATGGAATGCGCTGCACCGATGATCGCGACTACCGCATTACGCAATTGCGCCTGCATCTCCTGAAGCTTGAACAGAAGGCTGCCTCGATCGCCGGCTTGCAGGTCTATGTGTTGAGCGAGGTTACCACCCGCTGTCGCTGCCACGACCTGTGCCGCATACTCCGGCGAACCACCTAGCGAACGATTCAGCCTGCGGTTCACCAGGTACACGACACCAGACAGCATGGCAGCGATGACGGCGACGAGCACGAGCAACTGACGCAGCGATGCGTTGAATGCCTCGTCAATGTCGTCCAGGTAGGCGCCCGTCACGAACGACCAGTCCCAAGGTTTAAAGGTAGCGATGTGGCTGCGCTTTCGTACGGGTTCTGTTGAACCCAGCCGCGGCGTAGCATAGTCGACAAACCCATCGCCGGAACCCTTCGCGATCTCAGCCATTGCGCGGTACACGTACTTGCCGTTGGAATCCTGATAGTCGCCGAAGTACTTGCCCTCGGTTTGTGGCTTGGAAGGGTTCATGACTGAATGACAGTCTGAATCGACGATGGATACGTATCCGTCAGCGCCATAACGGATCGCTCGTAATTGTGCGAGCGCCTGCTTCTTCGCTTCAGGCGTCGATAACGTTCCGTCCGCGGCCAGCGCCGCGTAACGCCGCGTAATGCTCATTGCGATGTCTCCGGCATCCTTCAATGAATGCTGTCTTTCTTCCAGACGGACCTCGCGAGTCTGGTAAGCCCCAAAGCCCGCTACAGAGATCAGGCAAACCAGGGAGAGTGCCAAAGGGATCCACAACTGTTGTTGAAATGTAAGGCGTTTCATGAGGTCTTTAATTGGATGTGTACCAAGCGGTGTACGGCACGAAACCCGAATACTTGATAGGTCTCATCGAGTTCATTGGTGTTTTGCAGATCTCAGCGCTGCTGCAGGGCGCGACTCACTCCTTTCGTGTCCGGCGCTCGCCAACAATCAGTTGTTCAAGCAGCCTATTTAAGTTGCAAACGAGTGTACACATTGCATTTTTCCCAGAAAAGACTAGTTCCACACATGTGATTTTTGATGGGGTATTCCCTTAAATGAGGCATTTAATCAGGGTTTTCACCAAACCAAAGCACTCATGCACCAACAAAAATATACTTAGATATCTTGCCAAATTATAATGTGAACACTAGACTTTTAGATATCGAAAGCAACTTGTCGCCGCGCTTCGGAGGAGTCGACCCGATGACAAATATCTTGCATGCCGGGCAGGTTGCGCGGCCGTTGCTGCAACCCACGCTTGCTGCGCGAACCGGATCTCGAATGGTTGACGCCGGACGCGCATCTATTTCGTAGTCCGACGTTTTTGTAATGTTCGACTTCAGAGGCGCTTCTTCCGATGCCCTCGTCGAAAGAACCAACTTTTTTCACACACTTGGAGACTGACATGTACGACGTATTTCAAACGGATCGCCTGATTGACATGTGGCTGACCGAGGACATTGGGTACTGTGACCTCACCGCACAGGTCATGATCGAAGCGAACGAAACCGGGGCATTCTTCATGAACGCACGCGAGGACCTGATCGTGGCGGGTATCGACGTCGCAGCCCGGGTATTCAAGCGCTACGATCCAACGCTTGAAGTGGCCGTACGCGTGAAGGATGGTGACCACGTAAAGAAGGGCGCCGTGCTTCTTGACGTACGGGGGAATGCGCGAAGCGTACTGACCGCCGAGCGAACGGCGCTTAACATCTTGCAGCGCATGTCGGGCATCGCCAACCTCACCGCGGAATATGTCAAGGCAGTCGCGGGAACGCGCGCACGATTGATTGACACACGCAAGACGACACCCGGTTTGCGCATGCTGGAGAAGCACGCGGTGACCTGCGGCGGCGGCTTGAACCATCGCCTCGGACTGGATAACGGCGTGATGATTAAAGACAATCACATTGCGGTTTGCGGCGGAATCATGAAGGCTGTGCAGCGTGCTCGTCGCCAATTGCCGGTGTTGACGAAACTCGAAGTGGAATGCGATCGGATCGAGCAGGTCGAAGAGGCACTGGAAGCCGGCGTTGACGTCATCATGCTCGACAACATGTCCGTCGAGGAAATGACGAAGGCCGTGGAGCTGGTCAATGGCCGCACGAAGCTTGAAGCGTCTGGCGGCATCAACCTCGCAACGATCGGGGCAATCTCCAGGACGGGCGTCGACTATATCTCCACGAGCAAGATAAACCAGGCTTCCGTGTGCGTTGACATTGGTCTGGACGAGGCGGAGTAAAACCCTCATGTCCGATGGAATCTTCTTTTTCGTGGTCGGCCCGAGCGGCGCCGGCAAAGACTCTCTCATTGACGGCGCGCGTGACGTTCTCAGCGATTTCGTCTTTGCGCGCCGGGTGGTCACCCGGCCTCACGGCTCGCCGGGCGAAGATCACGAAGCGCTTAATGAAACTGAGTTCACGCAGCTCGACCGTCAGGGAGAATTCCTTATTACCTGGTCGGCACACGGACTAAGGTACGGTTTGCGTCGTGATCTCCTCGGCGCCCTTTCGCAGGGACGTCACGTCATTGCGAACGGGTCGCGCGCAATGATCGACGAGCTTTCAACCCGCGTGCCGCGGCTGGTTGTAGTCGAAGTGAGCGCGCCCGCCTCCGTACTGGCGGGCAGGATTCTTGCACGGGGCAGGGAAACGCCTGAGGAGGTTGAAAAACGTGTGACGCGTCAGGTCGAAGCGACCTCTGCTGACGTTGAGGTCCTGAAGGTCCTGAACGACTCAACGCTTGAACAAGGGATAGAACGTTTCGTCGCAGCGCTTGGCCGCGCCACGCAACCGGCTCCTCCCAGCATGCACGCCTTGAAAGCAAAGATCGCCGGTGAAGTACTGAACGAGGCTCAATATGGCGCTGTGCTCGACGATATCCTTGCACTGCGTTATTCGGACCGGGATATCAACGCGTTCCTTTTGCATGCATCGCAAAACCTGTCCGATACCGAAGTGCTCGCATTGGCCAAGGTGCGTTGCAAGTTGACGCCACGCATTGCTTGGGACGAGCCAATACTCGTTGACAAGCATTCAATGGGTGGCGTCCCTGGCAGCCGGATCACGTTGATCGTCGTACCTATTGTGGCGGCGTTCGGGCTTGCAATGCCAAAGACGTCATCGAGAGCGATCACCTCAGCCGCGGGCACGGCCGATGCAATGGAGACGGTTGCGCGTGTCGATCTCACCAGCGCAGAAGTACGTGATTGCGTGAGTCAGGCGCGCGCTTGTATTGCGTGGAACGGACGGTTGAATCACTCGTTGATTGACGATCGGATCAATGCATTCACCAGACCACTGGGCCTCGACTCAAACCGCTGGTCTGTTGCATCCATTCTGTCGAAGAAGTGGTCCGCAGGATCCACCCATGTCATTATCGATCTTCCTTACGGCCCGCACGCCAAGCTAAAGGATGAACTCGAAGCGCGCACTTTAGGTAAGCTTTTTGAGTCTGTCGGAGCGGGCCTGGGCTTGCACGTAAAGGCAATGGTGACCGATGGCAGCAGCCCGATCGGGCGAGGCATCGGACCTGCGCTCGAGGTGAGGGACGTGAAGCAAGTTTTGGATAATGATCCGGATGCGCCCGCCGACCTGCGGGAAAAAGCACTCCGTTTCGCGGCGGAGATTCTTGCCTGGGCGCCGGCCGTCGGCACGGTTTCCAAGGGCCGCCAGATCGCGGAATCGCTGCTTTCCTCCGGCCGGGCCCGAAGTGCGTTCGAAAGCATTGTGGATACTCAGGGCCGGCGAGTACCACCGGTTTCTCCGGCCAAGTTTGTACATACGGTTGTGGCGCAACAGGGAGGTGTCATCACCGGCATCAATGGCTGGGCCATCGCGGGAATCGCGCGACAAGCCGGTGCTCCGGCGGACCTGGGCGCCGGTGTGGATCTGCTCGCCACGGTGGGTCAGTACGTCGAGCCCGGGGACGGACTATTTCGTATCCATGGCGCTGACGAAGGGCTTGTCTCGGCGGCGGCTTTGCTGGCGCAAACAACGCGCACGCATGATGTCTGCGTTGAACGCGTGAATAGCGCACCCCACCCCTGCGCTTAGCGCATGACGAGGACGAAAGGAACGTGATTGGCAGGACCGCATCGGTAGCAGGGAATCCATGAAAGCGCGTCGTTAAATATCTTTGGAGCAGTGAGAATGCCAAAAAGAATCGGCAATTTGCGGTGGGGAATAGTGTCGTTGCTGATCGCTCCCATCACCTTCGTCATGACGCTGGACCGCGCTGCGATGACGATCGCTGCACCGACGATCCAGAAAGAGCTGGGTCTGTCATTAGTCGATATGTCAGTGATCCTGACCATCTATTTCTGGACGTACGCATTGGGACAGGTCCCTGCCGGAAGACTGGCAGAGCGTCATGGGTCCAGGAAGGTCTTGTTTGGAACGAGCGCCCTGTGGTCCTTGATGATGATTGTGACGCCGTTCGGCGTGGGCTTTAACTGGCTGGTGGGCTGCCGCGCCCTGCTCGGAGGTGCACAATCTGCTGACTGGTCGAGCGGCGTGCTTGCGGTGAAACGCTGGTTCCCCAAGAGTGAACGCGCGAAGGGAAACTCCTTCCTCCTGGGTGGGCTTTATCTCGGACCCATCATTTCCGCGCCCCTTACCGCCTGGATGATTTTGCAGTTCGGCTGGCACTCCGTCTTCTATGTGTTCGGCGCAATCGGCCTCGTGTTGGGCGTTGCCTGGTGGTTCGGTTATCGCGATGTGCCCGCGCGGCATCCCCTGATTACCACCGATGAAGCGACGTATATCGCTGCGGGGCAGTCGGAACCCGAGGCCGTCGCTAAAGGGGTATTCCTGAGGTGTCTCCGGCATCCACGGTTCTGGGTTTTTGGCATCCAGTACTTTCTGCTAGTCCTGATCCAGAGTTTTTACACGACCTGGCTGCCCACCTATCTCATGCGCGCACGTGGACTCTCTCTCAAGTCCATGGGCTTTGCGGCATCGCTCCCATGGATCGCCGTGTTCGTGGCGGTGTTTGCAGCGGGGATCGTATGCGACAAGATATTGAAGCGCACTCAATCGGTTTGGGCCGCCCGCGCGCCAGTCGCCATGGTGGGATTTCTTGTTAGCGCCCTCGCCCTCTGTATGGCTTCATGGGCCGTCAATATTGCGGCCGTCGTAGGTTTCCTGTGCCTGTCTTTCGCCGCGGTAGGTTTTGTGCAAGTCGTCGTCTGGTCCGCAGCCCAGGACCTGGCGCGAGACTTTACCGGCGTGATGTCCGGCTGGACCAACCTGTGGGGAGCTGCATCGAATGTCGCGGGACCCGTTACCGTCGCTTTCATGGTGAAGCTCACCGGTAACTGGGGAAGCGCCCTGGTAGTCATCGCACTGGCGGCAGCGGTAGGCACGGTGCTCTGGCTGTTTGTGCATCCTGAGAAGCCGCTGTTTGACACGCCGCATGCTCCCGTTTCCGCCCCGCCTAAAGAGCACGCCCAGCAAGTGGCAAGCAACAGCGACTCGATCAGCGATCTGACTTCGGAAGAAGCGCGCCCTTGATGTCTGTTACCCCGGGGGTGCAGGTCGGCGGCTTCCCCGGGCATTTGTTTGACTTGAAGTTTTTTCGCTGTATCAACGCGAACTCCGACCGGCCCCTCCTCCAGCAAGATATTTCGCTCAAGTTTCCCCGATGGTTGTCGATATTGTATGAGGAATACAGTACTTAAGACATTGTCGCGGCCACCCTCATCCCCAACATTCAAGCATCGGCACACCGGCAGGATAAGGCGTGAACGCGACGGGAATCTGGCATCAGGCATCAACGATGCCGCCGGTAGACACAGCAATCCTGTGACTACACGTTGTGTGGGGACTTACACCATGTTTCGCCGCGTCACCACGAAGGTACTTTTCCTCCTGTGTGTCATGTACTGCATTACGTACATAGACCGCGTGAACGTCAGCACCGCGGCCGCGCAGTTCGGTAAGGAATTCGACCTCTCGCACACTCAGATAGGCTTTGTTTTTTCAGCCTTTGCGTATCCGTATCTCGTCATCCAGATCTTCGGCGGCTGGCTTGCGGATCGCTTTGGTCCGCGCCGGACGCTGACCATCTGTGCGTTCGTCTGGGCCGGTGCGACCGTGCTGACGGGCCTGGCCGGTGGTCTCGTGTCGCTGGTATTCGCCCGGCTGCTGCTGGGTCTCGGTGAAGGCGCGACCTTCCCGGCGGCCACCCGTGCAATGTCAAACTGGACGACGCTCGAGCGCCGCGGCTTCGCGCAAGGCATCACCCATGCCGCCTCGCGCATTGGCAACGCGGCCGCGCCGCCGCTGGTGACGTGGCTCATGCTGACCACAAACTGGCGTGGCGCATTTGTCATTACCGGCATGGTGAGCGTGCTGTGGGCGCTCATCTGGGTCTGGTATTTCCGCGACAACCCGCGCGAGCATCGCTCGATGAGTTCTGCTGAAGCCGACCGGCTGCCTGCCTACAACCTGGCGAAGATAAGCGGCCGCGTGCCCTGGCGCGCGCTGCTTCGACGCATGCTGCCGGTGACTGCGGTGTACTTCTGCTACGGCTGGGTCTTGTGGCTCTTCCTCGGCTGGGTACCGCAGTATTTCCAGCATCAGCACATGCAACTCGGTAAGTCAGCGCTGTTCGCATCAGGCGTATTCCTGACCGGCGTGCTGGGCGACTGGCTGGGTGGCGAGCTGACCGATTTCATCATGCGACGAACGGGCAACCTGCGCCTCGCGCGCAACGTCATGGTCTCGGCATGCATGTTCCTCGCGCTGCTGTCGCTTGCGCCGATCATGCTGGTCCACTCGCTGTCGATTCCTCTTGCTGCGCTCGCGCTCTCGGTGGGCTTCTTCTTCAACGAGATGACGATCGGGCCGATGTGGGCCGTCCCCATGGACATTGCCCCGCAATACGCGGGCACCGCGAGCGGCATCATGAACATGGGTTCGGCGGGTGCGGCGATTGTCAGCCCGGTGGTCGGCGGCTGGATCATCGACCACACCGGCAACTGGAATCTCCCGTTCATTGTCTCGATGGCGCTGATGTTAAGCGGCACGCTGCTCGCTTTCGTGATGCGGCCGGACCGGCAGTTAGTGGGGGAAGCGAATAGCGATGAACCCTCTGCCGGGTACGCCTGACGGGGTACATCCAGGTCAACCGGCTTCGAACAACACAACGGATCTGTGCGTGGCGCAACGATAAGCTTGCCAATCGGCGCAGCAAAAAAAGGAAGAAAAAATGCTGAGAAACCTGTCGATTCGCGCCTGCCTGAGCGCGATGATTGCCTTCTTCGGCGTGGTGCTGCTGCTTGGCGCCGCGGCCGGCCTGCTGTCGCTGCGCGCAAGCAATGCGTCGCTACAGCAGATGTACACGGTCGATACACCCGCCGTGGCCGACCTGGAGGGGAGCGCCGGACAGTTACTGCGTCTGCGCCTGGCGCTTGCGACCTACGCGTCGCTCGTCGATCTCAACGATCAGGACGGCGCCGCCGCGGTGCTCAAACGCTTCGACCAATATCTGAAGGTATCGAATGATCGCCTCGGGCACTATTTGAGCAATGCGGGGACGGACGACGACGAGCAGCGTCTCATCAAGGACATGCAGGACAAGCGTGACATGTTCCTGCATAACGGGATCGAACCGGCCATGGCCGCGCTGAAGGCCGGCGACAAAACCGCGTTCCAGCAGTTGCAGGCACACCAGCTCCCATCGCTCTATAACGGCTACGAAAAGGCCATGCTCACGCTGGAGCAACTGCAAATCGATCACGGCGCACAACGCTATCAGGACGCACACGACCGCTTCTATGCCATCAGTACGGCCGTCGCGGTGGGCATGGTGCTGGCGCTGCTGTTCTCGTGGCTCGGACGCGTCGTGCTGGTGCGTGCGATCGTTCACCCGGTCGATGCCACCATCGCGCAATTCGAGCGCATCGCGAGTGGTGACCTCACCGGTCGCATCGACGTGACGAGCGATAACGAAATGGGCAAGCTCGCGACCGCGCTGCGCAAGATGCAGGACTCGCTGATTGCGACGGTGAACACGGTGCGCGCGGGAACGGAATCGATCGACACGGGCGTGCGTGAGATTGCATCCGGAAACACCGATCTTTCGCAACGCACTGAGGAACAGGCTGCGTCGCTGGAAGAGACCGCTGCGAGCATCGAGGAGCTGAACTCCACCGTCAAGCAGACCGCCGAGAACGCCAGGCAGGCGAGTTCGCTGGCACAAGGCGCGTCAAGCCTCGCCGCCGAAGGCGGAGAGTTGACCCAGCAGGTGGTCGGCACGATCCATCAGATTGTCGACGACTCGCACCGCATGGCGGATATCGTCGGCGTCATCGAAGGCATTGCATTCCAGACCAATATCCTCGCGCTCAACGCGGCGGTCGAAGCGGCACGCGCCGGCGAGCAAGGGCGTGGCTTCGCCGTGGTGGCGAGCGAAGTGCGTTCGCTCGCGCAGCGCAGTGCCGCTGCCGCCAAGGAGATCAAGGGCATGATCGGAGAATCGACGGCGCGGGTCCAGTCGGGTGCGCAACTGGTCGAACGCTCCGGTTCGACCATGACGGAGATCGTCAAGGCGATCGCCCGCGTCAGCGCGATCATGAGCGAGATCGCTGCGGCGGCGATCGAACAAAGCTCGGGCATCGATCAGGTGAACATAGCAGTCGCTCAGATGGATGAGGTCACGCAACAGAACGCCGCGCTCGTCGAACAGGCAGCCGCTGCGGCGGGCTCGCTGGAAGATCAGGCGCGTCGGCTCACGACGGCGGTGGCCGTGTTCCGCACGCATACGTCCCGGGCGCCAAACGCGACGGGCGCTCACGGGCGTGCCGTTGAACTGGAGCGTGTCGTGCATAGCCTGGCGCATTCCTGAAACTTGAATCTGATGAGCGCGCGAGCCTGGCCAGCTCATGCCGATGTCACACGCCCGAAGAATAGCGCCGGCATCCACCCTCTTTGTGCGTCTGTGAAGAGGGCCGCTCAGGAACACAAGCGCTTGCTTATGCATCGGGTCGTTATTTGATGCCCAGCTTGTTATCCAGAGAAAAGGTGCCGGCACCACGCGCGATCAGGTAAAGCATCAGCCCCGCCCACGATAAATGCGTGGGCCAAGCATCCGGGTAAACAAACACTTCGATCACCGTCGTCATGCCGAGCAACGCGAGCGCCGAAAGACGCGTGCAAAGGCCCAGTACGAGCAGGATCGGAAAGAAGTGTTCCGAGTAGGCCGAGATATGAGCCGCGATCTCGGGCGGAATCACGGGAATCTTGTACTCGTCGCGAAATAGCGTGTAGGTACCCGGGGTGATCGTCAGGATGCCAGAAACCTTCGTGCGGCCCGACATGAAGAAAATCGCCGCGATGGAAAACCGTGCGACCAGCGCGAGAAACGAATGGCCGATGATTCGCGAGGCCAGATCGGTAATGGCATTCCAGCGTTGGCGCAAGCGGCCGATCAGCGACTCGGCCTCCAAGGGGGATGTGTCCAGCCGTTCCATTTCCATTTCGTTCTCCATCAAGTGAGTGAGCAAGTAGCGCTTTCAGCTGAAAATGCGCCGGCTGACAGCAGCCCGGAAAGCATCGGGCCTGCATCGGTACCGGGATATACGTCGAGTGCGCAAGTCACGGCATCCTCAAGCGATAAGCCTCGCGCGCAGGCGTCGAGGAATACGCAGGCGGCGGCATCGAGGGCTTGCCACTGGACGACACCATCGACGCGCACCAGCAACGCGCCCTCGCCGGTCCAGGCGAGTTCGTCGGGCATGGGGACTTGCTCCCGATTGACGCGCCAGATCGTGTAAGCAGGTTGATCGGGGAACCAGACCCAGCGCGAGGCCGCCTGAGGTTTAAGGATGATGTTCTCGAGCTTGTGCGCGGGCAGACTCGCGACCAGCGCCGCGTCGAGCAAGGGTTCGTCGGCAGCAATGTGCGCTTCGGTCCAGAGACGATCCAGGCGCGCCACGTTCGCCAGATAGGACAGTTCTTTCGCGGGCTCGAAACCACCGATGAAGTCCGCAAAATCATGGCCATATCCAAGCAAGCGCGAATCAACCGGCGGCGACCGGTCGACGTAGACAGCCGCCACCGCGCGAAACCATTCAGTGCCGACCAGACGCTCGATGCACGGATAGTTCGCCTGCAGCGCATCGATACACCCCTTCATGATCGTGTTCCGGTACACCGCGAACCCGGGCTGCCTGACCAGTGCCGCGACCGGACCGTCATGGACCTCGCCGCCATGAAGCGCGAGGATGAAGTCGTCCTGGAACCTGCCGAGCGCGCCAGTCATGCCGGCACCCGCACGGTATCGAGCAATGCCTGCGCCTTCGCACGTTCTTCGAGCAGCACGTCGAAGCCGGGTATCTCGTCGTCGCGTTCAATCAGCGTCGGTCGCGCGCCAATCCGCTCGATAACCCGTTCGTAAAGCGACCACACAGGCTCCGCAACGGGCGCGGCGTGAGAATCGATCAGCAAGCGGCTCGACGGATCGGCGTCGGCGCTGTGACCGGCCAGATGAATCTCCATCACCGCGTCTGCGGGGAATCGGTCCAGGTAATCCGCCGCATCGAAGCCGAGGTTGAACGCGCTGATATGGACGTTGTTCACATCGAGCAGCAGTCCGCATCCGGTTCTGCGGCTCAGCTCGCCGAGAAAGTCGAGCTCGCTGAATTCGTGTCCTTCGATGACGGCATAGTGGGTCGGGTTTTCAACCGCGATCCGGCGTCCGAGCGCGTCCTGTGTCCGCGCGACGTTGTCGCTGATCCTCGCGAGCGCTTCGTTCGTGCGCGGGAATGGCAACAAGTCGGGGTGGTACTGCCCACGCCATGCTGACCACGCGAGGTGCTCCGAAACCAGTGCAGGTTCGATGCGATCGGCAAGAGCCTTCACGCGTTTCAAATGTTCGGAGTCGGGCATGCAATCCGCCGCAAGCGAGAGCGACACGCCATGCAGCGAAATGGGATGAGATGCCCTGATGGCTTCGAGCCAGGCCATGCGAGGACCGCCGGCGACCATGTAGTTCTCGGGATGAACCTCGTACCAGAGACCCGCTTGCGCGCAATCGCGCGCCGCGTCGAAATGGACGGGTTTCAGCCCGAGCCCGCCGCCCATGCTGGACGCTGATAGAGGGAATCTGGTCATGATCAGCCGGCGCCTCGGGATTACGATTCCATCGGGGAGAGCGAACCGGTTCCGTGCGGCGTCTTGATCGTCGTGCAGGTGCCGGCGGGCACGTTCTTCCATGAATTGCCCTGGTAGTCCATTTTCGCTGTGCCCGCACATGTGGTACCTGCGCCCGCCTTGCAATCGTTGTGACCTGCCATGGACACGCCGTAGCATTTCTCGACTGCGCCGGCGGTGGCCGTGGTTTGAGCGATGGCCGCGCCCGATGCGAACGAAGCGAGCAGGACAGCAGCGGTACCGAGTTTGAGCATGTTCATTTGAAACCTCCAGAGTGTTTGAGAGATCAGGCGAGACGCCTGTTTGGATCGATGCTGATCATCGATTCATCATGTAATTCGACAGCGAGGACCAACGGGTTACAACAGCGAACGTAAATTTTTAAATGATGTGCATCTTGACGGCTTAATAATAAGGATATCGAATTATCGTGCGTAACCCGGAGACTTTCATTCAATCCGAACGGCGGGGTTATATCGATGTCGTCAGCCGGGTCAGCCACATCGGCGAGACCGACAGCAGCGCCGACTCTATATTCCTGTCATACCCCAGGAAAATAATGACGCCCAGCACGACAAACAGCATGCCGAGCGCAGTCTTGGATGCCCTTCCCAACGACGCAAGCAATCCGCGAGACCGAAGCAGCGAGGCGCGCGATACACTGCCGAGCACCAGCAGCGGGACACCTGCGCCCATGCCAAAGACAATCATGAGCAACGCTATCTGCCCCAGGTGGGTGCCTTGCGCGGCGAGCGTCGTAGCGGCGCCCAGCGTCGGTCCGACGCACGGGCTCCAGACCAGTCCGAGTAACAGTCCAATGCCAAACTGCGAAGCAAGACCGTCACCACTCAAGGAACTCAGCGCACCCTGCGCTACGTTGCCCACTCGTGAACCCAGTACGGCAAAAGCGGCCGACAGGCGGCTGGACAACATGACAATCCCGAACACGGCCATCAGCGCGGCTGCCACACGGCGAAACAGCTCGGGATCAAACCCCGCATTTGCGCCAAGGTTAGCGAGCACGGTGCCTACAGCCGCGAATGACAAACTGAGGCCGCCCGCTAAAGCAAGCGTGCCGAAGCGGTGTTTCGACAATGCGGATGTAATGAGGATCGGGATCAGAGGCAGCACGCACGGCGACAAAACCGATGCGGCCCCGGCCACGAATCCGAGCACATAAGTGCCTGGCCCGAAGTCCATCAAAGGGCCGATTCGAAGGTCTTCCGGATAGCCGGTTCAGTGGTTTGACCGGTGGATCGCGCGACCTCGTGGCCGCCCTTGAACACGACGAAGGTCGACTGCTGAGTGATCCGCAGGCCCTTCTTCAACGCGGTCTCCGTGTCGTAATCCGCCTCGAAGACGGTCAGTGATTTGAATTCGGCGTCCGATGACAACCGGTCGACAATCGGTTGCTGGATCTTGCAGGTCGGGCACCACGTCGCGTGCAAATACACGACCGTTGGCTTACCGTCGGCGACCTGCTGGTCGAATTGGGTCTTGTTGTAAGGCGCCTCGCCGGCGAAGGCGATGTTCGCCAGCATCAAAACCAGGGATCCCAGCGCCGCCCGTCCAACGATCGTTTTCATCATGTCGCCCGCCTGTTTGATTCGTCTTTAAGGCCGGTAAATGGCCAGCAAATGGAAATTCGTCGATGAGGTGAGGATGGTTACAACCCAACAGAAAAAAATTCACGCCTGATCTGGAACCGATGCGCTGCTTCGATACCCGTTGACGGGCGCGAATCCAAGCGCGGCCGAATGAATCGCCTCGACATCAAATCAGTTTAAGCGTCGACGCCTTCAGGGTGGCCGCCGCACGCGTCGAGCATTCGAGCTTGCGGAATACGCTTTCGACGTGCGTGCGCACCGTGCTGGGACTCAACTCCAGCGCCTTTGCGACCTCCTTGTTACTGGCGCCCAGGCTGATGTGACGAAGCACCTCCGATTCACGAGGCGACAGCAGCGTGCCTTGAACCGAGCGGGGTTTAACCCAAATTCCGCCGCCGTCATACTCGTCACGTTCATTCGAGATCAGTGCACTGACAGCATCGGCATTGAAGCGCCCTGCCAACGCCTGCTCACGCATCACTGTGGTGGCACCCTCGGGGGAAAGGGCCTCACGCCAGGGACGCTTCGAGCGCAACGCGACCCAGGCTGCGGAGGCAGCAAGCACTTGCCCTTCACGAGCAATGCCCTCACCTGCGGCTCCCCGGAAATAGCCCGAACCGTCCAGACGCTCATAGGCAAGCGAAGCAATCTCCGATTCGCGAGCGAGGCCGCCGATCTGCTTGCCCGCCCGTGCGGTCCAGTAAGGGACCAGCCGCACCTTCTCCCAGGCTGCCGCGGGCAAGCGACCCGGCGTATTCCATATCGCATTCGGCACGGCTGCGCGCCCCATGCCGTGGATCAAACCCGCGAGGTACACGCGGCGCTCTGCCGGCTCACCCAGGCCCAGGCGCGCGCAACACGCGGCGGATGCTTCGGCCACGCGCCGTGAATAGCCGGCCATCCAGGGCAGCTTCAGGTCGATCACATCGGCGATGATTTCCGGCGCGCTCGTTTGCTGCATCGGCTGGGTATGCAGGGCGTCGTCGGGCGCCGACGCACTCCACTGTTCGAGTTCGTCCAGCCACTCCGCCGAGCGGGACAATGCGAGTTGCGCGAGCGCGTGCGGATAATGATGACCGGCCTTCTGGGTGATCAACGCTTTCGCCTGCTCCACTCCATAGATCCGGCTAAAAATCTCGATATCACCGGCCAACGCGACGAGAAACACGGCATCGGGCACGCTGCCGCCTTGTGTCTGGTTCGGAAAACCGCCGCCATCCCAACTTTCGAAAATGTGCCGCAACGCCGCCTGAGTGGCGCCGCCCAGTCCGAGCATGCGCGCGACCTCGCCCGATACTTCGCAGTGAATCTGCGCAAGCGGCGTGATTGCCGCACCGAAGCGTGCCGGTGATTCGTCGTCGCCGGCCCATCCGGGACGCATCGCAAGCATATCGGACCGGCTGGCGATGTCGTCGCCCAGCCACTCCGAGAAACCCGCTGCGTTCGCCGTGCAACCCGACCAGCGCAGCAGCGATACCTCCTTGACAACGCCGCACTGCGTGTCGTCGTGGCCGGCGTCGGCGGCGAGCCGCGCGGCAAGCCAGCCGGTACGCATTGAATGATCGGTTGGCTGCCCCATGCTGAGGTCGCCGACAAATGCAAGCGCCTTGACGGCGTCCAGCACCCGGATAGGAGATACGTCTTGCATCAGTTTCGCCTCATTTTTCGCTGCTCGCGTATAGCGCCCGTCAGGTCGGACTCGGTCATTTGACCGATACAAGGGCTCGCCCAATCAGCGCATTCTCCAATCCGCGCACTGAATTCCGTCCCCAGCCGATTTCTCCAAGAGGATTTACATTATGAACACCCTGCTTAAAAAATGCGTGGCCGCTACGCTGCTGCTTGGAGGCCTGCTGTCACTTTCCGCATTCACCCCGGCCAGCGCCGCGTCGGCGCCTGACGACCTCAAGGGCAAGAACGTGGTGCTGGTGCACGGCGCGTTTGCCGATGGATCGAGCTGGGATAAGGTTATCCCGATTCTGCAGGCGAAAGGCTTGCACGTGGTGGCGGTGCAAAATTCACTCAAGTCGCTAGACGACGATGCTGCGGCCACGAAACGCGTGATCGAGCAACAGAACGGTCCCGTCATTCTGGTCGGCCATTCATGGGCCGGTGCAGTCATTACGCAAGCCGGTAACGACGACAAGGTGAAAGCGCTGGTGTATGTCGCCGCTTTTGCGCTCGACAAGGATCAGTCGATCAACGACGTGCTGAAGGGGAAGCCGGCGCCGTCATGGGCGTCCGCGCTGCAGAAGGATTCGGCCGGGTATCTGACACTTTCGACCGATGCGATCATTCACGACTTCGCCCAGGACTTGCCGGTTGCACAAGCCCGGCTCGTAGCGGCGACGCAAGGTCCGTGGTTCGCCGGCTGTACCGATGACAAGGTGTCAGAAGCCGCGTGGCATAACAAACCGTCGTGGTGGGTATTGACGGAAAAGGACCGCATGATTCCTCCGGCTTTGCAGAGCGCAATGGCGCAGGAGATTGGCGCGACTGTTGTGAAGGTTGATGCGAGCCACGTCGCGATGCTGTCAAAGCCGGCTGACGTCGCTGCGGCGATCATCGCTGCGGCGCGTGCGACGCAATAAGTCGGTTGGAGGCTTTCGGCGAGGCTCTTGGTCATCGCTGGCCGGGAGCCTTCGCCTTGAGTTAGTCCGGAATGCGCGCTTATGGCTGATCGGACTTTCAACATCGCGATCGTTCGAATGACTTGGTCGCACTCTCGTGTCTCGAGCGCCTCGGACTTCGCTCAGAAGGTACGTGCTTTAACCACAATGTATGCCGAAGCCAGTCGCCGCCGTCCCGGTCGAGAAAATCAGCGGCGGCGTGTGCATCACGACTCTCTTTGCGCGAGTTCGCGGACACAACGGTGGCGCATGCCGCATGCCGCAAGAAACAACGACCGTTCAAATCTCCTAAGGATTGCTATGCTCATTGAATCCCCGGATGTCTCACCGGGAACCGTGGTTCCGGACTGACCCCCGCCAGGAGTTGCATCAACTCCTTGACCGGGTGTTCATCGATCGTTGAGACCAGCTGAATGATCTGGCCGCGAAGCGTCTCATCCGCGTATTGCTCGCTCAGCCAATGGAATTTTTCGACCGCACGTTCCCACGTGAAGGGCTTGTCAAGCCCACCTTCGAAGCCGACGTGCTCCTTGGAGAAAACACGGCCGTCGTTGCATTTGATCGTCACCCTGACGTTCAATGCCTGCGGATACTGCGCCGAGAATCCCGCATCCGGCCGCACCGTCACTTTCGCGAGCAGCGCGTGCGCGTCGGCCGCCTGGACGCGCGCCGGTTCAAGCTGAGCGGGACCCACCTGATCATCGAGCAATGCCACTGCAATCAGATACTTGAGGTTGTAGTCGGCCTGCTCCTTGGTCTGCGGATCATCCTTTGGGCCGAAGCTGCCACCCCCGGCGATATCGAAGCCGCTCTGGAAGATGTCACACAGGACTTCGTCGACCTCATCGCTCTTCACGCCGTGCCTGCGCTTGAGATCAAGCGTTGCCTCGAGGACGGGCTGACCGTGAATAAGCGAGCAGTACTTCTTCATGATCGTCTGGTGGATGATCTCCAGTCGGTGGTCATCCCAGTCCACGTCGATGGGCTGATCAAACATCCGCACCAGGCCGTTAGGTCCTTCGAAGAGACGCAGCGGGCCCGTGAAACCACGTTTGGCGAGGGACGCTGAATAGACAGCCCGCATGCCGGTAATGGCCGGCGAAAAACCCTTCCACTGCGAAACCGGCTCGGAGTGGACACACGTCAACGACACGTTATCGACTGTCGCAATTGCGATTGCATGGGCGATCTGATCGGCATCGAGACCAAGCAGTTTGCCCGACCCTGCAGCAGCTGAGATGGCCAGTTGAATCGCGTGATTAAACCCTTTCGCCATCACCGGGACAATCGCGGTGATGCGGCATCCGATCTCATAGGCCACGGCGAGGGCGAGCATGAAGTCCTCGCCGCTGGCGCTCGTGTGATCGGCAGCAGCCAGGATCGTGCCGAAGTTGTCACTCGGATGACAGAGGCCTCCAGGAGACATATAACTGTCGAGAAGATCCACGTAACGCACAAGTCCTGAGTTGTACAACGCGGCCTGGTCTGGCGAGGTCGTGCCGCCTCCGATCAATGAGCACGACCCCGAACGGCCGTACTCGTCGAACTGCTCTCGAAGCGCCTTGAACTGCGTCCCGGGCAACGCGGCAATTGCGCAGCCCAGGCTATCAAGGATATTTCGCTTGAACACGCTCCGCGCCGCCGGCGTGAGGTGGCTCACGCGCGCGTCATAAGCGAACTTTCCGATGCGTTGAACGGTTGTAGGTGTACTCATCATGACCTCAGGAAAAGTTGCGGCGCTCGTGGAGCGGCATCGATACACAGGACTTGATGCAAATTCTCACCAATCACAATGGATATCAAGCGAATGGTTGGGATAGGGCTATCTATCCAGCAGATACCTTCCTGCGCTCTCAAGCTCACCGGAAGGGAAAGCGCCTGGCGCGTGATTGTTCGCTACTGAAAACAATGATTTTTCACCAGGACGATTTCTCGGATCGCCCTGCTGTCCTAGACTAGCTTCATCCGCAACCCGCGTTGATCAGCGAATTTTCGCTTCCTACTACGAGAGTAAAGCTCATGCCATTAATCCGCTTCGACATGATTGAAGGAAGAACAGACGCCGAGATTACGACCTTGCTCGATGCCGCACATCGAGCCGTTCTGACCGCCTTCGCGGTTCCAGAAAGAGATCGCTACCAGATAGTCACAGAACATAAGCCGTCGCGCGCTATCGCGCAGGATACCGGCCTGGGGATCGAGAGAACCAGCAATCTGGTGATCGTATCGGTGGTTAGCCGCGCAAGGTCGCAGGCGTCGAAACAGGTATTTTATGCAGAGCTTTGCCGAGAGCTCAAAGAGGCGTGCAACATTGAGCCGAGCGATGTGATCGTCTCCTTCACCTCAAACTCCGACGATGACTGGAGTTTTGGAAACGGAGTCGCACAATACCTGACGGGCGATCTTTGACCCTGCAGCCCGCGCTAAGCGCGCAGTTTCAGGTCGCTGAACGAACCAGCGCAGCATTGTGTACCGGCCGGTGGCCGGTCATCTATTCGCCCAGTTTTTCCATCAGGAAGTCCACAAAGCCGCGCACCCGTGAAGCCAGATGCCGGCCATGCGGATAAAGCAGGATGAACGGTCGCGAGCAACCGCCATATTGGGGAAGCAATTCAATGAGTGTGCCGTCCGCGATGTCCTTCTCGACCACGAACCGATAGGTCTGGAATAACCCCGCGCCATGACGCGCCAGGGTCACGCCGGCAAGCACATCGCCCGACGACCCGACCCCTCCGAGCGTCGAGATTTCCACGCTGTTGCCGTCTTGATTGAACTCCCACGGTATGTTGCGGCCGCTGCTTGGCAACTCGAACTGGATGCACTCGTGGTTCGCCAGATCGTCCAGGGTCTTCAGTTTGTTGGCTCTGCGCAAATAGACCGGTGAAGCCACGACCACCAGTTCCGAGTCCTCGAGCTTGCGCGCGATCAGGCCTGAATCGCGAGGCGCACGCCCCCGGATCGCCAGGTCGAAGCCTTCGTCCGCGAAATCGATGTTGCGGTTACTGAGGTGCGTTTCGACTGTGACGCCGGGATAACGCTTGCGAAATTCCGCCAGCAGGGGAAGCACGCGATAGTGGGCATACGGCGTCGGCATGCTGATTCGCAGGACGCCGGCCGGCGTCGTCTGTTGCCCGGTCGCTTCCCGCTCCGCATCCACCAAGTGGTTCAGCGCTTCCCGGCACTGCTCGAAGTAGCGCTTCCCCGGATCGGTCAGCCGGATTTGCCGCGTTGTCCGGACGAACAGTTGTACGCCGAGGCGTTTCTCAAGGCCCGCTACCGTACGGCTCACCGCAGCCGGATTCACGCTCGCAGCCGCGGCGGCGGCCGTGAAACTTTCCAGCTCGGCAGCCAGGCAGAACAGTTCGATACTGCCCAACAGAACGCCTTCAAATTGACGCTGCATAGTCTCTCGATGTCATAAAAATTAGTGCTCGTTTCGACGCGGCCTTGATCGCGTTTCGAACCGGGCCAATGCCGGCGAGGCGGACCGGCATGAACCCATGACCTCCCAACCACGAACCGGTTCGCAGGTTTTAAGCGTCCCCTTACGCTGCATCGTACATCACGGTGCGGACGCGCCATTCGATGCCGCCGGCCACGCGCCCGATTTGTTCTTGCCGCGCAAGACTGTTTGTCCATGGCGGGTATTCGAACTCGACGTGCACGCGCCTAGACTGCGTTCAGCACTTCCAGATGCCGTCGATCCGGACGGTCAAGAGAGCTTAATCTACTTATTCAGAGGCTTACCATGAGCACGTCACAAAAGGTTGTGGTCATCACTGGCGCGTCGCAAGGAATTGGCGCAGAACTAGTCAAGGCTTTCCGGGAACGGGACTACCGCGTTGTCGCAACAGCACGAAGCATCAAGCCGTCGGATGACGCCAACGTTCTGACGGTGGCGGGTGATATCGGTGACCGTGACACGGCGCGTCGCGTGATCAGCGAAGGCGTGGCACGCTTTGGCCGCATCGATACGCTCGTCAACAACGCCGGCATTTTTATCGCTAAACCTTTCACCCAGTACACCGAGGAAGACTACGCCGCTATCACGAGCGTGAACCTCGCCGGGTTCTTCCATATCACGCAGCTGGCGATTGCCGAAATGGAGAAGAACTCCAGTGGTCACGTGGTCAGCATCTCGACCACCTTGGCCGACTCGGCCATCAGCGGTGTGCCGTCGGTACTGGCATCGCTGACGAAGGGCGGCCTGAATGCCGCCACGCGGTCGCTCGCGATCGAGTACGCCAAGAGCGGCATTCGCGCTAACGCCGTCGCGCCGGGCATCATCAAGTCGCCGATGCACGCACCTGAAACGCATGCGGCGCTCGGCGCACTGCATCCCATGGGTCATATGGGCGAGATGAGCGATATCGTGAACGCCATCCTGTACCTGGACTCGGCGCCTTTCGTGACGGGCGAGATCCTGCATGTGGACGGCGGCCAGATCGCTGGTCACTAAGTATTTCCGGGCGCCCTTCAGCGGGCGCCTTTTTTGGTGAATCACCAGGGGAGAAAACGTCATGCCTATTGTCACCATTCAAGTTACCCGCGAAGGGTCCGCACCAGGACGTGACTCGGTCACAGCGGATGAGAAGGCTCAGCTTATCAAGGGAGTCAGCCAGGTGTTGCTCGACGTACTGAACAAGCCTCTTGAAGCGACCTTTGTTGTGATTGAAGAGGTGGATACCGAGAACTGGGGCTGGGGCGGACTACCGGTCAACGAATTCCGCAAGCAGCGAGCATTGAAAGCGCAGTGACTTCCGGATCGTTTGCTTTACGTCAGATGGATGGGTCATTGCGCAGGACGTGGCGAAGCACTTTAAGTTAAAGTGCTTCGCCCTCTGTTTGAACACGATCGAAGCCGCGGATCGCTAGGTGACCGTGCGCGCGGGGCTTTTATGCCTTAGCTCAGCCCCGATCGGACAATCACTTTCCCCGCGCGCGCGCCGCAGTGCGCGCCTCGCCACCACGTCAACTCCCCGTTCACCACGACAGCCTCCACGCCGTCGGCGGCTTCGGTCGGCGTATCGTAGGTCGCCCGGTCCCTGATCGTGGCGGCGTCGAATATGACGACATCGGCGTAATTGCCCACCTCAAGCGTGCCACGCCCGGTCAAGCCAAAGTTCTTCGCGGTTAGGCCGCTCATCTTCCACACCGCGGTTTCCAGCGGAAACAAACCGACATCGCGACTGTAGTGTCCAAGCACACGGGGGAAGGTACCCCACAAGCGCGGATGCGGCTTCTCGCCTAATGCCAGCCCGTCCGATCCGATCATGGTTTCTTCGAATGCCAGGATGCGACGTACATCGTTCTCGTCCATGCTGAAGTAGATCGCGCTTGCGGGTTGCAAGCGTCTGGACGCCTCGGAGCGGCTTACGCCCCACTCTCCTGCAATCTCACCCAGATCGCGTCCCGCCAGTTCGGGGTGCGCCTCACTCGTCGCAATGCGCACCCGGCCCTGAAGTTTCGTTTCATCGGTGTGGAGCATGGTCGAGCTGGCATCGTAGGGATAACAATCGAGCCCAACGCACTGGCACTGCATGGCCGCACGGATCAGCGGCAACGTGAGCGCCGACTTGCCGAAGTTCGCTTCGCGTTGCAGCTTGTGATGTGAAATCACGACTGGCACGTTAAGCGCGCGGCCGATCTCGAACGTTTCGTTGAGGGAGTCGATACAGCCGTCTGCTTCGTTACGCATGTGCGTCACATAGACCGCACCGGTGCCGGTCAACGGGCGGCATACGCTGATCACTTCCTCCATTGGCGCGGCGGAGGCAGGTGGATAGTACGTGCCCGTCGAGATACCGATTGCACCAGCTTCCAGCGCTTCGCTCAGCAAGCCCTGCATCGCTTCGATTTCACGGTCATTGGCGGCGCGGTCGAGCGAATCCATTGTCATCACACGCAGGCTGGTGTGACCCACCATAGCGGCTACGTTGACGGACGATGGCGAGCGGCGAACCGCGTCGAGATAGTCGGCGAAACGCGAAAAGCTGGCGTGTGGGGCGTTTTCATCCCCGGTCAGCAAGCTCAACGGCATCGGGCGCGGTGCATCCGGGCTCAATGGCGCGAGGCTGATACCGCAGTTGCCGGTCACGACCGTGGTGACGCCCTGCGAGATCTTGCAGGTCATCTCCGGATCGAAGAGAACGGCGGCATCGTCGTGAGTGTGCGAATCGATGAAGCCCGGTGCGACGATCCTGGCCGCCGCATCGATGATCTTCGCCCCTGTAGATGCACGCAGGTCGCCGATCTTTGCGATACGTCCGTCGCGAATACCCACGTCGGCGTCAAAGCGCGGCCGACGCGTGCCGTCGATCACCGTGCCACCGCGAATGATGATGTCGAATATCTCGGATTCCTGATTAGTCATGAGAGAAAGTCCATTGCGTCATTATTTGGCGGGCGGCCGGTTGTGAATGGGCCATTTTGGCAGCTTGATCTTTTTATACGGTAACGCCGACCAGTCAGGACTGGCGGAACCGGGTGCGCCAACATAGATGATCTCGTGAGCAATCGTGGAGAACGACGCGTGAAAATGCTGTGCCGACTTCACCACCACAATCTTCTTGCTTGCCGGGTCGCACCCAAGCTGCGTGAACAGGTCGATGTTGAGCGCCTGCGCGCGGCGCGTGGACAGCACAATCTCAATGCCCTGCAATTCGACCAGCGCACAGTCGCCGAGCGGAGATGGCGTGCCGGCCTGACCGGTCATGGTCATCTCGGGGAACACGGCGCGCACCAGGCATCGTCCATCGACCGGCGTACCCGACTGCGGCCCGATCTTGCCCCCGATCCGCAGATCCAGCGTGGCGCCTGCGCCGGCATCGAAGGCGATGCCGACCGCCACCGGATCCCATAACGGCCCGAGCGCAGCATCGCCAATGCCGCGCGCGAGCATGCGCTGCAGGATGAAGGTCGAGTCGCCCGCCGCGCCGCTGCCCGGATTGTCCGAGCGGTCCGCCAGCACCACCGGCGCGCCGGCGGACGCCAGCGCGCGGTCGAGCGCCGCGTCGATATCGAGGTAACGCACGAGCAACGCGTCGCGCAGGGTGATGACCTCATCGGCGAAACGCCTCGCAATGGTTTGCGCCATGGGCGCGTCGCCATCCGCATAGACCAGGACCTTGGTGCCCATGTCCTTGACGTCCCCCGTTGCGAAACCTTGCACGATCGAGATCGACAACACGCCGTCGTGTCCCTCCAGCGCCTGGGCGCGATCTGTCAGCGAGCGGCCGGGTTCGCGCGTGGTGTGGATCGGCACGACCATGCCGCAATCCACCACCGCCGCGACCGGATCGATCTCGCCCACCGCTGTGCGCTGACAGAGATCGGCCAGTTCCAGCGCCCGCTCCAGCACGTCCGTATGCGGGTACTCCTTGAACATGATGAGCACGTTGGCATGGCTGACCATCGCTTCGCTCAGGTGCGCATGCGGGTCCAGCTCCGCGCCGATCACAGTGTCGGGGCCGACAATTTGGCGGACCTCGCGCAGCAGGTCGCCTTCGCAATCGTCGTAGCCGTCAGCCACCATTGCGCCGTGCAGGCCAAGCAACACGATATCGACAGGCATGGCTGCGCGCAGATCCGCCAACAACTCGTTACGCAAGGTCTCATATGCCAGGCGCGTGACCATGCCGCCGGGATTCGCCGATGCAACAAGCCCTTCGATTACGGTCCAGCCATAGGTCGCGGCGCGTTGACGTGCCGCCCATAATGGACCGCCGAAGAAAGTCATTTCGTCGGGATGCTGCCCAGCCCGGAAATAGCCGCGATCATGGAACGCGCCGAGGCCTGTCGGGATGGGTGCGAAGGTGTTCGTTTCCGTCGCGAGGCTGCCGGTAAACACGCGCATCAGTGCTCCTTTGATAATCAGGTTTGCAGGCTCGGCAGGGGCGGCTCGCTTGCAGGACTCCATGTCGACGCCACCAGCACCGCCAGGATCGCGGCAATCAGCAGCAGCCAGAACGCAGCAAAAAACGAGCCGTTGAACGCTGCGATTAGCGTGCCCATGGCCACGGGTGCAATCGATCCTGCAATCTGTCCGCCGAAGTTCATCAAGCCCGTGGCGCTGCCGACCAAATGCTCGGGGAAATGCCGCAGCGGCGCTGAAAATACGGTTGCATAGACGAAGTTGAACGACAGCGAAAAGAACGTCCAGTAGATCAACAGCAGCGAGATCATGGTGGTCGTAATCATCAAGGCCAGAAACACTGCGCTCATGAGTGCACCCATCATGAGGAACATGCGTTCCTTGCTTTTGCCGTATTTGTCGAGCAGCAAGCCGACCACGTTCGTGCCCGCGAACGCGATCAGGTTCGGCACCGTCACCGCCAGACTGATGTGAAGCAGATCGATACCGTAGGTCTTCATCAGATACGACGGCATCCACGACTGTACGCCGACATACAGCATGCTCGTGAAGAACCAGATGGCGGTCAGCTTCCACGCCATCCGGATACGCAGCAGCGAGCGCCACAAATGCCGGGGCTGGTTCGCGACGCGCGCCCTTTGCTGCGCGACACCGCCACGCAGCGAGAGCCACAGGATCAGCGCGACGCACACACCCGCGCCGGCAAGAATATGGAATGACCCACGCCAGCCCAGATGCACGACAGTGAGCGCGATCAAACCTGATCCGGCCGCATTGCCCAAGAAGGTGGTTGAGATCAGGAACGACTTGGCGCGTGCCCGCTCGGGCTTGGGAAAGACCTCGGCGACCGTTACCGAACTGGCCGGTGAGAAGCTGCCCTCGCCCATGCCGAACATGAAGCGGATAGCCAGCAGCGAGGCGAACGACCACGCCAAACTCGTCGCGCCGGTGAACACCGACCACATGACGATGCATAACACCACGATGATGCGCGAGCCGAAGCGGTCCGACAGCCACCCGCCTGCAAGCTGCATGAATGCATAACTCACGTAGAACGCGCTCAGCAACATGCCGGCTTGCCGGGTATCGAGCGCGAATTCGTGGCTGATGGGGATGATCGCGGTGCTCATCAGGATCCGGTCCGCGTAGCCGACCGCCCACGCGAGGAACAGGCCCGACAGGCACACCATTTTTTGCGTCCGGGAAAACACATACCCCGCTGACTCCATAAGCCCTCCACACCACGTTAGCGCTACGACGCACGCAATACCCCGCTGCTGTCCAGGGCGCGGGACCGGCCAGCAGACCGAATATGAGGGCGCGTGCGGAGCGCGTCTAATGAAAATAAAATCCCAAAATATAACCCTGCGTTATAGGGGACTTGACGGGAGCAGCGGGCGGTCCGAGCCGAAAGCCTTGTTCCAAACGCTCGAAGCGTGTCGTAAGCTGCATGGCGATGTCAATCCAGGGAGACTCAGGTGCGTTTGCGACATATCGAAATTTTCAGCGCGATCATGCTGACCGGGTCGACCAACGGCGCGGCCAAGCTCCTGCATATCTCGCAGCCCGCGGTCAGCAAAATGCTGCAGCATGCCGAGCAGTCCGCCGGTTTCGCGCTGTTCCTGCGCAGCAAGGGAAAGCTGGTGCCCACCCCCGAAGCGCTGCGCCTGCGCGAAGAACTCGGCCCGTTCGATGAACAACTGAAGCGCATCCGCCGCCTTGTCACGAGCCTTGCGCACGGCGCTGACCGCCCGTTGCGGGTTGCCGCTACACCGGCGCTCGCACACCATGCGTTGCCCTCGGTCATGGCGCGCTGGTGCCGCGCGTTTCCGCAGTCCAAGTGCGAACTGAGCGTCGCGCACACACGCGAGATCGAACATGCGCTGCTGCTCGATGAGATCGAGCTCGGGCTGACCATGCGGCCCGTCTCGCATCCCAACCTGGTTGCGACGCCTGTCTGTGAAAGCACGCTCTGCGCCATTGCGCCGGCCGGCTGGTGGGAAGACGCGCTGCTCGACCAGCCGCTGACAGCAGACGATCTGGCGGGGCAACCGCTGATCACCATCGACCCGGACGACTATCTTGGGTCAATCCTTTCCGCGTGGCTCGCCGACGCTGCTGAGCCTCCAGTCAGTAATCTTTCAGTGCAGACCTATCCGCTTGGGAAGTCGCTGGTGCAGCAGCGCATCGGCATCGCGATAGTCGACTCGTTCACGGCGAATTATCCCCAGCATCATCCGGACATCCAGATCCGGCCGCTAGCGATCGACGAGACCCTGACGGTGTACGCCGTGACCGAACACTCGCGGCCACCGCCACAATCGGCGGAGCGGCTCATCGAGTTCCTGCGCGAGGACGCGCCACAGGACCCGCTCGGTTAGATCCGCTATAACTCACGGCTATAGCGCGGGCGCTGGTCGATATTGGACGCCGTTTGCGAGCTGCAGAACAATGACATCTCGCTCAACCAACCATCGACCCATCCCATGCATGTGCTCGTACTCGGAGCAGGCGTCACCGGCCTGGCGACAGCCTGGTATCTGCGAGAGGACGGCCATACCGTCACTGTCGTCGAACGCAATGAGGGCGTTGCACTCGAATCCAGCTTCGCCAACGGCGGGCAGCTTTCCTACAGCTATGTCGCCCCGCTCGCGGGTCCAGGGATACTGTCGAAGCTGCCATCCTGGTTGTTGCGTGGTGACTCGCCGATCCGCTTTCGGCCGCGCCTCGATCCGGACCAATGGCGTTGGCTTGCGCAGTTTGTCTGCGCGTGCACGCAGCGCAAAAGCGAGTTGTCCACCCGGCGACTGTTGGCTCTATCGTTCCTGAGCCGTGACTTGATGCGCCAACTGCAGGCGAGCGAACCGGACCTGCGCTTTAGCCACTCGAATGCCGGCAAGCTGGTCGTGCATCGCAAGCGTGCTTCGTTCGACGCCGCTTTGCGCCTGCTCGATTACCAACGCTCACTCGGTTGCGAACAGCAGGCGCTCAGCACTAGCGAGTGTGTGCAAAAGGAACCCGCGCTTGCGCATCTTGCGGGGCAATTGCAAGGAGGCATCTTTACGCCAAGCGAAGACAGCGGCGACTGCTACCAGTTTTGTGTCGAGATGACCCGCCTGCTGCGCTCACGCGGCGTGGAATTCCGGCTCGGCACGAACGTCACGGCCCTGCGTCGCTCGCGGGGCGCCGCGCACCGGATCGAGGCGCTGGCTGGCGACAAAACCATCGATGCAGATCAGATCGTGCTGGCAGCCGGCGCCGCCAGTGCGGCGCTGCTCAAGCCTCTGGCCGTGCGGGTTCCGCTTTATCCATTGAAGGGCTATAGCCTGACCACTCGGGTCGACCCGCATGGCAACGCACCACATATCAGCATCACCGACTTCGAACGCAAAATAGTCTATGCCCGGCTCGGCGACCGGCTGAGGATTGCCGGCATGGCCGACGTCACGGGTCGTCGTGCCGATATCGATCCATCTCGCGTCGCCACGCTGCGCGCAGAATCCGCCGCAGCGTTTCCGGACGCAGGCAATTTCGATGAAGCGACGGTCTGGTGCGGCCTTCGGCCAGCCACGCCGCACAGCACACCGATCATCGATTCAACCCACTACGAGAACCTCTGGCTCAACCTCGGACAAGGCGCACTCGGTTTCACGCTCGCGCTTGCGAGCGGCCGCTCAATTGCCGACCTGATCGCAAAGCGCCCTCCGGCCGTACCGCTCGACGGTTTTGCACTCTAAGCAAAACCACGCCCTAGAAAATCTTGCCGGGGTTCAAAATGCGCGCGGGGTCCAGCGCTTGCTTGATCGCGCGCATCGACGCTACATCGGCCTCCGAACGCGTCAGGTGCAGGAAGTGTTTCTTCTTGATGCCGATCCCATGCTCCGCGGAAATGGATCCGCGGAAGTCCCGCGTCACGTCGTAGATGACCTGGTCGATTTTGTCGTGCTCGCGCTTCGGCAAACCGGGTACGTCCACCACGATATGGATATTCCCATCGCCAAGATGGCCGTAGATCATGATCGTGGCATCGGGCCACCGGGCGCGCAGTTGCGCCTCGCAGCGTGACGCCGCCTCGCCCACCTGCGCGATGGAAAAGCTGACGTCGTAAGCCGCGTGATTCGGGATGAAGCGTTGATATTCACCGGGTGCATCACGGATCGCCCAGAACGCCTGCGCATGCGCTTCGTTCGAAGCCAGCGCGGCGTCGGTCACTACACCCTCCTCCAGCATCGAGGCCAGAAACTCCTCGAACGCGTCGCCATGCCGGATAGGATCGGTTCCAACACTCTCCAGCAACACATAGAACGGATGGGGCGAGTCAAGCGGTGCACGCAGAGTATCCAGGTTGGCAAGCACGGTGTCGTGATACCCGGCCCACATGACTTCGAACGCCGATACGCCTGGAGCCAGCCCCGCCTGAGCGCGTCGCAGCAGCGTGGTGACGGCGTCGAAGCTGGGCAATCCACACCATGCTGTAGCCGTTGCCGTGGGCTTCGGACGCAGGCGCAGCACTGCGCGGGTGATGACCGCGAGCGTGCCTTCGCTGCCGATCAGCAAGTGGCGCAGATCGTAGCCGCTGTTGTCCTTGATCATCTTGTTGAGGCCGCCCACGATCGCGCCGCTCGCCAGCACGGCCTCGATGCCCAGCACCTGGTCGCGCATCATGCCGTACTTGATGACCCGGTTGCCGCCCGCGTTGGTGGCGAGATTACCGCCGATGGAACAACTCCCGCGTGCCCCCAGGTCAAGCGGAAAATAGAAACCGGCCGCGCTGGCCGCTTCCTGTACGACTTGCAGCGGCGTGCCGGCCTGAACCGTCATGGTGCCCGACACAGGGTCGATCTCCACAATCCGGTTCATGCGATCAAGGCTCAGCGCCACCTCGTCGCCACGCAGATTGGCGCCGCCCACGAGCCCCGTCAGGCCGCCTTGCGTGACGACGGGTTGGGCGTAACGGGCGCAAATCTCGAGTGCCGCTGCGACCTCGCTGGTGTCACGTGGCCTGATGAGCGCGAGCGGCACCGCGCCCGGCAGTCCGCTCCAGTCCTCGACACGGCGATCGCCAAACTCATCGGGTAAAGCCACAACCTGGGCGCCGAGCGCTTCCCGCAACGCGCTGACTGCTTCGCTTGATGCTGCGCTTTGTGCTGCGTTCACTGCCATGTCCTGTCTCCCTCGATGCACGGCTTCGGGCGCGCCGCTACAGCCTCTATTCTGAACACCAAATGGTATTGCCGCCAAGGAACAATGCACAGGCGCGTGCGATTCACCCTGCCACTCCGGGTGCGATGCTGCTTACGAACCATCGCCAAGGGCTTACCCCATATTGCATTTTGTATCGTCCGGTTAGCGCGCCGGCTGCACGGTGTGCCGGGCAAGCGGCCATGGCGCGTTGATCCGCGTCCGCGGCAAGGGTCTGGACCCGTCCTGCAGAGAGCGCTGCCGTTAAGGTTTGGTTACTCGCGGTAGCAAATGGCCTTGGCTGAAGCTGATAAGTTCGGAACAGTCATGCCGTTCATGCGACATGCCAAGTGCGTGAACGAATGCATGGACGAATGCAGCTCACCAAAACCGAAGGAGAAGTATGAAAAAGATTGCAGCCATTGCAGCTCTCGCAGCCGCAACATCGTTACTTGGAGGATGCTGGTGGGGACCGCCGCCGGGAGGCGGCGGTTGGGGTGGTCCCGGACATGGTGGGCCAGGCGGTGGCGGTCCACAAGGCGCTGTCATCGTGCCGCATGCAACTTCCGTGTCCTGAACACCCTTTAACCCCGGACGGCCCGTTGGCCGGCATATCCCGCTTCTCCGCCATCCCTGGCCGAGGAACAACCCGGTGCCGCGAAGGGTCAGACGGCCCTTCCGATGCACGCCAGGAGTTTGCGGCGCCTTCCGCGTGCCATCGTTCGCGTGCAACTGTCGTTAGCCGGCGATACCCTTGCCATCGGACCAGCTCTCAACATACTTGACGAGTTCAGTCATGTCGCGAGCCTTACCGTCCTGCATCGCCGCGTAGTTCCAAACCTGACGGGCGGTGTTGCCCACCCACATTGGCACGCCAAGCGCTTGGCACTCCTCCACCGCGAGTCCGATGTCCTTGCAAACGCTGCCGATCGGAAAACCGAAATCGAACGAGCGCGACAACACCTGCTTCGGGAATTTATCGAGCGTCGCGCCGTTCTTGCCGCTGCCCGCGTTAAACACCGACATCATCACTTCCGGGTCCAGCCCGCCCTTCACTCCGGCTACGAAAGCTTCGGAGGTGATCGCAAACGCCGTCGACGAAAGCATGTTATTCAGCAGCTTGAGCAATTGCGCCTGACCTGCCTTTTCCCCTACGATGAACACCTTCCCGAAGATATCGAATAGTTCGCGTACCTGAGCAATGGCTTCCGGCTTGCCCGCAGCCATCACGGCGAGCGTGCCTTTTTGCGCGCCGGCCGCGCCTCCGCTGATGGGAGCGTCAACGGTTTCGATGCCTTTTCCAAGTAGTCCCGCAGCCACTTCCTGTTCCGTGCGCGAGCCGACAGTGGACAGGTCCACCAGGATCCTGATCGCCCTGCCGTCTATCAAACCTTCCGCACCCAATGCAACTTCCTTGAAGATGGCAGGCGTGGGAAGACTGGTGAACACGACTTGCGCGCTATCGGCGACTTCCCGCGCACTGCTCGCCACCTGCGCGCCAATGGCCGATAGCTCCGCCAGAGCGTGTTCGTTGCGATCGTAGATCACCAGGGAATGACCGTGCTCAATCAAACGGCGTGCCATGGGACGCCCCATGACACCGACACCCACAAAGCCCAACTTGGTACCTTCCGACATGATGCTTCCTCGACAGTGATGAATGGTGTGCTCGTCGCACGCGTGCACTTAAAGCGTTACAAGCAGGCGAGATGCATGGGCAAGGACGAATCAGGCGCGCTTTCCAGCGCCCATAGCGCGTCGATGAGCGGGGCGGGTTTGCAACCTGATCCGCCGTATTTGGCGAGCTCCCTGAGCTTGTTTTCCAGGTCGGTGTCCGCGAGCGGTGCTTGCAGGCTGCCGCGCGCTGCGTCGATACGGCGCGACATCGTCTCGCCCGAGCGCAATGTGAGCGTCACCTGAGCAGCTTCGACGGAATACGCGGCGTCATCGACGAACTCAAGCCGGCTCGCGAAGGCTCGCAACAGCGGATCGGCCACGGTTTCATCGGTGAATTCAGCGAGGCCTGCGCGGCCTCTGGCAAGCGCGACCGCGACGCTGTGTTGCGCGCTGACCTGCGCCTCGCGGCCAAGCGTGATATTCGGCCGGTCCGTTCGTGCGCGCAGCAGCGGGTGGCCTCTGAGCGTGACACGCTCGACATCGGCGAAACAAAAACCCGGAGTCGCCGATAGCCCCAGGCACGCCTCAATGACCGGATTGAGCACGACGCCGCACGGGTAAGGTTTATACGCATTCGATAACAGCGCCCATTCGCGGCCAAGCGTAGCGAATGCTGCGTCAACATCGGCGTCGGCGGCCTCGCTCATCACGCGCAGGAAGCCGCGCTCGCCTTCAATGGGCCGCTCGGGTCCGGCGAACCCTTCTTGCGCCAGCAACGCGGAGAGCAGCCCGTTACGGGCCGCATTGCCCACGCCGATGCTCTTCGACATGCTGCCCAATGTTTCAACCAGTCCCGACGATTGCGCCGACCCATTGCCGAAGGCCCAGGCGATTTGCGCAGCGTCCAGATTCAGGGCTTTCGCAATAGCCGCCGCCGCGCCGAACACGCCGCAGGTAGAGGTGATATGCCAGCCTCGCTGATAATGCCCGGGCGACACGGCATTGCCCAACCGGCACTCGACTTCCACGCCGAGTACAAACGCCAGCAGCCACTGCCGGCCGCTCAACGGCGACTGCTGCGCAAGCGCGAACAACGGCGCGGCCACCGGGGCGGTAGGGTGAATGATGGTGGGCACGTGGGTATCGTCAAAATCGAAGACGTTCGCACTCATTGCGTTCAGCGCGGCCGCATTCAGGATGTCGGTCTTCTCGTCGCGTCCGACGAGCCCTGCGTCGCGCCCCGAACTGAAGCGGCAGTACACGCTCACGGCTTTACTGATACCCGGATCCGAGCAACCCGCCAGCGCCACGGCGAAGTAATTCACCAACGCTCGCTTTGCCTCGTGACGCACCTTTGGCGGGATGTCTTCCCACTGTGTCTGCGCCACGAACGTGGCCAGCGTACGCGTGATGTCTTTCATGAATGTCCCCTCCCTTCGTATCGCATCAATGCACTCAGCCGGCGAGCCAGCCGCCTTCCATCGGCATCATGGCGCCTGTTATCTGGCTGCCCGCATCCGAGCACAGGAAGACGACAAGATCCGCGACATGCGCCGCGCTGACGAATTCGCCGGTGGGTTGCTTGCCGGTGAGGAACTGCCTGACGGCGTCACTGTGACCGAGGCTTTTCTCCTCCATCAACTGCTCAATCCGGCCTTCGATATTCGGCGTCTTCACCGTCCCCGGGCAAAGCGCGTTGCACGTAATGCCATGACCAACCGTCTCGACTGCAACGGCGCGCGTCAGTCCGAGCAGCGCGGTCTTGGTCGTCACATAGTCCACGCGGTTCGGCGTGGCGCGTGACCCATACACCGAAGTCATGTTGAAAATGCGACCCCATCCACGCGTGCGCATATCGGGCAGGACCAGCTGAATAACCTGAAACGCGGCAGTCAGGTTCACTGCCAGCGCCTGGTTCCATCGGTCGGCGGGGAAATCCTCGATAGATGCAAAGTGCCGCACGACCGCGTTGTTGATCAGGATATCGATGCCACCCATGCGTTCGCGCGCCTTGCTCACCAATGTGGAGACGGCACCGGGGTCCGTCAGGTCCGCCTGAACATAGGCAGCCTTGACCGCGTATTCCTGCTCGATCCGGGCCAGGGAATCTCGCACGCTTTCCGGCGATTCGAGTCCATGCAGCACGACGTTGCAGCCCGAACGAGCGAGGCCTTCAGCCATCGCAAATCCAAGCCCATCCGATGATCCGGTAACCAGCGCAGACCTTCCTTTCATGAAAAGTAATCCTAATGAAATGATAGGCTGCCAGCCCAAGGCTTACAGCGACAAAACCCGGGCGGTGAACGCCCGGGCAAACTCTTATTCGCTCGCGGTTTCGTCCAGCATCCGCATGGCCGCCTTCTCCGCATTCGCCACATGCAAGCGGGCGGCAGCTTCCGCTGCCTGCGCATCTCGCGCCTTCAGCGCTTTGAACAGCTTGTCGATTTCCTTGAGACTCGACGGCAACCGGTCCGGGTGCATCAGCGAGGTTGCGCGCAGCAGGTTCACCCGCGAATAAAGACTGGTCAGGATCTCTTTCACCAACCCGTTCCCGCAGTTATCGAGCAACACGTCATACAGATTCGTCTTCGCGGCCAGCACGCCGGCCTGGTCGCCCGTCATGGCCTTCGCCTTCAACACCTTCGCGGCTTCGCCAAACTGCGTGATGGCGGCGTCGCTCGCTATCCGCGCAAACTCCCCGGCTGCAAACCCCTCGAGCAGACCGCGTATGGCGTACAGCTCCGACGCTTCGCTCTTCGACATGACCGCGACCATAGGTCCCTTGTGCGGCACGCTGCAGACCAGCTTCTCCGCTTCGAGACGGCGCAAGGCTTCCCGAATCGATGTGCGGCTCACACCCAGTGACTCGCACAACTCACGTTCCACCAGGCGTGCGCCCGGTGCAAAACGCCCGGACATGATGGCCTGGCGAAGGACAGTCTCGACCTGATGCCGTAAAGTTTCCGGTCGTATCAAATCCATTTCGGATGCCATGATTGTATTCCCGTCGGACGATTTATCAGTGACCCATGATACTCGAAGTTCCGGCTGAAACCGCCATTGCGCAGGCCTATGCACCGCCGAACAATATCTACACGTTGTTGCGTTCGAACTCATCGAGCGCAGCTTCGAGGATCGGTGCGGCGACTACGGCGCCGTGTATGCCGATGGTGCTTACAATTTCCAGCACTTCCATGATCTCCTCAGCCGTTGCGCCATACCGAAGCGCATTGCGCATGTGCAGTTTCAGGCCCGGCACGTAGAGGTGGGTTGCCGCAGCATCGAACGCGCAGTACATGAACTCCTTGACCTTGGGCTCCAGTACGCCTTCGCGCCAAGGTACGGAAGAAAATGCCACGTAGGTTTCAAACAGATCGGGATCGAGTTCGAGGAAACCCTCCCACGACGAATGCCAATAGCCGCGATTCTCGATAAAGCTTTCCTTTAACGCGGCACGGCGGGCATCGAGTGGCGCCGGCCCATGGCGTTTGCCCCCTTCTTCGAGCACTTCGATCAGCACGGGCACGCCAACGTTCGCAGCATGAATGCCCACGGTGCTCGCGAGCTGGATCACTTCGACCAGTTCCGCACGCGTGGCGCCCGCGCGAAGCGCAGCGTCAATGTGCTGCGCCACGCCCGGCGCGTATAGATGAGTCGCGGCCGTGCAGGCTGTGATGGCGACGAACGCCTTTACTTTGTCGTCGAGATGATTCTTCTTCGAGGGCACTGCCGAGAACGCCACGTAAGCCTCGAAGAAGCTGGCATCGAGGCGTAACAGGCTCTCCCAGCTATCGCTCCATGTGCCGTGCACATGCTTGAACGCGTCCTTCGCCTGTTGCTGCCGCTGCGTCAGGGGAGCCGTCATGACTTCAGCCCACCGAGTTCTGATAAACCGCTTCGGCGACCTCTTCTTCCCACATCGTCTTGCCGAGCGACGTGGCGGTATGGACCATGTAGCTGTTGCGTCCTGCGCCGTGCCAGTGCCGCTCATTGGCGGGAATCCATACCACGTCGCCGGTGCGGATTGCCTGCGGCTCGCCGCCATCCACACACACGAAACCGCTGCCCGATGTCACCTGCAGAATCTGCCCCTGCTCGTGGGTGTGCCAGAAAGTACGCGCGCCCGGTGAAAAGAATACGTTCGCGATGGTGACCTTGTCGGTCGTCGGCATGATCGAGTCTGCCCACACGACACCGCTGAACGTAGCCGAACGTTGCTCCGATACCGCCCCTTCGGCCCTGCCGCGAAACACTTTCATTACTGTTCTCCCGTTGAAGAATTCGTGGAATCCTTGAGACGTACGCCGCCCGACACGTCACCGATCGCATCCACCACGCGGTTACTGATCATGTCGCCGTATCCCAGCGCCGTTGCCAGTCCGAAACTCGCGAGCGGCCCCGATGAATTCAGCGATGACACACCCAACTCGCGCACGCGGTCGATATACAGCACGACGTCCTTCGTCATCAGCTTCGCTGTCAGGCCGCCCTCCAGGTAGTCGCCATCGACAATCTTCGGAAAGCGGTTCTGCGTGGCGAAGTTCACCCCGCTGCTGCTGTTGAGCACGTCGAGCAAACGATGGAGATCGAGCCCGGCCTTCTTGCCTGCGACCATCACCTCGGCGGTCGCCGACAGGCTCACTGCGTTCAGGAAATTGTTGAGCAGCTTGGTCGTATGACCCGCGCCGCTCTCGCCCATGGTGATCACCTTCGTGGCGATCGGTTTGAAGACCCACTGGATTGCTTCGATAGCGGCGGCGTCCCCGCCGACCATCAGCGTGAGCGTGCCCTTTTCCGCTGCTGCGGCGCCACCGGAAATGCCGGCATCTATGTACTGCACGCCACGCTCCTTGAATAGCGCATTGAGCCGGATGGTGGAACTCGCGGCGGCTGTGCTCAGGTCGATCACAGTCTGTCCTTCACGGCAAGAAGCAAGGATGCCATCCGTGCCCTCGACCACCGCTTCAACCACCTTGCTGTCCGGCAGCGACAGCAGCACGACATCCGCAAACCGGATCACCTCCGCGATCGATGTCGCCGCCCGTGCGCCAGCGGCGAGCGCGCGTTCGGGCGAGGCATCGTAGCCCAGTACTTCAATGCCCGCTCCCACCAGGCGGCGCGTCATGCGGCCGCCCATGTTGCCCAAACCGATGAAGCCAATGCGTTGCGTATTCATGAGTCTCTACCCAGGTTCAAAAATCGACGTGCTTCGTTTCCGGTCCCATCAGCGCGCCGACCGTGCCAATCACGCCGCCGATGCATAGCAGCACCACGGGCGTAAGCCGCAACGGCATGAACGCGCCCAGCCAGTTCATATAGAACGCATAAAACGACGGGATGATCACCGACAGGCTGAAGCCCACGCCAAATCCCGTGGCGCGAACATCGGTCACGAAGCGTTCGTTGATGTAAGTCACGATCACGCCCCACGGCGAAGTGACCAGCACCGAGAGCAGCATGACCAGCAGCATGATGACCGGCAACGACAGGCCATCCACATTGGACAGCACGTAGAGAATGACGGCGCCGACCGTTGCGATCAATGGACCCACCACCACGAAGAACGTCCGGCGGCCGATTTTCTGTCCGAGCATGCCGGAGCCGATATAGCTGAAGAACAGCACGAAATAAGACAGCAGCAAGGTGAGCGACATCTGGAAACCGGTCAGGTGCAGCGTACGCACAAGCAAGCCCGTCGGCATGAAGATCGTGATGATGTTCTGCGTGAGCCAGAAACCCGACATCATCAGCAGGACCTGCAGCAGGTTGCGTCCGCTCTTGCCGCGCAGCAGATCGGACAGCGGCAGTTTCTCCGGTTTCTTTTCGCCAGTCTCGCTTTCCCAGATCTCCGATTCGGATACCTTATGAACGTAATACATCGCGAGAATGGCGGCCAGCACCGCGCCAATGACGAACGGAATGCGCCAGCCCCACTGCACATACGGCGAATGCAGCCCGTTGAGCGGAAACACGGCGAACATCAGCATCGCAACCAGGTTGATCGTCACGTAGGCGGCCGGGAAACCCGCAATGATCAGACCACCGACGAAGCCGCGCTGCTCCTTCTTCGAATATTCGATCGCAAGCGGCATCGCGCCCGTGTAGCCGCCGCCGAGAAATATGCCGTCGATAAACCGCAGGATCACGAGCAGCCAGTAGGAACCGATACCCAGCGTTTCGTAACCAGGCAGCAACGCGATCAACAGCGTGACGACGCCGAATCCGGAGACCGAGAGAATCGACGCCCGCCGGCGCCCCACCCGGTCCGCGACCATACCGAACAGCAGCGCGCCGATCGGACGGCCCAGCAAGGTGGTGATGAAAACAAGGGAAGCGAGGATCGCCTCCATGCCGGGCGCGAGATGCGGCGGCTGGAAGAAGAACAGCACCGGAGCGAGCACGACCACCGGCAGGTAAATATCGAACATGTCGATGAATTCGGAGAAGAACGCCCCCTTGATCGCATTGCGGCGTTTCTCATCGACCGACTGCCCTGTCGCCGCCCTTGCGGCGCCGTGTGTCGTGACTGCTTCCATGCTCGTCTCCATTGATGTTGTATTGCATCGCTCGCGGATGCTTGTTCAACGTTGGATTTCAGCCGCGGGCGGTGTCCGCTTCGTAGGCCTTGATTGCGTCGGTCGCGACCCGGAAGGCCGCGAGCGCGAGAGGCGCGCCGCAGTACACGGCGGCCTGCATCAGCACCGCGCGGATCTCCTCCTTCGTAACGCCGTTCTTGAGCGCGCCTTTGACGTGCACGGACAGTTCGTGATGCTGGCTCATCGCGGTCAGCATGCCAATGTTCAGCATGCTCCGCGTCTTGAACGTCAAGGTCGGATCGCCCCAGATCTCGCCCCATGCATATTCGGTGACGAGCTTCTGCATCGGCCGATTGAAGTCGTCCGCGTTCGCCCAGGACTTTTCCACATGCGATGCCCCCAGCACTTCCTTGCGGTTCTCGAAGCCCTTGTCAAACAGCGCGTTGTTATCTGCCATAGCGTATGTCCCTGTCGTTGCGTGATTTTCAGTAGGCGTCAGGCGTGACCGTAGCCGACCATTGCCTTGATTTCGAGGTATTCGCGCAGCCCCGCTTCGCCCCATTCGCGGCCATTTCCCGAGTGCTTGTAGCCGCCGAATGGCGCGTTGAAATCCGCCGCGGGATAGTTGAGGTGGACGCCGCCTGCGCGGAGCTGACGGCCGATTTTTCGGGCGCGCTCGATATCGCCAGACTGTACGTACGCCGCCAGGCCGTATTCCGTTCCGTTAGCGATCCTGATGGCTTCGTCTTCGCTGTCATATCCCATGACGGAGAGCACCGGCCCGAAGATCTCTTCGCGCGCAATGGTCATGTCGGGCGCGACGTCCGCGAAGATCGTCGGCTTGACGTAATAGCCCTTCGATAACCCGTCCGGCCGCCCCGTTCCCCCGGAAACGAGCCGCGCGCCTTCGTCGATTCCCTTCTGGATCAGGCGCTGCACACGCTCGAACTGATTGCGATTGACAAGCGGTCCAAGCTGCGTGGTCTCGCTGTCCGTTGCGCCCACGCTGTAGGTCGACGCCGCCGCCTTCGCAATCTGCGCTGCGTCGTTCATCATGTGACGCGGCACGAGCATGCGCGTGGGGATGGAACAGGACTGTCCGGAATTGGTGAAGCACGCAGCCACGCCGCGCGTGACGGCATCGTCCAGGTTCACGTCGTCGAGCAGGATGTTCGCGGACTTGCCGCCGAGTTCCTGCGCCACGCGCTTGACCGTTTCCGCCGCCATCTTGGCGACCAGGATGCCTGCGCGTGTCGAACCGGTGAACGACACCATGTCGATATCCGGATGCGATGCGATCGCGGCGCCCACGCCCGGTCCGTCGCCATTCACCACGTTCAGCACGCCCGGCGGAACCCCCGCTTCATGCGCGACTTCGGCGAACAGCAGCGCGCTCAGTGCCGAATATTCGCTCGGCTTGAGGACCATCGTGCAACCCGCCGCCAGCGCAGGTGCGATCTTGACTACGATCTGATTGATCGGCCAGTTCCAGGGCGTGATGAGTCCGCAAACACCTATGGGTTCCAGACGCACGCGCGTGGTGCCACGCTGTTCTTCGAACTCGAAATTCTCGAGCACGCCGATCAACGCATTCAAGTGCGCCGGACCGCGGGCTGCCTGCCCCTTGCGTGCAAAAGAGATTGGCGCGCCCATTTCCAGACGCATCGCTTCGGCAAATTCATCGTATCGACGCTCGTAGATTTGAACGATGCGGCGAAGCAAGTCGATGCGCTCTCGCACCGACGTTGCCGAGTAAGTGACGAATGCCCGGCGGGCCGCGGTTACTGCGCGATCGACATCGGCCGCATTGCCCAACGCCAGCCGATCAATCCTGACTTCAGTTGCCGGATCTATCAGGTCGAACCAGACCGGCGCGACCGGGTCGGTCCATTGTCCATCGATATAAAACTGTGCCGCGCGAGACATGTTCATCCTTTCTGTTTGCGGGTTTATTCGTCGCTCGCAAGAAGCCGGTACATCTCGGTGTGATCCGTAGCCGGCGTCGAGCGTTGCGAGACCTCGTCCCAGACCGACGTGCATGTCATGCCGAGCTTCATCGGATAACCCACTGCTTCGGACAATGCGCGTGCAATCTTCAGGTCCTTGTTCATCAGCTGCAATGCAAAACCGGATGCATAGGAGCCCGACAGCATGAACTGTTTCACCTTGTTTTCCGAGGTATTGCTGCGTCCCGTCGATGCATTCAAAACATCGGTCATGGCGGCCGGATCGATACCGAAACGCTCCGCGATATGCAGCGCCTCCACCGTCGCCATCAGTCCTGCTGCCGAGACATAATTGTTCAACGCCTTCGCCGCATGTCCCGACCCGGCCGTGCCGATATGCAGCACACTCTTGCCCATGGCCTCGAGCACGGGCCTGCAGGTGTCCAGCACAGACGCGTCGCCACCGGCGAGGATGGCGAGTGTGCCCTCCTTCGCTTTTTTCACACCGCCGGAAACGGGCGCATCGAGATAGTCGAGCCCCATCTTCGCGAGCGTCGCGCCCAGCTTGCGCGAGCGCTCCGGCTCCGATGAACTCATGTCGATTACGACAGCGCCCCTCGGCAGGAGACGCGCCCACGCCTTTGCATCGCCATCGAGCAGCACGCTCTCCACGATTGCGGAATTTGGCAGCATGGTGATCAGTGCATCGAGTGACGCCGCGTTCGCGGCATCCAGCCCTACCGCGCCAACTTCCTTCGCCAGGGCATCCGCGCGAGACATATCGGCATCCGCGAGATAAAGTTCAAAGCCGGCTTTCGCCAGGCACTGCACCATGGGCGTGCCCATCATTCCCAGCCCGATGAAGCCTATTCGTTGCGGTCGCGTCATCTGTGTCGCCTTCGTGATACAGCTCAAAATTGACAGGCGGCAATTCTCTCGCCGCGTCTATGTGATAAGTTTATACGATTGTATGACAATCAGTCGATCGTCAATTTATCCGGGTTTTCCCTTGCTGCATTACTTCAACGCGGAGAAAGCCGTCGGCGAGAGAAAGACGTTCTCGATCCGCGCGACGATCATCTTCTCGGCCTCGCTCGCCGCGCGCTTGGCAATCCATTCCTCATCAGCCTGGAACGCGTTCCATTTGGTCTCGCGTTCGGCGAGGCTTTGCCACTTCAACAGGTAGGTCAGCGCATGATTGCTGGGGCCGATCAACGTGGTCCAAAAACCGATCTGTTGGATGCCGTATTTTTCGAAAAAGCCCAGCGTCGTGGTGCTGAACCGCTCCTGAAGGGCGGGCAGACGGCCCGGCAGGCAATGATAAACGCGCATCTCTACAATCATGGTGCTGCTCTCCGTTGGTTAAGAATCAAAGTACGGGACGCTCAACGCGGCGCTACATCGAGACGCGCGATCCAGCCTTCGGTTTCACGGTCATGCGGTGCATAGACCTTGAGCACTTCGGGGTCGTGACCCGGCACGACATGATCGGGCGAGTCCGCCAGGTGCCTGACCGTGTTGAAGCCCTCCAGCATGTCGCCGACGTTGTAGACAACCGGGTACGGGCGGTTCTCCCGTATGTTTGCGTAGAAATGAGAAGCGTCGGAAGCGAGCACGACCCAGCCGCGCTCCGTATGAACGCGCACGACCTGCAGGCCATTCGAATGGCCGCCGACCCAGTGCACGCTCAAGCCGGGTGTGAGCTGCGAATCTCCATCGTGAAACTCCACGCGGCCCTCGAACACCCGGCCGACCATCGCCTTGACGTCTTCCGGTTCGAACGGATGACTCAGTGCGTGATGACACATGCAGCGCCCCGTGCAATAAGCCATCTCCTTGTCCTGCACGTGGTACCGCGCCTTCGGAAAGAGCGCGCGGTTGCCGGCGTGGTCGTAGTGCATGTGCGTGAGGATGACATCGTCCACCGACTCCGGCCGGATGCCGATTTGCTTCAGGCCATCTTCAACCGGGTTGGTAATAGTGCGTCCGCGCTGCTGCGCCATGCTGGTGTCGAACCCCGTATCCACAATGAATGCGCGGGACTCGCCCACGACCGCCCACACGAAATAATCGAGTGGCATGGGGACGTCGTGCGAGTCGCCGCCAATGAAGTTCTCGGTTGAACGGCGCGCGTGGTGCGCGTATTTCACTGCAAAGATGCGATAGTTTTCAGGCGTTGGCATGGCGGGAATTCCTTGCGAGGCACATTTCGGGTTGCTTTGTAATGGAAGCTACTTGAGTGCGGTGGCCGGACTGGTGTCCGCATCGGGTGGGGTTTCAACTGTCGCTGCCCCGGCAATCTCTTCGAGTGAACGATTCTTCGTTTCCGGTCCAATGGCCGCCACGATCAACGCTTGCAGCAGCAAGGTGCCGGCAATCATCGACACCACGCCGACTATGCCGAACGATGCGAACGCCATGGCGACGAGATAGGGAACCAGGATGTTGAAGCCACGGCCGACCGTGTTGCACAGGCCCGAACCGCGCAAGCGGAGTTCCGTGGGAAAGAGTTCGGGCACATAGCTCGCCACGCTGAATGACGACAGCACATAGATGCACGCAGTTATTGCAAAGCCGCATGCCGTGATCATGACCTGCGATTGCGCGAACGGGTACGCGACGGCAAATGCGATCCCGACTAATGAAAACGCAACAATGCCCCATTTCCGGCCTAGTCGCTCGGCAAGGCCGAAGGCGATCAGCGAGCCCACCGGACCGCCCGCGAACATCAACGTGGTCAGGCCCAGCGAGTTGGAGACACTATGTCCCTGTTTCACCAGGAAGGTCGGGATCCAGCTGACGAATGCGTAGTTGACCGTGAACAGTCCGATCAGCACGGTGATGCCGGTGATCGTGCGTTTGATCAGCCGACGCGAAAAGAGGTCGGCCAGCCGCGCGGGCGTCTCGGGTGCGGTGTCACGTGAAAGAAGGTCCACGGGCACGCGCGGATAGTCTGATGAGCCCGCACTTACTCCGCAAGCCGTCTCGATCCGCGTCACGATCTCCTCGGCTTCCGTCGTGCGCCCACGCGATGCAAGCCAGCGCGGCGACTCCATCATCGACTTGCGCAGGAACCAGACGATCAGTGCGCCTACGCCTGCAATGGCAAACATCCACCGCCAGCCGTAGTGGGGAATGATGAGCCAGCCGATGAACGTGGAGAAGAACAGCGACGTGTTAATGATCAGGTTCAGGATCGTGCCGAAGCGTCCTCGCCATGTCGCCGGTATGAATTCGCTGAGTGTGCCGTAGCCCACCACGATCTCCGCGCCCATGCCGAGGCCCATCACCAGCCTGAAAAAGATCAGCCAGTAGATATTCGGCGACAGAGCGGCGGCTATCGATGCAAATCCGTACACGCCGAGGTTGAACTGGTAGGAGAAGCGCCGCCCGAAACGGTCGCCCAGCAGGCCCGACAACCACGCCCCGGCCATCATGCCGATGAAGGTCGCGGAGACGAATCCCGCGTTGAGCTGCAGGGTCGATTCGCCGCTATGGATCATTGCGGCGAGCACCGAGCCGGCAATGTAGATGTCGAACGAATCGAAGAACATGCCAGCGGCGACGAGGCCGAGCAGCCGCCAGTGAAAGCGCGAAAGCGGCAACCGGTCGAGACGATACCCAATACTTGCTTCAGCTAGCATCGACATTTGTCTCCTGAGTTTTCCTGCTGAGCAGCCCGGTTTCTGGATACGGGTTTTTAACTCATTATATGTCTGTCATACAATCCGTCAAGAAGATGATCGTAGATCGGGCTCCTGGCGCGTCGATGCTATACGCGTGTTGCTGCGAAGTCCCTGACGCAAAACCCTTTATGCAAACCCTTGATAGCCACGGCGCACCCGTCTGCTTATTGAGATGGACGCGCGGAAAAGTGCGTTAGCGTGACGGGCGTTGCAACTACAAAATAACTGAGATGACAACCGAATTGATGCGATATGGCCGCTATCGCTACCTGCTTTATAAAAAGTGGGACTACGCACGAAACACGAGAACGAAAGAGCAGCAGGAAGCGCTAGATGCCGGAAAAGCGCTGTTCAAGGCCGCTAATATCGAGCATTGGGCGAGCCAGCCCGAGCTAGTGGAGCGGGTGCAAAAGTTTCTTATCGATTCGTTCCCGGCTTACCGGCCTAGCCCTTACGGTGAAAGCCCGAAGAACATTATCGACGCGCTTTGTCAGGAACTGCGCAGCGGGGACGTGGTGATTGTTCGAGCGGAACCCGCTTACATCGCTCACGACGGTTTTGTTCCGAAGCAAGAATTCGACTATGACGCGTATAAACGCGACATTGCCGAACGCGCCAGCAGCTACGCGGCCCGGTCGAAGGCATACCGAGATGACCTGAAGGCGTATAACCAGGAGATCGACGAGCGTATCGCACGGGAAGCTCGGGCACTACAAAAACCCTTCCGGCACGTTGAAACGATGGCGGAAGCGCAAGCGCGTAACATTGCCGCTCGCGCCGCCAGAGAGGCGGCAAGCGCGCTTGCGGCATCGGTTGTATCCGCTGTTGCGTCAGCGCTCCCATCGTCCGGTGACGAAGAGGCTTGCGATCTTGGCGAGGTGACGGACGTTGGCGGTGCGACCACCCCACTAGGTGACGCCGCGCCGTTTGAGTACGTCAAGAGTGTGACGGGCGATGATGTATTGTCGATAGCGGCGCGCGGCGTCAGCGAAGCGCAAGAGGCGAATTGCTTCGCAGAGTATGAGCGTGCGTTAGATATGTGTGGTGCCGTGGCATATCCAATGGGTCTGATTCGGGGCATGGCGCTGTGCCGTGAAAACGCCTTTGATAGATACCAACAATGCAGGGGTTACTAATGGCTTCAAATCATCCAAAGCGGTCCGTAATTATAAATTTTTCAGCAGAAGGTGCGCGGCTTTTGGTCTATCCGGTAGAGAGAGAAAAAACGCAATCCATCATCGCCGATGCGCTCGAAATTCCCATTCTTTTTGAAGAGTCAGCAGCCCAAATAGGCGGCAGATACCAGCTTGACGATGAATTCGCGCGTCGGTTTGGCGTTGCAATGCTTAATCTTTTGGCATTGTCATACCCGGAATTAAAACAGGACATTACAGCGTCGCAGACACCGATAGCCCGCGAATGAACGCGTTGCCAGCGATCGAAGCTATAGCCCAAACCATGGGGTCTGTCTTCGTCCGTCGCAGCGCGACGCGGCTTTTGCCGCGTCGCGCAATCAACACCTTGCGCGCCCGGCGCGCGGGTTGACCGGGACATCGCCGCTTGATGGCAACGTGCAATAGGGCGTGCCCGGTGCTTTGCCCTTTGTGCACCTTGTCACTAACATCGAAAGCAGCAATCGGCATACACCACGACCGCTAACGCCGACACCGGGCAACCCTGTCGCCCCTCACTCCATCGCCGGCTTAACAATCCCTTCCAGCTGATAGATCTCGAGCTTTCTATACAACGTGCTACGGGAAACACCAAGCGAACGGGCAGCCTGTGCAAGATTCCCATGAGCGCCATGTACCGCGCGAGCAATGGCTACACGCTCCGTTTCCTCCAGACTCGTCGTCTGAAGCAGCTCCGGCTCAACCGTACCGACACTCGCCGTTTCCGCAAGCAACTCGGCAGGCAACTCATCGAGCCCGACCTCCTCGTCCCGCGACGTCAACAGCAAGTTTTCAATGATATTCCGCATCTCCCTGACATTGCCCGGCCATGAATACGCGCGCAACGCGGCCATGACGTCGGGGTTCAGCCGCCTTGGCGCGACCGCGTGGCGAAGGGCCAGTCGCCGGTTGAAATGGTCGACCAGGAGATCAATGTCGATGTCCCGCTCGCGCAACGGCGGGATTCGAATGCGGGTGACGCTGATCCGGTAATAAAGGTCACCACGGAACCGTCCGGATTTTACTTCGTCATGCAGATTACGATTGGTCATCGCTAACAGGCGCACATCGACGCGCCGTGGCTGCGTGTCTCCCAATCGATAGACCACGCCCTCCTCAAGCGCGCGCAACAGCACGGGTTGTAATTCGAGCGGCAACTCGCCGATTTCATCCAGACACAAGGTTCCGCCGTGCGCCAGTTCGAACCGGCCGGGTCGTCCCTCTGCAGTCGCTCCCGTGAATGCGCCATGTACGTGGCCAAACAACTCGCTGCCGATCAGCTCCTTCGACGCCGCCCCGCAGTTGTACGCGACGAACGCTCCGCCGCCGCGTTCCTCGCCGTGTATGGCGCGTGCGAACAGTTCCTTGCCGACCCCGGTCTCGCCTTCGATCAACACCGGTACACGTCTTCGGGCGAGCTGGCACCCCCGGTTAACAGCGGCGAGCATGACAGCGCTCTGCCCGAGTATCTGGGCGAAACAGTTGCGTTGAGGATCCGCCTCGCTTCCAACGTCGCCCCCGGTCTCGCCACGCGATCCGTCCCCTGACGCACTAATGCGCTCGGCAATCCGCTTGCCCGAAGAGCGCGACCGGATCGCAGGAACGACGAGCATTGCGCCGATCGTGCTGCCTTCCACCACGACCGGGCTGAACCATTCGGCACGCAAGCCTTGCGGAAGGTGCCGGGCCCAGTCCTCCACGGCCGAGTTCTCGTCCATTCCGGGGAAGCGCTCCCCTATGCCGACGGGAAGGGGCATTCTGCCCGTCGTATGGACGAGCCGGCCGCGCCGGTCGATGGCGATCATCCCCGCTGCGTCCGACGCCGTGACCCGTTGCAGGCAAAAGGCCAATAGGCGCATTTGCTGACGCGCGGACTGCTCGGCGAGCACCATTTCTATTTGCCGCGCCGCCGTGATTGCCAACGTCAGGTTATTGATCTGATAAGTCGAAGGCGGCCCGGAAATATCGAGCACGCCTATGATCGAACCGGTTCCAGGTTCGCAAATAGGCGCCGCCGCGCAACTCCAGGACTTGATCCCTTCGCAGAAGTGCTCCGACGCATGAATATAAGTGGGTTTGCCGGTAGCGAGCGCGGTGCCGATGCCATTGGTGCCCGCCATCGCTTCACGCCAGTCGCCGCCTGTCGTCAAATGGATCTTCTCGCCCGCCGTCAACGTGCGCAGGTCCCCCGCCGCCTTGAGAATCACACCATCCTGGTTGGTCAGGAGCAGCATGGAATGCGAATCCGCGAACAGGTCCGCGGTCGCGGCGAAAAGGCGGTCCGAGGCCGCCAGCAACTCCCGATGACGCCAACGCAAAGCCTCTATAGCATCGCCGTGCACCGCAAATGGCGCGAGGCCGGCCGATGGACTAACGCCAGACTCAAGGCTTCGTTGCCAGGATTCAATCAGAGCCGAAGGAACCGATACTGATGACTCTCCCGCCAGGAAACGCTCCCATGCACGCATGGTGTCGCGGTCAGAGTGGAGGATGTCGGCGCGCTGCGCCTGTGCCATCAGCCCATGCATCACTGCCTGATTGCCAGGGCCCGATGCACTCCCAGTTTGGTGTCTCACCACGCGTCTCCTCCGATGCGATTGGTCAACGCAAAACCCCTTTAAGGCAGGCTTCGTCGCGACTCGCTTTTCTGGTATTGCGGCTGGCGCTTCTCGCGACTCATTTCTCGCTATTCAATTCTGTCAGCTGGCAGCAACACCACGGACTAGTATATGCCTAGCTTTTGACCAAGTGCTCTCGGGAAAACACGGCCCATGCAAGATGACCAACTATTCTTCTCTGAGACACATAACAGACATACTCCGGGCCTATGCAGCGCTATTCCTGGCGAAAATGACTCAACAGTTATCGATGTAATAGCCCGCTATTACAAGGTGTACAAGGCGTGGTCAGCGGGCCACGCGAGCGCGAAAATCCGGCAATGCGCGTTTGCCGGTCTCTCACAATCGAAACATATTGATTCGGACGCCGAATTATTCTATTGGCTGTAACCGGCCTCCGCAAGGCGACCGGTTACGGCACGATTATTTTCGGCCAAACACTTCTGCCCCTCCGCCAAGCGCAGGACCAGCCGTAGGATCGATCGTCTCCGGTTTCTTGGCGATCAGCGTCTGGGTAGTCAGGATCAATCCTGCAACCGATGCGGCATTTCGCACCGCGCTGTAGCTGACCTTCACCGGATCGATGATGCCTGCCTCCACCAGGTTCACGAAAGCACCCGTGCGCGCGTCGAGTCCCATGCCCGGTCTCGATCGCACCGCCTCCGACACGATCGCCTCGCCGTTCAGTCCGCAGTTCGTCGCAATATGAAATAGCGGTTTTGTCAGCGCCCGCTGCAGCAGTCTCGCGCCCTGCTGAACACTCCCCTGGGTTCGTGAAACGATCCCTTCAAGCTCGGAGGACACCCGGAGCAACGCCATCCCGCCTCCCGGCACGACTCCCTCGGCAATAGCCGCGCGCGCCGCGTTGATCGCATCTTCGATCAAATGAAGCCGGCGCTTCTGCTCGACCGGCGTGGCGCCGCCGGCCAGGATCATCGCGGTGCCGCCGGATAGCTTCGCGAGCCGCACCTGGTACTTGTCCCGCTCAACATTCTCCGGCGCCATCTCGTACTGGCGCGCCACCTGCTGGCGACGCGCGGAGATGCCGACCGGATCGCCGCCACCGGCCGTGATGATGGTCTGGTTGGCAGAAATGCGTACTTGCCGGGCACTGCCGAGGTCTCTCAGTTCCGTGGTCTCGAGTTTTCCGCCCAGGTCGCGGGCGACCACCCGGCCTCCGGTGACAATGGCGATATCCTCGAGCATCGCCTTGCGCCAGTGCCCGTATTCGGGCGGATGGATGGCCGCCACAGGAACCCCGCCGTTATCTCGCCAGGCAAGCAGGCTCACCACACAGGCGGGAGCCACCTCTTCGGCAATGATCAGCAGCGGGCGTTTGCTCGGCGCTATTAGCGCCTGGATGGCCGCCACCTCCTCCACCGACTGCAGCCGCTGATCGGTCATCAGGATGAGCGGGTTATCGAGCACCACCTGCATTCTTTCAAGATCCGTGACCATGTGATGAGACAGGTAGCCGCGATCGAAGGCCATGCCGTCGACCACTTCCAGACGCGTTTCGACCGTCGTGCCATATTCGACGTCGACGATGCCATCGGCACCGACCCGCTCCAGCGCCTCCGCCACCATTGCGCCCGTGACCTCGTCGTTGGCGGCCACAATTGCAACCGCACGCACCTCTTCGGTTCCGCTTAGCGGAGTCGCCGTGCGTTTAAGCGCCGCGATAACCTCCGTTACAGCGATTTCGAGGCCCTGGACCAACTCGACAGGGTTAGCCCCTTCCGCGAGACAGGCAAGGCCGTCCTGCACCAGTGCATCCGCCAGGACAGTCGCCGTGGTGGTGCCGTCGCCGGCGACTTCATTGGTCTGCTTCGACACCTCCCTCACGACCTGCGCACCGATGTTTTCGAACACGTCTTCAAGTTCGATCTCATTGGCGATGCTCACGCCATCGCGGGAGATGATCGGCGTGCCGATTGGCCGGTCGATGATCGCATTCATCCCACGGGGACCGAGCGTGCCACGTACGGCCTTCGCAAGCTTGGCCACGCCGCGGCCGAGCGCCATGCGAGCCTCGTCGTCGTGCAACATGATGTTCGGCATGATTGCGTGTCTCCTCTTATGATTGATTGGTATGACGAATTAAATCAAATCGATCTGGCCGCGCCGATAGAACGAACGAAATGCACCGGCTTGACCTCCACTTCTGGCGTGCATCCCGAGCCGTATCGAGTGGCCAGCAATCCCCGGCACAGTGCGCTGTTAAATTCGGCGTTGACGCCGACCCGTCGCAAGGCACGCAAGTAGGTGTGGATCTGGCCGGCATCGAGCGGTGCGCCGTCCTGGTCGACGAAGGCCAGTTCGTTCGCACCCGACCCCACTACCGCACGCCGGTCCAGATAGCGAAGGACCAGGCGATCGCCCTCGGCATCGCAACGCAGCGCGGCTAGTTCCACCACGGTTAGCCGCAGCAACGCTGCAGACTCATGCCCATGATCGAGCAGATAAGTCAGCAGCGCTTCCTGCCTTCGCTGGAAAGCCTTGATCATGAAGGTCCGGCGAACCTCCTCAAGTTCGCCGCTGGCTTCACTACCAAAAGTATCCTGGAACGACTGGCCGGCCGCGACGCCGCGATTGATCTCGTCGGCATACATGTGCTCGCCGAGGCCCACCGTGACCTTCCTGACCCACGGTAAAGCCGCCACCGCAATCCGCATGTCGTCGGCCATCAGGAACGCGAAATTGGCGGCGCACCAGTAGGTCGGCAAGCGGAAATCGATGCGCACGTGGTCGTCCGCATCGACCTCGACGCGGGTGACGAAACCCAACTCCGTCACCGATTCGTCGAGTTCGGGATCGATGACGGATTCGAGCCGCGTCCACACCTCCGCGCTCCGGTCAACCATAGCAACGGCTGCCATGATGGTCATACCGTGGCCGTCTGGCGCGTGTCAGCCAGCAGCTTCTTCTGCGCTTCTATATCGATGCCATACAAGCGCGCCGCATTGAGTCCGAGGATCTTCTTCTTCGCTGTCAGCGAAAGTTGAACGCCCGTCTCCTTGCTGACGGATTCAGGCAACTCGAACGCCATGAACTTCTCGATCAGCCACTTCGGCGACCAGATACCGTAGTCGCTGCCGTACAGGATCTTGTCTTCGCCGATCCAGAAAAGCAGCTCTGAAATCACATGGGCGAAATACTCGGGGCGCGTATGAATGAACGGTAACACCACAGCCAGGCCGCCATACACGTTGGTTTCCTGGGTCGCGATCCAGCAGAAATCGTCCAGGCGCGGCAACCCGCAATGCTCGACAATGAAGTTCAGGTTCTGGAAGCTGGTCGCCGCGTCGTCGACGTCGGCAACATCGAAGGCATCGCGGTTCAGCGGCAGGATGGTCGGGCCCTTGTGGACATGGATGTTCTTGATCCCCAGTTTTTCGCAGCGTTCGAAGTATCTCTGCACGCCCGGGTCTGACAGCTTGTAACCCTTGCTGTCACCTCGCCATTCGGCGGTATAGAGCTTGACGCCCTGGATCTTGTAGCGCTCGGACAACTCGTCCAGGCGATCGAGTCCGGCCTCGCCGTCGCGGGGGTCGAACGCCCCGTTGACGATAAACCGGTTCGGGTATTTGCCCTTCAACACATAGTTGGCCTCGGTCGTGTTGAAACCGTTTTTATAGAAGTCCGTCAGGTACGTCGGCTGACAGATCGCCATGTCGTCGTAGCCTTTGACGAACAGGTCCTCGTGCATGGCTTCCTCGCCGTACTTGTCGAATTTCTCCTTGGGCCACAAATATTCCTTGGGACTCAGGTTCGAATGATAGGCATAGAAGCAATCGATGAACTGCTGGCCGTGCACGTTCTTCAGGTTGGCCTTGCTGCCGTCCCAAAGATGAACGTGCCCGTCAATAATGAAGATCTCTTCTCCGTCCGCGGTCCGATACATGACATTGTCTCCATGGTTGTGCGAGAGCGACCGGCCTCACGGCAAGCCAAGCCAGTCGCGATATGCGATACGGTCCAGGCCGTTACTCGTAAGCCATGGCGTCGTCCATATTGCCGAACAGCACGACGGTGTCGTCGTCTATCATCACCATCCGCCCGTAGTGGGTCGAGGTGGAGATCTCGAACAGATGCGGGGTCATCTCGCGGCCAAGCGACTCGCTGATCTCGGCCATCTTGAACTCGATCTTCCCCTGCCCGTCTATGCGGATCATCGCGGGCAGGTAGGTCACCGTGATGCCGGGTTTGTGCGCCATCAACTCCGCAATGGCGCGTGCCTCGACACTATCGTTCATGGTGACGCCGCATTGATGGGAAATGGTCTGCTCGAAACGAACGTCCTTCATCGACTTGAAGATGTTGTCGGTATGCACTGACATCGTGTACTCCTCTTCCCGGTTAGGTCGTACTACAAAGGGATTGCCAAGGGATGGTTCAGGCCCGGATCGACAGTGGAAAATGAATGCCGATCTCTCGGGCAATCATCTCGGCGCGTTCTATCGAACTGTTCAGGCTGTCGTTGAACTGGACCACCTTGACATGCGGGATCGACCAGATCGGCTGGAGGTGCTTTGCCGCCTCGGCTGCCAGCGTGCCATGCTTTTCAAGCCATTCGCCAAACAACTTGCGGTTGGCGTCCCCATGCTTCGGGTCGTTGGCAAGCATGTGGAACAGTTCGACCGCGTTGGCCAGGTTGCGCTCATAGTCGCCCTCGGCTGCGGAAACGACCGTAGGCGTCAGGAAATCGTTTTGCGATGCCGCCATCTGCATGATGAAGCCGCTGCGAAACAGGTCGGCCACCAGCGGCTCGAAGACTACATTGACCGCGAAGTACTTTTCGAGGAAGTCGGTTGCGCCACCAATAGCCTCCACTGCCCGGCGCGTTTCCTGCCAGATCGGGTCGTTCAGCCAATGGGTCTTGCCGGCGTCGAGGTCGAGATTCGGCGCGTCCAGTGCGATCTCTCCCAAGTACAGCGTCAGGTCTTGCGCAAAGCGCAGCTTGTACGATGCGTTCGTGAGGATGGCGCTGTTGATCATCTGCGTCACCCCATAGCGCTGCGCGTGCATGGTCGCGGTACCCAGGCCAAACTCCGCATGCTTGTAGGCGCCAAGATGCTGCTCCAGCAGCTTGAGCCACGTCTTGTCGAAACGCTTCACCGCGCCCGAGCGCCGGGCATTGCTGATAGCGCCGCTGATCATGCCGATGATCGTGGACTGGCGCTGGTAGTGCGTGCGCTCCCATTCCTCATCGACTGCGCGGAACTTGTGCCAGTCCGTGCATTTGGCGGCGGTCCATGTTTCGGAATAGGTCGGCGTGCCGTCAGCGAACGAGATGATCCAGTCCTGCAGCAGGTAGCGCTTCGGGTCCGGCTGAACATCGACGGTCATGTCCTCGTAGTGGGACGCCTTGCGCCCTTTCGGCTCGAAGTAGTTGTACTTGCGGCTATCCCAGCCAGCGAACTGGGCCGCGCCGGCCGCGCCTGATGCCAGCGATGCCGGTTGCTCTATGGTGGTGCTCATGTCGATCCTCCTTCGTCCTTCATTTATCGGAACTTCCGGTCTGAAGCCCTGCCAAGGGCCCGTCAGCGGACGGCCTGGGTGAATTTGTCGAAATAAAGCCGCTCGGGAGATACACCGGCCATTTGCAGCACGGGCATGACTGCGTCGATCATCGGTGTCGGACCACACGTATAAGCATCGATCTCACCGGCAAGCGCTTCCTCGCGCAAGGTCCGCCCCAGCACCTCGTGAATGAAGCCGGTCTCGCCGGTCCATCCATCGCCCGTTTCCGCATGCGAAAGCGCCGGGATAAAGCGAAAGTCAGGCAGCTTTGCAGTGAGCGCCGCGAAGTCGTCGAGATAGAACAAGTCGCGACGGGTACGCGCGCCGTAGAAGAAACGCACCGGCCTTTGCTCGCCGCTCTGGACGAGATCGTTGAGGATCGACCACAGGGGAGACATTCCAGAGCCGCCACCTACCAGGACCATTGGCCCCGGCTGTTCTTCCCGGCGAAAGCATGTGCCGTACGGTCCCTTCGCCACCAGCCGGTCGCCCGGCTTGAGGCCGTCATCGAGCTGAGAAGAGAATGCGCCGTTCGGATACTTCTTGATGATGAACGCAAGGCTCGTCTGGCCCCCTGGCTCGCTTGGTACGCTTGCCATGGAGAACGACCGGGTGATGTCCAGCCCCGGAATGGTCAGGTCAACGTACTGGCCGGCCCAAAACCGCAGGGGCTGGTCGAGCTCCACTTCGAGCAGCCTGATGTCGTGCGTCAGCGCGCTGATCTTTGTCAGCGTCGCGCCGAATTCCTTCACCGCAATCGAGCGGCGCATCAGGTCTTCGTCGTAGTTCAGCAGCTCCACTGTCAGGTCACTGAAGGCGAGCGTCCGGCACAGCAAGATGTGATTCGTCTCACGCTCATAGTCGGGCAGCGCGAAGGTCGAGTACTTCTTCAACTCCACGTCGCCTTCGATCAACAGGGACTTGCAACTGCTGCATTGCCCTTCCTTGCATCCGTGCATCACCGAGATGCCCTGGCGAAACGCCGCGTCCAGCACGGTCTCGCCTTCCGCGACCTCCATCTCTACGCCGACAGGCTCGAATCGCACTGTATGAACTGTCTGGTAGTCGATTGTTTCCGGCATGACATCCCTCTTCCATTGCGTATTGCTCAACGTGCTTATCGTGTCCCCTGAGCCGTCCGGGAGCGATACGCTCCCGGACGGCATCCCCTCTTCAATTCACCGGATTGATCTTGAAACCGGCCCGGTATTCAGCGATGTGCTTCTCGCGCTGCTCCGGCGTCATCCCCCGCAGCAGAACGATCGGGCTCTGGATCGTATGACCGCGAACATGGTCGAGCGTCCACATGTTCCTGTCGTCGAACTGCAGATGCGGCTGCGGCACGAGAGTCTTGCCGTCGCTGCGCACGAAACCGAGATCCTTGATGCAATCCGCCAGATCCCAGCCGTGGTAGCACTCTTCCCACTCGCGCCGGCCGCTGAAGCGTCCCATCGCAGGTGTCGGCCGTCCCTCGTATTCCGAGGCGAACGCTACCTTGTGGGTCCAGCTGCAAAGCTCCGAGCAGTAGGTGTACAACTGCCCTTCGACTTCGTCGACTACGAAGTCTTCCCGGATCAGGCACGGCACAAGGCAACTCCAGCAGCGGTGCGGGTACACATAACCGTTCTCCTGATCGAACAGCATGTTGGTCTCGCCGGGGATGCTCTTCTTTGCGTACCACTTCCAGTAGTCGCCGAATTCGGCGTACCAGCCCGGGTACTTGTGCTCGAACCACTCGAAGTCCTTTTCGGTCTGCGCTTCGATACGCCAGAAGTTGACCGGCCAGCCCACGGAGAAGAACTGCGCGACCTTGTGGACGTAATTCTTCTTGACCAGCCGATCCCAGGCGGCCCCTACGTCATCGTGGTGAATCTTGATGCCGTATTTTTCCAGCGGCAGCATATAGGTACGGTAGTAATCCTCATAGATCCACCGATGCCACAACTCGACATACGATTCCTTGTTCTTGTCGCGGTCGGTGGTGCCGTATTCAATGAACGTGCCAATTGCCGCGTCCACAATGGCGTGGTTCTGCCAGAAGGCGTAGCGAAGATCGCGCTCCAGCAAGAGATGATTGTCCGGATCATTGATCACCGACATCACCAGCGAATGGCCATTGCCGATATGCCGGCTTTCGTCGGACTGCACCGAGAGGAACACCGTCGGCAATGCATAGTCGCCGTTGCGCGCGGCTTCGGACGGCATGGCGACAAACAGCGTGTTGGTGAACGCCGTTTCCGCGACCACTTGCAGGAACACGTTCGCCGCTGTCACGGCGTCGCCGGTCAGGAAACCTTCGGCAAACTGACGGCCGATCGTGGTCGCGTAGCACTTGCCGAACGCGGCCTCGGTGATATCGAACCCGGCCGGGTCAATGTAGTTCTCCATGTACCACTTCTTGAGGTTCATCTGGATGGTCGAGTGGCGGAACTCGTCGACCATCTGCATGGTGAAGCCCGTGCGCAGTTCCTCACCGGGTGCAAGGCGACCGAGCATCGCCATTGAACGCGCCGCCGAAATTTCGGGGAAAGGAATGATCGCCAGGAACAGCTTCATCCACTCGACCCAGCGCGGCTGCACGTTGCGGAACATGTCGCCGCGCAACGCTGCATCGAGCGCACCGTAGACGCGGTTATCCTTTTCCTCCTGCATCGGAAAATAGGAGCGCAGCACCTGTTTCATCGGGTCGCGCGGCGCCTTGCTGATCTTGTAGTCCGTCGGGAAGGTCATCGCTTCCTGAACGTAACTGGGCGTCCAGCCGAGATCGGCGACACGGCGAGCCGCCTCGCCAATGCTGATCCCGCGCTGGGACGTGATCTTGTTGAGGGTTAATCCGTCAGACATTGAGCTCTCCTTTTCCATTTCACGATTCACCGCCGTATTTCAGTGTCGTATTCCACCGTCATACTGCGGCGCTACGGGCAGGGCCGGTTGATGCCACGGCCAGAGTCAACAATCAACCACACAGGCCGGTGGTCACGGTCGCGAACTAAAAATTGGCGCGGGGATGTTGGACTGACTGGTCTCCCGGTCCGGTCTTCACGATCCTTGCCATCTGTCGTTTTTCTGTACTTCGGATCATCGACACCTGGGTCTCGATCTGTATTCATAGAGCGATTAGCGTGCCAACAAGCCTCATGTTCCGCCTCATAAGGCTGTGCGGCATATAGCGTCATTTCCGAGCGACAGCTACACCAGATTCTGTTTTGTTATGCGACATTCGCATTCAGAGCACCTGTCCGATATTGGGACGCTCCCGGCTGCGATGCGTTGCCGTTCGGAAGACGTCTATCGACGACGCGGCGGCGGTGGCGTGCAAATTCTTCTTATCAATCAGGATGCCAAATTGTTTTTGTGAAGACGGTGACAGCGGTTCTGGTGATCTACAGCCCCAGGCCTCCACGCTGATCCCCGGTATAGATCACGCTCTGGGTGTCATCGCCATTGGGCTTCTTTTCGGCGATGAACCGCGCGGCGAGAACCAGAGCCCCCATCGCGAAGTCCTTGCCGTAAGCCTCGATCATTTCGTCGCCAATGGCGCCCAGTCGCTCGAAGAACTGGTCCTTGGTGAGGTGTTCGTTGGTCATGGTTGTCTCCAATATGGAATGGATGATGCCCGTTCCCTCATCGCGGGCTGCCGAAATGAAACAGCACCTCCGGCAACGACACCAGGCCGATCTCGCCGGCCTCGGTGCCCATAGCCAGCCGTCCGCCGTCAGGCGACCAGGCGATGGCGCTGACAGGACTTGCGTCAGCCCCTTTGACGAACAGCACATCACTGCCGCCCGGCTGGCACAGCAGTACCGCGCCGTTGTGGTAACCAACGGCAATCAATGGATGCGTGGGATGACAGGCAACCTGGGTGACGGGTGTCTTGCCCGCGATGCCGCATTCTCGCGGCTGGCTGGGCTGGTCCTTGCTGCCAGGCGGGTCGAAGCGCCAGCAAACCGCTCGCGGACCGCCGCTCGTGACGAGCACGCGGCCGTCCGCCGTGAACGATAGAGACCGCGGTTGTCCTGCATAACCGGCCATCTCGATGTCCCCGCCGTCCGGCAAGCGCCACCCGTGCAGCGCGTTCTCCTCCATGCCGCTCACGAGATAGCGGCCGTCGGGACTCCACGCAACGCCGCGGTGATAACCGGGCCATGCAAGCAGGCGCGGAACATGAGTATCGATCGGCCATAACGTCACTCCGCCATGGTGGGCGATCGCCAACTGATCGCCGTCGGCATTGAAAGCGAGATCTGTTGCCGAACCGGCCATCGCGAGACTGGCCGGCTTCGTTCCCAGCCAATGAACCCGGCGGCCGGTTGCATAGGCTCGACCCGACGGGCACGTCGCTACCAGGTCGATCCACTCACCGTCGACATCGACGAGGACCTCGCTCGCACCATCCACTTTCAGGTGAACCAGCCGGCCGTCGTCCCCACCGCTGAGAAATCCTCCTTCAGGATCGGCAGCAAGCGCCAGGCAGGTGCCTTCATGCACACTGAAGCGGGCCACCGGTAGTGGCGGTTCCCGCGCCGGGACGAAATCGACTCCACCGCTCTTCCGAGTCTTGAGCGCAGGACCGCCAGGCCACTCAGCCGTCGCGAGTGCCACCGTACCGTCGCCCAGCGCAAACCCCGCATGGCGACCCGCCACGTCCCACGCAAGCGCGACAACGGGAGCCTCCGTCACCCAACGGGCGCCGAGCAGATCCATCAAGGGCGGCGGCGCGTTCATGAGTCACTCGCGCAGTGCCCGACACTCTCCCGCAATCCGCGCCTGTCGAGATTACGGCCGATGAACACCAGCCTGCTATCGCGTACTTCGTCCTGTCGCCATGGCCGGTCAAAATCCGTGTCCATCGTCATATGCACGCCCTGGAACACGAATCGCCGGTCCGAGCCCGCGAGGTCGATGATCCCTTTGGCCCGCAACAGGTCCTGTCCCTGCTCGACCACCAGTTGCTGCAGCCATGATAGAAAGCGACTGCGTTCCAGTGGCTTGTCAACGCGCAGCGATACGCAATCTATGCCGTGACTATGACGGCCGGGATCGACGGATATATGTCGGAAGGGGCGTTCATCGCGGGGGTGCGAGTCTTCATCCTCCGGCGCGCTGGCAAGATGAAGGCGCTTGAGATCGAACGCGCCTCGATCGAGCAGCGCAGCCAGCGGCACCGCGCAGCGCACGCTGCGCAGCAACTCCGCAGTGGGATTGATCGCCAGGATGGCCGCTTCCACCGAAGCGAGGCCCGTCGCATTCACAAGATCCGTCTTGTTGAGCAGTACGGTGTCCGCCTGCGCCAACTGCTCCGCAGCCTCACGGCTATCGGCCAGGCATGCTTGCAGGTGCAGCGCATCGGCCACGCAAATCACACTGTCGAGCCGCGTGCGCTGACGGATGACATCGTCGATAAAGAATGTCTGAACCACGGGCGCCGGGTCCGCCAGTCCCGACATCTCGATCAGGATGCCGTCAAAGCCGCCCTTGCGCTTGATCAGTCCCGACACCACGCGGATCAGGTCGCCGCGCACCTTGCAGCATACGCAGCCGTTATTTAATTCGATGACCTCATCTTCAGCGCCCACCACCAGGGCTCCGTCGATGCCGAGCTCGCCGTATTCGTTGACGATCACCGCATAACGCCGGCCGTGCTGCTCGCGCAGTATGCGATTGAGCAGCGTGGTTTTGCCTGCGCCGAGAAACCCCGTCAGCACCGTGACCGGAATTCGATTCATTGCCACTCCCCGGGTTTCTTGCTGGGCTGCGCCGTGTCGAAATTCGCCAGCTCGTTCTCAAGCCAGTCACGCTCGGCTTCAATAGCCAGCAGCTCGTTTTCCGATGCGTCCAGCCGTGCCCGCAACTCCGCAATGTCCCGCGTCCGCTCGGGCGTAACGCCTTCGCGCTGTTCGCACGCGAGCGCGCACGCCAACTCGATCTCGGCGCCGGCGCAGCGGTTTTCACCCCGCAAATAGCGGGAGTTGACTTCGGTCAATGCAATGACCAGGCGCACGCGTTCGGGAATCGGCATTGAATCTTGCTGCAGCGCCACGGCGCCCTCCTGGTCTGATGGAACGCTATGGGATCAGCACCGCACGGCCCCTGACCTTGCCGTGATGAAGGTCCTTGAGCGCCTGGTTCGCCTCGCTCAAGCGGTATTCCTTCGTCGCGAGATGAACCAGTCCACGATCGGCCAGCGCCATCAACTCGACGAGCTCGGGATAGGTGCCGACCAGATTGCCGACGATGGTTTTCTCGCTGGTGATCATGTCGATGGTCGGCAACTCGATCTTTCCGCCATAGCCGACGATGTAATAGAACCCGCCATTACGGGTCATGCTCAGGCCTTTGGCGACCGCATCACCTTCACCGACAAAATCTATAACTGCCTCCGCACCATTGCCGCTGGTCAGCTCGAGCACGCTTTGCACTTCGTCACCGCCGCCCTTGACCGTATGGTCCGCGCCACATTCCTTGGCCAGTTGCAACGCGGTTTCCGAGCGGTCGACCACGATGATTTCCGCTGCGCAAAGCGCCTTCAATACCTGGATGCCGATGTGCCCCAGACCGCCTGCGCCGATAACGACCGCAAACTGGCCGGGCAGCAAATGGCGCGATGCCTTCTTGGCAGCGCGGTAGGCGGTCAATCCAGCGTCGGTGTAAGGTGCAACGTCCTTGGGCGCCAGCGACTTCGGCAACTTGATCAGCGAACGCTCACCTGTCAGCAGATATTCGGCATAACCGCCATTGGCATTGATGCCTGGGAAACTGCTGTCGGTCGCATGCATGTCGTCACCGCGCCGGCAGGCCAGGCAGTAACCGCTTGTCACGAGCGGATGGCAGATCACCGCATCGCCCACCTTGACGCTCTCGACCGCGGAGCCCACCGCCTCGACCCAGCCGGCGTTTTCGTGCCCCATGATGTAGGGCAAGGCAACGTCGACCTTGCTGCGCCAGATGCCTTCGACCACGTGCAGGTCCGTGCGGCAGACACCCGCGCCGCCAATGCGCACGATCACATCGGTGGCCCGCCCGATCTTCGGATCAGCGACCTCTTCGTAACGCACGAACTCGTCACGGCTTAACGATTCATCGTATTCATGCAGCACTGCAGCTTTCACGTTTCGTCTCCTTGTGTCTGGATGTTGCGGGCAGGCTCGCCGGTTCTTCCAACGCGTTTTTATAGCCTTCGTACATGCAATCTCCAAGGTCCATGCAATGTCCATGCCGATAACGCGTGCTCCGTCCACACAGGTCGCGGGCGCCTGATGGACAAAAGGAATCAATGGGGTGGATAGCCCGCATGGCGAGCTTGGGAATTCGACCACTGTCGCAGAATCGGACGCTTGATCGAGCGGCGGCCGCCGTAGCTGTCGCGAAATGGGACATATGTACGGCGCGGATTTGCCGGCATCCTCGCGGGAGGCTTTAGTGTGGCCGCATTTGAACGCTGCGCCGACGTGGCACGTCACAGAAGCCGGTTGGTGGCGATCGACTACGTGAGCAGCCCCGCGCCGTCGATGCCAACCGTGTACTTGCAGCCGGCCGCCTCGTGGCCGGTATGGTCTGACGCTCAGGCCTGGCGGATTTCCCTGGCCACGCTCTGCAACTGCGTGAACGCGCGAAACCGCGCCTCGTGCAGTGCCGCGATATCGCCTGAATGCGGCTCATAGGTCTTGCTGATGTGGGACATCCTGGTCATCGCCGAGCGCACGTCGTCGAACTGGCCGCCCGCCACGGCGCCCAGCATCGCGGCGCCCAGCAGGACGGGCTCTTCAGCCTGCGTGGCCAGCACGGGCCGCCCTGTTGCATCGGCGAGCAGTTGCCGTACGAGATCGAGCCTGCCCGCGCCGCCACTGATGACCACCCGCGCAATCGGGGCGCCGGCCACGGCCTGCGCTTCGATGATCTGGCGAAGGCCGTAACCGATACTGCAAATGCCGGCGATATAAAGCGCGACCAGACTGTCCAGGTCATTCTCCATTCCAAGGCCCACGATCACGGCGCGTGCGTGCGGATCGGCCAGCGGCGCACGGTTGCCCAAGAACTCCGGAACGATATGCAAACCCTTGGCGAGCAGCACGGCTTCCGACAAACTTCCCGACGCCTGCTCCGCGAGAGTGGCGAGCATCACCGGCAATGATTGACCCGCTTGCGCTGCTTTTTGCCGGGCATCGGGCGTTGCAGGGTGCATCGAAAGCAGTTGTTCGATCGCAGCGCCCGCCACCGATTGGCCGCCCTCGTTGAGCCAGGCATCGGGCACCATCGCGGAAAAATAAGGGCCCCAGACGCCGGGTACGAAGACCGGGCTCCGGGTCGTGGTCATCGTGCACGATGAGGTGCCGAAGACGTAGCCGAGGTTGGCCTCCGCTTCACCATCGGCGCCCACCGTGCCAATTCCGCCTGCATGGGCATCGATCACGCCTGTCGCGACCGGCGTTCCGGCTCGTAAGCCGAGCTCCGCGGCGGCAGTCGCTGTCAGCCCGCTCCCCAACGGCGTTCCCGGGTCAACAACACTCTGACCGATGCGTGCAAAGGCCTCGTCCGCCAGCACGCCGAGGCCGACGCTGCGGAAGTAACTCTCGTCCCAGCGCCGTTCGTGCGCGAGGTAGGTCCATTTGCACGTAACCGTACACGTGGATCGGGCCAGGTCTCCGGTCGCGCGCCAGGTCAGGAAGTCGGTCAGGTCGAAGAATTGCCATGCCGCCGCGAAGACGCTCGGCCTGTTCTCGAGGAGCCATAGCAGCTTGGGTGTCTCCATCTCCGGCGAGATCTTGCCGCCGACAAATTTCAGCACCTCATGGCCCGTCGCGTTGATGCGCTCCGCTTGCGCCAGGGCGCGATGGTCCATCCAGACGATGATGTCCCGCTCGGCCTGCTCCGATGGTCCCACGGGCAACGGTTGCCCCCCTTCACCCAGCACGACGAGCGAGCAGGTGGCGTCGAACCCGATGCCGGCGACCTGATCCGGCGACACCGCGGCCTGCGACAGCGCGTCCTTCACGGCATCGCAGACGGCGTTCCAGATCTCGCCGCTCGACTGCTCGACGATGGAGCCGCTCGCTTGATAGAGGGTGATGTCACGCTTCGCCGCGCCCGCCATGCGGCCGGCCAGGTCGAAGATTCCGGCCCGGGCGCTGCCCGTGCCTACGTCCACGCCAACGACATAACGCGTGTTGCCTGTCGTGCCGGAGGTCGGGTTTTCTGATGTCATAGCTTACTTGCCTGTTATGAGGGGCGTGTCGGGCACAAACCGGGCTCGCCCCTGTCACGCATTTCAGAGATCAACGCTGTTCGGAAGGATCACGAGATCGCGGATGGTCACGTTGCGCGGCCGCGTCAGCATGAAGAGTACCGCGTCGGCGACTTCCTTGGGCTGCATCAGACTGCCCGAAGCGAGCGCCTCGTCCATCTTCGCCTTCGGCCAGTCATCGAGCAGCGCGGTGACGACCGGGCCCGGCAACACCGCGCCCACCCGCACGCCATGTTTGGAGAGCTGGCGCCGGGTCGTGTGAACGAAGGCTTGCACCGCGAACTTGGAGGCGGTGTAGATCGGCTCCCACACGACTGGGACCATGCCCGCGATGGAGCTGGTAAAGATGATGTCGCCGGACTTCTGCGCGACCAGATGCGGCAGCACGGCGTGGACCGAGCGGAACGCGGCGTTGATGTTGAGGTTCAACATGCGGTCCCACTCGTCCGGATTGCCTTCCACCACTTCGCCGCCCACGTAGGCGCCGGCGTTCGCATGGAAGATGTCGAGGCCGCCGGCGAGGTCGAGGATCTTTGGCAACATTGCAGAGACTTCCTGCGGCTGCAGCAAATCCACGGTCAGCGGCAACGCGTTCGGCCCCAGTTCCGCGCAGAGTTGCGTGAGCCTGTCCGCGGCCCGATCGATGAGGACGACCTTCGCGCCTTCCGCGAGCAGCGTACGCGCGCACTCCAGGCCGATGCCCGATGCCGAACCGGTGATGGCTGCAACCTTTCCTTTCATCATGTCAGTCATTTTGTCATCCTAAGTTGCTGTAGATTACGCGCGGCCATGCGAGACGCGGGACTGCCGGGCGAGCGAGTCGACGATCACCGCAATTGCCAGCACCGCGCCGGTGATCATGAAGCGCAGCGAGGACGACAGGTTCAGCAGCGTCAGGCCGCTCGCGATCGACTGGATCACGATGATGCCCAGCACCGCCGAATACGCGCTGCCGCGGCCGCCGAAGAGACTGGTACCGCCAATCACCGCCGCTGCAATGGCGTTCAGGTTCACGTCGCCGCTGCCGGCCTGCTGGCTGGCCGAGGCGAGCCGCGCCGCCGTCAGCACGCCGCCGAGCGCGGCGAAACTGGCGCACAGCACGAAGGCGCTGGTGTAGATGGCGCTGACATTGATGCCTGCGCGTCTCGCGGCTTCGTGATTGCCGCCGACCGCGTTCATCGACCGGCCCCAGCGCGTTCTCTTGAGTGCGTAGTCCATCGCAACCGCGAGACCCAGGAAGACACCGAACATCAGGGGCACCCCTCGTCCCTGGTTGAGGTAGGCAACCACGACCTCCAGCAGCACGGTGATGGCCACGCTGCGCACGAGCAGGCTGCTCACCGAGGGCGCGGAGAGATTGGACGCGCGGCGGCGCTCGCGGGTGCGCATCCCGAGCAGCATCATCGCGACGCCCGGCACCAGCGCGAGGAGATACGAAACGGCGGCGGGGATAATGATGAGCTGCCCGAGGTTCACCAGCGCCGAGTCATAGGGCAGGTTGATCGATCCGGTCGCGCCCAGGACGTACAACTGCATGCCGAGGATCGCGAGCAGCCCTGCCAGCGTCGCGACGAAGCTCGGCATGCCGAGGCGGTTGAGCAGCAGCGCGTAGATGGCGCCGACCACCGCGCCAACCGCGATAGCGACAATGATGGCCAGCAGCACCGGCCAGCCGTGATTGACCCAGAGCATGCCTACCAGGGCTGATGCGAAGCCGCTCATCGAACCCACCGACAGGTCGATCTGCCCCACCATCAGCACGCAGACAATACCCAGCGAGATCACGCCGACCGTCGAGCAGTCGAACAGCAAATTCACCAGGTTGTTGGCCGAGAGGAACACCGGGTTCAGGCTCGTGAAGACGGTCCAGATAATGACCAGGCCGGCGATAACCGGCAGCGACCCCAGATCGCCCGAGCGCACCCGTTCGACAGCGGCGCCAACGGCGCCGCGGACCCCGGTCGCGTGCTTGACGCGGACATCGCTGCGGTCGAGCAGCGTGGACGGCTTCGGAGCGTCTTGCGTTTCACGCTGCGGTGCGCCTTGCATTTCATTGCTCATGATCGTTCCTTTGACTAGACGCTCTGTTCGGCCTGACGGCGGCCGGCGCGACGTGACACGGCGTTCTCGGTGGCGCCGGTAATCGCGGCCACCAGCTCTTGATTCGAGGAGTCGGGATAGAAGATGCCGTTGTTGCGGCCGAGCCGCAGCACCACGATCCTGTCGGCCACGGCGCGCACGTCCTCCATGTTGTGGCTGATCATGATGACCGCGTGGCCGCGGTCGCGCACCCGCTCGATCAGGTTCAGCACCTCGGCGGTCTGGGCCACGCCCAGCGCCGCCGTCGGCTCGTCGAGCATGATCAGCTTTGGATCCAGCAGCAGCGAGCGCGCGATCGCGACCGTCTGGCGCTGGCCGCCCGAGAGCGAGGCGACCACGTCGCGCACGCTCGGGATGCGTGCCGACAGCTCGTTGAGCAGCGTCCAGGCCTTGACTTCCATGGCTACCTCGTCGAGGCGCAGCGGATTCATCTCGCGCCCGAGGTAAATGTTCGCGACGACATCGAGGTTTTCGCATAGCGCGAGATCCTGGAATACCGTGGCGATGCCGAGGTCGAGCGCCGCGGCCGGATTGGACAGCGTGACTTCCTTGCCGCCGAACGTGATCGTGCCGGTGCTGGGTTGATGGACGCCGGCCAGGACCTTCACCAGCGTCGATTTCCCGGCGCCGTTGTCGCCCACCAGTGCAACCACCTCGCCGGCATGCACGTCGAGCTCGATGTCCGTCAGGGCCGAGACCGCTCCGAAGTGCTTCGAAACGCCGCGCAGGCTCAGCACCAGCTCACCTCGCCTGGACCGTGTTGTGGAGTCGTCAGTCATGGGACGGATACCTCATTGAGAGTAGAGGAACCCGGCACGAGCCGGGTCCCGTCCGGCATCGCGCCGGATGAGTTGGTTACAGTTCAGTTCGTCACGGGTTCAGTTTGTTATACCCAGCTTCTTGCACCCTTCGGCATAGCGGTCGGTGCACAGCTCCTTGGCGTTGGCGAAGCCCTTGTCGACGACTTCCGCCTTGAGGTTCTGCGCCGTGATGACGGCCGGCTTGAAGAGCTGGGACGGCGTGTTGAAGAGCGTCGTTTCACCCTTCGGGGTTTGCCCGGACAGGAAGCCGACAGCCACCTTCGCCGCCGCGGCCGCGACGATCTCGCTCGGCTTCAGGATCGTGTTGTACTCATCGCCCGCGATGATCAACTGGAGTCCCGCAAGCGTCGCGTCGTTGCCGGTCACCGGCGGCACCGGGTTGACGCCGGCGGCCTTGAAGGCCGCGACGGCCCCGCCGCCCGTGCCGTCGTTCGCGGCCACGACGCCGACAATCTGCGAACCGAAGCGGGTGATCTGCCCGCTGACCCACTGCTGAGCCTTCGGCGGCGCCCAGTCCGGCGTGTCGTACTCAGCCAGCGTCTTGTAGCCGCTGCCCTCCAGGCCGGCATGGATGCCCTTCTTGATCAGCCCCGCCGCAGCGTCGGTGGGTGAACCATTGACCTCGAGCACGCCGCCCTTGGTTGTCGGCACGCCCGTGGCTTTCAGGTGCTGGACGAGTGACTGCGCGATGGACTTGCCGATGCCTTCGTTGTCGAATGACACATAGTAGTTGGCCGGCGTCGAAGGCACGGGCCGGTCATAGGCAATCACCTTGATACCCTGGCCCTGCGCCATATGGACCAAAGACGCGGCGGCAGTGGAATCCACCGGGTCGAGGACGATCACCTTGGCGCCCTGCGCGATCACCGAGTTGAACTGCTGCTGCTGCGTCGACACGTCGGCATTGGCGTTCTGGTAGAGCACCTTGCAGTCGGGGCAGAGCTTGGTCATTTCGGCCTTGAAGCCGGGGAAGTCATGCTGTTCGTAGCGCGTCGATGCCTGGTCGGGCATCAGGAAGGCGACCGTGCCGCTAGGCGCGGCGAGCGCCGCCGTGCTGCTTGCAAGGCCAAGGCTCAGTACGCCGGCGCCGATCAGTTGGTTCGAAAGTCTGTTCATCGAATGTCTCCGTTTTTTTAAAAAGATTCCGGCGCTGATGCTGCCGTGGTTGGGCCTTGCTTGCCGCCGGTGCGGCTTCTTGTAGAACTTCGTTAGCTTTTCCAGCGATCCCGGTGTCGCCACATGCTCATCGTGTGCGGGCGTTGCAGTTCAATTCGCACCGGTACGAGCCACCCGTTGCGTCGGAATCTGTATGATCTGTAGTACCAAATATATTCGTTCAGGTGATCTCAGAGCGTTTCTAATGCGCTAACCCCGTGCTCCGCTGTCTACCGGCAAAAATACGCGCTAGCCGACCGCTTCCAGGGTTTGCGCAGCATCGGATGATTCAGTCGCGCTGGCAGCATTGAGCTGCTGATACGCGCGCCATCGCGATGGCGACATGCCCTTCAGCAACAGGAACTGCCGGTTGAAATTCGAGAGGTTATTAAAACCGACCTGATAGCAGATATCCGTAATAGTCAGTTCACCCGACATCAGCAATTGGCATGCAAGGTTAATGCGCAGCCGGTTCACATACTGCACGAACGGCACGCCGGTATGGCGGCGGAAATATCGCGAAAAGGCGCTGGCGCTTTGTCCCGCGAGTTCGGCCAGCTCGGTCTCGCGCAACTCTTGCGAGAGGTTCTTGCCAATATAAGAAAGCACGTGATTGATACGCGTCTCGGCATAGCGCGTCGGGTCCGCACGATAAGCGGCGCTCGCGAGCTTGACCTGTTCAGCGCTGTGCACGAGCAGGTCCAGCAATTCAAGAAACAACGTGAGGCGCCGCATGCCTTGCGCGCCCAGCATTTCGCGCATGATCGGTTCAGCGGCCGTACCCGTTTTCGGTGTGAACAGCACACCCCAGCGCGATGCATCGAGCAAGGACTCCACGCACTTGAGCTCGGGGAACACCTTGATGGCGTTAGCGACCATCTCGTCATCGAATTGCAGGATCAGGCAGCGTTCGTCCACGCGCTCGCCTGGCGACACATTGCTGACCCAGTTGTGCGGCAGATTCGTGCCTGTCATCACCAGATTGCCGGGCGCAAAGTTGCCGATGTAGTCGCCTACGAAGTACTTGCCCGTCGTCGCAGTGATGACCTGGATTTCGTACTCGGGATGGAAGTGCCAGCGCACCGTGCGATACGGATAGCCGTGCGACCAGACCTTGAACGACTCATCGCGCGGCACGGCGACCAGTTCCAGGTCCGGCTGGACAATGTTGGCGCGCCGTGCGTCTGTGCGCGCCGCGCGGCAATCCGCGCAGGTTCCGCATCGGCATGCCGTCGCACTCATCATGTTGTCCATCTGTCTTCCTCCTGACCCGCTTTTGTTTTGGGACGCCTCGCATAAACCGCCTCGCCATGCCTGCAAGTTAGCCCTGTCACGAATATTTCACCACTGAAATTGAAACCGCAAACTGATACTAATTTGCATTCGGGTAAGTCCGTAGGGTATCAAGAGTCAACTTTTGTGCAACGCAGCAGCTTCGCGAACGTTTCGCACTAACCCGTTGAATGTGATGTAAGCACGCGCGTGGCGGGCCTCCGGGCGACCCTCAATGCGGCGCGAAATAAGGCGTGTGAGCTAAGGAGGCAGCTACTATGCGTGGAAAACTATCCTTAAGCCCCGTCGCAAGCCATAAAGAACCGATCATCTTAATGTCCTCGACTGACGAATTCCTGCATGTATCCTTGGCGGCCACGCTAAGCGCCGAGATCGAGCGCGGCTTGTGGTCACGTGGACAGCGCCTGCCCTCGGTCCGGCAACTTGGCAAGTCCCACGGCGTAAGCGTCACCACCGTCCTCGCAGCTTATCGCCTGCTGGAAGACCGCCGGCTGATCGAGGCCCGGCCGCAAAAAGGCTTCTATGTGTGCTCGAACGCTCACCCGCTAACGGCCCCGGAGAGCTTGATCCTTCGCGCGGAGCGGGTAGACGAGTCCTTGTCCGTCGAAGGGTTGCAGTTGTTGAACGAGCCGCCTGGACTCGTGTCATTTGGCACAGCGCTTTGCGCAAAGGCCCTGTTCCCCGTTGACGCGCTGGGCCGCAGTATTGCCGCCACTGCACGCAAACAACGTGATTTGCTGGTCGAAGTATCATTCTCACCGGGATCAAACGCGTTGCGCCAGAGCATTGCCTCCCATGCGTCCACCTGGAACTGCCAGCTTGCGCCCGACGACCTCTTGATCACCAACGGCTGCGTTGAAGCCTTTGGCCTCTGCTTGCAGGCAGTCGCCAGGCCGGGCGATGTGATCGTCGTCGAGTCCCCCGCCTTCTACGGATTTTTATCGACGATTGCACGGCTCGGCATGATCGCGTTGCCGTTGTCATTCTTTCCCGATCCCACCCGCGCACTAGCCGAGATCGCTCGAGTTGCCGCCGAGCGTCGCGTGGGTGCATGCCTGGTCTCGACCAGCGTGAGCAATCCCAGCGGTCTGAGCATGACGACCGAGGCCAAGCAGGTGCTCGTCAATTCTTTGGATCGCCTTGGCGTGCCGCTTATAGAAGACGCGACGTTTTCCGATCTGCATTTTGATGCGGTCCAGCGGGCGGCCAAGTCCTACGACCGGACGGGAAACGTCCTGCTTTGCAGTTCCCTGACTAAAACGCTGGCCCCCGGCTTGCGAATCGGCTGGGTTGCCGGGGGCAGGCATCAGGACACGCTGGTGTCGCTCAAGCGCACCATGAGCATCGGGCAGCCGCTGCTCATTCAGGAAGGGGTAGCAGCCTATCTACGCACCGGTGGTTATCACTATCACCTTCGTCAGCTACGCAAGAAATGTCAAAGCCAGGTCGAGCAAACTGCTAACCTGGTGCTGCGGCATTTCCCTGTCGGCACCCAGGTCTCGATGCCAAGCGGTGGATATCTTCTATGGGTTCAATTACCGGAGTCGGTTTTGAGCATGGACGTCTACCGCATTGCGCTGAGCGAAGGCATCACCATCGCGCCGGGAAATTTGTTTGCGCCCGATGACCGGTTCATCAACTACATGCGCCTCAATTGCGGCGGAGAAATCGACCATGCGCGCTCGGACGCCCTTGTCCGGCTGGGGGCAATAGCGTGCACGCTTGCCTGATGCACTGAGCGACTGCTCCAGGGAATTCGCCGGGCTCTGTATATCGACGCTGCTCCAAGCCCGTCACATAATCGGTCATCAACGACCGAAAATCATCATGAAGACTTTTCCAGCATTCCGGGCCGCGGCGTGCCACGTCGCGCCTTACTACTTCGATACTCCCCGCACCATCGACAAGGCTTGCGCGCTGATTGCGGAGGCGGCCGGAAATGGCGCCGAACTCATCGCGTTTCCTGAAGCGTTTGTCTCATCGTTTCCTGTCTGGTCCGGCGTCCATGCGCCGGTCGATGTGCATGAGTTCTTCGTCAGCCTGGCCGGCAGTGCAATCGAAGTGCCCGGTCCCGAGGTGCGGCGTATTCAGGAAACCGCGCGTCGCCATGAGGTGTTTGTTTCCATCGGCATCAACGAAGGAACGCCCATTAGCCCGGCCTGCGTGTGGGATACGAACCTGCTCATTGGCGACGATGGCAGGTTGTTGAACCGTCACCGGAAACTGGTGCCTACCTATTGGGAGAAGCTCACCTGGGCCAACGGCGACGGCAGCGGACTGCGTGTAGTCGATACCCGCATTGGAAAGATCGGTGCACTCGTTTGCGGCGAAAACACCAATTCACTGGCCCGGTTTGCGCTCCTGGCTCAAGGCGAGAATGTGCACATATCGTCCTTCTCCCCGCGATGGCCCACTCATCCACCGGGTGAGGCGTCATACGATCTGGAGGCCGCCATCCGCCTTCGTGCGGGCGCCCATTCGTTCGAAGGGAAACTGTTCAACATCGTCGCGTCCGGCTTTCTTCCGCCGGACGCCATCGACCTGATTGCCCGCGACAACAGCCGCGCGCGGCAACTGCTGGAAGAGTCGCCTAAAAGTGTATCGATGATCTTCGGCCCCGACGGTCGCGTCATCAGCGACACCTTGCGCGATGAAGAAGGCATCGTGTATGCCGACATCGAGCTTGAAAAATGCGTCGTCCCCAAGCAGTTCCAGGACGTTGTGGGCTACTACAACCGCTTCGACGTATTCCAGCTCAATGTGAATCGACGGCCGCTCACGCCGGTGGAATTCAGCGATGCCTGCGCGGTTGCGGATGACGCAGATGCGTTGTACGGTCCTTATATTCCTGCCATCGAATGACGTTATCCCACCATGCCGAAGCACGAGAAAGCGCACATCATCGATTTATACAGCGACACGAAGACCGTCCCTACCGAAGGCATGCGTGCGGCCATGGCGGCGGCAGAAGTGGGCGACGAGCAAGCCGATGAAGATCCGACGACCCTCGCGCTATGTGCGAGGGTTGCGCGTGACCTGGGTTATCCGGCCGCCGTCTTCATGCCCTCAGGCACCATGTGCAACCTCGTGGCAACGCTCGTGCATACGCGTCCGGGCGACGAGCTTATCGCGGACTCGGAGTCTCACATTTGCACCACCGAAGCGGCTGGCGCAGCGGCCATTGCCGGCGTAGCGATCAATCCTGTTTTCACCGAAGACGGCGTGTTCACCGCCGATCAATGCCTCACCGCGATTCGTTTTCCTTCGCGCACTGCACCACGCTCAGCCATGGTCTGCATCGAGCAGACTACCAACTTCAGCGGCGGCGCCGTATGGCCGCTGGATACGCTGCGCGGGGTGCGCGATGCTGCGCTTGGCGCGGGTCTCAAGACGCACATCGATGGAGCACGGCTATTCAACGCGACGTGCGCAACGGGCATTCCCATGCGCGACTATACGCAAGGATGGGACAGCGCCTGGGTCGATTTCACCAAGGGTCTCGGCTGCCCTGTTGGCGCGGTATTGTGCGGAAGCGCCGATTTTATTCGTGACGCGTGGGTGTGGAAATATCGTCTGGGTGGTGCGATGCGTCAGTCGGGCGTGCTGGCGGCGGCTGCGATGTATGCGCTCGACCATCATGTCGAACGAATCGCCGACGACCACGCGAACGCGAAATTGCTCGTGCAACTTTTATCCGCCGAGCCGTCGTTCGTATTCACCACGCTCGCGCCTCAATCGAACCTCGTGCTGTTCAGCATGCAGGGCTTGCTGGCCGATGCAGCCACCTTCGCCCGGCGTGCAATCGAGCAAGGCGTGCGGATTCGCGCGCTGCCCAATGGGCGAATCCGTGCGACGACCCACCTCGGCGTCACACGTGAAGACATTGCCGCCGCGGCTGCAATCTTGACGGCCGCTGCGCGTGAGCTTCGGTCGGGCGTATGAAGGAGAAATCCAACCTGACGCGCTTCTCGCTTACACGTCGAAAACCGGATAAGAGGCCTCGTGAACGACTGCCAACATATCCTCTTTCGCGAGCAGCCCGGACTCGTCCAGTATGCTGCGCAGCGGGCGGCCTTCCGCAACTGACTGGCGAGCCAGTTTGCTCACACGCGCGTATCCGAGTTTGGGCACGAGTGCGGTTGCCATGGCCATCGAATCCATCAGGTGTTGCTCGTTTCGTGCGATATCGGCCGTGATACCGGCAACGCACTTCTGCGCGAACCGTTGGATGCCGTTGGTCAGCAGCATGATGCTGTCGAACACACGGGACGCGACTACAGGCTCGAAGTGATTGATCTCCAGTTCGCCATACTGAACCGCCTGCGCGACTGCAACGTCATTGCCGATGACCGCAAAACTCAACTGGATCATCGCCATTGGCAAGACCGGATTCACTTTGCCCGGCATGATCGACGAGCCGGCCTGAGCTTCAGGAAGGCGCAATTCCCCGAGGCCTCCTACCGGGCCGGATGACAGCACCGTGAGATCCGACGCGATCTTCGCCAAAGACGCCGCGCAGGTCCGCAGTTCACCCGAAATGCGAGAAAACACGTCCATGTTCTGCATTGCGTCGAACGGATTTGAGGGCGCCATATAGTCCACGCCGGCGATGCTTGAGAGATGCTGATAGACAGCCGATCGATATCCTGCCGGTGCGCCAAAACCCGTACCGATCGCCGTACCGCCAAGCGGGAGCGTGCGCAGTTTGTCGCGTACGGCCGCGAGTTCTTCCGCCAGGCGCCGGGCAAGCGACGCGTAGCCGCCAAAGAGCTGTCCCAGTCGCATCGGCTGCGCATCTTGCAGACACGTACGACCGAGATGGAGGATGTCGGCGAACTCCGTCTCCTTGGCGTCGAAGTGAGCGGCAAGCTGCCTTATTTCCGTGACGAGCGGTCCGAGCATCGCGTGCGTTGCAATCTTCAGGGCAGCCGGATAAACATCATTCGTCGATTGCGAACGGTTGACGTGGTCGTTGGGATGGATCACGTCGTATGAACCGGGTGCATGCCCAAGATGCTGCTGCGCCCGATTGGCGATGACCTCGTTGAAATTCATGTTCGTGGAGGTTCCGCCGGACCCTTCCAGCAGATCGGTGATGAGCGAGTCGTCGAACCGTCCTGCAATGACATCCTGACACGCGCGCACGATCGCATCGCACTGCTGCGCACCAAGCACGTCGTTATCACGATTCGCCAACGCGGCAGCCCACTTGCATTGCGCAAAGGCGTCCCGGAACTGCGGATAGTGCGCGATGCTGAGCGCAGAGACGCTGAGATTTTCAACACCCCTTACCGTGTTGACGCCATATAGTTTGTCGCCAGGTATGCTGACTTCGCCAACGTAGTCGCTTTCGGTTCGTGATTCAGTTTGTGATTCGGTATGAGCAAGCTTATTCATGTGAGTTCCTTTCACCAACAGTAATCAGTTCTTCAATGCCCCGCCCCAAGGCTTTCAGCCTGGGCAGGAAAGATGTTTCGATCACTTCGCGCGCCGTCTCGCATGCGTCCTCGAAGAACGCACTGTATTCGTCACGGCGCGCGACCAGATAAAGCGAGCGTTCAAGTCCCAGGTTATCCACCACATGTGTGGCAACCGCGCTCGCATACGCTGCGCCCTGCAGCAGGCACATTGGCGAAGTCACCGCCCACCCGATACCTTCGGCAACCATCGAAGTCAGGGCATCGGCGTTATCGAGTTCCAGACGGACCGGCATACGCAGATCGATTCGGCGCAGGTAGCGCTCGATCTGCATGCCAACCTGCGAGTTCCGGTTAAAGCGTACGATCGGCAGCGAGTTAGCCAGCGCTCGAACGTCTTCGACAGTGCGGACAGACTTGTGCGCGTCCTTCGGCGTGATGACAAGGTATCGCTCCGAGAAGAGCCGGTACCGCACCACGTCGTTGGCGTCCACCAGCGCGTCGCTCGTGACGATGAGATCGAGATCGCGCCGTAGCAATGCCTCACCCTGTTGAGGACTTAATCCCGTACGTATGGACAGTTGTGAAACCTTCTCCAGGAGGCGCCTGGTGAAGACCGACCCGCAAGTCGCCGCAAACGAGTCGACCAGTCCAATGCGCAGGTCGGGCTTGATCCCCTGCCCTGCTTCTACGACCTGCGCCTTCAGGTTCGCGATTTCCTCGCTCAGTATTGCCCCACGGTTTCGCAGCGCTATGCCGAACGGCGTCAGCGCCAGCGGGCGGGTGGTTCGATTGACAAGCACTACGCCGAGTTCCTCTTCGAGCTGCCGGATGATCTGGGAGACACCCGATTGAGAAATGCCCATCCGCGCCGCTGCTCCCGACATGCTGCCTTCTTCCGCGACAGCGACGAATACTTGTACCGCATGCATATCAATTGGCTTGTTCGGCGACATGTGGGCTCTTCCAAACGTGGTCCTTGCACGACACGCAGGATAGGTCATCTTGCGAATTGCATTGGAGCGTCAACTATGGCTAATTCCTGGTGCCGTCCGACGAAGCGGCGAGCGCAACACCACGTCCGCCTCCTGTTGCAGACTCGCTTTCATTACCATGTTCGGGCTTCATGTCCGACAGGTTTTCACTGCCCGTTTCCGGCGCAAACACATGGCAGAAGACGCCGCCGAACACTAATACACCGACGCACACGCCGAGTGCCGGGTGAATGCCAACGTGTTGCACCGCTACCGGAAGGAGGAACGTGCTGATAGCCGAACCAAACCGGCTGGAGGCCACTGCCAGTCCAACACCGGATGCACGCAGGTGAGTCGGAAAGAGTTCGGGCGGATACACAAACTCAAGATTGGCGGCCGCCGAGAGAATGCAGGCGAAGAGACCGAACGCGAGCATGGTTCCTATCGGCCCGAATCCGGCGTAAGCAAGGACCGCCAGGGCCACCGCTGCAAGGTAGAAAGTTCCAATGAGGAATGCACGGCGCGACAACTTGTCGACGATCAACAGACCAATGATTGCTCCCGCGAAGAGCAGGACGTTATAGATAAGGCCTCCTACGAAGTGGTCCTTGACCTGCAAGGCCTGAAGCACCTTCGGAGAAAACGTGCCCAACGCGAAATACGGGACAACCTGGCAGGTGTAGAACACACAACCGACCAGCGTGTTCTTGCGCCAGCGCGGCGATAACAATTCCGACCATGCGCCGCGCCGTTGCTGAGGCATAACCGACGGTTCAGGGAGGATAACTTCGGGCCCGAATTTGCGGCGAATGATTGAAAGCGCCTCGTCGCCGCGCCCGCGTTTCATCAACCACATCGGCGACTCCGGCACGCCCAGTCGGAATGGAAGAATGAGCAGTGCCGGGATCCCGCTCGCGGCAAGCATGATTCGCCATGCGTCGGGGCCAAGGTCACGGACGACGAACCCGATGAGGTAAGCGCCGACATAGCCCGCAGCCCATGCGGCTGCCAGCACGCTAAGCAAGCGGCCACGGTAACGGCGTGGCGAGAACTCGGTTACGAGTGACTTGCTTACTACGTAGTCGGCACCAAGAATCAGTCCCAGCAGCAGGCGAAGGACCAACAGTTGCACCGGCGAAGTCACGAAATATTGCGCCGCCGAGATGACCGCGAACAACAGCATGTCGAACGCGAAGATGGTGCGCCGGCCGTACTTGTCCGCGACCGGACCGGCGAACATGCTCCCGAGAAACAGGCCTGCCAGGGATGCCGCGCCAAGCAACCCCATCCAGAGCGGAGTCAAATGAAGTGACAGGGATGCCATGCTCACCGCGATGCCGATGATCCCCAGCACGAAGCCGTCGCTGAACTGGCCGCCTGTTCCGCTGAACGCCACTCGCAGATGGAAGCGGCGCAGAGGAAGATCCTCCAGCAATATCTGTTTGCTCACATTTGTCTCCTGAGACTTTTGTTATCGCGGCGCGCGGTTCGTCGCCTCGGAAACAAGTGTAGAGAGTCAAATTCAAGAAAACAGCATGTCTGAAGGCAGTATCAATCAATCTAATACTATGTCACGCGGCGGCTGAAGTTAAGCGCGTGGAGTCCTTGTTGAGCGGAATCGGGCCGCTTTTTGCGTCAGGTGATTTGCGGAATCGCAAGCGCTACGCAGGCGTCTTTCCGGCTTGCCGATAGCAGATAGTGCGACGCCGCTTTACGCAGTAGCCGACAACGAGTCACGGTTGCACGAAAGGCAACGTACTGGAGAACTCCTCCATTTCCATCGCGCGTGCTGCCAGCCGGGCGAGCCTTGGGAACGCAACCGGATGAACGACGTCGGGCATCACTGCCAACGACGCCGTCTGATAGGTGATCGCGACCATCACGTCGGCTTGCGAAAGCGCGTCGCCCACCAGCCAGCCGCTACCGGCTCTCGACTCGATCATCTGAAATCCGGCCAACGCCTGCTGGCGAAACGATTCGACAATCGAAGCGATCTGATGCTCGGACGGACGGAGCGACTCGTCGAAGATATTGCTGAGCTTCCCGTAGATCGCGGATGCAATGCCGATGAACTGCAACGCATCGCGCCGATCCACCCCGGACGGCGCGAGCAATGCGCGTTCGGGGCCGACCTCTTCGTGCAGGTACTCGATGATGCTGCCGCTGTCGTAGAGAATCGTGCCGTCGTCGAGCACGAGCGCCGGCACCTTCACCATCGGGCTGAACGGACGAATGAGTTCCTGCTGCTCATAGGCGTGATAGGGCAGATGCTCGAACGATATGCCGAGCAGATTCAACGTAATGCCGACCCGGCGGGTATAGCCGGAAAACCATGGACCGATAAGCTTCATTGTTGACTCCTCGAAATTGACTGTGTTGGGGTTCGCGAACGATCAGAACGCTTCCTTGAAAGGACGCAGGTCGAGCTCGTGCGTCCACGCCGAGCGGTGCTGGCGGTGAAGCGACCAAAATGCATCGGCGATGGCGTCGATATCGAGCAGTCCGTCGTCACCCTTGTGCTTGACGTGCTCCGCGAAGCGCGTATGCACCCGTTCTCCGTCGATGCCCCCGTCGATCACGACATGGCCGACGTGCAGGCCAAGCGGACCGAATTCGCGCGCCATGCTTTGAGCGATCATGCGCAAACCGGCCTTGCTCGACGCGAAGTGGGCAAAGTTCGGCATGCCTCTTAGCGCACCCGTCGCCCCGCTGAAAAGAATCGACCCTCGGCCGAGGGGAGCAAAGCGCCGTGCAGCCTCTCGACCCACGAGGAAGCCGCCAAAACAGTTGAGCCGCCAGAACGATTCGAAGACATCCGCCCCCATCGTGCGCAGATCCATAGGCTGATTGTTTCCTGCGTTGTATGCGACGAGGTCGGCGCTGCTGCCATTTCCGTCTGCACGCATCGCGACGTCGAACAACCGGATCACATCCGCTTCGCGCGTGACGTCCATGACGACCGTGCTCGCCGAGCCGCCCGCCTCGACAATGCTCTCGCGTACCCGTTCGATCTTCGCTTCGGTGCGCCCCGCAACGATGACGTGACGCCCCTCTGCCGCGAATCGGCGAGCCAGGCCCGCGCCGAGCCCTTGCTCCGGCCCCACCCCTATAACCACCGCCTTCGGGCGATCCAGGACGTGCGTTTCTACACTGATAGACATGGATACTTTCCTTTCCGAAATGACCTTCTGCGCAGCCGCGAAAGCGGCACGAATGCCCCCGTGGGCCGTTCGAAGCGCTGTTGAAGTTCGTCAACGATTGCGATGAGTGAACGATACCGAGTGCGAACAAAGAGATAAATCGTCGCTACAATTCCACATTGTTTCTTCTGTGAAACAATCATGAAGATCGGCATGAGAGATCAGCATGAGACATGCGAGGATTCAGATCGTGGACAAGTTTCTGGCCATGCAGGCGTTCATTCGAGTGGTCGAAAGCGGGACCTTCACCAAGGCCGCGCAGATGCTCGATTTACCGAAGACGGCCGTCAGCCGCTTGATTGTGTCGCTCGAAGTCGAATTGGGCACGAAGCTGCTCAACCGTACGACACGCAAGGTCTCGACCACGGCGGATGGCGCTGCGTACTACGAGCGCGCGCTCCAGTTGATGAGCGATCTCGCGGAGCTCGAGGGCACGATGTCGCGTGCGAAGAGCAACCCTCGAGGACGCTTGCGCGTCGACATGCCCGTGCCCTTAGGTCTGTCCGTGATCCTTCCCGCGTTACCGGCGTTCGTCGAGCGGTATCCGGACATCGAGTTCGAGTTCGGACTCAGCGATCGCCCGGTCGACCTCATTGCAGAGAACGTCGACTGCGTTGTGCGCGCGGGGGAGATCTTCGATCAATCGCTCGTGGCGCGGCAGATCGGCGCCGTCAAGCAGATCCTGTGTGCGACACCGGCGTACTGGGACGAGCACGGGCGGCCTTCGCATCCGTCGGACCTCGATCAAGGACATGTCGTCATCCGGGCCATCGCTTCGCGGACCAACCGGCCCTTCCCCATCGTGGTCAAGAAAGATCGTGAACGCGTGGAGGTGCGCAATTGGCGGGGACTCACCGCTAACGACATCATGGCGTGCCTGACCATGGGCCTGGCCGGTCTCGGCGTCGTCCATGCGTTGACGTTTTCCGCCAGAACGCATCTTCAAAGCGGTGCGCTCGAAGCCGTCCTGAACGACTGGGTATCGGATCCCGTTCCCGTTTTCGTCGCGTATCAGCCGAACCGGCACCTGAGCACGAAGGTTCGTGTGTTCATCGACTGGCTCGCCGCACTATTTGCGAGCAATGAATCGACCGCGAAAAGCGAAACCCGGTCTCCCTATCATGACCCATCATGACCCTCAGTATTTGCCATAGATGATGCCAAGGATCATCGCTTCGTCGTCGAAAACCTCGAGGGTGTCGGTGAGCTCGGTGACGGGGCCCGCGTTATTGACGAACAGTGCATAGGCGAGTATTCGACCGCTCTTCGCTTCAATGTAGCCCGCCATGTTCATGGCGACCATCTCGTCATTGGCCACCGTCGCGCCGCTCTTGACGAAGATGTGCTCCTTACCCACGACGTTCTTGCCGACCGCCGCAAGCGATCCGTCGACACCGAGAATCGACAGCGAATCGCGATACACCGGATAGACAGGCAAGCGGCTCATTGCGGTCAAAAGCGTCGCGGTCGTGCGGGCGGTAGCCTGGCTGTCGGGCGTGCCGCTGCCATTGGTCGGGAAATTAAAGCCCGCGCCGTCGAGGCCGAGCGTGCCGGTCAGGAATTTGCGCTCGGTGGTGAGCGCGTCTGCGACAGTGCGCACGCCTTGCGCAAGCCCCTGGTACATCAGACTCAAATTCGCGCCGGTGTTCAGGCTCACTTTCAGCACGAGCTTGGCGAATTCGGAATACGGCATCGACGAGAAGCTCGCGACCTGCGTCGCACTCGCATAGTCTTGCGCCGGCGGCAACGCGCTTGTCTGGTTCGGCTGCACGGCGGGCGCCGATACGGACACGCCTGCCCGGACCAACGCATCGATGAAGGCCGTGCGCGCAAACGACGGCGGATCCTCGACGCGCAGGATGCTCACATAGAGGCCGTTGCCGACGAGCGGAGACACGTAGCCGAGCGGAATCGTCGCGGGTGAGGAAAGGCTTTCCTTGCTCGACAGCGTGCCCTTGCAGCCGGGCGCGGCGAGGCAGGACAGCGGCGCGGCATTCAGTGCGTCCCCGGACACGAGGATATCGGCATTGCTGCTGGCCGCCGTGGTCAGCGACGTGCCTTGCATCGTCATTGCGCTGGTGCGCGGGCGCCAGTCGAGCACGCCGGCCTGCCCCGCTGACGCGCCCGGCGAGAGCGTCACGTCGATCACGTTCTCGTTGATAACGATCGGCGAGATCAGCACATTGCCATTCGGTACGCGAAACGCATCGAACAGGCGATCGTCGATGATCACGTCGCCATCGACCGACGTAATGCCCGACGCCCTGACCTGTTGCGCGAGATCGTTCAACGCAGTGAGCGGATCTTCCGGTGTGAGGATCGCACCGCCAAAACCGCGCGCGTCGTTGTGATCGAAGTCGGTGAAATCAACGGTGCCGTCGGGCTTCTGCCGTCCGCCGAACGTGAGATCGCCGGACGCCTCGAGAATCAAATTACCCGTCAATTTACCGGACGAATCGACGACGCCATTGCTATATACCGGCGTGACGAAGCGGTGATTCGCACCGACCACGTTGAGCGCAGTCGCCACCGAATACAACTTGCGCACGGAGGCCGTGAGTACGAGCTTGTCGGGTTGCATCGTCTCGAGCACCTGGCCCGTGTTCGCGTCCATCACGACCATCGACCATTGCGAATTCGCGCTCGTATAGCGTGGCTTGTGCATGATCTGCGAGATCGGATCGGCCGTGTCGTCGCTCCCGCAGCTCGCGATGAGCGCGCACGAAGCGATCAATGCCAGAACCGCCGGAAACGCTGCGCGCATGTCATTCCTTCCGGCGAGCCTGTCCGGCTTCAAGGGGCCGCGACATCATTGCAGCTTCCAGAGTTGCGCTGCAATCTCGCCTTCGTCCTGGAACGCGTTCAGAACGGTCGGGAAGCCTTCGAACATGACATTGTTCATCGCCATGAAGAAGGCGATCCGGTGGCCGCTCTTCGCGTCGATATAACCGGCGAGCGCCTGCGCCTTGAGAAGCGGTACTGCGGGCGTGGTCGTGCTCAAGCCGACATAGGTGCCCGTCTTCGCGTACACCTGCCCCTTGGCGCCTGCCAGCGTAGGGTCGGCTTCGAAGTCCGTGACGGTCGTGAGCGATCCATCGACGCCGAGCGAGGGCAGCGTAGCGACGTAGGTCGCATAGTCGGGCATCGATTGCATGCCGCGCAGCATCGCGATGACAGCCTTGGCGTTCGCGGTGGTGTCGCCGCCACCGCTTCCGTCGATGAAGTGATACTGGTCCGGCGCTATGTTGAACGTCGAAGACAGTTCGCTTTGCTCCGTCGCAAGCGCAGCGGTCATCGTCCTCGAGCCGTTTTTAGCGAGACCATACAGCATCAGGGTGATGTCCGCGCCAATGTTGTAGCTGACTTTGTTCACGAACCGCAGGTCCTGCGCATAGGGTGCGGACGTGAGCTGAGCCACCTGCTGCGCGCTCGAATACGAGCCTTGCGCGGGCAGCAATGCCACCGGATTCGGCTCGACGGACGCCGCCGTCACCGTCACGCCCGCGCGCGCCAGCGCTTCGATGAACACCGTGCGCGCATAGGTGGACGGCTCGCTCACGCGGAACGTGCGGATCAGCGGATACGCATTGGTCAAAGGAGGCGCGACGCCCGCGGGCACTGTGCCGCTCACTTCGCCCACGCAATTCGTCTGGCCGAAGCACAGCGGCACCGCGGGAGGATCGGGGTTGAGCGTGACGGCGAAATCCGTCGTCGCCGCGGCCGTTGCGAGCGTCGATTGCACGGAGAAACCAGCGGACATCGGCCGATAGTTGAACGGAAGGAGCGCACCTTGCGCGCTCGAACTGAACGAGATATCGACGACGTCGTCGTTGACCAGCATCGGCGTGACGTCGAAGCCCTCTTCTTCGCGGTACGGGAACGCATCGAAGAGACGGTCGTCGATCACGACATCGCCATTGACGGTCTTAATGCCTGCAGCGGCCACCTGTGCGGCGATGGCGTCGAATCCCGCGAGCGGGTCGGGTGTCGACAGCACTGCATTACCCAGACCGTCGGCTTCGTTGTGATCAAACGCGGTGATCGCGACGGTGCCGTCCGGATTGGCGCGGCCGCCCATCGTCAAATCGCCGCTCGCCACCATGATCAGGTTGCCGTTGAGCGCGCCGCTTGCATCGACCGTGCCCTGCTTGTACACGGGTGTCACGTGCGTGTGCCGCGCGCCGAGCACATCGAGCGCGTTGCCCGTGGAGAAGAGCTTGCGAACCGAAGCGATGAACACCTGCGAACTGGAATTGAGATCGTAGATCACGCGCCCGGTATCGAGATCGACGACCTGCATCGCCCAGGTCGCGCCGTTGTACGCGGGCTTCTGCATGATCTGCATGATCGCATCCGGGACCGCCGTGTCCGGGTTGCTGGAGCCGCCGCATGACACGAGCATGAAGGCCGCCGCAAACGCTGCCCATCGTTTGCACTTCGGGTCGATCGTTGCTTTCATTGCAGCTCTCCTGGTCCGACTGTTTTTTTGTCTGCGCCGTGCCTCGAATCACTACTTGCCGAGTTCGCCGATCACCATTCGCGCGATCGTGTCAGCGGGCGGCCGGCCATCGGGTGACTCCGCGGTCGTGGTCCAGATGACGACCGTCGTCACCGTCACCGGGTCATACACCATGAACGTGTTGAAGCCGTTGATCTGGCCGTTGTGCCCGTAGTACGTCCCGTATTTGACGATGCCGAGGCAATACGCCGGCGCGTTCGGATTGCCTGCCACGAGCGGCGTGCAGGTGGACAGCCGCTTTGACTGCAGATCCGCGCTGAGATAGCCGCCGCCTACCATCCGCTGCACGACGGCCGCGAGTTCCGTGATGGTCGATATGCCCGAACCCGCGGTCCAGCCCCAGGACGCTGACGCAGTGGTGACATCGGTCGGCTGCAGCGTGCCGTTTTTCGCGGCTGCCTGAAGCTCGGGAGACAGCGCCGGGGTGGTCGCCGTCTCCGCATTCGTGCCCCACAGATAGCCGTGCGCGGACGGCGCAGGCATCGACGTATCGTCTTGCGGAGGCAGATAGGTAGCAGTGAGGCCGAACGGCGCGAAGAGGCGCGTCCTGATTGCATCGGCGGCGCTCATGCCGGTAAGTTGCTCGATGATCTGTCCCAGCAGGATGGTGTTCGTGTTCGAGTAGCCGAGCGCGGTGTCCGGCGCGAATTCCTCGTCGTGGCTATAAGCGATGGCGAGAACCTCGGCGGGTGTCCACAGCCTGTCCGGTTGCGAATCGAGCGTCTGATTGAACCCGAGGTCCTTGCTGTAGTTGTAAAGGCCGCTTCGCATCGCGAGCAGCTGCTGGATCGTGATTGCATCGCCGTTCGGCACATTGGCGATGTACTTGCTGACCGGGTCCGTCAAGCTTAGCTTGCCCTCCTGCACCAGTTGCAGGATGACCGTGGCAGTCCATGTCTTCGTCACGCTGCCAACGCGAAAGTACGCGTTCGTCGGAATCGGCGTATTGGTGCCCCGTATGGCAGTACCGAACGATTCGAGCCAGTTGCCCTTGGGTGACTGCACGTAGACAACGGCGCCCGGTGCCTGCATGTCGCTCATCAATTGAATGACTTGCGGCCGCGCGGCGCTGACGTACGCGGGGTCAGCGGGTGAACCGTTACCGCCGCAACCGCACAACAGAAACGAAATGGCCAGGGCGAAGGCAAACGCACGGCAACGAGACGTGGATTGCGTCTGAGCAATCAGGCGGGCGATCATCATTGCTCTGCTTTCCTTATTGGTCGTCGCGCAATGCTTTAGAGATCGCCGCTCGATGATGAAATTGGACCGGAGCCCGTATCAATGAATCAGGCGAATGACGTGTTGTAATCGGTTACTCTGGAGAAATGATAGGACAGGCTTTGCAAGAATGCATGCCTATTACTTCCCGCGGAAAAATGAGGTTCCGGACAGATGCGCCTCTGGATCGACGATGCAGGAGTGAGGAGGCGTCTTCCTGAATGGTCAGTGGATATTGACTGCGCACGCTTGGGAATCTGCACGGCTCGCAGGCGGCTCGCGGGGTTCGTGATATCCGCTGCCATAGAAGGACGAAAAGATGAGTGCAAATCCTGTCATATCCCATTTGTCATAAAGGTTGAGTTGCTTATTACTATCTAGTTTGATAACGCCGGTTTCTCTTGCGCTAACCTGAAAATCCGCCGCGATCTCCTGAAACTTCGCAGTCTGCGCAAAAAAATGGATAACAACGATCCCGCCAGACGATCTCCGGAGCATCCGGACGAAGCCCCCCTGGATGAGCCTGGGTCCCGCCACGCCGCCTATTATTTCTTCGTCTCGTGGCTCGACCTGGCCGTCTCTCTCGGCATAACGGTGATTGTCGGCACCGTGGTGATCTGGGTGGCCATCCGCGTCATCCAGCCCGCACCACCCACTACCCTGACCATGTCCGCGGGTCCCGAATACAGCCGCTTCTGGTTTGCCGCGCAAAAGTACAAGGAGATCCTCGCGCGCAACGGCGTAACGCTGCGCGTGATGACATCGTCAGGTACGCTTGAGAACCTCGTGCGACTCGCCGATCCCGCCAGTCATGTTGATCTCGGCTTCGTGCAGAGCGGCCTGACGAGCATCCAGAGCGTCGTCTCTCCCGACACGCGGCAGGTAGGCCTGATGTCGCTCGGCAGCGTCAGCAATTGGCCGCTCTTCGTTTTCTATCGCGGCCCCGAACTCACCCGGCTCTCGGAATTCAAGGGCAAGCGGCTCGCGATCGGCCGCGAAGGCAGCGGCACGCGCCAGATCGTACTGTTGCTGCTGAGGGCAAACGGCGTTGAGCCCGGAAGCAACGCGCAGATGCTGCCGCTCGTCGGCGAGGACGCCGTGAACGCCTTGCTGGCGGGCACAGTCGACGTGGCCTTCCTGACGGCCGATTCGGCGCGCCCCGCGCTGATGGAGAAAATGATCCGCACGCCCGATATCCGGCTCTTCAGCTTCACGCAGGCGAAAGCCTACGTGCGCAGCTTCCCGTTCCTGAGCCAGTTCGAAGTGCCAATGGGCGCATTCGATCTGGCCGACAACCTGCCTGCCGAACCCACGGCCACCGTCGAGACAACAGTAGAGCTGATCGCGCGCGATACGCTGCACCCGGCGCTGTCGGATCTGATCGTCGAGGCCGCCGGCGACGTTCACGGCGGCGCCAGCCTGCTGCACGCCGCCGGCGAGTATCCGGCGCCCGTTGCGCATGATTTTCCGTTGAGTCCCGATGCCGTGCGCTACTACAAGTCCGGCAAGAGCTTCCTCTACCGGACCATGCCGTTCTGGCTAGCGAGCCTCGTAGACCGCCTGCTGGTGCTGGTCGTGCCGATCGTCGTCGTGCTGATACCCGCGATTCGCTTCGTGCCGCCGCTGTACGCGTGGCGCGTCAAGTCGCGCTTCTACCGTCGTTACGGCGAGCTGATCGCACTCGAGCGCAGCGTGCTCGACGACCCGTCTGAACAGAAGTATGTCGAGTTCACCGAGAAGCTCGATGCAATCGAAAAGGGGCTCAACAAACTTCAGATGCCGGTCGCCTACGCCGATCATTTCTACGAGTTGCGCGAGCACATCAGCTATGTGCGCTCGCAGATCGCAGCGCTACGGCGCGGTGGCGACTCGCGAGCATAAGTCAGCGTGAGCGTGGGCGGCCATGGTTTGGCCTTTCGTCAATCCGTCGCTCGCGAATAGGCGGCTTTCAGCGCGGCAATGTCGAACTTCACCATTTTCATCATGGCCTCGGCAACGCGCCCCGCCTTTGCCTGATCGGGGTCAGCCATCATCGCGATGAGATCGGCTGGAACGATCTGCCACGAGACGCCGAAGCGGTCTCTCAGCCAGCCGCATGCATCGGGCGCACCGCCGTTCTCGAGAAGGCCGTTCCAATAACGGTCGAGTTCCTCCTGGCCGTCACAATTCACCATTAGCGATACCGAGTGATTGAACGGGTCGGGCCGTCCGGAGCTCATGGCGATGAACGGCTGCCCAAAGAGGACGAACTCGACCACCTTCGTGGAACCGGCGCTCGGCACGCCAGTAACCCGAACGACGCGCGAGTCTGGAAAGATACCCGCATAGAACGCAGCGGCCTCTTCAGCTTCCTCGGAGTACCAGAGAAAAGGCGTGATCTTTTGAATCGTCATGGCAAATCTCCTGTCAATGTTTGGGCTAAATGCGCAGGCAAACCGCATGCTGCCATGGAGACGACGAAGGAGGCCCATCAAATTCGACACGCGGAGAAGAAAAGTTTCACTTTTACCTGGCCGATGCCGACGGACATAGATTCTCATCGACATTTTTTCGCACACCAAATGTCGCTGAACTGTTATATGATGGTCATCATGAAAAATCCATCAATCAAGCGGAAAACCGCTAGCCGTAAGGAAATCACGCACGAGCGCATCGTCGAGGTTGCCGCGCGAGCCATTCGGCGCAGCGGGTACGACGGCACGGGAGTGGCGGACATCATGAAGGAGGCCGGGCTGACGCATGGCGGCTTCTACGCCCACTTCCCGTCGCGCGAGGTATTGCTTGCCGAAGCTGCCGACCGCGCCGGTGCTGAAGCCGTTGCCCTCTCGGAACATATTGCAGCCTCCGTGCCTCCCGAGCAGGCGTTGCCGTCAATGGTGCGCGCGTATCTGTCGAAGGAGCATTGCGAAGGCATAGAGACCGGCTGCCCGGTCTCCGCGCTCGGTTCGGAGATGCCGCGCCAGGCGCCCGTCGTGCGGCGCGCGGCCACCCGCCGCATCAAGGAGATGATTGATGTTGTCGCGCGCCAATTGCCCGACTGGGGCCAGCCGGGCGCGCACGAACGGGCGCTTGTGATGGTGGCCACCATGGTTGGCACCATGGTGCTGGCGCGCGCCGTTGACGACGCCAAACTGTCGGAAAGTTTTCTTGAAGCCGCATTGGAAAAGCTTGCGCCCATCGATTGAGTGGGTCTGCCAGCACGGTGGCCGTTTTCGTCGGATCAGAAATATGATTATCATCATATTTCCGGCAAAAATAAGACTCGATCAGGCACGTCATGACATCCATCAATATCGGAAGAACATCATGGAAACCGCAATAGCGCTCGTCACGGGCGCCTCGTCAGGAATCGGTGAAGCGACGGCCAAGCGGCTTGCGAAGGCCGGATACACGGTCTACGGCACCAGCCGTCGCGGTGCGCAAGCCGGTCAGCGGACGTTCGAAATGCTGCCGCTTGACGTGACTAGCGACGAATCAGTCGAAGCTGCCGTCAAGGAGATACTGCGCCTGCACGGCCGCATCGACCTGCTGGTGAACAACGCTGGTTTCGGCGTCGCTCCTGCCGCGGCGGAAGAGAGTTCGATCGACCAGGCCCGGGCAATCTTCGATACGAACTTCTTCGGGATTATCCGCATGACACGTGCCGTGCTGCCCCCTATGCGGCGACAGGGCAGCGGCCGCATCATCAACATCGGCTCTGTGCTCGGTTTCCTGCCCATGCCGTATATGGCGCTGTACTCCGCCACCAAGCATGCCGTCGCAGGCTATTCGGAGTCGCTCGATCATGAGTTGCGCACACTGGGCATCCGGGTATCGGTGATTGAACCGGCATATATCAAGACGCCTTTCGACGCGAACTTCATGGCGCCCGACTCCCCTCTCGACGAGTACCGCGAGGTACGCTCGGCCGTGGATAAGCGAGTGAAAGAGGTAGTCGAGGGCGCGGACGGTCCGGAGGTTGTGGCCGAGTCCGTCCTGCAGGCCGCCATTGCCGCTCGCCCGAAACTCCGCTACACAGCCGGTGGACTCGCCGGCCGTCTGCGATTGCTACGCAGATTTGCGCCCGCCAGCCTGGTCGACGCCGGGATTCGCAAAGATCTGCGGCTCTCAACGTAGATGAGCATGCTGCCAGCGAAACAACTTGATGCAACCAGAAACTGATAAGGAACCCGTAATGAAGGCATTTGTCATCGATCGATATGGACGCAAGAATGGCATACGAGCCGGCGATATGCCGATGCCGGAGCCACGCGAGGACGACGTATTGATCCAGATTCACGCCGCTGGCGTGAACCCTCTCGATTCGAAGATCAGGGACGGAGCGTTCAAGCTCATTCTGCCGTATCGTTTGCCGCTGATCTTGGGCAACGATCTGGCCGGGGTTGTTGTTCGTGCCGGATCGCGCGCACGACGATTCAAACCGGGCGATGAGGTCTATGCGCGGCCGCACAAGGATCACATCGGCACTTTCGCGGAATTCATTGCGGTCAAAGAAGATGCCGTGGCCCTCAAGCCCACTGCGCTCACCATGGAGGAAGCGGCTTCAATCCCGCTCGTGGGATTGACTGCCTGGCAGGCGCTGATCGAAAAAGGGCAACTCAAGAGCGGGCAGAAAGTGCTGATCCATGCAGGCTCGGGCGGCGTTGGTACGTTTGCCATTCAACTGGCAAAGCATGTGGGCGCGACTGTCGCAACGACTACGAGCGCACGCAATATTGAACTGGTGAAGCGCCTTGGTGCGGATATCGTCATCGACTACAAGAAGGACGATTTTTCCACCATCCTCAAGGACTACGACGTGGTGCTCGATACGCAAGGCGGAAAAGCCTTGGAGAAGTCGCTGCGAGTGCTCAAGCCGGGTGGCAAACTCATCGGGATCGCCGGTCCGCCTGATCCTGATTTTGCTAAAGCGATGGGTGACTCCTGGTTCCTGAAAACGGTGATGCGCTTTCTGAGCTATCGCATTCGAAAAGCAGCGAAACGTCATGGCGTCAGCTACTCATTCGTTTTCATGCGTGCTGACGGAGGTCAACTAAGCCAGATCGCCAAGCTCATCGACGCAGGTGCAATAAAGCCCGTGATCGATCAGGTGTTCCCGTTCGAGTCAACCAAAGAGGCTTTGACTTACGTCGAAACAGGACGTGTAAAAGGCAAGGTTGTCATCAAGGTCCGATAGAAGGCGGATTTCCAGAGGTCGGCTTGAAAGCTCATTGCGTCCAATTCGAAGAAATTATGGACGCAATTCAGATCGACAAAGTGTCGTACCTGCGCCGGCATTGAGAGACTTTCGGTCGCTAGGTCGACAGTCCCTAAAACCCGAATCTCACAAGACGTGTGACTTCCAGATCATTTGAAACGCAGCGGCAAGCACAAAAAGCAGCACCAGGATCCGGAATGCGCCGGGCGGCAGCTTGTCGCGAAGCGGTCGCACAAGCATGATGCCGATAATGACAGGAACGCTTGCGGCGGTCGAAATAGCGATGTCCGTCAGGCTCGTATGAGCGCCTCCGCTGAAGGTGAGGATCAGGGTGAGGATCGACACGACCAGAATGATCGCGATCTGTTTCGTAAATGCCTTGCCGATTGCGCCTGTCGCGATCAAATACATCGCAAGCAAAGGGCCGGGAACCGAAGCGATACTTTCCATCATGGCCGCGCCAAACCCAAACACGAAACCCGCGGGCCTGGCCAACGCAGGCGAGAGCGTGAGTTTCGGCGCCGCAAGCAATAAAAGCGCTGCCAGCATCAACAGGCCGCCGGCAGCCGCCTGCGCGCGATGCGGTGCGAGTGAAATCAAGACCGTCACGCCCACGATATTTCCCAGGACCGTGCCAATGAGAGGCGCCGCAATACGTCGAACCGTTGGCAGCATCTCGCCGCCTTCCAACGCCTGCGGAATATTGCCGAGAATGATCGGCATCGAAAGAAGAAGCACGGCCTGCTGGATCGGCAAGAACTGACTCAAGATAGGCATTGCGACAAGCGGCACGCCGATACTGACGATCCCTTTGACCATACCGCCAAGCACCAACGCGACAACGATTCCGAGTATTTCGGGCAGATTGAGCGCATGAAGGCTGGCGCCGAGAACGCCGTCAGTGAGATTGATTTGAGCCGCCGTGAGGTTGAGAGATGCCTTGGCCGCCATGCAATATGAACGACCGGATCGTGGGGTTTAGCGTTGGCGAGGCGACGCATGTCGAAGGCGCTTATTTTAGCGCCAAGCGCACGGCTTCACTGCCTGTGTGATTTGACTCGCGAGCGGCGCGAGCATGCAGGTTGCACGGCCGTGTCGTTGACGCCCAAGCCCAAGCCCGAACGCGCATGCGCCGCTCATTTACTTGCGCGTTACGTGGAAAATCCAGCCGGCGGCCGCGGCCGGAAGCCCACGATCACAGCGTTGGCGTCCGCGAAGAACACATCCGGGAAGATCGTCGAGACTTGGGTAAGCGCGACGCGGGCCGCCGTGAGCATCATTGAAAGTTGCTGATCTGATGCCGACTCACCGAACAGCACCCGCTGCACGAGCACAACGCCGCCGTATTTCGCAAAGAGGCGCAAAACGTAGCCGAGGGAGGAATTGGTCAGCATTTCCGCGCCGTAAGTGTCGGCAAGCGCGGTGAGCACGGCAAGTTCCACCTGGTTCGGTCGACGCGGCACACCACGCTCTGTCGGGCGCGTGCCGCTTGGTGGCATGTTGCCGTTTGAGGGCAAGACGAGGGTGACGAAGCTGCCCGCCGAATGGCTCGCCGAATCGAGCCCTTGCACGCCCGACCTCTGCCCCGCCCTGAATGCCGAAATGGCTGCATCCATCTGAAGCACGAGACGGGCGGTCTCCTGGCTGGCTTGATCGGGCGTAGGTTCGGACATGGGTGAGACTCAAGTCGAAGATGCATAACTCTACACCGGAAATGCAGGACCGATAGCACTGAGAGCGCGAGCTCGTTCAATGATCGAGCCGATCATGCCGGTAACGGGTACAGGGTTGAGCTTGCGCCGCAAGTGCGCCGTAGAGACAGATTCGGCGTTGTTTGCTTACGTCTTATCCGATACCCTCGCGGCACAACGCAAGACAGCGCGCAAAAAAGATCATATGCATTTGCGATTCGCCATCGTATTCACTTCGGATCACTAAATTAATTCGTGTTTCGCTCCATTAACCCATCTGAACCGAGCCACGAATGTAGGCGACCGGCCAGTCATCCCCATGAGAACGAGGACTGCGATCTCACAGGAGTTTATCTAACTCGACTGCTCAATTAATCTGGTTTGTTAGCGAACCACAAGATAGATATCCTTTTAGCGCACCGCCGATTTCCTCTTAAGCGGTCGTAAGCGGCAAGCGGACACGGAAACGCATCGCGCCGGTTGATGGAGCTCCCGCGCCGCGAGCATAAGTTCCCACACCTCTTCCAGCCTGGAATCCGCATGCTCAGTTTTACCGGCGGTCTCGTCCTCTTTGCCGCCCTGCTCCACGCCAGCTGGAACGCAATGCTGCATGGCAACCGCGACCGGTTCCTGTCCATGACGTGGATGAGCATCGCCATCGCGGCGCTCGCCACGCTCGTGATCCTGTTCACGCCTCGGCCGGCTAATGCGGCCTGGCCGTACATCGTTGCATCGGGGCTCGTGCATATCGTCTACAACGTGACCCTCGTGCGGTCGTATCGCCGCAACGATCTGGCACAGGCGTACCCGATCGCGCGCGGCTCTTCGCCGCTGCTCGTCACGCTCGGCGCGGCGCTTTTCGCGCATGAGGGGATCAGCCCCTTGCACGTCCTCGGCATCATGATGATATCGGGCGGCATCATTGCGATCGCGTTGCAGGGGCGTCACGTGTCGCGCGCGGGTGTGCTGGCCGCGCTGACGACAGGCGCGACGATCGCGTGCTATACCGTGATCGACGGCATCGGCGTACGGTTATCCGGCGGCCAGGCGCTCGCCTACACCGCGTGGATGTTCCTGTTCTACTGGCTGATGCCGGTGCTGTTCGTCGCGATGCGCGGGCTCGCGGCGCTGTGGACCCCGGTACGGGCCGCGCCAATGGCGGTCGGTTCATCGCTCGTTGGCGGCCTGGTGTCGATCGCGGCGTATGGCATCGTGATCTGGGCGTTGCAGTCGGGCGCAATGGGCTCGGTGTCGGCGTTGCGCGAGACCAGCGTGGTGTTCGCTGTGCTCATCGGGCGGGTGTTCCTGCGCGAAGCGGTCAGTGGCAAGCGCTGGCTCGCGTGCGTGATCGTCGCGGCCGGGGCGGTTTGCCTGGGGCTTTGACCCGGCGCGCTTTCGATCCGCGCCCGACGCGTTGCCTCGCTTGCCGACAACGAGAACCTTCTATCCGCACCGTCTCCATCCAGGTGCGCCCGATGTGAAAGTCAGAGCATTCCGTGCAATCCTTCCATGACCTGCACGGTCGCATAGCCCTGCACCAGATTTTCGAAACCGCGTACGACATCCGCTTCCATCTCCCGGATGCCCTTCTCTCCGTGCAAACTAAATTTGCCGGTCGTGTTGTATCGCCGATTGAAGTAGTCGCTCACCTCATCGATTTTCTCCGGGCTGGCTGAATCGGTATAAAGGACCGATCGAGGCGACGCCGTATCGTAAAACAGGTTGTGTTTCCATTTCGGTACGAACGAAACGGGCTTCGAATCAGTGATTAAAAACGAGCCGATGAGTTGCAGCCTGTCCTTCCTCCCCTTCGGCGTCACAAACGTCCACACCTTGCGAGGGAGGCGTTCCTTCAATTGCTCGAGCAAAGCTCCATCAGACCCGAGCGTACCAATGCGGCCTTCCTTCACGTCGAGCGCGAAGTCCTTCCAATGATAGAAAATATCCACATCTCTCCCAGTTTTTGATCAATTTGCCACGGAGTCTCACGCGGAGAAAGCCGACGGAGAATGGTCGACCCATTTTAATGCCCGAGGCGGGAATGCGTTCGAACTGTTTCCCCGGTGTACGACGGACACTCTTTCATGCCGTCACCTCATGCTAACGCCTCATGCATCCGGCGGGATTTCAAAGAAGAAGCAATCAGGCAGCATGGCCGAAGCAATGTAGCCGATGTCTTTGGCCGACACCCCGCAGGCGAAGAAAGTGTCGCGCCAGTTCCGGATCACCTCGACGATCCGATCGATCTCCGCGTGCGCCGCTTGAACGGACAACCCGAAGCGGCCCGCTTGCGACAGCAGGTTGTAGATGCTGGCAGTGCGGCCATAGCTGCCAACGCTCAACGCCAGGTCACGCCGCTCCAGGCTGACCACCGGCGCGGGCACCAGGTCGTAGGCGGGCGATAAGCGCCATCCCTTCTGCCTGCGCAGCAAGGCATGGTTGCGCGGGTGATCGTCGTTATTGGTCACCGCGGCATTGAAAACCATTCGCCTGAACAATTCAGCGCAGTCGGCTTCCGGCTTGTCGGACCAGCGGCGCAGGTTATCGGCTAGCAGGGGGTAGGACCAGCGCTCACGGTCCAGGTGACTGTCACCGCAGTCGAGCACGGTCAGCCCGCTGACGAGCCCGAAGCGCAGATAACCTTTACCGGTATGGTCCCGGTCGAAGCGCTGCAGCATGAGCACAGCGCTGTCGCCGACCGTTTGCAGCCGCGCCTGCGTGACGTTCAGGCCGCAGCGTCGTGCAAGATCGAGCGTCGCGAATTCGACCTGTTGCAGGTTGAAGCGATCGTCTCTCGAGGGAAACTTGGCGAGCCAAAGGCTTTGCGCATCCTCGATCGTGGCCTTCGGCCGGGCACCGCCCATGCTGGTGCCGGGATCGAGTTGTTCGAGCAGATGCGCGGCCACCTGCCGCCCTTCCTCGATCGCCTGCGTGGCCGCGACCAGTTCAGCCAGCTGATGCGTGCGGTTGTAGTGGCGCTTCGGCGCGGGCGGCTCGGCTTTCAGCCCGAAGCTCAAATACCCCGCACCGTCCTGAGGTCCATGCAGCAAGTAGTCGATTTCCTGGAGGTCAGCCGCGCTGCGTTCGAGCTTGTGCTCGATCACGCGCCGCCCCCAGGCATCCGGGCCGGCATCTCGCACCGCACCGGGGATACCCTTGAGCTGGGTGAACTCGAAGACCTGTTTGGCGAGCGGCAACTGGAATGGATCGAGCGAGACCGCCTCTCGCCTCTGGAGGTAGCGATCGCCATAGCGGAAACGACCAATCTGCGTGCCATCGGACAGCGTCTGCACCCTCAGCAGCGCCGCGGGCACCGTCTCCAGGGCGCCAGGAAGCTGGATGTAGATGTACGCTTCGCGCTCAGAAGTCATAGTCGTCCCTGACCTTCCTGGGCTTGGCTGCACGCGTTGGGCGGCGCGACGCTTCAAGCGCCTTGCCGTGCAGGTCAGTGTCAGGATCGGCGAGCGCGTCGAGTGCCTGCTCCAGACCGAGCGCCCACAGGACGGTAAAACAGACACCGATCGCCGTGCCTGGCTTACCGAGTTCCAGCGCGGTGAGCGTGTTGCGATTGATGCCAGCCTTGCCGGCGAGGTCCGTTGCCGACCAGCCGCGCCGGATCCGCGCAATCCGGATACGCTGCCCCAACTGGGCAACCCGCTCGGCGGCGTGGATCGGTGCAACAAAATTGCGCATTTTGCTAGGCATTAAAGTTGATAATGCCTAGTATATTAGGCAAATTTCCAGGAAAACACAAATCTCGTCTGGCGATTTTGCTTATTTAAATAGGCACAAATCACTTCAACGCCTAATATTTTAGGCAAACTAGCGACCACATTCACATCGTCCCCGTGCGAATGTGACCTCCTGTCTGGCCAACACACATCCGTGGACGCGATCAATCCGCGCGTCGGGAAGAGGCGTCGAGAAAACACGCAGCCGATCCAGCGCCTGGCAAGGGCGTTCCAGTGCGCTCGCTCACGCCCCGGATGGCTGCGTTCAGCTTGGAGCCGAAACGGGCGTCAGAGTGCAGCTGCAAGCTTTTGCCCGACTGGACGTCCGAGACCGGTGCACGCATCCCATCCGACCGAGGCGAAGAAGTCTCCGTTATTGCCCTGCGCGATATCGCTCAGATCGGCCGCGATCTTGTAGAGCTTTGGATTGATGTAGCCGACGGGACCGCCCGTGCCGGTGTTGATCCGCGCGATCAGGCCGGCCCACAGCGGCGCTACCGCGCTCGTTCCGCCGATAACCATGTCGTTGCCATCAACACGCACGTCATAACCGGTCTCGGGATCCGCGTCGCCTGAAACATCCGGCACGCCCCTCATCTTCAGCGGCTGGGTCAATCCGTGAGCCAGTGTGACGTGCTGTCCCGCCTGCCAGGCAGGCAGTGCGAAGAAACTGCTGACACCACCGCCACTCGCCCCCCCGCTCGCGCCATCGTTCCAGACCGTTTCGCTTTCGATGGTTCCATTGGTCGCGTGCACGCTGGTTCCGCCGCATGCAAGCGCGTAGGGGCTGGAGGCAGGAAAGTCGACGTGATCCGCTCCATCGTTGAGGCCATCGCTGGACCCGTTGTCACCCGACGCGACGCACACGGTGATCCCCATCGCGGCAGCCGCCTGGAACGCCTGGTCGAACGCCGTCATCGCCTGCTGGGTCCACGACGACTCCGGCCCGCCCCAGCTGATCGAGATCACCGACGGCTTGTTGGTCGTATCGTGAATGGCGGTCGTCACGGCATCAAGGAATCCGGCATCGGTATTGGGCGCAAAATAGACGGCGATATGTGCGGCGGGGGCGATCGCACCGGCTACTTCTATATCGAGCATCACTTCGCCATCCGGTCCATTCGCGTCTCCTGTCGGATGATTCCTGCCGTGGTCGACGGATATGGCGGAAACCTTCGGCGCAGCAATACCGAGTTGTGCGAAATAAGCCTTGAGATCAGCCGGGCGGTATCCACCGCCGAGTTCAATGAGCGCGATACATTCACCTTGCCCGGTTCCCGCCGGAAAATCGTACAACGAAGCAAGCTGGGTGGGCATGAAGGATGTCGTGGCGCCCGCTGATGCTCGCCATTGCACGTTGCCGTGAGGCAGCCGGCTGCGGAAATGCGGCCGCGCCTGCGGGCGATTGTCGAGTCCCAGCACCGCCTCGACAACGCCGGCCAGCTCTTCGGGTATCTGGATCGATCCCGTTCGCCCCCGATACGAGCCGCCAGCGTGCTCGAATTGCTGCAGGTCGATTCCAAACGCCGCATTGAACTGCGCAACCGTGCCGGACAGGATCACGGTCCGGCGCGCCGCGTGTTCCTCGACGACCGCGAGTGCGTGATGCGCTGCGAAAGTCCTTACAGCCGCGATGTCGGCAGCATCGGCCTCGAAGTGTTTCGCGAAATCCTCTCGTTTGACGTGACCATCGGATCTGTCGCCGGCCGCGAGCTTTTTGACTCGCTCCTTGAAGGCATCGACCGCACGACGCCGCACGAGCACCGTCACTTCAAGCCGCTCGGCCGGATTGGCCTGACCGGCGGACCGTGCGCCGTCGAACGGCGCCCTTTCGCTACCGCTGAGTACATGTGTTGCCATGGCTTAAACCTCCTTGGGTGAACAAAAAAACGAGGTGAGCAAGAACCCTCACCCCGCCAAAACGACGGCGCAAAATCATGCTCGCCGCGCCCTTCGTCAGGCTGCAGCCTCGACGAGCAGGTCGGTACTGGTTCCAACTCCCGGGACTACCTGCTGCGCAGCCCAGCTCGCGCCGTTATAGGCCGACCACCAGATCCGCTGGTCGCCCGTCATCCCCTTCCAGGCGGCAAACACCCGGTTGCCGAACGTGGTAACGCCCGGACCGATACTGCTAAGCACACCCGGGATCTGTTTCTGCGGCGTCCAGCTCGTGCCGTTGAAGCTTGCGTACCAAAGCGTCTGGTCGCTGAATTCGCCCTTCCAGGTCGCGAACAGCTGGCGGCCGTACACGGTGAGCGACGGCCCTTCGCTGCTGCCGGTGCCGGCGATCAGCTTCTGCGGCGCCCAGGTGCTGCCATTGAAGGTCGAGTAGTAGAGGCCTGGGTCGCCGAATTCGCCCTTCCAGGCGGCGAACAGCTGATTGCCGAACATCACGATCGCCGGGCCGACGCTGCTTGCAACACCGGGGATCTCCTGCTGCGCAGCCCACGCCGAACCGTTGAAACTCGACCACCACAGGCGCTGATCGTCTTCCATGCCTTTCCATGCCATATAGAGCGCGTTACCCTCCACCGCGAGGCGCGGTCCCGAGCTGGTGGCGACTCCGGGGACCTGCTTCTGCGGCGCCCAACTCGTGCCATTGAAGCTGGACCAATAGATCCCCTGGTCGAACCCTTCGCCCTTCCATGCCATGTAGAGCTGGTTGCCGAATGCCGCGAGCGCGACCCCGGCGCTTGTTCCCACACCCGGCACCAGCGTTTGAGGCGCCCACGTCGCGCCATTGCCGGTGGTGAAGAAGATGCGGTCGTCGAATTCCATGCCCTTCCATGCCATGAACAGCTTGTTGTCATAGACAGCGAGCGCGGGTGGCAGCCCGATGCCGAGCAGCGCCGTATTGAGCGCCGTGCCATTGATACTGCCCAGACCCGTCACCGCGTCCCAGCCCGGCCCGGCGTTATACGATCCGTTCGTGCCCGAGGTCACGTCGTCGAAGACATACGGCCCCTCGTTCGTATAGAGGTTTTGATTGAGGAATCCAAGCGGTGCGCCGAGCGTTGCGTGCAGCACCGCGCTCAGGCCCGCATAGAGCGGCGCGACCGCGCTGGTCCCGCCCCACACGCCGATAGACTGGCCGTTCAGCAGCAGCGGGTAGCCGCTCGACGGATCGGCGTTTCCGGCGACATCGGGTACGCCGCGGCCGGTGTGTCCCTTGGGATTGACCGACGCGGGTACGTTCGCCCACGACTGCCATGGCTGCGGCGGAAATACATTGCTGATGCCGCCACCGCTGCCCGACCATGCTGTCTGCGTGAACGTGGTGCCGGACACGTTGGAGATCGTCGTGCCCCCGCATGCTGTGATGCCTGGGTCCGACGCGGGATAGCTGACTTCGGCCGGGTTTTCCGAGCCGCTGTCACCGGACGAAGCGAAGAGCGTGACACCGAGCGCCTGCGCTTCGGCAATCACGCTTGTCAGCGCGCTGATGTTCGGCCAGCCGCTTTCGTTGCCGCCCCAACTGATCGACAGTACTGAAGGACGGTTGGTCGCGTCGTGGATTGCCGTCGAAAATGCGTCCACCCATCCCTGGTCGGTATTTGGCGCGAAATACACGACAAGTTTGGCTCCCGGTGCGACCGATCCCGCGACGGCGATATCCAGGATCACTTCGGTGTCCGCGCTGGCGCCCGGCGAATTGGCCGCGCCATCGATGCCGACTGACGATACGGCCGGCACAGGCAGGCTGGCGGTGTTCGTGAACCATGCCTGGACGTCGCTCTCGCGGTAACCGCCGCCGAACTCCAGGATGCCGACCGTCTGGCCTGCCGCGGAAACGGCAGGAAACCCGTACAGTTTTGCCACTTGCGCCGGCAGGAGCGCGGTTGTCGCCTGTCCGCTTGCCGCCGGTCGCATCATGGGCTGCGCAAGCGGACGCGTGTCGAGGCCATGCACGCTTTCAACGATGCCGCTGAGCGCGGCCGGTACGCTCGCGGGCCCTGCATGACCGAGATAGCTCGCAGCGCCCGTATGGAAAGTCTGCAGCTCGACCGAGAAAGCCTGGTTGATCGCCTGCACGGTGCCGGAGACGACCACGGTCCTGCGCGCCGCATCGCTTTGCACGACCTTGAGTCCATGACCGGAGGCGTACGCCGCGACGCTATCGAGGTCCGCTGCGGCGGCGCCGTAGCGGGCGGCAAACGCTTCGCGGGAGATGTAGTGCCGGGCTCTGGGCGGCGTGCCGGACATGTCTCCCAGGCCTGCCGATGGTGCGGCGCCATCCTGCGGGCGCACGCGGATGCTGACAAGGAGCGTTGCATTCGGGTCGGCGGCGCCGATCGGCACCGCGCCAGGTACCAGCTTGTGTTCGGAATGGGGGATGGCAAACGTCGTTGCGGAGTTTTGAATCATTTGAAGCTCCTTCAGATGGGTGACGTGATGTACGTCGGGGCAAGCTCTCTCTTACTTGAATGCACCGGTAACAGCGGCCAGGACGCTATCGGCCGGCAACGACCGGCCGACAGGAATCCAGCCGGATCTCTGGGAATGACAACCTCGGGATCGGGATCGGCTCAGGTAGCGTTAGGTAGCGTTTGGTATCAACTCAGGTATCGCGACCGGTGGCGTGCGCGCACCGGCCGTCTTGCAGGGGACACCGTTACGCGTGCGCGCCGGACGGTGCGGGGTCGGAGGGTGGCGGGACGTTCGTCGGCGCAAGGCTCGGCGCAGGGCTCAGTGCAGGGCCCACCACCGGCGTCTCGGGCCGCGCAGCAATGCGGGCGGGAAAGATCGCGCTCACGATCCGGTCGATGAAGGCGAAGAACTTGTCGGACGCATAGCCGGCGACGAACGCGATGGCGAGCGGTGAAAACTCCTTGCCGCCCTGAAGGAGCTCGCTGAACAGCCCGATGGAAATACCGACGATCACAGCGGTGGTGATGTGAGCCCGGTAAGCGACCTTCGAATGTTGCGGATGGAACAGGCTTGCCGATGACTCCGCGCTCAATTGCCGGAGTATTGCCGCGCACGCGCCGAGCCATGCGTACAACACCGGCAGCAGGAAGCTCGTGATGGCCCCCACGAAAGCGAGATTGACGTCGCGGTCATTGGTCGCCATTGCGCGAATGTCCTGGTAGACCGCGATCTTCTGAAAGCCCTGTTCGACCGCTTCTTCGGGACGCCATGACTTGTGCATGCCCACTTGATCCACTTGGTCCACTTGATTCGCCTGCTCCATCGGCCCGGTCGCGAGCAGCGGCAGGTCGACCTCGAGCGCGCGCCGCCGGCTGTCGGGATCGCAATTCCAGTTGGTTGTCTGCATCGTGGCGTCAGGGTTCGCTCGCGGACCGGAGACCTTTTCCAGGTTCACATTCCACGTGTCCGCTCGCTTGCCGGTTTGCGAGTAGCCGGTGCAGACCGGCTTGTAGGGGCTCTCTGCACCGCCGACCAGCAGAAACTTCCTGATTGCCTCGGTCCGCTTCACATCTGCATAGAGTTGCCGGTTGTTGGTCGCAAATTTCTGCAGCAACTCCTTGATCTGCAACGCGGCCTGGGAGTTTTGCAACTGCCCCACGGCTTCCGGATTTTTCTCCTTCGCGTCGATAATGCTCGCGCGATAAGCCTGTAACAGGTTGTGCATCGTGAGCGCCGCCGAATCGTTGGCCTCGACGACCTTCGAGACATCCGTGGAAATTTGATTGGCCACGAACAACAGGCACGAAAGCGATATCACGAGCAAAGCAAGGGAGAAGGCCGACCATGTATAGATCCTGATCGCGAACTGCGCGCCCTTGCGCGCTTGCTTGCCCGCCATACCGGCCATCACCGGCGCGACGCACCGGGCGATGCGGCTCATGCCGGCATAAAAGCGCGCTTCAGTCCTCGCATTCCAGAGCAGGTCCTGCTGCGCGGCACGCGCGATCGACAAGGAGGCGACGTCGCTCTCGTGGATGACCTTGCCCGTCTGCCCTGCGTAGGAGACCATATCGCCGCAACGGTCCATGTCCTCGGCAATCTGCGCGCCCGGATACCGCACGGCCCGGGCGATCCGGCCCACCGCCGCACGAAAGTCCGCCTCGTCAGCTGCGCTCAAGGTCTTCTGTTGAACCGCAAGCCGCGTCGCACGCACGATCTCGATGTCGGCGTCCTCCACCGGCGCAGCCGTTCTTGCCCCATGTGCAATCAGCGTTTCGCATCGTTCGACGTCCCGCAAGACCCTGGCAAGCGCTGCGCTATCGTAGCTTGTGTCATTGGCCGGCCCGCTCGGCGAACCTTTTGAGTCCGAATGATTGTCCATGTCAGTCTCCTCTCTGGTGGCGGGTGTCTGCAGGCGGCCGCGCACGATGAGATCGAGCGTAGCGCGCTCTGATGGACGGGCGTTAGGACGATCGTGATAACCGATAAGACAATCTTGCGCCGGCCTGATAGGCGCTCGGGCAAACGCCCATCTCGCGCCTGAAGGCCCGGGTGAAGTACGAGAGATCGTTGAATCCAACCGAGTAGGCCACTTCCTTCACGAGCGCGTCCGGGTCGCCCAGGCGATCGCACGCCCGTTCTATCCGCAAGCGCAGCAGATGCTGACCGAAGCTCACGCCATGCTCCAGCCTGAAGGCGCGGCAAAACTGTGACGGACCCAGGTTGCACAGGGCCGCGACATGACCCAACGCGATCGCGCCATCGAGATGTTGCGCAGCGTATTCGATCGCCGGGTGCGTCCTGCCCTGCTTGTGGTGCTCCGCGGCGCGCGATAGCGGTACGACGTCCGCTCGCGTGGCGTCCGAATGGCGGATCGGTTCCGGCCGGTTCGCCCGCGCCGACGATGGAAGCGTCAGGATGTCCCCGCGCAGTTCTGCCGGCGCAGCCGGCTTTATCAGCAGACCCCAGACCGGAGGCTGGAGCGACAACATAGCGGCAGCCGCGGAGCTTCGGTCCGTAATCACGAGAATGGGCAGGCCGGGATGCTCCTGGCCGATGCGCATCAAATCATCGATGCCTTGCGGGTCCGGCTCGTCGAACTCGAAGCACAGGAACTCAGGCGTGTGAGTTTCGATGGCGTGGTCAACCTGCGTTGACTCGCGGACGCGGTGTACGTCGAAAGTCTGGTCAAGCGAATCCACCAGCGATACGCCCGCGCTCTGCTTCAGGTCGACCCATAGAAACCTGGGGCCGCACGCCACGTTCGATGTATTCAATGAATTGCGCATGTTAAGTGTCCCTTTCAATTGTTATTGACCGGTGTGTCGCCGTCTTTCAGGAGGTCCATGCCGTTCCATTCATCGAGGCAATGCTTTGGGGATTCCCGGCTTTCGGCAGCGCCCGGGCGTCTCTCAAGGCCTGTTCGCGCGCACGTCTTCCCGCCAGCGAATGCGTGCGCCGTGACTCTCCACGCGGATAGGAAAGGACGAACTCATGTCGTTTCAATCGACACCAAGCCACTCTCTGTGTGCGTTTAAATCTTTATTTGTGGTGCAGTTAAAAGCGGGGCTAAATCTGGCTGTTAATCGTTTTTATTATTAAGCCGATGTAGAACCGCTTTAACTGGGTACCCGAAAGGAACCCGGGCCTGAAACTGCGGTCCGGGGAATCATCTGCGACGGGTTTTGGTGTGTCTGTACTATCAGGCAAATCGCGGCCTCGATATACCCTCATTGGGTAGGAAAATCACCCCTCTTCCGGAGGTACGCCATCGCGTCGAGCAGGGGTTGAGCAGTTGCATTGGCCGCTCGACGGTATCGACCTGGCGGCCATGAAGAAGCATTCGGCACGGCACTGCCTGCGCACGAGTTGGTTCACGCTCGCGCATACGGCGCAAGCATCTTGTGCATTGCCTGTTGCATGCACGAGACGTCGGTTAGATATATATACGTCCCGTCAACCGGTCGCCGCCTGTTGGTGCGATTGCGCACAGTTGCCCCACAGCTCATCAAGTAGTATTCGCATGGTTTTTTGGGCCGGGCGGCGCGAACCTATGGATCTCGGAGGCCAACGGGACCGGAGTGTTCACCGCTTGCGTTTTCCTGCGCTAATCTCATGTGTGCGGAGCAAATCCATGTTGACCCGTTCCTCCTCTGTTCAGGCTACCAAGCAATGGGGCACCGTCGATCCGCTCGAGGAATGCCGGCGTGCGCTTCATAAAGAGGCGTTCGCGGCGCATCATCCGCTCGCTGGCCATCCGCTATTCTCCATTGAGTCGCTGACAAAGGTGGCTGAGGAGGCGGCGAAGCGCAAGGACGACATATATGTCGATGCCGGCGATCTCTCGCTTGCCGACAAATGGGGAACAACGCCCAGCCCCGACATGACGATCTCCGAGATCATCGACCGGATCGAAACTGCGGGCGCATGGCTTGTGCTCAAACATGTCGAGGCCAATCCAGCCTACAAGGCGCTGCTCGACGAATACGAGGCCTTCGTGCGCGAGGTTGCCGGGCCCGAAGGTTCAAGACTCCTGAGCAACGCCGAAATGCTGGTGTTCATCACATCACCGCGGCGCAAGACGCCTTATCACTTCGATTCCGAGGTCAATTTCCTGGTGCAGCTACAGGGGTCAAAGGACCTTTGGGTATGCGATCCCATGGACCGCACCGTGACCACTGAGGAAGAGATCGAGCGCTACTACTCGGTCTCGATTACTGCGGGTACTTATAAACCGCATGCCGAGACGGTCGCCCGGCAATTCACGCTCTATCCCGGCGATGCGGTGCATATCCCGACCCACGCTGCCCATTGGGTGCAAAACCACGACAACGTATCCATCTCGCTCAGCCTCAACATGGAATTCCCGCAGCACTATGGGGATACTTACCGCGCCAACCATCATTTGCGCAAGCTTGGGCTAAAGCCCCGGCCGCCGGGGACTTCGCAGTTCGCTGACCGCTCCAAGCTCGCCGCGATGAAAGGCCTGCGGCAGGTAAAGTCCCTGATCGCTCGATAGGCTGAAGCCGTTCATCGGTGAAAACTGCCGTTGCGTGCGCGAGGTGCTCAGGCGACGTGCATATCCGGGAGCACGTCAGTCGGTTTTCTTGCTGAACGCTTCGAACGCCTGCTTGTAATCCGGATGCCAGCGCGACAGCGGCGACGGATCCGGCTGTGAAAGCAAAGTGTGTCATCAATGATCCTCAGTGGACGAGTGCCTTGCACCCTACCCCGCTGATTATCTCTGATCTTCAACTTCGCAACCGTTCTTCAAATCCACCAAAAAGAAGCCAGCGCCTGCATCCGCTGAGAGAGAAGTTCCGCATCCGATAACGTAGCCTCGAAATTTGAGGAAGCCGGATAGCGCCGGAAGATCGTGGCTGTTGCGATAATAAAACGGTCAGGCATCGGCCCGACCGTTGGGACCGTTCAGCTTGAAAGTGCGGCCACCCTTCCCACTAGTCGGCTAGTTGTATTGTTGTATCTCGTGTTGCACCTCCTGCAACTGCTGCTGCACGTTCTGCAGTCGATTGTTCACGTCAGCCAGACGGCCCCGCAACGCGTGATCGAGGTATGCCAGTTCCATACCCGAGCGGCCCGCATGCTGCGGACCTGGAAATTGCCGTATCTGTTCTTGCACCTCGTGCTGCTCATGCTGCAGTTGTTGTCGCTGATTTTCCAGCTCCGTGCGCCGCGCCAGCAGATTGTGCGGGACGACGGTTGTACTCCCTCCGCCCTTGAGACCGACGTCGTTGTGCACCTGCCAGTCCCCATGCTCGTCCTGCTTGACGGGATATTGAACTTTCGCCGGATCATCGGGGTTGTACACGCGCAACGTGCCATTGTCCTTGTCGTACCTGACCGGGTAGGTCTTGCCGGACACGTCGATATAAGCTTGGCCCTTATCGTCTCTGGACACACCTTTGGTGTCCGGATCCGCGTGCAAGTCGCCGCTCGGTTTGCGCGCGTATTGCTCAGGCACATCGAATTTCGCACCTTTCGTAACTGGTGCATTGGTTCCCGGTTCATGAGCAGGGGGAGTACCTGTTTGTGGTTCTTTTGACGTACCGGGTGCACCATCGCGTGCTGCGGGTTTCACTTGCGTAGATGGAGATGCTTTCGTCAAAGGCACCTCCGCCTCCTGCCCAGCCCGCCCAATGCCCAGACGCCCCCCAAATGTATTTTCAGGCACATCCGGCTGAACGTCCGGGGTCGCAAGTTTTGGGCTCCCATCCGGATTGCGTTCTCCGGCAATCCCACCCGTTATGGTTAGCGCCGTGCCGACAACCGGCGTCTTTTCTAAAATCTTGTCGGCCTCCTCGCCCCTCTTTTGGTTAGTGCCCGACGTATCGCCCGTGGCCTCATCTGCAAGCTTGCCGAAGAATCGTCCAGGGTGAGTGGCCCCTTCCTTGAAGCCGTCCCAGAAGACGTCCCCCGCCGTGCGGTCCTGACTGGTGTCGTGCATAGGACGCTCAACCGGATGGGCACTAACGAGGACAGGTTTGCCGTTGGGATCCAGCTTGAACTCAGTCGCAACGTTGCCGGGCGAGCCGTCGGACCTCTGCGCCGGATTGACTTCTTGAAGGACTGGCTTGCCTTGATCGTCCCGCCGCCAATGCGTCACCATGCCGGGCGATTTCTGCTCAACCGAGGTGCCGGGCTCCCCCCGGGCGGGAGGAGTCAGTGCGCTGTCCGGCACGGAGCTCACATCGGAATGGTTGCTGTGCTGTGCATCACCGGCACTTGATGTATCGAATTTCGCGGGCGATACCTGTGACTGCATACCCGGGTCGTCGTTTTGTGCAACACCGGCGTAGCTGGGGTCGTTCGATTGCGTGTTGATTTGCTGGACTTTCATTTTTGGATTCCTGTCTATGTGAATGGTTAACTTTGGCTTCGCAGAAGACTGCTTCCCAAAGCAGGCGCCAGTCGGAGGCGCCAGTCCATTTCAACAGCAGGACGGGATGAAAGGGTGGTACTTACATCGGTGCATTACTGTCAGACGGCATTATCGTGTCTGAAGCCCAGGCCGGCAGGCGCGGCATGCCATGCGTGCATGCGTCCTCGCGTGAGGAGAACGACGGCAACCGGCCCCATGTTGAAATCAAGCTCGACCATGAGCTGACCGAACGCCAGGATCATGTGCGAAGGACGTCTTCCGCTACCCGAGGCGATATTTATCCAAAATGGCAACAGTGCCTTTCCGCCGGCGCCGTTTTCGACTGCGTCCGGCTGGCTGAGAATAAAGAGGGGGATGCTTGTGAAGCATGGCGCGCTGCCAGCATGCGGATTGGTTGAAGCTGCGGCGTATTGCTTCATCGCGATGGAGCGATGCTGCCAGGTACAGTGGCTCGCGCAAGCGGCCTGCGCGATGCGGGCGCCAAGGTCCTCGCAACGCACAAAGCGCGCAACGAGGGAAGCAAGCCATATCGCGAGGTACCGGTCGAATATAAGAGCGGCGCGCTTGATTGAGCCGGTCTAAGCTGCCTCCCGCGACGTCTCCTGACGCGAGGGGGCGCTCGGGTCAGGCAGCAACTTTGCAGGCAAACGCGATGCGAGTTTTTAGTGCAGCTTGACGCGATAGTCGAACTCTTTCGTCATTCCACACGCAGCGTGTGCTGCCTGGCGAAAAAAACGTTTGGCGATTCATGCGAACCAGCCTCAAAAGCGGACGCGGTCCGATGTACCGGCTGCAGCGAGCTGCGGGATCGGACCTTATGCGACCGGCTGGCTTCACAATGTCACCGGCTCCCATCGTGTCCCGATGCTCGGCGTTGCCGCGCTGATGTGCATGTCCGCAACCATGGTGGTGCTCATTGAGCGCAAGAGCCGCACTGCGCCGCCGTCGGTGGCCCGCGCCCCTCATGCCTTGAAACACCGTTAATCACGAAAGCCGCTTAATCTAAGCAGATATTCCCATTGGAATGCTCAGTGACTCTGCGATATCGTCGGACGGTTGGGCGCGTCAACGCAGGAACAGGCAAGATTTTCCCGCGCAGGCGGATGAGAAATGATCGCGCGCCGGTCCCGACTCCTCTGCAACTTTCACAGGAGATTGCTTCATCATGGAATATCGTCAACTCGGTCGTTCCGGCCTCAAGGTGTCGACCATCACGCTTGGCACCATGACGATGGGCGGCAAGGGCAAATTTGCGAACGTCGGCGAAGTCGGCCTTGACGAGGCGCGCAGGCAGATTGACATGTGCATCGACGCGGGCGTCAACCTGATCGATACGGCGGATGTCTATTCGAATGGCGCGTCGGAGGAAATCGTCGGCGAGGCCCTCGGCGGAATACGCAAGGGCGGCGTGCTGATCGCCACCAAGGCACGCTTTCCGATGGGCGACGGCCCGAATGACCGGGGCTTGTCGCGGCATCATTTGATCCAGGCGTGCGAGGCGAGCCTGCGCCGTCTCAGGACCGATGTGATCGACCTCTACCAGGTTCATGAATGGGATGGGCTCACGCCGCTTGAAGAGACGCTTGAGGCGCTCGACTTGCTGGTCCGGCACGGCAAGATCAGGTACGTCGGCTGCTCGAACTACTCGGGCTGGCACCTGATGAAAGCGTTGCACGTGAGCGAGCGGGAGCGTCTGCCGCGCTTCGTGAGCCAGCAGATCCACTACACGCTTGAAGCACGCGAAGCGGAGTATGAGCTTGCGCCAATCGCACTCGATCAGGGACTTGGCATCCTGGTCTGGAGTCCGCTGGCAGGCGGCTTGCTGTCAGGCAAACACCGCCGCGACGCGACGCCCGAGAGCACACGACAACTCGCCGGATGGACCGAGCCGCCGATCCGCGATGAGCAACGTCTGTGGTCGATCGTCGACGTACTCATCGGGATAGCCGGCGAGCACAAAGTCTCAGCCGCACAGGTTGCACTCGCGTGGACACTTGGACGGCCTGCCGTCGCCTCGGTGATCATCGGTGGACGCAATGAAACGCAACTGCGTGACAACCTCGGCGCGGCGAATCTGACGTTGACCGTCGACCAGCGCGCGCGGCTCGACAAGGTAAGCGCGCCGCCTCTGCTCTACCCGTACTGGCATCAGGTGCAGACCGCACACGACCGTCTTGGAGCCGCTGACCTTTCGCTACTGGGACCGCATCTGAAGGCGTAATCCGATCCTCACGGTCATCCCGAAGAAGTCGTTCTGTCGCAATCGGGCGCGCTGCCGTTGAGAGCGCCCAAGACCCACCATCTTTCAATGCCGAAAACCCGGACGTCGCCGTGAGCGAAGTGCTCAGGCGAGCGCATATCCGGGAGCAAGTCAGTCGGTTTTCTTGCTGAACGCTTCGAACGCCTGCTTGTAATCCGAATGCCAGCGCGACAGCGGCGGACGGTTCTCGACAACGTCTCCCGCCGCCCACAGGATGCGTCGCTCGTCGAGGGAGCGGGGCACGTCGTTGTCGGGGCAGAGAATGTAGAAGTCGCCGGCACTCAGGCGTTCGATCATGAAATCGACGGTTTGCTCAGCCGTCCAGGCGCCGGCCGGCTTCTCGGTGCGGCCATGAGCGGCAAGGTTCGTGAACACGAAACCCGGGATCAGCAAATGAGCGCTCAGCCGGCAATCCGGCGTGTTGCGCAGTTCGTGCTGCAGCGCTTCGGTGAACGCCTTCAGCCCGGCTTTCGACACGTTATAGGCCGGGTCGCCGGGCGGCGTGGTGATACCTTGCTTGGAGCCGGTGTTGATCACCAGACCCGGGCGGCCGCGCGCAATCATGCCAGGCACAAAAACCTGAGTGCCGCGAATGGCTCCCCACAGGTTGACATCGAGCACCCGCTCCCAGTTGGCGGCCGGACCGAACATGGAACTGCCCGGTTGAATCCCGGCGTTGTTCATGAGGATATCGGTGCCGCCGAAGCGATCTCGAACCGCTGCCTCCAGTCGTTGCAGGTCTTCGACGCGGCTGACGTCCGTCTCGATGGCCATGACATCGTCCACTCCATGGGCCGCCAGAACAGCGACTTCCTGCGCTGCATGCGCGAGTCGCTCCTCGCCCAGATCCGCGATGCACACGCGAAGTCCGAGTTGCGCGAATCGCCTGGCGGCGGCGAGGCCGATACCGGCAGCGCCACCCGTGACAACGGCGACGGATCCGGCTGTGAAAACGAAGTGTGGCATCTATAATCCTTCCTGGACGAGTGCTTGGCACCCTACCCTGTCGATTATCTCTGATCTTCAACTTCGCAACAATTCCTCAAAGCCTGCACCGAAGTCACCTGCCGTCTTCGCGACTCATTATCGCGATCCTTGCTGCCAGAGCGGTTATCAATGATGCGAGTACAGCGCCTGACTCTGAAGCGCGGCTACCGGTGCTTGTGATCCGAATGCTGTCCCGTTGGATACCCCGCCATAGGATGTGTCGGCAGCCGATGACGTGTGGATACGCGCTTCGGCAGCTTGAATATCGGCTGGGTAATTCAGGTCTTTGCGCGCAGGGTTATAGCCGGCCTGCTCGACCTGCACGAGATCGGCCTTGACTTGCGCACGCGTAACCGGTGCGTTGCTCGCCTGTGCAAACGAGAGCGTGGGAGCGGCGAGAACAGCGACGGCAAATACCGCACAGATGAGTGATTTCATGATGGCTGCCTTTCAATGTCGGTGGGATGGTGTTGCTCACCATGAGCAGCACCTGATTCGCATTGTGCGTATCCGACCATGACCTCACCCCAACTTTTCCATTACAAATCTGTTATCCGAGTCTGTGCTGTGCCGACATCCGCCACGCCGCGTACAATATATGGACGGGGCTGATCCTTTCATCTGCTCGGCACGACATTGGCCGAGACAATCGTAGTTTTAGCAATACGATACGTCATCCTCAGTAAAGCAAGCACCGATCCAGACACGCGTTCCTGACGTGGCTGAGAGCATCAACCAAATGAAAATTGGATTGGCACGGTCGACCCACCGCACCAACCCTGCACATCCAGGACAAGTAAATGGATCTAAAGCAGCTTGAGTGTTTCATTGCCGTAGCCGAAGAACGTCACTTCACCAGGGCGGCACGACGGTTGAACATCGTGCAGTCCGGTCTTTCACAAACCATACGCATGCTTGAAGATGACCTCGGCGGTCCATTGCTCGTTCGCAGCACGCGCCGAGTTGATTTGACGCCTGCCGGAAAGGTTCTGTTGAAGGAAGCGGCACACGTGCTGGCAGCGGCCCGCGAAGCGCGCCTGGCAGTCACCCAGGTGCACGGCCTCGCTCGTGGGCAGTTGCGCATCGGCTCGATTCAGAGCCTCGCGCCGTTCGTTGACTTGCCGGCCTCCCTAGGGCGATTTCGCAACCGGTTTCCTGGAATCGATGTCCAGTTGCTGCTGGATGGTGCAACGCCTTTGCTTCATGAGGTAAACGAAGGACGGCTTGATCTCGTTTTTACCCAACCCGGAGAAACAGGTGCCGGGATGGTGACAAAAATGCTGGCGTGCGAGGACGTTGTAGTTGTCTGTTCGCCGAGCCATCCATTGGCTGATGGGCCGGCGACCAACATGTTGAGCCTGCTGGACGAAACGTTCGTTGACCTCAAGCCCGACTGGGGAATGAGACGTCTCCTGGACCGGGGCTTTGCGGCTCTTCCAGGCGCTCGTACGACCGCTTTTGAAGTGAATGACATATCGACGCTGCTGGATCTGGTCGCCCAGGGCCTGGGCATAGCGCTCGTACCCGAATCAATCGCGCGCGCACGCGCCAAGGACGCGCGCGCAAGCCCGATCGCAGTGGCCAAACTATCCGACAGTGCCGCGCCTTGCTGGGAGCTCGTTGTCGCGTTCAAGGGACATAACGGACAACCATCCCATCGTGTCACCAAGACCTTCCTGGACCTGCTGATTTCAAAGCGCGGCGTCCCGGTTCAGTATCAGAGTCAATGATCTTTTCTTGCAGCTCAGGACGAGCTCACCTGCCTCGCCGAGCGTTGGAGCGCTGTTGCCGTGCTCTGCAGACCGTCGTTCACCTTGGCGGACAAGTCGGTTCCCTGACGTGCAAATTCTGACAGGCATAGTCGGGCTTCAGTTGCGGATGAATCGGTTGATGCTTGCCGCTCTTATCGGCGTGCTGGCCGTTTCCGTACAAAAAGTCACTGCTGCTCGCAACAGTAACATCTCCGGCAATACCGCCAGACATTGACATGCTTGCTGCCTTGCATTCGACAGGCGGCAAACCAGACAACGCGGTGACCAGCGTCAGCAAAGGTAGTGCGATACGAGCGTTCATGGTATGTCGACAAGGTGCGTTTTGATTACCGGATGATGATGTAGATCACTCGGTGTCAAGTTTCTCTCACAGATCCATTTTATTCAGGAATCCGACATTTAATTTATTAACGTTCATCATTTCGTTTCAGCGCTGCTGTCTATTATCGCCAACGCATCGTAGTCTTGAGCAGATATTCCCCTCCCTTTTGACAGGAACGCAGCGAGTTGCCACATCGCCTGATCACTCTGCGTCTTTCCGAATGAAGGCATGCCAGTCATCTTGACGCCGTTCTTGATGACCCAGAACATCAGCCTCGGATTATTCCGTCGATGAGCATCGAGCAATGACGGAGCAAGCGGCAGGATTCCCTGTCCAATCGAACTAAGCTCTCGACCAGGCGCTCCATGGCAGTACACGCAGGTTGAGTTGTAAAGACGCGCGCCTGCCCGAACATTTCCTGCACTAACCAGGTCGGCTGGCGCCACTATATTTTTAGCGTGCCGATGCAGGGATTGCGTATACGTCTCATGCAAAACCCAAGCGACCAGGGCGTTATGTCCGGATGAGGCGGAAACGTCGTAGATACCCGACTCCATGAACGCCAGTCCGCCAGCAACAATCGCAACAGCGCCCCCTATCAGCACCAGGCCTGCCTTGCCACGTCCTGAAAGTGATTTTTTCGTCAATACGCTCATGTTATGCACCCGTCGAACCGCAGTGGAAGTTGCCTTTAGTATGCGATCTCGACATTGCGCCACACCGTCAACAACATTACCGTTTTGTTATCCGACGTACCAGGGATGTGTTGATGACTCGACTCATCAGGCACCTGAAGGTACATCCGGGTTGTGCACGAGGAATAGAGATCGGAGCAAGCATTGCGTATCTATACATAATTTGTATTCCTTAATATAAAACGGATAAAATTTGGTGGAAAGTTCCACACCTTCGTCGAACAACGTGACTTCGTCGGGAATCGCTATGGTTCAACGCTGCGCTTGCCGCCCTTTCGCAAGAAATACGGATGCTTGAACGCGAGCTTGTAGATGGCTGGCGCCGGACCGCATTTGCACCGGCGCTGAATGGGCGAGTTAGTGACCGAGATCGTCCAGCTGCGTCACGAAAGGGCGTATCCTTGCATCCTCCGGATTCACGTACACGACATCGGACGGCACACGCCGGGGTGCATCAACCGTGAAAAATACGGCGGGAGACTCCAGAATCTCGGTAATTGCGTGCACGGTGTTTCGTTCAAACGTGACCAGCTGGCCGGCCGTGAGCACGCGTGGGTCCTCGTCCTCGATGGAAAATTTCACTTTGCCGGTCAGGAGATAGAGATGCTCCTCGCATGTCTCATGGTAGTGCCGAGGTATTGGATAGTAGACGCGAAAAATTCGCGAGCTTGCTGAGGGCTCGTCGGTGAGATAGGTATCCACGATGGTGCTGAGCGCCTCGTCGGGAAACCCCTTGATGATTTCATTCACGTCGAAAAAATTGAACACTTTCTACCTCTGCGTCAGATGCGTGCCGGACAGGCCGCTCGATCTCGATGATGTCGCGCCATCCCTGGTTATTCAACAGGACAGCTTGAATAGATTCAGCACCAGTAGAGATCAATCCCCTGTCACACAAAACACCCTGGCGAGAAACGCATGCACGACATTTGACACGCGAACCGTATCCAGGTCGGCCGCATCGAGAATCTGGTCGAGCGTTTCGAGCGCTTGTCGCCGTCTTCGCTTCATCTGCCGCTACGCCGGTGCATGACTAACTGAAGCGCGCCGTATCCGGCGCGCGCCGCTCAGCTAGGCTGATGTGTCCTCCCCGCCAAGGCGTGCGCCGCCCGCGCCGCCACCGCCCGGCGCATCGCCGGCGTGGCCGCCCGCGTCGTCGTCGTGATGGGGCATCTTGTGCGATACCTCGTCGAGCTTGTCGCCAAGCAGCCGCCGTACGACCACATAGAACACCGGAATCAGCAGCAGGCCGAGGAACGTCGCAAACAACATGCCGCCGATCACGCCCGTGCCAATCTCGTGACGCGAAGCGGCGCCTGCGCCCGACGAGACAACAAGCGGGAACACGCCGAGGATGAAGGCCATCGAGGTCATCAGGATCGGGCGCAGTCTTAGCCGGGCTGCGCTCAGGACGGCATCGCGCAGGGTCATGCCTTGTTGCTGCCCCTCCACCGCGAACTCGACGATCAGGATCGCGTTTTTCGCCGCGAGTCCGATCACGGTCACGAGACCGATCTTGAAGTAGATGTCATTCGGTACACCGAACGATAGGCAGAACACGAGCATCCCAAGCATGCCCAGCGGCACGACGAGCAGCACGGCGGCCGGAATCGACCAGCTTTCATACAACGCGGCGAGACACAGGAACACCACCACGATCGACAGCAACAGCAGCGTTATCGCCGACGAGCCCGACAGCAATTCCTGGAACGACTGCCCGGTCCAGTCCGCCGCGAATCCCGCCGGCAATTGCCGGTCGACAATGTTCTGCAGCACATCGATCGCCTGACCCGTCGAGTAGCCCGGTGCGGAGTTGCCGACGATCTCGATCGCGGAGTAGCCGTTGTAGCGCGGCAGCACCGTCGGCCCAAAGCTCCATCTGGCATTCACCACGCTTGCGAGCGGCACCATGTTGTAGGGGCTTATCGACGTATTCGCAGGCGACGGGTCGACGGCTGTAGTGAAACCGTTCGACGCGCTCGCGCTGCCCGATGACGACTGGCCCGCGGTTGTGCCAGAGTTTGTGCCGCTCGTGCCGCTCGTGAATAGGCTCGGCGTATACAGGTGCTGGAGCGCGTCGAGCCCCATCCGGTACGGCGCATCCGCCTGGATATAGACGCGCTTCACGCGCCCGCCGTAAGTGAACTGGTCGATGTAAAACGGCGCGAGCTCCATCTGGAGCGTGGAGTACACATCGGTCAGCGACAGGCCCATCGACTGGGCCTGGGTACGGTCCACCGCGATATCGAGTTGCGGTGCGCTCGGCAGCGAGTTGGGACGGATCCCGAACAGCACCGGGCTCTTCGTCGCTCCCCCGAGCAGCGTGCCCGTGGCCTGGGCGAGTTCCGCGCGCGACTGGCCTTCGCGCGCCTGCAGATACATGTCGATGCCGCCGAACTGGCTAAGACCGCGGATGGTCGGCAGATTCACCGCGAAGATCTGCGCATCGGAAATGCCATGCAGGGTCTGGTTGATCTTCGGAATCAGTGTCATCGCGGTGTCATGGCGCTTGTTCCAGTCCGCCAGCTTGATGAACGACATGCCGACGTTTTCGCTTGTGCCGACAAAGCTGAAACCTTCCGGCTGGAAAATCCCCACGATTTCCTTGCTGAACGGACTGTTCGCGAGCTTGTCGCGCACCTCGGTCATCACGTGATCCGTGCTCTGCAGCGTCGAGCCGGGTGGCAGGTTGATGAGTGCGAGCACGAAGCCCTGGTCTTCGTCAGGCACGAAGCTGGTCGGCAGTTTCGTATACAGGAAACCCGTCAGCACCACCACGAGCACGAATCCGATCATCCAGCGCGGTGCATGGGTCACGGCCCGGCCGGCATGGCCGATATATTTGTTAGTTGTCCAGTCGAAAGTGCGGTCGAACCAGCGGTAGAACGCATTCTTCTTCGTCGCGTGTTCGGGCTTCAGGATCGCCGCGCACAGCGAAGGGGTGAACGACATCGCGAGGAACGCGGAGAACCCCATCGACACCGCGATCGTCAGCGCGAACTGCGCGTAGATGATGCCGGTCGCGCCCGGCTGCAGCGCGGACGGGATGAACACGGCGGACAACACTACCGTGATCGCGATGATGGCGCCGGTGATCTGGCCCATCGCCTTGCGAGTCGCCGCCCTTGGCTCCAGATGCTCCTCGGTCATGATGCGTTCGACGTTTTCGATCACGACGATCGCGTCGTCCACCACGATGCCGATTGCCAGCACCATGCCGAACAGCGTCAACTGGTTGAGCGTGTAGTGCAGCGCCGACAGCCCGATGAAGGTCCCGAGCAGCGCCACCGGAATCACGAGCGTCGGGATGATCGTGGCCCGCAGGTTCTGCAGGAAGATCAGCATCACGAAGAACACCAGCACGATCGCCTCGATGAGCGTGCGGATCACGTCCACGATCGACGCGGTAATGAAAGGTGTGGTGTCGTAGGGCACGCTCCAGACGACGCCTTCCGGCAGATCCTTCGCGAGCGTCGCCATCTCGGCCTTGACTGCCTTCGCGACCGCGAGCGCATTGGCGCCCGGCAGCAGGAACACGGCCATCCCCCCCGCCGCCTTGCCGTTATAGACCGGCGCGAAGCCGTAGGTCTGCGAGCCGAACGACACCCGCGCCACGTCACTCAGCTTGACCGTGGTGCCGTTGTTGTTGGCGACAATGATGATGTCCTGGAACTGCTTGATCGACGAAAAGAGGCTGTCGCCCGTCACGTTCGCCGTAAACACCTGCCCTTTCACCGCCGGATCCGCGCCCAGCGAGCCGGCTGCGAACTGCGCATTCTGCGAGTTCACGGCATTGAGCACCTGCGTCGTCGACAAGCCGTAGCTCTGCAGCTTGTTGGGGTCGAGCCAGATGCGCACCGCGTACTCGGAGCCCAGCAGCGTGGTATTGCCGACCCCGTTCACACGGCCGATGTTTGGCTGGATCTCTGACGCGAGGATATCGGAGAGACGCCCTGCATCGATCGCCGGATTATCCGATTGCAGCGCGACGAACATCAGGATGTCCGGGCTCGCCTTCGCCACCACCACCCCTTGCTGCGTGACTTGAGTTGGCAGCAGCGGCTGGGCGAGCGTGACCTTGTTCTGCACCTGCACCTGGGCGATGTCCGGGTTGGTGCCGGTCGCGAACGTGAGGATGATCTGCGTCTGGCCATTCGAGCTCGAGTTCGAACTGAAATACAGCAGATTGTCGATGCCCGTGAGCTGCTGCTCGATCACCTGGGTCACCGTCGACTCCATCGTCCGGGCGCTTGCGCCTGGATACTGCGCAGTGACCGTCACCTCCGGGGGCGCGATGTCCGGGTACGAATCGATCCCCATGCCGTGCACAGAGATGATGCCGAACAGACAGATCAGGATCGCGATCACCCAGGCGAAGACGGGGCGGTTGATGAAAAAACTCGGCATGTGCGCTCTCCTACTTCGCCAGGCCGGCCGAAGCCGCTGACGCAGTGGCAACCGGCGCGGCCGGGGGGCTCGACACTGCAACCGGCATGGGAGCTGCGGGTGCTGCGGAAGCCACCGCCGCAGGCGGCTGCCACGCGACGGGTTTCACCTGTGTGCCCTCCCGCGCCATCTGCACCCCCGTCACGATGATCTCGTCACCGTCCGTCAGCCCCTGCGTCACGATCCAGTTGTTGCCGAGGCTATCGGTGGCCACGACGTCCTTGCGCCCCACCTTGTTATCCGCGTTCACGACCAGCACGTACGCGCCGACCGTGTCGCGCTGCACGCCCTGCTGCGGGATCAAGAAAACGTTTTTCTGCGTGCCGAAGTTGACCGTCAGCGTCACATACATGCCGGGCAGCAGACGCCGCTGCGGGTTCGCAACGAGCGCACGCAAATTGACCGAGCCGGTCGCGGCATTCACCGATACATCGGAGAAATCGAGCGTGCCCGCAGTGCCGTACGACGCACGATTAGGCAGCGAGATCTTCACCGTGGTGTGATTCTGCTGCGAGAGATCGACTGAACCTGCGCTCTGGGAGTCCTGCAGCGTCACCAGATCAGCCGAGCTGATCGTGAAGTTCACGTACATCGGATCGATTTGCTGGACGGTCGTGAGCAGCGTGCCGCTTCCACCCGTGTCCGACGTGCTGCTGCCGACCACCGCGCCCGCCGTCACCTGTTGTTGTCCGGCGATACCGCCAATGGGCGCCGTCACCCGCGTGTAGTTGAGCGAGACCCGTGCGCTCGCGACGGTCGCCTCGTCGGCCTTGATCTTGGCGGCGGCGCTGCGTTCGGCGGCATCGGAATTGTCTACGGTTTGCTGCGAGACCGATCCCACCGGCAGCAGCTTGCGGTTACGCAAGGCTGTGATGTGATCGTTGACGTAGGTGGCCTGATCCTCGGCCAGCAACGCGAGGTCATTATTGAGCTGCGCGCGGTAAAAGACCGGATCGATCTCGAACAGCAACTGCCCCGCGCGTACCTGCGAACCCTCGGTGTAGTTGCGCCGCAGCAGCACGCCCGACACGCGGGCCGTTACGTTCGCGCTGTAGTAAGGCGAAAGCCGGCCGACGAACTGACGTTCCAGCGGGACCGATTGCGATTGCGCCTTCACCACGGCCACTTGCGCAGGTGGAGGCGGCGGCGCACTTTTCGAGCAGGCGGCGAGTACGATCAGACACAGATACGACAGCGCCGAGCGCTGAGAACGTGACTTCATGAGGACTCCGTTCTTGCTTGAGACCGGTCCGCGCGGGCTCCGCGTGCCGGACTGTATGGAATAGCTTTTAAGTCAGTCGGCGACCGCCTCCGGGGCAGGCCGCGCTGGCGTTTGCATAGCGGACGACGAAGCGGACGACGAAGCGGGTGATGAAGCGGGCGACAAAGCGGATGATGCAGCAGCAGTGGGCGCCGGAGCGACCTCGGCGTCGTCGCGCTGCCAGCCACCACCCAGGTTCTTGACGAGTTGCACGTTACTCTCGGCGAGCAGCGCCTGCGTGTCGCGCAGATTCTGCTTCGCCTCGAGCAAGGTCAGCCGTTGCGTCAGCAAGTTCTGCTGGCTGACCGCGCCGGCATCGAACTGCGCCTGTTCGCTCGCGAACAGCCGGCTGTTGCTGTCGTACACCTTCGCGAACGAGTTTGCCTGCGCCCTCAGGTGATTCATCGAAGACAGGTTGTCCTCCACGCTCTGGAAGGCCGTCAGAACCGTATTACGATAGTTTGCGACATCTTCGTCGTAGGTCGCACGCGCGCCGCGCACCGCGGCCGTGCGTGCACCGCCGTCGAAGATCGTTTCCGCAAGCTCGGGGCCGAGCGTCCAGAAACGGCTCGGCACGGTGAACAGATGCGCCAGCGTGTTGTGCGCGAAACCACCTTGGGCCGAGAGCGTCAGGGACGGATAGAACGCGGCTTCGGCGACGCCGATGCCCGCGTTGGCCGCCGCCGCCGTGCGCTCGGCACTCACCACGTCGTAGCGTCGCTCGAGCAGTTGTGAAGGCAGGGGCGGCGGCACGGCAGGCGTAAGGAAGGGATAGTCCGGATCGGACGCAATGTTGAATGACGCCGGCGGAACACCGGTCAGAACGGCAATCGCATGCTCGTCCTGCTCGCGTGTCGTTTCGGTCACCTGCAGGTCGGCGATGATCGTCTCGAGGTTCTCCTGCGCGTTGAGCACGTCGTCGTTGGACGCCTGGCCCTCTCTGAACGCGGTTTGCACCATCGCGAGAATCCGGCTGTCGATGTCCTGCTGCTCCTTCAGCGAATGGATGTCGAAGTCAGCCTGGCGCAGTTGAAAGTAGTCGCTCGCGACACTCGCCGCGATCGAAATGCGCTCACCGGCAAGCTGCGCATCAGACGATTGTGCGTTCGCCTTCGCTTGCTCGAGCTGGCGCCGTATCTGGCCCCACAGGTCCAGTTCCCAACTGACGCTCCCGGTAGCCGCGACGCTGTTGCCCGCTCCGGCAGATGACGAGCCGGTGCTTGCCGCTAAAGCGCCAATGTTGCCCCCGGAACGCGCACCTGACAGACCTGCCTTGACGACCGGGAACAGGCCCGCCCGGTCTTCCTCCACCGTCGCCTGCGCGACACGGTAGGCAGCTTCCGCCGACGCGATCGACTGGTTGGCTTGCAACGCCTGTTCGACGAGACCGTTGAGCTTGTCATCGCCATAGCTGCGCCACCATGTGCTCGAGATCGCAGCTTGCGGATTCGCCTCGGCGCGCTGCCAGTCGACGCCTTCCTTGAAGCCTTCCGGCACCTGGACCTCGGGCTTGCGATAGTCCGGGCCGACCATGCACGCAGCGAGGGACGTAGCGAAGATGAGCGCGACGCCGCTCTTCACCACGCTCCACGATCGGGAGCGTGCATCGCTTACGTAAGAACCGCGCAAGGTCCGACAATCACCTTTCAAGTGAAGTCTCCTGTGCCGACCGGAGTTCGCGCTTACTTTGGTTCTTTAGCGCTTTCTCCGGTCCCATGCAGACGCGTTCTGCATACCGGATTAGCAGTCCGACTACGGGATGAACCGTATTCTAGCGAGACGACGCAGACCTTGCAGATTTGGGCAGCAAACAGACCCGGATGACGATCGATTTCTACTTTTTTGACTAACGGCTTTCAGCAGAATGGAATAAAGCCCAGGGTTCTATCAACTCCCAAGTCTTTGGAAAATCAACTTGCAGTTCGTCGAGCAAGCTTCCACCAGACACGCGCGATGCATGCCGGCTCCTGCGCCAAATGTCAGGAGGTTGCGCGCCAATGCGCTAGCGCCCTTGATGCGCAATCTTTAACCCGTCCTGAATACGCCCTTGCTCAAACCGTAAGTTCGATGTAATTTCCATACCTAACTAATGCGGGCTAATGTCTGAGCAATACCCGGGCGTTTCATCTCGTATGCGCGGCATCCGCGCGTCTATGCGCCCGATCGACAATGGCGGCCACTGTGGCCTGCGCATGCGCGCGCCGCTTGGCCCGGACGATGCGGAATACCCGGGCTTGGCTATCGGGATGAAGTGCCCAGTAAAGCGCTGCGATCCAGCACACGACCGTCCAACCAAACAATGCGTTCAGCAGCGCCAGCAACAAGACGTTGCGTCGTCCCTTTCGGTCAGCCAGGATAGCTGGCAGGAAATACACTACGACCGCAGCGGTAACCGCAACGCCCTCTAAAAGGTAGCGAAACATCCTCACCTCCTGCTCGACTTGTCACATCAAAAAGCTGCCATTAATCCAAAAGCCATAGGTAATACTACGATCGCCGCTATTTAACTTAAAGAGGTGATTAGCGAAAACATTATTAGCTTGAACGCAAGAATCCCTGATTCCATTTTTGAATGAGGGTTGTTCTGCTTGATGTGACGGGCGGCGGTGACCGGACTGCGAGGCCACGATCGACCGTCGCGAGCAGGCCGGTTAAGAAGCGCTGCGGCGATTGCGGTTTCCGCCATAAATGGGGAGTGCGCCGGGGTGCGCGCCGCTAACCACCACGCATGACTACCGCCGTTCGATATCCTTAAGGAAGCTGGAAACCTTCACCAACCCCTCTTGAAGGACATCGAGCGGGTTGCCGAAACCGACCCGGATATATCCTTCCATATCGAACGCACTGCCCGGCGTGAACATCACGCCCGTCGCCTCTATAAGCGATGTACAAAAGTCGATCGACGACATGTCGACGTCAAACTTGAGCAGACAGACCGTCGCGGACTTCGGCTTCACATACGACACCAGCGGCTCCTTGCCGATCCAGTCGTCGAGGACGTTGAGATTGGTCCGCGTAATTCCGTGGCTACGCGCAAGGATCTTGTCCTTGGCCTCCAGCGCAATGGACGCAAGATAATCGTCGATCATCCCCACGCTGATGGTGTTGTAGTCCCGATGAATACACACCGCGCGAATCAGTTCGACCGGCCCGGCAATCCATCCCAGCCGCAATCCGGCCAGCGACCATGTCTTCGACATGCTGCCGGTACTGATACCCCGCTCATAAAGATCAGCGACAGACGCAGTGAACCCCGAGCCATCCTGGTCCGTGCCCCGATAAACCTCATCGCACAAGAGGTATGCGCCGCAGGATTGAGCGATGCTCACGACTTCCTTGAGAAAGGCTTCATCCATCAGCGAGCCCGTCGGGTTGTTCGGGTTGTTGATGGCGATGAGCTTCGTCTTCGTGCCTGCCAGTTTGCGAAGCTCGTCGAGATCCGGCAGGAAACCATTCTCTTCGCGCAGCGTCATGGTCTGCACGTCGGCGCCGTAGCTTTCGGGAATCGAGTAGTGCTGCTGGTATGTCGGCAACACCGCGATCACACGGTCGCCGGGCTCGATCAACGTCTCGTACACCAGTGCATTGCCACCAATTGCGCCGTGCGTCACGACAATATTCTTCGGCGTCTGCCGTTCATATAAAGCCGCAATATTCGCCCGCAACCGGTCGGATCCTTCGATCGCTCCGTAGGTCAGCTTCATCGGCAGAAGCTCGTCAAGCAGGCTGTCACGCTTACCGGTCAGTTCGAGTAATTGCGCGACCGTCAGCGATTCCACGCAGGTTTCAGCGAGGTTATAGCGCGCCTCATGCTCGTACCGGTCCATCCAGCGCTCGACCAGAAAGTCCTTGATGTTCATTGCAATCTCCGTTGGTCAGCTACCTCTGACGATAGCCGACATGATGGGCGAAAAACACAGCCGGACCAGGTCACGCCTGCTGACTCGGCCAACAACGACGCCGTTCGTTTTTCGTTTGACTGATTGTATTTTAAAGTCTATCTTAGACTAATAAGTACATTTCGGTAAACAACAAGACGCTCAGGACACCACATTCCCGACGCGAAGGAACTGGCCGTACGAATCGACATCGACATCGACATCGACATCGACTAATGACTAAAGCACGCAATCTGAAAATCGCATCCGGACGAGCCCCTGAGCTCACAGCTAACCCGCCGTCCAAGCGCAGGATCAAACGCAGCGAACCGCAACCGTCAGCCGAGTTGCTCGCTCGCTACTGTGCAATCGCCGACGGCATCGTCCTGTTATTTCCGCCGTACACGGAAGTCGTCATCCACGATCTCAACACGCAAACCGTGGTGCATGTGGCGAACAACCAGTCCAAACGCGAACTGGGCGACGAATCATCGCTCGACGACATCGAGTTCGATCCGGACGAGAGCGTGATCGGCCCCTACGAAAAACTGGGCTGGGACGGCCGCAAGATTCGTTCGGTCAGCATCGTCGTGCGCGGTGACGAAGGCCGGGCGATCGGTGTCATGTGCATCAATTTTCATATTGCAGCGCTGGAACAGGCCAGACAGGCGCTCGACCTGCTCCTCTCAAGCACGGCGCTGCAACCGCAGCCCGAGAAGCTGTTCCAGGACGACTGGCAGGAGCGCGTGAATGTCTTTCTTAACCACTGGCTGCAGGAACGCAAGCTCGCGCTGTCCATGCTGACGCGCGAGCACAAGCGCGCGCTCATAGAAGCGTTGCATGAGGAAGGTGCGTTCAAGGGCAAGAGCGCGGCTAACTACGTGGCGAAGGTGCTGTCGATCGGCCGCGCGACGGTGTTCAATTACCTGAAGGAACTGAGGGGCAACGAATGATGGATGATCTGTTTCAGCGCATCGAGCAAGCGCATCGCGCTATTCGACCGCAGGTAGGCGTGACGCCGCTTGCGTTCAGTCCAATGTTGTCGAAGCAAACCGGATGCGACGTGTACCTGAAGTGCGAGCATCTGCAGCATACCGGCTCGTTCAAGTTTCGCGGCGCGACCAACAAGCTGCGTCTGCTGGATGCCGATGCCCGCCGCAACGGCGTGCTCACGGTCTCGAGCGGCAATCATGGTCAGGGCGTCGCGCTTGCGGGCAAGCTTGCGGGCGTGCCCGTCACGGTCTATGCATCCACATCCGCAGCGGCAATCAAGCTTGACGCCATTCGTGCGCTGGGCGCCGAGGTGGTCACGCTCAACGACACAACGCTGGCCGTTGAACTGGAAGCCGCGAGGCAAGCGAAGCTCAAGGGCATGGCGTTCGTGTCGCCTTATAACGACCTGGACGTCATAGCCGGCCAGGGCACGATCGGCATGGAGTTGCATGAGCAGGCAAGCGGCACGATCGCCGATCTGGCTGCGGTGTTCGCCTCTGTCGGCGGCGGTGGCCTGATTTCCGGTATCGGCACAGCGGTTAAAACGCTGCTTCCACAAACAGACGTGATCGGCTGCTGGCCTGAAAATTCGACTGCTTTGTATAGCTCGCTCAAAGCGGGAAAGATCATTGACGTTGAGGAAAGCGAAACAATTTCAGACGGCACCGCAGGTGGCGTTGAACCCGGCTCCGTGACCTTCGATATTGGCCGGAAAGTCATTACCGGCACGGCGCTGGTGACGGAAAAAGAGATCATGGCAGCAATGAGACTGCTTGCGCAAACCGACCGCTGGATGGTGGAAGGCGCGGCCGGGGTCGCACTCGCGGCAATGCTGAAACTCAGCTCCCGGTATCAGGGCCGCGCGGTAGCCGTGATCCTTTGCGGACGCAACATCATGCTGGATAAATTCATCGAGGCCGTTAAGTGACACCGCGATCAACCTGCCGCGCTGAAACTCGTACCGTAATACGGCTGCGATAAAGTTTTCGCCGAGCGGATGAGGTCCTCGAGCATGGCCGCGCGCTTGTTCGGGTCGGTGTCGCGGCTCGTCATGAAGCACAGCGCCGCAACCGCTTGTCCGTTCTTGTCTCGCACGGGCGCCGCCATGCAATATCGAAACGTGTGGGACAGGCCTTCCGTGCAGAAAAACCCTTGTTGCGCGGCGCGCTCGACGTCGCCCAGGAACTCCGGCACTTCGATTCGCTTGCCGTTGTCGAGCACGAAGTCTTCTTCCGGAATCAATGCTCGAATCTCGCTCGCACTCAAGTGACCGAGCAGCAAGCGGCCGGAGGCGGTCCACGGAATGGGGACTTTCACGCCTATATCCGAACTGATGTTGAACGGACGCGAACTGTTTTCCGACAGCACCACGGTGTACTTGTTGCCCTCGAGCATGCAGAGCTGCGCGGTCTCGTCGTGACTGCGCACCAGGCCGAGGATCGCCTGGTGGGCCCGGCTGATCAGGTCGTTGTGCACCGCATAGTCGGACCCGTAATAGTGCATCTCCCGGCCGAAGAACACGCTGCCGTCCGCACCGGCTTCCAGCCAACCGGCCTCGGTCAGGATCGTCACCAGTTCGTAGATGCTCGAACGCGGCGCACCCGTTGCTTCAATCAGTTCGCGCATGGTCATGGGACGCCGCACGCTATGCAGTTGCTTGAGGATGGAGACGACCCGGTCGACTCCCCGCGCCCTTGAAGATTCCTGTACAGACATGACTCAAACTCCGTCGGCAATATGATTCGCTTTTTCGTTTTTTGACTGACGCGAGTTTAGCGCGTGGACGCTGGCTTATTGCACTCGAATGCCGCACTTGCATACTGAGCGTGCGCCGGCCACGCTCAATGGTCGAGTACCCGGTGCAGGAACTGCTGCGTGCGCTCGTTCTGTGGGTTCACGAAGATCTGCTCAGGCGCGCCCTGTTCTGCTATCACGCCCTTGTCCATGAACACCACGCGGTCCGCCGTCTTGCGCGCGAAACCCATTTCATGCGTGACGACCACCATGGTCATGCCGTCGCGTGCAAGGCCGCGCATGACCTCGGTGACCTCGCCGACCAGTTCCGGGTCGAGCGCGGAAGTGGCTTCGTCGAAGAACATGATGCCAGGCTCCACGGCCAGCGCGCGTGCAATAGCCACCCGTTGCTGCTGGCCGCCCGACAACTGGCTCGGGTAATGATCGGCGCGGTCGGCGAGACCTACGCGATCAAGTGCCTCCATCGCGCGCTTGCGGGCGTCCGCCGGGTTCATCTTGCGTGCCTTGATCAAGGCCAGCGAGACATTGCCCAATGCATTCTTGTGCGGGAACAAATTGAACTGCTGGAACACCATGCCCACGTGACCACGAATTTCGCGTGCGCGGCGCGCGTCGTGGAGCGGTACTTCGTTGACCCAGACCTCGCCGGCGTCGGCGGTTTCAAGGCCGCTCATGATTCGCAGCACGGTGCTCTTGCCGGAACCCGACGCGCCTATCAGCACGAGCACTTCGCCCTGGTGCACGTCCAGCGTGATCTGCTTGAGCACCTGGGTCGAGCCGAACGACTTGGTGACGCCGCTTAAGTTGATGATGGGTTTAGACGAACTGGCGGTGTTCATGACAACAGGCTCCTTCTTCGATCATGGCGGCGCACCCACCGCGACAGGGGAAAGCACACAATGAAATACAGCACGGCAACCAGGCCATAGATTTCCACCGGCTTGCCGATCCGGTCGACAATCGCCTGGCCCTGATGCATCAACTCCGACATGCCGATCATGCTGACAATCGACGTGTCCTTGATGAGCGATAAATACTGGCCGATCAGCGGCGGCAGCACGATCTTTCCGGTCTGCGGCAGGATCACCGAGAAGAACGCCTGCGTCTTGCTCAGTCCGAGGATCTGCGAGACTTCCCACTGCCCCTTCTGGACCGATTCAATGCCGGAGCGGAAAACCTCGGCAATATAGGCGCCCTGATAAACGCTAAGTCCTATTACGCCGGCGGCGAATACGTCGATGGCGTAACCAAAGTACGACACGCCGAAATAGATGAACATCAGCGTGATCAGAACCGGCGTGCCACGAAACAGCTCGGTATAAAGCCGGGCAAGCCGCGGCGTACCCCAGGGTCCGAAAGTACGTAGGACGGCGGCCAGCAGCCCCACAAGCGTGCCGCCCACGATGGCCGCTACAGAAAGAATGAGCGTTGTCAGCAGGCCTTGAAGCAGGATGGGAAGGCTGGACGTCAACAGGTCGCTTGTCATGGTCACTCTCCTGTTCCAGGGCTTACGCGACGCCTGATGAACAATGGCCGGCGCGCGCGTTTTGCCAACACGAGCGGCGGATGAAACAGCCGCGCCCCAAGCATCCCGGCAACCCACGACAGGAAGTTGCTCAGCACCAGATATGCGATCAGCGTGATCGTGAACGTCTGGATATACAGCAACGTGCGCGAGTTGATCACCGTCGCCATGCCCGTCAGCTCCGGCAATGCGATAGCCGACAGCAGCGATGTCCCGAGCAGAAGCTGGATCAGGTTGTTCACGATCGCGGGATAGACGGCGCGCGCGGCCTGCGGCATGATCACCTCGATGAAGATCTGCGAACGCTCCAGCCCGAGAATGGATGCCGCTTCCAACTGACCGCGCGGCACCGACTGAATCCCCGCCCGGAACACTTCAGCAAGGTACGCACCAACGTTGACGCCGAGCGCAATCACACCAGCCGTATAAGCATCGAGCGTAATGCCCATCGACGGCAAGCCGAAGAAAACAATGAAGATCTGCAGCAGCACCGGCGTGTTGCGGATCACCTCGATATAACAACTCGATATCGCGCGCAGCACCGCGACGCGCGACGTGCTGGCGAGCGCGGCCAGCAGACCGAGCAGCATCGCGACGACGAAGGCCAGCAACGTGACCTGAAGCGTCAGCCACGCCGCCCGGACAAAATCGTTCAGATAGCCCGACAGGGTCACCCATTGATAGCTCATTGCTCCTCCATCGCAAGCTGTGCGCGTTGCATGCTGCGTGAGCGCTTCAATACTGCGGATTCAGCGGGAAACGCGGATCGGCGCCGAACCACTTCTTGTAGAGCTGGGCATTCTGCTTCGACGCGTTGACCTGGAACAGGAACAGGTTCAGGTAATCGAGCCAGACCTGATCGCCCGCCTTCACGCCGAACGCGTTGTATTCAAGCGGAACCAGCGCTTCGTCGGTCACGGTCAGCTCAGGGTCGAGCGAAGCCTGATACGCGAGGAAGTTGTTGTCTTCGATCATCGCGTCGGCCTGGCCCTGCTTGACTGCCAGAATGGCCGCCTGCGAACTGTCGAATTCCTGGATCTTCACCTGCATGTTCAGCGCGCGTACTTCGTCGCCGTTCGTCGATCCCTTGACGGTGGCAATCGTGCGGTTGGACATGTCCTTGATCGACTTGATGCCGCTGCTCTTCTTCACCAGCAGCGCCTCGCTGGCCACAACGTAGGGATTGGTAAAGCTGATTTCCTTGGCCCGCTCCAGATTGCGCGTGAAATTGCAGAACACCACGTCGACCTTGCTGGTCTGCAGGTTCGGAATACGGTTGGCGCTCGTTGTATTCACCACTTCGAGCTTTACGCCCATTTGCTTCGCCAGCTCTTTCGCCAGGTCGACGTCGTAACCGTCAGCCGCCCCATCCTTGTTATAAAAACCGAAGGGCGCGAAGCTCAGGCAGTCGCCCACGCGCAGCGTGCCGCGCTGCAAGACCGCCTTGAGCGTGGACTCAGCCGAGCCATCCTGAGCCGGCGTGGCAACCTTGGTGCAACCGGCCAGCGTCAACAGACCGGCCACCGCGAATAAACAGGCGATACGAGCGCTTTCTTTGACAAGTCTCATTTGGGTCTCAGCCTTGAAAGTGAAAATGTCAGTTCAGGGACAAACGGCGGCGGCCAGAGAGGATCCTGGATTCAACGCCCTAACCATGCCGGCGCATGGGCCTGCATAAAACGATGTTGCGCACAGCCCTGCCTCGCGTGAAAACGCGGCCAGGCCGAATAAAGCGAATTAAATTGATTGTCTGATATATCGGAAACATGTCCGGCACAGCAGATGACTGAAGTCTTTCACAGAAAAAAACACGTGGCAATGGGGAATGCCGCTGATTCGTAACGACGGTTTTAAGCATCTAAATACAGCATCGCATTTCGCTTAACGCCACAACCGTTGCGAATATCTGGGGGTTATTGTTCGTACGGAATTCGAGTGACGAGGCCTGCGCAGCCTGGGCGATGCGCGTCGTTTCGGTTCGCCGCAGTTGAAGAACTCGGCGCCTCAACGACCACGCGTGTGAACGGCGACAACTACAAGAAGAACGGTTTCATCCCGGCGAGCGCCAGTACCAGACGACTCTATTCTGGACAATATGATAAGTACTTCGAGGTTTTTGGAGCGTCGCCTGGATCGCAGGTTCAGAGGCAGACGTGGCGCCTCAAAGCGGACTTCTTCGCAAGCCGCGTGAGCGGCAAACGAAGCGCCGGCCGTGAGACTTGAGTCTTTGACAGGCTCATCCAAAGCTGCACGGCTAGCCGTCTATCAAGCTGTCCGTGCCGCGCCGGAAGTTGCCGAATCAATATTCCGGGTCTTCAGCGCGAGCAGCAACACGAACAAGGCGGAACACAATACCGGCACGGACGCCGCATGAAACAGCGACGCATTGGACCAGTTCAGCGCGATCAATTGACCGCCGACCAGCGGCCCGATCACCGAGCCAATACGCCCGATGCCCAGGCTCCAGCCGATTCCCGTCGAGCGCACCGACGTCGGGTAATAATGCCCGGCAAGTGCATTGACCGCCGGCTGGCCTCCGACCACGCAGAAGCCGCCCGCGAATACGACGATCAGTAACCACGGCAATGCATGCGCCACGGTACCGATCATGCCAACGAAGATGGCCGCGAAGAAGAAGCATACGAACAGCACCCGGACAAAGCCAAAGCGCTCGATGAACCAGCCAAGCAGCAAGGTGCCGAGCACGCCGCCCGTCTGCAGTGCCGTACCGACAATCACCGCGGTTCCCGGTGAATAGCCGGCATCGCGCATGACGGTCGGCAGCCAGTTCGACAGGAAGTACAGGTCGATCAGGTTCATGAAGCTGATCGACCACAAAATCAGCGTCACCGCAGTACGGCCCCCGCGGAACAACTCGGCAACAGGCGCGCCACCGGTGTTCTTTTCCCGGACCACGATGACCGCCGTTGCGCCAATCCGCAATGTGGGATCGAAGCGAGCGAGCCATGCCCGTGCACGTTCCTTGTGACCCTTCAGCACCAGGAATTGCAGGGACTCGGGCAAGGTCATCGTCATGGCGACCACAAGCAGAAGCGGCACCACGCCGCCCAGATAGAACACCGAGCGCCAGCCGTAGTTCGGGATCAGCCATGCGCTGACAAAGCCGCCCAGCGCGGCCCCGAGCGTAAATCCGCATGAAACAAGCATCATCCGCTTCACGCGATGCGCTTGCGGACTAAACTCACCGACGAGCGCCATGGCGTTCGGCATGATGCAACCCAGGCCGATACCCGTGACAAAGCGCACCGCAATCAACTCGGGGATCGTGGTGACGAAGGGGGTTGCCAGCATCAGCAAGCCGAAGCAAAGCATCGACAGGATCAATACCGGCCGCCGCCCGATCTTGTCGGCGAGTACCGAGAGACCCAGCGCACCAATCAGCATGCCTAACAGACTTGCGCTGAACACGGGACCGAGTGACGCCTTCGAAACATGCCATTCGCCGATAACGCTCGGGGCCACGTAGCCCATCGCCTGGGCGTCGAAACCGTCGATCACGAGGCATAAGCCACACAGCAAAAGCAACACGAAGTGGAACATCGGCCGGTGTGTTTCGTCGAGCACCCGCTCTACTTCGATCACGTCGGAATTCATGAATGGTCCTCGCTTGTGCGCTCACACCGGAGCAGGCGAACAAATCGCTTCGCGCGGTGTATCGATGCCGCCTGATTCGGTTCTAAAGGAGAAGATCAACGCCGCATTGACCTGTGATTTCACGCTTGGCAGCAAACCCGCGCCATGCGGCCGACGACGCCAGATGCACCATCGCACCGCGCTTCAGGAATTACGAATTGTACAATCCGTTTCCCAATAGTGAATTTACGTTAACCCTTATTCGACCTTCAATTGTCAATTGAAAAATCCGGGCGAGCCAGGGCGCACGTGCCGGATGGGATCATCAGCCGTGCAGCAGGATGCATTGTCAAAGTGAAATGTCAGACGAAAGACCCTTCGTTTGCGCGGTGCAAACCGGAAGGGCCCAGATTGATCGGTCAGAAGCGCGGGACGCGCGAAACGAATAAGTGAATTGAGGCTCGGCGACGACCTAGCCTGCTCTGTCTACCTGACTTCCGACACCTGCACCAACGCATCGATGGCAAGGGCATAACCCTTGACACCCAGACCGACGATGATCCCACGCGCCGCCGGCGAAATATACGAGTGGTGACGAAACGATTCCCGCGCGTGGACGTTAGAGATATGCAGCTCGATTAGCGTAACGCTCGCGCCCTTGATGGCGTCGTGCAACGCGATCGACGTGTGCGTGAAAGCACCCGGGTTCATCACGACGCCGAGCATGTTGCCCGCCGCGATCTCGCGGCCCGCCTCGTGGATCCAGTCGATCAGCACACCTTCGTGATTCGACTGCCGGCACTCCACCTCGACTCCGAGCCGCTCGCCGGCTTCCTTGCAAAGCGTCTCGACCGTGGCGAGGGTGTCGGACCCATACTGCGTGGGTTCGCGCTGACCGAGCAGGTTCAGGTTGGGTCCGTTGAGAACGAGCACCTTCTTCATGACATCACCTCATCAATATTTGATCTGCGAAACCGCGCGCAGTTGTTCGGGCGTAGCCGTGCCGAAACCAAAGAATTCCAGGTAGGCCGGAATCATTTCGAAGAGCATGTCGGTGCCGACCTGCACCGTGCAGCCCTTCTCCTTGGCCGCGCGCAGCAACGGTGTGTATTCGGACATCATGACGACTTCGCCAACGAACGTGCTGGGCGAGATGCGGTCGATGTCGAACGGCAGCGGGTCGCCCTCGTTCATGCCGAGCGGCGTTGCATTCACCACCACGTCATAACCTGCGGGGTCCCTGGACCCTGTCGTGACCACAAGCTGCGAATAGTGCTTGCGCAAGCGCTCAGCGAGCGCTTCAACTGCTGCGGTGTTGGTATCGAACAGGGCGAGGTCCGCCACGCCCGCCGCCGCCAGCGATGCCGCAATAGCCGAGCCCACACCGCCGCTGCCGAGTACGAACGCACGCGACCCCTTCAGTGACCGGCCCTTGCGTTCGACGCCGCGCGTGAACCCCTCGCCGTCGAACTGATCGCCGAGCAGCGTGCCATCGGGGCGCCGAAGAATGGCGTTGCACGCGCCGGCAATGCGAGCTGTCGGCGTCATTTCATCGACGAGACTCGTAGTCGTGACCTTATGCGGCATGGTCACCAGCGCGCCGCGAATGTTGGTCAACCGGAACAGCGATTGAAGCACGCTCGCATAGTCCTCGGTCTTCACGCCCATCGGCATCACCACTGCGTCAATGCCGTTCTGCTCGAACCAGGGGTTGTAGATCATGGGCGCCTTGAATCCCTCCGTCGGATAACCGAGGTGGGCAATCAGGGTGGTTTTTCCGCTAATCATGGCTGCATGCCTCAAGAAGTTTGTCGCTCAGTCCGTCAATTCCACGCGGCGTACATCGCCGACAATAAACACATACGAGAGCGCGCCCACCAGCGCGGCCGCCCCGACGTAAGCCAGTGCGTAGAAGAACGAGCCGGTCTTCGCCACGATCACGCCGATCACCAGCGGTGTCACGATGCCCGCCAGGTTCGCGCAAAAGTTGAAGATGCCGCCGGTCAGGCCCATCAGGTTCTTCGGCGCGACGTCCGAGATCAGCGTCCAGCCGAGCCCGACCATGCCTTGCCCAAAGAACGCGATCGAGAGGATGGTGATGACCAGCGCGTCGCTGCTGACGAAGTTCGCCGAGATGATGGTGGATGCCCCCAGCAAACCAACGATGATCGGCAGCTTGCGGGCAATGTTGGCCGAGCCGGTTCGCTTGAGCAGAAGGTCGGACACCCAGCCGCCGAACATCACGCCGACCGCTGCCGCGAGGAACGGCATGACGGCGAAGAAACCCACCTTGAGCCAGCCCATGTGGCGCTCGGTGGCAAGGTAGGTCGGGAACCAGGTCAGGAAAAAGACCAGCGTGGTGTTGCCCGCGAACTGGCCGAGGCATGCGCCCGCGATCTGGCGGCGCTTGAGCAACTGGCCGACGTTGCTCCACGAGAACGCCAGCGTCTGCTGGCCGCCGGCCGGCTCAAGTCCGCCGCCGGCAGCAATGTAGTCGAGCTCGGCTTGATTCACCGTTTTTGAATCATGCGGCTCGCGATAAAAGAGCCACCACACAATCGCAAACGTAATGCCGAGAACGCCGACCGCAATGAACAAGGCGCGCCAGCCGAAGTTGCCCATGATCCAGAACAGCGCCGGCGCAAAACATGCGAGTCCGAGATATTCGCCGACCGTATAAATCCCGGTCGCCCGGGCGCGCTCATGTTGCGGGAACCATGTGGCAACCACGCGGCTGTTCACTGGAAAACAGGGCGCCTCGCTGACGCCCAGACCAAAGCGAAACAGCAGCAATGATTTGAGGCCGACAGCGAACCCTTGGAACAACGTAAAGAGCGACCAGAACGTCAAGGCGAGGAAATACGTGACCTTGCTGCCGAAGCGGTCGAGGAAGACGCCGCCCGGTATCTGGGCAAGCGCATAGGTCCATGAGAACGCCGAGAAGACCAGCCCCATCACGGCCGCGTCGATACCGAGTTCCTTGGTCATCGTCGGCGCCGCAATACCCAGCACCGTGCGGTCCAGGTAGTTGATCATGGTGCCCACGGCGAGCAGCGCGAGGATCACGAAGCGGGTGCGCGAGCGCGTGCGGACCGCAGCGCCGGCTTGCACCGCCGGAGAATTATGAACGTCTTGCATGAGGCGTCTCCTGACTCAAAGGAATGATATTCCCACCCTGCGAACGTGTTTCGCGAGCAGTGTTATTGGAGTGGCGATCCTGGCGAATAAACCTAGCACAGCATTGAATTCCGCCGGGGCTGGCCCGGGTAAACACCCGGGCCCCGATGCGCGTGGCAAGCGCCCGAATCAGAAGCGGTGGATGATACCCACGCCTGCCGCGAACTGGCTTTGCGACGAAGAAGGCGACGTCTGGAATCCATCGCCGAGCGTAGCCGTTGCATTGATGATGCTGGACTCGCCCGGCGTCCCCAGCGTCTTGCCCTTCGCGCGCTGATACGCTTGCAGTGCATACAGGCCGGTCCGTTTTGACAACGCGTAATACTGTGACAAATTGAACTGGTGATATTGAGCGACGCTGTCTATGCCATTCGCTCTCGTCGCACGCGTATAACTGTAGCCGGTGCCGAAATCGAGCGAAGGCGATGCGTGCCAGTGAAGCACGGCGCCGCCCGTGTTGAAGATTGCGGTATCGCGGAACAGCGAGTGAATACCGGGAATGTATTGCACATTCGAGTACGTCGCCGATATATCCCACGCACTGTTGAACGTATAACCCGTGCCGACAGCGATCCGTTGCTGCGCCTGCGCCGTCTGGTATCCGTTGGTCACCGCCGACACGCCTGATTGGCCGTTCGAATTCGTGGTTGAGTCCGTGCCGAACGCGCCGCCGCCCGGGGTCGAGTTATTCAGGCGCGTGATGCCCGCCGCGATCCCGAACGGCCCGTTGGTGTACTGGACCGCGCCGCTCCATGTCGAACCCTGGTTCACGCTGCCCGGCACGCCCGCGAACGAATACGAACCGCTGAACGTGAATCCGTAGAGCTTGGGCGACGTATAGACCAGCGAGTTGTTCGCACGATAGATGGTGTCCATCTGATCGAGGTCGCCCGGGTGAGCGCCATAGAAACCGGTCAGCCAGTTGGTCGGGCTATACGGCGAGAGCAGCGTGTAGTACGACGTGTACTGGCGTCCGGCCGTCAACGTTCCGTAGGTGGGATTCGTCGCGCCCACGAATGCCAGCCGGCCGAATTCCGCGTTGGTGTACTGCTGTGCGCCGGACGCACTGTTGAAACCCGACTCGAGTTGGAAGATCGCCTTGGTGCCGCCGCCGAGATCCTCGGCGCCTTTCAGGCCGAAGCGGCTGCCCGCCCATACGCCCGAGGACATCTTGATGTTCGAACTACCGCCCGAGGTCTTGCCCAGGGTCGTCTGGCTGCTTTGGTAAGTCATGGAGTTATCGACAATACCGTACAGCGTCACGCTGGTTTGCGCATGTGCGGAAGTAGCCATTGCGACCGTGATGGCGACCGCGGCTCCCGCTTGTCTGGATTGCTTCATCTAACGTCTCCTCCTTGATGCTCGGTTGGGATCAATGCTGCAGGCATTTTTACTAAGCTTTCCTAACCTATACCGATGCCTGGCAAGGACGGTTGGAAAGTTCTGGTACTAAAGGAATGGGTTCAGCAAAAAATAAGGCTCGCTACTGACTGCATGTGTGCCGCGCTTGAGGTGTTGAATCAGCACGTCCTCACGATAAAGTGATGTGCGATCGTGGGCAATGTTTTGCGCCAAAAAGAAATCGATTATCGAACGCAGGTGTTCGATAATCGCGCATTATTGGGGTTAGCACTGAGACCGTGCATGTGACATTGCGGTGACGCGACATCAGCTTGAATCATTCCCGGTCGCGGTTCACAAGGGTCGTCCGCCGTGCGGGAAGGAGCGGGTCACCCTTCATCGTCTGGAAAAGAACGGATGATTTTTTTGCCCGGCCGCGCCGGTGCATGGACTTGAACAGGAAATCACCGCGGCGCTGCGCGCCGATGGCGTGGGGTTGCGGGAGGAGCCGGAAGTCGAGGGGAAATTCAGGTCGCATCAGAACCGGTTTCAACTCGCGGCTCTAAGGAGCGCGAGTGCAATCCTTAACCCTCCCGCGCTTTACCAAGCGCAATCAAGTTGCCTTCCCCAAACCCGTGGTCGCCACGCCTCTCCACGATTTCAAAAAACATATCGCCGCGATCGCGTTGAATAAAGGTTTGCAGGAAGAGCCGCGCACTGCCATCTTTGGCAATCGTCCCATCCACCAGAATGCCCCTCGAACGCAGCGCATCGACGTCCAGGCCATGTCCGGGCAAACGTTCATCGAGTTGCTCGTAATACCGCGCCGGCGGCTGCACGAAACGAATGCCCCGCGACCGCAAGATATCGACCGACGCAAAGATATCCTTCGCGACCAGCGCGATATGCTGGACCCCCTCGCCCGTATGATCCGGCAGATAGTCCTGCATCAGGCTCGTGCGGTAAGTCCCTTCCTCATAAACGGGAATGCTCAACGTCTGGCAAGGCGACACGATGACAGGCAGATCCTGCGCCACCTTCCAGTCCGGATGAACCGCATGGATCTCCTTGAAATGAAGGACCTGCAGATAAAACTCGAGCCAGTCCGCGAGCCGCCCCGCACCAACCGTCTGCGTGAAATGATCGACCTTGCTTAAACCCGCATCGTTGGAATGTAGCGCCGCGCGTGTTTCCTGCGGGTCGAGCCAGGCAAAATCAATATCGTAGATGGACCGGGCCTTTTCGGCTGGCGCCTGCCGGCCTTCCCAATGGTCCACGAAGTAAATATGCGAATCCCCGATACCCTGGATCGCGGGTATCAGCAATTCGTTCGGTCCAATGCGCTCGCCCTCGAAATCCCACGCCCCGAATTCGACGGCACGCTCATGCGCAGTCTGCGCATCGAACACCCTTAGCCCGATCGCGCAGATGCCCACCCCGTGATTGACCGCGAAGCGCGCGGCAAACGAATCATCGTCGGCGTTGATGAGGAAATTCATGCTGCCCTGGCGAAACAGCGTGACGTTTTTGCTGACGTGGCGAGCCACTTGCGTAAAGCCAAGCTGCTCGAAAAGCGTCCGCAACCGCGCCGGGTCCGGACTGGAGAATTCCACGAATTCAAGCCCGGCGACGCCCAGCGGATTGTCGCTGTCCTGCAGGGATTGCGCCGAGGCGGCGCCGGGCAGGGAAGCATCGATGGTCATTGAAAGTCACCTCTGGGAAAGTCCGGTCTGTCTCTGTCTGTACACCCATGCGCCGCTCGCCGCGGCCCGCTTGGCTGCTCTGACGCCGAGACAGATTATCGTCTCTGGCATCAACGCGTCAAACTGTCTCGTACCGTCTCATGAGCCCGGAGCGCCGGTTCTTCACTGTGCGACCTCCTGATGGCGTCGCTGCGCGTGCGCCGCGAGCCGAACCGGCGCGTTCACCGCGCCATAACCGTCGTAGGCGCCCTTGCGTTGCACGACCTCCAGGAAAAACCGCTCTGCGAATTGCTCCGTATAGACCTGGAAAAACTCGCCGCCCGCGTTGTCGCGGTCATACAGGATGCCGCCGTCGCGCATTTGCGCGAGCTGGGCCGGGTCGAAATCGTAGCGCGCCTCGAGATCGTCGTAGTAGTTGCGCGGAATGTGCAGGAGCGGCACGCCCCGCTCGCGCAGCTGCGCAACGGCCGCGAAGATGTCATCGGTCGCGAACGCAACGTGATTCAGCCCGGAACCGCGGTAGGTCGATAGCGACTCCACCACCGCCGTATGCCGGTCCGCCGACGCGTTGAGCACGATCCTCACGGAACCGTCCCGGCTGCGCACCGCACGGCTTCTCACCAGGCCGTACGGGTCCGGCAAGAGGACTGACGGCTCGGCATCGAAACCAAACGTCGCCTTGAAAAAAAGCACCCACGTATCCAGCGTGTCGGCCGGCAGGTTCAGGCACACATGGTCGATGCGGCGCAGGATATCGCCTCGGTCCTGCTTGCCGGTATCGGTCAGGTTGAAATCGGTTTCGTAGAGCGTGGGCTCGCCTGGCGCCTCGTCGACGAAGTATTGCAGGCTGTTATCCGGCGCCTGCACGCTCGGCACCACGCGCTCGTTGGGGCCGACCTTGCCCGAAAAAGGCGCATAGCCGAATGCGGCTGCACGCTCGAACGCTTGCGCGGCGTTCTCGACGCGATACGCCGATGCGCACACCGACAAGCCATGCGCCTGATGAAACGCGCTAGCGAAGGAATCGGTTTCGCCATTAAGAAGAATGCATGCGTCGCCTTGGGCGTACAGCGTGACATCCTTTGAACGATGCCGTCCCGCCGCGCGAAAGCCCAGGCGTTCGAGCCATTGGGCAAGCGTTAAACCACCAGCCGGATCGACGGCGAATTCGAGGAATTGAAAACCAGTGTGCGCGGGTGCTGCGGGCGGATCGAATAGCGTCTCATGCGACGTGGCCTTTAAAGCGCCCGCGCATTGCTCCTCCAGGAACAGCAGCGAGCGATAACCGTCGACCGCCGTCGCCGCATTGGGCGCTGCGCGAAAGCCATCGTTGAATATTTCCAGTGATAGCGGCCCCGCGTACCCAGACGCCAGCACCTGACGCGCAAAGCCAGCCACGTCGAGATCGCCTTGCCCGGGGAAACAACGGTAATGCCGGCTCCATTCAAGCACATCCATTGCCATCTTCGGCGCATCCGCGATCTGCACGAACGTGATCCGGTCCGCCGGAATGCTGGCGATTTCATCGACTGAATCGCCGATGGAAAGCGTATGGAAGCTATCGAGAATCAAGCCAAGGTTAGGATGATCGAGCGTGTCGACCAGCCGCCATGCATGTTTGTACGAGTTGACGTGACGCCCCCAGGCGAGCGCTTCATAACCCGCCATCACGCCTTCCGAACGCGCGAGGTCGGCAAACTGACCGAGCTGATCGACGAGCAATGCATCACCGCCAATTGAATCCGCCGACGCATTGCTGCAGACCAGCACGCGATCGGTGCCGAGTTCGTGCATCAGTTCGAACTTGCGCCGCGCGCGTTCAAGGTTGCGAACCAGCCGCTCCGGCGATACCCCCTCGAAGTCCCGGAAGGGCTGGAACAGCATGATCTGGAGCCCGAGGTCGGCACAGATATGCTTGACGTCGGCGGGTGAGCCATCGAAGTACAGCAGGTCATTTTCGAAGATCTCGACGCCATCGAACCCGGCGCGGCTGATAGCCTTGAGCTTCTCGACCAGCGTGCCGCTGATTGAGACAGTGGCAATTGAACGTAGCATCGTAAGTTCTCTTTCAACAGGCGGGCCACCGCCGGTATGCGGGGCGCCGCCGTATTCCTGTCGCTATATCGGTCTCTAAGCCGGTCTCTAAGCCGGTCGATGGCGAAAGATCAAAGCGCCGGCAGATGCAGCAGTTCCCGGGCCTGCGCCGCGGTGGCGACCGGACGTCCATATTCACCGCACAGCGCGGCCACGCGGGCCACCAGTTGCGCGTTGCTGGTCGCAAGCGTGTCCTTGTCCCAGCGAATGTTGTCTTCAAGACCGGTCCGGCAATGACCGCCCATCTCAAGCGTCCAGTGGTTCACCTCAAGCTGATGCCGGCCGATGCCTGCAGCGGTCCAGGTTGCATCGGGTAACTCGGCGCGCAGCCGCTCGACCTCGAACGCGAGAATTTCGCGCTTGGCCGGCAACGCGTTCTTCACGCCCATCACGAACTGGACATGAACCGGAGACGCCAGCAGCCCCTGCTTGACCAGGTCGACGGTGCTGTAGAGCATGGCCAGGTCGAAGATTTCTATCTCGGGTTTGACGCCGTGATCGAGCATCGACTTCGCGAGCGAGCGCACGAAGTCTGGCGGATTTTCGTAGACCGTAGTCGGGAAGTTGACCGACCCCGTGGCGAGCGAAGCCATGTCCGGCGCCAGGTCGAGCATCGCGCCGCGCTGCTCGAAAGAACGTCCGCGTCCGCCGGTGGAAAACTGGATGATGATGTCCGGGCAATGCTGCCGGATGCCATCCTGAAGCGCCTCGAATCGCGAGCGGTCCGAGCTGGAATTCTCCTGCTCGTCGCGCACATGCAGATGCACGAGCGATGCGCCCGCATCGTACGCAGCGTGTGTGCTTTCCACCTGCTCGCTGATCGAGATGGGTACGGCCGGATTGTCTTTCTTGCGCGGCACGGAGCCTGTGATTGCAACCGAGATGATGCAGGGATCAGTCATGATTTACCTTCCATTGAATGAGGGATGCTGCCGTGCGGCGTGCTGATTGAAAGCCCTGCTCTCAGGTCCGTTTCATGCCGCCTGCAACCAGCACGGAGATCAGGCAGCCAATAGCGAGGTAAGCCGCAACCGGATGCCACGAACCGCCCGCGAAGCTCACCAGCGCCACGGCAATGAACGGCGTGAAGCCACCGCCGACCACACTCGCCACCTGATAACCCACGCCTGCGCCGCTGTATCTATATTCAGTGCCGAAGAGTTCGGTGAACATGGGTTGCTGGACGCTGACCACCATGTCATGCGCGATGTTCGCCAGCATCACCGAGAAGATCACAATCCAGACGGTCGAGCGTGCATCGAGTGCGAGGAAGAATGGAATGGCGCTGAGCATGCCGACCACTGCGCCGATCATGTAGATACGGCGGCGTCCAAACCGGTCGGCGAGCATCGCGAAACACGGAATGGTGATGATGCTGACCGCTCCGACGAGCAAGCCGACGTTCAGGAAAAACTGGCGCGGCATGCCGAGGTTCGTCGTTGAATAGCTGAGAGCAAAGGCGGTGACGATGTACATCGTGAAGAGTTCAGCGAGGCGCAGCGCGATGATCAGCAAGAATGCCTTCGGATGCTGACGCAAGGCTTCGAAGATCGGCAGGCGAGCGCTTTGCTTGCCCTTCTCGATCACCTTCTTGACGAACTCCTGCGACTCTTCCATGCTCGATCGCACCCACAGTCCGATCAGGACCAGCACCACGCTGAACACGAACGGGATGCGCCAGCCCCAGGTCTTGAAGGTGGCGTCGTCCATGGTCTGGCTGAGGATCGAGACAATGCCCGTTGCAAGCACGAGACCCACGCCGTAACCGACCTGCACGCCGCTGCTATAGAACGCTTTCTTTGTGCCGGGCGCGCTCTCCACCGCCATCAACGCCGCACCGCCCCATTCGCCGCCGACCGCGAAGCCCTGGATCGCACGCAACGCTATGAGCAGGACCGGCGCCCACCAGCCGATGGTCGCGAACGTGGGCAGCAAGCCGATCATCGCGGTCGAGAGGCCCATCATCATCACGGTCAGTACAAGCATGCGCTTGCGGCCCAAGCGGTCGCCGTAGTGACCGAACACGAAGCCACCCAGCGGGCGAAACAAAAAGCCTACGCCGAAGGTTCCGAACGCGGCCAGTGTGCCCATTGCAGGGCTGACCTTCGGGAAAAATTCGGTGTTGAAAACGATCGCGGCGATGATGCCGTAGAGCAGGAAGTCATACCAGTCGACCACTGCTCCGACAAAACTGCCAAGCGCCGCCTTGCGTGCCCGGCTCTTCTCCCGGTCGACTGCTGCAACGTCCGAAGACTGAATAGCGATAGTCATAACCTTGTCTCTGATATGTATTGATGTTGAGCTGCAGGACGTGTCCGGCAGGTTGCTTGGCAAGTAAGCGCGCATGGCGCGCTGCGGTGAATGGAGCATAGGGCGGCGGCTACGCCCAATCAATGCTTGCCGCGAAAATGAAAACGATTATCGGACGCCGATGTGCGATTAACGATCGTTTTCGGGGTTTGCACTAAGCTGGAGTGTCGATCGTTTGAGCGATGGTTTGCGCATCTGCCGAGCCGTCCGAACGGCGACGCAGTGCATCCGGCGTGATCAGGTCCAGCAGATAGCCATCGTCCGAACGCACGGACTTGGCAAGCTCCGGATAACCAAAAAACTCAAGATAAAGCGGCGTCTGCTGGATGAGCATGTCGAAGCCGGGTTCGGCAATCAGCCCCCTTGAGCGGGCCGCGCGCAACAGCGGCGTGGGCTGGTTCTTCATCAGGATGTCGCAAACGACCGCATCTGCTCGAATCGCCCCGACATCGACAGGAAGCGCGTCGCTATCCTTCAAACCAAGCGGGGACGCGTTGATGACCACGTCATAATCGTAAGGATCATTGGTCGGCACATCGCTAGCCTTGATATGGAAGTCGCGCCTCAACACAGCGGCAAGATGCTGCGCTTTACCGTGGTCGGGATCGAAGAGCGCGAGCTCGGCCACGCCGGCTTCGGCGAGCGCAGTCGCCACCGCCGAAGCCGCGCCGCCTGCGCCCAGCATGAGGATCCGGCGGCCCGCGTAAGCCACGCCCGCACGGTCCATCGAGCGGGTGAAACCTACGCCATCGAACAGGTCCCCTTCGAGTTCGCCATCCGGATTGCGCCTGACCGCATTCACCGCATTGGCGGCCAGCGCAGCGCGGGAACAGTGGTCCACCGTCGCCGCCGCTGCCGCCTTGTGCGGGATGGAGAGCGATACGCCACCCACTGATGGAGACGCGAGGAGGCAACGCAACGTAGCCGCAAGATGACCCGCTGTGACGCGCAGGGGCACCATCACGGCGTCGACTTCATGCCGGGCAAACACAGCGTTAAAGACCTCCGGCGCACGCACCTGATCCACCGGATCGGCAATGCAATAAAAAATCCGGGTCGAGCCGGTGATTCTCATGATGTCCCTCTCCGTTCCTTGAACTAGTGGAATGAAGGATAGGGATCTGCCTGGCGAACACTAAGCACTGTTTGCGCAATGTGCGCGATAATCGCTCACCTATCTTCACTGATCGCACGGAATGAGGGTTAATGCTTATGACCAAGCGACCGCCGTTAGATAAGCGCGACTGGATCGCGGGGCTCGAAAAAGGCTTGGCGGTGCTCGAGGCATTCGACAGCGAGCACGCGCGCATGACCCCCACGCAAGCAGGCGCCCGCACGGGCATGACCCGGACCGCTGCGCGTCGATATTTGCTGACGCTGGAGAGTCTTGGTTATGTAGAAAGCGACGGCAAATTGTTCGGGCTGACGCCGCGCGTGCTGCGGGTCGGCTGGTCGTATTTCGATTCCGCGCGATTGCCGAAACTCGTGCAACCCTACTTGCAGCAACTGAGTGCGACGCTCAATGAGTCGGTTTATATCAGCGTGCTCGATGAATGGGAGCTGGTCTTCATTGCACGCAACGGGACCTCGCGAGTCATGACCACGGGGTTCGTGCTGGGCGCCCGGGTGCCTGCGCCGCTCACTTCGCCGGGAGTCGTGCTGCTTGCTTACAAGCCCGACGAGGAAGCCGTGCATCAATGGCTGAACACGACCGTGCTGACGCCATTTACGCCTCATACGCTGACGAACACGGTGCGTCTTGCGGAGAAAATCCGGCAAGCCCGGGCCGATGGGTTTGCGGTCATCGAACAGCAGTTGCAGGTGGGCGTGCGCGGTATTGCAGTGCCCATGAAGGACCGGCACGGTGAGGTGGTCGCCGCGTTGAGCACGAACATGCCGATGGGCAGGGAGACGACTGAGGCCGCGATTAACCGCGTAGTGCATCACTTGCAGGAGACCGCATTGGCCATGCTGAATGTGCTTTAGAGCAATCGCTTTCTGCGGTCTCGGTTCAGCATTTCAAGCGGGTTTCGTTCGCGTCCTCGCCAATACCAATGAAAGCCCGACGCAGCCGGCGAACAGCACCGACACAATCGCAATGCTCACCTGATATGCGTGCGCATAATCCGCGGCCAATGTTCCCGTCGACAGCACCGAAAAGAAGGCCCCGCTGATAGCGGTCGCGCCGAACGCCGACCCGATCTGCAACATGGACGTGACCACACTCGATGCAAGCCCGGCTTGCGCCGGTCCGACCTCCCCGATCACGATCCGAACCACCGACGGCAGCACGATGCCGTGCCCCATTCCGGCAAGCAGCAAACCGGTATAAAACAGCGGCCCTGGGTCAACACGTTGAAACAGCGCGCCGCCGGTCATTGCAAATCCGATAGCGAGCAACGCAAAGCCAATGACGAGAATACGGTTGCCGACTCGTCGCACCAATAGCGGCGACATTAAGGGTCCAAGGATGGAGCCTGCGCCGAAAGGAAAAATCGCAATGCCAGCGGCAAGCGACGAAAAACGCAAACCGTTCTGCAGATAGATACCGTAAGTCAGGAAAAAAACGCTGTCGCAATAGAAGCAAAAAGCCAGCACCAATCCGATTGAGAAAACAGGATTCCTGAATAGTTCAAGATCAACAAGCGGATCCCCGCCCTTCAGTTTCAGCCGGTATTCCAGCAACAGGAATACGGCGAAAACCGGCACGCTTGCAGAAAGTGAAATGAACGTCCACGCAGGCCATCCGGCCTCCCGGCCTTGCGTTAGCGGGTAGATCACGAGGGCCATGAACACCGACAAAAGCACGAGGCCCGCTGCATCGATACCTGCGCTTCGGGCTGGACGATTTTCCGGCACGAAGCGCCACGCGCCGATTAAAGCCAGCAATCCGACAGGCAGGTTGATCAGGAAGATCGATTGCCAGCCAAGCCCGAACGGGCGGAGCGTGATCAACGCCCCGCCGCCTATCTGCCCCACGACTGAAGCGAAGCCGAAGATGAATCCGTACAAGCTCATGACTTTCGTTTGCTGTTCCTTTGGGAATACGGTCCTGATGGTGGCAAGGATCTGCGGCACCATCACCGAAGCCGACGCGCCCTGAAGCATTCTCCCGATCACCAACACTGTGGCATTCGGCGCCCCCGCGCACAACGCCGACGACACCACAAAACCCGCCATGCCGAGCATGAATATCCGCTTGCGTCCGAACATGTCGCCCAGCCGCCCGCCCGTCACCAGGAAGACAGCGAACGCCGCCGTATACACGGATACGATCAATTGCAGTTCCGCCGAACTTGCGTGCAGCCCTGAGCGAATGGCCGGCAACGCGAGATTGACGATGAAGTAGTCGAGCGGTGACAGGAACGCGCCTGTGAGGAGCACGAGCAAAGCAAGAGCGCCCGACCGGGTCGACACCGAATGCATGCCGACTGATGGATCCTGCAGAAATTTATCTGATTTCATGACTATATAGTCAATAAATAAATAAAAAAATCAGCTCAATGCGCGCATGGCGATATCGACGGCTGCAGTCAGCCGCTCCTCTTCATGCACGACCTTGCCGAGCACCCTCAAGCCCTGCGTCATGCACAGCAGGAAGTCACCTACCGCTTTTTCATTGAGTCCCGGATTGAAGACCCCTTCCGCTTGTCCGCGAATGACGGCCGCCGCGAGCAATGTTGATATCCGCCGCATGATCGACTCGATCCGCCAGGTCACGTCGGGGTCGCTAGGGACCATCTCAAGGGTGGTATTGGTAATGAAGCAGCCGGGTATGCCGGTCAGCGCGGAGACCACGCGGGTATGGTGAAGCAAGGCTTCACGTAACGCTTCGTGAGGAGGAAGACCCGAATTCAACCGTTCTGACAACCTCGCCACCGCCCCTTCGGCGTAGTAGTCCAGCGCGGCCAGCAACATGCCGCGCTTGTCGCCAAAAGCGCTGTAAAGACTACCGCGAAGCAGACCCGTTGCCTCGGTAAGATCGTCCAGCGAGGTCGCGTGATAGCCACGCTCCCAGAACACGCGACCGGCGGCCTCGGACACCGAAGCAACGTCGAACTCGCGCGGTCTCCCACGCTGCATGGCAGATGCCGCCTTCTTCGGACTGGAATAGGAACTCATGCCGTGAGTTTATGACTGCGTGGTCAATAAATCAAGATGATTTGCCGAGAAGCTAAGCTCGATCCACTTCACTGCTTCTGCGGCGGCAAGCTCTGGAGAAACTCCGCGACATAGCTTTTCCACACCTCGGGATGGTCAATCGTTTCATTGCCGTAAGAGCGCTCGCTCTCGGGCATCTCGACAAAGTGTCCATGCGGTACTTGCGGTACGAGACGCTGCATGGTTCCAAGATCGGTCGGGTTCAACAGGTCATCGGAAAAGTTCAGGGCGAAGAGTGGCGCCTTGATCGCCCCAAGCGCCGCTTCGGGGTTGTAGTCCCACGAAGACTCGAACCAGTACATCACGTCGTTGGCGTCGTACTGACGGCCGCTGTAGACGGCGGCGTCATAGGACCATCGGGCGGTGCCGGGAGTAGGCGATAACGCTTGCATGCGTGCGGGGTTCCTCGTGATCAGCGTAAAGACCGGCATGGCGCGCAACCATTGAATTGGCTGGTGCAGGTAGTTGCCGTCGTTCCATTCGGGATCCCGACGGATGGCGTCGATAATCATTTGCCGCCAAAAACCATTGCGTCCCGTGAGCGCAACCGGTTGGCTCGCGATCGGCATGAGGCCGTCCATCATGTCCGGGTAGCGTTCGCCCCAAAGCCACGTCTGCATTCCGCCCATCGACGTACCAAGCACCAGGCGCACATGGTCGATGCCCAGTCCTTGCGTGACGAGCAGGTACTGCGCCTGAACGACGTCGTTGTATCCGTATTCTGGAAACTTCGCCCGCAGCCCGTCGCTGGGTTTGCTTGAGCCGCCCCGACCCAGCCCGTCCGGAATGATGATGAAATAACGGCTTATATCGAGCGGCTGGCCGGGGCCGAACAGTTCTTGGCGCATAGCTGCCGTAAGGAATGCGCGGCCGGTGTCGGTCGTACCGTGCAGCAGCAAGACGACGTTGGTGAAGTGCCCGTTGCCGTCGCAATGGGGTACGCCGAGCGTGACGTAATGGAGCTTGACCTGGGGCAGCGAAGAGCCGTCTTCGAAGTGAAAACCGGTAGCAACGAAGTCGCCGGATTGTTCGTATAACGGAGGCTGTTGCGCACCGGCATGAGAGACGAAACACGCCAAAGCAAGTGCGAGCAGGAGGGAGCGCATGGTCTCCTCGCTTGATTGAGATCTGATCTTTTAGTTTAGGCCGATCCTCACCGGCATAGGCGTATTTCGACGTCGGGGCAAACTCGAACGCTTAAGCGCGCCCCGCCCCGTTACGCAAGCGCCGCAATGTCTGCGACGGCAATTCGCCAAACTGCTCGCGATAGTCGTTGGAGAAATGGCCGAAGTGCCAGAAGCCCCAACGGGTCGCCGCGTCGGTGACGGAGCCGGCGAGCAGCAGGTCCTTGCGGACGCGATCGAGCCGCACTGCTCGCAGGTACGAAGCCGGATTCGTGCCGAGGATTTCATCGAATGCATACTGGACCGTGCGCCGGCTGACGCCCAGCCGCAAGCACAGGTCAGCAACCGACAGCGGGCAGTCCGCCGACGCTTCCACCAGTTCACGCACGGCGCCCACCAGCTTCCAGTTGCGTGATGCTCCGGTACGCGTGTCGGTATCGCCGACATCGGCCAGCAAGCCGGATAGCCCCACGATCACAGTACGTTCAAAACTCGCGCACACGCTCGGGTCGGCGAGCGTCGATGGGCTGGACGTAACCGCGTCCAGGAGAGCCGCCAGCGTGCCCCTGAACGCCTGCAAACGGAGCGGATCGGCGTTGAGCACGCCGGGCTGGTTGCCAAGCGCTTGCTGAACGTTGTCCATCGCGAGGCGAAGCAGCGGGTCGGACAACTCCAGAGGCGCTATCTCCAGATTCACGACCACATGCTTGTCGGGCGATAGAAATTCAAAGCCTCCGGGACCGGAGAAGAGATGCAAGCCGTCAAGATGACTCACCTGCCCGCACAACAACGCATGGCCTTCGAGCTGGAACGGAATGCCCACGGCGATCCGCGAACCATCCACGCAGCCGCGCTGGTACACCGTCCGGTTCATGCGCTCAACGAGAATTCGCACGGCGCCCGCATGCACGGAGCTGACCGAGCCGTCGAAAGCGCCCCGCGAGATCTGGCAGTAGGTCTGGTTCCAGCTTTCGAGCAGCCCGGCCTGCTCGTCAATGCTCCGGCAGCAATGGATATCGACGGCCGGACGCACCGGTTGGACCGCTTGCATAAGAACTCCCTGGCGGACGGTACGCGTCAAAAAAGTGTAAACGATTAAAAGGCGGAGCAAAAATCCCTACGCCTGATTCTGACGCCGCCGGCCTTGTATCGTGCGCCACGGTAAGCGTTGCGCATGCCTGCGCCCATCGCTGAAAACCCTGCCCGGCCGGCCTTCGAGCGTTCGTATGACGCCGTTTGCAGATTTTCTGCCGTCTATTCCGCTTCATTGCCAATTTTGGATAGTGCGTAAATTGTGTCGCGCCTAGCCTAAATAAAGCATAAACAACGAGAGGTCAGGAATGGGCAAATTCGAGTCTGCTGGCGGAAAACTCGCGGGCAAGATCGCGATCGTATCGGGGGGGGCCACCGGTTGCGGCGGTGCTGCCTCCGTGTTGTTCGCCAGGGAAGGCGCGCAGGTCGCGATTGTCGATATCAACGCCGATGCCGGCACGCAGGTCGCCGCGCAGATTCGCGAGCGCGGTGGCGTGGCCGAGTTCTTCAGGGCCGATGTCGCAAAGACCGATCAGGTTGAAACCGCCGTGGCACGGATCGCCGAGCGCTTCGGCACGATCGACGTGCTGTTCAATCACGCAGGCAGCATTGTCGTCAAACCGTTCCTCGATACCACAGACGAGGACTACCAATGGCTTATGGACGTCAATGTCAAGAGTATGTTCACGATGACCCGTGCCGTGCTGCCGCACATGCTTCGCGCGGGCGGCGGCTCGATTGTCTGCACGGCGTCGATCTCGTCGACGGCGGCCACACCGCTCGAAGTGCTGTATTGCACCACCAAGGGCGCATGCGCGATGTTCGCGCGGGCGATTGCCGTGGAGTATCGCGAGCGCGGGATTCGTTGCAATGCGGTGTGCCCGGGTTTCATCGATACCCCGCACGGGCAGCGTGAAATCGCAGCGCTCGCGCAATACGGTTTCGATGCAAGCGAAGCAGCGCTCTCGCTTCAGCAGGGCCGTCTGTGCGCGCCCGAGGAAGTCGCCAAGGCAGCGCTTTTTCTTGCCAGCGACGACGCCAGTTTCATCAACGGCGCGCACCTCTACGTCGATAACTGCTTTACCGCCGCGTGAGTTTACAACTCTGTTTGCGCGGCTTCATTCAGCAACGTCAGCCATAAGGACCCGTCATCATGGACATCAATACGGCAGTTCCGCCGCCCGCGAGCGCGGATAGCGACGTTTCATTGCTGCACAAAATGGGGTATGCGCAGGAGCTCTCCCGCCGCATGGGGGCGTTCTCCAACTTCGCCGTATCGTTCTCGCTCATCTGCATCCTCTCTGGCGGAATCACCTCGTTCCAGCTTGGACTCAGCGCGGCCGGCGGAGCGTCGATCGGACTGGGCTGGCCGCTCGGGTCTGTCTTCGCGCTCGTGGTTGCCGCCGCGATGGCGCAGATCGCGTCGTCTTATCCGACGGCCGGTGGCCTGTATCACTGGAGTTCGATCCTGGGCGGCAAGACCTGGGGCTGGCTTACAGCCTGGTTCAATCTGCTCGGACTCGTGTTCGTGGTCGCGGCCATCAACTTCGGTACGTGGGACCCGTTCTTCCGCACCCTCATCGCCCCGATGTTCGGCGTCAAGCCTGAGGCACTAGGCTGGTGGCATCAGACCATATTTCTTACATTGATTACCGCGTCACAGGCTTTCCTGAATCATCGTGGCATCCGGATCGCCAGCAAGATCACCGATGTCTCGGGCTACCTGATCTTCGTCGTGACAGTGATCCTGGTGGCTTCGCTGGTGATCTACTCGCCGGTCAAGGTGGATTTTGCGCGGCTCGTGACTTTCAAGAATTTCACGGGTGTGGATGGCGGACAATGGCCCGCGCAAACCATGGCCATGGCGTTCCTTTCGGGGCTGCTGCTGACCGCCTATACGATCACCGGTTTCGATGCCTCTGCGCACACATCGGAGGAAACTCACGATGCTGCGCGCAACGTGCCGCGCGGGATCGTCAAGTCGGTTCTGTGGTCGACGTTGTTTGGATATGTGCTGGTCTGCTCGTTCGTGCTGGTGATGCCGGACATTGGCGCGGCGATCAAGCAGGGCACCGGATTCTTTGAAGCCATCCTCGCGCCGATCCCCGGACCGCTGCGAATCGTGATCGAGTTGCTGCTGTTCTTCATCAACTATGTTTGCGGACTTGCCGCGGTGACATCGACGTCACGAATGATGTTCGCGTTCGCTCGTGACGGCGGCCTGCCGGGGTCGAAGTTCCTGCGCAAGGTGAATGCACATCGGACGCCGGGCACGGCGATCTGGGTGTCTGCCGTGCTGGCCATTGTCATCACGTTGTACGGCGATGCCTTCTCGGTGTTGAGCGCAGGCAGCGCGGTGTTCCTGTTCATCTCGTATGCGATGCCGGTAGCTGCCGGGATCTTCGCGGAAGGCAAGACGTGGACCGAGAAAGGACCCTTCCAGTTGGGCATCTGGTCGAAGCCGTTTGCTGTTGCGGCCGTTATCGGTGCGCTGATTTTGGCTTATGTGGGTATCCAGCCGCCGAACGAAAAAGTGATCTATGTGATTGTCGGCTTGCTCGCGGTGCTGATGCTGATCTGGTACGGCGCAGGCGTGCGCAAGAGTTTCGCCGGGCCGCCAGTAGGCAATCTGTCGAAGGAGCGGCAGGAGAAGATTGTCGGGCTTGAAGCGCAGTTGGAAGAGAACGTGGAGTAGGTTGTGGAGCGCGCCGGTGAACCGATTGAGGTTCTGCCGGCGCGAACCCATGCGAACCCTCTAGTCGCCCCGTCGCCGTTCAAACGACTGGATAAACAAAGCGTTATCCGAGGCGCTTCCAACGCTGACGCGCATGCAGGTTTCATAACCCTGCTCGCGCCAAGGCTTCACAATCACCCCATCTTCCAGCATCCGGCCAGCGAGCCTGGCCGCGTCCTCGCCGCAATCGAAGAACAGGAAGTTCGCCCGCGAACGCGCAGGCTTCACACCCAGGCCAACTAATGCAGCGCGCATCCATTCGCGACCGGAGCGAGCATCCGCCACGCTCGCTGCAACATGCTCCTGATCGCCGAACGCCACAGCCGCAGCCTGCTGCGCAATCTGATTGATATTGAATGGCGTACGCACGCGATTCATCAGCCCCGCGAGTTCAGGCGCCGACGCCACGCCGTAGCCCACCCGTAACGCGGCCAATCCGTAAGCCTTCGAAAAAGTGCGCAGCAACAGCCACGGCAAACCTGATTCACGCAGAACAGCGAGACTGTCCGGGTAACCGTCTTCGTCGGCTGCGTATTCGAAATAGGCCTCGTCCCACAACACCAGCGTGCCCGGCGAAACCGCACTCAACAGGCGGCGCATTTCAGCGGTATCCATCGCGCAACCCACTGGATTACTAGGATTACTGATAATCAACATGCGCGTACGCGGCGAAATTGCGTCGATCAACGCGTCCACATCGAATTCGAAGTCGGAGCGCATCGGCACGGTCGTAACCTTCGCGCCAACACTTTGCGGATAGATGATGTGCAAGCCAAACGACGGGATTCCCGTGACCACTTCATCGCCGGCGCCAAGGAACGTATGGGCGGCAATCGCCAGCAAGTCCTCGGAACCGTTGCCGAACAGCAACTGCTCCGGATCGACGGCAAGCCTCTCAGCAATCAGCGCACGCAACGCGCTGCATGAAGGATCGGGATAAAGAGCAAGCGTGCCGGCCGTCGTGAATTGGGCAAGATGCGCAAGCACGGCCGCGCTCGCCCCGCGCGGATTTTCATTGCTGCCGAGCTTGGCGACATGCGAGACGCCATAATGCGCCCGCACGAATTCCCCCGATAACCCCGCGTTGTAAGCAGGCAGGCCGCGCACTTCAGCACGCAGGCTTTCTATAAAAGCAGTCACGCTCATGGAGTTCCTTGTTCGTTTCGAGCGTCTCGATCGCCCACGGCAGGCAGCACCTTGCCGGGATTGAGGATGCCGTGCGGATCGAGGGCATGCTTGATCGCCTGCATGCAGGCAAGTTCGGCGGGGCTGCGCGAATAGCCAAGAAAAGGCCGTTTAAGCACACCGATCCCGTGTTCCGCAGAGATCGACCCGCCGTAGTCGCGCACCATGCCGTACAGCGCGAGGTCGACCTCTTCCACCGTCACGCCGGGGACTGATCGCGCATCGATCGTGACATGCAGGTTCGAGTCGCCTATGTGGCCGAAATACAAACCGTAATGCGTCGGCCAGCGTGCAGCGAAGTCCTTGCGGCAGGCATCGACGAAATGACCGATCTCGCCTATCGGCAAGCTCACATCGAAATTGATCGGCTCGATCTTCACCGGCAACTCGGCCGTCGCCTCGCGAATCGCCCACAGCGCTTGAGTTTCCGCTTGTGACTGCGCGACAACCGCGTCCAGCACCACGCCCGCTTCAAGCCGCGTGTTGAGCGCCGCGGCGAACCGCTCGCCATGATCGTCGGAGAACCCGGCTTGTTCGATCAACGCATAGAGCGGATACGCCTGACCGAGCGGCGATTGCCGGGAGCGTGTCAGCCCTACACCGAAATCGTAGAACTCCGGCCACATGATTTCGAACGCGCCGATTTCATCGCCGAACGTGGCCTGCAGTGAGCGCAGCAGCGCGACCGCATCGTCGTAATCTTTCAAAGCGCACAGCGCAGTGTTGCGCGCGGCGCGGCGTGGTTTCAAACGCAATACCGCCCGCGTGATAACCCCAAGCGTTCCCTCCGAACCGATGAACAAGTTGCGCAGGTCGTAGCCCGTATTGTTCTTGACCATCTTGTTCAATGAACTGAGCACGCTGCCATCAGCGAGCACCGCTTCGAGTCCGAGCACCTGGTCCCGCGCCGTGCCCGACTGCAGCACGCGCACGCCGCCTGCGTTGGTCGCGAGGTTGCCGCCGATCTGACACGAGCCGCGCGCACCAAGATCCAATGCAAATTCAAAACCCGCTTCCTGCGCGGCGTCCTGCACGGTTTGCAATGTGGTGCCAGCGAGTACCGTCATGGTCGCAGCCGCACGATCGAGCTCTTCGATACCAACCAGCCGTTCGAGCGACAGGCAGATATCCCCGCCGCAAGGAATGGCGCCGCCCGCCAGCCCGGTCATGCCGCCCTGCGGGACAACACTTTGGCGCGCTTCGTTGCAAAGGCGCAGCACAGTGGCCACTTCGGCGGTCGAACGCGGCAGCACTACCGCCACCGGCGGCACCGGCGAGCGACCACTCCAGTCGCCCAGATAGCGCGGTTCAATGGCATCGCCAAATCGCACGGACTCCGTGCCGAGCGCATCAATCAGCGTCTCTACTATGTGCTTCATCGTCTGCTCAGCCATTCGCGCGCTTCTTTCGATAACCCATGGAATCGTTGATCCGCCCCAGGATGTAGTCACCCGCAGCCACCGGTTCGTACAACGGCTGCACGCCCTCAAGACCCAGATCGCGCGGGTCCACGCTTGCGCCATAGGTTGGATCGTAGAAGGTCGCGATCGAATATCGCTCCTGCCCGGATGCATTGATGACGCGATGCAACGTCGACCGAAAACGATCGTTCGACCAGCGCGCAAGCAAGTCACCCACGTTCACCACCAGCGTCCCCGGAATGGGCGGCGCGTCGATCCAGCTATCGGTTGCAAGCTCCTTCACCTGCAAACCGCCCACGTTGTCCTGCCACAGCAGCGTGATGCAGCCGTAGTCCGTGTGCGGCGCGACGCCGAACTGATCCGCGTCGGACTTGGGCGCTTGCGGCGGGTAATAGACCATCTGCGTGCGCTGCATGCGCTTCGTGTATTTGCTCACGAAAAACATTTCATCGATGTCCAGGCTCACCGCCACCGCACGCAACAAATCCGCGCCGCATGCGCCAATCGCTTCGTAGTACCCATAAAGCGCCGGTTGCAGCGAAGGCATGAAGTCAGGCCAGTTGTTCGGGCCACGCAGCGCTTCGCCTGCCAGCACGCTCGGATCGTCTTCCGGCAACTCCAGGCCAATGCTGAAAAATTCCTTGTAGTCAGGTTTGGTGGCCTGATACATGACGGCGTCGCCTAGCGCATTAAAGCCGCGATGCCGATGATTCACCGCGGCCCGCCGCTTCACATCTGCCGGATAAGCAAAGAATTCGCGCGCCGCTTTCACCGCGCCTTCGAGTACATCGGTTGGCACGCCGTGATTGCTGATGTAGAAAAAACCGATGCTCGTGCACGCGTCGCGGATCGCCGCGGCGGCCTCGCGCAAGCCAGCGGGATCCAGCGCACGAACGGCCGCCAGATCGACGACGGGGATGTGAGAAGTCGAGGTCATCCAGGTGCTCCGAAGTTTTATCGCCGTCTATACCGTGCGGGCCGAATGAGCCTCTGCACGTTTGCGGCGGACAACATGCCGAACCGGCGCTAAGCGCGCGGCCAATCCAAAAACCGTTTCACTGCGCGGCGCCATGCCATCTCTGCAGGCGACCGGTCACGACCGGCATCGCTCTGCCTGGACCTGGCCGCAAGCGTCTGCGGATAAGCCATCAGCGCCCGTCAGAATCCACATCAAGTGTCTGTATATACCGCCAATTAGCGAAGTGCAACCCGGCGTTTGCGCGATGTTCGTAAGCCTCGACATGGTGCGGTCAAAAGTATTTTTGACACGCTTGGCAATGCAAATTGACGGTATATACTGAATCGCACCACAAGCAGGTCGGCGCACCGGTTCGCACCTTTGCCCCAAGCCGGGTGTTCTTGGGTGTTCTTTTAACTAAGGGAGTCCAACAATGAATTTTGTCTCGAAGTGGAAGGGTCGTCTGCTCGTGGCCGCGCTGGTCGCGACGGCGGTTTCGGCGCATGCGGAAGACCAGTTGGCGAAGGTCAAGAAGGCCGGTGAACTGGTGGTCGGAACCGAGATGCAGTTCGCACCGTTCGACTTCCTGGAAAACGGACAGCAACAAGGTTTCAACAAGGATTTCTTCGCCGAGCTCTCGAAGGACCTCGGCGTGAAGGTGCGCTCCATCGACTTGCCGTGGCCGAGCGTGTTGCCGGGACTCGAAGCCGGCAAGTTCGATATTGTCAGCGGTCCGGTGACCATCACGAAGGCGCGCATGGAACGTTATGAGTTCACCCTGCCAATTGCCGACGGCACGGTTGCTCTCCTCAAGCGCGCGAACGACACCAGCATCAAGACGAACGCGGACGTCGCCGGCAAGACTGTCGGCGGCGGCAAGGCCACCGCCCAACTCGACCAGTTGAAGCAGTACGTCGCCACGCTGCCGGGCAAGACCAGCGTGCGTGAGTACATCGACAATAACCAGGCCTATGCGGATCTTGCCGCCGGCCGGATTGTCGCCGTGGGCAATTCGCTGCCGAATATCGCGTATGTAGCGCGCCAGCGTCCGGACACGTTCGCGGTCGTTCAGCCACCGTTCGGCACGAAGGTGTATTTCGCTTTCCTCGGCCGCAAGGACGCGGACAGCAAGCCGCTTCTCGATGCGATCAATCAGTCGATCGTCAAGATGCACGGCGATGGCCGTCTCGCTGCGCTGCAGAAGAAGTGGTTCGGTGTCGCCATGGACACGCCCACCACCATGCCGGTGCCCAACTATTGAACGGTTGGATCAGCGAACCATTGATGCCCTGCAAGGCGCTTTGGCTTTAGCGCCTTGCTTCTTGTCTTGATCCTTGCCGGACAGCTCATGTTCAGCCTTCACGCGTTGCTCGATGCTCTTCCCTATCTGATCAAGGCCGCGCAAGCCACGGTCCTGATTTCGCTCGTGGGGTTGGTTGTCGGCTTCATTATTGCCATCGCCGTGTGCAGCGCCCGGCTTTCGAAGAACCTCTTCGTCTCAAAGCTCGGAGGTGCTTATGTCGGCTTCTTTCGCGGCGTGCCGCTGCTCGTGCAGCTTCTTCTGACCTACTATTTCCTGCCCTTCCTCGGCATCAACGTGCCCCCGCTCGTGGCCGCGGCCGCTGCCGTTTCCTTGTGCGAAGCCGCTTATCTCGCGGAGATCCTGCGGGGTGGTTTTATCGGCATTCCGCATGGGCAGCTTGAAGCCGCGCAGTTGCTTGGTTTATCGCGGTTGCATGCCGTCGTGCGGATAGAGGTGCCCCAGGCGCTACGCACGACCATGCCCTCGCTCGTCAACGAGATGGTGATGCTGGTGAAGGCGTCGTCGCTGATCTCGGTCGTCGGTGTCGCCGATATCACGCGCACCGCGCAGAACATTGCCGCGAGCACGTATCGCCCGCTGGAGGCATATGTTGCCGCCGGTCTGGTGTACCTGGTGATCAACGGGGCGTTGTCGCTGGCCGGGCATCGCGCCGAACGCCGCATGGAGCGCGCATAAGCCATGGCCATTCAATTCGACCCCACGGTTCTGACCGACTCCCTGCCCGCCCTCACCGAAGGGTTTGCGACAACTATCGGCGTGTGGATCGGCGGCGTGATGATCGGCATGGCGATCGGTTTCGCCGTCGCGTTGCTGCAGATCTTCTGCGGCAAATGGATACGCGGGTTCTTGCGTGCGTACATAGAAGTGTTCCGGGGAACGCCGTTTCTCGTGCAGCTTTTCGTGCTGTATTACGGTGGGCCTTCACTCGGGCTTTCGCTTGAACCGCTGACAGCCGGCATCGTCGGACTGGGGCTCTATGGCAGCGCGTATTTCGCGGAAGCGTTCCGTTCCGGCTTTACGTCGGTGCCGCGAGGTCATATAGAAGCCGCCGAGTGCCTCGGCTTCACGCGGCTGCAGGTCATCATGCGCGTACAGTTGCCGCAGATGCTGGTCATCATCGTGCCGGCGCTGACCAACCTGATCATTGTGCTGAGCAAGGAAACCGCAGTGCTGTCGGTCGTCACCGTGCCGGAGCTGACGTTCGTGCTGACCGGTATTGGCTCGGAGCGGTTTGCGTTCGTCGAAACCTTGCTCGCGTTGTGCGTGTGTTATCTCGTGCTCGTCGAAGTGGCGTCGCGAGCCGGACAGTGGGTCGAAATCCGCGTAGGCCGCTTCCTCACGCGTTGACTCATGCGTTGACTCATGCGTTGACCGCGCGTTGGCTCCCCTCAAACTGAGCGCTGAATCATGAAGAAACCGAATTCTGGCAACACGCTGACGCCCGCCGAATATCTTGTCGATGCACGGCATGTCGGCAAGCATTTCGGCGCGCTGAAAGTGCTGGACGATGTCTCGCTCGCCGTGCGCAAGTCGGAGGTGACCTGCATCATCGGACCATCGGGTTCGGGGAAAAGCACCCTGCTGCGTTCGCTTGCATTCCTCGAGGAATACAGCGAGGGCGAGATCTATATCGAAGGCGAATTGATCGGCTACGTCACCGACCGCAACGGCCGGCGCGTGCGCGCGCCGCAGGCGGAGATCAATCGCGTGCGGCGCAACGTGGGCATGGTGTTCCAGCAGTTCAACCTGTGGCCTCATATGACGGCCGTTGAAAACGTGGCCGAGGCGCTGGTGCGCGTGCGCAAGCTCTCCAAGGCCGAGGCTCGCAAGCGGGCGCTGGCCATGCTCGACAAGGTCGGTCTCGCCGAGCGCGCGGACAATCATCCGGCGCGGCTCTCCGGCGGGCAGCAGCAACGTGTGGCCATTGCGCGGGCGCTGGCGATGGAACCGCACATCATGCTGTTCGACGAACCTACCTCCGCGCTCGATCCCGAGCTGGTCGGCGAAGTGCTGCAAGTGATGAAGAACCTCGCGAACGACGGCATGACGATGGTGATCGTCACGCATGAAATGGGCTTCGCCGCGCAGGTCGCGGATACGGTCGTCTTCATCGATCATGGCAAAATCGAGGCGCAAGGATCTCCCGAGGACGTGTTTCACAACGCACAGCAGCCGAGGCTCAAACAGTTTCTCCAGAACTATCTCGACCGGAACGCTTTCTGGGCGCGACGGGAACCGGAGGAACCATCGGCGAGTGCGGTTCACGTGAGTACTGAATCGGCAGGATATCAAGCAACATAAGCGGAACATGAGCGAGACATGAATACAACCAGCCTTTCGAACCCGGCATCCGCCACCGCGCCGCTCGCGCGCTACGAGCGTGTGAAGGAACATATCCGCACGCGCATCCTCTCCGGCGAGTGGCGACCCGGCGACCGGATTCCATCGGAGATGACTCTGGTGGGCGAGCTGGGCGTATCGCGCATGACGATCAATCGCGCGCTGCGCGAGCTCACCGAGCAAGGCGTGCTGACGCGCTTCTCAGGCGTGGGGACGTTTATCGCGGAAGAAAAACCGCAGTCCACCTTGCTCATGATCGCGCACATAGGCGATGAAATTCGCGCGCGCGGACACGAGTACGGTTATGCGATCGTGCATGCTGCGCGTGAGGCTGCGGCCAGTGATGTATCGGCAGCACTCGGACTCGCGCCGGGCGCGTCGGTATTTCATGTGGTGTGCGTGCATCGCGAGAATGGCGTGCCGGTGCAGCTCGAAGATCGTTACGTGAACCCCGATGTCGCGCCGCTTTTCCTCGAGCAGGATTTCGCGACGGTGCGGCCCTCGGAGTATCTGTTCAATACCGTGCCGGCGCACGAGGTCGAGCACGTCGTCGACGCCGTGCTGCCCTCGCGTGCGGATGCGAAACTCCTTGAGATCGGCCCGGACCAGCCGTGTCTGACGCTCGTGCGACGGACGTGGGCGAATAACGTAGCGGTGACGTTCGCGCGCTTCGTGCATCCGGGGACGCGGTATCGGCTGGGATGCAGGTTCAGCGCTGACAACATGCAGCGGCAGAGTTGATTGCCGCTGCGACCGCACGTGCTTGAGCGTAAGTTTGAGTTTAAGCCACCCCTTCCGAGGCGAAATGCAGCGGGCAGAATGCGGCAATCATTCCGCTTGTCACCTGCTTCGCCACTGACACGATGTCCGGTGCGAAGTAATGATCGAGCGCGTAATGTTCGACGTCCGCGCGAATCGATTGCATGACCGGTTGCAGACGCGGACTCGTCTGATGCGGCGCGCGCAGGTCGACGCCTTGTGCGGCCGCGAGCAATTCGATGGCGAGAATATGCGCCACGTTCTCCGCAATATAACCAAGCTTGCGGGCCGCGAACGTCGCCATGGAGACGTGATCTTCCTGATTCGCCGATGTCGGCAACGAGTCGACGGACGCCGGATGCGCGTAGGTCTTGTTCTCCGACGCGAGCGCGGCAGCCGTCACATGCGCGATCATGAAGCCCGAATTCACGCCGCCATCGCGAACGAGAAACGGTGGCAAACCCGAGAGCGTTGCATCGATCAGCAATGCGATCCGGCGCTCTGCCAACGCGCCAATTTCGGCGGCAGCGATGGCGAGGTTATCGGCGGCGAAAGCAACGGGCTCCGCGTGAAAGTTGCCGCCTGAGAGCACTTCACCCGTGTCCGGGAAGATCAGCGGGTTGTCCGATACAGCATTCGCTTCGATCAACAGGACATCGGCTGCGTGACGCATCTGGTCGAGGCACGCGCCCATGACTTGCGGCTGGCAACGCAGGCTGTACGGGTCCTGCACCTTGTCGCAACCTGCGTGCGAGATGTTGATAGCGGAACCTTCCAGCAACGTGCGATAGGCAGCCGCCGCATCGATCTGTCCGGCGTGTCCACGCAGCGCGTGGATGCGGGCGTCGAAGGGCTTGACTGAACCTTCGGCGGCATCGACCGACAGCGCGCCCGACACCAGTCCCGTGCGGTACAAGTCTTCGATCGCGAACATGTTGTACAGAGCGAGCGCCGTTGAAGCCTGCGTGCCATTGAGCAGCGCGAGACCTTCCTTGGCCTGCAACGTCAGCGGTGCGAGGCCGGCGGCTTTCAGTCCATCGACGGCAGGAACCTGCTTGCCTTCGATAAACACCTCGCCAATGCCCAGCAACACGCCCGACATATGCGCGAGCGGCGCGAGGTCGCCCGATGCGCCCACAGAACCTTTCACGGGAATGACCGGCAGGATATCCGCGTTGAATAACGTGATCATGGCGTCCATGACAACGCGCCTGATCCCCGAGTGGCCGCGCCCGAGGCTCGACAGTTTCAACGCCATCAGCAGGCGAACGACGGGCGGCGACATCGGCTCACCTACGCCTACCGCGTGAGACAACACGAGGTTGCGCTGCAGGAGCTCAAGCTGATCGGCGGGAATGTGCGTGTTCGCCAGCCGCCCGAAACCCGTGTTAATGCCGTAGGCCGGCAGACCCTTCGCAGCGATGTCTTCCACCGCTTTCGCACAGGCATCGATAGCTGCGTGGCTTGCAGGATCCAGCGTCAGATGGACGCGTTCCCGCGCGATGCGGCGCAGTTGGGGCAGTGTGAGATTGCCAGGAGTGAGCTTGATCATCGATTCGTCCTTTTAGCTTTGGCCTTCGTCTTGTCTATACAAGAGAATAGCCTCGAGTCTAGGACAACAAAATCGGTATATACAAGAGGTTTTTTAGGGTCCGGATGAGGAACGATGGTTTTAGATGGCAGGCGCCGCGTTCTGAAAAACAAGCGGAAGTATTGGGATAATCGGGCTTACAGGTCGGCTATATTGTGGTTAACCCTGAAATTTCAGGGCTACGAATGGGAGCTGAAGCCTAAAGAAGCCACCGCTTTATCCTGTCTATACCACAGCATCACCTAAAGCCCGTACCCCTGCGCGCGATCCGCTGACCGGACATGAATGAGCAGCCACGCAACGTGCCCGCACGACGAGGGCTCGCCAGTGGCTGTTGTTGCATTGCCGTCAGATACCCGCTTTATGCGCGGTGAAGATCAATCGCAGGCCTAGCGCGGTAATGGCGCCAGCCGCAATACGATCGATCCATTTCTTCGCGCGCAGGTAGACCTCGCGCGGACGGCGGCTGGAGAAACACAAGGCGACAACGGTGTACCACCCGGCTTCGATCGCGAAGATCATCGGGGGCAGGATGAGGTAACACCAAAGCGGCGGATGTTGCGGCAACAGGGCGGCAAAGATACTGCCGTACCAGATGGCAGTCTTCGGGTTGCTGAGTTGCGTCGTGAGGCCAATCCAGAATGATTTGCGCGGATTAACGTTAAGCGCAACGCTCCCGTCTTCCACGACCAGCGGACTGGACGCTCCGCGCCAGATCTTCGACGCGATATAGATCAGGTAAAGCCCCCCGGCGACCTTCAAGCCGACATACAGCCACTCAACCGCCGACAGCAGCGTATAGAGCCCGGCAAGCGCGATGCCGCTGAAGAAAACGCCGCCCACGCCCATGCCGAGTGCGGTTGCCAATCCGTCCGTGCGCGAAAGACCAATCGCGTTGCGTGCAACCAGCACGAAGCTCGGACCGGGGCTCATTGCCCCCATTAATAGCGCGGCAAGTATGGCGGCAACGGCGGCTAAGGCGGTCATTGGCGTTCTCCTGGAAGTAGGGTTACAAGATGCACTTTCCAGAAAAATAACACGGGCGGCCCGGCGCCATATTTCTAAATGAAGCGGATTGTTAAGTGCCGGTCATGACTTGCGTGCGCAACTCTTTAGACCGGGCGCCACGCGCATGCGGGGTTCGCCAAGACTAAGCCACGGTGCCAAAACGCTCCCGTCATTCGTTCATTACCCCGGTCTTCTCGCCGCGATGCCATACATCAGCGGCAACCGCACCATGTCTTGCGGAGGCACCATGCGCCGCCCGCCACTGTCGCGCATGCCGTCAAAGCCCTTCCACCCGTTTGCGTACGGATACTCGCGAAGTTGCTCGATGACCAGCCCACTTTTGGCCAACGCCGAAACAACGTCTCCGACTCCCCAAAAGAACTCGACGCTCGGATGCGGGTTCACGAAGCTCTCGAAGCCCACCTCGTAGCCGTCAGGCGCCAGTCCTTCGCCGGACAGCGCGACGTAGTCGTTGACGCCGTCGCTAACGATGGGTGTCTGGTCGAAGTAGTCGTAGCGCATTGTCCATTGCTCATCGAAGATCATGGCGAAGGGATGGAATTCGACGAGGACGAAACGTCCGCCGGGCTTCAGGGAGTGCGCCACGCCTTGCGCCCATGCGTCGATATCGGAGAGCCAGCCAAGTGTTCCATAGGAAGCAAACACGCGGTCAAACCGGCCCGGCATGCTGGCCTGTTCGGCGAAATAGGTCAGCAAGTCGGCGCGGTGGAATGTCGCCGGGATGTTTGTTTGCGCGGACAGGTTTCGCGCGAAGCGAATGGCTTCGTCCGAGATATCGACACCGGTCACGTTGGCGCCCAAACGTGCAAGACTCAAGGTGTCCTGCCCCGAATTGCATTGCAGATGAAGCAGGTCCAGACCATCTACACCGCCAAGCAACTCGATTTCCTCAGGGAACAGCGTTGAACCGCCGTTGCGGAAAAATGCAACCTGATCGCCCTTGTGACTGTTATGCGCGACCGTGGCGGCGTCCCAGGAAAGACGGTTTTTCTCGTGAAATTCGTTTGCCATTTTTTGTTGTCGTTCGTTCTCGTATTCGTGGGAGACAAGGATTGTTGCTGGATTGTCCTCGTGCCTGCGCATTGCCGAGTACAGGACATACCACACTCAGGCGCGCTGACCCCACGGAGCGTTTTATTCTCGGCGGAGTATCTGTCTCAGATGAAGTATTTTCGGCGGTCTGCGAGCAACTGAATCAGATCATCACAATCTGCGCCTGACGAACAGCAATCATCGATCAACCGGATCAGCGTCACCGTACGAAGCTGGCTCCTTCACGACTACCAAGGCGTCGACTTCGCCAGATGCGTCCGGTACCGGCTCAATAACACCGCTCTCGCCCCTGGATACCGCTCGCCGGTTTCATCGGCGGACGTGATCCTGTCAGTGCGAAAACTACGGAAATCCTGGCGCTTTTCGCACCACGCGCCAAGAATTCGGACGTTGTCGAGAAAGCCCAGCACGACCGGCCAGACCACACGCTCCGACGGCTCGCCTTGCCCGTCGAAATAAGCAATCCGCAGTTTGCACTGGCCACGAATAGCCGCGCGCAGGCTCGTGAGCGGCACGGCATTGACGGGGAAGTCTTGCACAGGAGGACCGGAATGGACCGTCGGGGCACGCATGGCATCCTTGCCCGACGCGTTCAATACCGCATCGATCTTCGCTAGCGCCTGAGCGGCGGCCTTACGCAAAACGTCATCGCCACGCTGGTCCACATAGCGCAGACCCAGCACCACGGCATCGATCTCGTCCTCGCTCAACATCAGCGGCGGCAGGAACAAACCCGGCCTGAGCACATACCCTATGCCCGCTTCGCCGTGGATCGGTGCGCCTTGTTCAATCAGCGTCGCGATGTCGCGATACAGCGTGCGCTCGGACACGGCCAGGTCCGACGCGAGTTCGGACGCAGTCACCGGCACACGGTTCGCGCGCAGCCTCTCCAGCAAGGTCAATAAACGAGCGGTTCGGGACACCCTGGCTCCTGGCAAAATTCGACAGGAGCTAAACGTACCATGAACTTCACCCTTTCCTTCGATGGCTGACTGCCGGATTAATGCACCGGCGCTGCGTTCATCGTCACCTGCTTGACCGCGCTGGATTGCAGGTTCCACTTGGCGACGATCGCCGCATAGGTCCCGTTCGCGATCAGTTTATTCAACGCCCCGAGCACCGCATCGCGCAACTTCGGATTCGACTTCGCGAACGCAATGGCTTCGGGCGACGTCGCGAACGGCACGCCAATAGGCTTGTAGGTATTCGGTTCGAGCTTCATTGCATACGGCAGCGTCTCGCTGCCTTGCACGCCCGCCATAATCCGCCCTTGCTTTAACTGCATGCGTGCAGCGGAGGTATCTTCGGTCCCGGACACCGTAATGGCGGGCTTGCCGGCCGCCTCGCAATTTTGTGCACTCCATGCCGCCGTGTCGGCCGGGAAGGACGTACTGCGGCTCGTGCCAACCGACTTGCCGCAGAGATCCGCCGCTTGCCTGATCTCGTTCGCACGCGACGCGATGATATAAAACTGCGCGCCCGAATTCAGGTAGTCGAGAAAATCGGCAGTGTCACGGCGGCCCGGGACATCGCTCATCCCGCTCAGGATCATATCGACACGGCCCGTTGCCAGCGACGGCAACAACTGCTCGAACGCCGACTCCTGCCAGTCCAGTTTCACGCCCAGTTCCTTGGCGATCGCGTTGCCCAGATCGATATCGAAGCCGACCAGGTCGCCGCTTTCCGGGTCCTTGTATTCCATCGGCGGATAGATGGAATTTACCGCGACCTTGATCACTTTCGATTTGGCGATGGCATCGGGCAAGGCCTGCGCATGCGCGCCGCTCGCGAAGAGAAACGTCGACAGGCAGAGCGCCATCAGGCTGGAAACGGCACGGATCGGGTTGAGCTTATTCATGGAAGACGCACCTTTATAACGGTCTTGTTGAAGGTCAGGGTCGGGGGGGCGGGGGGGTGGGGGGGCGGGTTATCGTGTTGTCGATTAACGCACTACGGGTCTTGTGTCAGCGTCGCCTTGCAGCCATTGCGTCAGGGTTCGCACATCGGCGAGACTGTCCAGATCGAGTACGGCGAATTCAAGCGCGTTCACTGACGCTTGCGGGATCGTCATGGCGGCCAGCGTGCGGTATTTATCGGCGAGATCTGCATCGGAAACCGGATTGCGCGGGTCGCCAAGCGGCACGTTGACCTGCTGCGAACGCGGTTCGGCATCGGTCAATGCGAGCGTGATGACCGGCTCGTCGAGGTCGGACATCGACGGATCGATCTCGAGCGTGACGCGTTGCATTGCGGCCGCGATGCGCGGGTCGTGACGCTGCGCGTCGAGATAGGCACTGATTCCTGCATGGCCGTTCACCAGCACGGTGGCAATCGCGTAAGGCAGACTCATTTGAGCGGAAGCAAGCGTGCCCAAGTCACGGCCGCCGCACATCTGGTTCACGAAGGCGCTGAGCCTGACGTGCACGCCAACGAGTTTGTCGAGATCCACCGCGCGTCCTTGCAGCAGGTCAAGCGTGGCATCCACGGCCGCGTGGGTGCTGCGGCATGCCGCGTGCGGCTTGATCGAGCAACGCATGAGTTTCCACACAACACCCAGGTCCGCCAGCAACGCATCCGGCGTTTGCGTGTCTCGTGCAAACGCGTTGAAGAAACCGCCCCACACGTCCTCGAACACCTGCGTCGGGCCACTCACGCCCTGCTGCGCGAGCAACGCGGCGAGCAAGCCGCCTTCAGCTGCGCGACCCGTATGCATCCGTTTGGTCTGCGATGCATCGTGGATAAAACCCCATAACCCACCGCTGAAACTTGCCGCGTGGCCGAACGCTGCCGCGGTCTGCGCGGCATCGAGACCGAGCAGGCGCGCGCTGGCGGCGGCCGCGCCGAACACACCGCATGTCATGGTCGAATGCCAGCCGTAGTTGTTATGAGGCGAATAACCGCCGCACGCTTCCAGCACGCGACGGCCGACGTCGTAGCCGAGCACGACCGCCATCAGGAACTCGCGGCCCGATACGGGCCGCTGCGTGCACGCAAGAGCCGCGAATGCAGCGGGCAGCACCACCGCGCCGGAATGATCGCAGCCGCCGGCGTCATCGAGTTCAAGCGCGTGCGCCGCCACGCCGTTGACGAAGGCCGCATCGCGGGCGTTGAACACCTGTGACGTGCCCCATGCGGTTACGTCACCGTTACTGCCCATGGACATCACCGCGCGGGCGCTGCGAGCCTCTACACCTGTCGCACCGCCCAACGAAGCACCGAGGGTATCGAGGATATGGCGCTTCGCCTTGTGCGCGACAGGTGCGGGAAGCGAGTCGGCGGGGGTCTCGGCAACGAACGTCGCCAGGCGCTGAGATAAGGACGACGATAAAGATAAAGCGTTCACACTTCCTCCCGCCGATGCCGCGCATACACTTCGACCGGATGCCCGGGCTCGTTGGCTTCCACGTTCTGCTGCCACCATGCAGCCATTTCCGAGCCTGTAGCGAACCACACGTCGTTACGTGAGCGGATATCGGCGAGCAGTTCGCGCAGCACGTCGATGCGCCCCGCCGTGCCGATAATCTCCGGATGCAGCCTCAGCACGAAGCACAATCCGAATCGATGAAACGCCGCGAAGTCATGCTTCCAGTTCCGCAGCACTTCGCGATAGGAAGGAATGCGCGGCTGCCCGACCGGGACCGCCGGCGAAAGGTTATAAGCGAAGTACGGCTCGTCTTCCAGCTCGTAGTGCAGCGGCAATTCGACCAGACGAGGCGCTGCGAGCGGCGCATCCGTATCCGTATCCGGCAGGTGAAAGTACGGCAGGTCGTCGCCGCGCCATGATGACGACCACGTCACGCCTTCATCGCGCAGGAAGTCCGCGAAGCCCGGCGCCCAATTGCCGGTGAACGAACGGAACCCTTGCGTACGCCGTCCGAGCACTTGAGCGAGCGCATCTTGTCCCTTGCTGAACGCGTCTTTTTGCGCGTCGAGCGTGAGCGTATCGAAGTCCTCGCAGACGTACCCGCTGTTGGCTATCTCATGCCTTTGCGTACTGACGCGCTTCACCAGATCCGCGTGCGTTTCAGCCACGCGACCGGGCACGAACCAGCTTGAACGCACCTCGTATTCCTCGAGCGCATCGAGCACGCGATCCACCCCGCGCTTCGCCCCATAGCGCCACACCGATAGAGATTTCTCGCGCCCCGCGATCCGGGGCTCTTGCGTAAGGATGCCGTGTTCGTCGTTGAAGTCGACTGTGACAACGACCGCGCATCGCGCGTTCTGCGGCCAGCGTAAAGAGTTCATTTGCGAGCTTCCTGCGGGGTCGGTGAGACATTGTTGTCACGCCACCATTGCGCGACGTCGCGACACGTAGCGAACCACACGCCGCCCTGCGCATGCATGTGATCGATCAGGCTTTCCAGCAACGCGATCCTGCCTGGCTTGCCCGACACCTTCGGATGAAACAGCGTCGTCAGGCAAAGACCGTCGCGATGTGAACCATCGAACTCGCGCCGCCAGTTATCGAGCGTCGTGTCGTAGCTCGCAATGCGATCCAGGCTCGCCGGAAAATTCGGATTGCGGTGATACGCGAGCGACGCGTAATCGTCCATTTCCCAGCGGCCGGGGATCTCGACCATGGGTTCGACGATGCCCGGTGCATGCAGCAGATACGGACGATCGTCGCCACGCATGGAACTCGAATAACGCACGCCTGCTTCCATCAATACGCGAATCGTGTCCGGTCCCCAGTCGCCCGACGGCGTGCGAAAGCCGACCGGGCGCATGCCGAGGTACTCGTCGAATACTCGCGCCGAGCGCTCCATCACCGCGCGCTGGCCGTCGGCATCGAGCGTCCAGAAGGCTTCATGTTTATAGCCGTGGTAGCCGATTTCATGACCGCGCGCCACGATCGCGGCGCACTGCTCCGGCCAGTTTTCGATGACCCATGCGGGCACGAAGAACGTCGCTGGCACCTTCTTGTCGCCGAGCATGTCTAGCAAGCGTCCCAGCGCGCGCCAGGGGCCATAGCTGCCCAGCGTGAAATATGAAGGGTTGCTCCAGATCGAGCCGTCGAGCATGGCGTCACCGGTCGGGCCGTCGAGGTCGAAAGCCAGCGCGACGCAGGAGCGCTTGCCCTCAGGCCAGCGCGGGGCAGCCTGTTGAATGTCAGTTGCTGGCATCGATCAGCGCCTTTTGAACTGCGTGTTCCTGCAGACCCCACTTCACCGGGATCTTCTGATAGGTACTATCGGCAACGAGCGCGGCAAGCTGGCGAAAGCGAAGGGAAACATTCATGGAAACTCGCTGAAGGTAAAAATCAGACTAGGTTCCAGCCACTCTGGAACCCTATATAAAAAAATCAGGACAGCACGGCGGAAATGAAATCCTGGGTGCGTCGATGCTGGGGATTCAACAGCACCTGATCCGGCGTGCCGCTCTCCACCACCTGCCCCTGATCCATGAACACAATGCGATTGGCCACTTCACGCGCGAAGCCGAGTTCATGCGTGACCACGATCATCGTCATGCCGCTCTTCGCGAGGTCGCGCATCACGGCAAGCACTTCGCCGACGAGTTCCGGGTCGAGCGCGGAGGTGGGTTCATCGAAGAGCATGAGTTGCGGATGCATGGCGAGCGCTCGTGCTATGGCCACGCGCTGCTGCTGCCCGCCCGATAGTTCCACCGGGAACGCATCGCACTTGTGAGCAAGGCCTACTCTTTCCAGCAGCGCACGCGCCTCTTCGATCGCCTCGGAGCGACGCCGCTTGAGCACCTGAACCGGCCCTTCAATTACGTTCTCCAGCACGGTCTTGTGCGGGAACAGGTTGAAGCGCTGGAACACCATGCCCGTCGCCAGCCGCTGACGCGCGACCTGCTTCTCCGACAATGCATGCAGCTTGTTGCCCACGCGCCGGTAACCTACTCGTTCGCCGTTGACCCACAACGCGCCATCGTTGATCTCTTCGAGCTGGTTGATGCAGCGCAGGAACGTGCTCTTGCCCGAACCCGACGGTCCGATCACGCACAGCACTTCGCCCTTTGGAATGTCGAGCGTGATGCCTTGCAGCGCCTTGAAATCGCCGTAGGACTTGCGCACGTCGACGGCGCGAACGATTGCATCGATTGAACTCATGGGAAGGCTTTCCTTTTCAATCGCCGGGTTCATTGCCGGCCCGACGGCCGGCCCGCGCCGCGTGCGTAAAACCGCTCCACGCGCGACTGCATGAACGACAGCACCGTCACCACCACGAGATACCAGATGCCTGCGACCATCAACAGCTCGATCACCCGGGCGTTGGCATAGTAGATGTTCTCCGCGTTGTGCAGCATCTCCGCGTACTGGATCACGCTCGCGAGCGAAGTGAGCTTGACCATGCCGACCAGTTCATTGCCGATAGGCGGCACGATCACGCGCATGGCCTGCGGCAGGATCACGCGGCGCAGCGCCTGCAGCCTTGGCATGCCGATAGACTTCGCCGCTTCGTACTGGCCAGTGTCGACGGAGAGCAGCCCTGCGCGCACCACTTCCGATGTATACGCGCCCTGGTTGATACCGAGCCCAAGCAACGCGGCGAGGAAAGGCGTCATGACATCGACGGTGCGAAACTCGAAGAGACCGGGTATGCCTATCGACGGAAACACCAGCGCGAGGTTGAACCACAGCAGCAATTGCAGGATCACCGGCGTGCCGCGAAACAACCATACGTAGGTTTGCGCGAGCGCCTGCAGCACCGGATTGGTCGACAGCCGCATGATCGCGGTGACGACACCCAGAGCGACGCCCAACGCCATCGCAAGCACCGTCATGACGATAGTGTTGGCGAGGCCGGTGAGGATCGATTTAGCGGTGAGGAAGCGCGCGACATAACGCCATTCGATCTGCCCATGCGCGAACGCTAGCCCGATATAAACCACGATCGCGAGGATCACGGCTGACGCAATGTATCGCCCAAAATGACGTCGACGCACGTATTCCAGTTGCGTGGAATCTGCTTCGATCGCATCGCCCGGTGTGATGTCCTGGGAAGCGCTCAGCATGTCGGTCCACCGTATGAAGTGGCCCATGCCAATTGCTTATCGAGCGCCGTCTGCAAACGCGTGATCTGCTCGGCCACGCGCACGGGTGCAGTGCCGCCGAAACCGCTGCGCGCGGCCACGGCTGCGTCGAGGGTCACGTGGTCCAGCACCGCGGGTTCCAGCCTTGCGTCGACCTTTGCGAGCGTTGATGCCGATACTTCGGAGAGCTCAATGCCCTGCTCCTCGCAGACCTGCACCAACGCGCCGGTGATCTCGTGCGCTTCGCTGAATGGCACGCCGCGCAGCGCGAGCCAGTCGGCAACTTCGGTGGCGAGCGTGAATCCGAGCGGCGCCTGACGGCGCATTTCATCCACGTTCACGCGCATCGTGCGGATCATGCCGGCCATGGCGGGCAGCACGAGTTCGAGGGTATCGATGCAATCAAACGCCGCGATCTTGTCTTCCGCGAGATCGCGGTTATAGGCGAGCGGCAGCGACTTGAGCGTAGCGAGCAAGCCGCTCAAATTGCCGATCAAGCGGCCCGCTTTGCCACGGGTCAGCTCGGCGATATCAGAGTTCTTCTTCTGCGGCATGATCGAGCTGCCGGTTGCATAACCGTCGTCGAGTACGACCCAGCCGAACTGGCGCGAGGTCCAGAGAATGACTTCTTCCGAGAGTCGCGACAGGTTCACCGACAACATGCTCGCGATGAACACGAACTCGGCAACATGGTCGCGCGAGGCGACGGCATCGATGGAGTTTTCACAAGGACCGTCGTAGCCGAGTTCCGCCGCCGACAACTCCGGCCGCCTGCATATCGCCGATCCGGCCAGCGCCGCTGCACCCAATGGCGAACGTGAACTGCGGCGATCCCAGTCCAGCAACCGGTCGACATCGCGGTAAATCGACTGCGCATGCGCGAGCAAGTGATGGGCGAACACGATCGGTTGCGCCGGCTGCAAATGCGTGAACCCCGCGCTCACGCTATGCACGTGCGCGTTCGCCTGTTCGATTAATGCATTCTGCAAATCGATGACCGCTTGCGCCAGCGTGCGCGCCCTGTCGCGCAGAAAGAGGCGCAAGTCGTTCGCCGCCTGATCGTTGCGCGAACGGCCGGCGCGCAATTTGCCGCCGGTTGCGCCCAGGCGTTGCGTCAGTTCCCGTTCGAGGAAGGTATGCACGTCTTCATCGTCGAGCGTCGGGCTGACCTCGCCTGCGAGGAATTGCGCTTCCAGCCGATCCATTTCGCCCAGCAGTTGCTGCAGTTCGTCAGCCGTCAGGATTTCGGCGCGTCTGAGCTCCTGCGCATGCGCGCGTGAGCCCGCGAGGTCATAGGGCGCCAGCCGGAAGAAGCTCGGGTCGGAGCGCGACAGCGCGGTCAGTGCGGGCGCCGGGCCTGTCTTGAAGCGTCCACCCCACAGCCGGTCTGAATGTTGGGTCATGCAAAAACTCCCTGGAAGTGGATGGTTTGAATGCGCACCTGTTGAGAGGGTATGTCGCCAGGCGGGCCCTGCTCGTCAGAAGGCTTCTTGCGCTTTCGAGCAAGCAAGAGGCCTTAACTTTCGAGCCGATTTTATGAACGCCAATTTTTAAGCGACAAACGGTAAAATCTCATGGTTACCATGCACAACTTGCATAAATGAAAATCGAACGCTATCCGCCGTTCAATGTGCTGCAGTCGCTGCTGGTGGTCGCCCGATGCGGTAATTTCACGGCGGCATCGCAGCAGTTGTTCCTCAGCCAAAGCGCAGTGAGCCGGCATATCCAGCAGATCGAGGAGTATTTCGGCTGCGCATTATTCGTGCGGCACACGCGGATGGTGGTGCCGACGGCGGAGTGCCAGCGGCTCGTGCCTATCGTGGAGGAGCTGCTTGCGACGGCGCGCCGGTCGATGCATATCATCAGCACCGGCGGCCAGACGATCACGCTGCGAGTCACGCCCACGTTAGCTGCACGCTGGCTGCTGCCGCGCCTTCCCGACTTCTATGCGGAGGTGCCGGGCACGCAGTTGAACATCGACACCGCCTGGTTCCTGCCGACCAATTTCGGCGAAGGCACGCTCGACGCGGCGATCCTCTTCGGCAATGGACGATGGGAAGGACTCGAGGCGACCCGCCTCATGCGCGAACGATTGACGCCGGTGTGTTCGCCGCAGACGGCGCATGGGCCGCATCCGTTGACGCGGCCTGCCGATCTGAAGCAACACACGCTGCTGCACTCCAGTTTTGGCAGGCGCGGGTGGATGTTATGGCTGCAGCAGGAAAGCGATGAACTGGCGTCGCATACGTATCGCGAGCAAGTGTTCGACACGCTCGATCTCGCGTTTGGCGCGGCGGTGCGAGGTCATGGCGTGGCGCTGGGAGACTTGAACCTGGTGCAGGAGAACCTGGCGAGCGGCGCGCTCGTGGCGCCGTTCGAACGCGTGCTTGAAACGGGTTCAGGGTATTACCTCGTGCATCCGCCGCGTAACGAGTATCGCGAGAAATTGAAACCGCTGCTTGCGTGGCTGTTGGGGATTGCGTCGAGGTGAGGCCATGCTTCGGTGATGGACACGTTGGACCTTTGTCAGCAGTTGGCGGCTGGAAGGAGCCGGCCAGGTTCAGGCACCCGATGTCGGAGGCTAGATCGTCAACAAGCTGGGCGTGCGAAACTGCAGCAGTACGATTCCAATCGACTAGGGGACGAATAGAGAACGGAAAAATCCGAATCTTGAGGGCACACCCTAAAGGCGTGCGATTCAAGTTGGGATGGATTCGGCCGTCATATACAGGGTGCCAAACTGCGACTGCGATCATTTAGGCAAACAGGAGACGCAACAATGAAAAAGATCGGTTTCTTCGGGGTGCTTGCGCTCGTCCTTGCCGGATGTGCCTTAGTGCCCGTCCAAGACCAGACCCTTAAAAATGCTAACGGCGGGGAAATAACGTGCAAGCAAGTGGGCGCGGGTTTGATTTCCTCTTCGCTTGGGAAGTCTAGATTTGATAACTGTGTGACGAGCGCTCACGCTAACGGGTATCAGTAAGAAACTTGGGGTTTGAAATGCAGCGGAACAGAAAACCGGGTTAGTGCATGAGGCAAGGCCCGGCCAGGAGCGGGCGCTCGGCTTTGCAGCAAGGATCGTCGACAATCGGCGTACCGTGAGGCGTCTCGGCCCGCATGCAGCGGCGAATCATCCAACCCTTTGGTATGTCCGAAGATGACGATTGACGAATTGCGCGATCATTTGACTAGGCTGATCAACGACTATGTCACAGACCCAGCGGCTACTGAGCACTTGCTGGACCTGATGAATCAGCCTGATATCCCTACGAAGGCTATTTTGGTTGGCTTAACTCCGTTTCTTTCGGGGGTGATCAAGGACATTGACGCAAAGACGGTCGGCGACATCGCTTTTCACTTTTGCTGACTCGCACCTCGATCGGGCCGTGATAATCGAGAGTCGGTGCAAGCCGAACTCGTACCCGCTTTTCAGTCAGACTCGTAACCATTTTCTAGGGAGATGTGGGTGACCTGTGAGCAATGCTCTGATCTATGCGTGCGTTATTCGATTCGCCATCCTCGCGAGTTGCGGAATGCGATACAGATTGCCGCACAAAATATCGCGGACAAGACGCTCGTCGAAGTCGTTGCCGACTCGATGCTGTGCTCTATCACCTTTAGCGAACTCGCGAACGGTGCCGCGTGGGACGATTACAGCGAGTATCATTTCCGCTGTCTGCATTGTGGCGAGGAGTTCTGGTTACATGCGGAGACGTACCACGGTAGTGGTGGATATTGGGAGCCGCGGAATTTCACATCCATACGCCAAAATATCTCGAACTAGTTACCGGGAGCCGTCAAGGGTGACGCCACTCCGGGACTGTGACCGAAAACAATGAACGCGGAACTCCTAGAGAAAATTAACTCGGCCTTGTCCGATGTTGAAGCATTGATGGTCGGCGGGGGTACCAGCATGCACAGCATTCATCGTCAACTTCTGTGGTGTCGCGCACAGGTCATCGGAGAACCATCGGAACCGAAGCAGGGACCGCTGACGATGAGTTTGATCGCAACCCGAGAACTCGACATGTGGGGCGACAACCCAGACTTGGCGGCCTTGATCAGCCACATACAGCGTGCCGTCGAGTAAGTTGAGTGGCCGCTTGCGGCGAGTCCGATTGTCTGAAACGGGTCGGCTACGGAAATTAAACATCGGACCGTGTCCGGCCAGGAGCCGCCTGTCCGCCGCCCGCCAGATCGATAATCGCAACGGCTCCGTCTTCAAAGACGTTACCGCGTGAGCTAAACAAGCGACAAGGATCGTGCATCTCCCCACGGCCATTGGCCACAGGCCAAATGTCGAACGCCTCTTCGTCGCGCTTTTTTGAGCGCGAGCAAGCGCAGCGATTCGAATTTTGCTGTTCTCGAGACAGGCAGAGTCCTGTACGAAGCGTCAAGTCAGAGCATTGGTGATCGGTGTTGCGATTGATCTGCGCTGCTGAATCGCGGAATACCCTAATTTTTTCGACGATCGCGAGTTCCTACATTTAATGTCAACCTTGACGCCGCGGCATCGTCACACGACGAAAGGTTCCGCCAACGTAAGGAAGAACGCAGCCGACTCGGGAGATGGCGATGACCGCGACAACTGTAATCCGATCGCGCTGGTTCGCGATGCTGCTGCTCCTGGCGTCGACGCTGGCGCCGCTGCAGCCCGCCCACGCGGAAGCTCCCCTTGGCGAAGTGAACGGGCTTACGTTCGACCAGTTCATACAGAAGACGCTTGAGGACTATGGGGTACCCGGAGCGGTTGTCGTCGTGGTGAGCGACAAGGGCACTGAGTTCCTGAAGGGGTACGGCGTGCGTCGTCGTGGCGAAACGGCGCCCGTCGACGGGGATACGCGATTTCAGATCGCGTCCATGAGCAAGTTCATCGCCGCGACGTCGGTTGGAGCACTCGTCGATCGGGGCGTGGTTTCCTGGGACGCACCTGTCAGGACTTTTTCGCCTGACACCGTACTCGCTGAACCGTACGCCACGCAGAACGTCACATTGCGCGATTTTTTTGCACATCGCACCGGGCTGCCGGCCTACACAGACGACCTGCTCACCCAACTCGACTACGGCCCCGACGACCTGCTGCACCGCGCGCGCTTCCAGCAATTCGACCATAGCTTCCGCTCGCGGTGGGCCTATTCGAACTACGGCATCTTTCTCGGGCAGTACAGCGCAGCGCGGGCTGCCGGGATGAGCCCACCGCAATTGCTGTCGAGCACGATGCTCGTGCCGCTCGGCATGACGCGTAGTGGTCCGGTACAGGCGGAACTTTTCAAGGACGATAATCGCGCCACGGCTCACAACATCGACGGCTCGATCATGCCGTACGAGAACGTCGACCGCTTCAGCGGTGCGGGCGCCATAGTTTCGACAGGCCGCGACATCGGACGCTGGATGACGATGTTGCTCGGGCAAGGCACACTCGACGGCAAGCCGATTCTGAGCAAGGAAACCGTGACGGAAATCTTCGCGGCGAGCATGGTGCAAGGCGTTGGTGGTCCGCTGAACGATCCCAATGACTCGTCCGGGCTGGGCTGCGAGAGCTATCACTTCCTTCGCTGGCGCGTGATCGAGAAAAATGGCGCGTTGAACGGCATGCGCACCATCGTCACACTGATTCCGGAGCGTGGCCTTGGCATCGCAATCTTTGCCAACAAGCAGGTGACCGTATTTCCGGAGGCCGTCCGAGCGGAGTTTCTCGAGCGTGTGCTCGCGCCGTCAGGGCAGGACTTGCAAAGGGAGATTCACGAGCAGCAACAAGGCTGGATTGCGCTTCTCGATGTACCCAAGCCTCCGGCCGATGCCAAGCCGCTCGCGCGCGACCTCAATGCCTTCACGGGCAACTTTGTCAGTCCGCTGTACGAGTCGCTTACCGTGATACGCGACGGCGAAAGCCTTGCAGTGAAAATCGGCGCACATGACTATCCAGGGAGGTTGACGCATTGGTCGGCCGACTCGTTCCTGATCACGTTCGAGAATCCCGATATACCGCCGGGCCTCCTCACATTTGCTTTCAAGGAAGGCGATCCGCACGCCACCAGTTTTGCAGGCAGCAGGGTGCCGAATGCCTTCACGACCGACTACGGGCATTTCGATCGCGCCCAATAGTGGCGAAGGCGATGCGCTGCAGAGATTTAATGTAGTTCGATTTTGAACGACCGCTGTCAGGGGACTCGAAGGGCGGGTGAGGGTCGGACAGCGACGATCGCTCTTGCTATCGTGCTTTATTTTCCGTTTTCTGAAGCTTCCCCAACGTGCGCAAATTTCCGAATCCGAGTGGCGACCACGGTGGCTCGACGCTCACTTGACAACGAGCCCGCTAATGGGTGTCAACGATCTAGCCGACTCTATCGAACGTCTCAAACTAACCGAGACGACGGGTGAAAACGCACTGATCGCCTAACGTGCCGAACGCCACACACGGTTAGACAACCGCGATCTATCAGCGCTCCCATGCTCCCCGACTCCGGCCCAAACATACGCTCCCTACGCCTCGCAAACCCGATTACGGCCCGTCGACTTTGCTTCGTACAGAGCCGAGTCAGCCATCTTCACCAGAACCGCGCCATCATGGACCGCGCGCCCTTGGGACGTCACCACGCCGATGCTCGCGGTGACACAGCCATACCGGCTTTGGACGTGTTCAATATTGAGGTCGAATACGGCGTGCCGAATGGTCTCCGCGACGTTCGTGGCGCCAGCCGCGTCGGTATCTGGAAGGGTCACGACGAACTCTTCGCCGCCATACCGGGCCACGTGGTCGCCCGGGCGGCGTACGCAGAGAGCCACGCATTGAGCAACAGCTCTTAGCACCTCGTCTCCAGCCTGATGACCATAGTAGTCGTTGTACGCCTTGAACTGATCGATGTCGACGAACAGCAACGAGAGCGGAAGGCCGCTGCGATTGGCCCGTTGCCATTCTTTCTGCAGCGTATCGTCGAATGTCCCCCGGTTATTCAGTCCCGTAAGGGCGTCCGTGCGCGCCAGATGCTGCAGTTTCGATTCCGCAAGCTGTCGCCGCTGCAATTCCCGCGACAGCAGCAATGATCCGGCTCCGAGGATCATGCTGAACACCGCCATCACGATCCCGAGCCGGATTGCCCGACGTTGCCATTCAGCGTATATGTCGCTCTCTGCAGGCGCCACATCAACGATGATCGGCAGTCCGGATAAGTGCTTGTACACGTAGAGCCTACGGATCCCGTCGATAGAGGCCGTGCCGGCGAACGCACCTTCGTTGGTCGCCATCGCCTGGATGAACACGGCGGCGCTCTGGATGTTGCGTCCAACTACCTCCGGGTCGTAGGGCAATCGGGTGATCATGGATCCGTTAGTCTCGATGACTGCCGCCGTGCCGCGCTGTCCTACAGAAAGGCCGTCCAGCAAGGCACGAAAATAGTCGATGCTCAACGTCCCGACCACGACACCACCAAAGGAGCCGTCTGCGCGCGTAATCCGGCGACTCAAGGCAATCGTGAGCGCCCCGTCTCGCAGCCGTGACGCGTAGGGTTTGCTGATGTAGAGGCCGCCATTGCTGTTATCGCGGTGAAACGTGAAATAGTCACGGTCAGCGAAGTTTCCTGTACGCGCCGGTATGAATCGCGAGTCTATGATGATGTCGCCGCGCTCATTGATCACGAAGATGGAGCCAAGGTACTTGCCCGAAGCGGCGCGGTCGAACAACACTTCGCTTCGCAGCTTCGGGGAAAGGACCATTACCTGTGGATCTACCACCCCGTCCGCTACCGCCTGCAAGGAAAGGTCGTAGAGTTCGACATTGCGGGCGATGTCCCGCTCGATGACCAGCATCAGGTTCCGTGCGTTTTCCTCGGCGTGGTTGTAGGCATCGCTACGCGACTCGAAAAGCACCCACGCGCAAAGGCTGCACGTGAACAGCATCAGCAGAACGCCGCAAACGATCACACCAGATGGCGACAACGCCCGCGAAGCGGCTGACGAAACATATTGGCGCACAGAAAGCGACAGTGACGAACGCATGGAGCCTCATGAGACAAATTCATACGCACGGTCTGAACAAACGTCGCGGCGCACCAAACCTCAAATGAGTCCGATTGTCGCCGCGCGGGATCTGACAAAATCATTATTTGAGTATATTACTGGAAAGCCAAAGACCTCCTTTTTAAATACCCGTCGCGACACTCGCCCAGTCATCGTGGCTCTGCACCACCATCCGTTTTCGTTCTTCGACCTCTAGGGATAACCCCAAAAATAGAAATTCATCCTTGCGGAGAATGCGCTTAATCAAAAGCGACCGCTTTCCTACAATACGAATGCATCGTTTACATCGACATTGCATTTCAATCAAGGAGACGGGGTCATGAACAAGGCAACCAGTACATTAATCGCGGCCGTCGCTGCACTCACGTTGTCAGGCGGCGCTTATGCACAGAACAACAACTCGCTGGCGCGACCGAGCGTAACGTCGCCGGTCAGTGCAGCAGGCGGCTACGGCACGCCAGGCACGACCAACTCGGACAGTGGAAAGCCCGCTGCGTCATCAAACTCGGGGATGTCAAATAGCGCGAATGGCGGGACGCCTGCGCCCACGGTTTGGCCAAACAACAATTCGCTGGCGCGACCGAGCGTAGTGTCGCCGGCTGCCGGTCAATAACAGTTGTTGGCGATGGCGATCAGCCGCGAAATTGTCAACGCCGCCAGATTCGTGGGGAGAGGGTAACCGCTCTTTACGGATTGGCAAAAGGAACGCTGGCGGTTCTTCACGGGTGAGTGCAAGAGGACCCGCCAACCTCGTATCGTGTATGCGCGGCGCTGAGCGGCCGAATCGGGGCGCGCCAAATGTTGGACACGCACCGCGCCTTCCACGGACTGCTAGTAACTGGGAATGCTGTGAGCATTGAGTACTTCGGGCAACTGACAATCCAATTCCAAACCGGTTTATTCCAGAACTACGCAGCGTACCGTCACCTCGAACGACCGCTTTGAAGAATGTTGAAGGCCCCTATACAGGGTCAGAAGCGGCAATTCAAAACTACCCGCTTCAAAACTGCCCGCTACGATCGCCTCGCGAATACCTCTTTCCGAGGACTGGACGGTTCTATTGCCGACCATGCGCCGACGCTGCATACCGAAGTCCACTCCGGTTTCATGGCATTATCGTGTGCACCTTCACACCACTGCAGGAGCGTACGCCATGGCGACTTATATTGTCTTCACAAAGGAAAGCACCGAGGATCAGGGTGAGCTCGACATCTACCAAAGCAAGGTGGGCGAGACCTTCAAAGGTCATCCTGTCAAGATTCTCGCAGCCTACGGACCTCAGCAGGTCCTCGAGGGCGACGCGCCTGAGGGCGTTGTGATCGTGGAGTTCCCGTCGACAGCGGCCGCGCGTGCGTGGTACGACGGCCCGGCATATCAAGAGGTCGCGCAGCACCGGTTCAAGGGCGCGAAGTATCGCGCCGTTCTCGTCGAAGGCGTGTGACGAAAAGCGGCGATGATCGGGCGCTTGAACTCAGCCGGAACCGGCTTGCAACTGACGCGGCAGGTGTGCGTCTGTCCTCCGGGTGCCAGCCCATGACAGACGAGCGCTTTCTATCGCAGCTTTGCTTCGAAAAACCGTACCACGTCGGCGTTGAATTGTTCATGGAACGCCGCACGATCGAACCCTGGCTGACTGTTGCAGACGTCAGGCATTTTTTTCGACAGGCGGGCATTGCACGGTGGCAGGAAGTCATAGTGACCCGCATTGGCGACCACGTGATAGTCGGGCGCTTCAGGCAGGTCGTCGCGTACCGCCTCCTCATAGTAGGGATTCGGCTGATGACGATCATCGGCTGCTCGCCAGAGCTGGACCGGGGCGTGCACGCGGCTTAATCCCGCGCGACCGAAGGCGAAACCGAACGCCGGCGCGGCGACGACCACGGCCTTGATCCGCGGATCATGGATCCAGGCGCCGGCAGGAATCTCCGAGCCGGCATGAGGAACGACGCCGGCATGCTTCAGCGCCTCGCACAGGTCATGATCCGGATGCGCCTCGCAATACGGTGCGATCTTCGACAGGTCCGGCGTCCCCCCTGCGGCCACGAGCACCGTGAATCCGCCGTTGGAAAAGCCGAATGCGCCGACGCGGGCCGCATCCAGCCGCGCATGCGAAGGCCATTCGCCGAGCATGTAGTCCACCAGTTGGCGAAGCTGGGCAGGACGGCGCCACAGCTGCAAGACCCGGCTTTGGTCATTGAAAGTATCGCCGGCATGACTCACCGCCGCCACCACGAAACCCGCATGAGCCAGGGCGAGCGCCGTGTCGTAATGGCCGTCGTACCACCCGCCCCCGCCATGCGACATCACGATAAGCGGCAGGCGACGGCCAGCAACCGGACCGTTCGGCGCCACGGTCTGGGTGGAATCTCCCAAGGAATGCGGCGTCGCCGGTGCGCTGGTCGGATACCAGATCCCGGCCGTTAGCGGTGGCTCCTCGCCATTCGCTATCTTGACCTCCTGGAAGCCGACCTCGGCGGCGAAAGCCGGCGCGGCGAGCAGTGCAAAAAGGGTAACGATCACGGCTACGAGTCTCAAGGCTATCTCCTCTGTTGTCGTCGCCCAGATCGTACGATACCGCGTGAGCAGTGGACGAAGTGCGACGGCGATCTTCCCGGATTGCACGCGCCCTTCGCCACGATCGCTAAATGTTCAACGCCCCACGACCCCTCACGACCTCATCAACCCCCTTCAACACCAGCCCGAAAAACTCATCGGCGTAAGCGGAATTCAGCCAGCGGACCACCACCGCCATCTTGCGCTCCGGTTCAATCCACGTGAACGCGCTACCCGCGCCAATTGCAAAATAGCTCGATGCAGGCACGCTCGGAAACACGCGGCGTTCGTGATTGAGCCACACGAGATAACCGTAATACGGCGCAAGCGCACAAGGCGTTTTCATGCGCGCGAGCCATTCACGCGAGATGATCCGGCGCCCATCCACTATCCCGTCATCGACAAAAAGACGCGCCACCTTCAGCTGATCGTTCGCGCTGATCGACAGCCCGCCGCCCCAGTGCGTCCCGCCCGGAACCGACTGCATGCGTCGCCCGTTGAGTTCAATCCAGGCGTTGTCATATCCCACCCATTGCCAATCTTCACTGGCGCCAAGCGGTTGCATGATCGCCTCGCGAAACACCTCCGGCAGCGGCCGGCCGAACAAATGCAGCAGCGCCAGCGAGAACTGGTTGATGCGGACATCGTTGTATTCCCAGTACGTTCCAGGCGCCTGCACCTGCCGCAGGTCACCCTTCTTGCCATCGGGCGCACGGCCGAACGTCACTGCGCGAAAGTGGTCCGCCTGGTCCGACAACCCGAAACACTCGCCGCGCCATTCGCTCGTCTGCTGAAGCAGATGCGCCCAGGTGATGCGGGCATTGTGCTCATCGTCGAAACCGATACCGGGGACGCGAATATGCACCGGCTCGCTCACATTCGGCAGCAAGCCGCGATCAAACGCCACGCCCGCCAGCAACGCGAGGTAGGTCTTGGCAATGCTGAACGTCAGGTCGGCTCGATCAGGCTCGCCCCACGTCGTGAGAACCTTGCCATCGACAGAAACCGCACCGGAAACCGGACCGCGATCATGCACGGGACCCAGCAGCCGGTTCCACGGCGGCGGGTCGTTCACGTGCACGCCCCACGCACCATCCACATTGCGGTCCCAGAGCGATTCATGATCTATCGAGAACTGTATGGCTTGCTGCAAATCCTTCATGTCGGTCATGTCCGGTAGTTCGTCCAACGGTTCAATGCACTTTCAGGCGCGTTCGCGCCCACAGCAGCGTGAAGAGACTGATGATGGCCGCGAGCATCAGGTAGAAGCCGGGCGCCAGGTTATTGCCGGTCACCGCGATCAGCGACGCTACCGCGAGCGGGGTGAAACCGCCGAAGACCGTGGTGCCCACGTTGTAGCCCACCGCCATGCCGGTGGTACGCGTGCGGACCGGAAACAGGTCCGACATCAACGCGGGAATCGGCGCGAAATAGATGGCCTTGAGTACCGCGACCCACATGACCGCAGCCAGCAATGTGATGAGCGATGGATGCGCATTCATGAACATGAACGCCGGATAGATGGTCACGAAAAACACCGATCCTGCACCCAGCATGATGCGAGTGCGGCCTACTTTGTCGGACCAATGGCCGACCATCGGCGTCAGCACCATGACAATGAAACCCGCCGCCAGCGTCGCGATAAATCCATACGACGGCGCGAGCCCAAGCTGCCTGCTTGCATACGTCGGCATATAGAGCAGCATGTAGTTGGCGGTAGTCGTCAGCACCAGCGAGCCAATACAAATCAGCATGCGTTCCTTCTGTGTAGCCATCACTTCGCGAATGGGCGAAGCGGAGCGTTCCGTGCGTTCGAACTCCGGGGTTTCATCGACATGCCGGCGGATATACCAACCCACCGGACCGATCAGGATGCCGAACAGAAATGGGATACGCCAGCCCCAGCCTTCAAGTTGCGCCGGCGTCAGCGCGCTCGTCAGCACGGCGCCGAACGCCGATGCAACCAGTACGCTTGCTCCCTGGCTCGCGAACTGCCAGCTCGCCATGAAGCCGCTGCGCGCGGGCGCATGCTCGGTGAGGAAAGCCGTCGAACTGCCGAACTCACCGCCCGCCGAGAACCCCTGCAGCAGCCGCGACGCGAAGATGCCGATGGGCGCCAGAATGCCGATGGTCGCGTAGCCGGGCATCAGCGCGACCATGCCGGTGCCGAGCGTCATCATCCCGATGGAAAGTGTTAGCGACGCCTTGCGGCCCCGGCGGTCGCTGTACGACCCCAGCACGAACGCACCCACCGGCCGCGCAAGATACGACAAAGCAAAGGTACCGAGCGTCAGCAGCAACGACACGGTTTTATCGGTGGTCGGAAAGAACAGTTTCGATAACGTCGATGCAAAGTAACCGTAGACCACGAGATCGTAGAACTCGAGCGCGTTGCCTATCGATGTCGCGACAATCAGCTTGTAGATGCTGGCATGCTGCCGTGCTGCCGGCAAAACGGTGGTGGCGGAATCAGTGCTCATCGGGCGCTCCTCCGATCGAAGGCGGGGCGCTCAAGCGCGCCGGGTTGGGCGGGTTGACCGAGATCCCAGAACAACCCCGCCATGATGCGCAGCCCCTCTCGGACAACGGGCCCAAGCAAATGCTCATCGGGCGCATGCTGCGAGCAACCGGGATACGAATGCGGCACCCATAACGTGGGCATGCCGAGGATCTCCGCGAAGACATCATTGGGCAGCGTGCCGCCCAGGTTCGGCAGCAGCACAGGCGCCCGGCCGGTGGTCTGCCTGAGCGAGCGCACGGCCCATTGGACCCAGGCGTTGTCGGGGTCCACGCGCGTGGCGGGCGTGCCCCGGTCCACCTCGACGGTGACGCTCTCGAAGCCTCGCTCATCTAGGTGACGACGCACGATCTGCTCGAGATTCTTCCAGTCCGTTCCGACCACGAAGCGGATCTGCATGTACGCGAATGCGTGCGGCGGGATCGCATTGACGGGCTTCTCGGGATTGCCGGTCCGGAACGCCAGCACCTCCATGTTGTTCCAGCCGAATACGCGTTCAGCCGGCGTGAGGCCGGGTTCGCCATAACCCGTGTCGACTTCCGGCTCGCCCGGATTGCCGCCGACGGTAATGCCCTCGAGCGCGCGTCGCACCGCTTGCGGCACTTCCGGTGGCCGGAGGCCTTCAACGAGGATGCGTCCGTTGGCATCGACCATCGACGCAATCGCGCTGGCCAGCACCACGGCGGGATTGCGCAACAGGCCGCCCCAGTTGCCCGAATGATGGCCGCCTTCGCGCAGGTTGATATCGAGCTTGAAATTCACGACCCCGCGGGAGCCGAGGAAGACGGTCGGGTGAGCTGCGCCCAAACGCGGCCCGTCGGACGCAATCAATACGTCAGCGCTCAATTCGTCGCGAAGCATTTCGCACACGGCATGTAAGCCGGGCGAGCCCACCTCTTCGCCGGTTTCGACCAGCAGCTTCAGGTTGAAGCCGAGCCTTCCGCCCCGTGCGTTAAGTACAGCCTTGAGCGCAGCCAGGTTGATGCTGTGCTGGCCTTTGTTGTCCGCGGTGCCGCGTCCATACCAGTGATCGCCGGCAACGGTGACTTGCCACGGCGACATGCCATCGCGCCACTGGGCGTCGTAGCCCCGTACGACGTCGCCATGCCCGTAGGTCAGGACCGTCGGCACGTCATCGCTTTCGTGACGATGAGCGACCAGGAACGGCCCCGCGCCCTTCGCGGGATTGTCGACCAGCCGGGAAGTGAAGCCGAGTTCGGCCAGCGCTGGGGCGATCTCCTCGTTGAGATACGCGCTGAGCAACGGACCGCTTTCAGGCTCCTGGCTTTCGGTGCGCATCGCCACGCGGCGACGCAGGTCTTCGAGAAAAATGCCGGAATCGTACAGATCGGCCGCAGCTTGAATAGCAGACTCGCGTGTCACTTATTGATCTCCGATGAAGCTCGTCAAAGGGTGTTGGGTCAGGGGTTGGGTCTTCTCGTCAGGGAAAGCGATGACCCGATCTTGATACCGCCGATATTTATGGACAATGACAATATTTGGCAGATTCCGTTGCCGAAACGGCAAAGCTCCCAAAGCTTCTTGAGGCATGCATCATGCAAACCACCGCACTGCGGTATTTCCTGGAAGTCGCCCGAAGCGGGTCGCTAAGCAAAGCGTCCGAGCGGCTGTTCGTCGCCGTATCGGCACTGAGCCGGCAGATTGCCAAGCTGGAGGACGAGATGGGCGTGCCGCTATTTGAGCGGCGGCCGCGAGGCATGGTGCTGAGCGAGGCGGGCCGGCTGCTGGCCGCGCATGCGCATCGCAGCCTGATGGAGCAAGATCGGGTGACCGAGGAGATTCGCGGCCTGACGACGGATCGGCGCGCCACGATCCGCGTGTCGAGTTCCGAAGGGGTTGCCCGGGATTTCTTGCCGCAGGTCTTCGTACACTTCCTGAAGACGTGGCCGGCCACGCATTTCCAACTCGATGTGGATACGCCGACGCACGCCACGCAGCAGGTACGCGACGGCACCGCGGACGTTGCCGTGTGCTTCAGCATCGCGCCGGAAAAGGACGTCAACGTGCATTACGCACAGCGTGCGCCGATCTTCGCGCTGGTCGCGCAAGACCATCCGTTAGCGCGGCGCAAATCCGTCTCGCTTGCCGACCTGAAGTCATGGCCGCTGGCGACCTATGAAGAGGGCATAACCGTCAGACAATTATTCGATATTGCCTGCAGCCTTGAAGGCCTCACCTTCGAGGCCGTGTTCGTCAGCAACTATGGCAGCGCGCTGCAGACCTTCGTGCAGCGAACGAAGGCGTTCACGCTGGTCGGTCACCTGACCGCGCGCAGCCGCCTCAAGGTCGACAATCTGGCGGCTGTGGCCATCAGCAATCCCGAGTTGCATCAGCGGACACTTCAGGTTCAGACCATGGCGGGGCGTACGTTACCCAAGGCCGTGAACGCGTTTCTTGAACTGCTGATCGCAGCGATTCAAGATCCTTCGTGTCTCGACTGATGTTGCGGTTCACGTCAAACCCGGAATCCATGAAGTGCCGGCCAATGGCACTCGCGCCATGGCCGCTGCTTCAACCGTCAACGCAACCAGATCCTCAGGCTCGAGATGATGGACATTCTGCTTGCCGCAAGCCCGAGCGATTGTCGTCAGCTCCATGTTCAGCGTCTTAAGATAATTGCGCACCCGGCGTGAGCCTTCTTCCGGCTGCACGCGCTGTTCAAGCAACGTGTCCTGGGTCGTGACGCCGACCGGGCATTTTCCTGTGTGGCAGTGATGGCAAAAACCCGCCGATGTACCCAGCGCCGCATAGTCCGCCGCCGCCGAATGCAAGCCACCGTGCTGGAAATACGTATCGCTGTTGCAGCCGAGCGCCATCAACATGCCTTGCCCGATCGCCACGGCGTCCGCGCCCATTGCCAGCGCCTTTGCAATGTCCGCGCCCGTGCGAATCCCGCCCGACACGATCAACTGCACTTGCCCCTTCATGTTGAGATCTTCAAGCGCGTCCACCGCCTGACGGACGGCCGCCAATGTCGGAATGCCGACGTTCTCTATAAAGCACGTCTGGGTCGCGGCCGTGCCCCCTTGCATGCCGTCGATCACGACCACATCGGCGCCTGCATGGACGGCAAGCTTCACGTCGTTGAACGTGCGCGTTGCGCCCACCTTCACGTAGATCGGCTTTTCCCAATCCGTGATCTCACGCAGTTCCTGGATCTTGATCGCGAGGTCATCGGGACCGGTCCAGTCAGGATGACGGCTAGCCGAACGCTGGTCGATACCGGCCGGGAGCGTACGCATGGCCGCCACGCGCGGGTTGACCTTCTGCCCGAGCAGCATGCCGCCGCCGCCCGGCTTCGCGCCCTGCCCGATCACCACTTCAATCGCATCGGCGCGGCGTACGTCGTCGGGATTCCAGCCATAGCGCGATGGCAAGCACTGATAGACCAGCGTCTTGGACGAGCGGCGCTCTTCCTGCGTCATGCCGCCATCGCCGGTCGTGGTCGATGTGCCCATCGCGGTCGCAGCCTGCCCGAGCGCTTCTTTCACGTTAGCCGAGAGCGCGCCGAAACTCATCCCTGCAATGGTGATCGGGATATCCAGCACGACAGGTTTCTTTGCAAAGCGCGTTCCAAGCACCGTCCTTGTCGCGCATTTCTCGCGATAGCCTTCGAGCGGATAACGCGAAAGCGATGCGCCGAGAAACAGCAGGTCATCGAAGTGCGGGACTTTACGTTTCGCGCCAAGGCCGCGAATCTCGTAGAGGCCGCGCTGTGCCGCGGTGTGGATATAGTCGATCGTGCTGCGGTCATAACCTGCTGACTCTTCTTGCTGCAGCCGGGCGAAATGAACCGGTTTGGCTTCCATGGGGACCTTCTCTGAAGAACGGAATGTCAATATTCCTGGTTCGCGTCGGCGTTCCAGTGGTAGAGGGTGCGCGCCGATGCAATGCGTTTGAACGATATCGGATCGTGATTCAGTCCCGCGGCTTTCAGCAGATCGCGAACGGCCGAGACATCGGCGTCGGTCATCTCTTCGTACTGCGCGTCGGCGCCTAGCGACTTCACCGAGCCACGTACATACAGCACGGCTTCATAAAGCGAGTCACCCAGCGCATCACCCGCGTCGCCGCAGATCACCATGCGGCCCGCCTGCGCCATGAACGCCGAGAAGCTGCCGACCGAGCCGCCGACCACAATGTCGCCGCCTTTAAGTGAGATTCCGCAACGCAGGCCGGCGTCGCCGTCGATCACGAGCAGGCCGCCATGCGCCGATGCCCCCGCGCCATTCGACGCGAAACCCTTCACGTGGACCTTGCCGCTCATCATGTTTTCCGCGACGCCCGTGCCTGCGCTGCCGTCCACGATAATCGTCGCGTGTTTGTTCATTCCGCCTGCGTAGTAGCCGGCGTGTCCGTCGATCAGCACCTGCACCGAGGCATCCACGCCGACCGCCAGATTGTGCGCACCGTTGGGCGACGCGACCGTCACCTGCAGCCCTTCGAGCGTCTCGGGCGCGCCATGAAGAAACTGGTTGACCTCGCGGACAGTCGCACTCTCCAGGTCAAAGATCACGCTTTCCATACATACATCTCCTCGGGTGCAGGTTCAAACACTTTGGCATGCTTGATATCGGGCAAGTGCGCGAGCGACCGGAATTCCGATGCAATCGCGACGTAGTCATCGGTCTCGGCCACGACCGCCGGCTTGCAGGCAAAGGGATCACGAATCAAGGCCAGTTCCGTCGATGTCCCCATCAGGAAGGTGTAGAAACCGTCGAGCTCCTCGAAGCCCTTTTGCAGCGCGACCGGCAACTCATCGCCTTCGCGCAGCCGCCATTCGAGGAAACGGCACGCGGCTTCGGTGTCGTTGTCGGTATCGAAGTGAATGCCCTGCGGTTCGAGCATGCGGCGCACGCCATAGGGATTCGACAGCGAGCCGTTATGCACCAGGCAAAAATCTTCGCCGGCCGTGAACGGATGCGCGCGATCGGGTGTCACCGCCGACTCGGTGGCCATGCGTGTATGGCCCACAAGATGCGAGCCCTTCAGGTTCGCGAAGTCATAACGCGCCGCAACCTGCGCGGGCGTACCAATGTCCTTGTATAGATCGATCGAACGTCCCGTGGAGAGCAGGTACACCTTCGGAAACGTTGCGCGCAACCACGCCTTCACGGCCTCCGGATCACCGCGCAAAGTCAGGACCGCGTGATTGCCTTGCGCGTCCACTTCAGCATCCACGTTCATGACGCCGTTCAATACGGTGGCAAGTCCGCTCCAGTCGAACCGGTCGCCCTCGGGCGTGAACCCCGAATACAGGCTGAGTTTTCGCTTGGCCGCGTCCAGCGGCTGGCTGAACACCGCCAGGCCGGCCGAGTCCGGGCCGCGCTCGGTCATGCCGATCAGCATTGGCACCATCAATGCCCCAAGCTGCTCGCGCAGTGCCGGTGTTTTCACCAGCAAACCTACGATTCCGCACATCGTGCTTCTCCTCAGAAAAATTCCAGATAACTTTTCATTTCCCAATCCGATACATGCCGCATGTATTCGAGCCATTCCATCCGCTTGAGCTTGAGGAATTCATCGGCGACAGGACCGAGCGCGTCGCAGATCAGCCGGTCGCTTTCGAGTGCATCCAGCGCGTGCTCGAGGTTCTGCGGCAATACGCCGATGCCATGCTCGCGCAGCTTCGCCGGCGACCACTCGTAGAGGTTTTCATTCGCCGGTGCGCCGGGCGACAGCTCGCGGTCCACGCCGTCCAGACCCGCTGCAATGACTGCGGCCGTCGCCAGATACGGATTGCACGCGCCATCGGGCAGGCGTAGTTCAATGCGTTCGCCCGGCACGCGCACCATGGTCGAGCGGTTGTTGTCGCCATAGCTGATGTATGCGGGCGCCCAGGTTGCGCCCGTCAGCGAACGGCCAACCACCAGCCGCTTGTATGAGTTCACGGTCGGGTTACACAGCGCCGTGAGCGCCGGCGCGTGGGCCAGCAAACCGGCCGTAAATTGATAGGCAAGTTTCGACAGGCCCATACCCGACGAATCGCTTTTGTCTGAAAAAAGATTACTCACGCCGTCGCCAATCGACATGTGCATATGCATGCCGTTGCCCGGCCGGTTCGCGAATGGCTTCGGCATGAACGAGCAGATCAGGCCCATCTCGTTCGCGATCTCGGAGGCCGCCATCTTGAAGAACACATAGTGATCGCAGGAGGTCAGGCAATCCGTGTACGTATAGTTGATCTCGAACTGACCGTTCGCGTCCTCGTGATCGATCTGATAGACATCGATTCCCGCCGCGCGCATCGACTCGGTGAGCTTTTCCAGGAACGCCCGGGTACGCGACAAACCCTTGTAGTCGTAGCAGGGTTTGGCGAGCGTATCGCTTGCATCGCATGGTTCGATAACCCCCGTCACCGACCGCTTGAGCAGGGAGAACTCCGGTTCAAGCCCTGTAAACAAGGTCCATCCGCGATCTGTCAGGCGGGTTATCTGCTTTTTAAGCGTCACGCGCGCGTCATAAGCCCAGGGTTCGCCCTTGACATGGCCCTCGCAGACAATGCGCGCCGTACCGCTTTGCCAGGGCACGGTGGTGAGGGTAGAGAGATCGCCGACCGCCATGAAGTCCGGGCCGTTCGGCTCGATGCCCACGCCCCAGATCGCGAAACCCGCGAACCCGGCGCCCGCGGTGAGGATGCTGTTGAGGTGTGCAACCGGCACCGACTTGGCCTTGGCCACGCCGTGAATATCGACGAACTGCGCCAGCACGTATTTCACGCCTTGTTGCACGAGCCAGCTTTGCGCATCCTGCGCGGATTCAAAGCGCGGGACGTGGCCAAGCTCGGTGCCAAGCTCCGCGACGGGCGCGTTGCCGCCATCGTTCAGGTTCATCGTGACTCCTTGCATCGTCTATCGTTGGTTGAAAAAGCCATGCCCTTTTTGCATGGCCCGACTACGACCCGCTCGAAAATCACCCGTCCCGGCAATCTGCCAAGCAAGTTCGCAGTATGTGCATGAATTTATTGATATGCAACAATAATTCATGCCATGAAACATCTGACGCAACCCTGCCCCTACTGATCTGCTAACCTGCCGTTTTCTCATGAGGCGTGCGATGCAAACCGAGGATGACCGCAAGAATCCGCTTGAGCATTACCTTGGCGCGACCATTCGCGAACTTCGCCAGCGCCATGGCTTGACCATTGCCCAGGTTTGCGAACAGGCCGGCATCAGTCGCGGCATGCTCTCGAAGATCGAAAATGCCCAGACGTCGACCGGACTCGATGTTCTCAACCGGATCGCCCAGGCTCTCGGCGTATCAATGTCGGCCCTGTTTCGCAATTACGACACTCCCGACGGCGGCGCCCAGTTCGTCAAAAAAGGGGCCGGCATGGAAGTGGTCCGCAAGGGAACGAAACGCGGCCATACCTACCATCTGCTTGCCTACGACCAGGGCCCCAGGAAAATCTTCGAACCGTTTCTCATCACGATGGATGACGAAGCGGAAAGATTTCCGATCTTCGAGCATCCCGGCACCGAGTTCATCCACATGCTGAAAGGCGTGATTGAATACCGGCACGGCCAGCAAACCTATGTCCTCCATCCGGGCGACACCCTCACGTTCCAGGGCGATGTTCCCCACGGTCCGGAGAAACTCATCAAGATGCCGATTCAATTTCTGTCGATCATCCTGTACCCGCCGGCCGCAGCGGAATGAAGGCTCGAACACTCCTCGGCATAGCAATGCAACGATCGTGCCAAGTTTCCCTTTGAGAACTAAAAGTTCATGATAGGAAACCATCCGGCAAGCATTGGATGTCTTCTGGATGGCAGTGCGGGACGCGCGCCCGCCTTAACGCGGTGCGATGCGTGCCTTGTCTGGTGCATCGACGCACGCCACCGGGTGGCCCCCTTATGAAGTCCATTACCAGCGCTTATGCAAATTGGCTCAACACGCTCTGCCCGTAATGCTCGTTTCATTACGGGCTGAAACGTTGTTCGCCTGGTCGGGGTTAATCTGCTTTCATTCCGGCCCCCACCACAGGAGCGTTCCAAATGAAAAGGCAAATCATCCGCGTCGAGCCGCTTTCGTCGTATCTGGAAAGTTGGAAAGCGCCGGCCTCTGTCATGACGCGACATGGCGATATGTTGTATCTCTCGGGCCTTCCTCCGTTCGATCCTGAAACGGGCGAGGTCGTCAACGCGCCGGTCGAGCGTCAGGCCGAAATTGTTCTCGAACAAATGAAGCTTTGCCTCGAGACAGCGGGGTCGTCGCTGGATAACGTTTTGAAGTGCAATGTGTATTGCACGTCGGTCGAGAAGTTTGCGGCCATCAATGCCGTCTACGAACGCTACTTTCCCCACGACCCGCCAGCTCGAATCTTCGTCTGCGTTCCCGCATGGGCGGGGAAGTTCGACATCGAGATCGATTGCATCGCAGCCGTTTGAATACCTGGTTCAACAGTGCGAAAAAAAGCCGGTGCCCAATCCAGGATTGGGCACCGGCCTTCAACTACGCTGTCCTTCGCTACAACACTTTGATTCTTCAGCCGACTTCGCCCTAGAAATTGAAGTTGTCGATATTTGAAGAGTCAAACGTGGTCGGCGGTCCAAGCACGACTTCGCCGCTCTTGCCCACAGTGCGCTTGCCCAGCTTGCCTGCGTCGAAGCTGTCGCCTTCCTTGCCCGTGATCGTGCCTGAAGCGAGGTTAGCTGCCGCGTACGCCGCGAGGTAGCCGAGTTGACCCGGATCCCACAACTGGAACGCCTTCACGGTGCCGTTCTTGATGAACGCGCGCATCTGGTTCGGCGTGCCCAGCCCGGTCACCTCGACCTTGCCCTTGGCCGGCGATGTCGAGATATAACGCGCCGCCGCCGCAATACCCACGGTCGTCGGGGAGATGATGCCCTTCAGGTTCGGATACGCTTGCAACAAGCCCTGCGTTTCGACGAACGATTTCTGGTCGTCGTCGTTACCGTAAGCGATCTTCACCAGCTTCATCTTCGAATATTCCGGCTTCTTCAGCTCCTCCTCCATCCACTTGATCCAGGTGTTCTGGTTCGTGGCGTTTGGAGTAGCCGAGAGGATCGCGAACTCACCCTCGCCGCCAATCAGCTTCGACATCAACTGCACCTGCCCCCGGCCGATGCCTTCCGAGTTCGCCTGATTGACGAAGATCTGGCGGCCATCGGGTGCGGTATCCGAGTCGAAGGTCACGACCTTCACGCCCTGCGCCATCGCTTTCTTCAGGTATGGCACGACTGCATTGGCATCGTTCGCGGCAATCACGATTGCATCCTGGCGTTGCGTGATCAGCGTGTTGATGTACTGGACCTGTGACGATGCGCCCGCATCCGACGGCCCCACCACCTTGCCCTGACCGCCCATCTCCTTGATTGCCGCCAGGCCGCCGTCGTCGGCAATCACCTCGTAGGGGTTGTTGATCTGCTTGGGCAGGAACGCTATTTTCAGGTCTTTTTTCAGATCCGCGGCACTCGCGCCGGCCGGAATCATGGCCGCCGCGGACACCGCGATCAGCGCGGCGCATAGCGCCGGACCGCGAATGGACTTGAAGGGTTTGAACATGCTTGTGTCTCCTGATGTCGCGCGCTGCTCCGGTTCAATGAATGGCCGGAGTCTTCACGCTGGTTTTAAAAAGCCAAGCTTCATGAAAGCGTCTGCGTCATCATGCGTTTTTCACGCATGACACGCCAACGTGCAACAAGATTCGGAATCAGCACTGACGACAACAACAAGCCACCGGTAACAATGGTCAGCGTCTCGCTCGATACATCCGAGAGCGTCAACGCGTTGCGCAACACGCCGATGATCAGCAACGACAGCAGCACGCCGATCATTGACCCGCGTCCACCGAAGATGCTCACGCCCCCGAACAGCACCGCTGCGATCACCGACAACTCGAACCCCTCGCCGTTATCTCCGCGAGCGCTCGTGAAGCGCAACGTATAGACCACGCCCGCGAGCGCGCTCATCGCGCCAGACAGCATGAAGAGCTTGAGTTTCGTGCGCGCCACGCCGATGCCGGAAAACTGCGCGGCAACCGGATTCGCACCGATCGCGTAGAGGCTGCGTCCGAACGGTGTCGCTTGCAGCAGCACCGTGAAAACGACCGCCCCAATGACGACAAGGACAAACGGCATGGGCAGGAAGGCGGCAATCGTATCCATTCCGAACGCCGTATAGGACGCGGGAAAATCTGCGACAGCCTGGTCGCCGAGCAGCACGTACGCCAGGCCGCGAAACAGAGCCAGGGTGCCGATGGTGACAGCAAGCGAGGGGAGATTGAAGCGCACGATCACGAGCCCGTTGAACAGGCCCGCAAGCGTTCCGGCAACCAGCACGATCGCAATCACGAGCGGCATGGGCAGGCCCATGTGCCAGAGCACGCCCATCAGCGCACTCGACGCGCCGAGCACCGACGCCACCGACAAATCGATTTCAGCCGCGACGATGATCAGCGTCATCGGCAAGGCGATCAGCGCGATCTCGGTGAAGTCGGCCAGCATGTTCGAGAGGTTGGCGCTCGAGAGGAACACGGGCGACAACACGCGTCCGAGAATCAGTCCCAGCACGAGCACCACCACCAGCATGGTTTCCCACGAGAGATGCCGACGCTTGGTCAAAGCAAGTGCGGAATCGGGTTTAGCCATGATCGCGTTTCCTCATCATGCGGCGCGCGACCGAGCGCGCCAGCAGTGTGTCGAGCGTGATCGCCGCAACGATCAGCGCTCCCTGAATGGCCTGCTGCCAGAACGGCGATACGCGCAACACCACCAGCGCAATGTTGATCACGCCAAGCACGAGCGCGCCAAGCGTCGCGCCAAGGATGGTGCCCACGCCGCCCGTGATCGCCACGCTGCCCACCACGGCGGCTGCCACCACCTGTAGTTCGATGCCCTTCGCGGTGCTCGCCTCCACCGTACCGAAACGCGCCAGCCACAGCACGCCCGCGAGGCCCGCAATCGCGCCGGACAACAGGAAGCCGATCATCACGCGACGCTCTACGCGAATACCTGCAAGCCGTGCGGCTTCGGGATTCGACCCGATCGCGTAATGCTCACGCCCGCCGCGATATTGCTTCAGATAAACGCCGATCGCGAACAGCACGACTACTGCTATCAGCACCAGGTTCGGCAAGCCAAGCAGTGAACCCGTGGCGATGCGCGAGAACGCATCGGGAAGGCTGGTCGCATTGATCTGGCCGCCATGGACCCAGGCGTAATCGGCGCCGCGAACGATATACAGCGTCGACAAAGTCGCCACTAACGAAGGCACGCGCCCGAACGTGATCAGCGTGCCGTTCACCGCACCAATCGCCAGGCCGATGGTTATGCCGGCGAGCATCGCCACCGCGATCGGCATGTGCGGAAACATCACGAAGAGACTGCCGACCGAATACGCGCTGACACCGACAACGGACGCTACCGACAGATCGATATGCCGCATCAGCATCACCACCGTCATGCCCGCCGTGAGCAAGCCGATGATCGATACATTGAGCAGGACGTCGCGCAGATTCTGCAGGTTCAGGAACTCGGGTTTCACCGCGGCGGTGGCCGCGATCAGCGCGATCAGGACGACAAATAAGGTCGCCTCGCGGCTGCGAACGAGGTCCGCCAGCAGGTTGCGGCGTTTGGATTTGGGCTCGTGCACAGCGGGCATGGCGGGAGAATGTCGTGTCATCATGCCGCCTTCCCCAACATGGATGGCGATGCGCCGAGTGCGGCGCTCATCACGCGTTCTTCGTTTGCATCGGCGCGGGCGATGTCGGCGCTGATGCGCCCTTCGTGCATGACAAGAATGCGATCGGCCATGCCGAGCACTTCGGGCAGCTCGCTTGAAATCATCAGGACTGCCATGCCTTCACGCACGAGTTCGGCGAGCGTTCGATACACCTCCGCCTTGGCGCCTACGTCGATACCACGGGTCGGTTCATCGATGATCAGCACTTTGGGACCTGTCGCCAGCCACTTTCCGAGTACGACTTTTTGCTGGTTGCCGCCCGACAGCGTACCTACGGGCGCGTCCAGATCGCTCGCTTTGAGCCGCAGGCGTTTGCCCCAGTCGGCGGCGAGCGAATTCTCGCTGCGTGACGAGATCAACCCATGTTTGACCAGACGTCCCAGCACCGTCAACGACGCGTTGCGCGCAATGCTCAGCTCCAGCGCCAGACCTTGCGCACGGCGGTCCTCGGGCACCAGCGCGAGCCCTGCGCGCACTGCCGCTTGCGGCCGGCCCAGTTGCAAGGGTTTGCCCGAGATATGCACTTCTCCTCCATCGACCGCGTCGATGCCGAAGATCGCGCGCGCCACTTCGCTGCGCCCTGCGCCAACCAGCCCCGCGAGCGCCACGATCTCGCCTGCGCGAACTTCGAACGAGACGTTCTTGAACACACCATCGCGCGTCAAATTACGCACTGACAGACGGACCTCGCCGGGCGCAACATCGGCTTTCGGATAGAAGGTATCAAGGTCGCGTCCGACCATCTTGCTGACGATTGAGTCGATGGTCATGTCGGCGGTCATGCCGTCGAAGACCTTCAGGCCGTCGCGCATGATGGTGAGGCGCTGCGTCAGCGCGAACACTTCGTCCAGCCGGTGCGTGATGAAAAGAATGGCGGCATCGCGTTCACGCAATGCGCGCACGATCGAGAACAGACGTTCCACTTCAGTCAACGACAACGCCGCAGTCGGCTCGTCCATGATGAGCACATTCGCGTTCAGCGAAAGCGCTTTCGCAATTTCAACCACTTGCTGATCCGCGATGGACAAACCGCGCACCAGGCGTTCCGCGCGCAAGTTGACGCCAAGCGATTGCAACAGCGCATCCACTTCGCGATTCATTTCGTCATAGCGAATCCGGCCGAGCCGGTCGCGCGGCTGACGCCCCATGTAGATGTTTTCCGCGATGGAAAGATCCGCAAACAACGTAGGTTCCTGATAGATCACGGCGAGACCCGCGTCACGCGCCTCAGCGGGATTCGCAAACGTACGTGCCTGTCCGTCCACCAGCAATTCGCCCGAGTCCGGCTGATACACGCCGGCAAGCAGCTTGACTAGCGTCGACTTGCCCGCGCCGTTCTCGCCGAGCAACGCATGCACTTCACCCGGCCACAACGCGAGGCTGCCGTCGCCGAGCGCACGCACGCGGCCAAACGACTTGCTCGCGTGCCTTAGCTCAAGCCGAGGCGGATTGTTATTGCCCATACTGTCTCCTTCAGATGCGATAGATACGTTCTGCGTTGCTTTTGAAAAGAGCTTCTTTTTCTATGTCTCTCAGGTCTTTCACGATCGACGCATACGCGTTCCACAATCCTTCATACGTGGCGAACAAGCGGTCCACTGGAAAGTTCGATGCAAACATCGCGCGCTCGCAACCAAACGTATCGATGGTCTCGAGCACATACGGCCGAAAACTTTCGATGCTCCATTGATGATCGAACATGGCGAGCCCGCTGATCTTCACCGCCACATTCGGACATGCGGCCAACGCACGCAAGCCGTCACGCCATGCACGAAACCCCTCCACTGAAGACCGATCGACGAACATGCCGGCATGATTCACGATGAACTGCGTGTCAGGATGTTCCTGTGCAAGCTCAGCCGCTTCCTTCATCTGCGACGGGTAGAGCTGCAGGTCGAACGACATCGAATAGCGCTTGAGCAAGGCGAAGTTCTTGCGCCATTGCGGTTCACGCATGTAGTGCCGGCCCACGTAGTCATAGAGTGGATTCGCGTGCACGTTGAGTATCTGCCGAATGCCGCGCGTATTGGCGAATGCGGCGTGCCCTTCGAGCACTTCCTGCGCGTTATCCGCCGATAAATCCGCGCCCGCCACGATCGCGTTCGGCAACCCGTGGCCTTCGTTGTCGGCAACCTGCTGCAGCCAGCGCGTTTCTTCCACCGGATCGGCGGGATCGTGATTGGCGTCCACGTGTACGAGCTTGAGCACCTGGAGCGGACCGGCATCGCGCAGCAAATCACCGATCAGGTAGTCATGCTTCAGCTCGCGTGCGTCGCCGACGAACGACTTACCCGGGTTCGCCAGCCACGGATAGTGATGCGTCTTCAAATCCCAAAGGTGAATGTGCGGATCGACAACCTGCATGGATATGTCCTCGTGCCGCAAAGGCTAAAGCAAACGCGTCAGGGTAGATGGAAGACCGGCGCGAGCGCGGTTTGCACCGGCGAGCGGTCGGGGTTGGTTTCCATCAGGTCGGCCATGCTGTCCCACCATTTGCGCATGATGGGCAGATCGGGCAACGCGTCCATCGTGTGATCGCGCTCACGCTTGAGCGTGGCAAAGAGGTGCCCCGTGGTTTCGTCGAGGAAAATCCAGTAGTCGCGGATTCCGGCGTGACGTAACGCCTCGGCCAGCTCGGGCCATATGTCGCGATGACGCCGCTCGTATTCATCGCGTTGGCCCGGTTTGAGGGTCATCCTGAACGCAATCGTCTCCATTGCGGCTTGCCTTTTATAGGTGTTGAAACCGGTTGAATCCCGGCTTATGCGTTACGACTATAATTCGCCGACTGATAACATGACAATCCGAAGTCAGGATCAGCCGATCGCAAAACCGAATCGCACAATGGACGCACGAGGACGCCAGATGAACCAGAACGTCTCCCAGATTGCCCTCGTCAATCGCCTGAAATTCAAGCATCTCGCGCTGCTCGTCGCCCTCGACGACGCCCGCAACCTGCACCAGGCCGCCGAAGCCATCAACGTTGCCCAGCCGAGCGCAAGCCGAATGCTGAGCGACATAGAAGAAGCGTTCGGCTTCCTCCTGTTCGAGCGCAACGCCCGCGGCATGCAGCCCACGCCGCTCGGTGTCGCCACGCTCGCCTATGCGCGCCGCTCGCTTGCCGACCTCACGCGCTTCGCCGCCGACCTCGAAAGCAAGCGGCGCGGCGGCCACGGTCAACTGACCGTCGGCGCAATCATGGGCGCAGCGCCTGACGTGCTCGCCATGGCCATTGCCGAACTTAAAAGCGAACGCCCTCTGCTCAACGTCCGCATTCTTGGCGAGACCAGCGACCAGGTGGTGCAATTGCTGCACCGCCGCGAAGTGGATCTTGCGCTCGGCCGTCTCACCACGCCGCTCCAGCACAACGACTTCGACTTCGAACCGCTCTCGCGCGAGGCCATGCGCCTGGTCGTGCGCGCAGCGCATCCGCTCGCCCATGAAACCACGCTCTCACTCGACGCGCTGATTTCCTGGCCCTGGATCCTGCAACCGATCACCAGCCCCGCGCGCGCGTTGTTCGAAGAAGAGCTTGCGCGGGCCGGGCTTGCTTCGCCCTCCAACGTGGTCGAGTGCGCATCGATCTTCGCCACGCTTCAGCTTTTGCAAAACAGCGACGCCGTCGCCATGCTGCCGGAGTCCGTCGTCCGCGATTACCTGCGAGCGCAGTTGCTGATCGAACTACCCATCGAGATCGGCAAGAGCCTCTCAGGCTTCGGCTTATTACGGCGCAAACATGAAACGCTCAGCGAGCCGGCCGAATACTGCATCGCGTTGCTACGCAAGTACTCGGCCGGTTCGTTCACTGAGTGAGTTCACTGAAGGTTGACGAACAGGCCGCCGTCCACCAGCAGCGATGCGCCCGTCACATAACGCGCGCGATCCGATGCGAGAAATGTCACGCACTGCGCGACATCATCCGGTTCGCCCAGGCGTCCTAGCGGAATGCGCTTTTCGAAGTACGCACGCTTCTCGGTATCGGCGAGATCCTCTGCGTTCAGGTCGGTCGCGATCGTGCCGGGCATCACCGAATTGCAGCGGATGCCATAAGGTCCCAGCGCGATCGCACACGATTGCATCAGTGAATGAACACCTGCCTTGGTCGGCGTGTAATGCGTCTGCATGCCGCCGCCAACGAGCGCACTGATCGAACTGGTTGCCACGATCGAGCCTCCCGTTCCTTGCAGCTTCATCTGGTTCGCGACGGCCTGCGTCACATAGAACGCACCGTTCAGGTTGACGCCGATGGTCGCTTCGTACACCGACGCCGGCATGTCGAGGAACGAGTGAAATGGACAGATGCCGGCGTTGCTGGCAAGGACGTCCACATGACCGAATGCGTCGACTGCCTGCTTGACGAGTTCAAGCCCCGTCTCACGCAACGCGACGTTTCCTTCGACGGCGATCACTCGCCTACCCAGCGTCTCTATCTCGCCGACCACTTCTTGCACGGCCGACAAACGTCCATACGAGCGGTCGTTATCGCCCCAATAGTTCAGTACGACGTCCGCGCCTTCCTTCGCGCAAGCCACGGCGATCGCGCGGCCAATGCCTCGCGATCCGCCTGTGACAATCACCACCTTCTTGTCGAGCAGCACGATAACCTCAGCGTTTTCAATGTGTATAAGGACGCACAAGGGTGCATTCGGGATTGAGCCGCACACCGAAACCCGGCGTCTCCGGCACCTTCATCCGGCCGTTCACGGGCACGGGTTCATCGAGCAGCAGCGGATTGAACATGGGCACGACTTCGTCGGCTTTGGGCGCCATCATCAGGAACTCCGCGAACGGCGAGTTGTGCCGCGTCACCACGAAGTGATAGCTATAGACCGATGAACCATGCGGCACGACCAGCACGTTGTGAGCATCGGCGAGCGCGGAGATCTTGATCAGTTCCGTGATGCCGCCGCACCATCCCACATCCGGCTGAACCAGATCCGCGCAGCCCATTTCAAACAACATCCGAAAACCCCAGCGCGTAGCTTCATGTTCACCGGTGGTCACCATCATGCCGCGCGGCACCGAGCGCCGCAGTTCGGCGTAACCCCAATAGTCATCGGGCGGCAACGCTTCTTCGAGCCACTTCAGGCCGTATTCCTTCGCCGCGTGCGCGAGGCGCGTTGCGTAGTTCAGGTCGAGGCTCATCCAGCAGTCGAACATCAGCCAGAAATCATCGCCTACTTTCGAGCGCATATCGGCAAGCTTCGCAATGTTCTTCGCGAGCCCTTCCTCGCCTTCAGCGGGTCCGTGCTGCAACGGCATCTTGCCGCCGATAAAACCCATCTCCTTCGCCAGGTCAGGGCGCGCGCCGGTTGCATAGAATTGCAGTTCGTCGCGTACAGGTCCACCTAAAAGATGAAACACCGGCTCCTTGCGAACCTTCGCGAGCAGATCCCACAATGCAAGATCGACACCGGAAATAGCGTTCAGCACGATGCCTTTGCGCCCGTAATAGAGCGTGGCGAAATACATCTGATCCCACATCTTCTCGATGTCGGTCACTCGTTGGCCTTCGAGAAACCGCGCCAGATGTTTCTCCACGATAAACGCCCCTATCTCACCGCCGGTAGTGACCGCGAAGCCGACTGTGCCATCGCTTGCTTCAATCTCGACAACGAGCGAACCGAGCACGTTGATGCCGAACGACTGACGGCTCGCGCGATACTCGGGGTAACGTCCCATAGGCGTGGAGATATGGTCGTCGATCCAGTGATCGGCGCCCTGGTCGTGATAGTCGGCGCCGCCGCCGCGAACGGTGAACGCGCGAACGTGGCGGATGGTGGGCATGGACATGATTGGACTCCGTTAAGGTTCTACTGTTCAGGACGCTTTGGCGCGCTTGTCGTGGATATAAGCGGGTGTCTGCGCAGGACGCACGAACACGATGATCGCGATGGCGGCGAGCACGGCAACGAGTCCTAGCAGGACGAGACCCGCGCTAGTCGATGCATAGGAACGTTCCGCGGCCGTGCGCACCATGGGCGCGACGAAACCGCCGAGGCTGCCGAGCGAATTGATCAGCGCGATGGCGCCGGCCGCAGCGGCGCCAGTCAGGTAATGGGTGGGAAAGGTCCAGAACAGCGGTTGTGCTGCAATCAGGCCGCTCGCCGCGAAACACAACGCGATCAGCGAGATCACGGGTTGACCTGCGAGTCCCGATACCGCGATGCCCGCACCGGCCACGATCAGCATCAGCACGGCGAGCCGTCGATGCTGGCCATGACGATCCGCATACCGCGGCACCACCCACGTAACCAGCACCGCACACAACCAGGGGATGGCCGTGACGAAACCGACCTTCGCACCCACGTTCGCGCCAAGCAATGCAGCCACCTGTTGCGGCAGATAAAAGATCACGCCATACACGGACATCTGGATTAAAAAATACACGGCTGACAGGGTCAGCACCCGCGGATCGATCAATGCGGCAAGCACGCTGCGAGGTCCGTGCGCGGACGCTGTCTGTGCATCGTGGGAGAGTCGCGAGAGCAGCAGCTCACGTTGAACGGCGTTTAACCAGCGTGCCTTGGATGGATCGTTGTCGAGATACCAGAATGCCCATACGCCGACTATGGAGGCCAGAACGCCTTCCACCAGGAAGAGCCACTGCCAGCCCGCAAAACCGAATGCGCCATGCAGGTCGAGCAACGCGCCGGACAATGGGCTGCCGAAAATGAATGCGAGCGGCGCGCCGAAATAGAACACGCCTAGCGCCCTCGCTCGCGCCGATTGAGGAAACCAGCGCGTGAGGTAATACACGATGCCCGGGAAAAAACCTGCCTCAGCCACACCCAGCGCGAAGCGCAACACATAGAACATGGTGGCCGTATGCGCGAACGCCATGGCTGCGGAAACAAGCCCCCATGTCACCATGATCCGGCACATCCAGAGCTTTGCTCCCACGCGATGCAGCAGCAAGTTGCTCGGTACTTCGAAGAGCGCATAGCCGACGAAGAACACGCCTGCTCCGAAAGCAAAGGCCGCATTCGAAAGACCCGTATCGTGCTGCAGCGCTTTCTGCGCGAAGCCGATGTTTGCGCGATCGAGAAACGCCAGCATGTACATCAGCAACAGGAACGGCAGCAGTCGCCGCATCACGCGGCCAATGACCGCTTCCTCCGCACTAGCGGTATCGCTCATGCGTGTCTCCAGATATTTTTATGTGACGGACGTGCTCATGGCGACACCCGGGGCGGCCGCGAGCGGCTTCAGTAGGTCGCGCGGCCACCGGACAGATCGAACACGGACGCCGTGCTGAACGCGCAATCTTCCGAACTGAGCCACAGGATCAGCGAGGCGGCTTCTTCCGGCAGGAGAAAGCGGTTCATCGGAATCTTGGAGAGCATGTAGTCGATATGCTGCTGCGACATGGAATCGAAAATCTCTGTCTTCGCGGCAGCCGGCGTCACGGCATTGACCAGGATGCCGCGCGTGGCGAGCTCCTTGCCGAGTGACTTCGTCAGCCCGATCAGGCCGGCTTTCGAGGCGCTATAGTGGGATGCATTCGGATTGCCTTCCTTGCCCGCCACCGACGCAATATTCACGATCCGGCCGTAACCTTCCTTCAGCATATGCGGCACGACGGCGCGGCAGGTGAGATACGGGCCGATCAGGTTCACGTCGATCACACGGCGCCATACGTCCGGCGCCAGCTCCCAGGTCGTGCCGTTGCCGCCGGTGATGCCCGCGCAGTTGATCAGCACATCAATCTTTCGATGCGCTTGCAGCGTCTGCTGTGTGGCTTGTTCAACCGATGCCTCTTCCGTCAGTTCGACCACGGCGACGCTGACCTTGCCGGCCTTCGCCAGTTCGCCGCGGGCGCGCTCAAGGCGTTCGGCGTCGATATCCCACAGTGCAACTTCAGCGCCGGAGGCGAGCGCGCGCTGCGCCACTGCATAGCCAATACCGCGTGCGCCACCGGTGATCACCACGGTCCGTCCGGCCAGATCGATCTGGTTCATCGTGTCTCCTTTTGTCTTTAGATGATTGCGTTGCTTCGGCGCCCTGTTTCGCATTCCGTTCGGCGCCTGCTTAAAGCCGCTGATGAACGAACTATAGGGGCGCTCTCATAGCCAAACAATCCGACTATTCGATGGTCCGATAGCAAAAGTGGATCACAAGCTTATAGAGGGACCATTCGGGTTCGGGTTTAGCCCTATGACGCCTGCAGCGCTTAAGCGCCAAGCTTGGTGAATCGGTCGTTCTTGCCGCATTGCCACTTGCGGGCACGCTGCTTGCTCGGACCGAGAGGCTTATCGATTCAGGGGGAACATGAACATCGTCTAACCCGGGATGTCCCCGTAAGAATTGTCCTCACCATGCAGGTAGCTTGCTACACGCATTTAACCTGACGGAGAAACGCTATGGAACCTGTCTCGCACGGAATCATCTTCTGGCTGATCATTGGCGGAATTGCCGGCGCGCTCGCCGGCCGAATCGTTGATGGAGGCGGCTTCGGAATTATTGTGGACATCATTGTCGGCATTGTCGGCGCGTTTATCGGCGGGTGGCTCGGCGGCGTGCTCGGCATACATCTTGGCGGCGGCATCATTGGGTCGCTGCTCACCGCGTTGATTGGCGCCGTGATCCTGCTGTTCATCGTGCGGCTCTTCAGCCGAGGGCGAACGGCTTAGCCGCGGACACATTTGGCAGGACTTTGGTTGACGCGAACGCCCACAAGCGCAGTTCGTCAAATTGAAAAAATCCCGCACAGGGCGGTTCGCCTGTGCGGGATTTTTTCTGCGCCAGTTTCGCAAGCTTTGCAGGCCGATAAGGCATCCTGATTGAATCAGGATGCCTTATCTACACTCTTTATCAATCGCGAAGCTCCGGGATCCAGCCTGCCTTGGCTACATCTGCCTGCCTGAAATCCACGAACCGGGACTCAAGGTCCGCAATCGTGTGGATATCGTTCTTGACCAGGTCGTCGCGCGTGATCAACGCAGGCTTTATTGCGATCCTGTGCCCCGGGTCCTGGCCCGCCACCAGCAGCGCCGCCGCTCGCACCGAGACCTCTCCCACTACGGCCGGATTCGTCGCGGCAGTGGCGACCCACGAACTCCCGGGCGCCCGGATCGCCTCTATATCGGCCGTCGATATATCGGCGCTATAAATCCGGAGCTTCGAAGCGATGCCGGCCTCGTCGGCCGCCAGCTTCGCACCTCGGGCGAACTCGTCGTAAGGCGCGAACACCACACGCACGTCGGGATGCGCCCGATAAGCCGCCGCGGCCTGGTTGGCCACCGACTGTGCAATCGGGTTATCGACCGTGCCGAAGCGCGCCTCCTCCTTGATCTTCGGATGTGCGGTCTTGAAGGCCTTCCAGACCGCGTCGCGCCGGTCGAGCGGAGCGAAGCCCGGCACATAGACGTACGCGGCGGAGAACGCATCGCCGTTATCTTTCACTGCCTGATCGAGCAACAAAGTCGCGAGGTCGTGATCGCTTTGCTCGATCTGCGGCACTTTCGGGTTCCCGAGGTCGACGTCAAACGCGACCACCTTGATGCCTTTATCCAGCGCCACCTGCACCACGTCCTTTAGAGACTCAGGCAAACCGTGATTCACGATGATCGCGGAAACACCCAGATTGATTGCTTGCTGAATCTGGTCACGCTGCTGGGCGGCATCCTGACGTCCCTCATAAATGCGCAAGTCGATGCCCAGCGCCTTGGCCTGCTTTTGCGCACCCGCTTCATAAGCCTGGAAGAAATCGCCAGTCGAAAGATAATTGACCAACGCGATCTTGACGCCGCCTTTATTGAAGGGGGCGGGTGCATTGGGCAAACCGCCTGCTGCATAGGCGGAGATGCTGCCGGCAAGCAATGCGGCGACGAACAGACGGCCGATAGGTTTAAGCATGAAGGATAGTTTCCGTTTCTGTGGAGTAAGCGCGGGGACAACGTTCGACTGAAAGCGCGCAGCGGCAAGGCGCCGCCATACGACTTCGATGATTATTCGCAACCGCCCTGTTTATCGACGAACCCGTTCTAGTTCCACGGGTGGCGCGTCGGCTTGATGCCATTCAAGTAATAGTTGCCCACAAGGTGATACTTCCAGCGCACCGGGTCGTGCAGCGTATGCGTGCGCGCGTTGCGCCAGTGACGGTCGAGGTTATGCGCGGCAAGCGTCGACTGTGTACCCGCCAGTTCGAACAGCTTTTCACTGGCAAGCAATGCGATCTCGGTGGTCAATACCTTCGCTTCGCCGACCGCCACCGACGCGCGGGCAATATCATCTTCGCTTGGCGCATGCGCTTGCGTTGCAATGGCGTCGAGCGTACGCGCCGCACGCTCAAGCAACGCCTCGGCCGCGTGCAACTGAATGTGAAGATGACCCACCTCGCGTACCACGAGCGGATCGTCGCTGGCGCGCTCGACGCCGCTGTCGATCCATGGACGCGAGCGCTCGCGGACGAACTTCAGCGTGTCGTCTATCGCCGCGCGCCCGATACCCGCATCGATTGCTGCCTGGATGATCTGGGAAATCGGGCCATTGAGCGTCGGCACGTCCGATACGCGAAAGGCCGGAAATACGTGGGAAGCCGCAACGCGTACCTGGTCCGCGATAACCGTACCGCTCGCGGTGGTGCGCTGACCGAAGCCTGACCAGTCATCGATAACCTGCAAGCCCGCGGTACCCGCTGGAATGTAGGCGAGCCAGCCACGGCGTTCGTCGTCGAGACCCAGGATCGGCACGTAGTGCGCGAACAGCGCGCCGGTCGAATAGAACTTCGTGCCATGGACGACATACTCGCCACCCTCGGCCGTGACTCGTGTCTTCAGGTCGAGGACGTGCTTTGTGCCCTTCTCCGAGAAGCCGTTGCCGAAACGCTTGCCCTGCAATATTTCGCCGAAGAAGAACTGCTTCTGCTCCGGGGTTCCCGTTAGTGCGATGACGTCGACGAGACCCAGATGGTTCTGGGGCAACTGTGCCAGTGACGGATCGGCTGCGGCGATGATCTTGATGACCTCGGTCACTGTCACATATGACACGCCGGCACCGCCGTACTCTTTGGGTACGGTGATCGCCCATAAGCCCGCTTGCGAAAACCAGTCGATTTCTTCGTGTGGCAAGCGACGTTCGCGGTCGCGATCGCTGGCCTGTTCGATAAGGCGAGCGGCCACTTCGTGGGCGCGTGCGATGGCTTCGGCGTCGTCGCGGATGATATGCGCGGGTGCTTTCTCTGATGATCCGCTTGAGTGGACTGATGCAGGACGCGTCGCTGCAGTTTGCGGAATGGCTGACATGCTTACCCTTTTATGTGTCGGATCCACGTCAATCTAGCAGCGCCGTGGGCGGGTTCAAACCGAACGATAACGCTAAGGACTTCAAGGGATCGCTTCTACGCTTAGCTTCATTGCTTATAAGGTTTTTGTTTGGGTGGGCGGGTTTTTGGTTTGGTCGGGGGTGCGGTTGGGGTTCAGGTTTTGGCGTTAGCGGTCTGGGTCGGTGCCGGGTAGCCAGGTTCTTGCGTTAGCGGTTTGGGTCAATGCCGGGTTGCTGCTTTTTAGGTTAGTGATTTACTTAGGTTAGCTGATTTCTTTATCACTATTAGCCACTGCGCGTGGCGGCGCGTCATTTCTTTGTCCAAAGCGACAAAGAAACGAAGCAAAGAAAGCGCTTTCAAAACGCGGGCCCATAAGTTGACCTAGCGTGCAGTTTTCGCGTTTTTGGCACCCCAAAAGCACGGTGCTCGCCAGAGCGACGGATGTTTGAACCCCTCCTTCTCGCGAATCCTGACACGAACACGCTTCGCCCCGTACGCTCTCGGGCAAGCACGCTTGCCAAGGAAACCCGTACGGACGGACGCGTATTTGCTGCTACGGCTATTCGTGGGTTAGCTGCTTGGTCAGCGCGGTGGCGTGGTTACATTCGTTGGGTAGGTCTCGCGCATCTTCACGGCCTCGTTTCGGGGAGGGTTGCCCAAGAGGTCCGTCGCGCGTACTTATTTGGAGGGTGGTTTTTCGCGGATAGCGCGGGGTGTTCCTTGGGCAGGTTCAGTCACTGGTGGCGAAGCGTGTGGGTATCCGTGTTCGGAGAAGGAGGGTTTCACACATCCGTCGCTCTTGCGAGCACCGTGCTTTTGGGGTGCCAAAAACGTGAAAACTGCACGCTGGGTCAACTTATGAGCCCGCGTTTTGAAAGCGCTTTCTTTGCTTCGTTTCTTTGTCGCTTTGGACAAAGAAATGACGCGCCGCCACGCGCAGTGGCTAATAGTGATAAAGAAATCAGCTAACCTAAGTAAATCACTAACCTAAAAAGCAGCAACCCGGCAATGACTCAGACCGCTAACGCAGGAACCTGGCAACCCGGCATCAACCCCGACCGCTAACGCCAGAACCTAGCACCCCGGCACCACCCCCGCCCACCACCCCGCCAAAACCCCAACTGCCCTCACCGCCCCCGTCCAATGCTGAAAGTAAACGCAAGCGCCCCGACAAGCAATGCCCCCTTGATGAAATCCTGCATGTAGTACGGCGCATTGAGCATAGTCAACCCATTGAGCAACACACCGACAAACACCGCCCCAACCGCCGAGCCCAACACATTAGGACGCTTCGCCCCCCAAACCGCATAACCGATCAGCGCGGCGGCAACCGCATCCAAAAGCAGCGAATTCCCGGCGCCCACATCGCCACGCCCGACGCGCGCGGCAATCAACGCACCACCGAGCGAAGCAATCACGCCCGAGGCAACATACGCCGCCACACGATAACGCCCCGTCGGCGCACCCGCGAGCCGCGCGGCTGTCTCGTTACCGCCCGTCGCATAGAGCACCCGACCCCATCGCGTAAATTCCATCACAAGCACCGCGACCAGCGTCACCACCGCCAGCACGATGACCGGCACCGGTACGACATCCAGCCAGCGCGCCCGGCCCAACGCCAGGAAGGCCGCCGGAAACGCGCCCGTAGCCTCCGTTCCGTCCGGCAGGATGGTGCCGGTCGCAAGCGATCGCCCACCCGTTGGAATCAGTTGCAGGCCCGCCAGCAGGAACAAGGTTCCAAGCGTCGCGAGCTGGTCCGGGACGCGTAGACGCGTGATCAGCAAGCCATTAAAAAGTCCCGCACCGACACCTAACACCAGGCACGCCGCAACAGCGGCAAGCGTGTTGCCGTGCCACACCACCAGCACGTAGCTCGCGGCCATCTGCGCCGTCGCGGCCGTACTGCCAACCGATAAATCGAAGCCGCCCACAGCCAGCGTAATGCTGACGCCCACAGCCAGAAGCGCGACAATCGACGCAGCCTGCAAGATGCTGAACAGATTGTCCACGCTCAGGAAGGCCGGCTCACGCCATGTGAATACCACGCCCATCACAACCAGCAGCAATAAGATGCCGCTGCGTTCCAGCTTCGTCCTGATGCTGGTGTGTCGGAACTCCGTTCGAACCACGGAGCTTGCTTCGGTAGAAGCGCCAAGTTTCATGCGTCAGGCTCCGGCAAGATCTTCAATGTCTGTTTCAATGATCGAACGATCGAAGTGCACCACACGGTCCGCGACTTCGAACGCCTCCTCGATGGCGCTCACGAACACCAGCGTCACCCGCCCCGCTGCATTCGCTCGCAATACATCGGCAATGTCCGCGCGAGCACCGGCGTCGACACCCTGGAACGGCTCGTCAAGCAACAGCATGCGGGCGGGTTCCGCATGCGAGCGCGCGAGTACGACTTTTTGCTGATTGCCGCCGGAGAGGTTGATCACACGATCCGCTGGACCGTTGCATCGAATGGAAAAGCATTCGATGGCAGACGCTGCCTCGCGACGTTCGCGCGATCTGTTGATCCAGCCGCCCCTGAACCAGTTCGACAGGAACGGGAAGCTCAATGTGCCTTCAATCGACGCAAACGGAACGCTGTCCGGAAAGAGTGATGAGCTCCAGCGGTCCTCGCCTACATGGAAGACACCACGGCGAATTGCATCGGCAGCGGAGCGCGGCCGCCATGGCTGACCATCGAGCGTCATCGTGCCGGCCACCACCCGTTCGATACCAGACAGCGTTCGGGCTAGCCGCGATTTACTCCCTCCCAAGGGCCCCGCAAACGCAACGATCTCGCCACGGGCAGCGTCGAAGTCGAGCGCGGGGCTATCCTTACCCGGGAACAATTTCAGGCCTCGGACCTGAAGGCCTTGGTCGGCCGTCGAACGCACTGTCTTTCGTTCGCGGCTCTTCGACAATCGCGGCAATGCGCGGCCAATCATCGTTTCAGTGGCATCGTCGAAATCGATCGGACTCTTCAGTTTGGCCACTAGCCGGCCGTCGCGCACGATAACCACCCTGTCCGCCATGCGCTTCAGATCAGCTAGCCGATGCGAGACCAGCAGCATGGCGACACCACGCTCGCGCAACCTGTCGAGCGCAGTAAAGAGGCGCTCGGCTTCGGCCGCCGAGAGGCTTGCCGTCGGTTCATCGAGTATCAGGACTGCCGGTTTGGCCGCCAGCGCCCGGGCCAGCGTGACAAGCTGCCTCGTCGCAAGCGGCAGCGTGAACAGCGGCGCCCGCAGGTCGACGTCGAGGCCAACCAGCGCAGCAATGGCACGCGCTTCATCGAGGCGCGCAGCGGGCCCGGCAAACCATGGCGTGGCCGCATTGTTGAAACGATCGAGCAAGAGGTTGTCCGCGACCGAAAGCGTGGGCACGACCGACTCGGCGATCGACTGATGCATTGTCGCTACGCCCAGCGCCTTCGCTTCCTGCGGTGAGGCCGGTGCGTAAGGCTTGCCGTCCAGTTCAAGCGAGCCTCCATCGCCGGGATAAACACCGCTCAGTATCTTGACGATCGTGGACTTCCCCGCCCCGTTAGCGCCCATCAACGCTACGACCTCGCCCGCGGCAACGGTGAGATCGAATCGATCGAGCGCGACGGTCGGGCCGAAGCGTTTCGATACCGACCGCGCGGCTAGCATTGGAAAGCCGGCCGTGGCACCGGCGCGTCTTCGTCGTCGATAATCAGGCGCGATACGTCGCTGGCCGATCCAGCCGGCAATGACGCAGGCAAGGCGGTTTGAATGTCGACGGTGCTCAAGATGCGCCTCCTTGGCTAGCAGGTTCCACGGCAGAGGAGCTTTATACGCATAGCTATTGCGCAACGCAAAGAACGAGTTTTTCTTTCGATATGAACCACGTGCTGGCAAGGCCCCTTGGACTCCAACATGCACCAGATGAAAGCGCCAGCCTTTACAGCCACGCGCATATGCAAAGCTGAAATCGTTAGAGCGCGACGTCGATTCGGCGACTAGATTGTCCGGTTGTTAAGTGAAAATCGAGAAGCCGGCGGCCATGAGCAAAACCATCCATTTCAATGCGTTCGAGATGAACTGCGTCGGCCATCAGTCACCGGGTCTGTGGTCTCATCCACGCGACCGGTCATCGCAATACAAGGATCTCGAGTACTGGACGGATCTTGCAAAGATTCTCGAGAAGGGTTTCTTCGACGGTATCTTCATAGCCGACGTGATCGGTTATTACGACGTCTATAAAGGCAGCAACTATCACGCGATCCATCAGGCCGCGCAGATCCCTGTCAACGATCCCCTGCAGCTTGCGGCGCCTATCGCCATGGTGACCGAGCATCTGGGAATAGGCATTACGGCGTCGACGACTTTCGAGCATCCTTATACCTTTGCACGCCGGCTTTCAACTGCCGATCACCTCACCAAAGGCCGCGTGGGATGGAACATTGTCACGTCTTATCTGGAAAGCGGCGCGAAGAATATCAGTGAAGGCGGCTTGCGCAAGCACGCGAATCGCTATGAAGTGGCAGCCGAATATATTGAAGTGCTGTACAAGCTTTTTGAAGGAAGCTGGGAAGAAGACGCCGTGGTCCGGGATCGTCACAATCGCGTCTTTACGCATCCCGAGAAGGTCCATGAGATTGGTCACCACGGCAAATACTTCGACGTGCCCGGCTACCATCTTTGCGAACCCTCGCCCCAACGCACACCCGTGCTCTATCAGGCCGGCGCGTCGGGTGCAGGCAAGGCGTTCGCCGCCCAGCACGCCGAATGCGTATTCGTCGCCGCCCCGACGAAGGAGGTGTTAAAGGCTTATGTTGCTGACGTTCGCGAACAAGCAGCACTTGGCGGACGGGACCCGAATGAACTGCTGATCTACAACCTCGTCACGGTCATCGTGGATGAGACCGATGCCAAGGCTCAAGCGAAGTTCGAGGAGTACCGCCGCTACACCTCGTACGACGGCTCGCTCGTATTCATGTCGGGTTGGACAGGCGTCGACTTCGGTCAGTACGCGCCGACCGATCTGGTCAAGAAAGTGGAAACCAACGCAATCGTCTCCGCCATCGAACATCTGGCGGGCGGTGCGAAGTCCTGGACCATCGACGAACTCGCGGCATGGGGTGGCATCGGCGGCATGGGACCGGTGTTCGTCGGTTCCGCGGCAACCGTTGCCGATATTCTGCAAACCTGGGTGGAGGAAACCGGCGTCGACGGCTTCAATCTTGCCTATGCGGTCGCTCACGAAACCTTCGAGGATATCGTTGGATACCTGGTGCCGGAGTTGCAGCGGCGCGGCGTTTATCGCAAGGAATATACGCCCGGCACGCTGCGCGAAAAGCTCTTCGGCAAGGGCCGCTTGTTGCCGGCCGGGCATCCCGGTGCGAGGTATAGGGACATCGAGGCATTCAAGCGCGACGAAGCGGCTAAATCTCTAGTCAGCTTGCAGGAATAGCGACCACCGGGCCTATTCATCGGCAAATATTCTCCTGCCCTCGATGCGGATGGGCACGGGGGTCAGGCGTGCGCCAAGGCACGGGCCATCGACACACACGCCGTCCTCAAACCGGAACATCGCGCTGTGATGAGCGCACATAAGAAGCTCGCCACCGTAGGCGCAAAACGTGTTCGGCTCATAGTTCAACGGTATGGAAAAGTGCGGGCATACATTGCGGTAAGCCCACGCGTTATTCCCTCTGCGCAGCACCACGACCTCGGTCCCTGCTTCAAGACCGCCACCGTCCGGCACGTCGTCGATAATACAAAGAGGCACGTCATTGCACGCTCTGTCGTTCATGGCGTTACCTCAATGCGCTGCGTGCTGTGGGTCTGCCGATTCCTTGCGCGCGGGTAGAACTCGGGTCCCTGGGTCAAGGAACACAACACGCCGGCCGACGGGGAAAAGCTGCAGCCCGAACCGTCGCGATACATAACCCCACAGCCCTTGAGGAAAAAACATCGTGACGACAATCGCAAGCGTGCCCAGCCCGATCAGATACCAGGTCCCGAAATCCGACAGGAACTTGTTCAACAGAAAAAATATCAGCGTGCCGATGATCGGCCCTTCAAGCGTCCCCAAGCCACCGATCATCACGATGAAAATCGCGAAGGCGGTCCAGTTCACGGAGAACGCGGCATCAGGTGAGATCCGCAGGTTGCTCACGAAATAGAGCCCGCCCGCGAGCGCGGCGCCGCCCGACGACACGAGATACACGCCTAAGCGAGCACGCTTTACGTCGACTCCCTGACTGTTCGCCGCCACCGCGTTGTCGCGCATGGCAGTGAGCGCGAGACCCCGTTTCGAGCGCAGGAAGACATACAGCAAGCCGATGGCGGCTACCACAATCGCCAGCGCCAGCCATAACGTCAGCGACTCGCGCAACGACCTCGGAACGTCCTGTAGCGCGGTCAGGCTCGTACCCGACCCTCCCCCGAGCCACGAGAGGTTCGCGATGCTCAGGCGGAAGACCTCGGCAATCACCCATGTGCCTATGGCGAAGTACCCGCCCTCCAGCCGGAACGCGACCAGCGAGACTGGCGCTGCGATCAACACGGCTATCGCACCCGCAACCGGCACCGCGGCGAAAGGCGACAAGCCACCGTAGTTCGCGAGTATCAGCATGGCGTATCCGCCGATACCGAAATACGCCTGTTGTCCGATCGACACCATGCCGCCGTAACCCGCGAGCAGGTTCCACATCATGGCGAAGACCAGGTACGCAGCAATCTGCGTGAAGTCGCGCAGGGTGTCGCGGCCAGCCCAATAAGGAAAACTCGCGACCAGCACGGCGACGATCAACAGCACGAGCACGGCCATCCTGCTCGCACGCGTTGCCCGCCGGATTTCGAAATGTCGTTCAGAGACGTTCATGTGATTGCTCATTTGACTAAGCTCCTGGCGCTCATCACGCGGTCTTGGGCAACAGGCCTTGCGGCCGGATCGTCAACAGCGCCAGGAACAGCACGTGTCCCAGCCAGATACCCCATCCTGGGTCGATGTAAAAGCCGATTTGCTGGGCAACGCCGAGTGCGATTCCGCCGAGGAACGTCCCCCAGAACGAACCCATCCCGCCGATGATGACCGCCTCGAACGCATAGAGCAGCAGCGCGGGGCCATCGGACGGAGAAACGGCTGTACGCATCGCATAAAGCGTGGCGGCAAGCGCGATCAGCACGAACGCGATGCCCATTGCAAGGGCGAACGTCTTGCGCGGCGAGACGCCCATCAGTTGCACGATCTCGCGGTCGTCGGAAGTCGCGCGAAAGACCCGGCCGAGCGGCGTGCGGCCAAAGAGCCACTGCAGCCCGAGCGTGGCCGCTACCGTGACGGCAAGCGTCAGGAGCGGCAGGAGTCCGAGCGCTATGCCACCCGGTAACGTGATGCTCATTGACTCGAAGCCACCGGTCCCGAGCGCGCGCGGGTCCGCGGAAAACACTTCCTGCAGCACATTCTGGATCACGATCGAAAGACCGAAGGTGACGACGAGCGATGGCAAGGGGTCACGGCCGCTGACCCGATTGAGTATGGTGTATTGCAGCGCATATCCCGCGCAAAATGCAATCCCGATCAAGACCGGCACGGCAACCAACAGCGGCATATGAGCCAGGTTTGTCAGCACAAACAGGATGAATACCAGCAGCACGATGAAGTCGCCATGCGCGGTGTTGGTCAGGCGCATGACACCAAACACCAGCGACTGGCCCATTGCGAAGAGCGCATAGAGCGCGCCGAGCAGCACGCCCTGCAAGACGATATTGACGATTGAACTCATGACACCGCTCCGAAATAGGCACGCGTAATTGCTTCGTCGGACACATCTGCCGACGCGCCCGCCAGCGATACGCGACCTTCCTGAAAGCAATAAAATCGCTTCGACACGCGCCGCGCCAGTTGCACGTCCTGCTCGACGATGATCGCGCTCATGCCGTCCGCAACGATCGACGGCAACGCGGCATAGATTTCCCTGATCACGACCGGTGCGAGGCCGAGGGAAAGCTCGTCACACATGAGAAGATCCGGATTACTCATCAATGCACGGCCGAGCGCCACCATCTGCTGCTGCCCGCCGGACAACGCGGTCGCCGGATGGGTGCGTCGCTCCTTCAGGATGGGGAAAAGCGCATAGACCGTGTCAAGGGTCCAGCGGCCGGGCCGCGAAGAATAAGCGCCGAGCAACAGGTTTTCCTCGACGGACAGACTCGCGAACAGCCGCCGCCCTTCAGGCACAAGTGCTATCCCCTTTCCGACAATGCGTGCAGCCGCCATGCCGCCGACCGCCTCGCCCTTGTAGGCAATCTGTTGCGCGGGCACTGCCAGTAGTCCAGCCAGCGCCTTCAGGAAGGTGGACTTCCCCGCACCGTTCGAACCAATCAACGCAATCACTTCGCCGCGCTCGACCGTGATATCGATGCCGAAAAGGGCCTGGAAATCGCCGTAAAAAGCGGTCAGGCCGCGAGTTTCAAGAATGGCAGCCATGATCAACCCTCCAGGCCAAGATACACGCGCCTGACTTCGGGGTCGTCCATCACGGCGGCCGGCTTGCCCTCTGCAAGATGCCGGCCGAAGTGGATGACCAGCAAGCGGTCGGCGACGGCGAGCAGCGCATGCACCACATGCTCGATCCATACGATCGTCACGCGCTGCTCTTTGACGCTGCGGATCTCATCGACGAGCTCGTGCGTCTCTCCCTCCGTCAGGCCGCCCGCTATTTCATCGAGCAGCAGCAGTTTCGGCCGGGTCGCGAGTGCGCGTGCGAGTTCGAGGCGCTTGCGGTCCAATAGCGTCAGCGTGCCGGCCAACTGGTCTGCACGGCGCTTGAGACCGGTGCGCTCAAGTACATCGATGCAGACGTCAGCCGCTTCGCGTTCTTTCAGCTCACCGCCAAAGGTGGCGCCAACCAGCAGGTTCTCGAATACCGTCATACCGCTGAAAGGCCGGGGCACCTGATACGAGCGCCCGATACCTGCCACACACCGGCGATACGGCGCCAGCTTGCCGATATCGGCTCCGTCGAATTCGATCGTGCCGGCGTCCGGCCGCACGTCGCCGCTGATGAGGTTGAAGAGGGTAGTCTTGCCCGCGCCGTTCGGTCCGAGGATCCCATAGGTCTCGCCTTGCTCGATCGCGAAGCTGATGTTGTCGGTGACCTTCAGCGCACCGTAGCTCTTCGACACGCCCGTCAATCTGAGAACGCAACTCATGCTCGCCTCCCCTCTAGCCGATCAACTTGAGCGGGCCGGACAGCGGCACATTCGGCGCAAGCTGGTTGTTCACGATGGCAAGGTCGAAGCGATGTGTCTGCCCCTTGATCCATTGACCGCCAACCAGCGGCGTCTTCGCGACGTTCTTCACCGGCCCGCTGCCCCATGCGACGTGACCGACGACGGTATCGAGTTTCGTCGATGCCACCGCATCGCGAATCGCTTCGTTCGAGTCAACGTCCTTGGTTCGCTTGAGCGCGTCGACCGCGATCTCGAACAGCGCGTGCGCGAAGCCAATAGGCTGGGTCCATTGTTTCGATGTCCCCTTCTCGTACGCGTCGGCTAACTGGCGTGCCGACTGCCCTGTCAGCGACGACTTGAACGGATGCGAAGGGGACCACCACACTTCGGTTGAGAGACCCTCGCCAAGATCGCCCAGCGCTTCTATGGAAGTCGGGAACAGGAGCGCCTTTCCAATCGAGATGACCTTCGGCTTGAATCCTTGTTGACGGGCCTGCACCAGGAAGTTCTTCGCGTCAGGCGGAATCACGACGCCCGTTACGATCTGCGCACCGCCTTGCTTGAACGCTGCGATTTGTGCCGAGAAGTCCTGCGTCATGGACTGAAAGCGGCCAGGGTCCTTCAGCGTAAAACCTTTTTGCGCAAGCACGGGCGGAAAGCCGAGCTTGCCGTCGCCCCATGCGTTGCCGTCACCGTCGTTTGGAAAGAGTCCGCCGACCGACTTGTTCGTCTGCACCGATTGCCACATGCCGGTGTACACGGCAATCACATCTTCAAGACCCCAGAAGAAGTGGTACGTAAAACGAAAGCCCTTCTTGGGATCGCCCTTCCTGCCGAAGAACCACGGTTGCCACGGCACGACCGTGGAGACGCACGGCATCTCGTTGATCTCGCACGCGTCGCTCACGGGATTGGCTGTCTCCGGCGTTCCCGAAACCAGCATGATGTCGACCTTGTCCTTCAGGATCAGGTCGTTCGCCACCTCGCCGGCGCGGTTCGGATTCGACTGGCTGTCCTTGACCAAAATGGCGACCGGATACTGCTTGCCATTGATCGCGATGCCGTCTTTAAGCGCTGCCTGCATCTGTCCGATGACAAAGCGGTCAGCTTCGCCGAACGGTGCAAGCGGACCGGTTTGCGGCGACACGTAACCGATCTTGAGCGTACGCGAACTGGCAGCGTTCGCGATGCGCGCAAGCAGCGGAGAAGCCGCGACAAGCGTACCGCCCGCCGCGAGCTTCACGAAATGACGGCGAGCGCCGTTGATGGAATGATCGTCCATGTCTGTCTCCTTCAGTCTTTTATGGTGCTGTGCCGGCCTTCTTGCGTGCCTGGCTCAGGGTAGTCAGTCGGGGCGGCGGCCCTCGTAAGCGGCTTCGAGTAGAGCCCTCAACGCGCCGTGTTCGAGGGGCCGCGGATTCCAGTAAGGGTTCTTCAATGCAATATCCAGCGCGACGCCAATATCCGATTCCTTCAGGCCGATATCTTTCAATGCGGTCGGTGCGCCGTTGTCACGCGCGAGATCGAATACGCCAAGCGCTGCATCTGACACTCCAAGCGCACGCGCGATCCGCTGCATCGCGAGCGGTGCCGCTTCGCGGTTGTACGCAAGCGCATGCGGCAACACGATGGTGTGCGTCTCAGCGTGCGGCAAATTGAAGGTCCCGCCGAGCGTGTGGCACAGCTTGTGATGCAATGCCATGCCAACGCTGCCGAGCACGGCGCCGCACAGCCATGCGCCGTAGAGGCAATCGGCCCGGGCATCGAGATCGTCAAGGCGGGAAACAACGCGACCTATGCCCGCTCCCAGCGCACGAATGCCCTCCTCCGCCATCAATCCGGTGATCGGGTTCGCATCTTGTGCGTAGAGCCCTTCCGCGGCGTGCGCGATTGCGTTGATGCCGCTTGTGACAGACAGCGAGGCCGGCAGCGACACCGTCAGTTCGGGGTCGTAGATGACAGTCTTCGGCAACACACGCAGGTCGCGGCCGGTCTTCTTCAACCCGGCTTCGGTGAGCCCATAGACAGGCGTCATTTCCGAGCCTGCATACGTGGTTGGAACGGCAATGATCGGCAGCGATGAAGTCAGCGCAATCGCCTTGCCGAGCCCGGTCGTGGAGCCACCGCCTATCGCCACGGCGCAGTCGGCGCCCAGCTTCGTAGCGTAATCGCGAGCCTCCTGCGCAGTCTCGACAGGCACATGCATGACTGCCTTCGAAAACACGCCAACTGCCCGCGAACCAAGCCGCGCGGCGAACCCTTCAGCCTGCTCGCGCTGCTGCGGCGTGGACAGCACGATGGCGCGTTTAGCCCCCAGGAGATCGATCTCGCGCTCGAGATGGCGGATGCTGCCCGCACCAAACACCACGCGTGAAGGCAAACCCTGATAGATGAACGGGTTCATGATCGGCGCGGATAATAAGGCGGAATGTTGGCGTCGACGTTCACCCAGACCGACTTCGGCTGCGTGTATTCGCGCATGACTTCAAAGCCCATCTCGCGGCCATAGCCGCTCGAGCCCACTCCACCGAACGGTGACGCCGGGCTCACCCGCTTATAGCAATTGATCCAGACCATGCCGCTTTTCAACTGCCGCGCAAAGAGATGCGCGCGTTGCAAGTCGCGCGTCCACATGCCGGCGCCCAGTCCGTATTCAGTGCCGTTTGCAATCGCCAGGGCCTCTTCATCGCTCCCGAATGTGCTCACCGTCACGAACGGTCCGAATACCTCTTCCTGCGACACGCGATCGGAAGGCTTTGCAGCAACAATAGTCGGCTCTACATAACAACCGTCGGCGAGCGCGGCGTTATCCGGCGCTTTGCCGCCTGACAGGATGCGACCGCCCTGCTCGCGGGCGACATCGACGTAAGACAGCACGCGGTCACGATGATGACGCGACGTCAGCGGCCCCATCTCGGTCGCCGGATCGAGCGGATCGCCGATCCTGATCGAACGCGCCAGCGCGATAAAACGCTCAAGCAGTTCGTCCGCCACCGATTCATGCACGATCAGCCGCGATGCCGCAATGCAAGCCTGCCCCTGGTTATGAAAGATGCCGAACGCAGAACCTTGCACGACAGCGTCGAGATCGGCATCGGCGAATACGACGTTCGCACCCTTGCCGCCCAGTTCGAGTTGCACCTTCTTGAGATTGCCGGCCGAAGCCTGCACGACCTTGCGCCCGACCGCGGTCGAACCGGTGAACGCCACCTTGCTGATCTCCGGATGTTCGGCAATATATTGCCCCGCCACCTGACCGAGACCCGGCACGATGTTGACCACGCCTGGCGGGAAACCTACCTCGGCCATCAGTTCGGCAATCGCGAGACTGGACAGCGGCGTGAGTTCGGCCGGTTTCATGATCACGCAGTTGCCGGCGGCAAGCGCGGGCGCCATCTTCCAGCTGGTGAACATCAACGGAAAATTCCATGGCACCACCTGCCCGACCACGCCGACCGGTTCGCGCGTCACATAGTTCAGGAAGCCCGCTTCAACCGGAACCACCGTCCCTTCGAATTTGTCCGCCATGCCGCCGAAATAACGGAACGTGACAGCCGTGCGCGGCACGTCGAGATTGCGGGTATCGCGAATCGGATGCCCCGTGTCCAGCGATTCGAGCCGTGCCAGTTCATCGGCATTCGCTTCAATGGCGTCGGCCAGCTTGAGCAGCAGGCGGCCGCGATCCATCGCCGCCATGTTGCTCCACTTCGGAAACGCAGCTTTCGCCGCGGCGACGGCACGGTCGATATCCGCAGGACCGGCCATCGACACTTGAGCGATCACGGAGTTGTCGTGCGGGTTGAGTGAAGCCAGCGTTTCACCGCTCTCGGCGGGAACGAATCGGCCATTGATGAACAGTTGCGTTTGCATGGTGGTCCTGCCTGATGAACGGATGAACAGATGAAAGCTTAAGACAAAGCCCTGCCCGCGACGCCGGCGGGACCGGCGTCGTCAGGGACTTGAAGAGGCAACGGGGGTTTAGAGCGGTACCGGATACGGCGGGAGTTCACCGCTCTCGTAACGCTTGGGCAGATCGGGGGTTGCGTTCTCCCATACGAGCAGCATGGAACGCTTTTGCGAATAACCCTTGTGGCGAATATCGGCAGGCATGGCCGCGATGTCGCCGGCGTTCATCGTGATGCGGGCGCGGGGTTCGCCCGTGTCCTTGTCGCCGACGTCCCAGATGATCTGGTCGGACAGTTGCAGGAACCACTCCACGCGATCGTTGCCATGAAAGACCGGCAGCACGAATTCCTCGGTGGTCGGGCAAAAGAGACTCTGCTTGCAGACGGAGGTGACCGATGGATTCCAGGTCACGTCCGAACGTGAGAGGTATTTGAAAAGACTGAACGCATGCAGCTCATGTTCGAAGCCAGGCTCGGCATGAATCTCCGGCTCGTCCTGAACGATGTCAGCAAACTGCCGGTTGACCGGGAGGTCATCGCGCAAGGGCGAATCACCCACGAGGCCGGGCATGCGTTTCGTTGCAATGCGCGTGCGCTCGATCGCGCCGATGTTGTCGCCATGCTTGATACCGAATGCCGAACCGGTTTCTTCCGGAGCGGCGAACGGATCAAACCCTTCGTTGACCCAGTCCCTCAGGATCGCCTTGAAGGTCGCCATGATCAACGGCGTTTCGAATTGCTGCGTGTAGTCGACGCCCGCGTCCTTGAAGCTCGCGTTGTACGAACCGGCATACATGTCCACGCGGCCGTAGTGATTGCGCGTGCCGATCACTTCGTCGAAGTTGACCCAGCCGTAGAAAAATCCCCACGCCACGTCACGCATCATCGCGCGCAGGAAGTCGTCGGCATGCATCTGGTGCGAACGGGTTTCCCCCTTCGACGGCCATTTGACCGTGACGAAATAAGCATCGCGGCTGAATTCGAAATCACCTAGCGTGAAGGTACGGTATCCGCTCGTCTTGTCCGGGTCGGTCGCGGTAACACTTTGAAAACCTGCTGACTGGTCCATGGCTTGTTCCTTGAAAATTGATCAGGTCGATGTCGATAAGGCGGCTCACGGCCTCATTGAATGCCTCATTGGATACATATCTCGGCCCACTTCTCGACCGAACACGAACCAAGAATGGTCTGGACGAGCAGGACGCCTGTCTGGCGGGCTTCGAATCGATAAGCGGAACCGGCAGGCAGCAGCGCCTGATGGCCACGGCGCAGGCGCACATACCCCATCGGCTGGCCTGCAGGTTCGCCTTCGAGACGCACGCTGCCTTCCGTATCGGCGTTGACGAGCGGACCGTCTGAGGGCTTGATGAAATGCACGTCGATCTCGCCGTCGAGCACCACCGCGAACTCATCGTGCGACGCGCTGAACCACGGCGAAACGCCTTCGGCACGAACCGTCTCGATCACGTATTTGAGGTTTTTCCCGACCACCACTTTCTCGTAGGGCGCCGCGTGGCTAGCTACCTCGAATACATTGGACATGGCGTAATGTCCGGGTTTGCCCTTGATGATTTCGATGGAGCCCTTGCGGTAGTTGCCGAGGCTGCCGAGATAGGTCTCTTGCATGTCTGTCTCCATTACTTTCGTGAAAGACGGTTATGAACGCGTTGCCTTGGAACGAAGATTAGGGCCGCGCGCGCACCGGGGCAATGGATTGAGGTTCGCGTTTGGCGAACCATGCGTGCTCGCAAAAGACGTTAGGGAAAGTACTGAGAAGCGGGCCGCGGGGCGCTTACCCCGCTCATGCGTCACCGAGTTCATCGCCGACGTTCTTGGTATCGTCATCGGGCGGCGAGATACCCAGCGCCCGGTCCCATTGCGGTTCACGCAGGTAGCGCGCACGCAGGAACTCGACAAACGCTTTCACTTTCGTGGTCGACCGGTGGGACGCCGGATAGACCGCCGAGAGCCATAGCGGCGGTGCAGCATACTCGGGGAGCACGCGTACGAGACGTCGTTCGAGCAGGTCGGCGGCGGCCACCATCGTCGGCAGATAGGCAACGCCGGCACCGGCGCGAGCGAATTCGAGGAGCAGGTGCACGCTGTTTGTCTTAAGCACCGGATTGAGTGCGATCTCGAAACATTCGTTGCCCTTCATGAGGGGCCAGTTGTCGCCCCACGGGTAATACGAATAACGCGCGAAATCGTGCCGCACGAGGTCGAGCGGCGTTTCTATGACGGGCTCCTCCTTCAGGTAACCGGGGGCCGCGCAGAGCACGCCCCGCACTGGAAAGAGCTTGCGTTCGACCAGCAGGTTCGACGCGGGCGGGTAGATCTGCAACGCCAGGTCAAACCCTTCCTGCACGGGATCGATCACGCGATCGTTGACCGTCACCACGAATTCGATACGAGGATGCGCCTCGCGAAAAGCAATCAGCGCGTGCGAAAAATGACCCAGCGCGAAACCCGGCAGCACGTGAACGTTGAGCGTCCCGCTGAGCGAGTGCGTTTCGGCGCTGGTACGGCCGGACAGTTCGTGGACTTTATTGACGAGTTGGGCGCAGTCGCGATAATAAGACTCACCCACTTCAGACAGGCGCACCGCACGCGTGGAGCGATGGAAGAGCGCGACGTTGAAATGCTCTTCAAGCTGCTTGACGCGCGACGTGACGACCGACTTTGCAACACCGAGCTGACGTGCCGCGTTCGCGAAGCTCTGCGCTTCGGCGGCGCGCACGAACGCTTCCATCGATATGAAAAGGTCCACGCTGTCTCCTGATCGTTTTGTATGAACCGCTATTGTGTAGGGGGATTCTAGTTCTTTAGGCCGGGTGCCGCGGTGGGCTGACTGGTGGATGCGACCTGAATTGATCTTAAGAGTGCGCATGCGAAGCCGCACTTGAGTTATATGCACAGTTAAAAAACGATCGATGCAAATCGACAATCGGGACACACCGGATAACGCGTGAAGCGCATCCTCGGCCAGGTCACAAGACTACAAGATTACGAAATTACGAAATTACGAAATTACGAAATTACGAAAGGGAAAGCTGCAATGAAGCTGTCATTCGAAGTCCTTGAAGCGCTGGATGCAATCGACCGCACCGGCACGTTCGCCGAAGCGGCCGAATTGCTGCACCGGGTGCCGTCGTCGCTCAGCTACCTCGTGCAGAAGCTCGAAAGCGATCTCGATGTCGCGCTGTTCGATCGCACCGGCAGGCGCGCCAGGCTCACGCATGCGGGACGTGTCGTGGTCGAGGACGGCAGGCGCTTGCTGCTTGCCGCGGAGCAATTGGAACAGCGCGCGCAACGCATTCAGGAAGGCTGGGAGGCGGAGCTGCGAATCTGCATCGACGAGATCCTGCCGCTCGATGCCTTCTGGCCCTATGTACAAGCGTTCTACGACCTGAAGATGGATACGCGGCTACGTCTGTCGAGAGAAGTGCTCGGCGGCACCTGGGACGCGCTGGTCACGCGGCGCGCGGATCTCGTGGTCGGCGCGGCTGGCGAGCCGCCGCACCTGCCTCATCTCGTGACACGGCCGCTCGGATCGCTGCGGCACGTGTTTGTGGTCGCGCCGGATCACCCGCTGGCGAACCTTCCCGAGCCGCTTGGAATAGATACCGTCGCGCGTTATCGCGGTGCGGTGATCAGCGATACGTCGCGAGAGTTGAGGCCGCGCTCGGTCGCCACCGGGACTACGCAGGAATTCATCGCGCTGCCTACGCTCAGCGCCAAGCTCGCCGCGCAATGCGAGGGGGTGGCCGTGGGCACCATTCCCGAATGTCTTGCCGAGAAACCGATCGCCGAAGGCAAGCTCGTGGCCAAGCGCGTGACCGGCATGCGCGAAGTCACGGACTGCCATCTCGCGTGGCGCGACGATGAGACAGGTCGGGCGTTGCGCTGGTGGGTCGAGCAACTGGATCAGCCGGATTTGATCGACCGCTTCATAGCGCGGTAAGGGTTTTTGCTCGCGCCGGTGGACGGTCTTTTGAGGGTTGGGGGGTGGCGGGGATGGAGGTGGGTTGGCAGGTTATTGCGTTAGTGGTCGGGGTTGATGCCGGGTTGCTAGGTTCCTGTGTTAGCGGTCGGGGTTGATGCCGGGTCGCTAGGTTCTTGCGTTAGCGGTAGGAGTCAATGCCGGGTTGCTAGGGTCCTGCGTTAGCTGTCGGAGTCAGTGCGGGGTTGCTGCTTTCAAGGTTAGTGGTCTGCTTAGGTTGCCTAATTTCTTTATCACTGTTAGCCACTGCGCGTGGCGGCGCGTCATTTCTTTGTCCAAAGCGACAAAGAAACGAACCAAAGAAAGCGCTTTCAAAACGCGGGCCCATAAGTTGACCTAGCGTGCAGCCTCCACATTTTTGGCACCCCAAAAGCACGGTGCTCACCAGAACCACGGATGTGTGAACCCCTCCTTCTCGCGAATTCTTACACGCACACGCTTCGCCCCGTACGCTCTCGGGCAAGCACGCTTGCCAAGAAACCCGCACGGCCCCACGCGTATTCGCCGCTTCAGGTCTTCATGGGTTAGCTGCTTGGTCGGCGCGACTGGTGGGGTTACATTTGTTAGGTACGGCCTCACGCATCTTCGCGGCCTCGTTTCGAGGTGGGTTGGCGACGTGGTTCGGTATGCGTACAAATTCGGTGAATGGTTTTTCGCGGATAGCGCGGGGTGCCCCTTGGGCAGGTTCAGTCACTGGTGGCGAAGCGTGTGGGTATCCGTGTTCGGAGAAGGAGGGTTTCACACATCCGTCGCTCTTGCGAGCACCGTGCTTTTGGGGTGCCAAAAACGTGGAAACTGCACGCTGGGTCAACTTACGAGCCCGCGTTTTGAAAGCGCTTTCTTTGCTTCGTTTCTTTGTCGCTTTGGACAAAGAAATGACGCGCCGCCACGCGCAGTGGCTAATAGTGATAAAGAAATGAGCCAACTCAGGCAGACCACTAACGCCGAAAGCAGCAACCCGGCACTGACTCAGATCGCTACCGCAGGAACCTAGCACCCCGGCATTGACTCCAACCGCTAACGCTAGATCCGACCAACCCGGCCCTAACCCCTCCCCTACCACCCATACTTAAGCTCCACACCAATATAATCGGCATTGCGGCCACCCACCGCGCGTATAGCATCGCCGACCTGGAAATGCACCGCTTCGACCGAGCCGATCAGATTCGCCGCGATGGTCCAGTCCGCACGCAATTGCACGTACATGCCCGTCCATAGACTGCCATGACCGGCCGTCCCCGGCACCGGCACCGATCCTTGTGCATACACGGCGTCCGCCGTGGTCGCGCGCCACTGGAAGCCAACGGCTGCCAGCAACGACAAGTTGCTCGCAGGCTTCAGCGTAATGCTCGGCTTGACGTGAATCAGGTTGCTGTAGCCGGTGTAACCCGCCAGCGTAAAATAGTAGCCATTGGGGAACAACGGGTTGAACGTCCCGATCCGGCCATCGCCCGGGTGACGATCGCCCGATGCGGCGTCGACCTGGATGCCCGCACGCGGCGTCCAGGGAACACCGCTGAAGGTATAACCTGCCAGCGACCCCAGCGCCCACGCACCGATCGTGCTGTTGCCAACATGCCCGCTTTGCAGCATGGTCTCCACATCCCAGTCCACCTGCCCGCCCTTACCCGTGTAACGCAAGTCGAACACGTCCCGGCGCTCATCGCCCGCAGCATCAATAAAATGCGCGTTGTCGCGGTTATAGCGCGAGTAGTATCCGGACAGGTCGCCCGGTCCCACGTCCTGACGCTCGAAACGCACGCCGCTGAACGTGAGGTGCCGGTTCGAGACGTCGTCAAAGTCGCTGACATCACGATTCTGCACCGGCTGCGTAGCATAGGCGATGAAACGCCAGCGCTGAATCTCCCAATCGGTCCAGAGCCCGTCGAATGCTTGCCGGACATTCGGGCCATCACGCACGGAAATGAAGCGCTGCAAATCGAACGCCATCTCCTGACGTCCCAGTCTGAACTTGAACGTGCCGCCGCCCAGCGCGCCAACGTAGGTGATGAACGCCTGCTCGAGATCGAGCGGGTTCTTGTCGACCGGCGACACCGAGTCCTTCCCGTAAGGCTGGGCATCTTCGATCTGCGTGAAGATCTGCAGATGGTCGCCAAGACGGATGTCGGCATGTACTTCAGCGCGTTGCAGCAGGTAGGTATCGGCATGGTTCGCACCGACGCCGAACAACGCGGCATTGTTGATCTCCAGCCGCTCGCGCAGGTTCGCACCGAGCGAGAGGTACGACGCCGGATCGCCACCCAGCGGCACGTACTTGAGGCCGTCCAGCGGCTCGCGCGGCACGCACGGATTCGCGAGCACCGACCAGTCCTCTTGCCATCGATTGAACAAGACAGTGGGACGTCTAACGTCGCAGGTCGTCACTGGCGTGGGCGCGGGTGGTGGTGCGTCTGCCGCATCCGGCGCAGCGCGTGCGTCCATTGCCGCGCCGCTCGCACCTACTGCCAGCGTAAAGCCCGAGAGCGCCAGCAATCGGCGTGTCTGCCTCATTGAGCGGCCGTGTCGTGGATCTCGGCGATGTACCCACCCGGAAATTCGACGATCGATGTCTTGCCCTTGTCAGTCTGGTACGGCGCAAACAATACCTTGGCGCCTGCCGCCTCGGCCTTCGCCAGCGTCGCCGCGAGGTCGGTCACCTGGTAGCCGGTCGTCTCGCGCCCGAACGGAAACGGCAGCTTGCCATCGGTCACGAACACCATCATCTTGCCGAAACCCGATTCAATCCGGATGCAGCGCATGGTCTCACCCGGACGACCGATCACGCCGGCATCCGCATGCCGGTCGTCTGACATAACCTTGCCTTGCGAGAACCGCACGAACCGGCGCACGAAGTTATCGACGGCAGAGCGGGACATGTACACGCGATTGTCCGGCACCGACTCAAGCGGCCCATATGAAGGCGCTTTCGTATGCCAGTACAACTGCATGTTCAAGCCACCAGGCCAGCGGATCAGCGCGTCCTTGCCGATAGGGTCGTCGAACGGCTCGACAATCACATCCGCACCCGCGGCATGGGCCGCGCGCACGGCGTGGTCCATATCGGTCACGAGATAGCCGGTGCGCTCGTCGCCGAAGGGATAAGGGATCGGCGTCTGGAACGCAAACACGGAGAGCATGCCGACCGGCGTCTGCACGTATTGCGATGCGGTCTTGCTCGGCGTCGGCGTCACGGTGAAGACCGCACGCGGCGAAGCCTTGCCGCCGAAGGTCGCGAGGAAGCTATTGACGAACGCATCGATATCTTCATTCGACACATACACGTGGGTCGTATCGTACTGAGGTCCGACGGATACGTTCGTGCCCGCCGACACCGGCTTGAGTTCGGCTGCAGCCTGGACAACACCGGGCGCGCTCGCCGTGCCGAGCAACACGCAGGCGAAGGTAACCGCGGCGGCAAGCCGGGAGACGGAATTGCGCGACATGAAAAGCTCCTGTTTCGATTCGATATAAAGGGAGGTTAGATAGCGATGCGCTCGATTCACTTGCCACCATTTCCCGGGTCGGCGGACGGCGACGCTTTCGCCGCTACCGGCGCCTCATGCTGAACCTGCACGCTGTCCGGGAACAGATGCGCGCGCACCACGGGTATCGTATGCTCCCCGAGCACGATACCCAGCAATCCTGCGAGCGCGATCAACGGCGGCGCGGGTGACTGCACGCGCACCAGGCAATACAGCAGGCCGACCACGAAGCCTGCCGCAAGCGAAATAAGATAGGGCATCGTCAAGTCTCTTGTCTAAAGCAAACTACTCTTTCCAGTCGGAGCCGAGGATCAGCCCACAGAAATTCATGCGCCGATAGTTCGGGTCGCAGCGTTCGAGCACGTCGGCGTTGACCGTACCGAATGTGGTTGCGGGACGGTTCGCCATCGCCTGCGCGAACACGTCGATGATCTGTTGCTTGAAGCCCGTGCCGCGCGGATATTCGACCAGCACCGCGTTGCGCTGAACGTGACCGACCTCGTCGAAATGCATGCCGAGCAGATCCGTTTCGACACCGGCCGCAACCAGCCCGGTCAACGCGGACATATGCGAACAAATGCCGAACGTGGTGTGCAATGCGATCGCATTCCAGACATCGGCGATATCGTCATTGGGTATGCCGTAACGCCCAAGAAAATCCCTTACCGCATTGGCGCTGTCCACTTCGAAGCGCACTTGCGAATCACGATAAAGCGTGGTCAAGCCGATGTCATGAAAAAGCGCAGCCACGTACAGCAACTCGGCGTTGAAGACGAGCTGCCTGCGAACGCCGATCAGCGCCGCGAACAGGAACACCCGCGATGAATGGCGATAAAGAATATCCGGCTCGATAGCGCGTGCGGCGGCAACCGCCGCACGCGCCATCTCGCTGTCAGGAATCGCGATTCCCGCGATGCGCTTCGCCATCGCCACCTCCTTCGGCCAGCCTGCACGAACCCTCTGCTCATGCGCCCTCAAGCGACCTGAATCGTCCTCAATTCTCCACGACGCTTCAGAACGCAAAGCAACTGCAGCCAAGCGCACCCCAGAACCCGTTTGCATCGCTGACGGGTACCTGTTTGCGCCATGCCCACATGTGACCGTGAGCATGAATGCCGCACAGGTTCACGCAACTGTCGGTGCACGCTTGCTGGAGAATCGTAGCGGGCTGGTATCGGCTATAACCTCCGAACTCCGCTACCGGCGACCAGGAAGGACTGACCGGCAACGGCGGCGGTCCGAGCGTGCTGAACTCCGCGTCCGCATGAACCACCTTGCCGTTGACCACGGTCAGCACTGACGACAAGTACTTGATGCGCGTTTCATCGACCGTGAAATAGTCGTCGGTGAGCGCCGCGAAGTCCGCGAACTGCCCGGGCACCAGCGCGCCCTTACGGTCCTCTTCGCCCGAGAACCAGCTGCTGCCCACCGTATAGCGGCGCAACGCTTCCATGCGGTCCAGGCGGTCCTGCGGTGCGTACATCTGCATGCCGCCGACCGTGCAGCCCGACACCATCCAGTACAGCGACACGAACGGGTTGTAACTTGCCACGCGCGTGGCGTCGGTACCGGCGCCTACCGGCAGGCCTGCCGCCAGCATCTGCTGAATCGGCGGAGTCCTGGCGGCCGCCTGCGCTCCATAGCGATGGACGAAATACTCGCCCTGGAACGCCATGCGGTGCTGAATGGCAATGCCGCCGCCAAGCGCCGCAATGCGGTCGATGTTGCGCTGTGAAATGGTTTCGCAATGGTCGAAGAACCAGCGCAGGCCATTGAACGGCGTGTCCTGGTTGACGCGCTCGAAGACGTTCAGGAAGCGCTCGACAGACTCGTCGTACGTTGCATGCAGACGGAACGGCCAGCGGTTCTGCACAAGCAGCCGCACGACCGCTTCCAGTTCCGGCTCGAGCGTCTCCGGCAGGTCGGGACGCGGCTCGAGAAAATCCTCGAAATCAGCCGCGGAAAAGACCAGCATCTCACCCGCGCCATTCAACCGCAGGAAGTCATCGCCCTCGCCTGGCTTGGTCATCTTCACCCAGCGCGCGAAGTCCTCGATCTCCTTCTTCGCATTCTGCGTGAAGAGGTTATAGGCAATGCGCAACGTCAGTTCACCACGCTTGGCCAGCGCCATGATCACGGCGTAGTCGTCGGGATAAGCCTGGTAGCCGCCGCCCGCATCGATCGCGCTTGTGACGCCAAGGCGATTGAGTTCGCGCATGAAATGCCGCGTCGAATTCACCTGGTCGTCGTAGGCAAGCTTGGGTCCCTTCGCGAGCGTCGCGTACAGCAGACCCGCGTTGGGGCGGGCGATCAGCATGCCAGTCGGATTGCCGCGCTTGTCGCGCTGGATTTCACCGCCCGGCGGATCAGGCGTGTCCTTGCTATAGCCCACTGCACGCAGCGCGGCCGCGTTCAACAGTGCGCTGTCATAGAGATGCAGGATGAACACGGGCGTGTCCGGCGCAATGGCGTTGATCTCTTCGAGCGTCGGCCCGCGCCGCTCCGCGAACTGCAGCTCGTTCCAGCCGCCGATCACGCGCACCCATTGCGGTGCAGGCGTACGCGCGACCTGCCGGCGCAGCATGTCGAGCGCATCGCCAAGCGACGGCACGCCGTCCCAGCGCAATTCCATATTGAAGTTCAGGCCGCCCCGGATCACGTGCAGATGCGAGTCGTTAAGTCCCGGGATGACTGTGCGCCCTTTCAGGTCGACACGTTGAGTGCCGGCGTGGGCGAACTGCATCGCGTGAGCGTCGGTGCCGGTGGCGAGAATTTTTCCGTCCTTGACCGCGAGTGCCGTCACGAAAGATCGCTTCTCATCCTGGGTAGCAATCTTGCCGTTGAAAAAAATGGCGTCCGCGGACGCAGCGGCAGGGGTTGGCGCTGTCATCGTCGTCCTCATGCTTTAGGGTGTGCGACGGCGGCGAACGTGGTTCACCAAGAAAGGGAAACCACCGTTCGCGGCCGCAAGTTGACGTGCTTGTTCTTTAAGCCCTGTCGGACTTTCAGCCGCCCGCTTCGCTCGCATGCTCACCGAGGATCTGCTTCGCGTAACGCACGCCGATACCGTAGGCGCTATGCGCCTTGAAGATATCCATGCAGCCGTCATACGTCTCGCCGCGCGCCCAGTCACGTTGCAGCTCGCACATGAACTGCAATGAGGTCATGGGCACAGCGCCCGCCTGGATGATGCGTTGCACGGCGCGCTCATGCGCTTCTTCCGTGATGTCTCCGCACGCGTCCGTCGGGACATAGATCTCGTAGCCTGCGGCCAGCATCTGCACGGTCGGAAACGTCACGCAGACTTCCGTCCACAGACCGGCGATCACGATCTTCTTGCGCCCGGTCGCTTCAATCGCCTTGCGGAAGTTCGCGTCTTCCCAGGAGTTCATCGAGGTACGGTCGATCGGCTTTTGTTCAGGAAAGACGGCCTGGGGTTCAGGGATGAATTCGCCGCTGAACGTCTGCGCGGCGATCGTCGTGAGGATCGTGGGAACGTTGAACAGCTTGGCGGCTTTCGCGAGGACCTGGACGTTGTGCACGATGGTCGTGCGGTCATGCGAATGCGTTCCAAAGAACATCTGCGGCTGGTAGTCGATCAACGCGAGAGCACAAGTGTCGGGGGTGAGTAATTCATGCGGCATGGAATGCTCCTTGGTCTGGCCTCAGACTGAATCGGCACGGCGACGCACGCCACCGTGGAAGATGTCGATAACCGAAAACGGCAGGCGTATGCCGCATCTCGATTCCGGTTCGAGGCTACAGAGAGGGAGGCTTAAAGTCCTGAGGCCGACCTGAATCCTTCTTAAAGGATCGAGCCGCTCGTGCGTTGATGCGCCGGCGCGCGCAAGGTCAAATGTGCCAGCGCGGCAGCCTTGCGCTCACCGTTGTCTTCGAGTTGCTGCAACGCGTAGGCCCGCGTAGTTGCAAGCAGCCGATAGCGCGAAGGAACCGCTCCGCTATCGTGAATCACGAGCGACTTCGAGACGAGGCCGCCAAGCGCATCGAGGATCTCGGTCTGCGAAAAGCCGTGGGCGGCCCCCATGTGGCAGGCTGCGTCGAAGGAAAATCCGTTCAGGAAGACACCGAGCCAACGCAGCAACGTACGCTCGGTATCGTCGAGAAGACGATAGCTCCAGTCGAGCATCGCCTTCAACGTCTGATGGCGTGGCAACACACCCCTGAAGCCACCCGTCAGGATGCGAAAACACTCGTCGAGATGGTCCACCAGCACTTCAATGCCAAGCACGGCCGCACGCGCCGCCGCCAGTTCGATCGCAAGCGGTATGCCGTCGAGTCTTCGGCATACAAGGCCCGTGAGAACGATGCTGCGTTCATCGGAAGAAAAGCACGGATCGATCGTGCGGGCGCGAGCAATGAATAGCTGCACCGCACTTGTTTGAAGGATCTCATCGCCCACGCTTGCATCGGGGGGCACGTCGAGCGGCGGCACGTGAAACAGCGCCTCGTCCTGGATGCGAAGTGCCTCGCGGCTGGTCGCGAGCACGCATAACGCGGGGTTGACGGCCGTCATGGCACAGGCCATTTCAGCGGCCGCGTCGATCACATGCTCGCAATTGTCGAGAACAATCAGCACACGGCGGCCGGCTATCTCGGCCGCGATCAGATCGGACGACAAACCGCTCGCAGGCAATTTCATACCGAGCGCACCGGCCAGCGCCTCCAGAGTGAAACGCGGATTCGACACCGAGGCAAGCGGCACGAACACCACGCCGTCCGGAAAACGCATGGTGGCCTGACCTGCAACTTCCAGCGCAACCCGCGTCTTGCCAATACCGCCCGCGCCAACCAGTGTGACAACGCGCCCGGCATTCAGTGCGCCCAGCACTTGCGCGACCAGGGTTTGCCGGCCGATCAAAGCCGATACGCCCGCAGGAAGCATGATCGAAGCGCATGGCAACAAACCCGCAGTGGCTTCATGCTGCAAGGGTGCCTCTTCATGCGCCTGCATCAACCGATAACCGCGTCCTGGCACCGTCTTGATCAGATCGCGATCTGCACCGAGCGCCTTGCGCAAGGCGGCAATATGAACCTGCAGATTGTTTTCCTCGACCACCGTCTCGGGCCACACGTGACGCATGATCTCGTCCTTCGAGACCAGCGTTCCTTGTGCACGGATCAGCAGCTCGAGAATCTCGAACGCGCGGCTGCCAATGCGCAGCGACACGCCGTCAAGCAGGATTTCCCTGCTTTCGAGGGAGATGAGAAGTTGCCCGATCCGGACCATCGCACGCTCGATTCCGAAGGGTGACGTTTGAAAAAACGGGTCACGGTGATAAGCGGTTCAGATGGCAAATCTTAAGGCACGGACACGAATCAAAGATTGAAAAATTTCGATTCCATCAATCGAAAATCTTGATGTATTTGCGCTTCGCAAAGCGCACGAGGGTCTTATGCCGGCAAGCGTTGTCCGCATGTCGATGGAACCGGCGCTTATAGTCGGCTTGCTGGGCGTGAATTCTTTAAGAGGTCAGTTCATGCAGCTTGTGCATGCCTTCGCGCAGCCAGTCCAGCAGCGTGCGTTCGGTATTCACCGTCACGGGTATCTCGGTGTTCAGCTTGCGCAGGGTGTCCTGCTGTTCCGAAAGCAGCTGGCACATCTGCTGGCCTATTTCCGGCCGGCTCTTGAGCAGCGGCGTGAGGTCCACCTTATCCAGCCGATAAAGCACCGCCCGCGTCAAAGCCGTGACTTGCGCCTGAACCGGCAAACCCGCCAGCACGCCCGCTTCACCAATGGAATCTCCAGGTCCGAGGCGCGCGGTTTCGACCGGGCCGGAGGGTCCCTTCACGATCACCGACATGACACCCGACTCGACGATCATCAGGTAGTCCATCACCTCCTCTGACGCGACCACCTCCTGATTCGTTTCGTATTCGTGACGGGACAGTCTGCCGGACAGCGCTTCGATCTCTTCAGCCTTCAAGGCACGGAAGAGATCGACATGTGACAGGAGCCGTTGCCGGCTGTCGGCCGCGTCGTGGCGTGGCGGCCGTGGAGCGCTCAGTGGCCAGAGGTCGATACCCGCGGCTGCGAGATGACGATGGCAAAGATCGTAAAGCTGGTTCGTCACGACCACGGACTTGCCCATGTCGTCGATATAAACCGTGACCTCGTATTCGATCGAGTTGATCGAGGCTTTCTTGACAAGCGTATAGGGTGCGGGTGTTTGCAGAATCATATTGCTTCCCGCTACCGCGCGCTCCAGCGCGGCAAGGACAGTCGCCGGGCGTTCTTCCGGCGAAATCTGGAGCGCGACGGACACGCCGTGAAGCGCAACGGGACGGCTGCTGTTGGTGATCTTGGCCTTGGCCGCCAGACTGTTCGGGACGATGACAACATTGCCCTGTGAAGTGAGCAGGTGAGTCGCCCGCCAGTTCATCTCGAGTACCTTGCCGTCCACGCCGTCCACTGAAACCCAGTCCCCAATGTGATACGGCTCGGTCGAGTTCAGCACGATCCCGGCGAACACATCGCTAAGCGTACTTTGGATGGCGAGACCCACCACGATTGCCAGCGCACCGGAGGTGGCAACCAGTCCCGTCACCGGCAAACCCAGCACGAATGCAAGCGAGGCGACGACAGCGGCAAGAAAAACCAGCGCACCGAGTACGTCCTGGAAAAGGCGGTCCTTGTGCCACTGGCGTGATTGGAACGCGGCGTCCAGTGACATCGTAAGAAGACGCGCACCGAGGAGCCACCACGAAACCTCAAGGATCTGGGCCGCAAGATGGCGGCCCGGGGACTCAGGCCATGGCGCCGGTGTGAAGGGACTTAGCGTTGATCCGAACATCAGCAGCGCACTCAGCAGCGCGAAGATCACCAGTCTGAGGAGCAAGCGAAGGGTGTCGTTGCGTGGAAACGCTGCGCGCCAGAGCACGACGTTCACCATGACCAGCACGAAGCCAAGAACCAGTGGATCTTTCACAAGACTGCTCCCGACATGGAGGACCTTCAGCGTTACCGCGCCACGAACGGGCGAGGACCGGTGTTTGCCCGCAGCATCACAGCCTGCCAGCCCGCTCGCGCTTCCACCCACGCGGCTACTGCGAGCAAACGCTCGTCGTGCTGCGCCGCGCCGACCAGTTGAGCGCCCAGCGGAAGACCGGCGGGCCCAAGGGCGATCGGCAGCGTGATAGCGGGAACACCCAGGAAGGTCCATGGAGCGCACAACGAAGCGTCGCCGGTATAGTCGAGTCCGACTGGCGCTTCCCCTTTAGCCGGGGCGACGAGAAGCACGTCAAGACGCATCTCTTCATGCAGCCAGCGGTCAAAGAGATGAGCCAGCCGCACCTGCGCAGCCCTCGCTCGTGCATAGTCGATGCCCGATACGCCGCGGCCTTCATTGATCAACGACTTCATGACCAAGCTGACCAGGCCGGGCGAGCGATCCAGAAGCGGACCATGCACCACCGCCGCTTCTACCGCCAATATGGCCGATACCAGCGGTCCGATGTCCAGCAGTTCAACCGGCAAATCGACCGTGACGACCTCCGCTCCATCGGCTTCCAGTTGTGCCGCCAGCCGGGCCAACGCGCTGTCCTGAGCCGGTTCCATCGCGCTGCCGACTTGCCTGCGCAGCATGCCGATGCGGATGAACGCCCCGCCGTCGTTGCCCTGGCTTTGGTTTTTGCTACGGACGTGCGAAGAGTGAAAGTCCTGATCGTCGGAACCCGATACCACTTTAAAGGCGTATGCCGCATCTGCGACATTGCCAGTGAACATGCCGATATGATCCAGCGATGGCGCCAGCGGCAACACACCGGTTCTGGCAATGCTCCCATACGTCGGTTTGAACCCTACGACACCGCAATACGCCGCGGGGCGAATAACGGAACCAAACGTCTGGGTCCCGAATGCAAGAGGAACAATCCCCGCCGACACGGCCGCGGCAGAGCCGCTGGACGAGCCGCCGGGCGTATGCTTTTCATTCCATGGATTGACCGTCGGACCCGGCTGGCGCCAGGCAAACTCCGTTGTAACTGTCTTGCCTGCAATGGATCCACCTGCTTGCCGCAAGCTCGCCACCAGTACTGCATCGGTCTCGGGCCTGCGGCCCGCGTATGCCGGCGAGTTGTACTCGGTCGGCATGTCCGCCGTGTCGATGAGATCTTTTATGCCGATGGCAATACCCGCGAGCGGCAACTCCGTGCCGGCTTGATTGACCACCGGCGCGTCCGGCAGATAACTGAATGCGCGCAACCACGGTTGACTTTGCCGGGCGGCCTTATCGGCGGATTCAATGCTCTGCCGGATCGTCAGAGCACCGCTCTGGACAGCACTGCGGATGTCGAGCAGGCTAAGTGCGTTTGCTGGTTCAGTCATCTCGTGAATAATCCCGGTATGTAGTCCGTGGCCTGGGCGCGCTAATGCGTAAGTATGCCGCATCGAAATCCTGTCACGTATCCGATTCCGGCGCCCCCAGGATCTTGAGTAACTCAATGGGACTCAAACGTAAGTCACAGCAACAGGCACGGAAACACCGGCATGATTGCCGCTGAGGAGATGAAACGAAGGATGATAAAGCGAGGGGTAAGAGATCGCCGCTGCCAGCCAACTTATCTATCGGCTGGCAGCGGTCAAGTCATCAACTGCATGGACGTTCACAACAACCAATTGATCAGGTCACCGGCGCCGGATTAAACAAAGTAAGCGCATTATGCAGCTTCAAGTGCTCCGCACACGTCTCCTTGCGTCCGCTCGCCACGTCCAGCATCAAGCGGAACAATTCCCAACCCACGTCTTCAATCGTCGCGTCGCCGGTTGCAATGCGACCGGCATCGATGTCCATCAAGTCATGCCAGCGACGTGCCAGATCGGAGCGTGTCGCAACCTTGATGACAGGGACTTCCGCGAGGCTGTACGGCGTGCCTCGCCCTGTGGTGAACACGTGCAGGTTGATACCGGCGGCAACCTGCAGCGTGCCGCAGATGAAATCGCTCGCAGGCGTTGCCGCGAAGATCAGACCCTTCTGCTTCACTTTCTCGCCGGGCGACAACACGCCCGAGATAGCCGAGTTGCCGGACTTGATGATCGAACCCATCGCCTTCTCGACAATATTCGACAACCCGCCTTTCTTGTTTCCCGGCGTCGTGTTGGCGCTGCGGTCCGCGCCGCCACGCTTCAGGTACGTGTCGTACCACTGCATCTCGCGGATGATCGCCTGCGCAACCTCGGCGTTGGCGGCGCGGCTCGTCAACTGGTCGACGCCATCCCGGACTTCGGTCACTTCGGAAAACATCACCGTCGCGCCCGCACGCACCAGCAGATCGGTCGCAAAACCGACTGCGGGATTCGCCGTGAGTCCGGAGAACGCATCGCTGCCGCCGCACTGCACGCCGATCACAAGATCGGCGGCAGGACACGTTTCGCGCCGCCGCCGGTTCAGCCGTTCGAGATGATGCTTGGCAGTCCGCATGATGGAATCGATCATCGACTGGAACCCGACGTGCGCATTGTCCTGCAGCACGACAACGTCGCCATTCGAATCGTCCGCTGCCGTCGCAATCGCAATCGTGCCGACGGGCATCAGGCGCTCAGGCTGCAGCTTTTCGCACCCGAGGCTCACGATCATCACTTCGCCGCCAAAGTTCGGATTCAGGCTGATGTTGCGCACGGTGCGAATAGGCACCATGGCATCGGGGGCGTCGATGGCAACACCGCAACCGTAGGTATGTTCGAGCCCGACGACATCATCGACGTTCGGATAACGCGGCAACAGTTCCGCCTTGATCCGCGCAACCGCATGCTCGACCACACCCGACACGCATTGCACGGTCGTGGTGACCGCAAGAATGTTGCGCGATCCGACGGTCCCGTCGGCGTTGCGATACCCTTCGAACGTGAACCCTTCCAGCGCCGGCATCTCGGGCGCCGCACGCGTGGCGATCGGCAGATCTTCCAGGCCCGGCGGCTCCGGCATACGGATCACGTGTTCGTTGATCCAGCTTCCCTTGGGCAAGTCCTTCAACGCGTAGCCGATCACCACGTTATAGCGCACCACGGCTTCGTTCTCGGCCAGATCGGCGAGCGCCACTTTATGGCCTTGCGGTACACGCTCGCGCAACGCGAGGCCATCGGCGAACACCGCGCCTTCGGGCAAGCCGCCGTCGTTGACGACAATCGCGACATTGTCGAGCGGATGAACACGAATGTAGAGAGGAGACTGTTCCATTTCAATCGAACCTTAAGATGACTAATTGCGACTACTCGCCGATCACTGACGCTGTTCCTTGACGCGTGAAACGAGTTGCGTCGGGCTGACGAACTGCAGCGCGATCAATACCCAAACCAGCGTGATCGCCATGTAGATCATCGCCATTGCATCGATGGATTGAGGCGCACGCACGCCTGTCGAAAAGACCGCGTAATACAGCGCGACCACCAGCGTCTGCGTGGTCGGCCCGGCGGTGAAGAACGTCAGTTCGAACATGCCGATAGTACGAACGAGCACGAGCAAGCCCGCAGCCAGCATGCCGGGCATCAGCAGCGGCAGGAGCACATAGCGGAAGTACTTCGCCGTGTTCGCCCCGAAGATACGCGCGGCCGCTTCGAGATTCGGATCGATCTGTTCGATGAACGGCGTCATCACGAGAATGACGAACGGCAACGCGGGCACCAGGTTCGCCAGGATCACGCCGCTCAACGTCCCGGCCAGTCCGACCTTGTACATGACGGTTGCCATCGGGATGCCGTAGGTGACGGGCGGGACCATGAGCGGCAGCAGGAACACGAGCATCGCGAAACGCTTGCCGCGAAATTGCACGCGGGCAAGCGCATAGGCGGCCGGCACGCCCAGTGCAATCGACAGGAGCACCACCGCGCCAACGACCTCGACTGTCACCCACAAAACGCTCGCAAGCTGAAAGTCGCTCCATGCCTGCGCGTACCAGTGCAGCGTGAATCCCGCCGGCAGCAGCGTGCCGAACCAGCGCGTCGCCACCGAGTTGACGGCGACGGTCGCAATCAGCAACAGGACGTTGAACAGGAAAAACGCCATCGCGCCCCAGACGAACATCTTCCAGAGCCGGTCGCCAAGGCTTACGCGCGGCTTCATCGGCTTGGCCGGTTGTGCGCCGTCGTTGCGGCTGTCGCGAGGAGCCGATGCATGAGTGGAAGCCGTCCAGGCAGGTGCATGATTATCGGTCGCCATCAGCCTTTACCTCCGGTCACCGGACCCGTGTAGAAGAAGCGGCGCGTGCTCAGCATGCCTGCCACCACCAGCAACTGGACGAAGCCCATTACCATCGCTATGGCGGAGGCGAGGGAATAATCGTAGCTTTCGAAGGCGGCTTCGGCCGCGGCTATCGAGATCACACGCGTGGGTCCGGCAGGCGCACCAAGCAGCACCGCAGACGGAAACACCGAGAACGCCTGCACGAACGACAAACACGCGGCCATGGTCAGCCCGGGCATCAGCAGCGGCAGGTAGATCTGCCGAAACTGCTCCCAGGGACTGGCGCCCAACGTGGCCGCGGCACGCGCAAGCGTCGGGTCGATGCCAGTTACATACGAGAGCGTCAGCAGAAAGGCAAACGGAAACCCCGACACGATCAGCGATATCAGCACACCCCAATAGTTATGCGTGAGACGCACTTCGTCGCCATATAAATGCAGTCCATGCACCGCTTGCGAGAACCAGCCGTTCGGACCGAAATAGGTCAGCATGCCGTCAGCGATCAACACGGTTCCGAGCGTCACCGGGATCACCAGCAACGTGGTGACGAACTTCTGATACGGCGAATTCCGGCGTAAAGCGAACGCGACCGGAACCGACAGACCCACGTTGATGATCGTCGCCGGCACCGCCAGCTTCAGGGTCACGATGATGGTGGGCCACATCGCGGTATCGGTGAAAAACGCGATGTAGTTGGCGAACGCGGAGCCGCCGTTCATCGGCTGGAACGAGAGCACGAGACCGTACACGAACGGATAGACAAACAGCGCGAGGATGAAGATCAGCGCGGGAGAAACCAGCCACGCTTTGGCGTCGCGCGGAACTGCGGAGGCAAGCGGAGCGTTCGGCAGGGTCGGCGAGCTCATGGCGTTTCCCCGTCGTACACCAGCGTGCGCGATGGCGGAGCCCGCAGGCAAATGCGTTCACCCACCGCCACGTCGCCCGTCACGCGCGCCCACAGATTGCCGAACGCAGCCTTCACGCGGATCAGCGAATCGTGGCCACCGTATTCCACCGTCAGCACCTCTGCATCGAATGCGTTCTCGGCGCCTGGCGCGGCACGTTCCAGGTCTTCGGGACGCATGGCGACGCTCACGCGCTTGCTATCAAAACCGGCCATCGGCATGCCGATCAGCCGCACGCCATCCGCGCTCACGGCCACGCCTTCGCCCTGCATGCCTTCGAGCGTAAATTGCGCCACGTTCCGATACCCCATGAAGCGCGCGACATGCAGGTTGCCGGGCCGTTCATAGATTTCCTTCGGCGATGCGACCTGCTGCACCGTCCCCTCACGCATCACGACGATGCGGTCGGCCATCGAGAGCGCTTCGTCCTGGTCGTGGGTCACGTAGATCGTTGCGCGTCCCAGTTGGCTGTGAATGCGCCGGATCTCGGCGCGCATTTCAATGCGCAGTTTGGTGTCGAGATTCGACAGCGGTTCGTCCATCAGCACGAGCGCCGGTTCGATCACGATCGCGCGGGCGATGGCCACGCGCTGCTGCTGGCCGCCCGACAATTGCCCCGGCAGCTTCTTCTCCTGACCGACGAGCTGCACCATCTGCAGCGCTTCATACGCGCGACGCGCGGCTTCGCTCTTCGCCATGCCGCGCATCTTGAGGCCGAAACCCACGTTGTCGAGCACGGACATATGCGGGAACAGCGCGTAGTTCTGGAACACCATGCCGAAGCCGCGTTTTTCCGGCGGCAGGACGTCGATACGCTGGTCATCGAGCCAGATCCGGCCGCCGGTCAGCGGTTGCAAGCCGGCGATGCAATTGAGCGCGGTCGACTTGCCGCAGCCGGACGGCCCGAGCAACGCGATGAATTCGCCGCGCTGGATGTTCAGGGCAAGACCACGGAGCGCCGCGACCGCCTGACCTTCGGCGTTCATGAAACTGCGGCTGACCGAATCAAGACGCAACTCATCAAACTGATGCTTCATGGCAGGTTCCTGAGACTAAGAACGACACCGTGCGACGGGCTTGAAACCTTGATCAAGCTATCGCACGGTCTTTATAACTACTTCGGCATCCGAAACACCTTCGATTACTTCGATTTCTGCGAGCCGATCTCGCGGTCCCACTTCTGGAACGCGGCGACCATTGCTGCGGCGTTCAACGGCACCACGTGCGGACGATCGGCAAGCAGCTTCGCGTATTCCGGCCGGCCGTACTTCTTGATGACGTCCTGGCTCTTCGCCGGGGCTTGATCAATCGTCACGCCCTTCACTGCCGGACCCGGATAGAAATAACCGTCGTCGAAGGTCATGGCCTGCTGTGCGGGTTCAAGCATGAAGTTCATCATCTTGTAGAGCACGTCGAGCTTTTCCTTCGGCACGCCGTTCGGGATCACCATGTAATGCGCGTCGTTGACCCACGTCATGTTGTCGAAGGACTGGACCTTGTATTCAGCCGGCACGAGGCCGAGCGCGCGCGGGTTGATATCCCAGCCGGTCACGGTCACCGTCATGTCGCGCGAGCCTTCGCCGAGTTCCTTCATCACCGCCGACGTACCGCCCGGGTAATACGGAATGCAATCGTTCAGTTGCTTGAGGAACGCCCAGGTCTTGTCCCAGCCGTTGATCGGGTCTTGCGGATTCTTGTCGCCGAGTACGTACGGCAAACCCATCAGGAACGTGCGGCCGGGACCGGAATTGGCCGGACGCGCATAGATCAGCTTGTCCGGATGCGCCTTGCACCACGCGAGCAGTTGCTCAGGCGTTTTCGGCGGATCGGTCACCTTGGCCGGGTTGTATTCGATCAACGGGCCCGCTGGCATATAGGTCACTTCAATGCCGTAGCCTTGCGCCACGTCCTGCATCTTGCGCGGACCCGGGGCGTATTTATCGAGTACGCCGGGGAACGCCGCAGCCTGATCGGGCAGCAGTTTCATCCAGAGCTTTTGTTCGATACCCGCGGCAAGCGCGTCCGTACCAGTCAGCACGAGATCGATATCCGAGCGGCCGGCTGCCTGCATCGCCTTGATCTTGCCGGGCAACTGCGGCGCGGGTGCGTTCGTGAACGTGATGTTGGAGACGAGCTGCGGGTACTTTTCCTTGAAGGCCTCGAACGCCTTCTGCGTCAGTTGCAGGTTGCCCGCAACGTCCACGATGTTGATCGACACCGGGTCCGCCGCGTGCGCGGCAGGTGCGGTGACCATGGACACCGCGGTGACTGCGGTCACCGCCGCCACGGCGCTCAACGCCATGCGCAGTACCCCCAGCTTCGCCGACAAACGGCCGGTCAGAATCATTTCGTCCCCTCGCTCTTCGTATGGATTTTATTGCGGATCGATCAAGTCCGATGCCGCCACGCGACACAAATGAACCGCAGCCAAAGGTCACTTTCCCGGTGCGTTTATCGATGTATGTTGTCGTATGAGAACATAACTGTGACGGGGTGCGTTTTCTATCACCGTAAACCCTTAATCGCGACGGATTCGGGCTGCGGGGAAACGTCGGACAGATATCGCTCAATCCCTTATGGATGGTCATTCCCATGATTTGAACCAGCGTGCGATTGGTTCGATCCGGAGGCAGCATGACATCGATAAAAACATGAATGTTATCGGCTTTGTTGTACGACAACCTATCTTTTGGGTGAACGAACAAACACGCATTGAGTAACACGGAAAAAACCAATGAAGGGAATTATTGCCCGAAAGGGCCGCTCCCCGGCGCGCGAGGCGCCGGGCAAGCCTTGCTGCCAGGTCAATCTCAGTGACTTGCCGAGGCCGGATGCATCGGTGCATTGGACGGTACATCGGCCGGCCCACCCGACGGCGCATCGGCTGGCCCGTTGACGGCCGGCGCTCCCGGCGCACTCGCCTGCCCGCTGCCTGACGCAGCAACCGAAAACGCAAAGGTATTGATCCCGCCGACGCTGGTGACAGACACCTTGCCGCCATGCATTTCCGCGGTCGCCTTGACGATCGCCAGGCCGAGTCCATGATTCTCGCGGCTATTCGTCCGCGAGACCTCGGCACGATAAAACCGGTCGAACAGATGGTCGAGCACGCCGGACTCAATGGGCTCCCCCGGATTCGCGACGGCGACGCGCACCTGGTCGCCTTCACGCGTAATCGACACCTTGATGATCGATCCTTGCCCGCAATGCTGGATCGCGTTCATCAGGAGATTGATGCACGCGCGGCCGAACAGCGACTTGTTCACCCGCACCAGCGCGTCGCCGGTGGAGACGGCGCGCACGTGGGCTTCCTCAAGCGGAATCTCCAAAAATTCCAGCGTATGGGCGACTTCCGCAGCAAGCGATGTATCCACCAACCCCGTCGCGCGCTCGCCCTGATCGGCTCGGGCGAGGAAAAGCATGTCGTTGATGATCGCCCGCATGCGCTCGAACTCTTCCAGGTTCGACTGCAGGGTGTGACGCAAATCATCGACGGAACGGTTGCGGGTCAGCGCCACCTCGGTCTGCCCGATCAGGATGGTGACGGGCGTGCGCAGCTCGTGCGCGACATCCGCATTGAACGACTCGAGCCGCCCGTAAGCGCCGTCAAGACGCTCAAGCGCCCCGTTGAACGAATTGGCGAGATCGTTGAGTTCCAGCGGCAGTGACCGCGTATTCAGCCGCTGCGAGCGATTGTTCGGACTCACCGCCGACGCGTCCCGGGTCAGCCGCGTGAGCGGCGCAAGCCCGATCCGGGTGACCGAATAACTCAGCAGCAGCACGCCGAGACTGCCCAGGGCGGACAAGGCGGCAAGCGCAAAGCCGAATGCGCGCATGGTCCGCGCGTTGGCCGAATAACCGGCCGCGACCTGCAGCATCACCGCCGGCCGCGCGCCATAAGCGGGCAGCTCGACCGTGTTGGTCAACATGTCGTTTTCGCTGCCGGGACCGGTCCGCACCCGTTCGTAGCCGCCCGACCAGCGGTCCATGACCTGTCCGGTGACCGGCTTGCCGAAGTGGTAGGACGAATCGGCGCTCCACACCGAATACAGCGTGACGCCGTCGCGCGGCGTCATGTCGGTGAGCTTTTCGCGCGCCATTTTCCATTTTTCAGGCGTGACCGCGTGATAGACGATGATCCGCGCGATCTGCGTGCGATCGTCAAGCGACTCACGCAAATGCTGTTCGAGTTGCGTACGCAACACGAGAAAGAGACCGCTTCCGACCAGCGTGAAGACAAACAGCGCGACGGCCGCGAACATGAAAGCCAGACGCCGGGCGATGGATCGATTCATGATGTTCCCGCTTCTTCGCGGACCTCCAGCACGTAGCCCATGCCGCGCACCGTGTGCAGCAGCTTGGTCGGAAACGGGCCGTCCAGCTTGGCCCGCAGGCGCTTGATCGCTGTTTCCACCACATTCGTATGACTGTCGAAATTGACGTCCCAGACGAGTTCGGTGATGGCCGTCTTCGACAGGATATCGCCCTGGCGCCGCGCCAGCACGCTCAGCAACTGGAATTCCTTGGCCGTCAGGTCGAGCCGCACGCCGTCACGCGTGGCGCGCCGCCCGATCAGGTCGACGTACAGGTCGCCCAGCGAGATCAGCGTCGACTCCTGCACGCGGGTACGCCGCGCGAGCGCATGCAGCCGCTCGACCAGTTCCAGGAAGGAGAACGGCTTGGTCAGGTAGTCGTCGGCCCCTTCGCGCAGGCCGCGCACCCGGTCGTTGATCTGGTCGCGCGCGGTCAGCATGATGACGGGCGTGGCCTTGTGCGCGCGCAGCGACTTCAGCACGCTGAAACCGTCGCGTTTGGGCAGCATCACGTCGAGCACGATCACGTCGTAGTCGAATTCGATCGCGAGATGCGTGCCTTCCTCGCCGTCAAGGGCTACGTCGACTATCCACCCCTGCTCCGTCAAGCCGGAGCGCAGATAGTCAACCACCTTGTGTTCGTCTTCCACGATGAGCAGTTTCATGCGCGCCTTCTTATGTACGTCCTCCCATTATAGGAAAACGTTTTCTCTCAGCCTGCGGCGAGTGGCGATACCCGGTCTGCGCAACCCAGCGGGTTCACGTCACTCGCGTGTCAAATCAGTTTGGCGGGTTGATCGTGGCCGCCGCAGTTTTCTCCGGTGCTGCCGCGTTGACGTCCCACCCGCCCCCCAGCGCCTTCACCAGCGACACCGACAGCGTCCATTGCTGGCCATGAATCTGCACATCCTGACGCTGGCTGGTCAGCAGCGACTGCTGGGCGGTGATCACGTCGAGGAAGGCAACCAGGCCGCCCGAATAACGATCGTTCGCGAGCGAGAGCAAACGCTGCGCGTCCGTCACGGCCTCCTGCGACTCCTTCGACGCCGCATCGAGCACCGACAACCCGGTCACGCCGTCCTGCACCTGCTGGAACGCATTGAGCACCGTCTGCCGATAGTTGGCCTCGGCCGCCTGATAACCCGCGCTCGCAAAGTCGACGTTGGCGGCACGCCGGCCGCCATCGAAGACGACTTGCGAGAGCGTGGCGCCCAGCGTCCACATCAGCGTGGGCGCGCTCAGCAGGCTGGCGAACTGCGTGCTTTCCCAGCCGATGCCCGGTGTCAGCGACAGGCTCGGGAAAAACGCGGCTTTCGCCACCCCGATCTGCGCGTTCGCCGCGGCCATCGCACGTTCAGCCGATGCAATGTCGGGGCGCCGCTGCAGCAGATCGCTCGGCAGTCCGAGCGGTATCGCGGGGACGGCGGTATCGATCACCTTCGGCGCGATGGCGAACTGCGGTGCGGGCACGCCGATCAGTGCGGCAATCGCATGCTCGAACTGGGCGCGCTGGTTGAGCAGCAGGCGAGCCTGCACCCGCGTGGAGTCGAGTTCGGATTTCTGCTGCAGCACGTCAAGTCCGGACACCGAACCGAGGTCATGCTCGGTGGTCACGTAATCCAGCGCCTTCTGCTGCAAGACGACTGACCGGTTCAGCACGTCGATCTCGGCATCGAGTTCGCGCATCGAAAAGTAGTCGCTCGCCAGGTCCGTGGTCAGCACGAGCCGCGCGTTGGCGAGATCGTCGCGCGATTGTTCGGCGGACGCGGTCGCGCCCTCGACTTCACGGCGAATCCGGCCAAACAGGTCGGTGTCGTAGTTGATGGTCGGACCGAGCTGGATGTTGTTCTGCACCGTCGACTGGGTCGGCGTGGCGTAGTTGGTCAGCGGCCGGTTCTTCGATATCCGGAAGCGCGACCCGTTGGCGCCAAGATCGACCTCGGGCACCTGTTGCGCCTTGTTGTTGGCAAGCGTCGCACGCGCCTGCGCGTAATGCGCGCTCGCGGCCGCGAGCGTCTGGTTCTGCGCGAGCGCTTGCTGCTCGAAGCCATTCAGCGATTCATCGTTGAAACTCGTCCACCATTGCGGGGCTATCGGCGCGTGCGACGGCTCGGCGACACGCCAATAGGAGTCGGTATGCCACGCGGGCGGGGTCTCGGCTTGCGGCTGCTTGTAGTCCGGCCCGACCGTGCAGGCGGATAGCAAAGCGGCACCCGACGCCATCACCGTCGTGCTGGCGATCAAAGCCTTCAGACGTGCCCTCCGGATAGGCCATTGGCGCGCGCGCTTCACGACGTCCCCTTCTTGACGGGTTGTTGCGGCGCGATCAGGACGTGGTCGCCGTCCGCAATGGAATCGCTCGGATTGATGATGATCTTGTCACTTGCTTCAATGCCGCTTTCAATTTCGAGCGACTGCCCCAGGTCCTGCGCAATCACGATCTTGCGCAGGTTGACCTTGCCGTCCTGGTCGACCACCGCCACCCGCGGTCCTTCAGAGCGGAACAGCAGCGCGTTGCCCGGCACCAGCAAGGGCGCCCGCACGGCAGCCGGCAGCGCCACCTGTACATACGCGCCCGGCCTCAGCTTGCTGTCCGGATTGGGCAGCCGCACTTCGATCTGCAGCGAGCGGGTCGGGACATCGATTGCGCCGGAGATATTGGCGATCGTTCCGTGGAACTGCTGGCCCGGCAATTCCGCCTGCGTGACAACGACATCCTGCCCCTGCTTCACGTTCTGCGCGTAAGCCTGCGGCAGCTGCACATAGACTCGCAGCGGGTCGGACTGCGCCAGCGCGAAGAGCGCACGGCTGGCGCCGCTGCCGGCATCGATCAAATCGCCCACATCCACGTTGCGCTGCGTCACCACGCCTGCGAACGGCGCGACGATACGCTTGAACGATTCGAGCTGTTTCAGGCGCTGCAGGTTGGCATCGGCGGCGGCGAGATTCGCGACGTCCTGGTTATACGTGCTCTCGCGCTCATCGAGTTCCTGCTGCGACACGGCATCGCGCTGACGCAGTTGCTGCCAGCGCTGGAACGAACTCTTCGCGAGCACAAGGCTGGACGCGGTCTGCTCGCGTTGCGCCGCTGCCTGCTTCAGTTCCTGATCGATCTCGGGCGTATCCAGGTCGGCGAGCAACTGCCCTTGCTTGACCCGCGCGCCAATATCCGCATACCAGTGCAGCAGATAACCCGTGGAGCGCGCGTAGATGGGCGACTCCACGTAGCCGCGCAACGTGCCCGGCAGCAAGGTGTCGCCGCCGCCCGCCGCTTGCTTGGGCAGGATGACATTCACATACACCTTCGCGTTTTGCTGGGAAGTCGCCGCCACCGAGTGGCTTTGCATGACATCCGACACCACCGTGCGGCCCGCGCCCAGCACGAGCAGGACCAGCACCACGATGACGGCGATCTTCGCGCGCTTCCATTCACGGCCACGGGGCGGCAATGCGTGCCCGTCCTCGGTATTCCTTGCGGGAATCGCCAGCGAAGCATGAGTTTTTTCAGTCATATCAGTCAGCCATATTTAACTTGGAGCATGCTCGCCGGCGCCGAGGCCCGGGCTATCCTGACCAGGGTGGCCGCCACCATGATCGTCGCGGTCACCCGCCGAACGATCACGCCGCCGGGCCAGCCGGCTGTGAATACCCGCAAACACGAGCGGCACGAAAAACAGTGTGGATACAGTAGCAAACAGCAATCCGCCGATCACCGCACGCCCGAGCGGCGCATTTTGTTCAGCGCCTTCGCCGAGTCCGAGCGCCATCGGAATCATGCCGATGATCATGGCGAACGCCGTCATCAGCACCGGCCGGATACGGCTCGCGCCGGCTTCCAGCGCGGCGGTCAGCGGCGGCGCGCCGGCTTGCAGCCGCTGGCGCGCGAAGGACACCATCAGGATACTGTTCGCGGTCGCGACGCCCATCGTCATGATGGCGCCGGTGAGCGCCGGAACGCTCAGGTGCGTGCCGGTGAGGAACAGCATCCAGACAATCCCGGCCAATGCCGCCGGCAACGCGCTGACGATGATCAGCGGGTCGACCCACGACTGGAAATTCACCACGATCAGCAGGTACACCAGCACGATCGCCATGGCCACACCCACACCCAGGCCGAAGAACGACGAACGCATGGTCGCGACCTGCCCGCGTACGGTGATCTGGCTGCCGCGCGGCAGGCTCGCGCGTGACTGGTCCACGAGCTTGTCGACCTGCCTCGCGATACTGCCGAGGTCGCGCCCTTCCACGCTCACGAACACGTCGATGACCGGGCGGATGTTGTAGTGCGTGACCACCGCGAACTGGCTTTTCGGCGTGACCTGCACCAGGTTGCCGAGCAGTTGCGTGGGGCCGGTGGCGCTGCCGGAAACCGGCGTGCGCAACAGTTCGTCGATGGATGAAACCTGATACTGCGGCGTTTGCACCGCGACCGAATACTCGACGCCATTCCTGTTGTTGAACCAGAAACCCGGCGCGGTCTGCGAGCTGCCCGACAGCGAGATCAGCACGTTCTGCGCGACGTTGCTGGCCGTCAGGTTGAGCTGCTGCAGCCGGGTGCGGTCCATCTGCAGGTTGAGCGTCGGTTCGTCGAGCTTCTGCTGGATGTGCGTGTCCACGGTGCCGGGAATCTGGCGGATCGCCTTCATCAGTTTCGCCGCGACCGCGAAATTACCCTGCTGGTCCGCGCCGGAAATTTGCACGTCGACTGCAGCCGGGAGACCGAAGTTAAGGATCTGCGTAACGATGTCCGCGGGCTGGAAGAAAAATTCAACACCAGGAAAACGCTGCGGCAACACGGCGCGCAACTTGTCGACAAACTTCTGCGTGGGCTCGTGGTCCGCCGTCAGCGCCACCTGGATTTCACCGTCGAGCGTGCCGATCGTGCCCGCGTTGCTATATGACAAGTTGATGCCGCTATACGGCAAGCCGAGGTTATCGAGGAGCGTGGTGAGTTGATCGGCCGGCACGATCTCCCGCACCACTTTCTCCACTTGGTCCGCGAGCCGCGCGGTTTCTTCGATCCGCGTGCCGGTCGGCGCACGCATGTGCAAGCGGATGTCGCCGGAATCGACCGTCGGGAAGAAGTCTTCCCCCAGCGCGAACACCAGCCCTACCGAGAGCAAGCAAAAGCCCAGGAACGCCACGGCGAACACCCGGCGCCGCACGAGCAACGTGCTAAGGATCACGATGTAAGTGGCGCGCATGCGCTCGAACCCGGCATCGAAACGGTGATACAGGCGCATGAACAGGTTCGGCTTCGAGCCGTTTTTCGGCTTGTGCGCGTGGCCCATCAGCAGCATGGCGAGTGTCGGCACGAGCGTACGCGACAGGATGTACGACGCCAGCATGGCGAACACCACGGCTTCGGCGAGCGGCACGAACAGGAATTTCGCCACGCCCGTCAGGAAGAACATCGGCACGAACACAATGCAGATACACAGCGTAGAGACAAGCGCGGGAACCGCGATTTCGCCGGCCCCTTCAAGAATGGCCTCATGCAGGTCCGTGCCCATGTGCAAGTGCCGCTCGATGTTCTCGATGGTCACCGTTGCATCGTCCACCAGAATACCCACCGCGAGCGCGAGCCCGCCCAGCGTCATGATGTTGATGGTCTGCCCGAGCGCATGCAGCACGAGCAATGACGAGAGGATCGACAGCGGAATGGAGACCGCGATGATGCAGGTGCTGCGCCAGTTACCGAGGAACAGCAGGATCATCGCGGCTGTCAGCGCGGCGGCGATCAGCGCTTCGCGAATCACGCCCTGCACGGCAGCTTTCACGAACACGGACTGATCGAACAGCGGCGTGATCTTCAGGTCCTGCGGCAACGACGCCCGGGCATTCGGTAACAGCGCATAGAGCGAATTGACGATGGATAACGTCGACGCACTGCCGTTTTTAAGCACCGAGATCAGCACGCCGCGGTGTCCGTCCTGGCGCACGATATTCGTCTGCGGAGAGAAGCCGTCGCGCACGTGGGCGACCTCTCTCAGGTAAGTGGTCGCACCATTGAGCGTGCGCACCGGAATGTCGTTCAGCGCCGCAATGGTGGCGGGCGAACCATTCATGTTGATCGTGTATTCCTTCATGCCGATCTTGGCCGTGCCGGTGGGCAGGATCAGGTTCTGCGCGTTGAAGGCGCTCACCACGTCCGACGGCGTCAGGCCCTTCGCCAGCAACGCGCGTGTATCCAGATCGACCGACACCAGCCGGCTTTTACCACCATACGGATACGGCACGGCCGCCCCGGGAATGGTCACCAGTTGCGGGCGCAGGAAGTTCAGGGCGGTGTCGTTCAGGTCCTGCTCGGAGAGCGTGGGACTGGAGAGTCCCAGCTGGATCACCGGAATACTGGAGGCCGAATAACTGATCACGAGCGGCGGCGTGGCGCCCGGCGGCATCTGCTTTAACTGCGCCTGCTCGACGGCCACCGTTTGGGCGATGGCTGTCTGGATGTTCGCGGTCGGTTGCAGGAAGACCTTCAGGATGGCGATGCCCGGCAGCGACTGCGACTCTATATGTTCAATGTCGTTGACGGTCGTGGTCAGGCTGCGTTCATTGACCTGCGTGATGCGGTTGGCCACGTCCTCGGCCGACAGGCCCGTGTAAGTCCAGATGATGCTGACGACAGGAATGTTGATTTCCGGCAGCACGTCGACCGGCGTTGTCAGGAGCGCAAACGGCGTTGCTAACAGGATCAGGATGGCCATCACGATAAACGTGTAGGGCCGCTTTAGCGCAACGTTGACGATCCACATTGAGACGCGCTCGAAAAAAGCAGGAAAGGAAAATGAACCGCTGGAATGCGACGACGCCTAAGCAGGGCCTTTCAGGCAAGGCCGCTTGGGCGAGGTCTGGCATACGGCGAGCCGGATCGAGTGCGGCCCGAAGCCATGCGGCCTTTCATGCAGCCAACAGGGCACCGATAGACAACTCACGCCCCGATCTTAACGGGCAGGTGCCAACGCGTACATGGCGCCAAAATGGCAGAAATGTCAGGAAACTCGCCTTTCCTCAGATTTTTCGAAGGCAAACGTTTTCGCGCGGTTGAACTGCAAACGGAGCGCACCCGCGCTGCTTTTCATATCCGAAAAAAATAGAAGGCTTCACGTCAGTTTCGAGTCCACCCACGACATGAATGCGGCCACTAACGGCGCCTCCGTCAGCTCATGCCGGCACACCCAGTAATACGCATGCTTGGCCGGCACGGTGAGTCGAAACGGACGAACGAGCGTGCCATCGGCGAGATCGTCGCGCACAGAAAAGCTATCGCCTAATGCTACGCCTTGTCCCCGCACCGCGGCTTCGATACCTACATGCGCAATGCCAATTTCAAGAATGCGCAAACCCTCAAGCTTGTCCGCCGACGCCTCGGCCAGCCATCGCATCCACGACTCGGCGTACTCGCAGAACAAGGTCCGGTTCGCCAGGTCCTGCACCGTGCGAAGCGCGCGCGGGCCGTTCATCAACGCCGGGCTCACGACGGGGAACAGGACTGGATGCGTGATGAGCCTGACGTCGCGATCACGCCAGCGGCCCGCGCCGTATCGGACGCAGAGATCGACATCGGATGAATAGATCTCCTTGTCGTCGTTGGATGGGATCAGTTTTAAGTTGACTGCGGGGAAGTGTTCAAGGAAATCACCTATGTGCCGCGCGAGCCAGCGCGAGGTGAACAACATGGGGGCGGACACCACCAGATCCCCCGCGATGACGGGCGACTCGAGCCTGACCACTGCTGTTGCGATCATGTCGAACGCGTTCTTGACCGGCTGCAGCAGCGCCTCGCCGGCAGGTGTCAGTTTCACTCGCGCCTTCGAACGGATGAACAACGCCACACCCAGGGTGCTCTCCAGCACGCGCACCTGATGGCTGACCGCGCTTGCCGTGACGTTGAGCTCCTCGGCCGCGCTCGCGACCGTCCCATGGCGTGCCGTTGCTTCGAACGCACGCAGCGGATTGAGCGGGGGCAGCCGATGGCGCATGGGCAAGTCTGTAGAAAGTGGACGAACGGGAGATGCTGAGAAAAATTTGATTTAAAGCGAATTTAATTCTCTCTACAAGCAAAAAACTTGTTTGAGTAAGCTTAGAGTCATTCTTAGCGTCATTCTGAAACGCATCCTTAGGCACGCACATGAACACGACCGACACAACCGAACGCCTCTGGGGCGGCCGCTTCAAATCCGGGCCGTCGCTGGCGCTGGAAAACCTGTCCCGCTCGGACCCGAGCTTCTTCCGTCTTGCGCCCTACGATCTGGCCGGTTCGCGCGCCCATGCGAACGAACTGAAGCGAGCCGGCATCCTCACCGCCGGCGAGCTTCAACAACTGCTCGACGCAATGCAGCAAATAGAGACCGAGTTCGTTGCGGGCGAGCTCGCCCCAATCCTCGCCGACGAGGACGTCCACACCTTCCTCGAGCGCGAACTGACGCAGCGGCTCAAAGCGATCGGCGGGAAGCTGCGCGCGGGCCGTTCACGCAACGATCAGGCGGCGAACGACCTGCGTTTATATCTGCGCGACAAGGCTCGCAAGCTGGCAATGGCGGTGATCGAATTGCAGCACGCGCTGGTTGAACAGGCCGAGGCGCATGTGCAGACCGTCACCGCCGGCTTCACGCATTTGCAACCGGCACAGCCGATCGTGTTCGCCCATCAGTTGCTCGCCCACGCGCAATCCATTTATCGCGATGTCGACCGGCTGGTCGATTGGGATCGTCGCAGCGCGCGTTCGCCGCTGGGCGCGGCGGCACTGGCAGGGTCCGCGATCTGCTTGAGGGCCGACCTGTCCGCGCAGGAACTCGGCTACGACGGTCCGTGCGAAAACTCTATCGACGCCGTCGCCTCGCGCGACCACGTTGCCGAGTTCACGTTCATCACGAGCATGCTGGCGGTCAACCTGTCGCGGCTCTCCGAAGAAGTGATCCTGTGGACGTCGCGGCAGTTTCGCTGGGTCGAACTCGACGATGCTTATGCAACCGGCAGCTCGATCATGCCGCAGAAGAAGAACTCGGATATCGCCGAGCTGACCCGCGGCAAAGCAGGCCGCTTGATCGGCAATTTGAGCGGCTTGCTTGCCACGCTCAAGTCGCTGCCGCTGGCCTATAACCGCGATCTCGCGGAGGACAAGATTGCCGCGTTCGACAGTATCGATACCCTCGAGCTCGTGCTGCCTGCAATGGCCGGTATGATCCGTACCATGCACGTGAACGTGGATGAAATGCGCCGTCAGGCGCCGCTCGGGTTTACGCTCGCCACCGAAGTCGCGGACTGGCTCGCGCTGCGCGGCGTGCCGTTCAGCGAAGCGCACGAAATCACCGGCGCGCTGGTGCGGGCCTGCGAACAGCAGGGCATTGAACTGGGCGAGGTGTCGGTGGCAACGCTTGCAGCGGTGGATGTCCGGCTTGAACCCGGCGTACTCGATCACGTCACGCTGGACGCCGCCGTCGCGGCGCGCAGCGGTCATGGGGGCACCGCGCCGGCGCGCGTGGCGGAACAAATCGCGCGCTTGCGCAGCGCTATTGAAGAACAGGTCGCGTGGGCGGCCGACTACAAGGGACCTTCATGCTGAGCGCATCGAACGACCGGCCATCGGCGTCCGGCAATGCCGAAAGTTTCGCCGACATCTCGCACTTCGAGCACGTGCCGCGGCGCTACTACGGGCGTTATCTCGCCTCGGTGGCGATCCTCGCGATCGTGGCTTACGTCGTCGTGGCGTTCGCGCGCGGGCAGATCGACTGGACCGTCGTCGGCCGTTTCCTCACAGCCAAGTCGATCCTGCGCGGCCTCGGCAATACCATCGTCATGACGATCCTTGCGATGGCGCTGGGCATCGTGCTTGGCGTGATCGTGGCGATCATGCGGCTCTCGACCAACCCGGTCGTGCAAGCCGTCGCGCACGGCTACGTGTGGTTGTTTCGCGGCACGCCGGTGATCCTGCAATTGTTGTTGTGGTTCAACCTCGCGCTGGTGTTTCCGGTCATGGGCATTCCCGGCCTGTTCGAGTTTCGTACCGTCGACATCATGACGCCGTTCCTCGCCGCCCTGCTCGGCCTCGGCATCAATCAGGGCGCCTATACGTCGGAGGTCGTGCGCGCGGGACTGCTTTCCGTCGATACAGGCCAGTACGAAGCCGCGAAGTCGATCGGCATGCCGAAACTCCAGGCACTGCGACGCGTGATCCTGCCGCAGGCCATGCGCGTGATCGTGCCGCCTATTGGCAACGAACTGATCGGCATGGTGAAACTGACCTCGCTGGCAAGCGTGATCCAGTACGCGGAAATGCTGCACAGCGCCGAGAACATCTACTACGCGAATGCGCGCGTGATCGAATTGCTGATGGTCGCGGCCGTCTGGTATCTGGTCATTGTCACGGTGCTGTCCTTGCTGCAGTCGCGGGTCGAACGGCGCTTCGCGCGCGGCGCGGGCCGCCCATCCGCGAAGCGGTAGCGCTTCTTAACCCCGAACCCAGGCAACCATGAATCCACTAGTCAAAGCGGTCGACCTGCGCAAGTCCTATGGCGAATTCCAGGCGCTGCACGGCATCAACCTCGACGTCGCGAAAGGCGAAGTGCTGTGCATCATCGGGCCATCGGGTTCGGGCAAGAGCACCTTCCTGCGCTGTATCAACCAACTGGAAAGCATCAACGGCGGCGCGCTGTGGGTGAACGGCGAACTGGTCGGATACCGGCGCGTCGAGAACAAGCTTTATCCGCTCTCAGAAAAGCAGATGGCGCGGCAACGTCTTGCGACCGGCATGGTGTTCCAGCGCTTCAATCTTTTCCCGCACATGACGGCGCTGGAAAATGTGATCGAAGGGCCGGTCCAGGTATTGAAGAAGAAAAAGGCTGAGGCAGTTGAAGAAGCGCGAGCGCTGCTGACGCGTGTCGGGCTCGGTCACAAGTGCGACGCGTTTCCGGTCGAGTTGTCGGGCGGCCAGCAGCAACGCGTCGCCATTGCGCGCGCGCTTGCCATGCATCCTCAGCTCATGCTCTTCGACGAACCCACCTCCGCCCTCGACCCGGAGCTGGTCGGCGAAGTATTGAGCGTGATGCGCGACCTCGCCAAGAGCGGCATGACGATGATCGTCGTCACGCACGAGCTCGGCTTCGCGCGCGAAGTGGCGAACCGCGTGGTCTTCATGGATCAGGGGCAGGTGGTCGAAAGCGGCACGCCTGACCAGGTGCTGTCGCGACCGCAACAACCGCGTACCCAAGAATTCATTTCGGCCGTGCTTTCCTAGCGTGGTAACGGCTTTCACATTGGCTTTTCAACCTTCCGTCAACCTCACGTTCAGGCGACTTTCATGATCGATTCCTTGTTCCGGCGAACCCTTGTTACCCTCGCGTTCAGCGCTGTTTCGATTGCCTCGCCGTTGGCGCATGCGCAGACGCCCGTCGCGGGCAACGGCACGCTCACGGCCGCTATCGTGCCGAACTATCCGCCGTTCGAATACAAGGACCCGGCAACCGATGAACTGACCGGCTTCGACGTCGACCTCGGCGTCGCGCTGGCCGCGAAGATGGGCGTGAAACTGAAGTGGGAAGAGACCAACTTCGACCAGATGATGAACGCGCTGACCACGCATCGCGTGGATGTGATCCTGTCGGGCATGACGGACTTGCCGACGCGCCGCGAGGCGATCAACTTTCTCGACTACATCAAGTCCGGGCCGCAGTTTTATACGCTAAAGGCACATGCCGGCGATTTCAAGTCGATCGAAGCCGTGTGCGGCAAGCACGTGGGCGCGAGCCGTCGCACGTCGTGGCCCGACGACATCAAGACGTGGAGCGACGAGCACTGCGTGAAGGCGGGGAAACCGGCTGTGCAAGTCGTGGGTACGGATGGTTCAGCCGATGCCCGCCTGCAGTTGCGTCAGGGCCGCATCGACGCCGCCGTGCAAGGCGGCGAAACGCTGCCGTATCAGAACACCCTTGAGAAAGACGCCTACGCGCCGATCGGCCAGCCGTTCCTGTCGCAATACTCGGCTATTGGCATGTCGAAGAACAGCCCGGCTTTGAACGATGCAATAAGCCAGGCATTCGGCAAGCTGATCGCCGATGGCACCTATGCAAACATCCTGAAGAAATGGGGCTTGCAGGATCATGCGGTGTCGAAGGTCATCATCAATTCGCAGGAGTGAGAAGGCGAACGTTATTCGATTGATTGGCGCTTCGCTCGCAAACGGAAACGGGCGTTGTCGGGGTACTCCCCGACAACGCCCGTTTTTCAATTCAGCTTCTGATTACCGTTCGACCTGACGATTCCAGCGCGCGTCCCATTGCGGGCGGTTTGCGTTGATCACGTCCCAGTCCACCACGTTGACCTTCTTCACGAGGTCGTCGAGGTTACCCAGTTGCTTTTGCATCGAGTCGGGCATTGTCGCCTGGCGGTTCGTCGGGATCTGGCGGCCGGCGCTCGCTGCCTTGCTTTGTGCCGACGCCGATATCATGAACTGCGCGAGTTTTTGCGCAAGCGCCGGATCGGGGTTGTTCGCCACCACGCATTCATCGACGAGCAACAGCACCGGCCCTTCCTTCGGGTTCACGTAGGCCACGGGAATGCCCTTCGCCTGCAGGTCACCCACTGCTGTCGGCGTGAGCGGGAACAGGCCGGCTTGGCCGGTTTGCACCATCTCCGAGATCTTGGCCGAGTTGGGGATGTATTCGATCACGTTGCGGCCCACGGTGCTTTGCCATTTCGTGAAGCCCGGTTCGACGTTCTTTTCCGAGCCGCCTTCGAGCCGGTTGATCATGAGGAAGCCGTGCAGGCCGAACGTGCTGCTCGATGCCGACTGGAATACGACTTTGTCCTTGTATTTCGGATCGGCGAAATCGAGCCATGATGTTGGTGGCGCCCAACCGTTTGCCGTGAAGAGTTTCGTGTTGTAGGCGATGCCGGTCATGCCGAGCTGTACGCCCGCGCCGATGTCGTCCTTCATGCGCGCGAACGGGTAGAGTTGCTTGAGTTCGGGGCTATCGTCGAGTTTTTGGCAGACGCCCATGCTGACTGCGCGCGCCATCACGCCATCGTCGAGGAATACTACGTGGATTTGTGGTTTGGCTTTGTTCGCCAGGAGTTTTGCGAGGATGTCGGAGGATGTGCCGGGGACTACGACCACTTTGACGTTGTTGGCCTTTTCGAATTCAGGCAGGACTTCGCTCGTGTAGGCCTTTTCCATCGCGCCGCCGTTCATGCCGATGTAGATGGTTTTGTCTTCGGCTTGCGCGGGCGTGGAGAGGGCTGCGGCGCACAGGGCGGCCATGCCCACGATGGCTACTGTATGAAACGCTTTCATTTAATGATCTCCTTCAGACAGGGTGGTTTCGTTCGTACTTCTTTGAAATATTTTCTGGTCGATGTGGCTCGGGGGTTTTTGCCGGGGGTGTTGGGTTTTAGGGTTAGCGGTCGGGGTCAGTGCCGGGGTGCCAGGTTCCTGCGTTAGCGGTCGGGGTCGGTGCCGGGTTGCTAGGTTCCTGCGTTAGCGGTCGGGGTCATTGCCGGGTTGCTAGGTTCCTGCGTTAGCGGTCGGGGTCGGTGCCGGGTTGCCAGGTTCCTGCGTTAGCGGTCGGATTCATTGCCGGGTTGCTGCTTTCAGGGTTAGTGGTCTGCTTGCGTTGGCTCATTTCTTTATCACTATTAGCCACTGCGCGTGGCGGCGCGTCATTTCTTTGTCCAAAGCGACAAAGAAACGAAGCAAAGAAAGCGCTTTCAAAACGAGGGCTCATAAGTTGACCTAGCGTGCAGTTTCCACGTTTTTGGCACCCCAAAAGCACGGTGCTCGCCAGAGCGACGGATGTGTGAAACCCTCCTTCTCCGAACACCGATACCCACACGCTTCGCCACCAGTGACTGAACCTGCAAAAGGGGCACCCCGCGCTATCCGCGAACAACCATCCTTCGAACTTGTACGCATGCCGAACCACGTCGCCAACCCTCCTCGAAACGAGGCCGCGAAGATGCGAGGCCGTACCCAACGAATGTAACCCCGACAATCACGCAGACCAAGCGGCTAACCCACGAAGAGCCATAGCAGCAAATACGCGTCCGTCCGTGCGGGTTTCCTTGGCAAGCGTGCTTGCCCGAGAGCGTACGGGGCGAAGCGTGTGCGTGTAAGAATTCGCGAGAAGGAGGGGTTCACACATCCGTCGCTCTGGCGAGCACCGTGCTTTTGGGGTGCCAAAAACGTGAAAACTGCACGCTAGGTCAACTTACGAGCCCTCGTTTTGAAAGCGCTTTCTTTGCTTCGTTTCTTTGTCGCTTTGGACAAAGAAATGACGCGCCGCCACGCGCAGTGGCTAATAGTGATAAAGAAAACAGCTAACTCACGCAGACCACTAACCCCAAAAGCAGCAACCCGGCAATGAATCCGACCGCTAACGCAGGAACCTAGCAACCCGGCATTGACCCCAACCGCTAACGCAAGAACCTCGCAACCCAGCACTGACCCCGACCGCTAACCTCAGAACCCCTCCCCGCCCTGAAACCTCACCCCAGCCCCTAAAACCGCCCAATAGAAAACGCCTCGATCGGCGTCCCCGATCCCCCCTCCACGATCAGGTCGGAAAGCACCTCCCCAACCCCCGGCGCAAGCAGAAACCCTCCCCCCGAAAATCCAAACGCATGCAACAACCGCGGCGTAGTCCGGCTAAGCCCAATCACCGGATTGTCATCTGGCGTACTGCCTTCCACACCTGTCCAGCTCCGCAACAATAACGCATCCTTCAGAGCAGGCAGAAGCGCACACGCAGCCCTCATCACCGTCCGCGTAGTTTCCGTGAGCGGCTGGGCATACTCACCATCCCCCAACCCACGGCCACCGCCAATCACTACATTGCCACGCGTCACCTGCCGGGCATAAATGCCACCACCATAAACCCCAAGATTGTGATCGATGAAATACGGCAACGGCTCGGTCACCCACATGTTCGGATAGATCGGCTCCATCGGAATGGTCTCGCCAAAGTACCCGGCAATCGTATTGCCCCACGCGCCCGCAGCATTGACCAGCCAGTCGCTTTGAACCTCGATCGCAGCACCCGAATCATGCCGTGCCTCGACAACAAACTTATCCCCGTCATGCGCGATATTCGTGACCATGGTCTGCTCACGAACATCAGCACCGGCAGCACGCGCCGCGCGTGCAAACGCCGGAGACACCACGCGCGGATTGGCATGACCGTCACCGGGACACAGCGAGCCACCCACCGCAGCCGCGCCAAGCCACGGATAACGACGCCTGAACGTAGGCCCGCTCATCAATTGCAAGTCAAGGCCGAACGGGTTCGCAAGCTGCGCATACGCTTCAAGTCCCGCCAGATCCGCTTCACTGCGAGCCAGCCGCAAATGCCCGGAAACAACGAACTCACCATCCGTGCCCACGAGTTCCGGTAACCGGTCCCAGATCGATCTCGCACGCACCGCCAACGGCAATTGTTCAGCCGGCCGGCCTTGGCGGCGCACGCCGCCGTAATTCACACCACTCGCCTGCGCGCCGCAATATCGACGTTCGAAGAGACCGACTTTAAGGCCGCGCTTCGCAAGCCCCAAGGCCGTCGATGACCCCACCAATCCGCCGCCCACCACCAGCACGTCAAACCGCACAGTCTCAGTCATCGCGGGCGTGCTCCGGGATCGCGGCGAGATGATCCGCTGCTTCGGCTTCGTCCATCATCGATATCGATAAAGGCACCGGTTTGATCGGCGCCTGTCCGCGCAAACGTCCAACGTCCGCAACGGATTTGCCCGTCTCCGCGCTCAGCAACTCCGCGGCTGCCGCGCCACACATGCGCCCCTGGCAACGGCCCATGCCCACTCGCGTAAGCGCCTTCAGCCGATTAATCTCGCTCGCCTCGCCAGCACGAATACAGCGGCGCAGCGTGCCCGCATCGATCTCCTCGCAACGGCATACCGTCATGTCGTCCGGCCAGTGCGACGCGCAATCGGAGGGCGGCGCAAACGCCTGCTCCAGGCCAATACGAAACTCGGCGATGTTCGCCAGTTGCCGGTCCAGCTTCGCCGCCTGCGCCCGAACGTCAGCGTTGCCAGCCCGATGCCCAAGGTCTTCGAGCATCGCCAGCGCCACTCTGCGGCCGGCCAGTTCCGCAGCATCCGCTCCGGCGATACCCGCGCCATCGCCCGCGAGATACACCCCCGGCACCGACGTGCGGCCGGCTGAGTCGCGCTCCGGCAACCATGCGCGATTGAGCGTATCGAAGCGAAAACGGCAACCTGCGAGGTCCGCAAGCTGCGTTTCCGAACGCAGGCCATAACCAAACCCGACCGCATCGCAGGGAATGGTCCGCTCTTGATCGCCATCGCGATAGGTCATCGCTTGCACGGCTTTATCGCCCGTCGCGCGCACGAGCGTCACGCCACGTTCGATACGAATCCCATGCGCCACCAGCCAACCGACGTAATACATGCCCTTCGCAAAGGTCGACGGCTGCCGCAACAAACGCGGCGTCGCGGCGAACTGGCGCGAGAACAGATTGGTATCGAGTACCGCTTCCACCTGCGCACCCGCCTTCGCGTATTGATACGCCACGAGGTAAAGCAACGGCCCGGTTCCCGCGAACACCACCCGGCGTCCAATCGCGCAACCCTGCGATTTCAGCGTAATCTGCGCCGCGCCGAGGGTGTAGACGCCCGGCAGCGTCCAGCCGGGAAACGGCAGCACGCGGTCTGTCGCGCCGGTCGCGATCAGCAAGTGCGAATAAGGCACCGTGCGCTGGCGTCCATCGTGCAGCGTATCGAGTTGCGCGGCGCCGCATCCCCACACCAGCGTGTCGGGCCGATAGTCGAGCTTCGAGAGCAACCCGGCCATGGTCGAATGCACCGCGTCCGCCTTGCCCGCTTCCATGCCATACAGCGTGCGTTTGCTCCGGGCAAACCCCGCATCCACCGGCGGCTGCCGATAGATCTGCCCACCGGCACGCGGCGCTTCATCGATCACGACAGGCACAATACCCGCCGCCACCAGCGTCTCAGCCGCTCTCACGCCGGCCGGACCCGCGCCGACAATGACGACCCGATGCATCCTGTTTTTATCGTTGGTCGTGCTCACGCTCCGATCACTCCAACTGGCCGCGTCAGCACACGCATGCCTTCCTTGACGAAGGTCGAGCATGCCCTGATCCTTGTGCCCTCTTCCAGCTGTACCCAGCAGTCCTGGCACGCGCCCATCAGGCAGAATCCGGCGCGCGGCTCACCGCTGAACTCGGTGTCACGCACGCGCCGTGTGTGCAGCAGGATGGCGCTCAGCACCGTATCACCCGTCATGGCCGTGATGGCTTCGCCGTCCAGCATCATCGTCACCTGCTTGCGATGTGCTTCCGCAAGACGCACGAATTGCGGCGCGGCATCGGCCACGGGATTCGGCTGGCTAGTGGATGTTGTGCGTGGGACGTTTGTCATCGCGTCAATAGAAGTCGTAGGAACCGGGCCAAATCAATGCGACCCGATCAGGATCCGGTTCAGTCCATACACGCGGTCAAGCACGATCATCGCACCGGCCGTGATGAAGATCACGAGCGCGGACACGGACGCCATCATCGGGTCGATCGATTCCGTCGCGTACATATACATGCGCACCGGCAACGTAATGGTCCGCGGCGAGGTCACGAAGATCGACATGGTCAGTTCATCGAAGCTATTGATGAACGCAAGCAGCCAGCCGCCCGTGATGCCGGGCAGGATCATCGGCAGCGTGATGCGGCGAAACGCTGTCCATCGATCCGCTCCCAAAGACTGCGCCGCATGCTCGATGCTGCGATCCATGCCGCTCACCGATGCCAGCACCAGCCGCATCACGAACGGCGTGATGATGATCATGTGCGCCGCGACGAGCCAGGTGAACGAGCCGGTCGCGCCGATCATCGCGAAGAAACGCAGGAACGCAATGCCGAGCACGAGGCTGGGAATCACCAGCGGCGAGAGGAACAAACCATTGAGGAATTCGCGCCCGGGAAAACGTTCACGCCCAATAGCAAGCGCCGCCGGCAAAGCCAGCGCGAGCGACAGCGTAGCCGACGCAAACGCCAGCCGGATGCTGTTGAAAAACGCCGAGATGAAATCCGGGTAGTCGAGAATCGCGCGGAACCAGCGCAACGAAAAGCCGTGCGTGGGCAGCGTCAGCGTCTGGTCCGGCGTGAACGCGACCAGCACGATGATCACAAGCGGCGCCAGCACGAACAGGATCACGAGCGTGTGGAAACTCAGGGCAATGAGGCCGTTCTTTCGCATGGGAGCGGTCTCCGTCCTTAACCCAGGCTTCTGGAGTAACGACGCTCCAGAACCCGGTAATACGTGATCATGATCACGAGGTTCGCGATCAGCAACAGGATCGCGATGGTCGCGCCCAGCGGCCAGTTGAGCGAGCCGAGGAATTCATCGTAGACAGCGGTGGCCGCTACTTTCAGGCGACGGCCACCGAGCAGGCCGGGAATCGCAAACGCGCTCGCCGACAAGCCGAACACCATCAGGCTGCCCGACAAAATTCCCGGTGCGATCTGCGGCAACACGATGCGCCGCAACGTGGTCGCCGGCGACGCCATCAGCGAGAGCGCCGCGTTTTCCACTTGCGGATCGAGCTTCTGCAACGAGGTCCAGACGGGGATCACCATGAACGGCAGCATCACGTGAACGAGCGCGATCACGATCGCGAACGTGGTGTACTCCAGCTTGTATGGGCCCATCCCGAACAGCCCGAAGAACTGGTTCACGATACCGCCCGTATTGAGCAACATGCTCCAGCCGAAGGCTCGCACCACAACCGACACGAGCAATGGCGCGAGGATCACGAGCAGGAACATCGAGCGCCACGGATCACGCATGCGGTACAGCACGTAAGCCTCGGGCGCGCCGATCGCAACGCACAGCAAAGTGGTCAGGATCGCGATGCCGAAGGTCCGCGCAAAAATGGTCTGGTAGTAGCTGTCCGTCAGCACTTCAACATAGTTGCCGAACTGGAATGCCGCGATCGGACCACTGGCCGGATCGAAGCGATAGAACGTCAGCACAACGGTCATCGCGAGCGGTGTCAGCACGAGCACCGCGAACAGGATAAACGCGGGCAAGCTCATCATCCAGGGCGGCACGAATGCATGCCATGGCGCGCGGTTTTTGTTCAGCGCGCCGTGGTCTTTCGAAGGAGTCGAATCGATCGCACTAGCCATGGCTCACTTCCTGAAGCACGCGCACGGCGTCACGATGCCAGTCGATGCCAACCGTCGCGCCTTCAGCCACCGGCTCCGTGCCTTCGTTCTGGCTGCAGACGAGCACTTCGCCAACGGCGGTATCCAGGCGATAAAGCCATTGGCTGCCCAGGAAAAAGCGGCTGGTGACCGTCGCGCTCAAGCGCCCCGTTCCCGCCTCGCACAAGTGCAGTTTCTCCGGCCGAATGCATAACGTGACGGTATCGCCTTCGCGCCACACCGTGCCCGCTTCAATGCACGCAATGCCCGTCAGTTCATGCCCGAGATCCACATGCACTTCATTGTGACGCGCCTCGGTCACCTTGCCCGCCAGCATGTTCGCCTTGCCGATGAACTGCGACACAAAGCGATTCTCCGGGCGCTCATACGCGCGATACGGCGAGTCGACCTGCGTCACGCGCCCCGCTTCCATCACGACCACGCGGTCGCTGATGGACAGCGCCTCCGACTGATCGTGCGTGACCATCACGGTGGTCGTGCCGACCTTGCGCTGAATCCCGCGCAATTCGAACTGCATCTCTTCGCGCAGCTTGGCGTCGAGGTTGGACATGGGTTCATCGAGCAGCAGGACCGGCGGCTTGATGACCAGCGCACGCGCAATCGCCACCCGTTGCCGCTGGCCACCCGACAGTTCACGGGGATAACGCGCCGCCAGCGCATCGAGGCGCACGAGCGACAAGGTCTCGCGAATCCGCTCCGCGCATTCCGCTTTACCTATGCCGCGCATTTCGAGCCCGAAGCCCACGTTCTGCGCGACCGTCATGTGCGGAAACAGCGCGTAGCTCTGGAACACCACGCCCAGACCGCGTTTGTTCGGCCGCACGTTTGTGATGTCCTTGCCATCGAGCGAAATCCGCCCGCGCGTGACATCGATAAAACCAGCGATCATTTGCAGCGTCGTCGTCTTGCCGCAGCCCGAAGGACCCAGCAGGGACACGAATTCGCCTTTTTCAACCGAGAGGCTCACGTCGCTCACGGCGTTCAGGTCGCCGTAGGCTTTGGTCAGTTTGTCCAGCACGAGAAACGACACGGCGGCCTCCAGGGTCTGGCAGAAAACAATTGAACGGATGCGAAGTATCCACGTGGAGCAACGCAAACGCGGCACGTAGACAGGCGCAACGCGCTTCTCATGCGAAGCGCGTCATGGGACAGATTCAAGTGCAACAACCGGGGATGACCACGGAGGCCTGACGTCCGCTCAAGGCGCACCGCGGTTCGCGTGCGCCCAAGCGGATGAAAGGAGTTGGCGTCGGGGTGTGACGCCGGGTTTATGTCTCGTTTTGATTCTTGTTTTTACGCTGCAGCAAATTCAGGTCAAACGTCGAACTTCACGCCTTGCGCCAGCGGCAATTCACGGCTGTAGTTGATCGTGTTGGTCGCGCGGCGCATGTAGCCCTTCCACGCATCGGAGCCCGATTCGCGGCCGCCGCCGGTTTCTTTTTCACCGCCGAACGCGCCGCCAATCTCAGCGCCGCTCGTGCCGATGTTCACGTTCACAATGCCGCAATCGCTGCCCGCCGCCGACATGAACTGCTCAGCTTCGCGGATGTCGTTCGTGAAGATCGCCGACGACAAACCTTGCGGCACGCCGTTTTGCAGTTGCAGCGCTTCAGCGAAGTCGTCATAGGTCATCACGTAGAGGATCGGCGCGAAGGTCTCGCGTTCGACCACGGCTGTTTGCGCAGGCATACGCACGAATGCCGGACGCACGTAATACGCATCGGCATGGCCGCCTACATCAACGCGTTCGCCGCCCTTCACATTACCGCCTTGCTCGCGGGCATCGCCCAATGCTCGCTGCATACCATCGAATGCAGCACGGTCGATGAGCGGACCGACGAGCGTATCCGACTCCAGCGGACTGCCCACTTTCACCGATCCAAACGCTTTTTCCAGACGCGGCAGCAACTGGTCGACCACGCTGGTATGCACGATCAGGCGACGCAGCGTCGTGCAACGCTGACCCGCCGTACCCACTGCCGAGAAGGTCACGCCGCGCACGACCAGGTCGAGGTCCGCGCTGGGAGCGACGATCATTGCGTTGTTGCCGCCCAGTTCCAGGATGCTGCGGCCCAGGCGCTTTGCCAGCACTTGCGCCACTTCCATACCCATGCGCACGCTGCCGGTCGCGCTGACCAGCGGCACCTTGGGCGATTCGGTCAGCACCTGGCCGACATCGCGCGCACCCAGCAGCAACTGGCTCAGGCCTTCGGGCGCGACGCCCGGATGGGTTTTATCGAATTCGCGCAAAGCCTTTTCGAACAGCGCGTGACAGGCGATAGCCGTCAACGGCGTTTTCTCCGATGGCTTCCAGACCACCGCATCACCGCAGACCAGCGCCAGCGCCGTGTTCCACGACCACACCGCGACCGGGAAGTTGAACGCCGAAATCACGCCGACCACGCCCAGCGGATGCCACGTTTCCATCATGCGGTGACCCGGACGTTCGGAGGCGATCGTCAGGCCGTAGAGCTGGCGCGACAGGCCGACGGCGAAATCGCAGATGTCGATCATTTCCTGCACTTCGCCCAGGCCTTCGGACGTGACCTTGCCGGCTTCCAGCGTGACGAGGCTGCCGAGCGCGGCTTTGTGTTCGCGCAGCACGTTACCGAAAACGCGCACGAGTTCGCCGCGTTGCGGCGCGGGCACGGTGCGCCATTTGAGGAAAGCGGCGTGAGCAGCGTCGATCTTGCGAGCGGCATCGGCGGGCGTGTCAACGGCCAGTCCGGCCAGCGTCGCGCCGTCGAGCGGCGAACGCGCCGTGAGGGCATCGCCCTTCCACTGACCAAGATCTACACCGAGTTCACCAAGAATATCGTTCAGTTTCATCACTTCCTCTCTGTATCGGGTGGTTGCCGTGCACTGCGGCGCGGCCCGAGGCCACGATCCGTCAGTACCGCTCTGGAACCTGCTCCGGCGAGTGAAACCATGCGTTCGTCGGGACAGAGTTTCAGGGCTTAAAAAAACCGCTGCAATTGATTAATCGGCACGACTTGGTGCGTTGAGAGAATCAACTACACCCGGCCGGGCATCCATCTGCGTTCAGGTTATGCGATTAGAACGCGTTTCACCGGATCTGGCGAGTCATACGGCGGATTGTCCGTGATCGACGCCCGCATCTATCGGCTTGCCAGTGCGAGCTTGAGCCGGCGCACGCCTTCGAACACCTCGGCCTCCCCCGGCGCGGCGGCGAAGGAAAGCCGCATGCTCGATTCGTCCGGATCGCGCGCGTAAAACGCCGGGCCGGGAACGTAGATCACGTTCTGCTCGATCGCGCGCTTGAGCAAATCGGCGGAATGACGGCCGCCCTTCAATCGCGCCCAGACAAACATGCCGCCTTCGGGCATCACGTATTCGATTTCATCGGGAACAAACTGGCGCAATGCGCTGGACAACGCTTCGCAACGCTTGCGATACGCCAGCACGATGGTCTGCACTTGCTCCGCCAGACGCCCGCGCTCAAGATAATGGCGCGCCGTTTCCTGCGCGAGCGGCGAGGTGCAAAGATCGCTCGTCTGTTTCGCCACGAGCATGCGGCGCGTGATGGCAGGCGGCGCAATCGACCAGCCGATGCGCAAGCCCGGCGCCACGATCTTCGAGAGACTGCCGAAATAGACGACCCAGTCGCTTGCGCCGGGGATGGCATCGGCGAGTGCGGTGATGGGTTTTACCGGCTCACCCGAGAAGCGCAGTTCACCGTACGGATCGTCTTCGACCAGCACGAAACGGAACCGCATCGCAAGCCGCGCGAGCGCTTCACGACGCGCCGCCGACAAGGTCGCGCCAGTCGGGTTCGCGAAGGTCGGCACCGTGTAGAGCAGTTTTGGCCGCGTAGCCGGATCGAGTGCTTCGAGCTGCTCAGTGAGCGCGTCAACGTCTATACCCTGGGCGTCAGTGCGCACCGGAAGCAGCTTTGCGCCCGCGAGCCGCAGCGCCTGAATCGCGGCCGGATACGCCGGCTCTTCGATCAGCACCGCATCGCCCGGTGCGACCAGGATCTTGATCAGCAGGTCAAGGCCTTGCTGCGAGCCGGTGGTCACGATCACGTCGTCCACCTCGCGCGTCACGCCGCGCTCGCTCATCAAACGCAGGATCGCGCGGCGCAGGGCGGGCGAGCCGGCCGTGTCGCCGTATTGCAGGCACGCAATCGGATCGGAGGCGTAAGCGTCCTCCATTGCCTGGCCGATACCCGCCCGATCGAAAAGATCCTTCGACGGATACCCGCCCGCGAAAGAGATCATCCCCGGCCGGCTGAGGTACTTGAATAGCTCACGGATCGCCGAGCCTTGCGGCGCCTTGAACGGACCCGTGAAGTCGTACAGGTCGGCTGCGGGTTTGGTTAAGTCGGCGGCGGAATTCATGCGGCCGCCGTCATCTTGAAGATGCCCGTGGCATTGCCGGCATCGAAACCGAGATCGAGCTTGCTGCGGCCTGTGGTCTCGTCCATGACCGCGTCGCGGCTGATGAATTCGTAGAAGGAGCCCGGCACGTCGCGTTCGATCCGCCCACCGTCCGCGCCGATGAAAATCCGGCGCACAGGATCAGCGCGAAACGCCGTCTGGCGCACCCGGCCCGACTTCGAAATTTCGACGCTGTCCTTGATCAGACGGCCGAGCGCGCGCTGGGTTTCGGCGACGGCGAAGACATCGTCCACACGATCGGTTGCGTGATTGAACGCGTTGCCTTCAGTCGCAATCCACGCCATTTCCGCCGACTCGGCGCGCAGCGTTTCATAGTCGGTCAGGCGTGGTGCGAGATGCTGGCGCTCGAAACAGCGTACGAGCACGGGCAGCAGGTCGAGGGCAGCCGTGAGCGGCAGCGAGTGGTCCCGCTCCAGTTCGGCCAGCGACGCGACCGCTTGCGGCGTCAGCGGCTCGACGCTCTTGCCGATCACGTTCGTGACGGCTTGCTGGAATTCTGGACTGAAGCGCTCGGGATGCAGTTCGCTGACGAAATACTGCGCGATTTCATCGGGGGCATCGGCATGCATGTACGAGCGCCCCGTCATCTTGATGCGATCGAGCGGGTACGTGCCGTTCAGCACAAAACCCAGCGGCTTGAGAATGCGCGTGAACGCGGCTTCGCCCGGCGGCAACGCGCCGGATTCGGCCCAGCGCACGGTGCGCAGCGCGCCGTGATCGAACTGAACGCGGGTTTGCGTGGGCCGGAGGTCGTCGGTATAAGCGCGGCCCGTTGGCACGCGTGCGAGCAGGCCGGCGAACAGCGCCATGTTCATCGCTTGCGCCAGTTCGGCGCGGTTGACCGTACCCGGCTGGGATTTGGCGAGCACGGACGGCAAGTTCATCAACCGCACTAACCCGGCTACATCGGATTCTGGAAGGGCTACGGCAAGCAATGCGGCGAGATTCGAGTTCATTTATCCATTCCGGCTGATCTAGCGTGGCGCGAGCCTGGGACAAGCCTAAAGCCCGGTTCGTCGGTTCATTGGAGGATGATTCTGGAGGGCGGCAAAAAGCCGCGCAACTGATATAAACTCATCACTTGGTTCGTGAATCGCACCAAGTGACCCAATTGCCTCGATACGCAAACCGCAAACCGTACCGGTAAATCATGAGAAAAGGTATTCCCAATCTGGTCGCCTTGCAGATCTTCGAGGCCGCCGCGCGGCACGAGAGCTTCACCCGGGCGGCAAATGAACTCTCGCTTACACAGAGCGCGGTATGCCGTCAGGTGGCGGGACTGGAAAGCCGGCTGGGCGTCGCATTGTTCCTTCGCATCAAGAAGCGCATTGTTCTGACCACGCATGGTCGCCACTACGCGGCGCTCGTGCGCAAGAATCTCGACCGGATTGAGCGCGATACGCTAGAACTGATGGCTCAGCGCGGTGTGGGGCGGATTCTCGAAATAGCGGTGGTTCCAACGCTTGCCAGTCAGTGGCTGATCCCGCGCCTGCCGTTATTTCGTGCGCTGCGGCCGGACATCACGGTGAATCTCTCCATCCGCACCGAGCCTTTCCTCTTCAGCGACTCACCCTTCGACGCCGCGCTGTATTTCGGCGATTCGGTATGGCCCGGCACGCAAGGCAAGCTATTGTTCCGCGAGGGCAAGGTCGTGCCGGTGTGCAGCCCTTCGCTGCTTGCCGAAAACGCGCCCGGCGCGTCGATTTCGCTTGAGCAGCTTGCTGATTTGCCGTTACTGCATTTATCGACGAGGCCCGACGCCTGGCGCACCTGGTTTCGCCTGAACGGCCTCGAGCACGATGTGCGGGCGGTGCGCGGCGCGCGCTATGAATTGTTCACGATGCTCACCAGTGCGGCTCAGGCGGGCCTGGGTGTTGCGCTCCTGCCGGAGATCCTGCTCGCGGATGAATTGTCAGCCGGGCGGCTGGTCGTGCCGCTGAATAAGCCGATGTCCGGCACGTCCGGCTATTACCTGGTCGCCCCCGATGAAATTGCGCACGACGAACCGTTCGTCGCGCTATCGGACTGGTTGAGTTCGATCGTGCCGCAAGGGCCGCGGGAGGCGGATGTGCGGGCATAAATCAAAGCCCCGAAAAATCCGATGCCCCACCGGCCTTAAGAAAATCCACAAAAGCGCGCAACGGCGCAGGCAAGTGCCGACGCCCCGGATAATACAAAAACGGCCCCGAAAACGACGGCCACCACGGTTCCAAAATCGGCTCCAACGCGCCGCTATCCAAATGCGGGCGCAGCATTCCTTCGAACAGGTGAATCACGCCCACGCCTGCCACGGCCATGCTGATTGCAAGGTCCATGGCCGCGCCGGGCCTGACCAGGAGCGGCCCAGCAGGATCCAGCCGCACCACTTCCCCGTCCCGCTCGAAATCCCATGTAGGCTTCGCGCCGCCGGCAAACTGGCCGCGCAAACACGCATGCGAAAGCAGCTCGCTGGGGTGCTCGGGCCGGCCGTGCGTATCGAGATATTCCGGTGCCGCCGCGGTCGCGAAGCGCTGCACGCGTGGCCCGATCGGAATGGCGATCATGTCCTGCTCAAGCCGCTCGTCGTAACGAATGCCCGCGTCGCAGCCGATCGACAGCACATCGACGAAACCATCCTCGACCACGACTTCCACTCGGATGTCCGGATAAGCCTTCAGGAACGGCGCGATGACGGATGGCAACACGATGCGCGCGGCGCTCGACGGCACGTTGAGCTTCAGCGTGCCGCTCGGCTTGTCCCTGAAGCCGTTCAGGACATCCAGCGACGCTTCCATCTCGCTGAACAACGGCGCCAGCTTTTCGATGAGCCGCAGCCCCGGTTCCGTCGGAGCCACGCTGCGGGTAGTCCGGTTGAGCAAACGGAGGCCGAGTTTCGCTTCTAGCCGGCGCACTGCAATGCTCAGGCTAGAGGCGGAAACGCCGCTGATCCGGGCTGCATCGCGAAAACCGCCGGCGCGAGCGACTGAAACGAACGCGGCAAGATCGTTTAATTCCATGGTTACTGTTCACTTTTTTAAACAACCCGTGCAATTTAGACCGGATTATCTAACAACACAATCGTGGCCATACTAGCCTCACATTCACCAAGGAGAGCGTCATGCCGGATTTCACACCCGTTAGCACCTTTGAATTTGCCGGCCGCCCGGTGCATCGCCTGGGCTACGGCGCCATGCAACTGGCCGGACCCGGCGTCTTCGGGCCGCCGAAGGATCGTCAAGCCGCCATTGCGGTTTTGCGTGAAGCGGTCGCGTCGGGTGTCGATCACATCGATACCAGCGACTTCTACGGGCCGCACATCACCAACCAGCTCATTCGCGAAGCGCTGCATCCGTACCGGGATGATCTGGTGATCGTCACGAAGCTTGGCGCCGTTCGCGGCGACGACGGTGCGTGGCTGCCGGCGACGGAACCGGAAGACCTCAGGCGCGGCGTCCACGACAACCTGCGCAATCTCGGCCTGGACGTGCTCGACGTGGTCAACGTGCGCAGCATGGGGAACATCCATTCTCCGGCGGAAGGATCGATAGAAAAGCAGGTCACAGCGCTTGCCGAACTCCAGCGCGAGGGGCTTGTTCGCCACATAGGACTGAGCAACGTGACCGCGGCCCAAATCGCCGAGGCGCAGGGCATCGCGGAGATTGTCTGCGTTCAGAACCACTACAACGTCGTTCACCGGGAAGACGACACGATGATCGATGAACTGGCGAGCCAGGGCATAGCGTACGTGCCGTTCTTCCCGCTTGGCGGGTTCACGCCGATTCAATCGTCCGAGTTGTCCACGGTCGCCCAGACGATCGGCGCGACACCGATGCAAGTCGCGCTCGCGTGGTTGCTGCATCGCTCGCCCAATATTCTGCTGATTCCGGGCACGTCGTCGCTTACGCATCTGCGGGAAAATCTACAGGCGGCGCAGTTGAATTTGTCGGAGGCGGTGCTTGGTGAGCTGGACGCGATCGGAAATGCCGGCGGTGCGCATTGATTCGATGGAGCACTAAGTCTGGCGGATGCGGCTGACCTGAGCAAAGCTCAATGCGATCGCGCCTCTCGGCGCGGTTGCGTTGCGCTCCGCATAGGCGTTTGCGCTTGGGAACATCGAACGGGCGCGCGGCGCGTTAGCGTCAGAGCGGCGGGCCGCCAGGCATTGCTGGCCGACACTCCCCGCTATCAGGCCGGGATCCACGCTTGCGGAAAGCATCGTGCCGGATGACGAGCCGTGTTCGGCCAGCACTCGTCCGCCGGGATCGATGATCATGCCGTCCTGATGGGCGCCCACGTTCGATCCATTGCTAAAGACTACGAACATTCCGTTGTCGGACGCTCGCGCAATCAACGAGCGCCGCAGCCAGCCGGCTCCTCCCCCGCTCTCTGTGGCGTGCGGCCGAGTTCGTTGCTCCGTGGCAAGCCGCTGCAACGCAGCTTCTCCGTTGCTGTCCGAACCATAGGTCCGATGCGGCGCGACGAGCAATGTCGCGCCCATCAGCGCCGCCATGCGAACGTTCTCGACAAGATAATTATCGGCGCCAATCAGAATGCCGATACGAACGCCCCACGTCGTATCGAGCACGGTGTACTGCTCGCCACTTTCAATAGCGGGGTGTTCGACCATGTGCAGTTTTCGATGACTACAACGCACGCCTCCCGGCATGCACATCACATAGCTGTTGAACAAGCGCCCGTCCGGCGCACGCTCGATAAATCCCACGCCCGCCGCTACGCCGGTGCGCTCCACGGCCTTCGCGACCTCATCGATCGAGCGACCATCCAGCGGCTCGGAGAGCGCCACAAGCTCGCGGCGACGAAGGTCCAGCGTATCGCCGTATCCGACCAGGCTGGCCTCGGGAAAAACCACCAGTGAGATTCGCTGAAGCGCGGCATCGGCCAGTCGCGCCGATACGCTCGCGACGTTCTGCGCTGCATTCCCGCGTACGGAGACTAGCGGAACGGTTGCAACCTTAAAAGGAGAAGTCATATCGTTTGCCGCCTGACGGTCCATTGAAGAGTCCATTGGACCGTCAGGCGTTCGATAAGTAAAATGAATCATTCGACATATTCAATTACTTCACAGAATGGAACTCAAATTACTGCGCGCCTTCCTGACCGTGACGGAACTCCACCACTTCGGCCGCGCCGCCGACGCGCTCAATGTCACTCAACCCGCCCTCAGCAAGCAGATAGCTGCGTTGGAAGACACCTTGGGCGCGCGGCTTTTTGAACGCGGCAGACATGGCGCCGAACTGACATCATTTGGCGCCGAGTTCCTTGGCGGAGCGCAAACGCTGGTACGCGATGCGGACGAACTCGTCGCACGGGCTCGCGAAGCCAGCAGCGGAAAACGTGGATATCTGCGCGTAGGACTCGGACTCACGACCTTGACCCTGGCGCCGCAACTGATCGCGCAATTCCGAAGACTGAATCCGAACGTCAGCGTATCGCTCAATGACCTTTCTTCAGCCGAGCAAACCCGCCGGCTTCTCGAAGGGAAGCTCGACGTCGGCTTCATTCGCCTGCCGCCCGAAGGCGATTTATCGTGTGTCCCGTTGCTCAGCGAGACCTTGGCGCTGGCCGTGCCTCAGCATGCAAAATGGAAGCGTCTTCCGTCTGACCTGAATGATCTCAACGATCTTGGCTTGATCGCGCTCTCGCGCAGCCGTGGCCCCGGGTTGGCAGCGCAGATCGATCGGTGGTGCAGTGAGCACGGTTTCGTGCCGCGCGTAATTCAGCAGACCGATGATATCCAGTCCGTTCTTGCCGCTGTGGCTGCGGGCGTCGGTGCTGCATTTTTGCCATCCAGGGCGAAGTATCTTTTGCGCGACGCAAGGGTGCTCCCCCTGCGCGATGCAGCCGCCCGTTGGCAAGTCGGGCTGGCGTGGCAGACGGGCCGTGATAACGCGGTAGCGGCACGCTTCATCGAATTCGTACGCGCGGCGAAGATACCGCAGGATGTCAAATAAAACTCCTTGCTACGGCGGACGCCAATAAGGGCGTTTGGTATGAAGGTTCTTCAGCTACCGCATCCGTCAAAGGAACAAGCTTCCGCGGCGAGAGGTGCCGCAACTTGGAAGATTGCGGCGCCGTTCGCGTCAATCATGGGCACACTCGACCTTGCGGTCATCGGCTGTCGGTTCACATCTTTCCCTCTCGCCTACCTAAGGATTGAATTCCAGTTTTATTAATAGCGCAGCTCACCCTGTCATTGCATAATTTTGTAATTTCTGAGATTCCACCCCTAAGAGTTTCACGTCAGATTCAATTCGAATAAATCATCCCATATTAATCCGGTATTTGGCATGCGACATTAATGTCGCCACATAAATATTTTAAGTCTACTGACCAGGAACAATTAGTTGGACTGCTAACCACTGATCTTTTCAACCCAACGCACATGAGGCTTAGCGAGTAATTTTTGCTCATTCTGAAGCAGATATTCGCTCCTTTCCGGTGCGTCCAAAATTTACCTGCAACCCAATTCTGTAGCCCGATCGCCAGGAAATATTTGTCTAACTAAAGCCTTTTAAAATTTGTTCACTTTTCGTCCGCATTGTCAGTTACTTTCGATTACATCGATTACGTTGTTTTACGAATGAACTAAGTTTTAACTTCATTTGATACAAACAATTCTTTTAGACTTTCAACTCGAAATTAACAGCCATAATTCAATGCAATTGAAAAAAGTAATGTCGATTTTCGGGACCCGGCCTGAAGCCATCAAAATGGCGCCGCTGGTGAAGTGGATCGAAGCGGACCCGGACCTGGAGTCCATCGTGTGCGTGACGGGGCAGCATGAAACCATGCTGCAACAGGTCCTGGACCAGTTCGGCATCACGCCGGATCATCGCTTGAACGTGATGACGGAAAACCAGACGCTAAACGGCCTCGCCGCTCGCGTGCTGGATTCGCTCAACCACGTATTCGATATCGCACAGCCTGATCGCGTGCTCGTTCACGGAGATACCACCACTGCGTCGTTTGCCGCGCTCGCGGCGTTTCATCGGCGAATTCCGGTCGCGCATATCGAGGCTGGTCTTCGCACGGGCGATCTGTCGCAACCGTGGCCCGAAGAGATGAACCGGCGCGTGGTGGACGTCATGTGCGACCTGCTGTTCGCGCCAACCGCGGGAGCGAAGGCGAATCTTCAGGCGGAGAACCTGCAGGGTCGCGTGGTGGTCACGGGCAACACGGTGATCGATGCGCTCATGATGACAGCCGCGCGCATCGACGCTGACGCACACCTGCGCAAGCGCCTGGACGCCGCGCTGCCTTTTACCGGCAATGGCAAGCCGATCCTGCTGGTCACGGGGCATCGGAGAGAAAGTTTCGGCGATGGCTTTCATCAAATCTGTCTCGCGTTGCAGGACATTGCGCGGCGCGATGCGGTGCAGATCGTCTATCCGCTTCACCTCAATCCGAATGTCCGCGAACCCGTGCTTGCCATGTTGCAAGGCGAGCCGAACGTGCATCTGATCGAGCCGCTCGATTACCTCGGTTTCGTGCGGCTGATGCAACGCGCGGACATCGTGCTGACCGACTCGGGCGGCGTGCAGGAAGAAGCGCCGGCGCTCGGCAAACCCGTGCTGGTCATGCGCAGCATCACCGAGCGGCCGGAAGCGGTCGAAGCGGGCACGGTGCGCCTGGTGGGCACGAGCCGCGCAGCGATCGGGGCGGCAGTATCGGGATTACTGGGCTCGATGTCGTCATTGGTCAAGCGCCCTGCGCCACGTCTCGCCAATCCATACGGCGATGGCCGTGCGTCCGAACGGATTGTCGCGGCGCTAGCAGGCCGCCGGTTCACGGAGTTCGGCGCCGCTTCGCCAGCGTTGATCGATGCACCTGCTCTTGCGCGCACCCGGCGGGTCTCGGGCGGCTGAATCGGCGATGACTCAGCGACAGACTCAACGGCTGAACTAACTGATCCAACGCGCCATCAGGCTCGGCTTGCATTTTCTTGCGGCATCCAATTGCAGCGACGCGCGTGACTCACGCGAACTGCATTGAGTCGTCGTTGCTTATATAAACCACATCCGCTACCGACCGTGACCCGAGCTATCCAACTGCATCTTCGTCACACTCGCCATTTTTCCTCGCACCTGCCGGCATTTTTCCGGGTGCTTCCCTGTATTGCGATCACCATTGCGATCGCCGCGGCTTCGTTCAATGCCGCCGCAGCGCAGACATCGGCACAAGCCCCGGACTTCGCCGGCGCCTTCGATACTGCCAGCCACGCCTCGATCACGCGTAGCGTCGAGCTGAAACGCCTCGGCGTGCGCGACACAGTGGCGCTCGGCGCACCGGACAGCCGCCGCGAGTACTACTTCCCGGTGCCCGCCGGCATCCCGATCACCGATGCCGCCCTGCAAGTCGATGCCAGCTACCTGCGCGGCGACGGCGGCCGCACCACGATGCTCGTGTCGCTGGACGGCTCGCCGGTGCTGGCGCGCGCCCTCACGCAGCCGCAGGGCAACGCGGCGGCGACCATCGGCGTGGATGGATCGCCGCGCGCCACCGGCTATCTGCGCGTGGGCTTCGAATATGCGTCGGTGATCAACGACGCCGTGTGCGCCGACCAGACAGCAATCGGCAACGTGCTGCGGCTCGCGCCTGCCACGCGCCTGAACTATCGCTACGACAGCAGCGACGTCCGCGATCTGCGCACCGCGTGGAGCGCGCTCTCGCAGATGCCGGCGATTGCCATATCGTCGAAACGGCTTGGCGCGCCTGCCTATGACACCGCGTGGCGCGCCGCCGCGATCATGCAGCGCGATGGCCGCGAACCCTCGGTAAACAGCTGGCCCGCCGTGGGCGATACGGTGAATCTCGGCACGCCCGACGTGCCCGCCGCGTTGCGCGCCATGCCCGCGTTCGCAGCGCTTGCAAGCGGCGGCGAGCACCGGCTGGCGAACCCCGCCGAAGCCGGGGCGCTGCTGGCCATCTCGGCGCCGGCGGCGCTGCCGGCGGATCTCATCGTCGCCGATGACACCCTGCGCACCAGCGTCAACGCCTCGCTCGACGCGTTGCGTCTGCAAGCGGCGGCGGTATCTCCCGAAGCGGCAAGTGCATTCGATGACTGGCGCAAACGTGCGGTCGCCCCGCTTGTCACGCCGCTCGCGCCCGGTGAAGCGCGACTGGTACACGTGGCGGGACAGGCGGTGATCGTGGTCGGCGACACGCGTTCGGTCGGCGCGCTCGCGCAGGTCTGGCGCTCCGTGGACGGATCGAATCAACTGGTCGTGCACAGCATCGACAGCGCCGCGAACGGGCGTCATGACGTCGTGCCGCTCTCCGCGCTGGGCGGCGAACCGCGCACGGTGAACGTGCTGCGGCAGGCATCGTGGACGGCGGATTTCGATCTCGGCGCGGTCGCGGGCGCGGGACGCCTGCCCGATGACGTAGTGCTCGATCTCGCCGGTTCGCCCAACGGTCACAACGCGGGCGTGGTCGCGTCGGTGTTCTTCAATGACACGCTGATCGGCTCGAAACTGCTCGATGCCGATGGCCGCGCCCAACGGGTGACATCGCATATTCCGCGCAGTGCATTGAGTTCACGCAACCTGTTGCGCGTCACGTTCACGCGCCAGTCCGACGCCGGTTGCGCGAGCGATGAGGGCTATCCGGCAGCGGTCCTGCCGACCAGCCATCTCACGCTTATAAAGGCCGACGCCGAAGACAACTTCACCGGCATGGTCGCGCGCTTCGCCACGAGCGCGAGCGTGCTGGTGCCAAACGCGTATCTCGCCGACGCCACCACCACCCTTCCCCGCGTCGCGCGTCTGGCGGATGCTACCGGCGTCGATCCGCAACGCGCGTCGTTGACGGTGACATCGGGCAGCGCTGCAGTCACGCCCGCCGGAGCGTTTCTCGCGTTCGACGTTGCGCTTGCAGACCAGAAGTCGCACGTACAGGTCGCGGACACCCGCCTTGCCATCACCGGCAACGACGACCAGACGCTCTACGATGTCAGCCAGCAAGGTGTAGGCGTGCTGGATGTCGCGCAGTCCGGCGACACGCACGGCGTGATCTGGCGCAGCGTCGGCGGGCGCGCGCCGCTCGTGCCGGTGAGCCTGCAACTGGCGCAGGCCGACGTTGCCGTGGTCGACGGTACGGGCGTGTTGAAAGAGATCGATACGCGCGATCCGGCCAGCATGATCCGTATCGATACCGGCAATGATGCGGGCGCGCCGTGGTCGCGCAAATGGCTGTCGTGGACGGTGCCGGCGTTGCTGGTCGGCATGTTCGTCTTGTTGCTGATGTTCGCCTCGCTGATGCGCAGCCGCAAGAAGCAAGCTCAGAACCCGCCTCAAAACCAGCCTCAAAACCCGCCGTCGAAATGAGGACACGCCATGGACCTTGATCCCGGTTACTACGCACAACAGTATTACTACTGGCTGCAATATTGCGCCGGCGTGATCGCCGTGATCATCCTGGTTTCGAGCGCGGACGATCTGTTCATCGACGCGTATTACTGGGTTCGGCGGGCGGTCCGCGCGCTCACGGTCAAGCGCGAATTCAAGCCACTGAAAGCGTCGCAACTGCAGGAGCGCGCGGAGCAGCCTATCGCCATAATGATTCCTGCCTGGCACGAATACGGCGTGATCGCGGCGATGCTGGAAGATGCCGTGCGCGTGCTCGACTACAGGAACTACGTGATCTTCGTGGGAACGTATGTGAACGATCCGGCGACCAGCGCCGAAGTCGAGCGCATGCGGATGCGCTACAAGCAGTTGCATCGCGTGGAAGTACCGCACGATGGCCCGACCTGCAAGGCCGATTGCCTGAACTGGGTGGTGCAGGCAGCACTCCAGCACGAACGCAATGCGGACCTGGAGTTCGCGGGCTTCGTGCTGCACGACAGCGAGGACGTGCTGCATTCGCTCGAACTGAAGTTCTTCAACTTTCTCGTGCCGCGCAAGGACATGATCCAGTTGCCGGTGGCGTCCCTGGAGCGGCACTGGTACGAGCTGGTCGCGGGCACGTATATGGACGAGTTCGCCGAGTGGCACGCAAAGGATCTCGTGGTGCGCGAGAGCATGACGGGCAGCGTGCCGTCGGCGGGTGTGGGCACCTGCTTCTCGCGGCGGGCGATGCTCGCGCTGATCGAGACCACGAAGAACCAGCCGTTCAATACCGATTCGCTGACCGAGGACTACGATGTCGGCACGCGCTTGCTGAAGCTCGGCATGGAATCGATTTTTGCGGTGTTTCCGGTGCAGTTCCGCACCCGCCGCAAGAGCGTGTTCGGGCTCGGCGACGATCGCGAAGTGACCGTGACGGTGCCGCTTTCCGTGCGTGAATTTTTCCCCGATACGGTTCGCACCGCGTACCGGCAACGCGCGCGCTGGGTGCTCGGGATCGGCATGCAGGGTTGGCAGCAGACCGGCTGGAGCGGCTCGCTAGCCAACCGCTATTTGCTGTTTCGGGATCGCAAGGGTGTGGTGACATCGTTTGTCGGCATGCTGGCTTATGTGCTCGTGCTGCAGTTCATCGCGTTCATGGGCGCGGCCTCGTTCGGGCTGACGAGCGACTTCCTGCCTTCGCCATTCGTCGATTCGACGTGGATGAAAACCGTGCTCGTGCTGAACACCATCGCCGTGCTGCTGCGGGTCGTGCAACGGGTGTATTTCGTCACGCGGCTCTACGGCTGGGAACAGGGAATCGTCTCGATACCGCGCATGGTCGTCGCCAACTTCATCAACTTCCTGGCGGTATCGCGCGCATGGCGCCTGTTTGCGTCGCATCTGATCACGGGCAAGCGGCTTGCGTGGGACAAGACCATGCACGATTTTCCATCGGCGGAGGGTCTCTCGGAAAAGCGCCGGCAAAGGCTTGGCGAATTGCTGATCTCCTGGCAGGCAATCAACGAAGAACAACTCAAGACCGCGATGGAAGACGAGCTCGCGAGCGAAGCGCCGCTTGGCCGCGAATTGCTGGCGCGCGGCTGGCTCGACGAGGAGACGCTTGCCGAAGCGCTGTCGTTTCAATCTGAACTGGAGCGCGCCGCGCTGGACCCTGCCTTGCTCGATGAAGGTCAGGCGCACGTACCGCTCGAACATGCCATCCGATACCGCGTCCTGCCGCAAGGCACCGATCATGCGGGACGCAGGATCTTGCTGGCGGCAAGTCCGATTGCAGACGATGCACTGAAGGAAATCGAACGCGTCGCCGGAGGGCCGGTGACGCAAAGGATCGTGCGTGAAAGCGAAATCGCGACCGGCTTCCGGTTCTTGCGCGGCGCCGAAAATGCACTTGAGCCGAACGAGACGAACGTGCCGCTGCTCGGCGATTTGCTGATCCAGATGGGCTACATCACGCGCGAGAGTTTCAACCAGGCGCTGAAGGTGTACAGGCCGGAACACGACGGCCGCATCGGCGAATTCATGGTGGCGTATGGCGCGATCTCGGCGCGGGCGCTAAGCGATGCAGTGCAGACCCAGAGCCGTGCGCGCGAAGCGGGACAAAACACGTGATCGGCAACTGTTCCGGTCCTTGCGTCCTGACGCCGGGCCGCCGCGCATTCTTGCGCGGCAGCGCCGCCGGAATGCTGTCGCTCGGACTTGGCGGGTGCCGGTCCACGCCGCTCGTGCAAGGCGTTGCATGGCAACTCGATAACACGCATGCCGACGCACACGGCGACTGGAACCGGCTGGGCGTGACCGACTTGCTGCTGCAATGGACCGCTGTCGATGACACCGCGTATGTCGCCGGAACGCAGATCCCTGTTGCGCCGCGTTTGCCGGACTGGAACCGCATCGCGCAAGAGCCGTGGGCGCGGCGTGTGCTCGTTGGATTGGCCGGGCGCTTCAACGAAGATGCCGCGCGCGCCAACGCCGCGCTGCTCGTCGAACAGTCTCTTGAACTCGTGCGCGCGGCGCCGCGGCTGAACATCGAAGGATGGTATTTTCCCGTCGAAGTCGATCCGGGCTGGCGGGGTGCGCGTTCGCTCGCGCCATTGCTCGCACGCTTGCCGCGGCCCTTGTGGATCAGCGTCTATGACCGCGGCAATATTGGCGGCGCGCCGCTTGCGGAGTGGCTTTCGAGCTGGCTTCCCAATGACGTGGGCGTGTTGCTGCAGGACGGCGTGGGCGTGTATGCGCGCGAACCGCGCATTGCCCGGACATACGCCGCTGCGCTTAGCGCGAGGTTAGGGCGAGAACGCGTGCGGGTCATCGCCGAAGCCTTCCGGCTCGCACTGGAGTCGACCTTTCGCTCGGCCACGGCGCAGGAACTCCGGCAGCAACTCGATGCTTATCGCGGTTATCGCACGTATCTTTTCGATGGACCCCATTACGTGCCGCCTCAACTCGTGGACAGTCTCCTGCAGTGAAATTTAAACAGCCTCTTCTATGCACACGCATGCCCGCGTTCCTGTTCGGCGCTGCGCTTTTCTGGTCCATTCCCGGTCTGTCGCAAGCCGATGAAACCCTTCCGCTGCCGCTGACCGGCAGCGCCTACAGGGTGGCGCGGCAGGCGTATGGCAGCTATGACAGCCATCGTTACCAGGCGAGCGTCACTTACGCGCGCGAAGCGATCCGGCAACGCCCGGATGTGATGTCGCTGCGCCTGCTCCTTGCCAGCGCACTCGAAGCGCAAGGCGACAGGCATGCGGCGGTTCATGCCGTTGACGATGCGATCAAGGACCTCGGCCCCGAACCCGCGTTGCTCGCTCGCCGTCGCGCGTTGCTTGCGATCATCGCGAGCGGCGGTAACGGTAACGGTAACGGCAAGGGTAAAGGTCCGTACGATCCGAACGCGCTGACGGGCAAGCTGGCGAAGACGGCACAGCGTGCTTATCGGGCGTATGCGAAGCATGATTATGATGACGCGATCGCAGCGGCAAATGAGGTATTGACCGCGCGGCCCGATGTCATGCCGCTGCATTTTCTCGTGATCGATGCCCTCACCGCGCAAGGGCGCGACCTCGATGCGTACAACGCGGATATCGCTGAAACGCAACGCGGCGGCGATAACCCGGGGCTGCGCGCGCGACGCGGGTTTATCGGCGCGCGGCTTGGTCCAGTGGCGGCATCCGAGGCTTACGACGCGCTCCAACGCGGCGACACGGACACCGCGATCTCGCGCGCACGCGCCGCCATTGGCTACGCGCCGGGTGTTCCCGGCGCACGCGATCTGCTGATCGATGCATTGATGCAAGCCAATCGTTTCGATGAAGCCGATCAAGCCGCGACCGACGCCATCGCAGCCAATCAGTCTGCCCTCGCGCCGTGGTTGTTGCGCGGCGCGATCCGCGAGCGCCTGGGCCAGCATGAGGCATCGCTCGCGGATTTCACGCAGGCAACGCGGCTTGAGGACGGCTCTGAACAAGAGCGACGCAATGGCCGGATCGTGATCGCGGACATGGCGCTTGCAACCAACGATCCGCAACGCGCGCTCGATACGCTGAGCGATCTCAAACCCAGTGGCGACGCCACCGGCCTGATGATCGCCGTCCGTCGCCAGAAAGCGCGGCGCGCGTTGGCATCGTCGGGTGCGGCTACTCAGGCCAATGCTGTTGATTCGGCCAATCTGCCGCTGCCGATGCTCGATTGCACGCGCATCGATTCGGGCATCCTGTGCACGCTGCATCCTTTCGATCCTGCTTATACGCAGTACGCCGCGGCGGCGCGCGCCTACGACCGGCATGACTACCCGCTCGCGGTGGCGCAGGCACGTGAGGCAGTTCGCATCGCGCCCGATGATCCGGTGCATCGCCTGTTGCTGATCCAGGCGCTGGCATCGAACGGCGATCAGACGGGGTCTCAACAGGAAGCTTCCAGGCTCATTCAAACCGGCATGATCGATACATTGCCGAGCGTGAACGCCGCGTATTTCGCATCGAATGCGGGACAGCCGGCGCTTGCTGCACGCTATTACAACGAGGCTGACCGCAACCAGGAGTTGCCGCCATCGAGCTTGCTCGATGCAGGCTATGCAAACCTGAACGCGGGCGCGGCGCCCGTGGCGGAGGATTATTTCAAGCGCGGCATCGACGCCAATAACAACGGCGACATTTCTCTGCAGCCGCAACAGACGTTCGAAACCCGCCGCACGATGTCCGAGCTTGACCGGACCTGGGGCGTGAATGCATCGCTGGGATACCGGCCCACGGGCGACCAGACCACCTTCGTGGCCAGCCCGGGAAGTACCGCCGACAAAAGCGTGCAAGCCGGCGCCGAAGCCTACTGGCGGCCCTTCGGTTATCTCGATGGACACATCGTCGAGCTCTACGCGCGTGCCTACGAGACGCTCTATTCGAAGGCGGGCAACGTCACGGGCACGCCGAGCCTGGAAGGCGCGCTCGGCATCCGCGCGAAGCCGTTTGCAAGCCAAAACCTCGTGCTCGCGTTCGAGCGCATCGTGCCGCTTGGCAGCGCGGTGCAGCCGGATTGGCTTGCACGTATTGCGTATTCGAACGGGTTCGGCACGGATTTGCGCGTGGACACGCCAAGCTGGTGGACCGGGCAGCTTTACGCCGAAGCCGGGCACTACATCACGCATCCGGCCAACTATGCGACCTTCACCGGCGAGCTGGGCCGAAGCTATAGGCTCGATGCCATCGATCCGCATCTCGTCGCGTTTCCGTACGCGGTGCTTGGCGGCGACTACAACACGCAGATCAACAACCGTGCCGCGATGGGCGCAGGCGTGGGCATGAACTTGCGCTACTGGTTCCGTGAGGACACGTATCACGCGCCGCGCTCGTTCGTGGATTTCTCGCTGCAATATCGATTGAAGATTGTCGGCGATGACCGCGCCAAGGGCGTGTTTTTCAACGCGAGCTTCAATTACTAGCGGTGGTTGCGAACTGCCGCGTGCGACGTCGATACAACTTTTGCGTCGGCTCAGCGTGTCGGATGCAAGCCATGGCCGCCCGAGCAGGCAAAAATTTCCGGACGGGCGACGCCGGTACCTCTATGGTTGTTGCGCATAGGGTCTTTCGCTCGGGTTATAGCCGAAAACAGTTTCCTGGGCCCTTCAGGACGTGCTAAAAAGAGTCGATATCCCGGTAGCACGACTGAAAGTCAGGTCCGGAGATTGAAGAATCCCACGCGGCCTGTCGCACGGAATTCCGAGGTGAAAGAATGGAAAAGAAAGTCCTCGCCGCGGTAGCCGCCGCGCTGATGTCTTCGGTGGGCGCGCTGCATCCCGAATCCGCCCGTGCCGCTGATGCAGTAGCCCCGGCCTACGAAGACTCGACCGTCGATGCCTCCCTCGATCCCGGCGAAGAGCGCATCTCAGCCGCTGCCGACAATCAGGCGCGCCTGAAAGACCTGCGCTACGCGTATTTCATCGGCTATAACGCGCGCGCCAGGGAAGACTCGAAATCCTATTCGACCTTGGCTGACGAGGTGAAGCATCCGCAGAAGCAGCTTGCCGCGCCGGCCATGCCCGCACCGCCGAAGCCGGTTGCCGAGCGGGTTGCGCCGCCAAGGCGGGTCGTGGCGCAAGCCGCGTCGTCGAGGCAAGTATCCGTATCCACACCGGTCGCATCGCCGAAACGGGTCGCTGCTGCGCGAGCCACGCCGTCCAGGCAGGTCGTCGCGCGCGCCGAGCCTGTGCCGCTGAAGCGCGTTCCCGCGCAAGCCGCACCCGTGCCGCAGAAGCATGTTTACGCGCAGGTCGAGCCTGTGCCGCCGAGGCGGGTCGCGGCGCCGGTCGCGTTGTTAAAGCAAGCTTCGGTGCAGGTCACGCCGCCCAGGCGGGCCGAAGCGCAACCTGTGCACCTGAAGCAGGTTGCCACGCGGACTACGCCGTCGAAGATGTTTGGCCCCGAGTCCGAACCGCCGATACTGATTCCGACGCAAGCCGTGACGGCATTGCCGGACGAAAAATCGAACAATGACGACGACGCACAGGTAGCGCAGAGCCGCCATTCGCAGAACGCTCAGCGGGCGGCGCCGCAGTATCGGCAGGCCGATGAGGAACCGCAATACGCCGCGGCGCCGGGAACTCAAGCGGCGCAGAACCGGCAAGCTCGGCAATATCAGAATCGGCAGCCCCAGCAATATGCGGCGGCGCCGGCCTATAACCAGGTGCCAACCGAGTCTCAGGAGTCAGGTGGGTATTCCGGGCGGGAATACGCGCCGCCGCCCTTGCCGCCTCGAACCGCTCAGTACCAAGCGGCTTACACGCAGTCCGCCTACGTACCCAGGCCACCCCCTCAGGCCGTGGCGCAGCAGGTCGTCACAGTGGCCCGCCCGCCTGCCTATCCGGCATATAACCAGATGTACACGCCGCCTGAACTGCGGCGGCCGTACCCCGCCGGTTACGGCAATTCGGCGCAGCCCGCCGGATATCAGGGATGGGAGTAGGCGCACTCAGCCGCACTATTCGCCGAGTCCCGGGCTCCGATCTTTGATTTCATCGGTTTGCCTGTCTTCAGGTTCACGGTGCTCTTCGCGCTTCCGCAGGTCCGGCCGCGAAGAGCGCATTTGGGCTCGCCCTTGTGATGGCCACCTTCGAGACTTCGCTGTGGCGCATCAATATTCGTAAGCCCTATTTTCATTGCCGGCCCCATTCGGTTCTTTGGGCCGGCCCTAACTCCCCACCACAAGCATCAACAAAACCATCGGCGCTTTGGACCCATTCGCCACGACCGCCTTAAGCGGCGCCCCATAAGTCATTCGAAAATCAACAAAGCGGCCGAGCTGGAATCGCAATCCCGCACCCACACTCGCCAGCAGACCACTCTGCGTCTCCGCCGGCTCATTGATACGATTCCACACATGCCCTGCATCGAAGAAGACAAACGGCTGCACGGCCGCCCCGCTCGCCCCAAAAGCAAATCCCGGCGCACGCACCTCAGTCTGGATGTTCCAGCCGCGATCGCCCTGCACCGAGTACGTATCGTAGCCCCGCACACTCCCCTCACCACCCAGCCCAATCTCTTCACTTGGCAACAAGGTATCCGGACTCCACTGAAACAGCCCATGACTGGTGAGCACAAAACCCGCGCCGAGCGCCGTATCGCGTTGAGCCGATAGCTGCAGATAGCCATAGCGCGGCTTCGCGCCGAGCCGCGCGGCATTGAACGCTGCGTCGTTGTTATCTGAATCGAGCCGGCCCGGGCTGCCGACGAGCGTCACATTTGCGTGGGTCGAACCGAGCGCATCGGCGCGGGTAGCGTCATAAGCCACCAGCCACTGATGAATGTGCGTGTTCGCGTTGAATACCTGCGCGCCACCGAATTCCAGATCATTGTTGGAGCGCTTGAAGTCGTAACCGAACTGCACTTGCTGCTGCCACGCGGCAAGCGATGGCAGGCGCAAGTCGTATCGAAAACTCAGTTGCGTCGAGATCCCGGTCTGGCCAAAGCTATCGGCAAGACGCGGGGTGCTCTGGGCAAATACGCCGAAGATCTCAATACGATCCTGCCACGGCAAGGGCGCGACGTAATTAACCGAGTGAGCAACAAAGCGCGGCCGGTTCGGCCGGCCTTCTATTGACGGATTGCCGCCGAACAGGTCGTTGCTTGCCGTTGCCTGATAGCTGATCTGCTGGTCAAGGCCGAACAGGTTGCCATATCCGAAGCCGGCCAGGAACCGGTCGCGACCCAGTTGGCGCACGCCGTCGTTGTCGTAGCCGCCGTAGATCCGCAGCGGCAGGCGGTCGTCCGTTTGCAGGATGACATCGGTCGTATTGAGTGCCGTGCCGGGCGCGTAAATGACGTTGACGCGACGGTATGGGTTCGCGTTAAGCACGGCGAGTCCCGCGTCGACATCGCGTGCATCGATAGTCGAGCCCGCTGTCAGCGGCATCTCGCGCGTGAGGAGCGGTGTCGAGAAGTACCGGTTGCCTCGCACCTCGATCTTGCCGAGACGAAACTCGGCCACAGAGATTTGCACGATGCCGCTTTCGACGTCCTGCTCAGGCACGTAGACATCGACGAGCGGCTGGCCCGCGGCACGATAACGCGCCACCACGGCACGGCGGATCTGCGCCAACTCCGCGAACGTGAGCGGCTTGCCGATGTAACTATCGAAAGTCGTGAGAAACGATGCGTCGAGCGGCGGCAGGCCGGTGGCATTCACGGCGCCGCTTGCGGATGTCGAGGCGTTGGTGTTGGTGTTTGCGTTTGCTTGGGCTGCCGCTACGAAATCGAGTCCGCGAAGCAAGGGAACGGCCACCGCGGCCGAGCCGTCCGGTGCCTCCGGCGGCACGGCCTCGGTGACCGGAGGACGTGCATCCGGAACCCCGAGCGGCGCGACATCGCGATAAGACTGCGCAAGCGCTTGGGTGGTAATCAAAAGCACGCACGCCGCAAAGACGCTCGGTGCGACATTACGCGCTGCGAGTGCTGCCGCAGCGGTCGCTGTCTCAACGGTTGCCGTCGTAGCGGTTGCCGTCGCGCGGTTGGCTACGCGCCGCTTCGCGAGACGCATGACAAGACGCTCAGCGAAGCGAGTGACGCGCCATGTAACGAGCCGTTTAATGAGCCACCTGCCAAAGCAGGACCGGATGAGTGCCACCGGCCGGCATCACCCTCGTGCCGTTCGCGCCGAAATCCCAGCTCGGGCCGAAGCTTGCCGCATTGCTCATGTGCGAGGCCGTCAGTGCGTTGCTCGAAGACGGCGCCGTGCCTTGTGCGCCCACGAGTGCGCCGCCCGACGGTAGCGGCGGTAGCGTGGCATAGGCGCTGCCGGCCGCGCAAATCCTGGTCATCATCATGCTGGCGGAAAGCGTTTTCAATCGCCCGGCGGACAGCGCCGCGCCGGTCGTTGAAAACGAGCCAGGCCGGTGCGATGAAAGAGCTTCGATGAATGACACCGGAAGCACGGAGTCGATCGACTGTGCTTTCGACATACCAGCGCGATGTGGCACGCCCTTCTCCCTGTGATGTTTTCGCTCTTCCGTTCGACCTGGCGGCGAGGCTTTGTAGGGTTCGTAAACTATCAGGGGTGCGCAAGCCGGTATGTGTGCTGTCCCGCATTCCGAATTCATAGTGCAGACGATAGTCCGCTCATCGCGCGAACGGTAGTCGCCTGATCGCGCGTGTCAATTAATCACTCATGCCACGCCCGTCGACTACGAGTTGGCCTGCGACGTCCTTCGCTTAAAGAAATCGACAGCGTGTTGCCGGGTGTCCATCGGAGCGACAGTCGCCGAAGGATCCAGTCCGAACCGGCGCGCAGAGCCTGTCACGAGGCTTTTCTGAAGATCATTTAGCGGTTGAGTCAAGGGGGGCTGGACGAAGTTGGCCGAGGGATTGCCGATACTTGGCATATCTTCGCGCGGCACCGTCAACGTCAGGACCTGCTCGAGCGTGGGCGCGTTAGCTATCCGTTTGCTTGGAAGCATTTTCGACGCGGGAATGTCGAGCCAATCGCGCAAGGTAGCGAGTATCGATGTGTGATCGTACGGAACCAGCGTCGGTGTCCGAAACACTGTGCCCGCTGCGATATAGGGCGACACGACAACAAGCGGAACGCGCACGCCGAACCGGTCGAATCCGAATACCTCGTCGCCCGGCGAGCTTGCTTCATCGGGAGGGATCGCGCCGGACGGTGGCAAGACATGATCAAAACAACCGCCATGCTCGTCGAACGTGATGATAAGCAAGGTCTTGCTCCAGCCAGGAGACGTGCTCACGGCAGTCCAGATCGCATGAAGAAACGTGTCGCCTGCACGTACATCGTGCGGTGGGTGTTGGTCGTTAGGGTCGACCAGGAAGCTTGGTTCGATGAACGAATACTGCGGTAGCGCATCATTCGCGCACGCATCGACAAATGCAGGGAACCCTTTGAAATGAGCCGAGAGCGTCACGTCCCACAGCTTGGGGAACATCGTCCGGGTAAGCGACGGGGTCAATATGGTGTCGCTGTACACCGACCAGCTTGCGCCGACGGAGACGAGCACATTGAAGATAGTTGGCACGTCCCACTTCATTGGGTCTGGCGGGCTGCCATTGTTCACGTGTCCATTCGAGGTGCCGGCGTGCGCGAACGCCCGGTTTGGCCACGTCTGACTCGGCACGGATGCGAACCAGGCGTCGGATACCGCATAGGAACGCGCTAACGTCGCCAACACGGGTAATTGATCCACGCTGTGACATTGCATGACCTGGCTGTCGTCGGATGCTGACGTGGTTTGATAATTGATGACGAATCCCTGCATCGGTATCGATGGGGAAGCTCCTGGAGCAGGGGTCGGCCCCAACAATTGTTCGGTGACGTTGTCGAAAGTCTCCTGCGGATCCGGGTCGGGCACCGTGCTGCTAGTTGTCGATGGGGTCACGTGAACCGGGACGCCCGACTTCGAAGGGTTCGACATACTCATTTGGACGCCGTCGAATTGCGACGAACTCCCTGCGGGAAGAACCGTTCCGGGCGAGCTCCCGGTCGGATAGAGCCAGCCGAGCATTGTGTCGAGCGAGCGATTTTCGAACATCACGACAACAACGTGTTCGATGTTTTCAAGGATATTCGGCACGGAAAAGTCCTCTTTTATAACAACGGTGTCTCGGATGCGTGGCATCAGCAATAGCGGCTGACAAGACGCAGTCGTCATGTTCTCTTAGGGGTACCGGCTTGTTCGTCCACTCCATCGTGAGGTCCATGCCTTCATGACCTATCGAGTGTCACGCAACCTTCGTATTTTTGCCAGATGGAAGTGGGCTTGGTCAAAACACGGCCATCGATTTCCAAAGGCAGGTTAGTAGGTGAAACGCGAGCGCGCCATTGGATCGGCCGCAGGTATATGCGCTATCGCACGGAGCGCATCTTGCTTATCCATCAGAAATTCACATCTCGATTCCCAAGACCCAAGGCAACAAGCGATGCGCCTCGACAGACTACTCCTTGGGCGAAGCCCCTGCACCCATTTATCGATTGACTGCGTGAACAGACGGCCGTCTGAACAAAATCCTCAGCGAGTTCTTAAATGGTTGCGGCCAGGCAAAGGCTTTAACGATACCCATCGCGGTCGTTTGCTTGACTTCTGAAATGCGAAATCCTAACTTGAGTCGTGTCCAACGCGAGTTTCAACGCGATATTGATCCGTGTTCAGGGCGCGATTTGTTTGCGGATGGGTAATGCAATCAAGGATGCGCTGGCCCGCATCGTTCATCGAACTGATCGATACTCAACAATATAGGATTCCGTAAGGATGCTTGCAAACGAGATTGCGATTTCGGACTAACCCCATCGATGGTAAGTTCGATCACAGCGCGACCATCACGGTTCACGGAATGAATGCGCCGGTGCTCTCGTACTCACCTGCTACTCGCTGACAATTCGAGCAGACCGTCCATCGAATGAAAGCGTAAGAAAGCCGATAGCAAAGAGGCGACGGACAGGATCAGTTTCCTTAACCCCGCTGGAGAAAATCATGGCGCGCGCACAGAAAATCATGGTCATTCGTCACGGCGAAAAGCCTGAAGGGACATCACCGCCATATGGCGTGACGACTGCTGGCGTACAGGATGTGCAATCGCTGCTGGTTGCCGGATGGACGCGTGCCGGTGCATTGGCTGTTCTATTCGCGCCTTCACGAGGGCCACTGCAAAGCGCCACCCTCGCAGTGCCGCAATACGTGTTTGCAGCAGCGGACGAAGATGGAAGCGCGAGCCAACGTCCTATCGAGACGGTGAGCGTCGTCGCTCAAAAGCTCGATCTCACGACCAATTCAACGTACAAGGTTGGCGACGAGACTGACCTGGCTGCCGCGGCCATGGCATGCGACGGCGTGGTGCTCGTGGGCTGGGAGCACAAGCACATTCCACTCATCGCCAACGCGATTCTGGGTAACAAGAGCGCTCCGCAAAGCTGGCCGGGAGACCGTTTCGATATGGTGTGGGTGTTCGACCTCAAGGCGGGTAGCGGCGGGTACAGCTTCAGTCAGGTGCCGCAGCTACTGCTCGCGGGCGACCTGCCGAATCCGATCTGAGCCGCCGCAGCCGGACGATGGCGGATTCGAACAGGACTTCGCGCAGACTCTTGCGTGGGAAGAGCACTGCGAAGGTCATCGTCGAACTGGCGCGGGGGCCGTGGATTATCGGCTTAGGGCAGCCTGGGCTCGTTGAAGCCACTCGCTGTTATGTTCGCGGGCGTGGCGTGGCCAATGCTTCGCATCGTGCACGATCTCAGCGTAAAGATCGCGCGCACGCTGACGGTCGGCATCGCCGGATTGCGCCGTTAACCAATCGGCGTACAGGCAACGGGGTGCAGCGTCGCTTGCGCAGGTGAGCGCCATCTCGAACGCGGCGCGCGCGCCTGGTGCGCCGATCGTAGCCAGGGCCCGTGCATACAGCAAGGCAGGCTCGGCTTGCTGGCGGGCAGGAGGATGGACGGCGAACAGTTTTTCCAGCGTGTCCTGCGCGGCCGAAGCTTGGCCGGTGGCAAACTGAGCGCGCGCCAGTCCCTGGAGCAGGGCCGGATCGGATGAGAACGGCCCGCTGACTGCCGATCGGTAATGCTCCAGGGCTTCGGTGGCATTGCCTGCATCGAGCAGCGCTGCACCCAGCCGCATGCGATGTTCGACGGTCGGCGCGCGATCGAAATCCGTGCGCGCCTCGCGCACCGCCCGGTTGGGATCGACAAACTGCGAGATGGCCCTCGTTGCCGTCCTTGCACCACGCGACTGGCGCAGGGTCGGCAGGTAGATGACAAAGAAGTAGACCAGACTGCCAAGGCCCGGGAAAAGAAACAGGATCAGCAGCCAGTACATGTTCTGCTGGTTGCGCACGGCATGCACCGCAAAGAACAGGGCGATGATGACGTAAAGGCTGATTCCGAAAATGCGCATCGACGAAAAGGTCAGTTGTGGTGCGTTGCCAGCAGCACGTCAGCGAAACGGCAGAGCGCTATTGTGACAGAAGCCTGGTGAGATACCTGGTAACTCGGTGGGCACCGGGGCACGCGCTTATTCCGGCGGATTGGCAGTTGGCCCGGGCGGCCGGACAGCGGATGCGCATTAGATTCTTTTGTCGACTTACTTAGAAAATCTTCACCGCACGTTACGGTCTACTGGATTGCCAGGCGGCTTTGAATTGGCAGTTATCGGTTTGTTAGTTATCGGATTGTGGCCGACCTCGCAATGACGATCCGCGAGAAACGTGACTGCCTTCTTCCAGTCCGTCAACCGCCTCTCGCTCTCTGGACAAAGCCTCATCAACAAGTTGCCTGGAGCCAGCTGCGCTGCGCGGTAGTCCTTCGATTTCCGCGTGGCCCGGCAGTCCGGCAAATTCCGTGCTTTCGAGTCCAGCTAACTGCGCGCAAGTGCAACGAATACCGATTCCCGACAATACCGCGATCGCTTGCGGTGCAGTTCTCCGCAATCGCCGCTTCCGAAAAATGCGAATGCGGATAATCCGCAGGGGAAACCTGAACCCCTCCAGGCGAACGAATCGGGTAACGCTCGACGCACGTCAACCGCACCCTGCAAGATATTGGTGAACGGCCTGAATAGCGGCGGCCCCCTCTCCCACGGCAGCCGCCACTCTCTTGACGGAGCCGCTCCGCACGTCGCCAGAGGCAAACACACCGGGCCTGCTTGTCTCCAGATCATGCGGCGGCCGCTCCGCTTTCCACCTCTCGCCCGTATCGGAGCCTGTCAGCACAAACCCATCCTTGTCCAAGGCGACGCATTCGCCAAGCCACCGGGTATTAGGCTGAGCTCCCAGAAAAAGGAAAACGTGCCGGATGGACTTCTGTTCGATCTGCCCCTGCCGGTCCCATTTTATCGTCTCAAGTTTCGACTCACCGCATAACTCGACGATCTGTGTCCGCGTGTGAAGCGTGATGTTGGCCGCCGCGTTGATTCGTCTGATTAAGTAGGTCGACATGCTTGCACTGAGTCCGTCGCCGCGAATGACGACGTGGACATGGCGCGCGAACCTCGCAAGGAATACCGCGGCCTGTCCGGCCGAATTCCCGCCGCCCACCACAATCAACTCTTCGTTGTTGCAGAACGCGCCCTCCATGAAGGTCGCACTGTAGTAGATGCCGCGACCCTCGAAATGCTCGAGACGGGGAAGATCCGGCTTCCGATAGCGCGCCCCGGTGGCAATGACGACAGCGCGAGCGTACACGCACTCGTCCTGATTGAGACCAATGTAAAACGATTGGGTGTCCGAGCAGTCGATCGTCAGCGCCTCGATCGGAACGCCGACCTCGGCGCCGAACTTGCGACATTGCGACAGGCCGCGGCCGGCTAGCGCCTGCCCCGATATGCCAGTCGGAAAGCCGAAGTAATTTTCGATCTTCGAACTAGTGCCAGCCTGGCCTCCCGGCGCTTTGGCATCCAGAACCGCCACCTTCAATCCCTCCGATGCCGCGTACACCGCGGCCGCGAGACCTGCGGGGCCCGCGCCCACCACCACGAGATCGAAGTGCTCGCCATTGAGCCTGTCCGGACTCAGGCCAATCGCGTCCGCGACGGCCCTGTGGGTGGGTTGCCTCAGCACAGAGCCTTGCAACGTGATCACAACCGGAATGTCGGCTTCCGTTGCGTCATAGTGCGTGAGGAGTTCTTTGGCTTCCGCGTGATCGACGATATCGAAGTAGGCCGAGGGCTGACCGTTGCGGCTCAGGAAATGGCGCAGGCGTAGCGTGGGGCCCGAGGACGTACTCCCAATCACCACCACGCCTACGTGTTGGCCCTGGATGAAAGCGACCCGGCGCAAGATATACGCGCGCATGATCGTTTCGCTCAACTCTGCCTCAGCGATCACGAGCGCGCGCAGCGATTCCTCATCAATAACGATGACCTCGCAATCGGAGACGGCGCGTGTCGTTGCGACCGCAGCCCGGCCGGCGAGCGTGGCGACCTCGCCGGTGAAACTGCCTGGGCCATGTGTGCCCAGTAATCGGGGACCCTGAACGGACGCTCTGTATGCCTCGATCGTTCCGGAGAGAATGGCGAACATCCCGGTGTGCCGGTCGCCTTCGGAATAGAGGATGTCGTTGGGCTTCAGCTTGCGTCGCTTGCCGTATCCTTCCAATGTCGCCAGTTGCCTCTCATCGAGCGTGGGATACACCTGATGGTAGCGGCTGCCACCTGACGACAGTTCGTTGGGATTGCCTGAAGAGTCTTTGCCCATGGCGGATTCCATCAAGTTGAGACGTGAACCTTGTCGTGGAACTGCTGCATCCACCACCGGTATGATATCTCCGCTTGCGACACGCGATCGAGTCGCTCTCTCCGCGGACCATGCCCACGGCCCAAATGAATGAGGCCCCTCCGGACGCAAAGAACGGCACAGATCGCGCGATCAATCTTCATCGTTACGGGCCGGAGGCGCGGCCGCTGGACATCGGGTTTTATGCTCAGCGCCTGGCCTTGTCTGACAGTGGGTGGCGTTAGTTGCCTTGACGCTCGTCGCACGCCACATCACTCCAGTCTTTCAGACTCGATGGCAGTTCAGACTCGATGGCAGCGCGATGCATTGCGAAGCATCGCGACTGGCGTCCGCCGAAGTGAGCAGATATTCGATAGTCGGACGACGTATCACCGCCCCTGCCCCGCTACAAATTGCACACTGCGTCTATATTGACTGGGCGTCACACCTTGCTGATGAGCAAAGAACCGCGTGAAGTTTCCGGGCGAATCGAATCCCAGATCAAACGCGATGTCCTGAAGCGCCAACTCGTGCTGCGAGACGCTCTCGATCGAAAACTCCATCCTCAACATGCTTCCGAAGGTTGCCGGAGTCATGCCCGTCTCCTTATGGAACAGATGAAAAAAGTGTGGACGCGACAGCCCAATGGTTCGAGCAAGGTCGTCGAAGTCGGGTGAGATACCTCTCGCCTGCTTCATCGCATCGATCGCGCGACGAATCCTGATGTCGTACATGACGGCGCCAACGAACCTACCCGCCGACAGGGCGCTCGAATGGGGCGAGATACCGACCAGTTCACCGGTCATGTCCGCGATCAGATCTTCGACGGCGCCAAGCGACCGACCTTCACGGTCGGTCAGAATATCCAGCAGGTCAGCATGGAGGCGACTGAGCTTACCGTGCAACGACACTGAAGGCCTCGGAAAAAAATGGGGATGAACGCTGTGCGAAAAACGTCGATCGACCTCCCGCAACCAATCCGGCTCCAGGTAAAGCGCAAGCAGCACCGTCGGTTGAGATAGAGGGATGTGATCGTAAAAATGCGGCTCCCATGCATTCACCAGTAGCACATTCTTGTCTGACACAATATGTTCGCGACCGCAAATCCCGAACTCGATGTCGGGACCGCCTTCCTGAAGACAACGTGAGAAACACGGTGCGCATGGAGAACCATGCTTTTGTCCAGCAGCAGCAATGCCACTCTGCCAAACGGTCCGTGAATGATTCGTAGAGGCTTCGACATCGTAGTCAACTCCTGCTATCAGGTGACAACAAACTTCACGTTCACACTGTGCGCGCCGTCGGCGCAAATAGCACCATCCGCAATGATAAGCGTGCCTACGCCGCGACAAGTCTGCATACGGGTTGGACAGCAACAAATAGGGCATTCGCCTACCCTACCTAAAGGCATTCTCGCACTGTAGCTATCGAAACCCGGTCGCAGCAATTTGACTAGCACGCTTTGACCTCTAGTAACCCTTGCTGCAGTGCAGAACGGCTCATTGTATGGTTGGCACATTTATGCATTCAAGGAGATAGTCATGGCTGGAGTCGGCACCGAAAAGGTATTTGAGAACGATAAAGTCATTGTGTGGAACTTTGTTCTCGCTCCTGGCGAGGAGACGCCCATGCATACCCACAAGCACTCGTACATGTGGTACGCGATCGAAGGTGCGCCCTTGCACATCTTCGATGAAAATGGAGGAGACCTAGGCATCTTTCAAGTTCCCACGGGGGCGATTTACTCGCTCAAATACGAGGATGGCTATCTGGAAGTACTGTCAGATATTGGCAAGGGGGCAAAGGTCCCCGCGACGCACAAAGCGCGTAACGAAGGAATCAACCCGTACCGTGAAGTGCTGATTGAATACAAATAACCGCCTGCCTGTGTGAATCGGACCGAGCAGTCCTCCGAACGCTGCCTGAAGCGAGGCAGCGTTCGGGCGATCCTGCTAAGTTCGATCGGCATCGCTCTGTGCGGATTGCATACACCGGCGACTGAACGACGGCTTCACAAGTGGCCATGTCGTATGGCCCACCCCTTCAGACTTTCACCGGTATTGCCGATCGCACTTAGGAAGCAGCCATCCGAAGAAGAGCTTCGCGATTGCGGATGGCCCATTCGCGCAGCGTCACTGCAGGCCTGCCCAGCAGTTCGCTTACGGCTGGCGTAGAGACCGCGGAATAGTCCATCCGACCATCATAGGTTTGCTGAACCCACTCAAGTTGACTTTTCGCGTAATACGCCTCGACGTCAGGATTCGGCACAACGGCCCCCGAGGCCAGCAACGCCATTAACTGGACCGGTGTCATGACTGCCGCCGTGAACTGATGCCCCGTCGCTTCGGACAGGATCTCGGCAGCCTCTGTACCGTTGAGCACATCAGTCGAGAGGTAATAGTTCTTGCCCGCATGCCGATCGCCACCCTCTTCCAGCACCTTTGCTGCGACCGCTGCGAGATCCTCTCCCGCAACCCAGCCGACGCGCTTTTCGCCCATGGGCCACGGCACCTGAGAATTCCGAACGGGTACCGTTGTAAGGAGGTTCTCCATGAAAAAGTGCGGGTGCAGATGCGACCAATGAATACCACTGCCTTCGATGTACCGTTCGACCATTTCATGCCATGCGAAATGTGGATCGGTTGAACGGTTGTTTCCGAACACGCCTTGATGCACGACGAAGCGAACACCTGCATCCGCCGCAGCGTCCACGAGCGTTTTGCTCTGGTGGATCATGGCGAAAGTGTAGCCAGTCAGCAGATACAATCGGTCGATGCCGCGCAATGCTGCAGAGAAGGTCCGCGCGTCATCGAGATCGAGGTACACCGCCTGCTTGCCCCCTCGCGACCAGGAGTCCACCTTCTCCTGCCTTCGTGACGCACGGACCACCTCGATGCTTGAGGCTGCTGTGTCGAGTATGGCGGCGACCGCGCCACCGGTGAGCCCACTTGCTCCGAGAACAAGTATGCGGGGTCTTGTAGAGTTTTCGATCGTGTTCATGAGGTGTCTTCCTATCAGGCGATAACGGGGACCAGCAAGCTCTTCTCAGGGAATAACGCGCGATTCGCGTAGCTCCTGGAGCAGCTCGAGATACATTTCTTCGGTATCAATGCAGTCAACGAAACCGTGACGACGCGCCTTGATGGTGCTCGTGATGTTGTCGTAGCACGTCTTCAGGATGGCGTCGCCGAATTTCCACGATACGATGTCCCGGTACGCGTACGGTCGAAGCGAATGCTTTGCGACCAGTTCATCCCACGTCGCGCCCTTGTCGGCCATTGTCTCCTGCAGCGATAGCGCGAACGGCTCCCCCACAGGCACCGAAAAGAATTCGGCGATCCTGGGCCAGAGCCTGGACCATCGAAAGTAGTCGCCATTCGTGATGTTATAAATCTGCCCACGACACAATTGCGTTTCGCCGGCCCAATCTACAGCGCGTGCCAGCAATCGTGCGTCGGTTACCTGATACAGCGCGTCATATGCCGCGCGCGGGCCGGGAAAAGACATAGGAACACCCAGCTTGCGAGCCAGTGACCCATATATGGCAATCACCATCAGAAGGTTCATCGGCGTGCCTATCGCAAGCCCAGCTACCGCTTCCGGCCTCAATGCGGTCCACGACCACCGCTTGCCTTCGCATGCGCTTCGGAGGAAGTCCTCTTGGTCGTAGTAAAAGTTGGGCGGCATGTGACGCAGATCACTCTCCTTGGCAGGCGATGGAAACGCGCCGATATGCGCACCATACGCCTTACCTCCCTGCATGAGCGTGACGTGCCTGAGGCCGGGTGCATTCTTCTCAAGCCCTTGCACTGCGTTGCGGAGCATGGTCAAGTTGACCGAAACCTGCTCGGCTTGCGTCTTGCCCTCCTGGTAGGCGCAATAGACCAGGTGCGTTGCGCCCGAGGCCTGCGCGAACATGCGTTCGGACGACACGGGGTCTTCCAGATCGATGGCGAGATGACGGGCCCGCGTCGGAAAATCCGGTGCGCGCCGGGAGATCGCGATGATTTCCACGTCCTCTTTTGCTTCATAGTGCGCCAATACTCCACGCCCGATAACGCCTACCGCGCCCGCAACCACAACTGTTTTCATCTTTCGATTTCCTTTTCGCCATAACTCGTGACATTTCAAAGCGCCGTCAAACGGCGGTGAAGCCTCCGTCCACCAGCACTTCAGAGCCCGTCATGAACGACGCGGCATCCGACAGCAGGAACGCAAGCACTTCCGCGATCTCCACCGGCTCGCCGAGACGCCCGAGGATCGTCGTGCCCAGCAGCATGTTCAGCTTCGCGGGATCTGATTCGTATTCGGCCGTCATCGGTGTTCTGATCGTTCCGGGATGCAGCGAATTGACACGAATGCCGTACTTTGCATAGTCGACGGCCAGGGCCTTGGAGAAGAGCCGCACCGCGCCCTTGGTCGCGCAATAGGCGCTCATGCCCGGCATATTCGCGACGAGTCCGGAGATCGATGAGATGTTCACGATCGATCCCTTGCCCGCTTTGCGCATTGCAGGCAGCACGCTCCTGCTGCCCAGAAACGTCCCCTTCACGTTGATATCAAATACGAAATCCCAATCCTTGACGGTCAATTCTTCAGCCGGCTTGCGCACGAGCACGCCGGCGTTATTCACCAGCCCGTCGATCCGTCCGTGCGTCAGGGTCACCGTCGCCACGACGTCCTCCCATTGCTCCTCATCCACGACGTCAAGATGACGAAACTCGGCCTTGCCGCCCTGCTGGACGATGCTATCCGCGACCTCTTCGCCCTGCGTGTCGACATCCGCGATGACGACATGTGCACCGCGTGCTGCTAGCAGTCGCGAATGGGCTTCGCCCATTCCCTTGGAGCCGCCGGTTACCAGTACCACCTTGTTTGAAAGCATCTCGGTCCTCACTGATTGGTGCGTTTGGTTTGACCAAGGTCACCCCCGAACTTGCATTGCCGATTACTTCAGATACTGATCAACGTTGGCGGTGGTGAGCGGCACCCATGGGACGTCGTACTGCTTGGCCGTACCGTCCTTCCAGGCCATGCCCTTCAACCAGATATCGGAGCGTGGCTTGTACGACGGCCCGATCACCGCGCGCAGCGCCAGGTCGAGCGCGCCCTGTCCCTCCGAATGCGCGTCCTTGTAGAGCGAGAACAGTGTTCCCTGCTTGACCGCACGTTGACCATCCGGAATGCCGTCGATCGAGACCACCGAAATCGCTTTAAGGTCCATTTTCTTGGACCGCATGGCCTCGATCGCGCCGAGCGCCATTTCGTCATTCTCCGCGATCACCCCATTGATCTTCGGCCCATAGAGCGACAGCCAGTTCTCCGTCACGGTCAGCCCTTCCGCACGCGACCAGTTAGCTGTCTTCGACGCCAGAATCTTGATGTCCGGTTTCGACGTGAGTACCTGTTGAATCCCCTGGCGTCGCAGCAGTTGCGGTGAGTTACCAATCGGTCCTTCTAAAATCACCACGTTTCCTTTGCCGTTCAGTGCGTCGACAAGGTGTTCGGTTTCGAGCTTGCCACCTTCCACGTCATTCGTGCCGATATAGGCAAACAGCTTGTCGGAGCCGGCACGCGTCACCGATCCCACTACCGGGATCTTTGCCGCCGCCGCTCTTGCGATCGGAGCGGCCGCGGCCTGATAGTCAATCGGAGCGAAAATGACCGCGTCGAATTTCTGCGTGATCACGGTGTCCATCTGATTGCTTTGCACCATTGCGTCGAACTTTCCATCCAGTACCGTCAGCTTCACGGTGCCGTCCTTGACGAGCGGATGCTCACGCATCTCATTGGCCCAGCGCGACATGTATTCGGGCAGTCCGAACGGCATGACCGCGATACGGTAAGTCGTCTTCTGCGCATGCGCGGCAGCGGACGTCACCAGCACCGTGACGAGTGCAAGGCGTACGAGTAGTTTCATGATTTGTCTCCTGAATTGCGGTTTAAATAAATTTTCGTTGCGGGTGTGGTGGGCGCCGTGCGTGTTACTTGCGGCGCGACGCGTCGAGCATCACCGCACCGACGATGATCAAGCCCTTCACCACTTGCTGGTAATAGGAGGACACGCCCATCAGGTCGAGTCCGTTGTTGATCGTGCCGATGATCAGTGCACCGAACAGCGTACCGAGCAGCGAGCCTCGCCCGCCGGACAGGCTCGTGCCGCCAATCACGACCGCTGCGATCGCATCGAGTTCATAGGCGATGCCGGCTTGAGGCAACGCGGCCGTGGTACGGGCAGTCAGGACAAGGCCTGCCAACGCGGCCATGAAGCCGGAGACGACGTAGGCGAGCAAGATGACCCGCGGCACCTTCACACCGCTTGTCGTTGCACTTTTTTCGCTGCCGCCGACTGCATAGATGTGCCTGCCAAAAACCGTATGGCGTAGTACAAACCAGCAGACACCGAACACGATGACGAGCAAAAGGATTGGCACTGGTACACCGAGCAGGTTCCCGCTGCCGAGCCAGAGCAGACTGTCTGAAAGATCGGGAATGGGCTGGCCGTCGGTGAAGATGTAGGTCATGCCCCGTGCAACACTCAGCATGCCGAGCGTGACCACGAATGGCGGCAGCGACAGCTTTGCGACCGCCAGGCCGTTGAGTCCGCCGAGCACGACCCCGACCATGCAGCCGGCCAACAGCACAAGCCAGATACCATGCGGATGGGAGGTCGTCGCGAGACTTGCGCCCACCGCCCCGGCGAGCGCCATGACGGCACCCACCGACAAATCAATCCCCTTAGTGAGGATGACGAACGTAACGCCAATCGCGAGGATGCCGTTGATCGCCGTTTGGCGGATGATGTTCGTCCAGTTTCCCCACGTCAGAAAAAACTCGTTGGCGAAACTCAGGAACACGCATAGCACGACGAACGCGGCGACAATACCGTACGACTTGAAGAGGCGCACGGCCCAGTTGAAATTGCCTATGGTCTGCATGTTCAGGAGGGCCTTATTGGCGGGAAGATCTTGTCTCATGGCTATCTCTTTCTTGAGTAGGATTCGGTGAAACGGCTAGCACGCGGCGTGCAGCAGGACTTCCTGATTCGCTGCGTGCACGGGCATCGACTGGTTGACGCGTCCCTTTCTGAAAACGATGATCCGGTCGCTCAGCTGCAATACCTCAGGGGCTTCCGATGACACGAGCAGCACGGCGCCTCCATCGCGGACGAAGCGATCCAGCAACGCATAGATTTCCTGCTTGGCGCCTTCGTCAATGCCACGCGTGGGTTCATCGCAAATCAAAACCTTGGGGCAGGTGGACAGACATCGCGCAATCACGACCTTTTGCTGGTTGCCACCGCTCATCGTCGATACCGCCAGCACGTCCGACGAAGTCTTGATCGCGAGCCGTTCGATCATTGCCTTCGCATGCGCGCGCTCGCGCTTGCCGCGCACCACCCCGTGCGACGAAAGAACGCCGAGTGCTGACAGAGAAATGTTGTGCCGGATGGACGAGGACAATACGAGGCCACTTTCCTTCCGGTCTTCGGTGACCATCGCCATGCCGGCCTGGATGGAGCGATCTGGCCGATGCGCCGGAATCAGCTTTCCATCGAGGTGCACAGTCCCCGAATCGCGCCGCGTCAAACCGAAGACGGCACTGAGAAATTCGCTTCTGCCTGAACCCATCAACCCGTATATGCCGACGATCTCTCCCGCCGAGACCTCTACGGAGATATCGTTGAATTGGCCCTTGCCGCTCAGGCCGCGAACCTCCAGCAGCATCTTGCCGAGCGTCGAGCGCGACGACTGGCGCGGCTCGGCGACAGTCCGGCCGACAATCTGGCGGACCAGATGCGCACGATCGATAGTCGAAATGTCACCGGTTTCCACAAACGCGCCGTCGCGGAATATCGTGTAGGTGTCTGCGATCTCGAAGATCTCTTCCAGCCGGTGGCTTACGTAGATGACTCCGGCGCCTTGAGCGGTCAGGCTGCGGATCGCCTTGAACAGTACATGCGCCTCGCGTTCTCCGATGGCCGACGTCGGCTCGTCCATGATGATGATCTGGGCGTCGAAACTGAACGCCTTCGCGATCTCCACGAGCTGGATCTGTGCGAGGCTGAGCGAAGCCATTTGCGCATACGGATCGAGATCAAAACCGAGGCGCTCGAGCAGGGATACCGCGTCCGCGTGCATCTTCCGCGCGTGAACGACCATGCCGGCAATACGCGGTTCGCGCCCGAGGAAAATGTTCTCGGCGACACTCATGTGCGGGATGGGTGACAGCTCCTGCGTGATGATCGCGATGCGATGTTTGATCGCGTCAGCCGGCCCTTCGAAGTCGACGTCCTCGCCATTCACGCGAATCGATCCTGCATCACGTCGCAGGATGCCCATCAGGATGTTCAGGAAAGTGGATTTGCCAGCGCCGTTGCCCCCGCATAGCGCATGCACGCTGCCCGGTTTGAGAATGAATGTGCCATTGCGTAAGGCGGGAACGCCGTCGAAGGATTTCTCAACGCCGACCGCTTCGATGAGATCCGAATGCATAAATCGATGCTCCTCTGGTCGCGGCTTCGCGTTGTTCGATCAGCCACGTGAAATCGGGCGCGCACTTTCCCGCCGGATGGCGCGCGCCGCGCCATCCGCTACGAATTGAGTCAGGTGAAGCGGGGAGAGTCTTCTAGACGGCGGTATAGCCGCCATCCACGACCATCTCGCTGCCGGTCATGAACGACGCGTCATCGGACGCGAGGAACAGCACTGCTTGCGCGATCTCCTCCGCTCTGGCGGGGCGGCCGAGCAGCGACGGGCCCACAAGCGTCTTGGTGAGTACCGGGTCTTCAAGGACGCCGCGCGTCATATCCGTCGCCGTGAGGCTCGGATGCACGGAGTTCACGCGAATACCGTCCTGCGCCACTTCAGAGGCGGTGGCCTTGCTCAGCAGGCGCACCGCGCCTTTCGATGCGACATAGGCTGCCGCATCCGGAAACGCGACGATGCCCCAATTGGACGAGATATTGATGATCGACCCACCGCCGCTCTGGCGCATCGCCGGGATGACCGCGCGCGAGCCGAGGAACACGCCGCGCACATTGACCGCGAACGTCTTTTCCCAGACGTCGAGCGACGTACTTTCGGTCGTCCCCGAAAGGTAGATGCCGGCGTTGTTCACCAGGACATCGAGACGGCCGTAATGGTCGACCACCTGCTTGACAGCGGCTTGCCACAGCGACTCCGACGTCACGTCAAGTTCGATGAAGATTGCATCGCTATCAGTCTCAGCCCTGATGCGTTCGACCGCCGCGTGGCCGTTGACCGTATCGCGGTCGGCAACGACGACCTTTGCACCTTCCTGCGCCAGCAGTCGAGCCGTAGCGAACCCCAATCCAAGCGCACCTCCCGTTACCACTGCCACCTTGTCTTTCACGCGTGCCATTTCATATCTCCTGATTGAACGAACGTGCTCTGCGACGGCGCTGAAGCTGTGCGATCCGCCGGGTTGATTCAAGTATTGGTCAATCGATCAATTTTGTCAAAATGATTGAAAATTCGCCGCACAGCCTTTAGTCAAAAGGATTCCGGCGATATTTTGAGGCGCGGGGTTGCGTGAATGCGCGTAAACACCTATGCGTTCCGGCTTTCAGTGCGCGCTCCATGAATCGATGTCCTGCGGCGGCAGGCTCATGGCTCCCGAATCAATCGAAGGTTGAACGTTTAGATTTAAGGTGCTAATCTAAAATTGATCGATCGAACAATTTATGGAGATCATATGACGATCTTGCGGCTTGACCATTTCACCCTGCGCACGGCCAAGGTCGAAGAGACTGCGGCATTCTTCCGCGATGCCATCGGCATGACAGAAGGCTGGCGTCCGGGATTCAGGTTCCCTGGCAAGTGGATGTACGTCGGCGACCGGCCCATGGTCCATATCGCCAACGTCGAAGCTGACAATGCGGAAATGACGGCATATCTGGGCGATCGCCCGGTGACGCAAGGCGGCGGCTCGCTTGACCATATATCGATGCGCTGCATCGGCCTGGCGGATTATCAGAAACGCCTGGGCGTGCTGGGCTTGCCGTTCCAGGAACGTGTAATCCCGGAACTCTCCGAGCACCAGCTCTTTCTTGAGGACCCGAACGGGATCAAGATCGAGTTACTGTTTCCTTACTCGCCGGACGACGAAATCCTGGGAGATAATCTGGGGAGGATGAACTTGTCCGCAGCACCGCCCGTAAGGCCGCCTGCTTCATAGGCTATTCAGGCTGCGCCCGCGCGATGCGCTGATGCTCTGAATACAGCCAGCGAGGAAACTAACAACCGAATGAAGCCAAACAATTCTTTTGCGGGGCCCGCGCAGGCGTCAGCTGCGCGCAAAACGCCCCGCAAGCGCCCGGCTGCGGCCGCGGAACCGACTCCGGACAGCACAACGGAAAGGGTCAGGGCTAAGCACATGCTCGCAACGGACCGGGAAGCGCAGATCGTGCGGCGCGCGGTCGAGTACTTTTCGGCGCACGGCTTCGGCGTGGGGACGCGTGAACTCGCGAAGCACATCGGCGTAACACAGCCTCTGCTCTATCACTACTTCGGCAGCAAGGAGAAACTGGTTGAGCGCGTGTATCGCGAAGTCTTTTTTTCCCGCTGGAATCCGGAGTGGGAAGAGCTGCTGAAAGATGCATCGAGGCCTCTCGATGAACGGCTGATCATCTATCTGGAGGACTACACGCGCGCCATATTAGGCAACGACTGGATCAGGTTGTTCGTGTTCGCGGCGCTCGACGATCCTTCGCTCAACAAGCGCTATATCGGCCTGTTGCACGAGAGAATCTTCAAGCCGGTATTGCGCGAAATACGGGCGAGCAAGGGGATGCCGCCAGAGCCCACCGAGATCGATCTTGAGCTGTTTTGGGGCTTTCACTCAAGCTTCTTCTATATGGGCGTGCGGCAGTGGATATACCGGATGGAGGTGCCGGCCGGTCTGACTCGCCTGATCGAAGCGCACGTACACAATTTTCTCTTCGGATTCCACCAGACGCTCGCCGCCGGGTTGACACACCCCCAGTGAAGCGCAATCGACAATATCATCGGGTGGACTGAGAACAAGAAACCCGTCGGGTGTTTTCACGAAATGATCGCACCGCTGTAACTATGCCCAACGACCGCGGCCGGACCGTCCTGGCGAGCAAGAATACGTCGGTCGGGCCACAATCGTCCGAGAATGATGTGAGCGGCTCCTGAACGAGGTTTGCGCAATATCCTTCCCTGGTCCAGATGTCAGAGAACGGCCTCCAGTCGGAATGATCTGGACTCCAAATCTGGCTAACGCTTCGGCCCGAATCACCACATTTGCGCCGTCGCCTCGCCCTGGAATTCGTGTTCGTCCTTGCGGCGACCGGTCACGGCATTAGATCGAGACGGCCATATACACCACTGGTGGGAGTCGGACCGGCCGCGAAGAACAGCGTGTTAAGTGGCTGGTTATCGACGTTGTTTCCAAATGCAATCCCCCGGAGTCCCGTCTGCTTGAAGATCGTTCCATCAGTCTGCGTGAGGGCGCCAATGAACGCGCCCGTGTTCGGGTCGAACACATTGATCGTCCCATCGCCGAAATTTCCCGCTAGCAGTCCATTGCTCGCTGCCCCAAAATTCGCCGGGCAAGCGCCACGCCCCACGGCGAATTCAAAACGCCGCCGGTCGCAACACGCTTGATGAAGTTGCCGGCGGCTAGCGGGCGTCCTCTTCATATCGCGCTTCACTTCGGGAAAATGCCCCTGGATTTTGCTGCTGCGTCCTTAGCGCAACATAACCCTCATTCCTGATAGCGCAAATATGAATCGCATTCGAGGCATTTCATGGCGACAACGATCCGCGACAATCGGACCAACAATCTTTCCCATGGCTGAAGACATACCAGCCCGCCTCCTGGGTCGCCGACGTTACGATTTTTAGGTGGCGCATGTCACCCGCACAAGATACTCGACACAGCGCGCATGCGGGATCATTCCACGAACGCCATGTCCGGCTTCGGCCAGGACGTAGATGCGTTTCCAGGTTGAAGTAGCCGCTCCAGCGAAGGGCTGCAGACGCAGGTCCATATATTGATTATAAATATCAATATTTACATTTATTTTTTACACAATATCATCGTATCAAGAGATCGGTCGAACGCGGTCAGACGCTCGACCTAGGTGGACTCTAATGTGCGATTTCACGTCTAAAGCCCTGACGGAATGACGACAACGGCTTTGGGTCGCGTTTGCTTCAAGTAGGTTATTTGGTCAGCATATTTTATGTCGTACTACTATATATATGTTCACTGAAAAGCCATATCAATTGATCACGTTCGACATGCGAGCGATAGATCCTTCCTCATATGGATTGGAGATAAAGATGAAACTGAAAAAGACCTCGGTGGCCGTATTGACACTTGGCACGTTTGCTGGCGCCGTGCACGCGCAAAATAGCGTGACCCTATACGGCCTCGTCGATGCGGGCATCCTTATCAACAACAACGTCAAAGGCTTGCATCAGTACGCGCTCTCGCAAGCAAGTTCCTCCCGCTGGGGCTTGAGGGGCACCGAAGATTTGGGAGGCGGTCTGTCGGCGATCTTCAACCTCGAAAATGGCTTCAGCTCGGGCACGGGGGCGCTTGCCCAGGGTGGCCTTGAATTCGGTCGCAAAGCTTTCGTCGGATTGAGTAGCAGCCAGATGGGTACACTAACGGCCGGCCGTCAATACTCGGTCAGCGGTGACTGGACCTCCGGGTTCGCGTCCGGTGCCGATTGGGCTGCCGCAGGCCTCAACTTCGGCTCGCGTGCGAGCGACGTCGACAACGTCAACACGTCGAACCGTATCCAGAACTCGATCAAGTACGAGAGCCCGAACTACCGCGGCCTGCAAGTGGGCGTGCTGTACAGCCTGGGCGGCGTGGCGGGCAACTTCTCGCAAAATTCCGTAGTAGATGCGGCACTCTCGTATTCGAACGGGCCATTCAAGCTCGGTGCCGGTTATACGTTCGTGAAGGATCCTTATTACGCGACCTACGGCGATCAGGCCAATTCGTCGACGCCGTCTTCTTCGGCCACAGGCGCGAACGACAACATGAACAACAAGATCTTCGGCGGCTACGCTTCGGCGGGTTCACAGCAGATCATCGTGGCGGGCGGTTCGTATGTGCTTGGTCCGGCAACCATCGGCCTCCTGTACTCAAATACGCAATTCCAAAACCTGGGTTCGGTAAACGCGGTCGGCGCGATCGCTGCCCCTAAGTATAACGGCGGTACCGCGACATTTAACTCGGGCGAAATCAACCTGAAGTACCAAGTGAACCAGGCGCTGCTGCTAGCAGGCGCATATATTTATACGCACAACAGTGGCGCGGACGGACTGGGCAGCGCGAAGTACAATCAGTTCAACCTGGGCGCGTTCTACGCGCTGTCGAAGCGCACTACGCTGTACGCGATTGGCTTCTACGAGATGGCTTCGGGTATCGATTCGACAGGTAAGCAGGCCGTTGCCGATCTGAGCGGCAGCTCATACTCGGCCAACAATCACCAGCTCGCCACCATCTTCGGCATCACTCACAGGTTCTAAACATAGGGGCCGGCCGCAGGGACCGGCCGATCGAGCGGCCGGCCCATCATATCTTCGTTAATTCGTCATCCCTTCAGGTAGTCCATCCGCCCTTCAATTGCGCTGGCAATTCGAGCACCCCACAACCCGCTGTCTCTGCACTTCGGTTTGGCCACGCTGCGGCCATTGCAATCGCCAGCGAAACTTAACCCTACGTCATATGAGCTTGGCTTAAGAGTGATACTCCTTGCATCGGCCGCCGTGCACGTCACCCGCTTTTCCGCGAACCTAACGTACCGCTGCGCGACCCACCCTCTCGCGGGTCGAGGGTAGTTTGAAGTAGTCGCTCCGAGACCGAACCATGGTTAGCTTTAATATATTGATTACTATTATCAATATTGACATTTATTCGCAGCGTAATATGATTTTGTCAACAGATAGATCGGCCGTCTCCCAACAATCGACCCAGGTTGACCATCATGCGCCATTCCAGTCTCTCCGCTTTCGGCACTGTTGCCGCGCTGCTCACGCCACCGTTGATGTCGACCCCCGCCAATGCCTCGGCGAACGACCCCTTGATGTCGATCTCGCAAACACTGCAAGCGCAGTCGAACAGCTCGCTCACGTGCGTGGCTATCGCACAGCGTTCGCTGGCCGAAATCCACCGCCTCGACCCGACGCTCAAGGCTTTCATCACCGTCAACCCAAGCCTGCTGTCGGATGCTGAAAAGCTGGACGAGCTGCGTCGCGCCGGCACAGTTTTGCCGTTGCACTGTGTCACGGTTGCGGTGAAGGACAACATAGATGTCGCTGGCATGCCCACCACTGGCGGCTCGGTGCTGCTCACTGACAATCATCCCGCGAGCGATGCCGAGGCTGTGCGCCGGTTGCGTGCGGCGGGTGCACTCTTCGTCGGCAAGACCAATCTGGATGAACTGGCGGTCGCCGGCAGCACAATCAGTTCGCTCGGCGGCCAAACGCTCAATCCCTACGACACGACGCGTTTCGCAGCCGGTTCGAGCGGCGGCTCGGCCGTGTCGGCATCGACTGGGATATCAACGTGCTCGATCGGCACCGAGACCGTCAATTCGCTACGCAACGCGGCAAGCTCGGCGGGTGTCGTCGCGGTCCGCTCGACGCATGGTCTCGTTAGCCGCAGCGGCGTAATCCCGCAATCTTCCTCTATGGATATCGTTGGTCCGATCTGCCGCCATGTCGAAGACTCCGTGCGGATGCTCGAACAAATGTCCGGGCACGATCCCAGTGATCCGCAAACGACAGCCAACGAGGGGCTACACACCCGTATTGCACTGGAGAACCTGCACGCGGCCGATCTCAAAGGGGTGCGGCTCGGCGTGCTCAAACATCTGTTTTCGACAGAGCCGGACGGCGCGCCCGTCAATGACATCATGCAAGTCGCGCTCGACAAACTGCGTGCAGCCGGCGCGCAGCTTGTTCCGATCGAAGATCCGGAATTCGACTCAGCGACCTCAAGCGAACGCATGAACGTCAGCAATTACGAATTCCGACCGCTGTTCGACGCCTATCTTGCTTCGATCAAGCCTGTTTCTGGTATTGAAAGTACTTTGGACTACTACGATGCACACCGATTTCCCGAAGAGACGATGGGCAAGTTCCTGAAGAACGCTGTCAGTTGGCGCGATCCTTTGCATCTGCCCGACTATCTGGCTGCATTGGATTACACCGCGGCCTTCAAGACGAAACTGCTCGGGCTGATGGACACGCAAAAGCTCGATGCGCTCATCTACCCGTCGCAAAAGCGACCGCCCATTTTGCTGACCGACAAGCCGCGCCCCGAACGCAACGGTGTGTTCGCGTCGGCATTGGGATTACCGGCCATTGATCTTCCCGCTGGCTTCACTGAACCGACCACAAACGCACCGCAAGGTTTGCCGGTCGGTATCGACCTGCTCGCCCGGCCGTATGACGACATGAAGTTACTCAATGTGGCCCTGGCAATCGAGAGGACGCTCGACGCGCGTCGGGCTCCGCCGCTCGCGCACCCATAAGCCGTCGGACCGACACCGGACAGCGCACACATGCAAATCTTGTACAAGGCGAAGACAACGCCCGCCAATTCCATATAGGGAGACTCACACATGGCTTCTCAGAATTCCACAGATTCCCGCGCCGGCTGGCCGCCAGGTTTTTTCATCGGCACGCGCGAACACATCCCCACCGTCGCACAAATCACCGCATATCTCGGTCGGCCAGTTGCGACAATCGGCGACTGCCTGGGACGCAGCCTCGGAGCGACCGGGTTGAAGGCGTATCACGAGCCGTTGAACCTGACGATGTGCGGTCCCGCGCTCACGGTGCGCGTGCGGCCCGGCGACAATCTGATGATCCACAAGGCACTCGAACTTGCGAGAGCCGGCGACGTGCTCGTGATTGACGGTGGCGGCGACCTTTCGCAAGCGGTGATCGGTGGACTGATGCGCACCACGGCGTTGGCCGCACAGTTGAGCGGCATCGTGCTCGATGGCGCGTTGCGCGATGTCGTCGAATGGGGCGATGACCGGTTGCCGGTCTTCGCGAAGGGGCATACCCATCGCGGACCGAGCAAAAACGGGCCCGGGGAAATTAACGTGCCGATCGCATGCGCAGGAATGACGGTATCGCCCGGCGATCTTGTCATTGGCGATGCCGATGGCGTGATTTCTGTTCCGATCGAGCAGCTGGATGCGTTGTTACCACGCGTCCTCGCGCATGAACAACGCGAAGCAAAGATCCGCGAAGCTAACGCAAACCGCCAGTCCGATCCAGAGCGCTTTAACGCAATTCTGCGCGCCCAAGGCTGTCCGATCTGAGCGTCACGCCCATCAAGGAGATCCTCTCATGAATCCCTCAACGTTGCGCTCGGCCGACGATCCACCCGCGGACGTCAATTCTCCGCTTCGTTTAACCACGGCACAGATCGCGGTACTCGCGAAAGTCCGGCGACGCATGTTGCCGATCCTGATGCTGTGCTACTTCGCCGCGTTTCTCGACCGCGTCAACATCGGCATCGCGTCGCTCGACATGAATGTCGACCTGCACCTGACCAACGCGCAATTCGGCTTCGGGGCCGGGATGTTCTTTGTCGGCTACGTGATCTTCGAAGTACCCAGCAACCTGTTGCTAGCCCGCCTTGGCGCACGGCGCTGGATCCCGCGGATTCTCGTCACCTGGGGCATCGTGTCGGCCTGCATGGCGCTCGCCTGGGATCACCGCAGCTTCTATGCGCTGCGGATACTGCTTGGCATAGCGGAAGCCGGCTTCTTCCCCGGCATGCTGTTCTATCTGACGCTCTGGTTTCCGCGCTCCTATCGGGCGCGCGTGTACTCGTTGCTGTCGGTCGCGGTTCCGCTCGCATCGGTGGTTGGCTCGCCCCTGTCGGCGCTGATCCTGCATCACTTCCAGGACTTCGCCGGCCTGAAAAACTGGCAGTGGATGTTCATCATTGAAGGCGCCCCTGCGGTCATCATGGGATTCGTATTTTATTGCTTCCTGCCGAGCCGTCCGGAAGATGCCAAATTCCTTGACGATAACGAACGTGCATGTCTGGTCGAGTTGATGCATACCGAACGACGCACGCAGCAACTCGCCGATACGCGCTCTGGCGGCCAATATTCGTTTGCACGGCTCGTCAGCGATAAACGGATATGGGCGATGTGCCTGATCGAGTTGTGCCTGATCGTGGGTTCGAATGGCCCCGCAATCTGGATGCCACAGTTCATCAATGCATTCAACCATCATATGACAACGATCGAGGTCGGCCTCGTCGCGGCGTTGCCGTCGTTAGCCGCCTGTACCGCGATTCTGTTCAGCGGCTGGAACGCCGACCGAACAAATAAACGCGTCGCGCATGTCGCAGTGCCGTTCCTGATCGCCGCAGCGGGCTTCGTGCTGGCCGCGTGTTCGAGTTCCGATCTGATGCGCCTTATTGGGCTCATGATCGGCAGCGCCGGAGTCGCGGCGACCATCCCGAACGTCTGGTACATCCCGTCGGCCCTGCTGTCTGGCACGGCTGGCGCAGCGGGGCTGGCACTGATCAATTCAGTCGGTAGTGTCGGCGGATTTTTCGGCCCCTACGCGATCGGCGCGATACGCGATCTCACCGGTTCGTTCGATATCTCGCTTCTGTTCCTGGCCGGGGTGGTTGCGCTCGCTGCCGTCGTCGTCACGGTGCTGGGTTATCGAATGCGGTTCATCCTCAGGTCGCCGCGTGAGGTGCGCCACGGACACTAACGCATCCCCTTTCATCCGGCGATGCCAGGTGACGAATTTTATCTAAGGAGAACACCATGTTTCATCACGACAGGGCCGGCGGCGATCATGCAGGCCGCATCCGCATCGCTGAGGCCAATCTTTTGTCTGTCGCCGTCGCACCCCGCTCCAACTGGTCTTTCCTCGTGCTGCGAAGCGACGATGGACGAACTGGTTGGGCAGAACTCACGCTGCGTGCACATGAGCGCTTGCTCAACGCGACGCTCGAAGATCTAAGGCCATCACTGATCGGCAAAACGCTCCTGCAAGTCTTCGGCGATTTTGCAGCGCGTCCGTCTTTGCCAAGCGGACGTGTCGGCAACGCTCTGCTGTCTGCACTCGATCAGGCGGCGACCGACCTGCTAGCGCAGGAAGTGGGAGCGCCAATTTTCAACGTGCTCGGCGGCCATACCAGGCAGCCGCTGCGCGGCTACGCGACCGTTAATCGCAGCATTCGCGAGCGCACGCCAGAGGGCTTCGCGCAAGCGGCGCTTCGCGCCGTTGAGGCCGGCTATCGAGGCGTCAAGATCATGCCGTTCGACTCGATCTTGCCCGCGACCGCCTCAAGTCCGCACGGACTGGAAGAAATCGAACGCACACTGATGCGCATCGAAGCAGTACGCGCCGCGATCGGCGATGAAATCCAGTTGATGGTCGACTGTCACTGGCGACTGGACGAAGCGGGCGCAATGGCCTTCATCGAACGCGTCGCTCGCTCGCGCTTGCACTGGCTCGAGTGCCCGGTACCCGAGAACGAATTGTGGGACGACGGTATAGCGCGGCTGCACAAGCATGCGAATGCGCATGGAATGCTGCTCGCCGGCGCAGAAAACGGAGTGTGCGCCAGTGGCTACGCCCGCTTCATTCGCAAGCGCCTTTACGATGTCGTGATGCCCGACATCAAGTATTGCGGCGGGTATGGCGAACTTGCACAGATCGTCCGTATGGCGCAGGAAGAAGGTGTCGTCGTGTCGCTGCACAATCCAACCGGTCCGGTCGCGCACGCACATACGTTGCATGCCTGTCTCGCGCTTGGACTTGATCAGCCCGTTGAACATCAATTCTCGGAGTCACCCCTCTTCGAGTCATTGATTGTCGGCAACGGTCCAATTTCCGCAGACGGTTGTTTCGAAGTCGGCGACGCGCCAGGCCTTGGTTTTTCGGTCGACGCTGAGCTTGCAGCACGCCACCCGCTTGCTCCTGTTCCACTGTCGCTTGCGGACCCCAGCTTTGCGTAGGTAAGGAGCCGGGAACTGAAGATACACAGCCGTGTGTCGTCGCTTCCGTCCGACAACGCCCTTAATATACGTACCGCCATGAAACCACGCCTGCTGGTCCTGATCCATTTGAACGACTCAAGCCGCGCCCGGATTGAAGCCGAGTTCGATGTCGTCTACGCCCCTGACTCCATCAAACGGCCCGCTGCGCTCGCCGCCCACGGCGCGGATATCCGTGCGGTATTGACCAACGGCACGAACGGTCTGAACGTCGTCGAAATCGACCAGATGCCACGACTCGAACTGGTCTGCGCGATGGGCGCCGGTTACGAAAATATTGCTGTCGAACATGCCCGCTCGCGCGGCATCGTGCTCGCCAACGGTGTGGGCACCAACGACCAATGCGTTGCTGATCATGCATTTGCGTTGCTGCTCGCGGTGGTGCGCGACGTTGCGCAACTCGATCAGGCCACGCGCCGCGGGGTCTTGCGCGACACATTACCGCTGCGTCCGGACGTTTCCGGCAAGCGCCTTGGCATCGTCGGCCTTGGCAATATCGGCGAGAAGGTCGCGCGTCGCGGCGCCGGCTTCGATATGGAGATCAGTTATCACAATCGTAAGCATTGCGAAGGATCACCGCTGCGTTACGTCGACAGCGTGGCGGAGCTCGCGCAGTGGAGCGACTTTCTGATAGTGACGACGCCCGGCGGCACAGGCACACGTCATCTGATCGGCGCACAGGCGCTCGAATCACTTGGTCCGCACGGCTTCCTGGTTAACGTTTCGCGCGGCAGCGTCGTTGATACCGCTGCGCTTGTGCAGGCGCTCACCGCGGGGACGATTGCGGGCGCCGCGCTCGATGTCTATGAAGGCGAACCGCATCCGTGCGAGGCATTGCTAAGCCTGCGTAACGTGGTGTTGACACCGCATGTGGCCGGCCGCTCGCCGGAGGCGATTATCGCCTCAGTCAATAACTTCCTGAGCAATGCCACCAGGCATTTTGCCGGCGAGCCGGTGTTGACGCCGATTTGAGCCGGCGCCGACCGGAGCCAACGAGGTAGTCGTATAACTACCGCGGCGCCTCAAGTTGATCAGCGTGTAGGCGAGCATCCTCACCGCGTAGTGCAGTTGACTGATCTGGTCGAAGCGAAGCAGTAGGCGGCGAAACTTGTCCGCGTAGGTCCATCACGATGGCGCCCGCCATCTCACTGAGTCTGGGCAGGGCATCGTGCATGCATGGGTGATTTCGTTGACCGCGAGAGGACATCGATGGCTGGCTTCGACGAACGAATTCTGAATGGCATGGGTGTGTTGTCAGCCATCGTGAATACCGGCAGCTTCGCGCGAGCCGGCGATATGCTCGACATGTCGCAATCTGGCGTCAGCCGTTGCATAGCGCGACTCGAAACGCGCCTGGGTGTTCGCCTTTTGGACCGAACAACGCGCTCAGTCACACTGACGGATGAGGGTCACCGTCTTCACGATCAGGTCATGCCGCTACTCGCGGCATTGGAAGAGGCGGTGACGTCTGCTACACAAGGTGCGACAGCCGTTCGCGGCCGGCTAAGAGTAAACGTTGATCCTTTCTTTTCCCGGCTTCTGCTTGCTCCAAGACTGGACGCGTTTATCGATCAATATCCGGAGCTTCTGCTCGAACTGATCACCAGGGACCAGCTCGGCGATATGATCGCCGACGGGTTCGATCTGGCTGTCAGATTTGGTGAACCGCGGGCTTCCAGTCTTGTGGCGCGAAAACTTCTCGATACACGAATTCTGACAGTCGCCGCGCCAGCCTATCTTAAGCGTAAGGGAAGACCTGAGGAGCCCTCTGAACTTGAGGACGATATCCACCAGTGCATCAGGTTCAAAGATCCCGAAACAGGACGCCCTTTCGAATGGGTGTTTAACCGTGGCCGCAAAAAGCTCATTGTCGAAGTAGCCGGGCGACTCATCGTCAATGATGTCGGCACCATGCACAGCGTCTGCCTGGCCGGTCATGCCATTGCTCAGGTGATGGAGCTTGGTGTGGATCAGTTACTCACCAATGGCAGGCTGGTCGAATTGTTTCCGGACTGGTCCGACGCCCGCTTCCCACTTTACGCCCTCCACCCTTCCAGACACTTCGTCCCGGCCAAGGTCCGCGCATTTCTCGATTTTATAGTGTCACTCAGTGCAGTCCCCGAACAGACGCGGCGCAATAGCGGTATGGAACAAGGAGCAAACGAAATCGACGCGACGAACGCTGACGTCTAGACGCCAGCGTTGAGGAAGCGGCAGGTCGCCCCTATGTGGAGACGCGGGGATGGAGTCCTGACGTGAGTACTACCCGCTTGCAGCGGTTGGTTAGATAGGTGGCGGCAGCAAATCGACATATTGATTTTCAGTCAGTAATGTTGATAATCAACATTGTTCCCGCTCTCTTCTTCCATCATGTCAAGTTATCTTACCACCGCCGAAACCGCGGCTCGGCTCGGCATTTCGCGTCAGACGCTGTACGCCTATGTGAGCCGTGGCGTGCTGCAATCGTTGCCAGGCGACACTTCGCGCGAAAGCCGTTATCTGGAAAGCGAGGTCGAACGTCTCGCGGTCAATCGCCGCCGCGGCAGAAAGTCAAAAGATATCGCCAAGGCCACCCTCGACTGGGGCCTCCCGGTGCTCGAGTCATCGATCACGCTGATCCGCGATCAACGCCTGTATTACCGCGGGCTCGACGCCACCGTGCTCGCGGAGACGATGTCCCTCGAGGACGTCGCTGCACATCTCTGGCAGATGCCGAAGGAAGTCGCGTTTGGCGATGTTCAGCCGCTCGATCCTGCCCGTCAGGCAGCGCTCGCCACACTGCCGGCCGAGCGCTGCGAACAAAGCATGCTGCGCGACTTCACGGTAGCGAGCGACGATACCGGCACTGCCGCGTGGCAACGTTCTCCGGAACGCATCGCCGAGGGCTGCGGCACACTCGTCCGGTTGCTGGCCGCTTGCATGCTTGATTCAAAGCCGGGCAAGGAGCCAATTCACAAACAGTGCGCGAAGAAATGGAAGCTCGATGCCGACGGTGCGGAGTTAATTCGGATGGCACTGGTACTTTGCGCAGATCATGAATTGAACACATCGTGTTTCACCGCACGCTGCGTCGCATCCACCGGCGCGAGTCTGCGCGCGGCCGTGATCGCCGGCCTGGCGGCGTTGACGGGCAGTCGCCACGGCGCCACCACCGCACGAGGCGAAGCCCTCTGGGAGGAACTCGGCGAGACCCAGCCGGCTGCGAAACTGCACGAGCGCCTCGCTCGCGGCGAAGATCTCCCGGGCTTTGGGCACCATATTTACCCGACCGGTGACCCGCGCGCGGCCGCGCTGCTCGCGCGTGTACTGCCGCACCACCTGCCGTGGCAGGCATTTGTCGACGAAGGCGCTGAATTGGTCGGCGCTCGTCCATCGGTCGATTTCGCGCTGGTCGCTCTGCGGCGGCATCTGAAGTTGCCAATTGGTGCCGCTTTCGGTCTGTTCGCGCTGGGCCGCTCGGTTGGCTGGATCGCCCACGCGCTGGAGCAGCGCACGATGAGCGATCTGATCCGGCCACGCGCAGCGTATGTCGGCACAGCGCCTGCGCCGTCATCGGCACAGGGCCATTCGTCCAAACGAAGCCGGTCAACGTGAACAAGCGGGCACCGGCTTTGCATAAATACTCGCGTTGCCGCCCATCGACCAGCGTCATTAGCTGCCGCGATTATCGCCGACGCGAACTGCCATAAGCGCTCTCATTGCTGGCGCCGAGTGGAGTACGCTTGATGAGAAGGCGAGTTACCGTGCGGATGCGAGACATCGGGCTGGGAACCAGTTGCGCAACGAGACAGTCAAGAAATGGAGCTAGCCTCGTTACACAGCGTGAAGTGCCCAACGACGCTGAGCAGCGGCAACTGTCTGGTTGCGGGAAATGTCAGGGGCGATGGGTCTGGGCGATAAACCGGGCGATCGCGTGCGGAGCCGCGTCGATGAAGGCGTCAATCGTCACATCGAGAACCGTTTGGCTTAGCTCATGATCCGTTGATGTGCCGAAGGCGCAACGCCTGATCCCGTGATAGAAAATCCCGCCATGAAAGGACCATACATAGTCAAGTTCGTCTTCCGAAATGGGGATCTCGACTGCAGACGCCATCCTGTACTCGGCGCGTAATTCCTCGCACAGAGGCATCAGAATGCGCTGCTCAAGGATACGGAAATACCGCCGATTGATTTCCACACCCGAAAGCCCCGCGAAGACATAAAGTCTCATCCAATCGCGATTGAAGACCACCTTCAGGTAGGAGTTATAAAACCGGACAAGCCGTTCCCGAAGCGGAAGTGACCGGTCACGGATCAGTTTGGGCCACTGACTGTCCCAACGCTGGGTGAACACGGCGTTGAACACTGCGTCAATCAGATCATCTTTCGATTCGAAGTAACGAAACATGAGCGGCTGGGTGACGCCAATCTGTTTCGCCAGGTCATGGGTCGAACCAGCAAAGCCATGTTCGGAAAAGAAATTGATGCTCTCCCGGATTATCTGCGCCCGCCTCTCGTCTGGCGATTGCCGGCGCCGCTTTTCTGGCACCGCAGAGACAACAGCGCTGGCGCGGGTCGATTTCGCTCTGCCGTTCACGTTACCTTGCGTCCTCTCGAAAGTCGTTGCCATGTTTCGCACCGTCCCGTGACTCGGGTCTTGGGCTATGGCCACCTGCTACGTTGCCGACGAAGTAACAGGCTGCCGACGTCTTAGGGCAGGCGCGAGTGCGTTTTCAAAACTATTGGCCGTAGCCCAGATTACGCTGCCAGTTCATGGCGGCCAAGCCACTGCATTGAAACCTTTGTAGCTCACATGTGCTGCGCCGTCGATACCGGGCCCTTATGTATTATATCGACAATGTGCATAGCAGGCCCGGTTTGGACGACCCCTTGTCATACGCAGCCGTCGTCGCGGCGCAGCGGGACGGCTACTCCCGCCCTCCGCTACGCAGTATCCAGACAGACACCGATTACCAACCCGCAAGCCGCCAGGAATAAAAACGTCGGAAGGATCCCTGCGACGCTAGCCTGATTCGACAGGACCTTACTGAAACCCACCACCAAAGCAAGGCAACAGAGGCCCAATATTTTCCCGATCCCGTTGGCAGCATTAACAAGTCCATAGGCCCTACGGGTCAGCACAGTACCAACTCTGTGCCCAATCAAAACGGCCTACGTTCATCGGCCGCAGATTACCGTTTCCCGTCTCCGTCATCGATAAAATAGACCGTCTCCGCCTGGCCTCGCAGGCGGATCGACTCGTCAATCCAGCGGCGCGATCCTGCAGAAATCCGTCCCCATAGACCACGCACTACGGCCCACTTAAAGATCACCGCCGCCTCCTGCCCTTTTTGCTTGTTCAAGCGTGCCATTTCCCCTACACCCGCGATGCCCTGGAGAACGGTCACGTTTCAACGCGTATCAGGAGGCCCGTGCTCGAAGATCCGCCTGCTTTGCCGCCAGCACGTAGATGTCGCTTGCCGCCGCTGGTCGACGGCACCTCGCAGCCCATTGCCTCAAGAAAGGAAGCCGCCACCCGAGGCGCTGTTTCGACGAACGCATCGACCAGGACACGCAGCAGATCCTTTCCCAATACGGTGGCCCCCGGTCTCTCGCTCCCGAACGCATATTGTCGGATACCGTGATAGAAGATGCCGCCGTGGAATGCCCAGATGTAGTCAAGTTCGTCGTCGGTAATCGGAAATGAGTCAGGCTCGATCATGCCGAATTCCGCCCGCACTTCGACACAAAGCGGTCGCAAGAACCGTTGTTCTATGATCCGGAAGTAACGCGTGTTGATACGAATATCCGAAAGACCCGCAAATACGTACAGGCGCATCCATTGCCTGTTGAAAACCACTGGCAGATAAACATCGTAAAAGGCCAACAGGCGCTCGCGCAACGAACGGGAACGGTCGTAGATCAGGTTCGACCATTCATCGCGCCACTGACCTGAAAAGACACTGTCGACGACCGCGTCAAACAGATCTTCCTTGGACTCGAAATACCGGAACAGCAACGGCTGAGACACGCCGACCTGCCTTGCCAACTCCCGTGTCGAACCAGCGAATCCATGCTCGGAAAAAACTGCGCAGCTTCAACCAGTATTTGGGCGCGCCGCTGCTCGGCAAATCGACGAGGAACAGCTACGCGCGCCAAACGAGAGGTGTGTGCAAGCATGGATGTCCCCATTGGCAATCATCGCGCCATCCGCAGTAGTGCTCATGGAACGTCGCGGGATCATCGGTCAAAAACATTGGCGCCTCTTTGTTTATTATTTGATAATTTATAATTCCGAAAGCATGAAGTCAAGCTTCCCCGGTTAGGGCTTTCCCCATCAGGATATGATTTGGGTTTACTGCATCCCGAGCCGCTGCACGCCGGCGATGCACAGCAACGATTCAATGGAAAGCACTGATGAATCCCGGACCGGCCAAGATGGAAGTGGAACCCGAACGGCGCCCCGCTACAGCCTATGAGGTCGCTGAACTCGCGGGCGTATCCCAGTCCGCGGTATCTCGCGTCTTCACTCCTGGCGCCAGCGTGTCGGCGGCCATGCGCGCGAAAGTCCTGGAAGCGGCAGAGCAACTTGGCTATCGTCCCAACCTGGTTGCCCGCTCGCTAATTACCAGGCGCTCGAGTCTCATTGGCGTCGCGGCACCTCGTACCGCCAACCCTTTCTACCACGCAGCCCTTGACGCGCTTTCAGCCTCCTTTGCCAGGATCGGCTACCGTGTATTGCTATTCACCTCCGATCCGCTGGCGGGCTCAGACCCGATCCTTGAAGAGGTACTGCGGTACAGGGTGGAGGCGCTGGTTCTCATATCGACAAGTCTTTCATCCCATTTCGCGGACGAGTGCCAGCAAATGGGACTTCCGGTGGTCATGCTAAACCGTAAGACCGACAGCGATTCTGTTTCCAGTGTCACTGGCGACAACCGACGGGGGGCAAAGGAACTTGCCGCCTTCCTGCTCGCCGGCAAACATCGGCGTTTCGCGTACGTCGCCGGACTTGAGCATTCATCAACCAGCCGGGACCGGGAGGCCGGATTTCTAGAAGGTCTGGCCCAACACAAGGTCAGTCACGTTGAACGCGTAGTCGGAAACTATTCCGCTCCTGACACAGAGTCGGCGATACGCACGCTGCTGTCGTCCGCGACACCGCCCGACGCCATTTTCTGCGCCAACGATTACATGGCACTTGTGGCTATCAATCTTGCCCGGGCGGAATTCGGACTCCGGGTTGGTACCGACCTTTCCATCGTGGGGTTTGACGACATTGAGATGGCGCGATGGCCCATCTTCGGGCTGACCACCTACTCGCAGCCCGTTGAGCAGATGGTCCGGCGAGTCGTCGAGGTTGTGGAACGTCAGCTTTCCACAGTGGAAGAGCCCGTTGTGCAGCACATCATCGACGGAGAATTGATCGTGCGTGGTTCCGCACGCACCCCGCAGACCGGCGTTGTGCGGCGCGCAGACCACTGGATCTGGCGCTCGCGCAAGCGCCCGGACACATCGCGATGAGCAGCGCCCGGGTTCATGTCAGATCAATAATTATCGATTGATAACTTGAAATTCTTCTGAGAAGGATCTATTGTTGGAGCAATGTTTGCATTCGCATGCAAACATTCTTGCATACGAATGCAAACGCTAACTTAAACATGAAGGAGAACTCCAAATGGCGAAATGGCTCAAGCACGGCGCAGAAGCCGAAGTGATCAAGTCTGCGGCGAAAGAAGTACGTGATACCGTGGAAGCAACACTCGCGGACATCGAGACGCGTGGGGATGAGGCAGTGCGCAAGTTGTCGATCCGGTTCGACAAGCTGGATCGCGAGGATTACCGGCTGTCGCAACGTGAAATCGACGATTGCCTTTCCGAGTTGACCAAGCGCGACATCGCGGACATCGAATTCGCGCAGAAGCAGGTGGAAAACTTCGCACGACACCAACGGGAATCAATCCGCGATATCGAAGTGGAAACGCTTCCTGGCGTAATCCTCGGACACAAGAACATTCCAATCAACGCCGCAGGTTGTTATGTGCCGGGCGGCAAATACCCGCTACTGGCTTCCGCGCACATGTCGGTAATCACCGCTCGTGTTGCCGGTGTGCCACGCATCATTACCTGCGCGCCGCCCTTCCACGGCAAGCCAGCGCCCGCCATCGTCGCTGCACAACATATGGCCGGTGCGAACGAGATCTATTGCCTCGGAGGCATCCAGGCGATCGGCGCCATGGCAATCGGCACGGAGAAGATTGCACCGGTAGACATTCTGGTCGGCCCGGGTAACGCGTTCGTCGCAGAAGCCAAGCGGCAGCTTTTCGGTCGCGTCGGAATTGACCTCTTCGCGGGGCCGACAGAGACGCTCGTGATCGCGGACGAATCGGTCGACGGTGAGTTGTGCGCGACTGATCTGCTCGGACAGGCAGAACACGGTCCGGACTCACCCGCCGTATTGCTGACAACCTCCGAAAAGCTCGCGCGTGAGACGCTGACGGAGATCGAGCGGCTGCTTAAGATCCTCCCGACCGCCGACATTGCCCGCAAGTCGTGGGATAAATACGGCGAAGTCATTGTTGCGGACAGCGACGAGGAGATGGTCAGGATTGCAAACGACATCGCCTCCGAACATGTCCAGGTATTGACCCGCGACGTAGACTATTTCCTGAAAAACATGACCAACTACGGTGCGCTCTTTCTCGGGCCGCGCACAAACGTTGCGTTCGGCGACAAGGCGATCGGCACGAACCATACGTTACCCACGAAGAAGGCGGCGCGCTATACCGGTGGGCTTTGGGTGGGCAAATTCCTGAAGACCTGCACGTATCAGACAGTTGTCACCGACGAAGCATCCGCGCTGATCGGTGAATACTGTTCCCGCCTGTGCGCGCTGGAAGGCTTCGCCGGGCACGGCGAACAGGCAAATCTGCGGGTGCGTCGCTACGGACACAAGGAGGTGCCATACGGCGGAGCTGCGGTCTGAAAATCAGACCGCCCCAAAGTTGTCGCTACACGTACGGAGCCACTTGCGGGTCGCTTCGTACACGAAATAATCTGAAACATCCTCTGGTGTACCGGCCCGGCTTGATTGATTGGGCGAGGCTGGGCACAGCGATGAGCAAAAGCTTTGTATGCCGTGCTGTGGTAGGTCTCGAACCTCCGATGAAAACCGATCGGCAGGCGGGCGTTCTAGAATTCATTCACAGCAGCACTCGCCGAAGCCAGAGGAGTTTCGCGATACTGAATATCAGATTAAATACGCTGAACCCGGGAAAAATATGCGGACTCGGCGGCTAACAAGAAATTGAACATAGCCGCCTGCGCACGGGATGAATCTCCACTCGTCAGCGCGCCTGCTAATTTCTCTAGCTCTGATATTGTGGTCTCGTAGTTCTCAATATCTTGAGTGTTCGAAAACCGAACCTGGTTAGCGTGGTCGGCAGACATTGCGATCATTTGTAGAAGGCGTTCGTTGCGAACGCACTGTAACCACGCGCGACGAAAAGCCGTGTTTGCGCTGACCATGATTGCGGTATCGTGATGAGTAAGCGCAACTTTCGCGATATCAACAGCCTTGGTAAGTGACGCTCTAAGCTGATCTGGATCAGCGACCGCAACGACCATCGCTGCAGCAGCTGGTTCCAGGACCCGGCGTACTTCGAAAATCTCGCGAATCTCAGCGTCAGAGAGCACCGGGACCTGAAACCCCCGGGTTGTCGTATTGAGCAGGCCGTCGTTGACAAGGCGGAGCAGCGCTTGGCGAACGGGCATCCGTGTACAGTCGAAATCCTCTGCGATTTCGTAGTCTAGCAATCGGTCACCGGGACGCCATTCGCCAAGGTTAAGGCGCCTTCGAATGTCACCGTAGATCGTGTCGAGGAGCGACTCCGTTTTAAGCCTAGATGTCGGACGCCGCTGTTGGTCAGTCTTCTTGGAGAGCATGCGAGATTCATAGGATTTGATCGAGCAAATTCTATAGCAAGCAGTCACCCCGCGCCCTTAGGAGCCTCAAAACTTTTGATGCATGCCGATCCGTAACAGCGTCCGGTGGCCATTTGAGGAGCCGGCCATACCTATAACGTCAGCGCGTTACCCTTCGCCAGTAGCAAGTTGGATGATCGCTTGGGCGTAGACGTCGGTTCGCACAGAGAAAAATAGTCGGCTGTCAGGTCCAACTGATGAAATTTTTGCGCAGCGGGCTTTGTTAGTCCGTCTGGACGGAGTAGCGCGATAGGAAAAACTTGTTTGATAGTTTATATAATTTAGTTTCATCTGCTGCCCTTCCATCCCCACATATAACACCTGCGAGAACACCCGATAAAATACGAACTTCAATAGGGCATAGCTCGCTCCAGCACCCCAATCTCGAAGATAGCGCACCGCGATCACATCGACTTTGCTTGTTCCCTCTAGTGCTGAGATGTCAAGCGCGGTTTTACTCACCTCCGTATATGCCGCGTCTGCACTAAAATTACCCAGCTGATACGTCGTAGTAGAACTATAAGTCCTTCCTGCATCGTTTATATCACCTGCGAGGGTTGAGAATCCATCTTTTGCGCCAAACACAAACCCAAAATAGTTCGGCGACATATATTTAATTAAATTATTTACTCGCTGCCCGCTCATCCGATCGTTGTCGAGTGGATTGTTTGCATATTCGCCAGCAGACCACGTAGGCGTGTAGTAGTTTTCAAGTGTGTCAACGGAAAAGTCATATTGGCGAGTGAGCTTACGCCATCGAATTCGCCGTGGGATAAACCAACCCGAACCTGCCGACCAATTATTGATTCTCCCTGCTCGAACTTCCTGGTTGCTACTGAAAAACCATTCTCAATATCAAAAATCGCCATGAATCACGACCCTATATCTTCAGTCCCCTTAAACCTGAGGTGGCTACCTTTCATCACCGGTATCTAATAAAAAATTGCGAGATCGATCCGAGTTACTTACTCACGTAACATCAGCATCCGTAAATGCCGTAAATTAAACCACCGCTTTGCGCGTGTGCGATTGCTGCCATGAATGGCACAATAAAACACCCGCGACAAATAATGCGCTGCAGCCAGAAATGTGATTGGATAAATCGTTAGTTCTCGTGGCGCAAGATCTCATGGGACATGTTGTCAAAGGGGAAAAGCTTTGTTCGGAAGGGGTGTTATAGGTGCGTTGCGGCTGCGATATAAGCAACGCTTCAGAGAGGCATTGGATCCAAGCGGATGCCGTACAAAGCCAGACTCCAAGAAGGCGCGGAGCGCAAGCGCGAGAAACCGACGTATGGGGTAACGAACTGGCATGAATACAATCAGAGCCTGAAAAGCGCGGCAAGATAAGCCTCTATTTTCCCGATGGTGATCTGAAGAGTCAGTTCATCAACGCGTCGCCCTATACCCGCGGCGTTTTCGGGCGCACATCACCCTGTTATCGCCAACATCAGCAACCTGTGGAATTTGTTTGGCAGACTCGTTTCCATTAAAAATGTATAGCTGCGCCCGCTTCTCGGAGAGCCTTACCGTTCCGAACAAGGCCGCCCGTATGCGGCTGCGCACAGAACGCATGCGGATCGACCGCCTCTCGTACATGAAAAACTGGGGCGACCTGTCAGGTGACCTTGAACTGGTCGATCGTCGAAGCAAGTGCGTCCGCCTGCGACTGCAACGCGATCGCGGCTGCAGTCGACTGTTCAACGAGCGCGGCGTTCTGCTGCACCATCTCGTCGAGTTGCGTGACCGCACGATTGACTTCCTGGATGCCGCGTGTCTGTTCGTTTGCCGCGAATGTGATTTCGGAGATAATTGTCGTCACGTTCGCGACGTTCGCGACGATCTCGCGCATCGTCTCACCGGCCTGACGTACCTGTCCCGACCCGGCCTCGACGCTTGCGACCGTCGATTCGATTAGTGCCTTCACTTCGCGCGCGGCCTGCGCGCTGCGCTGTGCGAGGCTGCGCACCTCCTGAGCGACGACCGCGAAGCCGCGGCCCTGCTCCCCCGCGCGCGCGGCTTCGACAGCCGCATTCAGCGCCAGGATGTTGGTCTGGAACGCGATGCCATCGATGACGCCGATGATGTCGCCGATCCGGCCCGACGCTTCCTCGATCTTCTCCATCGTCGCGACCACGTCTAACACAACTGCGCCGCCATGCGATGCAACCTTCGACGCGGCAGCCGCGCGTTCGCTGGCTTGGCCGGCCGCGGCCGCCGACTGCGCGACGGTCGCTGTGATTTCTTCCATGGACGCGGCCGTTTCCTCGAGACTCGCGGCTGCTGACTCGGTGCGTGACGACAGGTCCCGATTGCCGGCGGCGATCTCGGTCGCCGCCGAGCGCACCGAGTCGCTCGCGCCGCGGATCTGTCGCATCACATCGTGGAGCTTATCAACGAAGCTGTTGAACGAGCGTGCGATGTCGGCGACCTCGTCTCGGCCGTCGACCGGCAGGCGTTGCGTCAGGTCGCCTGTGCCCGAGCCGATCGCGGCCATCGACTCACGCACCAGCGATAGCCGACGGAACGCCGTAGCGGTGATCGCGCCTACAATCAGCGACGACACGCCGGCGAGCACAAGGAGGGTCGCGAGCGATGCGCTCAATAACGAGCGCGTCCCGATCGTGGCCTCGGTTTTGTCGAGTGCAACGAGCACGTACCAGTCGGTGCCCGGCACCGGTTGCGCGCGCACCAGCTTTGCGTCACCTCTGACGTGAACCTCAATTGGCGCTTTTGTTGCCGCAATCCACCCGGGCTTCGTCCCGCCGATTTCGGCCGCGACATTGGTGACCGGTTTGAGCGTCAGTTCCGGGTTCGGGTGCGCGACGATACGACCGCGGCTGTCGACCAACATTCCAAAACTCAGCGGGGTCGGATGAATCGACTTCACGTTTTCGATCACACTGTCCGGCGTAACATTACCTACCACGACAGCCGCTACCTCGCCGTCGCGCACGATTGGCACCGCGAACGCGACGAGCAGCCTGCCGTCGGGGACGCTTAGGTAAGGCGGTGTGACTACTGGAGTACCGGCTTGCGCGGCAAGTCTGTACCAGGGCCGGCTGGTCGAATCGTAGCCGGGTGGTATAGCGGTAACACTAGCGCACCTCATGGTCTTGTCCGCGTAGCCGACGCAGACGTCGTTAAAGCCGCCTGCCGCGGCGACCAACCTGAGTGCTGGTACCGGATCTCGTGACATCACCGCGTCCTGCAGCGATGCGATCATCCGGTTCTTCGATGCGACCCAGTCGCCAATCGCGACGGCATGACTGCTTGCAATTGAGCTCAGGCTGCGGTCGATTGCGTCATCGTTGTACGACTTCGCTATGAAGTAATTGATCAGGGTATTTGCGAAAAGCGCGAAGACGACAAGAGCGAGACATGCAGCGAGGATACGCGCGCGAATGGAGGAGAACATGGCTACGCCTGTGTAAAGGAAAACGAATGACCGCAAAGCCGGATTCCCAGCGCAAACGGTAAGGGTAGCGCTGACTTGAACATGATGAGCGTGAGCGCGGGCATGCACCGCTCTGAACGATCCACACAGCACCGGTTGACATCTCATTCACCCAATACGCATCCACACACCGCAAAACTCGTGATTACGTGATTCGCTCGCAATCGTCGGGATGCTTCTGCGACGCCGCGTGCGGCGCGATTCCGGTTCGTTCAGGTATTGCGGCGCGAATAACGTTCGCATGACACACCCAAGCTTGTAGGACTTCTAAGCTAAACCAGGTTCTGTTCACATTTTCACGCGCGCCAAGTAGCATCGCACAATCATCAAGCGCGTGTTGCCGCGCTCGCAGACAGTATCCCCACCGGACCCGGTGTAGCCGGTACAACTCGGGACACGAAGGTATCAAGCACGGCATGCACCGCGTTCTGCCGGCCTGGAAACGTGCCGACCGAGTGACATCAACCAGCCGTGGTAGCTAAAGCGTTTTCGTTTTTCATAAAAAGTAGTCCTTATCTAAATTGAGAAATATTTAAAAGCGGTGACGCATGCCGATCCGCAGCAGCAACTGATTGCGCTCAGATGAGCCGGCCATGCTGATGATATCGGCATGTGCTGTATCGCCCACGGCGTGCTGAAAAATGGATTCCACGTACACGTCGGTGCGTTTTGACAGAAAATAATCGGCGGTGAGGTTGCCCTGGTGATACTTATTGCCATTCAACGTCGTCAATGTGTAACCGAATCCGAAATTCCATGCGGCGTTGTAGAGCCAGGCGATACCGCCCTCGTAGTTGCGGAACGTGCCGTCTGCCGTCGCAGCGGCCCCGCGGAAAATCGACTGCGTATAAAGTGCATACGTGGTCAAGCTTGACAGAATCTTGTATGTACCACCCGCGCCAAAGGTGCGGGCGAAATTGCCACCAAGCAGCACAGGCGTCGACGAGCCGACAAGAGGAGAAATGTCGAGAGTCTGGCCGCAGATGTCCGTGTAAGCCGTACCGATACTCAACGGCCCGTTAACATAATTTGCGCTGAAGCTGTAAGTTCGCCCCGTACCGTTGAACTGACCGGCAAGGTCGGAGAATCCGACCATTGCACCCAAAGTGAAGCCGTCATAGCTGGATGTCACATACTTGACGGCGTTGTTCACGCGCTGGCCGCTTAGTCGATCGTTATCGAGCGGGTTGTTACTGTACCCGCCCGCCGACCAAGTCGGCGTGTTGTAGCCGCCGAGCGAGTCGTACATAAAGTCGTACTGACGGCCAAGCGTTATCGTGCCCAACCGGTTATCGGAAAGCCCTACCCAGGTCATGCGGCCAAAGCCCAATCCGCCCTGACCGAGTGCACCAGTGCCCAGATTAAAGCCGCTCTCGATCGCGAAAATCGCTTTCGTTCCGCCGCCGAGATCCTCTGATCCTCGAAAACCTAGACGATTGCCCTGCATCACACCGGTGTCAAGTAAGGTAACAGTCTTGCCGCCTGCATTACTGTTCCATGTCACGCCGGCATCGACGATGCCATACAGCGTGACACTGCTTTGTCCGTAGGCTGCGCTAGTCAGTCCTGCAAGCGCGGACAGGCCGATCGCCATCCGCGACGTGATCTGCTTGTATTTCATTTCGCTGCTTCCAGTTCGTCTCATGGTTTCCCCTTTTGGATTTTCAGTGCGTATCGTGAAGTTGTTGCGTAAATTCCCGCTGAGCGGTTGAGCAGATTTTTAAGTGTGTTTTGCGGTCGCGGGGAGTTTCAAGACACAAAAGCTCCCCATCATGGCGATGGCAGCAATGGCAAGTACGGCGGAGGTTGTGCTACCCGTAAGATCTTTGGCAATACCCATTACGTAAGGCCCTACAAGGCCACCTAATGCAGCAACCGCGTTGATTAACGCAAGGCCTGTCGCGGCGGCTCTACCGCTCATGAAGTTTCCACTCATCGCCCAAACCAAAGGTGTACTTCCAATGAATGCAGATGTGGCTACGATGACACCCGCTATTCGGATCTCCGGGCCATTTGCCACTGTCGTCAGGACAAGGCCTAACGCGCCAACTACGCAGGTGACAGCGATATGCCAGCGTCGCTCTTCAAAATGGTCAGAACTTCTTCCAAGCAGCAGCATCGCTAAAGCTGAACCGATGTATGGCAATGCTGAGATATAACCGATATTGCTCAAACTACTAACACCCGTATCTCTGATAATTGTCGGAGTCCAGAAAATCACTGCGTAGATGCCGAGATTCACGGCTAGAAGCGTCAGTGCCAGAAGCCAGACATTGGGTTCGCGCAACACCTCACGGATTTTATCTTTCCGTGGCAGATGCCGTTGCGCATCTCCCACTAGCGACACTAAGCGTTTTTTCTCTTCCGAAGACAACCAACGGACTTTGGCTGGATTGTCAGGAAGCGTTACCCAAAGCACCAACGCCACCATCAACGCCGGAATGCCTTGCAGCAGAAACAGCCATTGCCAATTGTGCAGCCTTTCAGAATCAGAGAAATAACTCATGATCCAACCCGACAAGGGGCCAACAAGCACGCCACCGAGAGCTGCTGCCGTGACAAGCATTGAAATGACACGACCTTGCCTATCTTGCGGAAACCATTGGGAGAGGTAATAGACAACTCCAGGCAGGAAACCCGCCTCCGCGACGCCAAGAAGAAATCGCGCAATATAAAACTGATTCGGTGTTCGAACGAACATGGTCAACACGGAGATAATTCCCCAAGTCAACATGATTCTGGTAAGCCACGTCCGAGCGCCGACACGATACAGTATTAGATTGCTTGGTATTTCGAACAAGAGGAACCCGAGGAAGAATATTCCCGATCCCAGTCCATAAACAGACGCTGAAAAATGCAGGTCATCAAGCATCTGCAACTTGGCAAAACCAACGTTCACGCGATCAATGTATGCAACAACGTAGCTAACGAAAAGAACTGGCAGCAAATGCCACGTAAGCCTCTGAAACAGGGCGTCGTCTGCGTGTTTCTCGACGGGCTCGGACAGCGATTGTGTTTTCATTTCCTTGACAATCCTTAGTTTGCGTTACGTGCTGCGGCGAGTCTCCCATTGCTTGGCACCCCGTCGGAGTCCGCTCGAAAAAAATAGCGGCGACTCGCAGGGCCCAGGGAGCCATCAAGCAGTTTCAATTGACTGAATCGGGTACACCCTTCCTGGATGCAACCGCCGAATGCAGCCCAAGCCTGCTGGCCCCGCGACTTACCTCGCGCTGGCCGACATTGTTTTTCTACAAACTGAAACCAATTGAATTCAAATGTACGTAGCCAAATTTGTTGACGTCAAGCACTAAACGAAAAAATTTAGGACGTAAGCGTTAAATAGGTGTTTAGTCCGCGCTTTTCGGGCATCTGGCTCGTGGTAGATGGGCTGAGCATGGTCCCGCAAGTACGTCTTGACATGAGTCACTGGCGCCATCTAAACTGGTTTCAATTGTATTCAGATGTTTGTTTCACTTTTTTGCGAGCTTTCGAGGGGACAGTCTGCGCCGCAACCGAATCTCACTGCCTTGGCTACATGGGCGCGATTGATTCTGTGCCGACCCGATCCTCGCGCGAAGCGACGCTACCGGTATCTGACAGCAACTCACGTGGGGCGTGGATAGCTCCAAGCGCGCTTGCTTAAAAACTGCATGCTCACCAAGCATTGGCTTGTTCATGAACCAGCGGGACCACACTTGGAAGATTTCATGTCGGATATGGCTAACGCGCCATCTAAAGAAACCGTCGAATGCGTTTCGACACTCATAGGGTTCGACACGGTCAGCCGCAACTCTAATTTGCTGCTCATCGAGTGGGCCGCCGAAAAACTTCGCGCAGCCGGCGCATCGTTAAGATTCGACTACAACACCGATCGCTCCAAAGCGAATCTCTTCGCCACCTTCGGCGAAGGCCCTGGAGGAATCGTTTTTTCCGGACACACTGACGTTGTACCAGTCGACGGGCAACACTGGAGCAGCGATCCCTTCAAAGCCGAGCTAAGAGAAGGTCAACTTTTCGGCCGCGGCGCATGCGACATGAAAGGGTTTATAGGCGCTACGCTCGCACAAGCGTCGCTCTTCGGCCGTTCAAATCTGCGCGAACCGGTACATCTAGCATTGAGCTACGACGAAGAGGCCGGCTGCTTAGGTATTCCTGGGCTGCTCGCTGACATGCGTGACGCGGGCATCAAACCCAATGGCTGCATCGTCGGAGAACCCACGGAGATGCGCGTTGTTGCCGCCCATAAAGGTGGCCGTATATATAGATGCAAGTTGACCGGATGCGCAGCGCACTCGTCGTTGACTCCTAAAGGGGTAAACGCAATCGAGTACGCCTCAAGACTTATCGCGCGCATTCAGGACTTGGCTGACGAGGAAATGGAAAGCGGTCATCGTATCGAAGATTTCGATGTGCCATTCTCGACAATATCGACAAATACCATTGCTGGTGGTAACGGTCAAAACATCGTTCCGGCCGAATGCGAATTTTCGTTCGAGTACCGTTTCCTGCCGGGTGTTGATCCCGATCGTTTCATTTCGGCGATTAAGTCATACGCGATGGAACGTGTCCTGCCGCGAATGAAGGCACAGAGCAATGCTGCGGCGATAGAGTTTGAGTGCATCGGAAATATTCCAGCACTCGACGCAGATGAAAACAGGGAACTGCAGCGCTTGGCGGGTGCTTTGTTAGGAAACTCGAGTCCGAAGAAGGTCGCTTACGGCACTGAGGCGTCTTTTTTTCAGACCGCCGGAGTTCCGAGCATCGTATGCGGTCCTGGGTCTATCAACAATGCTCATAAGGCAAACGAATTCGTAAGCCTTGAACAACTCGCTTTATGCGAACGATTCATTAAACAGGTCGTCGCTACGTTGACGACCTAGGGTCGATGAGGCATTCACAGCCCCGCGCAAGGCATCATCAGGGCGTGCCGCGTCGACAGCGAAGCGCTTAAGTGTCATCACACTAGTCAACCTATCCAACACTATGCCTACAGCAACCGAATCAGATAAAACTTCACACGTCTTATCGCAAGAGCGTAGCGATTTTTCCGGCTGGCTCATGTATCACTCGGTAGGTGTGTTTCCTGGACAAAAGGAAGCGATCTCAGAGGTGCTCTTACGTTTCGCGTCCGACTGGTGCGCGCCAAACGATCGCCGATGGGATACGTCGCTTGGTGCTCGATCCGCGCTGCTTGCTCGATGGGCGAATCTGATCGGCGCCGATTCAGCACACGTTTTTGCTGCGCCTGGCGTGACGGATGCGTTCGCGCGCTTCGTGGACGGGCTCGGCGAACGTGCGCTGGACGGACGAAAGGTTCTGATCGCAGCCGATTGTTTCCCTAGCTTGCATTTCCTTTTGAGCGGGCTTGCCGATCGGTATGGCTTCACCCTTGTCACTGTGCCGTTGAGAGAGGGAGAAGCGTATGTGCGCGACGACGATTTCATTGCGTGGTGGGGAGTGGATGTAGCGTTAGCCGTTATCACCTGGGTATCGTCATTGACATCTAAACGGGCCGATCTGAATGCACTGTCCGCTCACGCTCGTAGCGTCGGGAGCTTGGTCGCTGTCGACATCACGCAAGGCGCGGGGATTATTCCATTTGACGTGCACGCATCGAACTGCGACTTTGCATGTTCAACGAGCTTGAAATGGCTGTGTGGGGTTCCAGGTGCCGGACTGGGCTACGTGGCGCCCGCCCTCCTGAACAGTGGCATGACTCCCGCCGTGCGCGGATGGTTTAGCCAGGACGACCCCTTCAACTGGGATATTGAACAATTTTCGTATGCGCCCGACGCGCGTCGTTTCGATACTGGAACGCCATCTGTCCTGCCATTTATCGCCTCGGCTCCGGGCTTCGATTGGGTGATGGGGCAGCCTCCCGGAGCGCTACGAAATCAGAATCTCGAACTCTGTCACCGCATCATCGAAATCGTCGACGAGAAGGGTTATCGGCTTGTGTCCCCACGCGACGACACGCAACGAGGCGGAAGCATTATGGCGGATGTGCCTTCGCATCTCGACGTGCAACATGTCGTAAGAACGCTGGCAGCGCACCAGATCGTCGTCGACTCGCGCGGGCGAAGCCTGCGGCTCTCCCCTGGCTTCAGCACCTCGGATGGTGGAATTGAACGTCTGGCCCGCGCGCTTCCGAAGTAAAAATCAGATGCGAATAGTGTTTTGATTGAGGTGCGAGTGAAGCGGGACTATCGCAGCGACGCTAGATCAAAAGACGGCACCTGGAAACATCGAAACGTCCGGCTCGACCTAAAATGGGAAAACTCAATGCAGATTGAAAATTCGATCGCCTTCGTATCGGGCGCCAATCGCGGCGTAGGCGCGCGCTTTGTCACAAGCCTGCTCGAGCGCGGCGCGCGCAAGGTGTATGCCGCCGCGCGCGATTGCTCAGCACTGGCGCCAGGCGACTCGCGGATCGTCCCGATCTCGCTTGACATTACGGATGCCGAACAGGTCGCACAAGCCGCGGCCCAGGCAGCCGATGTCACGCTGCTGATCAATAACGCCGGCATCAACCATGTCGAGCGTGTCATCCACCCGCGCGAGACAAGCGCGGCGCGCGCCGAGATGGAAGTGAACTATTTCGGCACGCTGAGCATGTGCCGTGCATTCACGCCGGTGTTGATCAGAAACCGCGGCGCGGTTGTCAACATGCTGTCGATTCTCGCGCGCGTGGCATTGCCGGCCATGGGCTCGCTGTGCGCGTCGAAAGCGGCTGCGCTGCGGATGACTGAATGTCTGCGCGCGGAACTCGCGGCGCATGATGTACGCGTGCTGGCCATCTTGCCCGGCGCTATCGATACCGATATGAGCCGCGGCTTTCCGCCGCCCAAGCTGTCGGTGGACGAAGTCGTCGATGCCGTGTATGCAGCACTCGCGGGTGGTCCGGACGAAGTGCTCGTCGGCGCGATGGCACAGGATATTGCTGCCGGCCTGGCTACGGACCGGCTGGCGGTTCAGACGCGCTTTGCCGGTTTTCTTTGAATGTTGGATTCAATTGGAGCAGAGACATCATGAGCGGTCAGTACATTGAAGTCCCCGCGCAGGACGGTGGCGCATTCGCGGCTTATCTCGCGAAACCGGCGCAGGGGTCGGGACCCGGCCTCGTGTTGCTGCAAGAGATTTTCGGCATCAACCCCTACATGAAATCGATGGCCGACCGCTATGCGGAGGAAGGTTATGTCGTCCTGGTTCCGGACTTGTTCTGGCGCATGAAGCCGGGCGTGGTGCTTGGTTATGGCGAGGCGGATTTCGAGGAAGCGCTCGGTTACAACGAGAAACTCGACGAGGACAAAGCACTCGGCGATATCACCGCGACGCTTGCTGCAATCCGCGCATTGCCGGAGCAGGCGGGCAAGGTCGGCACGATCGGCTACTGCCTTGGCGGACGTCTCGCAATGCTGGCAGCGGCCCGCACGGACGTGGATTGCGCGGTGAGTTACTACGGGGTGGGCCTGGATAAGTACGTCGATGAAATACCCGCTATCACGTGCCCGATGGTGTTTCATTTCGCCGCGAACGATGCGTTTAGCCCGCCCGAAACACGTGAGAAAATTCAAGTCGCTCTTGCGGCAAACCCGCTAATCGAACATTACGTGTATCCGGATTGCGTGCACGCATTCGCGACGCCCGGGCGCGAACACTTCAACAAACCCGCAGCCATGATGGCCTACTCGAGGACCATGGCGATGCTGCGCAAGGTGCTCGGGCCTGTGTACGACCTCAATCAGTTGTGGGAGATGCACTGCTACTACGAGTTTGGTACGCGCGATGTTAACGCCGTCATGCCGACCATGGTGGCTCAGCCTTACGTAAACCATGTCCCGACTATGACCGGCGGCGTAGGCCATGACCAGCTCAAGCGTTTCTACAAATACCATTTCGTTGATTCAAATCCCACCGATACCCGATTGATCCCGGTGTCGCGGACGATCGGCGCGGATCGCGTAGTTGACGAATTCGTATTCTGCGCCACGCACGATCGAGAGATCGACTGGTTATTACCGGGGTTGCAACCGACCGGAAAATACTTCGAAGTGCCGATGCTCGCCGTGATCTGCTTTCGCGGCGACAAGCTCTACAACGAGCATATCTACTGGGACCAGGCCTCGGTACTGGTGCAGATCGGCGTCCTCGATCCAACGGGCTTGCCCGTCGCGGGCATTCAGACAGCGAAGAAAATGGTTGATGAAACCTTGCCGACAAATGCGTTGATGCCGAATTGGGCATCGAGCGAGGGAAAGCCGGTCTGATCTCAACGCCGCCGACGCCGCATGAATCGCAATGCCGCAACCCCTGGCCAATCTCTCGATTTGCCAGGTAACGCTGTGGGGCCGCGCAGTCCGTCACACCGGAACAAGGACCGGCAAGACAGACCGCGCGAACCTGCCGAACACGGCGGGGCGACTAGTTCACCTTTGGCACTATCGGCAAGAGCACGTAGTTTTCACGTCCATCGCCCAGGTGCAGTGTCGTTGTACCACCGAACACGTCGGCAGGCCGGTCACGAGGATCGTCGTGGAGAAACGGGCCACAGCCGGTGAACTCGTTTTTCATGTTCGACAACTTGCCACCGCTCCCGCCTGGGTAGACGTAATCCTTGCCGCGCACGCTCAAGGCGATGCGTGCTCCCGGCGGCACGACGATTGACGTCGGCCACAGTTCAATATCGAGTTCGTAGATCTGGCCCGGCGTGAGTGACTGAATCTCATCGTGAGTGTGATACGGCCGGAAAGGCAGCGATTTATCCTGGTCGAGCTTCCGGTGGGACGCGCGCAGCCACCCCTGTGCGATCGGCGTATGAGGGTCCAGGGCTCCGGCGAACACCACCTCATTGAAGTCAGCAGAAAATACACGCAATACCAGAAACAGATCCGCGTCCTTTGTCGTAGACGAAACATGAAGTCTCGCTGCGATGGGCCCGGTCACCTCCATCTCCTCCTCGAGCGGTGGCGTAACGAACGTGAGGCCGTCACCCAGCGCGTCGAATGACAGTCTCGCAACTTGTTGCTGCGGCAAGGTGCCCAGCGCGTGAGCGTCAGTGTGAAGGTGATAACGAGTCCACTGCGTGCGTGGAATCGGCCAGTTCTCCTCGAAGCGCTCGACGAATGTCTCACCCGGGTGACGAACCTGTAAGCGCACCTTCGGTTCCTGATCCCAACCGTTGCTCTCACCCTTCAGGAAGTGATCGAAAAAGCGCTTCTGGATGGCGATGCCATAGTCGGTGTAGTAGTGCGTCCAGTGCTCGATACCGTGAACCTCGAGCCACTTCTGCTTCGAGGCGGCGAGCATGTAACCCTCGAAATTGCCGCGCGGGTGAAGCCCCTGGCCGCCCCAGTTGGCCGCTGACAGCACCGGCACTTCAATATCGTTCCAGTCGGGGGTGCGGCACGTGTGGAATTCGTCGATCAACGGATGCTTGATGATCTCGTCCCACATGTCGATCCTGTTGCTACCGAGTTCCTCCTCGGACAGCGTCGCGGGGCCGGACACCCACTCGCCGTTCAGGCGGCTTCGATAACCGCGCTTGCCCAGGCCATGCTGCACTGTTTTCACCTGCATGTCGTACCAGTTCTGCGCAAACGTACAATAGATTCCACCGTGGAAAAACATCTCCCGGTAATAATCCTGGAAGCCTTCCCAGACACAGATCGCAGCAAGGTGCTTCGGCTTTTCCGCGGCCACCTGCCACTGATTGTTTCCATAGTACGAGATACCGCTCAACCCGACCTTTCCGTTACACCAGGGCTGCACACCCGCCCAGTCAATGCAACGCGCGAAGTCCTTGATCTCCTGAGCCGACCAGGTCTCAAGGTAGCCCGGCGATCGACCCGCGCCACGGCTGTCGACGCGGATGCAGATGTAATCGTGCGGCACCCATTTCTCCGGGTCCGCTACCTCCCAGCTCTGATACGCGTTGGAGGAGCCAGCTGCCACATCGGGATGCTCGTCGACCATCCGGTCCCACGCCGTCTTGTAGCCGTCTTCGAAATGCAACAGCTTTCCATAGGGTCCGTGCGACATCAGGACCGGGAAGCGGCCCGCTTTGGCCGGCCGGAATATGTCCGCCCTCAGGACAATGCCGTCGCTCATCCTGATCGGCACATCCCATTCGATGATCATGCCCAGCCGGGTCTCCGTCCTCAGCGACCGTGATTCGTCAACCGCCGCATGGTCGGGCTCAAGTCTTGTTGAAGTCATTTCGTCTCTTCCTCTTTCACGTTAATCCTATGGCCGCGGGCGCGGCCGTCCCTCTATCTCGACCGTCTTCAATGGGCGATACGGTTGACCGCTTGTCCTGGTGTATCTGACAGCGTCTCGATGCCGGTTTCTCCTCGTTCAGAAGCGTCAGCGGGTGCCAGCACGGCAAACAGAATGCCGATCAGAACGCCACAACCCGCAAGAAACAGAAACGCGGGAAGAACCGCATCTGTGGTTGCGCGCGGTGTGATGACGTTGCCCGTTCCCGCAATAACAGCGAGGCACAACGGACCCAGAATCTTTCCGATGCCGTTGGCAGCCTGCCCTACCCCAATGGCGCGGGCCGCGAGCCGTGTGGGGAATATTTCCGCCGAATAGGGGCCTATCACGCACCAGCCACCGTCAAAAAACAAAGCGCCAACTGCAACCATGGCCACGAAAATCGGGAATCCTGCGATGGTGTTCTGGGAGCACAGCCCGGCGATACCAAGTGAGACGGCGATGCCAAAGCCGAAGATCGCGCACACCCTCCTACGCGTCATCCACATAGGCAGCAAGGAGAGAAGCAGCCGGCCTGCAATTCCTGCGAGCGATACGACGATGAAATACTTTGCGGCTTCGGAAGGCGATATCTTCAGCAGCAACGCGACGATCGTCGGCCCCCAGAGATAGACTCCGTAGCCCGCGGTACTCAACGCGGCCCACGTCACAACCACCAGTAATGTGCGACCAGGAAACGACAATAGTTCGCTGATCCGCCCATTGGGCACAGGCGCAGCTGTAACGCTCGCCACTGCGGTCATCGTTGGCAGGTCAACAGGATCCATGCCGAGTAAACGCGCGAATACGTTGCGTGCCTCGCTAAGCCGCCCTTTGCTAATTAGCCACTGTCCTGATTCGGGGACAAACAGCGCGGCAGACAATGTCACGAGTAGCGGCGCAAAACCCAGGGCCGCGACGCCTTGCCAACCAAACGCATGCAGAAGGGTCGCGGCGGAAATCGAGGCAATCAGCGATCCGACAGAAGCAGCGATGAATGGGAAACCAGTGAGCCGCGTGCGATAACTCGCGGGTGTGTGCTCGACGAGCAAAACCGTCTGTGTCGTCGCTGCGCCGGCAAGCCCGCAGCCGACGAGAAAGCGCAACGCGGCAAACCCCAGCCACGCCCCTTCCGGTAGAAATGCAACTGCGCCTGCACCGAGCCCACAGATCGTTGTACTGACCAGCAACACCCGCTTGCGGCCAAACGCATCCGCGAGCGAGCCACTGAATAGCGAACCCACGATCGCACCAGCCCCGGCGCTCAGCAGAATTAGCGACGATTCTCCGTACGTCAGGTGCCATCCCGGGCCGAGAACAGCAAGCAGGAAGCCGACGAGATAAAAGTCGAAGAAGTCGAGTGTAAAGCCAAGGCAAAACACGGAGAACGCGCCAAAGTAGCGCTTTGTGGGTCGCGAACTCGCGTATAGGTTCAGCAAGTCCCCCTGTTGCGTGAAAGGTTGCATAAGCTGTCTCCATCCATAATATTGTGTGTGTAGCGATAACGTCGCTGCCGGCGGTTACGGCATGCAGCGTGCCACTGCTCCGGTTCTTTGGTGCAAAGTCCTGTGCGTGATCGTTGTCCGGCAAGGACCACCTGATGCGTCTCAAGCCGTGCTTGCTGGCTCCATCACTGCGCGGTCCAGCCTCCGTCTATCCTCAGACTCGTTCCTGTCACCATGGCAGCGGCCGGTGACGCCAGGTAACAAACGGCCTGCGCAACATCCTCTGCCGGCAACAACCGGCCCATCGGCAATCGCTCCATGACCCAGCCATGAAACTCGGCGTCTTCGAAAAAAGATTTCGTCATAGGAGTCTCGACGAATGTTGGAGCTACCGTATTAACGCAGATGCGGTAAGCGGCGAGCTCCAGCGCCATGGCCTTGGTAAGCCCCTCGATCGCATGCTTCGTCATGCAGTACACCGACCGACGAATAGCACCCACATGTCCCATCTGAGACGACATGTTGATAATCGAGCCTCTGTCTGTACCGCTCGCAATCATCTTGCGCGCACACGCCTGCGCTACCGTAAACATTGATCGCACGTTGAGCATCAGCATCGTATCGAGCTGCTGCAAAGTCACGTCGACGAATCCGGTCGGAAAATTTGTTCCCGCGTTGTTCACCAGGACATCCAGCCGATCCATGCGGTCGACCGCCGCAGAAAACGCATCGACATCTGTGACATCGCATACGAGTGCTGAGGCCTGAGCGCCGGTGACGCGAATTTTCGTAACAACCTCTTCAAGTTCGTTCGCACTGCGGCTTAACGCGTAGACCTTGGCGCCGCGTTGGGCGAGCGCGCATGCGATCTCGGCACCGAGCCCCCTCCCAGCTCCCGTGACGAGAGCTGTCAGGCCATCAAGATCTGTAGTCGATTTCTTCGACTGCATCATTATTCCCTTGGAATTTTCGTCGGCATCATGCTTTCCCGATATGCCCGTCGAGGACCTACTTGATGGCGAGTGGATTGAGAGGAGAGCCAACCGCTTTCGTGATCGGCAAGGGTGGTGCGGTGAACATGAACTCGTACACGCCATCCTTCGCACAGTCCTCAGCGAGTTCCTTCACGTAGAAGATTTCCCCCATGCTGATTCCAATCATCGGAATCACGACCCAGTGCCACGGCTGCGTGCAGTCGTCGGTCTCGTTCGGGCGCACCTCGCATCCCCATGTGTCAGTGCAAATTGCCGCGATCTGTTTGCCGTGCACCCAGTTCGCCGTCTCGAAGGCGAGGCCAGGAGCCGAACCGCCAGCGTATCCGCCCCAGTCGCCCTCGCGAAGACAGCGCTCCATGTGACCAGTCCGAACGATCACAAAGTCGCCCCGACGTACGGTCACACCCTGGGCTCGCTGTGTCGCCTCGAGATCCTCGACCGAAATTGCATCACCGTCCTGCAGCGAATCAACACCAAGATAGCGCGCAACGTCGAGCAATACTCCGCGACCTACCATCTTTGCCTTCGTCTTCTCAATGCCGTTCTTCTGAGCGCCATCGCTATCCACAAGCCGCGCGTCGTAGCCGTTCCACATCTTGTCGTCAAAAAAGATGTGGCTGAGTGCGTCCCACTGCGTGCCGCACTGCAACGGCAGAGACACGGCGTCATCCGCATATCTAAGACCACCGGCGTCCTGGTTTCCGGCAACCGCGTCGGTCCCGGTGGCGAGCATCGTGTGGATCGGGTTAAAGCGATTGCCCCAGTGCCCCTTCTGCGGACCGTCTCGATCGAAGTTCAAACCGAGGGAGAACACCTTTCCTTTGCGGACGAGCTTCGCAGCGGCCTGGATGTCCTCATCCGAGACGTAGTTGAGCGTTCCGATTTCGTCGTCGAGGCCCCACTTACCCCAATTCTTGCAATGCTCGGCAGTGCTACGCACGTGTTCCAGGGTGAATTTGTTTGCGTCATAACGATGTACCATTTAAGTCTCCTTGTTTATTGAATGATAAATTATAAGTCGCCGAGCCGAATGTCAAGGGGACTCGTATGTCGTCAGCCCATTTTTTGGCAGAATTTAGGGTATTTACTGATCCGCCAAAGGAGGCCGAATGCATCCGCCCCTGGCGCCGCTGCGAGAGCATCATGGATGCCTGACCGGCCGAACGATACCTGGCGCACGGTACACTCGACCGACCAGCACCTCGTTACCCCGCTTTACGTTTGGATGAGCTTGTCAGGTGTGATTGGCAGATCGCGTACACGTACTCCGATTGCGTCGAATACAGCATTCGCTACGGCCGCTGCGACACCTGTCGCACCGAGTTCACCGATCCCCTTGGCTCCGAGCGGACCGGAGTTGGCGTCAAATTCGTCGACAAACGCCACATCGATGTCAGGTGGGATGTCCGCGTTCACCGGAATGGGGACGCCCGCGAGATCTTTCGCGAGCCAGCGCCCGAGTGTCGGCTCGTAGTGGCTGGCCTCCATGGCAGCCATTCCCCATCCCCAGACAATGCCGCCAATCATTTGTGATCGGGACGTCATGGAGTTGATGATTCGGCCCGCGCTATAGACGCCTGTTGCCCGGCGAAGTCGCAGCAGTCCCAGTTCGGGATCAACGCCGACTTCCACGAAGATGACGCCGAAAGATCGCGTGGGAAATCCAGGAGAGCCCATATCTACCGGCGCGTTGCCAGGCAAATCAAATGCGCCGTCCGATGCGAGCTCAGCCACGCCAGCTTCGCCCAGTATGTCCTGGATGGTGCGCGACGTACTGCCGTAGGCGATGCGTCCGCCCTGTAGCGAAACCTGGTCCGCGGGCCAGCCGGCGAGTCTCGCCAGTTTGGACCGGACATCCTGTGCAGCCTTTTGCACTGCGGCACCCGTGCTTATCGTGGTGCTTGAGCCGTAGGTGGGCCCGGCATACGGCAGGTTCGTGTCGCCCGATAGCGCAGTCACCTGCGCCGGGTCCAGCCCGAGCACGGCGGCAACGATCTGAGGAAACACCGTGGCAGGTCCCGTGCCAATGTCGCAGAAGCTTGATTCAAGTTGAGCCGTCCCGTTCGCGCGTAGCCTCACCTTCGCGGTTGAGTGAAACCGTGCCTGCCCCTGACTGCAGTCCGCCATCCCGCATCCGATCCGCCAGTGACCGTCGAGCGTTCCGCCTTTCGGACGTTCACGCCACCCGAAGCGTCTTTCACCTTCATCGTATGCCTCCCGAAGCTTTTTCGACGACCACGGTTTGCCGCTCTCCGGGTCAAGCTCCGTGTAGTTAGCCAATCTCAGATCGAGAGGATCCACGTTTAGCGATCTTGCCAGTTCATCCATGGCCGAACCGAGTGCCCAGGACCCTGGACCATCCCAAGGTGAACGCATGAAGGTCGGCAATACAACGTGTCCGCGGCGGATCCGGTGGGTAGCGGAAATGTTCTCGCAGGCGTAGAAGGACTTCGCGGGTACCGCACCAAATTCGACGTAGTCGTCAGTCGTGCCTGTCACATTCACCGACTGATGGCTAACGCCGAGAAGCCTGCCCTGCGAATCCGAGCCAAGGTGTACTTCCTGGGTCATTTGAGGCTGATAGCCGACCATCCCGTATTGCTGCTGGCGGGTCAGCACCATCTTGACCGGCCGGCCCGCGACACGGGCAGCCATGCTGACCAGGATTTCATGAGGCCATACAAAGGCTTTGGTGCCAAATCCTCCGCCCGTATGCGGGGCGACAACGCGGACTTTGGAATTATCGATTCCGAATGCCGCCGCCAAAGTATTCTGCACTGCCGGAAGGTGCTGCACCGCATCGTACACAGTCAGCCTCCCACCCTCCCAAATCGCGAGAATGGCGCAAGGCTCCATCGGATTGCCATGACGAGAGGGTTGCGTGTACTCTCCGCCTGCGCGGAAAGCCGCACCCGCAATCGCCCCAGCGGCATCGCCCTTGTGGAATTCGAGTGCATTCGCTTTCGAGTAGTGACCTTTCTCTGGAGCAACGTCTGTGGCGGGCGCGGTGTCAGGTACGACAAACGGGCGCCTTTCATAGCGCACGCGTACGACAGCAGCGCCCGCTTCGGCTGCCTGCAGACTCTCAGCCAACACCATGGCAACGGGCTGTCCCTCGTAGACGATGTCGTCCGATTGCATGGGAATGAATCGCGTCGCAAGCGGCGGCACACTGATTTCGTCCAGCTTCCGATGCACTCGCGGCATGTCGGACGCCTTCAACACTCTGACTACTCCAACTCGTGCCATGGCGGCGGTCGTCTCTATCGAGACGACACGTCCTGCTGGAATCGTCGCGTTGACGAACACCGCATAGAGCTGTGACGGCAGGTTCCGGTCGCCCGCGTAGAGCGCGGCGCCTGTCACCTTGATGGGGCCGTCATGCCGGGGGATGGATTGACCCAGATTGCTCATCATGTCCTCGCTGCGGTATCGATGGTGCGCAATACTGCGTTGCGTGCGATAACAACCTTATAGCCGTTGCGCGCGAGTGGTCGCGCGTCGACAAGACCCGCGTCGACGGCTGCATTTATACCTGCGGAGCCTAGCCGCTGACCGACCAATCTGCGCTCGGTTTCGTCCAGCCTCCATGGTCGCATCGCCACCGAACCGAGCGCGATCCGTGCGTTCGTAATGACGTCTCCGTCAAGTTCGAGCGCCACGGCTGCCGACACGGTTGCGTACTCGTAGCTTTCGCGCTCGCGAATCTTCAGGTAGGCGGACTTTGGCCATGCTCTCGGCAGTTCAACCGCAGTAATCAATTCCCCAGCCGCGAGTCGGTGATGCGCCGCCGGGTTCTCGCCCGGCAGCACGTGGAAGTCACGGGCTGGAATTCGCCGGCCTCCCCCGGGACGGTCGGTTATGAATACAGCATCGAGGGCCGCAAGCGAGACCGCCGGGTCAGATGGCTGCACAGCCACACAGTCCCCGGTCCAGCCGAAAATGGCGTGCTTCTCGTTGAAACCGTGCAGCGCAGCACAGCCCGATCCCGCAACACGTTTATTGCAGGGGGTAGGCTCATCCGCGCGGAAATATGGACATCGCACACGTTGTAGCGGATTTCCGCCTATCGTCGCCAGATTCCGGATTTGCGCCGATGCAGCCTTCAATATCGATTGCGAGAGAACAGGATAGTCACGCATGACCTGTGGATGCTGGGCAATATCGTTCAGCTTGTTCAACGCACCGATGGTCAGCCCGCCGGACGGTGTCTGGTGGATCTCCGAGAGACCCTCAATTCGACCGATATCAATGATCTTCGCTGGCCTCTCGATTCCAATGCGCATCCAGTTCAATAGCTCGGTACCACCAGCGAGGAACGCTGAGCCGCTGGAACTGCCAAGTGCGAGTGCTGCACTTATCGACGATACCCGCTCGTATTCAAACGGCTCCATGGACGCCTCCGTGCATTTCGACCGAAGCTGTCTCAACTGCCTCGGCGATTTGCGGATAGGCCGAACATCGACAGAGGTTTCCACTCATCCACTCCCGGATTTCCACATTGGAACCCGTGTGCCCCTCTTCAATGCAACCGACCGCAGACATGATCTGCCCCGACGTGCAGAACCCACACTGGAAAGCATCGCATTTTATGAAGGCGCGCTGCACCGGATGCAACGAATCGCCAGTCGCGAGTCCCTCGACCGTCGTCACGCGCCGGCCCTCGAGTGTGGCCGCGAGAACGAAACAGGAGTTGACTCGTCTTCCGTCCAGCATAACCGTGCAGGCGCCGCACTCCCCTCGGTTGCAACCTTTCTTGGCACCGGTGAGGTGCAACTGCTCCCGCAGTAGATCGAGCAACGTCACGTCGGAGCGCACTTCGACACGATGCGCAACTCCATTGATCGTGACCGATATGCGAACCAGACTGTTTGTACGCGGAATGTGAGACCTGCGCTCCGCCGACGCAGGAGCGGGTGCGGCCTGGACGCCATTGAGCGCCACTGACGTTGCGGCGGCGAGAGATGATCGGAAGAGACCGCGGCGAGTCATCGTAACGCCGGCCACCCCCTGGTGTTCATCGCCGTCGGCCAAGGCCCCTTTTGCTTTCTTCTCGTCATTCATATGGACTCCACAGTATATACAAAACGTTACAATCACGAGGCATGCTTCGATTTCGTGGAAGACAGCCACTCAAGAGCCGGTCGAGACACTTCCAGGGTGAGGATCAACTTTATTTTGCGCCCACGACGCCGAAGTCACGATAGCGTTTATGTCATTTTTGAAATGACGATTTGTCATCGATATCGCCTGCGAATTGCATTGCCCTTGTACGATCGAGTCGCCGCTTGATTGTTAGTCGATAATTAACTGAAGCGCAAGCAACGCGGCATTGGGATCCCCTTGAACCGTTCATTTCAGTTACTACCACCTCGCATCCCTTCCCTGATTCGCAACGTTAGGCGGCCCAATTTTGTGTGCCGAAACGTCTTTTCGCGATAACATCAGTGGGACTTGATATATGACGAGAGGGCATTGATGGCTGGCTTCGACGAACGAATTCTGAATGGGATGGGGGTCCTGTCCGCGATAGTCGACACCGGCAGTTTTGCTGGTGCGGGTGACATGCTCGACATGTCCCAATCGGGTGTCAGCCGCTCCATAGCGCGGCTTGAGACGCGCCTCGGGGTCCGTCTCCTGGACCGCACGACGCGCTCGGTCACGCTGACGGATGAAGGCCGCCGCCTTTACGAGCAGGTGATGCCATTGCTCGCGGCACTTGAAGAGGCCGCGACGACCGCCACTGAAGGAGCGACAGCCGTACGCGGTCGCCTAAGGGTGAATGTCGACCCTTTTTTTTCCCGCCTGCTCCTTGCGCCGAAACTAGGGTCATTTATCGATCAGTATCCGGAGCTCCAACTGGAATTGGTCACAAGAGACCACCTCGGCGATATGATCGCCGACGGATTTGACCTTGCGGTCAGATTTGGTGAGCCTCGACCTTCCCGCCTCGTGGCGCGAAAGCTCCTCGAAACGCGCATCCTGACCGTCGCAGCACCCGCGTATCTCAAGCGCAAGGGCCGCCCCGAACAACCCTCCGAGCTTGAAAGCGATACTCACCAATGCATACAGTTTCGGGATCCCGAAACAGGCCGGCCGTTCGACTGGGAATTTCATCGCGGGCGCAAGAAAATTACCGTTGAGGTGGCTGGGCGACTCACCGTCAACGATGTCGGCACAATGCATAGCGTCTGCGTGGCAGGACACGCCATTGCTCAGGTAATGGAACTTGGTGTAGAACATTTACTCGCGGAGGGCAGGCTCGTGGAACTGTTCCCCGACTGGCCCGACGAGCGGTTCCCACTTTATGCGCTCTATCCGTCCCGGCATCATGTTCCGGCAAAGGTGCGCATGTTTCTCGATTTCATTGCGTCGCTCAGTACAGCTTCAGAAAAGGCCCTCGACAGGCGAATCAAGGCTAGCCGGCCCTAACGGCCAGGTCCATAACTGTCCTTGAGCTCGAACAATGTGTTCCGCATAGGTGACACGGTTCACCTATGCGGGGTGCCCCGAATCGTTGCCCGGCTGCGTCGCCACCGCGACCTGCCCATTGATTGTCAGAGCACAGAAACCGCCCGCACGGGGCCTGCTAGGCGATCCGATGAAGATCTCCCTGGTTACCGAGAATAAGAATTCAGCAGCGCGGCTCGCGGCATTCTCCTTAACCTACTAAATACGAACTGTCCGACGCGTCGTTCCGCAGCGCCTTACGGGGTTTTGATTATCCAGTGGCATCACCCAACGGCATGATTCAAGGCTACCAGCCGCTTTCCCGTAAGCACCCGGCAATCTCATCTGGTTTTCTATTCTTTGGCGTAAGAGCATACGTTTCCACGATCAGGAAGCGGACACGTGCACACTATTTCCCAAGACATTCCGACCGGGCGCACGCGGCGCACCTACAGCACCTCGTTTAAGTCAGAGCTTATCGAACAATGTCGCCAGGTTGGCGTCTCATGTTCAGCCGTGGCGATTTCGCATGGTCTGAACCCCAATGTGCTGCGGCGTTGGATTAAAGATGCCGCCGATTCCAGTGACGCTGCGCCGCCCGCACCCAAATCGGTTGTTGTCGACGTAAAGCCTGCCTTCGTCGCGTTGCCAATGACCGCGCCGATAGCTCAAGCGCCCGACGCGGCGCAAGCGAACGTGCGTATCGACATTCAGCGCAATGGCACAACCGTGTCAGTGCTGTGGCCGCAGCTTTGCTTGGGTGACAGCGCAGCTTGGGTTCGGGAGGTGCTGCGATGATCCGCATCGACGCCATTTGGCTTGCGACCGAGCCCCTCGATATGCGTGCCGGCGCTGATACCATCCTTGCTCGCGTGGTGAAGGTATTTGGGTCCGCACGGCCACATCATGCATATCTGTTTGCCAATCAGCGCTCGACGCGCATGAAGGTCCTGGTGTACGACGGTTTTGGCGTCTGGCTTGCCGCACGACGCTTGAACAAAGGTCATTTCGTTTGGGCCAATGGTCATAGTGATATTGCTGAGACGTTAAATCTCGAGCAACTGCGCGCACTCGTGATCGGGCTGCCCTGGCAGACGTTGGCGCACGACCACGTAATCGCGGTGGTATAGCAAATGACGTAAACAGTTTCGATTCCCCCGGCGTGCAGGTGCTGGCAAACTTGGGGGCATGAATTCACCCACTGATCTCGATGCCCTGAACCCCGATCAACTGCGCGCACTTGCGCGGCAGTTGATGACCCAGGTCGACGAGAAGACGCGTGAATCGCACTACCGCCAAACGCGCATTGACCAGCTCACCCATGAGCTCTCGGTCATCAAACGCCTGCAATTCGGCAGACGTAGCGAACAGTTCACTGCCGAGCAGTTGAGCCTGCTCGACGAAGCGATTGACGAGGATTTGGCAGCGCTTGAGGCCGAGTTGAATGAACTTCGTTCGGACGCCCCGCAGGAGAAGCCCCGCAAGCAGGCCAAACGCTTGCCGTTGCCGCCCCAGTTGCCGCGCACTGACATCCATCACGAGCCGACGGAGTTGAGCTGCCCCTGTGGCTGCCAACGCGTGCGCATCGGCGAGGATATCAGTGAGAAGCTCGACTACACTCCGGGCGTGTTCACTGTTGAGCGCCACATCCGTGGGAAGTGGGCATGTAAAGCGTGCGAGACGTTGATCCAGGCGCCGGTGCCACCGCATGTGATCGACAAAGGGATTCCGACGAATGGCTTGCTCGCGCAGGTGTTGGTTGCCAAATACGGCGACCACCTTCCTCTGTACCGGCAGGAACGCATCTTCGCCCGGGCTGGCCTAGCAATTCCACAATCGACGCTCGGCGGCTGGGTGGGCGTATGCGGTGTACGTTTGCAGCCCTTGGTCGACGCACTTCGCGAGGAACTGCTGCGCCACAGCGTCTTACATGCAGACGAAACACCGGTGCGGATGTTGAGCCCCGGCAAAGGGAAGACGCATAGCGCCTATTTATGGGCCTACACGTCGACTCAGTTTGCAGAGGTGCGCGCTGTCGTGTACGAGTTCGCCGACGGCAGATCTGGCGAACATGCCCGCGCCTTCTTGGGCAACTGGCGTGGCAAGCTGGTCGTCGACGATTACAGCGGCTATAAAGCAGGATTCAAACTGGGCATCACGGAAATTGGCTGCATGGCGCACGCGCGGAGAAAATTCTTCGATCTGCATGCGAGCAAGAAGAGCCAGATCGCCGAGCAGGCATTGAAATTCTTCGTGGCGCTTTACGACGTGGAGCGCGACGCTGCCGAGTTAGACCCTGAGCAACGACGAGCGATTCGTGAGGAGCGAGGCCGGCCAATTGCACAGGCGTTGCACGTCTGGATGCTCGCACAGCGCAAACTTGTCTCCGAGGGCTCGCCGATCGCCAAAGCACTGGACTACAACCTCAAGCGTTGGCAGGCGCTCACGCGCTATCTCGACGATCCTCACGTGCCCATCGATAACAATCGAATCGAGAATCTGATTAGACCTTGGGCAATCGGACGGGCGAACTGGTTATTTGCAGGTTCTCTACGCGCTGGTCAACGAGCCGCTGCCATCATGAGTCTGGTGCGTTCCGCACAGCTCAACGGGCACGACCCGTACGCATACTTAAAAGACGTCCTCACGCGGTTGCCGACACAGCGGGCCGATAAGATCGCCGAATTGCTTCCCCATAACTGGGTACCATCTGTACCCTGATTGAGCTCACCCCTGACTTTGCCGGGCGCTTACGCTTTCCCCACGATTGCTACGTTTCACGCAGTTACCAAGCGTCGGGAAACAATGCGCCATCGGTATTCACCGACTTCGCGGCATGAACACCCTTGAAGGTTATCGCGTTGCTGCATGGATGAGGCCGTCTCGAGGACCCGCACTGACTCCTGCGGGTCTCCCTGATGTCGCGAAATGTCGCATGAATGCCCCTCCATTCCGAGGCTGTCACGAGGCAAGTCATATCGCGTAGACAGCAGCCCCGCCTCGCAGTTGAACCCTCGTTCGTTACTACGCCAAGGCAAAACGGGTACTTCACAAGCTCAGGCCGTCCTCCGACCACACATATGCCTGCCCGCAGTTTGGCTAGTGCCCGCGCGCAGAAGATAGCCGCATTACGTTCTGCCAGTACCCATCTACGCATCCTCTCAGCTTCCCGGCGAACCGCTTCATGACTATCCAGCATCAATGAGATGACGGTAATGCTATTTCAGTTTCTTGTCCTTTTGTCCAGAATCCATTCCGAACCATACGTTCTTCTCTTAACTCAACCCGAAGGAGATTTGCCATGAACTTCCGCCAACTCACCCTGGTCGTCGCGGCTGCCCTCGCCTTTCCGATCGCCAGTCATGCCCAGGAAACCACCTCCACCTTGACCCGTGCCCAGGTCCGCGCCGAACTTGTACAGGTCGAAAAGGCCGGCTACCGCCCGGGTAATAACGATCCCCACTACCCCGACGATATCCAGGCAGCCGAGGCCAAGGTCGCTGCCGCCGACGGCTCGCCAGTCAACATCGGTTCCGGCTTCGGCGGTGTCACCTCCGGAACGTTCGCATCCGGTATGCGCAGCGCCTACATCGGCAGCAGCGGCGCGCTGTACGCACGTCACTGACACGCGGCGCGCTGCTTAACGCCCGATCCCTTTCACGACCCTTTGATCCACCTTTACTGGAGTCTCAAATGAACCGCCTCATAATCAACCTCATCGCCGCCGCGGTTATCGCGCTGCCTATCGCCAGCCATGCCCAAAGCACCGGTACCGTCACCCGCGCTCAGGTCCGCGCCGAACTCGTCCAGCTTGAAAAGGCCGGCTACCGTCCGGCTAATAACGATCCCCACTATCCGGACGATATCCAGGCTGCCGAGGCCAGGATCAGCGCACAGCGCGCCATCGCAAGCAGTTTCGGCGGCGTCCAGGATGGCTCCGCCGCATCGGGCCGCCCCGCCGTCGTGACCGGCCTCGGTTCACTCTATGCGCATCGCTGAAACATCCGCCGTCCGGCCGGAAAGCATCTGCACTACCCTGCCCGCCCCGGACGGCCACTTTCAAACTAGCCTCGATCGTTTGGAGGCCAAACCCCAAATGGACTGGTCTGGTGCGTGACTGCAAGATTCCGGGGAATATGTTTTTCTCGCGACCTTTGATGACGTTTTGTCATATCACTTCTGACGTGTGGGACATTCACTTACCAGGTCGTTCCGCTTAAGCTCCAGGACGCTTCATCGGAAGGCGGCGATGCCATCAAGCAGCACGCTGCCGAAATATTCGACCCCAACCAATCGTTTGGATATCAGATCGGGTGACCTACTCGAGCGGTTCTCGTCGTTCCCTGAAGTTCCGTTTCTTCAAAGCACATCTCCGAAGTCAATTATCTCTGCCGCCCACATAGGTTTAATAACGTTTAAAGGACTCAGCGAAATGTACGCTATTACTGGAATTACAGGCAAAGTCGGCGGTGTCGTCGCCCGATCGCTTTTAAAGGCAGGACTGCCTGTTCGCGCTGTTGTCCGAGACATCGCCAAGGGCAAGCCATGGGCAGATCTCGGTTGCGAGATCGCCCTTGCAGAAATCGGCAACGCCGAGGCGCTTGCGAAAGCCTTAGAGGGTACAGAAGGCGTTTTTTTAATGACACCGCCGAACTACGATCCTCAGCCAGGCTTCCCGGTAACGCAGGCCAATGCTGCTGCAATCAAGATAGCGCTGGAGACCGCACGGCCAAAACGGGTAGTGTTTCTTTCGACTGTTGGTGCACATGTCGCTGAGCCGAACCTGCTCAATAACTCCAGGATGACCGAGGAGATGCTTCGCACGGTGGACCTCCCGGTATGCCTGCTCCGCGCGGCTTGGTTCATGGAAAACGCTGCATGGGATGCAGACGCAGCGCGCACTGGGTCAATTCATTGCTTCCTGCAACCGCACGACCATCCCATACCGATGGTGTCCACTGATGACATAGGACACAATGCCGCAGAAATTCTTCGTGAAAAATGGACCGGAGTGCGAATTGTCGAACTGGAAGGACCTGCTCGTTATTGCGCAAACGATATCGCCTCTGGGTTCAGTACCGCCTTGGGCCTTCCGGTGCACATGCTTCCCGTGCCGCGCGATACTTGGGAAGCGCTGTTCCGGTCCCAAGGCATGCAATATCCGATGCCCCGCATGCGGATGCTCGATGGCTTCAACGAGGGTTGGATCGACTTCCAGGGCGGTGCTGGCATTGAGCATCGCAAGGGTCAGATTCCTCTCGATGATGTCCTGAAGAAGCTCGTCGCGTAACTCGGCGAAGATACGCAGACTGCACAGCGACATCTGTCTCTAGCAACATCAGTCGAGATATTTCGGGTGCGCGATTCGGATAGTCAATGAGCGATAAATGGGCCTCCCATTGATGGTGTTTCATCAATGCGAGGCCGGGTTGCAAATTACGGCCCGGCGTGTTCGATACCAGAGTGGATTCGGAGACGGCAATCCTCACTCAAAAACGCCATCATGCTTTCGGACCGTCTGCAACAAGGTGTAGCTATCGCACCTGACGAATCGTCGAAGCAAATCCTTCTCAGAAATTTCTCTCGTGCTTCGGGACGATCCGACGGTATTTCGCGCTCAAGCGGAATCTGCTGCGCGCCTCACTTTTCGCAAACAACTCGATGCCCGATTCATCGCCCGGCGCGAGTTTACAGAGATCACCCAGAATCCGTCGATCGCTTTTTGACTAGTGGTCAGACCGGCCATCGTGACGTCCTGCCCTCGGTATGTTGACTAAGCCGTAAATTCGAACTCGACGTTTCACTGATGGCGTAGCCGCGCCGATCATTGCATCCTGTCCGGAACAAATAACGCGGCTAATGCGGCGATCAGCGCACCCACCGCTGCAATACAACGCCAATTGATCAGCAATAAGGGTGAGACCAGGGCAGAGCCTAGGGCACCGCCAAGGAAGAAGATAGCAATATAGAGACTGTTCAGGCGACTGCTGGCTGATCGGTCCAACGCTAGTATGGTCCGCTGGGAAATGACGTGGGACGCCTGTACGCCTGCGTCGATCATCAGTGCTCCTACGGCCCATCCTGCCGGCGAATCCAGTGTCCCCACCAATGCGAACCCACAGACTACAAGCGAAATCCCGCCGATACGGCCAATACGGCCGAACCCTTGATCGGCGGCGTAGCCCGCGACAGGCGCCGACAATGCGCCGGCCGCCCCGACGAGCGCGAACACTGCAACACCCATCGAGGTGAACCCGAATCGGTGCATAAGGACGATTGGAGCAGTACCCCAGAAGAGGCTGAATGCCGCGAATAGGCACGCTTGCGCAGTCGAGAGTTGCCGTAAGGCTCGGTGCGCACGCGTTAGCGAAAGTAACGATCCGATCAACGCTTTGTAACCGTGCTTTGCTTCTGGTCGCCTAACCGGAAGCTGCTGACTCAGAAGAAACGTGAGCGTGACAAGAATGATGGCATCGCAAATGTACAGACCGCGCCACCCCAAGACGTTTTCAGCGATGCTCGCAATTGGACGCGCAAGCATGATGCCTGCGAGCAGTCCACCTGTGATCTTGCCAACTACTCGACCTCGGGACGCTTCGTCAGTCATGTGCGCCGCCAAAGGGATAAGCATCTGTACGGCGGTGGTTCCGACGCCAAGAGAAAACGCGGCGACCAAGAGCAAAGCGGCATTCGTAGCGCCTGCCATCACAGTCAACGCGACGCACAGTCCGGTAAGTGTCAGCAAGACGAGTCGTCGATTCTCCACGAGATCCCCGAGAGGGGCGAGAGTAACTAGTCCGACGCAGTAGCCCGCCTGGCTCAGCACAATGACCAGGCTTGCGCCCCAAAGCGGCAGCCCGACCTTGGGCGCGATGAAGACGATAAGAGGCTGTGCGAGGTAACTGCTGGCAGCGATAAGTCCACATGCGAGCGCTATAACCGCAGTCATCGCGATGCCGATGCGGTGGGTTGAGGACGCAGGCGGCTCCTCGATTGATAGATTTGCTGCCACTGTAACTCCCTGCCTTGGGACCAAGCGTTGAATACGTTTTGCTCAACGCCGAGCCACCCGATTAACTAATCAACGGGTAGATTCTCCGCGGGCTCTTTTCAACGATCAATATCACGACTCTCATCTCACAGATGCCATTTTGTCATTTGTTCAGGTGGAAAACGGGTTACAGCACAGCAAGACGTCTGTGTCGATCTGCGGCGGCGGTAAAGCAGCAAAGATTGAAATGCGAAGATTTTCAATCCGTTCATCGCGCTGTTCCTGCTGTGTCATTTGCTCGGTAAGCGACGCGCCAGGGCCGTCTGTACGAGGCAAGCGGATTTGGCTATTTTGCTTCCCTTCGGCTTGCCCACGGTACGGCCTGCGGCGCCGGTTACTGAGAGTCAGGGGTTCTGTCGCAATAAGGTCTTCAGCCCGAGCATCGGCCGGGTACTCGCTGAGTTCGACAATAAACGTCGCGAACAGGTTTAAGGTCACGTTAGCTAACGATCGCCTCTGGATCCGCCCGGCAGCCGCTAGTGCACGAAAGCCGGGAATGGAAGCAGTTGCGATCTTTCTGCAAACGCAGCTGAATATTTCAGCCCGCCGCAGCAGCGGGGGCACATGACCGGAATTTTTGCATATGCTCAACCATACGCGCGGGCACCTCGTTGCTTGCCCCGCTCAGCAAGTGCTACGATTGTTTGCCGGCCTGGGCAAGGCACAGATCGACATACTCCTGTGTGATGCGGAGCGCCCCCTTCGCATTCGTTTGAGCGCCGGAAAAGGCCAAATGAGCGACTCGATTACGGATACATCACAGATAGTCCACTTCGAACGGGCAATCGGACAACGAAACGGGCCCGTCCGCGCTGATCAGAACAGGTTGCTCGAGCTTCACTCCATCGACGCCCCCAGGAACACCGATGTAGCTTTCGACGCAAACGGTCATCCCCTCTTCGAAGACGCCCGGATACTGGTACGCCGGTGCTTCCGGCGGGAAGTAGACGAGTGGGTATTCGACACCGAACCCGAGGCCGTGGACAATTTCCGCATATCGGTTCGGAACATACACTTCCGGCATCTTCCAGGACGCGTCAATAAAATCGTGGAAGGATACTCCGGGTCGGAGCAATGACATGTTGTGCTGCAGTTGCTCGTACGCAAGGGCGTAGTTCGTCCTTTGCTCATTATTGGGGCGGCGATCACCGATCACGAAGGACCGTGTTTGGTCTGTAAAGACACCGTGGGGGCCGACCAAGTCGCTGTCGAATACCAGCATTTCGCCAGCATTGACAATCTTGTCCGATGCCTCGACGAACCACGGATTCGTGTGATGTCCTGACGCGAGCGCCCTCGTCTCTTGGTACTCGCCTCCATGTTCGATGTTGTACTGATTCAACAGCGAAAGCAGGTAATTCTCGCTTACGCCCGGCCGCACCTGCTGACGCATGTACGCAATGGCGTCGGTGCATACCCGCATCGACTCTCGAATGATCTCAATCTCCTCCGGGCACTTGATTGACTTTGCGAGTTCGAGCGGCCCTTTGGCATCGACTGTACGAGCGCCGAGCTTGTCGAGTGCGCGTAGAGGCAGCAGATCAGCGCGGTCGAGACCGAGCACTGCGTCTTTTCCGCAGACCTCGGTCAGCAAATCGACAATTTCCTCCGCCCACAGGTTGGCATGCTCTTCAGCGCGCGACCCCGACCCGAAATAATCCCAAGACTTCGCCGGCCGGGCTTCGTCGATGAGCTCGTTGCTTGAGGAAAGATGAAGTGCGCCGCCGTAGTCGAACATCACCACCTTGCCCGTGACTGGCACGAATGCGTAACGCACCATGTGGTGAGAGGACCACACCTGCATGTTCCGGCAATTCGTGGCGTAGCGCAGATTCAGAGGATCGAACAGCACCGCAGCGTCGATACCGGCAGCCTTCAGCATCGAGCGGGTGCGTTCAAGACGATACGCATATGCCTTTTTGTAGTCGTTGATTTCCATTCGTAGCCTCTTTGGTTTGAGCGGCGCCCAACGGGTACGTGATACCGCAGACGCGATTTCAGGAGCGCGCTGATAACCGCATTTGGTACGGGAATGCTTGTACCTCGATTAAGTACACATTGGACACCATTTTGCATTCGACGCACGCGCGAACCGGCTTGCCCGTGTCTCCAAGCCACTGCCGACAAACCGAATTCATTGTAGTGAAGTCGTCCGTATTCGCCAGGCATATCTGGATGCGAGTCAGATCAGCCTTAGGTCCGTTCGTTTACGTCAGGGGCGTCCCGGACTATCTCGTGCATGCGCGCGGCAAACCTCTATCACTTGCAACACAAGCCTTCAAAGACTGGCTTCTCGCGACCGGCGAATTTTGATTCCGTCGAGTCGGCTGGGTCGGCTAAAAGGGTCAGCGCAAAACTCGGCCCGTCGTGGCCCGCAGCCATTGCCAGCCGCTTCAAAAAAATTGAAGCGGCAGATCAAGTAGTTTCGTTTGCATGAAACATACTGGCTGGGTATCTTGAAGTTGCGTTCAAGTTGCGTTGGTAGCGGCCCCACGCCTGTGCGCTCGCGAAAGCGGGCTCCTATTAATATTGGCTTCCTAAACATTTTGTTTACGTCACTTCAGCTAGCACTGACATGTCCGACATGAACTCTTCCAGTTTCACTCCTTCCATCCACAAACAACGAGCGCCGGCCGACATCGAGCAAAAGACTGCAGGTTGGGAAACCTGGCATTGCAACAGTGAGAAATTCGAGCATCGCTATGTTCCGGGCGCGACCTTCTATGTTGTTCAAGGCCGCGCCAAGCTGACATTCTCTCATGGGGTTGAGCTCGCTCTTGAAACGGGGGACTACGTTTCAATCGGTGAAGGCGCGCAAGCAGTGTGGGACATCTCTGCCCCCGTCGAGACGCGCTACATGTTTCATAAGAACGTCGGTGCCGCAACGGGGGCGTGAAAATGAGCCAAGTTGTGGAATTTGACTACGTTATCGGCGGAGCGGGCTCTGCCGGATGCGTCCTTGCACGCAGGCTCGCTGACGCCGGCAATCGGGTCCTGTTGATTGAAGCAGGTCCACGCGATAACTCTTGGGTCATTCGCATGCCCGCGGGCCTGCGGTCGATCTTTAAGCCAAGCTCGCGATACAACTACTGGTTCCAGACAGAGCCGCAGACGAACCTCGACAATCGACGTATCCAGCAACCGCGTGGCCGCGTCCTCGGTGGCTCGTCTTCCATTAACGGCATGACGTGGCTTCGAGGCCATCCTCTCGACTATGACCGTTGGGACCAGGAAGGAGCGACTGGGTGGGGCTGGAAGAATTGCTTGCCGTACTTTCGAAAGATTGAACGAAGTGACATAAAGAGCGCATACAGAGGCACTGACGGGTTCATTCACGCTCAGCGTCAGGAAGAGCTCTCCCCGCTCAATCAAGCCTTTCTCGATGCAGGAATCGAGGCCGGCTACCCTCTCACCTCCGACGTGAACGGATACCAGCAGGAAGGTGTGTCACGATTCGAAATGAGCGTCGACCGCGGTATTCGAAACAGTGCCTCGTACGGCTACCTCCATTCGCGTAAGGACGATGGAAATCTGACGATCTGGACGCAAAGTACGCTCAAGCAAATCAACCTCGTAGGAAACAGAGCCACCGGATTCAAGGTTTTGCATGAAGACACGCTTGTAAATGTCATCGCCCGGAAAGAGACGTTGCTTTGCGCAGGTGTCTTCGGCTCTCCGCAACTGCTGATGTTGTCCGGGATCGGTCCGGGCGATCATCTCAAAGAAACGGGTATAGACCCAAGGGTCGAGTTGCCCGGCGTCGGACAGAATCTGCAGGACCACCTCGAATGCCATATCCAGATTGAGACGAAAGAACCTGTCTCGCTCAACCGTGAACTACAGTTCCACAGGATGCTGCTTGCGGGTGTCCAGTGGTTTGGACGCAAGTCTGGCGTTGCATCCGTCAATCAGTGCCATGTCGGGGCCTTTCTGAAGAGCGGTGCCCACATCAGCCATCCGGATGTCCAGTTCCACTTTTTCCCGGTGTTCTTTAACAAGGACTGGATTCCAACACGTCAAACGAACGGCTATCGCATCGGTGTGGGTCCGATGCGCCCAACCAGTCGAGGGCACGTCCGGTTGAAGTCCGGAGAAGTTGAAGACCCGCTTTTGATAGACCCCAACTACATGAGCACCGAGGATGACTGGCGTGTCATGCGCGAGTCTGTTCGGCTTGGACTGCTGTTCGCCCGACAACCTGCTCTTCGACGCTTTCACTTCCGTGAAGACATGCCAGGAGTTGATGTGAGCGCAACCGCTGCCCTTGATGAATTCATCAGGATGGATGCGTCGAGCGCCTACCACCCATGTGGAACGTGCAAGATCGGAACCAAGAATGACCGGTCTGCCGTCGTGAGCCCGGAATTGAAGGTTAAAGGGGTAGAGCGACTGCGTGTCATCGATGCGTCGGTCATTCCATCTGTGCCGAGCGCGAACATAAACGCGGCAACTATCATGTTGGCAGAACGGGCAAGTGACCTCGTGCTGGGCCGAGCGACGTTGCGAGCTGAATTCTTGAAGTTTGTTGCATGACGTGAACCGAATTTTCGGGCAACTGAATCAGCCCGAACGTTCTCCCGCTTTATACCCACCCGATAACTTTCTAACAGGGAGCTTCGAAGACCATGTTCAAATTTTTCAAGTTTCTTCTCCCCGTCATACTCCTGATCTCAGGCGTCAGCACTGCCCGTGCGGAAGACAAAACGATCACCATTGGCGTGAACAACTGGGCAGAAAACGTCGCCGTCGCGAATCTCTGGAAAATTCTTCTGAGCGAGAAAGGCTACAACGTACGTCTGCAGAACGCTGACAAAGCGCTGATCTATAACGGCGTAGCTCAAGGACAGATTGACCTGACGTTCGAGGTCTGGCTTCCAACACTCGATCAGCCGGCCTACGACAAGGTCAAGGACAGAGTTTCCCTTGTCGGGCCGTGGTTCAAGGAAGCGAACCTGGGACTCGTTGTCCCAGATTACGTCGCGGTGGATAGCATTGAGCAGCTCAACGCAAACACAAAACTGTTCGCATCGAGCGGTCGCCCCAAGATCGTGGGCATTGACTCCGGTAGTAGCCTGATGCGCGAGACCGAGAAAGCCAAGACAACTTATCAACTCGATTACGACGTTCAGGCGTCGTCCGAGTCGGCAATGATTTTATCGCTGGAGCGAGCGGAACAGCGCAAGGAGCCGATTGTCGTGACGCTCTGGAAACCGCATTGGATCTGGTCCAAATACAAGCTCAAGTATCTGAAGGACCCGAAAGGCGAGTACGGCTCGTCCGACTCAATCTACGGCATCGAAACGCAAGCGTTCAAAAAGAATTATCCGGACGCGGAGCGGTGGTTGCAACAATGGAAGATGGATGACAATTCGCTCGGCACTTTGATGTCGGAGATTATCAAGCAAGGCGCGACGACGCCAGAGAAAGGCACAAAAGTGTGGATCGATGCTAATCGGCCTTTGATCCAGCAATGGATACACTGAGCAACGGGAACTGTAAAAAGGCAAGGACACGCACAGCAGTTCCTCTCTAGAACGTGTCAATCTGCCCGCTTGGACTTTTCCAACGTCTGATTCAGGAGGCCGGCGCAGCCGGTCTCCTGAAAACACGGCTCTGGTGCGAATAACCGATCTTACGATTTATTGCTTTTATATAGGATTGCTTATTGAGCGGTGACGATGGTATTTTAAATAGCAGGCGCAACCGTATCTTTGAGCCGCAAGCTGGCGAGCCAGAATTGTCCCGATCTCGCGACCAAAGTGCCGCCGATCGAACAGCTCGTCAAGACTCTTCATCGCACTCGTCGGCGACCATTGGCTCCTCCAGTACCAAACCGTACCCGATTTTCACATCCCCATTTGCACCGGACCCAACCAATGGTAGAGGCGGATGGGCTGGGCGTTTCTGATTGCGGTGAAAAGTGGGAGAAAGCATAATCGGGTCATCTTAAATTTTTTTTCTGCGGGACGGAGCCAGGCGATGCGACGAGGAAAACTGGACCTCAATGTGTTGGAGACATATGCAACGGTTTGCCTCTCGGGTAGTCTCAAGAGCGCCGCCGAGCATCTTTTCCTGACGCAATCGGCCGTGAGCATGCAGATCAAGCGGCTTGAGGAGTGCGTGGAGCAACGACTGCTCGAGCGAAACAACCAAAGCCTGCGCGTTACTCCTGCAGGCGAGCGAATGCTTGCGCACGCCCGTGCGCTGCTCCGGCTCGAAAATGCGGCGTTAAATGAGTTCTTGAGAGAGCCGATAGTTGGAGAGATCCGAATCGGGGTGCCAGCCGACTATGCGCCTGCGCTTTTGTCATCGGCGCTGCCCTATCTTCACGATAAATTTCCCGCTGTTGTACCAACGGTAGAGTGCGATCTGAGCCGAAAGCTCCGACGAAAAATTGAGAACGGCGAGCTTGACCTCGCTATCTTGACGCAGGATGTAGACATCGACTCGGGGCTTCCATTATGGGAGGAGAGGCTTGTTTGGGCCGAACCCGCGCAGACTGAACAGGTGGCCGACAGCTACACCGCTATTGGTCTGCTCGACGTCGACTGCGTCCTACGAGACATGACCTTGCGACTTGCAGCTCAACATACGCAGTTGCATCGGATTGCGTTTCGTTCGGGCAATCTCTCGAGCATCGTGTCGGCTGTCGAGAACGGGTTCTGCACATCCCTTCTGCCGCAAAGCTCGCTTAGCGTAGCAACCGCATCATCAAATAAGCTCAAGATCACGCCAGTTAGCGACCAACTCAAAATTCGCCTTGCAATTTCAAGCGACAAGAAGCCCGGTTTGGATTCGATCGCCGAATTCCTTCAGACTCAGTTGCTTCTTTCGACTCGAAGGACTGAGACCAATTCTTGAGAGAATGCTGACGGAAAATCCAAACTACTGCTCCGTAAATACTTTGACGTAACAACGCCCAGCGACCAACGACAGATAAGTCGATGGCAGTATGAGTCGGTGCTGGAAGCAGTTCAACGTCGGCTGGACAAGACGCCCGATGCGATGACCGTGCGCAGGCGAACTGTCGAACATGTCTTCGGAACGCTCAAGCATTGTGGCGGGTGCTTGAGCACCCTGTAGGTCCTGAAATTCGCCGGCACTTGATCGACTCACTCAAGCGTAAGCTGCAGGCCTTAAGAGGCCTCGCGTTCCGGGATGATCTGTTTCCGCGCGAAGCCTACCGCCGGACGGACAGCAGCGTTTCTTCATTGAACAACCAGCGCAATCGAGTTGGCTTGATCGACAGATAATCGTATCGGCCTTGGTGACGTGGGTACGCGAGGACCTCCGGTTACCAGAAATCTAAGCAGGCTGCCCTCCTTCCAATCGACCACTCGCTCCCGTTGATATCCAATCGAACCACATCATCAGGGATGCTCCGCAGCATGTGCAGCACTGGGGTCTCTCCACGCCGGCAAGGCTGACGCAAGGTGACGCTAAGTGACGCCAACTTGCGCGAAATCGTCACGCGACGTCTGCGCTTCCAGCCCCACCATCAAGGCGATGCGACGCAGGTTTGCGGGCATTGAAGCGCAACCCTTTTTCGCCTCCAAGTCACATCGCTCCTGGCCATCTTTGGGTATAGCATTTGCAAGAGAGCGCTCCGCATATGTTGAGATTTTTCGTGAGCGCATAAACAGCATATTTCCAAAGAGGCCTGTCGTGAATACTCCAGCCGCCGAATATGTTGAATGGCTCGTCAGTCATTCGATGCTTCATCAACTCCGTACCCGTGCCCGCACATACGCCGGACAAGCCAGGCTTTGGTTACACCCGTATGCCGAGTCCAGACCTCGAATTGCCTGTGCCATGTCGTCAGTGTGGTTCACCGCTTATCCCGGTGCGGTCATCACAGCACCGGGCGACTCCGTCCTTCGGACCCTCGGCAGCGATGCTCTTTGGCGCGCATTGTCCTCAATCGGCATCCAGGCTGTTCACCCCGGCCCGACAAAGCTGGCGGGTGGACTCACAGACCGGACTTTCACGCCGTCGATTGACGGCAACTTCGACCGCATCGGTCTCGAAATCGACGTGCGCTTTGGCACCGAAGAAGAGTTCGTCGCGATGAGCAGAATGGCAGCGGCTCACAACGCAATTGTCATCGACGACGTCGTCCCGTCGCATACAGGAAAGGGAGCCGACTTCCGGTTAGCCGAGATGAACTACGGCGACTATCCCGGCCTCTACCACATGGTAGAAATCAAACCGAATGACTGGAGCATCCTTCCTGACGTTCCAGAAGGGAGAGATGCCGTCAACTTGCCGCCGAAGATTGTGGATGCACTCAAGGAGAAGTGCTACATAGTCGGACAGCTTCAACGTGTCATTTTCTTTGAGCCAGGAATCAAAGAAACTGATTGGAGCGCAACGCCTCCCGTCGCCGGGGTCGATGGCGTTACCCGACGCTGGGTCTACCTGCACTACTTCAAGGAGGGACAGCCCTCGCTCAATTGGCTGGACCCGACTTTCGCGGCACAGCAGCTAATCATTGGCGATGCCCTCCACTCCCTGGATGTTCTCGGGGCGCGCGGGATCCGTTTGGACGCAAATGGTTTCCTGGGCATTGAGCGCCGGCCACATGGTGATGCCTGGTCCGAGAGCCACCCGCTTTCGATTACCAGTAATCAGTTACTTGGAGGATCAATACGTAAAGCCGGAGGCTTCAGCTTTCAGGAGCTAAATCTCACCGTCGATGACATCGCAGCGATGTCAAAAGGGGGTGCGGACCTCTCCTATGATTTCATCACACGCCCGGCTTATCAGCATGCACTGTTGACAGGAGATACCGAGTTTCTCCGACTCATGCTGAAAACGGTGCATCAGTATGGAATCGACCCTGCCTCCCTGATCCATGCGCTTCAGAACCATGACGAACTGACGCTCGAACTCGTGCATTTCTGGACGTTGCATGCGCACACCACATTCACGTTTCAAGGCCAGACATGGCCCGGAAACATTCTCCGCGAACACATCCGCGAAACGATGTACGAACGCCTGAGCGGTGAACACGCTCCTTACAACCTGCGATTCGTCACGAATGGAGTTTCCTGCACGACTGCGAGCATTATCACTGCCGCGCTTAACATTCGTGAACTGGACTCCATGAGCGCGCAGGACAAGGAAAACATCCAACAAATTCACTTGCTGCTTGCAATGTATAACGCGCTTCAACCCGGCGTCTTTGCAATCTCAGGTTGGGATCTTGTGGGTGCATTGCCGTTACCCATTGCAATGGTCGAAGAGCGCATGGCGGACGGCGATACCAGGTGGATTCATCGTGGGGCCTACGACCTGACGGGTGAGAATCCAGACGCAACCGTATCCGGAGAAGGCATTCCCAGAGCAATGGCCTTGTACGGCCCCCTACCCGAACAGCTGGCTAATCCCAATTCCTTTGCCTCACAACTCAAACACCTCCTATCAGTGCGCGAAGCCTATAAGCTTGCTTCAAGCAAACAGATTGCCATACCGGATGTCACCTCGCCCAGCCTGCTCGTCATGGTTCATGAGCTTCCTGCGGGCAAAGGCACGCAAGTGACCGCCCTCAATTTCAGCGCAAGCAATGTGGATGAGTTGATATTGTTGCCGGGCGTTGCTTCTGGTCCAGTCGTCGACATGCTTGCGGAGTCGGTTGTTGGTGACCTTGACGAGTCGGGGACACTGAGAATCTCCCTGGATGGCTACCGCGGGGTTTCGCTACGCATTGTGAGCGCCCTGCCGGCGGCAATCGATGACGAAGACGACGTGAGATAATGTTTACGAAGCACGGGCACGCTTCCGCATTTCGTTGACTTGAATGAAGCGGTGTTGCCCTGGTCGTATGTCTGTTCGCAAAACCCGACTGACTAGCGCGACCCGCTGATTCGCAGCCGCTGCAACTTTGCAATAAGGGAACTCGCAGCTGCGAGTCAATCAGAGCAGTTGAGAGAAACAAACGAGGAAAGCATGCGATTAGCACATGTGGCATTGTGGACACGCGACATTACAAGCGCCGCCGAGTTCTGGCATAGGTATTTTAACGCCGAAGTGGGACCGCTTTACCACAGCGCCCGGCGTCCCGGCTTCACGTCGTGCTTCATCCGGCTAGCACCGGACTCGCTTCAGATTGAACTGATGACGGGGCCTTGGGTTGCAAACAAAGCAGCTGATGAGTGCCTCGGCTGGGACCATATCGCGGTTTCGCTTGGCGATGCCGATGCTGTCGACGTGTTGGCCGAGCGTTGCGCGGCAGACGGAATTTTGTTGTCTGGCCCTCGTCGCACCGGCGATGGTTTCTATGAGGCCGTGATAGTCGCTCCCGACGGCACGCGAGTCGAAATTACCAGTTAAAGCCCCGCACTGGCTGAAGCCAATAGTGCTCGGCGCGACCATGCCAAGGCTATCCTCTAGCAAGTGGCGCCACCTAGCAAAGCTGGTGGCAATTGATTAGTTTTCCAGCCTGTTTATATTGAGCTGCCCGTGACGAAGCGATGAGCGTTTCGTCAACGGAGCGCTGCATAGACAGCGTCCCGGACATCCTGTGGAAATCGACCTCCCACGCCCTCCCAGGTCGTGTTGGTCAGTGACACGACAGTCAGCCCGGCTGCGGGGTCAACAAACCAGCTGTGTCCATACACTCCGCCCCACCCTACTGTTCCGACACGCTGCGGGGTATTCAGCACGGAAGGGGCCATTAACACGGCGCCCATGTATCCAAATCCCCACCCATCGCCTTGCGCTCGCAGGTCCGCTCCGACGTGAGCACTGCACATCAGGCGCGCAAGCTTTGCGTCTATGAACCCGGCGCCTTTCTTGCGTACTATCTCAAGGACCTTCAGGATGTCCGACGCTGCGCCTACCATCCCTGCGCCGCCCGACGGAAACTCTCCGATGGTATGGGCGCGACAGGGGGAGAAACGAATTGCGTTCGTACCTTCCGGGGGCACAACTTCCGCCGGTTCTGGCATCACGCTCAGCGTTTGCAGGCTATCGACATAAGGAACCGCAAGCTCAAATTCTGATTGAACAGTGAATGCAAGAGAGTCCAGTCCAAGCGGACCGGATATCAATGCGTCGATAGCATCCGGCAGCGTACGTCCCGTCGCTCGCTCGATGATTGCACCGACGACATCAAGAGCCAGGGAGTATTGCCATGCCGTTCCCGGCTCGAACTTGAGCTTGGCTGCGGCCAGCCGCCGAAGATTCTCTTCGAGGCTCAGGCCAGAACAGTCGAGCCCATCAGAAATGCCAAAACGCTCATATTCCGAGCCTTGGGGCTCCTGGAAACCATAGCTTAGTCCGGATGAATGCGACAACAGATGGTGCAGAGTAATTTCCGGCCGCCTCCCGTCTGCGAGAGACGGGCGGAAATAGGGCAACCAATGCGAGACTGGCTCGTGCAAACCGAGGACGCCCATTTCCAGGAGCTTCATCGCCGCAAGGCTGACGATTGGCTTTGTCACGGATGCCAGTCTGAAGCGCGTATCTATGTGCATCGGAATGGCAAGCGCTTGATTTGCAAAGCCCGCCGCCTCCTGCGCAATGACATCGCCGTCCAGCGCAACCAAGACTACGCCGCCGGCGATGCGTGTCTCGTCGACCGCCTGAGCCAACGCACTACGCACCCTTCGGCACACTTGAATCTCGAGTTGGCCTGCCTCGCTCATCACGGTCCTCAGCATTGACATCGACTACTTAAAGAAATAAGACATGCACGATGCGGACACCGGTGTGCAATTTATCGTTCACACACTCGGTTACTGCAGCACTGCAGACTACAATCAAACAACTTCCCGGGACGTCGCGGCCTTAACGCGTTATTTTTTAAGGTGGCTCTCAACGCCCCGCTCTCAGGTTCAAGGGACTATGAATTCATTCAAAGACTATTGCCGGTTTGCCTGCTCTACGCTGGACGAAACCGGCCATATTGGCATGCGCTACTTTCGACAACCCATCGACATTGCGCAGAAGGCTGATGCCAGCCCCGTCACGGTTGCGGATATCGAAATCGAAGCCATGATCCGGGACCGGATTGCACAAACCTATCCGTCGCACGGCATACTCGGAGAAGAGCAAGCCTCAGTCAACTTGTCGGCGGAGCTTTGCTGGGTCATCGACCCTATCGACGGCACCAAGAGCTTCATCAGTGGCATACCTCTCTGGGGAACCCTTATTGCGTTACTCAAGGACGCACAGCCGATCTTTGGCATCATGGACGTCCCGGCGCTCGGCGAGCGCTATGTCGCCACGCTTGGACGCCAAACCGAGCGCAACGGAGAAGTCATCCGAACGAGCCGTTGCGATGACCTTCGAAAGTGCAACTTGTTCGCTACTTCGCCGGACATGTTCAGCAAAACGGAGCTTCAAGTGTTCGATTCACTGAGTCGCCGGGCGCGTTTCCGGAGATTCGGCGGCGATTGCTACAACTACGCGATGCTCGCTGCCGGCACAATTGATGCTGTCGTCGAGGCAGGTCTAAAGCCGTACGACTATCTTCCCATCGTGCCAATTGTCAATGGCGCCGGGGGTCTTATGACCGATTGGAACGGCAACCCGTTGACGCCATCAAGCGATGGCCGTGTCATCGCCGCCGCCACCCCTGCGCTGCATCGCGCCCTGCTCGAAGAAACGGCAAAAATCGGGTAGACCGATAGTTGACTATGCCGACTTGGGAAGCGCTTATGCTGGAAACAACGAGCCTCCCGCTTTCAATCATCGCGGGTCACACCAAAGCTGGCTGCAAACGCGTGTACCAGCCGCATTGCGACCGGTACACGTGTTCGCGAGTTCGCTTCGGAGCCACGTTTCGGCTAAGTACGCATAGCCTGGTCGTTACTTGGCCGTCGCAGCCGGCACAGGAGCAGCCTTGCCATAGGGGACATCAATGTTACCAAGACGACGGAGGCGGATGTTTGCCTGCTCCGCATGGCCCGAGAACCCTTCAAGAATGCACAAGCGCGAGCAGTACTCGCCAACAAGTACAGACGCTTCGTCGGTGAGGATTCGCTGATAGGTACAGGTCTTCAGGAACTTGCCCACCCACAGGCCGCCCGTGAAGCGTGCAGCACCGGATGTCGGCAGCGTGTGGTTCGTGCCGATAACCTTGTCTCCATATGCGACGTTTGTGCGGGCGCCAAGGAAAAGCGCACCGTAGTTGCGAAGACGCTTCAGGAAAAAGTCCGGGTCGCGCGTCATTACTTGCACGTGTTCTGATGCGACGCGGTCCGACTCGCGAATCACTTCTTCATCATTTTCGCAAATGATGATTTCGCCGTAGCCTTCCCACGCCTGGCGCGCTATCCCGGCGGTGTCGAGTTGGTTCAGCAGACGCTCGACTTCCACAAGCGTCTCTTCGCCGAGTTTCCGCGAGGTCGTGACGAGCACTGCCGGAGAGGTCGGTCCGTGTTCAGCCTGACCAAGCAGGTCCGTCGCAATAAGTTCGGCATCGACCGAGTCGTCCGCGATAACCATGGTTTCCGTCGGGCCTGCGAAGAGGTCAATGCCAACCCGACCAAACAACTGGCGTTTCGCTTCGGCAACGTAAGCGTTACCCGGTCCAACGATGATGTCGACTTGCGGAAATTCACCAATCCCGAGCGCCATTGCGCTCACGGCTTGTACGCCTCCGATGCAGTAGATCTCATCGGCGCCGGCAAGATGGATTGCAGCGATAACCGGAGCGCTCGGGCGGCCCTCGAAAGGAGGCGACGTCGCGATAACACGATCCACACCCGCAACCTTCGCCGTTACGATGCCCATGTGCGCCGACGCGACCAGTGGGTACTTACCGCTGGGGATGTAGCAACCGACGGTCTGGACGGGAACATTTTTGTGGCCAAGAATGACGCCCGGCAATGTCTCGACTTCAATGTCATGCATCGACGCCAATTGATGGCGCGCGAAGTTGCGAACTTGCTCTTGCGCGAATTTGATATCCGCGATTTCTTGCTCGGTCAACTCGGCAATGCAGGCATCGATTTGCTCTTGCGAAAGACGAAACCGCGTCGGATTCCACTTGTCGAACTTGGCGGAGTACTCGTGCAGCGCGTCGTCCCCGCGCGCGGAGATGTCGGCAATCACCTCCTCGACAACGCGACGGACTTGCCTGGTGTCAGCTTCGCCGGTGGGTTGCGTGGTAGCCGACTTCAGAAAAAACGACATAATTGCCCCTTATGATGCAACTCAGAAATTGGGTGGATTCTTCACCGAGAAAATTATTACCTAGCCGAGACTCTATGTTCGGAGTCCGAAAGCATTGCCTGGGAAAGCGCGTCACTTTTGCAGCGCGAAGCCAGTATCAGTCGAGAAAAACGCCAACTCAATTTCGCGAGACACTTCGAATATGACGCACTGTGACGCTATCTTCCGTTGAACAGCCCCTGCATCCGAGGGCGTGATAGAAATCGGCAATCTGTTTCTGTGACCGCCCCTTCGCGTCGTCAGATAGGTCTGGCTTAAGTCACAGTAGCTTTTTGTTTCGCGTGGAGTTGCACATCGTTAGGGCTCGCTGGCGAATTGGTTTCATGCCGAGCGACCATCACTTCGACCAAAGCGGGTCCGGTGCTATCAAGCGCACGCCGAAACACTCCCTCCAGCTGAGAAGCATGTTCGACTCGCCACGCCTCAAGTCCAAAGCTTCTCGCTATTTCCGAGAATGCAAGGGAGTAAGGACGTCCGTCCGGCAAAGAGAATTCACCCATGCTCCGCCGTACACCAAGCGAGCCCACTGCACCCGATACAAATTCAGGCCCACTTTGATTGAAGACTATGAAAACCACAGGAATGGAATGCATGACACTGACCGCCATCTCCTGCATCGATTGGAGAAAATCGCTGTCTTCAACCACACATACGACTTGCCTCGCCGGCATCGCGAGCTTCGCGCCTATGGCAGCAGGAACAGCCCAACCCCCGGCCACGGAGGCTCCCGGCGACAGGAAGGTGCGCGGAACATAGACGGGGAAATGCTCACGCGCAATCTGCGTTAGAGCGCCTGACCCAATCACCGCAATTGCATCGCGATAGAGCACCTTGCGGAGTTCGAGGAAGGGCCGCGGCGCACGTATCAAGGTTTCGTGCGCTCCAGACTTGCTGGCGACCGCATTGCGCCACTGCCCACGCAGCTCGCGCATAAGTTCAATGAATAGCTGTCTTCGTGCGCCGATAGCGCGCTTCAATTTTCCGTTCAATGCGGACTTGAGGTCGACTAGCGCGCTTTTCGCGTCGGCAACAATGCCAACCTCGACGGGGCAGCGTTTCCCGATTTCGTTTCTATCGACATCGATCTGAATAAGCTTTTTCCCGGCCAGTTCAGATAGGCTGCACCCACTGCCATTCACGTCGGACAGGTCCGATAGCCGGCTGCCCACAGCGACAATGACATCGGCCTTGCCCAGGAGCGCGGTTCCACAGGCGCCTCCCACCGAGCCAACGGACCCGGCATTCAGGTCGTGGTCGTCAGGGATTGCTCCAATGCCGTTGCCCGCAACCAGCACAGGCGCCGAGAGGGCTTCAGCCAATTCCTTGAGTTCGGACGCAGCGTCTGAAGCCACGACTGCGCCACCCGCAAGAATGACGGGACGCTCTGCGCCGGCTAGCAGACTGGCCGCCCGCTCAAAGAGCGCGGAGTCTCCTCGCAACCCTCCCTGCGCGAGTCGGTTCTGAAGAGACTCGGAGCGCACGTGGTCTGTGTGCTTCTGAATTTCCAGAGGAACCTCGAGATGGACTGGCCCCGGCCCCGCCCCCAACACGCTGGCAAAAGCTTGATGCATTGCTTCGGAGAGCTCCGAGAAAGCGCGCACCTTCCAGGACCGCTTGAGGCCGCCACATGCCGAATCTGCGTTCCATGCTGAGACAGGCCGCGTGGAGCTGGTCGAACCGGCGGTCGTGTCATCGCTAACCCTGTCTCCAGTGACCAGGAGCACCCCGCAGGAATCAGACAGGCAATTGGAGAGCGCCGCAGAGGCGGTAAAAATTCCGGTTTTTGCAGGGAGCACAACTGCCATCGCACTGCCACACGCACGGAAGTAACCGTCGGCCATGTGGACCGCGCTCTGCTCATTCACGACCCGGATAAAGGGAATGCTGGCGCCCGGTGTATTGAGACCCTCAAGGACCCCGCTATTTCCATTGCCGGGCACACCAGCGACATATCGTACCCCGTACGCGCGCAATGCCTTCGCGATGACCTGGCCGCCTGTTAACTTCACTCGACACTCCCGATATTTTGACGCACGAAAGGCCATGACACATTCACACAATGCCCTCGCGCACCAGTATTCGCGCTCAAAAAACTCAATTCAATTTCGCACCGGACCGATTCGCGACGCACTCCGACGCACTGAGCGCATCATCCGCATCCAACGGACTCTACAACCCCACCGTTGCCTCCTGCGGCGGCCACCAGCGACATTGGCCGACGCAAGACGTTACGCTTTAATCAACCACGTACGGCGCCGCCTAGCGAGAATCCGCCTTTGAAATAACGCGACATCACGAAGTAGAGGGCGATGACGGGCATCGAATAAACGATCGAGAAAGCGGCAATTTGTCCGTATCGAATCGTGGCAGAGCCGATAAAGCTATAGATAGCAATGGGCGCGGGTTGGCTCGATTGATCAGCAATCAACACGATCGGAATGAGGAAGTTTCCCCAGGCATTGACGAAGCTGAAGATGGCTGCAGATGCAATGCCTGGCATCGCCAGCGGAACGATGACCGAGCGAAGAATGCGGAAGGTGCCCGCCTGCTCCATGCATGCTGCTTCTTCAAGGTCTCGCGGAATCGCGTCAATAGTATTCTTGATGAGGTAGATGGCGAACGGCAGCGACGTAACACCCAAAAGCACCGCTGTCGGGACTATGGAAAGCATGTCGTACCGCGCAAACATCTTGTAGACCGGCACGATAAGAATCGTAACGGGCACGCCCGACAGGAATAGGATGCCAAGCAAAATGGGGCCTTTCCATGGAATACGATGTCGCGAAAACGAGTAGGCGGCCAAGGTTCCTGCTCCCGTCGAAACGATTGCCGCTATGGTTGAAACAATCACGCTGTTCCAGAGTGCTTGCGCGTTTCCGTGCGACAGGGCATCGACGAAATTGTCCAGAGTCAGCGCCGGCAGCTGAATTTGCCAACCCGCGTGTTTGTCCACCGCGCCCACCGCAAGCCACAAGACAGGGATGACGAAGTACGCGCCGATAAGCAACAAAATGACGTTGGCCAATAGCCTGCCGGACACCGGTTCGGCCCGTCGCTTGACGCGCGCTGCAGGAGGCGCGGAGTCTCCCGCGATCTTTTGAGCAGACAGTTCCATTCTGTGTTCCTTCATGATGCTGTTTCCAACAGGTTAGGCGGGAATGGTCTTAAGCTTGTTCTTTCGAACCTGCCCCGGACGATATTGGCGGGCGATGAGCACGAAGGCCAATCCAAGCGCCGACGACAGCAGCACAATCACGTTCCCAAGAAGTGCGCTGTAACCCAATCGATGGAATTTGAAGCCTTGCAGGTACGAGTAGATGGGCAGGATATTGGTCTGATTGTCGGGGCCTCCGCCGGTCATCAAATAAACCAGCGTGAAATTCGCGAAGGTCAACAGCGTCATCAGGAGCGCGGACATCAGGATGGTCGGCTTGAGCATCGGTAGCGTGAGGCGAAACAATCTCTGGGTCGCACTCGCGTTCTCAAGTATCGCCGCCTCGACCATCTCGGTCGGAATGCTTCGCAAAGCGGCCGAGAACATGATCATCGATAGCCCGGCGAGCGACCAGACATTCGCAATGGAGACCACCAGCATCGGGTAGGTGTAGAGCAGGTCGTGATTTGCATCGCCCAGGATGCGCGGGAATGTACCGCCGCTTGTCGTCGCCGCATACCAGATGACGGCAATCGTAATAGGCGGCAAGTTCCACGCGAGAATAGCCAGCCCGGACACAGCCTTGCCGACCACGCCGCTTGCCTTTTGCAACAGCAGTGCCAGCGCGAGCCCGAGAACCGTTGCACCAAACGCACCTGAACCGACGACAAACACCACGGTCTTCCAGAGCGAACTCGTGAAGACGTCGTCGCTCAGCAGCTTTTGGACATTATCAAGCCCAGTGAACCAGTAATTTTCTGCGTGTGGTCCGATAAGCTGGAGATTGGTAAATCCGAGGTAGATAGCGTAGACAATCGGCAGCGCTAACAGCGAAAGCAGGAGGATGGCCGCAGGCGCAAGCAGCACCAGGCTCACAGGGCGAAACGTGGTCTGATTCATTGTCAAAACTCTCCAGAACATACGCTGGCTGCCCGATGAGGCAGCCAGCGAACCGCACAGACTATCGCGCGGCCATCAACTTGTCGTTACCGAGCTGGTTCGAAAGTTCACTCTTCATCATGCGAACAGCGTCGTCCACGCTCATCTTCGGCTTCAAAACCAACGCTTCAGTCGCCGCTTCAAGTGCATGAGCCCAAAGCGGATACTCAGGGTCAGCAGGGACGCTTTTCGCAACGGCTAGCAGCTTGCCGAATTGTTCTTGATAAGGCGGCGCAAGCTCGGTGTATTCCTTATCCGTCCAGTAGGCGGTCTGCGGGGGAACGAAGCCCGTCCCGTTCGCGCCTGGCACAAGATATTTCTTGCCAACGATCAACGAAACGAGCTGCCAGGCCAAGTCGGGATGCGCGGACTTCTTGTATATGGAAAGGTCCCAGCCGCCGAATGCGCTTGCATAGCCGACGCCACCGCCAGTAACAGTAGGTAGTGGTGCGAAGCTAATGAATTTCTGGGCCTCCGGCCAGCACGGCGCGCACATCGACTTGCTCCAGGCTGCGGGTACGTAATTTCCGACAAGCCCGATACCAATGTGATGTTTCGGGAATTCCGGTGTCGCAAGCGCAGGCGAATTGGCGTTGAGAATCAAAGACGACGGAGCGAGTAGCCCTTCTACGGACGCCTGGTGATAGAAGTTCAAGACATCGCGGATACCCTTTGTATCGACGGCCCACTTCCCCGACGCGTCCTTGATCGTCGGGTCACTCGATGCCATAAGCAAATTGGCGGCGCCTTCGACCAGCGCGGACGTACCGCCTGCGGGGCCCGTTATCGCCCACAACGGCCATACGTTCGGATCCGACTTCTTGATCTTTCGCGCGGCGTCAAAGACGTCCTGCCAGTTCTTCGGTTTCCAGTCAGCGGGGAGCCCTGCCTTCTGGAAAATCTGACGGTCATAGAGCAGTCCTGACGTGTTGACCCCCTGGCTAATACCAATCACGTCTTTGCCAGTGGTGCCCTCCTGCTTCACCGCATCCGGCACGTCCTTCCACCAAGGTGCTGTTGCAACGTATTGGTTAAGCGGCAAGAGGTAGCCGCTCGCCGCCCATTGCGCCATCTCCTGGGCTGGCAATTGGGCGACATCCGGAGCCGCACCTGAGTTGCCATAGGACATGCTGACCTTGGTCACGATGTCGTCAAAACCTCCCGGAATCGGAACGAGCTGGACCGTAACGCCAGGGTGGGACTTTTCGAAATCAGTCTTGATATCGCCCCAAAACTTCGTCGTGATTTCCGGCGTCACCATCACATACTCGGACCCATAGGCCAGTCTGAGAACGGTGTCTGCCTGGGCGACATTGCAGAGAAGCGAACTGGAGGCAAACATCGCCGACGCCACTGCTGCCAACTTCTTGCTGCGAACAAAACAACGCATTGCCGGACTCCTATCGTCTATTGTTGAAAATCAACCTACGCTTTCGCCCCGCATTTAGTGACGGAGACTCTTGCCTGTATTCGCATCGAAATAGTGAAGATCTGCCGGGTCGAACACGAGGTCCACCCGTTCGCCGAGCGCCACAGGCGAAAAGCCCGGGAATCGCGCATCAACCGTGGATCCGTTGATCGCAACGCGCACGAAGTTCTCTGAACCCGTCGTCTCGATGGCCTCGACAACACCCGATGTCCGAACCCCACATCGTGCGGGCGCATCCTTGACCCAATGGAGATCGTCCGGCCGGATGCCCACCTCGATGTTCGAAGGCAATGACCCGTTGAATTCAACCCGTTGAGCCGGCGGCAGGCGAAATTTCGCACCAAGAGCGAGGCAGTCGGCATCGGACGACGCGAGACTGATTTTGCTGGAGGCGATGTTCATGCGCGGTGAGCCGATGAAGGTTGCAACGTATCGGTCCACAGGGCGCCGGTAGAGCCGCTCGGGCGTATCGATCTGGAGGAGCTTGCCTCCGGAGAAAACGGCGATGCGGTGCCCCATCGACATCGCTTCGACCTGGTCATGGGTGACGTACACCATCGTGGTGCCGAGACGGCGCTGCAAGTCGGAGATCTCGCTGCGCATGTGACTGCGCAACGCCGCATCGAGATTCGAAAGCGGCTCATCAAGCAGGAAGAGTCGCGGCTCGCGAATCATCGCGCGTCCGAGCGCAACACGTTGGCGCTGGCCTCCGGAGAGCTCGGCGGGGCTTCGCGAAAGCAGGCTGTCGAGTTTCAACATGGCGGCAACCTCTCGGATACGCTTCTCGATCTCCTTGGGACTCGCCTTGCGCACCTCCATCCCAAACGCGAGGTTCTTGTAAATCGACATGTGCGGGTAAAGCGCGTAGCTTTGAAAAACCATCGCAATGTCGCGTCGTCCGGGAGGCAGCGCCGTCACATCTTTATTCCCAATCGAAATTCGGCCATCGGTCGGACTTTCGAGTCCGGCCAGCATGCGCAGGGTGGTCGATTTTCCACAGCCCGACGGTCCAACGAAAACGAGAAACTCGCCGTCCTCGACATCCAGGTTGAGGTCCGATACGACGTTGGTTTCACCGAAGGTCTTATAGACGTGCTCGAATTTTATCGATGCCATTGCGCTGGTCCCGCTTAAGAGAGTGGAGTGATGCGAACGTCCCCCTGTGGACCCTTCGGATGAGGAACTCGCTAAGAGGTCGTCACACTGGGCGGGGAAACGGTTCAATGTGAATGCAGTTTCAGCATCCAAAATGTCTGCCTCAATTTCGCAACCAGTCCAAACCTGACGCGAACTGACGCAATGTGTTTCGGCAACTGCTGCTGCGCCGCCCGCACTCGCTTACATTTCCGCTGAACGAGCCCGTGGTTGACGGGTTGCCGCCTTCGGGTAGCGCTCAACACAGCGCAAGGCTCTGATAATGAAGTGCGAATGGGACTTACCCGTACGCGATGTCTTCGGACCATCTTGCGACGGGCTTTGTAAGAGCCCACAGACAAGATCCCGATAAGAATGCGTGCGCCAGGTGCAAGGCCCTGAATTCAAGCGGTGCGGCTTTGTTGCAGTTCACCCCGACCTTCACGGTTCAAAAGGCCAAAAAAAAACGCAGGACCGAGGTCCTGCGCCAAGAGTCTCGTCGGAGCCTCACGCGTGGTAAAAAGATAGTCGCCTTAATGAGTCGCCTGGCGACAACAATCAGGCAGCAGTGCTGCCAACAGGCATTTGCAAAACGTTGATTGGCTTTACAGCCTTTCTGTCTTGCTTAAGCATTCGGCTCCCCTTCTCGGCAATCATCACCGTTGGCGAGTTGGTATTTCCCGATGTAATCGTCGGCATGATTGAGGCGTCAACGACACGCAGTCCGACGACTCCAAAGACCCGCAGGCGCGAGTCGACAACAGCACCTGCCTCGCCCTTGCGTCCCATCTGGCAAGTCCCCACCGGGTGAAAAATGGTCGTGCCAACATTCCCCGCAGCGTGAATCAGTTCGTCGTCAGTCTGGTATTGCACGCCAGGAAGTATCTCCTCGGGCTCGTACTTTTGGAGGGCACTCGCGGAAACGATACGACGTGTGTACTTGAGTGCGTTCACCGCGACTTTCTTATCGTACTCAGTCGACAGATAGTTCGGCGCGATGATGGGCGCGACCGACGCGTCGGGAGATGCGATGTGAATCGTGCCTCGCGACGAAGGTCGCAACTGGCAAACCGACGCTGTGAAGGCGTCGAACGGGTGCAAGGGTTCACCAAACTTTTCAAGGGAAAGCGGCTGGACATGATATTGGATATCCGGACGCGCAGTAGCGCAATCCGTCCCGGAATTGGCGAACACGCCCAACTGCGACGGCGCCATTGCCATTGGGCCGCTGCGCTTAAGAACGTATTCCATGCCAATTGCAAGCTTTCCCCACCAATGCGCGCTGAGCGTATTGAGCGTCTTCGCCCCGGAAACGCGGTAAGCCATGCGGAGTTGCAGGTGATCCTGAAGGTTCTCTCCAACGCCCGCAAGATTGCTCACGACATCAATGCCAAACTGCTTCAGTCGTGTGCCATCGCCTATACCGGATAACTCCAGCAGCTTGGGCGAATTGACCGCACCTGCGCTAACAATGACTTCATGATTTGCGGACGCACTCAGATTCTCCCCGTTTACCTCGAAATGGACGCCGCTACACCGGTTGCCGTCGAAAGTCAGGCGCTGCGTCAAAGCGCCCGTCATGACCTTCAAGTTGGGGCGCTTCAATGCGGGGCGCAGAAACGCCTTGGATGCGTTCCAGCGGACGCCGCTCTTTTGATTCACATCGAAATAACCGACGCCTGCGTTGTTCCCGCGATTGAAGTCATCGGTAAAAGGGATGCCGGTTTCTTGCGCAGCACGTGCAAATTCTTCGAGAATTTCCCACTTGAGACGCTGCTTCTCGACACGCCACGGGCCACCTCTTCCATGCGCGTCACTGGCACCGCCGTGATAGTCCTCGCTATCGCGAAAGACCGGCAGGACCGATTCCCAATTCCACGATGAGTCTCCAGTGCGGTTGGCCCATTCGTCGTAGTCCTCGCGCTGCCCTCTCATGTAAATCATGCCGTTGATGGACGAGCAGCCACCGAGGACACGGCCACGCGGATAAGAAAGCGCGCGACCATTCAGTCCGGCCTGCGCTTCTGTCTTCATGCACCAATCGGTGCGTGGGTTGCCGATGCAATAGAGATAGCCCACTGGCACGTGTATCCAATGATAGTCGTCGGCGCCACCGGCCTCGAGAAGCAAGACTGAAACGTCAGCGTCTTCAGAGAGGCGGCTCGCCACGACACATCCCGCCGTTCCCGCACCAACAATAATGTAGTCGTAGCTACCAACGGAGCGTCTTGCTCCCTTCCTCTCGATCTTCTCTACCTGCATCACATCTCCTCATTGCATCTGCGATTCCTGCGAGTTAGAGCGCACTGGTTCGCTCTACGCCTGCTCCCCTGCTCTTTGGCATCGAATCTCATACGTTCACGAACCTGCGGGCAGGTTCGCTCATGTCGTGCAACACCGGGGGCGATTCGCAACTCCCACAATGTTGCTTGCAAACACCTTCTAGTTCCATTCCGCGGTCTTTCGCATAGCTTCGCGATCCAAAGCTTCTTCATGACGCACTGGGTGCGTCAGTATGCGAGTCCATTTTTCGGTCCTGCGAAATTGAGCCTGGATTTATGGCTGCCAACACTGCTAATCACGCAACGGGCGCCCCGCGGCCGACGGCGTAGCGCTTTACAACACCTCCACCGCAACACCACAAATAGCAGCATACCTAACTACAACTTGCACACGACAGGAAGCAGACATGAGGAAACTTACCGCGCTGGCAGCCGCACTCGGCCTGGCATCCAGCCTCAACGCTCACGCGCAGAGCAGCATCACGCTTTACGGGATTCTTGACGTCGCGGTTGGCTATATTCATAACAGTGGAGGCCAGAGCTCCCAATGGAAAATGTCCACCGGCAACGTCTCCGAGAATGAATGGGGACTCAAAGGTACGGAAGACCTGGGTGGCGGAATGAGTGCGAACTTCGATATCGAAAACGGATTCGACCTTGGCTCCGGAAAGATCAACGAAGGAGGAAAACTGTTCGGCCGGCAAGCGTGGGTGGGTCTGTCCGCGCCGACATGGGGCGCTGTCACTTTGGGCCGGCAGTACGACCCAACCTCCGACCTCGTTCAGCCCATCACCGGCGACTTCTTCAGCGGAATTTGGGCAACACCCGGAGACGTCGACAACTACGACAGCAGCGCCCGGTTTAACAATGCCGTCAAATGGACGAGTCCCGTGTGGGGCGGCGTCACGCTCGAAGCGATGTATTCCTTTGGCGGTGTCGCGGGTTCTACCGGCTCTGGTCAGGTGTATTCCGGCGCTGCATCTTACGTGCAGGGTCCCCTCTCACTTGCGGCGGGCTATCTCCATATAAACAACGGTAACCCGACGCTTTCTACTCGCGGCGTTTCGGCCTCGGACTCCCTCTTTAACAGCGCAATCAACTCTGCGTACGCATCGGCGAACTCGGTCAGCATTACACGTGTCGCCGCGCAGTATGTCATAGCGCCAGTGACATTCGGCGCTGCATATAGTTACTCGGACTACGCGCCCGATGGCGCATCGACTTTCACCCGGTCGGAGAAATACCAAAACGGTTCAGTCTTCGCAAGCTGGCAAGTAGCGCCGGACTTTCAGACGACTGTCGGCTATAACTACACCAGGTCGACCGGCGACTCATCCGCCAAGTATCACCAGGTCAATCTCGGAGTCGACTATCTGCTGAGCAAACGCACAGATTTGTTCGCTATTGCCGCATACCAGCATGCCAGCGGGCAGAACGGACTGGGCGCGGCACAGGCGGTCATTGGGTCCTATGACGTCAATTCTGGCGCGAGCTACCAGGTGCTGACTGTGGCCGGCATTCGCCATCGCTTCTGACGCGCGCTCTTATCGCCACATGCGGCGTCGTCGCATCTGGCGTTTTTATTTTCACTTACATAGCTCTACAAAGATTTTAGCGATTGACGTTGTCTTCGAGCAGCATTCGTGGATTTCTGCGGCCGGCCGCGTCGAATAATTTTTTCCCGGACTTGACGTTGATGCGTTGTCTTATGGGTTGCCAAGTTAAGGGTTGCCAAGTTAATTTGTTGGCCGTCAATCAAATCTCACGAATCACTCCACACAGGAACGCGAGTCGATGACATCCTGCGGTTTCGCCAATTCCAGACCCTCCGTAACAGCTTGGCAACAACATGCAACCAGAGGCGCATTCTTCGCGGCAGGCTTCGCAGTAGCGGCCTGGGCGCCACTGGTACCGTTCGTCAAAAACAGGCTTGCAATCAACGAGGCAACTTTGGGTTGCCTTCTTCTTTGCCTGGGTGTCGGCTCAATCCTCGCGATGCTCAGCTGTGGAAGCCTCGTCATCAGGTTCGGCTGTCGGCGCGTCATCAATTCATCCATGGTGGTAGCCGCGGCAATGCTCACTTTGTTGGGCTCGGTGCATGGCCTTTACCTCACCGGAATGGTACTGGCAGTATTTGGCGGCGCAATTGGAACGATGGACGTTGCAATGAACGTTCACGCCATCGCTGTCGAACAGCGTTCAGGACGACGCATGATGTCCGGCTTTCACGCGCTCTACAGTATTGGCGGCCTTGCAGGCTCCGGGAGTGCTGCGGCCGCTCTGTCAGCAGGCGTTACGCCAGCCGCTACGGCAATGGCTGCCGCCTCTGCGCTCGTGATTGCACTCGCCCTGTTCGGGCGGCATTTCCTGAGCGAGAAGACCCAGGCACACGGCTCGTCGCTTGTCCTGCCGCGTGGGAGTGTGCTACTGCTCGGAAGCATGTGCCTCATGCTGCTGTTGGTCGAAGGCGCGATGCTCGATTGGAGTGCCCTCTTGCTGTCCGGCTCCAAGGCAATGCCGGCAGCGCAGGCCGGCATCGGATACGCGGTCTTCGCCGGCACCATGACGGCGATGAGACTCGCGGGTGACCGGATCGCTGCAACGCTGGGAGCGCGACGCGTGGTGCGCATGGGAAGCGCCCTCGGCGCCGCGGGCGTTGCATTGGCGGTTTTCGCGCCCGAAGCGACCCTCACCATTGCCGGCTTCGCACTGATGGGCGTTGGCTGCGCCAATATCGTTCCGATTCTTTATTCAGCTGCGGGCGCCAACAAATCCATGTCGTCGCAACATGCCATTGCGGCGACTGCGACGCTCGGATACGCGGGTACGTTGACCGGACCTGCAGCCATCGGCTTTATCGCTCACGGAGTGGGTTTATCTGCAGCGTTCGGACTTCTCGCGGTCCTGCTTGTACTGGTTTGCCTCGCCGCGAACATCGTCCCCAAGCACCAGCGCACTGACGCACGAGCTTGAGGTCACGGCGCACTTCTGCGGGAAAAACGCGCTCCAGGGCGAAACCACTACATCCTACTGCGTCAGATTGCGTCAGTTTCAATGTGATTGCGAAATTGAGCGGAAGTTAATGGACGCAAATACTGGCGACATCTGCTCAATCCGCGACGCAGTGAAGCAGTTCAAACCGCCAGACCCTACATACGCGAAGTCATCATGCAAAAAAATCACGACGTCATCGTAATCGGCAGCGGAGTCGGCGGCGGCACTGTCGCACGCCGCCTCGCCGAAAACGGGGTGAACGTTTTGGTGCTCGAACGGGGCGACTGGGTTCCCCGTGAAGCAGACAATTGGAGCGTCGCGTCCGTATTCCACGAGAAAAAATACACCGCCCACGACAGCTGGCTGGACGGGCAAGGCAATGAGTTCCGCCCCAACATTTACTACAACGTTGGCGGCTGCACCAAGTTCTACGGCGGCAGCATGATACGCTTTCGCGAAGAAGACTTTGGCTTGCTCGAACACGAGGAAGGTATTTCACCGGCGTGGCCGATCAGCTACGCCGACATGGAACCGTACTACTGCGAAGCCGAATCCCTCTTTGATGTCCATGGGGACGACAGCGGCGACCCAAGCGCACCGTGGCGCAGCAAACCTTATCCCTCACCCAAGCTCACGTCCGAGCCGCTCGTTCAGCGGATGGCCGACACCATGCGTCGTCATGGCGCGAGCACGTCTGCGCTTCCGGAAGCCATCGACTATGGCCCGAAGGGTCAATGTATCCGCTGCAAGACGTGCGATGGATTTCCGTGCAAGCTGGGCGCCAAGTACGACGCGGAAACGGCCCTGATTCAACCCGCTCTCGCGACGGGTCGCGTAGAAATCCTAACGAATTGTTATGTCCAAAGGCTTCTGCTCAGCACCGATGGCGGACGTGTCGAGGCCGTGGAGGTCATGCGCAACGGGCACGTCGAGATTCTGCGCGCAGGGGTTGTCGTCGTATCGTGCGGGGCGATCAACAGCACAGCACTGCTTCTGCGCTCCGCCTGCGATACCGCGCCCCACGGGGTCGCAAATGACTCTGGCGTTGTTGGCCGCCACTACATGGCGCATAACCAGACCGCATTGATGGGTTTGTCATTTGAAACGAACGATACCGTCTTCCAGAAGACGCTTGCGCTCAATCAGTTTTACTTTGGCGACGGCGATTACCGCTTCCCTCTCGGGCACGCCCAGATGCTTGGCAAGCTTCAGGGCGGCATGCTATCCGCAAACGTGCCATTCCTGCCTAAAGCGGTTGGGTCGACAATGGCCCGGCACAGCATGGACTGGATTGCTTTCTCAGAGGACTTGCCCGACCCGGAGAATCGTATCGTTCTTCGTGACGGGAAGGTCCAGCTCGCGATCAAGCGCAACAACCTGAAGCCCCATCATCGCCTCGTTGAGAAACTGACCTCGCTTTTGAAGAAAGCGGGATATCCCATTGTTCTGGTGAAGCCGCTGATTCGTCACTCGACATCGCACCAGTGCGGCACCGTCAAATTTGGCGCCGACCCTGCTACTAGCGCCATCGACGCATACTGCCGCAGCCATCGACACGAAAACCTGTTTGTCGTTGACGCTTCATTCATGCCGTCCTCTGCCGCGGTAAATCCGGCGCTGACCATCGTAGCGCAGGGTCTGCGCGCAGCCGACCACATGCTCAAGGAAGACTTCCGAACGACCTCACAACACGCCGCATGACAAGCCTCAAGAGGCGTTGTGCAAACAGGCTGGCCAGGCTTGGTTCAGCCGAGATTTAGCCCGGTTTTAGCCGAGAAACAGAAAACGTAACCTGTGTCGCGCAAACGCGCGCATCTGTATCAAATTGCCATGCAAAGGAGCGATTAAATGGCTGAAAAGAAAGAAATGACCGGCGGTCAAATTGTCGTCGAGTATCTCATCCGCGAAAAGGTGCCTTACACGTTTGGCATCCCGGGTCACGGCAATACAGCCCTGCTCGATGCGTTTGTGGACCGTCAGAAGGAGATCACCCTCGTCCCGGCGATGCACGAGCAAGGCGCCTCGCACATGGCCGACGGCTACTATCGTGCGACCGGCCAGATCGCGGCAGTGTGTTCGTCGATTGGACCCGGCGCCACGAACACGCTCACGGGCGTTGCAACCGCGTTCGCTGACTCGTTTCCGCAGTTGCTGATTACCGGCGGCGTTCACACGTACATGACCGGCAAAGGCGTGCTGCAAGAAATCGACCGTCCGCACGGCGACAACTTCCCGCGCATGGCTGAACCGGTCGTCAAGCGCTGGTGGCAGCCGAGCCATGTGGCGCAAATTCCTGGCGTGATGACGCAAGCGTTCAACGTCATGCTCGAGGGCCGTCGCGGTCCCGCACTCATCAATCTTCCGCAAGACCTGCAGGCTGAATCGGCTCTCGTTGAACTGCCGGCGCCGCAGACCCACCGCTCGCACGGGCGCCTGCATGGCGACCCGGTTGACATCAGCAAAGCCGCCAAGCTGCTGCTGTCCGCCGAGCGTCCCGTTATCCTCGCAGGCGGCGGTGTGATTGCAGCTGAAGCGACCGAGCTTCTCGTTGCTATCGCTGAATACGTTGGCGCAGCGGTCACGACCTCGTTCATGGGCAAAGGCTCCATCTCGGAAGACCATCCGCTGTACGCCTGGCCCTGCGGCGACCTTGGCTCCATTCCCGGCAACGCGATGACACGTGAAGCGGACGTCATCCTGTCCATTGGCTGCCGCTTTAGTGACCGCATCACGTCGTCGTACCGCCCAGGCGTTACGTTCGACATTCCGAAGACGAAGCTCATCCAGGTTGACATCGACGGCTTCGAAATTGGCAAGAACTATCCGGCCGAAGTCGGCATCGTCGGTGACGCAAGGGCTATCCTGTCCGCGCTGCTCGATGAAATGCGCGACCTCGCCAAGCCGCGGGACTACCAGAATGCGCCACAATTCAAACGCCTTCAGGGACTCAAGGCTGAATGGCTGGAGCACCTGCGGCCGTTGCGCGAATGCAACCACTCGCCAATGACTGTCTCGCAGGTTCTGTTTGAAGCCCGCAAAGTGCTGCCGCGCAATACTATTGTCGTCACGGATTCAAGCAATCCGCAAAACCAGGTGTTCAACGAGTTCCCGGTCTACGGTGCAAAGCAGCACATCACGCCGGGTGGCTTCTCGGGCATCGGCTTCGCGCTGCCTGCAGCCATCGGTGCGAAGCTGGGTGCGCCGAACCAGCCTGTAGTCGCAGTTTGCGGCGACGGCGCTTTCCTGCAAACGGGTCAGGAGCTGGCGACGGCTGTCATGATGGGCATCCCGGCGGTGTTCCTCATCATCAACAATGGCGGCTGGGGCGCTATCCGTAACCTGCAGCTCAACATGTTCGGCGAAGACCGTGAAATCATCACCGGCTTCAAGACGCCGGACGGCGCACCGTGGTCGGCCCATATCACGAATTTTGCGAAATCACTTGGCGCCGAAGGCGAACGTGTGGAAGACCCGCGTCAAATCGGCGCCGCGCTGCAGCGCGCGATTCAGTCGGGCAAGCCGTATGTGGTCGAAGCGATTTGTGCGATCGAGCGGCCTTATAGCAACATGCATCCGACCGGTTGGTGGGACATCACCGTTCCGGCCTACCTCGGCGAACTCCGCGACAAGTACGTCGAAGGCCGCGGCTTCTGATAGCTCGTCAGGCCACCGATGAGAGAGCATGCGCAACGGGCCACGCCGTTTCGCACCTCTCATTCATGGGCGCACAGTTTCGATTCGAGGCGCTGAAGCCTCCTGCTCTCGATGTAGGTGTCGGCCAAGCGACTTGAGAATCCCGGATCGCTCGCGGGTGCCTCACCTCACGGTTCTCTCACGCGGTAAATCGTGTCGCTGCGTCCTTGCCTGCCAGTTTCAAATTGAAATCTATATCGATGGCGCCGGCGCGGCCGACAGTTCATCGCGTGCATGCCGTTCTAGCAAGATGGGCCAATTAACGGCTGAAGGGGGCATTTGTCCCACGCAGCTCGTGCCGTTGATTTGCTAGCTCCTTGAATTCTTATTGTTGAGGGATGAAATGAATCGTCGACTACGACTTGGGATGGTGGGCGGTGGCCAAGGCGGCTACATTGGTTGGGTGCATCGGCTCGCAGCCCGGCTCGATGATTGTTACGAGTTTGTCGCCGGCGCTTTATCATCAGATGAAAAAAGAGCCCGGGAGAGCGGTCGCGCGCTCTTCCTCGATCCGTCGCGTATTTATACGGATTATCGTGAAATGGCCGCAGCGGAAGCTCAGCGTCCCGACGGTATCGACGCGGTTGCTATTGTTACCCCGAATCATCTGCACGCTCCCGTCGCGAAGGCGTTCCTCGAGGCAGGAATCCACGTGATTTGCGATAAGCCACTCGCGATGTCGCTGGCTGAAGCCATCGAAATGCGCGACCTGGCACAACGTCAAGACAAGCTTCTCGCCGTGACATACACCTACTCGGGATATCCGATGACGCGTCACGCGAAGGAACTCGTCGCGGCAGGAGAACTGGGCGATGTCCGCTTCATCGCCGTGGAGTACGTTCAAGACTGGCTTACAGAGCCCGTCGAGCTGCATGGCAACCGACAAGCCGAATGGCGTACGGACCCGAACCGCACCGGCGCAGGGGGTTGCCTCGGCGATATTGGAACCCATGCGTATCATTTGGCAAGCTTCGTGGCCGGAATGCTTCCGGACAAACTGTCAGCTGACGTCGCCTCCATGGTCCCCGGCCGCCGGGTTGACGACCATGTGCAAGCCACGCTCTTCTATGAATCCGGCGCGCGCGGCAACCTGATTGCCAGCCAAATTGCCGCCGGCGAGGGAAACGCTTTGCGCCTGCGCGTATATGGGACAAAGGGCTCCATTGCCTTCGATCAAGAGCATCCCGACTTCCTCTGGCACACGCCGCTCAATGGAAACACCGTCCGGCTGACAAAGGGACGCGCCCATAGCCCCGCCGCGGACCATGCGGCCCGCTTTCCCGCCGGTCATCCCGAGGGATTTTTCGAGGCGTTTGCGCAGCTTTACCGGGACGCGGCCCTTCAAATTGCAGCCAAGCTTGAAAATAACCCGATTCCGGCTTCCAGCGCTTTGCTGACTGACGTCAACGACGGTGTCGAAGGCATGCGCTTCGTGGAAGCGGCGCTTCGCAGCCATGCAGGTGGTGGTTCGAAAGTGACTATTCGCTAGAAGGCCGGCCAAATTTCACCCCAACCGCCCATCGCTGTGGCCCCGTTTTGACGAGCACCTTGCGGCGCACTCCATGATTGGATATGTTGGGGTGTGAACGCCGCACGCCACCCTGATGGCGCCTCCCTCCACTCTCGATTGCCGCCACGCTTATGGACCGACCGCAAGACCGCACCAATCTTCAAAAGAACCTTGTGCTGCTCGTCGAGTCATGCAGCTCAGTGGCCGGTCTGTGCCGTAGCCTCGACATCAACCGGCAACAGTTCAACAAATACCTTGCCGGTCAGCATGCGCCCTCGCACAAGGTGCTTCAGAAGATATCGCGGCACTTCATGATGGAGGTCCCTGACCTTTACCGTCAGCCAGCCGACTTCAAACAGTTCTATGAAGGTTTCGAGAGCGAATTGCCCATGGGACTTCGCTCGTCGTCACAGTTCGCGACCTTTCTGCCATTTGCGAAAGCGTCAGTCGAGCCTCTGCGTGATTATCTGGGCGTGTACTATCGTTACCACAACTCCTCCATCTACAAAGGGCGCATTCTCCGGTCAGTCACGTGTATCTACGAGGCCGAGTCGACGATCCAGCACGTCACCGTAGAACGATTCCCGCTGCTGGACGGGAGCGGCAAAACGGGCTATTCGTTCACGTACTACGGTTTCTGCTTCCTGATTGGGGACCGAATCTTCATGGTCGACTTCGAAGGTCAGCAACAAAACGAACTCACCTTCTCCATATTGACGCCGCAGCACCGTCGGCCTATCCGCTACTTGTATGGCCTGGTTTCTGGCGTTGCCTCATCCTCCTACCGGCAGCCATTCTCGACGAGACTCGCGTTTGGTTTCTGCGATAAAGGCAAGATCAAGAAGAAGCATCTGGAGAACGCGACGGTTCTTTTGCCTAGTGATTCGTCACTGCCATTAGAAGTTCGGGAATACATGGCGGGTGACAATTCGACAATCCTATGGGGCGGCGAGGGATGAGCACTCAACGGCTCGCGGGGTTGCTCGTTTTTTCGGTTACTCGTGTGTCGACCACAGGGCTGCCAGATTCAGCGAGCGCAAGATCCGTAGCATCACCAAGTTTTTCCATCGCACTCGCCTGATATTCGTCCGGCCGCCAGAACCAGAGCCAAACAGCCACCAGCGAAAGAAACAGCCCGATAACGACAATCGCGGCGAACGAGCCAAGCACCGTCTCTGGAACAGCCTGCCTGAACAACGCATAGAGCGACAAGTTACCGGCAATAGGCAAGGGATCCATATCTCTTCTCCTAGGTGCATGACTGTAGCAAGGTGAGAAGGAGTCTCCTACGCTGAAACTCGCGGATCAACTTCGCAATCCCTCGCAGACGTGCGCGGATTGACGCGGCTCCTCCGTGGATTACCCGGTCACTGACAGGTCACCCAGGGAACCCGCTGTCCTGCGCCAGTTTGCGTCACTGCGCGACCGCCTTGCGAAGTTGCGGCAGAAGTTTTGAAGCCAAATACTTGGGGGAAGCAAGGGGCGAACATCAAAACCACATCCGCAGCGGCCGCGATGCCGAAGTGGTACGCCGAAGTGGTACGCCAAAACGGTACGATCAGCATACGAGACATGAGACGGCTTTTGATTGCTGCAATGGTACTTACCCTGACTGCCTATCTGACGCGCAACACGCCGTTGGATGTTGAAGCGGTCACCCTTAGCCGCTTTGGCCTCGATATCGGGAAGCTCGATGATTAAATCCTCACCAGACGCCGTGCAGTGCGGCGATTAGTCAGAAAGACATGAGCTCGATCTGACCGCGAGAAGTAAATGCAAAGACGCCCACCATAGCCCGGCTTAATAGGAAGCTCTCTGCCCGCTCCCGTGACATAACGGGCCTCGCGCAGATAACCAGGTGCTCGGGCGGTTGATAGAACGAAACTACCTTCAAGGTTTGAACGACATGACCGGCAAAGACATTAAATTGCTCGCAGCATTCTGGACGATTGCGGGCGACACCAACCCCGACGACGCGCAATGGATCAGCCCGGATAGCCTCGCTGTGCGCGCTGAAGCCGCTTCCAAGGCTGGCTGGAAGGGCATTGGGTTAAGCCTGGACGATTGCCGCTACAGCGTACAGAAATACGGTGCACCCGGAGTTCGACGCATTCTGAAAGACAACGGCCTCGAATTCTTCGAACTCGAAATCCTGATGGACTGGTACACGACCGACGACCGCCGCAAAGCATCTGACCGCGCACGTCGAGAATTCCTGGAGTTCGGTGGCGAATTGGGAATGTGCAATCTAAAGGTCGGAGTCAGCCATCTTGATCTCTCTCCCACGAACCACAACCAGATGGCCGACGAGTTCGGGAAGCTCTGCGATGACTTCGGCACGATCGACGCGACGGTCGGACTTGAATTCATGCCGTTCTGCAAGGTTGCAAGTCTTGCAGACGCACTCCCTATCGTACAAGGCGGTAACCGGGAAAATGGTGGCCTTATCATCGATATCTGGCACGTAGTCCGCAGCGGCACTACCTACGAAGATGTTGCCGCAGTCCCTGCCAGCCTTATCAAGGGAGTTGAGCTCAACGACGCTAACGCAATCGCAATCGGCACGTTGATGCACGACTCGGTGTATCACCGCAAGGCATGTGGCGAGGGCGAATTCAACTGCCCATCCTTCATCGACGCCGTGAAAACAGCCGGATTCCACCAAAAGTATTGGGGGGTGGAGATTCTCTCGGACTTCCTTCGTAAAGCACCCGTCGACGTACGCGCCAGGCACGCCTTCGATACGACCATCGCCCAGTTCGATTCGGCTTGATATACGCGCGTGGTGCGAGATCATTTTTACAGGTTCGTCATGATCAAGCACATAGGATAAATGGAAGAAGCCTGTGTGATGCTGCCACGGGCTTCTTCCGATGCGTCAACTGAAGACGAGCGTTTCAAGTTGGCGCTTCAATTCCTTTGCGACTGCATAGCTGTTGCCTTGCTGCTGCTTCTTGCAGAATGTCTCGCTGCACCACCAGCCCTCGAAGCCCGTCGCCTTCACAGCGTCCGTCCAATCTCGCAGGTTCAACACCCCGCTTCCTGTTTGCACATCCCGCAAGATTGGCTCCAGCGGTACGCCACCCGGATATGGCAAGGAGTCGCACACATGCACGCCATAGATGTAATCTCGGTCAACCTTCGAGAGCTGTTCCGGCGTTGCTCCCGACGTGTAGCAATGCCAGAAGTCGATAACAAGCTTCAAGTTATCGCAACCGGCTCGCCGTACGATATCTATTTGCTGCTCCAGAGAACTGAGCGGGGCCCATGAAAGCGCCTCAAGGTACACGGTCAAGCCATAGTCACGAGCTCGGCCAGCAATTGCTGCGAGGTTCTTCACGGTCAGCTTCACCTGGTCATCGTGAGAATGCTGGAGGAGGCCCGTGTAACGCTTCGAATACCCGTTCTTGTTGAAATCAATGACCGCCTGAACGTCCAACGGCCCCGAGACAATCTGAACGCCCTTGGCCCCAATGGCATCAGCCAACATGAAGAGCTTATCCGCCTCCCGGGAGAGTTCCTTCTCAGCAGTGCCCTGACGTTCGATGTCGACAAGGGCGCCAATTCCTTGGACCATGAAGCCGTCGAGCTCGCGGCGCAGGTCATCGACCGAATAGCCCGCATCGAGATATTTTCGTACCTTGTCCTGCGTTATTTCTACCGCCGTGTAACCCGCGCTGCGTGCGATATCAAGTTCCATCACCAACGTCGAATGTTTCGCGACTGTGGTATTGAACGTAATACGGTTTTTGTCAGGAAACACCTTTGACTCCAATAGATACGGTGGCTTGAGGAATCACACCCATTCGCGCCACGTCGACTAGCCCTGGCTCTCGGTCAGCAACGACTTTGGACTGGCGCGCCGCTTACCGCGGATGATGTCAGACGCCTTCTCGCCAATCATCGTGCAAGCGGCGTTCGTATTGCCCGACGGAATACGGGGCATCACCGACGCATCGGCGACTCTGAGATTCGCAATTCCTCGAACCCGTAGCTCGGGATCAACTACACAGAGTGGGTCACTGCCCATTCGACACGTCCCGACAGGGTGAAGCGCCGCTCGCGCGTTCTTTCGAAGATATTCGCCCAGTTCCGCACGACTCGTGAACCGCCGGCCAGGATAGTGCTCGCGGTCGATGTACGGTTGTATTGCAGGTTGGCTCATGATTTCCTGACCAATGAGAAACCCCTCGGCCAGCCGCTCGACATCGTATTGCTCTACCATGTAGTTGGGCACGATCCGGGGTGGATCATCCGGGTTCGCACTGCGCAACGACACCTCTCCTCGCGAACGCGGTTGTACATGCTCGAAGTTCAGCGTGCATCCAGTTCCGCCCGGCACGCTTTGCGTGCCTTCCTCAACGCCGGCGCCCACAATAAAGAAATACTGCAGGTCAGGCGGCAGGTCCGTTTGCGTCCCTCGACAGAATGCCCCTCCTTCGATGAGGTTGGACGCGATGGGACCACTGCGTGCGACGGCATACTGCAGTGCAGCCCACGCTTTCCAGTGCAGCTTTTTGAACTTGTCGTAGCTGTCCGCGCCCGCTCTCATTTGATAGACCAACGACATCTCAAGGTGGTCCTGGAGATTCTTGCCCACGCCGGGAAGGTCGGAATACACTTCGATGTCATGCCGCTCCAACAGCGCGGCATGACCAATACCTGAGAGCATCAGGAGTTTGGGAGAATTGATAGTCCCCGACGACACGATGACTTCACTGTCTGCGAAGACCTGCTTTTTCTCACCATCGACAGTGTATTCAACGCCCACAGCCCGGTCCTTATCTACCAGGATTCGAAGCGCTTTCGCCCCGACCAGCACCGTGAGGTTTCCGCGCTTTTCCGCCGGCCGCAGATAGGCGCTTGCGGAACTCGAGCGCAGCCCATCCTTGACGGCGACCTGATATAACCCACAGCCGTCTTGCGCGCCACCGTTGAAGTCAGGAACATACTGAAGGCCGGACTGCTGGCAAGCTTGCAGCCATTTTCGCGTTAACGGATGAACACTCGCAGGGAAGCTGATACCGACGGAGCCGCGCGTGCCGTGGTATTCGTTTGCGAAATCGGCATTGCTTTCCGCGCGCAGAAAATAGGGGAGCACGTCGCGGAATGCCCATCCATGGGCACCGGCGGCTTCCCAACTGTCGTAGTCTTGCCGGTTGCCTCGCACATATACCATGCCATTGACAGAGCTGCCGCCGCCGAGGACACTCGCTTGGGCCATCGTGTCGTTCTCGTCACGCTCGTAGCCAATTTCGGGCTCCCAACGATATCGCTTAAGAAGACCGCCTTGCGCGGTCTTGTAGTAAGTGCCGGGAAAGCGAATGTAGGGGCTTGAGTCTCTCGGACCTTCTTCGAGAAGGATGACCGTCACGGATGGGTCTTCAGAGAGGCGAGACGCGACAACGCAGCCTGAAGTTCCCCCGCCTACGATCACATAAGTTGCACTCGCTGATCGAAGCTTATTCATGTTGTATCTGATGATTGTAAAGAGACGGTCCCCGACATGATTTTTATCGCGACAAACGGGGTACGATCGTCCAGGAAAGACGCCCAATGGAATCAGAACTTGAGTCAACCGACCGCAGACGGATTTTTTTATATTCTAATGAGTATTCCAAATCAAATACCCTATTTCAATTTCGCGCTTCTGCGCTTATCGACGCACAGTGACGCATAAGTGCGTCAGCCGTGAACTCAGCTTCTACCTCTGAACAACAGCGCGTCACTCAGCTTCGGCAGGCAGACGCGCTCGCCGCCCGGCAGCGGCGCAATGTTGACCGCCGGGCGGGCGAGTACAGTAGCAAGAGAGATCAAAGCGGCCTTGCGATCGGATGCGCGGCACATCGCCCGTACAGCATGGCTGTAAGTGTGGCGCGCGATGAATTTGCATTTCGTGTCGCTTAGCGCAGCGTTCGCTCTCAGCGATACATTCGATCATCGGCGTAGCGCATCAAAGGCTTGAATCACCTCTCTTATTGGAGTGCCGTGAGGATTCAGACTTTTGCGTACGTCAAGCCTGGTTGACGCCTTTGCAAGCTTCTCGTTGTCCAAAATCGCTATGTATGCCTCACGACTTCAGGTCCTGGGTATCGAAAACGACTACCGCGTTGCCCAATAGCTTCCCGCTTTCAACGGCCTCATGAGCCTTGGCGATGTCGTCAAGTTGATACCGCGCAGCGATGGTATGCCTAAGCATTCCATGCGAAAGGTAGGCATTAAGTGCATGAATGGCCACCGTCCGCTCCGCACTTGGCAGCTCGTACACGACAAAGAAACGGGCAGCCGCGCCGATTTGAATCATCGGACCGAAATCGAATGGCACTTGAGACTTCCCGGAGCCATAAATCACGCACAGACCGCCCCTGGCAATAAGACTTGGCAACATTCCGGCGTTTGCAGCCCCGTCTACTTCGATAACCCGATTCGCTCCCCGGCCGTCAGTAATTTGCTTTACCCGGTCGGCCACATTTTCGGCGCGGTAGTTGATGACGTGGTCAGCACCCATGTCCGCCGCGGCAGTGGCTTTTTCGGCTGAACTGACTGTGGCGATGATGCACGCCGCTCCTAGCAAGCGCGCGAACTGAATTGCGTATGCTCCTACTGCCCCAGCACCGCCGCTTACAAGCACTGTTTGTCCCAAAACAGAGCCATCAATTGTCATAGCGCGCAAAGCCGTCAAAGCGGGAATTCCCAGGCATGCGCCTTCATCGAACGTCGTGTTCTTTGGTAACGTGATGGCTTGTTCAGTAGGAAGACTGATGAATTCCGCTGCCGTACCGCCAGAACGTTTCCATTGACCATTCCAGATCCAGACACGCTCGCCGACGCGCGTATCTGCCACGCCGGCGCCCACGCCTACGACTACCCCGGCTCCGTCGCTATGCGGGGTAATTCGTGGAGCGATCAATGGCCGGCCCGCCCGACTTTTAACGTCGGAGGGATTGACTCCCGAAGCATAGAGCTTGATAAGAACTTCGCCGGCCGACAGTACTGGATCTGAGAGTGTGCCCACTCTCAGTACCTGGCTTGCACCCCCGTTTTGCTCATACCACGCTGCTTTCATTGCATTACCCTCAGTCGATTTGCGAAGACGTTTCTTTTCACCGGTCAAAGATAGTCGATAGAGATCTTTTGTAAAACCTCTTGAATTCCGCAGACAGTTTCTTGTTTGGGACGACAATCACAATCGCGACGACGCTTAATGGCGCCATTCCACCGCACTTTTGATGTAAAATACTGTACATCCATACAGCTATTCAGGTCATGTCCGTTCCCAATGGAAAAGTCGGCACACGCGGTGTTAACGTGTCAATCGCGCTGACCCGCTTGCGTGCTGGAGCGCAGCAATGACAGCCACGCGGTACATCGCGCATCTGGACATGGACGCCTTCTATGCGTCAGTCGAACTGCTGCGGTACCCGGAACTGCGCGGCCAGCCGGTGGTGATCGGCGGCGGCAGGAACGCCACGCCTGAAACACTGCCTGACGGCACCCGGCGCTTCAAGCGCCTGCGCGACTACGTAGGCCGCGGCGTTGTCACCACCTCGACCTACGAAGCGCGCGCGTTCGGTGTGTTTTCCGCCATGGGCATGATGAAAGCCGCGCAGCTCGCGCCGGACGCCATCCTGCTGCCCACCGACTTCGATTCGTACCGGCACTACTCGCGCCTCTTCAAGGAGGCAGTGGCCACGTTCACCACGCAGATCGAGAACCGCGGTATCGATGAAATCTACATCGACCTGACGGACCTGCCGGGCGACCCTGCCGAGACCGCCGCACGCATCAAGCAGGCCGTGCGCGACGCGACCGCGCTCTCATGTTCGATCAGCGTCGCGCCGAACAAGCTGCTCGCAAAAATCGGCTCGGAACTGGATAAGCCCGACGGCCTGACCATTCTCACCCCCGCCGACATCCCGTTGCGAATCTGGCCGCTCCCGGTGCGCAAGGTGAACGGCATCGGGCCGAAGGCGAATGAAAAACTGGCGGCTATCGGTATTGAGACCGTCGGTGACCTGGCGCGCGCGGACCCCGAGATCCTGCAGGCCCGTTTTGGCCGGACTTACTCGGCATGGCTTCTGGAAGTGGCGCAGGGGTTCGACGAACGTCCCGTCGTGGTCAGCTCCGAGCCGAAGTCGATGAGCCGCGAAACCACCTTCGAGCGCGACCTGCATGTACGCCACGATCGGGCAGAACTCTCGGCGGCATTTACCGACCTCTGTACGCGCGTGGCCGATGACCTGCGGCGCAAGGGGTACGAGGGTCGCACGGTCGGCATCAAGCTGCGCTACAACGACTTCAGCACGGTCACCCGTGACCTGACCGTCCCGTTTCCAACGGCCGATGGCATGGAGATCCGTCGCGCTGCAACCGAGTGCCTGAAGCGCGTGCCGCTAGACCGGCGGCTGCGTTTGCTCGGGGTACGCGTGACGGCGTTACTGCCGGCAGGATCGTATGTCGCCGAGCCGCTATCGGTTCAGGGTGAATTGCCGTTCGCGGCCGATTAGCCACACGCATCAGCTACCCGCTCGACCTCAACCCCCCTTAGCCCCGCCATCGATTTCAAGCACTTGCGGAAAACGCACTTCGAACACGCTGCCGCGGCCCTTGTACGATTCGAAGCGGATTACGCCGTGCAGTTCGCGCGCGAGTTCCTTCACGATCGCCAGCCCCAGGCCGGTGCCGGGAATCTCATCGGAAGCCGCGCGTTCGAACTCCTCGAATACCCGTTCGCGATCCTCTTCGCTGATCCCCATTCCCGTATCCGACACGCGCAGCGTCCAGTGTGTCGCGCCCGACGTGACCATCGCCAGTTCCACCTCGCCGGTCGTCGTGTATTTGATTGCGTTGGACAGCAGGTTCAGCGCGATCTGCTTCATCTTCAGCCGGTTGGACGTGACGGTGCTCAACGCCGGATCAACACGCCCCTTGAGCGTCAGACCCTTCGCGTGGGCCGATGCATGGCAGAGCAGCATGAGTTCGTCGAAGAGCTCGGTCAGGTCGAGACGCTCGACTGTCAGGATGGAATCGTCGCCAAGGACTTTCGAGTATTCGCCCATTTCATCGACGAGCGTGGCCATGTCCGCGACCTGCCGTTTCGCAAGCGCGATCGCCCGGTCGTTTTTCGCCTGTGAGCGGCCAATCAGTTGCAGCGCGGTGGCGAATACGTTCAGGAAGTTGCGCAGATCGTGCGCCACACGCCGGGCGACCTGCATGCGGGTTTCGTAAAGGTCGCTGATCAACTTTTGCCGCAGGATCAGTTCGTGATTCGCGCGCTCCAGCATGCCGGTGTATTCATCGAGTTTCCGGTCGCGTTCGCCCACTGCCTCGCGAACGGACGTGAGCGTCACGAAACTGAGCGTCTGATCGGCGATCAGGCGCGCCCGTTCCTCGCGCTTGCGGTCAAACGAGGGATGCCCATGCGCGTAATCGCCAATGGCCGCGAGCAGGACCTGACGCAAGAGGTCGAGCTCACGAACCAGTTCATCGATACGGTAGCCTTGCTGCCAGCGCCATTTTCCGTGCTCGCGTGCGTCGTGCTCGATTGCCTGTTCCTGCGTATCCATATCCTGCGATTCGAGCACCAGACAGATTTCATCGAAAATGCGCGGGATATGGTCGGCAAGCTGCCGGTAGGTGAGATCGTCGGAATGCTCCACCTCGGCGTCGCCAAAGACGAGCTGCATCCAGCGTTCGGTGAGCTGTTTCTCCTGTCCACGCAAGGCGGTGGCGAGGCTATTCAAGGCGCCGGTGGCGAGTTGGCTCATGCCCGAATTCCGTAAGCTGAAGCGCGCGGGGTCGGCGCCTGGAGTCATGCTAACGCCGGCGCGTGGGTGGATGGCGCCGCCGGAACGCCCGGTCCGGGTAATGGACGCGAGTGAGTAAAGTATAAGACGACACAATGGGGAGAAACGGATTTCGCGCCAACGCCCGGCCGAGGTCAGTCGCCGCTTGAGGCCGTCAACGATATCGACGTGCTTGCGTCCATCAGGCGCTCCACAAACTGGCGCGCCGACGGCGACAGCACGCCCACCTTGCGCGTCACGATCCCGAACGTCTGCGACTTCGACTTGAAGCCGATCGGCAGCGCGCGCAGCATGCGATGCTTACAAAACAGCCTGGCCACGCCCGCGGGCAGCACCGACACCAGGTCGGCGCTACATTGCAGCAGCGCGACCGTCACGAACGTCGACGCCGTCGAGATCGCGCTCACCGGCACCTGCGCCCCGGCCAGATCCATCTCACGCTGCAACAGCGCCTGCATGGGCATGGCGCTGGGGTAAGTGACCCATCGATGCCCGCCCAGGTCGGCAAACGTCAGCTCGCCGGATGCAAACGGCGGATGATCGTAGCCCACCACCACCGACAAAGGCTCATCGCCAAGCGGCTGATAGAGGTATCGGGAAGGTTCATCGCTGACGATCGAGCGGCCGACCACCAGGTCCAGCCGCCCTTCGTCGAGCAGCGCCAGCATCCGCGCGCTCGTGTCCTCCACGATTTCAATCGATAAACCTGGATTGCGCACCTGCAGCTCGTTCAGGATCGGCACGACCAGATCCGGCACCGAGCCCATGATCGCCCCCACTGCCAGACGGCCGCCGGTGCCCGAGCGAATATCGGCGACTTCCTGACACAGCGACGTCAGGTCCGCCGCCAGCAGCCGCGCATAGCGGATGACGCAAAAACCGAACTGGTTCGGCACCAGCCCCTTCTTCGCGCGCTCGAAGAGCGGCGCCTCCAGCATCGACTCCAGTTCGGCCAGCGCCTTGCTCGCGGCCGATTGCGTCATCGACATCGCGCTCGACGCCTTATGCAACGACTTGTGGTCATCGAGCGCAATCAGCAGCTGCAACTGCTTCATGCGCAAGCGGCCCATTAATACATCCAGCGTGGATTTCATGGCGCGATCGGAGTGAGTCGCAAAAGCGATCACCAGATGGAAAGGTTTCACTATACAGCGCCTTCAACCAGCACCTATAGTTCCTCCAATCACAATGGAGACTTGCAATGCCAACTCAGCCCTACCGCGGCGTGTTCCCGGTCGCCCCGACCGTCTTCGACGCCTCCGGCCGCCTCGACCTCGACGGCCAGCGACGCGCGATCGACTTCATGATCGACGCCGGATCGCATGGCCTGTGCATCCTCGCCAATTTCTCCGAACAATTCGCGCTCACCGACGACGAACGCTCCGAGGTGCAAAAAGCCGTGCTGGAACACGTGGCCGGCCGCGTGCCCGTGATCGTCACCACCACGCACTTCAGCAGCGACGTCTGCGCCGCCCGCAGCCGCGCCGCGCAAGACGCAGGCGCCGCGATGGTCATGGTCATGCCGCCGTATCACGGCGCGACCATCCGCGTAGGCGAACGCGGGATCCAGGAATTCTTCAGCCGCGTGTCCGACGCCATCGACATCCCGATCATGATCCAGGACGCACCGGTCGCCGGCACGCCGCTGTCGGCATCGTTTTTGGCGAAGCTTGCGAAGGAAATCGCGAACGTGTCGTACTTCAAGATCGAAACGGCACAAGCTGCATCGAAGCTGCGCGAACTGATCGAACTGGGCGGCGACGCAATCGTCGGCCCATGGGATGGCGAGGAAGCCATCACGCTGATTCCGGATTTCGATGCCGGCGCAACCGGCGCAATGACCGGCGGCGGTTATCCGGACGGGATTCGCAAGATCGTCGATGCCTACACCTCCGGCGACACGGAAGGCGCCGCCAAGCTGTATGAGCAATGGCTGCCGCTGATCAACTACGAGAACCGCCAATGCGGACTCGCCGCCTGCAAAGCGCTCATGATGGAAGGCGGCCTGATCCACTCCGACGCCACGCGCCACCCGTTCGCCGCGATGCATCCATCGACTCGCGCCGGCCTCTTGAAAGTCGCTCGCCGCCTCGATCCGCTCGTGCTGAGCTGGGGCAAGTAAGGCAATCCGCACGCTTAATTACATCAACAGGATTCGAACCATCATGGAAATTTCCAGCGATCTGCTGATCGGCAAACAGACCATTCACGGCACGAATGGCTCGATCAAAGGCATCAATGCCGCCACGGGCGAACCGCTCGCGCCCGCCTTCGGCGGCGCTTCGCTCGACCAACTGGAACAAGCTTGCGCGCTCGCATGGCAAGCATCCGATATCTATCGCGAACTGCCGCTCGAAACCCGCGCCAGGTTTCTCGAAACGATCGCGCAGAACATCCTCGATATCGGCGATGTCCTGATCGAGCGCTGCGTGGCCGAAAGCGGCCTGCCGCGTGGGCGTGTTGAAGGCGAACGCGGCCGCACTGTCGGCCAGTTGCGCATGTTCGCGGCCGTCGTGCGTGAAGGCGATTTCCTGGGCGTGCGTATCGACCCGGCGCAACCTGAGCGCAAGCCACTGCCGCGCGTCGACCTGCGGCTGCGTTATGTGCCCGTCGGCCCTGTTGCCGTGTTCGGCGCGAGCAACTTCCCGCTGGCGTTCTCGGTAGCGGGCGGTGACACAGCTTCCGCCCTGGCCGCCGGTTGCCCGGTGATCGCGAAGGCGCACTCGGCGCATCCGGGGACGTCGGCGCTGGTCGGACGCGCCGTGCAGAAAGCGGTCGCGGATTGCGGTTTGCCGGAAGGCACGTTCTCCCTGCTCTTCGATAGCGGCCGCGACGTCGGCCAGGGCCTCGTCTCGGATCGCCGCATCAAGGCGGTCGGGTTCACCGGCTCGCGCGGCGGCGGCACAGCGCTGATGAAGCTCGCGGCAGCCCGTCGCGAACCGATTCCCGTCTATGCCGAAATGAGCAGCATCAACCCGGTCTTGCTGTTCCCGCACGCGCTGAAAAATCGCGGCGCGGCGATCGGCAAGGCGTTCGCCGGCTCGCTGGCGCTCGGCGCCGGCCAATTCTGTACGAACCCCGGTCTGGTCCTCGCCATCGACGGTCCAGAGCTCGATGCGTTCATCGAAGCAACCGCTGCCGCCCTGAGCGAAACACCGGCCGCCACGATGCTGACGCCCGGCATTCACAAGGCTTACGAATCGGCTGTGAGCAAAACAGCAGAGCATGGTGAGGTCAAGACGCTCGCACGGGGCTGTGCGGCGAAGGGGTCGACGCAAGGGCAAGCAGCGTTGTTTTCGACTACAGCGGCCGCGTTCCGCGCGAATCCGGAGTTGCATGAGGAGATTTTCGGCGCGGCTTCACTGATCGTGCGATGCCCGGATCTCGCCACCGTGCTCGAGTTGGTCGAGCAGTTGGAAGGCCAGTTGACGGCGGCGCTGCACATCGACGAAGCCGATTACGACGATGCCCGCCGTTTCCTGCCGGCGCTGGAACGCCGCACCGGACGGATTCTCGTGAATGGTTTCGGTACGGGCGTCGAAGTCGGACATGCCATGGTCCACGGCGGCCCTTTCCCCTCCACCGCCGACGGCCGGTCAACGTCCGTAGGCAGTCTCGCCATCGACCGGTTCCTGCGCCCCGTCAGCTACCAGGACCTGCCCGAAGCCCTGCTGCCGGACGCGTTGAAAACCGCCAATCCGCTCGGTTTGAACCGGCGGCTGGACGGCAAGCTGCAGTTATCGAAGTAGCAAGGGGAAGTTAAGCGCGGCAGCCAATCACACTTCGAGGCAGCAGTTCAGGCTGACCTCGAAGTATTCATAGCTGCGCTGGATGCTGCGTTTGACTTCACGGATGTCAGCCATGCGCGGCGCGCGGCCCAGCAACGTGGCGACTATATCGAGCGCTTCCCACGGATGCGCATCGTCGTAATGCGCGTGCAGCCTCAGCCAGCGCATGGTCTTCTTGCGGATCGGTTCAGGGTAGCTGAGCGCGAGCGTGTCGCGGCTGCAGAGGAGCGTCGACCATTCTCCGGTCACGCCTTCAACGGCGAAATTGGTCGCCGCCATCGACGCATGCAGCGGGTCTGCATTGCTGCTTTTCCAGCACCAATGGCTCAATGCAAATGCTAGCGGTGGAGCGTCGCCTGCTTGCAGATCCTCGCGCGAAACGTCGTGGGCCGCGGCCCAGTCGACCCAATAGTCGGCGTGATTCTGTTCGACACGGATATTGCGCGTGAGATAGCGCCGCGCCATGCGCGAGCCCGGCGTTTCTTCGGGTCCGATCTTCTGCAGGTTCATGCCCATGTACTGCGGAAACTGATTGATTACCGGCCAGCCGTTGATCAGGAACGCACGCATCTCGTGCGCGCCAAGCTCGCCATCCCGCAAGGCCCGAAACAACGGATGAGATATCACACGGCTTTTTGCCGCGCCGGTCTCCAACAAAACTTCGTGCAACCAAAGTGGGTAGCTTGCTATGTTCTTGAGGTCGCCCTCTCTGATAAACCCACCCCCCACACTTCCCATTACGCCTCCTTAGCTAATGTCAGAACAGCCGGCTCTGTCCAAAGCATTGGCCGTCCTATGTAATACCCTTGCGCATAATCCACCCCGAGCGCATGCAGCGCGCGCAGGATGCCTTCGCTTTCCACATATTCCGCGATGGTCCGGCATTTCATCGAATGGCCCATCTCGTTGATGGCCGCGACCATCTCGCGGCTCACCGGATCGTGCACCATGTCGGTCACGAAACTGCCGTCGATCTTCAAGTACTCCACCGGCAAATGCTTCAGGTAGCCGAACGACGACATGCCCGCGCCGAAGTCATCGAGTGCGAAATGACAGCCGAGCGCATTCAGCTCGCGCATGAACCGCGCCGCCGACGCCAGGTTGGCAATCGCTGTGGTCTCCGTAATTTCGAAGCAGATCATGCCAGGAGAGACGCCCGTGCGCTGGAATTGCTCGCGCACGAAACCGAGGAAACGTTCGTCGCCCACCGAGGCGCCCGACAGGTTGATCGCATATTCCTTGAACCGCTTATGACGGATACCTGACAGCATGTCGAAGGCATTGCGGATCACCCACCGGTCGATAGCCGTCATCAGCCCATACCGCTCGGCGGCAGGAATGAACAAGGTCGGCGCGATCACGCCGTTGGGCACGGCCGGGTCGAGCATGCGCAGCAGCAGTTCGGCGCGCTGCCCGTCGGTGGAGGCGGGCAAGCCATCGGCGCTCACGGCCACGATGGGCTGCACGTAGAGGCAGAAGTGATTGTGTTCGAGCGCCTGCTTGAGACGCCGTCCCCACGATACTTCGCTCGCGTGGCGCGCGAGTTCGCGGTCGCCCATGTCGGCCAGCTGCACCCGGTCGCGACCGCGTTCCTTCGCCATGTAGCAGGCGATATCGGCGAGCCGCATGGCCTCTTCCACGCTCATTTCCTTGTTGCGCAGGTCGACCACGCCGACGCTCACGCTGGTGGTGAACGGCTGCGCCTCCCAGTGGAAGACAAAGTCGTTCAGGCACGCGCGCAGGCGTTCCGCGACCGCCTGGATGCCCGGGGTATCGTAACCCTGCAGCAGCACGCCGAACTCGTCGCCGCCCAGCCGCGCGAGCGTGTCGTCCGGTTGCAGGCTGGTTTCGAAGCGCAACGCGACCTCACGCAGCATGGCGTCGCCGGCCGCGTGGCCGCAGGTGTCGTTGACCACCTTGAAGCGGTCGAGATCGAGAAACAGGAGAGCGGACGCCGCCGGCAGCCACGACGCCACCTCGCTCCAGCGCGTACCCAGCGCGTGTTGCAGACGACGCTCGAATTCGGCGCGGTTGACGAGCGCCGTGAGCCCGTCATGCGTGGCTTGCCAGGCAAGACTTTCGATATATTCGTACTCGCGGGTCATGTTGCGCAGGATCAGCACGAAGCCGGCTTCCGCATCGGCCATGTTGGCGCTTGCGCCGGCCGCGTTGATCCGCGACGTCACCGCCTGCACGCGAATCTCGGCGCCGTCACGCCGCTGCAGCAGCATTTCCGCGGCTTCGCCGTCCGCGCGGGCGCCCGCCCGGGCGTCCTCGATCGGGTCGAGCGGCTGGCGGCTGTGGGCGTGCAACAGCCTGAAGGTCTGGACCAGCGGCCGTCCGAGACAGTCGTGCGCCAGACATCCGGCGATCCGCTCGGCCGCCGGGTTGATGAATTCGATATGCCCCGACGGCCCCGTCGCGATCACCGCCTCGCCGATCGAACCGAGCGTCGCCTTGGCGCGCGCCTCGCTCTGTTTGAGCGCTGCTTCAATGTGCCCGCGCTGCCTGATCAGCCGCCGCACATGCACCGTTGAAAGGCACACGAGCAGCAGCGCGGCGACCAGGTCGACGGTCAGCAACAGCGACGCAGTCTTGCGGAATGCGGTGCCCAATACCTGCGAGAAACCCCATGACAGCGGCGCAATGGTCGCGTTGATCGCCGATATCTGCGATTTGTAGGCACTGACTAGACTCAAGGGCAGGCTGCCGCCCGCGACCCGCGCATGCAACTCGTTGCCGACCCGCTCCAGCTTCGCCAGTTCGGCGTCGCCGCGCGACCAGTACCCGACCGCGTCGCTGAAATAACTGACGTGGCGGAACATCTTGAAGGTCCAGATGACGTCGCCGACGTCGTCGGGGTGCACGCCGCTTGCGATCAGCGCCCGGCGCGCGGTAGTCGGGTCGGGCGTGCTCTGGTCGAGCGCCAGACGGGCCGTACGCAGGTTGCGCGGGCCGTCCATGGCGCTCAGATATTGCTTGTAGGTGCTTTCGGAGCCGGTTTCGGCGTACAGGTTCAGATAGAAAGCCGCGTCTTTCTGGCCCTTCGACCAGATGCTTTCCCCGCCAATATATGCACGCACCGACGACATGATGTCGATACTGAAAATGGCGAGCGAAACGAGGACAAGAATGACGACCAGGAACGGCCAGGTGATCCGTATGAGCTGCGCATTCTCGCCCTTAGACGGCATGTCCATCGGTATGTCCCTTCTCCAGGTCCAATGCCGGGGTGAATTGCCGGGGTCGGGCGACGAGCATTGGATGGTGAGTCATTTGTATTTTTGACCGCCTTCGGGGTGTTGCGCCCCGCCTCTCGTGGCGCGCTTACATCCTATCAAATTGCGAGTCTGGCTCAAATTTATTACGCAATGTGTTTTTCAGCGCCGACACCGGAAAATAATGGGCTCCGGTTGTTGTTTCGGGACGCGCCGGGGCCTGTTTCGGCCTGCCGCGAAGCGCCATATTCGGACAGAACCTAGGCGCTTGCCGACGAAACCGGCAGGCGCTTTTTACCCATTCGCCAGCAGCTTGAGCGGCGCGGCCAAAGCAGGCATTTGAGTCGCGCGGCACGGGTGTTGCAGGGCTGCTCACGCGCGTGTTGACGCCGCCTCGGAGATGTCACATATTGGTTCTGGCTCCCTTGGTGACTGTCCAGCCTAGGGAGTCCGAAGCATTTGTTCATACGAGTGACCGTTTTGTCCGATTAAACCGGACACGAGAGCGGGAAGGACAACCTTGTGTCCCGGGAGGTTTCTGGCATGGCCCGTCTCTTCTTTCCCACATCCCGCGATACCGTGACCTGCAAGCGTTGCGGCAACGACATTCCGGGCGATGCCGACACCTGTCCGCAGTGCGGCGCCGATCATGGCCCGAGCTTCGGCGCCGCGCAGACCGTCGCGAAGAACGTCGCGCTCTCGACAGGCCTGCGCCTGCCCTTCGGCGCGCGCCGCGAAGCCCTGAACATCCCGTCGCCCTACCCGGGCATATCCGACGCGGCCGACGCGTCTGAACCGGCCGGCGCCGGAGAGCAGCGCTGGGACACGTCGAAAATCGTCACGCTGGGCGCTCTGGCCGTGGCCCTGGTGGCCGGCGGCATCATCTATTCGCAGCACGGCGGCAGCGCTGACGACACGCCCCGTTCCGAGCCGCCCGCCAAACATAGCGCGTATGGCGCCATCGATATGAAACCCGCGCAAGGCGCGCCAGCGCCCGCGGTCACACCGGCGCCGACGGACGACGCCCTGGCCAGGTCTGCGGCAGCCGTCAGGCAGGCGCAAATGGCGGCGGCGCCCTCCGTTGCCGCCCGCGAAACCTTGCCCACGGAACCCGCCGGCCGCTCGAGAGCGGCGCTGGCCAATCCGGCCGACAACCTGCTGCTGGCCACACGTGACGCCATCGCGCGGGGCGACCTGACCACGGCGCGCAAGCGCTTCTCGAAGATCCCGGCGTCGCAACTGGGCAGCTCCAATTCGCAGCGGACCCTGGCGGACCTCACCGGCCTGGAACACACGCGCGACGAGATGCTGCAAGTCGCACGCGGTTGCGAAGCGACCGGCTCGTGGTTGTGCGTGCTTCAGAACGCCCGTGACGTGCTGGCGATCGATGCCGGCAATGTCGAAGCACAAAAGTTCGTCGAACACGCGATCTCGCGCTCGGGCTGGCTCAATAAACCGGCGCCCGCGGCAACAGCGGCGCATGCCACCCCCCACGACAAGACGCAGACAGCTGCAGTGGCGCCCGCCGCACCAGCGCCCGTGGTGGCGCCCGCACCGCGCGTGGCGGCCACGCGTTCCCCCGCGTCAACCCATAGGCCCACTGCAGCCGTCTTGGCCGCCGAGCATGCACGGGCCGTCGCCGCAATGGGAGTGCCCACGCCTGTCCGGTCGCCCGTGCCGGTTGCGCCAGTCACGCCGGCCGCGCCCGTAGTCGCCACGACCATGCGCACGCCTGCCGCCTCGCAGACGGCTCCGGAACCGGCGCGCCCAGGCACGGGCTCGCAGGCTCAACTCACATCGTCGCCGTATCCGCCGCCGCAACAGGCCGCGCCCCCTCGTGCACTAGCACCCGCGTTTGTCCCCATGCCTGACGGACCCGATTTGATGCCCGCCACGGCGCCGGTACGCAGCGCGGCGGCGGCTGCCCAGGCTCCAGGCGATACTGCCTCGCCGCCGGCGGTGACACGGCCACTCGCGCCGGTCAGCGAAGCCGTCCCGGTGCGGGCGGGCGTTGTGCCGCCACGGGTGGCGGCAAACGGTCCACCGGCAAGCGTGCAAAGCATGACTCGTCAACCGTCACCCACCGTCCGTCGCACGCCCGCGTCGGGAGACAACGCGGCCAGTGCGGCGCAACCGCATGCGCCCGCCTTCAATGCGGCCAATCCCGACGATGAAGAACGCGCGATCCTGGAGTCGGGATGGAGCAAGAAGCCGTCATCGGCGCAACGCTCGACGCCGCAGTAGAAGCAAGGGCGGGAGGCACGAGATACGAAACAGGAGATACGAAACAGGAGACTTTGAGGAGATTGAAGGCCGCGCCGGGAGACGCAGGCCACCGTGGTCTATCCGTGTAATGAAAGTTGGCCAACACATTAGAACGACTCAAACGACATCATGCACAAGATTTTTCTCATGCTGCTCGCCCTCTTCGGGCTCGCGGGCCTCGTTGCGGAGGCCCATGCGCAAGCCGACTACAAGATCGTCACCGGGCCGGAGCGCGGCACTTACATCCAGATAGGCCAGGACCTGGCGAAGGTAGTTGCCGATCCGATAGGCATGAACCTCGATGTGCTCGCATCAAAAGGCTCCGCCGAAAACGTGCAGCGCATGCGTTACGAGCCGGGCGTGAAATTCGCGCTCGTGCAGTCGGACGTGTACCAGGCTTACCTCGATATGGCGAAAGCCGGCAACGCGGAAGCAGGCAAGATCATCCAGCCGCTGCGGCTCATCATGCCCTTGTATAACGAAGAGATTTACTTCGTTGTACGATCTGATTCGCCGCTGAACTACATTCATGAGATCAAGGACAAGAACATCAGTGTCGGGCTGATCGGCAGCGGCACGGCGCAATCCGCGACCACGCTTTACAAGCTGATGTTCAACGAACCGATCCCCGACCAGAACATGCAGCACTACAGCAACGAGGAAGCGCTCGCGAAATTGATCGTGCGGAAACTGGATGTAGCGATCATCGTGGTGGGACAGCCGGCCAAGCTGTTTCAGGACCTGAACACGGACCTGCTGGGCCAGCTCAAGCTGCTCAAGCTCGATCCTTCAGTGCCGGAAACAACGCGTGCCGAGCAGACCTATTTCGCAGCCACCATCCGTACATCCAGTTATCCGAACTGGATCAAGGAAGACTCGCCGACGCTTACCGTGAAGGCGTTTCTCGTCACCTACGATTACAACCTGCGCGGCACCGTCGGGGCGATGACGCAATTCGCCGACTCGCTCTGCGCGCACTTCGATGAGCTGCAGGCCAACGGCCATCCGAAATGGAAGCAGGTGAAGATGGAATTGCCGCCGCTCACTCGCGGCTGGAAATACTATCCGCCAACAGAAAAGCGCTTGCGCGCATGCATCCGCAAGATGGCGTCTACGGGAAGCGACACGGCGGCGCCCGTGACGCCGCACGCACCGAAACGCCCATGCTCCGATGCCGAGAAGGTGTTGATGCTGTGCAATAACGAATGATGCAGGTTTGGCGGCGGCAGGTAAGCCGGGGTTGCCGAACCGCCGCCGGTCCGCCTGCTTCCTCACTTCGTCGCCAGTTCCACTTCGGGCTGGGCCTCGCCGCCGGCCCGCAGGTGCTGCGCGATCACGCTCACGCGCGGCTGCAACAGCAACGCGACCAGCCCGCTCCAGCCCGTCTGATGCGACGCGCCCACGCCGCGCCCGGTATCGCCATGAAAGTACTCGTGGAACAGCACGAGGTCCTCCGAGCGCGGGTCAGCTTGCAGTTGCGGATACGCGGCCATGACCGGGCGAACACCGTTCTTGTCCTTCAGGAACAGGCGCGTCAGGCGTCGCGCGAGTTCATCGGCTATGTCGCTCAGTGAAAGTTTCTGGCCAGATCCGGTCGGATATTCCACGCGGAAATCATCGCCGTAATAACGATGGAATTCGTATAGCGACTCGATCAGCAGATAGTTGACCGGCATCCAGATCGGCCCGCGCCAGTTCGAGTTGCCGCCGAACACGCGCGAATCCGATTCAGCCGGCAGGTACGCGATGCAAAAGCGGTCGCCGTTGTGCTCGAGCACAAACGGATTGTCCCGATGCACCTGCGACAACGCCCGCACGCCGTAGTCCGACAGGAACTCGCTTTCGTCGAGCATGCGCCTGAGCAGCGCTTTCATGCGATGTCCGCGCAGCACCGACAGCAGCAGGCTATTGCCCTTGCCCGGCTCGTTCCAGCGCGACACCAGCTTGGCGAGATCGGGCCGGTGCTCGAGGAACCACGTAAGCCGGTCCCGCAGGCCCGGCAACTGGCCGTGCAGATGCTCTTCCAGCACATGGACCGCGAACAGCGGAATCAGGCCGACGATAGAGCGAATGCGCATCGGCACGCTCTTGCCGTCGGGCAGTTGCAGCACGTCGTAGAAGAACTCGTCGCGTTCATCCCAGAGGCCGGTGTCGCAAGTATCGCTGGAACCCACCGCCTCGGCGATGTACAGGAAATGCTCGAAGAACTTCACGCCGATATCGACGAACACGTGATTCGCCACGGCCAGTTCCAGCGCGATGCGCATCAGGTCGAGCGCATACGCGGCCATCCATGCGGTGCCATCCGACTGGTCGATACGGCCGCCCGTTGGCAACGGCGCCCCGCGGTCGAAGATGCCGACGTTGTCCAGTCCAAGGAAACCGCCCTGGAAAATGTTGCGGCCATCGGCGTCCTTGCGGTTCACCCACCACGAGAAGTTCAGCAGCAGCTTGTGGAATACAAGCTCAAGAAAGTCGCGATCCGCCTTGCCCGTGATCGCGCGATCGATTTCATAGACGCGCCATGTCGCCCATGCGTGAACCGGCGGATTGGCGTCGCCGAACGCCCATTCATAGGCCGGAAGTTGCCCGTTCGGATGCTGGTAGCGATCCTTCACGAGCAACAGCAATTGTTTCTTTGCAAATGCCGGATCAATCAGTGCAAAAGCCGCTGCATGAAACGCGAGGTCCCACGACGCGTACCACGGGTATTCCCACTTGTCCGGCATCGAGACGATGTCCGAATTGAACAGATGCCGCCAGTCAGCGTCGCGGCCGCGCTTGCGCGACTCGGGCGGCGCCGGCTGCAACGGATCGCCGTCCATCCAGCGGGTGATATCGAAGTGGTAATACTGTTTCGACCACAGCATGCCCGCCAGCGCCTGGCGTTGTACGAGCCGCTGGTCGGCGTCATCCATTTCGTGCTGCAGGCCCGCGTAAAAAGCATCGGCTTCGGCGATCCGGCGGGCGAACAGCGCGTCGATATCAAGCACTTGCCGCTCACAGTCCGCATTCGACGCCGGGCGCCAGCGCAGGCTCACCACCGTGCGGCTGTTCGGTGCACACTCGAGATGCACATGCGCGGCGGCGCGGGTGCCGATATCGCGCCGAATGGCGCTTTCTTCGCCGTGCACGATGTAGTCGTTGAAGCCGTCCTTGAACGGTCCCGCCCCTTCCGAGCCGAACAGGCGCCTGACATTGGTCTCGTTCTCGCAGAACAGCCAGTCGACCGTGGCGTCGCCACGGGCTTCGGCCGTCACCACCAGCGGCTCATGACCGTCGCTTGCAGCGATCACGCGGCTGCCCTTCGCGTCGGACTGCAAGGTGAGCGAAGGTTTTGTCGACTGCTGCCACGACCATGTATTGCGCGCCCAGATCTGCGGCAGCAGATCGAGCGATGCGGCGCAATCCCCGCGATTCTCGACCGTCACGCGCATCACGATATCTTCAGGCGTATTTTTCGCGTATTCGACGTGGACGTCGAAATACGCGTCGTCTTCGAACACGCCCGTGTCGAGCACTTCGTACTCCGGCATGTCCGCGCCGCGGCGGCCGTTTTCAGCGACGAGATCGTCGTAGGGGAACGCGGCATGCGGGTACTTGTAAAGCATGCGCATGTAGGAATGCGTCGGGGTGCCATCGACGTAGAAATACAGCTCCTTCACATCCTCGCCGTGATTTCCCTGCGCATTCGTCAGGCCAAACAAACGTTCCTTGAGGATCGGATCCCGGCCGTTCCACATTGCAAGCGAGACGCACCAGTTGAGGTGATCGTCACCGAATCCGGCAATGCCGTCTTCACCCCAGCGGTAGGCGCGGCTGCGCGCATGATCGTGCGGAAAATAGTCCCAGGCGGTGCCGTTTTCGCTGTAGTCCTCGCGCACCGTGCCCCACTGACGCTCGCTGAGGTACGGGCCCCAGCGTTGCCAGCGTGGACAGTCGGTGGAATGGAGCCGGGCTCCTTCGATGGTGTCGAGTGACTTGGTGGCGCGCAGTGGCGGCATGGGACGTCCTTGACTGAAAGCGTGACGGAAAGACCGATAATCTAGCGCGTTTGCGCCATCTCGGCAGGATCGGCAGGATCGGCGGTATCAGGGGAATTGGCATTGAGCAGACGTTCGACGCGCATGAGTTCGCCTAGCGACCACGCCTGGAATGGCGTGCCGCCGGGCGTATGCGGTGCGTCGCCGTCCGCGACTTCGGAAATGTGGTCCAGTCCCGCATGATGCAGATGACCGCGCAGCGGCCTGAGAAAGCGCTCGCGCGCCACGGCTTTCGATGACTGATCGTCGCCACGAACCCGCAACCATGCCTGCACGAACGGCCCTATGAGCCACGGCCAGACCGTGCCCTGGTGGTAGGCGCCATCGCGTTGCAGCGGCGCGCCGGTGTAACGGCCCTTGTAGGCAGGGTCATTCGGCGACAGCGTCCTGAGCCCGAGCGGTGTCAGCAAGAGCTGCTCGCATTGATCGACGATTGCGCGAGCGGTTGCGCCATCGTCGATCACCGCGAACGGCAATCCGCCCACGGCAAAAAGCTGGTTCGGACGGATGGAGCGGTCGAGCTTGCCCGGCTCATGATCGGCATCGACCACGTCGTAGAGCGCCCCGCTGGCGGGATCGATGAAACGTTGCTGGAATGCCTGGGTCGCGCGCGCGGCGGGTTCCGTCCAGCGGGGGTTCCATGCAGCCGCTATGCGCAGCGCGTTGATCCACAACGCCTGCACTTCCACCGGCTTGCCGATGCGCGGCGTCACCACCCAGTCACCCACCTTCGCGTCCATCCACGTCAGTTGCACGCCGGGAACGCCGGCTTGCAGCAAGCCATCGGCGGGATCGGCGGAGATCCTGAAGCGCGTGCCGCTTGAGTAGCCGTCAAGAATGCCATCGACAGCTTGCTGCAACCGGTCCCGCGTTTGATCTTGCGCGTGGCCTGTCGCGAGAAAGTCGTGCACGGCAATCACAAACCACAACGATGCATCCACCGAGTTGTATTCCGGTGCGCCGCTGTCCGGAAAGCGATTCGGCAGCATGCCTTCGGAGAGGGTGCCGGACCATTCGAGCAGGATCGATTCGGCGTCGCTGTATCGGCCGGATGCGATCAGCAGGCCGCGCATCGCGATGAAGGTGTCGCGGCCCCAATCGGTGAACCACGGGAAACCGGCGAGAATCGTGCTGCCCTCGTTTCGCGCCACGATGTAGGCATCGGCGGAACGATGCAGCGGCGTCGGGTAGGCCGCGCGACGTGTACGTTCAAGGTCGGCGAGCTGCTTCGCGGTATCGATGGCGTTCGTCTTCGCGCCCTCGTTTGCGCTCAACACGAGCACCGCCTCGCCAAGCGATAAATCGAACGAAAAGACCCCGGGCGTAGCGAGGTCTTCATTGAAATCCATGCCGCGGTCGCGTTCCACGGTATAGCAGAAGTTGCGATACCAGTCGGGCGCATGAACATACGATCCATTCGATGCTGCAACCACGGCCGGCACGTCGCCATATGCTTGCCATCGAACCTGGTCAGCGGTCGCCGTGTAATTGAAATTAAATGCCTGGTTCTCGTGATGCAGCGCGTGATAATCGCGCCCGGACAGCAATGGCCGAACCTTCAGCGTGAATGCCTCGCCGTCGAGCCGCCAGCGCAGCACCGTCTGCGCGCTCTGCCTCGCGACGAATAGTTCGGCGGTCAGGATATGGTTGTCGCCGACCTGGAAACGCCATGTGGGCCAAGGGTCGGTATCGAAGGAAAGCAGGCTTTCGGACGGGTCCGGCCAGACCGAGCCTGAGCCATAACGCTGCATGGACAGTGGAATGCGCGTCTGACCCGACGCATCCTCCAGCCAGGCCTCCACACCGTTCACCAGCACCATGCGCCCTGCCGGCGGTTGCGTGGCCGTAAGAAGCAGCGCGTGATATCTGCGGGTCCGTTCGGTGCCTGCCGTGCCCGATGCGAAGCCGCCAACAGCATCGGCTTCAAGCCATTCGTCGTTGAGACAGCCTTCGCTGGCCGGACATTCGAGGCGGGTCATTTTTGGGGTTGCTGCCGGTATGCCCGAAGACCCTTGCTTGCCTGCGCCCGGATCTTGTTATGCACGAACGACGACCAGCCGAGCAGCACGCCCTTGAGTCCGAGTGCCTGGCGGCTCCAGGTCCAGAGGTCGAAGCTGTCGTGATGTTCGACAATCAGGCCATCGCGGATCGCAAAGCGCGCGTTGATGCGATTGACCACCTTGCGCCCGGTCTGCGTGAATTGATAGGTCGCGACCCATTTGGCCGTCGCTGTCTGGCCGACCGTCTGGATGTCGCTGAAGGTCAGTGAGAATTCGGTGGCGCGAGAAATCAGCATGCGCCACATATCCGAGGCTTCGCGGCCTCGCAACACGCCGAACACCGGATCGCTGAACTGCACGTCGGGCGCGTAGCACGCGGCCATGGCTTCAGCGTCGGAGCGCTGAAAGGCTTCGTAAAAACGCTGGATCAATGCGGCGTTCGGGTCCGTCATGTTCGGTCTCTTCCGGAGGAAATTAGCCGAGGCGCGGCTACAAGGATCTTATTGCGCAGCTTAAACCATGAACATGGAGACTGCGTGAATGATCAGGCCGACCGCGCCGCCCACCAGCGTGCCGTTCACGCGAATGAACTGCAAGTCGCGGCCTACGCTCTGTTCAACGTCACGCACGAGCGTGGCGTCGTCCCAATTGCGCACGGTCGCGGCAATATGCCTGGCGATTCCGTCGCGCAGGTCGGGCGCGAGCGCCTTGAGCGCGTCGCGCATGTGCTCGTTGATCGATTCACGCAGCGCCGGGTCGTTGCCGAGCGCCGCCGCGAACGATGCCGACGCGCCCGTCACCTTCTTGTGCAGGGTCGAATCCGCTTGCGCGAGATCGCGGCGCAGCCAGTCCTTGAATTCGTCCCACAGGCCGTTCACGTAGGTGCGTAATTCCGGGCGTTCGAGCCATTCGCGCTTGTGCTGGTCGATGCGCGCGCGGAATGCCGGGTCCGTCTTCAGGCGTTCGATGAATCCTTCCACCGTCCGGTCGAACGACTGACGGCGCTCGTGTTCCGGGTTTTCGCTGATGTCGTGCAGCCACTTGTTCGCGCCGCGCACCAGGCCGCCGGCGAACTTGTTGCCGAGGTCTTCGGCGCTCAGGCCGACAAAACCGAGCATGCCGATCAGCTTCGGATATTCCTCGCCGGCTACGTCGAGGATCTTGGCCGCGAGAATGGCCTGCACTTCCTCGCGGTCGAGCCATTGCGCGAGTTCGCGCAGGCCTTCGTCGAGCAGCATTTGATGGCGCCGATCCGCCGTCAGCGTGGACAGCAATCCGCCTACCGCGCCCGCCAGGTCGAACTGTTCGGCGCGGCGGCGCAGCGCGTTGTGGAGCATCGTCTTGACGCGTTCATCGTCGACGAATTCCAGCATTTGACCCGCTGCCGCGACCGCTTTCGCGCCCAGCAGCGCCGCGTTCGCCGGTTCGGCCAGCCAGATCGCGAGGCGGCCGGCGGGATCGAAGGCGTTCACGCGGGCGACGAGTGCGTCGGTGCCGAGGAATTTGTCGCGGACAAATTCGGCGAGGTTATCGGCGACCCGCGCCTTGTTCGCCGGCAGGATGGCTGTGTGGGGGATCGGCAAGCCGAGCGGGTGGCGGAACAGCGCCACGACCGCGAACCAGTCGGCCAGCGCGCCGACCATCGCGGCTTCGGCGAAGGCCGAAACCCACGCCCAGGCGCCGGCGTCGTGCTGGCTCTTCGCGAGCAGGAATAGTGCGGCGGCCGCGACCAGGAGGCCCGCGGCGAACCATTTCATCTTCTTTAGTGCGAGTGCTTTGTCCTGCGTTGCCATCTTGGTCTGGTGGGTTTCTGGGTGGGATAAGGGCGCCAGCATACCAGTGACGCGGGAGGGAGGTGGGTGGTCGGGGGTTCAGGGTTAGTGGTCGGGCCGCTGGATTCCGGGGTTGGTGGCCGGAGTTAGTGCCAGGTTCTGAAGTTAGTGGTGAAAGTCATTGCCGGGTCGCGGCTTTCTGGCGCGTCGATGCCATACGCGTGTTAATGCAAAGCCAATGATGCGCACTGCCTGAGAGTTGCCGCCTGCACGCCCGTCTTTTTATTGAGATGGACGCGCGGAGAAGTGCGTTAGCGTTTGGCGCGTTATAACAACGAAATAACTGAGATGACAACCGAATTGATGCGGTATGGCCGCTATCGCTACCTGCTTTATAAAAAGTGGGACTATGCGCGAAACATGAGAACGAAAGAGCAGCAAGAGGCGCTCGATGCCGGAAAAGAGTTGTTCAGGGCGGCGAATATCGAGCACTGGGCGAGCCAGCCCGAGTTGGTGGAACGAGTGCAAGGGTTCCTTATCGATTCGTTCCCGGCTTACCGGCCTAGCCCTTACGGTGAAAGTCCGAAGAACATTATCGACGCGCTTTGCCGGGAACTGCGAAGTGGTGACGTGGTGATTGTGCGAGCGGAACCCGCTTACATCGCTCATGACGGTTTTGTTCCGAAGCGAGAATTCGACTATGACGCGTATAAACGGGACATTGCCGAACGCGCCAGCAGCTACGCGGCCCGGTCGAAGGCATACCGCGATGACCTGAAAGCGTATAACCAGGAGATCGACGAACGTATCGCACGCGAAGCTCGGGCACTTCAAAAACCGTTCCGGCACGTTGAGACGATGGCGGAAGCGCAAGCGCGTAACATTGCCGCTCGCGCCGCCAGAGAGGCGGCAAGCGCGCTTGCGGCATCGGTTGTATCCGTAGTGTCCGCTGTTGCGTCGGCGCTGCCATCGTCCGGTGACGAAGAGGCTTTCGATCTTGGCGATGTGACCGAGTTTGACGGGGGAAGCACGCCGCTAGGCGATGCCGCGCCGTTTGAGTACGTCAAAAGCGTGACGGGCGATGATGTATTGTCAATAGCGGCGCGCGGTGTCAGTGAGGCGCATGAAGCGGATTGTTTTGCAGAGTACGAGAGCGAGCTTGATTTTTGTAATGCACTAGCGCCGCCAATCGGGGGCGCAAGAGCCACGGCACTATGCAAGCAAAACGCTTTCGACAGATATCAACAATGCAGAGGTTATTAATGAGCCTATCTCAACCGATACGAAGTGTCCTAGTCGATTTTTCGCCCGACGATGAATCAATTTCGTTGTATCAAGTTAAGCGCGTCGAGGTCGAAAACGTCATCGCACATGCGCTGAAGTATCCGGTTTTTTTTGATGAAGTCGCAGCGCGGGGCGATCACGGATATTTGCTAGACGATGAGTTCGCGCGGCGCATCGGCGCGGGTATCCTTAACGCGTTGGCGCTCTCATATCCAGAACTGAAAGCGATTATAAACACGACTAACGAACCCATTCCGCGCACGCCCACCGCTAGCCCGTCTCCCGATTAGAATCATCGTCGCGGGATCCCTCTCAAATCACCGATCCCACGCGGCGGCGCGGCAGCGCGTAATCAACACGTTCACGCCCAGTGCGAAGTTCGACCGGGCGGTCACCGCTCGCTTTTCATATGGGCGGCGCATGCATGACGACGTTATGCAAACAAAACGCTCTGACAGATAGCAGCAATGCAGGGATTATTAACGACACCAAGCAACAACCGGAGGTCACTTGTTTTGACCTATTCACCGGATATCGACGCAATCAACTCTTGATATGGAAGAGTGCAGCGCGTGGCGTGCGACTCAATCGTCCTCATGGGGCATGTGCAAGGAACGCGCGGCGGATCGTTTGGGCCGCTTTGCGGAAGGTAAAGGAGAGATATTTTGACCACGCGAAAGCCGAGGGGCGTGTTAATAACGTTCGACGAAGACAGTCAGAGCTTCAATATATGTACCGTCCCACGCACGTCAGCCGACGCGCTTATGAGTCAGGCACTTGTCAATCCTTGGCCACTCGCAGATTCAAATTTCAGACTCGATGATGAAGTCGCCCGGAGTATCGGCGGCTTGGTGTTTCGCCTGCTTGCGGCATCGCAACCAGAGCTAACCCCGATGATTACGGTAACCAAGCACGCAGACGCACAAGACACACCGCCAAGCGATTAAAGCATCGGCCTACACCGCGCCGTTTGTTCGTCGGTAGCGCGGCCTATGCCGCGTTGCTGGCGCTGTCATCGTTCGCGGCTTGCTGCTCGAAACGCGGTTCCCACGCCTCAGCGCTGCGGCGTGTAATCAACACCTTGCGCGGCCCGGTGCGAATTTCGACCGGGCCGTCAATGAATCTGACCGCTAACACTGGAACCCGGCACCCCCTCCCTAACCCGAGCACCGTGCCCAACCCCGTCCACCAGCGCGAGCGAATACCTACAGCCCATCGCGCTGAAGCTGTTGCAGCGCAGCCATAGCGGCATCCGCCGATTCGATGGGCACGAAGATGTGATCATGGAACGCCGCCGCGACCACGTTGCAACTGACGTTTGCCCGGCCGAGCGCGGTGGCGAAGGCAGCAGTCAGCCCGACTGCCTGGAGGTCGGAATGGACAGTCAGCGTGATCCAGGCGGCGCGGAATAAGGGCTTAATGCCTGCCCTCAGTGCGTCGCCCTCTTCCACGATCACCGTCAGGCCTTCGCGCTCGCGGAATGTCGCGAGCGGGACGATATCCCCAAGGTCATGGGCAAACGGCACGCTTGCGTAGACGTAAACGCCCGGCTGAAGTTCGGGCGCCATGGATGCAAGCAGCGTGTTCAGATCGGCGATAGGGTTGGTCATGAGTTGAATCTTCCGCAGTTTTTTTGTCCGCCAGCCAGCCGCTCGATTGGCCGATACGCCGGAACTGATCCACGAGGAATTCGGCGACGCCACCATGAGCGCAATCGATTTTTCGATGGATATCCAGCGCGAACCCGATCCCGAAGGGGACCGGGTCAACGTGGCTTTCTACAAGACTTACTGAACCGCCTCGGCCGTCTCCGTCCCGCGCTCGAGCACAGGCCTCAGCGCGGCACCCGTGTGACTGCGCGGATTCCTCGAGAGCGTATCCGGATCGGTCGCAGCCACAATCGATCCACCTTCCGTACCGCCCTCCGGCCCGAGATCGATCACCCAGTCGGCTTCGGCGATCACATCCAGGTCATGCTCGATCACCACCACGGAATGCCCGCCATCCACCAGCCGGTGCAGCACGCGAATCAGCTTCGCGACGTCGGCCATGTGCAGGCCGACGGTGGGCTCGTCGAGCACATACAGCGTATGCGGCGCCTTCTGTCCGCGCCGGCCGATATCGTCCCTGACCTTCGACAACTCCGTCACCAGCTTGATCCGCTGCGCTTCGCCGCCTGACAACGTAGGCGATGGCTGCCCAAGCGTCAGGTAACCCAGCCCCACGTCCTTCATCAGTTGCAGCGGATGCGCGATGCTTGTCATCGCGGAGAAGAACTCGACCGCCTCGTCGATTTCCATCGTCAGCACTTCGCCAATGTTCTTGCCGCGCCACGTCACCGCCAGCGTTTCCGGATTGAAGCGCTGACCATGGCAGACATCGCACGGCACCTTGACGTCGGGCAGGAAGCTCATCGCGATGGTGCGCACGCCCTGGCCTTCGCAGGCCGGGCAGCGTCCGTCGCCGGTATTGAACGAGAAGCGCGAGGCCGTGTAACCCCGCGCGCGGGATTCGAGTGTGTCCGCGAACAGCTTGCGAATCGTGTCCCACATGCCGATATAGGTCGCCGGACACGAGCGCGGCGTCTTGCCAATCGGCGTCTGGTCCACTTCGAGCACACGGTCGATGGTCTCGAATCCGGTCACTTCCGTGCAACCCTGCCAGCGATGCGTGACGTCGAACTTCGCGCGTGGCGCCTCACGCGACAGCACGCTCGACCGGTTGCGCGCGGGCATGTCAGCTTGTGCGGTCTTGCGTGCACGGCGAGTCGCCGGCGACGACAACACCGAGCGGCCCACGGCATCGAGAAGATTGGTCATCAGCACGTCACGCGCGAGCGTGGACTTGCCGGAACCGCTCACGCCCGTGATGGCGATCAGCCGGCCGAGCGGCATGCTCGCGGTGACGTTGCGCAGGTTGTGCAGCGTCGCACCGTGAACCGTGAGCCAGTTCTCGGGCGTTGCGGCACGCTTCGCGGTCGCGGTTTTTACATCGCGACGCGCTTGCAGCGGATGCTGGATCGGGTTCGCCAGATACTGCCCCGTGAGCGAATCCGGCTGCGCCGCGAGATCGGCCACGCCGCCTTGCGCCACGACCGTACCACCGCGCTTCCCCGCACCCGGACCGATATCGATGATGTGATCCGCCCGGCGAATCGTGTCCTCGTCGTGCTCCACCACCACCAGCGTGTTGCCTTTGTCGCCGAGTTTCTTCAGCGCATCCAGCAGGATCTTGTTGTCACGCGGATGCAGACCGATGGTCGGCTCATCCAGCACATAACACACGCCCTGCAAGTTGCTGCCGAGTTGCGCGGCAAGGCGAATGCGCTGCGCTTCGCCGCCCGAAAGCGTAGGAGCCGCGCGATCCAGGCTCAGATAACCCAGGCCAACTTCTTCGAGGAACAGCAAGCGCCCTTCAATCTCACTGACTACGTCGCGAGCGATATCCGCATCGCGACCTTTGAGCTTCAGCTTCCTAATCCAGCCGCGCGTGGCGCTGACCGTCCAGCGGCCGACTTCCGTGATCGGCTGATCGCCGAACGTGACCGCCCGCGCGACTTCGTTCAGGCGCGTGCCGTTGCAATCCGGGCAAGGCTGGTCACCGACATCGTCCGGTTCCTGCTGCGCCGATGGAATCGTCTGCTCGCGGCCGCGGCCGTCGTCGGAGATCACGGTGTCGTCGTAGACTTCGCGCTGCTCGCGCGTGAGCGTGACGCCAGTGCCCACGCAGGTGTTGCACCAGCCGTGTTTGCTGTTGTACGAGAACATGCGCGGATCGAGTTCGGGGTAGCTCGTGCCGCAAACCGGACACGCGCGTTTGGTCGAGAACACCCGGATCTCGCCAACATGCTTCGTCCCCTTCTTGCCGCCGTTCAACGCGCCATGCAAGTCGTCGAGCGGAGCCAGCAAGTGCATCACGCCCTTGCCGAGTTCGAGCGTCTCCAGAAGCATCGCTTTCAGCGTGGCTTCATCGTTCGCGCTGACGATCAGGTCGCCGACCGGAAGCTCAATGGTGTGTTCCTTGAAGCGATCGATCTTCGGCCACGGATCGACGGTAAGGAACTCGCCATCCACGCGCAGATGCGTATGACCGCGCGTCTTCGCCCACTTCGCGAGGTCCGTGTAAATCCCCTTGCGGTTCACCACGAGCGGCGCGAGCAGGCCGATATGCTGGCCTTTGAAATCCCGCATGATCTGCGCGACGATCGATTCGGGGCTCTGCGCCGTCACCGGCGCGCCGTCATGGATGCAATGCTGGATACCGAGTTTTACATACAGGAGCCGCAGGAAATGCCAGACTTCCGACGTGGTCGCGACCGTGCTTTTACGGCCGCCACGCGATAAACGCTGCTCGATGGCCACCGTAGGCGGAATGCCATAAACAGCGTCCACTTCAGGACGTCCCGCCGGTTGAACGATCGAACGCGCATACGCATTCAACGATTCAAGGTACCGGCGCTGACCTTCGTGGAAGAGGATATCGAACGCTAATGTGGACTTTCCCGAGCCCGACACGCCCGTGATCACGTTGAACTTGCCGTGCGGGATATCGACGTCGAGCGACTTCAGGTTGTGCTCGCGCGCGTTGACAATCCGCACCACATCTTCGCCCTGCAACGCGCGCCGCGCCGCCGCGACTTCAGCGGCCAGTTGCAGCGGAACACCCGCTGAACGTTTTTCTGCCGCGCCGGGCGCCATGGCTTCTTCGTAGTCAAGCAACGCACGGCCGGTGTGCGATTGTTCGCATGCCGAAACATCGTCCGGCGTGCCGACGCAGACAACCAAGCCGCCCGCATCGCCGCCTTCCGGACCGAGATCGATGATCCAGTCGGCTGCGCGGATCACGTCGAGGTTGTGCTCGATCACGATCAGCGAATGGCCACGTTCCAGCAGGCGTCTGAGCGCTTGCATAAGCTTGGCGATATCGTCGAAATGCAGGCCGGTCGTGGGCTCGTCGAACATGAACAGTCGGCCAGGCAGGTTGCCGCTCGCCTGTGCCGTTTCAGCCAGGAAACCCGCCAGCTTCAAGCGCTGCGCTTCGCCGCCCGAGAGCGTTGGGACCGGCTGCCCGAGCTTCACGTATTCCAGTCCAACATCGACAATCGGCTGCAACACCCGCAGCACTTCCTTGTCTTTCGCAAAGCACACAACGGCTTCGCTCACGGTCAAATCGAGCACGTCCGCCACGCTGAGCGACTTGCCGTCGCGCTCGATCTGCACATCCAGAATTTCCGCTCGATACCGCCGCCCATCGCAATCAGGGCAACGCAAATAGACGTCGCTCAGGAACTGCATCTCGACGTGTTCAAAGCCCGAACCGCCGCAAGTCGGGCAACGGCCATCGCCGGAATTAAAGCTGAACATGCCTGCGCTATAACCGCGTTGCGCGGCCAGCGGCGCCTTGGCAAACAGCTTGCGGATCTCGTCGAATGCGCCGACGTAACTCGCCGGATTCGAGCGCGCCGTGCGGCCGATCGGTGATTGATCGACGAAGATCACTTCGCTCAGGGCATCGGCGCCCTTCAATGCGCGGAATGCGCCCGGCGATTCGGTCGCCTTGCCGAAATGACGCTGTAGCGCGGGCGCGAGCACGTCCTGGATCAGCGTCGATTTACCCGACCCGGATACACCCGTCACGCACACCAGCCGTTGCAAAGGAATCTCGACCGTGACATCGCGCAGGTTGTGTTCGGTCGCGCCTTCGAGCACGAGCCGCGGCGTCTTTGCATCGACCGCGCGGCGCTGCCAGTTCGAAGCATGCGCCACATGCTTGCGGCCGCCGAGGTACGCGCCCGTCAGTGTGTCGCTATGTTCGATCTCGTTCGGCGGCCCGTCATAGACAATCTGGCCGCCACGTTCGCCCGGTCCCGGACCCATATCGATAAGACGATCCGCCGCGAGCATCACCGACGGGTCATGCTCCACCACCACGAGCGTATTGCCCGCATCGCGCAAGCGATGCATGGCTTCGACAATGCGATTCAGGTCGCGCGGATGCAAGCCGATACTCGGTTCATCGAGCACGAACAGCGTGTTCACGAGCGACGTGCCAAGCGCGGTCGTCAGGTTGATCCGCTGCACTTCGCCGCCGGACAGCGTGCGGCTCTGGCGATCGAGCGTGAGATAACCGAGGCCGACATCGCAGAGATATTTCAGGCGCGTGCGCACTTCGTTATGCAGGAGCTTGAGCGCGTCGTCGAGCAGCGTGCTTGGCAAGGTCAGCGAGTCGAAGAAGCGGCGAATGCGCTCGATCGGCATCAGCATCAGATCGTGCAGCGTAAGACCCGGCAGCGCTTCGAGTTGCGCACGCGTCCACTCCGCACCAGCCGGTAGAAAACGATCGGCCGGCTTCAGCACGGCGTCCGCTTGCTCCTTCGTGCCGAGACGCCACAGCAGCGCTTCGGTCTTGAGGCGCGCGCCCTCGCAGGTCGGACATTTCGTATAGCTTCGATATTTCGAGAGCAACACGCGAATGTGCATCTTGTAAGCTTTCGATTCGAGGTAATCGAAGAAACGCTGCACGCCGTACCACTGGTTTTGCCACTTGCCGGTCCAGTCCGGCGAGCCGCCGATTACCCAGTCGCGTTCCTTTTGCGTGAGCTCACTCCAGGGCACCCCAAGGCGGATGCCCGCCTTCGCGCCGTAGCGCAGCAGGTCATCCTGATTCTCTTTCCATGCGGGCGTCTGCAGCGTCTTGACCGCGCCCTCTCGCAGCGTTTTGCGCTCATCCGGAATCACCAGGCCGAGATCCACGCCGATCACCCGGCCGAACCCGCGACACGTTTCACACGCGCCATACGCCGAGTTGAACGAGAACAGCGCGGGTTGCGGATCGGCATAGCGGATGTCGCTTTCCGGGCTGTGGAGGCCCGTGGAGAAGCGCCACGTTGGCACATCTGCGGGCTTCTCTGCGTCGTCCGCGCCCGGCTCCGGCAGCACATACACATTCACGCGGCCCGTGCCGCGCAGCAACGCGCTTTCGATAGCTTCCAGCGCCCGCGAACGCTCCGTCTTCTGCAAGCGGAACCGGTCTGCCACCACGTCGAGCATTTGCCGGCCGTCCACATGGCGCTTTGCCTGCACACGCGTATAGCCGCTCGCCGACAGCCACTGCGCAACTTCGTCGTCGCTCGCGGACTCGGGCAGCTCCACCGGGAACGTAATCGCGATGCGCGGATCATCCGCCTTCGTGCGCTCGAGCAATTCGACGTAGATGGTCTCCGGCGTGTCGTGCCGGACCTGATGCGAGGTCTTTTTATCGAAGAGCTCGGCGGCGCGTGCATAGAACAGCTTCAGGTGATCGTTCAGCTCGGTCATCGTACCGACGGTCGAGCGCGAACTGCGCACCGGATTGGTCTGGTCGATGGCGATTGCAGGCGGCACGCCGTCCACGCGATCCACCTGCGGACGGTCCATGCGGTCGAGGAATTGCCGCGCATACGCGCTGAACGTTTCGACGTAGCGACGCTGGCCTTCGGCATAGAGCGTATCGAACACGAGGCTCGATTTGCCCGAGCCGGAAGGGCCGGTCACCACGGTCATCTGACCCGTATGAAGGTCCAGATCGATGTTCTTGAGATTGTGCTGGCGAGCGCCGCGAATGCGGATTGCGTTGTTGGATGCCAATTTTTGCTAACCGGTTCAATGAGTTAGATCGTCCGCCAGGAGCGCCTGGGCGAAGCGAGGCTCGTGCTTGAGAGCCGCCGTTCGACACGCATTAGCGAGATAACGGCCGATGAAGTCGACACTGTACACCCATACAGTATTTTCGACAGGGTGTGGGTAAGTGGAACTGGTCCATGCGGAGCAAAGCGTGTTCCGGCAGCCACTCACGCATGCGGATCGCAATCTGATACCAGACAGCGCAAGACCGTGCAATCTTCCGCCGACTTCGATTCCCTATGCTGACTGTGCTGCGACTCACCATCGCTGGCAATCCAGGGCGGGGCCGGGCATGCCCGTTTATGTACCGTAGATCGCTGCTCTCTATTAATGTCGGAGAAAAACGTATGACCGATTGCAAAACCACCACTCTCGTCGTCGCTGCATTCGCCACCGCCCTCGCCGCATTGACGGCCACATCTGCGAGTGCCGAGGAGTTCACCGCGGCGCAAAAGAAGATCCAGGCCGAGCATACGGCGCTCGTCAAGTCGGGCAAAGTCGAACCCTGTTTCGGCACGGCGCTGAAGGGACAAAACGACTGTTATGCGGGTGCGGGCACCACCTGCGCCGGGACGAGCTCGGCTGACTATCAGGGCAACGCATTCAAGCTGGTACCCAAAGGAAGCTGCACGACCATCTCCACGCCGAGCGGCCCCGGAAGCCTGTCTCCGAAGGTTTAAGATCGATGAGCGGCCGGGCATCGTCAGGCCCGGCCCCGCAGTTCTAACCGCAACAACGGTTGGCCATGTCAGCGTCATATCCTCTCGATGCCCACCGGCGGCTGCCTCAGCGCGCCGGGGTTGGGCTTAAAGCCGAACATTACCGCACGATCCTCGAAGCGCGGCCGGACATCGGCTTCTTCGAAGTTCATGCAGAAAATTATATGGGTGCAGGCGGGCCGCCGCATCGCTTTTTATCAGCCATACGCGAGTCCTACCCGCTATCCGTTCATGGTGTCGGCCTGTCGATTGGTGGGGACCGTCCTCTCGATCGGACTCACCTTCAACGCTTGAAAGAACTCATCAACCGCTATGCGCCAGGGTTGTTTTCCGAGCACCTTGCCTGGTCAAGCCACGACTGCGGATTTCTCAACGACCTGCTGCCGGTTCCCTACACCGCGCAGAGCCTGGCGTGCGTCGTCGATCACATCGACCAGGTGCAAGAAGTCCTCGGCCGGCAAATGTTGCTGGAAAACCCCTCCACGTACCTGGCCTTCGGGGAAAGCACCTACACCGAGATCGCCTTCATTGCCGCCGCCGTGCAGCGGACGGGATGCGGTCTTTTGCTCGACGTTAATAATGCCTACGTTGCATCGATCAACCAACAGTGGGATCCTTTTTCTTACATCGATGGATACCCGCTCGCGGCCGTGCAAGAGATCCATCTGGCCGGCCACGCACAGGAGGCAGATGAAAAAAATCGCCCCCTTCTGATCGATACTCACGACCGTCACGTCGCAGACATTGTATGGGACCTCTTCGCACGAGTAGTCCACAGGACCGGTCCGCTTCCCACATTGATTGAATGGGACGCGAACATACCCGGGTGGCAAACGCTCAAGGCGGAAGCAGATCGGGCTGACGCGATCATTCAGGCAGCAGCCCAACCTGCAAGCGTCGGGCACGTAACCGGGCGGGCGCAGTTCGCCAACACACAGCACCCGTTAACAAAGGGTCAGACATCATGATCAAGCGGCACGTCCTGGTCTATTACGCGTGGAGTCGGCCAGGCGAGAACGGCGCGCCTCTCCCTGTCATCGAAGATCGATTTCCGGCGCTCTTTGAAAGCCGCAGGATGGGGTTCCCGAGATTCCATGAATTCTCGGACCCGCATCGGTTTGACCAGAGCATCGCTGGTTTCCTCGACCACATCATGAAGCCCAACTTCACCGACTTCGTCGAACTCGCGGCATCGCTGACCGGCCAGAGCGTAACGGAGATCGAGCGCGTCACGGACGACGGGACGCACACGCCGCTCGATGCGCGTCTTCTGAGCGACGTCGACACGCTGATCGTGATCAGTTTCGACTCGCTCAGGACGGCGCAAACAGCGGGAAGCGAAGAAATCGAAGCCGTCCGTGCGTTCCTCGGACACGCCGATCATCTCGCCTTCATCTGCCCGCATCACGACATTGGCGATGTAACGGACCTCCCGGAAAACGAGCAATTGCAACGTCAGATTGCAGAATTCCAGCATCACGGCGACAAGACGATTCCGCCCCGGCAACGGTTCGGAGGCTTGGCGCGTTCGCTCCTCGCCGGCCTCGGCGTACCGGTGGAAAACCGCTTTGGACTCAGGCCGGCGCCTGAAGCAGACGGAACACCCGCGCCGATTGAAACTGATACGACGCTGGATCGATTAGGTCTGCTTCAGAGGGTCGGCACATTCAATCTGCATCCGCATCTGCCCCAGCTCGAGCGTCTCGGCGAGGCTGTCGAGAAACTTGACGTGCTGGCACGTCAGCGAATCGATCCCAACGCCCCGCCACATCCCCTTACACTCGAACGCGCGACATTCGATGCCCTTCTCCAATCTCGACCCGACACTTTCGCCGGCAGCCTCCTCGTCAGCGATACGACGCTCTGGAGTTCGACCGCCGGCGGGGTCGACAGTCTTCGCGAGCTCTGGACCAATGTCGTCCAACGCCCGCTTCGGTCTTGAGCGCGCAATGGCATACACGCAGACATCTCACGTGTCCGCCTGGCCATCGGATGGCAGAGCCGATAACGAAGGCTTGAACGATGATCGCTTGCGCGAACGTCAGAGGAACTTCGCCGCGGCGCTACTGGATCCCGATATGCCCGTCCCTCTCGGCCTGGTCGGTCCCGATCGTGAATCCAGCGAAAAACGCTTCAACGTCTATCGGAACAATGTTGTAGCTGGCCTCGTCGAGGCGCTGAAGGCTGCCTACCCCGCTGTGTATCGCATCGTCGGCGATGAATTCTTCGCGGCGATGGCCCGCGTCTACGTCGCGCTCGAACCGCCGATGTCTCCAGTCATGCTTGACTACGGTGAAACGTTCCCGGATTTCATCGGAAAGTTTGAGTCTGCGAAGAGCGTGCCGTATCTGTCAGATGTCGCCCGGCTCGAGCGCGCATGGGTAGAGGCCTATCACGCCGCAGAAGCGCCACCGGCCGACCCCGCCCTGCTTGCCACGATCGATTCCCGTAGCCTCCCGCAGATGGGCTTTACGCTGCATCCTTCGGCACGCGTAGTACGGTCGTCCTTTCCCGCCGTGCAGATATGGCTGATGAACATCGATGGAGGTGCGCCTGCTGCAATCGACATCTCTGGCGGGGGCGAGAATGCACTTGTCGTACGGCCCATTGCTGAGGTCGAGGTTCGCCGGCTGCCTGTTGGCGCTGCGACGTTCATTATTAGCGTCGCGGCCGGAGCGTCGGTGGCTGAAGCAACGACCCTCGCATTCGACGAGAATTCCAATTTCGATCTGACCGGTGCGCTTCGAGATCTATTCGCGATCAATGCGATCATCGGATGGAACATACAAGAAGGCTATGATTTCAGGCCGATCGCGAGACACGCATGAGTCAGTTGACCTCACGGACGAAAGCCCGCTTCGAACCGCTGATTCGCAGGGCTTTAGAGCAAATCGAGGCGCTCGGGCGGGTTCTCGCTCCGCCAATGCTGCGGATTGCTCTCGCGTTGCCGTTCTTCCGGTCCGGCCTTACTCGATGGGATGGATTCCTGTCCATTTCGCCGGCAACGCTTTTCCTGTTCGAGAATCAATTCAAACTTCACATCTTTGGGGGCGCCTACAATTTCCCGGCGCCTGACACGGTCGCACTGATCGTGGCCATCGCCGAAATAGCGCTCCCGGTTTTGCTCGTGCTGGGTATTGCGACAAGGTTCGCGGCGCTCGCCCTGCTCGTCATGACAGGGGTGATCCAACTGGTGTTCCCTGACGGCTGGGCGAATTTCCATTTGTATTGGGCGTCGCTCGCCGTCGGGCTCATGGCGCTTGGGCCGGGGCCTCTCTCGCTCGATCGTTTGATCATCCGCTCGTTATAACCACGAGAGATCTAAGGATCACTTCAACACCATTGCTCTTATCAATCGGCACGATGAGCGCGTTGGCTTGTCAGTCCTGCGTCCCTTTCATTGCACGTCGCCGACCATGCTCCCGTGCAAACGCAGCAGGCGTGCAACCAACGTGACGGTGAAAACGCCTTGTAAAGTGACTCTGATCTGCAAAACCGGTCATGAGTGCAATGTGTGAAAGTGGCATTGCCGTCTCCAGGATCAGAGATTGAGCACGCCGAATCCGGCATAGCTCGACAAAGCTGATCGCTGTCATGCCCGTGCTTCGCTTGAACAAACGGGTAAAGTGGAAACGGCTCACATTCACTATGCCGGCAAGTTCAACGAGTCCTATCGGTCCGTCCAGATTGTCTTCGATGTATTGGGTGAGGCGCGCCATTTCGACTCTGCTCAGCGCTGGCAGTACCTCTGGTACAACGAGCTCAAAGGCGTTGTAACTTCGAAGCAAATGCGCCGCCAGCGCGTACGACACATGATCAACAATGAGAGTCTGCGCGGGGTGCGGTTTGCGATCGAGTTCGTCAATGAGAATCTGCGACATATGCGCGATAACGGGATCTCGCGTCTCAAACACATTCCGAATCTCGATCCGCGAAGTGCCGCGGCGTCCCAGTTGCTCCCCCGCTGACGAAATGAGAGCCGTCGGAATGCGCAACCTCGCCGTTGCGGACGCACTACCCTCCCAAAGCGAGTCATAACCGGCCGGCATGAGCATTGAAACCCCTGCGGAGACCAGACTTTCGTGGACAGTCCCCTCTCGCCCCTGGACAAGGCGCGCGCTTCCGGTGGGGCAATAACAGATCAGATGATGATCGAGGGCAGGATACCGCTCGGATATATCCGGAAGCGGAGCGTACATGTCCACAGTGACCCCCGGCCACTCGCGTTCACGCGTCGTCGCAGTAGGACGATGGGACAAGACATGCACGATTTCATCGATGCTGACAGGCTTATCGGCGGTTTGGTAAGTCGTTGACATGTCACAGCGCCAGGTCTGCTTGCTGCCGGAGCGCTCGAATCAGCGTTGACAACCGCTGGTTCAATCGCCGTAGAGAGTATGAAACCGTCAACCTGTTTCTCCGCCGACACAGGTCCCGTGCGGGACCTGTGTCGGGGGCTTCGCGATTGAAGTGGCTCCCTCGCGTGGAAATGCTATCACGAAAATATACCCGATCCAGATAGCAGAGAGCGGCCATGCGCAACGATAAAGCTGGACACTATCCGGCGACCGACTCCAGCCAACGGACGAGGGAACTGCTGGACGGGTTCAATGCGATAACCCCAGCGGCCGGAGCTTGTCCGACAGGCGTCCGATCGTCCAGCCCGAGACATGACAAAGTACGGGCGACGTGGCATCGATTTCCATAATTTCATCATAATCATCTGGATAACTAATCGTTAAACCAGTATTTTTCTGATCTCCCCAACGCCAACATCTACTATCGCGATAGTGGTGATTCATGAACTGTACGCGATCGCTATACGGACATCCCCTTGCGGCTTGCGGCCTGCGGCGCCTTGTTAGCTGCCCCGGTAAAGGTCGTGCATCTTTTTTGCCTGGTCACTGTGCTGAAAATCCTCCAACTCGCGCATCACCTGCGCGCGTGTTTTTCCAATGGGATCGGCGGGTACCGGCGTGACTGCCGGAACCGTGGCCGCTGGATCCTGCGTGGCGCTGCCTGCCGCTACCGACTCGCTCTGACCGGCCGCTGGTTGAGCGAAGCATCCGTCTGCTGTGACGCCGGCCATCAAGGCAAGGCAAACGGCGATCGATTGATGAAGTTTCATGAGCGTTCTCCTTCAGGGTTTAAGAAATCGGCCTGTGCATCGTTCGCCGACCGACAGCAGTCTTCGCACAAGCCAAGGGAGGTCCGGCTCGGGCGACATCAACCGATCCGGGAGCACTCGACGAATGCCCTTTCGGTCTTGCTGACATATTCATTCTTGGTCACGCGACACGCCGTCACAACGCACATGCGTAGGCGAGCGGCAAGCAACGCAGGTGAAAGATGTATGCATTCCCGTTGACCAACCTGGGTGACGCATCACTCGCCATCGTCGGGAACGGCTAGCGCCTTGCCCAACCCGTAAAGGTGCGGGCAAGGCAAATCACGTTGCTGATACATTTGTGCCTGATGCTGGTAAATCGGACCTGCTATTCTGTTTTTATCGCACGAAGGTGTTGTGTGCCTAACCAGCGGTGCGCCGATAACGCCACTCATCCTGCGCACCCGCCGTCCACAGCGGTTTTCCTGATCAAGCAGCCCTATGAGATCGTCAGGCTTCGTAGTACGGAAGTTCAGGTCGGCGGCTGTGGAACGTGCGTTCCGTGTGGACTATGCGCGCCGCTACGCGGGCCAACGGAGGCTGGCTGCCACCAGCTGCATACTGCTATGGTTTCTGTTTGCCGGCCGCGATTGGTGGCTGCTGAACACGCTCGATCCCGGCATCCTCCTCCACGTTGGCTATGCGCGACTTGCAGGCGGCGTGGGCATCGGTGTACCGGTATGGATGATGTGGGGACCGCGCGCCCTTGACGAACGCTGGGCCGTCCGATGCATGTGTGTAGGGACGCTAAGCACCTGGTTTTCCCTATTGGCGTTAATGGCGCTTTACCCTGCGGCCATGGCCTTACGGGAAATCGTCCCCGGCTTTCTGCTTGTCCTCTTCATGATATTCACGTCGTTCCGGCTTCGAGGAATCACCGCAACGTGGTTGGTCGGAATATGCGTTTTAACCTATTTCCTTGCCGAACTGTATCTCTACCTTTCGACACGGGATAACTCTTCGATGTCGGCAGCCGGGCCGTTTTCCCGTGGCACGATGGTGACCGTCATGTATCTCGCCGGCATTGTCATCTGCGTTCAGTTTGAACTCGCCTCCCGGCGCGAATTTTCTTTCCGGCGGACGTTGCGAGCAGCCAAGGCACGCGTTGAAGCACAGAATGAACGTATGAAAGAACTCATCAGAGAGAAAGAACGGTTCTTTTCATCGGCCTACCACGACATCCAGCAGCCTCTCGCGGCGATCAATCTTTTTACCCGCAGCGCGCGGATAAAACTCGAAGACGAACACGCTGCGAGTCATGATCTCGACGTCATCGAGGAAACGGCACGCGACATCCTCGACATGTTCAAGGACATTCAGGACTATAGCGAACTAGGTTCCTACATCCCGCGCATGGCGCCGGTCGACACGCAGGCCGTGCTGACGGAGGTCTTCGAGCAGTACCTTGAACCGGCAAAATCGAAGGGCATCGAACTCAGGATCAGCGGGCGTCGGCGGCATCCGCCACCCATTGAAAGTGACCACTCCTTGTTCAAGCGGGCATTGTCCAATTTCGTATCGAACGCAATCAAGAACACCATCGCGGGTGGTGTCGTCGTCGGCTGGGTGGAGATCGGGGAACGGCTCCGCATAGACGTGCGGGACACGGGCGTCGGTATTGCGCCCACGCATCGGGAAGCGATATTCACCGAGTACTATCAGATCAACAACCCAGGGCGTGATCGCTCGAAAGGGCTGGGACTTGGGCTGTCTATCGTGCACCGGGTCATCGGGATCCTGCCAAAACACAGCATGAGTTTCTGGTCCGTCGAGGGACGCGGGTCGCGCTTTTCCCTATATGCTCCGATTTCTAAAATGGCACCTGTCATTTGGGCGGACGATCAGAAGAGCGGTGCATCCACGTCTGTCCTCATGGGCAGATATGTCCTGCTGTGCGACGACGAACCAACGGTTCTCGAGGGCCTGCGGCGCTTGTTCTCAAGCGCCGGCGCACTGGTGGATACGGCCGAGTCGATGGCGGGATTCGAAGCGATCCTGGCCGATGACGGCCGCGTACCCGACATCATCGTCACCGATATTCGCCTGCGCGACGGCCCAACCGGTATCGAAGTTGCCGAACGGATCAGGCGCCATTTCGCCTGGGCGGGTGTGCTTCCCGTTGCATTCATTACGGGCGAACTGGTATCTCCCCGCGCACTTCTCGATTTCGCCGAGCCGTTCGTGCTGTTGCGAAAATCTTCAGCGCCGGAAAGCACGCTCGCTGAAGTCAGTCGGTTCGTTGCCGCTCAACAGCCGACATGCCCCGGTCATGTGCCGGATCCGTGACTGGCGGGACGCCGAGTTTGATCCCTCTATCCGCGAGCATGACGATGAGTTCCGTACGGCGCCGCAGATTGAAATGCGCGAGCAGATGACTGACGTACTTCCGGACGGTAATGTCCTCGAGCCCCATTTTCCGGGCAATGGCCTTAGAGGGAAGTCCGCGTACGAGCCACGCCAACGTTTCGAACTCCCTCGGCGTGAGTCCAAGCTCGGACGCGTTGCTCAGTTCCGAATTACCACTCCGCTGTGTTTTTCCAGGGTCATGTCCCGAAGCCTCGTCCGTGCCCATGTCACGCCTGAGCCTCGCAATGCTGGCAGCGGGCAGGAACACGCCCCCGGCAAGCACGGCACTGATGGCTGCATGAAGCGCTTCAGGAGGGGACGATTTGGGCACGTATCCCATGGCGCGCAGCTCGATGCATCGGGTAATTGTTTCCACGCTCTCGTCGGCCGATATCACGATGACCGGTAACGACGGCCGCGACTCCTTTAATCGGCCAAGCGCGCTGCAACCGTGCCCATCTGGGAGATCGAGATCCATGAAAACAATGTTCAGGAGTTCTCCAAGTGCGTGATCCATCCCTTGCGATAACGTACTCGCGTGCAGCAACTCGATGTCCGGAAAGAGGTCTTTCAGCAGCAGCGCCAATCCGGCTCTGAAGAGCTCGTGATCATCGACGATCAGTACGCGCATTCCATCGTCTCCCAGTAACACCTTCGGGGCGAACGGCAATCAGACCTTCGAATACTACACGCAGTACACCACTGTCACGGACGGTAGTGGCTTGATCAGACGAATGAATGGCGGCTGGGTGCAGTGAATAATCTGCTGGACCGGCGTGGAATTACAAAGTCGCGGGTTGGGCGTCAAGACCGACCAGCGTGTCGCCAATGCAATCCAGCAACGCGACGGTCATCGACCCCTCCGGTGTCTCCTGCAGCGTGGCCAGGCCTATTTCAAACGGCAGCGCGGGTTCGAATGGCTTGATGGCAAATCCTTCCGATGGACAACAGGCCGCCAGCACCTGGGTGACGATCGTCACGCCCATGCCTCGCGCCACCATGGCGCAGGCCACACCGACCGAATGAACTTCCGCGAGCACGCGCGGCGTGATGCGGGCGCGTCGGAACGCCATGTCGACTTCGCGCCTGTGCAGGCTTTGCCGCCCGAGCAAGATCAGCGGCACGAGTTCGAGATCGAGCGCGCTGATCCTGTCGAGCGCGGCCAACGGATGATCGATGGGTACGACGCAGGCGGACTGCGAAGGAAACACGCGATGCACCCGCAAACCGGGCAAGCGCGCCGGCATTTGTACGAAAGCCAGATCGACTTCCCGGCTTAAGAGGGCACGCTCGCCTTGCCCATAAGTGCCCGACAAAACCTCGAGCACGGCAAGCTCGTGCGCCTTGCAGAACGTCTCCATGACTTGCGGCATGACGTGCTGGGCGAACGTGTTCGGCACCATCGCGCGAACCAGTTTTCGCTGCATCCCGCCAAGCCGCAGTTGCTGCGCGTGACGCCGCAGGCAATGCGAGCCATCGAGCAGGGTCTTCACTTCATCGACCAAAGCTGCTCCCTCGCGCGTCAGGGTAAGCCTGCCTTGTTCCCGCACAAAAAGCCTGAGCCCGAGGTCTTCTTCCAGTTGCGCCAGCAGCCGGCTAACAACCGATTGCGAGATTTCCAGCCGCTGAGCCGCGGCGGTCGTGGTTCCAAGGCTTGCCACCGCTTCGAACGCTTCGATCTGTTTGAGGTTCATCCCTTCTCGCACATAAGGCTATGCAGATTCAGCATAGTGTTGCATCCAAAAATTGTCGGCCTAATTATCGCGAAACTGTACGAGATTTGCCGGGGCTTTTCGGCGGCTTGAAACGCTTCTATCGCCCGGCCGGGTCACGGGGTTCGCAAAACTTAACGCTCGAGGTTGTTACGCAATGATCGGTTTCATCATCCATCGGTTTGTACAGAGCGCCGGCATCCTGATGCTGACCTCGGTGCTCGTTTTCTGCGGGGTGTTCGCCATTGGCGACCCGATCCAGATTCTCGTCCCCGCCGACGCAAGCCCGGCCGAAATAGCGCAGGCAGTGCACTCGCTGGGCCTCGACCAGCCGATGTGGAAGCAATACATGCTGTTTGTGGAACACGCGCTGCATGGCGATCTTGGCCGATCGTTCGTGTTCAACCAGCCATCGATCCAGTTGATCATGGAGCGCCTGCCGGCCACCCTCGAACTGGCGATCGTGGCGCTTGTCATGGCGTTGATGGTCGGGCTGCCGCTTGGATTGCTGGCCGGCATGAAGGCCAACTCACCGGTCGACCGCGTGATCATGGGCGGCTCGATCCTGGGCTTCAGCCTGCCGAACTTCTGGCAGGGCATCATGCTCGTGCTGATTTTTTCGGTGACGCTCGGCTGGCTGCCTTCTGCAGGACGGGGTCATCTCGGCACGCTATTCGGCATTCATACCAGCCTCGCGACACGCGATGGACTGATTCACCTGATCCTGCCTGCGCTGAATTTGTCGCTCTTCAAAATGTCGCTCGTGACCCGGCTGACACGCGCCGGGGTGCGAGAAACGCTGCCTCTCGACTATGTGAAATTTGCCCGAGCCAAGGGTTTGCGCGAACGCCGGATCATTTTTGTCCATGTCCTGAAGAACATCATGATCCCGATCGTCACGGTGATCGGCATGGAGTTCGGCTCGTTGATCGCGTTCGCCACGGTGACCGAAACCATCTTCGCGTGGCCGGGCGTGGGCAAGCTGATCATCGACAGCATCATGCGGCTCGACCGTCCCGTGGTCGTGGCATACCTGCTGATCGTGGTCGCCATGTTCACGCTGCTGAACCTGCTCGTCGACATCATCTATTCGCTGCTCGATCCGCGCGTGCGTCTGGGAGGTGCCTGACATGAGCACGCTTGCAAACATCCTGCCACGCTGGACCACCAACCGCGACACACGCACAGGACAGGCATTGCGGGGCATGTTCGGCCGACCTGCGGTTGCGCTTGCTTCGCTGACCTGCATGGCGCTGATCATCGTGGCGATCTTCGCGCCATGGCTCGCACCGCAGAATCCGTACGACCTCGCCGCGCTCGATATTGTCGATGGCAGGCTGCCTCCCGGCGCACGCGGGCATCTTGGACATCTCTTCCTGCTAGGCAGCGACGCGCTCGGCCGCGACATGTTCGCCGCCATGATGTTCGGTCTTCGCACGAGCCTTGGCGTCGGCCTGTCGAGCGGCGCGTTTGCGTTGATCGTGGGCACGACGCTCGGCCTGGTGGCCGCGTATTTCGGCGGCTGGATCGACACGCTGATCATGCGTACCGTCGACCTGATGCTCGGCTTCCCGACCATCCTCGTGGCGTTGATGATGCTCGCCATACTCGGCCAGGGCGTGAGCAAGGTGATCCTCGCGCTCGTGATCGTGCAGTGGGCGTACTTTGCCCGCACCGTGCGCGCGGTCGCGGCCGTCGAAAGCAAGAAGGAATACATGGAGGCGGCGTTGTGCCTGGGTTTCAGTCATCGGCGCGCGCTCTTCAGCCAGTTGCTGCCCAACTGCCTCGCGCCGGTCATCGTGATTGCGATGGTGCAGGTGGCCGCCGCGATCTCCGCCGAAGCCACGTTGAGCTTTCTCGGGATCGGCTTGCCCGTGACACAACCCTCTCTCGGCTTGCTGATTGCAAACGGCTACCAGCAATTGCTTGCCGGCTTCTACTGGATCAGCGTGTTCCCCGGCGTGCTGCTGGTCATGCTCGTCTTCAGCATGAACATGGTCGGCGACGGCTTGCGCGAGGCGCTCAACCCGCGCCTCCAGAAATAGGAAATCCCATGTCTCCAGCCATGCCCACTTTATCGGTCGAGAACTTGCAGACCCATTTCTTCACGGCGGCCGGCGTTGCAAAAGCCGTCGACGACGTGAGCTTCGACGTCTATCCCGGCGAGATCGTCGGTCTTGTCGGCGAGTCCGGGTCGGGGAAATCGATCACCGGATTTTCGATCCTTGGTTTGATCGATGCACCGGGACGGATTGTCGGCGGACGTGTCCTGTTCAAGGGTGTCGACCTGACGAGCTACGACCGGGAAGCGTTGCGGCAGCTGCGGGGAAATCGCATCGCGATGATTTTCCAGGATCCGATGATGACGCTCAATCCCGTTCTTCGCATCGATACGCAGATGATGGAAACCGTGCGCGCTCATGCGCCGGTGTCGAAACAAGCTGCTCGCGATCAGGCGCGCGAGGCGCTCGCGGCGGTCGGGATTCCCGCGCCCGACGAACGGCTCAAGGCGTATCCGCACCAGTTGTCGGGCGGCATGCGCCAGCGCGTGGCGATCGCGATTGCCATGCTGCACAAACCTGACCTGATCATTGCGGACGAGCCCACGACCGCGCTCGACGTCACCATCCAGGCGCAGATTTTGGCGCAGATGCAGAAGCTCTGCGCGCGCTCGAACACGGCGATGGTCTGGGTCAGCCACGATCTCGCGGTGGTAGCGGGACTGGCCGATCGCATCTGCGTGATGTATGCGGGGCGCGTGGTCGAAACCGGCGACGTGGATACGATCCTCGAACGCCCCCGGCATCCGTACACGATCGGCCTGCTCGGCTCCGTGCCCGAGAACGTGGCGCACGGCGAGCCGCTGATGCAGGTGCCGGGCGTGGCCCCCTCGGCGCTTGCGTTGCCCGTGGGTTGCGCCTTTTCACCCCGATGCACCCATGCCACCGATACCTGCAGGACACAAAGACCGCCGGTATTCAAAGTGGGCGACAACCATCTCCACCGATGTTTTCATCCCGTTGAGCGAGTTGCAGCATGAGCACGCAAGTTCTTATCAAGGCCGACCAGGTGTCTCGGCGTTTCGTGAAGCGTTCGAGTTATGCGGAGCGCATTGCGCAGATGCTGGGCGCCAAACCCGTGTCACATACGGTCCATGCAGTGGACACCGTGAACCTCGAGATTCATCGTGGAGAAGTGGTCGGGCTCGTCGGTGAATCCGGCTGCGGCAAGTCGACCTTCGGCCGCATGCTGGCGGGTGTGGTGCCGCCTTCATCCGGATCCATCCACGTCACCGATGCAAATGGCGCCGGCACGACTGTTCTCGGCTCACGCGGGAAGCTCACGCATAGGTTAGGGACGCAAATGATCTTTCAGGATCCGATGTCATCGCTCAATCCGCGCAAGCGGGTGCGGGAGATCATCGGCGAGGCGCCGCTCGTGCATGGCATGGTGACGCGGCGCGAGCTGGATGATTACGTTGTCGATGTCATGGAGCGGGTCGGCTTGAATCCGGATGTCAGGCAGCGCTATCCGCATCAGTTTTCCGGAGGGCAGCGTCAGCGCATCAGCATAGGGCGAGCGTTGGCGGTGAAGCCCGATTTCCTGATATGCGATGAATCGATCGCGGCGCTCGACGTGTCGATCCAGGCGCAGATCATCAACCTGTTCATGCGGCTGCGCGCCGACCTTGGCCTCACCTACCTTTTTATCAGTCACGATCTCGGGGTGGTTGAACATATCAGCGACCGCGTCGCGATCATGTATCTCGGGCGGATCGTGGAGACTGCGCCCACGGCTGATCTGTTCGCCAGGCCGCTGCATCCGTACACGGTCGCGCTGCTGAATCAGGTGCCACGCTTGTCGAACAGGAAGCGTGCGTATGAATCCATCAAGGGCGAGATTCCGTCGCCGCTCGCGCCTCCGACAGGGTGCCATTTTCATCCGCGCTGTCCACACGCGATGCCGCGCTGCAGCGTCGAGCATCCGCAATTGACGGAAGCGGCGAGCAATCACCGGGTCGCCTGCCACCTGTTCACGGAGGCGAAATGAGTTGCCTCCGGATCGCGGCCGCGTGCGTTTTGATTGCCGCATGCAGCGTCCCGCCGAGCGTGTCCGCCCGCTCGCTGACCATGGCCGTTGCCGCCGAGCCTTCGTCGATGGACCCGCTGTTCTCCCGCACGCAGAACAATCAGCAGGTGGAAAACATCTTCGAGCACCTGATCTCGCGTGATGAGAACCTGCAGATTCAACCCAGCCTCGCCGTGGCGTGGAGAGTCGTCGATCCGGTTACGTGGGAATTCAAGCTGCGGCCCAACGTCCGCTTTCACGACGGTACGCCGTTCACCGCGGCCGACGTGGTGTACTCGGTGAAACGCGCGTCGAACGTGCCGAACAGCCCCGCGCCCTTCTCCGGCGCAGTGGCGAATATTGCTTCCATTGACGTGCTCGATCCCCTCACGCTGCGCATTCATACGAAGAGTCCTGCACCGGGATTCCTCGAACAGATCGGCATGCTGTTCATCGTGTCGAAGCATGCGGCTGAAGGCCATCAAAGCAACCAGTACGTGTCGCCGGCTGTAGCGGTAGGGACCGGTCCCTACAAGCTCAAACGCTGGGTCCCGGGCGATAACCTCGAACTCGTGCGCAACGACGACTACTGGGGTCCCAAGCCGCCGTTTGACACCGTCACCGTCCGCTTCGTCGCCAACGACGCCGCGCGCATGTCGGCGCTGTTGTCCGGTTCCGTCGACCTGATCGATAACGTCCCACCAGTCAATGTGCCGCGACTCAAGCGCGACCCGGCCATCACGCTTTACTCGGGAGCGTCGGCGCGGCTGATCTATCTCGCGCTGGACTCGAGCCGCCAGCAGTCTCCGTATGTGACCGGCACGGACGGCGAACCGCTGCAAAGCAATCCGCTGCGCGATCTGCGCGTGCGGCAGGCTATATCGAAGATGATCGATCGGCGCGCCATCACGCAATACCTGCTGAACGGCGCGGGCGTTCCTGCGGGCCAGATCGTGCCGCAGGGAGTGGGCGGTTACTCTCCGGCCTTGCCAGCCGATACCTACGATCTGGCGGGTGCGAAAAAACTGCTTGCGCAAGCGGGTTATCCCCAAGGATTCACGCTGACGATCCATTCATCCAATGATCGTTTTTCCTCCGATGGCGACGTCGCCCAAGCCATTGGGCAAATGCTGGCGCGCGGCGGCATCCGGATCGCGAACGTGGTCACGCAGCCTTACAACGTCTATGCGGGCGCCGCGGCCAAGCAAAGCTACAGCGCCTTCATCTTCAGCTTCGGCAACACCACGAGCGACTCCACCATCGCGCTGTCCAACGTCATGGCGACCTATTCGAGAAGTGCTGGAACAGGCGCGTTCAATCGCGCCCGCTACTCGAATCCCGCACTCGATCAAGCGCTTGCCGCGGCGAGCGCCAGCTTTGATCCCGTGCAGCGCGAGCGCTTGCTTGAGCAAGCGGCGGAAGCGGGATTCCGCGATCTCGGCATCGTCCCGCTGTATTTCCCCGAGAACTTCTGGGCGACGCGCAACGGCGTCACGTTTCACCCGAACAAGGCTGAATACACCACAGCAATTTATGTAGGAATCCGATAAAAATGATCGACCTGATTCACAGCAACACATTCGACGCCGCACCCGGACAGGAAGCAACCTGCACCGAGTTCATGATCCCCATGCGTGACGGCGTGCGCCTCGCGACAGACGTTCACCTGCCGGCAGGTTTTCGTCCGGGCATCGACGCGCCCTTGCCGACCATCCTCGAGCGCACGCCTTATGGCAAGCGCGAAGTATCGCGTTCGGAGATCAACCGCGGCGAGCCGGCCGCGCGTCGTGGTCATGTCGCCGCGTATTTCGTTGCGCGCGGCTTCGCGGTCGTGTTCCAGGATTGTCGCGGACGGCATGCATCGGAGGGCGAGTTCACCAAGTACCTGTCCGAGGGGCCCGATGGTTATGACACGCTCGAATGGATCACGCAGCAGGACTGGTCGACAGGCCGCGTCGGCACCATGGGGCTTTCTTATGCAGCGCACACGCAGATGGCCGCCGCCTGCATGAATCCACCGGGCCTCGCGTGCATGGTGATGGACTCGGGCGGTTTCGCCAACAGCTATCACTGCGGCATCCGGCAAGGCGGTGCCTTCGAACTGAAGCAGGCCACCTGGGCGGTGAACCAGGCAAAAGGAAGCCAGGCGGTATTGAACGATCCGTTGCTCAAGGCGACGCTCGACGCGCAGGACCTGAAGGAATGGTTCGCCCGCATGCCTTGGCGGCCGGGGCAGTCGCCGTTGCGTTTCGTGCCTGAGTACGAGCGCTATCTGTTCGATCAATGGACCCATGAAACCTTCGATGAGTTCTGGCAGCAACCCGGCATATATGCAGAAGGATTCTATGACTCCATGGCGCGGGTTCCGACCGTCCTGATGTCGAGCTGGTACGACGCGTATGTACGCTCGACCATGGACAACTTCGCCGCCATGTCGAAGCTCGATCCCGTCGCCGCGCCCACTTACCTGATCATGGGGTCGTGGTTGCACGGCGATCGCAATGTGCCGTTCAGCGGCGATGTCGATTTTGGCCCCGCCGCCATGATCGAAGGGCAGATTGCGGAAGACTGGCTTGCCTTTCGCGCGCAATGGTTCGACCGGTGGCTGAAGCCCGCTACGTCGGGAGCCAAACCGTCCGATCCTGTTGCGAGGATCTTCCTGATGGGGGGAGGCAGCGGTGCGCGCAATGCGGATGGCCGCATGGAACACGGCGGGGCGTGGATCCAGTCATCGCAATGGCCGCTGGCCGATACGCGCTTCACGCATTTCTATTTGCGGGAAGGCGGCGTGTTGTCGGAGGAGCCGCCTGAACAGGCGGACGCATCTGTTTCGTATGCGTTCGATCCGTCGAACCCGGTGCCTACCATCGGTGGTGGCTTGACATCGGGTGCGCCGGTTTTTGAAGGCGGCGCGTTCGACCAGCGCGAAGACGAACGCTTCTTTGGCACACGCAATCCGGGCGTGCCGCTCGCAGCGCGCAACGACATTGTCGTATTCGAAACGCCGCCACTGGAAGAAGACATGGCGATCGTGGGGCCGGTTATCGTGAGATTGTGGATATCGTCGGATGCACCCGATACGGATTTCACCGCCAAGCTGATCGATATGTACCCGCCCAACAGCGACTACCCGGAAGGCTTCGCCATGAACCTGACCGACGGCATTTTCCGCTGCCGTTTTCATCAGTCGTGGAGCGAGCCTGAGTTTCTCGAAGCGGGCCGCATTTATGAAATAACCATCGAGCCTTTTGCGACCGCGAATTTATTCAAGCGCGGGCACCGGATTCGACTCGATATATCGAGCAGTAATTTCCCCCATTTCGATGTCAATCCGAATAGCGGTGAATCCCCGGCTTTGGCGCGAGCACCTCGAATTGCCGTGAATACCGTGCACCTGGGATCAGCGCACCCCTCGCACCTCGTCCTGCCGATCGTGCCCGTGAGCGCGCTCAGGAGCCTGGAGGCGCTCGCCAGCCACTAACCCCACCGCAGAGCCCTTGAAGCCTGTCTGGCGGCGCCCGTTCCATCGGGCGTCGGGGAGAACTGTTGCGCAAATTTTTGTCATGCATCAAACCAGCAGCAAAACCTAAAGCAATCAACTACAGAGGAAGGATCATGCACAAGCACACTCCGCGTGCCTTATTGGCCGCGTCGGTAGGACTCGGCTTTATCGCGACGACGGCACATGCTCAATCGAGCGTGACGTTATATGGCATTGTCGATGGCGGATTTACTTATACGAGTAACCAGGGTGGCAAAAGCAATTACCAGGCGACTGCCGGGAGCGAGCAGGGTTCACGTTGGGGATTTCTTGGCAAGGAAGATCTGGGCGGCGGTAATGCGGCAATTTTCCGGCTTGAAAACGGCTTCAATCTGCAGACTGGCGTGGCTAGCGCAAACGGCCGTATATTCGGCCGCCAGGCGTGGGTCGGGTTGTCGAGCGACAAATGGGGCGCAGTGACGTTCGGACGCCAGTACAACGCGGCACAGGACTCGCTCGAACCCCTGCAGGTCTCGGCGGACACTTCGCAATACGGCACGCACCCGTTCGATACCGACGACCTGAACAACACGTTCCGCACCGATAACTCCGTGAAGTACGTCACGCCGAACTTCCATGGCTTGCAGCTCAATTCCATGTACGGCTTCAGCAACAACGCCGGCAATTTTGCAATGAGCCGCTCTTACAGTGTGGGTGCGTCTTACGCGGGTGGCCCGTGGCGTCTTGGCGCGGCGTATGTGCGTCTCGACAATCCGGCAGTCGATACCACGGGCGCAATTCCTTCGGATAACTACTTTACTTTCATCAAAGGCGTGACAAAGCAGCAGATCTATGGCGCGGGCGGTCTCTACGATTTCGGCAAGGCGAGTCTCGGCTTGATGTACACCAGCACGACCTTCGACCTCACACCGACGACGCAACACCAGACGTTCCAGAACGCGGAAGCGAGCATCCGTTATCAGTTCACCCCGGCTCTCAGGGCGGCGCTAGGCGAAACGTATACCGAAGTGACCGCGAACGCCAAGCCCGCGAGCTGGCACTACTGGCAGACCACGAGCGCGTTGCAGTATTTCTTGTCGAAGCGAACCGATGTGTATATCGATTTGATCTATCAGCGCTCGAGCGGTGCGGTTGCCGCGATTGAAGGGACATCGGGTGCGTCGAGTAGTCGTACGCAGTTTCTGGCCGTCACTGGTATTCGGCAGAAGTTCTGAGTATTTTTTGCTTGCGCTGCTGTTTACCGCAGTGGCGCTCGACGTTTTTTCCTTGTCAGGGTTGGTCGGTTTGGGGTTTGTGGTCAGGGTTGATGTTGGGGGGTCAGGTTCTAGCGTTAGCGGTTGGGGTTGACGCCGGGGTGCCAGGTTCCTGCGGTAGCGGTCGGGGTCTATGCCGGGTTGCTGCTGCTTGGCTTGGCGGTCTGCGTGAGTGAGCTCATTTCTTTATCACTATTAGCCACTGCGCGTGGCGGCGCGTCATTTCTTTGTCCAAAGCGACAAAGAAACGAAGCAAAGAAAGCGCTTTCAAAACGAGGGCTCGTAAGTTGACCTAGCGCGCAGTTCCCGTGTTTTTGGCACCCCAAAAGCACGGTGCTCGCAAGAGCGACGGATGTTTGAACCCCTCCTTCTCGCGAATTCTTACACGCACACGCTTCGCCCCGTACGCTCTCGGGCAAGCACCCTTGCCAAGAAACCCGCACGGCCCCACGCGTATTTACCGCTTCAGGTCTTCGCGGGTTAGCTGCTTGGCCAGCATGATCGGCATGATCGGTGCGATTATTTTTTGACGTTAGGGCATCATCTATCCGAGCGCCTTGTTTCGAGGCCGGTTGGCGATGTGGTTCGGCGCGAGTTCATATTTGGTGGGTGGTTGTTCGCGGATAGCGCGGGGTGCCCCTTTGGCAGGTTCAGTCACTGGTGGCGAAGCGTGTGGGTATCGGTGTTCGGAGAAGGAGGGTCTCACACATCCGTCGCTCTTGCGAGCACCGTGCTTTTGGGGTGCCAAAAACGCAAAAACTGCACGCTAGGTCAACTTATGAGCCCTCGTTTTGAAAGCGCTTTCTTTGCTTCGTTTCTTTGTCGCTTTGGACAAAGAAATGACGCGCCGCCACGCGCAGTGGCTAATAGTGATAAAGAAAATAGCTCACTCACGCAGGCCGCCAAGCTAAGCAGCAGCAACCCAGCAATGACCCCGACCACTAACCCCGAAAGCAGCAACCCGGCAATGAACCAGAACCGCTAACGCTAGAACCTAGCACCCCAACACCAATCCCGACCGCAAACCCCAAACCCGAAAGCCACCCCCGAGTGCGAACGAAAACCCATCTACGATACGAACGGCAGCTTCACATCGCGCGCCGCATCGAGCATCGACAACGTGATCTTCCGGACTTCCAGCTTGCTCTGCGTGATATGAGCGCGCAGCAGGATAGTTGCCTCGGTCAACCGGTTGCGCTCAATAAGATGCAGCATGGTCGAGTGCTCATCATAGGTCGCACTGGTCCGGTGAGGCTTGAGAAAATCGAGCCGCCGCACAATGCGGATGCGCTCGGTGACGTCGTTATGAACGCGCACCATCTCCGCATTGCCGGTAGCAGCCACGATCTGCCGGTGAAAATTTTCATCCATGCCGAACATCTTCACCGGATCTTCTTCACGCGCTTGCGGCTCGACGCACCAGACTGCCTTGAGCGCATCAATAGCCTCGCGCGCCGCTTCGCTCCCCGATGTCAACCGTTCGAGCGCGGCCACTTCAAGCACGATGCGCAGGTCGTAGAGCTGATCCATCTGGTCGAAGTCAATTCGCGCGACCTTCCATCCGCGCCGGAAACCAACCTCCAGATAACCCTCGCGTTGCAGCCGGAACAAGCCGTCGCGCATCGGCGTGCGCGATACGCCGTAATACTGCGCGATGCCGTTCTCCGAAAAGCGATCGCCCGGGAACAGACGGAAGTTGAATATATCGGTTTTCAGCCGTTGATAGACCTGCTCGGCAAGCGGGTTGGCGGCGTTCGGTTCGAGTGCTTCAAACGCTGTTTCAATGGCGTCTTCCTGCATGCGGATTCCCTTTTGTTGTTATCGGCGTTCAGGGCTTGGGGGGCGTAGGAATAAGGCTCACGTGCGCGGCGACAATTTTCCACCCGCCAAGAGGACCGAGGCGCGCCCAGGTCTGCATCTGGCGTCCGACCAACGGTGTTTCGTCGCTGGTGAATTCCGTGCTGACGGTCGCGAAGTCGCGGCCGAATGTGGTGATGACAGTCCGATGCAACATCCGCGAAGCGGGCACCGGCGCGCAGGTTTCGCGCCATTGGCGAATCGCCTCGCCGCCATGCTGGATTTCGGCAATGCCATAACGCACTGTCTCCGGCTCGTCCCAGAACAGTGCGTTCATCGTTTCGATATCGTTCGCCACGAGCGCGCGTTCATACTCAACGAACACCGCACACACCTCGGCAATAACTTCCGGCAGGTTGATGTCCATCGTCGGCAAATCCTCATGCTGCGGTAAAGGATGACAGCGGCGCGGTCCATCCAACAATACCGCCCTGGGACCGTACCATTTCCAGCGTCGCAAGCTTGAACGCCGGAAAATAGCTGGCGGTGGCGTCCTCGACCAACAGGCAATCGTATCCGCGGTCATTCGCTTCACGCATCGACGTCTGCACGCATACCTCAGTTGTGACGCCGGCAAAGATCAGATGTGTGATATGCCTCGCCTCCAGCTCCTGAGCCAATAATGTCGCATAAAACGCGCCCTTGCCGGGTTTATCGATGACAAGCTCGCCTTCGGCCGGCGCAAGGGCGTCGACGATCGCATTGCCCGGTTCGCCCCGGATCAGGATGCGGCCCATCGGCCCTTCGTCTCCAATGCGTGCATTGGGCGCGCCCCGAAGCCGCTTGGAGGGTGGGCAGTCCGACAGGTCCGCTGCATGCGACTCACGCGTATGAACGATGAACCACCCGCTCGCACGCGCCAAGGCCAACAACGAGGCGACGGTTGGCACGATCTCTGCAAGGAGGGAAACATCGTTCCCCAGCGATTCCCCGAAACCACCGGGTTCGACGAAGTCCCGCTGCATGTCAATGATGACGAGTGCGGTTGTCGATGGATCGAAGGTAAAGGGACCTGGCAGCGCCGGTATCGTGACCGTCATAGCGGGTCCCCGCAGCGGCTCAATCTCATTCTATAAGCTCCTTCAACGCTTCGGCAACCGAAGCCACATGCGCCGTCGAGTCACCGTGTCCCGCCATGTAGTGGCCAAGCGTCGCGCGTTCGGCGCTGGCGGCGGATGTCTCGTACACAAGCTCCCCTTCCGCGATCACGACAATCCGGTCGGCCAGTTCCAGCAATTCATCGAGGTCTTCACTCACGAGTAAAACTGCCGCGCCGGCATCGCGCGCCGCCATGATCCGTGCATGAATATCCGCAACCGATGCGAAGTCCAGACCGAACACCGGGTTCGCGACGATAAGCACATCGACCGGCTGACCCAGCTCGCGAGCGAGCACCGCGCGCTGGACATTACCGCCCGACAATGTGCCGATAGCACGCTCGGGCAACGGCGGGCGGACGTTGAAATCGTCGATGAGATGCGAAGCGCGCTCGCGCATCGCGCGCCGGTCGAGACGCCAGCCGCCACGACGCAAAGGCGTGCGGTCGAAGTCGCGAAGCGCCAGGTTCTGCGCGACGCTCATGCTCGCCACGCACGCGTTTTTAAGCGGCTCTTCAGGGATGGCGAACACACGCCGCTGCGTCATCTCATCGCGCGTGGCGTGGTAAGCGTCACCGGCTATCTCCATCTCACCGGTCTTCACGCGGCGTTGCCCGACCAGCGCCTCGACCATCTCTTTCTGGCCATTGCCCGACACCCCCGCGATGCCGAGTATTTCACCCGATCGAACCTCGAGCGACGCGCGTTTGACCGCCGCATGGCCGCGATCATCGTCGATAGATATATTCCTCATGGCAAGGCGTATTCGTGCTGCCGGGTCCACCGGTTTGCGCGCGACCCGCTCGGCATTGACCGCGTCCATGACGGCGGTGTCGCGCGTCTCAGTTGCCCCCATCATCAAACCGGCGAGCGCGTCGCGGCTCGTTGCCGATACCGCGCTTGTCCCCACCTGCCTGCCTTTTCGCAGCACGGTCACGTCGTCGGCATACGCCATCACTTCGCGGAACTTGTGCGTGATCATCAGAACGGTCAACTCGCCGCGTGTCGTCAGATCGCGCATCAAACCCAGTACCTCGTCCGCCTCCTGCGGTGTCAACACGGAAGTCGGTTCATCGAGAATCAGGAAACGCTGCCTGAGATACAACTGCTTGAGAATTTCCAGCTTCTGTTTTTCCCCTGCAGCAAGACCTGAGACGGGTGCATCGAGCGGCAGGCGAAACGGCATGCGCTGCATGAACGCGTCGAGCGCTTCGCGTTCCGCGGACCAGTTTATTTTCCAGGGCAAGCTACCGCGTGCCAGCAGCAGGTTCTCCTCCACCGACAATCCCGACGCCAGCGTGAAATGCTGATACACCATGCCGATACCCAGCGCTTGCGCATCGCGCGGCGAGGCAATGCTGACCTCTCGACCATCGGCTGAGATCTGGCCTTCGTCGAGCAGGCCGTAACCTACCAATCCCTTCACGAGGGTACTTTTGCCCGCGCCGTTCTCTCCGAGCAACGCGTGAACCGTGCCCGGCCGGACCTTGATAGACACGTTATCCAGCGCGCGAAACGCACCGAACGACTTGCCGGCGTTGTGCACTTCCACCTCTAACGCATGCGAAGGAGTCGACATGATCAGCCGCCGAGGGTGGTCAGGAGTGCGTTCGAATCGGATATCGCGCCGAACACGCCGCCTTGCATCGTGATCATGTGCAGCGCCGCCTGATGGTTCGCGGGATCGGTCGCACCGCAGCAGTCCGCGAGGACGGTGCATTCGAACCCGCGATCGTTCGCTTCGCGCATGGTGGTGTGGACGCAGACATCCGTGGTGATCCCGGTCAGCACCAGGTTCACGATACCCTGCGTGCGCAGGATCAGTTCGAGATCGGTCGCGCAGAACGAGCCCTTGCCGGGTTTATCGATCACGATCTCACCGGGCAACGGCGCCAGTTCGCTGATGATTTCCCAGCCGGGCTCGCCGCGCACGAGGATGCGGCCGCACGGGCCGTCGTCGCCAATGCCCACGCCTTCGGTACCCGCGCGACGGCTGCGCCAGCGCTTGTTCGCCGGCAGGTCCGACAAATCCGGCCGATGCCCTTCGCGCGTATGAATGATCGTGAAGCCCTGTTCGCGCATCATGGCCATCACGCGCTTGATCGGCTCGATCGGCGCGCGGGTCAATGACAGGTCATATCCCATCTTGTCGACGTAACCACCATGGCCGCAGAAATCCGTCTGCATGTCGATCACGACAAGCGCTGTGTTATCCGGGCGCAGGTTGCCATCGAAGGGCCAGGGGTAAGGAGTAGCATCGATGAATCGGTTCATGGTCGTGGCCGCCTTGAGAATGCGTGAAGTTCAACGTGTCAGGCTTAGCTCGCCCGGCGCGCCGGCAAGCGTGCGATCCGGACGGCAATTGATGATCATGATGGCGAGCGTAAGGACGTAAGGCGCGGCGTTATACAGGTAGTAGCCGCTCGTCACGCCGATCGACTGCAACGCTGGCCCGAGCGCACCGGCTGCACCGAAAAGCAGCGCGGCCCACAAGCATCGCAACGGCTGCCAGCGCGCAAAAATAACCAGCGCGACGGCCATCAACCCTTGTCCGCTGGATAGCCCTTCGTTCCAGCTACCCGGATAAACCAGCGACAGATACGCCCCGCCGATACCGGCAAAGAAGCCGCCCACCGCGGTCGCAATGATGCGAATGCGCGTGAGCGGATAACCCATCGCGCGGGCGGTCTCGGCGTGGTCTCCTACCAGACGCAAGGTCATGCCCCAGCGCGTCGTGCGCAACCCCCACTGCAATACGAACGCCAGCACCACGCCGATGACGAATAGTGGGTTGATATGCAGCGCGTTATGCAGTTGCGGGGAACTGGTCCATGTGCCGAGATCGAACGATTGAAGACCTGGCGCCTGCGGTTCGATGAACGGCTTGCCCAGATAAAACGCCAGTCCCGTCCCGAGCAACATGAGCGCGATGCCGAACGCGATATCCGACACCCGGGGCAACGAACACACAAGCCCGTGCAGGCATCCGAGCAGCAAGCCGACCAGGCCGGCCGCGAGCACCCCGGCCCACGGTGAGCCGGTCAGCAACGATGCGGCATACCCGCTCATCGCGCCCGACACGAGAATGCCCTCGAGCCCGAGGTTCACGCGTCCGCCCTTTTCGGTCAGGCATTCGCCCAGACTCACGAACAGATAAGGCGTGCTGACGCGGATGGCGCCGGCAAGGAGGGACAGCAGCAGGATCACGAAGGGCGAATGTGCGTCAGGCATGGGTCTGCTCCATCGGCAAGTTGAAGTCGGCGAGTGCGGCGGCCTGGAGTTGCACACGCCACGCGGCGATCCTCCCGCCCAGCGCTTCCCATGCCAGCAGGTTTGCAAACAGCAGGCCTTGCAGCACGAGCGTGGTGGCATCGGGAAGATCGAGCCGGCGTTGCAGCAGGCTGCCGCTTGCTTCGATCCCGCCAATCATCAGCGCACACACGATGATCGCAAGCGGATTTTGGCGCGCGGCGAAGGCAACCAGAATGCCCGCGTAGCCGTAACCGGCGAGCAGCGACGCGTTCGCGCTGCCCTGCACCGCTGTCACTTCGAACATGCCGGCAAGACCCGCCGCCGCGCCGCCGAGCGCGCAGGCGGCCAGCGCAAGCAGGTTCACCGGCAAGCCGACGAGTCGCGCCGCGCGATTGCTGCCGCCGACCACGCGCATTGCAAAGCCCTTGGTGCTGTACTTGACGAAGACCCACGCGCCAATGCACGCAAGGACGCCCCAGAAGAGGCCCCAGTGGACTTCGAGGCCCGGGAGGGACCCAATCATCATCGATGGGGGAACCGGGAGCGTAGAGGGCTTGTTGAGACTTGCCGGGTCGCGCAACGGTCCTTCGACCAGATGCTTGAACAGCGCAATGGCGATATAAGCCATCAACAGGCTGCTGATGGTTTCATTCACACCGCGCCATTGCCGCAGCGCGCCCACCGCCCCGATCCATGCCGCGCCCGCCAGCATGCCCGCGAGCGCCATCAACGGCGTGGCAACCAGCCATGACGTGCTGGCCGGAAGCATCTGCGGGACGATGGCCGCGCACATGCCGCCGAGCGCCAGCGCGCCCTCGCCGCCAATCACGACCAACCCGACCTGCGCCGGCAGCGCGACGCACAGCGCAGTCAGCATGAGCGGTGAAGCGCGCAGCAAGGTGCTTTGCCAGGCGAACGACGAGCCGAATGCACCCTTGAAAATCAGGCCGACGGCATCCAGTACCGGCTGACCCTGCACCAGCAGAAATAAAGAAAACAGCACCAGGGTTCCGACGAGCGCAAGCACCGTCGGGATTGCTGGCAACAACGCGAGCAAAGCGCGGGCAGTCTGGGCATTGGGGCGCATCACGGCTCCTTCAGGAGTTCAGCATGAGTAATCTTCAGATCTGGCCGGTTACACCCGCCACGAGATAATTCATGCTCTCCAGCGTGTAGTCGGTCTGCACATGACTCGTTCCAGAGGCAATCGCGACCGCGCCCTTGTTGTCCTTCACCGGCCCCTTGAAGATCACGAAGTCGCCCGCCAGCATGCTGCCCTTGATCGCGTCCGCGGCCTTCTTCGCGTCGGGCGTGACCTTGGCGCCGTACGGCGACATCTTGACGAACCCTTCCTTGAGTCCGCCGCGCAGCACATTGGGCTGAGGCTTGCCGGCCTGTGCATCGGCGACGAGCGCCTTGTACGGCGTCGCCCAGTCCCACTCGGCGCCGGTCAGATACCCCTTCGGCGCAAGAGCGGCCTGGCTCGCGTGATAGCCGCAACTCATCACGCCGCGCTTCTCCGCCGTTTCCACGACGACCTTCGGACCATCGACGTGACAGGTAATGACATCGCACCCCTGGTCGACGAGACTGTTGGTCGCTTCCGCTTCCTTCACCGGCATGGACCAGTCGCCGGTGAAAATCACCTGCGTGGTGATAGCCGGATCAACGGACTGCGCACCGAGCGTGAACGAGTTGATATTGCGCAGCACTTGCGGAATCGGCTTGGCCGCAACAAAGCCGAGCTTCTTGCTCTTGCTCATGTGGCCGGCGACCACGCCGTTCAGGTACTGGCATTCATCGATATAGCCAAAATAACTCGCGATGTTTGGCGGGTTGCCCTGCTTCCATAAACCGCCGCAATGCGCGAACCTGACGTTCGGATACTTGGCGGCCATCCTGAGCACGTGCGGATCGAAGTAACCGAACGAGGTCGCGAAAATCAGCGTTGCGCCGTCCTGTTCGATCATCGCTTCCATGGTCTTCTGGACCGCGATGGTCTCCGGCACGTTCTCTTCTTCCACGACCTTCACGTTAGGCAGCTTCTTGATGATCGCGGCCGCCGATGCCTGCGCCTGGTTGTAGCCATAGTCGCCACGCGCGCCGACATAGATCACGCCGACCGTTGTGTTTCCCGCGGCAAATACCGACTTGAACGGGACCATGCTCGCGAGCGCCAACAGGCTCGCGTCTTTGATGAAAGTGCGGCGGCTAGTCATGTCGTTCGATTCCTGGTGAGCGGTTAATTGAGCGCGTATTGAGCGGTTAATGAGCTGTTTTCTGAAGACTGTCGAGGTAGGCACGCCAGCCCCCGAAAGCGGTAATGTCGTGCGCGCCGCTATCCGCCGATACCGCCGACGGCTCGCAGATGAAACCCTTGACCAGGCGGCCGTCGTCCAACTCAACGGTGCCGATGCCCATGGGTGCCGGAACGTCCATCACGAACTTGCCGAACGTACGCAATGGCAACTCCCACACTTCCACGGCAATGGCCGCACCTTCGGCGCCGGCGGTGCGCACGAGCCCGGGTTTGGGCGGCGAAGTATTGGCAAGCGCAAAAAGCTGATAAGCCGCCGCGGTATGGGTTGCTTGCTTGAAGCGAGCGCCCGCTTCCAGCAATTGCCGGTTGAGCGGCTGCCCTCTCAAATGCGCGCCCACCACGGCCAGCGCAACGGCCGGCTCCTGGAATGGCAACGGCTGGAGATCCGGCGACAGATCGGATTGTTCGTCGAAAAGCGCCTGGATTCGTGCGCCCATCACCGCCAGCCGATGGTCCGCGCCGCTCGGCGCGATCAGGGTCACGCCCGCCGGCAAACCGTCGCTGCGACGCACGCCCGGCACGGCCAGCGCGCACAGATCCAGCAGGTTGACGAAGTTGGTGTAATAGCCCAGTTCGCTATTGCGTTCGATGGGGTTTGCCTGCACGTCGGCGATCAGAGGATGAGTCGGCGTGGTCGGGACAATCAGGATATCGAACTGATCAAAAAATCCATCGACTTCGCGTTTGAGTTCCGCGAGCGTGTATTGGCCGTTGAAAGCATCGACTGCGGTGAATCGGTCGGCCTTGCCGATCACCGCCGCCACCGTTGCGTCGATATCCGCGAAGTGTGTCTCGAAGAATGCGCCCAGCGCAGCGCGGCGCTCGGCGACCCACGGGCCGTCGTAGAGCAAAGCCGATACACGTTTGAACGGGGTGAAATCAACCTTGCCCGGCGTCACGCCCAGCCGGGTCGAGAGCGTATCGAGGGTCGCGAGGAACGCGTGTTGAGCGGTGGTATCGCCGAAGAACTCAAGCTCGGCGGGCACACCTATACGTGGGGACGAAGCACTTGCACCCAGGGGCGGCAGCTTGCGCGAGTACGCATCGAGCGCGTCGAACGCGGCCATCTGCGTGAGCACATGCCAGGCGTCGGCCACATCGTGCGCGAAGATCGACAGCGTATCGAGGCTGCGGCAAGCGGGCATCACGCCACTTTTGCTCACCAGACCCAGCGATGGCTTTAGCCCGACCAGTCCATTGAATCCTGCGGGCACGCGGCCGGACCCGGCCGTATCCGTACCCAGCGAAAAAGCAACGCACTCGGAAGCTACGGCCACCGCCGACCCCGAACTCGAACCGCCCGACACATACGCGGGAAACTCAACCTGACGCACCGCGCCAAACGGCGAGCGTGTGCCGACAAGACCCGTAGCAAACTGATCCAGATTGGTCTTGCCGATGAGAATCGCGCCGGCATCGAGCAGCCGCTGAACGGCGAATGCCGACACATCGGGCGTGTAGCTGAAGGGTTCGCACGCGGCGGTAGTCGGCAAACCCGCTACGTCGACGTTGTCCTTGACCGCAAACGGCACGCCGAAAAGCGGCAACCGTCCGAACACCGCGTCGCCTTCTTCGGCAAGCGCGTCTTCAAGCGCACGTGCCTGAGCGCGCGCGGCGTCCTCCGGCAGCAGGGCGATCCACACTTCCGGGCGGTCCACGGTGCTGATCCGCTTGAACACCGCATCGACCACGGCTAGCGGCGAACAACGCCGTGCCACATACGCGGCTAAAAGAGCCGTGACGCGTGGACGCTCGAAAAGGTCGGTTAGCTTTGACATGAATTCCGTCTTGCATACAAGATGGAATTCATCTATGCAGAAGCTATGCCAGGCTTATTTTCACCGCCCCCTAAGCCTTATTGCACAAGGCTTACCGCCGATCACGCAGGCCCAGAAGGTGGCTTCGACTAGCACCCGCCACTCTGGTTCCTGGTGCGTGATGCACCGTCGAGCAACGTGCGCGCACAAAAGCGGCGCTCCTCCGCACTCCAGACAACGGCCAACCCAAAGACCCGGTTTCAGGACACTTGGTTCGCTCGCGAGGACGCGGTAACGCTTCTTCCCGTCAGGAATCTACCCAGCAAGATCGACGGGCGTTCGATCACCAAATGAGTGACGGCAGCAACGGGAATAACCAGCGCCGCGGCCGTTGTGATCGCCCCCCATCCCGACCCCGAAGCAGGCATCAGATGAATGACTGCAAGCAGGACAATGGTGTGGGTCAGGTACAAGCTGTAGGAGATCGTGCCGAGGAATACGACCGGGCGCATGGCCAGCACCAGCGTGAAACGCTTCGACGCAATTGCCGTGCAGACCAGGCCCGCGGCGCCCACCACGACACACCAGTCGAACATGTACTGACCGATAGCACCCGACGTAATCGACAACACCAGGCGCGACAGGAAATAGAGCGCGAGCGAAGCGGCAAGGACGAGCTTCGTCCGATTACCCTCCGCGAGCCATCGTTGCCAGCTCGCGCGATGGCGCGCCAACGTCGCACCAACGATGAACATGCCGAGGTAATGCGCGGTCATCGCCCAGTCACCGCTAAAGCTTGGGCTGCTGTTCTCGTCCCCATTTCGCCCCATGGCGAACAGGAAGGAAACCAGGGAAATACAAAACGCCGCGGCCAGGCAGGAGCGAGCTGAGAAGCGGCTGACGCCATACACGACCAGCGGCATGGTCAACGAAATACGCATCTCGTAGATCAAGGACCAGATAACCGGAAGCACGCGATTGGCCTTGTATTGTCCGATAAATAACAAATGGTCGAGTATCTCTCTGCCGGAAAATGATCCCGTCCAGATATCGTTGAACCATGAGCCGGCCCATGCAATCGGTTCTACATTGATCAGACTGATGGCCGAAAAAGCCGCAAACACCACGCAGAGATAAGGTAGATAGATCCGGCAGATCCGCTTGACCACATAGTCCCGATACGTCACCCGGCGGTCCGACGTGAGTTGAAGGGTCAGCACGAAGCCGCTGATTACGAAGAACAAGATGACCGCTTCATGACCGAGCGCCAGCACGCGCAAAGGTGACTTGGTTACCCACCAAAGCGGGCCGACCAGGACGAAGTGGTTAATGACGACCATCAGGGCAGCTATGCCGCGCAGTGCATCCAGCTGTGGGTAATGGCGGCCGTTGAAGGAACTCGTTTCATTCATCCGATAAATGCCTCGCAGTCCGAATTAGTGGCGAATGACGTGGGGTTCAGCTGCCACGTTCTACCGAATTAATTAACCGGTAAAGGAAACTTTAAAGGCTGATTCAATAGACAATTAACTCTGTATAACTTTCTAATACTTTTTTACCTTATTGCCGATCGACACTTTTCGGACAGCGTAATTTTTGCCTGCGCGCTGCAGGTGTTGGCAAGGTTGATGCTACCAGGCGCTGACGCATGGGGCTTGAGCAAGAGACATCGCTCAATGGCGAACCCATGCCCGGTCGTGCGAGCCAGTCCTCAGGCAGCTGCCCTTGGCTCGCCAACGGGTTCGATCGTATTAAAGGATGAACCGGCAGCATCTGCCGCCCCCTGGTTCTTTCGCCAGCCCGCCGGCGGCGTTCCGAATTCCCGCTTGAACGCCCTATTGAACGCCGCTTCCGATTCGTAGCCGACCTGCTCCGCCACCGCGGCCAGCGACTTGCTGCCGGTCAAGAGCTCTTGCGCCGCGACCTGCAGGCGCCAACGCGCCAGGTACTGCATGGGCGGTTGTCCCAGCAGGTCCGTGAATCGTTGCGCCAACGCGGAACGCGACAAGCCCACTTTTCGCGCGAGTTCATCGACGGTCCATGCGTGCGCGGGTTGCGCATGGAGCATTGATAACGCACGACCGACGAACCGGTCGCGCACGCCCGCCAGCCACCCTTTGCGGTCCGCGGGCAGGGTATCGATACAACGGCGGACCGCTTCGACGAACAACAGCTCGGACAGTCTGGCGAGCACAATGGCGCTGCCGGCCCGCCACTCGCTCGCTTCAACTGCAGCGAATTGCAGTGACGACGTAAGCCATGCCGAGTGCGGATCGTTGCGCAAGTCGACCTTGAAGATCGGCGGCAGCGAGGAAAGCAGCGGGTTGCTCAAGGTGTTGTCGCAGGCCAGGAAACCGCAGATAAGACGTGTGCCGGTTCCACCGCCTCCATAAGACAATTTCATCACCTGGCCCGGTGCGCTCTGCAACTGACTGGCGAGCAAGGGCGCCGCCGACTCGGGAGAAAGCGCCAGGTCGCTGCCAATGATGTGCGCTTCGCCTTGCGGCACCACCAGCAGTTCACCGGCATTGAGGTGAATCGCGGAGCCTTGATTGCCGGCGAGTTGCGCGCAACAGTGCCCTTCGATGATCAGATGATAAGACACCACGCGTTCCGATAGCGGCAGGAAAGCCCCATAGAGGGCCGCATTTCCCTGACCTATCACGCACCACGGCTCAGTGAACTCTCCATTGAGATACACCGCTCCGCTCAGGCGCACCGCGCGAAGCACGTCTGAAACGGCGTCCATGATTATTGTCCATTGAATAGCGCCTGTTGAATCCGGCGTCCTGCACAAGAAATCTGGACGCCTGATCATTCATCAGGTTAAGCGATTCGTAAATACTAGCACCCACGTACCGCAGCTTCCAGTGCTGAACCGTAACGTTCAAGTAAGCGCATTGTGGTGCTATCGAGTGCACGGCGCGGCGCGCGTCAGTCCGTTGGGCGAGGCCGCATCGGCAGACCCATGCACGCCCGGGTAAAAACCATTGAGGGAGATGCATCATGAGCGACGAAAAGACTTACAAGGGAGCCTGCTTTTGCGGCGCGGTTCAGCTGACGGTCACCGGCGAGCCGGCCGGCATGGGTTATTGCCACTGCGAGTCGTGTAGAAGCTGGTCGGCAGGACCCGTCAACGCCTTCACGCTGTGGAAGCCCGAGGCGGTGCACGTCACGCAGGGTGCCGACAACATAGGCACTTACAACAAGACACCGCACAGCTATCGCAAATGGTGCAAGACATGCGGCGGCCACCTCTTCACCGAGCACCCTGGCATGGGACTCACCGACGTGTATGCAGCCACTATTCCAGACTTCCCCTATGGGGCCGGCGTTCACGTCAACTATCAGGAAACAAGGTTGCGGATGAAGGATGGCTTGCCGAAGATGAGAGACCTGCCGGAGGAAATGGGCGGCTCGGGCGTCGTGTTGGCGGAATAACACTCGTCAGTCACGACGTAATCACCGCATGCAGCACTGCGTGGCTGCATGCAGGCACCTTATATGATAAGGAGTACAGGTATGCCAGCAGACACATCCACCATCACCCCGGCTATTGACCTCGCCGCCGTCAAGACCCGCCAGCAAGCCGCCTGGTCCGCGGGCGACTATGCCGTCGTCGGGACCACGCTGCAGATCGTCGGCGAGAACCTGTGCGAGGCGCTCGATCTGCGCTCGGGCAGCCGCGTTCTCGATGTCGCCGCGGGTAACGGCAACGCCACGCTGGCGGCCGCGCGCCGCTGGTGCGACGTGACCTCCACCGACTACGTCGCGTCGCTGCTCGAGTCCGGGCGAGCACGCGCGAAGGCCGAGGGCCACACGATCCAGTTCCAGGAAGCCGATGCCGAGAACCTGCCGTTCCCCGATGCCTCATTCGACGTGGTGCTGTCCACCTTCGGAGTGATGTTCACCCCGAACCAGGACAACGCGGCGCACGAACTTGCGCGTGTCTGCAAACCGGGCGGCAGGATCGGCATGGCGAACTGGACGCCCGATAGTTTTATCGGCCAGGTGTTCAAGACGATCGGCAAATACATTCCGCCTGCGCCTGGCGTGAAATCGCCGGCATTGTGGGGCACGAAGGCAAGGCTCGACGAGTTGTTCGATCATGCCGCGCGGGAGATCCGCACAACCAGTCGCGAGTTTGTCTTCCGTTACCACTCGCCGGCGCACTGGCTTGACGTGTTCCGCACCTACTACGGTCCGATGAACAAGACCTTCGGTGCTCTCGACGCCGAGAAGCAGGCTGCCTTTACCCAGGACTTGCTGGCGCTCATGGAGAGCCGCAATCGTTCGGGCGACAGCACGCTGGTGCTGCCGAGCGAGTACCTCGAAATCGTGATCGAGCGAAAGTGAAGACGCAACACCGCTGAATCGCCGCTTAACCTCAATCGCGAATAGCAACAATTGCTTCGATCTCTACCGTGATGTTGCCGGGCAACGATCCTACGCCCACAGCAGAACGTGAGTGCCGTCCCGCGTCGCCGAACACATCGACGAAGAGATCGGAGCAGCCGTTGATCACGCGGGGATGATCGGCGAAATCCGGCGTTGCATTGACCATGCCGAGCAGCTTCACGACGCGCTTTACCCGGCTCAGGTCGCCCAGTTCCACATGCAGGACCGACAGCAGGTTAAGACCGACCAGTAGCGCGTGTGCATATGCTTCATCGGCGGTGACGTCGGCGCCGACCTTGCCCGTCATCAGATGCCCGGTTTCATCGAGCGGCCCTTGCCCGGACAAGAACAGCAAGTTGCCTTCGCGTGTGCAGTGAGTGAAATTGCCTATGGGTGCGGGCACGTCCTGAAGTTTTAAGCCGCGGGCCTGCAGTCGTTCATAGCAGTTCATCTCAGTCGAAAATCCCATGTTGCGTTGGTTCTCTTTCAAGTGTTGAGGACAAAGTTCAAAGACCCGCTAACCGGCGTCGCATTTAACCGATCGGTTCAGGCGCGCGGCGCTGCCAACCGAGCCGCGCTTCAATGCGCGCGGCCACGACTTTCAGTTCGTCGCCGAAACGTTCAGTACTCTGAAGCGCCTTGGCTTCCGGCATCACGATCGAAATGGTGAACACGCAGTCTCCCGCCTGATCGAGCACTGGTGCGGCGAGACACGCCACGGACGCATCCGACTCTCCGATCTGGATCGACAGGTGTGCATCCAGCGCCTCGCGCGCCATTTTCGCGAGCACGTCAGGACGCGTCTCGGCGCGCGCAGTGGGCGACGGTTTCGCGTACCGTTCGAAATAGGCGATTCGCTCGGCGTCCGGCAGATGCCCCACCAGCAATCGTCCCGACGCGGTCCAGTTGAGCGGCACCCGGCTTCCCACGCGCGAAGTCACGCGGAAATGGCCTGGCCCCTCGGCCATTTGCAACACGACCATCATCCCTTCCTCGAGTCCGCACACCTGCACCGTCTCGCCAACCTGCGTCGACAAGCGGTTCATCTCTTCATGCGCGACGGCCAGATAATCGAGTGAACTCGCATACGTCAGACCGTAGCCGTAGAGCCGCGAGCCCAGCCAGATCGCGCCGTCGGGCGTGCGGGCCAGCAGGTTCTTCTCCACCAGGTCATTGATGATCGAATAGACCGTGGACAAAGGGGCACCAACGAGTCGCGCGATTTCATACGCGGTCGTCGGACGGTTGGTGTCCTGCAATGCGTCGAGGATCTGCACCGCCCGGTCGATCGCGCTGGTGCGCGTGCGCGTTGCGGGCGCAGCGCCGGCAAGATCTGGGGCGGGCTGCTCGACCGACTGCGGTTCCTGCATGGTTTGACGGGGCTTGGCGGCCATCACGCTCCTGGGACTGATTGTTTTTGTACAGTTTGACGCAAGCGCATCGTATGATAATCTAATACACAATTACAACATACGTTCCATAATAAAGGAATATCAGGAGCCGCACGATGGATATTTATTCCCGATTTGGTCTACGCCCGGTCATCAATGTCTCGGGCACGATGACGAGCCTGGGTGCGTCCATCGTGGCGACGCCGGTCATTGAAGCAATGGCGGCAATCCTGCCTCAGTTCGTCCAGATCGACGACTTGCAACGCAAAGCGTCGGCCGTGATCGCGCAGGCTTGCGGCAGCGAAAGCGGCTATGTCACGGCATCCTGTTCCGCGGCGATCACGCTCGGCATTGCGGCGACCATGACCGGTGACGACCTTGGGTTGATCGAGCGTTTGCCCGATACAAGCGGACTGCGCCACGAGGTCGTCGTGCAAACGGGCCATCTCGTCAATTATGGCGCACCTGTCGACCAGGCGATCCGGCTTGCCGGCGCTCGCGTCGTGCCCGTGGGAGCGGCCACGGAGTCGCATGGCTACCAGCTGTCCGCGGCGATCAACGAGCGCACGACCGCTGCGCTCTATGTGGTCTCGCATCACACGGTCCAGTTCGGCTTGATCCATGTGGAAGAATTCATCGCTCTGGCGCATGCGAAAGGTGTACCGGTCATCGTGGATGCAGCGTCCGAATATGATCTCACGCGCTTCATTGCCGCTGGCGCCGATCTCGTGCTGTATTCGGCGCACAAGTTTCTCGGCGGTCCGACCGCCGGTATTGTCGCCGGCAAGAAAGCGCTGGTACGTGCCGCCTATTTCCAGAATGGCGGCATAGGCCGTGGCATGAAAGTAGGCAAGGAAGGCATTGCGGGCGCCATCGCCGCGCTCGAACAATGGCAGCAACGCGACCATGCGGCGGTCCGCGCCCGTGAACGCGGTTATCTCGAGTTGTGGCGTGAAGCGCTGAATACGCGCCCCGGTGTGCGTGCAGAGATCGATGCCGATCCAACCGGCAATCCGCTCGACCGCCTGAAGCTGTCCATCGATTCACGCGAGGCGCGTATCAGCGCCTGGGACCTGGCAGACGCGCTCGCCCATCCGCCGGCGGGAAGCGTACCCGTGATCGTGCGCGATCACGAGGCAGAACTGAATTTCTTCTTCATCGACCCGTGCAATCTGCATCCGGGCCAGGAGCACAGCGTGCTTGAACGCCTGCTCGATGAACTCGAGCGCGCGCAGCACGCGCCGCATCCGCTGGTCACCCCGTTTTTCCAGCGCGATGCGCGGCGTAGCGCCGGCCGGCGGAATTGGCCCGACTGAGTGGCCTGACTGGACCTGATTTTCTTGTATGACCGATACGCCGGATTTCTCCGGCGTCGCTTTGCCTTGCACGTTTAGTAATCCTGATTCCATCGAAGAGAACAAAAATTCATCGATGGACGCCCTTCTTTCGACCAGAGGAAACCAGATGCATAAGCAGATCCTTCGCACGGCCGTGGCCGTCGCCGTGACAGGAAGCGTGGCGCAAGCCGCTTTCGCCCAAAGCAGCGTGACGCTCTACGGCATTGTGGACGCCGGCTTCACGTACACCAACAATCAAAAGGGCAATAGCGCCTATCAGGCGACCCAGGGCAACGTGCAAGGGTCGCGCTGGGGCCTGCTTGGAAGCGAGGATCTGGGCGGCGGCAACAAGGTTCTCTTCAAGCTCGAGAACGGTTTCAGCCTGGAATCGGGCGCGTCGGGCCAGGGCGGACGGATGTTCGGCCGCAGCGCATGGGTGGGGCTGAGCAATGACCGCGCGGGTACGATCACGCTCGGCCGCCAGTACAACAGCGTGCAGGACTATCTCTCGAACCTGCAGATCAACGGCGTGGGCGCGATGAGCCAGTACGGCAACGCGATCTACGATAACGACGACATCAACAACACCTACCGCACCAACAACGCGGTCAAGTACACCACGCCGACGTTCTCGGGCTTCACCGCCAACGCAATGTATGCGTTCTCGAACACCGCCGGGGACTTCTCGAACAACCGCGCGTGGAGCGTGGGCGCCGATTACGCCGCGGGTCCGGTGCGCCTGGACGCGGCCTACTCGCTGGTCGATCACCCTGCGTCGAACACGGCCGGTGCAGCGCCCTCGGACAACTACTACAGCACCAGTGCGTCGATCATCAGCAACGTCGCGCGCAACCAGGTGTGGGGCGCAGGCGGCGCCTACACGTTCGGGCCGGCCATTGTCGCGCTGCTGTACACGAACTCGCATTTCGACCTCCTGACCGGCGGCAGCCTGCGTTTTGCGAACTACGAAGCGAGCGTGCGCTATCAGTTCACGCCTGCCACGCTGCTCTCGCTCGGCTACATCTACACGAGCCAGAACAGCAGTTCGGCCACCGCATCGAATGCTCACTACAACCAGTTGGCACTGGGCGGCGAGTACTTCCTGTCGAAGACGACCGACGTCTATCTGAACGGCATTTACCAGCGTTCATCCGGCTCCAAGGCATGGGTTGAAGGCGTCACGAATCCGTCCAGCAACAACGGTCAGTTCGTCACCGTCGTGGGCATTCGACACAAGTTCTAACCAGGTATGCCGGAGCGTTTTTAAAACCACGCGGCACGACGCTCCGGTTTCTCCGACCGCTAATTTGGAGCCTCCATGGCGACCGTCCAGGGAAGTTTGTTACTCGTCTACGCGTTGGTCGCGATCATCGCACTGGTCGTGCTGATCGCGCGATTCAAGCTCAATCCGTTCATCACGCTGATGGTGGTGTCCGTCGCGCTCGCGCTTGCCGTCGGCATGCCGATGACATCGATCCTCAAGTCATTCGAAACCGGCGTGGGCGGAACGCTCGGGCATATTGCGATTGTCGTCGGGCTCGGTACGATGCTCGGCAAGATGATGGCCGAATCCGGCGGGGCTGAACGTATTGCGCAAACGCTCATCGGATTGTTCGGCCCGAAGAATGTGCATTGGGCAATGATGTGCATCGCGTTCCTCGTCGGCCTGCCGGTATTTTTCGAAGTCGGTTTCGTGCTGCTGATTCCGATTGCGTTCAACGTGGCGCAGCGTACCGGCACGTCGATGATCCGCGTCGGCATTCCGATGGTCGCGGGCCTCTCGGTCGTGCACGGCCTGATTCCGCCGCACCCGGCCGCGTTGCTGGCAGTGACCGCTTATAACGCGGACATTGGCCACACGATTTTCTACGCGTTGATCGTCGGTATTCCCACGGCGATTATCGCGGGACCGCTGTTCTCGAACCTGATCGCGAAGTTCGTCGTGCTCGAAGGCGTCAACCCGATGGCGCAGCAGTTCATCGAGCAGGATGCCGCTCGCGCGACGCAGAAACTGCCGAGCTTTGGCATCACGCTGCTGACGGTCTTGTTGCCCGTTCTGCTGATGCTCGTGGGCAGTTGGGCCGACCTGATCGTCCCGGCGAAGTCGACCGCCAACAATGTGCTGCGCCTGATCGGGCATCCGGACATGGCGCTGCTGCTTGCGGTGTTGCTGAGCTTCTACACGTTCGGCTCGGCGCGCGGCTTCAATCGCGAATCCATTCTCAAGTTCACGAACGAGTGCCTCGCGCCGACCGCCAGCATCACGCTGGTGGTGGGTGCAGGAGCGGGTTTCGGGCGCATCCTGATCGATAGCGGCGCGTCCAAGGCGATTGTCGACGTGGCCACCGGCGCACACGTGCCGCTGTTGATCCTTGCGTGGCTGGTCGCCGGCTTGATTCGCGTGGCGACGGGATCGGCAACGGTCGCCATGGCCACGGCTGCAGGGATCATTGCGCCTATCGCAGCGGCTGCCGCCTCCACAGCGACCGGCGTGCGTCCCGAACTGCTCGTGCTCGCGACGGGCGCCGGATCGCTGATCCTGTCGCATGTCAACGATGGTGGCTTCTGGCTGGTCAAGGAGTACTTCGGCATGACCGTGACGCAGACGTTCAAGACCTGGACCGTGTGCGAAACGATTATTTCGGTGACAGCGCTAGTGTTCACGCTGGGATTGTCGATGGTGATCTGAAGCGGCGCGGCATGCGGATAAAACGCGTGCCGCCTGCTTATCTGCAGACGAAAATGGTGGAGCGCCCCACCAGCCCGCACCTCCCTGGTGCTTCAAGTCATCAAAGGTTCATTGAACTAGTCCAGTGTCGCGCCGTTAAGCCAATCAGCTCAACGGGACTCCCATGCAATTCTCACCCCTCCATGTCACACACGGCGCGCCATCGACGGTCGACGCGTTGATTGCCGACCGTGCGTTGTGGGCGGTATTCCAGCCTATCGTGCACCTTGCCGATGGAGAGATTGCAGGGCATGAAGGCCTTATCCGCGGTCCGGCCGCCACCTCGCTTGAGACGCCGCGCGGCTTGTTTGCACAGGCGCAGCAGGAAGGGTCGGGACACCGGTTGGAGATAGCGGCGGCACAAGTATGTTGCGAGTCCTTTGCGCGCCTCCATGGCGCCGGCCTCCTGTTCATCAACGCAAGCGCCGCAGTGATAGAAGCGAGCTTTGACGCGGGCGACGGCATCGCCAATTTCCTCGGGGCCAGTGCGCTTGGCGCCGAGCGCGTCGTGGTCGAACTGACCGAGCAGAGCGTCATTACCGACCTTGATCGTTTCGACGCGACCGTTCGTGCATTGCGCGCAAGCGGAGCCGCGTTCGCGCTCGACGACTACGGCAGCGCGAACGCGAGCATGAATCTCTGGGTGCGGCTCGCGCCCGGCTACGTGAAAATCGACCGTTTTTTCATCGACAACATCGCCACCGATCCGCTCAAATTCGAGGCTGTGAAAGCGATGGCCGCGTTCGCAAGAGCCAGCGGCGCCGAGCTGATTGCAGAAGGCATCGAGCGCCCGGCCGATCTGGGAATCGTGCGCGACCTGGGCATTGCGTATGGACAAGGATTCTTGCTGGGGCGCCCGGCGGCACTGCCCAGCCGGGCATTGCCGGCGCCCGTCCGGCACTTGTTGCGTTCGCCGCAGATCACCGTCTACCCAACGCACACCCACACCCGCCGCGAAGCGGGCGCGAACGGATTCGAACTCGACCGGATGCTGATCGTCGCGCCCTCGTTGCCGATCGATGCGCGCAACGATCACGTGGTCGACCTGTTCAACGACGCGCCGGAATTGCACGCGGTAGCGATCATCGACAAAGGCCGGCCGGTCGCGCTCATCAATCGCCGCGCTTTCATGGACCAGTACGCGCTGCCTTACCATCGCGAGCTCTTCGGCAAGCGCCCATGCCTTCAGTTTGCCAATCCCGCGCCGCTGGTGGTCGAGCGGCATGCCACGCTGGAGCAGGTGGCCCACATGCTTGCCAATGACGACCTGCGTTATCTCTCCGACGGCCTCATCATCACCGACGCAGGCCGCTACATAGGGCTCGCAACCGGCGAGCGGCTGGTGCGCGCCGTGACGGAGATCCGGCTGGAGGCGGCACGTTATGCCAACCCGCTGACGTTCCTTCCCGGCAACGTGCCGATCAATTCGCATGTCGAGCGGCTGATCGACAACGGCGTTGACTTCGTTGCCTGTTACGTCGATCTCGACGACTTCAAGCCATTCAACGACTGCTACGGTTACTGGCAAGGCGACGAAGTACTCAAGGCGGCTGCTGGGGCGTTGCGCTCGGTCTGCGAACCAGCGTGCGATTTCCTCGGCCACATAGGCGGTGACGACTTCCTGATGCTGTTTCAAAGCGCGGACTGGAACAGCCGCAGCCTTCAGGCCATTGATCGCTTCAATGAAGACGTCAAACGGTTTTACTCACCCGAGGACCGGTTGGCCGGCGGCATCTACAGCGAAGACCGCAGCCGGCACCGGCAGTTCTTCGGCTTCGTCACCATGTCGATTGGCGCGGTCAGGGTCGCGGCCGGAACGGCGCGCATCTGCGAGGAAATAGGCGCGGTCGCGGCTGTCGCCAAGCGTCGCGTCAAGAAGGAAAAGACCGGCATTGTCGCCATCGATTTTGCGCATCACCGGTCTGTCTGATCGTTCTGCACGTGGCATCCGCCGCACGCTTACACTACAGTTACATGCACGCCGCTGCATTGCTTCCCGACCGGTCGGACGTTTTTCTCCTCTTGGTCTGACGATCCCAAACGGCAGCGCCCTCGCCAAGCGTCAACCATGCTTGTTTAAAGCGTAACTGGTATAACGACATACTTAGCGTCGCACACGGCCCGCTCCGCGGAGCGCAATTCTGACTGCAAACTCGCGAATTCCCACGCACCATGACCACTCAAACTCATTTCGCCGCACACGATCTTCCTGTCGACATGATCATCTTTGGCGGCGGCGGTGACCTGTCCGCACGCAAGCTCTTGCCGGCGCTTTATATGGCGCATCTGCACTGCAACCTGCCCCCGAAAACACGCATTATCGCGATCGGCCGCCGCGACTGGTCGCGCGAGCAGTACGTGCAGTTCGTCGAAGAGCAATCGAAACCCTTCGTCGATAAAAAGGCGCTCGACCCGCAGGCATGGGACACGTTCCTGGCGCTCTTCGACTACGTGCGCATCAACATCGATGAAGCAAGCGACTACCTGCGGCTTGCTGAAGTTGCGCGCAAAGACGTATGCCGCGTGTTTTATCTCGCGACCGCGCCGGACCTGTTCACGACCATCTGCGACAACCTGTCGGCCGCGGGTCTCGTCGACAGCATCGCGCGCGTCGTACTGGAAAAACCGCTCGGTCACGACCTTGCCTCGGCGCAAGCGATCAATGCTTCTGTCGGCCGTCATTTTGCCGAAGCGCAGATCTATCGCATCGATCATTACCTCGGCAAAGAGACAGTGCAGAACCTGATGGTGCTGCGCTTTGGCAACGCGATCTTCGGACCGTTGTGGCAGGCGCCGTACATCAAGAGCGTGCAGATCACCGTGGCGGAAACAGTGGGCGTGGGCAGCCGTGCAGGCTTCTACGACCAGACCGGCGCGCTGCGCGACATGGTGCAGAACCACCTGTTGCAACTGCTGTGCATCGTGGCCATGGAGCCGCCCGTGTCGCTCGATCCCGATGCCGTGCGCGACGAAAAGCTCAAGGTGCTGCGTTCGCTGCGCAAGATGACGGTCGCCGATATTGCCCGCGACACCGTGCGTGGCCAGTACAGTCCGGGCGCGATTGGCGGCGAGCCGGTCAAGGGTTACATGGAAGAAGACAACGTGCCGGCGGAGAGCCGCGCCGAGACCTTCGTCGCCATCCGTGCGCATATCAACAACTGGCGCTGGGCGAACGTGCCGTTCTTCCTGCGTACCGGCAAGCGCTTGCAGAAGAAGCAATCGGAGATCGTGATCGACTTCGCCGACCTGCCGTTCTCGATCATTCCCAGCGGACCGCGCAACTATGGCAACCGGCTGGTCATCCAGTTGCAGCCGGAAGAATCGATCCAGTTGCAGATGCTCGCGAAGGAGCCCGGCAGCGGCATGCATATGCTGCCGGTGAACCTGAACCTGGATCTGCAGCAAGCATTCAGCGAACGTCGCGCGGAAGCGTACGAGCGGCTGTTGATCGATGTGATGCGCGGTCGCCTGACGCATTTCATGCGTCGCGACGAACTCGAAGCGGCATGGGCGTGGGTCGAGCCGATCCTGGATGGCTGGAAGGAATTGAACGATCGTCCGCGCACTTACACGGCGGGCACGTTCGGACCGGCTGCTTCTTCAGCGCTGATGGCGCGGGAGAACATGGCGTGGGCCGAAGAGGCCTGAAGTCGTTGCTCACTCGCACAGGTTCATGGGTGCGAGTGACAGGGAGTCTGTTGCCCTAAAGTGAAAACCGGACCTCGGCGGCCAGCCCCTTGCCGCCGGGGCCGTCATCGAAGCTGATGCTTGCGCGGTGCGCCCGCACGATCTCACGCACGATCGCAAGACCCAGCCCGCTGCCCTCTTCCACCGATGCCCTGAAGAACGGCTCGAACACGCGATCGCGGACATCGGCTGGAATGCCGGGACCGTCATCGGTGACCGCAAGCACGATCGTCTTCTCGCGCCGCTCGATCGACAACGTTACGTGACCTGACGCGGGCGTGTATCGAATCGCGTTGTCCACCAGGTTGAAGACCAGCACCGACAATAAGCGCGCGTTCCCCAGCAGGAAAGCGTCGTCGGCGAGTTGCGCGGCCAGCTCGATTCCGCGACGTTGCGCGAGCAGCGCCAGCTCTTCGATTACCGTTGTCGCGACCTCTCGCAAATCGACACGCTCGCCTTCGAAGTGGCTGTAATCGGCGGTCTCGGCTTGCGCAAGCAACAGCAACTGGTTGGTCAGCGACACCAGCGCCCCATTGCTCTTGTGCATGGCCGATAAGGTCTCTTTGACGGTCGCAAGATCGTCGTGGCGTCGCGCGTATTGCAGTTGCGCACCGAGCAGCGTCAGCGGCGTTCTCAACTGATGCGCGGCATGCGAAATGAAACGCCGCTGCATCGCGGTCTGCCGTTCAATCCTCGCAATGCAATGGTTGATCGCATCGACGATAGGCCGCAACTCGCTCTGAAGATGCTCCGAGCGCAGCGGCACGAGTTCGTTGGGCGCGCGGTCGCGCACGTCATTGGTCAGCGCCATCAGGTGGCGCAACTCGAACGTCAGGCCGACGCACACCAGCACGATTGCGATCGCAATGATCTCCGCGAAATGCAGCAGTTGCGGCCGCCATAAGTCGGTCGCCAATGCGTCGCGCTCCAGTTCCGTGCGGCCCACCGAAACGAGGATGCGCTTGCTTTCGCCGGAGTCGTACATCGGCCGGATGATGGAGACCGCCCGCACCGGCTGACCGTCTATCTCGGTGTCATACCAGCCGGGTGAACTGGCAGGCTCGACTTGCTCAAGATCCGACGTGCCCGCAATCACCGGACCGTCGATCACGCGGATACGAAAAAACACCCTGTCGCCATAGGGCGAGCTCAGGATCTCGATAGCGCTTGGGGAAATATCCGCGTGCAGGAAACTGTCGTCCCATTTGACGTCGCCGGCCATCACGCGGGCGGACGCAAGGAGCGCATTGTCCTGGATCAGGCTTGCAGTTTTCTGCGCACCTTCACGGGCCATGTAGCCCGCTGCGAGCACATAGACCGTCAACGGCAGCAGCAACCACAGCAGAAGCCGCAGACGCAGGCTATTCGTCATCGCTGCTGGCTTGCAACAGATAACCCAGGCCACGAAGCGTAATGATGGTGGCGGTGCTTTTCTCGAGCTTCTTGCGAAGCCGCGAGACGTAGATCTCGATGGCGTCTTCGCTCGTGTGGGTAGTCGAGCTGCCAAGAGAATCGGCCAGCATCGGCTTGGAGACGGTCTTCTTGGCCTTGAGGATCAAGGTCTCGAGCACGGCATGCTCTCTGGGCGTCAGGCTCAGCACGTCGCCTGCTACCGAGAATTGCCGCCGGTCGATATCGTAGGAAAGATCGCCGCAGCGCGTGCTGTTCGAGCGCGAGGGCAATTGTCGCCGCACCAGCACCTTGACCCGCGCGACCAGCTCGCGCGCATCGAACGGCTTGACGACGTAGTCGTCCGCGCCGGCGCTCAGGCAAATCACCTTTTCATCCACTGAGCCGCTTGCGGTCAGGATGAGCACGGGCGTGTCGTCGCCCCGCTCTCTTAAGCGCCGCAGCACGCCCTTGCCGGACAGGTTGGGCAGGTTGAGATCGAGCAGCACGACGTCATAACGCGTGGTGCGCAGGAAGCGGTCAGCCGCGTCGCCGTCGCTGACGCGATCGAGCACAAAACCATCGTCTTCCAGAATCTTAGCGAGCCAATGAGCCAGTTCCTCATTGTCCTCGACCAGCAGTAGCTTCATCACGTTCACCGCGTTATGCATGGGCATTGTCCGCCAGCCCGGCATGCGCGTGATTCAAACGAGCCTCACGCCACGCCGGGCCACGGCCCTCAGGCGAAGTGTATCTCGCTCGGGGCGTGGCCATGCGTTCAGCGCCGCCCGTCACGCGGTCTTGTATTGAGCGCGCGCTTGCGTGGATCGATACAGAATGAGCGTCGCGATCAGCCCGCAGACCGCGGCAACGGACATCCACGCGCCCGGCGCCGCCTTGTTGCCGGTTGCGTGAATCAGGTACGTGGAGATGGCAGGCGTGAATCCGCCGATGGTCGTCGCCAGGCTATATGCCAGCGAGAAACCCGTTGTACGCACTTCGACCGGCATGACTTCGGTAAGCGCCACGACCATCGCGCCGTTATAACAACCGTACAGGAACGAGAGCCACAATTCGACGCCAAGCAAGCGCAGGAACGACGGATCCGCGACCAGCCACTGCACAGCCGGATACGCCGTGAGGATGGTCAGGATCGTGAAGAACAGCAGCACCGGGCGACGACCGACGCGATCGGACAACGCACCCGAGAGCGGCAGCCACACAAGATTCGACAAGCCGACGAACACCGTCACCACCAGCGCGTCAATCGATGAAAGCTTGAGCACTTCCTTGCCGAAGGTCGGTGTATAGGCCGTGATCATGTAGAACGACACCGTGGTCATGATGACCATGCCCATGCCTGCAAGCACGACACCCCAGTTCGAAAGCATCGACTTCATGATCTCGCCCATGTTCGGACGATGTTTGCGTGCGAGGAACTCTTCGGTTTCCTGCAGCGAACGGCGAATGATGAACAGGAACGGCACGATCAGACAGCCGATGATGAACGGCACGCGCCATCCCCACGACGTCATCTGATCAGGCGGCAAGATGCGGCTCATGCCCACGCCGATCAGCGCAGCAAACACCACGGCTACTTGCTGGCTGCCCGATTGCCACGAGCAATAAAAGCCCTTGTTGCCCTTGGTCGCGATCTCGGAGAGATACACCGAGACGCCGCCAAGTTCCACGCCGGCCGAGAAGCCCTGCAGCAGGCGCCCAAGCAACACGATGATCGGAGCCAGCACACCGATTGTCGCGTACCCCGGAATCACCGCGACCAGCAAGGTGCCGATCGCCATCAAGCCCAGCGTAAGGATCAGGCCCTTGCGTCGTCCGTGATGATCGATGTACGCGCCAAGCACGATGGCGCCGATCGGACGCATCAGGAAGCCGGCGCCGAACACGGATAACGCGAGCATCAGCGACGCGAATTCGTTACCGCTCGGGAAGTAGGTCTTGGCGATGGCCGAGGCGTAATAGCCATAGACCATGAAGTCGTACATTTCGAGGAAATTGCCGCTGACAACCCGAAATACAGACTTGAATTTCGAGTCATTAGGAGACGTAGCGTGTGAGGACATGAACTTGGCCTTCTCAAAGTATGCGGTGTGCCGGCGCACGTTGGCGACAGCAGTCACAGCATTCGACAACAATTAACAACGACCGCCACGACTGCGACGGACGCATTGATGGTACTTATCCAATCATCAATACCGACTTGCCCACCTGGCGCCGTGCCTCAAGCTCGGCATGCGCCTCTTCAACCTGATCGAACTTGTAACGAGCGCTGATGGCAATGGTCAGCGAGCCATCGGAGAGTGCGGCGAACACATCGTCCGCTCGACGCTGCACGGTTTGCGCGTCGGCGAGATGATCGGCCAGCCGCGGACGCGTCAGGAACAACGAACCGCTTTCGCCCAGTTCAATGGGATCGAGATCGTTCAATGAACCCGACACCGATCCATAGTTGACGACCAGTCCCCGCACACGCGTGGAGCGAAAACTATCGCGCAGCGTTGTGCGGCCGACCGCGTCATACACCACATCCACGCCACGGCCGCCGGTCATTTCGCGCACGTGGTCAGCGAAACGGCCATCGTCGTACAGCATCACGTGATCCGCACCGAGCTTGCGGGCGATGTCCGCTTTCTGCTCACTGCTGCTGGTGGCGAACACTGTCGCGCCTCGACGCTTGGCAAGCTGCACCAGCAACTGGCCGATACCGCCGGACGCCGCATGGATCAGGCACGTCGTACCAGCGCCCACATGGCCGACATCATCGATCAGATAGTGAGCAGTCGATCCCTGGAAGATCGCCGCAGCCGCGAGGTCATAAGAAATCGAGTCCGGGATCCGCGCCAGCCTCGCCGCCGGCACAACCGCATATTCAGCGTAAGCACCCCAGGAAATACACCACGCGACCCGCTCACCCAGTTCGAACGACGTCACACCTGCGCCGGTTTTAACCACATCGCCGGAACCTTCCATGCCAAGCGTGCAGGGAATTCTCACGGGGTATGTGCGCGACACCTTGTATTTCCCCTGGCGCGTGTGGATATCCATGAAGTTGATGCCTGCGCATCGGACCCTGACCAGCACCTCACCGTATCCCGGCTGAGGAACTTCGATATCCTGACGAATCAGGACTTCGGGTCCGCCATACTGTTCTATGCGTATCGCTTTCATGGCATCGCTTCGAATGGAGGAAAATGGATCGCCAGCTTCACTTTATTTCGCACCGAGTTGCACGCGGTCCACGAACTCGTTCGTGTAGGTCCTCGACAGATCGATATGCCGCGGATCGATCGACGAGTTCGCCAGCGTGAGCACCTTCAGCACGGCCGCGGGCGTCCCGTCCGGCATCCGGCCGTCTTTCGTAAACATTGGTATGGAGGACTTCAGCGCGCTGATATAAAGCGCCTTGCCTTGGCCCGGTCCATAAAAATCGCTTGGCACCTTGGCCGTTATCTCTTCGGCGCTATGGCTCGCAATGAACGCCAGCGAGCGCACCATCGCGCGCACGAGCTTCTGCGCTTCATCACGATGCGTATTGACCCAGCTTCGCTGAGCGTAGAAACACGGGCCCGCATACGGGCCACCTAAGGCCGCCACCGTGCCTGCCGCGCTGCGCATGTCCACCAGCACTTTCGCATCGCCGCTGGCCAGCAGCCGGCTGGCGACCGGCTCTTCGATCATGCCGGCGTCGATACGGCCCTGATCCATGGCCGAAATGAAGCTGTCGTCGGAACCCACCGGCAACACCGAGTATTCCTTTGGCGTCAACCCGGCGCGCGCCGCAAGGTAGTGGGTCAGGAAGTTCGTCGACGAACCCAGTCCCGTCACGCCCAGCGTCTTGCCTTTCGCGTCGGCCATGGTGTTGAAACCCGCCGCCGATTTCTTCGAGACCAGCTCGATCAACCCCGCGCTCTTGCTGAACACGACCAGCGCCTCGACATCCTTGCCGCGGCTCTGCAGGTCAATGGTGTGATCGTAGAAACCGACCGCACCCTGGATCGCACCGGCGAGCAGTTCGGTCGCGGTATCGACGCCGGCCGGCTGGGACAGGATCTCGAATTCGAGTCCTTCGTCCTTGAAATAGCCGAGTTGCGACGCAAGGATCAAAGGCAGATAGACGATCTTGGACGTGCCTCCCGCCATCAGCGTCAGTTTTTCCGCCCGGGCAGGCGACGCGGCGCACAAGAGCGCGGCCAGCGTGCAAGCGAGCGTGAAAAGGCGCGGGGGGAACTGCATCGTGAAACGTCTCCTTCTATCCGTGGCAATCCGGCATCTTGTTCTAATGTGGCGCAAGTATAAGAAGGCAAAGCCTTCTGTCAGCTTTCTGCCCGGGTGGAAAAAGATTGGCGTTTACCCTTGGCGAGTAGGAATTGCGCCTGTTCGTTGGCCGCGCCCAAACGACTGCGCGCTCTGACCCGTGAGGGAAAGAGCGCGCACGATGCCCGGATTTTGTTACGAGGGCTTACCAGGCGGCGATCACCGCACCCGCGTATTTCGCCTCAATGAACTGCTTCACTTCCGGCGAGTGATAGGCGGCCACGAGTTTCGCCACCCACGGCTTGTCCTTGTCCACGGCACGAATCGCGATGATGTTCGAGTACGGACCATTCGGGTCTTCAATCGCGATCGCGTCCTGCTTCGGCTTCAACCCGGCTTCCATGGCGAAGTTCGTGTTGATCGCGGCGGCGTCCACGTCCGCTAGCGAGCGCGGGATTTGCGCGGCGTCGAGTTCGACGATCTTCAGCTTTCGCGGGTTATCGATAATGTCGAGCGGCGTCGCTTTCAAGCCCGCATCCGCACGCAACTTCAGCAACCCGTTCTTTTGCAGCAGCAACAGCGCCCGGCCGCCGTTGGTCGGATCGTTCGGCACCGCGATGCGCGCGCCCACCGGCAACTCCGCCAGCGACTTGAACTTCTTCGAATAGATGCCCATGGGGAACGTGACCGTATCGGCGATCTTGATCAGCTTATAGCCGCGGTCCTTCACCTGCGCGTCGAGATACGGTGTGTGCTGATAGCTGTTCGCGTCGAGATCGCCCGACGCCAGTGCCGCATTCGGCTGGATGTAGTCGGCGAACTCGACGATCTTGATGTTCAGGCCGTTCTTCGCGGCGACCTGCTTCACGACTTCCATGACCTGGGCGTGCGGACCGCCGGTCACGCCTACCTTGATGGTTTCATCGGCTTGCGCGACGTTGGCGAGCAATGCGGTTGCGCTGAACACAGCGGCCAGCTTGAGAATGATTCGACGTTGCATGGACTACCCTTAGAGCTTGATATAAAAATTAGGTGAGACTGCTTATTTATGGCTGAGTCGGCGCACTAGCCAGTCGCCGAACGACTGCACAAGCTGCACGAAGACGATCAGGATCACCACCACCGTCAGCATCACTTCCGGCAAAAACCGCTGATACCCGTAGCGAATGCCAAGGTCGCCCAGGCCACCGCCGCCGATTGCACCGGCCATTGCCGAATACCCCACCAGCGACACGAACGTGATAGTCAGGCCGGCAACCACGCCCGGCAAGGACTCCGGCAACAACACCTTGAACACGATCTGGCTCGTCGTCGCGCCCATTGCCTGCGCCGCTTCAATCAAGCCTCGATCGACCTCGCGCAGCGCGGTCTCCACCAGCCGCGCGATGAACGGCGCAGCCGCGATAGTCAGCGGCACGACCGCGGCCGCCGTCCCGATCGACGAGCCGACCACCAGCCGCGTGAACGGGATCACCGCGACGAGCAGAATGATAAACGGTGTCGAGCGCACTGCATTCACGACGCCGCCCATGACGCGGTTCAACGCGAGATTGCGCAACACGCCATCACGGTCGGTGAGATACAGCAGCACGCCAAGCGGCAGCCCCAAAGCCGCGCCGACCAGCCCGGAAATGCCCACCATCACGAGCGTTTCCCAGAACGACTGGACGAACATATCGAACATTTCACTCAACATGGGACATCTCCTCCACCACCACACCTTGTTCACGCAGATACGCAATGGCCTCGGCCACGTTCGCCGGCTTGCCTGCCGCGAGCACCGCCAGCGAGCCGAACGCCTGCCCCTGGATCTCGTCGATCTGGCCGTGCAGGATGTTGAAGTCGAGTTCGAAGCGGCGGATGGTTTCAGAGAGGATCGGCTGGTCGACGCCGGAGCCGGTGAACGCCAGCCGCAGCAAATGGCCGCTGCCGGTTTTCAAACGCTCGGCCACGCGCAACTTCAGCGCGGGCGGCAACTCGTGCGCGATCACGTCGCCAATCAACGCACGCGTCACTTCATGATGCGGTTGCATGAAGACATCGACCACATTGCCTTCCTCGACTACGCGGCCGGCATCGAGCACCGCGACGCGATCGCAGACCTGCTTGATCACGTCCATCTGGTGCGTGATGAGTACGATCGTCAGGCCGAGTTCCTTGTTGATCTTGCGCAGCAGATCGAGAATGGAGCGTGTGGTTTCGGGATCGAGCGCGGAGGTGGCTTCGTCGGAGAGCAGCACTTTGGGCTTGCTGGCAAGCGCCCGGGCGATCCCCACGCGCTGCTTCTGGCCGCCGCTGATTTGTGCGGGATAACGATCTTTTTGCGTGGTCAGCCCGACGAGTTCCAGCAGCGGCAACACGGTCGCCTCGATCTCGCCGCGCTTCATGCCGGCGAGTTCGAGCGGCAGCGCGACGTTGTCGAAGACTGTGCGCGACGATAGCAAATTGAAGTGCTGGAAGATCATGCCGATGTCACGGCGTGCCGTGCGCAATTGCGCGGCGGGCAGCGTGGTGAGGTCGCGGCCGTCCACGATCACGCTGCCTTCGCTTGGCCGCGTCAGCAGGTTGATGGTGCGCACCAGCGTACTTTTACCGGCGCCGCTGCGGCCGATGATGCCGAACACTTCGCCGGGCGGAATCGTCAAGTCGACGTTATGCAGCGCTTCGATCCAGCCTCGTGGGCCGGCAAAGCGTTGCGACAGATTTCGAATTTCGATCATGTAAACAAAAAAAGCGGCGGACTCCCCGTTGAGCGAGTTCGCTCGGGCAGCCGACCGCCGTTCATCCCTGGTTCGCGAGAGGCGAAAGTTTAACGTAACCCGCGTCGGGGCCTTAATAATCTATTGCGCAAGGCTAATTACTTCTCCGTATGTAGGGCGCGGGGCGGGGCCGTCGAGGGTGTCGGAGGGCTTCGAAATACGCAATGCTCATATCGATTCAAGCAAAGCTCGGTTCACTCGCGCAAAATCGATAGCTAAGATGACGGCATGATCGATGCTTCGGTATGTCGATACGCTGCGGCGTTCTGGCGTACGAACGCGGCTCCACTGCACTCCTGGGAGTATTTCGTTGAAAAGCTTTGAATTTCGCCGGCCGCTCGTGGTCGGGATTGGCGGCACGACCCGCGCGGCTTCATCGACTGAGCGTGCGCTTCGCATCGCCCTGAGCGGCGCCGAAGCCGAAGGTGCGCGCACGCGACTGTTCGGCGGCACGTTCCTGCACTCGCTCCCTCACTACGCGCCCGAACATGGCGAACGCACGGCGGAGCAGCTCGAACTGATCGAGGCGGTGCGCGAAGCGGACGCGGTCATCATTGCGACGCCGGGTTATCACGGCGGGGTTTCGGGGCTGGTCAAGAACGCGCTGGACACGCTGGAGGAGCTTAGCAACGACAAGCGTCCGTATCTTGATGGCCGGGGGGTGGGGTGCGTGGTCACGGCTTATGGCTGGCAAGGCGGTGGTGCTGTGCTTACGTCACTGCGCTCGATCGTGCATGCGCTGCGGGGATGGCCGACACCGTACGGCGCGGCGGTCAATTCGCTGGAAACGCGCTTCGAGACGATTGATTCCTGTTCGGATCCGAAAGTGGCGGAGCAGTTGGCGACAGTGGGGCGGCAGGCTGCGCAGTTTGCATTGGCGTTTAATGCGCGCGATGCAGTGGGTGAATTGGAGCTGCGTAGTGAGGGGGCTGTTGTTGGTGGTGGGCGGGGTTGATGCGGGGGTGCTAGGTTCCTGCGTCGGTGGTCGGGGTCAATGCCGGGTTGCTGCTTTCGGGGTTAGTGGTCTGCTTGCGTTGGCTCATTTCTTTATCACTATTAGCCACTGCGCGTGGCGGCGCGTCATTTCTTTGTCCAAAGCGACAAAGAAACGAAGCAAAGAAAGCGCTTTCAAAACGCGGGCCCATAAGTTGACCTAGCGTGCAGCCTCCACGTTTTTGGCACCCCAAAAGCACGGTGCTCGCAAGAGCGACGGATGTTTGAAACCCTCCTTCTCCGAACACCGATACCCACACGCTTCGCCACCAGTGACTGAACCTGCCCAAGGAACACCCCGCGCTATCCGCGGACAACCATCATAAAATAAGTTCGCATACCGAACCACATCGCCAACCCATCCGGAAACCAGGCCGCAGAAATTCGTAAGGCCATAACCGCGAAAGGGATCTGCGGGTCACGCAATCGGCCGACAAAAGCAAAGCTTCAAATATGCGACCGGCCGTGTAGCCCATTAAGATAATGGCGCAGACCAAGTAGCTAAATCATCAAATAATGAAACACGAAAAGCGCGTGATGCCGTTTGGGTTCCCTGGCAAGCGTGCTTGCCCGAGAGCGTACGGGGCGAAGCGTGTGCGTGTAAGAATTCGCGAGAAGGAGGGGTTCAAACATCCGTCGCTCTGGCGAGCACCGTGCTTTTGGGGTGCCAAAAATGCGGGAACTGCACGCTGGGTCAACTTACGAGCCCTCGTTTTGAAAGCGCTTTCTTTGCTTCGTTTCTTTGTCGCTTTGGACAAAGAAATGACGCGCCGCCACGCGCAGTGGCTAATAGTGATAAAGAAATGAGCTCACTCACGCAGACCACTAACCTCGAAAGCAGCAACCCGGCAACAATCCCGACCGCTAACGCTTGAACCCGGCACCAACCCCACCCCAACCCCCGCCCACCGCCGCGAGCTACTTCTTAAACGGTAATTCAGGAGTAAAAACAAACGGATCGAGCGCATACCCCGTATGGAAATAGCCGCTGCAAGCACACGTCGCGATGCGTTCGAGGTCATACGGCTCACGCGCCGCCTCGTGCGGCTGACTAGCGGCCACCGTACGCCGCTCACGCCAATGCCGCAGCACTTCACTGCCCCAGTTTCTAAAAATGGCTCTCGGTTCAGACATCGCAGTTCTCCTTGCATGCACCCCGGTACGGGCTACCCCTAACTACAAGGTAGGTCAAACTGAAACGTACGGAAACCATCTTTTATTCATTTGCATATCTGATGATGAATAGAAAACCTGTCAATTCCTATTAAGCCAGCGCTTCACGGGGTCTCATCAAGGGTCCTTCATAAACGACCCACGTCCGGTGTGTAAAGCAAAGTCCAATCGCTTCGTTGCCGCGCCCGCGCACGGATGCTTCAATTTATTGCCGCTGCGTTTTTCGCCCGCCCAGCACGCGCATCCCGATACACGACGACCAACAACAACACCCGACGCTATCCAACGATTCCCCAAGGAGCATCCGATGACCCTCATCGCCACGCCTGCCGTTGCCGCCGAACCCTCGAGCACACTGGAACTCGACGTCCATCCAGTGGGCGGCCGGATCGGCGCCGAAATCCGGGGCGTGCGCCTCGGTCCGGATCTCGCCGACTCGACCATCGCGGCCATCAACGCCACGCTGCTGCAACATAAGGTGATCTTCTTTCGCGGCCAGTCGCACCTGGACGACGCCGCCCAGGAAGCGTTCGCCAGCCGCTTCGGCGAAACCGTCGCGCATCCGACCGTGCCATCGGTTGCCGGCAGCAATCGTCTGCTCGAACTCGACTCGAAGGACGGCAGGCGCGCCAATTCATGGCATACGGACGTGACCTTCGTCGAAGCGTATCCAAAGATCTCGATCCTGCGAGGCGTGGTGATTCCGCCCGCTGGCGGCGATACGGTCTGGGCCAACACTGCCGAGGCCTACAAGCGTCTGCCGGACCCGCTGCGCGCCCTGGCAGACTCACTGTGGGCCATTCATACGAATACCTACGACTACGCGGCGAACCGCAACGCACCCGCCACCGCCGCCGAGCAGGCGTATCGGGACCAGTTCATATCGACAGTCTATGAAACCGAACATCCGGTCGTGCACGTCCATCCGGAAACAGGCGAACGCAGCCTCGTGCTGGGGCATTTCGTGCAGCGCTTCGTCGGCTTGTCGCAGCGTGATTCAGATCGTCTGAAGGAGCTTTTCCACGACCACGTGACGCGCCTCGAAAACACTGTGCGCTGGCGCTGGACCCAGGGCGACGTGGCGATCTGGGATAACCGCTCGACCCAGCACTATGCGGTCGCCGACTACGACGAGAGCGCGCGCCGTGTGGTCCGGCGCGCGACGGTGCATGGCGACGTGCCCGTAGGTATCGACGGCAGGCGCAGCCGCGCATTGCGTGGTGCGCCTGCGCTGGACTGATCCTGTGAACGTCATTCGGCAGCGCTGAAAGCTTCGCTGCCGTTTCCCACTCTTCCTCCGCGAATTCAATGACCCCACGATCCTTCCTGCATTCCCTCATTGTCACGCTGGGCATGATTGCTGCCGCGAGCGCCCTGGCCGCTGCCCCTGCCGTTGTCCGGATCGGCGTGGCGACGCAAGGTTATGGCGATCCGCCCGTGTTCGGCGGCTCGTCGGCCGCCACCGCCCAGTTGCGGCACCTCACGGAAGACGCGCTCAAACCGGACGGCGTGAAGGTGGAATGGCTGTTCTTCAAAGGCGCCGGACCCGCGGTCAACGAAGCGCTGGCGAATCGCCAAATCGACTTCGCCTATCAGGGCGACCTCCCCGCCGTGCTCGGCCGCGCGAATGGCCTGAAAACGAAATTGCTGGTGGAATCGGGCGTGCGCACCGGCGTCTACCTGGCCGTGCCGCCCGACTCCGACATCAAGAGCGTCAAGGACTTAAAGGACAAGCGCGTCGCGATCTTTCGCGGCACCAACCTGCAGCTTGTCGTCGACAACGTCCTGAAGGCGAATGGCCTTTCCGAACGCGATCTGCGCGTGATCAATCTCGACGATGCCGCGTCTCAAGCGGCGCTTGCATCGAAGGGCGTGGATGCAGTGTTTCTCGACTTCAAGCTCTTCAAGCTCCAGCGGCAGGGCCTTGCGAAGATCATCTATGCATCGCGCGACGGTGGTCTCCAGTACACGCGCCAGGCGCATGTGCTGGTGCTCGACGACTTCGAGCATGACCATCCCGAGATCGTGCAAAAAGTCGTGACGTCAGTCGTACAAGCGGCTCAGTGGTCTGCCGACGAAGCCAATCGCCAGGCGCTCTTCACGCTGTGGTCGAAGAGCGGCGTGCCGGTGGAATCGTGGCAATCGGAGTACGCGAACCAGACGCTCAAGGACCGTACTTCGCCGCTGATCGATCCGTTTATCGTGGCCCGCTATCAGGCCGTTGCCGACGACGCGCTGCGTCTGAACCTGATCCGTCAGCCCGTGAGCGTGAACGGCTGGTTCGAGCCGAAGTATCTCGAGCAGGCCCTGAAAACGCTGAAGCTCGAGAACTACTGGCCGCGTTTCGATGCGGCCGGCAAGCCGCTGGCGTCCTGAACGTCTGAACTTTTCTGGAGAATCCGGTCATGGCGAACAGCATCGCTCGCACTTTGAATCCAGGCCAACGGGTGCCGCTCGACGGCACCCGCAGTCACACCGCGAGCGTCGCGCGATCGTTCGGCTGGATCGCGCTGCCCTGGCTCGTGCCCGTGGCATGTGCCGTGTTATGGGTGCTTGGTTCGCACTATGGCTGGATCTCGCCACAGATCCTGCCGTCGCCCGGCCTTGTCTTCGAAACCCTCGGCGGCCTCGCCAGCAGCGGCGAACTGTGGATGCATATTGGCGCGAGCCTGTCGCGGATCGCGGTCGGCTTCACGGGCGGCGTCATGCTCGGCTTGCTGCTTGGCGCATGGCTCGGACTATCGCGCACAGCCGAGGCTTACATCCTGCCCAGCTTCAATGCAGTGGTACAGGTGCCGGTGCTGGGCTGGCTGCCGTTCCTCATGATCGTGGTAGGCATAGGCGAACCGTTGAAGTATTTGCTGATCGGGCACGCCGCGCTCGTTCCGGTCACCTTGAGCACGCTGCAGGGATTTCGCCGGACCCCGCCCGCGTATCTTGATGTTGCGCGCGTCTTTCGTTATTCACGCCGCCAGACCATCTTCAACGTGATCCTGCCTTCGGCCGTGCCCGTCATCGGCACAGGTATCCGCCTTGCATTTACCAAGGCGTGGCTCACGCTGGTCGTGGTCGAACTGGTGGCATCGTCTGAAGGACTCGGTTACCTGATCGTGTACGGACGGCAGCTATTCCAGCTCGACCTGGTGCTTGCTTCGGTGCTGATCGTCGGTGCGATCGGATATGCGGCGGACCGCTTGCTGACCGTTCTCGAACACAAGCTCTCGCCCGCACGGCTGGCCTGAAGGAGTATCGACATGTCCACGCCGTCTCTCGAACTTGAAACCGGCTCCGGCGCCATCGGCGCTTCGGGCGAAGCGGGCAGAACCGGGCGCTGGCGCGGCTGCGTCATCCCGATTGCCACCCTCTTTGCCTGGTGGTTCGTCTCACGTCACGTAGTCGCCGGGCACGGCATGATGACCTCGCCGGCTCAAGTGCTGCACACGGCTATCGACCAGGCGAGAAGCGGCGCGCTATGGCGTGCGCTCTCGGCATCGCTCGCACGCGAGCTGACAGGCTTCACGCTCGGTGCAAGCCTTGGGCTCATGCTGGGCGCGTTATTCGGTGTCTCGCCCTTCGCGGACCGGCTGATTGGTCCAAGCTTCAACGCGTTCAAGCAGGTTTCCTTGTTTGCATGGATACCGCTGATCTCGGTATGGTTCGGTCTCGGCGATGTCGCCAAGGTCGTCTTCCTTTCGCTCGCCGCACTGGTGCCCGTGGTCGCACATACGAGCGACGGCATCCGGGCGGTCTCCCCTGCCCTGCTCGATGTTGCCCGGGTGTTCCGCTATAGCAAGTTGCAAACGCTTAGATACGTCGTCCTGCCGGCTGCGTTGCCGTCCATCTTCACCGGCATTTATCTTGCGCTGATTTATTCGTGGCTGGCGACGCTCGGTGCAGAGTATCTGCTGGTCGCGGGCAGCGGCATCGGCAACACGCTCGTCGACGGCAGCGAACAGTTCCGGATGGATCTCGTGGTGTTTGGCGTGATCGTGATCGGCATCACGGGCTGGGCGTTGAATGCGCTAGCCCGTGCCATCCAGCAACGCTGGTTCCGCGATCCGGCCGTTTGATTGCGCATTTTCTATCTTTCATAAAGAGTCCATATCATCATGGCGACTGCCTCTGTTACCTCAACCAGTGAGCTCGGCCTGCATCACGTCACGAAGCGTTTTGCCGGCGATGACCACTCGGTGCCCGTGCTCGATCGCATCGACCTGTCGGTGAAAAGCGGCGAGTTCGTGGCGATCGTGGGGGCGAGCGGGTGTGGCAAGTCCACGCTGCTGCGCCTGATTGCAGGGCTCGACGACCAGTTCGACGGCGAGATCGAATTCAGCGGCGAACGCGTTCGCACCACGGATCTTGCGCGCGGTATCGTGTTCCAGGATCACCGCCTGTTTCCGTGGCTCAACGTGGAGCAAAACATTGCGGTCGCACTGAAGAACTCCGGGCGCAGCAAGGAAGAGAACCGCCGCGCGGTCGCCGACCATATTGCGCTGGTTGGGTTAAAGGGGTATGAAAAGCATCATCCGCATCAGCTGTCGGGCGGCATGGCCCAGCGCGTGGCCATTGCTCGAGGACTCGTCAACCGTCCAAAGCTCCTGCTGCTGGACGAACCGTTCGGCGCGCTCGATGCACTCACGCGCGGCCGTCTTCAGAATGAACTGCGACGCATCTGGGAACACGAGCGGATCACGATGATCCTGGTCACCCACGACGTTGATGAAGCCGTGTTCCTGGCCGACCGCGTGGTGGTCATGCAAGCGCGGCCCGGGCGTATTGGCAAGGTGGTGAAGGTGGATCTGCAACGGCCTCGCAACCGCAGCGACGCAGCATTCGTACGTTTGCGCGATGAAATACTGGCGGACTTCAGCGTGCCGCAGGACGCGGCCGCCTGATCAGAAACGTTCTCTCCCGGGCACATGCTTCGCAACGTTTGCTTCTATCCAATCCGTGGCGCCGACGGGTTTGCTTCTGCCAAATGCTTGTTTCACTTGTTCCTTGAGGCTGGTTAATCTGGGACACATGCATCTACTGCATAGTGCAACGGAGGTAAACCAAGCATGCATTACAAGGGTTATGAAGTCGCTCCCGCGGCACAAGCGCTACCGAGCGGATTGTTCGCCGCCAATCTCGTGATTCAGGATGAAGCATCGCTGCAAAAGCGCGCTTATGTATTCGATGCGCTCGACTACTTCTTTGAATCCGATCTCGCCATTGCCTATGCCGCGCGCTGGGCCCGCATGTGGATCGACAATCGGCGGCTGCCGCGCGCCTGACTTCAAGGGCGCGGCGTTCCGTATTGGCGCTCAGTTCAATGCCACCGCAGCGGCCGCATTGACCGGCGACCCTTCCAGTGCGACCGAAGCGCGTCCGTCCGGCCCCACCGGCACATCGCCCACGAGCGTTGTCCGATACAGTTGGCGATCGAACTCCAGGTCGAAGATATCGGAAGGGGCAAGGTGCGCCGTCGACCGGTTGTCCCAGAACGCGATGCTGCCCGGCTCCCATTTGAACCGCACCGTGAACTCCGGACGCGTCACGTGTTCCCACAGCAGTTCGAGGATCGCCTGACTCTCACGCGGCGTCACGCCGACAATATGCTTCAGGAAACTCGGGCTGACATATAACGCCCGCTCGCCGGTTTCAGGGTGCACGCGGACCAGCGGATGTTCAGTGACCAGCGCGCGTTGCTGCACGGCTTGCTCAAACGCGCTGGTCGCGCTGGCCCCGGCGGGCGGTGTGAATTTATGCACGCCGCGCAAGCCATCGACAAAATCGCGCAGCGGCGCTGACAGTTTTTCATACGCGGCGACAAGGCTTGTCCATTGCGTGTCGCCACCATACGGCGGGATGGTGACGCCACGCAGGATCGACGCAAACGGCGGGTTGACGGCAGCGGTCACATCGGTATGCCAACCGGTCCATGGACGCAACAACGCCTGCCCTTCGAAGCGTGTCGCCTTGCGATACTTCGAAATGGAGTAGATCTCGGGATGCCCTTCAACGTGCCCGAACACCGGATGCCCCAGCGTGAGTTCGCCGAACTGCGCAGAGAACGCTACATGCTGTGCATGCGTGAGGAACTGCTCTCGAAAAAAGATCACCCGCCACTTCAACAAGGCTGCACGAATCTGCGCGACCTGATGGGTGTCGAGCGGCTGCGATAGATCGACGCCACTGATTTCAGCACCGATAAACGCCGACAACGGCGTAACCTGGACCGATTCGGTATTGCTTGCGACGGCTGCGTTCATTGCGTGTCTCCTGAAGAGGAATCGCCAGCTTGAGATGGGGGAAAGTCGGGCCCTTGAAGGTGAAGATCAAGCATGCGTGGCGACTTGCACATTACGACCGGCCCGCAGCGGCCTCAACCAATCGATCAGCATATGCAAACCACACTGAACGCAAAAGATGGCTCAGGACTAGAATCAATCTCGCAGTGTCGAATAACGTTATCGCGTTTTCTTCCTTCCCAATCGCCAGGAGCCGGACTAACGTCATCGCCATGAACTCAACCATCCAGTCATCTTCCAGTCTCCCTCATGAGCAATCGCCGGTCGCGTGGATCGCCGGGGTCGGCGCCAGTGCGGGACTCGGCGCGGCAGTTGCCCGGCGCTTCGCGGAGGGCGGTTTCACTGTCGCCCTCACGGGACGCACGGCCGGGCGTGTTGAAAGCATCGCTGCGGAGATTCGCGCCGCCGGCGGCGTGGCGCACGCATTGCCCGGCGACATCTCGAATGAAGCAGCCGTCGCCAAGCTCGCCGATCGCGTGCGTGAACTCGGTCCGCTAACGGCCGCCATATTCAACGCAGGCGGCGCCAGCCGTGCGCCAACGCTTGAATTGAGCGCAGCGGACTTCGAGCAGGCGTGGCGCACCGGTGTACTCGGTGGTTTCCTGTTTGCCCAGGCAGCGCTGCGCCGGATCTTGAACAACGGGCTGAACAGCGCCAGTTCAACGGGGCGCGGCACGTTGCTCTTCACGGGCGCTACGGCCGCGTTGCGCGGCAAACCACCCTTCGCCGCTTTTGCTGCGTCAAAGGCGGCATTGCGTTCTTTGAGCCAGACCCTTGCCCGCGAGTTCGGGTCCGAGGGAGTACATGTGGCGCATATTGTGATTGATGGAGGTATCGACGGTGAGCGCCTGCGGCAACACGCACCGCAGCGCGTACAGCAGGCGGGCGACGACGGCTTGCTGCAGGCAAGCGCCATAGCAGAGAGTTATTGGCAATTGCATCATCAGCATAGAAGCGCATGGACACAGGAACTTGATCTGCGTCCGTTCAAGGAAACCTTCTGAACAACGAGCCGCGCATTTATACGGTACGCGCGGTTCGTTTGCATGCGCTCCCTGCGGGCGCGTGACACCTTTACTTCTTTTTATCCCCTCATGTCGAAACGCCCTTTCCTTCTTGCGTTGGCGTTGTGCGCTGCGCTCGTTCCATTCAGTGTCCGCGCCGCCGGTGCGAACGAACTGCGCATCGGCTTCGTGCCCGGGCCTTACGCCGATGAATTCAAGGCCGGTGTCGAGCCGCAATTGCGCCAGAAGGGTTATACGATCAAGTATGTGGAATTCAGCACGGGGCTGGAGGCAAACCAGGCTGTGTATCGTGGAGAGATTGCAGCCGATGTCATGCAGCACGAGGTCTACCTGAAGTCATATAACGATCGTAACGGCACGGATCTGGTAGCGGTCGTACCGGTACCCACACCGCCAATGGGTCTTTATTCGAAGAAGCATCATGCACTGACGGAGGTTCACGCCGGCGCGACAGTGGCCGTGCCCAACGATCCGGTCAACCTGGAGCGCGCACTCAAGATCCTGCAGCGGATCGGCTGGATCAAGCTTCGTCCAAACAGCAATCCGGTCGATGTGACCGAGCGTGACGTGATCGCGAATCCGGCCGGCATCAAGATCGTTCCGCTTGAAAATGCGCAGGCGCCGCGTGCGCTCGATGACGTCGATTTCGCCGCCATCCAGGGTAACTTCGCCATCTTCAGCGGCTACAAACTCACGGATGCACTCGCCCTCGAACAGATGACACCGCCTTATATCAACCAGGTCGTGGTCAGGGCTGCCAACAAGACATCGCGCAGCACGCAGGACATTGTGGATGCCTATCAATCCCCTGTTTTCCAGCAGACCATCCTGAGCAACCACTTCTACGACGGCTTCCGTCTGCCGGAATACTTCGCCAGCAAGTAGGGTTATCGCCAGGCGATCCGAATAACCTTATGGAATTTTATTCGTTCAGCTTCGGGTGATGCGGGTATAGCTTTGAAGTCTTGATTCCCAGGCCGAGGAACGACCATGAGCACCGTATTCGAAGAACGTCCGCGTGCAGAAACGTTGCATGCGGTAGAAGCTGAACTCAACTATCTGCGTGCCGGTGAAGGCCGGCCGGTGAGCTACACGTTTGAACCGCCTGCCGGCGTGCCCTGGACTTCCGGCGTACTCGAACCCCGTCGAGTGACCATTCGCGACGCTCGTCCGCTCGCGGCAGCGGGAGAGTTATCGCTGGATAAAAGCGGTTTTGAACGCGTCGCGCACGCAAGCGCGCTGACCGACTTCAGCGACGACGCCGCCATCCGCTCGATCTACTACAGTGAGTCCGCACAGGTGCTGCTCAAGGCAACGGGCGCGGAGAAGGTCGTAGTATTCGACCACACCCTGCGAGATAGCTTGAACGGCTCGCGCGCAACCTCGTCGTTACGCGAGCCCGTGAGGTGTGTGCACAACGACCAGACGTTCGTCTCCGGGCCGCGTCGTGTGCGAGACCATCTGAGCGCCGATGAAGCCGTGCAACGCTTCAAGCATCGCTTTGCGATCATCAACCTGAGGCGCCCGCTCGACGTAGTGGAGCAGCTACCCCTGGCACTCTGCGACGCACGCTCGATTGCAGCGAGCGACCTGGTGCCAAGCGACCTTGTGTACAAGGACAAGGTTGGTGAGACCTTTTCCTTCACGCATAACCCGGCGCATCGCTGGTATTACTTCCCGAAGCTACGCCCCGACGAGGCCCTGCTGCTGAAGATCTACGACTCCCGCAACGACGGCACGGCGCGTCTGACCGCACACACGGCGTTTGAAGATCCCACTACGCCGCAAGGAGCCGCGCCGCGCAGAAGCATCGAATTGCGGGCACTCGTCTTCTGGAAGGAATGAAGCGCACTGAGCCGTCGCTGACCGGTGCAGCGCTTCCATCAAGCGCGTGCACCGGATCTTAGCTAAGCTTTCAAATTGGCATAAACACATGAAAACAGAATGGTTAGGTTAGCGCGCAAGTCATGAGAGGATTCGCGCCTGCCAACCAGAAAGAGTTTCAACATGCATCGTAGAACTGTCCTAGCAAGTCTCGCCTTCGCCGCACTCGGCGCAGTCTCCGGCGTCGCCCATGCGGAAGACGCGCCGCTGAAAATCGGCACCATGAGCGGCCCCGACGCGCAGATCTGGACCGAAGTGGCCAAGGTCGCAGCAACCGAAGGCCTCAAGATCAAGGTGATCGAATTCAACGATTACATCCAGCCCAATGCAGCGCTCGACGCCGGTGATCTCGACGCAAACGGCTTCCAGCACCAGCCGTTCCTCGACAGCCAGATCAAGCAGCGTGGCTACAAGATCGTCAACGTGGGACTGACCTATGTTGCGCCCATGGGCTTCTATTCGAAGAAGTTCAAGTCGCTGAAAGACCTGCCGCAAGGGGCCAAAGTCGGTATCCAGAACGACCCGTCCAACGGCAACCGCGCGCTGTTGCTGCTGCAGAAGAACGGCATCATCAAGCTGAAGGATGGTGTGGGTAAGGACGGCGTGAACGCAACGCCGCTCGACGTAGTCGAAAATCCGAAGGGCATCAAGCTGGTCGAACTCGACTCGGCACAGTTGCCGCGTTCGCTGGACGACCTCGCAGCCGCATCGATCAACACGGACTACGCCGTGAAAGCGGGCCTGTCGCCTACGAAAGACGCGATTGCTATCGAAGACCTGAAGGGTCCTTATGCCAACCTGATCGCGGTACGTACTCAGGATCGCAATGCACCCTGGGTCAAGAAACTGGTCGCCGCCTATGAGTCGCCGGACGTGAAGAATTTCATCAACACGCAGTTCAAGGGTTCGATCATCCCGGCGTTCTAAACGGGACACGCACGCCGCGCGGCGAACCGGTCATAGCTTCTGACGTTCTTACGTTGTGAGCTTTTATTGGTTCGCCCCGGCGGCGGCTTTCATTACATTGACCGGTCACTAAAAAATTGCATCAAAGACCATCAGGATCAATCGATGAAACCCGCCCGGCGCACCCTTCTTTCTCGTTTCTTTATCTCGCTCGCCATGTTGGCAGCTGCATGGGTGCCTGCCGCCGCGCACGCCTCGCCGCCCGCGGAAGTGAAGCTGGATTATGCGTACTACTCGCCCGAAAGCCTGGTCATCAAACGCCAGGGCTGGCTTGAAAAAGAGTTGGCGCCGGATCACACACAGGTCAAGTGGGTATTGAGCCTCGGCAGCAATCGTGCACTCGAATACCTGAACAGCGGCGCGATCGATATTGGTTCGACCGCGGGCCTTGCCGCCTTGCTAGGGCGCGCTAATGGCAATCCCATACGGGCGGTCTATATTTTCTCGCGGCCCGAATGGACCGCGCTGGTCGTACGAAAGGATTCGCCGCTCAAGACGCTGGCTGATCTGAAGGGCAAGAAAATTGCCGCGACCAAAGGCACCGACCCTTATCTCTTTACGTTGCGCGCGCTGCATACGGTCGGCCTGACGCGCGACGATGTGGAACTCGTCAACCTGCAACATCCCGATGGGCGCACCGCGCTCGCCAATGGGCAGGTCGATGCATGGGCCGGTCTTGATCCGCACATGGCCGCAGCGCAAATTGATGATGGCGCACGACTGCTTTATCGTAACGTTGCGTTCAACACGTATGGGTTCCTGAATGCGCGTGAGGACTTTATCAAGGAACATCCCGAGACCCTTGCGCACGTGCTGAAAGTGTACGAGCAGGCACGCGTGTGGATCGCAGCGCATCCGGATGAAACCGCGAAGATCATTTCAGAGGAGTCGAAGTTGTCGCTGCCGGTGGCGAAGCTGCAATTGAGCCGCAATGACTTCAGCCATCCGCAGCCGGGTGCCGAACAGATCGATGCGTTGAGGGCCGCCGCGCCTATTCTCACGCAGGAACAACTCGTCAAGCCGGGCACCGATTTGAATCAGGCGATCGACGCGCTGATCGATGTCAAGTTCGCGCAGCCAGTCATTGCATCGGCCTCGGCTAGTGCAAAATGAACCGCCCCGCGCTAAGAGCGAGTGCGATGTCCTCCGATGAATCCCTCGCACTGCCTGGACAATTGAAGTCCCGGGAGAAAACCGCGCGGTCCCCGCTGCAATCATGGCGCATTGCCGGGCTCCTGCTGCCCTTCGCGTTTCTCGGGCTCATGGAAGTGCTGGTACGAACCCATGTCGTGCCCGAGCATCTCGTTCCCGCACCCAGCACGATTGCTGAAACGCTCTGGCAACTCGGCGGAGAGCGTCTTGCACGGCATATTGGCGTGAGTAGCCTGCGCGTGTTTGCGGGCTTTGTCATTGGTGCACTCATAGCCATTTTTTTCGGTGCAGCGATGGGCTTGAGCCGCAGAATTGACTCATTGCTCGATCCGAGTTTTCAGGCGCTTAGAGCCATTCCATCGCTGGCATGGGTGCCTGTTCTCCTGCTATGGATGGGTATCGACGAAGCGCCGAAGATTACGCTGATTGCTATCGGCGCTTTCTTTCCGGTGCACATTAGCGTGGTCGCCGGCATTCGTGGCGTGGACCGCAAGCTAATCGAATTGGGCGAAGTGAATCGCCTGAGTCAGCGGGCGCTCTTTACGCGCATTCTGCTCCCGGCATCGCTGCCGCACATCTTCACCGGGCTTCGGACCGGCCTTAGCCTTGCGTGGATGTTCATGGTCGCCGCCGAGCTGATCGCAGCCACGCGCGGCCTGGGTTATCTGCTCAGCGACGGTCGCGAAACGGGACGACCGGACCTTGTGTTCGGGGCCATCCTGTTACTCGCGCTGCTCGGAAAACTCAGCGACAGCGTGCTTAAGGCAATCGAAACCCGCGTGCTTTCCTGGCGCGACACGAGTACCGGAAACAAGCGATGAGCGCCCCTCTTCTCGACCTGCGCGTCTCTGACAAGCACTACGACACGCGCAGCATACTCGAACGCCTGACGCTCACGATTCAGCGCGGGGAGATAGTGAGCCTGGTTGGTCCGAGCGGTTGCGGCAAGAGCACGCTGTTGCGCATACTCGCGGGCCTCGACCGGGACTTCAGCGGTGAGATCCTGCTGGATGGAAAACCGCAACAAGGCCCCTCGAACAGGATCGGGGTGATCTTTCAGGAGCCGCGTATATTGCCCTGGCTGAACGTGGCGGACAACGTCGGCTTTCCAGCCGGCCCGCGTCGCGGCAATGATCCGCGGGTGGGTAGTCTGCTGGCGGAAGTAGGTCTTGCCGAAGTGCGCGCCTATCTTCCCAAGCAGTTGTCTGGCGGCATGGCGCAGCGGGTGGCAATCGCGAGAGGCCTGTTTTCCGAGCCTGATTTGCTGTTGCTCGATGAACCGTTCAGCGCCGTCGATGCAATGACGCGCATGCGGTTGCAGGATCTTCTCTTATCGCTCGTGCGCTTGCATGGGACGGCAGCGCTCCTGGTCACGCATGATCTGGACGAAGCGCTTTATCTTTCCGACCGCGTGTTGCTCATGACACCGTCTGGTAAAACCGGTGCCGGTCGAATTGTGCGTGAGATCGAGGTGAGGATCAGGCGACCGCGCGATCGTCGCGACCTCGTGCTCGCGAGCCTGCGAGGCGAATTGCTCGAAGGTCTGGGGGCGGTCGCAATCTGACGCCGCCCTTCAATGCAGGTTCAAAGCCGTGCAATAGAGACTTCTGTCGACTTCACGAACGCAATGACTTCGCTGCCGACCTTCAGTTCCAGCTCATCAATTGAACGCGTGGTGATCACCGACGTGACAATGCCGTAAGGCGTTTCCACATCGACTTCCGAGACGACCGAACCGCGAATGATTTCCTTGATGTGCCCTTTGAACTGGTTGCGTACATTGATTGCCGTGATGCCCATGGTGATGCTCCGTATTGATTGAATGGTGCCGGGGCCGGTAGACAGCGGCAATGAGTGAATCGAATCGATAACCCGATCTAGGCCAGTTGCACACCGTTCCTGAGAACTCGCGACAACACCTGTTCTTCCAGATCGGCGAAACCCTCCGCCGTGCGCAAACGCGGCCGCTGCAGGGTGATGGCGGCATCGAAGGAAATCTTGCCTTCTTCGATCAGCACGATCCGCTCGCCCAGTGCCACCGCTTCCTGCACGTCGTGCGTGACGAGCAGCGCAGTGAAGCGATGCTCACGCCACAAACGTTCGATCAGTGCGTGCATTTCAATGCGCGTCAATGCATCGAGCGCACCCAGCGGTTCATCAAGCAACAACAAATCCGGCCGATGCACCAACGCGCGCGCAAGCGCCACCCGTTGGCGCTGACCACCCGACAATTGCGCGGGCCAATCGCCCTCCCGCGCACTCAAGCCCACTTCAGCCAGCGTCGCGCGAGCGTCTTCACGGGACGAACGCGGCAAGCCGAGCATGACGTTTTGCAGCACGCTTTTCCATGGCAGCAGGCGGGCATCCTGGAACATGATGCGTGTTTCAAGGACATTGGCTCCCGCCGCCGCGTTACGCTTTACTACTCCGCCGGTCGCTTTTTCAAGGCCCGCGATCAGCCGCAGCAACGTGGACTTGCCGCAGCCGCTGCGACCGACTATCGATACAAAGCTGCCGCGTTCAATGGCGAAATCGAAGTTCGACAACACCTTGCGCTCGCCGAAATGTTTATCGACACCTTGCAGTGCGACTGCCATGTCCGCTGACTGTGGCCGAGGCGCAGGTGCTGCCGGTGCGCGCTCTCTCGTGGCGACTCCCGACGCGTTCCCTTCGAGCACGGCGTTGCCGGATGCATACGGTGCGTAGCTTGATGTCACGTTTTTGCTCCCTTCTGGTACGCAGGATGCCAGCGTAGCGTTGCGCGTTCGATCGACTTGGCCAGCATGTCGGCGAGTTTGCCGAGCAGCGCGTAAAGCAGGATGCCGACCACGACTACATCGGTCTGCAGGAACTCACGCGCGTTCATCGTCATATAGCCGATCCCCGATTGCGCCGAGATGGTTTCGGCTACGATCAGCATCACCCACATCAATCCGAATGCGAACCGCACGCCTACCAGAATGGAAGGCAATGCCCCCGGCAGGATCACGTCGCGATACAAAGCGAAGCCAGAGAGCCCATAGCTGCGGGCCATCTCGATCAGGTCCGCATCAACCGAACGAATGCCGTGATACGTATTCGTATAGACGGGGAAAAACACGCCGAGCGCGACGAGGAACAACTTCGCTTCCTCGCCGATGCCGAACCACAGGATGACCAGCGGGATCATCGCGAGCGCGGGGATATTGCGGATCATCTGCACGGTCGAATCGAGGGCAATCTCAGCCGGCTTGAAGAGCCCCGTCCCCAACCCAAGCACAAAGCCGATGCTGCCGCCGATCGCAAAGCCCGTGAGAGCACGCCATGCGCTGACCTTCACGTTCGCCCACATGTCGCCCGACTGGATCAGCTCCCACGCGGCTTTGACAACGGCAAGCGGCTCGGGCAATACGCGTGACGACAAACCGCCTGTGCGAGCGGCCAGTTCCCATGCGACCAGGATCACGATAGGCACGAGCCACGGCGCAGCCTGTACACCGGCGCGGCGTAAAAACGGAACCACGTTCATCGGACCCCCGGGTTCAACTTTGCGAAGCACGCGGCAGATACGACGTGCCGACGATTTCACCGAACGGCCCCGACAACGGACCCGACGTGCGCTCTTTCTGTTCACGCGGCAGCAGCGGAAATACAAGCTCGGCGAACCGGTACGACTCTTCAAGATGCGGATAGCCCGACAGGATGAACGTGTCGATACCCAGCGCCGCGTACTCCTTCATCAAGCCCGCGACCTGCTCCGGATTACCCACGAGCGCCGTGCCCGCACCGCCGCGCACGAGGCCCACGCCTGCCCACAAATGCGGGTACACCTCGAGCTTGTCGCGCTGACCGCCATGCAATGCCGCCATGCGCCGCTGGCCTTCCGAATCCATCTTTGCGAACGATGCCTGCGCCCGCTGGATGGTTTCATCGTCGAGCTTGCTGATGAGCTTGTCCGCGTCGGCCCACGCTTCCTGCTCGGTCTCGCGCACGATCACGTGCAGGCGAATGCCGAACTTGATCTTGCGGCCTTTATCGGCTGCGCGGCGACGGATATCGGCGAGCTTCTTTTCCACTTCCGCGGGCGGTTCACCCCACGTCAGATAGGTATCGATATGATCGGCCGCGATCTCATGCGCCGCCGGCGACGAACCGCCAAACCACAACGGCGGATGCGCCTTCTGCACGGGCGGATAAAGTACCTTGCCGCCCTTCGAGCTCAGGTGCTTGCCTTCGAAATCGATCGTGCCGCCTTCATGCGATGCTTCGAGCAGGTCACGCCAGATGTGCAGGAATTCGTCCGTGACTTCGTAGCGGGTGTTGTGGTCGTTGAACACGCCGTCCCCGGCCAGTTCGATCGGGTCGCCGCCCGTCACCACGTTGATCAGCAGACGCCCGCCGGAGAGCCGGTCGAAGGTCGAAGCCATGCGTGCGGACAATGCCGGTGAAGTCAGGCCCGGGCGGATGGCGACGAGGAACTTGAGGCGTTTCGTGGCCGGGATCAGGCTGGATGCGACTACCCATGCATCTTCGCAGGAACGGCCCGTCGGCAACAGCACGCCTTCATAGCCGAGCGTATCGGCGGCCACCGCGATCTGGCGGAAGTAGTCGTAATCCGCGGCGCGCGCGCCTTGCGTCGTGCCGAGATAACGGCTGTCGCCGTGGGTCGGAATGAACCAGAAAACATTCATCGGGGGCTCCTGCCTTACGGGTATAAGTTCAAGTGTCGAGTGGGGGATTAGCGGAGGACGTATGAACAAAAGCGATGCGCATGTTCGTACGAAACGAGTCGCCCGTCCCCGTTCAGTTGATTCATCTTAGCGATGCCCACTTTGGGCATGAACGATTTATTTGAGCTAAGGTTCTCGCCAATTCTGCTTATGCGTCTCTAGCGATGCAGGAGCGCAGCATCGGACTAAACGACGCTCCAGCGCGCATCGACCACCGCAAGCTTCTTCGGAATCAGCTTGAGGTCGGTGAAGGTATCGGCAATCTGCTGCTGATAAGCGAGCGTCTCCGGCGTGATCGACTGCACGCCGTAGCCGGTCCGCTTCAATGCGCGTTCAAGCGTCGGCTGGTCCAGCCCGACCAGCGGCGACAGGAGCTTCGCGGCATCCGCTACATTGTCGCGGCCCCATTGATCGACGTGGTCCAGCTCCTCCAGCAACGCATGCACGAGCTGCGGCTGAGCGGTCGCGAACTTACGCGTTGCAAGGTAATACTGCGTATTGCGCACCAGCCCGGTGCCGTCCACGATAACTCTTGCGTTCGCCTGACGCTCGACGGCCGCGAGGTACGGGTCCCAGATGACCCATGCGTCTACGCTGCCCTGCACGAACGCGGCGCGTGCATCGGCGGGAGCGAGATAGACTGGCTGGATATCCGCATACGAAAGGCCGGCTTTCTTCAGCGCCTCTACCAGCAGGTAGTGGACATTCGAGCCCTTGTTCAACGCCACTTTCTTGCCGCGCAGATCTTCTACCTTGCGGATGGGCGAATCGTGCGGCACGACGATCGCTTCGCCTTGCGGCGCGGGCGGTTCGTTGCCGACATAGACGAAGTCCACGCCCGCGGCCTGGGCAAATATAGGCGGCGTTTCGCCAACCGTACCGGCATCGACTGCACCTGCGTTGAGCCCTTCCAGAAGTTGCGGCCCGGCCGGGAATTCGAGCCATTGCACGGTAACGCCCTGCGCGGCGAGCCGTTTGTCGAGTGTGCCGCGCGCCTTCAGAACGACGAAGTTGCCGTACTTCTGATAACCAATGCGGAACGTTTTTTCCGACTCGGCGGCGTGCGCGGTCTGGCTCGCCAGTAGCGCACCGGCGCCGCTCAGGATGCCGGTGGCTCCGGCGCTTAACGCGGCCATCTTCAGCAGTGCACGACGGCGTGATGGAACGGCCAGTTGCGGCAACGTTTCGTCTTCTTTCGGGTAATGGTCAGACATGCTTTGCTCCTTCAAATACCTTCAAATATTCATAGTCGGCCAGGACGTGGATCGGGTACGAAGCCGTCTCTATTCGGCATCCTTATCTTTTGTAGAGATTGCGCATCGAGCCGCGTATCGGGCGGTACGATGCCGTTCTGATTCAACAGGAAAGCGCTGAGTGCGTAGACCTCGTCAGCCGACAGGGACTCAGGCGCGTTATAAGGCATTGCGCGGCGGATGTAGTCGAATAACGTCGTGGCGTATGGCCAGTAACTGCCAACCGTGCGTTTGGGCTTTGCACTCGCCAGCGTGCCCCTGCCGCCCACCAGCGCATCGCCGATCAACCCCTGACCCTGCGCGCCGTGACAGGCGGCACACTTTTCCGCGAACACATGCGCGCCCGTCGTTACGTCGCCGCTACCCGCGGGAAGACCGCGCCCATCCGGCGCAACGTCGATATTCCACGCAGCAATCTCGTCCGCCGTGAGCGGCGTGCCGATGTCGCGCGCCGCGAAGCACGCAGGCGTCACGACAATGAGCGCGAGCAACAATGCCTTACGCATTGCGCACCTCGCCTGCTGCATCAATGCGCCATTGCTGGATCGCGTTGTAGTGATACTGCGAGTTGAGGCCACGGGCTGCGACCAGTGCTTCGCGGGTGGGTTGAACGTAGCCGGTTGAATCGGTGGCGCGCGACAGTATGCTTACCGGCTCGCCGGTCCAGTTCCAATCAGCCTGAAAACGCGTCAGCGCACGGTCCCGCACGGGCGTTTCCAGCCGCGCCATTCGCCAGCTTGCGCCGCCATCCGTCGATACTTCCACCTGGCGGATCGTGCCGCGTCCTGACCATGCGAGCCCTGAGATCGGATAAAACCCGTGCGTGGTCAACCGACGTCCCGGCGATGGCCGCGTGATCACCGACTTCGCATCCATCTCGAACACGAACTGGCGAGCGGTGCCATCGGCGAGGAGATTCGTGTACTTCGAGGTCTCCTCACGCGTCTCCAAAGGGGCATCGACCACCTTCAGGCGGCGCAGCCACTTCACGTTCGTGTTGCCCTCGAAACCTGGCACGATCAACCGCAACGGATACCCGTTCTCGGGACGCAAGCGTTCACCGTTTTGCGCGTAGACCACGAGCGCCCGATCCGCAATGCGCGACAACGGCAGGCTGCGAGTCATGGCGGCGGCATCGGCACCTTCGGCCAGCACCCAGCCCGAACCACCGGTAATGCCGCCGACCTCCTCCAGCAACGTGGACAACCGCACACCGGTCCATTCGCAACACGACAACAAACCGTGCGTGAGTTGCACGGGCATGCCGCTCGGGCCGTTCCATTCGTTGCCGGTATTTCCCGAACATTCGATGAAGTGAATCCGCGACTCCGACGGCAATCGCAGGATATCGTCCATTGTGAAAAGTTTTGGATTCCGTACCAACCCGTGGATGGCCAGACGATGCAGCGATGGATCGATATCCGGAACGCCTGCATGATGACGCTCGTAGACGAGGCCGTTCGGGGTGATTGAACCGTGCAGATCGGCGAGCGGCGTCAAGGAGGATGCCGCTCCGGGCAAAGGCCATGCCTTGGCAGCGCGACGCACTACGTCTGCTTCATATCGTGACGGCACGCCGTAAGGGTGTTCGAGGATCGGCGCGCCCGGCGTCTTCGACCAGGCGGCCACCTCAAGTGGTTTCAGCAACTCGGCAGCGCCGGCTTGCGACGCGGCAAAACCGCCGGCGGCCAGACTACCGAGCAGACGCCTGCGGCTGAGTGAAGGTGAGGACTTACGGGAGGTCATCGGCTACACGACCGCTAAGGCTGTGTTGCGGTCAGCGATGCCGTCGCCACATTCGCCGCGACAGCCTTGCGCCCCGCGAAATCCCAAACGAGCGCGCTGGCGGTATCGACGGGCTTGGGCAGCAGCTTCGCCTGATAGAACGTGTCGGCAATGGCTTGTTGCTCGCCGAAGTTCTTCGCTACGACCGCGCGCACTGCATACGTTCGCCGCGTATTGGCGCGCTCGACGGTTGCCTGATCAAGACCCCACACTGGAGCGAGTATCTTCGCCGCTTCCTGCGGATGCGCCTTGGTCCAGACACCCGCGTCAACCAGTTGCTTGAATACGATATCGACGATCTGCGGGTGGGCCTGCGCGAACGTCGTGGACGCGAGGTAATACCGCTGATACGACGCAAGCCCATCGCCACGGATCAGGATCCGAGCGCCCGGGTCCTGTTCGACGGAAGCCACGTACGGGTCCCATGCGAACCACGCGTCGACGTCGTTGCGCTCGAATGCAGCGCGCGCATCGGCGGGAGCGAGATAGCTGATCTTGACATCGGCCGGCGAGAGTTTGGCGCGGGACAGCGCGGCGAGCAGCAGGTAGTGGCTGCCGGCAGCCTTCGTCACCGCAATGCGCTTGCCCTTCAGGTCAGCGAGCGTGTGGATGGGCGCATCGCGATGCACGATCACCGCTTGCGCCGAGGGCGAAGGCGTTTCCTGCGCGACGTAGACGAAGTTGGCGTTGGCCGCTTGCGCGAAGACCGGGACGGTATCCGCCACGTCGGCGCTAAAGTCCACCGCGCCCGCGTTCAATGCTTCGGTAAGCGGCAGCCCGCTCGCGAACTCGCCCCATTCAATGCGCACGTTAAGCGGCGCCACGGCGCGTTCAAGCGTGCCGCGCGCCTTCAGGATCGCGATCAGCGTGGAGGATTTCTGGAAACCGATACGCAGCTTGATAGGGTCGCCTGAGGTCGTTTGCGCAGTGGCGCTCACCGCGTTAAGCGCAGTCACGGCCAGCACCAGGCACGCGGCCAGACGGGTGAAGATTTTCATTGAGGGTATCGCAGGCATATAGGCAGCCGATCATGCTAACAACGCGCGCGTCCAGCACTAAACGATCAATCGTGATATCGATTGCAGCGAAAATGCTGAGCGGTCTGCAGGCCCTCGATAAGCGTTCTGAACAGCGCCCCCCGGCCTTGAAATCCCTTCAAGAATCCCGCATCTCATGATCCATTTATCCGGAGCACGATCATGGGAAGCCGTCCCCAATTCATCGATGATCTTTCACGCAGCCCCGCGGGCGCCGCCCTCGCCAGCCCGCTCGGCGACGATGCCCTGCTCGACGCTTACTCCCAGACCGTGATCAGCGCGCTCGAACGCGTGCAGCAGACGGTCGCCTTCATTTCAGTCGAACGGCGTTTGCCCGGCGACAAGAGCGGCCGCGGTGCGCATGGCGGCTCAGGCTCGGGATTCATCTTCACACCCGACGGTTATCTCCTGACGAATAGTCACGTCGTGCACGGCGCCACGCACATCCGCGTGACGCTCGCGGACGGCGCGAAGTTCGACGCCGATCTGGTCGGCGACGATCCCGACAGCGACCTCGCGGTGTTGCGCATTGGTTCGGCCGATGTATTACCGCACGTGGAGTTGGGCGAATCCGGCAAGCTGCGAGTCGGGCAGATTGCGATCGCCGTGGGCAATCCTCTCGGGCTCGTGCAGACGGTTACGACCGGCGTGGTCTCCGCGCTTGGACGTTCCCTGCGATCGAACTCCGGACGCATGATCTACGACGTGATCCAGACCGACGCCGCGCTCAATCCCGGCAACTCGGGCGGCCCGTTGATCAACTCGGCGGGTCAGGTGATCGGCGTGAATACAGCGATCATTGCGGGTGCGCAGGCGATCTCGTTCGCGACCGCAATCGATACCGCGAAGTGGGTCATCATGCAGCTCTTCGCGTATGGACGCGTGCGGCGTGCTTACATTGGCGTGGCCGGAACAACAATGCCCATTTCGCGCCGCGTGCAGCGTTATTTCGAACTGCCGTCCGCGAGCGGCGTGCATGTCATGGAGGTGGTGAAAGGAAGTCCTGCCGCTCTCGGCGGATTGCGCACCGACGACCGGATCGTCGCCATCGACACACTGGCGGTCGATAGCGTGGATGGCTTGCAGCGCTCGCTGGATGCATCGCGTATAGACAGGGCGGTGAAGGTCACCGTATTGCGCGGCACGCAAAAGCTGGAACTGGATGTGACGCCGGTTGAACAGGCTGGCTGAAACGAGCGGCGTGGTGTGACAGATACAGCCACGGTGTTGTCGAACACCGCGGCCGACACCACGAGCTTATTGCGTAGAAACGGAAGCCCCCGAGGGCGCTTTGGCGCCGCCCATCGCGGTCAGCTGCGAGTAGACGTCGTGCGAAAGATCAAGCAGCACCTTGCGGTCGATCGCACCGGACACGGCGTAACCGAAATCGCCGTCGATCCAATAGAACACGTTCACCGACCCGTCCTGATACAGCTTGAACGCGGTCGTGTCCGAACTGATCTTTCGATGCGATATGCACAGCGTAATACGCTCGCCCTTCGCATCGTGGTACATGAACTGCGCAACGGGACCGTCGTCGCCGGGCAGCAAGCGGCCACCCATCAACTCGAAGCCCGAGCGGGTCAATACAGGCGGACGCACGTCCGTGCCGAGCCGGTTCGAAATCCACTGCACCAGTTCCTGCTCGCGATCCGCGCCCACTTCCACGGGCCGCATGACTTCCGGCGCGTACATCACATGGGCGATAGCCGATTGCCGTGCGAACGACTCGCCAACCGCGTAGCTTGCACGTTGCACCGATGCCCCGCCGCTTCCGGGCATGAAAGAGTCGCGGTTCATGGTCCCTGACATGCCCGCCACGCCGATGCCGACGCCCAGCACAAGCGCCGCCGCCATGCCCGCGAACTGCGGCCAGTTGGCGGCGGCACGCCAGCGCCTGGGCTCCGGCGGCAACAGGCGTTGCGGCACAGGTTCGCTTAGCACGCGGTCATAGCGGTCATGGAACATGCTGTTCAGCGAGAAGTAATCGCTGATCTTCGTAGCCAGCGCTTCGTCGCGTTCCAGCAGGCGATCGATCTCCTCGCGGCGATGCTCCGCCAGCGATCCGTCGACATACGCGTGAATTTCGTCTTCAGTGATGGGTGTTTGTTGGTCGCTCATCGCACCACCTGTAATTTAGCGCCCGGTTGCGCGCCGGCCATCAGCGCGCGCAGTCTTTCACGTCCGCGCGACAAGCGCGACATGACGGTCCCAATGGGAATCTCAAGCGCCTGCGCCACGTCCGCGTAACTCATTTCTTCGAGTCCCACCAGCAGCACGACCTGGCGCTGGTCGAGCGGCAAACGCTGCAACGCGAAGTCCAGATCGCGCACTTCGAGCGACTGTGTTTGCGTGCCCGGTACGGCGAATTCCCGCTCGGAGATGTTCTCGTCATCGACGGAAACATGCACCGCCTTCACGCCCGCCCGGCGCGCCTGATTGGCGAACACGTTGTGCATGATCGTGAACAGCCACGCGCGCAGGTCGGTGCCGGTCTGAAACTTCTCGGTGTGCCGGAGCGCGCGTTCGAGCGTGTCTTGAACCAGATCGTCGGCAAGATCGCGATTGTTGATCAGCGCTCGCGCGTAGCGGCGCAATCGCGGCACATGTTCCATTAACTCGTCACGGACGCCCATCGGCCTTCCTTCATTTTGTAAGCTTGCGCAAACGTTCGATAAACCGTTGCTCTGATGATGGGCTAACACCGGGTCGTGGCGATTATTCCCGCTATCAGCTTATTTGTTCGTTGAGTGCTTGATTATGCCGTCAGCAGCTTCCTGGTCATTGCCTGATGCCTAACTACCCGTCATCAAGTCGGCGGCCAGCATCAAGCCGCGAGTCTTCGCGCGGCCCGCCAGCACGTAACGCTTGCCGCCCGCGGTCCATGCAAGCAAGCGGCTCGCGCCCACGCGATGAGCCTTCCATTGAGGCTGCGGGCGCGCAAGAAGACCCGGCGCCACGAGCAGCACGGCGGCCTCGCCACCTCGATTGCGATAGACAAATTCCGTGGCCGAAGCAAACGGCCCCACGGACATTTCCCGGCGCGCAACGGGATGGAAACCAACCTGGGACAGATCCGGGGCACCCGCCAGCACCTTCATCGAACTTTCATACCCCACCGCACCCGATGCCATTTCCTGGGCGGCTACGGCTTGTTCAAGCGCCATCATCGAGGCATTGTCGAGCGCTGAATCGGAAATGTCGAACGCGAAGATTGCTGCGGCGGCCACTGCGAGCATCGCGACCACTGCGATGAGCAATGCACGAAGGCTGCGTCTCGACATGCGCCGCACCGGCGCCGGTATGGGTGGCGCTTCCTCGTTGTCGGCTTCGTGAAAGGCGTTCTGCATCTGCCAGTTCAGGCGGCCGTAAAACGCGACCCGATCGGCCTCGTCAGGGCGACTCCTTAAATACGTTGCCACACTCGCCGCGCGCTTGGGATCCAGCATGCCGTCGGCGAATGCCTGCACGTCCGACTCGGAGAGCCGGGGTTCCGGTGGGGGTTTTGTTATGGACATGATCTGGCAGTGTTTGGATGTTCGTACAGGGGCGAACACGTTGCACCGCGATTTATTCCACACCAGACGTAAAAATCCCCTACGCGCGTAAACACCGCCTCCAGCCGGTTATTCCGCCTCTTCCGAAATAAATTTCGATTCTTCCGAACATAAAAATAATCAAATCCATCGGGAATATCCCGCACTCATTCCGGGTTCTCTACATTGCAAGCCGCACACATTCACGCACACATTCAACCCTGCAGGAGCGAACCATGAAAACCCTCAGCGTCGCAGTATTGTTTCTCGCCACCATCGCCTCGGCACACGCGTTCGCTCAAACGAAAACCCGTGCCCAGGTCTATCAGGAACTGATCCAGGCACAGCAGGACGGCCGCGACTTCGTCACTGACACGTCCTATCCCGACGTCAACCCGATCTTCGCGCATCAACTCGAACAACAACAAAAGGCACGCCTGGCTCGCAACCAGACGGCCAACGCAAACTCAGTAGCCTCTGAACCGGCTGCCAACTCGTCCAGCGCCACGAACTGATCAAGAGCGCTAAAGCAATCTTCGCAAGTCAGTTAAATAAATCGGTATCCTAACTTTACCCCTGAGGTCATCATGAAGAAATTCCTTATCTCCGCTCTCGTTCTCTCTTCGGCACTGGCCGCCCCTGCCTTCGCTTTCGCGCAAGACAACGGCCCCGTTACCCGCGCCCAGGTCAAAGCCGAACTCATTCAGCTGGAAAAAGCGGGCTATACCCCGGGCGGTGAAGACGTCAACTATCCGCAGGACATCCAGGCTGCCGAACAACGCGTAGCAGAACAGCAAGGCATCGCGTCTTCGTCGTATGGACCGGCTGCCAACGGCACGTCTGCATCCGGTATGCACATGCATACTGCGCCGAATGACGCCACTCAATCGATCTACTTCGGCCAGTGATTCGGCCAGTAATTCGGCCAACAAGCCGCATGCACGGCAAGGCGCCGGCGCGCGACGACCAGAGGCGGCATTACCCTCGTCTGGTCCGCGCGCTCGCCGTTCACCCGAACCCGCTCCAGCCGGTAAACTTCAAAGGCACGCGCGACTGTTTTCCGTCGCGCTTTCCCTTCCGGAGACATCGACATGAAGCAGGCGCTCCTTCATCTGAGCGTGCCCACACGCACGCGCGGACTGCACGAAATCACCCCCGACATCCATCGCTGGATCGATCTCCAGGACATCCGGACCGGCCTGCTGACCGTATTCCTGCGGCACACCTCGGCTTCCTTGCTGATCCAGGAAAACGCCGACCCGGACGTGCGCACCGACCTTGAAGAGTTCTTCGAGAGAATTGCCCCGGAAGCGCCCGGGCGCTATGTCCACGACGCGGAAGGCCCCGACGACATGCCCGCGCATCTGCGAACCGCGCTGACGCAAGTCCAGCTATCCATTCCTGTTGACGCTGGCCGGATGGTCCTCGGCACGTGGCAAGGCATTTATGTGTTCGAACACCGGCGCGCCCCGAGCAGGCGTGAAGTCGTATTGCACCTTTTCGGCGAGTGATTTAATATACGCATCGCGTATATAATCAACCTTCGGAGCGCTCATCGTGCAAGCTCAACAGCAAACCCTCCTGCGCGATGCCATGCGCCGCCTCAACATGACCCGCGACGCGTTCGCGAACCGGATTGGCGTGTCGCGCCGAGCGTTGGACACCTGGCTGCTCCCGGACGAATCGGCGGAATCGCGGGCCATGCCCGAGATCGCGAGCCGCTACGTCATGGAGCTGGTGGAAAGAATTCCATCCGACGATGAATATACACAACGCGTATATTCATCGTCCATTCTTCACGAAGGCCGGCCGCATTTGCTGTCTGTCGATCAGTTCTCCCGTGACTCCGTAGAGGCGCTGTTCCGGGTCGCCGACACAATGCAGCCCATCGCGCGGCGCCAGAAAATCACGCGCGTGCTCGAAGGCGCGGTGCTTGCCAACTTGTTCTTTGAAGCCAGCACGCGTACGCGCGTCAGCTTCGGTGCGGCGTTTTGCCGGCTGGGCGGCTCCGTGTGCGACACGACCGGCTTCACGTTTTCGTCGATGGCAAAAGGCGAGTCGATCTACGACACCAGCCGCGTGATCAGCGGTTATGCCGACGCACTCGTCGTGCGTCATCCGGAGAAAGGCTCGGTAGCAGAGTTCGTGCGCGCGACCAACGTGCCGGTCATCAATGCCGGCGACGGTCCCGGCGAACATCCCAGTCAGGCATTGCTCGACCTCTACACCATCCAGCGTGAGTTCTCGCGCGTGGGGAAGATCGTCGACGGTTCGCATATAGCCATGGTGGGTGACCTGAAATACGGCCGCACGGTGCATTCGCTGGCCAAGCTGCTCGCGTTGTATCGGGGACTGAAGTTCACGCTGATCTCACCCGCCTCGCTCGAGATGCCCGCGTCCATCCTCGATCAGATCACGCGCGGCGACCATGTGATCGAGCAGACCAACGACTTGCAAACGGGGTTGAAGGGAGCAGACGTGGTGTATGCAACGCGGATTCAGAAAGAGCGTTTTGCCGATGAATCCATTGAGGGTTACACGCCGGATTTCCAGATCAATCAAGCGTTGGTCGAGAGTGTGTGCGGCCCCGATACGCTGATCATGCATCCGTTGCCACGCGACGGCAGGCCCGGGGCAAACGACCTGAGCACCGACCTCAATCACGATCCAAGACTGGCTATCTTCCGGCAGACGGACAACGGCATTCCGGTTCGTATGGCGATCTTTGCGGTGTTATTAGGCGTAGAACGCCAGGTCCAACACTCCATGCGCGACGCGGCCTGGAGGTCACCGGCTTACATCGGACCTGACGATGCGGTATTCCACGGCATCGATTAAGCGATCTATACAGCGCCCTCAGCAATATTAACGCGGCGTTTACACACAAAAAGATACGCTGCAAGTAATCCGAATTCAGGAGCTTGCAGCGTAATGAACCTTGTACTTGAAAGAATTGCCGGGTCGGCCACATCGAAAAAAACCGCTGCGCAGGAAACGCTTTCAGCGCCCTGCGTGTCCCGCGTCCATCTCTCCGCCGTCCTGCACAGCAGACAGGATGAGGCCGCACGCGAGCGCATCAGGCGGCTGTTTCACTCGCCGCTGGGCGTGTATGTCAGCCAGGCATCGCGCGATCACGACGACCTCCGGCTGGTCTTCGACGTGGCAATGGAAGACCTCGACTTCACGGTGCGCACGCTGCACCAGGTCCTGCCCGAAGCAGTGATCGAAGCCGTGCGTCCGCGGGTGTTTACGCATCGCCGCGAGCATTGATCCACGACCTCAACGCCTGGTCGTTCAAGCCTGCACCAGCGAGAAATCGACGGCGGCGCGGGCGTGAAGCGTAGTGGTATCGAGTAACGGCACGGGGCTGTCGGCTTCGTTCACCAGCAGCATGATCTCGGTGCATCCCAGTAAGATGGCTTCCGCGCCACGCGCCGCCAGTCCATGAAGGATCTCGCGATACAGCTTGCGTGAATCGTCGTTGACGATCCCCAGGCACAACTCGCGGTAGATGATGTCGTGAATCACCGCTTGCTCGGCCGGCTCGGGCAAGAGCGTCGAAATGCCGTGCCGTTCTTGCAGACGGTCGCGGAAAAAGCTTTCGCGCATCGAAAACGCCGTGCCGATAAAACCGACCTTGCGTATGCCACGCTTGCGCGCCTCGATCGCCGTCGGATCGACGATATGCAGGAACGGCACCGATACCGCTGCCGCAATTTGCGGAGCCACGAGATGCATGGTGTTCGTGCAGAGCACGATGCAATGCGCGCCGCCCGCTTCAAGATGACGGGCGGCGTCGGCCAGCCGCATGCCCGCAATGTTCCATTGTCCGTCGCGTTGAAGCTGTTCGATCGGCGCGAAGTTCACGCTATGCAGCAGGACTTGCGCGGAGTTGAGGCCGCCGAGGCGCGTGCGCACGTCCCGGTTGACCAACCGGTAGTATTCGCTCGTCGATTCCCAGCTCATCCCGCCGATCATGCCAATGGTTCGCATGCTGTTCATGGTGCCCGTCCTGCAAATCAAATTGGTCGAAGGGACATAGTGCAGCGAAGCGTGAGGGAGGGATAGGGCAAAGTTCGGTTCTGTCGCGTTCGGGCGTTGAGGTACCATTTTGTCGATCAGTACAGACTCGATCGTCAATGAGTTATTGCCCCAAGCGGCGTACCGGAGGCAGCCATCGTTGTCATGTTCATAGCGATGGAAGCGCGTTATTATGAAACGCGACGCGTAGCATAAAATGCTACGCAACAGGATTGGAAAGACAGAAAGGCGAACGACGATGAAAAATTATGGTGTAACGATTAAGCCTCGAACCTCACCGCAGCGGCCTGTCGAGATGCAGTTGAAGGGTAGCGAGGGATCGCGGGTGGTAATGAGCGCTGCCAAGCGTGTTATTGCAACGCACGAAAAGGTAATCAAGGCTCTCGCGAACCGATGATTGACGTCCGCAAGACATAGCCCAAAATTTCAAGGTACGGCTCGCCAGAGCTATTGCGAACGTGCGACCGCACAGCTGTGGTCCTGCAACTCCTCCGACGACGCAAAGTCGCCCTTATCGCGTTGTACGTGATCGTTGAGAAGAAAGAATGCCGGCTTGCCGTCGGGCGCCGTGGTCCCGGCGAGCAGCAAAGTCTGGTCAGCCATGAGTTCGCCTTCTCTTGTCACATCCGGCGCAAGAAGTTTGAACGGATCGATGGAAGCAAGCTCGGCGTCATCTATACGCCGAATGCGATAGGCATGTCCACGCAAGAGCGTTGGGAATGCAGTCCATTCAGTGCCGATCTTCGAGCCTTGCTCACGCAGGGCGCGAACGACATCCGGGGCAAGACAATCAATATGGATGTGCAACTGGTTTTGCGTACGTCCGCTGGTCGAGTTGATCGCGAGCGAGAGTTCGTCGCGCGGAAGATCCTGACCTAACTTCGCTTCGACAAAACGCCGTGCTTCCCACGCCGCGCGCCAATAATTCGGCGAGCCCGGTGTCAAGAGATCGGGGCTTTCAATGCCGCCGATGCGAGCCGTCGGAATCAACAAATACTGGGCAATGCCGTTCATATCCTTGAGCACCGCGAAGCCTCCGGACGGATCGACATCGACACACTTCTGCGGGACATCCGCGCCGCGCGCCGCGGGCTCGCATGAGTTGTGAACGATCTGCCATAACGCGTCGGGGTTGCCAGCGTGAGCCGTGGAGAATAAAAGCGCGGCAACTAAAAATAAGGCTAGGCGAGCAGGAAGCCGGACATGGCGCATAAAGTGAGTGGTCAACACTAAAGCCTGCATCGTAACAAGACTCCATGACGACCGCGTACAGCTTGAGCCCCTACATCACCGGCAAATGCAGATGATGAGGATGTTCGACGGTGTCCGCAATCAGCCTGAGCGCGTCTTCACATTCATCGAGATTCTTGGGACCGCCAAGGCACACGCGGATGGCTTCGGGCGGATTGCCATCGGTCGCGAAAGCCGCCGCCGACACCGCGCCAATCCCTTGCGAGCGCAACTGCAATGCAAGCTCGGACGCGTTCCATCCACACTCAGCCGGAATGGGCATCCAGAGATGAAACCCCGCCGGATCGGCGTCGAACTTCCAGTTTGACAACACGCGCGCGGCTAGCTCCTGACGCGCCGCGGACTCTGCACGAATCGCATCGAGCATGAGGTCTGCCGTACCGTCGCCGACCCACTGCGTCGCCAGCAACACCGTGAAGGGGCTCGCCATGACCGTCGTCGCGCGCAACGCCCCGGCAAGATGCTGGGAGCGACGTGCAGATGGCGCACGAATGTAAGCAACGCGCAGGCCGGCCCCAAAACTCTTGGAGAATCCGGTGACGTAGTAAGTCAGATCGGGGGCCAACGTAGCCAGCGCATCGGGCGCCTGGACCGGCAACATGCCATACGCATCGTCCTCGATAATCGGCACGCTGTACCTCAGCGCGACATCGGCAAGCGCCTCGCGCCGCTTCGACGACAATGTCACCGTGCTCGGATTCTGGATCGTAGGATTGCAATAGAACGCGCTCGGCTTGTCGCTCTTGCATAACGCTTCGAACGCATGGGCCAGCGGCCCGTCGTCATCGCGTGCCAGCGCCTGCAAACGCACCCCCAGTTGTGCGGCAATCGCCTTGATGCCGGGGTAAGCCAGCGTATCGAGGCAAATGGTCCCGCCCGGCCGCGCAAGCTGCGACACCAGCGCCACCAGCGCGCTATGAATGCCGGGACAGACCAGGACCTTGTCTTCATCGCAATCGTCGAAACGGCGCTTCAGCCACTGCGTTCCGGCTGCACGATCATCAGCAGTGCCACCGAAATCCTGATATCGCAACAGGCGATACGGGTCTGTGACCGAATACAGCCGCGCCGCTGAATCGCGCAAGCGTGCGGCCAGTTCCGCCGGCTCGGGCGGCATGTTCATGGTCATCTCGACACTGCTGCCGCCGGACAACGGCAGCGTCGCGGTCCGGCCGCGTACGAACGTGCCGCTGCCGGCACGCGAGTCGAGCAACCCTCGCTTGCGCGCCTCGGCGTAGGCCCGCGCCACGGTCGTGTAATTGAGCTGCAGTTCGTCCGCCAGGTCCCGCAGGCCCGGCAGCCGATCGCGCGGACGCAAGCGCCCGCTCGCCAGGTCTTCTTCAATTAATTCGGGAATCAGCAAATAAGCCGGCTTGCGGCTTTCAGTCAGTTTCCTGATCCAGTGATGAGTAAGACTGGCCATGAAAAGCTCTCGAATAAATACGGTTAAAAAACGATAGCACGCCTGCGATCGAAAAAAATAAATTGATCGCATTAGATGACATTAAGTGATCGTATGGAGAAAGCGATCAATCAGGGGCCAATGCACATATCCGGTGTTTATTGCACCAGCCCGGCGCGACAGCACCAATGTGATCACGCCACGCTGGTGCAGGCTCCCCTTCCCGTCAGACCTGAAGCCAGACTGTAAAAGGCTTTTCAGGATCATCTTCAAAATATTTCACTGCTCCGCGCGCACTGATCGTTTGAATGATCGGGTATTGATTGCATTAACGCATTCATTGAATGGCACGCCGGTTGCGTTATCAGTCTCGTAACCCACAGCTCGACGCCGGGTTAAAAACACCGGCGCCACTGATTAATTCGTTTATTTCCTGGAGATTAGAATGCCTGCCGTCAATATCCCGTTGCACAAGAAAGGCGATTACCTTGTCGATTATGAAGAGAAGGTGTTTGAAGACGTCAAGGCCGCGCCGGGTGAGAAGGCGCTGGTGACGTTCCACACGGTCGCGTTCGAAGGGTCGATCGGCTTCGTCAACTTGCTGCAAGCCACCCGGCTGCTGCGCAAGGGCTTCGAAACCTCCGTCTTGCTCTATGGTCCCGGCGTGACGCTCGGGCTGCAACGCGGCTTCCCGACGCTCGGCGACGAAGCGTTTCCCGGGCACCTGAACTTCAACAAGCAGATCCAGAAGTTCATGGAGGAAGGCGGCAAGGTCTATGCATGCCGCTTCGCGCTGCAAGCGCTGTATGGGCAGGGAGAAGCGTCGTTGATCGAAGGCATCAAGCCGATCAGCCCGCTCGACGTGCTCGACATCCAGCTGCTGCATCGCAAGGACGGCGCGCTGATCATCAACACCTGGACTGTCTGACGCTGCGTCTGAAGCTGCATCCAAAGCCTCCCATCAACACGGAACGACCATGCCTGAGAAGAGAATCGTCCGCGCCGCCGCGGTCCAGATAGCACCGGACCTCGAACGGCCCGGTGGCACGCTCGAGAAGGTCCTCGAATCGATAGATGACGCTGCACGCCAGGGCGTGCAGCTCATCGTCTTCCCCGAGACCTTCCTGCCCTACTACCCGTACTTCTCGTTCGTGCGGGCGCCGGTGGCATCGGGTGCCGAACACATGCGGCTCTACGACGAAGCGGTAGTCGTGCCGGGGCCGGTGACACAAGCGGTCGCGGAGCGGGCGCGCAGGCATGGCATGGTCGTCGTGCTCGGTGTGAACGAGCGCGATCACGGCAGCTTGTACAACGCACAACTGATCTTCGATACCGACGGCGAGCTGCTGCTCAAGCGCCGCAAGATCACGCCGACGTTTCACGAACGCATGATCTGGGGCATGGGCGACGCGGCCGGCCTGAAGGTAGCGGAGACCAGCATCGGCCGCGTGGGAGCGCTTGCGTGCTGGGAGCACTACAACCCGCTCGCGCGTTATGCCCTGATGACCCAGCACGAAGAAATTCATTGCAGTCAGTTTCCGGGCTCGCTGGTTGGGCCTATTTTCGGCGAGCAGATCGAGGTGACCATCCGGCATCACGCGCTGGAATCCGGCTGCTTCGTGATCAATTCCACGGGCTGGCTGACCGAGCCGCAGATCGAATCGATCACGAAAGACCCGGGTCTGCAGAAAGCGCTTCGCGGCGGCTGCAACACGGCGATCATCTCGCCCGAAGGCCAGCACCTCGCCCCGCCGCTGCGCGAAGGAGAAGGCATGGTGATCGCGGACCTGGACATGTCGCTGATCACCAAACGCAAACGCATGATGGATTCGGTCGGTCACTACGCGCGGCCCGAATTGCTGAGCCTTGCCATCAACGACCGGCCCGCAGTCACGTCGGCGCCCATGAACAGCTTCGCATCATCAACCGGGGGATTGCACCTTGAACGCGAACGAGACCTTGTCGGCCGTGAGCCGGCAATTGATGACTGAACTGCAATCGGCGGGCTTGCGTCTCGCCGATCCAGACGCGGGGCCGGGGCTTGGCGTGGCCAGCCGTCGCGGCGGCGCGGGTCCGTCCGACCACAAGGCGGTCACCATCGACGGCGTGACCATCATGGTGCCGGTGCATACGAACACCGCGTGGCACTCGCCATTCGTGGCATCCGCGCCCGATGCGCACGGCAGCAGCGCGTTACTGCGCGGATCGATCCCTATCGCAAGCATCAGCTTCCCGAAGTCGCCGCGTTTCTACGCGATGCAGACCTTCGACGGTGTGCCCTACTCGCACATCGCGACGCTGCATGGGTCGGACGTGCTCGCTACGACCGTGCTGCAAACCTGCATTCGTTATGAAAGCCGCAGAAAGACCTGCAAGTTCTGCGCGATCGGGCAATCGCTTGCAGCGGGCAGGACGATCGCCCGCAAGACGCCCGAGCAACTGGCGGAAGTCGCCCGTGCCGCCGTGTTGCTCGATGGTGTCAAGCACATGGTGCTCACCACGGGCACGCCGCCGACCAAGGATCGCGGCGCGCAGATCCTGTGCGAAAGCGCATTCGCGATCAAGGCCGCGGTCGACCTGCCGATCCAGGCGCAATGCGAACCACCTGACGACGACAAATGGTTCGAGCGCATGCGCGCAAGCGGTATCGATACGCTCGGCATGCATCTCGAAGTCGTCACGCCGGCGCTGCGTGAACAAATCATGCCGGGCAAGGCAAGCGTGCCCATCGCGCGCTACATGGAGGCGTTCAAGGCGGCCGTGGCGGTGTTCGGCCGGGGTCAGGTGAGCACCTACATACTCGCGGGTCTCGGTGACACGGCAGAAGCCATTCTCTCGATCTCGCGCGAGCTGGTCGATCTTGGCGTGTATCCGTTCGTGGTCCCGTTCGTGCCGATCAGCGGCACGCCGCTCGAGGATCATCCCGCGCCCTCGCCCGATTTCATGAAGTCGGTGTTGCAACCGCTCGGCGCGATGGTGTCGGCAGGCGGCATGCGTTCCGCCGATATCAAGGCGGGCTGCGGCAAATGCGGTGCGTGTTCGTCGTTGTCATCTTACGAGGTCTGATCATGCTCGCCGATATCGAAGATCTTGCGCGTCTCTACACGCCGGCCAGCTTCACGATCAAGTGGGCGACGCTGCCCTGGGAAGCGAGCGAAGCGTACAAGTTGCGGCGCGCGGTGTTCTGCATCGAGCAAGGGATTTTTATCGGCGATGACCGCGATGAAATCGATGAGCGCGCGCAACTGCTCGTGGCGGTGAGTTGTATCGGCGGGATGCCCGAGCAGGTGGTCGGCACGGTGCGCATTCACGAAGATGAAACCGGTGTGTGGACCGGTTCGCGGCTCGCCGTGCATGCGGCGTTCCGGCGGCACGGCAAGATTGGCGCGACATTGATCAGGCTGGCGGTCAGCAGCGCGCACGCACTTGGCTGCACGACTTTCCTCGCGCATGTGCAAAGCCAGAACGCGCCGTTGTTTCATGCGCTGCACTGGACCACGCTTTCCGAAGAGCTCATGCATGGCCGGCCACATCATCTGATGCAGGCTGACCTTGCGTTCTACCTGCCTTGCGTAACGCCGCAAAGTGGTTTCATGACGCAATATTCGCCAGCGCGGATCGCCTCATGACGGTCTCCGACCTCGTCGCCGCGTTAAGGGAAACGCGCGGCTTTCGCCACAAGACCGATATCGCGGGCGTGATGTCGTCGCTTGCGCGGCATTTGCCGCGTGGCGCTTCTATCGACTCGCAAGCGGTCGCCATTGGCGACGACTGCGCGGCCATTGCCGACGGGGACTCTCATCTGCTGTTCGCCATTGAAGGCCTGGTCAGTGACTTCGTGCGTGACATGCCCTGGTTCGCCGGCTACTGCAGCGTGATGGTCAACGTCAGCGATATCTACGCGATGGGCGGCCGCCCGATCGCCGTTGTCGACGCGCTCTGGAGCGACGGCCTGGGCGCGGCCGAAGACGTGCTTGCGGGTATGGCAGCGGCATCGTCGGCGTACGGCGTGCCGATCGTCGGCGGTCATAGCAATACCCGCAGCGATCAGGCTCAACTTGCAGTCGCCATACTCGGGCGCGCGAACAAACTCCTGTCCAGTTTCAATGCTCGTCCCGGCGACCGCCTGATGATGGCGGTCGATCTGCGCGGTGCGTACGAAGATCCGTATCCGTTCTGGAATGCATCGGTTGGTGCGCCTGCCGCACGCCTGCGGGCCGACCTCGAACTGTTGCCCATGCTCGCCGAAAACGGTCTCTGCGACGCTACCAAGGACATCAGCATGGCCGGTGCGCTCGGCACTGCGCTGATGCTGCTGGAATGCTCGCGCGTGGGTGCGAGCATCGATCTGTCGAGCCTGCCGTCACCGCCAGGACACGATCGACTGCGCTGGTTAAGTGCGTTTCCCAGCTTCGGCTTCGTGATGTCGGTGCGCGAAGAACACGTGGCTAAGGTAGAGCAGTTGTTCGTTGAACGCGAGCTGGCATGCGCGGTGATTGGTACGGTGGATGCGTCGCGCAAAGTGGTGCTGCACGAACGCGGCGATTCGGCCGAGCTTTGGAACTTCGACGATGACGCGTTCATTGTCGGAAGGAGAGGGACGCTTAAATGACCCACGCTGCGATGCGCATTGCCCTCACCACGCACTCGGTCAATCCGCGCGGCGGCGTGGTGCATGCGCTTGAACTTGCGAGCGCGCTGGTTGACGAAGGTCACGATGTAACGCTCTTCGCGCCGGCCGCGGCCGGAGAAACGCTCTTCCGGGAGCCGCCATGCCGCGTGATTCTCGCCACTATCGAAGGATCGCAACACAACACGGTCGCGCTCGTCGATGCACGAATCCGCGCGCTCAAGGCCAGCGTCAAAGCCTGCGATCCTTGCAGCTTCGACGTGCTGCACGCGCAGGACAGCATCAGCGGAAATGCGCTTGCCGAGTTGACCACGGAAGGTGAAATATCGGGCTTTGTGCGGACCGTCCATCATCTCGATCACTTCGACAATCCGCGCCTCGCCGCGTGGCAGACGCGTGCATGGCGTGACGCGGATCGTGTGTTGTGCGTGAGCGAAGTGTGGACGCGTGAGATGCGCGACACGTATGGCGTCGAAGCTGCGACCGTGCCTAATGGTGTCGATCTGGAGCGCTATTCGAAGCAGCGCACGCCTCATGATCGAGTATTACGGCAGCGTCTTGGCATTCATGGCAACGGACCGGTCGTGCTTGCAGTCGGCGGTATTGAAGCGCGCAAGAACACGCACACCCTGCTCGATGCGTTCGCGGAACTGCGCAAACATCATCCGCATGCGCGTCTGGTGATTGCAGGCGGCGCAAGCCTGCTCGATCACGATGCTTACGCGCATGCCTTCATGGATCGCGTGGATGAGTACGGACTGTCGCAAGCGGTGAGCGTGACCGGCCCGCTCGACGACGCCGACATGCCCGCACTTTTTCGTTGCGCCGATGTCCTCGCCATGGTGTCGCTGCGCGAAGGTTTTGGCCTCGTCGTACTCGAAGCGCTTGCGTGTGGTACGCCCGTCGTGGCGTCGAAGATTGCGCCCTTCACCGAGTATCTCGACAACGCCCTGTGCTGCTGGGCTATGCCTACCGATCCTGCGTCCATAGCCAATTCGCTCGAACGCGTGATCGATGGCCGTCATGAAACCGATTTCAACCATGCCGTACCGGCGCTGCTCGATCGAATGAGCTGGCAGGCATCGGCACGAAAACATCTCGACATATACAGCGCCTTGATTGCAAGCCGCTCTCTTCCAACACTTTAGGTAGGAAACCGTCATGCCGGTCATGCATTTTCGAATCCAGTGGCCCGATAACAGCGAGGAAAACTGCTATTCGCCCTCGCAAGTGGTCAGCGATTTTTTTACGCCGGGAGAAGACTATCCCGTCGACGACTTCGTCTCGCGTGCCCGTGAAGCGTTGAATATTGCCTCGGAACGCGTGCGGCAGAAATACGGCTTTGCCTGTTCGGCTGCAATGGATCAGCTCGCTAAGATCGAAGCCGAGGCTGAGCGGTTTGTCGGCGAACCGGACGCGAAGGTCAAGGTCATCGCGCTCGTCTGAGCGCCACTCTTTTTCGAAAGGACGCATCATGTCGAAGACATCGGGCAATGCGACGCACACCGGCGTCATAGTGGTGGGCGGCGGTCAAGCAGGGTTGTCGGTCAGCTATTACCTGAAGCAGGCTGGGATCGATCATCTCGTGCTGGAGAAAAATACCGTCACGCATACATGGCGAACGCAACGCTGGGATGCGTTCTGCCTGGTCACACCGAACTGGCAATGTGCGCTGCCGGGCTATCCGTACAACGGTGATGATCCGCACGGCTTCATGAAGAAAGACGAGATCATCGAGTACCTCGATGGCTTCATCAGGACCGTCGATGCTCCTGTGCTCGAGCACGTCGAAGTGCAGCGAGTTGCGCGTAACAGTGAAGGCGGCTTCAGCGTGTCCACGAGCCAAGGGCAGTTTACGGCGGACCAGGTCGTGGTCGCATCGGGCGGTTATCACACGCCTATCGTGCCCCGCATGGCAGAGCGTCTGCCGGGTTCGATCAAGCAGATTCAGTCTTCGGAGTACCGTAACCCGCAGGCTCTGCCCGAAGGCGCGGTGCTCGTGGTCGGGACGGGGCAATCCGGCGCGCAGATCGCGGAAGACCTGCATCTGGCCGGACGAAAGGTAGTCCTCGCCGTAGGTGAAGCGCCGCGTTGTGCGCGCTTTTACAGAGGCCGCGATGTGGTCGACTGGCTTGCAGACATGAAGTATTACGACATGCCCGTCGATCAGCATCCGCTGCGTGAAGGTGTCCGTGACAATACCAATCACTATGTGACCGGCCGTGACGGAGGCCGCGATATCGATCTGCGCAAGTTCGCGGCCGAGGGCATGGAACTATATGGCCGGCTTCAGGATCTGCAGGACGGTGTGCTCCACTTCGCACCCAACCTGACCGAGAATCTCGACAGCGCGGACAAGACTTTCAACGGCATCAACGCGGGTATCGATGCATACATAGAAAAGAATGGCATCGATGCGCCGCCCGGATCACGTTACGAACCCCTGTGGTCGCCGGCGGAAGAACGCGCCACGCTTGATCTGCAATCAAGCGGAATAAGTTCGATCGTGTGGTGCATCGGCTTCACGCCCGACTTCAGCTGGCTCGATGCGCCGATTTTCAACGGCCGCGGTTATCCTGCGCACACACGCGGCCTGACTCCCCTCGACGACCTCTATTTCGTCGGCTTGCCGTGGCTTCATACGTGGGGATCGGGCCGCTTTTCGGGCGTGGCGCGCGACGCTGCGCATGTGGTGGAGAAAATAGGCACTCGCCTGGAAGCCAAGGCACGGACGCACGACGAAGCGACCGCCTGAAAAAAAACCGGCGCATCAAGCGCCGGTTTGTTGCAACGTACCCGTGAACTTCAAGCCGCCTTCACGACCTTGTCACCGGCACGATGGATCGGATGCGGTTCCTTCAGGTGGTTCGCGATCCGGGTGGCATCGAAGTACGCGCCGTTCGGCGGACGCTTCAGATACTGCCCCGCGCCTCGCACCGCGCGCAGATCGCCGTCCGCCCACGCATGCGCGCCACGCGTGAGCGTGTGAATCGCCACGCCCTGCACGGTCATGCCTTCGAACACGTTGAAATCCACCTTCTGGTGATGAGTCTTCACCGAGATCGTCCTGCTCGCGGCCGGGTCCCACACCACGATGTCGGCATCCGCGCCCACCTGGATCGCACCCTTGCGTGGGAACAGGTTAAAAATTTGCGCTGCGTTGGTTGAGGTCACCCGCACGAACTCGTTCGGAGTCAAGCGTCCTTTATTCACGCCGTGGTGCCACAGGATCGACATGCGATCTTCCACCCCACCGCAACCGTTAGGAATACGCGTGAAGTCTTCGCGGCCCATCGCTTTCTGCGATGCACAGAATACGCAGTGGTCCGTCGCCGTGGTGTGCAGTTGTCCCGATTGCAGACCACGCCACAACGCCTCGCGATGCTCGCTCGTACGGAAAGGCGGACTCATCACGTGCGCAGCGGCCCGTGTCCAGTCCGGGTCGCTATAGACCGATTCATCAATCACCAGATGCCCCGGCAGCACTTCAGCGAACACGCGCTGACCTTCGCTGCGTGCACGCGTGATGACATCGACGGCATCTTTGGACGACACATGCACGATATAGATGGGCACGCCCAGCACCTGCGCAATCCTGATCGCCCGATTCGCCGCCTCGCCTTCCACTTCCGGCGGCCGGGACAACGGATGCGCTTCAGGTCCGGTGAAGCCTTTCGCGAGCAACTGCTTCTGCAGCTGAAAGACCAGCTCGCCGTTTTCAGCGTGCACGGTGGGCAATGCGCCGAGTTCCAGCGAGCGCGCGAAGCTGTTCACCAGCACTTCATCGTCGGCCATGATGGCGTTTTTATACGCCATGAAGTGCTTGAAACTCGACACGCCATGATCATGCACGAGCGTGCCCATGTCGCGATGCACTGACTCGTCCCACCACGTCACCGCCACGTGAAAACCATAGTCGGACGATGCCTTCTCCGCCCAGCCGCGCCACTCGTTGAAGGCCTGCATCAACGGTTGTTTCGGACTCGGAATCACGAAATCGATGATGCTCGTCGTGCCGCCCGATAACCCCGCCGCCGTGCCGGTATAGAAGTCGTCGCTCGCCGTGGTGCCCATGAACGGCAGCTCCATGTGCGTGTGCGGATCGATACCGCCGGGCATCACATATTGGCCCGACGCATCGATGGTTTCAGTCCCCGCCGGAACATCGAGATCGAGGCCGATCTGCAGGATCGTGCCGCCATCCTTCGGGTCTGCGCATAACACGTCCGCTCGATAGGTACGGTCCGCGTCAATCACCGTGCCGCCGCGAATAAGGATCGTCATCTTGCTCTCCATGTTGGCCAGAGTTGGCGCTTTAGCGCCTTACTCCGGTCCCACTCATGTGGTTGCTGTGAACAAATCAAGCGCTGGCAATCCGCGCCGTGGGGCGCTTGCCCATCTTCATCCATGCGCCATAAACAATCGATGCGAGCGCGAGGCCCACGAACCATGCATAGGTATAAAGCGTATTGAAGAATGCGGGAACGTTGGGAAACGCGCCTGGAAACGCGGTGTGCAGGAAGCCGGGCAAATTCGGCAATACACCCACGAGCAACGCGACCACTGCCGCCATGTTCCAGCCGCCGGTGTAGCTGTATTCACCGTTCTCATTGAAGAGTTCGCGCGTGTTCAGCCGTGTGCCGCGGATCAGGAAGTAGTCGACCATGAGAATGCCCGCCACCGGACCGAGCAGCGCCGAGTAACCCACGAGCCACGTAAAAATGTAGCCCTGCGTGGTCGCCAGGATCTTCCACGGCATCATCACAATAGCGATGAACGCCGTAATCATCCCGCCCACGCGATACGAAATGCCCTTGGGCCAGAGGCTCGAAAAATCATAAGCCGGACCCACGAGGTTGGCGGCAAGATTGCAGCTCATGGTGTCGAGCGTCAGGATGACCAGCGCCACGCCCACGCCAATGCCGGTCATGCGGCTAGTGAGATCAATCGGGTCCCAGATCGCCTTGCCGTAGATCACCACGGTTGCCGACGTCACCACCACAGAGATCACGGACAGCAGCGCCATGGGAGCCGGCAGACCGATCGATTGCCCGATGACCTGATCCTTCTGCGAGCGGGCGAAACGCGTGAAGTCCGGAATGTTCAGCGCGAGCGTGGCCCAGAATCCCACCATGGCCGTGAGGCCCGGCCAGAAGGTCGCCCAGAACAATCCCTCCTTCTTGCCACCGGCCACGAACTGCGACGGCTGCGCAAGCATCGCACCGACGCCGCCCGCCTTCGATGTTGCCCACCACACGAGCGCGAGGCACATGATGATCTTGATCGGCGCGGACCAGCTTTCAAGGAAACGGATGGAGTCGGTACCGCGCAAGATGAAATAGACCTGGATCACCCAGAAAAACAGGAAACAGGCGAGTTGCCCGAGCGAGATATCGAGGAAGGGTAACGGTGCGCCGTGCGTGGTATTACCGGCGAGAATATTGATCAACGTATAGATCGCACTGCCGCCGAGCCACGTCTGGATCCCGTACCATCCGCACGCCACCACCGCGCGCAACAACGCCGGCAGCCTTGCGCCTTTCGTACCGAACGACGATCGCACCAGCACCGCGTACGGAATGCCATGCTTCGCGCCGGCATGACCGACCAGCAGCATGGGCACGAGCACGATCATGTTGCCGAGCAGCACGGTCAGCACCGCCTGCCACGGCGACATGCCTTCTTCCGTGAGCCCGGCTGCGAGCATGTACGACGCTATATTCATCACCATGCCGACCCACAGCGCGGCAAAGTGATACCACTTCCAGGTCCGCTGCGCGGGCGTGGTCGGCGCCAGATCGTCGTTATATAGACTGCTGCTGGCGCCGGCCGCGAACTGCGGGTCGACAGAATGCGCTGTCTGCTTCATCGGGTTGATCTCCTCAAGATCGTTGTGGTCCGCGCCGGCCGGATCGGTTCATGATTCCAGGCGGGCGTCGGGGACGTTAGTGACAGGCGCTGCTTTTTTATACGGGTTCTCAACTCTAGGCGGCCTTCACGCTTTCTTCAACGTCGGCGTCCACGCGTGCGGGATTGTTCGGATGCGTCGTCCAGTTCGCATATTCACCGGCATCCACGCGTTCCATCGTGATGCATTGCTCGACCGGACATACATGCATGCATAAATTGCACCCGACGCATTCCGAATCGATGACTTCAAAATGCCGTTTGCCATCCTTCTCGCGCATGATCGCCTGATGCGCCGTATCTTCGCAAGCGATGTGGCACAGCCCGCACTCGATGCACTTGTCCTGGTCGATGCGCGCCTTGATGTCGTACTTCAGATTCAAGTACTTCCAGTCGGTGACATTCTGCACGGCCCGTCCACGAATGTCGTCGAGCGTGGCATAGCCTTTTTCGTCCATCCAGTTCGAGAGACCATCCGCGAGATCGGAGACGATGCGAAAGCCATAGTGCATGGCCGCCGTGCACACCTGCACGTTGCCTGCGCCCAGCACCATGAACTCGGCCGCATCGCGCCAGGACGAAATTCCGCCAATGCCGGAGATCGGCAAACCGGGCGTTTCCCCGTCGCGGGCAATCTCCGCGACCATGTTCAGCGCGATCGGTTTGACCGCCGGGCCGCAGTATCCACCATGTGTACCCTTGCCGTCGACTGTTGGCATCGGCGCCATGACATCCAGGTCCACCGCGACAATCGAATTGATGGTGTTGATCAGCGATACCGCGTCCGCACCGCCTTTGTAAGCTGCGCGTGAACCGGTGCGGATATCGCTGATGTTTGGCGTCAGCTTGACGATGCACGGCAGCTTCGTGCCTTCCTTGACCCAGCGCGTGACCATCTCCACATATTCGGGAACCTGTCCGACCGCTGCGCCCATGCCGCGCTCGCTCATGCCGTGCGGGCAACCAAAATTCAGTTCGACGCCATCGCAGCCCGTGTCTTCCACTAGCGGCAAGATCCATTTCCAGTCGCGCTCGTTGCACGGCACCATCAGCGAGACGATCAGCGCGCGATCCGGCCAGTCGCGCTTGACCTGGGTGATCTCCTTCAGATTGATGTCCAGCGGACGGTCGGTGATCAGCTCAATATTGTTCAGTCCCGCGATGCGCTGGCCGTTCCATTGCACCGCGCCATAACGCGAACTCACGTTGACCACGTGCGGATCGAGTCCGAGCGTTTTCCATACAACACCGCCCCAGCCCGCTTCGAAGGCGCGATTGACGTTGTAGGCTTTGTCAGTGGGTGGCGCGGATGCGAGCCAGAAAGGATTCGGCGATGTAATGCCGGCAAACGTATTGCGAAGATCGGCCATGAGCTGGCTCCCTTATCGTGGAATCGTGGGGGTGTTTTTTATGCGGCCTTGATGGCCGTTGCCGCGAAGAACGCATGGATCGACTCGGCGGCAATCTTGCCGTCCTGGACCGCTTGGACCGTCAGATCGAGTCCGCCAGTTGCCGCGCAATCGCCGCCGGCCCAGACGTTGTCGAGCGATGTACGGCCGCTCGAATCCACCGCGATACGGCTGCCGTCGAGCGTGAGCAGATCACTTGCGAGACCGTCCGGCGCGAGCGTTTGCCCGATCGCCTTCAGCACCATGTCGGCTTCAATGATGAAGCGCTCACCCTGCGGGTTTTCGAATTCAACGCCGGTGACCTGGCCGTTCGCATCGGTTAAACGCACGGGCTTCGCGTGGGTGACGATCGTCACGCCGTTGGTCTGCGCGAACTCCCGTTCGGCCCACGTTGCGCCCATGGTCTCCACGCCCCGCCGGTAGACCATCGTCACCGTTTCAGCTCCCAGCTTGCGGCTCTGCACCGCCGCATCAATTGCTGTGTTACCGCCGCCGATCACGACCACGCGACGCCCGACCGGCACACTCGCGAGCGCATCCGCCTGACGCACCTGCTCGATGAAATCGACCGCGTTATATACGCCTTGAAGCGTCTCCCCTTCGAGTTCGAGCGCGCGCACACCGCCCAGGCCGATGGCGAGAAACACGGCGTCATGCTGTTTTCTCAAATCGCCCAGCGTCACATCACGACCGAGCATCACGTCGTTCTTCACTTCAATGCCGCCCACCGAGTACAACCACTCCACCTCGCGTTGAGCAAAATCGTCGACCACCTTGTACGCTGCAATGCCGTATTCGTTCAGGCCGCCGGGCTTGGGCCGCGCGTCGAAGAGCGTGACCCGGTGGCCGTCGAGTGCAAGGCGATGCGCACAGGCCAGTCCTGCCGGCCCCGCACCCACTACCGCCACATGACGTCCGGTATCTGCCGAGCGTTTGAAGAGCGGTTCGCCGCGCGCCATCGCCCAGTCAGTAGCATGGCGCTGCAATGCGCCGATCTGAACTGGTTTGTCATCCTGATGATTTCTGACGCATGCCCCCTCGCAGAGGATTTCGGTCGGGCACACGCGTGCGCATGCGCCGCCAAGAGGGTTGGCCGACAAGATATCCACGGCAGCGCCTTTCATGTTGCCGTTACCAATCTTGCGAATGAAGCTGGGAATATCTATTTTTGTGGGGCACGCGTTGATGCATGGCGCGTCGTAGCAATAGTGGCAACGGCTCGAAGCTGCGGCCGCCGCGGTGGCATTGAGTAAAGGCGCCACATCTGAAAACTGACACGACAGTCGCTCTTGCGACAGCCGGTTCGATGCAATGTCGCCAATGTGCTTCATGGTCATACACGTTCCTTCTTCAAAGTGAGGAAGCGAATGGTCTTTCGACTAAAACCAACCCGTGTTAAACGTCAACGGCCCGCGCGTTCGAGCATGGCGTGGAGCAGCACGTTTGCGCCCGCCTCGATCCATTCCTCCGAGGCATCCTCGATCTCGTTATGACTGATCCCGTCGACGCAAGGCACGAAGACCATCGACGTGGGTGCGACCTTCGAGAGGTAACACGCGTCGTGTCCGGCGCCAGATACCATGTCCCGATGCGCATAACCAAAGCGTTCGGCGGCTGTGCGAACGGACGTCACGCACGCGGCGTCGAAGGCGATAGGCGCGTAATAGAAGATCTGTTCGAGCTGTGTTTCGAGGCCCGAGGCGCTTGCGATTTTCTCCACGCCGGCACGCAATGCAGCGTCCATTTTTGCGAGCACGGCGTCGTCAGGATGACGAAAATCGACGGTGAAAAACACCCGGCCCGGGATCACGTTGCGCGAGTTTGGATGCACCTGCATCATGCCGACCGTGGCACATGCGAGCGGCGCGTTATCAAGTCCAATGCGATTCACCAGCTCAACCACCCGCGACGCCCCAAGCAAAGCATCGCGACGGCGCGGCATGGGCGTGGGACCCGCATGCGCTTCCTGGCCGGTCAGCGTGATCTCATACCAGCGCTGCCCTTGCGCGTCGGTGACCACGCCGATCGTCATGTTTTCCGCTTCGAGAATCGGTCCCTGTTCAATGTGCAGTTCGAACGCCGCGTGTAGCTTGCGGCCGCCGCACGGCTCATCGCCGGCATAACCAATGCGCTTGAGTTCCTCGCCGATAGTCTTGCCATCCACGTCCTTGCGGGACAACCCATAGTCGAGCGTGAACTCGCCGGCGAACACGCCGGACGCGACCATGGCGGGCGCAAAACGCGAGCCTTCCTCGTTGGTCCAGATCACGACTTCCACCGGATGTTCCGTCTCGATGCCGCGGTCATTCAGCGATCGAATCACTTCGATGCCGCCCAGGATGCCGTAGATACCGTCGAAGCGGCCGCCGGTGGGCTGCGAGTCCGCGTGCGAGCCGGTCATGACCGGCGCGGCATCCGCATTGCGCCCGGCACGGCGCATGAACACGTTGCCCATCTGGTCCACCTTGACCGTGCAACCCGCTTCCTTCGCCCAACTGACGATCAGGTCGCGCCCTTCGCGGTCGAGATCGGTGAGCGCCAGCCGGCATACGCCACCCTTTGGCGTCGCGCCAATTTTTGCCATCGTCATGAGGCTGTCCCAGAGACGTTTGCCATTGACTCTGATCGACGTATCCAGCGCTGAATCGGTTACCGCGTCCATGTCGCGTTCTCCTTGGGTGTTGCTCGAATTAGGGTTTCGACTGATACGAACCTGGTGCATCGGCGTCAGCTTTTGGGGCGCTGGCGCACGGCAGCGGTGCGGTTCCCATCAGTTGATCTCGTCCGTTTCGTAGCGGCAAAATCGTCCCGATCTGCCGCCCTTCAAATCCTGTCCAACTGGACAGGTTGTAGCCGATTAATATTTGCAAATCAACGTCTTTCGGGGTTTCCGATTAGAGTAAAAACATAGCGAGAAGCGTGCCATTGCAGTGCAGCAGAGCCTTGAGACAACGCAACGACAGGCTATGCAGCAGTGGCGTCAAAGCGCATAGAATGAGGCGCGATCAAGATGGAGAAGGCGCACAGCGCCATGCAAGGAAAACAATGAGAGATGATGAGGCGACGGCCGAGGCGGCGAAAAACGATGTTGCGCCCGTTCCATTGCGGCGGCGCAAGGCACACATTCGTGAGACCAATGAAGCGCATCTTTTAGCGTGCGCCGAGGCCGTGTTTGCCGAGCGCGGACTCGAAGGCGCGAGTACCGCGATGATCGCGGAACGTGCAGGCTTGCCGAAAGCCAACCTGCATTATTACTTTCCGACCAAGCTGGCGCTTTACCGGCGCGTGCTCGAGGATTTGTTCGAAGACTGGCATCGCGCCGCCGATACCTTTGAGTCCAGCGATGACCCGGTCGAAGCAATCGGGGGCTACGTACGCACGAAAATGGAATTGTCGCGACGGCGTCCGCTCGGCTCGAAGGTGTGGGCAAGCGAGATCATCCACGGCGCGGTGCACATGCAGGACATCTTGAACGAGCGCGTGAAGCCGTGGCTCGAAACACGGGTGATCGTGATCGACGGCTGGATTGCGCGCGGTTTGCTTGCGCCTGTCGACGCGCAGACGCTGATGTTCATGATCTGGGCGACGACCCAGCACTACGCGGATTTCGACGCGCAAATCCTGGCGTTGAAAGGCAAACGGGCACTGTCGCAGAAGGCCTTCGATGCCTCGACGGAGGAGGTGGTGAAGCTGGTGATTCGCGCGTGCGGGGCGAAGTCGCCTTAGTGAAGATGGCGTTGCGGAGCGCCCCGCGCCAACAACCGTATCGGACTACCGGACGGAATCGGGTTGCGAGAATAACGATAAAAGCTTGCCTCAATGTACCAATTTTGGTACGATTCAGCAATCCGAAACCATCACCGCTCTTCTGAATGATCAAGCCAGTAACTGTCGTTTTAGATGTTCGATTTTTCAGCACAGATGCCGGCAACGAACCCGTGCGCGACTGGCTTAGAGAACTTGGTGCGCCCGACAGAAAGACGATTGGCGAGGACATCAAGACTGTGCAGATCGGCTGGCCGCTCGGTATGCCCCTGGTACGGAAGATGGGCAGGGACATGTGGGAAGTGAGGATCCACCTGCACAGGCGTATCGCTCGTGTCTTGTTCACCGTGGTCGACGACGAGATGGTCCTGCTGCACGGCTTTATCAAGAAATCGCAGGACACGCCGCAAACAGATCTGGATGTGGCGAAAGACCGGATACGCCAGCTTAGAAAAGATTAAGTCTCACACGCAACGGAGTGCGTAAATCATGGCAAATAAACATGTTGGAAGCAGTCTCGATGAGTTCCTCAGCGAGGAAGCAATCCTCGAGGAAGTCACGGCCACCGCAATGAAGCGCGTCATCGCCTGGCAGATCGCCGAGGAAATGAAAGCGCAAAAGATCACCAAGACAGAAATGGCGTCTCGCATGAACACAAGCCGGGCAGCGCTCAATCGTCTGCTGGACGAGACCGACACCAGCCTGACGCTCACCACGCTCGCCAGCGCGGCTGCGGCGCTCGGCAAGCATTTCCGGCTTGAACTGGCCGCTTGATGCTGCATGTCGCCCGAGGTTTCGTCCGCTGCCCCGAGGCCACCCCAAACTTCAACCAGTCCATCGGCGCGAACAAAAAAACTCGCCGGCCGCTGCAACGCGGGAGGCGAGTTTTTTATTTGCCGCTGTGACGGAAAGAGCTGACCGTCATTCCATCGAGTCTTGAACCGGACCTGATCCAGTCAGGCCCACTTCAAATTTGCTCAGCGTCGGATTACTGACCGCTTACTGACCGAAGAACACCGAACCGGGACCATTTTTCGCCGGTGCAGCCGAGCTACGAACGCCCATTGCCGAGGTTCCGCTGCTCGAAGGACCATACGCCGTTGCTGCCTGAGCGTTTTGTGCATCTACGCGAGCCTGAGCGGCCTGGATGTTCGCCGGATAATCGATCTCGTCTCCAGCCGGGTTGTACCCTGCCTTTTCCAGTTGAACCAGTTGCGCCTTGACTTCAGCACGCGTCAGCGGGCCGTTGTTATCAGTGCTTTGCGCAAATGCGAATGTCGGAGCTGCCAATGCCGACACAATAACGACTGCGGGAATAAGTGACTTGAACATGGTGAAACCTCCGGTATTTTGTTTGGTCTCGAAACAATCTCAGAGGGATATAAGCGCGTTCTGAATCTGTTTCGGATGTAAGAAGTCTATGCTTCGAAACCGTGAGGGAAAACCCTGATTTAGGCGAAACATCCTTGTTGAAATCGCAACAATCAAGCGGAAACAGCCGATAAAGTGGAGTGAGGCGAGGAATTTCGGAATTTCTTACTGAAAAGCGCGCGCGAAACGCGTTGAAACTCGGACAGCAGCCGCACAACAGCGGGCTGTATTGCGGTTTCCGCAAGTATTCAACCGACCCCGGAGAGGGTCCGGCCCGAGTGACGTGCCTAGAAATGACCGGTGAATTGATATCGATCGCCGGGATGCCACAGGTTCGCCACCGACGCCACCGCGTCCCGCGACCAGGTCCGCCGATGCAGCATGAGGCACGGCTCACCGGATTTCATTGATAGCGCGAGGCCCGTGCTGTCATCGGGAAGCGCCGCTTCGATCCGATACTCCACCCGCTGCAAAGGCGCCGCGACCATCAGGTATTGATTCGGCGTGATCTTGGTGAAATCCTGGCGCGCGTATTCCGGCGCAAGCGCGGGATTGACCCAGCGCTCTTCCAGCTGGATCGGCAGGTCGTTTTCGAAGTGCAGCACCCGCGAATGAAATACGGGGCTGCCCTCGGTGAGCTGCATTTCCACTGCGAGACGTTCGTCCAGCACAGACGCGCCCAGGTGCATCACTTCTGCACGATGCACATGACCGCGCCCGGTGATTTCGTCGGAGATGCTGCGGATTTCCACGAGCGTCGACGCGTATTTCGGCTGCGCCACGAACGTACCCGCGCCCTGCACGCGCGTCAGGATCTGCTCGGCGGTCAGTTCGCGCAGCGCGCGATTGACCGTCATGCGCGCGACCTTGAACTCGCGCGCCAGTTCGTTTTCGGAAGGCACCTGGTCGCCTTCCTTCCACTCGCCCGCATGAATGCGCGTGAGAATGTGATCCTTGATTTCCTGATACGCGGGCGTGCTCATGCTGGGCGTTGGCGTCCGGTTAAACGTTGGGTTGAACTTCGGAAACAAACGAGAGCGGGGAATGTTTCGCGATAGCGCCGCTGACCACCTGCTTCGCGATAGCCTCGATATCCGGTGCGAAATAATGATCGAGATCGTAATGTGCGACATCCGAGCGCAGCGTCTTCATCACTTCGGCCAAGCGCGGGCTGGTCTGATGCGGCGCGCGCAGGTCGACGCCTTGTGCCGCCGCCAGCAACTCGATAGCAAGAATATGCGCCACGTTCTCCGCAATATAGCCAAGCTTGCGGGCCGCGAACGTCGCCATGGACACGTGATCTTCCTGATTCGCCGATGTCGGCAATGAGTCGACGGACGCCGGATGCGCGTAGGTCTTGTTCTCCGACGCGAGCGCGGCAGCCGTCACATGCGCGATCATGAAGCCCGAATTCACGCCGCCATCGCGCACGAGAAACGGCGGCAAACCCGAGAGCGTTGCATCGATCAGCAACGCGATCCGACGCTCCGCCAACGCGCCAATTTCCGCGGCAGCGATAGCGAGGTTATCGGCGGCGAATGCAACGGGTTCTGCGTGAAAGTTACCGCCTGACAGCACTTCACCGGTGTCCGGGAAAATCAGCGGGTTATCCGACACAGCATTCGCTTCGATCAGCAGGACATCGGCTGCGTGGCGCATCTGGTCGAGGCACGCGCCCATCACTTGCGGCTGGCAACGAAGGCTGTACGGGTCCTGAACCTTGTCGCAATCCTGATGCGACAGGTTGATCGCCGAGCCTTCCAGCAAGGTGCGATAGGCAGCGGCCGCATCGATCTGTCCGGCGTGTCCGCGCAGTGCGTGGATGCGGGCATCGAAGGGAACGACGGAACCCATCGCAGCATCGACCGACAGCGCACCCGACACCAGTCCCGTGCGGTACAAGTCTTCGATCGCGAACATGTTGTACAGAGCGAGCGCCGTGGAAGCCTGCGTGCCGTTAAGCAGCGCGAGACCTTCCTTAGCCTGCAGCGTCAGCGGTTCGAGGCCGGCCACGCGCAGCCCGTCCAGCGCACTCGCGCGCTCGCCACGGATGGTGACGTCGCCGATACCGAGCAACGCCGTCGACATATGCGCGAGCGGCGCCAGATCGCCCGATGCACCCACCGATCCCTTCACAGGGATGACTGGCAGGACATCGGCGTTAAACAGCGTGATCAGCGCATTGATGACCTCGCGGCGGATGCCCGAATGTCCGCGCCCCAGGCTCGACACCTTCAACGCGATCAGCAAACGCACGACCGGTCGCGACATGGGTTCACCCACGCCCACCGCATGCGATAACACCAGGTTGCGCTGCAGCAGTTCGAGCTGATCGGCGGGAATGTGGGTGCTCGCCAGCCGGCCGAAACCGGTGTTGATGCCGTATGCCGGCTCGCCCTTGGCGGCGATGTCGGCGACGGTTTGCGCGGAAGCATCGATGGCGGCGAAGCTCGCCGGATCGAGTGTGAGTGCGTCCGAGCCGCGGGCGATCTGGCGCAAGTGCGCGAGCGTGAGGTGGCCGGGGGTCAATGTGATCATCGCAAGTCCTGTCTATACAAGTTGCGGCCCAGTCTAAACAAACAAATGCCCTAAAACAAGGCCTGAAAACACCTATTTGGCGTTTTCAGGGTTCGTCCTGACCAATATTACGATCAGTTGTCTATACAGCGATCAGGCACTTCTCCATCCGGAAGTTCGTCAATCGTTCGCCACGAAGTGCCACATCTTGCGAGCGGACGACCTGAAAGCCGTGCTCCTCGAAGAACGGCCGCGCGGTAATGCTGGCGTCGGTATCGAGGAGCGCGAGTTGTTGCCCACGCGCCGCGTGCTCCACCGTATCAAGCAGTGCGCTCGCCACGCCCTTGCGCTGGCTCGACGGATCGACGAACAGCATGTCGATATGCCCACTGCTTTCAAGATCGATGAAACCTGCAATGACATCGTCAAGCAGCGCGACCCATGTCGGCCGATCGAGCCGGCGACGCGACCAGACATCGCGGTCCACTTGCGCCCATGCCGCGATCTGCCCCGCATCGTAGTCGCGCGACGCCACTTCGCGCACCGAGCGCAAGAACACGCCGATGACCGCATCCAGGTCGGCCGCCTCATAACGCCGGATGACGGGTTGCATTCAGCGCGTCAGCGAGACCGTCGCGATGCCCAGGATGGTCATCACGACCGACGCCGTCACGTGAATCGCGATTTCGCCCGCCGCCCAGCCGTAGCGCCCTTGCTGCAAATGCGCGACCACTTCGGCCGAGAACGTCGAGAAGGTGGACAGGCCGCCCATCAAGCCGGTAATGACGAACAGGCGCCATTCCATCGATACCCCGGGGAAACGCGCGAACCACGCCACCGCCACCCCGATCACATAGCCGGCGATGACGTTCGCCGCCAGCGTCCCGAGCGGGAGATTGGGAAACACCGCGTTCAGACGCAGGCCGAGGACCCATCGAAACAGGGAACCGAGCGCGCCGCCAATACCTACAGCCAGGATCGACAGATACATGAGCGAAGGATAAAGGTCAGGGAGAAACGAGCGTCAGCCGCTCGATGAGCTGGTCACGGCTGGCGGCGACGATCGCCTCGCCGGACCTCGACAGCCGCGCAATCCACGAGCCGTCGCGCCGTTGCTCCCAGCCGCCGCATTCATGGCCGTCCAGCAGCAAGGAGCCGCGCATGACCAGTTGGGGATCGGCGGGATCGAGAACGGTGTCGTCGTTATGTTCCAGCTTGACGGTTCGCATGGGCGTTGCGCTCGCGCGCGGGAAAGCATGAAGCCGTCATCATAATGGAGCGCATCAGGAACCCAATACAGAATGCGGGAATGCAAGAAAGCGGGAGAGCACATCGCCGCCTTTCATGCACAATACGGGTCGCTTCGTTTGTAGTGGTCAAGCTCGCCTCTCACGTTCCACACGATGTTCCACACTGCCCGCATGAATCTGAATCTGGACGACCTGATAGACACTGTTGCAGACACCGTGCAGCAGCACTACCCCACGCATCACTGGGCGCAATTCGCGCTCGGCATGCTGATGCTCGTTCTGGCCGCGCTCTTTGCGCAGTGGGTGGTCGCGCGCATCGTGCTGTATTTCGCGCACCGGCTGCTCGTGTTGACCGAACGCCAGGCATGGGACAAGTCGCTCGCGCGGCATCGGGCTTATCACCAGCTTTGGTACGCCGTGCCGTTCGCTGCGGTGGCGATCGGTATTGGCGAGGTGCCGCACATTGGTCACATGGCGGATGTGATCGAGCGGCTCGCGCACGCCGGCGCATGGGTCTGCGTCTTCTTCGCGCTGGGCGGCGCGCTCAGCGCATGGCAAGACGTGTACGCGGCCAGCATGCAGGCGCAGACACGCTCGATCAAAGGCTACATCCAGATCGGCAAGCTCGCGCTCGCATTGATCTGCGGCGTGCTGGTGCTGTCCATTGTGATCGACCGCTCGCCGCTCTGGATGCTGTCCGGGCTCGGCGCATTGTCCGCCGTCCTGCTGCTGGTGTTCAAGGACACGTTGCTGTCGCTGGTGGCGAGCACGCAGCTCACATCGAACGACATGCTGCGCATAGGCGACTGGATCGAGATGCCGCAATCCAACGCCGATGGTTTCGTCAAAGACATCGCACTGCATACGGTCAAGGTGCAGAACTGGGACAACACGGTGACGACCGTGCCCACCTACAAGCTGTTCTCGGAGAGTTATCGAAACTATCGGCAGATGTTCGAATCGGGCGGCCGGCGCATCAAGCGGACGTTGAGAATAGATGCCACATGTGTGCGTTTTCTCACCGATGACGAAACCGCGCGCCTCAAGCAATTCCGCTTGCTGCACGATTATCTGGAAGAAAAACAGATCGAAGTCGACCAGGCGAACAAGAATCTCGGCGAGCTCGCCAGCGAGCCGGCCAACCGGCGGCGGCTGACGAATATCGGCACCTTCCGCGCGTATGGGCTCGCGTATCTGCAACGGCATCCGGAGATCCGGCAGGACATGGCGATGATGGTGCGGATGATGGAACCGCAGTCGGAAGGCATTCCTGTCGAAGTGTATTGTTTCACCGCCGTCACCGCATGGACACAATACGAACGCATCCAGGGCGATGTGTTCGACCATCTGCTGTCCATCCTGCCGGAGCTGGGCCTGCGGCTTTATCAAGCGCCGTCGGGCTCGGACATGAGCGGACTGGTGAGCGGGCGGATCGGCGGGGGCGCAGGCGGCGCGGAAAGCGGCCGCTTACGGGGCGAGTTGCCCACGCTCTAGCTGGAGAAGCAGGCAAGAATCTGCGATTTTTATGTATTCACGCGAACTGTCCTGACGCCTAAAGTACGACCTTGCCGGCATTCCTTCTGCATCACCCGAAGGTGCCCGCCGGTCATCGCACTCATCGCTTCTACAGGAAAACTCCCGTGACCGATCGCGTTCATGCCATGCGTGTGTTCATCCGCGTCGTCGATACCAACAGCTTCTCACGCGCCGCCGAATCTCTCGGCATGCCACGTGCAAGCGTCTCGACGACCATTCAGCAACTCGAGGCGCTGCTCGGCGTGCAACTGCTCGCCCGCACCACGCGGCGTCTCAATCTGACGGCCGAAGGGGCCGAGTGTTACGAGCGCTGCGTGCGCATTCTCGCGGATATCGACGATCTGGAAGCGGGCTTTCACGGCCGCGACGAGCATCTGCGCGGGCGTCTGCGCATCGAGATGCCCGATACGGTCGCCACCGCCCTGGTCGTGCCGGCGTTACCCGATTTCCATGCGCGCTACCCGCATATCGAGTTGTCGATCGGCATCTGCAATCGCGCCGTCGATCTGGTTGGCGAAGGCGTGGATTGCAGCGTGCAGCTGGGCGAATTGCCCGATTCCGGGCTGATCGCACGGAGGCTCGGCAGCTTTGAGCACGTGACGTGCGCAACGCCCGCGTATCTGGAAGCGCACGGCACGCCGAAGACGCTGGACGAACTTGCGCAGCACGTCGCGGTGAATTGCGTGTCGCCTCGTACCGGGCGGCCGTGCGATTTCGACTTCGAAGTGGATGGCGAAGCGATGACCGTGAAAATGGCGGGATTTGTTCAGGTCACCGACGAACATGCGTATCTCGCGTGCGGCCTGCAAGGGCTCGGGCTGATCCAGCCGCCGCGGATTGCCGCGTTGCCTTACCTGCGCTCCGGGCAATTGCGCGAAGTGCTGCCGCAATGGAAGTCGATGCCGATGAATGTGTCGGTGGCATTCATCAAGAGCCGGCAGGCGGCGCCAAGGGTCAGCGCGTTCGTGGACTGGCTCGCGGAATTGTTCGAACGCTCGCAAGAGATGGACGATACGCTCACGCGCCTGTTCAGCACGGCTCGCCGCCCGGTTTCCGCGTCCGCGGCGGCCTCTGTGCCGAAACCCGCACCCCGCGACGAGGACGCGCACGAGGAAACCACCAGCGAGTCATGATTCCAGCTTCATGACTCCGGCTTCATGACTCCAGGCTCATGACCCGGCATGGGCGCTCACGCCGGCCTGACCGGCTGAGCCGCCCCCTCGCCCGCCACCGTATTCCACTTGCGCACTTCCCAGCTCGTGACCAAGCCCTCGGTCACATACGGATCCGCCCGCGCGAACGCTTCCGGCACCGCGGGCGAGTCCGCCTCGAACAGCAGCATCGCCCGATCGACGGGCGCCTCCAGCGCCCCGCCCAGCATCAATTCCCCCCGTTCCGACGATGCCCACGCCACCGTCAGATGGCGCTCACGAAACGCCGCCCGGCGTTCGAGATAGTCGGTGCTCAATTCGTACATCAATAGAAAGTGCATAAGCTTGCTCCCGTTGCAGAAGACGCCTCGCGTGCCGCGTGTCACATGATCATGCCGCATGTAAACGTTTATAGCCGCCTGTAATACTTGGTAGGCATGCCAAAACCGTAGACGAGAGTCCGTGTGTGCGATCATGGCGGCACTTTCGACTTTTACCTTGGCGCAGGTTCGTGAATTACTCCGACGCTCAACATCCCGGCCGCGTCGGATGCTCTCCGGAACGACCCGGTTCCGCGGCTTTTTCGCCTCCTGGTTCACCGGCTGAAGGGTTAATCACTCTCGCCGCGCCTGGGTTTCGCCGTCACTCCTCTTCGACATCCGGCCGCACGCCGATCGTCGAAGTCTAAATTCACCCGGCGCTCGTCATACGTATCTCGCCGCCCGTTTCAAGGGGCAAGTTTGAACAACATCGGTTTCGCGCTCGTCGTAGCGCTGCTCCGCGCGCTCGCTCGCCTGCCTTACGGCCTGGTTGCGCGATTCGGCAGCGCCCTCGGCGCACTGCTTTATTTCATTCCGAGCCGTCGAAAACATATTGTGCAGGTCAACCTGCAACTGTGCTTTCCAGGCAAGACAGCCGCCGAGTACGAATTGCTCGGGCGCTCGCATTTTCGTCACGTCGTGCGCAGTTATGTAGAGCGCGGCGTGCAGTGGTTCGGTTCGGCTCGCGCTATCGAAAAACTCGTGCAGCTCGAAAGCCGGATTGATCTCGACGACGAAAACTCACCGCCCACCATTTTCATGGGCTTCCACTTCGTCGCCATTGAAGTGGGCTGCATGCTGTACTCCATGAAGCTGCCCATCACCGCGCTTTATACGCCGATGTCCAGCAAGCGGCTGAACACGCTGGCCATTGAACAGCGCGGCCGTTTCGGCGCCGACATGGTGATGCGCGCCGACAGCGGCCGGCGCATTCTGAAGCTGCTGCGCAAGGGCGGTTCCGTCATGCTGGCCGCCGACATGGATCACGGCATTGAAAACTCGGTGTTCGTGCCGTTCTTCGGCGTACAGGCCTGCACGCTGACCTCCGTGTCGCGGCTGGCTCGGCTTGGGGGCGCGCGCGTGGTGCCGTTCGTCACCGAAGTGCTGCCCGATTACAAGGGCTACAAGATGACGATCTTCGAGCCTCTGGCCGACTTTCCCTCGGAAAGCGACGAAACCGATGCACGCCGGATGAACGAGTTCCTTGAATCGCAGATAGTGCGCTTTCCGGAACAATACTACTGGGTGCATCGCCGCTTCAAACATCGGCCGGAAGGCGTAGCCGGCGTTTATTGAGCACGTCCTGCACGCCGGCCAGTCGAGTCGCCGCGTGCAGCGATCAGTCAGGCTTGCGGAAGTCGCTGTCCACCCAGGCCTGCGCGCTGGTCTTGCTGAGCTTGAACGCGGCCGACACCCGCACGTGCGCAAGCAGCGCGCCGAACGAATCCAGCGCCTTCAGGTCCGCGTAGGGATCGTCCTCGTCCGGCACGATATCCAGCGACACCGTCACATCCTCGCCATCAGCGCGAACCGTAAAATCCTTGTGAAGCATCGCGTGGCGCTGTTGCTCGTGACGGCGCAATACTTCGGACGCCGTCTTGATGAGCGTGCGGAACGCGTTCGGATCGAGCGGCTTGGGGTTCTTCTTGTCGCGGCCCATGGTCCAGGGACCGGTGAGCGCCGGTTCGGCTTCGCCGTCCTTGATCATCTCGACCGCCCAGCCGTCGTCATCCTCGTTCTTGATCACCCTCGCGGTCCAGCCGTCGTCGCGCCATAGGCGGTCTTCGTGGAGCGTGGTGTCTTCGGCGGGTTGGAGATCGGGGGCTGAATCGGTCATGGGAATAAGAAGCTCGAGTTGCATGAAACGGTGTGGGAGCACGCGGGTGTTGCATAGTGCTGATGCGACGAATTTTAACCTGCCGGATGCCCCGAGATCGTTGAAAATGCCCACACGCTGGCCGACCGGTCTACTCGACGACCACTTTGCGCGCCGCCTGCCGTTTGCGTTGCAGGTGTGCCGCGCGCATGTGCGCCCGCGTGCGCCCGGATATCCCGGGCGTTTCGCCAACACTACGGAGGAATCTTCATGCTTTCACTTATCGGCACCATTATCGTCGGCGGCATCATTGGTTTGATTGCCCGAGCGCTCAAACCAGGCGACGACAGCATGGGCTGGATCATGACAATCCTGCTGGGCATCGCCGGCTCGCTGGTGGCCGGTTACGTCGGCCGTGCCCTGGGCTGGTATCACGAAGGTCAGGCTGCGGGGTGGATTGCCTCCGTGGTCGGCGCTATCGTCCTGCTGTTCGTCTGGGGGCTGGTCGTGCGCCGCCGGGCCTGAACCACGCGAGACCCGGATGCGTTTTCGGGCCGGATGAAAGAGGCTGCTGCAACGAAAGTCGGAGCAGCTTTTTTTTGTTGGCCGCAAAAGCCGCCAGGTGTGGCAGAAGAACACGCCAAACTGAAAACCCCGATTGAAGCGAGCCGCGACTGAGCGCCAATCACGCGTTCATCCCCGACTTCAGGAACAACACATGCCGGGGCGCGAAGTGCCCGTACAACGGCAGGATTGCACCGCCCATTGCGCGGGCATCGGCGCCAATCTCCCCTTCCACCAGCCGGGGCCGCACCATCCCCTGCCAGTCGAAGGCATCGAGCGCGATATGGGTCCGGCTTAATACTTCCCGCAACAACTGACGATCCAGCTCACCGTCGATCACGATCGCGTCGACGTCGACCAGCGCCGCGGCGGATGCAATGGTTGTAGCGAGCGCCGGGTAGCCCGCGATCGCGCACGCGCCGGACCAACTCCAGCACCATGTTCGATTCCTTCACGCCGAGCGCAGCGGTCGGTTCATCGAGGATCACCACATGTCGCGCGAACGCCGCGCTGCGCGCCACCGCCACGCCCTGGCGCTGACCGCCGGAAAGCGTTTCGACAGCCTGCTTCATCGAACGGATGCCGATCTGCAAACCTTCCATATGCGCGATGGCTTCCTGCAGCATGCGCCGTTTGCATCGCTTTGGACATCAATGGGGATGAGGAAGGGGGGATTGTTGCGTTGCGTCAACGTAAAAACACTGACGAACTGAAGATGACTTAAAAAATCGCTGAATTGAATTGTTTTTCGGATTTTTATCGGGTTATGGTTTACCAGCATTTTTGCCAACCCATCATCCTGGTCACCTGCACCATGAGCGCACTCGAAGCCCTTCACGCGATTGTCACCGACGAAGATTCGCCCCAGATCATCCGGGATCACATTGTGGATTCGCTGCAGTTTGCATTGCGGAATCAGCCCGGGTTTTTCACGACGAAGGAAGTGCAATGGTTGGCGCAATGGGATGACACGCGCATTCCGATCGCGGCGACGAAGATTTTGAATGAAATGAACTGAACTGAACTGAGTGTTTCGCTCGCGCCGGTGGACGGGATTGGGTTTTGGTGGGGCAGGGGTTGAGGCCGGGGTGCCAGGTTCTTGCGTTAGCGGTCGGGGTCAATGCCGGGTGCCAGGTTCCTGCGTTAGCGGTCGGGGTCATTGCCGGGTTGCTGCTTTCGGGCTTGGTGGTCTGCTTGAGTGAGCTAATTTCTTTAGCACTATTAGCCACTGCGCGTGGCGGCGCGTCATTTCTTTGTCCAAAGCGACAAAGAAACGAAGCAAAGAAAGCGCTTTCAAAACGAGGGCTCGTAAGTTGACCCAGCGTGCAGTTTCCACGTTTTTGGCACCCCAAAAGCACGGTGCTCGCAAGAGCGACGGATGTTTGAACCCCTCCTTCTCGCGAATCCTGACACGAACACGCTTCGCCCCGTACGCTCTCGGGCAAGCACGCCTGCCAAGAACCCATATGGCCTCACGTGTATTTACGGCTCCATTTTTTGTAGATTGGTTTAGTAGTCTGGGCTGCTCAATAATCAGCGCTGTTATCTTCGCTGGCCACACGACCCGACGCATACCGCTATATATTTCGGTAGATTGATTGTGCGACTCGCAGGGTTATTCGTACGGTGCGCATTACCCAATCCCGGAGCTTAGTTTTTTTGCGGGTTGGCGACGTGGTTCGGGATGCGTACAAATTCGGAGAGTGGTTGTCCGCGGATAGCGCGGGGTGCACCTGTGGCAGGTTCAGTCACTGGTGGCGAAGCGTGTGGGTATCGGTGTTCGGAGAAGGAGGGGTTCACACATCCGTCGCTCTGGCGAGCACCGTGCTTTTGGGGTGCCAAAAACGCAAAACTTGCACGCTAGGTCAACTTATGAGCCCGCGTTTTGAAAGCGCTTTCTTTGCTTCGTTTCTTTGTCGCTTTGGACAAAGAAATGACGCGCCGCCACGCGCAGTGGCTAATAGTGATAAAGAAATAAGCCAACTCAAGCAGACCACTAACCCCGAAAGCATCAACCCGGCAATGACTCAGACCGCTAACGCAAGAACCTGGCACCCTCTCAGTGCAAACCCGCTTTAGCAATCACATCAAAGGTAAATGCCAACGACTTATCCGGCACGACAATACTCTCGATAAACTGCACCACGTCCAAATCCTTCACAAAACTCGCCGCCGACGACGCAGCAAGAATCGCACTACTTTCCTGCGGCTTGGCAATAAGATATCCCTGTACGTAATCCACGCCTATTTCCTTCAGCGCGCGCAGCGTATCCACATCCTCAACCCACTCCGCCACACTGCGCATTCCCAGATTGCGCGCCAACGCGACAATAGCTTCAACAATCGCGATATCAGCCGGATGCGCACACATCGTCCGAATAAACTCGCCGTCAATCTTGAGTGCATCGGCGGAAAGATCCTTGAGATATTTAAACGATGTATAGCCCGCCCCGAAATCGTCGAGTGCTATCTTGCCGCCCATCTCATGCACCCGCGCGATAAAGCGCTGTGTATTGCCAAGATCATGCAACGCGACACTCTCGGTAATCTCAAGACACAGATAAGGCACGATATGCCGAAAGCGCGCGAACAATGCAAAGACGTCTTCCATGAACTGCTCGTCATTCAGCGATCCCCCGCTGAGATTGACGCAAATGAAACGCGTATTCGTGAGCGACGCCTGATGTTTCTCGATCCACTCCAGTAACGTCGTGATCACCCATTTATCGATCGCCGCAATGTTGCCGGATTCCTCCGCCGCCACGATCACCTTCCCGGCAGGCAGCGTCGCACCATCTGGCGCACGCATGCGCAGCAGCACTTCGAAATTAAGCGACTCGGTAGGCGCGGACAGCGACATGATCGGCTGCATCACCAGGAAAAGGCCCGGAGGCAATCGATTGCGCCCCAGCGTTTCAACGAGCCTCAGTTCTTCTGCCCGCTCCTCGAACGCCGCCGCACCCTTGCGATACGTCACCATCCGCGCATTCGAACTCTTCTTGGCCTCACGGCACGCACGGTCCGCATGCGAGAGCGCGTCCTGCACACGCACGCCGTGCGAACACTCCACCAGTCCCACCGATGCCTTCACCTGGAACGCACGATTGCCGACCTGATACGGCGCATCACTCAACGCACTGATCAGGTGATGACAGCAATCGATGGCTTCGTCTATCGACATGCCACCCATCACGCAGACGAATTCGTCACCGCCAATCCGCCCGAACGGGAACCCCGCTGCGAACAACACCCGCGTGCGGGTGGCGACCTGCTTCAGGACTTCGTCGCCGGCACGATGGCCGAACAGGTCATTGACGAGCTTGAAGCGATCCAGGTCCACGTACACGAGCGCCCACGGCGTCCCTTCTTCGCTTTGTGCCGCGATCGCCTTTTCCACACCGCGCCGGTTAAGCGCCCCCGTGAGCGGATCGTGCTCAGCCAGGAACCGCAGCCGTTCGACGGCTTTCGAACGCTCGGTCACATCCTGCAGCGAGCCTTCGATCCAGCCGTTCGAGCGCGTGGCCTTGAGCAGGAAACGACGTTCGCCATTGCCGCGCGACACCGCGCCGCCCATCTCCAGTTCGCCCTCACTTCCCTTCGACGCCAGCGCCTGCAACGCACCCCAGGCGCCCGATTCGAAATAGTCGTTCCAGTGCCGCACTCTGTATTCGGTCTTTTGCAGCGAGAGCATGGATTGCAACGCGGGATTCGCGCGCACGAAGTGACCATCGCTGTCGAGCGTGAAGAGGCCAATGGGCGTCACGTCATAGGTATTGCGCAATTCCGTTTGTGCCTGCCGCCGATGCTCGCGTTCGGCGCGCATCTGCTCGGCGATCGCGAAAGCGGCCATCATGCTCGACGATAGCGCGGCCATCACCGTGCTCACGCCGCCCGAGAGCGACTTGATGCTGAACGCGGCGGCAAGCACATCAGAGAAGGTGGCGAATAAAACGATCGCAAGCGATCCAACGTACCAGAGCACGGTGCGCGAGCGGGCGAGCCAGACGATCCGCGCGAGCAAAAAGATCAGCACGCCTATGCCAATCCCGCCGAGCACCCAAAGCGCCGGGATGAAGCGCGAATAGGGCAGGATCACGGAGCACACCAGCAAGGCGATGCCGATGTATTGCCCAAGCCCCAGTAGCCAGCGATAACCCACCACCTTCAGCTCACGGCGGAACAACTGGCTGAAAAGCGCGCCCGTCAGCAGAAAGTAGGCGGCGAAGGTGAATTGACGCAGTGGCTGCAGAAAGTCCGGCGGGATCGAGCGACCGGTCCACTGCATGTCCCATCCCATCGCGTTCGCGCACAGCCGCAGGTTGCCGACCAGCCACACGGCGAAGATCACGTACGTCCACTCGCGGTTGATCAGCGCGGTGACGAACACGAATACGGCGAGCGTCAGCAGGCCGCCTCCGATCATGCCCGAGCTTTCCTGGAAGTCGAGCGCGGAAGTGCGCAGACCTTGGCCGTCCCATGCAAGCGCGCTGACCTGCGCCGGGCCGGAGAATGTGCCACGGCACACGACTTGAACCGGTTGCGCGAGATGACCAAGATGAATGGAGAAACCTGCCTTGACAGCAGTAATTTCGTTGGTGGTGCTCTGGCGGTTCGCCGTGCCGAGCGGTTGCAGCGTAGAAGCTATCCAGCAAGCGAGCGTCTGCGCGTGACGCGACGGCAGCTCCACGTAGGTGGACTGCTGCAGACTCATGTTGGGAACATCGAATGAAAACCAGACCGGCGTTTCCGCCAGTCGCGTGCTGAAACGGCCAACCTCGGCCTCGTGCCCGAGCGCCTTCAGGGCGCTGGCAGGGTCCAGCGTGCCGCGGGTATCTTGAATGACGTGCAGCGGCAACGGAACAGCTCCGTTCGATTCGAACTGATGCGGCGCCCACAGCAGGGTTGCAATCGTGCCCACCGCAATCAGCGCCGGGACGACGAAGACGGAGAAGCTGTACAGCAGCCGATCCATGAAGGAACCAGCGCGCCTGTACTTTGATCGCGAAAATAAAGCAACCGACGCCATACCCGGTGTTTCCCCTGGTTGCACTAACCCATGCCGCGCGGGCGACGACGGCCGGTCTTGGGCCGCCATCGCCTCGTTTTGTCCCGCGCCGACGTACGATCGGGCTATCGTTTTATTGTTTATTACCTGCCATAAGCAACCTGCGCAACCTGCGGAGCTTCCGGGCATCCTACCGTTTCTCGCTCGAAAGATAAATCTGCCGCCCGCAAATCGATATCAGCATGATGCGTCTGAAACACGAACTGAAATAGCGGGTGCTTCGCTTCCTCCCAGCGCTGACGCGCGACACCGACTTCGCCGGCCAGAACCCGATGCGGCAAATTGCCGACATGCGCCATCGGAATGAATTGCCGATAACCGAAAACATCCTCGAACAGCATGGCTTCATATTCCCGATCCAGCGGCGAACGCGCGGTAATCACCGTCCAGTCGATCTGCTGCTGCTCACAGTATAAAAACAATGATTTGAACAGCATCATTTTTACCACGCGGCCAATCGTCCCGCCGGCCACGCCCAGGCGAGTGGCCTCAGCGAGACGGCCACTTCTTAACCAGGCCGGCAATTCGACCGATCCCTGCACGCCGAGCGGTGCATATTCGTTGGTTTGAATACGCATGGTGCCGAGCGGCGCGCCATCGAGCTTCGATTCAGCAAGCAGAATCGCCGTACCCGGATCGCGATCACACTCTTCGACTGCCATTTTCTCCGCAAAAGACGGCAAATGGCGACCGTAGGCCACACGCCGGACCTGTACCGCTTTCTGAAGATCATGATCCGCCGATACGATGCGAATCGTGAACGGCATGGACTCGGACTTCTTTAGCGACTGTACGGCCGCGAGTTCAAACCGCTCTGCACGCTTACCGTGCTCAATATGTCCGTTCCGAAAAACGCTGCTTTGACCTGCCTGATTAAGCTGTTCCATTTGTGCTACCCCATTTTTGGCGAGAAGAAGGACGTCGCGGAGCGTTTGACTTCACGCAAACGAATCGCACGACGGATTTAGTCTCGCCCAAAGGCAATTGATGGGGTGCGCGCTAGCAAATAAATCTCTAAATAAACTTCAAAAACACCTGCATTTTCAGTGATTTTCGCGTCCGGCGAGCCTAATCATCGACGGAATTTCGTATTATGAAAAATTTCCGGCAGGTAAGATGTGTCGAGCGCGTGGAGCGGGATTCTTTTATGCCATTAACTATGCGTTAGAAATATTCCAACGTCATGTTTTCCTTGCGCTATCTCCGGCGCTGCACCGTTGGTGTGCTTATGCTTATATAACGGATTTTTTATCGCTGACTTTATATCGAGGGTGAATAGCGATGCAAGCGAAGCGGCTGGATAGACCCGTGGGGGAATGACTCGATTGCAACAAAGGTGGTCCATTAAACCGACGAATACAAGTCGCCGCAGATAACCCCTTTTGCCGATATGGCATTTCACTACGCAAGCGAAAGCAATTCGACGGCGCTGCGTGTTCGCGCTTTGGGAATTGGAAGAGAATTGCACCTGAAGCGTGACTCAACTGCCGGTTTTGCTGAATGAAGAAGCGAAGAAGCCTGGGGCAGCGGATGCAAGGCGCATCCGCCCGTTTGTGCAGGGATAAGCTCGGGCTCCTGATCGGGCGCATCCTCAGTCCTCGTCGTCGAGCCAGGGGATGTCCACGTCGGTGATGAACGCCACCATCGCGAGCGGGCGCCCTTCCTGACGGCCGATCTTGCCGTCCGCGCGTTGCCATTCACATCGGAACACGGTTGCGGGGGTGTCGGCCATCAAGGTCACGGTGCGCAATTCATCCGGGTCCGCGTCTTCCACCGGGCCATCGAGCGACACCAGCAGTTGTTGCGGCCACATGCCGTCGGCCGGATCGTAGATCTTGTCGCCGTCATGAATCACAACGAACGCTTCCACGCCGATGGTCGCCGAAGCCTCCACAATCATCTTGCCAAGCGCGCGCAGCACAGCCGTCGCGCGGCCGGAGTTGGCCTGGCGAATCGCGAGGTCGCCGCGCGTCAGCGCCTGCTCCAGCTTCGGGTTGGTTTTCTGTTGAGCCATCGGGTCGCCTCCGTAACTTGATTCACTTGTTCGACGAGCAGCGCCCGCCGGCTTGCAAGGCGCGATCGTACCATTCCTGTCCCAAATTTACCGTCCGGCAGGCCTTCCCCGGAATTTTTGGCATCCCGCAAACGCCCGCCCATCAAAGCTGCCGGCGTCAGGCCTTCGCGTGGCATGATGCCTTCGCGCTCAAGCCAACCGCCATTTGATCCGATAAGATGTCGTCCGGCCTCAAGCGTTGCCGAGCCGCGTTCCATTCGTCCCATTGTCATATTCACGCGCGCAAACCAACATCATGTTCGAACTGTTCCTGGCTCGCGTTTGTGCAGCCGCTCTGACCGGGCCGGTAAGCCGTCGTTACACACCACGGCTGACAGGGTTGCCCGCACGGTTCATGCCGTTCATCCTGCGCCCCTTTTCACTATTCGTCTCGGGACGTGTTGCACCAGCCAGCATGGCAGCGCCAACCGGCAATGCCCGTCTCCAGGCGGCGGCTCCCTGATGCGGCGCGCACTCGGTAAGCCTCGTCCGCAGGCCGCGTTCGACGGCATCGCGCTCTGTTCGCATTTCCAGCCGATCTACAGCTTGCCCCACCAGCGCCAGGTCGGTTACGAGGCCCTGTTGCGCGGCGTTGCATCCGCCGGGGGGTTGCTGGAGCCGTTCGAACTGTTCGCGAAAGCGATCGTGGAGAGCTCGACCGGGGTGCTCGATCGCCTGAGTCATGTCACCCATGTGCACAACGCGGCCAAATGGCTGCCCGGCCAGAGCTGGCTGTTCCTGAACGTGACGCCGGCAAGTTTCATCGATCCCGGCTATGCGCAGCAACTCGCCGGCATCGCGCGTGATTCGGGCATGCGGCCGGAAGAAATCGTGATCGAACTGCTGGAATCGGGCGGCAACGACGTCTGCGCGTTCGCCCACGCGACCCAGGCGTTCCGGCGTCAAGGCTTTCTCGTGGCGGTGGACGACTTCGGTGCCGGCCACTCGAACCTGGATCGGTTGCTGACCTTGCGGCCGGACATCGTGAAACTGGATCGCAGCCTCATCCACGCGCATCAGCCGGACCTGCGCGAGTCAGTGATGCCGAAGCTGGTGAGCCTGTTGCACGAGGCCGGCATGCTGGTGGTGGCCGAAGGCATCGAGACCGAGGAGGACTTGCTGCTGGCCGCGCGCTCGGGGGTGGACTTCGTGCAGGGTTTCCTGTTCGGCCAGCCAGGTCCCGGAAACTCGCCCGAGGAAGCCGCGACGCAGCAGATCGAAACCGTCTTCGATACCCTCGCTCACACGCGCCAGACCCGCGAGCTTGCCGTCGACTTGCTGCTGATGCCGTATCGGACGCGCTTTGCGGAGGCGGCCGAACGCATGTGCTCCGGCGCGTTGCCGGAGCGGGCGTGCGAGGATCTGCGGGCGCTGCCGAGCACGGTATGTTGCTTTTTCCTCGATCAGGGCGGCCGCGAATGCATCCCGATGATCGAAGGCGCCGGCGCAACCCCGATCGCTCCTCGCCTCGCGCCGCTGAGCAAGCCGTCGATCGGCCGCTGGGACAACCGGCCGTATTTCGTCGATGCCCTCGCCTATCCGCAGCGCCTGATGGTCAGTGCTCCGTACTTATCGGCGACCGGCACCGGGCTGTGCGTGACGCTGTCCATCTTCATCAACTATCGCGGCGACCCGCTCGTGTTCGGCGCGGATCTCGACTGGGAGCGTCTCGCCGCGTCGGCGACCGGGTTGCTGCCGCCTTCAGCCTAGCGTCGGGGTTGAGGCCGGAGCCGGAGCCAGTTGCGCGGACAGCGTTCGCGCAAGATACTCGCCGCCGGCTTTCAACGCTGTCACGTTGCCGGGCTCGAAGGTCCAGTGGCCCGCGGCATCGACAATGGATAGCTGCGCGCCCGGCCACACGTCGGCGAGGGCCTGCGCCTGATCGGCGGGACACACCATGTCGAAGCGGCCGTGTACGAGCACGCACGGCAAATGCGCGATCCTGCCGATACGCGGCAACAACGGCTCCGGCGGCAACTCATGCGCCATGTAGTGGTGCTCCAGCAGCGACATGGAGATCGCAGCGGCATTGGCCTCGCGGGTGGCTTCGGGGCTGGCCGGCTCTGCTTGAGTTGCGTCAGCCTGGGTCGGCTCGAGCAGCGTGGCGGTGGTTTGCGCGGCATCGGTTTGCGCCGTTATGACGGAAGCCTCGCCTTTCGATTCGTCCTTATGGGTTTGGTCAGCACCCTTCTTCGGCGCGGGTTTATTCACTACCGACAACGTCGCCTCGAAGCCCGACCACGCGCGGGCGAGCTTGATGCCGGCGTCGTCGAAACGGGCGAGCGGCACGCCGGTGAGCGCCAGGATCTCGGCGGCATTGCGCGGACGCTGGCCGCTCGCGGTCTCGATGGCATCCAGGAAGGCCCGGTGCGCATCCGGAAACACGCGCTGCACGTCCCACAGGAACCAGTCGATATCCTCCTTGCGCGCGAGAAAAATCCCGCGCAGCAAAAAACCGAGGCATCGTTCCGGATGCGTGACGCCGTAGCTGAGCGCGAGCGTCGTGCCCCACGAGCCGCCGAACAGCGCCCACTTTTCGATGCCGAGCGCGACCCGCAGCTTCTCCATATCGCCGATGAGATCGTTCGTGCCGTTGTGCTCCAGTTTCCCGAACGGCGTGGATTTGCCGCAGCCGCGCTGATCGAAGAAAACCATGCGCCACTTCGACGCATCGAGCACATTCGCCCACTTCAGGTTCATCGCGCCGCCGGGGCCGCCGTGGACGATCAGCATCACAGGGGCGTCCTTGGGCCCTTGCGCGCGCCAGTACATGGCGTGGCCATCGCCGACATCCAGCAAACCGTCCTCGAACGCAGGCGCCGGCTCGGCGGCATTGCCGTTCGTCAATTCGGCCTTCACTTCGCTGTTTGCTTCTTCCGTCATTGCAACTCCGTTAAAGAGAGACCGGCGCCTCTCTGATTGTCATTGGGCGGTTACTTCAGGGGCAGGCCCGGGACCCGAGTTTGGGACATGAACCGCCGCACAGGCTATCCTTCGGGTTTCGCACGCGGGCTCAAACGTCGGGCCGGTCACCGTACCCCAGGACGCCTTGCAACCCGCCGCACCCCTTTCGCCCCATTTTTACCACGTCCATTTCTTAATGCATCGAACCTTCGTCAAGTGGCTATTCGCGACCTACCTGCTTGGCAGCGGCACAGTGTGGTCGGTCCTGATTCTGCCTTTGTTTCCGTTCGTCGGCCGCGGCGGCCGTTATTGGCTCGCCAAGCAATGGTGCCGCGCAATGATCTGGATGATGCGCGCGATCACGGGCGTATCGTGTTCGGTCGAAGGGCTGGAGAACCTGCCGGACGAACCGTTCATCATGCTGTGCCGGCATGAGTCGACATGGGAAACACTCGCGTTCATGGCGCTGTTTCCGCGCCGCATCAGCTTCGTATTCAAGAGCGACCTCAAGCGCATTCCGTTCTTCGGCTGGGTGTTGAAGGGCCTGGATATGGTGAGCCTGGATCGCGGTTCGCCCCGCCAGGCACATCAGGCCGTCACGCGCGAATGCGCGGAAAAGCTCGCGCTCGGCGATGTGGTGGTGATCTTTCCGGAAGGCACGCGGGTCGCGCACGATGCGCCGCTCAAGCTGGCGTCAGGTGGCGTGAGGCTCGCGTGTTCCACGCAAGTGCCTGCGGTCCCGGTCGTGCATAACGCCGGCAAGTACTGGCCGGCAAAAGGCTGGCCCGATCAGCCCGGGCATATCCGCGTGATCGTGCTTCCGGCGCTGCCCGCCGATTGTGTGGTGCCGCAAGAGTTGAACAGGCTGGCGCAGGAACGGATGGAAAAGGAACTGGCGCGGCTGGCTTGAGTCTGCACCCGAGCACGGCTACGTGCTCTAACCCTTGGTCAGAAGCGGCTCGGTGCGTTGGTAGGTCAAAACATCAGAACGGCCGGCGGCGCTTCGCGGCGCATAGCCGCTCCACCGCCGACAACAGCGCTTCGGTCTCGACGGGCTTCTGTAAATAGCCGTCGTAGTGAACGAAAGCCGGCGGGTGCGGATGACCCGAGATCATCAGGAAGGGAATGTGGGCCAGGGCCGAGTTGGTCTTCATCGTCTGGCATAACAGAGCGCCGCCGAGCCCCGGCATCATCCAGTCCGACACCACGATATCCACGCTGTGCTCGCCCAATAGCGCAAGCGCACCGTTGCCGTCGAATGCGGCCAGCACCGTGCAGTCTGCCGACTGCATGCACAGGGTCCATGCTTCGAGGGTGGCGGGGTCGTCGTCGACGAGCAATACGGTTCTCATCTTGCTGGCGGCTTTGATGGTCGTCCTGAGGATTGAAGCGTTGCGGAATCAGACAGCACAAGGCGGACTTTGGTTGCACGCAAATTCTGTTGCGCTTGCTTACAGCATGGTTGTTTGCAGCGCTCGTGCGCTGCTCGTGATCTTCCGTTTTTATCCTGCTTTTCAAGGCTGCCTTGCGCTTGCCTTGACTGCTGACTGAAGCAGGCCTGGCCCACTTATATAGCTTTTATCGCACGTATGCTAATGGGGTTTTGCCGGTACCGCATTAACGGTAACAAGTGCCTGCGGCAAGCTTCCCTACGCGCTATTTCATACCGATACGAACCGCCTCGCGCTGCCTTCCGGCTTCCCGGATCGCATCGATCAAACTATCGAGCGCAGGCGAGCGGGCGCGGTCATGGCGCAGTATCAGGCCGATGGGTTCATCGGCGCCGGCAAAGGGCATCGGCAAGCGGGCCAGCAGCTTCAATTCGATGTCGTGTTCCACCACGCTCGAGGGCACGAACCAAACCGCATCGTTGTGCAATGCAAGAGCGCGCCCAAGCGACACCGACAAGGTTTCAATCAGCGAACTCAGCGCCTGCGCGCCGAACGCCGTCAACACGCTTTCAGCGGACTGCCGGATCAGCGTCCCAAATGGCGGCACGACCACCGGAAAGCGGGCAAGCACCGACGCCGTGATATTGCTTTCATGCACGAGCGGATGATCGTGACGTACAACGACCGTCAACGGCTCACGATACAACTGCTCGAAGGTCATGCCCTGCATGCCTTCCGGTTCGGACAGGCGGCCGATGACCAGGTCGGTATCGGCGGATTTCAGGCGTTCGAGCAACTGCGAGTTCGACCCGGTCCATACCCGCACGGAGACATCCGGCCAGTGCGCCCGGAACGCGGCAAGCGTGGGCGGCAGCAACGCAGGCGCGACGGTCGGCAAGACGCCTAGCGCGACCGTGCCGGGCAGGTCGACGCCGTGTCGAGACAGTTCATCCACCCCCTCACGCAAAGCCCCTACGCAGGCTGCAGCGTGCGGCGCGAACAATCTGCCCTCGCGGGTCGGCGCGGCGCCACGGCGGCCCCGTTCGAACAAGCGCACGCCCAGGATGGCTTCCAGCTCGCCTATCGTTTTCGATACCGCCGGCTGCGTGATCGACAGGCTGTCAGCGGCGCGCTGCACGCTGCCGAATTGCGTCACTGCCAGGAAGCACTGCAGATGCCGGAACTTGATCCGGCCGCTGGTCAGGTTCGCAATCGGCGCGAGGGGCTGGTTCGGCTTACTCCGCGTGTTCGACGCCGCAGGGACGGACGGCATAGGGTCTTTAGCCATGACGTTTGGTTATGTCTGAATGCATAAAACATCATTTTCCATAACTTCGTCACTTAGATAAAGTGTTGATTCATATTTTAAAAGTCGGAGACAAAAAAGTGACTTCCCCCGAGACTTCCCCCTCCCTCATCCTGAGCCCGCGCGACTGGGATTCCCATCCCCCTTATCGCCATGCAGGCTACACGTCGTCGGTGTTGCGCAGCCCATCACGCCCGTTGATTCCGCTAAAAGAGAACCTGAGAGACCGGCGCGTGCCGGTGTATGGCGCCGATGATCTCGGCAAGCTCGATCATGACCTGACGCGCAACGCCGCAAAGAATGGCGAGCCGCTGGGCGAACGCATCATTGTGACGGGCCGCGTGCTCGATGAAGGCGGCCGGCCGGTGCGCAATACGCTGGTCGAGATCTGGCAGGCGAATGCAGCGGGGCGATATGTTCACAAAGCCGACCAGCACGCGGCGCCGCTCGATCCGAATTTCCTGGGCGCCGGCCGTTGCCTGACTGACAACGAGGGGCGGTACCGCTTTCTTACGATCAAGCCGGGCGCGTATCCGTGGGGTAATCATCCGAACGCGTGGCGTCCCAATCACATCCACTTCTCGTTGTTCGGCGACTACTTCGGCTCGCGTCTCGTCACGCAAATGTATTTCCCTGGCGACCCGCTGCTCGACCTCGATCCGATCTTCCAGGGCACGCCGGAACATGCGCGCAACCGGATGATCTCGCGCTTTTCCATCGATACGACCGAGGAAGGCTATGCGCTCGGTTATGAATTCGACATCGTGCTGCGCGGCGCGAACCAGACCCCGACGGAGGCTTGAACATGACCACGTATAAACAAACCCCGTCGCAAACGGTCGGACCGTATTTCGCTTATGGCCTGTGTCCCGAGCAATACAACTTCGACCTGAAGAGCTTGTTCACGCCGTCGATTGCGGATCGGGAGTCAGTGGGACAGCACATCAGCATCGTGGGGCAGGTATTCGACGGTGCAGAGAAAGTGGTGGGCGATGCCGTGATCGAAATGGTTCAGGCCGATTCCACCGGCCGCTATGTGAGCACGCCGGCCGAGGCGCGCAAGTCGGGCTTTCGCGGTTTTGCGCGAGTGGGCACGGGGACCGATCCGGAGTTGCGCTTCGTCGTGGACACGGTCAAGCCGGGGAGCACCGGGGGCGATTCGGCGCCGCATGTCGATGTGATCGTGTTGATGCGCGGCATGTTGCTGCACGCCTATACGCGCATCTATTTCGACGATGAAGCCAAGGCCAACGCGCGCGATGACGTCCTCGCGCTGGTGCCTGCGGAACGCCGCGGCACGCTGGTCGCCAAACGGGAAGCAGGCACGTCGAATACGATTTATCGCTTCGATATTCATCTGCAAGGACCGAAGGAAACGGTTTTCTTCGATCTTTGAGCGATTGCTGGCAGGCAAGCCGAGCGTCCGGCGGGATGGTTTATGATGTCGGACGCTCGAACCTGCCTGTGATTCCCTATGAAAGACGCTCAGTCCGCCAGTCCGCTGTACCTCAAACTTTTCGCCGAAACCGCGCAGATCGAATGGTCTGAACTGCAGCGGTTTTTCGCGCGTGGCGTGTTGCTGAAAGTGGCACGCGATATCGATCTGGTGAGTGTCGCCGAAGCCGTTGCCAGTGATGATACGAAGCAGGTCACCGCGTGGTTGTCGGCGGGGTTGCTTGAACGCGTCGAACCCGCTGTGGCTGAGGATCTTGCTGCGCGCAATCCCGAACTGTGGGCCGTGGTGGTGTCGCCGTGGGTGTGTGTGCAGGAGCGTGGGTGAGAGGTTCCCCGCCACGCGCAGTGGCTAATAGTGATAAAGAAAATAGCTCTCTCACGCAGACCACTAACCTTGAAAGCAGCAACCCGGCAACAACCCCGACCGCTACCGCACGAACCAGGCACCTCAGCACCACCCCCGACCCCGACCACCCCCAAAGTGCGAACGAACCTCACCGCCTCATATAAGCCAAAAGATTCGCCCGCGTCACCGCGGCCTCGCCCTCGAGCCATTGCGCAAACTCCTGCAAAACCGGCGAAGGCGCCGGCCGCTCCGGATAGATCAGGTAATACGAAGCCCCGCTCGGCACACAAAGCGAAAACGGCGTGATGATCCGCTGCGCCCGCAAGTCCTCTTCGATCAGCGACAAATCCCCAATCGTCACGCCCAAACCCTGCATGGCAGACGAAATGGCGAGATCGAGCGTATCGAAGTGCTGCGCTTTCAATGACGGCAATCCCTTATATCCATACGCTTCCAGCCACCTGATCCAGTCCCGCCGGTCACGCGTGGGATGCAACAAGGTCTGATCGGCAAGATCATCGGGCGTAGCCGCTGCAGCGCCAACCGGCCGCTCCTTCCACAAGCCCGGCGCGCATACCGGCGTCAGCACTTCATCGAACAGATGATGCGAACTCACGCCCTTTAACGTCGGTTGTCCGAACACGATTGCGGCATCGAACTGCTCGGCGTTGAACTCCACCCCGTGCGACACCGCCGCCGTCACCTCGATCGCGAGCTCCGGCCGCTCATTCTGCAACCGGATCACGCGCGGCAAAATCCACCGCATCGCGCAGGTGGGACATTTCACCCGCAACGTGCCGGACTGCGCGCCGCTACGCTCAAGCGCCTCCGTGATCTGCGTCAGCGCCTGCTGCAAGGGCGCGAGCAGCATTGCGCCGTTGGGCGTCAGCGCCAGGCCGCGCGGCTGGCGCACGAACAACGCATAACCCAAATGCGCCTCCAGCCCGGAAATCTGCCGGCTGACCGCGCCTTGCGTGATGTTGAGAACATCGGCGGCACGGGTAAAGTTCAGACGCTGCGCCACGATAGCGAAGGTTTTAAGCACATCCAGGGACGGCAGCGGTTTCATTGTCAGATCTCTTAAGGCATGAACTGGGTTCATGGCTAGTATGACAAACTTTCGATTGTCCGCGCTTTATTGCTGCTGTCGAATGACAATCGATACTCGATTACCTGAATTCAGTCCTCCGGAGACAACCACCGTGAAAAGTGCCTGGACACCCGCATCGAAGCTGCCAAATGTTGGCACGACCATCTTTACCGTGATTGGCCAGCTCGCCGAAGAACATCAGGCGCTGAATCTCTCGCAAGGCGCACCGAATTTCGCGTGCGATCCGAAGCTGGTGGACAACGCGGCGCAAGCCATGCGCGCCGGGCATAACCAGTACGCACCCATGTCAGGCGTGCCCGCGCTGCGCGAAGCCCTCGCGCTGAAAACGCAGCAGCTCTACGGCGGCACTTACGACCCGGGCAGCGAAATCACCGTGGTGGCAAGCGCCAGCGAAGGCTTGTACGCGTCGATCAGCGCGCTCGTGCATCCCGGCGACGAAGTGATCTACTTCGAACCGTCATTCGACAGCTACGGTCCCATCGTGCAATTGCAGGGCGCAACGCCAATCCCGATCAAGCTCTCGCCGGTGGATTTTCATATCGACTGGGACGAAGTGGCCGCAGCCATCACGACGCGCACGCGGATGATCATCATCAACTCGCCGCACAATCCGTCCGGCAGCGCGTTCTCCGATGAAGACATCAACCGCCTCACGGCGTTGACACGCGATTCGAAGATCATCGTGCTGTCCGATGAAGTGTATGAACACGTCGTGTTCGACGGTGCGCTGCATCACAGCATGGCGCGTTATCCGGCGCTGGCCGAGCGCAGCGTGATCGTGTCGTCGTTCGGCAAGTCGTATCACGTGACCGGCTGGCGCGTCGGTTTCACGCTCGCCCCGGCCGAGCTGACCAACGAAATCCGGAAGGTCCATCAGTTCATGACCTTCGCCGCCGATACCCCCATGCAGATCGCATTCGCACAAGCACTCGGCGACGCATCGAGCTATCTCGGACTCGGCGAGTTCTATCAGAAGAAACGCGATCTGCTTGCCAAAGCACTGGCTGGTTCACGCTTCGAACTCTTGCCGAGCGCGGGCAGCTTCTTCATGCTGGCGCGTTTCGGCGCGTTCTCCGATGAATCGGACAGCGACTTCGTGCTGCGCCTGATCCGCGAAACCCGTGTCGCGACCATTCCGTTGTCGGCGTTCTACACAGACGGCACGGACAACCGCATCATCCGTCTGAGCTTCGCCAAGGACGACGACACGCTGCGCGAAGGCGCTCGCCGGTTGTGCGAGGTTTAGTGCTGGTTTGAACTCCATTCAACTTCAACCAATAGAGACGCTCCATGAATAAAACCGCTCACGCATTGACAGCCGCCCTGCTGCTGGCCGCCTCCGTATGCACCACCGCCGCATACGCGGCCGAGTCCGACACCTTGCGCTACGGCGTGGAAGCGCAATATCCGCCGTTTGAATCGAAGGCGGCATCGGGTGAATTACAGGGACTGGATATCGATGTCGGCAACGCGGTGTGCGCCACGGCCAAGATGAAATGCGTGTGGATCGAAACCTCGTTCGACGGTTTGATCCCGGCCCTGCAAGGCCGCAAGTTCGACGCCATCAATTCGGCGATGAACGCGACCGATCAGCGCCGCCAGGCTATCGACTTCACGACGGTGGTGTATCGCGTACCGACGCAACTGATCGCGAAAACGGGTAGCGGGCTCGAGCCGACGCCGGCGTCGCTGAAGGGCAAGAACATTGGCGTATTGCAGGGTTCGATCCAGGAAAGTTTCGCCAAGGCGCACTGGGCGAATGCGGGCGTGAACGTCGTGCCATACCAGGATCAGAACCAGGCTTATACGGACCTGAAAGCCGGCCGTCTCGACGGCACGCTGGTCCTCTCGGCCGCCGGGCAATCGGGCTTCCTGTCCAAGCCGGACGGCGCAGGGTACAGCTTTGTTGGGGTTCCGGTCAGCGACGACAAGATCCTCGGCAGCGGCATCGCTTTCGGTATCCGCAAGGACGACGCCGCGCTGAAGCAGCGCCTGAACACGGCGATTGCGAAGCTGAAGGCGGACGGAACAATTGCGAAATTCGCGAAGAAGTATCTTGGCGACATCGACGTATCGGCTAAATGAAATTGGCCTGAAGCAAGGGATATCCGAAGTCGACGGAAGCGCCGTAAAAGATTGATAGCCGGATGAAAGCCGCAGCCTGATCAGCGGGGTTTTTTGAACGCTGGCACACTGCGGCCTTCGTTGTTGGCACAATCGGCCGCTGCGTTTCATGGTGCGGCCGCTTTACCCGGATATCCCATGAGCACTGCGCCTGCCGCATCGCCCGCGCCCTCCCCGCCGCCGCCGTTGAAAGGCGGCCAACTGGTTCTCGCGACCCTTGCCGTGGCGCTCGCCACGTTCATGAACGTGCTCGATTCATCGATCGCGAACGTCGCCATCCCGACCATTTCCGGCAATCTTGGCGTATCCGTCGATGAAGGCACGTGGGTGGTGACCGTATTCGCCGCGGCCAATGCGGTGTCCATTCCGCTGACCGGCTGGCTGACCCAGCGCGTGGGGCAAATCAAACTGTTTGTCGGCGCGATTTTATTGTTCGTTATTTCTTCGTGGCTGTGCGGGCTTGCACCAACCCTGCCGATATTGCTGGCCGCACGGGTCTTGCAAGGCGCCGTGGCCGGACCGCTGATTCCCTTGTCGCAAGCTATCTTGCTCGGGTCGTATCCTAAGCAGAAAGCGTCAATGGCGCTGTCCCTCTGGGCGATGACCGCGACCGTCGGGCCGATTGCCGGACCGGCACTAGGCGGCTGGATTACCGACAGCTATAGCTGGTCGTGGATCTTCTATATCAACATTCCCGTCGGCTTGTTCGCTGCCAGCGTCACGTGGTTTATCTACCGCAAACGTGAATCGGCCACGCGCAAAGCGCCTATAGACGGGATCGGACTCATGTTGCTGGTTGCCTGGGTGGCATCGCTGCAGATCATGCTCGACAAGGGACGCGATCTCGACTGGTTTTCATCGCCGCTGATCGTGTGGCTCGGGATCATTGCCATGATCGCCTTTGCGCTTTTCGTGGTCTGGGAATTGACCGAGGCGAATCCTGTGGTTGATCTCCGGCTGTTCGCCGGGCGCAATTTCTTTGGTGGAACAGTGGCCATTTCGGTGGCTTATGGGGTGTTCTTCGGCAACCTTGTTTTATTGCCGCAATGGATGCAGCAGTATTTGAATTACCGTTCCGTCGACGCCGGGCTGGTGACCGCGCCATTGGGTATTTTTGCGGTGCTTCTCGCGCCGGTCATGGGACGCGTCTTACCCCGCACCGACGCCCGCGTTGTGGCGACCCTGGCGTTTATCGGCTTCGCCATTGTCTTTTACATGCGCTCCAAGTATGTGATTCAGATCGATACCTGGCACCTGGTCTTGCCGACGCTTTTGCAGGGCATTCCCATGGCGCTGTTCTTCGTGCCGCTGACGTCGATTATCTTGTCGGGCTTGCCGCCGTCGAAGATTCCCGCGGCGGCGGGGTTATCGAATTTCGCGCGGGTATTTTGCGGGGCGGTCGGGACGTCGCTGGCAGGTAATGAGTGGACGAACCGGATCGCCCTGCATCATGAGCGGCTGACCGAACTGGCCAATGTCAATAACCCGATGTTTTTGCAGTCGCTGCAGGCGTCGCAGGGAGCGTTGAATGTCAACGAAGCGCAAGCGCGCGGTTTATTCGATTTCACCGTGAATACCCAAGCCGCGATGATGGGGCTGAACGATATCTTCTTCGCTTCCGCCGTGATTTTCATCCTGATCATTCCGTTGATCTGGATTACGAAACGCGCGAAAGGCGGCGGGGGCGGCGCGGCGGCGGGGGCACATTGAGGTTTGCAGGCGCCCAGGTTTGGTCCGACCCGAGAGCCTGCGGAAAACCCACCCCTACCCCTTCCTGAACGTAATATGCGAAACCCTTCGCACCATCAGCACCGCCGATAACGCCGCGACCGCGGTCAGCGCCACGCCAATGTGAATCGACTGCACGAGCACCTCGCGGGCGCTTTCGATCATGGCCGGACCATCCAGCCCGGCCGGCGCGAGATCGGCCAGCAACTTTGCCCGCAAGGCGGAATCGATCAGGATCCGCGGATCGCTAAACCTCGGCAGCCACGCAATACTCGCCGGCTCTCCAAGTACTCGCAGCGTGCGCGTAATCACGTCCCGGTAATGATGCTGCACGATCACCGCGACCACGCTCGTCCCGAGCATCCCGCCCACCATTCGAGTGGACTGGAGCAGCGCCGTGGTAATGCCGAAGCGCTCACGTCCGGCAATCTCCTGCCCGAATACATTCAGGTTATTCAGCACGAAGCCCAGGCCAATACCAATGCCCGCCATCGGAATTTCGATCCAGATATGCGGCGTGGAAGCGTCGGCAAACGCCAGCGCAATACATGCGAATAGCAGCAACGTAAACCCAATCGACAAAATGAAAGTAGGCTTGCGCAAATGAATCACAATGCGCGTGTTGATAAAACTGCCGATAGCAATAAACATCGCAATTGGCGTAGCCAGCAATCCAGCCTGCTGCGGCGATAAACCAAAACCGCCCTGCAGCAAAAGCGGCGCAAAAAAGATCAGCGAAAACATCACGAAACCGGAGAGCATCGACAACGTGAATAACGTAACAAGCTGCGGGTCCTTGAAGAGGTCGAGCGGAATGATCGGATGCGTCGCGCGACGCTCGCAGATCAGCAACGCGACCGCGCCGCCTGCCACGCATGCAGCCAGCACCACATTGCCTACGGTCAGCCCGCTCTTCGGCACGGCTTCAATGAACGCCTGCAATCCGCCCAGCACCAGCGCAACCAGCACCGCACCCAGCCAGTCGATTTTCACCGCACCCTCGCGCGGCCGGCGAAAATTCGGCAAATGCGCCCAGATGAAATAGAACGCGGCGATACCGACCGGCAGGTTGATCAGGAAGGTCGAGCGCCAGCCCCAATGCTCGCTCATCCAGCCGCCCAGCGATGGCCCCGCAGCGGTTCCTATCCCATACGACGCCGCCATCACCACCTGCCAGCGCACCCGCAAACGCGGATCGGGAAAGAGATCGGGAATCGACGCGAACGCCGTGCCGACCATCATCCCGCCACCCACGCCCTGCAAACCGCGCGCGATGACGAGAAACAGCATGTCGTTGGCCACGCCGCACAGGACGGACGCCAACGTGAACGTGATCACCGCGGCAATCACGAAGCGCTTGCGGCCGAAATAATCGCCGAGCCGGCCGAATACCGGCACCGTCACCACCGACGCCAGCAAATACGCGCTCGCGATCCACGCGTAATACTCGAAACCATGCAATTCCGCGACGATCGACGGCAACGCGGTACTCACCACCGTCTGGTCAAGCGCGACCAGCATGTTGACGAGACCAATGCCGAGCATCGCAAGAAGCGCGTTACGGAAAGGCAGTGGTGAGGCGGATTCGGGATTGGCAGGCGAGGCAGACTGAGTAGCGGTTTCAGACACGGGCGGGAGGCTAGGAGAGTAAAAATAGAGGGAATCTATACAAACGATACAAACATCACGCCCCGGATTGTATGACGTCATTATTTCATCCGGTTGGTCAGGATCGCAGGTGTGTCGATAAAAGCGGAACATTTATCGGATAAATACTGTCGTACATTTGTAAGCCGGCCAATCGGGCGCGAGCGTTTTTATCGATTAAAAATCGTCTTTTGCATTTCTACCGCTGAAGGAGAACCGTATGTTCAAACGAATCGTCGTGGCTATTGACGGCAGCCGCACCTCGCGTCGCGCGTTCGAATCCGCGCTCGAACTCGCCGTTACGCACGGCGCGGTGCTGCAGCCCTATTACGTGGTCGAAAACGCACCGGTGTACTACGACGTGCCGGGCTACGACCCCTCCATCCTGCGCGACGAGCTCGCCAACCAGGGCGCCAAACTCGCCGGCGAAGCGAACGCCGAGATGAAACAGCGCGGCGTGCAAGGCGCCGTGGTGATTGCCGAGGGTTCATCGGTCGATGATGTCGCAGAGATGGTGCTCGCCGCCGCCACCGCATTCAACGCGGACCTGCTCGTGATGGGCACGCACGGCCGCAAGGGTTTCCAGCGGCTGATCCTCGGCAGTGTCGCGGAAAGGTGCCTGCGCCAGGCAACGCTGCCCGTACTGCTGATTCCCTCAGCCTCCGGGGCCGGCGCCGCGCCTGGATCGAAGGTGTAAGAACGTCGAGGGGCCTGGGGGTGGCCAGACGACCGCGTTCTCACGCGACGTTTTGCCGCCCGGGGGTGGATCGCATCGATGGGACAATTTCCTTGTTCCAGATCAAAACGAACTGAAAGCGAGCGAGCCATGCAAACCGTCCAAGAGACCCCAGTTCCGCTGCCCAGCGCCCCCTCGCGCCACGCCGCTCATTGTTCGACCTGCGCCTTGAAGCACTACTGCCTGCCGCAAGGCCTGTCTTCCGACGACGTCCACAGGCTCCAGAAAATCATCGTCCACGCCCGCACGGTCAAGCGGGGCGAAACCCTGTTTCGCGTCGGCGACACCTTCGACACCCTCTACGCCATCCGCTCCGGCTCGATCAAGACGGTTGTATCGACACCGAACGGCAACGGCCGCGAACAGGTCATGGGCCTTCATCTCGGCGGCGATGCGCTCGGCCTCGAAGGATTCGACAATGGCCGCCATGCCTGCCACGCCATCGCGCTCGAAGACAGTTCGGTCTGCGTGATCCCCTATGTGCACTTTGAGCGCGCCTGCCGCGAAACTAGCGCCCTCCAGCGCCGGCTGCTGCAGTTGCTGAGCCGCGAGGTCGTCAGGAAGGCGACGCAAACCCTGATCCTCGGCACGTTGCGCGCCGACGAGCGCGTCGCCGCCCTGCTGCTTGATCTGTCCGCACGGCTAAGCCGGCGCGGGTATGCGGGCAACGAGTTCAACCTGCGCCTCACGCGCGACGACATGGGCAGTTTTCTCGGCATCACGCTGGAAACGGTCAGCCGCACGCTGTCGCGGTTTCAGGCGAAGGGGCTGATCGAGGCAAACGGCAAGCTCATCCAGATCCTCGACTTCGACGGCCTGCGCGCGATCTAGCGCGCGATCCACTTCGGGCCTGCTTTTCGACCCGCTTCTCAACCTGCTTCTCAACCCGCTTCTCAACCTGCTTCTCAACCCGCTTCTCAACCCGCTTCTCAACCCGCTTCTCCCGCCGCCTTCGATCCAAGCAGGCTTGGCATGTCCTCTGCTACGATTTATCGTTCTGCATCGGCCCATGCCCGGAGACAAAGCGAAATGAATCGCGAACCTACCCCGCTGCATCCGCTGCTCGCCCGCCTGCGCGAAGCACGCCAGATCACCGACGCGGTGTTCGGCATCGTCAAACCCGAGTTCCTGTATGAACGTCCGATCTCCGAGCGGCATCGGATCGTGTTCTATATCGGGCATCTGGAAGCGTTCGACCGCAATCTGTTCGATCAGCGCCTCTTCGACCTGCCCAGCCCGAATCCCGAGTTCGACCAGCTGTTTGCGTTCGGCATTGATCCCGTCGATGGCGGCCTGCCGAGCGATCTGCCTCACGACTGGCCGTCGCTCGACACGATCCGCGCGTATGTGCAGCGAATTCGTGACGACATCGATGCGCGTTTTGATCCGGCCGAAATTACAAAACGTGAAGATAAGCACGACAATTCCAGCGCGCCGGAGGCCACGCCCGAGACACTGCTGGAGGTCGCGATCGAGCACAGGCTGATGCACGCGGAAACGCTCGCGTACATGCTGCATCAGTTGCCGCTACATCAGAAGACCGGGCCCGTGGTCACTGAAGACACAGCGCAACACCCGCTCGACAGTTCCATTGCGCGGGAAATGGTCCACGTGCCTGCGGGCAGGACCACGCTTGGCCTGACGCGCGATAGCGGCACGTTCGGCTGGGACAACGAGTTCGGCGAACAGGCTGTGGACGTGCCGGCGTTCGAGATGGATCGCTACATGGTGACGAATGCGGACTGGCTGGATTTCATCGATGCCGGCGGTTACGGGCATCGCGATTACTGGCGCGACAGCGACTGGGCGTGGAAGGAACGTGAGGGTATCGACAAGCCGGCGTTCTGGGTGCGTGATGCATCGTCAGCGGAATTGAAAGGCTCGGCAAAACACTCGCACTGGAAGCTGCGGACCATGTTCGCCGAGATCCCGTTACCGGCGGACTGGCCGGTGTATGTGAGCCACGCCGAAGCCAGCGCGTACGCGAAATGGGCGGGCAAGTCGCTGCCGACCGAAGCGCAATGGCAGCGCGCTGCCGAGGCGGCCCCGCACGCCCAACAGGGCAATTTCGATTTCCGCCGATGGGAACCGTCACCGGTCCAGGCTCACCCGGAGAATCGCAGCGCGGCGGGCGTGGTCGGCCAGTTTGGAAACGGCTGGGAATGGACGTCGACGACCTTCGGACCGTTGCCCGGCTTCGAGCCGTTTCCGTTCTACCTGGGCTACTCCGCGAACTTCTACGATGACCAGCATTTCGTGCTCAAAGGCGGCTCGCCACGCACAGCAGCTTGCATGCTGAGACCAAGTTTTCGCAACTGGTTTCAAGCGCACTACCAGTACGTGTATGCGGGATTCCGCTGCGTGCGGGCGTGATGAATAAAGCATAAGTTGACGCCGGAAATCAGCTGTTGCTTTACTGCGATTTTTTTCAACAAATGTTTTAAAACATTTCTCTGGCCCGTGCGCAGGCGCAAGCTGGCGCACGAAGTCCTTTCAGGGCCTGCCACGCATGAAACGGTAAAGCCGCTCCTCATCTTCAGACCGCGCCATCAGCCCCGTCAGTTGAAAAATGCTGAGGTAGTTAAAGAACAGGGCCGCCTCATTCAACTGCTGTTTGGCGGTGCGCAACCGCCTGGCGAAACCAAGAAGCTGCACGCCACCGGACGTGTTCGTTGCGCGGCGCCGGGATGACGCGCCGGGCAGCAACAGCATTCACGCTGAGACGCCGGACTTGCCCTTGGTCTTCGGACCAGCGCCATTGCTCGAAGCGGAAGGCTCCTTGGGTGCTGCGCCTCGTTGCGCTGCGCGGGTTCGTCCACCACGCGCGGCTTCCATCACGTCCTCAAGGTAGTGCTCTACCACGTGCTGGAACTCCAGGATCGCCGCGGGATGGTCAACCACGCTCGCATCGTGGGTCAGCGTGACGGCTGCCTTCATGAGATGCTGGACGACCACGGCCCGGAACAAAGCTTCTTCCACGGACAGTCGCGGCGCGAGGGCGCCCAGCACGGATGCGATTCCTTTGCGCAATCTTTCGCGCACTCCGGTGCCACCGGGCAATACGACATCACGTGCGTCGACCAGCACCACGAAAGCAGGGTGCGTCGTGCGAAACGCCACGAACAACGTCGTCAGCCGGCCCGCAACGACCGATACGTCAAGCAACGGCACCTCCTCGCTCAGCCGGTCGAACGCTGCTTCAAGCTCGGTCACGTATTGCTCGATTAGCGTAGCTGCGACCTGCTCTTTCGTCGGAAAGAACTGGTAAAGCGAACCTATCGACGCCCCCGCGCGCGCGGCGATCGCTGTCATCGTTGTTGCTTCGTACCCTTTCTCGGCGAATTCCGCGCTTGCGGCTTCCAGCAACGACGCCACCCGCGCATGTCCGCGGGCGCGGCTTGGCGCCTTCGCCTCGCCCGTATTCGGTGTTGACTTTTGTGAGGACATTCTCATATACTTTTTGTGAGCACCTCCTCACAATACACCAGCGGCTTGCCGCTTTCAACGGAAGACCATCATGTTGCAGAAACTTGACCCCAAGACTACCGCTCTCGTTCTGATCGATCTTCAGCAGGGCATTCTCGGATTCGGGAAAGCACCCCGCCCCGCCGAAGCCGTGCTGGCTACCGCGGCAACGCTCGCGAAGCGCTTCCGCGAAGTCAATGCGCCGGTTGTCCTGGTCCGGGTGGGCTGGAGCGCCGACTTCGGCGATGCACTGAAGCAGTCCGTTGATCAGCCCATGATGCTTCCCGCCGGCGGACTGCCCTCGAACTGGTGGGACTTCCCCGCCGAACTGGCGTTGGAGGAGCGTGACATCAAGATCACGAAACGCCAATGGAGCGCCTTTTACGGCACCGAGCTCGACCTGCAATTGCGGCGTCGTGGCATCGAAACCATTGTGCTCGGCGGAATTTCGACGAACATCGGCGTCGAGTCGACAGCTCGCGCCGCGCACGAGCACGGGTACTCGCTGGTGCTCGTCGAGGACGCAATGAGCTGCGCCGCGACCGAGCATCATGATGCGTCGCTGAATTACATCTTCCCGAAGCTCGGTCTTGTGCGGCAATCCGTCGACGTACTCGAGGCGCTCGCAGGCTGATGACGACCGATGGACAAGCACAGCGCGGCGGGAAAGCGAGGATGAGCAGCGAACGTCACACCGGAGCTGCGTCGCTCCTTCGCCGCATCGAAACCGTGTTCGACGCGCGGGCGTTGGGCCGGGCCATGTTTGCGCTCGTCCCGCTGCTCTTGCTTGCACTCGTATCCGGCAGATCCGAGTGGCTCACCGCTGCAATCGTGCCGGTCGCGATGCTCATCGCACTTGACCACTCGCAGCTTGCGCCGCTCGGCGTCTTCGCGCACGCTCTGGCGATCAGCGCGGGCTTCGTGATCCTGATGGCGTCGCTCGCGCACCCGCTGCTCTTTGTCGTAGCCACAGTCCTGCTGGGGATGGGATCCGTGCTGGTAACCGCGGGCGGCAGCGCCTTGCGCTCGCTCGGCAACTTCACGTTCATTCCCTCGCTGTATCTTGCCTGTGAGAGTGCGGAAGGCGTCACGCGGCAGGCGCTCATCACCCGCAGCGTTGAGGTCCTGCCGTTCCTGTTGATAGCGGCGTTGCCGATCCTGCTCGTTGCGTCAGTCGAGCACTTTCGCTCGCGTGAAACCGGCCGGCCGATGCTTGCGCATTTCGCAAAGTGGACTCGCCTCTTCCCAAACAGCGAGGGCAACGCGTATATCGAACTGATGATCACGGTCGCGCTCGCGATCGCTTGCGCTGCCGTACTTGTCGAATGGCGACACGTCGATCATGGTCAGTGGATGATCTGGTCGGCCGCCAGCGTCGTTACCGGAAATGCAGCAAGCGCCCGGCAGAAGTTTCGCAACCGGCTCACCGGGGCCGTTGTCGGCGTTTCCTTTGGCGTGGTCGTCGGGTTGATGATCCCTCATGCGTTGTTTATGCGTGTGCTCGTTGTGTTCGCTGCAATGCTGACGCTCATCTGCATTCGTCCGTACACGCTCGCATTTGGCGTTCGGTGCGCCTGTGCGGCAATGGCCTTCGTATTAGCGGGAAAACCGTGGATCTTTGGAGGCGAGCGCCTGCTGAACGTGGCGGTCGGCAGCGCCATTGGGTTGCTGTGTGCGCTTACGGCATCCGCCATTGCGGCACACCTGAAAGACACGTGCCGCTCGACGTCTGGCTCCCCAAGATCCCGGCAAGACCGAGCGGGACCGCGCAGTCGTCTTTGATTAAGGGCGCAAGAGAGTGCGGACAGAATCGGTGTTTTGGACATTTGTATCGGCGAATTTCGCCGAGTGTCGAGGAGCAGTATGTCGCGAGAGCCACGGGCTTGATTGGCCAATGCCGTACGCGATTTGACCAGCCCGGCGCATGCCCGATGCAGGAAAGCATCGTCTGTTGCGTTTCGTGCGTGATTCACGGTCAACGAAGATGCGTATGCGCTGATTCCATGACTTCATCTGCCCGGCCGTTCAGCACGGCGCGCAACATATATAGGCTGAAGCCCTTTGCTTGCGCCCACTGCACTTTCGGTGGCAATGCGATTTCATGCTTGGCAGTAACCACATCGATCAACGCGGGCCCTGGCCGTGCGAACGCACGTCGCAATGCGTCGGGTAAGTCCTCGGATTGTTCGACCCAAATACTAAAAATGCCCGCTGCCGCCGCAATATCCGCAAAATCCGACGCGCTCAAATCAGTGCGGCCAGGCTCTGTGCCAAATGATCGGCGATCGTTCTGCCCATAATGGACTCCTGATTAAAGTAAATGAAGTTCGCGCGCCTGCACCGACAGCGCCTCGCGGAACTCGGGGTGCGCAAGACGAATGATCGCGTTCGCGCGTTCGGTCGACGACAGACCCTTCAGGTTCGCGACACCATATTCGGTCACGACAAGATGAGTGTCAGTACGCGGCGTGGTGACCGGCCCACTGAGTCGGGCAACGATCTTCGATACCTTCCCGCCGCCTGCGGTTGAGTGAAACGCTATGATCGATTTACCGCCGCGCGATGCGTATGCCCCGCGAACAAAGTCGAGTTGTCCGCCGGTTGCGCTGTACTGATGCCCTTTCACATGCTCGGAATTGCACGCGCCGGTCAGGTCCATTTCGATGGTCGAGTTAACCGATACGACGTTATCGTTGCGCGAGATCGTATGCGGATCGTTCACGTAGCTCACCGGATAGCTCTCGATCGACGGATTGTTGTCCAGGTACCCGTACATCTCGCGGTCTCCCATCGCGAAAGTGAAGACAGTTTTCCCGCGATTAAGCGTCTTGCGGGAGTTGTCCACTACCCCGCGCCGAATCAGGTCGACTAGTCCCGGTGTCAGCAACTCCGTATGAATCCCGAGATGACTATGGCCGGCAAGCGCGGCACATACTGCGTTGGGTAATGCACCAATACCCATCTGCAAGCAAGCGCCGTCGGTGACAAGCTCGGCAATCAGCGCGCTGATGGTCCGGTCGTGCGCAGTCGCCGCCTTAGGCTTGAGCTCGGGTATCGCGTGATTCGATTCCACGATCGCATCCACTTCCGACACGTGCAGCAACGAATCGCCGAAGACGCGTGGCATGTTCGGATTGACTTCCACAATCAACCTGCGTGCGGCACGCGCCACGCCCGTCGTATAGTCGTTGTTTGTGCCGAACGTGAAGTAACCATTCGCATCCATGGGCGACACCATCACCAGCATGGTGTCAACAGGGATATGGTCAGCGAATAGCCGGGGAGACTGGCTAAACGAGTTGGGCACGTAGAACACGACCTTGCGGTTTGCGTCCTCGACGCCCAGCTTGACGAGCTCCCGCTCGGGAGCGCCCATGAACATGCAATGCGGCAGGATCCGGCCCATGAGCGAATAGCGCAGCAAACTCTCTCGCAAAAACGCTTCGGAGTGAAAGTAGTAGACCTTCAGCGCATCAATGTCCCCTGCTTCGGCGCGCGCCCCTAACGCCTCCAGCAACGAGGGTGGCTGCGACATCGCCATCCCGAGCGCGATAGACGAGTCGCTGCGCAATGTCGAGACTGCTAGCGCCGGGGAAGTGAGCTTGCTCTTGTACAACTCTTCGACTTGAAATCTGGCGTTCATGAGTACAACTCCGGTTTAATAGTTGGCGTCGGCTTCGGGTGAATGACCGCGCTTGTAAATGAGCATCGTGCGTTCGAACGTCATGACAATCTCGCCGTCCTGGTTGAGTCCTTTTGTTTCCACGGTCACGATCCCCTGCGTCGGGCGGCTCTTCGACTCGCGCTTGGAAAGCACGGTGGATTCCGCATAAAGCGTGTCTCCCGCAAATACCGGATGCACGGCCTTGACCTTGTCCCAGCCCAGGTTGGCCACCACTTTCGCGCTTACGGTGCGTACGCTCATGCCGGTGATCACAGCGAGCGTGAACGTGCTGTCGACCAGCAGCTTTTTCCACTCGGTCTTCGCGGCATAGGCCGCATCAAAGTGCACTTGTTGCGTGTTCATGGTGAGGAGCGTGTTCCAGATATTGTCGACGTCGGTGATCGTCCTGCCTGGCCGATGTTCGTAAATGGTTCCGGGAACAAAATCCTCGAAGTACAGGCCAGACGTTTCACGGAAACGGTTTTCCCCAATCTGGCGATACGCAGAAATAGAACATGTCATGTTGGTATCCTAAATAGATAAGTTCAGACAGCGGTCAGCACGCTGCGCGCTTCTCGAGCGATGGCCTCGTCGACCATGCGCCCGTCCACGATGCCCACGCCCTGTTCGTTTGCTCCGAGCACACGTTTCGCCCACGCAACGCGATCGGCGGACGGTGTAAACGCACGGTTGATTGATTCAATATGTGAAGGATGAATAGCGGCTTTGCCGTGAAAGCCATTGGCGAGCGCGAAAGCCAGATCGGCTTGCAAAAGGTCGGCGTCGTGAATGGCGAAACACGGCGCGTCGATCGCCTCGATGCCCGCCGACGCACATGCCGCGGCAACACGACAACGCGCGACTTGCAGCGCGAGCGAATCGGGTTGGGCACGCACATCGGAGGCATAGTCAGCCGCGCCAAACATGAGCGCCCGGATATGTGAACTGGCACTTGCGATCGATTCAACCGCAAACATGCCACGCGCTGACTCGATCAGGGGAACCAGCACGCTAGTCTTGCCGGCTTGATCGAACAGGCTTGCTACCAATGCCACCTGGTCCGGTGATTCAATTTTCGGCAGCAGGAGGAAATCGGGCATGCGCGAGGCGTCTAGCAATGCGGCAAGATCGTCCAGACCAAAGCGCGTAGAAACCGAGTTGATGCGCACCGCTAGCTGCGGCATGGTTTCGTTCAGAGGTGTGTTGAGCCACGCAAGCAGGTTCTTTCTTGCATCCGGCTTCTCAGCGCAGGACACGGAATCTTCGAGATCGGCGATGCAAACATCCACGCCGCTCCTGGCTGCGCTCAGCAAGCGGTCAGGACGGGTGGCGGGTGTGAAGAGCCAACTACGAGTGGCATAAACGGACTGATCGGACATGACGCCTGGCACCTGAAGAATGTTTTGACCTGTTCATTCTCGTGATGCAGCGTGCCACTGACAATGCGGCAATTATGGTGCTAGCCTTCGGAAATCTTGAAGCCTGGATTTTTAAGGTTTGCCACGTGACTGCTTGGAGCCGCTTGCAATCAGATGCTCAAACAACAGACGAGCGTAGGTTGGAAGCGCGTCTCGCTCGCTCACGCACACGCACATTTCACGCAGCGCCCAGCTATCGTGCAGACGTAGAACACGAATGCCCATGGTGCGCTTGCAGCGGCGCGCCGCCGACTCGGGCACGACGGATACGCCCACGCCATTCTCGACCAGCCGGCAGATAGCATCGAAACTCCGTAGCTGTATGCGCTGGCGAATCCGCCGATGCAATCTGCGTGCATGACCCTCCAGATAAATTTGAATCGATGCACCGCTCGCATAGCCGACGAAATCGTGTTCGAGTAATTCCTCGAACGCAATGCCGCGCATGCCTTCGAAACCGGGTGCAGACGCAGGCACGACAGCGCACAGGCGATCGGTGGCAAAAGGAAAAGCTTGCAACGCGCCCATGTCGGCCGCAGCAGCGACAATGCCGATGTCCGCCACACCATCGATCAGCGCCTCGACGATTTCATGACTAAGGCGCTCCTCGACTTCAATGTTCACATTGGGGTGAGCCGCGAGAAAATGACTGACAGGCGTCGGCACAAACTCTGTGAGCGCGTTGGTGTTTGCCAGCAGCCGCACCGTGCCTTTCAGTCCATGGGCGAACTGGCCAAGGTCGTCGGTCAATCGCTGCATGGAAGCGAGCGTCGAGCGTGCGTGACGCAACAACGTATGGCCCGCTTCCGTAGGTTGGACGCCGAGCCGCTGGCGCGCGAGCAACGGCACGCCTACTGCTTCCTCCATTTGCTTGATTCGTCCGCTCGCCGAGCCTAGCGCCAGGTTCACACGCGTTGCTCCGTGCGTGATGCTGCCCGCTTCCACCACGGCCACGAAAAGCCGCAAATCCGCTATGTCGAAGCGCATGAAGTGTCTCCGCCTTCGTTTTCGTTGATTCCACGAACGATCAAGCCTACGCAAAACCGAAGGACGGTGCACCCTTTCCGTGAGTGCGACCAGTGTGAATCGTCATCTGTTTTCTCCTTGTCCGAGATTGCCTGGGTCAAACGGTTGCTGGCTTGTCGTGCAGGAACGGCGCGATGTGCCGCATTGCACGCGCGACATATTCTTCTTTCTCCCCTACCGGAGCGACGTAGTGCACTGCACTGGCTGCCTCTTCAATACCCTCGAAGCGGGCAATAATCCAGGCGGCAAGGTAGTGCGACGCCAGACACCCACCCGCGGTGGCGACGTTACCGTTGACGAAAAACGGTTGGTTCAAGACGTCAACGCCTGCTTCCAGGACCCACGGTTTCGTCGTCAGATCGGTGCAAGCCGACACCCCGTTGAGCAATCCGAGTTTGGCCAGCACCAGCGTGCCGGAGCATTGCGCCGCGAGTAGCTGCCTCGATGGATCGAGTTGCAACTGCGCCATCATCGACGGATCGGCGACCACGTCACGCGTCTTCATGCCGCTACCCACAATGACAGCGTCGGCATTGCTTGCCTCGCGCAGAGAGATGTGCGATTCGAGAACAACACCGTTCATCGACCGTACACGCGCCGTGGGGCTGGCAATCGACACCTTCCAGTCTGGCTTCTTGACTCGATTGAGGACCCCGAGCGCGATGAGCGAGTCAAGTTCGTTAAAGCCCTCGAAGGTGAGAATGGCGATGTGCATTGTTTTGTCTTCCTATGCGAAAAGGAGGGAGATATCAGTACTGCCTGTAAGGGAGGAACTTGCCGCTCATGACGATTCGCACGCGGTCGCCATTCGGGTCGTTCTCGCGCTGCAGGTCCATTTTAAAGTCGATTGCACTCATGATGCCGTCGCCGAACTCTTCGTGAATGAGCGCCTTGAACGTGGTTCCGTACACGTTGACCATTTCATAGAACCGATAGATGAGCGGGTCGGTCGGGACCGGCGTGCTCAACGAGCCTTTGTAGGGTGTAACGGTCAACCACTTGGCCTCTTCCTCTCCCAGACCAAAGATCTCCCCGATAACATTCGCCTGGTCCGTGCTCAACGTCATCTGGCCTAAACACGCGGACGTAACCCATTCTTTGCTGAGACCCACCTTGGCTGCAACGTCCGACCACTTGATACCCAGCGACACCTTTGCGGCAATGATCTTCTCGGTGACCGTAAGACGATTCATGAAAACTCCTCAAGTGAAGGCAGTGACGGTGCTTCCTTGCGCGCCCAAGCCAACGTCTGCCCGTTTGAATCCAGTTGCGATGAGCTATCGTATGGCTGACAATAAATACAATCAAATAATTGTCATGGATACAATGCCGTATGATTCAGTCCCGCTACAAGCTTCTGGTTGACGCCTTTGCGGCCGATATCCGTTCCGGGCGCCTGTCGCCGGGCACGCGCCTGCCTACTCACCGGCAACTCGCGGCAGAAGAAGGCCTCGCGCTTGTCACTGCTTCGCGCGTGTACGCCGAGCTCGAAGGGATGGGCCTCGTTAGCGGAGAAACCGGCCGCGGCACGTTCGTCAGGGAGACTTCCCTTCCGCCCGGCCTGGGTATCGATCAGCAAGCTGCAACGGCAGGCTTGGCAGACCTCAATTTCAACTATTCGTCGCTCCCCGGTCAGGCCGAACTTCTGAGAAGTGCCCTGCGCCAGCTCGCATCGTCGGGAGATATCGAAGCCTTGCTGCGATATCAACCGCATGGCGGGCGGCAGCACGAGCGAGCGACTGTCGCGCGCCATCTTTCCAACCGGGGGCTGGCTGTCGAAGGAGATCAGGTACTGATCGTCAACGGCGCGCAACATGGGCTGACAGCAACCGTCATGGCACTTTTGCGCCCCGGTGACGTGGTCGCAGTCGACGCGCTGACCTATCCTGGGTTCAAGGTGCTGGCGGAAACCATTCGCCTTGAACTCGCACCCATTCCGATTGCGGACGACGGCCCTGACCTGGTCGCGCTGGAGAGGTTATGCAAAAGCCGACCGGTGCGCGCCGTTTATGCGATGCCGACACTGCACAACCCGCTGGGAAGCGTGATGAGTGCGCACAAGCGGCAAGAATTGGTGTCAATTTCCCGTAGACACGGGCTGCTCATCATTGAGGACGCGGCTTATGCCTTCCTGGAGGAAAACCCGCCCCCAGCGCTGGCAGCGCTTGCGCCGGAGACAACCGTGTACGTCTCGGGCTTGTCCAAAAGCGTGGCGACCGGACTTCGAGTCGGATTCGTCGCCGCCCCCGCCAAGTGGGTTCCTCTGATCGAGCGTGCGATCAGAGCTACCACCTGGAACACGGCCGGTGTGATGACGGCTATCGCTTGCGGCTGGATTGAAGACGGCACCGTCACCCGGCTGGAAATGGAGAAGCGTCAGGATGCGATGGCCCGGCAATTGATGGCCGCCAAGATCCTCACCGGACTGCGACGCGTTTGCCACCCGGCGTCCTACTTCATCTGGCTCCCCTTGGCAGAGGAAGTTCGCGCCGACCTGGTCGCGATGGCGCTAGTGCGCGAGCACATCTCCGTTTCGACCGCCGAACCATTCGCGACATCGGAACATGCGCCGCATGCCATTCGCCTCGCACTTGGATCCGTCGATTTGGACACACTCCAGCAGGCGTTGGCAAAGGTTAAAGACGTGATTGGCGCTTATTCCTATTGATGCATGGTCCAAGACCTTCTGTAAGGCGGTTGACGGACTGTCACGCGAGACTGACACAAGCGGAGTGGCCAACTCGACTCTCGCGTCGACCGCCTGATACACCCGCCCAACGATTTCGCCTCCGACCGCTTGCTCAAGCGCACGATATCTGTTGCCAGCGCCTCCACCAACCGGATGCTCTCATTAGTCAACGAGACGCGGACGCGGCGCTGCTCATCTGTAAGCGCTCCTTGACGATAAGCGCCATCGGCTCCATCCGCGCATGACAGATCGTGAATACGGCGTCATCCGCCTTGGGAAAAACCCGCAGGGACATGATTTCTGATTGACCTCGGATCCTATGAAGCGCAATCTCACTAACATATTAGTGATTAAGAACCGGATCAACATTCATGTTCGCCTTGACCGATCACCTGCTTCACATCGAAGGGGAACCCTTGCCCCGCGACGTGGACGCCAAGACAGTCCGTGACCTGCTCGCCAGCGGCATTGCGTGCCGAGCTCCGGTTTCTGGCGCGATTTACGGGACGCTCCTCAATGATCGCCACGCCCTCGCCGCGCTCGGCGACGCGCTACACGAGAAGCCCTATCTGGCCCCGCCACGCGCCCCGATCCTGTATCTGAAGCCGCGCAATACGCTGGCGGGCCATCACGCGCGGGTCGCCGTGCCAAGTGCGGACGGCGTGCAAATCGGGGCTTCGCTCGGCATCGTAATTGGCCGCAACGCAACGCGCGTCACGGAACAAAACGCCTTCGATTACATCGCGGGATACACGCTGGTTGCTGACCTGTGCGTGCCGCATTCCAGCGTCTACCGGCCGTCCGTGCGTTTTCGGGCACGTGACAATTTTTGCGTGGTCGGCCCGGTCGTGGCCGCGCGCCGCCACGTTGCCGATCCGGACCAATTGCAGATCAGCATCGACGTGGAAGGCCATCCGGTATTTACCGCCAACACCTCTCACTCCATACGGGGCGTCGCGCGGTTACTCGCCGACGTGACCGACTTCATGACGCTAAGCGCAGGCGACGTCGTCACGCTCGGCGCACCGTTTAATGCACCCGTCGTCCAGGCAGGCGACCGCACCACACTCTCCGTGGGCGACCTCCCGCCTTTGCAAATCACATTCGTCGCACCCCACGCAGAACAAGGAGCTGCAGCATGATGCGCGGCCGCGTCGCCTATGCAGGCGCTATTCATGAAGCCACTCCCGAAGGGGCGCGCGTGCGGCTCGCCGACGGACGTGTGCGCAGCGAGCACGAAGTTGTCTGGCTCGCGCCGTTTGAGCCGGGCACGATCTTCGCACTTGGTCTCAATTACGCCGAACACGCGAAGGAATTGCAGTTCTCGAAGCAGGAAGAGCCGCTCGTGTTCCTGAAGGGGCCGGGCAGCGTGATCGGCCATCGCGGCGCAACGCGCCGCCCTGCCGATGTCGCGTTCATGCACTACGAGTGCGAGCTTGCGGTGGTGATCGGACGCACCGCTCACAGCGTGAATCGTGCGGACGCGATGCAATACGTGGCCGGCTATACGATCGCCAACGACTATGCGATCCGGGACTATCTGGAGAATTACTACCGTCCGAATCTGCGCGTAAAGAATCGCGATGGCGGCACCGTGCTGGGACCGTGGTTCGTCGATGCAACCGATGTCCCCGATGTCGATGCGCTGGAACTGCGCACTTACGTCAACGGCGAACTGAAGCAGCGCGGCAATACACGCGACCTGGTGACGGGCATTCCTGAACTGATCGAATATCTCAGCAGCTTCATGACGCTCGCGCCCGGCGACGTCATCCTGACTGGCACGCCGGATGGGATCGTCAATGTGAACGTGGGCGACGAAGTGACTTGCGAAATCGACGGCCTCGGCCGTCTTGTCAACACGATTGCGTCCGACGCCGAGTTCGGCCGCAGCTAGATCGAGAAAACATACGACATGCGAATCGAACATCTGATCAATGGCCGCGCACACGCCAGTCGCGACTACTTCGAAACCGTCAACCCGGCTACGCAAGACGTCCTCGCGCAAGTCGCGCGCGGCGACGCCGCGGACGTCGATCTCGCGGTCCGCAGCGCGAAGGAGGCATTCCCCGCCTGGGCCGCGAAGCCCGCGCCGGAGCGAGCCAAGCTGATCCGCAAGCTCGGCGAGCTTATCGCGCAGAACGTGCCCGAGATCGCGCAGATGGAAACCAAGGACACTGGCCAAACCATCTCGCAGACCGGCAAACAGCTGGTGCCGCGCGCCGCCGACAACTTCAGCTATTTCGCCGAAGTTTCCAGCGCGGTCGACGGCCACACCTACCCGACCAGCACCCACCTGAATTACACGCTGTTCCATCCGGTCGGCGTGTGCGCGTTGATTTCGCCGTGGAATGTGCCGTTCATGACCGCCACGTGGAAGGTCGCGCCGTGCCTCGCGTTCGGCAACACCGCGGTGCTGAAGATGAGCGAACTGTCCCCGATCACCGCTTCGATGCTCGGCCAGCTCGCGCTCGAAGCCGGCATTCCAGGGGGAGTGCTGAACGTCGTGCACGGCTACGGCAAGGACGCAGGCGAACCGCTCGTCGCGCATCCCGACGTGCGGGCCGTGTCGTTCACGGGCTCGACCGCGACCGGCAACCGCATCGTGCAAAGCGCGGGCCTCAAGAAATTTTCGATGGAGCTCGGCGGCAAGTCCCCGTTCGTGATCTTCGACGACGCCGATCTCGAACGCGCGCTCGACGCCGCCCTGTTCATGATCTTCTCGAACAACGGCGAACGCTGCACGGCCGGCTCCCGCATTTTTGTGCAACGTTCCATCTACGCCCAATTCGCGGATAAATTCATAGAGCGCGCGAAGCGCATCACGGTAGGCGATCCCCTTGACGAAAATACGATCATCGGTCCGATGATCAGCCAAGGGCATCTCGCGAAGGTTCGCAGCTACATCGAACTCGGGTCGAAAGAAGGCGCGACGCTCGCGTGCGGCGGCCTCGATGCGCCGGCGCTCGACGCCACGTTCGCGAAGGGCAATTTCATCCGGCCGACGGTGTTCGTAGACGTTGATAACCGGATGCGGATCGCGCAGGAAGAGATCTTCGGACCGGTCGCATGCCTGATTCCGTTCGACGACGAAGCTGACGCGATCCGCCTGTCGAACGACATCGCCTACGGCCTGTCGAGCTACGTGTGGACCGAAAACACCGGTCGCGCGCTGCGCGTGGCCGCCGCCATCGAGGCGGGCATGTGCTTCGTGAACAGCCAGAACGTTCGCGACCTGCGCCAGCCATTCGGCGGCACGAAGGCCTCAGGCGTCGGCCGCGAAGGCGGTACGTGGAGTTATGAAGTCTTTCTGGAACCGAAGAACGTGTGTGTGTCGCTCGGCCCTCACCCCATCCCGAAGTGGGGCAAAAACTGACTTGGGCGTAGGTCTCGCACACAACTACTCAAGGATTCGATCATGGGTGAACTCTCACTCGTCGCGAAGATTACGCATGTTCCGTCGATGTATCTTTCCGAGTTCGACGGCCCCCGCAAGGGATCGCGCCAGGAAGCCATCGACGGTCATGTCGAGATCTCACGGCGATGCCGCGAACTGGGGGTCGATACGCTGGTCGTATTCGATACGCACTGGCTCGTCAACGCCGGCTACCATATCAACTGCGCGCCTCATTTCAAGGGCGTCTATACGAGCAACGAGCTGCCGCACTTCATCAGCAACATGCCATTCGAAACGCCGGGAAATGCCGAGCTCGGCCAGCTGTTGGCGAGCGTATGCAATGAATACGGCGTCGAGACGCTCGCTCATGATTCGACCACGCTTAACCCCGAATACGGCACGCTGGTACCGCTGCGCTACATGAATGCTGATAAGCACTTCAAAGTGATTTCCGTGTCGGCGTTGTGCACCTCGCACTATCTGAACGACAGTGCGCTGCTTGGCTGGGCAATGCGTCAGGCGGTCGAGCGGCACTATGACGGCAAGGTGGCGTTTCTCGCGAGCGGCAGCCTCAGCCACCGCTTCGCGCAAAATGGACTCGCGCCTGAATATGCGTTCCGCATCTGGAGCCCGCTGCTTGAGACGCTTGACCGCCAGGTGGTCGACATGTGGCAACGCGGCGAATGGAAGACCTTCTGCGACATGCTGCCGGAGTATGCCTCCAAGGGGCATGGAGAGGGCTTCATGCACGACACGGCGATGATGCTCGGCGCCCTCGGCTGGTCCAGCTATGACGGCCACGCAGAAGTCCTCACGCCGTATTTCGGTGCGTCGGGCACGGGCCAGATCAACGCCGTGTTTCCGGTCACGCCCCAGCGCGGCGAGACAATTCCTGCTCCGCAAGCGTCGACAGCCAGGAATTTTCGCGCCTTTCCCCGTCTCTAAAACCTCTGCTCCGGGATGCCGCGATGCCGCACCTGACAATCCTCTATACCCCGAACCTCGACAGCCCCGCCAGCGACGGCGGCACAGATATGAGCGCGCTGTGCGCAGCGCTCGCTGAAACGATGATCGCCCAACGCGACGAAAGCGGGCAACCTGTGTTTCCAGTCGGCGGTGTGCGAGTGCTGGCCTACGCGGCTTCGCACTACAGCGTAGCCGATGGCGGCGCTGCGGGCCTGGCAGCGGGTGGAACCGGTGAATACGCGTTCGTCTATCTCAACCTGCGCATGGCGCTGGGTCGAAGCCCGGCCGTCCAGGAGGCGGTGGGCAACGCGTTGGATGCCAGGATCAAGCAGCATTTCGAGCCACTACTTGCGTCGCGGCACATCGGCATCACGCTGCAAATCGATCAGGGTAGCGAAGTATTCAATTCGCGTACCAGCTCGCTACACCCGCTCTTTCAACGAGGCTGAGCCATGCTCACGCAAGACACCATCGAGTCGCTCGCGCGCGAGCTTTATCAAGCGCGCAAGACACGCATCCAGCTTCGTCACTTCTCGTCGCGCTTCCCCGGCATGACGATCGAAGACGGTTACGCGATCCAGCGGGAATGGGTCAAGCTCGAGCTCGCTGACGGCCGGACGATCAAGGGCCGCAAGATCGGCCTGACCTCGCGCGCCATGCAGCAGGCCAGCCAGATTTCCGAGCCCGATTACGCGCCCTTGATGGATGACATGTTTTTCGACACGGGCAGCGATATCCCCATGAGCCGGTTCATCGCCCCCCGGGTCGAAGTCGAGCTCGCCTTCGTGCTCAAGGCGCCGCTGAAGGGTCCGGGCGTGACGCTGTTCGATGTCCTCTCGGCGAGCGCGTATGTCGTACCGGCGGTGGAGATCATCGATTCGCGCATCGAACAGTTCGACCGCGAGACGCGCGTGATGCGCAAGGTCTTCGACACCATCAGCGATTTCGCCGCCAATGCAGGCATCGTCATAGGCGGCCGTCCGCTGCCACCGGCCGACATCGACCTGCGCTGGGTAGGCGCCTTGCTGCACAAGAACGGGGTCATCGAGGAAACCGGCCTGGCGGCCGCCGTGCTGAACCACCCGGCTACCGGTGTGGCGTGGCTTGCGAACAAGATCGCGGCGTACGACGAACAACTCAACGAGGGTGACATCGTGCTGGCAGGGTCATTCACCCGGCCCACTCCGGCGTCGGCTGGCGATACGTTCCATGTGGACTATGGGCCGCTCGGCTCGATTTCTTTCCGATTTGTTTGAGAGGCGCCAGATGCAGATTCCGACCAGCACCTTTCGCCACGGCGAGTTTTTCACGGCGCCTCGCCAAGCTTCAGGCAAACATTGGATAGCTCTGTATAGAACTCGAGAGTATGCACTCCTGCCTCGCGTCCAATGCCGAATGCTCCCGACCCACCGAACGCCGTACGCAAGTCACATAGAAACCACGTGTTGACCCACACAACCGCGACCTTCAGCGCGCCCGCAAAACGATGTGCCCGATCAATGTTTTGCGTGTAGACGGACGCAGCCAGTCCATACGATGTGTCATTGGCCAAGTTCAGCGCTTCGCGTTCGGTATCAAAGGGAAGCAAGCAGTTGTATCAGCGCCGGCTGTTTCACGAGCAATTCGTCTACGCCGCGAAGCTGGCTAATGAACTGGCGCACGGGCGCGGCGCGAGTCCCTTGCGCCGCTCATTTGCACTCAAACTCCGACGAGCGAACTTTCCGATACCGAAAGCCGAATCGGCCAGGAGACGCTAGTCCCATCCATTGCGCAGTATTCCTCTGGCCGCCGGATTGATGCATTGACGTCGAGCGACGTTCGCACGCGAGACCTCGAATACCATCCCGCGCCTTAACGCGACGAAACCAATCCCGCACTTATCGACTTTGGAAAAAAAGCTAACTGCGTTGTGAGTCATCACATATACGACAGGTCGCTATAACTCTAAGATCCGATGTGCTCGCTGCGGTTGATTTGATCTTATGCACGGGGTAAGGAGAAGTCCGGATGGGGACTGCTGGATCGGATCGCTTTATATGTGAACCCACGATGGGTTCTATCGCACACGGTGGCCGGCGTGCGAACCAAGCCTGCTTCCGGAACACGCTTGTTGCACCACGAAGAAACGATCAAGAGAAGCGTCCGCCTGTCGCCAGGATGAAGATGCCGGGACAGGCAGCCGACTCGACCATTAGCATGTCGTGGTCACACCTCACTGCGTGCCGATATGACGATCAGATCTGGAAGCTCAGCATAGCGCGACGTTCGGGCATCTGCGCCTCGACGCGTGCGGCCATATGAACCTGCGACCACATCTTCCGTCCGGCTCACATTCGGCCACTCCCGGTCAATTCGAATTTCCTGATTCGCGCCGCCATCGTCGAGGACGAGTGGGCCTCCGATTGCTGAAACGACCACTAAAACAATTGCACCGAGGGTACGCCGTGGGACCGTAAATCCCACGATGCCGGCATTCGTTCACTCTGTTTGAGAAGTCCCTGGTGCCAAATCAGCGCGAGTCATTTTTTAACGTCACCCAGGCCAACTAACGTGCGCTGCCCGACCGGGCAGGCGCTGGACGTCCACGAACTCGGAAGGACTGTTTTGATGCCACACAATTTGTCTGCGCCCTCCTTCGACACCGTTCTATATGAAAAGAGAAATGCGACAGCCTATGTGACGCTGAACCGTCCCGAGGTGATGAATGCGCTGAACCAAAAGGCGATTGCAGAACTAAGGGCGGCGTTCGAAGACGTGCAAGACGACCCGCAGATTCGCGGCGTCATCATCACCGGCGCAGGCAATCGGGCATTCATCGCCGGAGCGGACATCACCGAGTTAGCCACCGCGACGCCGGTCGAGGCCGAACGCCAGACGCGGGCGGGACAAGCGCTTCTCAATCTCGTCGAAAATCTCGGCAAGCCGGTCATTGCCGCAGTGAACGGCCTGGCGCTCGGCGGTGGATGCGAAACCGCACTCGCCTGCACTTTCCGGCTGGCCAGTCCGAGCGCGAAGTTCGGTCAGCCTGAGATCAAGCTGGGGCTCATCCCTGGCTTCGGCGGAACGCAACGGCTCCCTCGCCTCGTCGGCAGGAGCGTCGCGCTGAAACTCATCCTCACCGGCGAGATGGTGTCCGCGGATGAGGCTTATCGGATCGGCCTGGTCGATGAAGTCGTGGAAGCCGGCAATCTGATAGCCCGCGCCGAAGCGATTCTGGCGCAGATTGCCGCCAACGCGCCGCTGGCCGTCGCTTACGCGATAGAAGCCGTCAACCTTGGGCTCAACGCGGCTTTGCCAGAAGGACTCGCGCTAGAAGGCAAACTCTTCGCGCTATGCGCCGCAACCGAGGACAAGAAGGAAGGGACGACCGCCTTTCTAGCGAAGCGCCCACCGAAATTCCAGGGTCGTTGAGACGTGACAGCTCTTCGCTATCGCGGCCCGCGATCCAGACGGACTCACGCCTGCATAGAGTCAATACCTAACCCCGAATTGGGAACACTTTCATGACTGACGGACAACACGTGTTTTCAGGTCTCAAGGTGCTCGACCTTGCGAGCTACATTGCCGGCCCTGCGGCAACGACGATTCTGGCTGACTTCGGAGCAGACGTCATCAAGATCGAGCCGCCGGGCACAGGCGACGTCTACCGGTTCTTCTCCGCCATGCCGCCGAACCCGGTAGCCGACACGAACTACGCCTGGCAATTGACGAACCGCAACAAGCGCAGCATTGCCCTCGACCTGAAGTCCGGCGAAGCGAAAGAAGTCCTGGTGCGCCTCGTTCAATGGGCAGATGTCGTGGTCGTCAATTTCCCGCCACGTGTGAAGGCCGCTTTGGGCGTGACCTACGAGGCATTGTCACCGCTCAACCCGAAGCTGATCTACGCGGACATTACCGGTTATGGTTCCGAGGGACCCGAGGCCGACACGCCGGGTTTCGATGTCACAGCCTATTGGGCGCGCTCCGGCCTCATGGAGGTCACCCACGACGCCGGCAGCCCGCCGACGCTTCCCATTCCCGGGATCGGCGACCACGCTACGGCCACGACACTCTACGCGGCCATCGTCACGGCGCTCTATACACGCGCCACGACCGGCAAAGGTGCTCACGTGTCGACTTCGCTGATCGCCAACGGTATCTGGGCGGCGGCAGCGTGGGTCGAGGGCGGTCTGAATGGCGGTCGGTTCTTCGCCCAGCACGACCGGAAGAATCCACCCAACGCACTGCTTAACCCTTACCAGACAGCCGACGGCCGCTGGATTCTGCTGGTCGCAGCCCAACGCAAGGACTGGCCCGCGTTCGCCCGCGCTATCGGTATGCCGGAGCTTCTGGAAGACCCGCGGTTCGTTGATGACCAACGTATTCATCACGCAGCCGCCTTGGTCGAGATTCTGGATCCGTTGTTCGCCAGCCAGCCCCTCGCCTTCTGGAAACAGGCGCTCAACGCGGCGCGCGTGATTTTCGGTGTCGTGCAGATTGCCGAAGAGATCATTCACGATCCGCAGCTGGAGGCCAACGGCATCGTCGTGCCGCTCGACCTGCCGGGCAAGCCCGCCACGCGCACGGTCAGCAATCCTATCCAGATCGTGGGGGAACGGAAGGTCAAACCGTGCGCCGCGCCGCAACTTGGGGAACACGGCGCAGAGATCCTGCGAGAGATGGGTTTCACGCAGGACGAAATCGCACACCTTCACGACGCGGGCACGGTCGCGCGCTTCGAAGGCTCAGCCTGATCCCACTGCATTGAACGTTTTTGAGCAAACGCCTTTTGCAGCCAGGCGCTGGCAAGCCATTGCCTGGCCACTTACCTGGAGCTTTACATGACTGAAGACGAAATTCGCGCGCACGCTTACACGATGCCGATCAGCAGCCCGGCCTATCCCAAGCCGCCTTTCCGGTTTGTCGATCGCGAATTCATCATCATTACCTATCGCACTGATCCGCAAATGCTGGCCAGCATCGTACCTGCGCCGCTGCTTCCCGCGGAGCCGATCGTCAAATACGAATTCATCAGGATGCCTGATTCAAGTGGCCTCGGCTCATACACCGAATCAGGTCAGGTCGTGCCGGTGTCGTTCAATGGCGTATCCGGCGGCTTCACGCATGCCATGTACCTCGACAGCGGGGCCGGCATCGCTTCCGGCCGTGAGTTGCTGGGCTTTCCGAAAGTATTCGCGCAACCGAAGCTTGAAGTCCGCAACGACGCGCTGGTGGGAACCCTCGACTACAACGGCGTGCGCGTTGCGACCGCGACCATGGCGTACAAGTACGCGCCGCTGGATCTCGCGGCCGTCAAGAAAACGCTCGCGGCGCCTGGCTTCCTGTTGAAAGTGCTGCCTCACGTCGATGGGTCGGCCCGGGTCTGCGAACTGGTCAGGTATTACGTGACCGACGTCACGGTAAAGGGAGCCTGGAGCGGGCCTGCTTCCCTCGAGTTGCATCCTCATTGCCTCGCGCCAGTCGCGAAGCTGCCGGTGCTCGAGGTTCTATCGGCGATCCATATCCTGACCGATCTCACGATCGGTGGCGCAGAAGTCGTGCACGACTATCTCAGCTTCCCCTCAAACGCATCCTGATGAACGATCGATTGGAACTCGCCATGACTGCCAGCTCAAAGCCAAACCACCCGCTTCCCGCCCCCGACAGCGACTTCTATCTGCTCTACGAGATTCTGAGCGATGCCGAGAGGGCCCTGCTAAAGAAGGTACGTGCCTTCATGGAGAGCAGCGTCGCTCCCGTGATCAACAAGTTCTGGGCCGAAGACGCGTTCCCGTTCGAGCTCATCCCCGGCATCCGGGATCTCGGCATCGTCGGCGTTGGGTTCGAAGGACATGGCTGCCCTGGCGGCAGTACGCTCCTCGACGGATTTATCGCAATGGAACTGGCGCGCGGCGACTCTTCCATCGCAACCTTTTATGGCGTCCATAGCGGACTGGCGATGGGATCGATCTACCTCGGCGGTTCGGAAGAGCAGAAGCAAAAATGGCTGCCGCCGATGGCGCGAATGGAAAAGATCGGCTGCTTCGGATTGACCGAACCGCTGGTGGGATCGGGTGCCGGCGGAGGCCTGCTGACCACCGCCAAGCGAGAAGGCGATACGTGGATTCTCAACGGTCAGAAGCGATGGATCGGCAACTCTCCCTGGTGCGACCTCTCCATTATCTGGGCGCGCGATGTCGACGACAATCAGGTCAAGGGGTTCATCGTCGAGAACAAAACAACCCAGGGCTTTTCGGTCGAAAAGATCAAGAACAAGATCGCGCTGCGAGTCGTGCAGAACGGCGTCATCACGCTCGACAATTGCCGCGTGCCCGAAGAAAACCGCCTGCAGGGGGATCTGTCCTTTCGCGATACGGCGCGGGTCCTTCGGCTTACCCGTCAATACGTCGCATGGGAAGCCGTCGGCTGCAGCATGGGCGCTTACGAACACGCGCTGCGCTACGCGCAAACACGCGAGCAGTTCGGCAAACCCATCGCTTCATTCCAGATGGTGCAGGACCTCCTCGCCAAAATGCTCGGCAATATTACGGCATCGCAGTGCATGGTCGTGAGGCTCGCCCAATTGCAGGACCAGGGCAAGCTGCTGGATCACCATGCCTCACTGGCGAAAGCATTCTGCACGACCCGCATGCGCGAGACGGTTGCGTGGGCGCGAGAGATATTCGGCGGCAACGGCATCGTGCTGGACTACAACGTCGCCCGTTTCTTTGCCGATGCCGAAGCGCTCTATTCATACGAAGGCACGCGGGAAATGAACTCCCTGATCGTCGGCAAGGCAGTAACCGGCTTCAGCGCCTTTGCCTGAACACACCTCACCCGAAGGATTGTCAGTCATGAGCAAAGACATCAACCGCATTGCCATCATTGGCACTGGCGTCATCGGTGCAAGCTGGGCCGCCCTGTTCCTCGCCAAAGGCCTGGATGTGATCGCCACGGACATTGCGCCGGACGCCAAGCCGAAGCTCGAAGCATTCATTGACGCGGCATGGCCCGCATTGGAAAAGTTAGGACTCGCAACCGGAGCCTCGCGCACCAGGCTGGCGTTCACGGCGAATCTCGACGAGGCGGTGGCCGGCAGCGATCTCGTCCAGGAGAATGGACCCGAACGTATCGATTTCAAAAAAGACCTCTACAGGCATCTCGACACTATCCTGGCGCCCACTACGATCATCGCGTCGAGTTCGTCAGGCCTGACCATGAGCGAGATCCAGTCGGCTTGCGAGCATCACCCCGAGCGGTGCGTGATCGGACATCCGTTCAATCCGCCCCACCTGATACCGCTTGTTGAAATCGTCGGCGGCGCCAAGACATCGGAAGAGACCATCGAGCGCGTCACGGCTTTTTATAGCGGTATCGGCAAGCGCACTGTTCGCCTTCACAAGGAGGTGCCCGGACACGTCGCCAATCGGCTTCAAGCCGCGCTTTTCCGCGAAATGGTGTACCTGATATCGGAAGGCGTGGTCAGCGTCGCCGACGCCGATACGGCTGTTTCCTGGGGACCGGGTCTGCGCTGGGGCGGGATGGGACCGAGCCTGCTGTTTCATCTGGGCGGAGGCGACGGCGGCATCGAACACTTCTTCGAACAGTTCACGGGACCGATGAGCGCGTGGTGGAAAGTCCTCGGCGCGCCCGAGCTCACCCCTGAGGTTCGTGCAACCATCATCCGCGGCGTGTATGAAGAGACTCAATCCCGATCCACGCACGAACTTGCCGCGCATCGCGATGAGATCCTGCTCGGGCTCTTGTCCCTGCGTCGAGACGAAATCTGATTGTGTCGTGCCTCTTGCCGGGCTGGTGCGCCGCGCGAGGCGCGCCTTCTTTCGATCCATGCGGCGCCTTCTTATCGGCCTGAACCTTTCAGTCTGTCAGGCATCGAAGCCGCTCGCCAGCGCTGCTCATTTTTGGAGAGGTTGAACGCAGACGCCTTCGACGTAAGCCCACCTGAAAAGAAGCCATTGCACTTGCAAAGCCATGAGCCGGGACAAGACTTCGGTAGACTATCGACGACAACGATCACTGAGGTATGCAAGGCATGACTAAAGGTGTCCCGGAGATATCGCCAGCCTTACACGAGTGGACTAAGGAAGTGGCCCTTGATTACGGGAGGGTCGTCGATCGGGTCTATGCAGCGTTGATGAATATCAAGCTGTATGCGGATCTGGATTCCCCAACAAAACTTGACATACGCAATTCGATCGCCTGGGCCTCAAAGCTCTGGTTCGATACGCTATTGTCCGGCAACGCGCCATCAGCGGAAGGGCTTGAAGTCTTCCGGGAGTATGGGCGCCGGCGGGTCTACCAGGGCTTGCCTCTCGACGCGCTGCTGCGCGCGTTCCGATTGGGGTCCCGCGAGTTATGGTGTTTCTATATTGAACTCAATGAGAAAAACGACGATCTGCGGGATGAACTGTTATTCCGCATCTCGCCGTTTTTGATGGAGTTCTTCGACATCCTCGCGCAGATCATCTCCCAGACTTTCCTGGACGAACAATATAAACAGGCTCGCTGGCGGGAAGCACTTCGATATCAGTTGCACACTATTATTTTCTTCTATCCCGAAGATACAGAAGGATTCGTGAAAACCGCCGCCGCCCTCCGGCTCGACGGAACGACTCCCCGAATAGCGCTGGCCATCGACGTCCGCTCGATCGACAGCCATTCGCCAACGTTCAAAAGCGAACTCGACCGAATTGTTGTTGCAACCGCCCGACGGCTCAAACTGCCCGTCGATGCGCTTTTCGACAACTGGTACTGCGGAAAGCTACTCGTGTGGATACCGGCCCGGCTCGGTGACCTGATGGGCATGAGTGATCTTCAGGTGGGCAAGCAGATCGTATCGATCGTAGAAACCATGCCGGAGATCAAGGCAATCGGCATTGGCCTGGCGGGCGAGGGAGCGGCAGGCTGGGCGATGTCCGCGGAGGAAGCCATCCGCGCGCTCAGTTCCGAGCGCGGTCGTGGAGGCGAAGAGCGCGTGCGCTTGTATTCGGAAATCGTCGTCGAAGAAAGCGTACGCGGTACGAAAAACGCCCTGCGCTATCTCGTCTCTCTCGTCGAACAGCTCGAGAGCGAACCGGAGCTGCTTGAGACACTCGAGACCTACTTTGATCAACTGCAGCGGAGAAAGGTGACCGCAAGCGTTCTTGGCATTCATCCGAATACGCTTAATTATCGGCTGGACCGAATCGAAAATATCCTCGGAGCACGCCTGGACGACGCAAGCTGGGTATCCAAGCTCGATATTGCAATCAAGCTGCGCCGCTCGACCAAGTAAGCCAAGCCCGCTCCCGTTATCCGCGCTTCCGAAAGACGGTTCATCCGCTTGACCCGGAAGATGCGGTGATCGTCACCGCCACGCGGACCATCGCGAGTAAGAGCCGACGTGCGACTCATTCGCTGCCTCCCGCGAACCTTTCAGCCAAGCGCTCCCGCTCGAACGCCTCGACGACGAAGTCGACAAACACGCGTGTTTTCGCCGGCAGCAGCGCACGCGTCGCGTAATAGATCGAAATTGCCCCGGCGTCCGCGTACCAGCGCGGCAGCAATCGTACGAGCTCCCCCTGCTCGATCGACGACAGCACGTCCGATACGGACAGCAGCGCGACGCCCAGCCCGAGAATCGCCGCTTCACGCATCGCTGCCGGGTCGTTGACCACGATGGTCTCGCCGAGCTGCGCAGGCACTTCATCGCCTGCTGTGTCACGCATCGTCCGGTGGCGCACGCGCCCGGTGCGGCTCGAGCGCATCACGATGCCGTCGAGTTCTGCAAGATCTCCCGGATCGGCCGGTGGTACGCGGCCGGCCATGTAGGCCGCAGACGCCACCGCCACGAGATGCGCCGGCGCCAATGCGCGCGACACAACACCCGGTGCGAGATCAAATCCACCACCCAGCGCCGCATCGTATCCCTCTGCAATCAGGTCGACCTGCCGGTTCTCGAAGTGCCAATCCGGACGAACCATCGGATAGCGCGCGAGGAACGCCGGCAACAGCGGCATGACGTACGTGATGCCAAACGTGGGCGCCATGCTGACTTTCAGCACGCCGGCCGGCTCGCTGCGATCGTCCGAGACGGACGCGATCGCTGTCTGCAGCGCGTCCAGATTGCCGCCAATTTCCACGAGAAAGCGCTCGCCCGCCTCGGTCAGCGTGAGCTTGCGCGTCGAGCGTTGGAACAGTCGCACGCCGAGATTTCGTTCCAGCAGCGCAACGTTCCGGCTGACCGCAGCGGGCGTCAGCGCGAGACGCCGCGCGGCCGCGGAGAAGCTGCCCGTTTCAGCGCTGCGCACGAAGGATTCGAGATTGGCGAGGGTTTCCATGCGGGAATCTTAAAGCATTGCTTGAAAATAATTCAAACGATTACCGGCTAATCATCGAGCAATTAAGGCGGCAACATTCGTCCATCCATCCCCGGGAAGTGGTGTCACATCTGCTTCCTCTTGCCGGCACGGACGTCGGCTTTATCGCTTGATTCATCACTTGATTCATCACCTTTCATCGGAGCATTGTCATGAACACCATCGGTATCATCGGAGCAGGCGCCATTGGGTCCGCGTTCGCGAAAGCGCTGGCGGGCAAAGGCCTCAAAGCCATCATCGCGAACAGCCGGGGCCCGAATTCACTCGCGGAACTCGCGCGCGAACTCGGCCCCTCAATCACGCCGGGCACGCGCGAACAGGCGGCCGCGCAGGACATCGTCCTCGTCGCAGTGAACTGGTCGAAGCTGCCGACCGCCCTCGCCGGCCTGCCGGACTTCGGCGGACGCGTGGTGATTGACGCGAACAATCCGATCGAGGCGCCGCTGTTCCAACCAGCCGAATTGCATGGCCGGAGCTCGAGTGAAACATTCGCGGAGCTCGTGCCGGGCGCACGCGTCGTCAAGGCGTTCAATCATCTGCCGGCGCAGCTCATCTCCGACGATCCACAGGCCGAGGGCGGGCACCGCGTGTTGTTCTTCGCAGGAGACGACGCGGATGCGAAATCGGCGGTGAGCGGACTGATCGGGCAGCTCGGCTTCTTCGGCATCGACCTGGGTTCGCTCGAAGGCGGGGGGCGGCTAGTTCAAATTCCGGGCGGCCCCTTGCCGGTGCTTAATCTCGTCAAATTTGGATAACCAATGAAAGGCGCGAAACACGGCGCCTTTTACACAAAAACCCAGCCACTCCCCACGAGTGGCCGCTCCGGTATTCACCTGCTGGTGGGCCTGGCTGCGATGCCAGGCCTCGTCCACGCGATCTTCCCCACACGCCCTGGCATGGTTCCAGCCGCCCGGCATCTACCAGACGCCCTGGTTGCGGGATTCGAAAAGCCGAATCGGTAGCGGTAGTGCGCGGTTGACTGCGCAACGCACCCGCGTCATCCGCCGGAAGGAAAGGCGGCGCCCGCCGGGCCTACAGCCGGCACCCCAGGTTTACCCGACCAGCACCGCCCAGCGACTCCCTGGGCGGTGCTTTTGCCTGCGCGCCTCTATAGCAACCCAGATCCGATCCGAAGCATGCCGTCATCGCCGAATAGGTTGACACGCGTCCACTGGCGTCCTAATATACAACAATGCTGCATGCGTTCACTATTGTTGAATATACGCAGCGCAGCTCCTGGCAGGAGACATCGTGGTTTCACGATCGCCATCATTTATTAAGGATTCCTTTCAATGAAAAGCATCTATTTTGAACGTCGTCAGAACGTCGGCCATATCGTCTTGGCCAATCCTCCCTCGAATCTCATCGCGGCTGATTTCGCCGACAGCCTCGAGAAGGCCGTCCGGGAAGCCAGCAGGGCCGATATCCGCTCGCTCCTGATCCGCGCGGAAGGCCCCAATTTCAGCCAGGGCGGCGACGTCCTCGATTTCATCGACAAAGGTCTCGATGACTGGCGCACATTCATTTCGCAGATGCACTACACCTACCGGTCAATCGAAGCCCTCCAGATCCCGACGATCAGCGCGGTGCGTGGCGCGGCGTTGGGTGGCGCATTCGAGCTGGCTCTCGCTTGTGACTTCATCGTCGCAGCGGAGAACGCCGCGTTCCGGTGCATTGAAGCGTCCGTTGGCACGGCGCCCGTCGCGGGCGGCGTGCAGCGTCTCGCGGAAAAAGCGGGGCGTGCGTATGCAGCACGTTACGTCATGCTAAGCGAACCCATGTCCGGCACGACCGCGGGCCAACTCGGCGTTGCCGCCTTTGTCGTCGGCGAAGACCAGGTCGAGAATGTCGCCGGGGATCTCGCCATCAAGCTTGCCAACGGCCCTACGCGCTCGTATGGCGCCATTCGCGCCCTCCTGAAGGCATGGTCGAGCGGCGGCGTGGCCGGCGCCGACGCGCTGACCCTCGACCTCACCATGGGGCTGCACACGACGGAAGACGCCCGGAAAGGGCGAACCGCCCGTGCTGAAGCCGTCATTCGTGGCGAAGAACCGGCTCCGGTTGTTTTTCTCGGCAAATGAGCCTTCAGACAAGCGACTAAGTGGACGGTACCGATGAAGACACTTTCCTATGAGCGCGGAACACGTTTCCCCGAGCTGATCGACAAGACAATCGGCGATGCGTTCGACGAGATCGCCGGCAAAATGGGCGATCACATTGCGGTAGTCAGCCGGCATGAAGGGGTCCGGCTAAGCTACGGAGAACTACGCGAAAAGTCGGACCGGCTTGCGGCCGCGCTTCTCGAGTCAGGGTTCAAGCCGGGCGACCGGATCGGAATCTGGTCCCACACGAACATTGCCTGGCTGCTGCTGCAGTTAGCCACTGCAAAGGCCGGGTTGATACTCGTCAACATCAACCCGGCTTACCGGACCTCCGAACTGGAGCACGCACTCAACCTGGTGGGGTGCAAGGCCATCGTGACGATGGTCCGGTACCGATCGAGCGAATACCTGAACATGTTGCGAGAGCTGGGAAAAGCCCGGTTGCCGAGCCTCGAAACAATCTGGTGGATCGACGAGGCCGGCGCCCCGGACGAAGCCGGTGCGCAACGCTTCTCCGACCTGCTGCGCGTCAACGCTGCGGACAGCGCATTGCTTCAGGATGTACGCCGTACCGTGCGCCCGGACGATGCCGTCAACATCCAGTTCACCAGCGGGACGACAGGGCTCCCCAAAGCCGCAACGCTGAGTCATCGCAACATCCTGAACAACGGCTTCTTCGTGGGCGAGTGCATGAAGCTCACCCACGCGGATCGCGTATGCGTCCCGGTCCCGATGTACCACTGCTTCGGCATGGTGATGGGCAATCTGGCTTGCCTGACCCATGGCTCGACGATCGTCTACCCCGCGGAGCGCTTCGACGCCGAAGCTGTCCTCGCGGCCGTACAGGCAGAACAATGCACAGCACTGTACGGGGTGCCGACCATGTTCATCGCTGCACTCAATCACCCGCGCTTTGCACAGTTCGATATGAGCAGCCTGCGCACCGGCATCATGGCCGGTTCGCCCTGCCCCATCGAAATCATGAAGCGGGTTGTCGGCGAAATGCATCTGTCCGAGATCACGATCGCCTACGGCATGACGGAAACGAGTCCCGTGAGCTGCCAAAGCATGACGGATACCCCGGTGGAGAGGCGCGTATCCACGGTCGGCCAGGTGTTGCCTCACCTCGAGGTCAAGATTGTCGATCCGTTGAGCGGCCAAACCGTGGAGCGCGGCCAGACCGGCGAACTCTGCACCCGCGGCTACTCGGTCATGCTTGGCTACTGGAACCAGCCCGATCGGACGCACGAGGCAATCGACGCAGAAGGCTGGATGCACTCGGGCGATCTCGCCACGATGGATTCGGACGGCTATGTCAACATCGTCGGGCGAATCAAGGATATGGTCATCCGCGGCGGTGAAAACCTTTATCCCCGGGAGATCGAAGAGTTCCTGTATACCTGCCCGGGCGTTCTTGACGTGCAGGTAGTCGGCGTACCGGACAAGCATTTCGGCGAAGAACTATGCGCATGGATCATTGTCACGCAGGGAACGGCTCTGGATGACGCCGCGATTCGCGACTTTTGCAAGGGCCGCATAGCGCATTACAAGGTCCCCAAATACATCCGCTTTGTCGACTCGTTTCCGACCACCGTCACGGGGAAAATCCAGAAGTACCTGATTCGGCAAATGATGAGCGAAGAGCTTGGACTGGACGAACAACACACAGCGTGATTCCCCTCTGTTAGGACATCACATCAATTAAGTTATCGCAATTCAACGGAGTTCCGCCATGGCAGAAGTTGACATACAAACCGTCTATTTCGTCGCGAAGGATATGGGCCGGCTGGAAGATTTCTATGTATCGGCGCTGGGGATACCTGTCCAGTTCCGCGACGAAAACAAGTGGACTCAATTCCGCCTGCAGCGCAGTGCATTTGCACTGAGCTCGGCAGAGGAAGCGGCGCCAGGAGCCGTCGGGGCTGTTCCCGTCTTCGAGGTCGCCGAGGAGGCTCAGGATGAGGCTCGGCAAAGAATCGTGTCCGCGGGCGGCCAGCTACTCGCGCAGCGCAACATGGGCAGTCACGGCGTGGTCGCCACCTACAAAGATCCGGAAGAGAACATCTTCCAGGTATTCAGCAAATCTTCGACCCGTTGAGTCAGAAGATCATTCCATTTCTCACCTTACTGGAAAATCGATGAAATTCGGTATATTCGATCAGAACGACCGCAATGGACTTCCTATTCATAAGCAGTACGAAGATAGAATGCAGATTATCGAGCTCTATGACAGGCTCGGCTTCCATTGTTATCACATGTCGGAACACCATGCGACCACGCTGAGTGCCTGCCCGTCGCAAAGCGTGTTTCTTGCCGCTGCCGCGCAGCGCACCGAGAAACTGCGCCTGTCTCCGCTGGTCTACATTCTCCCGATCCACCACCCAGTGCGTCTTGCCGAAGAGATTTGCATGCTCGACAACCTGAGCGGCGGCCGCCTGGAGTATGGCGTGGGGCGAGGCGCCTCGCCCCACGAAATCGAGGCGCTCGGTATCGATCCAGCTACGGCTCAGGCCAGATACGTCGAGTCGTATGAAATCATCAAGCGGTACTTGAACTCGGATACCCTCAACTACAAGGGGGAGTTCTGGCAATTCAATGACATGCCGATCGAACTCAAGCCGCTGCAGACGCCGCCCCCGACCTGGTACGCGCTGGCATCGCCGGAGTCGACGGTATGGCCGGCCCAGGAGAAGATGAACATCGTGTGCGGCGGGCCGGTTCAGCGAGTCAGGGCGATCACCGATCGATATCGCGAAGAATTCGCAAAGCGGCATCCGTCCGCCGCTGAACCGCTCATCGGCGTGAATCGCTATATCGTTGTCGCGGAAACGGATCAGGAGGCCATGGAAATTGCCTCGCGGGCATGGTCGGTCTTCTATCCGAACTTTTCCAAGCTCTGGAAGAAGCACGGCACGGAACCGGTCAACCAGAAGCTTCCGCCGACAATCCAGCCGCTCGTGGAATCGGGCATTGCCGTGGTGGGCCGCCCGGAAACCGTTCGCGAAAAGCTGCTGGAGCAGGCTCACGACGGCGCTTTCAACTACCTCATAGGAACGTTCATGTTCGGGGACATGTCCGTTTCCGAAGCAAAGACATCTATCGGCCTGTTTCACGAGTCCGTCATGCCGGCGTTCAGCGAGTCGCAAAAGGTTCTGTCATGACCGGCAGCACTTCGTTAGATCACGAACGTCCTGCAATCGGGACGTTCGACAAACGTCAGTTGAGAGACGTGCTCGGGTCCTTCGTAACCGGTGTCACGGTGGTTACCGCCCTCGATGCGCAGGGGCAAATGCACGGCCTCACCGCCAATTCGTTTTCCTCGGTCTCCCTGGACCCTCCGCTCGTTTTATGGAGTCAGGCGACTTCTGCGGGAAGCCATCCGGCTTTCAAGGATGCCGAGAGATTTACGATCAACATCCTGGCTGAGCATCAATTCGATCTCGCCAATCACTTTGCGACCCGGTCGCCGGATAAATTCTCTGGCGTCGACTATGACCTTGGCGTCGACGGGCTGCCGCTATTGCGCGATTGCAGCGCATGGCTGGAGTGCAAGGTGGTCTCCCGCTATCCAGGCGGAGACCATGTGATATTTGTCGGATCGGTGGATTGCATTCGCCAGAGCTCGCGACGGCCACTGGTATTTGGCGGCGGGCAGTATCTGGTTGCCGACCCGCACGACCTCGGCCTCGCGCCGGTCGGAACACAGGGTGCGATGAAATCGCAGCCGCACGCTGTCCGGCTGGCCAGCCGCGCCATGTTGCGGCTCGCACGTTCACTGGACCAGACACTTGCGCTGGTTGCGTGGGGCAATCACGGTCCCACCGTGATCGCGTGGCAAGCCGCCACCACGCCCGTGGCCGCCGATCTGCCACTGGGGCTTGTCCTGCCGGTGACTTCCTCCGCTTCGGGATTGGCCCTCGCGGCATTCCTTCCGCCCGAAGCGGTAGATCGATTCGTGACGGCGGAGCTGCGTGATAACGGGCGACAAGCGTCTGGCGAACCGCTCCTCACCGCGGAGTCCCTCGCTAGCGTACTTGAAGGCGTCAGGGCTTCGCATGTTGCGACGAGACGCCCCGGGCCGTTTTATGACGACCGGGTGCTCGCCAACGCCATCAGCGTGCCCATTCTTTCCCCGAACGGACTGGCGGTGCTGGCACTGACAGCCATCGGCCCGGCAGAGCATTTCGATGCCGCGGCTGACGGCCCCTGTGCAGAAGCCCTCAAGGCCGCTGCGCATGAAATCTCCGCTGCCTTGAGAGAAACGTGAATTGGCATTTGCCTAAGTTCCAAGTTACAGCGACTGATATACCGGCCCGAACTCCAATCATGACTGAAACAGATAGCCGTCTACTTGAGTCCTCGCTACCCGAGGTCGAGCAAGTGCAATTGAATCTCCCCACACTCGGCGCTAACCGGGTCATCACGTATCGCGCTGCCGGCGATGAGTTCGCGCCCGCCATCGTGTTGTTGCATGGCATCGGTTCGAGTTCGGCGGGATATCGCGCGCAGCTCGCGGCACTGAGCAAGAACTATCGGGTGATCGCCTGGGACGCCCCCGGCTATGGGCAAAGCAGTCCCTTTGCAATCAGCACTCCGGCTGCCACGGATTATGCGGATGCGCTCGCGGAGCTGATGTCCGCACTCGGCATATCGCGCGCTACCGTCGTAGGCAGTTCATGGGGTAGTGTCATCGCCGCAACATTTGCAGCGCGGTACCCGTCGGCTACGCGCGCCCTCATATTGAGTGCGCCCAATGTCGCACGAGGACATCTATCCGGTGGGGAGCGCGACGCGGCGCGAGAAGTTCTGATGCGCAGCGCAGCGGCACAATCGCCCGAGGCGCGCGCCGCTGTGATCGACGCTCTGCTCGCGCCGAATGCCGGGCCCCTGGTTCGCGCGGTCGTATCCCGGCTGAGAGACGCGGTGACCCCTACAGGCTGGGAACAGGCCGTGGACATGCTCTTCTCAACCTATACGCCATCCGTCGTTCCTTCGATCGAGGCGCCGATCTCCGTGATTGTCGGCAACCTCGACCGCCTCGCGCCAATTGAAGACCATGCCCGGCCGATTCACGAGGCTGCTCACCATTCGACGCTGCACGTGCTCGAGGCAATCGGCCACATGCCGAAGCTTGAAGCGCCGGGGGTGTTCAATTCCATCGTGCTGGAAGCGGCCGCCGCCGGGACAGACTGACGAAAGCACGAACGCAATGAGGCGGCGGCGCCAAGCCGCTGCCCTCGCTATAGCGTGTCCGTTGCGCTCACCCGCGCGCATCGGTAGTGCGCGCTCCGCTTCTAGCCAATCTTGAAGGGGACCTTTCCGCCCAGTGCCACCGTAGCTCGAACCGCGCTTTCGATGAGGGCCTTGACCGCGTCCCCTTCAATTTCCGTGCTCAGCGTTGCAGGCGATCCGATGAGACTGATGGCGAATCGGAGGTCCCCGTCCCTGTCCCAGACAGGCGCCGCGACAGACACGTAACCCATGTCCCCACGATGAACCGTTGTGAAGCCACATGTGCGCAATTCAGTGATCGCTTCTTCACGCAAGGAAGCCGGACTCCATTGCGGGTCCCCAGACAGCTCGCGGCTGATGAGATCCTCGGTGCGCGCTGGCTGAAGACAGGCAATGAACAGCTTTCCCGCGGCAGTCGTGACCAACGGAATCAGGCCTGTTCTCAGCTCGAGAATACTGCGCGTCTGCCCCTCCTGCTTAAAGAGACTGACCGGTCCATCTTCAGTCCATGCTGTCACGGCCGCACCGCTCAGCGTTGCTTCCCGCAAGGCGATCACCTCCCGACGCACGATATCGAATCCGTCCAGCTGGTTGATCGCGCTCATCCCCAAAGCAAGCGACGCCGGCCCGAGCTTGTAGCACCCCGGCTTTTCGTCCGCCGACACAAGCCCGGTCCGTACCAGACTAATCATGTAGTTGCTCGTCGCGCTCGGCGACAGTTCGGACAGCGCAGCAATTTCCTTGAGAGGGAGTGCCCGCTCACTCGTCTGCAACGCCGAAAGGATCCGGAACGCAATCTCGACAGACTGGATGCCACGCCTCGCAGTCACATTGGTCATTTTTGGGCCATATGGAAGTCAAAAAAAACACCGCTCCGGGTTTCCACGGACGGTACTCATGTTGACACGTCTAGGGGCGGTCCCTATAGTGTTCAACATACATTATGTCATTCATTATTGTTGAATGCAACGGCAGCAGACTGGGGGGATCGGGAACGATCGGGCAGCCGGACTAATCGTTTGAATTTTTTGGTTCCATTTCATCAGTAGTACAAATTTAACGCATCCTTTTATTCATATAACTTCCTCGGAAGAGAAACAACCGGATTGGAGACAAGGCATGACAACTTTTGGACGTACAGTGGCAGGCGTGATCGGGGTACTTTCCGTGGCCAGTGCCGCCAACGCGCAATCCAGCGTTACCTTGTATGGGATTGCGGACACGGCAATACAGTACGTTAGCAACGTCGGAGGACATGCCCTGTTCCAGGAGGGAAACACGCACGCCCCCGACATTTTTGGCTTGAAGGGCGTTGAGGATCTCGGTGGCGGCCTGCACACCATCTTCGATCTTCAGAACGAATACTTGCTAAACAATGGCCAGGCACTTGTTCCCGGGACGTTGTTCAACAGAAAGTCATATGTCGGACTGCAGTCGGACACCTATGGCACGTTGACGCTCGGTCACCAACCCAGCTTCATGTATGACATTCTTGCCAATTATCAAACGCCTCTGCTCGTTGGCAACATTCTCTCGCTTCACGAGGGTAACCTCGATGAAATCGCCAACTTCTTCCAGTTCAACAACGCCGTTAAATATGTGAGTCCCACCCTGGGCGGGTTCTCCTCGGGGGCCGAATTTGCGTTTGGAAATGTCGCCGGCAATTTCAGCGAAAGCCGCAACTACTCTTTCTTTGTCCAGTACAAGGGAGGACCTTTGAGTCTGGCGGCCACGTACGCGAACGAGAACAACCGCTTTCTGGAACTCTCCAGCTTTATTGGTCTTCCGTCGCTGTTTAGGACTCCACTTCCTCAAGCCGAGGGCGTCGTTGCCAACAAGCTCGTCAATTGGGGGCTCGGCGCATCGTATCAGTTTCAAAATGTGCTTGTGCATACCACGTTTACGCAGTCGCGCATCACATTGGCGACTGGCCAGGGTAACGCCAACACGGTTGACGCGGGGATGAACTGGACGGTCAAGCCCGATGATGTAATCGCGATTGGCGGATGGGTGGAGAATCTGGACGGTGGAAACTGGAAGACCATTACCCTCTCGAACTCTTTCCTCTTCTCGAAGAGAACTACGGTCTACCAGCAGGTGACCTATCAACATGCGTCGGGCACCAACAGCGTCGCCTCGCTCACGGGCGCAGGCGTCGCATCCGGCCGGTCTACGACCGGTGTCTCGGTTGGTATCGAGCATACATTTTAGGAATGCGAATCTAATCTCGATTGGGGTAGCCGTTTCATGACCACATCACTTCAAGGAAGCGACTGCCTATACCAGCCCATACAAGAATCCAAGACAAACATTTGCATAGATCAAAAATCGATATTTTCTGATAACCCCCAAAAATCCGAGAAAATTATTTTCTCGAATTAAAAAAACTCATCCTTTAGACAAACGCACATGACCCAAAAAATCCGGCTTTAGAAAAACTAAACACGAAAGTCAAATCAAATCGTTTGTGCGTCAACATCGCCGTCGCTACTCTGGCCTGCAATGATCTCCGGCAAACATCGCGCTTTTAAGCCGATTTTGCCACTCACTTCATTTCATGCATTCAACAGGGGAAATTCAGAATGAGTTTGGCGCACATCGAATCTCGACCAAGCAAGATATCCGACGTTCAGCTCGGAGAATCCGATATTTCGATCGAGCAATTCATTGCCGTCGCCCGACACGGTGCACAAATAAAATTTTCGTCCGTCTATCGAGAGCGCGTGTTGAATTCGCGCCGCCTGGTCGATCTTTTCCTGAGCGAAAACCGGCTTGTTTATGGTGTGACCTCGGGCTTTGGCGCAAATTCGACACGCGTCATCAACCCGGACGACGCCGAGCAGCTTCAGCGAAATATCGTGCGCTCCCATGCGGTCTCGGTCGGCGAACCGCTGCCTCGCGAAGTTGTCCGAGCCACGCTCCTGATGATGCTGATCAGCCTCGGCAAGGGTTATTCCGGCGTAAGCCTCGAATTGCTGCAACAAATCGCCGGGCTGCTGAACAACGACATCACGCCGTTCGCGCCGGGCGACGGATCGGTCGGATATCTCTCGCCCGAGGCACATATGGCGCTCGTGCTGATTGGCGAAGGAGAAGCTTTTTGCCGCGGTGAACGCATGAGTGGCGCCGAAGCACTGGAGCGAGCGGGGCTGAAGCCGCACTCGCTGCGCTGCAAGGAAGGGCTTTCACTCACCAACGGCACCACCTCGGTGACCGCAATCGGGATGCTGGCGCTTTACAACGCGCTCGAGCTTTCGAAGGTTGCCGACATTGCCGCATCGATGTCCCTGCAGCCGCTCAAGGCCACCACGCGCTCGCTGGATGCCCGGTATCACGCCGTCAAGAAACATGTCGATCAGAGGAACACCGCCGACAACATCCGACGGCTGCTGGCCGGAAGTGCGCTGTGCGATCGCTTTGCCGATTACCGGCTGCAGGACGCCTACAGCCTTCGCGGCATTGCCCAGGTGCATGGAGCGTCCAAGCGGGCGATCAAGGACGCGTACGACGCGATTCTCGATGAAGTGGGGTCCTGCGGCGACAACCCTGTCATCCATCCCGACGGCGAGGATGGTACCGCGATATCCGGCGCCAACTTCGACGGTACGTTCGTCGGCATCGCGTGCGATCTCCTTTGCATCGGCATGACCACGCTCGCGAAGATCTCGGAGCGCAGGACGGACCGCCTCGTCAACCCGTACTTCAGCGAACTGCCCGCGTTCCTCGCGAAGGATCCCGGACTGAACAGCGGCTACATGATCATTCAGTACACGGCGGCCGGATTGCTGGGCGAGATGCGCACCCTTGCTCAACCAGCAAGCGTCGACAGCGTGCCGACGAGTGGTAACCAGGAAGACCCCGTGAGCTTCGCCTATCACGCGGCACGAAAGGCCTACGCAACTTCGCAGAAGTTGCAGCACGTGCTGGCGATCGAGCTGCTCACCGCCGCCCAGGCACTGGACTTCTTCGATCCAGCCGACGCATCACCCGCAACCGCCGCGGTGTATGCGCGCATTCGACAAGTTGCCCCGACCGCAGAAGGCGACCGGTTTTTCTATCCGGACATGATGGGAGTCCACCGGCTTGTCGAACAGGGCGACTTGCTGAGCATCGTGGAAAACATCGCCGGCACTTTGCACGGCTGAAGCCGGTCGCGCCCACCATGCCACGGAGTGTGGCGATCCGGGAATTTCCAATCCAGGCACAAGCTTGATTCGACACTGTGGAGGTGTAATGTGAATACGATTTGCACAAAAGTCCTGAAGGCTTCTCTCGTCACCTTTCTCGGCGTGCTGGCACTGGTAGGCAACGGCGCTCAGGCAAAGACCGTGAAGGTTGCCCTGGAAGGCAATTATGCTCCGTGGAATCTGACCTTGCCGAACGGAAAAATCTCGGGATTCGAACCGGAATTGCTCGACAACCTGTGCAAGCGGGTTAATCTGCAATGCGAAACAGTTGCCCAGGATTTTGACGGCCTCATTAATGGCCTGCAGGCCGGCAAATTCGATGTTGTGATGGATGCCCTTGCCATCACGCCGGAACGCCAACAGGCCATTGCCTTCTCCAAACCCTACGCTGCAACGCCGGCCGCATTCGCGGCGCTAGATGGGCATGGCCTCGCGAACGCGACAGGAAAAACTTCTTTCCTCAAGCTGACCGGTGACCCCAAAATCGACGGACCCATGCTTGCCCCGCTGCGCGATCAACTGAAAGGAAAATCCATCGGCATTCAATCCGGCACGGTGTACACCAAGTTCATTACCGACAACTTCAACGACGTCACTTCCATACGTTTCTACAAGACCTCGGCCGAACGTGACCTCGACCTGGTCAACGGACGCGTCGACACGGCCTTCGACGACGTCACCTATTACGCCGGAATCGCCGGCAACAAGGATACCGCCCAAATCCGGATCGCCGGACCGACGATTGGTGGCGCGGTTTGGGGGCCGGGAGAAGGACTTGGGTTTCGCAAACAGGATACGGATCTGAAAGCAAAATTTGACGCGGCCATCACCGGAGCACTGGCAGACGGCACCGTGACGCGATTGTCGGAAAAGTGGTTCAACACAGATGTGAAGCCGTAAGCGTGTGGCATTGCATGACGCCGTTACGCGTCCAGGCGGAGAACAGTCTTTGCTAGACTGGCTTCACGATGGCATTTGCCAGGTTAACGACATGAACCGCCTTCCTCCTCTTCGAGCCTTGCAAATATTCGATGCCGTCATTCGTTACGGGGGCGTCGTGGCCGCCGCAGAGGCGCTTCACGTAACGCCCGGTGCGATTAGTCAGCAGATTCGCGTCCTTGAAGACTTTCTCGGGGTCGCGCTTTTCGAGCGGGAAAACACGGGCCTGCGGCCAACCCCACTCTGCGAGCTGTACCACTCGCACATCTCTCGCGGGTTCGAGTGCTTTCATAGCGCCCAGGCGGCGCTCAAGGCGCAGACAGGGCGCCGACTCACCCTGATGACATTTCCGTCAGTCGCGACCCATTGGCTTGCCTCCAGACTGGACACGTGGCACACCATCTGCCCTCACGTGCAGGTCCATGTCGAGGTCGTCGACCACGAAACCAGTATCGCCGCGAGAAGTGCCGATGTCCGGCTAACGTATGGGGCACTACCGACTGACGGAACGCCCTATCACGTCGTTTTTACGGACAAAGTTGCACCCGTGTTTGCACCCTCGCTGTTGCAGGCGGACAAACCCGTCTCGCAACCAGCGGATATCTTGCGCTACCCGCTGATTCACGTCGAATGGGGATGGGCAAACCTGTCGCCACCAACGTGGGGACACTGGTTACATGCGGTTGGGGTGCCGCTGCCTGATGGCCTGGCGCCACTCACCTACTCCGTTTCCGGTATGGCGATCGATGCGGCAATTCGGGGAAGAGGCATTTCGTTGGGACAGGGCTTTTTCGCCATCGATCGCATCAAGCGGCACGAACTTGTCGCGCCGTTCAAGGTCGCCCTACCAATGCCGTTCCCCTACTTCATTTGCTGGAAGCGAACTGCGGCAGACTCCCCTGCGACCAGGCAATTTCTCGATTGGCTAATTGAGGAAGCCGAGCAGACGGGACGCGACATAAAAGCCATGTTTGGCGACTGAGGCGCAACAAACGGAAGGTTCATGATTACCTCCGCGCTAAGGTGTAGAGGAACTCGATTGGCGTCCGGGAAATTGGCCGAATGACTTCCGTTTCGACCGCTTGGAAAGGTCATCGGAGCGATGAGATGCGGACGAGCAGCCGACCACGCGGTACGCGCCAACATGCGATACTTTTTGTTCCGCTACCCCTGCCGTGTGGTTCAGCTGCCGCGCGGCTCTCGTCAAAAGGAACCCCATGTCATCCGCCCATACTCCCTCGCCTGCACCCGTTTGGTTCATTACCGGCTGTTCCACCGGATTCGGCCGGGAGCTCGCACGTGCGGTCCTTGATAAAGGCTGGCGTGCTGTCGTGACGGCTCGTCAACCTGGCTCCCTGGCAGAATTTGACGAGGGCTACGGTGACCGCGCACTGGTGCTCGAACTCGATGTGACCCGAGCGAGTCAGATCAAACACGCGGTTGAAAAAGCCCTGCAACAATTTGGCCGCATCGACGTGTTGGTCAACAATGCCGGCTATGGCTACCTGAGCGCCATCGAGGAAGGCGACGATCAGGACGTGCGCGCGATGTTCGAGGTCAACTTCTTTGGCGTCGCCGAGACCATCAAGGCCGTGTTACCCGCCATGCGGGAACAGCGCGCCGGGCACATCGTCAACATCACGTCCGTAGGCGGCCTGATCGGCAATCCGGGGAGCGGCTACTATGCCGCCAGCAAGTTCGCGGTGGAAGGCTTGAGCGAAGCGTTGGCCGCCGAGACGGCCGATCTGGGGATCAAGGTTACGGCGGTTGAGCCCGGGCCATTCCGTACCGATTGGGCAGGACGCTCGCTGAAGCAAGCCAAGAAGCCGATCGAGGCTTACGAGGCGGGCGCCGGCAAGCGCCGCGCCGCCATCTCGGCCGGCAGTGGCAAGCAGCCGGGCGACCCGGCACGCGCGGCCCTGGCTATCATCGCGGCGGTGCAGTCGCCAACCCCTCCAGGCCATCTGATCCTGGGCAGCAACGGGCTTGAGCGTGTCAAAACCAAGTTGGAGGCTCTGCGCGCCGAGATCGCCGCATGGGAAGCCACCACCGTGAGCGCTGATTTTCCTGGCTAGGTAGATCCACGCAGTTGCCGGCTCGATTCTGGTTCAACTGGACCACTGGACAACAGTTTTTCTGCTGGTGCTTGCGTGTATCAGCGCGGTAACAAGCCGGTTCGTCACGCTTGCAAAGCCGTTCGCGGCCAGTCCATAGTTTTGCAGAGTCACCTGTCGGTCGATAGACGCAAGGATGTAGCAGTTCGATGATGAACTGCTCACAGTGTGCTGTTCAGTCTTTCATCTTGCACAGTGGCGGCAAGAGCACTGTTGCCGAAAATGCCCCACGACTTGGGCGCCCAACAGTTGGCGCGTGCATTGCAACCACAAGATGCTCATGGGGCCGGGAGCGCCGGCCTATCAATGCAAAGCCGGCGGGACGCAGCTAAGGCATGCGCCTTGGAATCATCGCGAAAGCTGCAGTCAAGCCCTGAACATCAGAAACGCGGCCGCTACGCCAGCAAGGTCGACCAGAATGACCGCGATGACGCTCACACGGCCTTGCAAGTACGCGCCCAAAGCCCAAAGTCCGGCGACGATAACAGCGGTCAACCCCAGCTCCGTCGAATATGAAAGCTCTTCCGCGTACCAAAGATAACCCGCGGTTGCTCCCATCATCAGCGTAAATTGCACGACGGCAAATATCGCAGCGCTGCTGCCAACGGGCTCTCCGTACAACTGCTTGGCCGCGTCCAGATCGAACGCTGGCGCAGCAAGTCCTGCCTGAAGATCCTTGCCAGAGTCGGATGGTCGCCAGCCTGGAGGTTTGAGCCAGATGCGCCACTTGTCTGCCCACGACTTCGCTTGACGCGTTGCCTGCACAAGCGCCCAGTACTCCGCAAGGATTGCCCAGCCAGCATCCCAACTTCGCAGGGGTGTCCTCGTTCCATAGACACAAGGCTCCTCTTCCTGCGCGAAAGTCCCGAACATCCTGTCCCAGATCACAAACATGCCGCCGTAGTTCTTGTTGATGTACTGGTCGTTGACCGCATGATGCACACGATGGTTGGAGGGCGACGAAAACACGCGATCGAACCAGCCAAGTTTGCCGACGTGTTCGGTGTGAATCCAGAATTGATACAAGAGAACGATAAGCCCGGCCAGGCCAAACTGTTCCGGCGGCACGCCTATCAACGCAATGGGCAGATAGAAGATCCAGCCAATCAGCGCGACCGTACTTTCCTGCCTCAGGGCCGTCGAGAAATTGAAGTGCTGGCTTTGATGATGGACGACATGCGCAGCCCACATGACAGCACACTCATGCCCGGCGCGATGCAGCCAATAGTCGAAGAAATCGAACAGGACGATGGCGATTAGCCAGCCGTACCAGGTGTCCCAAAACCTGACGTTGGGGGAGGGCGTCAGCGCATTGAACACAACGACATACAGACCAATTTGAAAGAGCTGCGTGACCAGCCCCAGCAACTGGCTGATCAGGCCCTGGCTGAGACTGCTCAGCGCATCGTTCAGTCGATAAGTATTGCGTTGCCTGAACCAGCCGTAAGCAAACTCGGCGCCGATCAGAACAACGAAAACAGGAAGTATGAAAACGATAATCTTGTCCATTCACAATCTCGGCAAAGGGGTCCCGGATAGACGAAGCGCCCAGGTTCACGCCGCCAATGATCCGATGCCGGCATGAACAAGCGGTCGAGCCGGCCGAGTTTGCCGGGACACCAGGACTAGATAGGAAATCTGGCAGACCTGCCTGCCCGGCGAGGCCGCTGCGAATCATCGATAGCCCTCAGCGGCAACTCACGCTGAATGCCGTCGCAACATCTAATGATCGATTGCCAGGAATCGTACAGAATCTACGCAAACACTGCTTGCCAACCGGCAATGTTTCGCGGCGGATACGACCAAAAAAACCGCGTGAATTGTGCGGACGCTTCATTTTTCTTAGCCCAAACTTACACGATTCTTCCATGACACTTACGTGGTTTGGCGTCGTCAATGCGGATTCGTCATACCCCATTCCTCGAATTCGTTTTATCCAGCAGGGCGGCGCCCTCATCGGCCGCTTTGGTCTTATTGCGTCGCAGGAGGCTGATCGTTGTTGAGCCAGCCGTTGATCGCACCGAGCACCTGCAGCTCGATGCCAAGGAAACCATGCGGTGAATGGCCCCCGCAATCAGCCTGCTTGTCGCCTCCGCCGTCCGAAGAATCAACAGCGATAAATTCGAAGTGATTTCGCTCGGCGAGACGCTTGCCGCCATAGAACGACGCTACCGGGCAAGCGTCATGCTGGTTCGAGATGACCAGTACGCGAACCTTCGTGCCGTCTGCATCGAGGCCGGAAACACCGGCTTTGCCGCGTTGTGCGATGGACACCGGTGAAGTCAGCACAAACGCATCGGCGACGCCCGGATCACGCGCAAGGGCGTTGCCCACCGAAACAGTTCCCCGGCTCGTACCGACCAGCGCCACCTTCGACGTTGGAAAGCGCTGCCGCAGTGCCTTGACAACCGCCTCCGTGTCGCTGAACGAGTCCTTGCCAAGACGAAAGCCGTCATCGATCCCGTTGGCATAGTCGGACGGGGTGTCGACCAGCACGGCGGCGTCGCCCTGCTTCACCCAATAGCGAGCCGTGCGAATAAGAAAATTGCCCTTGAGCGTGGCCGGGCCATCGGCGCTCAAATGCAGCGCGCCTTCGTTGCCGCCGAACAGAACAATGACCCACGGCGGATTATCGGTCCGGGTTTCAATATAGATACCCTGCGTGACACCATCGCGGCTCGGCAAGCTCACCAGTTCGCCAGCCGGTCCCGCCGGTTCGCTTGCCCGGGAACCTGCAGCCAGCAGCACAATTCCAACGGCGATCAAGATACGCTTCATGTTCTTTTTCCTTTCCGCTGACCGGCGCGCTCACCGCGCCGTATTTTTGCTTTTGTCCGTGAGAGCCAAAATCCCCGTCGGTATCATACGCGCCGTCGGTGACCAACAGACGCCTCCCCGATGTCAGGATAAGTCCGGCAACTGACTGTCCAAGTGAACATCCTTGGCTGTGCTACTCATTCAGCCAGCCGCGCGGAAGCGCTCAATCGATCCCGGTACGTTCATTCCACTCACCCTGGTGTAGGGATTTCCTGATAGTCAAAACGCTGCTATTCCGAGGGAAGTTTCAGCGTGTCCCGACTTAACGATCTGGTCTCGCAAGGTTACGATTGGTACATGAACCGTAAAACACGGAAAGAGCGTCTGCCGCATTGCTTACCAATACTTTCCGGTGTCATCTGAGCCTTGACGATATTGAAAAGCCAAGGATGCTGGATATTAATCGCGTGCCTGCCAACCAATCCGACAATGAAAACGCTGCGCTTTCTTACCCATCAGGAAATCTTCGACAGAGCCACACTGCACCTCTTCAGCCAGGGTCATGCCGGGCTGCTGCCGCGTGGAGAGCGCACTTACCGCGGGTATTGCGGAGGATGCCCGCTTGGCAGCTTTATCGCCCCGTGCGACTACGTAATGGGCATGGAGGGTATCCCGGTTCTGTTCATCGGCGCATCCGCACTCGCGGTGCCCTCCTACATGAATACGGGCGTCATGGCGCTCAAGCGTGCGCTGCTGCGCTCGCAAATTAACGTGTACAACCCGACGACTATCGAGTTGCTCAGTTACCTGCAGAACGTCCACGATGTCTTCGACAAGCGCGAATGGCGCGATGGACTGGCATCGGTTGCACGCCAGTTCGGCCTTTGCGCCGACCGTCTCGAACACGCCGCTTGAATCACGTCCATGCTAAGCGCAAAAGAAATATATGAACGCGTGAGCGCCCATCTGCTGACCCAGCGCGCCGTTTCCGAAGACGAGAACGGATCGTGCCGGCTGCGCGGCGGCAACGGACGCAAATGCGCAATTGGGTCGCTGATTCACGATGACCTCTACTGCTCCGATATCGAGGGCGTCGGCATCGCATACTACCGGCATGCACTTGACGGCGCGCTTCTGCGAGCGCTGTATGCGTCCAGTGTCGATGTCTATAATGCCCAGATCGTCGAACTGTTGATGGAGCTCGAAGAGCTTCACGACAACGCCCACGTTGACCAGTGGCCGCAACTGCTCGCCGCGCTAGGTCAACGGCACGCGGTGATCTGACGGAAGCAAAGCAATGGCGAGGTTAGGTGAAGCCATGACCCACCTGACGAGCATCCCTGCGGCTACCAGTGCATCCAGTATTCGTCTGGAATCCTGCGGTCCGCTTCGGAAAGATACGGGTTGTCCAGGCGGATAATCTTCCTGCCGGCCAGGTTCGCTCGCGCCAACGGATTCTGGATATACGGATGGGAGTTGAACAACTTCATGTATGAGCCGTTGCGGTACGCCGCGGTGAACCCTTTCTCGATTGTCGCGGCGAGTTCTTTCTGGCCCCGGGCAACATAGAACAGAAAGTCCGATCGATATAGCAGCAACAGCCTGTTCTCGACCACAAGGTCCGGCACTACCTGCTCGCGTGCGTCGAGTTCAGTGAACGCTTCGATAACGCCGCGAGGGAAGTAGTCAACCCGGCCGCCCTGAGTCATTGTGAATAGCGTTTCGTAGGTTGACGTTTGCACGTTCAGCCCGGCGCTTCTCATGATTTCGGTATCGATCCATCCAAGTCCCTGCCCGGCGGTCAGCGCTTTCAAGTCATCCAGGCTGCGGATCCTGTCGAAATCCGGTTGCCGGTCCTTTCTTATGATGAACACCCGATAGCCAATCAGGCCTCGGTGAATCGGAATGTGGACGACGTTCAACCCTTGCTCGGCCTGCGCGTCCATGCTCGTCCAGTGGAGGTTGATCGTGTCATCGTTGGCAAGCTCGGTAAGCGCCCGGCCCCGCTCCATCACAACTTTCGCTTGCCGAATCGTATAGTCGGCATTGGCCGACTTCATCGCGAGATCAAGGACCGCGAGCGCAAAAGCGGCATGCACGTCCCCACCGGGCCGAATTTGCGGGTAAACGATGTCGAAATGCTTCGTCTGCGCGGCACGCGCGTTGAGCGCCGTGCCCGTCGCACTGAAAGCGGCGATTAGGAAGCGCCTGCGATGCATGGATGGATTGCCGGTTGACACTGGGATCATGCAGAGTTTTTGCTAGCCCGATCTCGGGCACATATGCATTGTGTCACACCACGTTTTTTGGTCACCAGATGCGGGCGTATGGCGCTTTCGACCTGCTGATCAAATGGCCGAAAGAACCGGGCAAGCGATTAACCTCTATTGTTCTGACATCGCAGAACGATAGAGGTCTTCAAGATTTCACCGAACGAGATCAATTACTTTGTTTTATTTATCGTGTGAAATTCGCGCGGTTCACGGTGTAGCCGTGGGCTTTGACGATTCAAACGTTAGTGCACCACAAGGCATTGATCCACTACTTGCCGGATACAGGTAATGGCTCTATCCACGTCCTGCTCGGTGGTAAAGCGCCCCAGGCTTATGCGTATTGTCCGTGCCGCCGCTTGCTCATCAAGTCCGATCGCACTCAATACATGCGACGCCGCGCCAGACGCTGAACTACACGCAGACGTGGAAGAGATGGCGAGATCCGCGGCAAGCATGAAGGGGAAAAAACCCGCGCGGTCAACTCTCAAGCTAAGCGTATGCGGAAGATGCACGCCGTCGCGTACGTTTTTCTCAACACCGTCGATCGACAAGACACCGTCGAGCAGTCGCTCGCTGAGTGCGGTGATTCTCGCGGTATCGGCCTCCATTTCCGCCATGGCGATTGCGCATGCCGTGCCCATGCCTACGATCTGATGGGTAGCGAGGGTCCCTGAGCGTAGACCTCGTTCATGCCCGCCCCCGTGCATCTGCGGTGCAAGCCGGGCAGCCGCTTCACGAGCGACGTACAGTGCCCCGATGCCCTTCGGCCCGTAGACTTTGTGAGCCGACATCGACATGAAATCGATACCCAGTGCCTTCACATCGATTGGCGTCTTGCCAAGCGCCTGAGCCGCGTCCACGTGCAACAACGCACCCGCGGCATGAACGATGGGCGCGATCGCCGCGATGTCAGTGATCGTGCCGATTTCGTTATTGACCAGCATGAGCGAGACGATGCCCGTGTCCGGCCTTAGTGCCGCGCGGACGGCAGCGGCCGTGATGGAGCCGCTTTGATCGGGCGCGACATAAGTAACCGGAAAACCACGCTGCTCAAGGCTCGCGGCCGTATCCAGAATAGCCTTGTGTTCCATGCAGCTAGTGACAATATGGGGCACAGTTCCGTTTGCTTCGACAAAGCCCTTAAGCGCGAGGTTGTTCGACTCCGTCGCCCCTGAAGTCCATATGATCTCGTCGGCGCGCGCGCCGATCAACAACGCAACTTGCTCACGCGCTTTCTCTACCAGGCCTCGTGCCTTAATACCTGCAGCGTGAGAGTTGGACGCCGGATTGCCAAAGACGCCGTCTATGCCCAGGCAATCGACCATCGAAGTAATGACACGCGGATCCGCAGGCGTGGTCGCCGCGTAGTCGAAGTAATGGAGGTCGGCGCTCATCGTTATTCAAGTTTTGAAGGAGCGCCAATTTTAAAGTTAAGACCTAAAAATAATTTCCCAAATATTTCATTGATTTTCGCGACTTGTAGAACAAGGTCAGAAAAATAGTCGATACCTTAGATTTTTATTCTATGTGGTGTTCGGTGCGCACATGACCGGTCGTTATGAGCGGCACAGTGCGTGCGCCTCAAGCTAAAGATCAAGCACCAGTTCTCGGCTCGACGCCCGCGATACACAGCAAGTCAGGTACTCCTGCTTTTCGTCGTCGCCGAGAATGCAATCGTTGTGTTCGACCTCGCCCGATAAATACCGCACCTTGCAAGTCCCGCACAATCCGGCCCGGCACGAGGTTTCAATCGCCACGCCCGCCTCCTCCAACGCGTCGGCAATGCTCTGTTCGCCTGACACCGGTATCTGCTGCCCCGTGCTGGCGATCTTCACAATGAACTCGCCCACGGCCGCAGCAACGGTCTCGCTTACTGCTCGCTCAGGAGCCTTGAAATGTTCAAAGTGAACCGTCCCGGAGCTCCAGTGCTCAGTCGCCGCAGCGCACGCTTTCATGAAGCCACCCGGGCCGCAGTAATAGACGTGCACGCCGGGGGCGGTCTCGCTCAACAAGCGCTTTAAATCCAATCCCTTCGATGGGTCCCCGTTATCGAAATGAAATTGCAGCTTGCCGCTTTCTTGCAGCGGCGCAAGTTCGGCCGCGAACGCGGTGCAGCTTTCATCCTTCGCGCAGTAGTGCATCTCATAGTCGACGCCCACTTCTTCCAGCCGATGCGCCATCGCTTTCAACGGCGTCACGCCGATACCACCCGCCAACAGGATGACCTTGCGGGCATCGCCGGCGAGCTCAAAGTTATTGCGCGGATAACTGATGCGCACCTTGTCCTGCACGCGCAATCCGTCGTGCAGCGCTTTCGAGCCGCCCCGTCCCGCTTCGTCGCGCAAGACCGCAATCACATAGCGATGCCGTTCGTTCGGTGAATTGCTTAGCGAGTACTGACGAATCAATCCGCCGTTCAAATGGACATCGATGTGCGCGCCCGCAGTGAATGCGGGCAGCACTTCGCCCGACGGATCGACGAACTCGTATGAGTTGATGCCCCTGCCTTCGAAGCGGATCTGCCGCACCATCAACTCAAGGGTGTGAGCGTCGGATGGTTTATCTGAACCTAACATTGCATTTCCTTGCACGACCCGGCCTGCAGGTCTTTATAAGGGACGAGCAACCCGCGTTGCCCCGCCCCTTGCGATGATCCATTCAACCCTTGACCGACGCCTCGAGCGCATCGAACTCTTCGCGCACAAACGCGGCTCGCTCTTCGCCCTTCATCGTCTCGCTTTCGGTGAGGATCGCGACAATGCGCTTCGTCACATTGCGGCGATTCGCCACCTCCTGTTCTACAGTCTCGCCTTCCGGGATATCGAACACATTGCCCGAGCAATAACTATTCGGCGCGCCCGCATTGGCTCGGAACCATTCGGCGAAGTTATCGGCAGACGCGGCCGGGTTCGTCCCGCGCACCGCATCACGCAGCATCTTGCGGAACAGGAACAAGCCGGCATCGAACTTCGTCGGATTCTCCAGCGCATGCACCGCGATCGGCCGCTGGCTGATGATGGCTTCGTAATCGCCCGGCGCGTACTGGGCGTCCTTGTAGTTCTCGCGTTCGCGATGGTTCGCCGGGATGGGCGGCAAGTCCTCCAGCTTGTATTGGCCGAAGCGCTCTGGACGACGCATGGCGACCTGCCCTTCAAGGAAGTCGATCGACTCGTAGCCGACCAGCGATTTATCGCAGATACCGCGCGTATCGATGCCCGGCCCCATCACTCGCCAGCCGATCATCTTGCTGTTTTCATCGTCGACAGGAACGGTCCAGCGGATGATGTGGAAACGGCTGAACAGCTTCTTCTGCGAACCATCCTCCGACGTATAGGCGTGCAGGCTCAGATTGGGCAGGACCTGATGCTGGACACGCACGAACAGCCTGTCTTTATCGACACGGCGTGCTCCCGCGCAAGCAAGACTGCGGCCTTGCTGTACCGGCACGAAATGCATGTCGGGTGCGACTTCCATGGACTTCGCGCCGACTTCGTCGAACGTCGTGCCCTGGTACTTGCCGTTCACCACGTTCTTGCCGGCGTGAAGCGCGGTCGGATGGTAGTTATCCGCGGCGTTGTCCTGAACTTGCAGCCAGTTGCAATGCTGGAAATTGCTGTAGGCCACGAGCTCATCGCCGGGCGCCACCGTAAAGTCCCCCTCCCATTCCGGGAACGGCGGCTCCTTGTCGGGCGGCCCCATATATGCAAACACCAGGCCGTTGCGCTCAACAGCCTTGTACGCGCCCTGCTGGATCGAGCACGCATATTTCTCGGCTTCCTTTTCTTCGCCGTTCGGAAACGGCACGTGAAGACAGGTGCCGTCCACGTCGAAGACCATGCCGTGGTAGCAGCACTTGATACCGTGCTCCTGGATCGCACCATATTCAAGCGATGCCCCACGATGCACGCAATGCGCGTGCAGCACGCCCACGCGCCCGCTGCCGTCGCGAAACGCGACTAGCTCTTCGCACAGGATCTTCAGGAAGCGCGGGGTATCGGTGAGTTCGATCGACATGCACACCGGATGCCAGAACGCCCGCATGTATTCACCCATCGGCGTGCCGGGGCCGGTTTCGGTCAACTCCGGATCGTGTCCCGGAACCTTGTTGGTGTAATAACCGCCGAAGGGCACGAGCTTCTTCTGCACCGCACCACCACCTGCGCTTTTCTGACTTTCCGCTTTGTCTGACTTGATATTCATGGGGATCCTCTGCTGGGTTTATCCATCGTGCCGAGCCGGATTGCCGTCCTGTCATCCGGCTCGCTTGTCTTCATTCTTTAGATTCTGAACTCCGAACTCTGTATACAAAGATACGATCCGGAGTGCCGCCCTGTCTCTACAGGTAAACGCTTGGTGCCCGCTTTCCACGCTACCCGTCAATCCGTTTGACGCTGTCCGGCGCAAGCCTGTAATCTGTCTAACTCAGCTGTTGAACTCAGTATCCAAACTTATCGAGAGCCATCATGGTCGCTAAACTTCTGAAGCTTCAGGCACGTACCGACTATGTCGATGAAGTCTACAAAGTGCTGCTCGACGCCATCAGCGAAGGCTCGCTTGCACCGGGAACCCGCATCACGCAAGAAGAAATTGCCGACCAGCTTGCCGTGTCCCGCTCACCCGTCTTGCAGGCGCTGCGACTGCTCAAGAAGGACGGACTCGTGCAGGACGCGCCGGGGCGCGGACTTCTTGTCACCCCGCTCGATCCCACCTGGATCGCCCATCTGTACGAGATCCGCGGTGCGCTCGATTCCCTCGCCGCGAGTCTTGCGGCGCAACGCGGCGCGAAGCTCGATAAAGCGCTGATCACGCAGGGCCGCCGTGCGTCGAAGGGTGACGACGTCAAAGCCATGATCGATACAGACTGGGCTTTCCATTCCGCCATTTATGTTGCATCGGGTAATCCGTTGATTGCGGAAACCGCGCATCTTCACTGGGTTCATCTGCGCCGTGTGATGGGCGCTGTGCTGCAATCGTCGGTTCAACGCAAATCGATCTGGGACGAACACGCGGCAATTGCCGACGCTATCGCCGCAGGCGACGCACGCCGTGCCGCGGAACTCACCGATCTTCACACCAGCCGCGCCCGCGAGAACCTGGTGCGGCGGCTGGGTGAAGTGCTGGGTGAAGAAGTCGAAGACGCGGCGCATTAAGTGCATTGAACGCATCAGGCTAGGATCTTTTTCAAGCACGCGTCTGCACGCCGCCTTCCATCACCCGCTCAGCGTCTTTCGCCGCTTCGCGCTTGCGGCTGTTGACAAGTTTCGCCGGCACTGTGAACACGAGCACACTGCCAATGATCAGGCTCACTGCTAGCCCGAGCACGCCGTTTCCTGTCGATCCTGTCGCGGTCTGGATCAATCCGATCACATAGGGGCTGACCACGCCCGAGATGCTGCCGACCGAGTTCGCAACGGCCAGCCCGGCCGCTGCGGCCGCACCGCCGAGAATGGCCGGGGGTAATACCCAGAACTGCGAGATCGTGGTCATCACGCCCATCGTGCCGAGGGTCAGCGCAATCATTGCAATCGGCGTGGAATGCGCATACGAAACGCTGAAGTACAACCCCACTGCACCGGCAATGCCCGGCAACGCGAGATGCCAGCGCCGCTCTCCGCTTGCGTCCGAACTGTGGCTGACGAGCACCATGGTCACGGCCGCCGCGGCATAGGGAATCGCGCTCAGCAAACCAATGTCCAGCGGATCGGATACACCGCTCGCCTTGATCAGCGTCGGCAGCCAGAAACTCACGCCATAGAGGCCCATCGTAAAGAAGAAATAAATCAGGCTGAGCAGCAGGATCTTCGGATGCAGCAGGCCGTCCCTCACGGAATGCAGCACATGCGCCGAACGCTCCTCGACCAACGCGCTTTCGAGGAAAGCTCGCTGTGGCGCGGAGAGCCATTTGGCGTCGCTGACTTTGTCGTCGAGATAGACCAGCGCGATCAGTCCGAGGATTGCTGTCGGAATGCCTTCGAGCACGAACAACCATTGCCATCCCGCCAGCCCATGCGCGCCGCCCATGTGGTTCATGATCCAGCCCGACAGCGGCCCACCGATCACGCCCGACATCGGAATGCCCGTCATGAACAGCGCCGTCACCTTGCTGCGCCGCGACGAAGGGAACCAGTAGGTGAGATAGAACAGGATTGCAGGGATGAAACCCGCTTCCGCCACGCCGAGCAGGAAACGCATGATGTAGAAGCTGGTTGGCGTGGTGACGAACATCATGCCGGCGGAGATGATGCCCCACGTGATCATGATCCGCGCGATCCAGCGGCGGGCGCCCACTTTCAACAACAGCAAGTTGCTGGGCACTTCGAACAACAGGTAGCCGACGAAGAACACGCCTGCGCCGGCGCCATATACGGCATCGCTGAAATTGAGGTCCTTGAGCATTTGCAGCTTCGCAAACGCCACATTGATGCGGTCCAGATACGCGCACAAATAACATAGGAACAGGAACGGCAATAGTCGCCACGTGATCCTGGAAAACGTGGACGCTTCGTCGCGTTTGCTCAATGAGGCCGGACTGGCGGGATGCATGTATTGTCTCCTGGGATCGGATGAAAGCGGGACGTCAGCCCTTTCTTGACGGTGGCTGTATCGTCCCTGCATGGAGCGAAATGCGTGCTGCGCGAACAGCGTTCAACGCATGGCGTGATCAGTCGAACCGATCAGTCGAACATGTCGGGCTGCCGGGCGACAAGGTCGTTCCAGATCGTCTGGAAATGCAGCCAGCCGATGTATTCGCTCCCCACATGCTCGCGGCTATAGCGGGCCCGCTCCGGCGTGACGAGCTTCGGCGCAATGCCGGTTGCATCGATCAGCAATTGCTGCTGGCAGCACCGTTCCAGCGCGATAAACCAGAATGCGGCGGACTCTATGCTGTGACGGCTCGCAGTGAGCAAACCATGATTCTGGTGAATCGCGGCTTTCACGCCCGTGAACGCATGCGCGACTTTATGGCCCGCCTTGACTTCAACGGCGACCTGTCCGGCTTCATCGCCGATCACTACATGGTCTTCGAAAAATGCAGCGGCATCCTGCGTAATCGGCTCAAGCTTTTTGCCAAGCGCGGCGAACGCCGTGCCGTATACCGTGTGCGCATGGCACATCGCCACAATGTCCTGATGCATTTCGTGAACGGCTGCATGCAACACAAAACCCGCCCGATTGATCGCATGATTGCCTTCGACCACACGGCCCTCGTGATCCGCGCAAATCAGGTTCGACACCTTCACTTGCGAGAAATGAATCGCCATTGGATTCGTCCAGTACAAGCCGGGATTTTCCGGATCGCGCACGGTCAGGTGACCGGCGAAACCGTAGTCGAAACCCTGTTGCGCGAACGCCCTGCACGCTCCGACCAGGCGTTCCTTCAAGTGCTGCCGTTGCGCTGCGGGATTCGCGAATGTCGGTAATTCGGGGAAGATCAGCCCTTCCTGCTCCGGCTGATAAATCGATACCTTGCCGTCCTTCACCAGCTTTTCGGGGACACCAGGACGCGCTTCCATGACAGCCACCATTTGCTTTTCTCCTGTAGAACCAGCGGGATTGTTTTCAGGGCTTAATGGTCATCCACGCGACCCTCATTGACAAACGATGACTGTTCATAGAAAGATGAACAGGATTCATGCATCGACGAAAAACATTCAAAACGGAGACGGCACGCGCATGCGGCGAATACCGAATTTCGTGCTGCTGCGTGCTTTCGAAGCCGCTGCGCGACTTGAAAGCTTCACGCTGGCGGCGGAGGAATTGCATCTGTCGCAATCCGCGATCAGTCACCAGGTCAAGGAACTGGAAGCCTATTTCGGCTTGCCTTTATTTCATCGACGCAACCGGCGCGTTGAAACCACGGCCGAAGGCAGAAGGCTTTTCGACAGCCTCGGGCGCGTATTCGACGTGATCGAGGCCGCGTGCAGCGAAGTGGCGTTGTCGCCCCAGGCCCAGGTGCTGGCTGTTCATTGCGCACCGAGTCTTGCGGTGAAATGGCTGGGTCCGCGCCTGCCGAAATTCATGCAGGCACATCCCGACATTACGATCCGGCTTTCATCGGGCGCGGAGCCGATCGACCTGACGCGTTTGCATGAAGTCGATATCGCCATCTCTTACGGCATGGCGGTCGAGCGTCCCGGTCTGCATGTGTATCCGCTAGGCGCGGAGCGCATCGTGCCCATGTGCTCGCCCGGCATGTTGCGTGAAGGGATAGCGCTTGAGCAGCAGATCGCCGGGTTCACGCTGATCGATTCGCAACTCAGCCGCGTGACATGGCGAGACTGGTTCACGCTCAATGGACTGGAGTTTCCGAACAAACCTCGTCCTTCGTTTGATCGCGGTGCGCTGGCCATATCCGCCGCGGTCGACGGCATGGGTATCGCGCTGGAAACCACGCGTCTCGCCGAACGCGAATTCGCCCGCGGCGAACTGGTCGAGTTCGGTGAAGGTCACTTCAAACCCTTCATGCGCGAGACGCACTTCCTGTCTTACCGGACGAATGAACGCAATCTCGAGAAGGTGAAGCTGTTCAGGCTCTGGCTCGCCGATATCGCAGGAATGACCGCTCATTGGGAAGCCGATACTGCGTTATAAGCCAAAATCCCACATTGCATTTTTACTTATAAAAATGCAATATTCGGTAGATGGAAAATTCACGTGATTTCAATTCCGAGGCACGGCTAACGGCTGGCGATGCGTCCGTTCGTTTTGTCGACTTGCCGGGCATCTTCGGTGAAACGCTTTACCGTCTGCCTGTCGTACTTCGCCTGCTGCTCGAGAACGTGATTCGAAATACGCATGGCGATGAGCGCCGGCTTGCGGTCGAAGGCATCGTCGAATGGCTGGAACGTGGCACGAGCGAAATCGAAATCGCTTTCCAGCCTGACCGCGTGCTGATGCACGACACGACCAGTACGCCGGCGCTGGTCGATATCGCCGCCATGCGCGACGCGCTGGCCGAAGCCGGGGCGGACCCGGGCGCACTCAACCCCGTCTTGCCAGTCGACGCGTCGGTCGATCACTCCCTGGCAGTCGAGTATTTCGCCCGGCCAGACGCCGCGCCGATGAACCTGCAACAGGAACTTCGCCGCAACGCGGAGCGCTACCGCTTCCTGCGCTGGGCCTCGCGTGCGTTGACCGGCGTGCGCATTCATCCGCCCGGCACCGGCATCATGCACACCATTAACCTCGAGCAACTGGCGACCGTCGTATCGGTCCGGGAACGCGATGGCGAACGCTGGGCTGCACCAGACACGCTGATTGGCACGGACAGCCACACGCCTATGATTAACGGCATTGGCGTGCTGGGTTGGGGCGTGGGTGGCCTGGAAGCGCAGACCGTGATGTTCGGCATGCCTGTCATGCAGCGTATCCCTGACGTGGTCGGTGTGCGCCTGACGGGTGCGCTCAAGCCTGGGACACTCGCCACGGACCTGGCATTGACGGTGACGCAACGGCTGAGGGAGATCGGTGTTGCCGGTGAATTCGTCGAGTTCTTTGGTCCGGGCGTTACCACGTTGACTGCCGGCGAACGCGCGGTCGTGGCGAACATGGCGCCGGAATACGGCGCCACTACGGGCTTCTTCCCCGTCGATCACACCACGCTCGACTACTTGCGCGCGACCAACCGCAACGTGGCTGCGATTACGTTAGTCGAAGTGTTCACCAAGCGCGCGGGCCTCTGGTTCGATCCTTGCGCCGAACCGGTTTTCACGCGCACCATCGAGATCGACCTGAGCTCGATCGGCATGCATGTCGCCGGTCCGCGGCGCCCTCAGGACCTGCTGGATTACTCGGCTACATCAGCGGCACTCGATACGTTAGAGTTCACGCCACAAGCCACTGTGTCCGGCATGCCGAAGCATCCTGTCGCTATCGCTGCCATCACGAGTTGCACGAACACATCGGACCCGGCGTTGCTTATCGCCGCCGGGCTCGTGGCCCGCAAGGCGCGCAAGCTGGGCTTAAAGGTACCAAGCTGGATCAAGACCTCGCTTGGACCCGGCTCGCCCGCAGCGGCGTTGTACCTGGAACGCGCCGGGCTGATCGACGATCTGTCGGCGCTAGGTTTCGATATCGTGGGTTATGGCTGCACCACGTGCATCGGCAACTCCGGCCAGCTCACCGAACCCATCAAAGCCGCATTGGCAGCGAAGGCGATCTATCCCGTCGCGATGTTGTCCGGGAACCGGAATTTCCCCGGCCGCATTCATCCGGACCTTGATCTTGGCTTCATCATGTCGCCGCCGCTGGTGGTCGCATTTGCGCTGTCAGGCGATGCGCAAGCCGACCTTCACTGTTCCCCCGTGCAGATTGCGCCGGACGGCACACCGGTCTTCCTGAGCGATCTATGGCCCACGCGAGAAGAAGTCGCCACGATGCTTGAACAGGCGGTGGACCCGGCCGACTATCCGCGTGCGTTCGCCATCGCCAGTGAGAACCCCGCGTGGCATGGCATCGATGCCCCCGCCACCGCACAGTTCCCGTGGAACCCTCAATCGAACGCGCTAAGGCGTCCGCCCTTCGCTGCCGTGACCGAAGGCACGCAGTTGGGAACGTACAGCGCGTACCCATTGCTCGTCCTTGGCGATGACATCACGACCGACCATATCTCACCCGCCAGCGCCATTCCGAAGGACAGCTTCGTCGCAGACTTTCTCGTCGCCCGGGGTGATGACCGCGATGACCTGAATGTGTTCGCATCGCGTCGCGGCAACTGGGAGGTCATGATCCGCGCGGCGTTCCATAACAAGTCGCTGGTCAACCTCCTGCAACCCGGCGTGCCGGTCGCTCATACGCTGCACGTCCCGAGCGGCGACATCTTGCCGATTCACGAAGTGGCTGCGCAGTATCACGCGAATGGCGATGCTGTCGTGCTCATCGCGGGCGAACGGTATGGCACCGGTTCTTCCCGCGACTGGGCAGCAAAGGGCCAGCGCCTGCTTGGAATTCGCGCGGTGCTGGCAGCAAGCTTTGAACGGATTCACCGCTCGAACCTGATCGGCATGGGCATCTTGCCACTTCGATGGCCGGTTGGCGTCAGCCCCGACACGCTTGCGATCCAGCCCGGTGATAAGGTGGAAGTGATCGCGCCACCCGATACGCTCGCACCGCGTTGCAGGATCGATGTAAAGATCGTACGGACGGATGCAAGCGTCGAATCATACGAGCTGACGGCAGCTGTTGAAACGCAACTGGAAGTCGCGTTGCTGCGCTGTGGCGGCGTCATTCCGCTTATTCTGCAAAAGACCCTGGCCGATCAAGGCAAGAAAGAAACGCATGAACGATAGATCGATAGCCGCCCAAATCGTCGAGTGGATCAGGACCGAAGAGATGGAAGTCGGTAGTCATCTGCCCGCTCAAAAGATAGCCGACCATCTTCGGCTATCCCGCTCACCGGTCAACGAAGCCCTCTCGCTGCTGCACGAAAAGGGCGTGCTGAGCCGCGAGCGCAACCGCGGTTTTTTCGTGGCCGATCCTTCGATTGAGTTGTTCACGGATGCTGTGGACTCGGTAGGCGTGAGCGGCCCGGACGCAGTCACGAGCGCGTATTTCCGCATCGCAGAAGATCGGCTCAAAAGCGCGTTGCCCGACGATGTGTCCGAGCAAATGCTGAAGACTCGCTATGGACTCACGGCGACGCAACTCTCAGCCGTTCTGGCGCGCATAGCGCAGGAAGGCTGGGCCGAGCGCAAACCTGGCTACGGGTGGCAATTCTCGGCGATGCTGACGACGCCCGACAGCCTGATGAAATCGTATCGCCTGCGTCTGGCGCTTGAACCGGCGGCGCTTCTTGAACCGGGTTACCGGCTGGAACCCAAGGTGATCGAGCGCTGCCGTGCAGCGGAACGGCATTTGCTCGATGGCGGCATCGAAACAGATACGGCAGACCAGTTGCACGAGCGCGGCGTGCGTTTTCACGAGTCACTGGTCGAGGGCTCCGGCAACGCGTTTTTCATCGATACGATCAAGCGCGTGAACCGCGTTCGCCGCCTGCTTTCCTACAGATCGATGCAGGACCGCAAACGGTACAAGAAACATTGCAAGCAGCATCTGCATATTCTGGCGCTGCTTGAGAAGGAACGTAACGAAGAAGCTTCCGAGGCGCTGCGCGAACATCTTCAACATACGCTCGACGCACTCTCGCGCATCGGCAACATTCTCAAACCCTAGGTTCGGTCTGCGCCGGCCTTCCATTGCTCAATACGCCATGACAACCGACTCTGCCGTGCTCTCCGCTTTCGCGCCCTCGGGCACGCTGCGCGCGTCCATCAACCTGGGCAATCCGATTCTCGCCAACAAGGACGCCGTTACCGGTGAACCGTTCGGCGTTTCTATCGACCTCGCAAGGGAACTTGGCAAGCGGCTCGGCCTGCCAGTCGATCTAGTGGTCTTCGATACCGCCGGAAAATCCGTTGAAGCGGTCGGCGACGAACGCGCGGATATCGGCTTCTTCGCAATCGATCCGGCGCGCGGAGCGAGCATCGCGTTCACTGCACCGTATGTGCTGATCGAAGGTTTTTATATGGTCCGCAACGATTCTCCAATCCGGAGCAACAGCGAGGTCGATCATGCGGATATGCGCGTCGCGGTCGGTAAAGGCAGCGCTTATGACCTGTTTCTATCGCGGGAACTCAAGCACGCACAGATCGTTCGCGCGCCTTCATCTCCTGCCGTGGTGCAGACGTTTCTCGAACAGGGGCTCGAAGTCGCCGCAGGTGTAAAACAACAGCTCGAAAAAGATGCCGCGAACACCACAGGGCTTCGATTGCTCGGCGAGCGCTTCATGGTGATTCAGCAAGCAATGGGATTGCCGAAGAGCCGTGGGAATGCGGCGGCTGAGTATTTTCGAGGCTTCGTGGAAGAGATGAAAGCGTCGGGCTTCGTTGCGGACTCGTTGCAGCGGCACAAGATTGGCGGGGCATCGGTAGCGCCCGCGGCCTGATCACTTGGATGCGAGTGCATCAGTGACCGCATAGGCATCGACAACGCGATAAGTCCTCTTTTTACGGACTATCGCGGTTTCAGGTGACGGTTAAAAATTGGCTAAATCATTTCATTTCGATTTCCTAACTTTCTATTCAACACCCGTCCCGACCGCGCAGCCATCTTTCCCAAAACACAAGCCACATCAATAAGCAGCTGTCTAGTGCTGTTTTCCCAGGTGATCCGAATATCGGCCTCCGATCGGCAGGACTGCTCTTCCCAACGCCAATATGAGCTTCTACGATCGCTTCCTATCCATTCATCGCATGGTTGATCGTTGTGCAATCCCCCTCCCGAAGGACGTTTGATGGCATTTCTCGTATCTCCGCCCTTCGCCGGCTTGCCGCGTCCAGCGTGGAAAACCGCTGGGTTCCGGCCATGAACCGCGCAGCAATGATGGGAGCGCTGGCAATCGCGGCGGTCTTGCCCGCCAGCGGATGGGCACAGCCAAGCGCCGCCGCCACGGCGTTGCCTGAAATCCGTTTTGCCATCAACACCGACACGACAACGTCCATGCCGGGCAACGTGTTACGCAACACGTCTACAGACGAGATCCTCGCTAACGTGGCCGAGTCGCTGGTGGCGCTCAAGAGCGACTTGTCGGTCGCGCCCATGCTCGCAGACAGTTGGGACATCTCTCCAGACGGCAAGCAATATACATTTCACTTGCGTCACGGCGTGCTGTTCCACAACGGCACGCCCTTCACCTCCGCCGATGTCAAATGGAGCTATGACTACTTCATGAAGCCGCAGTCCGGCTACGTCTGCCGCGGCAACTATGACGGACACCGGGGTCCGAAGGTGCTTGCCGTGACCACACCCGATCCCCATACCGTGGTGTTCGAACTGGACCGCGCGTCCGCACTTTTTCTCACGCACATGACGGAGCCGCGCTGCCCGCTCGCCATCCTGAGTCCTGCAAGCCTCGACAAGAACGGCGCGTGGCTGAAGCCGGTGGCAACGGGCCCGTTCGTATTCAGCGAATGGAAACAAGGGCAATACGTGCTGCTGAAACCCTTCGCTCAATACCAGTCACGCACCGAGCCGCCGAGCGGGCTGGCCGGCGCCAAGCACCCGCAAGCGAACGTGCGCTTCGTCGCCATTCCTGACGAAGCGGCGCAGGTCTCCGCGCTGATGTCCGGTCAGATCGACGAGATGAACATATCGGAGAACAACCTGCCGCCTGCCGATCCTCACTGGCATGTAATAGCAGGACCCGGGGCCGATCCCGCCGCCGTGCTGATCCAAACGCATGACCCCGTTCTCGCCGACGTTCGCATTCGGCGCGCGATCGCGCTTGCGGTGGATCTGCCGGGCGTGGTGAACGCGGTCAGCGGCGGCCTGGCGCGCTACAACTCATCGCTGACACCGGATGCCGAGGCGTTCTATACCGCCGGCGACGCAGTGGGATACAAGCAGGACCTGCCCGAGGTCAAGCGTCTGCTCGCGGCTGCCGGTTATGCCGGCCAGCCCCTGACGCTCGAAACCAACCGCCGTTATCCGCACATGTACTCGGCCGCGGTGTACATGCAATCGCTGCTTTCGCAGGCGGGCATCAACGTGAAACTGCAGGTGGTCGAATGGGGCACGCAGGTGAACGACTACCGCTCGGGACATTTCCAGCTGATGTCGTTTGGTTATTCAACGCGCATCGAACCTGCGTTGATGTATGGCGACGTACTCGGTGACAAGTCCAAAAATCCCATGGTGCAGTGGGAGAACCCCAAGGCGCGCGCGCTGCTGCGCAGCATCGACGGCGTGACCGACCCCGCCGCCCGCAAGCGCGTCTTCGAACAGTTGCACCAGATGATGATGGACGACGTGCCCATGATCGTGCTGTACGACTCACCCGACCTGACGCTCGTGCTTAACCGGTTGCAGGGCGTGACGGCCTGGCCCCTGCGCCTGAAGCGTTTTTCCAACGTGACGAAGAACTAGGCCAGCCGATGCTCAGCTACATCATCAAGCGTATTTCGATGGCGGTCCCCACGGTCTTCATCGTGACCCTGCTCGTGTTCGGCATGATCCGCGCCATTCCCGGCGACCCGGCGTCACTCATGCTCGGCGACCTCAACGACCCGGCGCTGCTGCAGCAGATGCGCCACTCGTTTGGTCTCGATCAATCGATCCCCGCGCAATTCGCGATCTGGGTATCGCATCTGCTCTCGGGCGACTTCGGCATGTCGATCGTGCGGCATCAACCCGTGCTGGAACTGATCCGCGAGACCTTTCCCGTGACCGCCGAGATCGTGCTGGCGGCAACTTTCCTTGCGTGCCTGATCGCCATTCCGGCCGGCTTGTTCGCGGCCTGGATGCAAAACCGGCGCGGCGATCTCGCGGTCGTAACAGGCAGCATCATGCTGGTCTCCATACCGAGTTTCTGGGTCGGCATCCTGCTCATCTGGTTGTTCGGCGTGAAGTTGCATCTGCTGCCCACCTTCGGCTACCAGCCGTTTTCGCAAGCAGGCTGGGGATCGTTCAAATACCTCGTGCTGCCGGTGATAGCGGTCACGCTGGGAGAGATCGCGGTCGTGACACGCATGATGCGGGCGAGCAGCATCGAAGTCCTGCGGCTGGAATATATCGCTCATGCACGCGCCAAAGGTTTGTCGGAACGGCGCGTGCTGCTGCGCCATACGCTGCCCAATGCGTTCGGTCCCACGCTTACCGTGATCGGTCTCGTGCTTGGTCACCTCCTCGCGGGAGGCGCTGTGATCGAGACCGTATTCACGCTGCCAGGCATGGGCCGCCTGCTCGTGGAAAGCATCTATTCGCGCGATTACCCCGTCGTGCAGGGATGCCTTCTCGTGATCGCGCTGCTGTATGTGCTGACCAATCTGGTTGTCGACCTGCTGTACCCGATCTTCGATCCACGCCTTAAGCTCTGACTCGCCCATGCCCTCCTCTCCCAAGCGCACCCGCCGCGCCAACCTCGTGATCGGAGCCGTGCTCGTCGGCCTCCTGCTGCTCATCGCAGTCGTCAATCTTGTCTATACGCCCTACGGTCCTCTCGACGTGAACATTCATGCGCGTTACGCGCCGCCGTCGCTGCAACACTGGTTCGGCACCGATGAATTCGGCCGGGACATCCTGTCGCGGATCATGTCGGGCGCCGGTGTCAGCACCACCGTCAGCGTCTGCTCGGTGCTGTTTGCGTTGCTCGCCGGAACGTCGATAGGCGCCGTCTGCGGTTACGCGGGCGGCTGGTTCGACCGGCTTGCGGCCATGCTGATCGATGCGCTGATGGCGTTCCCCGGCTTGCTGCTCGCGCTTGGCATCATGACCGTGGTCGGGCCGTCGAAATGGGGCGTGGTCGTCGCGCTTGGCCTGGCTTATACGCCGTCGGTCAGCCGCATTGCGCGCGGCGCGGCACTGTCGCTGCGTCAGCGTGACTTCGTGGTTGCGTCGCAAACCATGGGCAACAGCGGCGCGTGGACTTTGCTTCGTCACGTCTTGCCTCATTGCGTGGCGCCGCTGCTGGTGTTCTCCACGTCGCTGTTCGGCTCGGCGCTGCTTGCCGAAAGCGCGCTCAGTTTTCTCGGACTCGGCGTGCCCGCGCCCGAGCCTACCTGGGGCGGCATGCTTGCCGACGGCCGCACGGCAATCGATCAGGCGATATGGGTCGTGCTGTTCCCAGGAGCGGCTATCTCGCTTGCGTTGTTCGGCATCAATCTGTTCGGCGATGGCGTGCGCGATCTGCTCGATCCGCGCATGAAGGGGGGAATGTGATGAACGCAACTTCGCAACATCCCTTGCTGACGGTCAGCAGCCTGACGATAGGCTTCCCCGACAAAACGGGCGCAATCAAGCAGGTCACGCACGACGTGAACTTCACGCTGAACGCAGGGGAGTCGCTTGCGATCGTAGGCGAGTCAGGCAGCGGCAAGACCATGGTCGGCCGTGCGTTGCTCGGCTTGTTGCCGGAACGTGCGCAGATCGTCTCGGGGACCATCGGCTTCGAGGGTCATGATGTCCTCGGCAATACGCCGGCGCAATGGCTCGCCACGCGCGGCACGGGTATCGGCATGGTGTTTCAGGAACCGATGGTCTCGCTCAACCCGGCCATCCGCATTGGCGACCAGTTGACGGAGGCGCTCATGCGGCGGCGTTCCGTTGCGCGCGATGCTGCGCGTCTGCAGGCTATCGCGATGCTCGAACGAGTCCGCGTACGCGACCCGCTCGGCTGCATGAAGCGCTATCCGCACGAGTTTTCCGGCGGTATGCGGCAACGCATCCTGCTTGCCGCGGTGATGTTGCTCCGCCCGAAACTGCTGATCGCGGACGAGCCGACAACCGCGCTGGATTGCGTGGTGCAAAAAGAAGTGCTCGACCTGATGATCGAACTCACGCGCGAGGAAGGCACCGCGCTGATCTTCATCAGCCACAATCTTGCACTGGTGACGGCCTATACGGAACAAGTGCTCGTGATGCGGCGAGGCCTCGTCGTGGAAACCGGCGCGGTAGGGACGGTGCTGGCACGCCCCTCGCACGACTACACGCTGAAGCTGCTCGAGGCGCTGCCACGGCGCGCCGATAACGAGGACCCGTTGAGCCCGCCGGGTTCATCCGCGCCACCGGTCATTGAAGTCAAGGATGTGGCAATCGACTACCGGGTGCCGGGCTTATGGTTCAGGAAGATTCTCGCGCGAGCCGTGCATCCGACATCGTTCAGCGTGCAGGCGGGGGAGACCGTGGCGATTGTCGGTGAATCGGGCAGCGGGAAGACAAGTATCGCCAAGGCAATGCTCGGACTGGCGCCGACCGCGCAAGGGCAGATCCTGCTCAACGGACTGCCATTTCTTAAGGCCGGGCGTGACGCCATGCAAGCCGCGCGCCGCTCGGTCCAGATGGTGTTCCAGGACCCCTATTCCTCACTCGATCCACGCATGCGGGTCGACGCGCTCATTGGCGAGGGGCTGCGGCTCGACAAGACCCTGAGCCGCGCGCAACGCGCCCAGCGGGTCGCAGACGCGCTGGATGACGTGGGCTTGGGCGAGTTTGCCGGTCGCCTGGTCCATCAGCTCTCCGGCGGCCAGCGCCAGCGTGTGGCGATTGCACGCGCATTGGCAAGCAGGCCTGCCGTGATCATCGCGGACGAGCCGGTGTCCGCGCTCGATGTCACCGTGCAGAAGCAGATCCTCGACATGCTCGTTTCGCTGCAGCAGCGCTACCGGTTTGCGTGCCTCTTGATCTCGCATGATCTCGGCGTGGTCGAGCAGATTGCCGACCGCGTGCTGGTGATGTTCCGGGGTCATATTGTTGAAGAGGGAACGCGCGACGCCGTCTTCGATAACCCGAGCCATCCCTACACGCGCAGACTCCTGCAAGCCGTGCCCGAACTGCGGGGAAATCGTGATGACGGCTTCAAGGTCATCACGCGCGCCGTGCCTGACGACATCGATCCGTCGCGCAAGTATTTCAATGCTGAACTCGCCGGGCGCGACATGCCCGTGCTGGTCGACGTGGCCGCGCGGAAGTTCACGCCAGGCTACGCGAACCATCGCATCGCACTTGAAGCATTGCCTTCGCCATGACACTCATTCAGCTCCGGGCATTCTGTTCAGTCGTCGAGCAAGGCAGCTTTCGCGCGGCGGCAAGAGCGCTCGACATTGCCCAAAGCACGCTGACCCAGGCGATCCAAAGCCTCGAAGCGGAGCTGGGTGTCGTCCTGCTGAACCGGTCGCATCAAGGCATCAGCCTGACCGCCCTTGGTGAAAAATTCCTGGTCCGCGCCAATGCGATCATCCGCGACTGTGAGCGTGCCACGCAGGACATGAGGCATTTAAAAGAGGAACCCGAAGGACGCATCGCACTCGGCGTCACCTCCGAGCCGCTCGCTGAATTCCTGCTGCCCGTACTCAAGCGTTTCATCGAACGTTTCCCACGCGTGCGGGTGCATGTGTCCAGCGGTTACGCGAAGATGCTGGTCGAAAAGATTCGCGATGGCGCCCTCGACTTCGCGCTGTGTCCGCTCGCACCCCATGTAACCGATGTCGATCTCAACATCGAGCGGATGTACCGGTCGGACGCCGGCGTGATCGCGCGCAAGGGTCACCCGCAAGCGCATGTCACATCCGTGCGCGAACTGGTGGAGTGCGACTGGGTTAGCATCCGGCCCGCGGGCATTGCCGGTGGCGCGGAGAATCGGTTGATCAGTCTCTTCAAGGCGGAAGCGCTTGGCGTTCCACGCATCGTCTTCACGGCCGAGTCGTTGCTGGAAACCCTTCACATTGTGTCCGAAACCGACTGCCTGACGATCGAGCCGGCGGTACTCGCGCAGTTCAAGCTGTTTTCACCATCGCTCGTTGCCATCGCCATTCGAGAAGCGTTCGATCCGCGTGACGTCTGCCTCATCAGTCGCCGTGCGTCGCCGTTGACCACGGTCGCGCACGAGCTGGTGAGCATGCTGCTGTCTTACTCGCGCCTTCTGCGGGGCGCGAACGCCAGAACCTGACGGCGATGCAAACCCGACTCCAGGTTCGTGCCGCAGGCGATCTGCCAGGCTGATCCCGATCGGTCGGGCCGCCTTCTGCACCGCATGAACTCCCCGTAACATGACCTTGCCGCTACTACGAGCCCCTTCTCTCCTCATGAACAGCACCTCCCTTGCCTTGCCCCACGCGACAGCAGGCGCCGCGTACCATCTGACGAGTCACGCGTTCGGCACGGGCGACTTTGGCAGGAAGGTGTACATCCAGGCGGGCCTGCACGCCGATGAAACGCCAGGCGTGATGGTTGCACTCACGCTGATCGAGCAGTTGCGCCGCCTTGAAGACGCGGCCAAGCTTCGTAGTGAAATCGTGCTGGTCTGCAACGCCAATCCGCTCGGACTGAGCCAATGGTTGTTCGGCGCACCCGTCGGCCGATTCGACTTCGCGAGTGGCCGCAACTACAACCGCGACTTCCCCATGCTCGCCGGCAAGATCGCTGCAACGCTCGAAGGCAAGCTCACGCAAGATGCAGACGAAAATCTCGTCATCATTCGTCAAGCCTGGAAAGCGGCGCTGACGGCGCTTCAACCGGCCACGTTATTCGACGGCTTGCAACGCCAGCTCATGCTGCTCGCGCATGATGCGGACGTGGTGCTGGACCTGCATTGCTCGCGCGAAGCCGCCATGCATATCTACACCGGCCAGGCGATCTGGGCCGAGGCCGAGCCCCTTGCGCGGTATCTTGGTGCGGTGGCCTCGTTGCTCGCGTACGACTCCGGCGCAAACTCCTTCGATGAAGCGCAGAGCCTCACATGGTGGCAACTACAGCAGCAATTCGGCGCCCGCTATCCGATTCCGACCGGCACGGTGTCCGTCACGGTCGAGCATCGCGGGCAGCGCGATGTGTCGTATGACATGGCGCAGCGGGACGCGCAGGCGATCATCGACTACCTCACGCATCAAGGCTTCATAGACGGCATTGCGCCGCCCTTGCCCGAGCTTGCCGGCCCCGCCACCCCGCTTGCCGGCAGCGAACAGTTTCTCGCGCCCGCAAGCGGCATCCTCGTGCATCGCGCGCAGCTTGGCGATGTGATCGAAGTGGGCCAGCCGCTCTTCGACGTGATCGATACAACCAGCGGCGTGACCACCACCGTTCACAGCAAAACCCGCGGCGTGTTCTACATGCGCCGCGACGTGCGCTTCGTCAAGCACGGCGACCCGCTCGGCCGCGTCACCGGTGCTACGCCTCAACGCACCGGCAAGCTGCTCGGCGCCTGACTCCATTCCAGGTAAAACGCAACGCACATCGACACACCCATGTAGCCCCTCAAGTTCATTTCATCGTTCAGGAACGCACCATGACTCGATATATCGACGTCAACGACATCAGGCAACTGCTTCGCACCATCGGCCCGGAAACCTTCATCCGCACCCTCGCCGACTACATCCGCGCCGACTACCTGCGCTGGCCCCAGTTCGACAAGTCACCCCGCACGGCGGCGCATTCACCCGACGGCGTCATCGAGCTGATGCCTGTTGCCGACCACACGCTCTATGGCTTCAAGTACGTGAACGGGCATCCCAACAACACCCGCGCCAACCTGCTGACCGTGATGGCGTTCGGCGTACTCGCCGACGTCGCCACCGGCGTCCCCCTGCTCCTCAGCGAGTTCACCATCATGACTGCGCTGCGCACGGCTGCCACCTCGGCGCTTGCCGCAAGCGTCCTTGCGCGGCCGGGATCGAAGTCGATGGCGTTGATCGGCAACGGCGCGCAAAGCGAGTTCCAGGCGCTGGCGTTCAAGAATATGCTGGGCATCGAGCATATTCGCGTGTTCGACACGGACCCCGCCGCCACGGACAAACTCATCCGCAACCTCTCCGGCGTCAAGGGGCTGACGCTCACGCGGGCGGCATCGATACGCGAGGCCGTGCGAGGCGCCGACATTGTCACCACCGTCACCGCCGATAAGACCAACGCGACCATTCTCACGCCCGACATGATTGAAGCGGGGATGCACATCAACGCCGTGGGTGGTGATTGTCCCGGCAAGACCGAGTTGCATGCCGACGTGCTGAACGGTGCGCGCGTGATGGTGGAGTTCGAGCCGCAGACGCGCATTGAAGGCGATATCCAGCAGCTTCCCGCCAACTCACCTGTGATCGAGTTCTGGCGCGTGCTGGCGGGTGAAGTGCAAGGACGCGAATCTGACGCACAGGTGACCGTATTCGATTCAGTGGGGTTCGCGCTGGAGGATTTTTCGGCATTGCGTTACCTGAACGATCTCGTGCGCACCGAGGGCATCGGCACGCGGATCGACCTGATCGCGCAGCCGTCGAACTGCAAGGATCTGTACTCGCTCGTGGCATCGTCCGGCGTTGCTGAAAGCAACGAACGCGTACGAGGCCTCTTTCAGGCTGCCTGAGTCATTGGAGCCTCGGGATTCAGCGGTACACGCTGGCCTTCTGGAAGGTTATGCTTGCACCAGCCGAACGCATCGCACCGGTCCGCATGACATAGGACCGGACGAGCGTTGCACTTATTCCAGAGGGTTTTTCATGACGTTGATCCAGCTCCGGGTGTTTTGCGCGGTCGTGGAGCAAGGCAGTTTCCGGGGCGCCGCAAGAGCGCTCGACATCGGACAAAGCACACTGACGCAAGCCATCCAGAGCCTCGAGGCCGAACTCGGCGTGACGCTGTTGAACCGCTCGCATCAGGGTATCAGCGTGACCAGCCTGGGCGAGACTTTCCTCGTTCGCGCGAACGCGATCATTGTCGATTGCGAACGTGCGATGCAGGAGATGCAGCAGTCGTTGGGAGAACCAGAAGGACAGATCACGCTTGGCGTCACGTCCGAGCCGTTGGCGGAATCCCTGCTGCCGGTGCTCAAACGTTTTACCGCACGCTTTCCGCGCGTGCGTGTGCATGTGTCCAGCGGCTACACGAAGATGCTGATCGAGAAGATCCGCGACGGCCGGCTCGACTTCGCGCTATGTCCGCTAGCCCCGCAAGTCAGCGACGTAGATCTCGACATTGAACGCCTCTACCGGTCGGCGCCGGGCGTGATCGCACGCAAGGGACACCCCCAGGCGCATGCCACGTCCGTGCGCGACCTGAAGGATTGCGAGTGGGTCAGCATCCGGCCCGCGGGGATTGTAGGCGGAGCGGAGAACCGCCTGACCAGCCTCTTTCGAGCAGAGGGACTGGGGGAGCCGAAGATCGTTGTCACGGCGGAGTCGCTGCTGGAGACGCTGCACATTGTTTGCGAATCCGATTACCTGACCATCGAGCCGCGCGTGCTCGTCGAGTTGAAGCTGTTCTCGAGTTCGATCGTCAATATCCCGATTCGAGAAGCGTTCGATCCTCGCGATGTTTGCCTGATCAGCCGGCGGTCTTCGCCGTTGACCACGGTCGCGCAGGAGCTCGCAAGCATGCTCGTGTCCTATTCGCGCATGCTGCATGGCGCCGGTTCGTGATGCGCGCCATGCGTTTGTTGTCTCTACCGGTCTCCTTCTAAGCCTCGCTTGAGCCGGTCAGGTCGTCATGCCGCAGCGCACCGCCATTGATGTTCACCTCACGCTTGAACGTTATCGTCTTGCCCGAGAACTCGCAGATCACGGTGTCGCGGAAAGCGGTCTCGGGGAAGATCCAGGTCATTTGCAGCCGCGTGTTATCCAGCCAGCATGCACGGGCGACAACCGGGCTGTTACCGAATTCGTAGCCATGGTGAAGATCGCTGCCCGGCATGTCGGTGCGGCCTTCCAGCCAGCGCCCTAAGCCGGCGGCGATCATATGTTCGCCTTGCGCATCGGTAAGACGAAACACGCAAGTCTCGCCGGTGAATTCGAATCGTAATTCGCTCACACCCTGGCGGTTGGGGTGCATCACGAAGCGCTCCGTCAGTCCGGTTGCGCGCTCTCCCTCTGTGGCTGCACCGGCCCGTTGGAAAGGCTCTTTCCACGCTGCCGGGGCGTCCGGACTTTGCCAGTCGGCAAGCCTCGCTTTGAGCCGCGCATCGGCGTCGGCGCCGTTTTCAATGTGGTCACGAAAGGCGGCCGGAAAATGCCTGTCGATATGCGGGAACAGCTTCGCGCTGCCCTTGATCGCGCCGGTCACGGCGAGCGTTGCGCCATGCAACGGGAATACGGTTGTCATCTGGACGAACTTGCCGATGGCGCTATACGTGCCGTCTGGCCGCGTCCACCAGTGGTAGCCGTATTTCACAGGCTCGCCGTGCGGGCTCGTTGCCGCGGCGACCCAGCTTTCGGGAAGCAGGCGTTTGCCCTCCCACACGCCGTTTTGCGCATGCAGCACGCCCAGTTTCAACAGGTCCGCCGTTCGAGCGATGAGGCCATTGCCACCCGGATTGATGCCGTCCGGACCGATATCCCAGGATTCGCCAACAATACCCATCGGCTCGAAGATTCGCGGCTTGAGGTATTCATGCAGCGTCACGCCCGCCGCGCGGCTCAGAATGGCCGACAACATGTAGCTGGCGGCGCTCGTGTACATGAAGGCCGTTCCCGGCTCATGCACGATTCTGATCTTGAAGAACTCCGCTATCCAGCTCGTGGTGAGCGACCGCCATTCGGCACCCGATGTTTCGCCTGCGTGGCCCACGCGCATCGTCAGGAGGTCTTCTATGGTCATCGCCGTCAGCCAGTGCTGGTCTGGTTCGACAGCGACCTCGGGGAAAAACGACACCACCTTGTCATCGAGCCTGAAGAGGCCTTCATCGAGCGCCAGCCCGATCGCGCATGCGGTGAAGCTCTTGACGACCGAGTGCAGGTTGCGCGGCCGGTCGGGGCGATACGGCCAGCGCCAGCCCTCGGCCACCACCCGGCCGTTGCGATGAAGCATGAAGGCGTGAAGGTCGAGCCCGGCCGCTTCGACGTCGTTCAGGAACGCAACGATGGCGTCGGCATCCACGCCGGCCGTGGACGGATCAGCGCGCGTCAGACCATCGGCTTGCTGAGCCGCGATGAAGTCTGCTGCAGGCGTAGCGCCGCATTCCACGAAAAGGTCCGGCATCGTCTCTCCTGCTATTTGAAAAATGGGGCGTCACTGTGATCGTCGGCCCGGTTCGCACCTGCAGACATATCCGGCCGTGCCACAGCACGCGTCACACGATGCTATGTGCAATAGCGCCCTCAAGGAAGCCCGTTTCGACGATCACACGCGGGAAATCAGATCACCTCACAGTAGGGTTCGTTCGCCCCATATGCTCGAAGAACCGGATGGCGCGCGCATCGTCGCTATGTGCCGTGTTGATTCGCACCCACGCCGACACCTCGCCGTTAGGACGGTAATAACTCCCCGGAGCAAGCGTGATGCCAAATTTCAGCGCTTGATCGACCAGGACCATCGAGTCCTCTATACCGGGCACACGCGCCCAGATGAAATTGCCGCCGGTGGGTTCATCGAAGACTTCCCAGTGGTTTTCCTCAAGACGCTGGACTGCTGTTGACAGCGTGTCGTGAATGCGGCGGCGCAAGCGCTCGAGATACTTGCGGTACGTGCCGCGCTCGAGCAAGGCCGCCACCACGCATTCGCTAAAGCGCGAACCGCCCAGGCTGGTGAGCACCTTCACATCGACCAGGTCCTTGATGAGCTCGCGCTTGGCCGCCAGATAACCAATCCGCAACGACGACGACAGCGTCTTCGACAACCCGCCCACGTAGATCACATGATCGAGCTGATCGAGCGACGCAAGCCGTTGGGTTGGCGTTGCCTGGAAGTCTGCATAGATGTCGTCTTCGACGATCATGAAGTCGTGCTGCTGCGCGAGTTGCAGCAACTTGAACGCGACCTGCGGCGCCACATTCGTCGCGGTCGGGTTATGAAAGACGGTGTTGATGAAGAACAGTTTCGGCTTGATGGTCTTGAGCAGATGCTCGGCAACATCGACATCGGGTCCGCTCGCCAGACGCGGCACGCCGACAATCCTCACGCCCTGCAACTTGAGCAAGCCGAACAGGTTGTAGTACCCGGGGTCTTCCACGAACACGGTGTCTCCCGGCTTCAGCATGAACCGGACGATCAGGTCGAGCGCCTGGCTCGCGCCGCTGGTGGCAATGATGTTCGAGATGTCCGCCTCGATGCCGACCATCCCGAGGCGCATCTGGATCTGGTGCCTCAGGTTCGCGTCGCCATGTGGCATGGCGTAGTCGATCACGCAACTCGGGTCCATCCGCATGACCTGGCGCACGGTCTGGGCAATGCCCTCAATGTCCCGCCACGCTTCGGGCACGAAGCCGCTGCTCAGCTTCAGGGACTCGCCGGGATAGTTGAACTGCTGCAGGATCTGATGCGACTCCTCCTCGGCAAGACGAGGATCCGAGCCGCCCGACGCGCTGCTCTCGCTCCCCATGTGGTGCGCCACGTAGAAACCGGAACCATGCTTCGGCACGATAAAACCGAGCGACGAGAGCCGGTCATAGGCTTCGATAACCGGAAACCGGCTGATCTTCTGGGTGGCTGCGAGCGCCCGGATGGACGGCAGCTTCACGCCCGCCAGCATCTGCCGCGAGCGGATCAGGCCCGAGATACCGGTCACGAGCTGATCGGTCATGGGGACGCCGTTGTGTGGATCGATGACGAGGTTCATCGCGTGATCTCTTGAAGTGTGCAGGGAAAATCACTGAACAGTGCGGGACAACTGTTCGCGACTGTACATTCCTAAGATTGGAGTTTAAATAAATAATGCAGTCAAGAGGCCGTCTCTCTGTGAGCGGCCATGATGGGAGAGGGAAATGCGTGAAATCAGGACTTTGGAGCAGGAACCCCATGATGCGCCGGCCTGCTGGCTCATCGATCGGCCTCATACCCTGACGGTTTGCCGGGGTACGGTGTGGCTGACCATTGAAGGCGAGTCTGACGATTGGTGGCTGCGGGAAGGCGAAACGCTGGAGCTTGCGCCGCGTTCGAAGGTCTGGATCAGCGCATCCGGGTCAGGTAGCCGTTTCGTTTTGGCCTCGGCACCGGTATTCTCGCCTACTCGGCGCTTCGCTTTCTACTGGCTGCTGATCCGTTTCGGCCAGCGCAGGACGCGGGCAATGTGAGCGTGTTGCTGCCGCTGCTTAGCCACCCAATATCCCCTTTTTTTAACGAGCCCCAATGAACGACCGACATACCTTCTCCGCAGAAACCGGCGCGCCGGATACGACCAGCATCGCGTGTCCGACGGTCCTGCCGCTCTCTTCCATTCTTCCCGAAGAGCCTCTGCTGATGATGGGCGCCGGTCCCGTTCCGATTCCCGACGCCGTGGCCCGCGCCAACGGCGTCGTGATCAACCATCTTGGTTCGACCATGGCCGCGGTGATCGGTCAGGTCAAGACCATGGCCCGGTACGTGTTCCAGACAGAATCGAAATGGGTGATGGGCGTGGCGGGACCGGGGTCGGCAGCCATGGAAATGGCGATCACGAATCTTGCGTGGAAAGGCTCGCGTGTGCTCTGTATCTGCAACGGGTTCTTCAGCGAACGTATGGCGGAGATGGCCAGGCGAACCGGCGCTGAAGTGCAAACGCTGAACGTGGTCGACGGTGTCGCCGCGGACACGCAGCAAGTGGCGCAAGCCATCGAGCAGTTTCGTCCGGAGATCGTGACGATCGTGCATGGCGAGACGTCCAACACGGTCTGGAATCGCAGCCTCGAATCGATTGCCTCGGTGGCCCGCGCCGCCGGCGCGCTGGTGATCGTCGATGCGGTCTGCACGCTGAGCACCATGCCCCTGCCGATGGACGCATGGGGTATCGACGCCGTGATTACCGGGGGCCAAAAAGGCTTGTCATCGATTCCCGGTGTCTCGCTGCTCGCGTTCTCCGAAACGGCCTGGCAACGCATCATGACGCGTCCCGTGCCGCCGACACACTGGTGCCTCGACGCGGCGCTGGCAACCAACTTCTGGCATAACGCGTCCTACCATTACACGGCGCCGGTGTCGGGCGTGCTCGCGCTTCATGAGGCGCTGCGGCTCGTATGTGCCGAGACGCTGGAGCGGCGGTTCGCGCGTCATCAGCGGTGTTCGAACGCGCTGCAAGCGGGCATTGAAGCGTTGGCGCTGAAGCTCTATGTTTCGAAACCGAGCCGGTTGAATTCGGTCGTGGGGATTGCTTTGCCGCAAGGCATCAACGGGTCGGATGTATGCGCTCATATCTCGCGCCAGCATCATGTCGAGATTGCAGGCTCGTTCGGCGCGCCGATCGTGCGAATCGGCCAGATGGGCGAGCAATGCCGCGAGCATCATCTCTTCAGGACCATCCATGCGCTTGGGCGGACCATGATCGACCTCGGCGTGCCGGTGGATCTTCCGGCGGGTGTGGCTGCGCTCGAGCGGTCGTTATCGGCGGCTTGATGAACGAGCACGCGTGGCGCACGCGGTCAGCCCGCAAGCGCCCTTGAACGTCGACGGCTCAGCCACTGCACCGTCAGCAACCCCACGACCATCACCGTCAACGACAGCATCGTGGTCATCGTGCCGAGCGCATAGATCACGGGCGTGGTGACGGAAGTCGTGAGCCCCTGCAATTCCAGCGGCAGCGTGTTCTGGTCGCCGATCGCCTGCGACGTGCGCGCGATCTCGTCCCACGACAGCGTGAAGCCAAACATCCCGACCCCAATCACCGACGGCCCGATGATCGGCAACACCACATGGCAAAAGCTCTGCCAGGGGGACGCGCCCAGGTCGCGGGCCGCTTCTTCGTACGCCGGGTTGAAACGGTTGAAGACGGCGAACATCACGAGCAATCCGAAAGGCAGCGTCCACGTCAGGTGCGCGCCGAGTGCCGAAGTGTATAGACCCATCGACGTGGTGTAGTTGTCGACGAATGATTGATGCCCCCACGCGCCGGCCAGATACTTGACGCCGTTATCGAGCAGCCGGAACGTCAGCCCGATACCCAGCGACACGATGATCGACGGCATGATCAGGCTCGCGACGGACGCGTAGAACACTGCCGTGTCGCCGCGAAAGCGCTTGCGAAATGCGAGGCCCGCCGCGACCGAGAACAGCACAGTCAACACTGTGACTACAGCGGCAAGACGCACTGAGCGTCCGAATGCGGCCCAGATGTCGATGTCGCCCACGCCTTGACGCAATACCTCGAACCAATGCAGCGAAACGCCGCGCATGGGGAACGTGAGGCCGCCTTCCGGTCCCTGGAAAGACAGGATGAAGATTGTGATGACCGGTCCATAGAGGAACAGCACGAACAACCCGAACACCAGCGCTAGCCAGTAGAAACTGGCGGGACGCCGCTCGCGGTGCTTCGGGTTCAGGCTAGTCGCGGCCATGTCAAAGCTCCTTGCGGATATCGACGACGCGTGTCAGCGCCCAGACAATCATCAGCACGACGGCCAGCAGGATGATCGCGTTGGCCGCCGCAGCGGGAAACTGAAGATAGCCGGTCTGCACCTGGATGATCTTTCCCACCGACGCAATCTGCTGCCCGCCCATCACGCCGACCGTCAGGAAATCGCCCATGACGATGGTGATCACGAAGATCGAGCCGATCACAATGCCCGTCTTCGACAGCGGCAACACTACGTTGCGGATCACCTGCCAGCCGCTCGCGCCGGCATCGCGCGCGGCCTCCAGCAACGACCGGTCGATGCGCATCATGGCGTTGAAGATCGGCACGATCATGAAGAACGTGTAGAGATGTACGAACGCGAGCACGACGGAAAAGTTCGAATAGAGCAGCCATTCAAGCGGTTTGTCGATCATGTGCGATGAAAGCAGAGCCTGGTTGACAAGCCCGTTGCGGCCAAGCAGCGGTATCCACGAGATCATCCGGATCACATTCGACGTCCAGAACGGAATCGTGCAGACCAGGAACAACACCGTCTGCATGCCTGATGAACGGATGTGAAACGACAGGAAATACGCGATCGTAAAACCGAGCACGAGCGTCACCGCCCAGACGATGGCGCAGAACTTGATCGTCGACCAATAGGTCTTGAAGGTCACGCAGACATCGGTCATCGAAGAACAGCCGTCGAAGATCGCCGCGTAGTTCTTGAACGTGAAGGCGGGGATGATCTGGTATTCGTTGAAGTCCCAGAAACTCACGATCAACGTGATGACGAGCGGCACGAGAAAGAACAGGACGAAGGTCAACGCAAGCGGCGTCGCCTGTAACCATGCAGCCGTACGCCGGTGCTTGACAGTCGCCTCCAGCGGCTGGATGGGAAGCTCGATCGATGCCATCGCGGATTACCTGGTGGATAAACAAGGGTGGCCGGCAACACGCCGGCCATACGCTGGTAGCAACATCAAGCCGCGATGAACTCGTTCCACTTCTGGACCATGTAAATGTTCTCGTCCATCACCGCGTTCCAGCACGCGATTGCGCCCATGCGCTGGTTGTACGAACCGCCGTCGCGCACCGTGCCCACCTTTTCGAGCAACTGGCCATCCGGAGCCTTGATGTCTTGCGCGGCCGGCTTGCCTTCGATCCAGTAGTCCCATTCATACGGTTGCATGTGGGTCTTGGCGGTCTCGAGCACGCCCGCGTAATAGCCCTGGCGCATCAGGTAGGCACCGGCCCAGCCGTCCTGGAACCAGTTGATGAACTCGTAGGCCGCGTCGAGCTTGCGGCCCTGCAGCGAACGCGGCAACCCGAAGCCCGACGCCCATGAGCGATACCCCTCCTTGAGCGGCTGGAACTTGCACGCCACCCCCATGGTGCGCACCTTCGTGACAGCGGGCGACCACATCGACTGGATCACGACCTCGCCGGACGCCATCAGGTTCACGCTTTCGTTGAAGTCCTTCCAGAACGCGCGGAATTGACCGGCACGCTTCGCTTCGATCAGGATCTTGATGGTCTGGTCGATCTCGGCCTTGGTCATGTTGCCCTTGTCGCCGTACTTCACATGACCCATTGCTTCGATCGCCATGGCCGAATCCATGATGCCGATGGCAGGAATATTCAGGAGTGCGGCACGCCCCTTGAATTCAGGGTTAAGCAACTCGGACCAGCTGTTGATCGGGCGCTTGATCAGGTCAGGACGGATGCCGAGCGTATCGGCGTTATAGGTGGTCGGGATCAGCGTCATCCATTCGGTGGGCGTAGCCGAGAATTCCGTCGAGCGCGCACCCGTCAGGAACATCACCTTCTTGGGCGCCGTGCCCTGGTCGCCGATCTTCTTGCCGTCGACTTCACCGCGCGTGAGCACTGGCGTGATCTTGTCGGCGAGCTTGATCTTCTTTGCATCCATGCCGGCCAGCGTGCCGGCGGGGATCAGCTTCTTCAGCGAGAAGTACTCGGTATCGACAATATCGAATGAATTCGGCTGCGTGATGATGCGCTTGGCGACGTCGTCGGTGGTGACCGGGATGTACTGGATCTGGATGCCGGTATCTTCCTGGAATTTCTTCGCAATGTCCGAGCTCTGGTTCACCGCCGTGCCCAGGTAGCGAAGCGTGATCTTTTCCTGCGCATGCACGTACGGAAACCCTGCAATGCCGGCCGCGGCGACCGCGCCCTTGAGCAAGGTGCGGCGTGACATGCCCTTGCCCGCTCCCAGGCTGGATTCGGTCGCGGCGCTTGCGGGTGTCTCGCTCGTGCCGGGATCGGACGGGTGTTCGTAACGCTCAGTCATTGCAATCTCCCTCGGTGGAATTTGTCGTTCGGTACAACGGATAAGCGGTCTCTTATGCCGCCAATGCATGCGCGTCCTGCTCGTTCCACCAGACCACCACGCGCGCGTCGGGTCCCAGTCGTTGCGGATCGTATTCGTTATCGGGCAGCAGTGAAACGAGGTCGGGTGAACCGTCGAGCGGGGCGAGCGTCATGCGCAAATGGGTACCCTGATATTCGGTTTCGCGCACCGTGCACGGGATGCCGCCGATCCGGCTGAAGCCGCTTCCGCCGGTGGGTGACTGGACTGGCGTGAACCCATGCGGCGCAATCCGCAGATGATCGGCGCGTACCGTAAACGCACGGCCGTTGGCGCCGAGCACGTTATGCCCGCCGAGGAAACGTGCGACGAATTCCGTGCGTGGCCGGTTGAATACTTCGTAGGGCGAACCGCTTTGCTCGATGCGCCCGTGGCTCATGACGACGACCATATCCGCGAGCGCAAGCGCCTCTTCCTGCGAGTGCGTCACGTGCACGAAGGTGATGCCCAGTTGCTTCTGCCAACGCTTGAGTTCGGCTCGCATCTGCACGCGCAGGAACGGATCGAGTGCGGACAAGGGTTCGTCGAGCAGCAGGCAGCGCGGCTCATTGAGCAGCGCGCGGGCGAGTGCGACACGCTGCTGCTGGCCGCCCGACAGTTGCGACGGCTTGCGTTCGGCATAGGCGCTCATCGCGACAAGTTCCAGCAGTTCACCCGCCCGCCGGCGGCGTACATCCTTGGCGACTCCGCGCATCTTCAGGCTGAAGGCGACGTTGTCGAGCGCCGACAAATGCGGGAACAACGCATAACTCTGGAAGACCATCGCCGTGCCGCGCGCGGCGGGTTGCACGCGCGTGACGTTGCGCTGACCGATGAGGATGTCGCCGTCGCTGATCGACTCATGGCCGGCGATCATCCGCAACGTCGATGTCTTGCCACAGCCCGACGGCCCAAGCAGGCAACAGTATTGGCCGCCCGGAATCCGCAAGTCGATCGAGTCGACGGCGAGCGAATCCCCATATTGCTTCGATACATGCACCAGTTCGATATCGGCAGGCTCGGGTTTAGGCACGGCTGTGGTGGACGAACTCATGCAGGGCGTTTCCTCGATAAAAGCGCGGCGAGCGGCAACCAATACGGTGGCAAGGTACGGGCAAGACTCTCAATGCAAGACATATGCCAATTTGCTCACATATGGATTCCTTTATGCAAACCATCACCCCTATTGAACGTCGACGATACGGCGTGTAAATTGCACACAATCCGAAATCGAACTATCGGCGATCGACCCGCACAACCTCGGTGCGTTGCGGTTTCGTCGCGGGGCGCGATCCCCCAAAAAGGTTCACGCGCGGCACGTTGGTGCGCAGCGCTTTTGTCACTCAGGGCTCTTGCACATGGACACCATCCGCCACGCTTGCGCGCCGCACGATCCCGCGTTCGGTCCGCTCGCGACGCATGGCCGCTTTCCTTACCGGCCGATCACCGACACCGATTCGTTCCGATGGCCGGGCGACACCGGCCTCGCCGTCTATCTCGGCTTCAACATCGAACACTTCGCGTTTGGCGAGGGACTGGGTGCGGCCCTCGGCCCGGTCTCGCCACAGCCCGACGTGCTCAATTACAGCTGGCGCGAATACGGCAACCGCGTGGGCGTATGGCGCTGCATCGAGCTCTTCGACCAGCTCGAGCTGCCCTCGGGCACGCTGATCAATACATCGCTGTATGACCATTGCCCGGAGGTCATCGACGCCTGTCTCGCACGCGGCGACGAACTGATCGCACACGGCCATACGAACGCGCACCGCCAGAGCGACCTGGACGAAAACAGCGAACGCGCGTTGCTGCTGCACTGCCGCGAACGCATCACCGCGCATGCCGGCACACCGCCTTCAGGCTGGCTCTCGCCATGGATCTCCGAGTCGCGCGTCACGCCCGACCTGCTCGCGGAGACCGGCTACGGCTACACGCTCAACTGGTGCCACGACGACCGCCCGGTGCGCATGGCAACACGCGCCGGTTCGTTGTGGTCCATCCCCTACCCGCAAGAACTGAACGACTTGCCGATGATGGTCGGCCGCCATCTCGACGCATGCGCGTTCGCTGACATGATCGTCGACCAGTTCGACGAAATGCTCGAACAGGCGAACCGCAGCCGCCATCCGCAGGCGCTCGTGATGGGCATCGCGCTGCATCCGTATCTCGTCGGACAGCCCTACCGGCTGCGCCATTTGCGTCGCGCACTGCAGCACATTGCCGCCGCCCGCGCGAACGGCGACGTCTGGATGACAACACCCGGCGCCATCGCCCGCCATATGGACGAGATGGAACGCGCGGGCCTCGCCGGACCATCGCAAGCGACCTTCGTGACCGCCGAAAAATGACGCCCAAACCTGCATTGAAGGTGGCTGCAAAGCCTCGCCGAGACACTGCGCAAGAAACCGCGCTGGACGCCGATGCCCGCCTCTACCAGGCCATCTTCGACGGTGTCCTCAACCATCGCCTGACGCCCGGCACCAAGCTTCCAGAGCCAGAGTTGTGCCAGTTGTTCGGCGTCGGCCGCGCGGTCGTGCGGCGCGTGCTGGAGAGGCTTGCTTATGACGGCATCGTTGCACTTCGGCCGAACAAGGGCGCGGTGATCGCCGAGCCGACGCCCGCGGAGACGCGCGAGATTTTCGAAGCGCGCCGCTCGATGGAACGCGTGCTGGTGGAGCTCGCCGTGCAACGTGCGACTGCTCGCGACATCAAGGAACTGCGCCGTCAGCTAGCCGATGAACACGAAGCCATGCACCGCTTCGACCAGCCTTCCTGGGCGCGGCTTGCAAGCGGCTTTCACCTGCGCATCGCGGCGCTTGCCGGCAACTCGATCCTGCAGCGCTACCTGACGGAGCTGGTATCGCGATGCTCGCTGATCGTGGGTGTCTACGAGCCGCCGGGCCATGCGCCGTGCGAGCACGAGGAACATGCGGCGATCGTCGACTGCATAGAAGCGCGGGATGCAGCCGGCGCCGTGACACGCATGGAAGCGCACCTTCGAGAGCTGGAAAAACGCATTGAGACGTCACGCATGCTGGGCGAGAAAAGCCTCGGGCAATTGCTCGGCATGCCTTGAATCCGTGCTTCAACCTTCGTCCTTCAACCTTGAGCCCACCGATCCAGGCCATCATGGAAATCGACTTCGAAGCCATCACCGAGTATCAGCGATACAAACTCATGGCGAGCCTGATCGTGCCGCGTCCGATCGCGCTGGTGACAACCATGAGCGCGAGCGGCACGATCAACGCGGCGCCCTTCTCGATGTTCAACATGCTGGGCGAGGAGCCACCCATTGTGATGATCAGCATCAACCGCCTCGATGATGGCTCGCTCAAGGACACAGCCGTGAATATTGCACGCAGCCGCGAGTTCGTCGTGCATCTCTGCGACGAAGCGATGGCCGAAAAAATGCATCGATGCGGGGAACGTCTGCCGCCCGATGTCAGCGAGCTCGAGAAGGTTGGACTGACGCCGATTGCAAGCTCGCGGATCGCGCCGCCGCGAATCGCAGAAGCGCCGGTCGCGTTCGAATGCACGTTGTGGGAGACACTGGAAACCACGAGCCGGCAGATCTTCATCGGTCGCGTTCACAGGCTGCATGCACGCGACGAACTGATCGATACCGAAACATGGCGCGTACGTCTTCAGCACTACTTCCCGGTCGGACGGTTTGGCGCAAGCGACTATGTGACCACCCGCGAGCGCTTCACGCTCGGCTGACCGGCTTCGGAACAACCACATGCACAACACGACTCTCGCCACGTCCACCGAAGGCATGGTCACCAGCCCCCATGCGCTCGCCAGCGAGGCGGGCCTCGACGTCCTGAGCGCGGGCGGCAACGCCATTGAAGCGGCCATTGCAATCGGCGCGGCGCTAAGCGTCACCTATCCGCATTTCACCGGTCTTGGCGGCGATGCGTTCTGGGTGATCGGTGACCGGACCGGCATGCTGCGTACGTTATCGGGCATTGGACAAGCAGCACAGAAATTGCCCGCGTTCTCCGCCGCCATCCCGTTTCGCGGCGCCGGTTCTACGCTGACCACCGCAGCAACGGTCGATACGTGGCATCAGGCGTATGCGATCAGCCAGACGTCCTGGGGCGGCCAACGCACGTGGTCCTCTCTGTTCGATCGCGCGATTGGCTATGCGTCCGAGGGATTTCCGGTCACGCCATCGCAACACTTCTGGCAGCAGTTTCGTGCCGGCGAATTGCGCGCGATGCCGGGCTTTTCAGCGGTATTTGCACCCAATGGACATGTGCCTGCAATTGGCGAGCGCTTCGTTCAACCCGCACTCGCGCGCAGTCTTGAACGCATCGCCACCTACGGCGCACGCGAGTTCTACGAAGGCGAACTCGCGGAGCGCATCGTACGCGGCCTGCAGCAGGCCGGCTCGCCGCTGACGCAAGCCGACCTGGCGAAGACCCGCGCTCGCGACGAGGCCCCGTTGCGCGTGGCGTATCGAGGCGGGGAACTCGTGAGCCTGCAACCGCCCACGCAAGGCGTCACCACGCTGCAGATCATGGGTACGCTCGCTCGCTTCGATCTGTCGTCCATCGCCGAGGGGAGCGCCGATTACTATCACCTGCTGGCGGAGGCAGTGAAATGCGCGTTCGTGGACCGGGACCGCCTGGTCTCGGACCCGGAGTTCAATCGCGTGCCTGTCGAAGAAATGCTTTCGGCGGACACACTCGATACCCATGCGCGCTCGATCGACCTTCACAAAGCGCGCGCCTGGCCGCACGTATTCCGCCCCGGCGATACAGCGTTCATCGGTGCATCGGATAAGCAAGGCCGCAGCGTCAGTCTGCTGCAAACCGTCTACTTCGATTGGGGCAGCGGCGTGGTGGCAGGAGACACCGGGATTCTCTGGCACAACCGCGGCGCGTCGTTCAGCGTTGATCCGGCGCATCACAATGTCGTGCAGCCGGGGAAGCGCCCATTTCATACGCTCAATCCCGGCATGTACCTGAAGGGTGGGCAGCCCCATTTGCTGTTCGGCACGCAGGGCGCGGACGGCCAGCCCCAGACGCTGGCAGCGGTGCTGACGCGGCTGATCGACTACGGGATGGACCCGTTGAGCGCGTTGGCTCGTCCGCGTTTCCTGCTTGGCAAGACCTTCTCGGATACCCGCGATGCGCTGAAGCTGGAGGAAGACGCCGGCGCCGAGGTGCTCGCCGCGCTAGCCGCACGCGGGCATGAAGTCAGCGCGATTGCCGCACAGAGTCCGCTTGCGGGTCATCCAGGGGTGATTCGAATTGGATCGGATGGAACGCTGTCCGGAGCGCACGATCCGCGCAGCGATGGACAGGCCATGGGACTTTAAACTCACGGCACGCGGCGCCGGAACCGATATGCTTTTCACCGGGCGCGGGTAGGCGAGACCTGGCGCGTTCCGCTGGTGCTGATTCTTCTTAAGCCGCTGGCGGCACGCTCCAGTTCGTGCCGCCGGTCATGCCCCGGCGTGACGCTCGCCTGCTTCAGGGCAGCCTGCCCAGAACCGCGCCAATTTCGTCCTTCGTGAAAGCACGCAGCGCCTGCGTGCGGACATTGCCGGCGGAGCCGAGCGCGCAGCCAAATGCCGCGAAGCTCTGATCGTCAGGCGCCTCGACGATCACGACAAGGTCGTGATGGCCCAACGTCCAGTAGATCTCTTTCATTTCGCAACCGAAGCCCTTGGCCAATTCCGCAGCCTGACTTGCGCGTTGCGCGGTGTTTTTAACGGAGCGAATACCCTGGTCAGTGAAGTTTGCAAGAACCACATAAGTCGCCATGACAATTCTCCCTACGATTGAAACGTATCGGGATACCTCCGCGCGAGCGGGCACCGTTTGCGCGTAACTTGATTTTAGGTAATGAAATCGAGCACGATCGGCCGTTTTCCCAAGGTCTGCCTGCATCGCATCGTGGCGCATCGTGGCGCTGGGCGAGTCGCAGGCGCAAAGGGGAAAACGCTTGCTTCGCCGTGCATCCAGGCCACCTATACTGGAAACGGTGGTCCTTCACGGCAACGCGTCGCGGGTTGTCATCGGGCTGCCAGTGCGAAATGGAGCCCCTCCATGACAAGCGTTGCGCAAATCCTCAAGTCGAAACCGAACCAGAGCGTCTATACGATCACGGCGTCGGAAAGCGTCTACGACGCGATCAAACTCATGGCGGTGAAACAAATCGGTGCACTCGTCGTCACCGACGGCGACAGCATTGCCGGAATCATCACGGAGCGTGACTATGCGCGAAAAGTGGTGCTGATGGACCGCTCGTCGAAGGTGACGCCGGTGCGAGACATCATGACCCAGGCAGTGCGATTCGTGCGGCCTGATCAGTCAAGCGACGAATGCATGGCGTTGATGACCCACCACCGCATGCGCCATCTGCCGGTGCTTGATCAGGAGCGGCTGGTCGGCATGATCTCGATCGGCGACCTGGTGAAGAACATCATCGCGGAACAGCAGTTCACGATCCAGCAGCTCGAGTACTACATTACGGGCGAGCGGGCCTGAGCCTGAGCTTGCGACTGGCTGAGACGCGCCAGAATGCGCGCGTAATCCTCCGGCGTGTCCATATCGATGACGAAACGATCATGCGCCGCTTCATGGATGAACACCTCGTCCGGATGCTCGGCGATCAGCTTGCGACACCCGGGATTGACATGTCCGCTGATGACCTCGGCGGCGTAGCTGGCAGAAAAAGCCACGGGGTTGCCGCGCTGTCCGTTGAACATGGGAATCAGGATCGACCCGCGCGGCATCGCGGCGAAAGCGTTCACCACTTCCCGATAGTCGGCGGCTTCCAGCAGCACCTGGTCGGCCAAGCAGACCAGCACGATGCTGCACGGCGCGCGCAGTGCGGCAACACCCGCGGCGACCGATGTCATCTGCCCCTCTTCATAGCGCGGGTTGCATTGAAAGGTGACTGCCAACCCGTCCAGCGCCTCCATGACGGCACGCCCCTTGAAGCCGGTCACCACCACGATCTCCTCGGGGCCCGCTGCGACCAGAGCGCTCACCGTACGCCTGACTGCCGGCTGCCCATCGACTGGCAATAGCAGTTTGTGCGAGCCCTCCATCCTCGATGACAAACCCGCCGCCAGAACGACGGCCGAAAACGTCGGCGCAATCGTTTTATGGGCATCGTTCATGTCTTCTCCCGTTCGCGCCCGCACTGCGCAATCGCAAGATATTTATCGGGCGAATGTTCGAACTCGATCTTGCATCCATCGCAGCAAAAATAGACACGCTGTCCGCCGTAGTCGACAACATGCTTCGCCAACGCGATATCAACAGGCATGCTGCACACCGGATTGATATAACGGGCGGCTGCGGGCTCGACCGATGCCATCGATTCGCACGGCGGCACTCTCGGCACGGCGTCGTCGCCGGTGCCTACGCCGATGCCGATACCGTCTCCGGCAATACACGGCGCACAGGCGTCCGCTGCCGCTCGTTCGAGTTCGCGGCGCAACGTCACCAGCCCCGCGACGGCGCCCAGCGCGATCTCCAGCGGCGTATGGGCATGAATATGCGGACCAGCGGGCGCATGCAATGCCTTGAGGCGTTCCGCAGCGATGCCGCGCAAGTGCATGGCGTCGCGCAATTTCTCCGCCTTGCGCGCGCTGGCCACAAGCAAAACGGCCGCCGCCGATGTACGCAAGGCAGCCTCGAGCGCGTCCTCGTCGCAGTCGCCTTGCGTCGCGACCAGGATCATTTGCGGTTTGACCTGACTTAATGCATCGACGTTGAAACCCTGAATGACGTGGTCAAGGCCGAGCGCAACCAGCGGCGTGCTCACATTCGCTGCAGCACAAACGCGCAGCCCCACGCGTTGCGCCAGCACGCACGCTTCGAGCGCGGTCGGCGTGGAGCCCAGCACGAGCACCATCGGCGCGGGCAGCGTCGGCTGGATGAAGAGTTCGAGCGTGCCGTTGCTCGCGCAAGGCATGGTGTGCAGTTCGACGTCGGCATCGGCCATGACCGCTTCGTTGCTGATGCGAACGCGCCTGGGACTTCCCGAACGAATGGTTTGCAGCGCGGCCTGGATCACGATCGTTCGCGAACAACCGCCGCCAATCCAGCCGTGCAGCATGCCCTCGCCGTCGACCAGCGCCTGCGCGCCGACCCACGCGGATGTGGGGGGCCCGGCCCTGATCACGGTGACCACCGCAAACGGCTGCGCTGCTTCAATCAGCCGTTGCTCGAGTTGCAGGAGGGTGTCGATATCAGCGCTCATTGCAGTGTGGACAGAACTTGGGGTAGCACACGCTCGAGACTTGCCAGATCGCGTGCGCCGGCCAGCAGGTCGATATAAGGCATCGCTGCCTGCATGCCGACGCTGGACGGTGTGAAGCCGGCCCGGTCCGCGAGCGGATTGAGCCAGACCAGGCGGCGGCAACGCCGCCGGATTGTGGCGAGCGCCTGCTGCAGGCTATCGGGCTCGCCGGCATCGTAGCCGTCGCTGACAATCACGACAGCAGTGCGCGAGTGCAGCAGCCGGGCCGCATGCTGCTCAATGAATTCATCGAGACTCTCGCCAATGCGCGTGCCTCCCGCCCATCCCGCCGACAGCAAGTGCAGCCTCTCCTGCGAACGTCGCGGGTCGGGGTCACGCAACGCTTGCGCGACGCTCACGAGCCGCGTGTGAAAAATAAAGCAGTGAACGTCTGTTACTCGCGCGCTCAGGACGCGGGCCAGCCTTAGGTAGAAAAAGCTGTACAGGCTCATGGAACGGCTCACATCCAGCAGCAGCACAATGCGCGGACGCAGGCGCCGCTTCCTGCGCCAGCCGAGGTCGAGCGGCAGTCCGCCGCGCGAGACGCTGCGACGGATCGTCCACGCGATATCGATGACACGGCCCGCGTTCGCGCGACGTTCACGGCGAATCTGGATGCCTCGCAGCCGAAGAGCGAAACGCCGGATGGCGTCATCGATTGCAAACAGTTCGTCCGGTTCGTTCAGGTGCCGGAAATCCGCATGCGAGATGGAGGTTTCGCCCGATGCGCCCTGGTCGGCCGCGCTGCCGTCTGCCTGCACCGGGTCCGCGCCGCGTCCGGCCAGGGACAATGGCGTGCCTTCGCTGCCGTCACGCCGGCCAACGTCCTTGTCCCGTTCGATGCGGCCAGCGCCGGCGGCACGCGTCTCGGTCAGCACCCGCCGGTTCGGCATCAGGAAGTAAGCGTCGAACAGGTCATCGAAGCGCCGCCATTCTTCGGCACGCGAGCACAGCACGGCACGCAGGCTCCAGCGCAAGAGCTGGCTGTTTGCCTGGCCCGTGAGCTGCGCGACTTCCATTGATGCCGCGATGTCGCTTGTCGTCACACGAAAGTCATTCGTGCGCAGCCACCCGGCAAAGCCGGCGTAGCGGGCGACCAGGACGTCCTCAACGCTCAATGGAGGCGCACGATCATCGGCGCCACAATTCACGCTCAACATGCGGCCACCAGTTTCTCGACGACCGGCCGCGTCAGGCCGGCCTGATCCTCGCGCGTCTTCACGAGCGCGGACAGCGAATCCATGATCTGCTCCACGCCATCCGTATCGATCACGCTCACCCCCAGACGTAGCAACGCAGACACCCAGTCCAGCGTCTCGGCCAGGCCGGGCTTCTTCTGCAAATCCATCTGCCTGACCGACTGCACGAATTCGACCATCTGCCGCGCCAGTTTCTCCGGCACCTCAGGTACCTGCGTACGCACGATCAGCAGCTCCTTTTCGAAGCCCGGATAGTCGATGTACTGATACAGGCAGCGGCGGCGCAGCGCATCGGAAATATCTCGCGTTCCATTGGAAGTCAGGATGACGAAAGGTTTTTCGATGGCCCGTATCACACCGAGTTCCGGAATCGACATCTGAAAGTCGGACAGCAACTCCAGCAAATAGGCTTCGAACGCTTCATCGGTGCGGTCGATCTCGTCGATCAGCAAGACAGGCGCCGGCGTCGTGGTGATCGCTTCGAGCAGCGGCCGCTTGAGCAGATAGCGTTCGGAGAAAATATCCTGCTCCTTGTCGAGGACCGATCGCTCGTCCTGTTCAAGCAACTTGATCGCGAGCAGTTGATGCTGGTAGTTCCACTCGTACAGCGCGGAGTGCGCGTCCAGGCCTTCGTAGCATTGCAGCCGGATCAGCCGCGTATCGAGGAGCCGCGCGAGCGCTTTCGCCACCTCGGTCTTGCCGACACCGGCCTCACCCTCAAGCAACAAGGGCCGGCGCATTTCCATCGTCAGCAGGAGGGTCGCCGCAAAGCTGCGCTCGGCGATAAAGCCATGACCCTCCAGCCTCTGCTGCAGGCTCACGACGTCGTTCATCCTGTCGGTCGCCATGACTGCCCCTGTCCGGTCTCAAACCGGCTTGCGGGCGAAAATCCCGCGTAACCATTCGCGCATGACGGCCCACGCCAGCGCAAGGCCGTTCAGTTCGGAGGACGGGGCATGAGCGGCTACGGGCGCGCTCGTGGACGCTTCCGATGCCATGGGCGTCGTCTGCGGGCTCGGAGCAGCCGGGAGCCGTGCCGCAAAGTTGGCGACGAACTGCTTGAGCATCTGGTCCGCGACAGGGCCCATCAGGCGGCTGCCGAGCGCGGCTGCCTTACCGCTCATCGTCACCTCACTCCTGCCCGTCAGTTCGCACGCATCGCCGGCGGCCTGCACGCTCGCGACCAGATCCATTGATGCTGCCGAGCTGCCCGTGGAGTCCGTGCCCTTGCCCACGAGGTGCACACTACGCGCCGTTGCGTCGAGATTCAACACCTCGATATCGCCTTTGAACGACATCGTAGCCGGACCAAGCCGCACGGTAATCGTGCCTTTGTAATGGGCCGCATCCACGCGTTCAGTGATCTTCGCGCCGGGCATGCACCCGGCCACTGCCTCGATATCCTGCAACAATTGCCAGGCGCTATCCGACGAAGCAGCGAGCGGAAACACCTTTTCGAGTACGACTTTCATTCGATCATCCTTGGCATCTTCAGGTTCGTTCCGGGCAAGCCGCTACTGCCTCGTCAGGCCCAACGAGTGGCACTGCCGCCACACGCGATACGCGTTGTGCGGCATGTTCATATGCGTCACGCCCAGGTGCGCGAACGCATCGACCATGGCCGACGTAAAACACGGAATCGATCCAACGTGCGGCGATTCAGCCACGCCCTTGGCGCCAATCGGATGATGCGGCGACGGCGTCACGGTGAAATCGGTTTCCCAGTGGGGCGTCTCGACTGAGGTGGGTATGAAGTAATCCAGCAACGTGGCGCCCAGCAGGTTGCCCGCTTCGTCGTAGGGCATCTCCTGGCCCATCGCCACCGCGAAGCCTTCCGTCAAGCCGCCGTGGATCTGCCCTTCGATGATCATCGGATTGATCCGCGTGCCGCAATCGTCGAGCGCATAGAAGCGGCGCACGCGCGTTTCCCCCGTATACCGGTTCACGTCGAGCACGCAGACATATGCGCCGAACGGAAACGTGAAGTTGGGCGGGTCGTAGTAGTCGACGGCCTCCAGCCCCATCTCCATGTCGCCGGGAACGTTGTTGTAAGCAGCCCAGGCCACCTCCTTGATGGTCTTGAACTGGTCCGGCGAGCCCTTGAGTACGAAACGGTCGAGATCGAACTCGACGTCGTTCGGACTGGCTTCCAGCAAGTGCGCGGCGATCCTCCGGGCCTTCTCGCGAATCTTGCGCGATGCCCGCGCAATCGCGGCGCCCGCGACAGGGGTTGAGCGCGAACCATAGGTGCCCAGTCCGTAGGGCGCGGTGGAGGTATCCCCCTCCTCAACCGTAATCACCGACGCAGGAATACCGGCCTCTGAAGCAATGATCTGCGCGTAGGTCGTCTGATGCCCCTGCCCTTGCGTGATCGTGCCCATGCGCGCAATGGCCGAGCCGTCGGGGTGCACCCGTATCTCGCAGGAATCGAACATGCCGACGCCCAGGATGTCGCACATCTTCGACGGCCCCGCACCCACGATCTCGGTGAAGTTCACCAGGCCGATACCCATCAGCCACTCGGCGTCCGGATCGGCACGCCGCGCGCTCTGCTCGGCGCGCAACGCCGGGTAATCGACAGCCGCGAGCACCTTCTTGAGCGCCGGCTCATAGTCGCCCGAGTCGTATTCAAGTCCGAGCGGCGTGGTGTACGGAAACTGCTCCTTGTGGATGAAATTGCGCAAGCGTATTTCGGCCTTGTCGATGCCGAGTTTCTGCGCCAGCACGTCGACCATCCGCTCGATCAGGTAGACCGCCTCCGTCACCCTGAACGAACATCGATAGGCAACACCGCCGGGAAACTTGTTCGTATAGACCCCATCGACCGATACAAATGCATTCGGGATGGCATAGGAACCCGTGCAGACATGGAACATGCCCGCGGGCCATTTGGTCGGATCGGCGCAGGCGTCGAACGCACCGTGATCCGCTGTGACATGTACCCGCAGCGCCTTGATCCGGCCGTCGCTATCGGCGGCCAGTTCGCCGGTCATGTGATAGTCGCGGGCGAAAGCTGTCGAGCTCAGGTTCTCGATGCGCGATTCGATCCACTTGACCGGCCGCCCCAGCACGATGGAAGCCACGATCGCCGTGACATAACCCGGATACACACCCACCTTGTTACCGAAACCGCCGCCAATGTCCGGCGAGATGATACGGATCTTCGACTCCGGAATGGACGACAGCAAGCCCACCACCGTGCGGACCACGTGCGGCGCCTGCGACGTGATGTAGACCGTCAGGTCGCCTCGCACCTTGTCGAAGGACGCCACGCAACCGCAGGTTTCAAGCGGGCACGGATGCACGCGCGGATACAGCATGTCCTGCACGACGGTGACGTCCGCGTTATCGAACACCCGATCCGTCTTGTCCTTGTCGCCAATGTTCCACGTAAAGATATGATTCGGATGCGTGCGCGCACCGTGTGCGCCGGTCTGCTTGTCGCGGATGTCCTCGCGGATCACCGGGGCGTCCGGCGCGAGGGCGGCGAACGGATCGACCACCGCCGGCAGTTCCTCGTACTCGACTTCCACCAGTTCCGCCGCGTCGGCGGCGACATAACGATCGTCGGCCACGACGAACGCCACCTCCTGATTCTGGAAGCACACCTTTTCATCGGCGAGCACGGCTTGCACATCGCCCGCGAGCGTCGGCATCCAGTGGAGCTTGAGCGGCTTCAGGTCATCGGCTGTCAGCACCGCGTACACGCCTGGATGAGCGAGCGCACGCGACTTGTCGATGCTCTTGATCCGTGCATGAGCGTAGGGACTACGAACCATTATTCCAAAGAGCATGCCCGGCATCTTGATGTCGTCGACGTACGTGCCCTTGCCCTGGATGAAACGCGGATCCTCGCGGCGTTTGCGCGAGCAGCCCATGCCTTCCAGCGCGGCGAGACGGTCGAAATTGGAGTCGATATTTCCCATCACGGTTCTCCTGTCGACCGGTGTCAGTGCGCGTGCGCCGGCATCAGCGGATGCGAGGTCTCGACCGTTTCGCCGCGCAGCTTGCGCGCGGCATATTGCACGGCCTTCACGATGTTCTGATAACCCGTGCATCGGCACAGGTTGCCCGCCATCCAGTAACGGATATCCTCCTCGCTCGGGTCGGGGTTCTCCTGCAACAGCCGATAGGCACGCATCAGCATGCCCGGCGTACAGAAACCGCATTGCAGGCCATGCTCCTGCGTGAACCCTTCCTGCAACGCATGTAGTTCACCGCCCGGCGCAAGACCCTCCACGGTCATCACCTGCGCGCCTTCGGCCTGCACCGTCAGCATCGTGCAAGACTTGACCGACATGCCGTCGAAATCGACCGTACAGGCACCGCAATGCGATGTCTCGCAACCGATATGCGGCCCGGTATGCAGGCACTTTTCGCGCAGCGTGTGAATCAGCAACTCGCGCGCTTCGACCACCACGTCGGTCTCCTTGCCGTTCAGCGTGAACGACACCATGACTTTCTTGTTCATGTGCTTGTCTCCGAGAAACCCCGCCGCTGGATGAACCGTGCTGAATGAACCATGCTCAGTGAACGGCGCGCGAAAACGCGGTGGCGAGTGCGCGCCGCGTCATTTCGCCCGCCATCGCCGTCTTGTATTCAACGTCGCCCCGCAGATCCGCAACCGGCGCGCAGGCGGCCATGGCCTGACGCGCAGCTTCGGCTACCGTTTGTTCATCGAAAGGATTGCCGCGCAGCGACTGCTCCGCAGCGCTCGCCCGGAAGGCGGTGTCCGCGACATTCGTCAGAGCAATGCGCACGTCGGCCACGACGCCGCCGTTCATGCGCAGCGTCACTGCCGCGGCCGCGGTCGCGAAATCACCTGTCTTGCGCTTGAGCTTCGCGTAGCAATAGCCGCTTCCTGCCGCGGGCACCGGTATGCGAATCTCCGTCAGGATCTCGCCGGGTTCGAGCAGCGTCATGTAAGTGCCGAGAAAGAACTCGGCGGCGGCCACGACACGTTCGCCGCTTTCGCCTACCAGCACGAACGATGCATCGAGCGCCAGCATCAGCGCGGGGTGATCGTTGCCGGGGTCACCGTGAGAAATATCACCGCCCAGCGTGCCCCGGTAGCGGACCTGCGGATCCGAAATCTGGCGTGCGCCCTCTACGATCAACGGGCATTTTGTTTGCAGCAGTCCGGACCAGATCAGTTCATTCTCGGTAGTCATCGCGCCGATACGAATTTCGCCGCCCGCCTCGCGAATACCCTTGAGTTCCGCCAGCTTGCCCAGGTCGATCAGGTGACCGGGTTCGGCCATGCGCAGCTTCATCATCGGCAACAGGCTGTGGCCGCCTGCAAGCAGCTTCGCGGAGTCGCCGTGCTCGCCCAGCAGCGCGATGGCCTCGGGCAAGGAGCGCGGAACGTGATAGTCAAATGGACGCGGGATCACAGTGGTCTCCTTCGCTTTTTATCCGCCGGCGAACTGACGCGTAACTGAAGCGTCATTGCATCAACGTCTGATGAGCATTTCACATTCGGGCGCCACCATTCAACGCGATTTCCCGAACGGCAGTTCGCGTGCGCCAATTAACGGAAAACGGGCATGAAACCCGAGACGCGCCGGGTGAGCCCGTCATGTGCGACGATTTGCCGGTCCGTCCCGGACAATCACGATTTCACGACGCAGCGCAACAGTTCAGGCGGATTTCCTGAATGGCGGGTTTACCTGCGCGAATGGCGCGAAAACTTGCGCGAATTTCGGAAAAGACATACAACAAAGAACAATCGCCAGAGAGCGATGATCGCTTTTTCAGGGCAGGAGGCCTTGGATGAAACCGCTTGAACACGCTGGGCCGCCGACGTCGGAGCATCGTCGAAACGAGACCTTCCAGCACAAGCTGGAGCAGTTCAACCCGGGGATGGTCTGGCTCGACGAGCAGGGGCACGTGACGGCCTTTAACGACGTCGCGCTGCAGATCCTCGGGCCGGCCGGCGAGCAGTCGCTCGGGGTCAGTCAGGACAAATTGTTCGGCATCGACGTGGTGCAGTTGCATCCGGAGAAGAGCCGCGACAAGCTGCGCTTCCTGCTGCAATCGAAGGACGCGGGCGGCTGCCCGGTCAAGTCGCCGCCACCGGTGGCGATGATGATCAATATCCCCGACCGGATCCTGATGATCAAGGTGTCGAAAATGGCGGGCGCCCAGGGAGCCTGCGGCACCTGCATGATTTTCTACGATGTCACCGATCTCACGACCGAACCATCCGGACAGCAGTCCGGCGGACATGCTGCTTTGCCACGCCGGTTGTTCAAGATCCCCGTCTACCGGAAAAACCGCGTCATCCTGATCGATCTCAAGGACATCGTCCGTTTCCAGGGCGACGGACATTACACGACCATTGTCACCCGGGACGACCGGTATCTTTCCAATCTTTCGCTAGCGGATCTGGAACTGCGACTCGACGACAGCATCTATTTGCGCGTGCACCGCAGTCATATCGTGAGCCTTCCGTACGCACTCGAGCTGGTCAAGTCCGACGAGAGCGTCAACCTGGTGATGGACGACGCGGATCATACGCAGGTTCCGGTAAGCCGGTCGAGAACCGCGCAATTGAAGGAGTTGCTTGGGGTGGTTTAGAAGGGCTGGAATGGGTGAGAAAGCAGTAACATCCAGGGTGATGTTTCAGTCTTTCTCTACATCCACAATATTTGTCCCTGAAGAGAATGGCAGAAAATCACATAGGTATCCAAACCATTTCATCACAATCACGGTTTTCTCGGATTCGTTTGAGTTCCTTGCCATGACCCGCGTTTCGCCATACCGAGCGCCAAGGAAAGCAACGCTGAACCAACTCGCAACCCGGCGTCAATAAACAGGAACGACGAGCCTGGGCGGAGCGTCGCCCAGAGTCGCCGCAATACTTTGCTTTTCGCAAACCTTACGCTGCCTGTTTTCTTGACACTCGTTGCTGTACAACGGGTCGCGGATGGTTTCAGCGTCGGCCCTGCGGAGCCGCAATCGCGTAATCGTTATCGACGTAGCTGGCGAATGGCACGCATCGTTGACGCAAGCATCGCTATCCTGTCCACCACTGATTTCCTTGACTTTGCCATCACGTTTCCTATTGTTACCGTGAAGGTGAAGCGAAAATGCACAACAACAAAAACCAGCATTTCGATTCGCGCGAGAAGTGGAGTTCCGCATGCACGGTGCTTCTACAACAATGGCTCCCCACTCGCTTCGTCCCACGTTCAGAGAAAGGGCGACGCGGCCAGCATCGATGCTTGGCCGCGATCAATTCAAGCCCGGGGCACGCTCGCGTGATCAGCGCACCGTCACCGTACCGATGACATCGCATCAACTTCCCCTCAGCGCACTTTTCAGACAGCGTTGCCGTCCTCGACGTCCGCTATGTTCATTGCGATCCCGGGTACGCTGGCAGGCGTGTTATCAAGATCTCACTTGCATGGATAATGAAAGCGGACCTCACGAAGATAACGCACGACATGCCTGCCTGAGACATGACGTCTTTCAGATCGTCAAGTGGAAAACTGATTGAGTGGCTCCGGCAGGTTCGGCCGATATTCGCCGGGCCCCTCGCGCTATCCATGATTCGGATGACTGGTTGTCGGACCGTTGTTCATACCATTGCGAACGAGACCGGTCATGAGCGTACTCAACCCCGTACTCAACTGCGTACTCAACCGCATACTCAACTTCGGAGGCAATGATGGCGCCGTCGGCATATCGAACGCTTAAGGGCAGCGAGCATCCCCACCCTGCGGGTCGCACCAAATTGAAGCCGACGGACAGTGCGCAAGAGCTGACCGTCACGCTGCTCCTTCGGCGAAAGCAGGGTGGCGCCAAGTCGACGCACGAGAAGGCGAGTGGCGCTGTCAGTGGTAAGGGATCGCCACGTCCCACCCGGGACGCGTTCGCCATTCAGCATGGGGCCGATCCAACGGAGCTCCAGGCGGTTGAAGCTTTTGCCGTGGCGCAGGGACTCACTGTCATGGAAGTGGATGCAGCGAGGCGGTCCATCATCGTGCGCGGAACGGTCCAGGCCATGAACAAAGCCTTCGACGTCGAGCTCAACGACTATCAATACGAGCGAGGTTCATATCGCAGCCACGATGGCGTCGTGAGCCTGCCGGTGACTGTCGCAGATTACATAGAAGCGGTTGTGGGCCTGACAGACCGGAAGGTTCATGCGAAGCATTTCTCAACCGCTGCGGCTGCACGCAAACGGGCGACCATGGATCCACCCGGCACCCGGCCCCTGACGCCGGCTCAGGTCGCCACTCTTTACAATTTCCCGGCGGGCGATGGGGCGGCCCAGACCGTGGGTCTATACGAAATGGAGACCGATGGAGGTCCCGCAGGGTACGCCGCTTCCGACATTGCCGGCACGATGGCGGCACTGGGCAATCTTCCGGTTCCGCATATTGTCGACGTCGCCGTGGACGGTACGCAAAACTCGGGGAAGTCCGATGGGGAAACCGGCCTCGACATTACCGTGGCAGGCGCCATTGCGCCAAAGGCCACGATTGCAGTCTATTTCGCCGGCGCGCAGACCCAGAACATGCTTCACGCCTTGCAGATGATGATCCATCCCAACGCAGGGGAGCCAGCACCCGGCATAGTGTCCATCAGCTATGGCTGGGGTCCCGACGACCTTGGGGAGCCGAGCTTCTCGGACAGTGAGTGGAACCAGTTCACCATGCTGTTCGAGGACGCCAGTACCAACAAGATCACCGTGCTCGTGTCATCGGGCGATAGTGGCGCCGAGATCGCAAGCAAGACCCAGGCGCAAACCAGCTATCCGGCAAGCGACATCTGGGTGACCGCTTGTGGTGGCACGACCATCGGCAATGTAAGCGGTACATCCTTTGATGAATGGGTCTGGAACGACATAGGTGCGGGCGGACCGGGTGCGTCGGGCGGCGGGGTGAGTGCACGATTTCCGGTTCCGTCGTTCCAGTCCGACGTTGCGCTTCCGAAGCGAAATGGCACAGCGCAACCCGGGCGGGGTTTGCCTGATATCGCGGGCAACGCCAGCGAAAACAGCGGCTACCTGCAAGTGATTGACGGCCAGCAACCACAACCGGTCGGCGGGACGAGCGCAGTCGCGCCGCTCTACGCAGGACTGATGGCCCGGATCAACACGAACATTGGCTTTCCTGCCGGATATCTCAACCCAATCCTGTATAGCCTTGCAGCGTCGGCATTTCGTGATGTTGCCGGTGCGCCCGGCCCCGCGAACAATAACTTCGGCGGCGTGAAAGGTCATCCGGCGGGGCCGGGCTGGGACGCTTGCACGGGTCGGGGGAGTGTCAATGGCCAGGCGCTGCAGACCGCTCTGGCTGCGGCGCCTTCACCAGCCCCCGCGAGTCCTCCTCCTGGCGCCGGTTGACGGGTTTGTTCAAAGCATTGCCAAGGTGCACTGACCGAAGGGCTCTGCCAATGGACGGAACGATCGGACATGCCGGTTATTCCTGCGCCCAAGACAAAACGCGCCAGACACGGGTCTGTGCTGGCGCACGTGTTCGCTCGACGTTGCAGATGCAAGCATCAGGAAACGAACAATATGCGTCCGACTATCTAGTAATCCTATTTATTTTTAAATCATCGCGCGCCGCTTGGGTGAGCGGCGGTAGGTGAACTCCTGCTCCGCCGAAACGAGGGCGTAAGCACCAATGCGGCGATGGCATTTCCGCGCTTCGCTCAGACGGGATGGATCCATGTCCACGCTAACCTACCCCGGCGTCTATATAGAGTAGAGGACATTCCAAGCGGCCTTCACACCATCACCGGCGTGGCCACGTCGATCGCCGCATTCATCGGCTGGGCGGACCAGGGCCCGGTATCCGTGGCAACCCTTGTGCAAAGCTGGTCAGAGTATGTGGCGCAGTTCGGCGGCATTGCGGCTCACTTTGCCGAGCCAGGTCACGCCAGCATCGCCCATGCTGCCAGTGCACCGTTATAGCTCGTGTAAAAGCCGTACGCGTCGTACACTGCACTGCCCCAATTGCCCTGGGCCTTTGCAGGCAGCGCAGCATTCTGAACAGGATCGGACACGTTCCTGACGAACCCGAACTGCGTGGCGGTCCCCTTGCATGCCTCGCCGATCACCGCGTCGTCCATCTCGATCGACGTGAAGGCTTGATAGGTCCCCGCTGTGGTTCCCACGACAAATGTCGATGTGGTCAGCAAGGACGCGTTACCACCGGTTTGATCGTCGATTTGCGGCGTTGGGTCGCCGAGGTTCAATCCATTGGGATCGAGCTGCGCGAGCGTGTAGTGGGTACCGTACTGCTGGCTGAACTGCGTCGCCAACGTCTCGAGATCGCTGGTCTTCGTCGGCACCGGAAACAGAAGTTGTTTGAAGCTCGCATTGGCAAGAATCGAATCGTTCGCCTTCCATGCGCACTCGTACACCGGCCAGTCCTGCGATGGTTGGCCAGCCTCGAATAGCGTCCCCGCGCTGACGGCGCGCACCGTACCGATGTGATCCCCTGTCTTCGCGCCTCCCGCTGTCCCGATAGACAAGATGACGGCCGGCTGCACCTGCGTGATCATCAGTTTGATCAGGTCTGTCAAATACGCTGCACCCGGCCAGTCCAGATGCGTATTCGATTTGAATAGCAGAACATTCTTTCCGCTGACTTCGACCAGCCTGTATTCGCCCCAGTAGGTCCAGCTCGAAGCCGCGCCTGAAGGCATATTCCTTGAATATTGCTGCCAGCCCGCCCACGTGCCCCGCGACCTGTCGCTGTAGGGCATGGTGGTGCCGCCCGCGCAGAAAACATGTTGCAGTGCTGCCCACTCTGCTTCAGCCCACGTGATCACCACCGCCGACGCCTTCGGCAATGCGCCCGCCGGTGCGGACAGCAAGCCCGGTGCCTGCTTGCCCACCAGCGCGTAGTTCACGACCGGGAGTGCCGGTGCGTTCGCAATGCCCGAATGGCTCGACGACTGCCTTGCCTGCTCAAGGGACATGCCAAAACGCAGCTTTGGATTGTGGCCGTTGTCCATGACCCCTCCTAATACGATGCACAATGGTTTTAAAGCGCGCGAGTCACGGCGCCCCTCACTGCCAGGGCAATGTGACCGATTTGACTTCCAGCAGCGTTTCGACCGACCCGGTCTCGCCATGATGGGACCCGTGCAACGACCCGCTGCAAGGGGTGTTTCCACACACCAAGGTTAGTGCAGAACATGGCAATTCACCAGCGTGATTTGCGGTGCAAAACAGTCATTCAGAAAGCCTTCAATTCGCTTGGTTTCCTATCGATTTTCTATTCACGAGCGCGGGTTGAAAAGCCGTTCCGACAAGAATCGGAAAGCGAAGAGCAAGGCGAAAAATAACGAACACGTGGCGTTGAACCACTATCGCGATAGACTGAAGAATCGACTCACGCCGATTCATAGGTATACAAAATAAAGCGCGATTACTTCTTGGGTTTCATGCGCTTGACACACTCTGGCGTGGCTCGATTTACGAGCTCGCTTGTGCAAGGTCCGTCCCTCAGGAACTATGTGTGCTCGGCCTCATTTCCGGCTAATTCTGCCTTACGATCATTTGGATTACTGACGTATCCTCAAGTTGCCGTTGATGCCCCTTCGCGACCGATTTTTTCTTGCGAAGAAGCATACCCAGGCAGGGAGGTTTGCGTCCGGACGCGCAAACGTTCAACTGTTAAGTGACTTCCGAGTCCGGATATCAGGAACAATACGACCGACCGCCGGTTGGTTGTTCCGGACTCAGGGAAAATCGATCATGACAGGTCCAATTGACGTCGACGACGTCATCCTAAACTTCGATCCCGCCCGCGTGCAGAGCCGCTTTCGCATGGCCGGCGCCGGGCTTGAACTCGTGTCCGCCGAGGCGGCCTTGCCGGGCGCCGTTCCATGGCCTAGCGGCACGGCTCCGAAACCGGCGCCGCTTGGCGCCGCGCCCGCTGAAACCGACGACCTGTCGCGCTTTCACGGCTACGACGCCGTCGTCGTGACATGGACCGCGGCTGAAGCGTCCGCGCTCGCTGCGCTGTTCACACCGGGATATCCGGTGTCGGCGTGGTACGAATATCGTCATCAAATCGATACCTACATTCCGCTCGTCACCGGTGTGAAAGCGCCCTTCAAGAGTAGCGAGCCGGACATGGCTCGCTACTATCACAGCCTCGGCCTGTACTTCCCCTGCACCATCGGCACCAAACGCGTACTGCTTTTCAAGTCCGGGCTTCATCTGGACTACGACGGACCCGCTACGCCGGTCCAGCGGCTAATGGGCGAGATCGCGACGGCCGTGGCGCCGCGGATTTTCGTGACGACAGGTACCGGCGGAGGTATCGGCGCGGATGTGCACCTTGGCGACGTCGTCATCGCCGGCACGGTACGGTTCGACTGCAAGACGCAATTCCGCGAAAAACCTTTCGCCAATAAGCAATACAAAGCCAGTGCCGTTTCGGCGGCGGCCCTGCAGGCCATGACACCTGCGCTCATGAGCGTCAATGCCGCGCGCATCCCGGGTGCGCTGGCTGTGCCAAAAATTTTCTCGTCAAGCGCGGATGCCGTCGTCACCACCGACTTTTTTGCTTTCGACGACTCGACGAACCACTACAAGCTGCAGGGACTCGGGCGCGCGTGCGACATGGGCGATGCAATGGTTGCCGATGCGCTGCAATCAGCGCCGCATATCTCGTGGTATTCGATCCGCAACGCGTCGGACCCACAGATTCCCAACCCTGATAACAACATTCACTCGGCCTCGCAGCAGGCCGCATTGATCTATGCAAAATACGGCGGCCTGACGACCGCCGCGAGCGTCATCGCCACCTGGGCGATCATCAGCAACGCCTGATCGTGGCGAATGATGGGAGCGCTTCAACCTGAGGAGAAGTCAAATGAATACTTATAAGCTCGGCCGCCAGCATCGCACCTACGATCCGCGGATACCCCACATGAGCGCGCTGCTCGCCGGGCAGACACCTGCGCCGCCACCGGCTGCCATCGACTACACGAAAGGAATGCCGGCGAACCTCGGCATGATGCTCAATGACACGCTCGGGGACTGCACGTGCGCAGCTTTCTATCACGCGTTGCAAGTGTGGAGCTTTAACGCCGCGTCGAAGATCGACACGGAGCCCGACAAGGATGTCGAAGAACTCTATGTTCTCGGCTGCGGCTACAACCCGAAGGAAGGTGGCGAGGGCCCGGGTGGCAACGAGCAGCATCTGCTTACCTATTTGCTCAAGACCGGGGCGCCAATGGGCAATAGCGAGACCCCAAAAAAGATCACCGCTTTCGTCGAGGTGGATCCGCGTAACGTGGACGATGTGAAGCGCGCCATCGCCGACTGCGGTGTCGCCTACATTGGCTTCAATGTGCCGCAATACATCGTTCCCGCACCGCCCGCGGTGCCGCCAAAGGTGTGGGACGTGCAGAACAGCAACCATGCGATCGTCGGCGGCCATGCCGTCGTGCTGGCCGGTTACGACGACTCAGGCGCGCACCTCATATCGTGGGGCAGCTACTACACCATGACCTGGGCCTTCTTCGCGAAGTACGTCGACGAAGCCTACGCCATTGCCGACTCCACCTGGTTCACGGCCAAGAAGACGACGCCCGGCGGCTTGACCCTGGCTCAGCTGGAAGAGCAGATGAAGGCCCTGAAGGGGAACTGACCGATCCACCGCGAGATGCCGGCGGCCCTGCCTCGGGGCCGCCGGCATCGATGACCGAGTGGAACGAGTGCGGGCATGCCGGCTGGAAACCAGTTCGGCACGCCCGGACAACCGGGGCGTCTGCTGTACATACCGGTGCGGGTCGGGCACAACGATTAATTCACGCGTGCCGGCTACGTGGCGGGCATTCCGGTCATACGCAGTAGCCGGGTTGCCTGCCACGCGCCTGACGCCTTGCCTGCGCCTCAATCATCCTGGGAGAGAACATGTCATCGTTGATATCAGTACCACTAAGTAAGGCCGTTGCGGCAGCATGCAACGTCGATGGACGCCTTGAGGTGTTGGGAATTGGCACGAATCGCGCGCTGTGGGACATCTGGCAAACGGCACCCCACGCCGGCCCATGGTCCGCCTGGACCTCGCTGGGCGGAATCCTCACCAACGAACCGGAAGTCGCGGTCAACTCCGACGGGCGGCTCGAGGTATTCGCCCGCGGCACGGATGACGCCTTGTGGCATACCTGGCAAACGGCGCCGCATGCCGGGCCCTGGTCCGCCTGGAGCTCGCTCGGTGGATCGATTACCAGCGACGCCGCGGTCGCCGTCAACACCGATGGCCGGCTTGAAGTGTTTGCCCGCGGCACGGACAACGCCTTGTGGCACACCTGGCAAACGGCGCCGCATGCCGGGCCCTGGTCCGCCTGGAGCTCGCTCGGTGGGTCGATCACCAGTGATATCTCGGTCGCCGTCAATACCGACGGCAGGCTGGAAGTATTTGCGCGCGGCACGGACAACGCGCTGTGGCATGTCTGGCAAACCGCGCCGCATGCCGGACCATGGTCCGCCTGGAGCTCGCTCGGCGGCATCATCACCAGCGATGCGTCAGTCGCCGTCAACACCGATGGCCGGGTTGAAGTATTTGCCCGCGGCACAGACCACGCGCTATGGCATATCTGGCAAACGGCAGCGCATGCCGGGCCATGGTCCGACTGGAGCTCGCTCGGTGGCGTCATCACCAGCGCGCCAACGGTTGCAGTGAACACCGACGGGCGCCTCGAAGCGTTTGCCCGCGGCGAGGATGACGCGCTGTGGCACACCTGGCAAACCGTGGCGCATGCCGGGCCGTGGTCCGCCTGGAGCTCGCTCGGCGGATCGACCACCACCGACGCGGCGGTCTCCGTCAACTCCGATGGCCGGCTCGAAGTATTTGCCCGCGGCACGGACAACGCGCTGTGGCACATCTGGCAAACCGCGCCGCACGCCGGGCCGTGGTCCGCCTGGGCTTCACTCGGCGGCACGCTGATAACGCCCGCAATATATCTCGGTCTGAACGAGCAGTATCAAACACAAACCGAATGGTGCTGGGCGGCGACGACTGCCAGCATCACCCTGTACTACAATCCTGCATCGACGTGGACACAGTGTCTGCTGGCGAACCAGCAACATGGGCAGACCACTTGCTGCGTCAACGGCGGCAGCACTGCATGCAATCAACCAGGGTACCCCGATCAGGCGTTGACCACGACCGGCCATCTCGCTTCGACGGCCACAGGCAAGCCGTCGTTCCAGACGATCACTAACCAGCTGGATGCAGGGCATCCTGTATCAATCAACATCCAATGGAATGGCGGAGGCGGTCACAATCCGGCAACCGACGGGTACGACAACACTGACCCCGCCACGCCGACCATCGATATCCAGGACCCCATATACGGCCCGTCGACGCAGGACTTCAATACCTTCCCGGGCAGCTATAACGGTGGCGCTTCGTGGTACGCGTCCTACTTTACGAAATGAGATCGAGGAGAACGTCATGACACTTCATTTTGCAACGGAACCGAGGAACGGAAGCGCCCTCGTCCAGCAGGGAATGCACAAGCTCTCGAAGCGGCCGAATCCTCTCTCGGGGCGTGCGGTAGATTTCAGTGCCCTCGCGGTGCAACCGCCTCACGCTGTCTACGATCTGCGGGCGGATGCTGTCGCCGGCGGCGGCGGCCTGGAGTCGGCAACCCCGTCGGGTTTCCGATATCTTGTGCAAGGGGGCGGGACGAACATTGCCGCGGCAGAAGTGCACGCCGATGCGACCGGCGCCGCGACGCTCCTCGCGAACATCAACTTCGGTCCTTTCGTCGATGCCACCACGAAGGCGCTGGCGCAGGCGGCAACGCTTCCCGCCGTGCAAGCAAGTTCCTATGAAGTCCGGCTGCTGCGGTTCGCGGCGATCGCGCTTATGGCGCTCTGGCTGAAACCCGACGCCGGCGGGGCCGACATTATTGTTCCGCTCGCTCCCGCACCGGAAGGTCTTCACGCTGGACAGTCCTACTCGGAAGCGGATTTCCTGAAGGCTATTCGTCCGCTTGCGCAAAAGCGCGCGTCGAAGAAGGGGCAAGCAACCGTCCCGTGAGTTCGGCGCTGTGAAATCGCGGGCCCCGGCGAGCAGTGCTGTCGCCGGGGCCCGTGTTCTTGCAAGATCCCGGCGCGCGCACCGAGGGTCAGGGTGAAAGCTTGCCGGCAAGCCCCGGCATCTTTGCCCTGAAGGATCAAGCCCAAATATGGCGGATTAGCCGTGTCGAGCCGGCTTGATCCTCCATGTCCAGCAACGCATAGTCACGCCGATGGACAGGCCACAACATCTGATAACAGCCGGATGTTTTACTGCCCCTTGTAGATTGATTGCGTATCGACGGGGATCTGTGCCCGGCCAGCTTCCGATGTACCGCTGGACGACGTACCGTATTCACTGTTTTGCGGAGCCGCTTGCATTTGCGCTTGCGCCTGGTTTTGCGCAGACACGCGCGCCAACGCTGCTTGCAAGTTAGCGGGATAGGTCGTATCGCTGGCGTTTGCGTCATAGCCGGCCTGTTGAAGCTGGACGAGTTCGGCACGCACTTGCTCACGAGTAACCGATCCGCTCTGCTGAGCAAACGAAACGATTGGAGCGGCCAGGAACGAGGCCGCGAGAACTACGTAGATCGACGATTTCATGTTTATCTCCAGAAAGAGTTTCCCGCGCCTGAAAGCCAGGTTCGCAGGCTGTTTCCCCAGTTTGATAGAGAGGTAGTCGTCGGTGTCACACACGATTAGGAATATTTATTAAATGCCATGTAACGCCGTCACCAACTCGATCGATAAAACCAATCTGGAAGCGTGTTTATAAACTTCGTTCTGGCTTCGGAATTGTCTTGGCGAGGGAATGCTATCGATCGGTCAACATAGTGTCGTCGCCAACCGGCGTGGCCGAAACCGTACTTATGGAGGATAAGCCCGGATTTTTTGGAGGGACCGGAGCCCCGCGAAAGGAGGGGTGCGCCCTGCCGGGCGCACACAAAAAAAGGCACCCGGAGGGTGCCTTAAATGAATCCGAGTGAATCTGGTTATTGTTTTTGGTCTCTCTCGCACCGGCCCCAAATGCCGACGGCGCCCCAATATGTGAATTGAAGCCATTACAGTGGAAACTTGGATGCTCCGATACGTGAGAGTACTAACGGCACGAATTGGTCAAACTTGAGCCCATTAGGGAATCTACCAATCCCAACGAACTTTCCTGATCATCGGCCAATGGAGTCAACACTCCCTTCAGGCCACCTCGAAGAGAACCCCGCACGACACGCGGTCCAGCAGCAACGCATGGTTTTCCCCGGTCCACCAGGGTGATGCCGGATGACAACCTCGATATATGTCACAATCACATACTTTTTTACACCATGTTTGGCAGGAGGCGCTGCCTGACCGTGAGGACGCCCGATATAAGGTCGCTCACACAATCTTCCAAGCTTATGGTCCGATCCGCTCTCGCACGTTGGCTTCTCAGCTTCTCCCCTTCACCGGTCGCACTTGGCTGGCCCGAACGATTCAGGTCCTGTCTCGGCGCCCTGCTCGGCATCTCCTTCACCGCGGGGGTGATGCACGTTTTCCTGGGCGACAACGCGTTCATCCCCCTGCTGGTCGCGCCGATGGGGGCCTCCGCAGTGCTGCTGTTCGCTGTTCCCGCGAGCCCGCTCGCACAACCCTGGTCGATCGTCGGCGGCAATATCGTTTCCGCGACGATCGGCGTGGCGTGTGCAACCTGGATCACGAACCCGATCGACGCCGCGCCGATTGCGGTGGCGCTGTCAATTGGTGCGATGTTCGCGTTCAGGTGCGTGCATCCTCCGTCGGGCGCGGTCGCGCTCACGGCCGTGCTCGGCGGGCCGGCCGTACATGCGCTCGGATTCGGATTCGTCGTTGCACCGATCGCGGCGCAGTCGTTTGCACTGCTGGCGGTCGCCATCGTCTTCCACGCGTCGACAGGGCATCGCTATCCTCATGCAGCGCGCTCAGCGAAGGAAACCGGCGTCCGTGCGCCGGCGGCCAGCCCCGGCTTCACGCGAGAAGACCTCAAAGCGGTGCTCGGCCGTCGCAACGAATTGCTGGACATCGATCCATCGGATCTCGAGTCGCTGCTGCTGGAAATACAGCTGCAATCGTATGCGCGCAGTTTCAGCGGACTGAGCTGCGCGGACATCATGTCGAGCCCCGTCGTTTCGATCGCATCCAACACGACGATTGCCACTGCCGCCGCCATGCTCAAGCGTCATGGCATCAAGGCGCTTCCTGTCATTGACGAGCACGCGTTGGTGGTCGGCATCGTCACTCAGGCCGACATCGCGAGAAATATGGCAGACGGAAAGCTTAGGGGCTTGGCGACATTGATCGACAGGTGGTTCGCCGGGCCCGGTTCAGCACAGACGGTCGCGTCCATCATGACGACCCACGTGTCCACGGTCAGCGCCACCACATCGATTGCGAAGCTCGTGCCACTATTCGCCGCGTATGGCCATCACCATATTCCGGTGCTCGATACGCAGGAAAAACTCGCCGGCATGATCACCCAGGCCGACCTGATACTGGGCCTCTACCGGCAAACGCACACCTGAGCGGGGCGCGAAACGCGAAGGTGGCACCTGGGGACGCGGCCGGTCCGCATCACGGCGGCACTCCCGGTCCTGCGCATGCAGGACTCTCCCATATCTATCACCACGTGATATAATTTAAATGCAGGTTCCTGACCGGACTGTTCCCCCATGAAAGAAGCTTCCCGCACACTCAGCAAAGAAAACTTTGAACAGCTGTCCGAGTTCCGCTACCAGATGCGCAAATTCGAGCGGTTCTCCGAGCAGGCAGCTCAGGACGAAGGCATTACGCCGCTGCAGTATTTGCTGTTGCTGCATATCAAGGGTTATCCGGACCGCGATTGGGCAACGGTGGGCGAACTCGCTGAGCGTCTTCAGGCGCATCACCACGGCGTCGTTGCGCTCGTGTCGCGCTGCGAAGCGCTGGATCTGGTCAAGAGAAAGCCTAGCGAAACTGATCGCCGCCAGGTCGAGGTTCATCTGCTGAAACCGGGGGAGAAAATTCTCTCGCGGCTCGCCGAATTGCATCGGGCAGAACTGAAGTCGCTCGCGGGGACCTTCCGCGTTCCGCAAGTCGATCTTTAGATCGGTCGCTGCCGACGCAACAAACACATCGGAATTGATCAGGAGTCAATGTGCACGAAAACGCTTCACGAGGTGATTTTGCAGCGAATGCTCATCTGCCGCGCATCACGGCCATTGCGGTGGTGATCGGCGTGTTGAGCACGCTCACGGCCTATGTCCTGCTCCACCTGATCAATTTCTTCACCAACCTTTTCTTCTTCCAGTCCCTGTCGTTCGAGAATCACTCGCCTGCGGGAAATAGCCTCGGTCTCTGGGTAATCGTGATTCCCGTGATCGGTGGCCTGGTGATCGGACTGATCGCGCGCTATGGCAGCGAAGCCATCCGCGGACACGGCATTCCCGAAGCGATCGAAGCCATCCTGTTCGGCAAGAGCAAGATGTCGCCGAAGGTCGCGGTGCTCAAGCCCCTGTCCTCCGCAATTGCCATCGGCAGCGGCGGTCCGTTCGGTGCGGAAGGGCCGATCATCATGACGGGCGGCGCCATCGGGTCGCTGCTCGCACAGCATTTCCACCTGACCGCCGGTGAACGCAAGACCCTGCTCGTCGCCGGCGCCGTAGCCGGGATGACGGCGGTGTTCGGTACGCCTGTCGCGGCGGTCCTGCTCGCGGTCGAGTTGCTGCTGTTCGAACTGCGCCCGCGCAGCTTGCTGCCCGTTGCGGTGGCGTGCGCGGTGGCTGGATTCACGCGCCCCCTTCTGATCGGCAGCGGCGCCCTGTTCCCGTTGCAAACCCTCCCGCTGGGTCCGCTCGGCCTCATTTCATGCGTGGTCGCGGGGCTCGTGGCCGGGGCCATGTCCTGGGGTTTGTCATCGGCGCTATACAAGGTCGAGGACCTCTTCGGCAAATTGCCGATTCACTGGATGTGGTGGCCGGCGCTGGGTGGCATTGCTGTGGGCATCGGCGGATATTTTGAGCCGCGTGCGCTCGGCGTAGGCTATGACGTCATCGGTGATCTGCTGCATAACCATCTTGCGATCAGCGTCGTGGCCGGCCTGATACTGGTGAAGGCGATCATGTGGGTCATCGCCCTCGGGTCCGGCACATCGGGAGGCGTACTCGCTCCGCTGCTGATGATGGGTGCGGCCATGGGAACCATCATCGGGCCGTTCTTGCCTGGCGGGGAACCAGCGGTATGGCCGCTCGTATTCATGGCGGCGACGCTCGGCGGCATGATGCGCGCCCCCATCATGGCAACCGTGTTCGCGTTCGAACTCACCCACGACGCCAACGTATTGTTGCCCCTGCTCATGGCGTCGGCTGTCGCGTACGGATTCACGGTGCTGCTGATGCGGCGTTCCATCCTGACCGAGAAAATCGCGCGGCGCGGTTATCACATCTATCGGGAATACGGCATCGATCCGCTTGAACGCCATTTTGTGGAAGAGGTGATGACGCGCAGGGTCGAGACCATCGATGCGGATATGCCGGTCGCCGAGGTGCTCGCAAAATACTTTGGTGAGAAGCAAATCCATCGCGCGTTTCCGGTGACACGAGATGGCGCACTGGTAGGCATGATCGAGCGCGACGGATTCATCGCGCGAACCGGCAATCCAGCGATCCATGTAATGGGCGACCTGTTCGGTGCGAACACACCCATCATGGCGTTGCCCGGGGAAACCTGCCGGATCGCGTCGAACCGGCTCGCCGTGCATGGGCTCGAGCGCTTGCCCGTGGTGTTGGATCCGCAGACGCGTCGTCTCGTGGGCTTGATAAGCCGTAGCGACCTGGTGAAACCGTCGCTCGCTTTCTTCGAGGAAGAAGAGCATCGCGAGATGTTCCGGCGCTCTCCCCTGCATCATCTGAAGAAACGGTTTGCACCGGTGCCCGGGCATAAAGACTAAGCAACCCGCGAGCGCCCGCAGGCCGCCATCGTGACGGGCTTCACAACCCTGCCAGCCGAATCAATCGAGACACAACCAAGACACAAGGGCGCCCTGGCCGGGGCGCACCTCAGCTATTGATCAGATCCGACAGGATCAGCGATCGCTCAATGATCCCCCCCCCGCGATAACCCCAATAAGCACGCACGGAAACCCATACGACGGCTGCGCGCCTATTCCGGCATTTCGTTTGCACAGCGCCGCATTTCCTGTCGCTCCTTTAATTAAATCAACGACTTGATCCTCTGGTTTCATCGCCATGGCGGTTGGCATAGCCATTGCAATGATGAAACGACAATGTTGCGCGCCGGCCACGGACGCGAAACAACAAGAGGAGACACGATGAACGCCAACGACGACCTCGATCCGCTCGAGACCGCTCAGTGCTTGCATGCCCCAACTCCGGTGCAGACGCATAACTGCATTCATCTCCCTCCCGATCCTGGCAGCCGCCCAGCGGACCCGGCACAGCACAAGGGTGCGCACGCGCCACACTCGCAAACGATGGCGACCACCCCCCGCATTCATCGGCCGATACGCGCGGCCACAACCGGATCCAGATGCACATCACACCGTGCGCTGCCACTGACGAGGGCATCGCCCGCCGGACTCGCACCATTACGCCTAGACGACACCGCAATGCCTTTCTGAAAGGGGCTCACCATGCAAGTCACCGGTATGCTGCACGGAGCCAAGATGCTCCAATTCGTCGATTTCCCCACTACCGAGGTACTGGGACCCGACGCCAGCGAGGAAGAGATCAAGGCGCTCATCGACAGGCACGGCCTGATCTTCATCAAGCCCGTGTTCAAGGGCGGCGTCGGCAAGAAAGGCAAGGCCGGCCTGATCGGCAAGGCCACCGACCTGAAGACCGCGCTGAAGGAAAAGGAACGTTTGTATTTTGTCGAGCACCGGGTCGGGCACACGGTGGCCAAGGCCAACGGCGTGACCTTCGAAGCCGGCGTGCCTGCCGAGCACGAAGTCTACTTTTCGATCACGGACTCCACGCATTACCGCGCGCCGACGATGACGCTCACCCATCACGGCGGCATGGACATCGAAGAACTCGACAGGAGCCAGGTCGCGCAAATACCCTTTGACCCGCTTACGGGATTGAAGGCTTTCGTGGTCGCCAACGCGCTGTCCGCGCTAGGCGCGCCCAAGCAGATCATCTCGCCGCTGGTGCAGCACCTGCCCAAGTTATGGGAGCTGTATCACGACTACGGCATGACCACGCTCGAGTTGAACCCCATCCGCATGCGCGTGGACAAGAAGGGGCGCATGACACCGGTCGCCTGCGATTTCAAATGCGGCTTCGACCGCGATGACCCGCGCTGGCGGCGGCTGAATTTGCCGGCAAGCCTGTTCGCCGTCGACTACTCCGACTTCGAGCAGGAGATCAATCAACTGCGCACGTACCAGGGCCAAAGCGACGTCTACGTGATCAACGCGGGCGGCACGATCCTCGCGCCGACCTTCGGCGGCGGCGCCAATTCACTCGTCACGCAGATGCTCGGCGACGACGCCATCATCTCCTCGGACTTCGGCGGCAACCCGCCTTACGAAAAGATGAAAGAGGTGGCACGTATCTGCTTCAAACACTGGATCAAGCAGAGCAACGTGCTGTTCATCATCGGCGGCAAGTCGAACAACACCGACATCTTCGAGACCTTCCGCGCAATGGCCGATGCACTGCGCGAACACTTCAGCCGGCATGGGGCCACGCCGCTATATGTGGTGATCGGCCGCGGCGGGCCGAACCTGGTGCGCGGCATGGGCGCGATGCGCGACACGCTCGATGCGCTCGGACTGCCGTATCGATTCTTCGGGTTCGACTCGGACATGAGCGAGGTCGTGCTGCACGCGAAGAAAGTCGATGCATGGATGAAGTCCGGCGGCCGCGAGCAGGTAGCGGCCCGGCTCGGCATAGCGTCCAGCCAGGCCGCCTGAAGCTTGGCCCCACGCATAAGGAGAGTGTCATGTACAAGCAAGGTGTAGGCGATTTCAAGTATTTCGTCGGTACCAGTTCGCTGGCCCACGTGGCCACGCGCGAAGACCGGGTCTGCGTGCTCAACATCCTTGGCGGCGAGTCGAGCGACGTGACGCCGGTCGGCCATGTCTATTCAGGCGGCAACGTCGTGTTCGGCACGGCCCCGGGGAAACGTGGCCAAGTGCTGGAAACGGCGCTCGGCGCAGTGCCCGTTTACAACAACGTACTTGAAGGCATCAACGCCGGCCATCGCTTCAACTGCGGCGTGATCTACCTGCCGCCGGCAGCGGCGCGTGATGGGGTGGCCGAACTGATCCGGGTCAACCCGGAGCTGAAGAAGATCTTTATCGTCACCGAGAAGCTCGCTGTGCACGACTCGCGCGAGATCCGCGCGATGGGTCAGGCCAATGGCATCGACATCTTCGGCGGCAACAGCCTGGGTGTAGCCGATGCGTGGAATCAGGTTCGCATCGGCGGTGCGCTGGGCGGTGATCATCCGGAAGAGGCCTTGCGCAAAGGGTCTATCGCGATCTTCTCCAACTCGGGAAATTTCACGACCACCATTGCAACGTACCTGCGCATGGCGGGCTGGGGCACTACGACGTCCATTTCCAGCGGCAAGGATGTCTATGTCCACTTCGCTGCGCCCGAGTTTGCATTCGCCCTGTCAAACGACGCCCGCAGTAAGGCTGCAGTGCTATACGTCGAACCCGGCGGCTACTACGAGCTCGATGCGAACTTCACCAAGCCCGTGGTCGCTTGCGTGGTCGGGCGCTGGAAGTCCAAGCTGACCCGCTCGGTCGGACATGCCGGCGCGATGGCCGGTGGCGCCGACGATGCGCTCAGCAAGGAAGGCTGGTTCATGGACAAATTCGGCGTGGACGGCATCTTCACGCCCGAGAATCCCGTGTTCTCGGCCAAGGGCGCGCTCGTGACCAATATCGCCCACATCCCGGCTGCACTGACTGCGGTGATGGGCGAAAACGCCTGCCGCCCCGACTTCGCGTCCGAGGGCAATCTCGCGCTCAAACCCTGGTTCGGCTCGAGCCATGGACTCGACCTGCCGGCCGATCTCGACCTGCCCGTAGTCGTTGCCACCGCCCCCTACAACGAACAGGTCGCGGCGCTGAACCAGCAGATCGGAGCCGTATCGCCGCGCCAGACGATGAAGGACGCCTCAGGCGCCTCGCAGATGGACGCGAAGACCCAGGTCACGAGCTTGTACGGCGTGTCGATGCTGGATGCCGCCCAGTACCCGCTGGAGGCCAACGTCAGCCTCGCGCTGCTGCACGAACCCGGCGGCGAGAACGATCGGCGCCTGATCAATGTCGCGATAGGTGCGGGCCTCAACCTGCACGGTCATCCGGCGTTGGCCGCGGCACAGGCTGCACGCGACGCCGGCAACGCACCCAACACCGTGCTGGCCGCTGCGGCCAGCATCCTCGGGCCTCGCAGCCAAGGGCAGGCGCGGCAGATCGCGCGGGTTCTGATCGACGCTTTCGCGGCTGCCGGCATGAATGACGCATTGGACGAAAGCTTCGATACCAGCGCAATCGCCGTCGACGACCCTGCTTTGTTCGTCAGCGCCGAGCCCGACGTCCACGCACAAGCGATGCTCGCGGGCCTGAGCGCACGCGGCGCCAAATCAGTGTTCGTGCAATACCTTCAGACACTGCCCGGTCACCCCACGGCCGACGCCGTCCTCGCCGCGATCACGACCACCCTCGCCTGGGGTCCGTTGATGCGCAAGCGCGTCTCGCGCCTGACCGCCGAGAGCCTGCCCTGGTGGATGCGCCTGTTCGGCGCGCTGATCGGCGCCTCGGTGCAAGCAGACCAGCACCAGCCCGGCAGTTTCTGCGGCATCGCAACGGCCGATATCCTGCAGCAGCGGCCGATCAGCGAGGTGGCCTTCGTCGCGCTGCTCGGTCTCACGCCGCAGCCGGCCGACCTGTTCGCATTCCAGGTGCTCGTGGGGCTGCTTTTGTCAAACGGACCCGGCACGATCTCGGCCCAGGGCGCCAAAGGCGCAGTCTCTTCCGATGGCCCCGAGGACCCCGAACGCGTGCAGCTCAACAAAGGGTTGATCGGCTTTCTGACGCACACCGGTTACACCCATGGCGGCAACGGCTACGAGGGCATTGCGTTCCTGATCGAGCAGTTCAGGGACTCGGGCCTCGTCGATCCGGGCGACCCGAATCATGGCGTGGACCTGAAGGCGCTGGCCCTGAAATATGTCGAAGCGTACGCCCGCTACAAATCGAACAAGAAGAACACGGGCAGCCTGGATATCCAGAAGATTCCCGGCGTCAATCACCCCGTGTTCAAGGACAAGCCCGTCAATTACGATCCGCGCGAGGTCTTCATTCGCGAACTGATGGCCGAGCGTCAGGAATATAACGTCTTCCACGAGTTCTACGGCACGCTGGTGCAGACCTTGTTCGACGCAGGCGTGTCGCGTAATGTTTATTGCGTCAATGTCGATGCGGTGATTGCCGCGTTGCTGCTGAAGATGCTGTGGCAGCCCTACCGTAACGGCGAATATTCAGGCGCGGCGCTGGAGACGGCGGCCTTTACGATCTTCCTGTACCCGCGCATGCTTGGCTGTGCAGCGGAAGTCGACGACCACATGAACCGCGGCCGCAACATGGACACCCGCACGCCGGCATCGCAGTGCCAGTTTGTCGCTTGACACCGTGTGACCGTAAGTCCGGATCGGCATGGCCTGCAGCGGGCCATGCCGGCCCAATACAAGAATCAGATTCTGGAGACGGCGAAAATGTCGAACGCTAACGCAACACAATCCAAGTTCGGAATGGTTGTCCGGGTGACCAGCGGCAATTTCCTGGAGATGTTCGATTTCTTCCTGTTTGGCTTTTACGCAACCTATATCGCCAAGACCTATTTCCCCGCCGACAGTGAGTTCGCCTCGCTGATGCTGACGTTCGGCACGTTTGGCGCGGGTTTCATCATGCGGCCCGTCGGCGCGATTGTTTTGGGTGCTTACATCGATAAGGTAGGCCGGCGGCAGGGGCTGATCACGACGCTCGCCATCATGGCGATGGGCACCGTGCTGGTGGCCTTCGTGCCGGGGTACATGACCATCGGCCTGTTCGCACCGCTGCTGGTGCTGATCGGCCGCTTGCTGCAGGGTTTCTCGGCTGGCGTGGAACTGGGCGGTGTGTCGGTCTATCTCGCGGAAATGGCGACGCCGGGTCACAAGGGCTTCTATGTGAGCTGGCAGTCGGCCAGCCAGCAGGCTGCGATCATCGTGGCCGCGGTGATTGGCTATACGTTGAGCGCCACGATGGGACAGGCGGCGATTGCCGCATGGGGCTGGCGCATTCCGTTCTTCATCGGTTGCATGATCGTGCCGTTTCTCTTCGTGATCCGTCGTTCGCTGCAGGAAACCGAGGAGTTCACCGCTCGCAAGCACAGGCCCAACGCGAGCGAAATTTTCCGCTCGATGATGCGCAACTGGGGCATCGTATTGGCCGGGATGATGCTGGTCGTGATGACCACGGTGTCGTTCTACCTGATAACAATCTATACGCCGACGTTCGGGCGCAGCGTGCTTAAGCTCTCGGCTGAAGACAGCCTGATTGTCACGTTCTGCATTGGCGTATCGAACCTGTTCTGGTTGCCGGTCATGGGCGCCCTGTCCGACCGCGTTGGACGCAAGCCGCTGCTGATCGGTTTCACGTTGCTGACCATCCTGACCGCTTACCCGGTGATGGTCTGGCTGGTCGACGGACCAACTTTCCCGAAGATGCTGATTGCGGAGTTGTGGCTGTCGTTCCTCTACGGCAGTTATAACGGCGCGATGGTCGTGGCGCTCACCGAGGTGATGCCGGTCGACGTACGCACCTCGGGGTTCTCGCTGGCCTACAGCCTGGCGACTGCGATCTTCGGCGGCTTCACGCCTGTCATCCTGACCTTCCTGATCCAGGTAACGAACAACAAAGGTGCGCCGGGCTTGTGGATGAGCTTTGCTGCGGTGTGCGGCCTGATTGGCACGCTGGTGCTTTACCGGCGCAGCGCGGTCGCCAAGCGGGAACAGTTGTCGCTGACGGTGTGATCGCCTGGAATTTCATGCAGTTCGTATTTATACAAGCACTCTGAGTCATTTATCTGGATAACTATGCTTTATCAATTGCATGAACAGAATCGCTCTCTCGTAGCACCCTTCTTGCAATGGGCGAATGCATGGGCCAAATTGCTGATCCATCCGGTCTCGCCCGTAGCGCGCGTACCGTTTGTGCGCCACATCGCGGCCGGATACGAGTTGATGTACCGGCTCGGCAAGGAATATGAAAAACCGCCATTTGCGATCCACACGACCGTGGTCGGCGGCAAGACGGTCGGCATTTCAGAAGAGGTCACGCTCGACAAGCCGTTTTGCGCGCTGCTGCATTTCCGGAAAAACCTGGGCGATGAGGAATTGGCTGGGCTGAATCACCCCAAGGTGCTGCTCGTGGCGCCTCTGTCCGGTCATCATTCGACCTTGCTGCGTGACACCGTGCATGGCTTGCTGCCGAACCACGATGTCTACATTACCGACTGGACCGACGCGCGGATGGTGCCCTTGTCCGAGGGTGCGTTCCATTTGCATGACTACGTCTATTACGTGCAGGATTTCATTCGGCTGCTCGGCCCCGACCTGCATGTCATCTCGGTCTGCCAGCCGACGGTTCCGGTGCTTGCGGCGATCGCGCTGATGGCAAGCGCCGGCGACCCGAAACTGCCGAAGACGATGACCATGATGGGCGGCCCTATCGACCCGCGCAAATCGCCTACGCAGGTGAATGCGCTCGCAACGAAAAAAACCTACTCATGGTTTGAAAACAGCGTGATCTATCGCGTCCCGGCCAGTCATCCGGGATCTGGGCGCAAGGTGTATCCGGGCTTCCTGCAGCATGCGGGTTTCGTTGCGATGAATCCGGAGCGCCATGCGCAAAGTCATCGGGAATTTCACGAGCATTTGATCAGAGGAGAGGATGAACTTGCCGAAGAACATCGCAGGTTCTACAACGAATATAACGCGGTGCTGGATATGCCGGCCGAGTATTACCTGGAAACGATTCGAACCGTGTTCCAGGAGTTCAGCCTGCCGATGGGAACCTGGCAGGTAGGTGGACAATTCGTACGTCCGCAGGATATCGAAGGGGTTGCCCTGTTCACTATTGAAGGTGAGCTCGACGATATTTCCGGTTCTGGGCAGACGCATGCGGCGCACGATTTGTGCACTGCTATTGCCGATGCGAAGCGGCAGCAATTCACCGCTGCGCAGTGCGGGCATTTCGGTATTTTTTCGGGGCGCCGGTGGCGCGAGATGATTTGTCCAAGGATTGAGGAGTTCATCAGGGCGCATTCGGGGGAGGGTTTTCGTTCGCACTAGGGGTGGGAGGGGGTGTTGGGTTCTGGCGTTAGTGGTTGGGGTCAGTGCCGGGTTGCTAGGTTCTGGCGGTAGCGGTCGGGGTCAGTGCCGGGTTGCTAGGTTCTGGCGGTAGCGGTCGGGGTCAGTGCCGGGTTGCTAGGTTCCTGCGTTAGCGGTCGGAGTCAGTGCCGGGTTGCCAGGTTCCTGCGTTAGCGGTCTGGGTCAGTGCCGGGTTGCTGCTTTCGGGGTTAGTGGTCTGCGTGAGTGAGCTATTTTCTTTATCACTATTAGCCACTGCGCGTGGCGGCGCGTCATTTCTTTGTCCAAAGCGACAAAGAAACGAAGCAAAGAAAGCGCTTTCAAAACGCGGGCCCATAAGTTGACCTAGCGTGAATTTCCACGTTTTTGGCACCCCAAAAGCACGGTGCTCGCCAGAACCACCGGTGTGTGAACCCCTCTTTCTCCGAACACGGATACCCACACGCTTCGCCACCAGTGACTGAACCTGCCCATGGAGCACCCCGCGCTATCCGCGTAAACCATCCGCCAAATTTGTACGCATGTCGAACCATGTCACCAACCCGCCTCGTAAGGAGGCCGTAAAAATGCGTGAGACCGAACCAACGAATGTAACCGTACCAAGCATGCTAACTAAGTAGCTAACCCACGAAGAGCGGTAGCAAGAGATACGCGTGAAGTCGTGCCGGTCCTTGGCAATAGTGCTTGCCCGAGAGCGTACGGGGCGAAGCGTGTGCGTGTAAGAATTCGCGAGAAGGAGGGGTTCAAACATCCGTCGCTCTTGCGAGCACCGTGCTTTTGGGGTGCCAAAAACATCGAAGCTGCACGCTAGGTCAACTTATGAGCCCTCGTTTTGAAAGCGCTTTCTTTGCTTCGTTTCTTTGTCGCTTTGGACAAAGAAATGACGCGCCGCCACGCGCAGTGGCTAATAGTGGTAAAGAAATGAGCCAACTCAAGCAGACCACAAACGCCGAAAGCAGCAACCCAGCACTGACCCCGACCGCTAACGCAAGAACCTGGCACCCCAACCCCAACCCCAACCCCCAACCCGAGCCCCCCGACCAACCAAAACCCCAAGTGCGAACGCCCCCCTTCCATTGCCTCGCAATTACCCTTATCCGGCTGCACGGAAAACCAGACTACGCCCGTGCCACGATTCCGAAGCATCGTTCTGGCGCCTCAATTTCTCTTGTAGCAACCCCAATTTAATCAACAACTTGATTTACCTGTTTGATTGACGCAGCACATGGCATGGCCATTGCATTATCGACGGGACAATGTGCCGCGCGACCACGGACGCGGCACGACAAGTGGAGACAAGATGAACCCTAACGATGACCTCGACCCGCTCGAGACCAGCGAGTGGATGGATGCCCTGCGCGCGGTCCAGGCGCATCGCGGAATCCCGCGAGCCCGCTACCTCGTCACCCGTGTAGTGGAGCAGGCGCAGCGTGAAGGGACCTACGCGCCCCAGTCGCTGAACACGGCCTACAAGAACACCATCCCGCCTGAGGAGGAAGAGCGCTCGCCGGGGGATCGCGCAATCGAACATCGCCTGCGCTCCATCATCCGCTGGAACGCAATGGCCATCATCCTGCGCGCCAACAAGGACAGCTCGGAACTCGGCGGCCACATCGCCAGTTTCCAGTCCGCGGCCACGCTGTACGACATCGGCTTCGGCCACTTCTGGCATGCGCCAACAGAGACGCATGGCGGCGACCTGATCTACATCCAGGGGCACAGCGCACCAGGCATCTATTCACGCGCCTTTGTCGAAGGCCGCCTGAGCGAAGAGCAACTGCTCGGCTACCGCCAGGAAACTGGTGGCAAGGGCATCCCCTCTTACCCGCATCCGTGGCTAATGCCGGACTTCTGGCAGTTCCCGACCGTGTCGATGGGCCTCGGTCCCCTCATGGCGATCTACCAGGCGCGCTTCCTCAAATACCTGCAGGGCCGCAGCCTTGCCGATACCGCACCGCGCAAGGTCTGGGCCTTCATGGGCGACGGCGAGATGGACGAGCCCGAGTCGCTCGGCGCGATCTCGCTCGCCGGCCGCGAGCGGCTGGACAACCTGATCTTCGTCATCAACTGCAACCTGCAGCGCCTCGACGGCCCGGTGCGCGGCAACGGCAAGATCGTGCAGGAACTCGAGTCGGTCTTTCGCGGCGCCGGCTGGAACGTCATCAAGGTGCTGTGGGGCGGCGGCTGGGACAAGCTGCTCGCGAAAGACACGAGCGGCCTGTTGCTCAAGCGCATGGAAGAGTGCGTCGACGGCGAATACCAGGACTTCAAGAGCAAGAGCGGCGCTTATGTTCGCGAGCATTTCTTCGGCAAGTACGAGGAACTCACGGCGCTGGTCGCCGACATGAGCGACGACGAGATCTGGAGCCTGACGCGCGGCGGCCACGATCCCGACAAGGTGTTCGCCGCCTACGCGGCAGCGGTCAAGCACACGGGCCAGCCGACGCTGATCCTGCCCAAGACCGTCAAGGGCTACGGCATGGGTGAATCGGGCGAGGGGCAGATGATCGCCCACCAGGCCAAGAAGATGACCCAGGACGCGTTGCGCAGTTTCCGCGACCGTTTCCAGATTCCGGTCGCCGATGAAGATCTCGCTAGCATGCCCTTCATCAAGCTGCCGGAAGACAGCCCCGAGATGAAGTACCTGCGGGCGCATCGCGAAGCGCTGGGCGGCTACCTGCCACAGCGCCGGCGCCGCTCCACCGCGCTCGAGATCCCGCCGCTCGACACCTTCAAGCGCCTGCTCGAACCCACCGGCGCGCGCGAGATATCGACCACCATGGCCTTCGTGCAGATGCTGGGCACCCTCGTGCGCGACAAGGCTATTGGCAAACACGTCGTGCCCATCGTGCCGGACGAATCGCGCACCTTCGGCATGGAAGGGATGTTCCGCCAGCTCGGCATCTATTCGTCGGTGGGACAGCTCTACAAGCCGCAGGATGCGGACCAGTTGATGTATTACCGTGAGTCGAAGGACGGCCAGGTGCTGCAGGAAGGCATCAACGAAGGCGGTGCGATGTCGAGCTGGATTGTCGCAGCTACCTCGTACAGCACGAGCAACGTGCCGATGATTCCGTTCTACATCTACTACTCCATGTTCGGGCTCCAGCGCGTGGGCGACCTCGCATGGCTGGCGGGCGATATCCGCGCACGCGGCTTCCTGCTGGGCGGCACCGCCGGGCGCACCACGCTCAATGGCGAAGGCCTGCAGCACGAGGACGGTCATAGCCACATCATTGCGGGCACCATCCCGAACTGCATCTCGTACGACCCGACCTTCGCCTACGAAGTGGTGACCATCGTGCGCGAAGGCCTGCGGCGCATGTTCGAGCAACAGGAGGATGTTTTCTATTACATCACCCTGATGAACGAAAACTATCCCCACCCCGGTCTCGCCGATGCCGGCGCGGGCGCCGAGGAAGGCATCCTCAAGGGCTTGTACAAGCTGCAGGACGGCGGTGAGAGCATCAAGAAAGGGCATAGGGTCCAGCTCATGGGCAGCGGCACGATCCTGCGCGAAGTGATCGCTGCAGCCGACCTGCTCAAGGACGACTTCAAGATCACCGCCGATGTCTGGAGTGCGACGAGCTTCAATGAGCTGCGTCGCGACGGTATGGCGACGCAGCGCTGGAACCTGCTGCATCCGACCGAAGCGCCACGCAAGAGCTGGCTTGAAAGCAAGCTCGAAGGCCATGAGGGACCCCTTGTTGCCTCGACTGACTACATGCGCGCCTACGCCGACCAGGTACGCGAGCAGGTCCAGAACAGCGGGCGCCGGTACACCGTGCTAGGCACCGACGGTTTCGGGCGCAGCGACTATCGCGCCAAGCTGCGGCGGTTCTTCGAGGTGGATCGCTATTACGTGACGGTGGCCGCGCTGAAGTCCCTGGCCGACGACGGCGTGATCGAACCGCAAGTCGTAGCCGAGGCGATTACGAAGTATGGCCTGGACACCGAGCGCGCCGCGCCGTGGACCGTTTGAGACGATGAGGATACCGTAATGAGCCAGGCAATCGATATCAAGGTACCTGACATCGGCGATTTCAAGGACGTGCCGGTGATCGAGATCTACGTCAAGGTCGGCGACACCGTCAAGGCCGAAGACCCGCTGGTCTCGCTCGAGTCCGACAAGGCCACCATGGACGTGCCCGCCCCCCGCGGCGGCGTGGTCAAGGCGATCGTCGCGAAGATCGGTGACGTGGTCAGCGAAGGCAGCGTGATCATGCAGTTCGCCGACGATGCTGCCGCGCCCCCCGAGGAGGCGGTCAAGCCCAGCGTCAGCGCCTCGCCTTCGCCGGTAAGCGCGCCCGCCGGACTAGCTGAGGTGCGCGTGCCCGACATCGGCGACTTCAAGGACGTGCCGGTGATCGAGATCTACGTCAAGGTTGGAGACACCGTCAAGGCGGAAGATCCGCTCATCTCGCTTGAATCGGACAAGGCCACCATGGACGTGCCCGCGCCGCTCGGCGGCGTGGTCGAGGAGATCCGCATCAAACTCGGCGATACGGTCAATGAAGGCAGCATCATCATGTCGCTGGTGACGGATGCGGGCCCTGTCGCGGCTGCTGCTCCGGTAGCGGCCCCGGCGCCGGCAGCGAGTCCGGCATCACCAGCCGCGGCGTCGAGCGGTAGCGGCATAGACGAAGCCCGCTTCGCCCTCGCCTACGCGAGCCCGGCGGTGCGCAAGGTGGCGCGCGAACTCAGTGTCGATCTGGGTCAGGTGAAGGGCACAGGCGATCACGGCCGCATCCTGCGTGGCGATGTAGAGACGTTCGCCAAAGGCGGTGCGTCCGCCTCCCCGTCGAACGCAGCAGCGAAAGCAGCCCCGGCCGGTACAGGTATGGGAGGGCTCGAGCTGCTGCCCTGGCCGAAGGTGGACTTTGCGAAGTTCGGTCCTGTCGAACGTCGCGAGTTGTCGCGCATCAAGAAGATCTCGGCGGCTAACCTGCATCGCAACTGGGTCGTCATTCCGCATGTCACCACGCACGACGAGGCCGACATTACCGATCTCGAACAATTCCGCGTGCAGATGAACAAGGAGCTGGAGAAATCGGGCGTGAAGATCAGCATGCTGCCGTTCATGATGAAAGCGGCGGTCGCCACGCTCAAGGCGTTTCCCGAGTTCAACTCAAGTCTGGAGAAAAGCGCCGACGGAGATGTGCTGATCCTCAAGCAGTACTACCACATCGGATTTGCAGCCGACACGCCCAACGGACTGATGGTGCCAGTGATCCGCGATGCCGATAAAAAGAGCGTGCCGGAGATCGCCCGTGAGATGGGCGAACTCGCCAAGCTGGCGCGCGACGGCAAGCTCAAACCCGAGCAGATGCAAGGCGGCACGTTCACGATCAGTTCGCTGGGCGGGATCGGCGGCATCTACTTCACGCCCATCATCAACGCGCCCGAGGTCGCCATCATGGGCGTGTGCAAGAGCTACTGGAAACAGCACTCCGGCGATGGCAAGAACTGGACGTCACGCCTGACGCTGCCGCTGTCGCTGTCCTGGGACCATCGCGTGATAGACGGCGCCGCCGCCGCGCGATTCAACGTCCATTTCGCCAAACTGCTCGCCGATCTGCGGCGCGTGCTCTTCTGAGGAATGTGTCGCAATGGCCAATCTTGTGGACGTAAAAGTACCCGACATCGGCGACTTCAAGGATGTCGCCGTGATCGAGGTGATGGTCAAGGTTGGCGAGGTGATCGCCGTCGACACCGGTTTGATCATGGTCGAGTCCGACAAAGCCTCCATGGAAATTCCATCGAGTCAGGCTGGCTTGGTCAAGGAGATCAAGGTCAAGGTCAATGATCAGGTAAGCGAAGGATCAGTGATCCTGGTGGTTGAGGCTAGTGAGGCCGCCAAGGCCGCTGCCGCCCCGCCGGCGCAGCCCGCGGTCGCAGCACCGGCCACCGCCCCTACCCCCGCGCCGGTGGCGGCAAGCTACGGCGGCAAAGCCGATGTCGAATGCGAGGTGCTCGTGCTGGGTGCGGGCCCGGGAGGATATTCTGCCGCTTTCCGAAGCGCCGACCTCGGGATGAAGACCGTGTTGGTCGAGCGCTATCCGACCCTGGGCGGCGTGTGCCTGAACGTGGGTTGCATCCCGTCGAAGGCGCTGCTGCATACCGCGTCGGTGATCGACGAGGTCAGTCATCTGCCAGACCACGGCGTGCGCTACGGGCCGCCCGAGATCGATCTCGACAAGCTGCGTGCGTTCAAGGACGGCGTGGTCGGCAAGCTCACCGGCGGCCTCGCCGGCATGGCACGGGCACGCAAGGTCGAGGTCGTTACCGGCGTCGGCAGCTTTGTCGATGCGCACCACATCGAGGTGGCGACAGCGGACGGCGGCAAGCGTGTCGTGAAGTTCGCCAAGGCGATCATCGCCGCGGGGTCGCAAGCGGTGAAGCTGCCCTTCATGCCCGAGGACGAGCGCGTTGTCGACTCAACCGGCGCACTGAAACTCAAGTCGATCCCGAAGCGGATGCTGGTGGTTGGCGGCGGCATCATCGGACTGGAAATGGCGACGGTCTACTCGACGCTCGGCACACGTATTGATGTAGTCGAGATGCTCGACGGCCTGATGCAAGGCGCCGACCGCGACCTCGTCAAGGTGTGGGACAAGATGAACGCTCATCGCTTCGACCACGTGATGCTGAAGACCCGGGCCGTGGGCGCGAAGGCGACGGACGCGGGTATCGAAGTCAGCTTCGAGGGGGAGAAGGCGCATGCTGAGCCGCAGGTCTACGACCTGGTGCTGGTCGCAGTCGGCCGCAGCCCGAACGGCAAGAGGATCGATGCCGACAAGGCCGGCGTCGCAGTAACGGAGCGCGGTTTCATCAACGTCGACAAGCAGATGCGCACCAACGTGCCGCACATCTTCGCGATCGGTGACATCGTCGGTGAGCCCATGCTTGCGCACAAAGCGGTGCACGAAGCCCATGTAGCGGCCGAGGCCGCGCATGGTGAGTCGTCCTATTTCGACGCACGCCAGATCCCCTCAGTGGCCTATACCGACCCCGAGGTGGCCTGGGCCGGCAAGACCGAAGAACAATGCAAGGCCGAGGGCATCAAGATTGGCCGCGCGGTGTTCCCGTGGGCCGCGTCGGGACGTGCAATTGCGAACGGCCGCGATGAAGGCTTCACCAAGCTGATCTTCGACGAAGCCACGCATCGCGTGATCGGCGGCGGGATTGTCGGCACCCATGCGGGCGATCTGATCAGCGAGGTGTGCTTAGCGATTGAAATGGGCTGTGAACCTGCTGACATCGGCAAGACGATCCATCCGCACCCGACGCTGGGCGAGTCGATCGGCATGGCCGCCGAGGTCTTCGAAGGTCACTGCACCGACCTGCCACCGCAGAAGAAGAAATAGACGCGCCTTCGCTCCACCACGCTGCCTCAATAAATTCCTGGAGACAAGACACCATGACGGACACCCTGCGCGAAGCAGCGCTCGACTATCACCGCTACCCGACACCGGGCAAGATTTCCGTCACGCCGACCAAGGCCATGGCCACCCAGCGCGACCTGGGTCTTGCCTACTCGCCGGGCGTGGCTGAAGCGTGTCTTGCCATCGTCGAGGATCCGCGTGAGGCGGGCAACCTGACCGCGCGCAATAACCTGGTCGCCGTGGTGACCAACGGCACCGCGGTGCTGGGTCTGGGCAACATCGGCGCGCTTGCGGGCAAGCCGGTGATGGAAGGCAAGGCGTGCCTCTTCAAGAAGTTCGCGGGCATCGACGTATTCGACATCGAACTCGACGAGGCCGACCCCGACAAGCTGATCGACACCATCGCGCGCATGGAGCCGACCTTCGGCGGCATCAACCTGGAGGACATCAAGGCGCCCGAATGTTTCTACATCGAGAAGAAGCTGCGCGAGCGCATGAAGATCCCGGTCTTCCACGATGACCAGCATGGCACCGCGATCGTAGCCGCGGCGGCCATCCTGAATGCACTCCGCCTGGTCGGCAAGGACATCACGGAGGTCACGCTGGTGGCATCCGGCGCGGGCGCGGCAGCCCTTGCGTGCCTGGACCTGATCGTCAGCCTCGGGCTGCCCATGCACAAGATCTTCGTATCCGACAGCAACGGTGTCGTCTACGTTGGACGCAAGGAGCAGATGGACCCCAACAAGGCGCGCTATGCGCAGGACACGCCGGCGCGCAAGCTCGGCGAGATCATCGAAGGGGCCGACATCTTCCTGGGCCTGTCTGCGGGCGGCGTGCTCACGGCCGACATGGTCAAGCGCATGGCGCGCGCCCCGATCATCCTGGCGATGGCCAACCCGAATCCGGAGATCATGCCCGAAGACGCGCTGGCAGTGCGCCCCGACGCAGTCATCGGCACGGGCCGCTCCGACTACCCTAACCAGGTCAATAACGTCCTGTGCTTCCCGTTCATCTTCCGTGGCGCGCTCGATGTGGGCGCGACCACGATCAACGAAGCGATGAAACTGGCGACGGTGCGCGCGATCGCCGAGCTGGCGCACGCCGAGATCCCGGAGGTGGTGGCGCAAGCCTATGGCGCGGCCGGCCTGCGCTTCGGCGCGCAATACCTGATCCCGAAGCCGTTCGATCCGCGCCTGATCGAAGTGGTGGCGCCTGCAGTCGCACAAGCGGCAATGGACAGCGGCGTCGCTACACGCCCTATTGAAGACATGGCGGCCTACCGGCAGCGCCTGGGCCAGTTTGTCTACCACTCCGGCAACGCGATGCAGCCGGTGTTCGCCGCCGCCAAGCTCAACGCGAAGCGCGTGCTTTTCGCCGAGGGCGAGGACGAACGCGTGCTGCGCGCCGCCCAGGTAGCGGTCGATGAAGGGATCGCCCGGCCGCTGCTCGTGGGCCGCCCGGCGACGCTCGCCGAACGCATCGAGCAATACGGCTTGCGGTTACGTCCGGGAGTCGACTACGAGTGTGTCGACCCGCTCGACCCTGAGATCTATGGCGACGCGGCCGAGGCTTACTACCAGCTCGCCCGCCGCCGCGGCGTATCACGCGTGCAGGCTCAAGCCGAGATGCGCAGCCGCGGCACGCTGCTAGGCGCAATGATGCTGCGCGAAGGCCGCGCCGACGCCATGCTGTGCGGCACGGTCGGGCGCTACCAGGATCACCTCGCCCATGTGCGCGATGTCATCGGGCTCAAGCACGGCAGCCAGACTTTCGCGGCCATGCAGATGCTGATGCTCCCGGGTCGCCAGCTCTTCATCTGCGACACCCATGTGAATCACGATCCGAGCGCCGCGCAGCTTGCCGAGATCACGTTACTTGCAGCCGAGGAAGTGCGCCGCTTCGGGATCACGCCGAGCGTGGCGCTGCTGTCGCATTCAAGCTTCGGCAGTTCGGACGCCCAAAGCGCGGTCAAGATGCGCGAAGCGCTGGCGCTGGTCAAGGCGCTCGATCCGCAACTCGCGGTGGATGGCGAGATGCGCGGCGACGCGGCGTTGTCGCGCAGCATCCTCGAACACGAGTTTCCGGATTCGAGCTTAAGCGAAGAAGCCAACGTGCTCGTCATGCCCAACGTCGATGCGGCCAACATCTCCTACAACCTGCTGCGGCTCGCGGCAGGCGGCGGCATCACCGTGGGCGGCATCCTGCTCGGCGCAGCACTGCCGGTGCATATCCTCATGCCGTCGTCGACCGTGCGCCGCATCGTCAACATGACCGCGCTCGCAACCGTCGATGCCGGCTCGCACCGGAGCGCCGAATGATCACCACGAACCAGACCACGCGCAGTTTCATCGACACATAGAGCGGCAGGCGCGAGCCGCGGGCATCTGAACGCCTGGAACACCCCACAAGCATGGACGGAGACACCCCATGGACCACGATCCCAAAAGCCGGCCGCTCTACAAGTCGCTGTATTTCCAGGTCATCACGGCGATCCTCATCGGGGTGCTGGTGGGCCATTTCTTCCCGCACACCGGCACCGCGATGAAACCGCTCGGCGACGGTTTCATCAGGCTCATCAAGATGATCATCGCACCGATCATCTTCTGCACCGTCGTGGTCGGCATAGCCGGCATGGAGGACATGAAGAAGGTCGGCAAGACGGGCGGCCTGGCGTTGATGTACTTCGAGATCGTCAGCGCCGTCGCGCTGGTGGTCGGGCTCGTGATCATCAACGTCCTGAAGCCCGGCGCGGGCATGAATATCGATGCAGGCTCGCTCGACCCCAAGGCCATCGCCGCCTACACCGCGCCCGGCAAGATGCAGGGCACGGTCGATTTCTTCTTCAACATCATTCCCAGCACGGTCGTGGACGCCTTCGCCAAAGGCGAGATCCTGCAAGTCCTGCTCTTCTCCGTGATGTTCGGCTTCGCGCTGCATAAGTTCGGCGGTCGCGGCACCTTGATATTCGACATCATCGAGAAGGGCTCGCATGTGCTGTTCGCAATCGTCGGCATGATCATGCGAGTCGCTCCGATCGGCGCGTTCGGCGCGATGGCGTTCACTATCGGCGAGTACGGGCTGGGTTCGCTGCTCTCGCTCGGCAAGCTGATGGCGACGTTCTACGCCACTTGCCTCTTCTTCATCTTCGTCGTCCTTGGGACCATCGCCCGGTTGCACGGTTTCTCGATCTGGAAGTTCGTCCGCTACATCAAGGAAGAACTGCTGATCGTGTTCGGCACCAGTTCGTCGGAAGCGGCGTTGCCGCGCATGATGGTCAAGATGGAAAACCTCGGGGTGCGCAAGTCGGTGGTCGGCCTGGTGATCCCCACCGGCTACTCGTTCAACCTGGACGGCACCTCGATCTACCTCACGATGGCCGCCGTGTTCATCGCCCAGGCGACCAACACGCCGATGACGCTGGTCCAGCAGATCACGCTGCTGGGTGTCCTGATGCTCACCTCCAAAGGCGCGGCCGGGGTGACCGGCAGCGGGTTCATCGTGCTGGCGGCCACGCTTTCGGCCGTGGGCGGCGTGCCGGTCGCGGGGCTGGCGCTGATCCTGGGCATCGACCGCTTCATGTCCGAGGCGCGCGCGCTGACGAACCTGATCGGCAACGGGGTGGCGACGGTGGTCGTCGGGAAGTGGCTCGGCGACCTGGATGTCGACCGGCTGCATCAACAACTCGACAACAAATCCGGGACTGCCACCGAGGAGCCCGAAGCGGTACTCGACGCTGTCGAAGAACACATGCCGGTGGCCTCGAAACACTGAGTAGCTTATTTTGGTAGCTAACCTAAGCATTCGATGAGAACACCGGACCGGGACACAACCATGAACACCGCAACGGATCACCCGCGCCACCGCATCGTGATTGTCGGCGGCGGTGCGGGCGGGCTCGAACTGGCGACGCGGCTGGGCAACACGCTCGGCCGGCGCAGGCAAGCCGAGATCACGCTGATCGAAAAGAAGCGCACCCATGTGTGGAAACCCAAGCTGCATGAGATCGCCGCCGGCAGCATGGACATGAGCGCTCATGAGGTGGGCTACCTCGCGCAGTCGCACTGGCATCACTTTCGCTATCGCGTAGGCGAGATGACGGGTCTCGACCGGGAACGGCGCGAAGTGCTGGTGGCGGCGCATGTCGACGACGAGGGCCTGCTGGTCACGCCACAGCGCGCATTCGGTTACGACACCCTGGTGATGGCGGTGGGCAGCCAGAGCAACGACTTCGGCACGCCGGGCGTGCGCGAATACGCGATGCGGCTGGAGTCCTCCGTCGACGCGCTGCGTTTCCATTCGCGCATGGTCAATGCCTGCATCCGCGCGCATGCGCAAACCGCGCCGCTGCGGCCCGAACAGTTGCAGGTGGTCATCATCGGTGCGGGAGCCACGGGCGTCGAGCTGGCGGCCGAACTGCATCGCACCACGCGTGAAGTGGTGGCCTTCGGCCTGGATCGCGTCGATCCCAACAAAGACATCCGCGTGACGGTCGTCGAGGCCGCGCCGCGTGTACTGCCTGCTTTGCCGCCGCGTTTGTCTCAAGCGACCGAGACCCTGCTGGGCAAGCTCGGCGTGGAGGTACGGATAAATGCTAAGGTTGCCGAAGTATTAGCGGATGGCGTGCGCCTGGCCGACGGCCATTTCCTGCCGGCCGAACTCGTGGTCTGGGCAGCCGGCGTCAAGGCGCCGGACTTCCTGAAGGACATGGCCGGCCTCGAGACGAACCGGGTCAACCAGCTGGTGGTGAGGCCAACATTGCAGGTCACCCGCGACGACGACATCTTCGCCATCGGCGACTGCGCAGCCTGTGCGTGGCCGCAAGCCGGCGAAGGCGTCCTCGTGCCGCCACGCGCCCAGGCGGCGCACCAGCAAGCTTCCCATCTGATGCAGCAGATCAGGCGGCGGATGGCCGGCAAACCGCTCAAGGACTACCGCTATCGGGATTTTGGCTCGCTGGTGTCGCTGGGCGAGTTCAGCACCGTCGGCAACATGATGGGCGGATTGATCGGCGGCAACCTGATGATCGAAGGCCTGTTCGCGCGCGGGATGTACCTGTCACTCTACAAGATGCACGAACTGGCGTTGCACGGCTTCCCCAAGGTGGCGCTCGACACCCTGGCACGACTGATCGTGCGGCGCACCGAGCCTCACGTGAAGCTGCATTGACGTCGGCGCCGTGCTTGCAAACATGGCCACGACATACGCAGCGGCACAGACCATTTTTTGATCTTTGCATCATCCACTGAGAAGGAGTGAACATGTCCGATATCGTCATCGTCGCCGCCGCCCGCACCGCCGTGGGCAAGTTCGGCGGCACGCTCGCCAAGACCTCCGCGGTCGATCTTGGCGCCCATGTCGTCAAGGGCCTGCTGGCGCAAGCCGGCGTACCGGCCGACGCGGTCAGCGAAGTCATCATGGGCCAGGTGTTGACCGCCGGTGCAGGCCAGAACCCCGCGCGCCAGACCGTCATCAAGGCCGGGTTGCCGCAAAGCGTTCCGGGGATGACCATCAACAAGGTATGCGGTTCGGGCCTCAAGGCCGTCATGCTCGCGGCGCAAGCGGTCAAGTGTGGCGACGCGGAAATCGTCGTTGCCGGCGGCCAGGAAAACATGAGCGCCGCACCGCACGTGCTGCCCGGTTCACGCGACGGCTTTCGCATGGGCGACGCGAAGCTGATCGACAGCATGATCGTCGACGGCCTGTGGGACGTCTTCAATCAGTACCACATGGGCATCACGGCCGAGAACGTGGCGAAGCAGTACGGCATCACGCGCGACCTGCAGGATGCGCTCGCGCTCGCCTCGCAGCAGAAGGCGGCAGCAGCCCAGGACGCCGGCCGGTTCGCCGACGAGATCCTGCCGTTTTCCATCGCGCAGAAAAAAGGCGATCCAATCGTCTTTGCCGCCGACGAGTTCGTCAACCGCAAGACGAGCGCCGACGTGCTCGCCGGTTTGCGTCCGGCCTTCGACAAAGCGGGATCAGTGACAGCGGGCAATGCATCGGGCCTCAACGACGGCGCCGCCGCCGTGCTGGTGATGAGCGCAGAGCGCGCCGCGGCGCTTGGCCTGCGTCCGCTGGCTGTGATCCGCGCGTATGCATCCGCGGGACTGGACCCGACCATCATGGGCATGGGTCCGGTGCCGGCTTCGCGATTGTGCCTGCAGCGCGCAGGCTGGTCGGCGCAAGACCTGGACTTGATGGAGATCAACGAAGCCTTCGCCGCACAGGCCTGCGCGGTGAACAAGGAAATGGACTGGGACACGAGCAAGATCAACGTCAATGGCGGCGCCATTGCCATCGGCCACCCGATCGGCGCGTCCGGCTGCCGGATCCTCGTGACGCTGCTGCATGAAATGAAGCGCCGCGGCGCGAACAAGGGGCTGGCGTCGCTGTGCATCGGCGGCGGCATGGGCGTGGCGCTGGCCGTCGAACGTGCGTGAATGCACGTGAATGTGCCTGACGTGCGTGAGCACAACTGAACGTAACACCAACAAGGAGACGGAACATGACACAAGCACGCGTGGTACTGGTAACGGGAGGCATGGGCGGCCTCGGTGAAACGATTTCCACCAAGATGGTCGATGCCGGCTACAAGGTGGCCGTGACCTACTCGCCCGGCAATAACCGCCACGGCGAATGGGTGGCGCAGATGAAGGAGAACGGCTACGACATTCTCGCCGTGCCCTGCGACGTGACCGACATCGACTCCTGCGCGAGCGCTGTCGCTCGCGTGCGCGACGAGCTCGGAGCCGTCGACGTACTGGTCAACAACGCCGGCATCACCCGCGACATGACCTTCAAGAAGATGGACAAGGTCAACTGGGACGCGGTGCTGCGCACCAACCTCGACAGCCTGTTCAACATGACCAAGCAGGTCGCCGACGGCATGGTCGAGCGCAACTGGGGCCGCGTCATCAACGTGTCTTCCGTCAACGGCTCCAAAGGCGCATTCGGCCAGACCAATTACTCGGCAGCCAAGTCCGGGGTACACGGTTTCACGAAAGCACTGGCGCTCGAAGTGGCCCGCAAGGGAGTCACCGTCAACACCATCTCACCGGGTTACATCGGCACGAAGATGGTGACGGCCATTCCGCAGGAAATCCTGGACTCCAAGATCCTGCCGAACATTCCGGTCGGCCGGCTCGGCAAACCCGAGGAAGTCGCCGGGCTGATCATTTACCTGGCCTCCGAGGAGGCCGCCTTCGTGACCGGCGCCAACATCGCCATCAACGGCGGTCAGCATATGCAGTGACCAACGCCACTCTCTAGGGGAGCACCGGGATGCGGCTGCGGCCGGCCGCCATGCGCGGCGGCCGCAGTGAGCAGGTCCGCTCACCGCAGAAGATATTCAAAGTCACGGCGCAAAACTATACTGAAACATGGCGCGGCTATCTTATGTGGCTTACGTAGCACTTCACCTGGATCCCCGGTCCAGGGCTGGCGCTGGCTTTCGCCATCATCAACGCGTTATGGCTGGAGTCTTCATACGCGTTCGGACAGATCGACGAAGACACTACCCGCGAGCGCTTCGAATCTTCAGCGCCAAACCTACAGGAGACAGCATGGCTTCGCCGTTCAACATGCCGGACGAGTTCGTCCAGGGCTTTTTCAAATCGGCACAGACGCTGATGCAGGCATTCCCAGGCGTGCCCGGTGATTCATCCGCCAAAGCCGCCCAGCCGCCGGCCCTCGCGCTTGCGCAGGCGCAGGCCCACTACTGGCAGCAGCAGATGGCGTTGTATCTGGGCCTGGTTGCAAGCGCCACCGGCAGCGCTGCGGAGCCGGCGGTCCTTCCCGAGCGCGGCGACCGCCGCTTCAATGCGACCGCCTGGCGGGACAATCCCTGGTACAGCCTGCTCAAGCAGTCTTATCTGCTCAACGCGCGCCTGCTTGACGACATGGTCGAAGCGGCCGGTATCGAGGAGAAGGAAAAGCACAAGCTGCGCTTCTACGTGCGCCAGTTCATCGACTCGATGAGCCCGGCCAACTTCGCGGCGACCAACCCCGAGGTCATGACGGCCGCGCTCGAATCGAAGGGAGAAAGCGTCAGGGCCGGCTTTGCCAACCTGATCGAAGACCTGAAGCGCGGCCGCATTTCCATCACCGATGAAAGCGCGTTCGAAGTGGGCCGTAATGTTGCTGTCTCCAAAGGCTCGGTCGTGTTCGAGAACGAGCTGTTCCAGCTGATCCAGTACGCGCCGCTGACCGAAGAGGTCTCCACGCGGCCGCTCGTGATCGTGCCGCCGTGCATCAACAAGTTCTACATCCTCGATCTTCAACCGGAAAACTCGTTCGTGCGCTTCGCGAGCGAACAGGGCCAGACTGTGTTCCTGGTGTCATGGCGCAACCCCGGCGCCGAGCTGGCGCACATCACCTGGGACGACTACGTTGAAAAAGGCGCAATGAAAGCGCTCGAGGTCGGCCTCGCGATCAGCGGCGCCGATAAAGTCAACGCGGTCGGCTGGTGCGTGGGCGGCACGATCCTGTCATCAGCCATTGCGGTGCTGCGCTCGCGCGGCGACGAGTCAGTCGCGAGCCTCACGCTTCTCACGACCATGCTGGATTTCGGCGACCCGGGCGACCTGGGCGTGTTCATCGATGAACAAGGGGTGTCGCAGCGCGAACAGTCCATCGGTCGCGGTGGCATCTACCCGGGCCAGGAACTCGGTTTCGTATTCCAGACGCTGCGCGCCAACGACCTGATATGGCCTTACGTCGTCAACAACTACCTCAAGGGTGGCGCGCCGCAGGCGTTCGACCTGCTGTACTGGAATGCGGACGGCACCAACCTGCCCGGGCCGATGTACGCCTGGTACCTGCGCAACATGTACCTCGAGAACAACCTGTGCAAGCCGGCGCGCCTCACGATGTGCGGCACGCCGGTGGACCTGGGCCGCATCGACATGCCGAGCTATGTGCTCGCCACGCTGGAGGACCACATCGTGCCGTGGAAAGGCGCGTATCGCACGACGCAACTGGTCGGCGGCGGGAAGACTCAGTTCGTGCTCGGCGCGAGCGGTCATATTGCGGGCGTGATCAACCCCGCATCGAAGAACAAGCGCAGCTTCTGGACCGATGGCGAACTGGGCGGTGACCCGCAAGCCTGGCTTTCGTCCGCAAAGTCGAACCCAGGCAGCTGGTGGACACACTGGATGGAGTGGCTAAAACCGCAAGCCGGCAAGGCGAAAGCTGCTCCCAAGCGACTCGGCAATGCGAAGTACAAGCCGATCGAGCCCGCGCCCGGCCGCTACGTCAGGAAGACCAGCGCAGAGCAGGTGTAAACCCTCCATCAGCCCACGGCGAACGTCGGTATAAAAGAGCGAATGAATGGCGTATTTCAGGGGAATTCCCGGGGTAGTCCGGCGTGCGTGCATTGATATCATCTAAGCACTATGGCTGGAAGCGCCATACGCGCTCGGCGATCTCGGCGATCTCGGCGACGAGCAGGCTGACGGGCGCTTCAAATCGCGGTCAGGTGCCGCCCAGGCATCCGCAACCGCGCTCAGGCCTCCATTCCAAGGGTCACGCGCCGAGTTGCATGCGGCGCCAGGCCCAAGAGGAGACACAACATGACCCGGTCGACGTTCAAGGCTGCGCTGCGGCTCGCGCACACTATCAGACACGGGTTCCGGGTCACCCGCCTGTGCTTCATCGGCCTGTGACCCATCGGCCTGCGAATCAAGTGCAGATACCGCGAAGCCATCCGAGGACCAGCGTCAGGCGCGCGCTGGCCGTGTGCGCGGCGCTTGTTCTCATCGTGGTCGCGGCGCTGATCGGACATGCAGTGGCCATGCAATCCGAGCTGGACAACCTGCGCGACGCAGCCCAGCACCGTCTCGACATGGTGGGCGCAGGACTCCAGGGCGATCTCAAGCGTCTGGATTACCTGCCGTCGCTGCTGGAGATGACGCCCAGCGTGTTCGCGCTGCTCGATGCCCCCGGCGACCCGACCCTGCGCGACGAGGTCGATCGTTATCTGCAGGGAGTCAGCGCAACCGCAGGCGCGACCAGCCTCTATGTTCTGAACCGGGCGGGCGTAGGCATCGCGGCCTCCGACTGGAACCAGCCGGGTACGCCGGTCGGCGCGGATCTCTCGTTCCGGCCCTATGTGAGGGAAGCGCTGGCGCATGGACGCGGCAGTTTCTATGGCATGGGCTTCACCAGCAAGCGCGCCGGATATTACCTGTCCTATGCCCTCTTCCATGAAGGCCAGTTGCGCGGCATCGCCACCGTCAAGGTCAACCTGGAAGACGCCGCGCTCGAATGGAGAAAACTTCCTGGCAATGTGATGCTGGTCGACGAACGCGACGTGGTGATCCTGTCATCGCGCGATGAGTGGAAATTCCGGCCGCTCGCGCCGTTGACGCAGCAAGCGTTCGCGGATATCGCCAGTACGCGCCCCTACGGCGATGCCGCGCTGACGCCGCTCGACTGGCGTGTGACCGAGCGCCTTGACGCGGGCGCCTCACTGGTTCGTTTGAACGGCAGCCCTTATTTGGCTACGACGCGGCCCTTGACTCAGCAGGCCGGCTGGCATCTGGTCGTGCTCGACAACGTGGCGCCCGTACGTACGAGTGCCTGGGTGCTGGGCATCACCGCCGGGCTGGGCACCGCGGTAATGCTGTTGCTCGCGACGGTGTTCGCGCAACGCCAGCGCGCACTGCGCCAAAAGCTCGCGGGCCAGGCCGCGCTGCAAGCCGCCCACGACAGCCTCGAGGCGAAGATTGTCGATCGCACGGCCGAGTTGCGCAGCGCGGTCGCCCAACTCGGCGAGGAGGTGGAGGTGCGCAAGGCCGTCGAGGCGGACCTGCGGGTCATGCAGGGAGAGCTGGTGCATACCGGCAAGATGGCGGCGCTGGGCCAGATGTCGGCCGGCATGGTGCACGAGCTGAATCAGCCGCTGGCCGCCTTGCGCACGCTCTCGGACAACGCCTGCGTGCTGCTGGAAAAGGATCGGCTAAGCGATGTGCGCGGCAACCTGCAGCGCATCGCGTATCTTGTGGATCGACTCGGTCGCCTGACCTATCAGCTCAAAGCCTTTGCGCACAAGACAAGTCCCACGCGCGTACCCGTGCCATTGCAGCAGATGATCGCCAACGCGCAGTTCCTGGTGGCCGAACGCCTGCGTGACAACCACGTGGAACTGGTCGTGCAGGTGGAGCCCGCGGGCCTCGCTGCGCTCGCGGAGGAGGCTCGGCTCGAGCAGGTGCTGGTCAACCTGCTGGGCAACGCCATTGACGCCATGGCGGCCTCGCCGCAGCGCCGCTTGCGCGTCGCCGCGAGCGTGGCCGACGCGGCCGGGGAGCGCTGCGTCATCCAGGTCACCGACACCGGTCCCGGCATACGCGCCGACATCCTGCCGCGCCTGTTCGAGCCCTTCACCACCAGCAAACCGGCCGGCGCCGGACTGGGGTTGGGCCTGATGATCTCGGCGCACATCGTGCGCGAGCTGGGCGGCAGCCTGCGCGCCCAGAATATTGAAGGAGGCGGCATCGATGGAGGCGGCGCCTGTTTCGTGATCGAACTGCCGCTTGCGGCCACACTGAAGGTTGAAGCTAATGAGTGACCAACAAGCCATCCGCGTGATCTTCGTCGAGGACGAGCCCGATGTACGCATGGGCAGTACGCAGGCTTTGGAGCTGGCCGGACTCGAGGTCGACGGCTTTGGCAGCGTCGAGGAGGCCCGTTCGCACATCAAGCCCGGCGTGCCGGCTGTCGTGCTATGCGATGTCAAGCTGCCCGGCATGCCGGGCACCCAGTGGCTCAACGAGATCCGCACCATCGATCCCGATCTGCCGGTGATCCTGGTCACCGGCCATGGCGACATTGCGATGGCCGTGCAGGCCATGCGCCAGGGTGCTTACGATTTCATCGAAAAGCCTTTTCCCTCCGAACATCTGGTCGCCGTCGTTCGCCGCGCGGCCGAGAAACGTTATCTGACGCTGCAGGTGCAGGCGCTGCGCGAGCGGATCGAGAACGCTCACGGCATCCAGGCGATGATGCTCGGACGCTCGGCGCAGATGCAGCACGTGCGCGAAACGGTCCTGACGTTGGCGGGCACCTCCGCCGACGTCGTGATCTACGGCGAGACCGGCACCGGCAAGGACCTGGTGGCGCGTTGCCTCCACGATCACAGCGACCGGCGCCACGCCAACTACGTGCCGCTGAACTGCGGAGGCTTGTCCGAGGCGCTGGCGGAGAGCGAATTGTTCGGCCACGAAGTGGGCTCGTTCACCGGCGCCTCGCGCGTGCGCATCGGCAAATTCGAGCATGCGCACGGAGGCACACTGTTTCTCGACGAAATAGAGAGCATGCCGATGGCCGTGCAGATCAAGTTCCTGCGGGCCCTGCAGGAACGAAGTATCGAGCGGATAGGATCGAACAAGGCGATCCACGTCGATTGCCGCGTGATCGCCGCCGCGAAGGACGACCTGAAGGTGCTGAGCGACCAGCAGAAATTCCGCTCGGACCTGTATTACCGCATCGGCGTGGCCTTCATCGAATTGCCGCCCTTGCGCGAGCGGCGGGAGGATATCCCGCTGCTGTTCGAGCACTTCACGCTGTTGGCCGCGAGCCGCCATCAACGCACGGCCCCTTTGCTCAACCGGTCTCAACTAGCCGAACTGATGGCCCATGCGTGGCCCGGCAATGTGCGCGAACTGCGCAATGTGGCCGACCGTTTCGTGCTGGGCCTGTTCCGCGATAGTCTCACCTCGGCGACAGGCGGCCACGACATGCTGACCGGCTTGCCGCAACAGGTCGAGCACTTCGAGCGCACCATGATCACCGAAGAACTGAGACGCCATCACGGTGATGTGCTGCGTACGGCCACGACGCTTGGGCTGCCCAAGCAAACCCTGTACGACAAGCTTCGCAAGCTACGGATTTCCACCGATGAGTTCAGGAAAGACAGCTGAAGCGCTCGGAACCCTCGTAGATGAGGGGGCGCCGCGGTCCGGTTTTGGTCATCAACTCCGCCGCGTGCGCAATATGGGCCGGGTGCAAAACCCGGTCGCAAAACCCGGGTTCAAACCGCCCGCGCACGCGGCCGTCTCAAGCGTGGATTTTCCCGGCAAGAGCGAGGCGTGCAGGTGCTGCGGGCCGTTTGAGCGCGCTCGGTGGGGCCGGGCGTTTGGCTGGCGCCGTGCTTGCCGGTGCGCTCGGAGCGCGCCCGGGTGACGCTGCTGCGTCAAGACGAAAGAAGGAAATCGATTCGTTCAACCGCCGTCCCTGATCTTCCAGGGATTGCGAGGCAGCCGCCGCTTCTTCCACGAGCGCTGCATTTTGTTGCGTCACTTCGTCCATCTGCGTGATGGCCTGATTGACCTGCTCGATGCCACGGCTTTGTTCCCCGGAGGCAGCCGCGATCTCTTGCATGATGTCGGTGACGCGTGCGACCGCCTTCGTGACTTCCGCCATCGTCTCGCCGGCGTCCCCGGCCAGCACGGAACCATCCCGGACCTTTTGCCCCGATGTCGCGATCAAGTCCTTGATTTCCTTTGCCGCGCTCGACGAACGTTGCGCCAGGCTGCGCACTTCGCTCGCCACGACGGCGAAACCCCGTCCCTGCTCACCGGCGCGTGCCGCTTCTACCGCTGCATTCAACGCCAGGATGTTGGTTTGAAAAGCGATCCCTTCGATAAGCCCGGTGATATCAGCAATCTTGGTCGAGCTTTGGCTGATGTCCTCCATCGTCGATACGACCTGCATGACGACTGCGTGGCCTTTTTGCGCCACGCTCGAAGCGGTGGCCGCCAGCCCGCTCGCTTGTTGCGCGCTGTCGGAATTCTGCTTCACGGTTGATGTCAGCTCTTCCATGCTGGCTGCCGTTTCTTCCAGCGATGCCGCTTGCTCTTCGGTGCGCGAGGACAAATCCACGTTGCCCGCCGCGATCTGGCTCGACCCGCTTGCAATGCTTTCAGCGGCAATGCGGACCTGACCGATCAGCTTGACCAGACTGCCTTGCATCTCACCCATCGAAGCCAGCACGCTCCCGGCTGGCGCCTCGTGCGCGCCCGGCACAGGGCTCAAGTCGCCGCTGGCGACGCGCTGCGTCACCTCGCTCAAGACATCGGGCTCGGCCCCCAAGGCACGCATCAACGTGCGCAGCAGCAGGACGCCCAAACCCGCGCTCAGCAGCACCGCAATCACAATGCACGAAAGCATCAGCGAGAATGCGCTCGAGCTGGCTGCATTGTTCGTTTCGTGTAGATCGTGGCTGAGCTTCTCGTTGTACACGTTATGACTATCGAACGCCGCCTTGAGCGCTTTGGCCGCTTCGAACTGTGTGCCTCCATTCGCAAGCATGGACTTCGCACCATCCTGGTCGCCTGCCTTGATCTTGTCGAAGAAACCTTGCCGGACCGACTGATAAGCTGCGAATGCCGCCTTGTCTGCCTGCAGGAATTTCCGGTCGGTTTCGTCCGCGATGTCGTCGCGCTCATAGGTCGCGAGATGCCGGTCGACACTCTTGTCCATCTCGGCTATTTCCTGCGCTGTCGCCGCGCGCCTGGCGTCATCCGCAGCTACCAGATATCCATAAGCCAGGCGGCGCAGATTGCTGACGTTATCCTTGGCGTCGGTGAGCTCCTTGGTGCTGGGAATAATATTGGTCTGGACAAGCTCGAAGCGCTGCTGCGCCTGACCGAGCCGCCAAAGACCGAAGCCGCCCACCACAATCAAGGCGAGAAGTGCGACACCCAGCGTAAGTATGAGCCGTTTTCTGATAGTCATAAGGGATCCGAAATTGTTGAATGTTCAATGGCGGCCATTGTCTGGACACCCTTTCTGTTTACTGCTTGCTGCAATGAATATTGGTAAAAGATACTTAAATAAAAATCGCGCGATGCTAATAAGCGTTAATCTCAGCTTGCCGGATATCAGCCTATTGCTGCTTTGGCGCTCTTAAGCGTTTCCGGTATAACTCTTCCTGGGTATCCTTGTATTAACGACGGCAAATGGAAATGCCGCAGGCGTACCAAGGGTTTTCATTTGCAATAGACCGATAATCTCCAGCGGCGTCCGCAGAGCCCCGTCAGCAAATTCGATTCGAAAGTGGTTCTAAGGTAAATGCCGGCGATGCCGTAAACACGATTAGCGGATGTTGGAATTCTTGATCTGATCCTGGCGCTTCGCGGCGCAAAGCCAGCTTGTATCGGTCAATTCGAATGCCCGGCTGATATCGATTAAGTCTTTCAGGAGTAGTTTTCTCGAATAAGAAGCCTGGAGCCGCCCCCGCGGTCGGCGACCTGATAGGTGAAGCAAGCTAAAGGTGGTTTGATGCCATTTGAACCAGCATGCAGAAATATCGATGGGTTGATATCGTTTCGAAGCCTGCTCAACCGCGTTCGACGCAGTCTGACTCTTCTGAGCGTCCTTGCAATCGCAGGCATTTTCCTGCTCGTGTGCGACCCGCAGCTTGCCCGGAGTACGCCGCCGGCGCCTGCTGGGCAAGCCGTTTCCGCCACGCCCTTATCCTTCGCCCAAACGCAGCAGATCATCGCCAAAGCGACGTTGCACGGCGTCAAGTGGGCCGGGCCTGAATCGGGGCCGGCCGCTCAGTCGGGAAAGCGCATTGCTTTCATCGCGGAAGATTTGCGCAATGGCGGGATCATCGGGGTCGCCCAGGGGGTGCGCGAGGCTGTACTGACAATGGGCTGGACGCTCAAGATATTCGATGCAGGCGGTACGTCAGCAGGCCGCCTGATGGCGTTCGAACGAGCCATGGCTTCCAACCCGGACGGGCTCATTCTGTGCGGCGCCGACGCGCAGAACAGCAACGCGGAGCTGGCACGGTTCGCAAGCCGGGGAATTCCGATCGTTGCGTGGCATGCCGGGTCAATGCCGGGTGCTATAGCCGGCACCCCCGTCGCAATGAATGTGACGACAGACCCGGTGGAGGTCGCTCGCGTAACTGCCTTGGGGGCGGTGGCTCAGTCAAACGGTCATGCAGGTGTCGTAATCTTGACGGATTCCAGATTTGAAATCGCGGTGACCAAATCGAACGCCATGACGGCCGTTATTCACGCCTGTAAAGGATGCACCTTGCTTGAGGTGCGCGACGTCGCCATTTCGGAAAGCGGAGAAAAGGTGCCGGCGATCACAAAGGAATTACTTGCGCGATACGGGAAGCGCTGGACAGTCGCGCTTGCCATCAACGATATTTATTTCGATTATGCCGCGCCGCAGTTGACCAAGGCGGGCGTGCCCAGCAGCGCGCTAAGTTTGTTGTCGGCCGGGGACGGAAGCGCCACCGCATTTCTACGTATTCAGGCAAAGACTTACCAGACTGCTACCGTGGCCGAGCCGCTGAACCAGCAAGGGTGGCAATTGGTGGATGAGTTGAACCGCCTGTTTTCAGGCCGGCCCGTGAGCGGCTTCGTGGCGCCGGTTCACCTTGTGAACGCCGACAATATCGCATTCGATGGCGGCAACCGCTTGCAGTACGATCCTGAGAATGGCTATAGGGACATTTACCGGCGCATATGGAAACGTTAGGGATGGCCTCGACTGAAAGGGTCGCAAGCATGCTCCGCCGCGTGATACCAAGATCGCTGCGCGGCCAGTTCGCCCTCGCACTTTCAGTGCTGGCGCTGTTGATCCTTGCGGGCGCCATGACGGCTGTCTACACGCTGCGTTCGTCTAACCGCATTGCGCGCCAGCTGACAGAAGAACGGCTTGTGCGCATGCAGGACGTACAGGACCTCCTCGAGCATACGGTCCTCATAGAACGCTCGACCTATCAGTTGCTCAACACGGAATCGCTCGAAGCGGTGCATTCGAATTACGCCGATATCGTCGAGCAGTTGAACACGCTCGATCGGCTGGTGGGGCGCGTAGGTGCATCAAGCGTTGATTTGGGCGTGCTCGACTTGCAGCAGTCGAGCCAGTTGTTTCGGAGTACCGCCAATATTGTGGCGCAACTGCGTGAGAGCACCTTGAGAACCGAGGTCATCTTTACGCAGACGCTGAAGGCTCGCATTGCGAGCCTTCAGGCGGCCCACTCGCGAAAGGCTTATGCAATGGCGAATGTGCTCTACCGTCTCGACAGCGCAAACCGCATGGAGGATGTGAAGCAACTGCAGCGGCAGTTCGAGACGGAGCTCAGGACGGCAGGCAGTTTGCCTGAACCGTTGCGAGCCGAACTGGATGGTCTGCTTTCAACACGCGCCGACGGTATTGACCCCGATCCGCAAGATCCGTTCTCACTGCGTATGAAGCTCGTCAACGAGTACGAAGTGCTGCTGCGATTTCACGACGAACTGCAGACGCAATCGATCGCACTGGCTTTAGCCGCCCGCCGGCAATCGAGCTCCTTTACGCTGGACTACCGGGAGGCCGTGCAGGGGCTTGCCGACATTTCGGATCGCAATCAACGCTGGGTGCTGGCCATACTCGCCTGCAGCCTGACGTTGGCATGGTTGATCGCGTACTTGTTCATGGGGCGGCATGTACTTGCGCGCCTGCGCGGCATCAGCTGGCATCTTCGTCAGGAGTCGGAAGAAAATGCGACTGTGGCGGAGCAGTTGAACGGCGTCGATGAAATAGACGAGATGGCGAACGCGGTCGAGCAATTGCTGAAGGACCGCAATCAGCTCAAGCAGAGAACGACTGAGTTAAGCGTTATCAAGGAAAGGCTCGGCACACAGAATACTCACTTGCAGCATGAGGCAATCGTTCGCTCGGAAGCAGAGCAGGAAATTGTGGCGTTGATGACGGAACAGAAGATCATTCTCGACAACATTGGCGTTGGCATTGCCTTTCTCGTGGATCGTCGCATTGTCCGGTGCAACCATTCGTTTGCCACCATGTTCGGCTATGAAGTCGATGATCTGACGGGCGTGTCGACCGATCGATTGCATCCGTCGAACAAGCACTATCTGGAGAACGGCGATTCGGCTTATGCGGCGATCGAACTCGAAGGCGTGCATGCCGGCGACATACAACTCAAGCGCCGGGATGGGACGGTCTTCTGGGTTGAGCGAACCCTGATCTCGGTCGATCGACCCAACTTGTCCAAAGGCGCGATCTGGGTGGTGCACGATATCGATCAACGCAAGAGGGCCGGGGTCCTGCGCGAAGAACAAGGCAGGGTCCTGGAGATGATCGCGATGAGCACGCCGCTCAATAAGGTCCTGGATAGCCTGGCGCGGCTTGTCGAAGCGCAATTGACCGGGATGGCTGCGTCCATTCTGCTTCTCGACGTGGATGGCGTACATATGCGCCATGGTGCGGCGCCCAGCCTTCCAGACGCTTATGTGCAGATCCTTGACGGCGCCTCGGTCGGCCCGAATGTCGGGTCTTGCGGTACGGCAATATATAGAGGCGAGCCCGTCATTGTTGCCGATATTTCGCAGGATCCGCTTTGGGAGGATTACCGGACCCTGGCTGATACTTATGGGTTCCGTGCGTGCTGGTCGACACCCATTCTGTCGCATCACGGCAAGGTCATGGGGACGTTCGCGTTGTATGCCAAGGAAGTGCGCCAGCCGGCCCCAATCGAGACCCAGATGATTGATATCGCCACTCGCATTGCGGGCATCGCGATAGAGCGTAAAAACACCGAAGACAGCATTCGGCACATGGCGCTTCATGATGCGCTCACTGGCTTGCCCAACCGCGTATTGCTGGAAGAGCGGATCCAGCAAGCCTTGCTTCATAGCGATCGCGACGGTCGCTGGGTAGCGGTCGTGTTTCTCGATCTCGACCAGTTCAAGCTCATCAATGACAGCCTGGGCCATAGCGCTGGTGACGAACTGCTTAAAACGGTGGCGGACCGGATGGTGCAGTGTGTGCGCAGTATCGACACGGTCGCGCGCCTGGGTGGCGATGAATTCGTGATCGTTCTGTTCGATGCGCCTGACAACATGGACGGCATCGCGCACACGTTGCAGAGGATCCAGCACGCAATCGCGCAGCCCCTTCAGATCGGTGCTCAGAAACTCCAGGTGACGTGCAGCATGGGGGTATCGACATACCCTGAAAACGGGACCGACATCGATACCTTGCTGATGAATGCGGATGCCGCGATGTATTCCGCCAAGGACATGGGGCGAAACAACTATCAGTTCTACGCGAGCGAGATGAATGCGAAGGTGCAGGAAAAGCTCGTGCTGCAGGATGGATTGCGCAGAGCCATTGAGCACAGTGAGTTCCTGTTGCTGTATCAGCCTCAGATCGATCTGCTCTCTGGCCAGATCATTGGCGTGGAAGCATTGATACGTTGGCAGCATCCCGAGCTTGGCGTGATTTCGCCGAACAGGTTCATTCCGCTAGCCGAAGAAACCGGGTTGATCGTGCCTATCGGCGAATGGGTGCTTCGGACGGCGTGTATGCAGAATAAGGCCTGGCAGGACGCGGGGTTGCCGCTGATCCGCTTGTCGGTCAATGTATCCGCGCGCCAGTTCGCCGAAAAAAACCTGATTCATCGTGTCGCCAGAGCCCTGGCCGATAGCGGTCTGGATGCCTGCTATCTGGAGTTGGAACTGACGGAAAGTCTCATCATGCAGGATGTGCCGCAGGCGATTGTAAAGATGGAGGCGCTGCAGACCATGGGCGTTCAGATGTCCATTGACGATTTCGGAACAGGGTACTCCAGCCTCAGCGCGTTGAAGCAATTTCCTGTGTGTCGGCTCAAGATCGATCAATCCTTCATTCGTGACGTTCCAGCAAGCCCGGACGACAAGGCGATTGCGATGGCCGTCATATCGCTGGGGCATATGCTGAACCTGAAGGTCATGGCAGAAGGGGTTGAGACTGAACAGCAACTGGATTTCCTGCGCGAGCACGAATGCGATGAAGCGCAGGGGTATCTTTTTAGTCGGCCTGTTTCGGCTGGTGAGATTGTGACGCTGCTGCGCCAGGCTGTTTGGAATTAAGGGGCGACGTAGATAGCAGCATGGCTGCCCCGAGGTACTTGATTCGAGAGGGCAGTGACCATGGACCTGCATGTCGTACCCAATGATTTCCCGAGAGCACTTTGGCGTGGAGCCGCGTCCGGCACACAGCCAAAGCGCGTCCAGATTCCGGCGAGGGGCACTCATCAAGCTTGTCACAGTGCGGCGCCTCTGTTCGGCCCATCGCTCAGGGCAGATGCGGAAGGTAGAAGCTCTGGAAAACGTCATAAGCCTCATCCGGCGAATAGCTGACGTTGAGCGGCAGATAGCCGTTCATGTCGTTCCGGAATTTGGACGATTTCATGCGCCGCGCGACTTCGGAGGCCACCCAGCCTTGTGGAATCGGAGACCCCTCGCGGTCCATATAGAACCGGAATGCCTCGCCCACCTTTACCGGGTCCACAACTGCACCGCCGGCTTGCGCAACTTCCCATGCACGCCAGAGGTCATAGAGGTCCCGGCCATGTTCGCGCTGTAGCAGCGCGCGGAGTTTCGTACCGAGCATCTCATTGAGGTCGTACGACGGCACGTCCATGACGATAACCCCGCCGTTATCGTCTGGTATTTTCATGGGAACCGTGACGACGGGCGCAAATGGCTCGACCTCGTTAACGTTGACCTCGACCTTCAGCTTCCCGAGCGCGCTGTGCTGGTCGACCGGGTCGAACACGTAGGTCTGGCGAATGATCTTGGAGCTCTGGGTGACATTGCGGACGGCCAGCACCATCGTTGTCAGGATGTTTTCGGACGGGCCAGACGGGAACAGCGGCTTAAGCACGCGCTTGAGGGCCTTCTTGATGTCTCCGGGCGGCCGGGCGCCGACCTTCACGAGGTCAATGTCTTCAGAGTAGCGGGACGCTGGCGCCAAGTGTCCTTTGTGCAGGATGGTGCCGCCGCGCATGGCCACCTGAGCGGAAAGAAACTTGTCAGAAAAGATAAGCTTCACGGCGCGACTGATGATGTAATCCTGCTCGACCATCCATTGTTGCGACCAGTTGGCGTTTGGTTGCCAAGTCGCAAGCTTCTGCGCCTCAATCATTGACCCTCCGTAATTTCGTTGATATCCCGCGCGGAATAGATAATTCCCCACTTTGAGGCAGTCATGCTTGCCAGGGTGTCGGGCACCGGCTCAGCAAGCAATCGTGCCGTTCGCGTACGCGGAGACAGCCACTTCTCGACAACCGTCGCCATCTCCTCGAGCTTGAGCTCGTCGAAGAGAAACCCGATGCGTTGGGCTACGGCTACCTGGCCCATGGCGTCCAGCGCGCGCACGAGGTCAGATTGTGTCAGATGTGGCCCGAAATCCCGCGCCACCCGGGCGATGGATTCCAGTCCGCCTACCTTTGAGCGGTGACGCATCAAATCGAGCAACGTGGCTTCCCGGGTCGAAACCACATACGCACCTTTTTCACCTCGCGTGCGCACCGTGGGCGCAGCTGCGATATCCGTGCGGCCGGTGAACACGACCTGTCGCTTACCTGCGGTCAGGGGTGCCCGGTAGCCGCTGACCATCACCTGGTCTGCCTGGAGGGCGTAATGGGATGAGCCCCAGTAGCGTGCCGCAGAGTGCAGACAGGCGTAGTACCCCGGCTCGATGAACTGCATGGCGTCGTGCAGCCACCAGGAAAGCGGCGGCGCGCCGTACGCGCGGTACTCCGCGGGCACGATGAGATAGACCATCGGCCGCTTGTGCAGAGGTGTGACGAGGCCCCGCTTCTCAAACCTTTTCAAGGTGATGCGGATTCCATGAGCATTGTCCTGGCGCCCCGTCAGGTCCGCGAACGTTTCCACGTCGAAGACATACCTGGCGCGACTCTGCAGCTCGGTCAACGCGTCTTCAGCAGTCCTTGGAGTGGTGGTTTCGGACACTTTTTACTTCCAAAAGTACTCATATGATTGAGTTAATAGAGAAAAAAGATACCACAGCTACCCTCGAGAAAGGCCGAAATATTGGCACTCGTCACACATTTTTCTTCATTAAGTAATGATTTTAGGTATTTTGAGCGGGAAAATGATCTGCTACAGGATCTCAGGAACGAGCTGACGCAGGACCGACGTACCGACTGCTTTCTGCGGGCGCAAAAAAACCGACACGATGGTCGGTTCCTTTGGCCTGTTGTTTTGGGTTTCCAGAGCAAGGCCCTATAAGCTACTACCGTTCTGCTTAACGGCACACTGAGCGCGGGCTTCCTGAAACATCAATGTGGTGGGCCGGGTGGGATTCGAACCCACTATCGGTCGATTATGAGTCGACAGCTTATACCAATTAAGCTTCCGGCCCTTTTGCAGGAAAACGCCCTGCCGCGAGTAACCAAGCCAGTGGAAGTCGTCGAGCGACGCTTCCCGCATGCAACGAATTCAACATCGAATTCTATTCAGCTGCACTCACGAAGGTCTGCGAGTTTGCCTTGAAACGCTCTATAAAACAAGCGCGGCGGACCCGTTCGGCCCGCCGCGCTTGGATCTTACCAACCCGGCATCAATTCCCTTCCAGGAACGACTTCAGCTTGTCCGAGCGGCTCGGATGACGAAGCTTGCGCAGCGCCTTCGCCTCGATCTGGCGAATCCGCTCACGCGTCACGTCGAACTGCTTGCCCACTTCCTCAAGCGTGTGGTCCGTGCTCATCTCAATACCGAAACGCATCCGCAACACCTTCGCCTCGCGCGGCGTCAATGAATCGAGCACGTCCTTCACCACGTCGCGCATGCTGGCGTGCAAGGCGGCATCAGCCGGCGCCACTGTGTTCGTATCTTCGATGAAGTCGCCAAGATGCGAATCGTCGTCGTCACCGATCGGCGTTTCCATGGAGATCGGCTCCTTCGCGATCTTCATGATCTTGCGGATCTTGTCTTCCGGCATTTCCATCTTTTCAGCGAGCGTTGCCGGATCCGGCTCAAGACCGGTTTCCTGCAGGATCTGCCGCGAAATACGGTTCATCTTGTTGATCGTTTCGATCATGTGAACCGGAATCCGGATGGTACGCGCCTGGTCGGCGATCGAACGCGTGATAGCCTGACGAATCCACCATGTGGCGTACGTCGAGAACTTATAACCACGACGATATTCGAACTTGTCCACCGCCTTCATCAAACCGATGTTGCCTTCCTGGATCAGATCCAGGAATTGCAGACCGCGGTTCGTGTACTTCTTGGCGATGGAAATCACGAGACGCAAGTTCGCTTCCGTCATTTCGCGCTTCGCCTGACGCGCCTTCAGTTCACCGGCCGCCATCTGACGGTTGGTTTCCTTCAGGTCCTTCAGCGGCAACACAACCCGCGCCTGCAAGTCGAGCAGGCGTTGCTGCTGTTCGCGAATCGCCGGAACGTTACGCGCCAGGATCACGCTGTAACCGTGGTTCTCGGCAACGACCTTCTCCGACCACTCCAGATCCGTTTCGCTACCCGGAAAGCGCGCGATGAATTCGGCACGCGGCATGCCGCATTTATCGACGACGGTATGCAGGATCTGACGTTCCACCTGACGTACTTCGTCCACTTGCGCGCGCAGCGTGTCGCACAGACGCTCGACGGTCCGCGCGGTGAAGCGGATGGTCATCAGCTCGCTCTGAATGGCTTCCTGCGCCTTCAGATAAGCCTTCGACTTATAACCTTCCTTCTCATACGCGCGGCGCATCTTGTCGAACCACTCGCTGATCAGCGAGAACTTCTCGAGCGACGCACGCTTGAGCGCTTCGAGTTGCGCGGCGTTGGCGTTGGCCTGAGCGGTGGTTTCGTCGACTTCTTCCTCGTCTTCGCTGCCTTCCTCGGCTTCCTCTTCATCCTCGCTCTCGATGGCTTCCGCTTCCTGCTCGGAGAATCCATCGGCGTCAGCGGCGTTCGGGTCGATCAGGCCATCGACCAGTTCGTCCACCCGCGTTTCTTCGTTCTGCACGCGCTCGGCCATGGCCAGGATGTCAGCGATGGTCGTCGGGCATGCAGAAATGGCCATGACCATGTGCTTGAGGCCGTCTTCAATCCGCTTCGCGATCTCGATTTCGCCTTCGCGCGTCAGCAGCTCGACCGTGCCCATCTCACGCATGTACATGCGCACCGGATCGGTCGTGCGGCCGAATTCGGAGTCGACAGTGGAAAGCGCAACTTCGGCTTCCTCTTCGACTTCATCGTCCGATGACGCCGCCGGGGCGTTGTCGTTGAGCAGCAGCGTTTCCGCGTCGGGCGCTTGCTCGTAGACCGCCACGCCCATGTCGTTGAACGTGCTGATGATCCCTTCGATAGCTTCCGTTTCCGTGAAGTTATCGGGCAGGTGGTCGTTGATTTCCGCGTAGGTCAGGAAGCCGCGTTCCTTGCCGAGCTTGATCAGCGCGCGCAGCTTCGCACGCCGCTCCTCGAGCTCTTCAACCGTACCGGGCGCGCTCGAGGCGAACGCGTCCTTCAACAGCGCTTTTTCCTTCGCCCGCCGGTCGCGCGCCTTGACCTTTTCGACCTTGGCCGGAGGCGCGGCTACGGCATCCGTACCGGGAGCCGCGGCCGGGTCGGCCTGCACGTTTTGCGCGTTTTGCGTTGCGTCGTCATCGACGGGTACTTCGTTCAGCTTTTTCGTCATGGAGTTCGCCGTACCGGCATTAGTCTCGACTCGCGGCTGCTGGACGACAGCCGATGGAACCGTGGATACAGAATATGCGCGCGCTGCCTTGTCCTGCGTCCCCTTGGCAGTGCGTCGCCCCGAGTCCTGCGCCGGCCCCCGCTTCACGACACGCACGCGAGCCAGCTTCGACCCCTGCATCGTGTTGCGTTTCCGGCCCGCATTAGCAGCCGCTTCCGTTGCACTCGCTTCTCTTGCCGGCCGAATTTCCGGCCTTGCCACTCCTGCCAGTCACACCCGCCATCAGGCCAACCTGATCTTTCGACTGACCCGGTGTCTTCCTGCCCACCGGCCTCGCGGCTTTCGCCGTTCTGGCCGACCCTTTGGACCCTGCTCTGGACCCCGCTTTCAACCCTATATTCAGTGCCGACGCAACCGAGTTTTTCTTGGCTTCACCCGCTGGCAGAGAGGGACTGGCGATCACCCTGGCTTTCGACGCTCCGGGGGAAGGAACTGACCGGTTATGGGCCACTGCCCGTTTCGACTCGCTCGAGCCGCGTACCGTCGTTTTCTTCCCGCTAGCAGTCTTGACCATGCCTGCCCAACCTCAATCCGCACCTGAAACCGAAATGAGCACAAAAGTCAAAAAAACAACTTGCTGAAAACCTTTAATTGTAGCATGCGTGTCTTAAATGTCCCGACTCACCCCACGCGACGCCTTTATTTGAGCAGCTTTAACCGATAAATCCGAAAATTCGGCAATTTCTTCCGCAGTCAAGCTCGATTGCTGCGCCAGTTGATCCAGCCGATTCCTATAGCTGTCGTGACGCAATTTGACAACCGTCGCATGCAATTCCTCCGCGAGCAGCTTTTTCTGCTCCTGCACGCGTTCGTTGGCGCTTTCGTCCTCCGGATCGCGCATCAACAGATCCCGTACATTTTCATCATAGGCGAGAATTTCCTGGAAGATATCCTCGTAAGTCGGGGCGTTTGCAGCGTTGCGCAACAGATCCGACAACATCTGGAACTCCGCCGTTTCCCCTAATTCCCGCGCGTGGCCGATCACCTCGCTGAACAACTCGCCGTGCTCGGTCATGGTGACCAGCGTCTGCTCGCTCTCGTGATCGAGCGTGGCGTAGATGCCCGGGTACATCACCAGGTTGCGCAGCGCGCGCTGTTCGTGACCCTTCACGCGACGCCGCTCGCTCTTCGGCAGCGCAGCGCGGGCGACCGCCGCTGCGCGCGAGTCGATGTCACACAATGCCGCGATTTCGCCGAAAGGTGTATTCAGCCGATCGGCCAGCATGTGCAGGATCTGCACGCGCAACGCGTTCGCCGGTAGCGCCTGAAGCAGCGGCTTGGCGTCGAAAAGCGCCTTGGCGCGGCCTTCCGGCTGGTCGAGTTCCTTGTCGTTCAGGACCTCGTTGAGCAGGAACTGCGACAGCGGCATCGCGCGATCGACCTGCTCGCCAAACCCGTCAGTGCCAAATTCACGCACGTAGCTGTCCGGGTCGTGTTCCTTTGGCAGGAACAGGAAGCGGATCGTGCGGTTATCGGCGGCATGCGGCAAGCAGGCATCCAGCGCACGGCGCGCGGCGCGGCGGCCGGCTGAATCGCCATCGAAACTGAATACAACGGTATCTGTCTGACGAAACAACTTCTGGACGTGAATTGGCGTACAAGCCGTGCCGAGCGTGGCAACGGCGTTGGCAAAACCCAGTTGCGCCAGCGCGACGACGTCCATATACCCTTCGACGACCAGCGCGTACCCGAGTTCGCGAATGGCCAGCCGCGCTTCGAAAAGTCCGTATAACTCGCTGCCTTTGCTAAACAACGGCGTTTCGGGCGAATTCAGGTACTTCGGCTCGCCGCCATCGAGCACGCGTCCGCCAAAGCCGATTACGTTGCCCTTCACATTGCGGATGGGGAACATGACGCGTTCGCGGAAGCGGTCGTATCGGCGGGATTGGCCCTGGTTGTCGCTTTTCTCGCTGACGATCACGAGACCCGCTTCCACCAGATTGTCGTTCTTGTAATCCGGGAATGCCGTTTCCAGGCTCTGCCAGCCGTCGGGCGCATAGCCGAGTCCGAAGCGCAACGCGATCTCGCCCGTCAGGCCACGCTTTTTCAAATATTCGATAGCGTTGGGCGCACCCCGCAATTGCTTGCGATAGAACTCGCAGGCGGTCTGCATGACTTCGGTCAACGCGACGCTCACCGCCTTGCTCGGCGCGGGCGCGTAACCTTCGCCACCCGATCCGCCTGAGCCGCCCGCACGCATCGACTGCTCCTGCGGCACGGTCAAGCCGCACGACTGGGCGAGGTCCTTGACGGCTTCGGGGAATGTGAGGCCGGTGTGCTCCATGAGAAAGCTGATCGCCGTGCCGTGCGCGCCGCAGCCAAAGCAGTGATAGAACTGCTTCGTCGGGCTGACCGTGAACGACGGGCTCTTCTCGTTGTGGAACGGGCACAAGCCCATGAAATTCGCGCCGCCCTTCTTCAACTGGACGAACTTGCCCACCACGTCGACGATATCGACGCGGTTCAGCAAGTCCTGAAGAAACGAATGCGGAATCACTTAGTGAGTTTTCTGGGTCAGACTTTCTTAAGCACTTGAAGCCAAGCTCGTTTCTCTTAACTTCTCTTGAACAAGCTTATTTGGCGAGCGCCGCTTTGACCAGGCCCGACACCGCCGTCATATCTGCACGCCCCGCCAGCTTCGGTTTCAGCACGCCCATCACCTTGCCCATGTCCTGCGGTCCGGCTGCACCGGTTGCCGCCACGGCCGCCTGGATCTCGGCGTTGATGTCGTCATCGGACAGTTGCTCGGGCATGTAGGCCGCCAGGACGCCCAGCTCGGCTTGCTCCTTCGCCACGAGATCGTCGCGTCCGGCCGTCTGGAACTGGCTGATCGAGTCCTTGCGCTGCTTGATCATTTTGTCGATGACGGCCGTGATGGCTGCGTCGTCCAGCGTCACGCGCTCGTCGACTTCGCGCTGCTTGATTGCCGAGAGCAGCAGCCGGATGGTGCCGAGGCGCTCGGTTTCGCGGGCGCGCATCGCGGTTTTCATGTCGTCGGTGATCTGATCTTTGAGGCTCATTGCTTAAGAACTCTGCTGGTGCTGTGTTAATAGATTGCAGACATGAGAATGCAGACGTCAGCCGTTCATGGCGCTAAAGCAAAAACCCGCTTGGGACGTTTCCTCAAGCGGGATCATGAACGGGGTGATTCGGGTACCTTTGAAGCTGGCCGGAGCGACGCCGAGGCACGGTCCCGAGATAGGTCGAGTGGCCGCTCGCAGCAGGGATCGTCTTCTATCTTCATGGATCACCGCCCGGTTTTCACTCATTATGTGCTCGCACCCGCTCGTGCCGCGCTCGTGTTGATTGCCGCTACGACAAAGCAGTATAGCAGGTCGAAACCATGATTTCCCAGGGGTTGGCAGCGCTACGCGGATACCGGTCCCGACGGGCGAAAGCCATGCTGGTCATGCCTTTGCGCCTCTACCCTCGGACCTGCTCGGCCGCCGCTTTGCCCGCCGCCACGCCCGACGCCCACGCCCACTGGAAGTTGTAGCCGCCGAGCCAGCCGGTGACATCGACCGCCTCGCCGATGAAATATAAACCCGCGACGCGCGAACTCATCATGGTGGTCGAGGAAAGCTCGCGCGTATCCACGCCGCCGCGCGTCACTTCGGCCTTCCGATACCCTTCCGTGCCGTTCGGCGTGAGCGTCCAGCGCGACAGCGAATCGCCGATCTGACGCAGCGTTTTGTCGGGGAGATCGGCAAGACGGGCGTCGGTGGGCACGCGCTGCACGTCGAGCCAGGTTTGAGCGAGCCGTGCCGGCACGCGTTCGGCGAGAAACGTGCCGACTTGTTTGCGCGTTTCCCGCTTGGCCGCGATCAGTTCGCTGGTGGCATCGACGCCGGGTAACAAGTCGATGCAAATCGGCTCCGATGGATTCCAGTAGCTCGAAATCTGCAGCACGCCCGGCCCCGATAAACCGCGGTGCGTGAGCAGCAGGTCTTCGCTGAATTCGCCGCGGCCGCGGCCTGCGCCCGCGCTGAGTTCCACGGGCACTGACAAGCCGGATAACGCCGCGAACGGCTCCCAGTCGGCGGGAGCGAAGGTCAACGGCACCAGGGCGGGACGGGTATCGATGAGCTTATGACCGAATTGCTTCGCCAGCCGGTACGCAAAATCCGTCGCGCCGATTTTCGGTATCGACAGGCCGCCGGTTGCTACGACGAGCGCCGCGCTCGAGATCGTGCCGGCGCTGCTGTCGAGGAAAAACCGGGCGCCGTCGTGGCGGATCGTATCGACGATGACGGGCCGGCGCCACGTCACGCCGCCCGCATCGCATTCGCTTTTCAGCATCTGGATGATGGATTCGCTGGAGTCATCGCAGAAAAGCTGGCCTTTGTGTTTCTCATGCCAGTCCACGCGATAACGCTTGAGCAGCGCGAGGAAGTCCTGTGGCGTGTAGCGGGCGAGCGCAGAGCGGCAAAAATGCGGATTCGCCGAGAGGAAGTTGGCCGGCCCGGCATTGATATTCGTGAAGTTGCAGCGGCCGCCGCCCGAGATCCGGATTTTTTCCGCGAGCCGTTCGGCATGGTCGATCAGGACCACCCGGCGGCCGTTTTGCGCGGCTACCGCGGCGCACATCATGCCCGCCGCGCCCGCGCCGATCACTGCGATATCGTAGGTTTCCATGGCGCGCATTGTAACGGGTGGTGCGTTCGGGTTCGAGGCGCGGTTGGGACGCGGAGGACGACGTGAGCGCCGTGACTCGCATTGGCGGCTGACGGGAGCGCCCAAGAGCAAACGTCTTTGGGAGGACGAGCCCAAACCTGCCCACTGCTATACTTATTCGTTACTCCAAACACCTCCACCCCATGCTTGTTCTAGGCATCGAAAGTTCCTGCGACGAAACCGGCCTTGCGCTCTACGACACTGAGCGGGGCCTGCTTTCGCACGCGCTGCATTCGCAAATCGCGATGCATCGGGAATACGGCGGTGTCGTGCCGGAACTGGCCTCGCGTGACCACATCCGCCGGGCATTGCCTCTGCTCGAACAAGTCATGGCGGAAGCCGGCACGGTGGCAACGGATATCGACGCTATCGCGTTCACGCAAGGTCCTGGCCTCGCCGGGGCGCTGCTGGTGGGCGCGAGCATCGCCAATTCGCTCGCCATGGCGTGGGACTTGCCGACCGTGGGGATTCATCATCTGGAAGGGCATCTGCTGTCGCCGCTGCTGGTGAGCGCGCCGCCGCCGTTCCCGTTCGTCGCGTTGCTGGTGTCGGGCGGCCATACGCAATTGATGCGCGTGACCGACGTCGGCGAGTACGAAACGCTTGGCGAGACGCTGGACGACGCCGCCGGTGAAGCCTTCGATAAAACCGCAAAGCTGCTCGGCCTCGGTTATCCGGGTGGCCCGGAGGTCTCGCGGCTCGCCGAATTCGGCACCTCGGGCGCAGTGAAACTGCCGCGCCCGATGCTGCATTCCGGCGACCTGGATTTCAGTTTCAGCGGGTTGAAAACCGCGGTGCTCACTCACAGCCGCAAGCTTGGCACGAACGTCTGCGAGCAATCGAAAGCGGATCTGGCGCGGGGTTTTGTCGATGCAGCCGTCGACGTGCTGACCACGAAGTCGATCGCTGCGTTAAAGCAAACGGGCCTGAACCGGCTGGTCGTGGCAGGCGGAGTGGGCGCGAACCGGCAATTGCGCGAGGCCTTGTCCGCGGCTGCGAAAAAGCGTCGCTTCGAGGTTCATTACCCGGATTTGTCGCTCTGTACCGATAACGGCGCCATGATCGCGCTGGCCGGAGCATTGCGCCTCGCGCGCTGGCCCGATCAGGCCGTGCGCGATTATGCGTTCACGGTGAAACCGCGCTGGGATTTGACATCGCTGGCGGCGGCGTAAAAGGCCGCACAAGCGGCCGCATTAGCAGCCGTTGCATGCTCAGGCGGTTGCGGCTGAGACTCGCTTGTCACGCTCGATCACGGCGTAGGCGCTGTGATTGTGGATCGACTCGAAGTTCTCGGCTTCCAGCACATACGCCACAATTCGTTCGTCCGCATTCAGTCGTGTGGCGACATCGCGAACCAGGTCCTCAACGAATTTCGGGTTCTCGTAAGCGCGCTCGGTCACGAACTTTTCGTCGGGCCGCTTCAGCAAACCCCACAACTCGCACGACGCTTCTTCCTCTGCAATCCGGATCAAATCCTCGATCGCCACCTCACCCTCAAACTCCGCCGCGATAGTCACATGCGAGCGCTGGTTATGAGCACCGTACTGCGAAATCTGCTTCGAGCACGGGCAGAGGCTGGTGACCGGCACGAGCACTTTCAGCGACATGCGAGTCTCGCCATTACGCACTTCACCCGTCAGCGTGACCTCGTAATCCATCAAGCTTTGCACGCCCGACACGGGCGCCGTCTTCATGACGAAGTACGGGAACGACACCTCGATGCGTCCCGAATGCGCTTCAAGCTTCGCCAGCATCGACGCGAGCATGGTCCGGAATGCGGCCTGGTCGAGCGGCGCGCGATGTTCGTCGAGTAAAGCGACGAAGCGCGACATGTGCGTGCCTTTTTGATCGGCAGGAAGATGCACGTCGAGATTCCAGACACCAACGCCCGGCTGCAATTCGCCGTTCGATGTACGGATAGTCAGTGGATATCGGACTGCTTTGACGCCCACGCGCTGGATTGGAATCTGCCGGACGTCGAGCGAACTCTGGACATCGGGCATCGCAAAGGCGGGATTCATCTGATTCATTCTTTTTCCTTGTCCGTGGCGTGAATCGCGTGGCGTGAACCTTGATACGCACGGATGAAACCAGAAGGGCGTCCCCGACGCCCTCCTTCACCACACGTTCCTCGCGTCAGGCGACGCGTTTTGTCAGCTTGCCTGCGTCGGCTTCGACAGCGTTGGTCAAGAAGCGCTCGCGTATGGATTTGGCAATGCCCGCGCCATCCAGCCCGCACGATGCCAGCAGCTTCACCGGATCGCCGTGATCGATGAATGCATCGGGCAAGCCCAGTTGCAGCACGGGCTTGATGACCGAATTCGCCAACAGGCTTTCCACGCAGGCCGAACCCGCGCCGCCCATGATCGCGCCTTCTTCCACGGTCACGAGCGCGTCGTGGGTGGCGGCGAGTTCGCGCAGCAATTCGGCATCGATCGGCTTCACGAAGCGCATGTTCGCGACAGTGGCGTCCAGTTCCTCGGCCGCCGCCAGCGAAGGCGCGACCATGGTGCCGAATGCAAGGATCGCGATACGCTTGCCCGAACCCACTTTCTGCGTGGACTCGCGACGGATCTCGCCTTTACCGAGCGGAATCGCTGTCATCTTCTTGACGATTTTCACGCCCGTGCCGGCGCCACGCGGATAACGCACCGCCGACGGATTGGGCTGCTGCAAGCCGGTGTACAGCATCTGACGGCATTCGTCTTCGTCCGACGCCGCCATCACCGTCATGTTCGGAATGCAGCGCAGGAACGCGAGATCATAGTTACCCGCGTGCGTCGCTCCGTCCGCGCCCACCAGACCGGCGCGATCGATAGCGAATACCACCGGCAGGTTCTGCAACGCGACGTCATGGATCAACTGGTCGTACGCACGCTGCAAGAACGTGGAATAGATCGCCACCACCGGACGCATGCCGTCGGCGGCGAGACCGCCCGCGAACGTCACGGCGTGTTGTTCCGCGATACCCACATCGAAATAACGATCCGGGAAACGCTTTTCGAACTCCACCATGCCCGAGCCTTCGCGCATGGCCGGCGTGATGCCGACGACCCGTGAATCCTGCTCGGCGGCGTCACACAACCACTCGCCGAAGACTTGCGTGTAAGTCTTCTTCGATGGCGCCGTCGACGGCTTGATGCCTTCGGCCGGATTGAACTTGCCGGGACCGTGATAGAGGACCGGATCGGCTTCGGCGAGCTTGTAGCCCTGCCCCTTCTTCGTCACGACGTGCAGGAACTGCGGGCCGCGCAATTCCTTGATATTTTGCAGCGTGGGAATCAGCGATTCCAGATCATGACCATCGATCGGACCGATATAGTTAAAGCCGAATTCCTCGAACAACGTGGCCGGAACGATCATGCCCTTCGCGTGTTCCTCGAGCTTGCGCGCGAGGTCGAGCATGGGCGGCGCGACGCGCAGCACGCGTTCCACACCGGCACGCGCAGCCGCGTAGAAACGCCCGGACATCAACCGCGCCAGATGGCGATTCAGCGCGCCGACAGGCGGTGAAATCGACATGTCGTTGTCGTTCAGGATCACGAGCAACGGCACGTCATCGGCCACACCTGCATTGTTCATGGCCTCGAACGCCATGCCGGCGGTCATCGCGCCATCGCCGATCACGGCGATGGAATACCGGTTGTCGCCCTGCAGTTTGCTGGCGATCGCCATGCCGAGCGCCGCCGAAATGGACGTGCTGGAATGCGCGGTGCCGAAGGTGTCGTATTTCGATTCGCTACGGCGCGGGAAGCCGGAAATGCCGCCGGCCTGGCGCAGCGTCTTCATCTGGTCGCGACGGCCGGTCAGGATCTTGTGCGGATAAGTCTGATGACCCACGTCCCAGACAATGCGGTCGTGCGGGGTATCGAAGACGTAATGGAGCGCGATCGTCAGTTCGACCGTTCCGAGATTCGACGACAAATGCCCGCCCGTCTGCGACACGCTGTCGAGCACGTAGGCACGCAGCTCTTCGGCCAGCGGTTTTAGTTCGTGGCGGTCCAGGGCGCGCAAGGCGGCCGGATCGTCGATGGTTTTCAGCAAGTCGTACATCGTCGTCCCATTTAGGAAAACTGGCGGAAGCCGTTCGGTTGTTACCCGGCGCTGCTCAAAGCATGCGTAAGACGCACAAGTTGCATAGGCACGCCCGCCGGTCCCGCGTTTTATCGTATGTTTCAGTGCACCCGGTGTACAACCAGGTCAGCCAATTCCCCGAGCCGACCGGCACGCGGGCCGAAAGGCGCGAGCGCGGCGTGCGCATCGCGGCCCAGTTGTGCCGCCAGTTCGCGCGATGCATCGAGTCCGATGATCGACACGTAGGTCGGCTTGTCGTCTTTCGCGTCCTTGCCTGCCGTCTTGCCCAGCGTAGCCGAGTCGGCCGTGACGTCGAGAATGTCGTCCACCACCTGGAACGCCAGTCCGATTGCGGCGGCGTAAGCGTCCAGCGCATTCATGGCGGCTGAATCAGGGGCTTCGCCACAGAGTGCACCCATTCGCACGGCCGCGCGCAACAATGCACCGGTTTTCTTGCGATGCATGGTTTCAAGTTCCGGGCGCGACAGCTTGCGCCCCACGCTTTCCAGATCGATTGCCTGGCCGCCGGCCATGCCGATCGAACCGCTCGCCAGCGCCAGTTCGCGCGTGAGCGACGCCTGTTGCGCCGCGCTCAGGCCGTTGTCCGCCGTCAGCGCAACGAAAGCCTGCGATTGCAAAGCGTCACCCACCAATAATGCCGTGGCTTCGTCATATTGCACGTGTACCGTTGGTTTTCCGCGACGCAAGGCGTCGTCGTCCATGGCCGGCATGTCGTCATGCACCAGCGAATACACATGAATCATCTCGAGCGCCGCGCTCGCCGCTTCCAGTTGCTGCGAACCGGCGCCGGTCAGCTCGCCGGCTGCGTGGCACAACAGCGGGCGAACCCGTTTGCCGCCGCCAAGCACCGCGTAGCGCATGGCTTCATGCAGTTTGGCGGGCACGATGTCCGTTCCCGGCAAATAATGCTCCAGCGCCGTTTCCACGCGGTCAAGACTCGCGTGCATCCATTGATCGAAAGTCATAAGTCGTCCCCGTTATCTGCCGTTGTGCCGGCGCCCTGAGTGGCGCGCTGGACCTCGGCGGGCAGCGGTTTTAGTGTGTCGCCGTCGAGCACGCGAACTTGCTGCTCGACCTTCTCTAGTTGTTGTTGGCAAAAGCCGACGAGCGCGGCGCCGCGCCGATAAGCCGCCAGCGATTCCTCAAGGCTCAGCGCGCCGCCCTCCATGCGCGCCACGAGCCCCTCCAGTTCGGCCAGCGCCGTTTCGTAATTGTCCGGGAGCGGCGCGTTTTCCGCGCTAGCCGAGCCCTCAGCCGAGCCTTCCTGCGTTGCGGTCTTCGCCATGAATCGTGGGTGTAATGTCGGATTTTGGGAAACAAGTCCGACATTCTACGGCAAAAGCGGCTTTTCCGACCTTCAGCGTGCTCTCACCCATGCCTGTGGCCCGTCTCAGGCCATTACAGCCTGTCTCTGAAAATGGGAGAAAGGGCGTTGGCTTGCGGAACTCCTCACCGGGAATTGACCCAAATCAAGGCCTTAAGCGCCCCATTGAAAGGGTTTTCGGTATAATCGCGGGCTCCCTAAATCGAATTTTCGATGGTTGGGTTGTTCACTGCTTTCACGTCTTCACGGGAGTGGGAATGTCCAATCTGAGCAATGCATTGCAACTGAACGCCATTCACAGTCAGTTGCCAGTCACGGCTTACTTTGACGAAGCGCTTCTCAAGCGCGAAATCGACACGCTGTTCAAACGCGGTCCTCGCTACATCGGGCATGAACTCATGGTGCCCGAGGCGGGAAGTTATTTTGCTTTGCCCGGTGAAGGCGAAGGGCGTCTGCTCGTCCGTAACAAGCAGGACGAAATCGAGTTGCTCTCGAACGTGTGCCGCCACCGTCAGGCCATCATGCTCAACGGCCGCGGCACGGCGGAGAACATCGTGTGTCCGCTGCACCGGTGGACCTACGACCTCGACGGCCAGTTGCTGGGCGCGCCCCATTTCGCCGATAACCCCTGTCTCAACCTTGGCAAATCCCGGTTGCAGAACTGGCAGGGGCTGCTGTTCGAGTCCAGCGGCCGCGACGTTGCGGTCGATCTGGCCCGGCTGGGTCCGGCGAAACATTTCGACTTTTCGGGCTTCATGTTCGATCACGTCGAAGTGCATGAGTGCAATTACAACTGGAAGAGCTTTATCGAGGTGTATCTCGAGGATTATCACGTCGCGCCGTTCCACCCGGGTCTGGGGAGCTTTGTTTCCTGCGATGACCTGACCTGGGAATTCGGCGACTGGTATAGCGTTCAGACAGTTGGCGTGCACAAGAACCTGGAAAAGCCGGGTAGCCCGACGTACCGCAAGTGGCACGACGAAGTGCTGCGCTTCCGTGGCGGTAAACCGCCCGAATTCGGTGCTATATGGATGGTTTATTACCCGGGCATCATGATCGAGTGGTATCCGCATGTGCTCGTGGTGTCGTGGCTGATTCCGCAGGGTCCGCAGAAGACCACGAATATCGTCGAGTTCTATTATCCAGAGGAAATCGCGCTGTTCGAGCGCGAATTCATCGAGGCGGAACGGGCGGCGTATATGGAAACGGCGCGTGAGGACGACGAGATCGCCGAGCGCATGGACGCAGGAAGGCGCGCGCTGATGAATCGCGGCGAGTCGCAGGTCGGGCCGTATCAAAGCCCGATGGAATCAGGGATGCAGCACTTCCACGAGTTCTTGCGGCGGCATTTGGGTGAGATTTGAGGGAGTATTCCTCTGTCACCAATGCAGGCTACGAAAAATGCCCATCGGATCGATGGGCATTTTTTTTGGTTGCTTGCTCTTAGATCAATGCGGTTTGCAAGGGCGCGCGGTGCTCGTGGACCTTGAGGATGCGGAACTCGGTGCGTAGCGTGCCGTTGGAGACGGTCTGAATTTGCTGAAGATCAACCACAAGCACGTCTCCCTTCCCGAAGCGCTCGCCCGCGTTCACTTTGTTCAGGAATTCGCCGTCATCCATGGCGGTAAAGAACGCGGACTGGCCATCATGCACTCGCCATTTGTTCTGATCTTTAAACGTCACCGACTCGATCAGCAGCATTTTTCTCGTAGTGGAATCGGAGACCACGTCCTCCTGCTCGTCTGAGAAGGCAAACGCCTCCAACTCAACGCTGTCAATGTCCAAATCGATATCATTGCCTCGGACCACGCCGAAGCTCGTGATGCCATCCAGTTCGAGCGGAGACAGCGCCTTTTGCAAGAAAACGCGCACTGCCCTCGTTTTATAAAGCCGGAACACCGGCATCGAAACTTCCATCACTTCGGTTTCCGTCATCCAGACACTGACGGACTCACCGTTGTCTTCGATATGTTCGGGCCGGCGGCCGCGCAATTGCCGGAGAAAACCGATCAGTCCGCCGCCGCCGACAAGGCCGACTACCGCCAGGATGGCCGAAGCGTTGGACACCGCTGTCGCTGTCGAACTGGCAAACAAGTCACGCAGTTGAACAAGCAGCGCCTGTGTGAAGATCAACTCGATCTGGAACGAACCCGACTTGAAGTTGCCCTTGACCTCGACGCGGACATCCGCAGAATTGCCGTTAAGTTCGGTGTTGGCGGCCGAGAACAAATCGGCTATGGCGACGAGCGCTGGCGCAAGGTCGCGGATATTCATCCGGTGCTCGTCGAGCGCCGGGCCATCGTAGACGACGTGGAATTGTTCGTGGTTGCTCATTGAGCCGGAGTTTATAACGGGCGGGGTGGGAACGCTGGGTGATTTTGTCGCCATTCGCAATCCTTGAAGTATTTGGCTGGATGCGTAACGTGGAGCAGCACGCTCGCGCCGGAGCAGGCTCGGTCTCGAACGATTTACACGTATGGATTGCCTGCGCAGGAATAGTTGCGCGGTGATTGATACTGGCGACGACGAGCAAGCCCCGATACACGAAACGTCCTAATTCAGGGACGATTTTTCGTATTACCCCAACGCGCGGTGAGCAGACAAAAGTCAAGCGCACGCTCTGCGGCCCGACCCGCGACGACAAACATCAACGATCTGCTCATTCCGTTGTAGTTTTTTGTTTAGACTTGAAGCTTAACTACCGCAACGCGCCGTCCATCGGCCCACCAAGCCGCGCGTTTGCCCCGGGAGCTGTCATGCCGCACACGCACCACACCACGCTTATTTCCGCGACCAATCTCGTCGATCTCCTCGCCGCCGCGCCCGGCAGCGTGCTCATCATCGATAGCCGCTTCGACCTCGCCGCGCCCGAAGCGGGCCAAGCCGCCTACGCGGCGGGACATATTCCCGGCGCGCATTATCTGCATCTCGACCGCGATTTGTCGGGCGCAAAGACAGGCAAGAACGGCCGCCATCCGTTGCCGGAACGCGCGGCGCTGGTCGCTACGCTCAAGCGCCTGGGCCTGAAGGAAGGCCAGCAAGTCGTTACCTACGACGCCCAGGGCGGCATGTACGCTGCCCGTCTATGGTGGCTGTTGCGCTGGCTTGGTCACGATTCCGTCGCCCTGCTCGACGGCGGCCTCAACGCATGGCAAGCAGCTGGACAGCCCCTGGACACCGCTGCACCTCCCGAATCCGAAGGCACGTTCAAGGCCGGCGCGCCGCTGGCTGTGACGTTCGATGTCGACGCCGTCTTGCGCAACCTGACTACGCACGACCACGTGCTGATCGATGCCCGCTCGGCGGACCGGTATCGCGGAGAAAACGAGACGCTCGATCCGGTTGGCGGGCACATCCCGGGCGCGCTGAACCGCTTTTTCAAGGACAACCTGACCGCGGACGGCCGCTTCAAAACCGCGCACGAGCTGCGCGAGACATTTAGCGGGCTGCTTGGGGCGACATCGCCGGACCGGGTGGTGCTGCAATGCGGTTCGGGCGTGACCGCCTGCCACAACGCACTGGCGATGGAAATCGCCGGTCTGCATGGCGCGGCGCTTTACGGGGGATCGTGGAGCGAATGGTGTGCGGACGCATCGCGGCCAGTGGCTACAGGCGCGGCTGCCTGAGATTTTTGCTGTGCTGGGGGTGAAAGAGAGCGCGGCGGGATGGGTGCGAGACCAACTCTGCGCCCATTGTAGGACTATGAGGTTTTAGCCCTGCCGGAAGTGGGAAGGCGCGGCTACATGAATGGACGCCTTTCCTCGCCGCTCATAGCGAAGCCGCGCGCCGCGCTGGAACAAAACGGCGGCGCGGCCGTACTTCAGATCCGGCGTTTGGGACAGACCGTATCGCAGCCGCAGCGGCACCGCCCTTGCGCCCTCACTTCACGCCGTGCTCCCTGAACCACGCCAACGCACGCTTCCAGCCATCTTCCGCATCGGCTTTCCGGTAACTCGGCCGGTAATCCGCGAAAAACGCGTGCGGCGCGTCGTCGTAGACCACGATCTGCGAGCCCCGCGCGACCGCCGGCCCTGTCGCTATCGCCTGCTTCATCTGCTCGAGCGAGTCCTGCGGAATGCTTGGATCCAGCTTGCCGAACAGGCCCAGCACCGGCGCTTTCAAGTTTGACGCGAGATCGAGCGGATTCGCCGGATTGTTCGGCGTCTTGGCCCCCACCACGCGTCCATACCAGACCACCGCCGCCTTGAGATGAGGATTGCGCTCGGCGTAAAGCCATGTGATCCGGCCGCCCCAGCAAAACCCCGTGATCCCGAGGCGATGCAAATCGCCGCCATGTTCGCCCGCCCAGGCGACGGTCGAGTCGATATCCGAGAGCACCTGGTCGTCCGGAACCTTGGAGACAAGCTGCTCGTTCAACTGCTGCATCGACGTGAATTTGGACGCATCACCTTCGCGTTCGTAAAGATCGGGCGCCACCGCCAGATAACCGAGTTTCGCGAAGCGCCGGCAGACATCGGCGATATGCTCGTGCACGCCGAAAATCTCGTGAATCACGATGATCACCGGCAGGTTGGTCTTGCCTTTGGGCTGCGCCCGATACGCAGGGATAAGCGTGCCGTCGGCGGCCTTGAATCCAACCGGGCCGGCTTCGAGGCCGTCACTATCGGTGATGATGGTTTGCGCGGACACCGGCATCACGCAGGCGGCGAAACCACTGCCGACCGCGGCCTTGATGAACGTGCGCCGGTTGAACGGGACATGCGGAACGAGACTGTCGATATCAGGCGTAAGCATGCAAAGCTCCAGCGGCATGGGGCCGCGAAGGACCACTGGTCTATCACTGGCACGAGATGCCAGCGAACGAGGTGTCCGGTATGGGTACGCCGCGCTGCCGGCTCGCAAAGCCGAAAGCACGGCAACGACTTGAGATAACCACGTGATAGCCGCCTCGAAACGCCGACTGCGCGTCGAAGCGGCAACCCATTCTAAACAGGTCTAGTGAAGCTTGACGCGTGGCGCGGTGGAGCGCCGCAGCCAGTGGGCGACCGTATCCAGCGCCATGCGCGCCCAGCCATGCAGCGCCGCAATATGCATGCGGTACAGCGACTGATACATGAAGCGCGCGAACAGCCCTTCGATCAGCATGTTGCCGCCGATCAACCCGCCCATCAGGCTGCCGACCGCGCTGAAGTGCCCAAGCGACACCAGCGATCCAAAGTCGCGATACGTATAGTCGGGAAGCGGCTTGTCCTCCAGCCGGCGTTCAAGCGACTTCAGCAGGAAACTCGCCTGCTGATGCGCAGCTTGCGCACGCGGCGGTACGTTGCGTCCTTCTTTCTCACCGCCGGGCCACGGACACGCGGCGCAATCGCCGAGAGCGAAGATGTTGTCATCGGTTTCGGTTTGCAGCGTGCGGCGCACGATCAACTGGCCGAGCCGGTTGGTGGCGAGGCCGTCGAGTTTTGCGAGCACGGCCGGCGCGCGAATGCCGGCCGCCCAGACGGTCAGGTCCGCCGCAATCGTCTTGCCGCTCGCCGTGCGGATGGACCCGCGCGACACTTCGGCCACCGTTTCGCTGGTCATCAGCGCCACGCCGAGCTTGTCCAGCAAATCGGCGGTCGCGGTGGAAACACGCTCGGGCAACGCGGGAAGAATGCGCGGCCCGGCTTCGATCAGCACAATGCCGATATCGTGTTTCGGATCGAGCTTGTGCAACCCGTAAGCATGCAGCACTTGCGCCGTGTTGCGCAGTTCCGCCGATAACTCCACGCCCGTCGCCCCGCCGCCGACAATCGCCACCTGGATCCGCGGCTGCCTTGCGCCAGTAGCGGCCGCTGCGGCCGCGCTCGCGGTCCCCGGCTCCGGCGTCCGATATTCCGCGCGAATACACGCCGCGATCAGCCGTTTGCGGAATAGCTCAGCCTGATCGACGGTATCGAGTGCGAGTGAATTTTCCTGCGCGCCCTGGACACCGAAAAAGGCCGTCGTGCTGCCGATCGCCACGACCAAGGTGTCGTATTCCAGGTCGCGCTGCGGCATCAGCTCGCCGGCTTCATCGTCGAGAAGGGGGCCAAGCGTCACCCGTTTTGCCGTCCGGTCGATGCCCAGCAAATCGCCCTGCTGGAACTCGAAACCGTGCCAGCGCGCCTGCGCCGCATACGGCAATTCCTGCGAGAACGGGTCCATGCTGCCGGCCGCGACCTCATGCAGCAGCGGCTTCCAGATATGCGTGGAATTGCGGTCGATCAACGTGACCTGCGCACGCGCTCCGCCTTTGCCATTTGCGTTGCCGAACTTGTCACCCAGACGCGTGGCCAGTTCAAGCCCACCCGCGCCACCCCCTACGATGATGAAACGATGCATTCAAACTCCCCTATGACATCATTCAAAACTAGTGTCCTGAGTTAGAAATTCATGGAATTTTTCGATCGCCGCATTGTCCGTCGTATAGTTGGTTCGATACGACGGAGGCGCGATGAGAGGTCGACCGAAAGCGGAGTTGGTGTTGAGTGAATCGGAACGTGAGCAGTTGCAGGCCTGGTCGCGTCGGCGCAAGACAGCTCAGGCGCTCGCCCTGCGCTCGCGCATCGTTTTGAACTGCGCCAGCGGCATCAGCAACAAAGTCGTAGCCGACACGCTTGGTGTCACGCCGCAGACGGTAACGAAATGGCGTGCGCGCTTTCTCAAGCAGCGACTCGATGGATTGCTCGACGCACCCCGGCCAGGCGCGCCACGCACCATTGATGATGCTCGGGTCGATGCACTCATTGCCAAGACGCTGGAAGAACAACCGACCAAAGCGACACATTGGAGCACGCGCACCATGGCGCGCGAAAGTGGTCTGTCGCAGACGGCGGTGAGTCGGATCTGGCGTGCGTTTGGCCTGCAGCCTCATCGTCAGGAAACCTTCAAGCTGTCCACCGATCCGCAGTTCGTTGCCAAGACGCGTGACATCGTCGGTTTGTATCTCGATCCGCCGACCAAGGCCATGGTGTTGTGTGTGGACGAGAAGAGCCAGATTCAAGCACTGGACCGGACTCAACCGATTCTGCCGTTGGCCCCCGGCATAGCCGAGCGCCGTACGCACGATTACGAACGCCATGGCACTACGACGTTGTTCGCGGCCCTGGATATCGCCACCGGAGAAGTCATCGGCCAATTGCATCGGCGCCATCGCGGCACTGAGTTCCTGAAGTTCCTGCGTACGATCGAAGCCAACGTTCCTCCTCAATTGGACGTGCATTTGGTGATGGACAACTATGGGACTCACAAGACACCGACCGTGCGCGCCTGGTTTGCTCGTCATCCGCGTTTTCATATCCATTTCACTCCAACATCGGCTTCTTGGCTTAATCAGGTGGAGCGCTGGTTCGCCACACTGACTGAAAAACAAATCCGGCGCGGAACCCATCGTTCAACACGCCAGTTGGAAGACGCGATTCGCCACTATCTCGACATCTACAACGCTGAGCCGCAGCCCTTCATGTGGACAAAATCTGCTGACGACATCATGGCCAGCATCGAACGATTTTGTTTGCGAATCTCTAACTCAGGACACTAGCTGGATGGCCCACCGGCACGCTCAGTGCGCCTTCAGTGCGCCTCTTCCCAGTTGTTGCCCACGCCGACTTCGGCCACCAGCGGCACCTTGAGTTTAGCAACGCCGCACATCAACTCCGGCAGGCGCTTGCGGACTTCAGGCAACTCGGCTTCGGGCACTTCGAGCACGAGTTCATCGTGGACCTGCATGATCATCTTGGTCTGGCTGTTCGATGCTTCCAGCCAGTCCTGCACGGCGACCATCGACAGCTTGATCAGGTCGGCCGCCGTGCCTTGCATGGGCGCGTTGATTGCAGCGCGCTCGGCGCCTTGCCGGCGCGGTCCGCTGCCGCCGTTGATCTCGGGCAGCCACAAGCGCCGTCCGAACACGGTCTCGACAAAACCATCGCGCTTCGCCTTCGTGCGCGTTTCTTCCATGTAGTTCGCGACGCCCGGATAACGCTGGAAATAACGGTCGATATAAAGCTTCGCCGCATCGCGCGAAATGCCGATATTCGATGCCAGCCCGAACGCGCTCATGCCATAGATCAAGCCGAAGTTGATGACCTTCGCGATACGCCGCTGGTCGCTCGACACTTCAATAGGCGTGACGCCGAAAATCTCCGAAGCAGTCGCCCGATGCACGTCTTCGCCTTCAGCAAACGAGCGCATGAGCGACGGATCGCCGGAGATATGCGCCATGATCCGCAACTCGATCTGCGAGTAATCCGCCGACACGATCTTCGCTCCCGGCGGCGCAATGAACGCCTCGCGAATGCGCCGGCCTTCGGCGGTCCGCACCGGGATGTTCTGCAGGTTCGGCTCATTCGACGACAAGCGCCCCGTCACCGCCACCGCCTGCGCATAGTTCGTATGCACGCGGCCGGTCTTGGCATTGACCATGCGCGGCAGCTTGTCCGTGTAGGTGGACTTCAGCTTCGACAAGCCGCGATGTTCCAGCAGAATCTTCGGCAGCGGATAATCTTCGGCGAGCTTTTGCAGCACTTCTTCATCGGTGGAAGGCGCGCCGCTCGGGGTCTTCTTGACCACCGGCAATTGCAGCTTCTCGAAGAAAATCTGGCCGATCTGTTTCGGCGAACCCAGGTTGAATTCGCCGCCCGCGAGCATGTATGCCTCGGCTTCCAGCTGAATCAAACGCGTGGCGATCTGGCCGCTTTGCACGCGCAGCAATTCGCCATCGATCAGTACACCGTTGCGCTCCATCTTGCGCAACACGCGTGACGTCGGCATTTCAATGTCGCGATACACCTTCAGCAATTGCGCTTCATCGGCGAGCTGGGGATAGAGCGCTTGATGCAGCCGCAACGTGATATCCGCGTCTTCCGCTGCGTAGGGCGCAGCCTGATCCAATGCGACTTCGTCGAAGCCGATCTGCGATGCGCCCTTGCCCGCCACGTCTTCATACTTGATGGTCTTCGCGCCCAGATGCCGGAGCGCGAGATTGTCCATGTCGTGCGGCCGATGCGACTCCAGCACATACGATTGCAACAACGTATCGTGCTCGACACCGTTCAATTCGATGCCGTAATTCGCCAGCACTTGTTCATCGTATTTCAGATGCTGCCCGACCTTTTTCTTCGACGGATCCTCAAGCCACGATTTAAGCTTTTGCAGGACTTCGTCGCGCGGCAATTGCAGCGGCGCGTCCGGTCCGCGATGCGCGACCGGAATATAAGCCGCGTGTCCCGGCTCGACCGATACGGACAACCCGACCAGTTGCGCGAGCATTGGGTCGAGCGCGGTCGTTTCGGTATCGAAGGAAGTCAGCTCGGCGGCGTTGATGCGCGCGAGCCATTCGTCGAATTGTTCCCACGTCTGGACGGTTTCATAATGCCGCTCGATTTCGGTGGCCGGCGCGGGCGGCGTGTCGACAGGACCTTCCACCGCGTCCGCAATCTCCACCTCCCGCAGCCAGGTCTTGAAACCGTGACGCGTGAACAGGTCGCGCAATTCGTCGCGAGCCTCGGGCCGCGCCGGCAGCGTTTCCTCGATCGACACGATCTGCTCCGTCAGGTCGCAGTCCGTCTGTACGGTAACGAGCTTTTTTGCCATCGGAAGGAAGGTGAGAGCCTTACGCAGATTGTCTCCCACCGCACCTTTGATTTCGTCCGCATGTGCCACGATGCCCTCAAGGGTTTCGTATTGGGTGAGCCACTTCAGCGCTGTCTTCGGCCCGCACTTGTCGACACCTGGTACGTTATCGACCGTATCGCCGATGAGCGAGAGATAGTCGACGATCCGCTCCGGCGGCACGCCGAACTTACCCAGCACCCCGGCGCGATCGAGCGTCTCGTTGGACATCGTATTGATGAGGGTGACATGATCCGTCACGAGCTGCGCCAGATCCTTGTCCCCGGTCGACACGACGACTTTCATGCCGCGCTTTTCGGCGGCAACCGCAAGCGTGCCAATGACGTCGTCGGCCTCCACGCCTTCGATCATCACCAGCGGCCAGCCGAGCGCTCGCACGATGACGTGGATGGGTTCGATCTGTTTTGAGAGGTCATCGGGCATGGACGGCCGGTTTGCCTTGTAATCCGGATACCAGTCGTCACGAAATGTCTTGCCTTTGGCGTCAAATACGCACGCGCTATACTCTGCATTGATGTCTTTTCGCAACCGCCGGAGCATGTTGATCATTCCATACAACGCGCCGGTTGGACCGCCGTCAGGGCCGCGTAGATCCGGCATGGCGTGGTAGGCCCGATAGAGATAGCTGGATCCGTCGACCAATAGCAGGGTCTTACCTTCAAGATTAAGTTCTTCAGGCATTATGAACAAAAGAAAAGTGATTCCGAGTCTGCGATCGCTCGCAGATCAAGAGCGCGCGACGGCCAAGAAGGCCCGCGCATCGTGGCAGATGTTCACGATTATGGCAGAGTTTATCGAGGCGACCGAGTACCTCTCGGAGATCCGGCCTGCCATCAGCATTTATGGTTCGGCGCGTCTGAAACCGGAGTCGCCGTACTACAAGCTCACCATAGAGATCGCGCAGAAATTCTCCGACGCGGGCTTCGCCGTCATCTCCGGCGGCGGCCCCGGCATCATGGAGGCGGCCAACAAGGGCGCCCATGCGGGAAAGTCGCCATCGGTGGGGCTGAACATCGAGTTGCCGCACGAGCAGTCGGGCAACCAGTGGCAGGACATCTCGCTGCGCTTCCGGCACTTCTTCACGCGCAAGGTCACGTTCGTGAAGAATTCGGATGCGGTAGTGGTCATGCCCGGCGGTTTCGGTACGCTCGATGAAATGGCCGAAGTGCTCACGCTGATCCAGACCAAGAAGTCGCGGCACGTACCCATCGTGCTGGTCGGCGCCGAGTTCTGGGAAGGCTTGCTCTCGTGGTTCCGCAACACGCTGGTGCCGACCGGCGTGATCAGCGCGAAGGATCTCGACCTGATGCAGGTGATCGACGATCCCGATAAGGTGCTGGATGCGGTGCTGCAGTTCTACGAAGACCGCGAGACAGCCGAAGAACAACCGGCCGAAGGCAAGTCGGATGAAGACCGGATGTTTTACCTTTGATGGTTTGATAGCCGGTTTGACTGCATAAGCGCGTTAAAAGCGGCTCCTGTCGGAGCCGCTTTTAACGCTATTGAAAGGCTACTTCCGCAAACCCTCGCAACTTCCGGCTATGCAGTTTCGATAGCCCGTTCATCCGCAACAACTCCATCGCCTTGACGCCGATCTGCAAGTGCTGATCCACTTGCGCGCGATAAAACTGGTCCGCCATGCCCGGCAATTTCAATTCGCCGTGCAAAGGTTTATCGGAGACGCAAAGCAAGGTTCCGTAAGGCACGCGAAAACGGAATCCATTGGCGGCAATGGTTGCGCTTTCCATATCGAGCGCAATCGCCCGGCTTTGCGACAAACGCTGTACCGGCTCACGGTGATCGCGTAACTCCCAGTTACGGTTGTCCACGCTCGCCACAGTTCCCGTGCGCATGACGTGCTTCAGATCCACGCCTTCGAGTTTCGTCACTTGCGCGACCGCTTTTTCCAGCGCGACCTGGACTTCAGCCAGTGCGGGAATCGGAATCCATAACGGCAGGTCGGCGTCCAGGACGTGATCTTCGCGCACATAACCATGCGCCAATACGTAGTCGCCCAAACGCTGCGTATTCCTCAATCCCGCGCAATGCCCGAGCATGATCCAGGCATGCGGCCGAAGCACGGCTATATGGTCCGTGATCGTCTTCGCATTCGACGGGCCCACTCCTATATTGACCATGGTGATGCCGCTGCCATCGGCGCGTTTCAGATGATAGGCGGGCATTTGCGGCAACCTGGGAGGGGCGACGCCCTGTTGCTCCTCTTGCGAATCGCCAAGGTTCTCGTTGCCCGTAATCACGTCGCCGGGTTCCACGAACGACATGTATTCGCTTCTATACGCCCGCGTTTCTTCATCGTCCGCACGTGACATGATCCTGCGTCCGAGCTTCACGAACTCATCGATATAAAACTGGTAGTTCGTATAAAGCACGTAGTTCTGGAAATGCGTAGGCGAAGTCGCGGTGTAATGCTTCAGCCGATGCAAGGAGAAATCCACTCGCGCCGCAGTAAACAATGCGAGTGGATGCGGTTCTCCCGGAGCCGGCTCATTGGTGCCGTTCGCAATGCGATCGTCGAGCGTCGCGAGATCGGGCATATCGAAGATATTGCGCATGGCGAGCAGCCGGTCACGGTCCAGGTCGCCTTCCAGGTGAATGCCTTCCGCAAACGCGAAGTGAATAGGCACGGGTTGCGCCGACACTCCTATCTCGATCCCCACATGATGATTCTTGGTAAGCAGCCGCAATTGTTCGCGATAGTAATGGCCGAATAAATCGGGCCGCGTGAGCGTGGTTTCGAATATGCCGGGCCCTGCGACAAAGCCATAGGAACGGCGTGAATCGATCTGCGTATTCAACTCGGTACGCACCCGCACGAACGGGTAACACGCCCGCACGCGATGCGCAAAAGGTTCGTTTTTTCTATAGCGCGCGAACGCGTCGCGCAGGAAAGAGGTGTTGGCTTCGTAGATTGCCGATATCCGCGCGACCGCGGCCACGGGGTCGTCGAAAGACTCCGTGGGGAAGTTGTTGGCAGGCGTGGAATGGCTGGCTTGAGTCCGGTCGTTTGTCATGATCTTCTGCGCTCTTGTGATGAATCGACATTAACACGGAAGAACCACACGCCCATGAACACCCCTCCCGGCGATGCGTTTCTTCAACACGTTCAGCCGCGCCAACACGGTTTCAATGAAACCAGCGCAAAATAAGGCTTTTGGGCACGGCTCAAGGTCCCTTTAGTGTCCCTTTAGTGCCCCTTTCACGAGTGCGTTTTGCTAAAATCCGGGCACTCATCTGGAGAAACATCATGAAGCCGCTTCAATCTGTCGCCATCGCGGCCATTCTCGCCGCAGCCAGCCTGGGCGCCTACGCGCAATCGGCCCCCGCGACGGATGCTCCGCCGGCGCACGTCATGTCGCCTGAAGAGAATGCCGGGCTGCCGGACCTCAAGGCCATCAACCGGCCCGCCGCGCAGGTCACGTCGAAGGTGGAAATTTCGCCGCCGCGCCTGCCGAGCTATCACGAACAAAGCACGAACGGCACCGAAATCACGGAATACCGCGACAAAGGCAAACCGGTGGAAATCGACGTGCGCTCGAACTTCGGCACGCGTTATCAGATGAGCGCACCCGCCGACACGTCGCCGAGCGTGCGCGATAACGGCAAGCCCAGCACGCGCCTGCCTTCCTGGAACCTGACTTACTGAACGTTTATTGAAGGGTTGTCCAGCGCTTATCGAGTAACTATTAAGCGCTCGACAGCCTGCGGCCGCCGTCCATCCGCTGAGCGCCGCGCCGCTGCTTCAAGGCGACGATTCACGGCGACGATTCACGGCGACGCAACGCCTGACTGACCCGCCCGCCGCATGTCGTTGCCGGTCATCCTGCAAGTTCAACCTCACCAAAGCTCTCCCGCATGGCCGTATTCACCGCTGTCACCGATTCCCAGCTCACCGACTGGCTCCAACACTACGAACTCGGCGAAGCCGTCGATTTCCGTGGCATTGCATCCGGTATCGAGAACAGCAACTTCTTCCTGACGACCACGCGCGGCGAGTATGTGCTGACGATCTTCGAGAACCTCACGGCCGCGCAATTGCCGTTTTATCTCGACCTGATGCGCCATCTGGCACATCACGCCGTGCCGGTTCCCGATCCCATGCCCCGCCTCGACGGCGCGCTTTTCGGCACGCTGAACGGCAAGCCGGCGGCGATCGTGACGAAACTGGACGGCGCCCCGGAACTTGCGCCGGGTCCCTTGCATTGCATCGAAGTGGGCCAGATGCTGGCACGGCTTCATTTGGCCGGCCGGGATTTCCCCGCGTATCAGCCGAACTTGCGCAGCCTCGCATGGTGGCAAGAGAACGTGCCCGCCGTGCTATCGCATTTAACCGACGCACAGCGCGTGCTGGTCACCAGCGAACTCGCGCATCAGGCGGCGTTTTTTGCATCGGAAGAATATGGGTTGCTGCCCGAAGGCCCATGCCATTGCGACCTGTTCCGCGACAATGTGCTGTTCGCGCATCCGAGCGCGGATGAAACGCGGCTCGGCGGGTTCTTCGATTTCTATTTTGCCGGCAACGACAAATGGCTCTTCGATGTCGCCGTATGCGTGAACGACTGGTGCACTGATTTGACCACCGGCGCGCTGGATACGGCACGAGTCGACGCGTTGCTGCGCGCCTATCAGACAGTGCGCCCGTTCACGCCGGCCGAAGCGCATCACTGGAACGACATGCTGCGCGCAGGCGCGTTGCGCTTCTGGGTGTCGCGCCTTTATGATTTTTACCGGCCACGCGAAGCCGAGATGCTAAAACCGCACGATCCCGGCCATTTCGAACGCATCTTGCGCGAGCGCATCAAAGTTGCGCCCCCTCCCGTTCACGGTAATTAATCAATGCAATTGATCGAAGTCCCCGCCAAAACCGGTTATGTGTGGTTCCGCCAGGGTATCTGGCTGTTTCGCCGGAATCCGCTCGCGTTTCTCACGGTGTTCTTCGCCTATCTGTTTGCCATGACGCTGATCTCGCGGCTGCCGCTGATCGGCCCCGTGCTCCCGCTGCTGCTGATTCCCGGCGTGGCCGTAGGGTTCATGGCGGCTTGCCGCAATACCATCGCCAAGAAACCGGTCTGGCCGACGGTGCTCGTCGACGGCTTTCGTACCTACGGGCAGATCGTCGCCCGCCGCTTGCTCGTGCTTGGCGTGATCTACGTGGCAGCCATGGGCTTGATCTTCGCCGCGTCCGCGCTGGCCGACGGCGGCTTGCTGCTCAACATGATGCTCGGCAACGGCCCGGCCGGCGATCCGGAAACCGTGGCGGCAAGCTTCAATCCGCTCGCGGTGCTCGTCGCCATGGTCTGCTATCTGCCGGTGGCCATGCTGTTCTGGTTCGCGCCCATTTTGGTCGCCTGGCACGACGTGCCGCCGGTGAAAGCGCTGTTCTTCAGCTTCGTGAGTTGCTGGCGCAATCGCGGTGCGTTCGTCATCTATGGCGTGTTATGGATTGGTATTGCGCTTGCCGTGTCCTTCGGACTCAGCGCGTTGATGCAAGCGATCGGCGCGGAGCAGGATATGGCCCTCGCGGTGTTGATGCCAGCGTCCATCCTTGTCACGACCGCGTTGTATTGCTCGTTTTACGCGACATATCGCGGCTGTTTCGGGGTGCAATCGGAAGATTCACCTGATATCCCGAATCCGTCCGAACCGCCGGTGTGAATCTTCCCGAATGAACGAAAACTGATGAGCGAACGCCGATGACTGCCTGGTCATCGGCGTTTTGTTTTGTGACGAGTCGTGAAGTGCTGATGCACGATTTCCTTCGTGCGCTAAATATTTGCGTACACTATCCTTATCTCCGTTTTTTAGCGTATTCAGGCGCGACCGCCATGACCTCACTTCCGCAATTCTCGCTCGAACTCGACGCCCAGCTTTGCTTCGCGCTGTACTCGACCTCACTCGCGATGACCAAGACGTACAAACCGCTGCTGGACAAGGTCGGACTGACCTATCCCCAGTACCTGACCATGCTGGTGCTATGGCAAAGCGATGATCTGACCGTCAAGCAGATGGCCGAACGGCTAAGCCTCGATTCGGCCACCATGACCCCTCTGCTCAAGCGTCTTGAAGCGCAGGGGTATATCAAGCGCGTGCGCGGTATTGAAGATGAGCGGCAAGTACACATCCACCTCACCGACGCCGGCCGTGAACTGAAGAACGCTATCAGCGATATTCCCGGCGAGATCTACTGCGCAGCCGGCTCGGACGCCGACCGGCTCATCAAGCTGCGCGATGATCTCGTGCAGCTACGCACGTCCCTGATGGAACACAACGAATCCTAAAAAACCGATAGTCACAATCAATCACCAACACGTCAATTTAATTTGTGTACTAATGATTAGTGCGATATATTTATTCCAGTTGGCACCGCATTACCGAACTTCAGACCTGCAGTAACCTCTTTCTGCCGCCGAGCGGCAACCATTGAACAGGAGAACATCATGAGCATTCTTTACACAGCAACCGCAACGAGCACCGGTGGCCGCGATGGCCGGGCAGTATCGTCGGATGAAAACCTGGATGTGAAATTGAGCGCGCCGAAGGCATTGGGCGGCACGGGCGCAGCCGGCACGAACCCTGAACAACTGTTTGCTGCTGGCTATTCGGCCTGTTTCCTGAGCGCGATGAAGTTTGTCGCCGGTCAGGCAAAGAAGACCATTCCCGCCGATACGACGGTTACCGCCGACGTGGGCGTGGGCCCGAATGACAAAGGCGGCTTCGCGCTGGACGTTGAATTGCGTGTTTCATTGCCGGGACTGGACGCGGCGGAAGCGCAAACCCTGGTAGAGACGGCTCACCAAGTGTGCCCGTATTCGAACGCAACGCGCGGTAACGTCGACGTACGCGTCAAGCTGGTCTGAGTTCAACGTTGGGGCGCATGAGCGGCGGAGAGCTTGCGCCTATCAGGCGAACGGTGCAGCAATCGCCAGACGCAAAAATGCCGGCTCTCGTGGCCGGCATTTTTTTGCTTCGACAACGCCGTCTTCGACGTGACGAATCCTGCTTATCCTTCTGCTGACTAATCGAACTACCGCGGAACTGCTACGGAATTACTGTGCGAGCCACGAGGGATGACGCGACGATACGCGACGATCCAGCTTCTGCATGCGGTATTCGAGATCATAAATGTCGGTAGCTTCGGCCAGATAAGCGTCGTTGCGCTCCTTGTCACGCTGGTCGGCGGATTTGGTCAGGAACAGGAAGAGGCGGCTGAGCAGATACATGGTGAACCTCGCTTAAATGATTAGGGTAATTACCTAGTGCTTTGAACGAAGTATAGGGTAATCCCTAAGCAAATACTAGTGCTCAAAAAAGAATCGCGTTGATACGAAAGACTTTTTTACAACACTCGAGGCTAAACCAGGGTCTCGTCGCGCACGGCCGATTGCACCCGGCGCTGGTATTTGAAGAATTCCCAGAACATGGCCGACGCATCCGGACCTTTGGAAGAATGGAACTGCACGGTGTCGTCACCGCCGCTCCAGGCATGGCCCAAACCGCGGACGATGCACGTCTTGATGACTCGCCGCCCACTTTTGACGTAGTCCGTCACCACGTTGTCGGCTTGCTTTTCCTCGCGGCGTTCACCGCTGCGCCAGGCGCCGTTTGCGTCGATGAAACGGTTCAGGCGCAGGAACTCCGTTGTCAGTTGCTCGGCATTGGTCTTCGATACGACCGAATCCAGCTCGCCGTGCACGATGATGGCCGGCATGCCGGGGTAATCGGCGACGTCGACTGCAGCCTCGATCAGGCCGACCGGGTCGCCGCGGCTGCCGCGCCGCATGGCGTCCATTGCGCCGATTGCGGAGTGTGCGTCGCCGAAAACCACGCCTGAATGCAATCCGACGGCCGCGAACAGCGACGGATACTTGACGGCAAGCATGGCTGCCAGCCCCGCTCCGGCCGACATTCCGGCCACATAAATACGCTCGGAGTCGAAATGGTGACGCGCAACCACCTCGCGCACCAGGGAAGCGACCGCTGCCGCTTCTCCTCCGCCCGAACTGGCTGAATCCTCGTACCAATGCCAGCAGCGGTGCACGTGCGCCGTTTTGGATTGCTCGGGATACAGCACGGCAAATCCGAAGCGGTCCGCGAGCAAATTGATCCGTGTGCCCTGCGCGAACTCTTCAGCCGATTGCTGGCAGCCGTGCAGCATCACGACCAGCGGCATGTCCGTGAGGGACGCGCCAGTCGGTAGATACAACGCGTACGCCAGGTGGTTGACGAACCGGCCCGCTGTCGGCGGAGCCGAATGAAACGACCGGCTCCACTTTCCCGCCGCCCATGCCGAGGCACGCGGCCTCACCCGCGACTCGCGCGCAACACGCGGTTTCGGTGTAATTTTGGGTTTCGCCGAGGCCGGCTTGGCCACCTTGGCGCGAACAGGCCTCGCCGGGGGCTTCGCCGTAACGCGCGTTTTAGGCGCTCGGGGCGGAGCGAGCTGCGTCGCTACAAGGCGTTTCAAGCCTCGCAGCCAGAGTTTTGTCAGGCTTTTTGGCATCGAATTAAGGGTCCGCACAGAAGGATGGATCGCCAAATCCCTTTGGGAATGACGAATGTTGTGCAGTGCACAATAACACCGTTTCCGAGACTGTGCGCGCACCACAGAATTTCACATGGCGTCACGTTGACGTCATGTAAGCGGTTGATCAGGTACGTTGCAAGAATTTTGATTCAATTCGTTGTTATTTTTAGACTCCCTCTAAAAATTTTAGAGGGCTGCGTGGCAGGTATACTGTTGGTTCTCCCCGCTCTGCAGTATCAATCTTCATGCCTGACTTGCCGCATTCTCTTTGGCTCTCGATTACTTCGCTCGGCAGCGTCGGCGTCATGATTCCGCTCGCCCTCGCGGTTGCCGCATGGCTGGCGCTTGGGTATCCATGGCGTTACGCCGCGTGCTGGCTGGCTGTGCTCGGCGCCGCCAGCGTACTGGTCGCGCTGACGAAAATCGCGTTCATGGGATGGGGTGTCGGCGTGCGCGACCTGGATTTCACGGGCATCAGCGGGCATGCGATGGTGTCGTCGGCGGTATTGCCGGTGGCTTTTTTCGTCGCGTGTTTGCCGGGGCGCCGATGGGTGCGCGTGTCTGGCGTGACCGCCGGCGTGCTGATCGGCATGGTGGTCGGCGTGTCGCGGATCTTGCTGAATGCGCATTCAGTGTCGGAGGTGGTGACAGGATGCGGGCTCGGCGCGCTCGCCGCGTTGGTATTCGTGGTGTTCGCCTGGCGGGCTGAGTCCGGCAAATTGGCGGCGGCGCCAGTCGCGGTGAGCCTTGCACTGGTGGCTATCACGCTGCATGGGATTTCTGTGCCAACGCAGCGCTGGATCACGGATGTCGCGCTGCATTTGTCAGGCCGCGAACAGCCCTACATTCGCGCTCGATGGAAAGCGGGACGCTATGACAAGCCCGTTGCACCGCGGTCGCAACATATCGATGTGAGGTTTTCGGGGACGTCGGAGTCGTAAAGGGCGTTCTGTCGCGACCGTTTGGGCGGCGGTCAGGGTCAATGCCACCAGCGCAAAGTAGGGGGAAACGAACGGCCTATCGTTATAAACCCAAATATATTACGATGCGCTTTCTATTCCACTCGACCTGTCCATCGTGTTCAATCTCAAGCACTCGCTGATCGCTGCTGTCTTCACGTTCACGCTGCAATCCGCCGCCCACGCCGATGAAATCGTCGTGTCCGCTGCAGCAAGTTTGACCAACGCGTTCAAAGCCATCGGCGATGCCTATGAGAAACAGCATCCCGGCACGAAAGTCCTGATGAACTTCGGCGCCTCCGACGTGTTGATGCAGCAAATCGTCAAAGGCGCTCCCGCCGATGTGTTCGCTTCCGCCGATCAAAAAGCCATGGACAAGGCTGTGGACGAAAAGGTCATCGCCACCGACTCCCGCCGCGACTTTGCTGCCAACTCGCTCGTGCTGATCGTGCCGAAAGACAGCGCGTTCGCACCCGCCAGCGTCAAGGATCTCACGGCCGCCAGCGTGAAACGCGTGGCCTATGGGGATCCGGCGTCAGTACCTGTCGGCCGTTATACCGAAGGCGCGCTCAAGGAAGCCGGCGTATGGGACGCAGTCAGCGCCAAGGGCGTGCTCGCGGCCAACGTGCGCCAAAGCCTGGACTACGTGGCACGCGGCGAAGTGGACGCCGGCTTCGTATTCAGCACCGACGCCGCCGTCATGCCGGATCGCGTGAAAGTGGCGCTGAACGTGCCGACGCAAACATCGATTACCTACCCCATCGCCCAGGTTGCCCAGAGCAAACATGCAGCCGATGCCCAGCAGTTCATCGCGTATGTGTTGTCGCCGGATGGCCAGAAGACGCTCGCGCAATTCGGCTTCAAACCGCCGGTGAAATGACGCTGCTATATAAACCATAGAACCATGGACCAGGCGTGGATCCCACTGCTGTTGTCGCTGAAAGTAGCGGGATGGGCGACAGCAATCGATGTCGTGCTCGGCGTCGCGGTGGCGTTTGGGTTGTCGCGCTGGCGTTCGTCGGCGCGTGAGCTCGTCGACTCGTTGCTGACGCTGCCGCTGGTCATGCCGCCTACCGTCCTCGGTTATTACCTGCTCGTGTTGCTGGGCCGGCGCGGCGTGATCGGTGCATGGCTCGACAAGTTCGACATCCAGTTGGTATTCACATGGCAAGGCGCGGTGATCGCGTCAGCCGTGGTCGCGTTCCCGCTTGTTCTGAAGTCGGCGCGTGCCGCGTTTGAAACCGTCGATCCGCAATTCGAACGTGCGGCTCGCACGCTCGGCATCAGCGAAGCCGCCGTATTTTTTCGCGTGACGCTGCCGCTCGCCGCGCGCGGCATCCTGGCCGGCGCACTGCTCGCGTTCGCGCGGGCGCTCGGGGAGTTCGGCGCCACGCTGATGATCGCCGGGAACCTGCCGGGAAGGACGCAGACGCTTTCGGTCGCCGTCTATGCAGCTGTCCAGGCCGGCGACGACAGCACCGCGAACATCCTCGTGATCGTGACTTCGGTCACCTGCGTGGTCATCCTGCTCGCAGCCGGAAGGCTGCTGCCGCAGCGCTCCACCGCAGCGGTGCGCTGAAGATGACCGCCATGACCGCACTCTCCGTGCGCCTGCGCAAGCATTTCATCACGCCCGAACGCGATTTCATGCTTGATATTTCGTTTCGTTCGACCAGTCAGCGCATCGTGCTGTTCGGGCCGTCGGGCGCAGGCAAAAGCCTGACGCTGCAAACCATCGCCGGCCTGATCACGCCGGATGAAGGCGAGATCGTACTGAATGGCGCCACGTTGCTCGATACTGCCAACGCGATCGACCTGAGCCCGCAAGCGCGTCGGATAGCCTATCTATTTCAGGACTACGCGCTGTTCCCGCACCTGAACGTGCGCCAGAACATTGCCTTCGGCCTGAAGCGCGGCTGGTGGAATCCGTCGAAACACGTAGCGCACAAGGACGTGGACTACTGGCTGCACGCGTTCGACCTGACCCAAGTGGCGCGGCAGTTTCCGGCGCAATTATCGGGTGGGCAAAAGCAGCGCGTTGCGTTGGCGCGCGCGCTGGTTCCGCATCCGCAATTGCTGTTGCTCGACGAACCTTTTTCAGCGCTCGACATGACCTTGCGCCAGCGCATGCGCCAGGAACTGGCCGACCTTCAAAGCCGCCTAGATATTCCGATGGTGCTCATCACGCACGATCCCGACGACGTCGCCATGTTCGGCGATCAGGTCGTGAGTTTGCGCGAAGGCATCGTGCTACCGGACGATGCCCTCAACACACTCAATCCGTCACGCCAAGAATCACGCTCGACGCCTTGAACGCCGCGATGGCGGCCTGGCCTTGCATCAGGCCGAGCGTCGTCACGCTCTCGTTGGTGATGACGGCAGTGACGGTGGTGGCGTCGTCCAGCGCCAGCGACACCTCCGCGTTCACCGCGCCCGGCGTCACGCTGGACACCTTGCCGCGCAACTGGTTTCGCGCGGAGATCCGCATGGGTTTGGAAGACTCTTCGGCGTCATCGACCATCAGCATGACCCACGACGCCTTCACGAGCGCGAACGCCTCCACGCCCTCCTTGAGACCGAGCGATGTGGTGCTTTCGTGCGTGAGCACCGCGACGATCGATTGGCCACCGGACAATGTCAGCTCGACCTCGTCATTCACGGAACCGCGCGTGACTTTACTTACCGTGCCGAACAACTGGTTGCGTGCGCTCGTTTTCATGCCGATTCGTCCAATCAGCCGCCAGTCCTGCGCGAAGCCTTCAATCGCCGCGCCGGCGCGCTCCAGAAACGCCCGATGCTCCCGTTCGATGGCCCGATACGTATCGATCAGTCTCAGCGCCTGCGCTGTCAAAGTGGTCCCGCCGCCGCCCTTGCCTCCCGTGGCGCGCACGACGAGCGTGGTGCCGGCAAGGTTGTTCATGGTGTCGATGGCGTCCCACGCCGCCTTGTAACTCATGCCGACGGCCTTCGCCGCACCCGTAATCGAACCGGTCTGCTGGATGGCCGCGAGCAACGCAATGCGCGCCGCGCCGCCAAGCGTGGCCTCGCCGCTTCGCAGCCAGACTGAGCCGTCCACTTCGATGAGATCATGCGGTGTACTACGAGATTCGTCAGTCATGGATATCGATGCATTCACTCATTTGATCCGCGGTGGCTTTATCTTGCGCAGGATGCGCTCGCCTTCCATTGCGCTCATCCGTTGCGCGTTGACGGCAAAGCCCTTCGCCAAACCCTTCTGGAATTCACCGGCTTCCTTCAGATCGGCCAGGCGCTGAGCAGCGACGGCCGCGTCGTTGCCGTCGCCCAGGACGCTTTGCAACCTCCCCAATGCGTCCTCCACCTCCTTACGGGTTTTCCGGGTCAGCAGGGAGCGAAAAAATTCGAGCGCGTAACGCAAGCGCTTGGCGTGTATTCGCACTTTGTGCCGCGTCGCGGCATCGATCGTGGTGAGATCCGGTGCACGCTCGATCTTTCGATAATGCTTAGTGATGCGCTTCTGTGCATAGACGGCCAGCGTCTGGTTCGTATGGCCAGCGGGCGGTTCAAGCGCGCTGAACCACTCGACATAAGAGAGCGCGAGCCGGGCATAGCGCGGGGAATTCATAGCGTCCTGCAGACGCTGCCGAGCAGCGATGCGGTTGCCGTCGGCGGCGCCATGGGTCGGTTTCCACGCGTCCTTGTGCTGCGGCTCATCCGATTCCGCATAGGCGGCAAGCGTGGTGTCGGTGAAGACATCCCAGTCGCGGGCATCACCCAGCAAATCGCCGAACCATTTCAGGTCGGGCGCGATTTTCCCGGTCCACTCCTCGTCGATCCAATCAGGGAAAAGCTTGAGCGCCGTCTTCAGGCGGCGCTGCGCGACACGCAATTGATGCACGTGTTCCACCTCGAGCCCGCCGCGCGACGCAGCGTCGTTGCCGAACCACTGCGCCGCCGCTGACTTGCCGATCGCGACGAATGCATCGGTCGTACTCGCTCCTTCAGGCAACTTCAGCTTGGCCGCCCTGACCGGCTCACGCAAGGAACTGTCGATAGCAACCGGCACGATCAGGAACGACAGCGCCTCCACAATCTCGTGCGCGCTCGCGAACAGCGCTTCGCGAGCGTCCGCAGCGGCCGTGAGCGTCAGCCTTGCCGGACGATCCGGTTCAGCCCGCAGCGTGACGCGCACGTGCACGCCAGTGTCCATCTCGCCGGGCGTGTCCCACTCGACGATTGCCGTCTCCGTGGCCTCGCTCAAGGTAAAGCTTGCGTCGCCGAGCAGCGTCTTGAGATCAGTCAGCAGTGCCTCCGACTTGATCCAGCCATGCAGCGTGTCAAACGGACCCGCCTCGGTTTCAATCCGCCGGACCAGCGGCCAGTCCCGGTGCATGGCCACGAAAACCCGATGGTCATCGTGCGTCTCGATCCCGACGTCCCACTCCGCCAGGTTGGTCCCGGCTTTTTGCGATCGCAGCACGAAATCCGTCCGGCGCGCCGTCACGAACCGGCTCAGTCGCGCGAGCGCCTGGTCCAGCGGACCGCTCGAAACATCCAGAGAAACCATCCTCAACTCGACGAGTTGCAACATAACTTCCCCATCATGAGCGGCTGTCCTTAGCTGGCAGCAAGTCGCGAACCGCACCTTCAAATCAGACAAATTTCAATTCTTTCAAATGTCATCAAAAAGCCATAAATCGTGTGCAAACATGGTCGCCTCCATCGCCAGAAGCAACGCCGTTCAGTGTTTCACAACGCCTGAATCCCTTACGTCACACGCGCAGCCTCTAGCTCAAAGGATGTTCCATGCCTGACTTGACCCTACCCGATAGTAACGACAGCAACGGACCCCGCTCGCTTAGTCGCCGGCTGAGCATGCCGATATTCCTCGTTGTGATTGCCGTTGGCATTATCTATTGCGTGACGCACCTGATGCATGACCTGGAGTCGGTCCAGCAGTCTTCAATCTTGCCTTACGTCCTGCTTGGCGTCGCCTTGATGATCGCGCTTGGCTTCGAATTCGTAAACGGTTTCCACGATACGGCAAATGCGGTGGCCACCGTCATCTATACCCATTCGCTCGCGCCTAACCTCGCGGTCGTCTGGTCGGGCGCATGGAATTTTCTCGGCGTGCTGGTATCGAGCGGCGCGGTGGCGTTCGGCATCCTGCAACTGCTGCCGGTGGAACTGATCCTGGGCGTGGGGACATCGCAGGGCTTTGCGATGGTCTTCGCCCTGCTGATCGCCGCGATCATCTGGAACCTCGGTACCTGGGCGCTCGGCATTCCTTCATCGAGCTCCCATACCCTGATTGGCTCGGTGATCGGCGTCGGCTTGATGAACCAGATGATGCACGGCCCGTCGGGGACATCGGGTGTCGACTGGAACCAGGCGCTCGCAGTCGGCAAATCGCTGCTGTTCTCGCCGTTGGTCGGCTTCATCCTGGCGGGATTCCTGCTGTACGTGATGAAGCTCGTAGTGCGCGTTCCCGCGCTCTATAAAGAGCCGAAGAAGAACACGCCGCCGCCGTTCTGGATTCGCTGCCTGCTGATCCTGACGTGCACGGGCGTGTCGTTCGCGCACGGCTCCAACGACGGCCAGAAAGGCATGGGCCTCATCATGCTGATCCTGATCGGCACCGTGCCGACCGCCTATGCGCTGAACAAGGCCGTTACGCCGGCCGAGACGCAGACGTTCCTGTCGGTGGGCCACCACGCGTCGGAAGTGCTCGGCAAGTACACCAATGGCGCGGCGCCCGTTGCAGACCCGCGCGCGGTGGTGCAGCACTACGTGCAGACCAAGGCGGTCCAGCCGGACACCGTGGTCGCGCTCAAGCAGCTCACCGATATCATCGATGGACAAGTCGGGTCTTCGTCGTCGATGGCAGCTGTGCCGCAAGATATCGTGGGCAACGTCCGCAATAACATGTATGTGACCTCCGAAGCGCTGCGCCTGATGGACAAGCAAAATGCGCCCGCCTTCGCCGCCGATGACGCCGCCGTGCTCAAGAACTTCAAAGGCCAGCTCGACCATTCGACCAAGTTCATTCCGACGTGGGTGAAAGTGGCCGTAGCGGTCGCGCTCGGTTTGGGCACGATGGTCGGCTGGAAGCGGATCGTGGTGACGGTCGGTGAACGGATTGGCAAGACGCATCTGACCTATGGACAGGGGGCGTCGGCGGAACTTGTCGCAATGTTGACCATTGGCGCAGCGGACGTCTACGGCCTGCCGGTCAGTACAACCCATGTGCTGTCCTCCGGCGTGGCGGGGACCATGGCGGCGAACGGTTCTGGGCTGCAATGGCGCACCGTGCGTAGTCTCGCGCTTGCCTGGGTCTTGACCCTGCCGGTTTCGATCGGACTCGCGGCGGGATTGTTCTGGGTGTTCCGCGGGTTGTTCTAAGCGGCGGCTAGCTAGATCTATCGGGCTTTCCCAAACGCGGTCTTAGCCCGTTTCACCGCGAGCGGTTTTTTCAAACCGCTCGCGCGCTTGCAGAATTTGCCCGATAGCCGGCGGCTGTTTGTCCTCTTTCCGGCTTCCTCCCCGCCCCACATACTTTTCGCCATAGGCACAGCGCTTGCTCAATCAAAGCGGCAATCGCGAGGGTATTGGCGCTGTGGACACATAAAGAAGCAATCCGCCGATACTCACGCCGCACCATACGCGGCATCGCCATTCACTCTTCAGCAGACTTTAATAATTAAGGAGAAGTGGAATGATCGGAACAATCTTGCTTGTCGTGTTGATCCTGCTGCTGCTCGGGGCTTTCCCTTCGTGGCCGCACAGCCGTAGCTGGGGCTATGGCCCAAGCGGTATCCTGGGCGTGGTAGTAATCATTGTGATCGTGCTGCTGCTCATGGGACGAATCTAGGGGTATAAGCCGACCAGTGTGTCAGTCGCTTGCCTTTTACTTTTAGTCAGGCACTGACTCGAAATCGCTGTGTGATCGCCTGCCAAAGTAGAACATCGCTTGTGGCAGGCGGTTTTCGTTTGCTACCGACCGCTCTTCGACATCCGCTAATCAAGGAGTACACATCTCATGGACCTCCACCTGGAAGACAAACTCGCGCTCGTCTCGGGATCGACGAAAGGCATTGGCCTTGCGATCGCCACCGGACTTGCTCGCGAAGGTGCGCGCGTGATCGTGAACGGCCGCAAGCAGGCATCCGTCGATGAAGCCCTGGAAAAGCTACGCGCCCAGGTGCCCGACGCGAACGCGGAAGGATTCGCAGGGGACCTCTCGGACGCCAGCCAAATCGATGTGCTTGTTGCGCAGTATCCCGCCGTCGACATCCTGGTGAACAACTTGGGCATATTCGATGTGAAACCGTTCGAGGAAGTTCCGGACGACGAATGGTCGCGTTTCTTTGATACCAACGTGATGTCAGGCGTTCGCCTCACGCGCGCCTATTTGCCGAAGATGAAAGCGAAGAACTGGGGCCGTGTGGTGTTCATCAGCAGCGAGAGCGGCGTCCAGATTCCCGTCGAGATGATCCACTACGGTGTGACGAAGACCGCGCAACTCGGATTGTCGCGTGGGCTCGCCGAATACTGTGCAGGCACGGGCGTCACGGTGAACGCGGTATTACCCGGTCCGACGCATTCCGAGGGTCTCGACGAAATGGCCGCGAAGGGCATGGGCGACAAGTCGTTCGCAGAGTTCGAGAAGGGCTTCTTCGAAACGGCGCGGCCGAGTTCCCTGCTCAAGCGGTTTGCCACAACCGAGGAAGTAGCAAATATGGTGGTGTATGTGTGCTCGGAAGCGTCGTCGGCTACGAATGGCGCAGCATTGCGAGTGGACGGCGGAGTCGTGCGGTCAGCTTTTTAGATTTTTGTGCCGCGCCGTATCACACGCGCAGGACACGTCCGTCCGGCCCGATCAGCGGCGGCAGGCGCGGCGTTGAGTCCGGTCCTTTGGGCGCTGTTTTCGCATGTCCCGGAATTGCAGGAGCCGGCGTGAGCGCCGGGGGCGCGATGTTGGTTCTATCGGCGACTTGCTTGACGGCCGGGCCGCTCTTGCGCTTTTTCTTTACCTGCGCCATCTGTGCGCCGCGCGGTTTGGCCTTCGATTTGTGCATCGACGCTTCGGGCGGATTCCAGACTTCGACGTAGCGTGCGGCCGCTGCCGCCGGAAGCGAACCGAGACCCATGAATCCGGCCAGGATCGCAAGCAAGACGTTCGAAGATAAAGTGGATAAAGCAGATCTCACAGCAATTGCTCCAGAGTGTTCAGTGTCCGCCGGCGCGCGAAAGTATAGCGTCCAGCGAGCGCTGCGATGTATCGAGTTCAAGCAACGCGCTGTCCAGCCGTTGCAGCGCCAACGCGACGGTGCGGCCGTGCGCGGCCAGTTCCGGTTCGCTGCGCGTAGCGTCAAAAGCGGCCGATACCTCACGTGTAGCTTGCACGTATCGCGCGAGCGCAGCGGCTTCAGCAGAAGAATGACCGTTCATGTTTCGTGTCCATGCAAAAGCGCTCACCTGTATGAATATACAGTAATGCCGCGCGACGGAAAAGCATTCGTGCGGCAAAGAGTCGTGTGCACGTTCGTGTGCACGTAAACCCGGCTGATTTTAAGCTGCACTTAATTGTCGGAGGGCACATTACAAACGCGAGCTTTTGCCGCCGCCGAAGACGGCGGCTTTTAAATCAGGGCTTTCACCGCGAGGACACGTCATGGCCGCAAGCGCATCGTTTCAAAACATCAAGTCCACGATGAAAACCGATCACGCCCTGCCGCTGCACGAATGCCGGCTTTCCGAGGCTGTGGAAAGGCCATGGGGCAAGCCGTATCGCATGGTTGAATGGGCGCGCAAAAGCGACCCCTGCAGTCAACTGAGCGTCGTGCCGGCAGAGTTCACTACCTCCGAGATTGCAGAAGTACTGCGCGCGCACGTGTCGGGGCGGCGCTACGGTCCCACGGATACCGACGCGACCGCGAACATCGACGCTTGAACACGAGCAGCGGCGCTATTTTGGCTCCGCTGCGAACGGACACCGATTTGGGCGCAGCGCGCAATCTCAGTTAAACCTTGATATAGTCCACAAATGGACTAATATGTGAATCAAGTTCTTAACGAGACTTAGCTATGTCACGCGCTCAACGCGTCCCGCGTCCCATTCCTACGCCCCAGCCTTCGATCGCGGACATGTCCGCGGCGGGCTTGCGCGCGTTTTTCAATATCGCGCGCGACTGGACTTTGTCGGCCGATGAGCAGATCGTCTTGCTCGGTTCTCCCGGCCGGTCCACGTACTTCAAGTGGAAACAGACGCCGGAAACGGCGCGTCTCGGGCGCGACACGCTCGAGCGGCTGTCACTGATTCTCGGCATTTACAAAGCCTTGCAGATCCTGTTGCCGCAAGCCGACGCCGCGGATGGTTGGATCAAGCGCGCGAATACCGCGCCGCCATTTGGCGGACGGCGCGCGCTTGACCGCATGCTTGCGGGCAACGTGAGCGATCTCGTGGCGGTTCGCCAATATCTCGATGCGATGCGGGGCGGCTGGGCGTGAGCGATCTATCCAATCTGCCGCAAGCTGAAAACGACTGGCATGCTGACTGGCCGCACATTGACCTTAACTGGTCGCCGGCCTACCGTGTGATTCCGACGCGTTTTCCTGCCGTGAACCTGTTCGACCGCGTGGCGTCGCCCCAGGATTTCGATGCTTTGTACGCGCTCGAGGCCATGACCAATGACCGCTTGCGCACGGAGGTGGGTGACCTGAATCTGGTGCCGCTCGCCGAGCGTCAGTTCGGCGCCGGTTACGGCCCGATCATGGCCGCCTTCACGCATCTGAACCCGAACGGCAGCCGTTTCTCCGATGGCAGCTACGGCGTGTTTTATTGCGCACGCGACCGGCGCACGGCCATTGAGGAGACGCGTTATCACTCGGCGCTGTTTTTAGCGGATACGAAACAAGCACCACTGCGCCAGCAGATGCGGCTCTATACGGTCCAAGCACAAGGCGATGTCATCGATCTATGCAAGGGTCGGCTGGAACAGGCCGCGCTTGATCCAGCGATTCTTTCGCCATCCAGTTACGTCGCAGGCCAGGCGTTGGGACGGGCTGCGCGTGAAGCGGGCGCACCGGGAATTGCGTATCCGTCGGTGCGAGATCATGGCGGCGAATGTCTCGCCGCTTTCCGCACTACCCTGCTGCGCGATTGCCGTCACGCTGCGTATCTGGAATACGAATGGAATGGCGAGACCGTGACCAACGTCTTCGAGATGAGCAAGGTCGGTTAGGTCCGCTGAGCGCTTAACTGATAGACACCGCCGTCGATGACCGTACGCGCGCGATCTTCTTGGTCGCGGGGCGTGCGGCCGTCGATGCGGTTTTCGGTGCAGCGGCCTTCGATACCGCCGCAAGCGCCTCCATCCCGACGCCCTTTGACGAGTTCTTCAGCGCAGCCGCTTTCACTTTTTGACTGGACTTGGCGAGCAGTCGGGCGAGCCGCGGATCTGCTCCGTTCGCCTGGCCCTTGCGGCCTCGCGCCGCTTCGCGGGCGCGGCGCTTCGCGTCTTTTTCCAGAAAAATGGCAAGCATGGCCTCGTCAGTTTTCAGGCCCGATCGACGCGAGGGCGGCAGGTCGTCGGCAAGTTCGCCGGCTTCGAACGCTTCGATCACCGCTGGATGGACATAGCATTTGCGGCACACGGCCGGTGTGTTGCGCAGTATCTTCGATACTTCCTTGATCGTGCCGACCACATGCTTGCGTGCTTCGGTCACGGTTTCCCACGCCAGCTTGCGCAGCGCCGCCAGGGCGAACACGCTGCCGGCCCATGTCCGGTAGTCCTTGGCCGTGAAGTCGGCGCCGGTGATGTCGTGGAGGTAGTCGTTGATATCGGAGGAGCTGACGGTGTGGCGTTCGCCGTTCGCGTCGAGGTACTGGAACAGGTCATGACCGGGCAGGTCCATGCAGCGTTTTACGATTCTGGCGATGCGAGCGTCGTTCACCGAGACATCGTGTTCGATCCCGCTTTTGCCACGGAACTGAAAACGCAGCGTGCCGGATTTGACGCTCAGGTGTTTCTTGCGCAGCGTGGTGAGTCCGTACGACTTGTTGTCGCGTGCGTATTCCTCGCTGCCCACGCGAATCAGGGTGGTGTCGAGAAGCCTGACCACGGTGGCCAGGACCTTGTCGCGGGGGATGCCCTCGAGGTCGAGATCCCGGGTGACGCGAGCACGTAGTTTCGGCAACACGGCGCTGAACGCCAGCATTCGTTCGTACTTGGTGGCGTCGCGGGTTTCGCGCCAATGCGGGTGATATCGATATTGCTTGCGGCCACGGGCGTCGCGGCCGGTGGCTTGCAGGTGGCCGCGTGAGTCGGGGCAGATCCAGACGTTGGTGTAAGCGGGCGGGATGGCGAGTGCGTTGATGCGCTTGATGTCGGCGTCGTCGGAGAGTGGGTTGCCCTGGGTGTTGAAAAAGACGAAGGCGCCGTTTTTCCACTCGCGCGTGTAGCCGGGACGCGAGTCATCGACGTAGCGAAGGCCGGGGGGCAGGTCTTCCGGGCAGCCCTTGATCTCGTTTTGCGGTTGTGGGTCCTGGAGTGATGTCACTGCGTGCCTCGCTTTGGTCTCGCCAGATTAGACGAGATCTGAGCAAAGCCCATTCCACGGGGTTTTCGTTCGCACGGGGTTTTCGTTCGCACTCGGGGGCGGGGTTTGGGGGCGGGGTTGCTAGGGTACGGGGTTGGTGGTCGCGGTCGGTGCCGGTTGCCAGGTTCTGGGGTTAGCGGTTGGGGTTGACACCGGGGTGCCAGGTTCCTGCGTTAGCGGTCTGAGTCAGTGCCGGGTTGCTGCTTTCGGGGTTAGCGGTCTGCCTGAGTTGGCTATTTTCTTTATCACTATTAGCCACTGCGCGTGGCGGCGCGTCATTTCTTTGTCCAAAGCGACAAAGAAACGAAGCAAAGAAAGCGCTTTCAAAACGAGGGCCCATAAGTTGACCTAGCGTGCAGTTTTTGCGTTTTTGGCACCCCAAAAGCACGGTGCTCGCTAGAGCGACGGATGTGTGAAACCCTCCTTCTCCGAACACCGATACCCACACGCTTCGCCACCAGTGACTGAGCCTGCCTAAGGTTCACCCCGCGCTATCCGCGAACAACCATCCTTCGAATTTGTACGCATCCTGAACCACGTCGCCAACCCGCAAAAAACTAAGCTCCCGGAATGGGTAATGCACACCGTACGAATAACCCTGTGAGTTGCACAATCAACTCACCAAAATATATAGCGGTATGCGTCGGGTCGTGTGGCCGACAAAGATAACAGCGCTGATTATTCAGCAGCACAAACTACTAAACCAATCTCTGAAAAATGGAGCCTTAAATACACGTGAGGCCGTATGTGTCCTTGGCAGGCGTGCTTGCCCGAGAGCGTACGGGGCGAAGCGTGTGCGTGTCAGGATTCGCGAGAAGGAGGGTTTCACACATCCGTGGTTCTTGCGAGCACCGTGCTTTTGGGGTGCCAAAAACACCAAAACTGCACGCTAGGTCAACTTACGTGCCCTCGTTTTGAAAGCGCTTTCTTTGCTTCGTTTCTTTGTCGCTTTGGACAAAGAAATGACGCGCCGCCACGCGCAGTGGCTAATAGTGATAAAGAAAATAGCTCACTCGCGCAGACCACTAACCCCGAAAGCAGCAACCCGGCAATGACTAAGACCGCTAACGCACGAACCTGGCAACCCGGCATTGACTCCAACCGCTACCGCTAGAACCTAGCAACCCCACCCCCGAGTGCCAACGAACCCCCTACGGTAATGCCAACTCCCGCGCCCCTTCCGCACTCGCCCACCCCTGCTTCACCGACCAGCGCTTGTCGGTGCCGGCCTCCACAATCGTGAGTCGCCCATCGTCGCTATAAGCACCCGTGTCGATAAAAATTTGCGCCCCGATCTGCTTGATCGCCTTCACGGGCGTGTGCCCGCAATAGGTCGGCGATAACCCCCGCTGCCAGGCAACCTTCGCTGTCCCCAGCGCAAGCGACCTCCCCCACAACATCTGCTGACGGACATCGTCGGGGAAATACGCGACTTCCAGATCAGCGTCGCTACCGAAAAACTCCGCATGCAGCACGTTGAAGCGAGTGGCGCCATCGCCGACAATTCGCACCAAAGGAACACTAGCCAGCCTCGCGGCAATCGCCTCCAACTGCTCGTCCGGCAGGTTAGCCGCCCACGCACCGCCGATCGAATACCACATGTGGCGATGCATCTTGCCCGCCGCAACCGCGCACAGCGCGTCTTCGTGATTGCCAAGCACCGGGTAGAACCAGGATTTATCGAGCAGGTCGATGGCCGCCAGCGAATCGCTGCCGCGATCGACCAGATCGCCCACGGAAAACAGGCGGTCACACGAACCATCGAAACCAATTTCGCTAAGCAGATAACGCAGGGCGTCGACGCAGCCGTGCAAATCGCCAACCACGAGGTCACGGCCAACTTTGTTCGCCGGATGCCAGCAAACGACAGGATGAGTAGAAGCAGTCATGGCAACTTTCTTAATCTTACAAAACGCGCGGTTACGCGCGCCGACTCGCTATGCGACAAATTACCTACCCACATTCTGGAACGACCATGACTAATGCGCAATACGATCAGCTTGGCGCGGCAAAATTGCCACGCCAAGGGTGAGTCTCGCCGTATTTATTGCGGTGTGGAGCGGAGTTTGGCCACCTGATCGGCGGACGTCGTCGATTGCGGATTACCAAACCTCTTGGTTACATAGTTGCTGATGGCGGCAATTTGTTCATCGCTGAGTTCATTCGCAAATGCAGGCATGAACGCCATGGCGTCTTTCGTCTGACGACTCACGCCGTGCAGCATCACCATGGTGAGGTTATTCGCCGCCGATGTCCCCACCACGCTGTTATGAATCAACGAAGGATACGCCCCCGGCGCGCTGCCGCCCCGGCCCTCGCCCGTCCAGCTATGACACGTCGCACAGTTGGCGATGAACAATTGCGCGCCGTTCACCCCGCTGATCGCCGTACCGCGCATTGCCGTGACGTCCGCGTCGGTCGGCTTGCCGAAGGAGTCCCGCGGATGGATATCGCCACCGCTCTTCGCCGGCACCGAACGCAAGTACACCACCATCGAACGCAAGTCCTCGGGCGTCATGTATTGCGTGCTGTTCTGCACGACATCCGCCATCGGGCCGGCCGCATTCGCCCGGCCATTTGCCACGCCATGCGCCACACCATTTGCCACGCCGGTCGCGAGATAGTTCGTCAGCTCGTCGTCGCTCCATCCACCAATGCCCGCAGTCTTGTCCGGCGTGATGTTGAACGCGTGCCAGCCGGACAACTCGGCGCCGCTGAAGCGCTCGCTCGTCTTCAGGCCCTGCATCACGTTACGAGGCGTATGGCATTCCTCGCAATGCGCGAGGCCACCGATAAGGTACGCGCCGCGATTCCATTCCGCGCTCTGCTGCGGGTCAGGGACAAAACGGCCTTCCTTGAAATTGAACATGTTCCAGAACACCATCAGCCAGCGCTGGTTGAACGGAAACGACAGCTCATTGCGCGGCGGCGTGTAGTGAATCGGACCAAGCGTATTCAGATAGGCACGGATCGCGAGGACGTCCGAGTCGGTGACCTTCGTGTATTCGGCGTAAGGGAAGGCCGGATACAAGCGCTCGCCGCTTTTGCCAATGCCTTCATGCATCGCGCGCAGGAAGTCGGCATCGCTCCAGCGGCCAATACCGGTATCCGGATCGCTCGTGATATTCGGCGTGTAGATGGTCCCGAACGGCGTGCTGATCGGCAGACCTCCGGCGAACGGACGATCTTTGTCGGCGGTATGACACGCCACGCAGTCGCCCACTCGCGCCAGGTATTCGCCGCGCTTGATCAGCGCCGCGCCGGCAAGCGTGTCGCGCTGCACGACCATGGGTTCGGTCGCGGCCGGTTGCGCTTGCGCCGATTGAATCAGCGTGTGGAAACTCACGCCCGTAATGGCGAGCGCAAGAACGGCGAGTGCGCCGGCGAGGCGCTTGTTAAGCTTGTCCGGTTTGATAAAGCGCTTCGCGTCGCGAGGTTTGGGGTTCTTCATCGTGGCTCTCCGTCGGCGCGCAATCAAAGTTCTTTCTTCAGCTTGTCGGCGAGACGCAACGACAACGCGGACAACGTCAGCGTGCAATTCACCGATGCCGCCGTCGGCATCACCGCACTGCCGGCAATGAAAAGGTTCGGGTGGTCATGCGTGCGGCATTCGGAATCGACGACGGAATCCTTCGGGTCCGCGCCCATGATGGCCGTTCCCATGATGTGGTTGTTCGGCGCGAATTTATCGTCGAAGGTGATCTCCGTGCCGCCGAACAATTCCGCGATCCGCGCATACTGCGCATGCGTGTCGACCGCGCTTTTCTTCACGTAGTCGTTGATCGAGTAGTAGATCTCGGGCTGTGGGATGCCGAGCGAATCCTTGTGATCCGACGATGGAATCACGCGGTTCTGCGGTTCGGCAAGATGCTCGTGGAAGCTGGCGATGCTCATCGTGCGCGCGGCACGATCGCGGATCTGCCGGTCGAGTTCCGCGCCCGTCACGCCCTTGGCGATCAGGTCCGCGGTGACCGACATGGTCGGCACGCCATTCGATAAATGCAGCTTCTTCGCCGCGTATTCGGAGCGGAACGCACCATCGCGGAAGTTCACCACCGAGGTCATCTCCATTGGCCCGCGTCCCGGCCACACGGGCTCGTTGGCGAGGAAGGTCACGCTGGTGCCGGGGTGATCCATCAGGTTGCGGCCGACCTGGTCCGAACTGTTGCCAATGCCGCTCTTGAACCTGTCCGACACCGACTGCAACATCAGCTTCGGCGTTTCAATACCATTGGCCGCCAGCACGAAGAGCTTGCCCGTGACACGCGTGCTGTTGCCGTTCGGGTCCTTGTAATGGACGGCGGTGATCAGGCCTTTATCGTCGCTCTCGATCTTGTAGACGACCGCTTGCGCAATCAGCTTCGCGCCCGCGCGTTCGGCTTTTTCCGCATGCGTGATGCCGTTGTACATGGCGGCGATCGGGCAGATCGGCATGCAGTTGTTATTGCCGCAGCAGGTTGGGCGGGCATCGTACGGGCGGCTGTTACGCGCGACCGGTTCAGGCACCACGTGAAAAGACTGCGCGTTGAGGACATCGGTGAAACGCTGGTCCATGTAGGACAGCGGCAGCATGTCCATTGGGTAAGGTTTGGAGCGCGGCGAACCAAGATCGACGTTGTTGCCCGGACCCGATACGCCAAGCTGTACTTCAGCGGCGAAGTACCAGGGCTCGAGGATCTCATAAGGGATCGGCCAGTCGCGGCCTACACCGTAAAGCGTCTTCAGCTTGAAATCGGCAGGCAGCAAGCGCCATGCAGCAGCGGCCCAGTGCCAGGTGGTCCCGCCGACCAGCCGCAAGTATTGCGATGCGTACGGGTACTCGCCCTTCTGGATCAGGTAGTTGTTCTCGGGCGAGTACTCGGGATGCGGCGCGTAAGGCGTCGATGGATACGGCGTAGCGAAATCGTTTTTCGCCGGCGAGTTGCGAAAGTTCTCGACGATCTGCCAGCGCGGAATACGCGGCCCCGCTTCGAGCAGGATCACGGATGCGCCCGCGCTCGCGAGCTGATGCGCGACGAGTCCGCCCGCAACCCCCGATCCGACGACGACCACATCGGCCGAATTCGAATTTGCCATTTGTTGTTGTCCTGTGAGGGGTGGTTTTTATTTGCTTCGATCGCGCTGCCGATTGACTGTCAGGCAGCGCGCCGGCTTGATGCTTTTAGTGATGTGGCGTGTCCGATGCGTTCAAGCTGCGCCAGGCGGCTTCTGCGTCCAGTAGAACGGCACGTCGCGGCAATACGACGGAATGGTCAGCACGTCATTGACGGGATCGAACATCAGCGCGCGCTCGTAGGCAACCACGCTCACGCGCGGCGCATCGCCGACAAGACCGAGATACCACGCACGCATGATCGCGGTGACCGTGACGGCGAGCTTGGGCGTATCCGCCTTGAGCGCTTGCGTCACCGTATCCGAGGGCACGCCGCCATGCGCCGCGAGCCATACGTTCAAGGCGCTCACGTTGCCGGCAAACTCGCTGTCCGACTTCGACAGCGCGTCATACACGCGCTGCGCCAGCGCGGGATCGAAGGTGGTGCGTCCGGTGAGTTTGCTCGAGAGCAGCAGGAAACCGTCGAGGCCTGCAGGCGGCGTATCGGCGAAAGCCTGAGTGAAGAATGTTGGGTAACCGAACCCCGCGAAACCTGCGGAAGTAAATGCGAGCGCGACTGCCGACGCACACGCGCCGAGAACAAAGCGGCGGCGGCCAGCCGACTGTGCGCGCGTCATGGGATGGTCTGGTTGTGTCATGGTGTGAAGTCCCAAGTCGCGATGTTCAGACAGGCGATGATCGATTGCACCTGTCGATATCCCCGAATAGTTTTAAGGCGCGCGTTGCTGTAGCTCAGGCATGCACGATGAAGCGGATAACACGCGGATAACGCGCTGATAACAACCCGCCCTCGGGCCGTTGGTAATTGAAAGGCACACGAGCAATAATCGCGGCACCTGGCGTTGTGAGGCACAAGAAGACCGGCATCTTGCGCGTGGCTTGCACGATACCTCGCCATGCCAGCTTAACGCCATAACCTGCCACAAGCTTCCATAACCCGACCACTATAAAAAATGAATCTAGTTCCCCAAGTACTTCGCTATCGCCCGCGGGCGGTCATCGCACTCGTGGTTGGTGTGATCGTGGCGCTTTTGGTTCCACATGACTTCAAGCCGATCGTGCGCGGGCTCATAGGATGGGACAGTACCGTATGGCTGTATCTCGTGCTTATCTGGATTCAGATGGCGCTCGCGCGTCAGGACAAAGTGCAGAAGCTCGCCGAGCGCGAGGACGAAAACGCAGGCATGGTGTTGCTGATCATCAGCCTGGCCGCCATAGCAAGTCTCATCGCGATTGTGTTCGAACTGGCCATGGCCAAGAACCTGGGCTTGCGCGGCGCACTGCTCCACTATCTGCTGACTGCCGCCACCATGCTGGGCGCATGGTTCCTCATCCCGACCATCTTCACGCTGCACTACGCGCGCCACTACTATCAGTCAGAGGGTGACGAGACATCGCTGAAATTCCCCGATGCCCACCTCAAGCCGGACTATTGGGACTTCCTGTATTTCTCGTTTACGATCGCGGTGGCGTCGCAGACGTCGGATGTCGTGCTCTGCTCCAATGAAGTCCGGCGCACGGCGCTCGCGCAATCGGTCCTGTCGTTCTTCTTTAATGCCGCGGTGATTGGTTTATGCGTGAACACAGCCGCCAGCTTGCTTGGGCCTTGAACTGACTGCCAGGCAAATATTGCCGTCGTGCTTGATAGCGACCGGGCGTAATTGCCGTATCGAATAAATTCATCGAATAAATTAATAGGGATGGCTGACAATTCCTGCATCCCGGTGGCCGCGCGCAGCGGCAGCCCAGTCTTTTGTATAACGATTCCCGAATACTCCGTGTAAAAACGCCGCCTGCAGTGCGTGCGTTTTTACACGGCTCTTCATGTCCGCCTGACGTCCACCTCGGCGCATATCAAGCACCTATCGGTTTCCCCCGGTTTCAGCAGAATCCCAAGAACATGGCACACGCCTTGCTCTTGCTTTCACGCACTTCCTCTTCCCTCCGATAAAAGCACCGGACGCATGCGCCGCAGATTCTTTTGCCCGAGCGCATCCCCTCGCTTTTCATCCATCAAACGCCAGGAGTCCGCCTTGTCCTTGAACGTCTTGCTTGTCGCTTCCGAGGCTGTACCCTTAGCCAAAACCGGCGGACTCGGTGACATGGTCAGTGCGTACGCCGTTGCCTTACGTGAAACCGGAGTCGATGCCGCGATCCTCATCCCGGCTTATCCGAAAGCGCTGCAGATGGTCGAAGGATTACAGAAGGTGGCTTCAGTGACGGGGCTTCCGGGCGGAGACGGCGCGTTGTATCGCGGCCGCATGCCGGATAGCGGCGTGCCCGTGATCCTGCTGCGCATGGATCATTTATATGCACGCGAAGGCCTCTATCAGGACGCGAAAGGACGCGACTACGAAGACAACGCGATTCGGTTCGCGTCGTTGTCAGCAGCAGCGGTAAAGATCGCAGCAGGCGTTCGAGGCTTCAAGAAGCCGGACATCGTGCACGCGCATGACTGGCATTCAGGACTCACGCCGCTCTTGATGAAGCAAGCCGGCGTGCACGCAAAAAGCGTTTTCACGATCCATAATCTGGCGTTCCAGGGCAACTATTCGCTCTCGCTTGGTGCAGCGCTCGGCGTGCCAGCCAAATGGCTCGTCCCCGCGTTGACCGAACCCGCAAGCATCGAATTTTATGGTGCGTTGAGTCTGATGAAAGCCGGCATTGTGCATGCCGACCACGTCGCCACCGTCAGCGAAACGTATGCGCGCGAAATCCTCACGCCGCGCTTCGGCCACCTGATGGAAGGCGTGCTGCAAAGCTGCGCCGGCAAGCTGTCGGGCATCATCAACGGTATCGATATGGATACCTGGGACCCGAAGACCGATCCGCAGATTGCCCGCTCCTATTGTTTCGACGATATGCGCGGCAAGCACGCCTGCAAGCGCGAGCTGCAGCAGTTGTTCGGCCTCCCCACCGACCCTTTCGCGCCAGTGATCGCGCTTGGCAGCCGGATGACATCGCAGAAAATGGCCGATGTTGCCGTGGAAGCCATTCCCGCGCTGCTCGAGCGCTACCCGCGGTTGCAGATTGCCGTGCTTGGCCAGGGCGAAGCACATATAGAAGCCGCGTTTCAGCGGCTGGCGCAGACCTGGCCGGATCGAGTGGGTGTTTATATCGGCTTCGACGAGCGGCGCGCGCACGTGCTGCATGCCGGTGCTGACATCCTGCTGCACGGCAGCCGCTTCGAGCCGTGCGGCCTCACGCAAATCTACGCCATGCGCTATGGCACGCTGCCCGTGGCGTCGCGTGTGGGCGGCTTGGCCGATACGATCGTGGATGCGGCGGAAGCAGCTGAGACAGCGGGGCTTCAAACAGGCTTTCAGGCATCTGCGCTCGGCGGCTTCGAAGGCGCAACCTGCTCGCGCCCGGCAACCGGCTTCCTCTTCGATGGCGACCGCGTCCAGGACGTGATCGCCGCCGCCGCGCGCGCCATCGACGCCTTCATGCGTCCACAACAATGGCGCACGCTTCAACGCAACGCAATGGCGCGTGATTACGGATGGAACCAGGCGGTAGCGAAGTATGTCCAGCTATACGCGGGTCTCGCCGATGCACGTCCTGCCAAAGCGCCGTTGCGCACCCGTCGCGCGCCGGTCGAGGTTCGGGCCGTGCCGGTCATGGCCATTGCCGAGGCTGATCGTCGCGAAGCGGAACAGGCGCAATTCGTCGCACGCAGCGCCTGACTTTCCACACCTGCCTTTTCGATGGTACGGTTACACGGTTGGCCGCTAGCCGCGCACTGGATTGCAGTGCGCGGCTAGCGGATGTCGTCTGACCTGAACCCGCATGCGGGTCGAGAACCATTGCTACGCTCAGGCTCCGACATACGCCAGGAACTTGAGGGTCGCGGCACGCTACGTGCTGTGTCCCTCAGGCGACCCTGGCGCCGCACGAACGGCGTATCGCCTGAAGCACTCGAGGCCGGTACGCGCCGCACTCGTCACCCCGGATCTGGTGCTTTGAAGACTGTCTGAGGCTCGTCTGCCGTAGCCGTTCTTGCGGTTTGGTTTTTTGCCTGGTTGAGCGCGATCGCGTTTTCCCGCATCCACGCCATAGCAGGACGAACTGGAAAAGACGACCGATGGAACACCATCACATGCTTCAAGCGTATGCGCCAAGAATCTATTTCATCGACCCGCTTCTCGTCGGACCATTGTCTGAATGGCCCGCACAATTCGAACATGCCGCCGCGCTGGGCTTCGATCACGTCCTGATCGGCGCGCCGTTCCAGCCGGGCAGCAACGGCCATCGACAGGCCGTGGCCGATCATCACAAACTCCACGCCATCTTCGAATCCGACGCACCCGCAAGCGATGGCCTGCGTCTGCTGGCGACCCAGGCGAGCAAGCACGGCCTGACCCTTCTGGTCGATATCACCCTCGGCCAGGTCAGCGCGGAAGGCGGTCTGTTCCGTGACAATCGCCACTGGTTCCATCCGTTCGAGGCGGCTGAAGCCCGGCTCGATCCACGTCACGCGCCGCACGAGGAAAGCGTGGCGCACGCAAATTTCGGCGATGGTGAAGCGGCCCAGGCGCTCACCGAATGGTGGGCGCGCGAGCTGATGCTGCTCGCCGATGCCGGCATTGGCGGCTTTCGCTTCGAAGCGCCGCACAAGGTGCCGGCGCACGTTTGGCGCAGGCTCGGTGCGGCCGTTCGCGAACGTCATCCGCAAACTAAATGGCTCGCCTGGACCGTCGGCATCAGCCGCCACGATCTCGCCGGACTCGCCGATGCCGGTTTCGACTCGGTGTCTTCATCGTCGCGATGGTGGGATTTCCAGAGCAACTGGCTCTTCGATGAACACGCCGCGCTGTTTCGCATCGCGCCACCCATCGCGTTTCCGGAAGAGCCCTACGGCTCGCGCCTGCTGCACGACCTGCCGGACACCGGCGACTCGTCGCTGGTTGAGCGCGCCTACCGGCGCGCGTTGTACACAGCGGCGGGCATAGGCACCGGCCTGCTGGTGCCCATGGGCTTCGAATACGGCGTCACGCAGCCGCTCACCTACAACCACGGCAGCGCGGAAGAGTTCCGCCGCGCCAGGGAAGGCGCGCGCTTTAACGTATCGGCGGAAGTGGCGCATGCCAACGCGCTGCAACGCAACTCTGCGGCGCTGTCGAGCATCGGCGAACTGCGCGCCCTGACCGGCGCGGGCACGCCGTACGCGGCCATTCTGCGCGGCAGCGGTCCGGACCTGCGCGTGGCGTCAGAGGCAGCGCTCATCGTGCTGAATCCGGACCTCACCACGCCGGTTTATATCGATACGCGGCATTTGCTGGACGGTGCACCCGGCAACTTCACGCGGTTTCGGGCAATCGACGAAGACACGTCGGTCACGCCGCTGCCGCTCGAGCCATTCCTGTTGCAGCCCGGTGAAGTGCATCTGCTGCGCGGGACCTCGGAACCGCCCATCCTGCTGGCCCAGCCTCAGGTCAAACGCGGCAGCAAGGCTGCTGACAAGAAATCGGTGAACGAAGCGCTGATCGCGCCGCGAGTGGCGATCGAAAGCGTGTCGCCCTCGGTCGATCACGGCCGCTTTCCGGCGAAGCGGATCGTAGGCGAAGCGGTCGAAGTCACCGCGGCCATCTTTGCGGAAGGCCACGACAAGATCGCAGCGGCCGTGCAATGGCGCGCCGCCGATGAAACCGACTGGCACGAAGCGCCCATGGTCCCGGTCCTGCCGCTCGGCAATGACCTATGGACGACACACATTCCGCTCGATCGTTTAGGCCGTCATGAATTCACGGTCATCGCATGGCGCGACGACTTCGCTTCGTTGATCGATCACATGCAGAAGAAGCTGAAGGCACAGCAGACGGTTGAACTGGAACTCGAGGAATTACGGCACTTGTTCGCGCTGATCCTGGCCGAGGTGAAGACCACCGAAGGCGCGCAGACGGAGCCGCTGGAAGGCATCGTCAAGCAGTTCGCGAAGGCCGATGCCGATACGCGTCTCGCGTTGGCGCTTGCGCCGGAAACGGCGCAAGCAATCGAAGCGGCGCGGCACCGGCCGTTCCTGTCGCGCGATCCGGTGACGTATCGCGTCGATGCCGAACGCGCCGCCGCGCGCTTTGCAAGCTGGTACGAAATCTTCCCGCGCTCCATGAGCGATGACGAACATCGCCACGGCACGTTTGTCGATGTGATCGGCAAGATGCCACGCATCCGCGAGATGGGCTTCGACGTGCTGTACTTCCCGCCGATCAACCCAATTGGCATCGCGAACCGCAAGGGCAAGAACAATACGCTGACCGCCCAACCCGGCGATGTGGGCAGCCCGTATGCCATCGGCGGCAAGGAAGGCGGCCACGACGCCTTGCATCCGGAACTCGGCAACCTGGACGATTTCAAGCAGATGCTGGACGCGGCGCGTGCCCACGGACTGGAGATCGCGCTCGATTTCGCCGTGCAGTGTTCGCCGGATCATCCATGGCTGAAGGAGCATCCCACGTGGTTCGCGTGGCGCCCTGATGGCACGCTGCGCTATGCGGAAAATCCGCCGAAGAAGTATCAGGACATCGTGAATCCTGACTTCTATGCGCAGGATGCGAAGCCGGAACTGTGGCTTTCTTTGCGCGACGTATTCCTGTTCTGGATCGCGGCCGGCGTGAAGATTTTCCGCGTCGATAACCCGCACACGAAGCCGATGCCGTTCTGGGAATGGGTGATTGCCGATGTCCGCTCGCGCCATCCCGACGTCATGTTCCTGGCCGAAGCGTTCACCCGTCCGCGCGTGATGAACCGCCTCGCTAAACTCGGTTTCTCGCAGTCATACACATACTTCACCTGGCGCGAGTCGAAGCGCGATTTCCTGGAGTATATGCATGACCTGACGCAGACGGACGCGAAGGATTTTTTCCGCCCGAACTTCTTCGTCAATACGCCCGATATCAACCCGCGGTTCCTGCAGCGCTCGGGCCGCGCCGGCTTTGTGATCCGCGCCGCGCTCGCCGCGACGTTGTCGGGACTATGGGGCGTCTATAGCGGCTTCGAACTTTGCGAAGCGGCCGCGCTGCCGAACAGCGAGGAATATCTGGATTCGGAGAAGTATCAGATCCGGGCTTGGGACTGGAACCGGCCGGGCAATATCGTCGGGGAAATCACAGCGCTGAACCGGATCAGGAAAGCGAATCCGGCGCTGCAATCGCATCTGGGCGTCAACTTCCTGACGGCTCACAACGACAACATCCTGTTCTTCGAAAAAGCCAACGCGGCACGCGACAACATCGTGCTGGTCGCGATCAATCTCGATCCGTTCAACGAGCAAGGTGCGGATGTCGAATTGCCGTGGCAGACGCTGAATAGTTGGGGCGTGCAGGAATGGGACGCACTGGCTGTTGAGGACCAGATGACGGGCGAGCGTTTCGAATGGCGCGGCAAGAACCAACATATCCGCCTCGACCCAAACACGCGGCCGTTCGCAATCTGGCGAATCGCGCCGACGTGGGGCTTGCCGCGAGCGCCAACTCCCCTCTGACGATCACACGAGCGACCTGACAGTCATCATCACGACGGCACACGCCGACGTGGCACAGAACAACTCATAGAAGCCGGGACAAGACACCGTCGCGGCTCAAGGAGCGACACGTGAAGCGTAACAAGAACTCGACTCTCAGCAACGATCCGCTCTGGTACAAAGACGCGATCATTTATCAGATCCACATCAAGTCCTTCTTCGATGCGAACAACGACGGCATCGGCGATTTCCCCGGCCTGCTTGCGAAGCTCGACTACATTTCCGAGCTCGGCGTGGACACGATCTGGCTGCTGCCGTTCTACCCGTCGCCACGGCGCGACGACGGTTACGACATCGCCGACTACCGCAACGTGCATCCCGATTACGGCACGATCGCCGACGTGAAGCGCTTCATCCAGGAGGCGCACGCACGCGGCATTCGCGTGATTACCGAGCTGGTCATCAACCACACGTCCGACCAGCACCCGTGGTTCCAGCGCGCGCGCCTGGCGAAGCCTGGCTCGAATCATCGCAACTACTACGTCTGGTCAGACACCGACAAGAAGTACGAAGACACACGGATTATTTTCATCGACTCGGAGCCGTCCAACTGGACCCATGATCCGGTCGCCGGCCAGTATTACTGGCACCGCTTCTTCAATCACCAGCCCGACCTGAACTTCGATAACCCCGCCGTGCTGAAGGAAGTGCTGCAGGTGATGCGCTTCTGGCTCGACATGGGCATCGACGGGTTACGGCTGGACGCGGTGCCGTACCTGGTCGAACGCGAAGGCACGAACAACGAGAACCTGCCGGAAACGCACGCGATTCTGAAGAAGATCCGCGCGACTATCGATGCGGAATATCCGAACCGCATGTTGCTGGCCGAAGCGAACCAATGGCCGGAAGACGTGAAGGAGTATTTCGGCGAGGAAGACGAATGCCACATGGCCTTCCACTTCCCGCTGATGCCGCGCATTTATATGTCGATTGCGAGCGAGGACCGCTTCCCGATCACCGACATCATGCGGCAGACGCCGGATCTCGCGCCGACCAACCAGTGGGCGATTTTCCTGCGCAATCACGATGAACTCACGCTGGAAATGGTCACGGATTCCGAGCGCGATTATCTGTGGAACACGTACGCCAGCGATCGCCGCGCGCGGTTGAATCTTGGGATTCGCCGGCGTCTTGCACCGCTGATGGAACGCGACCGTCGCCGCATCGAACTGATCAATTCGCTGCTGCTGTCCATGCCCGGCACGCCCGTGATCTATTACGGCGATGAGCTCGGCATGGGCGACAACATCCACCTGGGCGACCGGGACGGCGTGCGTACGCCGATGCAGTGGTCATCGGATAGAAACGGTGGATTCTCGCGCGCTGACCCGGAGCAGCTCGTGCTGCCACCCGTCATGGGCTCGCTATACGGGTATGACGCCGTGAATGTGGAATCGCAGAGCCGCGATCCGCATTCGCTGCTCAACTGGACCCGCAAGATGCTCACGGTGCGTCGCGGGAAGCAGGCGTTCGGACGCGGCACGATACGTTTCCTGCGCCCGAACAACCGTAAGATCCTCGCGTATCTGCGTGAGGTTGAAGGCGAACCGGCGATCCTGTGTGTGGCCAATCTGTCGCGGGCGCCGCAGGCGGTAGAACTCGACTTGTCCGAGTACGCCGGCTCGGTGCCGCTGGAAATGACCGCCGATTCCGCGTTTCCGCCTATCGGACAGCTCACGTACTTGCTGACTTTCCCGCCGTACGGCTTCCTGTGGTTCCAGTTGTGTCCGGGCAATCAGCGTCCGGCATGGAGCCAGGCGCCGTCCGAGCAATTGCCCGAATTCGTGACCATGGTGATCCGCGCCGGCCAGACCGGCCCGACGCCGGAAAACGTGCGTCTGCTTGAATCGGAAGTGCTGCCGTCTTATTTGAGCAAGCGGCGCTGGTTTGCATCGAAGGACAAGAAGCTGGTTGGCGTGCGCCTCGCTGCGTTGACGACCATTCCGGAAGCGGGGTTTGCGTTCACGGAGATCGAAGCGGATCTCGGGGACCACGTCGAACGCTATGTGCTGCCGCTCACGATTGCATGGGGCAGCGAGACCACATCGCCGCTCTACATGCAGCTCGCGCTCGCGCGTGTGCGCCAGGTTCGCAATATCGGCCATATCACCGACGCGTTCGCCGTTCCGAACTTTACCTACGGCGTGCTGAAGAAGCTCTTGCAGCGGGCGGTCGTTCCGACAGTGCAGAAGAGCGAGATCCGCTTTATTCCGACCGAACGGCTCGACGCGCTGGCGGCCAAGTTCAGGCCGGGCGAACCGCCTCCGGAAATTCGCTGGCTGGCGGCGGAACAGAGTAACAGTTCGCTCGTGATCGGCGATCAGGTCGTGTTGAAACTGGTGCGCCGGCTGGTCGGCGGGATTCATCCGGAAGCCGAGATGAGCCGGCACCTGACGAAGCTCGGTTACCAGAATACGGGGCCGTTGTTTGGCGAAGTCGTGCGGGTGGACCCTGAAGGCGTGCCGCATACGTTGTGCATCTTGCAAGGGTTCATCGACAACCAGGGCGATGCGTGGAACTACGCGCTCGATTACCTGCGCCGCACCGTGGATGAACTTGCGCTGACGGTGGATTCCGACGACCACGCGATGGACCGCGAGAAGGAGATGATCGGGATCGAGGGGTATCGGAAGGTCACGGGGATTATCGGACGGCGGCTGGGCGAACTGCACGTCGTGCTCGCCCAGGCTTCGGACGACGCCGCGTTTGCGCCGGAGAAAGCATCGAAGAAAGACGTGCGGGGCTGGAACGACGGCACGCACACCTTGCTCGTGACGGCGCTCGATATCCTGGCCGCGAAGCTCCTGGAGTTCAGCGAGCATGATCGCGAGATGGCGCAGAGCCTGCTCGATCGCCGTGACCTGCTGCTCGCGGCCGTGCAGAAACTCGTGCCAGAAAGCGCTGATGCGTTGCGCATCCGCATTCATGGCGACTTCCATCTGGGTCAGGTATTGATGGCTCAGGGCGACGCGTTCCTGATCGACTTCGAGGGCGAACCCGCGCGTGCGCTGGAGGAACGCCGCCAGAAATCGAGTCCGTTGCGGGATGTGGCCGGCTTATTGCGTTCCCTGTCTTATGCCAGCGCCGCTGCGCAACCGACGACCGGCAACGCACCGCAGGCGACCGCCGATCGCAAGCGCGCGCTGTTCGAGCGTTTGCGTGGTCATGGCGAGGAAGGCTTCCTGCTCGAATATCACGCGGCGGTGGCGGCTTCGCCGCAGCCGATTGCCGGCGACGAAGCCACCTTCGCCGCCCTTCTCGATCTGTTCCTGATCGAGAAGGCGGCCTACGAAATCCGCTATGAAGCGGCTAACCGTCCGACCTGGATCGGCTTGCCGTTGCGTGGCCTCGCGTCGCTTGCGAGCCGCCTGCTTGGCGATACGGGCGCACCGCCCGCTCCGGGCTCGCGGCCTGTGGATGCCGCACTAAAGGACACCTCTGATGGAAACGAAAATGAATAAGCGCACAGACGACAGGCTGCTGACCGAAGGTCTGCATCCGCTCGATATCGACGCGCTCGTCGAAGCTCGCCATCCCGATCCGTTTTCGAAGCTCGGGTTGCATCAGACCGAAGCCGGCCCGGTGGTCCGCGTGCTGTTGCCGGGCGCCAGTGGCGTGGAGGTGCTCGAGCGCGACAGCAGCAAGCCACTTGGCACGCTGACGCTGGTTCATCCGGCGGGGTTGTATATCGGGTTTATCGACGAGATGCAGGCGTACCGGCTGAAGATCGATTGGCACGGCACGCCGCAGGAAGTCGCCGATACCTACTCGTTCGGCCCCGTCTTAAGCGATGAAGCGTTGAACCGCGTGTCCGGCGGCGATCCGTATGCGGTGATGGAGTGCCTGGGCTCGCGACCGGTCGTGCACGGCGGCGTGGCGGGTGTGCGTTTCGCGGTATGGGCGCCGAATGCGCGGCGTGTCTCGGTGGTGGGCGACTTCAACTCGTGGGACGGCCGCCGTCATCCCATGCGCCTGCGCCATAACGCGGGCGTCTGGGAACTGTTCGTGCCGGGCCTGGGCGCGGGCACGCGCTACAAGTACGAGATCATCTCGCGCGATGGCCACGCGCTGCCGTTGAAGGCCGATCCTTGCGCGATGCAGAGCGAGTTGCCACCCGCGACGGCGTCGGTGGTGGCGGATGCTGAGGCTATCGATGGATATGCGTGGACCGACAGCGAGTGGATGAACACACGCGGACCGCGGCAGACCGTGAACGCGCCGATTTCCGTGTACGAGGTGCATGCGGAATCGTGGCTGCGGGTGCCTGAGGAAGGTAACCGCGGCATGAACTGGCATGAGCTTGCCGAGCGCTTGATTCCGTATGCGAAGAGCATGGGCTTTACGCACCTCGAGTTCATGCCGATTGCGGAGCATCCGTTTGGCGGCTCGTGGGGCTATCAGCCGTTGGGGCAGTTTGCGCCATCGGCGCGGTTTGGGACGCCGGAACAATTTGCCGAGTTCGTGAACCGTGCGCATGAAGCGGAACTGGGGATCATTCTGGACTGGGTGCCGGCGCATTTTCCTAACGATGCGCATGGTCTTTTTGAGTTCGATGGCACGCCGCTTTATGAGCATGCGGACCCGCGCGAGGGATACCACCAGGACTGGAACACGATGATCTACAACCTCGGGCGTAACGAGGTTAGTGCATTCCTGGTGGCGTCGGGGCTGGCCTGGTTGAAGCGTTATCACGTTGATGGATTGCGTGTGGACGCGGTGGCTTCCATGTTGTATCGGGACTATTCGCGCAAGGCCGGCGAGTGGGTGCCGAACATGTATGGCGGGCGTGAGAATCTGGAATCGATAGCATTCCTCAAGCGCCTTAACCACGAAGTCCGCCAGATTCCGGGGGCGATTACGATTGCTGAGGAATCGACTGCCTGGCCGGGTGTGACAGCATCGCTTGAGCACGGGGGGCTTGGTTTCGATTTCAAGTGGAACATGGGCTGGATGCATGACACGTTGCACTACATGGAAGAGGATCCGATCAATCGAAAGTATCACCACAACATGTTTACGTTCGGGATGGTGTATGCGTATTCCGAGCGTTTTTTGTTGCCGCTTTCACATGATGAGGTGGTTCATGGGAAGGGGTCGTTGATTGGGAAGATGCCGGGGGATCATTGGCAGAAGTTCGCGAATCTGCGTGCGTATTTGGGATTCATGTGGACGCATCCGGGCAAGAAGTTATTGTTCATGGGTGGTGAGTTTGGTCAGTTTGGCGAGTTTAATCACGATACGTCGCCGCATTGGCATTTGCTTGACGATGCGTTTCATGGTGGTTTGCAGAAGCTGGTTCGCGATTTGAACCGGGTGTATGCAGAGGAACCGGCTCTGTACAAGTTGGATAGCGATCCTCATGGGTTTGACTGGTTGATCGGCGATGATGCGGCCAATAGTGTGTTTGCGTTCCGTCGTACGGATGGTGAGGGTCGTGAGTGCGTGGTGATATCGAATATGACGCCGGTACCGCGGCTGGGATATCGGGTGGGATTGCCCAAGGGTGGGAAGTGGAGTGAGATTGTGAATTCGGATGCGTCGGTGTATGGCGGATCGAATATGGGGAATGGCGGCGTGATTCACGCCGAGAATGTTTCGAGTCATGGGCGGGAGTGGTCGGCGGAGCTGACTTTACCGCCGTTGGCGACCATCGTACTTAGGGCCGATTGATCGGCGGTCGTTGGCACTCTTTGGGGGTGTTTTAGGGTTGGCGGTTGGGGGTGGGGTTCGGGGTGGCGGGTTCGGGGTGGCGGGTTCGGGGTGGCGGGTTCTGGGGTTTGTGGTCGGGGTTAGTGCTGGGTTACCAGGTTCTAGCGTTAGCGGTCGGAGTCATTGCCGGGTTGCTGCTTTCGGGGTTAGTGGTCCGCTTGAGTTGGCTATTTTCTTTAGCACTGTTAGCCACTGTGCGTGGCGGCACGTCATTTCTTTGTCCAAAGCGACAAAGAAACGAAGCAAAGAAAGCGCTTTCAAAACGCGGGCTCGTAAGTTGACCTAGCGTGCACTTTGTGCGTTTTTGGCACCCCAAAAGCACGGTGCTCGCCAGAACCACCGATGTTTGAACCCCTCCTTCTCGCGAATCCTGACACGAACACGCTTCGCCCCGCACGCTCTCGGGCAAGCACGCTTACCAAGGAAACCCGCACGGCCTCACCCGTAGTCGAAACTTCGCTTTTTGATGGGATGACTCAATGATCTGCGTTATTGGTCTGCGTTGAGTCGTGCGTATTGAGTTGTTTGCGCTGGGTCGTTTGCGCTGGGTCGTTTGCGCTGGGTCCTTTGTGCTGAGTCATCCGCAAGACTATCTGCGGGGACCGCAGGGCCGAACGCATATTTGCTCCTTCATTTTTGCAGCTTGTCTGAGTGGCCCGGAGGTCCTCTTGTCGAGTACGGCCTTACGTATTTGGCGGCTTTATTTCGTGGTGGGTTGGCAACGTGGTTCGGCATGCGTACCAATTCGGAGGATGGTTTTTCGCGGATAGCGCGGGGTGCCCCTTGGGCAGGTTCAGTCACTGGTGGCGAAGCGTGTGGGTATCGGTGTTCGGAGAAGGAGGGTTTCACACATCCGTCGTTCTTGCGAGCACCGTGCTTTTGGGGTGCCAAAAACGCAGGAACTGCACGCTAGGTCAACTTATGGGCCCTCGTTTTGAAAGCGCTTTCTTTGCTTCGTTTCTTTGTCGCTTTGGACAAAGAAATGACGCGCCGCCACGCGCAGTGGCTAATAGTGATAAAGAAATGAGCCAACGCAAGCAGACCGCTAACCCAGAAAGCAGCAACCCGGCAATGACCCCGACCGCTAACCCTGGAACCTGGCAACCCGGCATTGACCCCGACCGCTAACCCCCAAACCCCACCCCCCCAAACCCCCGAGTGCGAACGGAACCCCCATGGCTAATTCATTTCCCGACAAGTTACTCCCGGGCGCGGCATACCCGCTCGGAGCCAACTGGGACGGTTTAGGCGTCAACTTCGCAGTCTTCTCTGCGAATGCGCAAAAAATCGAAGTCTGCCTCTTCGATACCACCGGCCGCAAGGAGCTAGCCCGCTTCGAGCTCCCCGAATGCACCGATGAAATCTGGCACGGCTATCTCCCCGGCGCACACCCCGGCACGGTCTACGGCTACCGCGCCCACGGCCCCTACCAACCCCAACACGGTCATCGCTTCAACCCGCACAAACTGCTCCTCGACCCCTACGCGAAAAAACTCGTCGGCCCCTGGCGCTGGTCCGACGCGCTCTTCGGCTACCGCGTGCATTCAAACCGCCTCGACCTCTCCATGGACCGGCGCGATTCAGCCCCCGCCACCCCCAAATGCGTCGTCACCGACGACGCCTTCGACTGGTCCCGCGACACGCGCCCGAACGTCCCCTGGGGCGAAACCGTCATCTACGAAACACACGTTCGCGGCACATCCATGCTGCGCCAGGATATCCGCCAGCATGAACGCGGCTCGTTCGCGGCGCTGTCATCGCCGTGGTTCATCGAACACCTGCAAAAACTGGGCATCACCGCCGTCGAATTCCTGCCCGTCCACGCATTCCTCAACGACCGCTTCCTCGTCGAACGCAGCCTCAAGAACTACTGGGGCTACAACACCGCCGCGTTCTTCGCGCCCGAACCGTCATACCTGTCGACCAACCGCCTGAACGAAATGCGCATCGCCGTGCGCCGGCTCCACGCAGCAGGTATCGAAGTGATTCTCGACGTGGTCTACAACCACACCTGCGAAGGCAACGAACTCGGGCCAACGGTGTCATGGCGCGGCCTCGACAACGCCAGCTATTACCGCCTGATTCCCGGCGATGAACGGCGATACATCAACGAAACCGGTTGCGGCAATACGGTGAACCTGTCGCATCCACGCGTGCTGCAAATGGTCATGGATTCACTTCGCTACTGGGCGACGGCGTTCAACATCGATGGCTTCCGCTTCGATCTCGGCGTGACGCTGGGCCGCGAAGGCCACGGCTTCGACCCGGGCTCCGGTTTCTTCGACGCCATCCGCCAAGACCCGATCCTCAACACGCGCAAGATGATTTCCGAACCGTGGGATATCGGCCCGGACGGGTATCAGGTCGGCAACCATCCGCCGGGATTCGCCGAATGGAACGACAAATACCGCGACGGCGTGCGCCGCTTCTGGCGCGGCGACGCCGGCGTGCGGCCCGATCTCGCCGCACGTCTCACCGGCTCCGCCGAACTGTTTCACCGGCGCATGAGGAAGCCCTGGGCATCGGTAAATTTTGTCGCCTCGCATGACGGTTTCACGATTCGCGACGTGACGTCCTACGAGCAGAAACACAACGAAGTGAACAAGGAAGGCAACAACGACGGCCACAACGAAAACTGCAGTTCCAACTGGGGCGTGGAAGGCCCGACCGATGACCCCGAGATCCTCGAAACCCGCGGCCGCGTGGCGCGCGCGCTGATCGCGACGAACCTGCTGTCGCTCGGCACGCCCATGCTGCTTGGCGGCGACGAATTCGGCCGCACCCAACACGGCAATAACAACGCGTATTGCCAGGACAACGAGATTTCGTGGATCGACTGGCGCCAGGCGGAGTCTCCCGAAGGCCGCACATTGACAGACTTCGTCGCCCGCGTGATCGCGCTGCGCAAAAACTACCCGCTGCTGCGGGAAATGCGCTTCCTTCACGGCGATCGCGAAGTGCTGCCAGGTCTCTACGACGTCAGCTGGTTCGACGAAAGCGGCGCGGCGCTGACCATCGACGCATGGCAGGACCCCGAAGGACGCGCGCTGACGCTGCGTCGCGCGGGGCCCGGCCTGAACGGGGAAGTCGACGTCATGCTGATCATGATGAACGGATCAGCGCAGGCGCTGCACTTCGCCGCGCCCGCCCCGCACTTGGAATGGAATGTGCTCATGGATAGCGCTGTGCCTGATGCATTGCAGTATCCATTGATCGGCGGGGAGCTGGAGATTCAGGCGCACAGCGTGGTTGTCCTGCTCGCCCAGCCGACTGGCGACGCCGACTGGCAAGCCGTCTGGATGGCCGGCGCCCACGAGGGACCGAGGCTCTTGACGGCGTTGCCGCCGGACCCGGGCACCATAGGACCGCGACGGACAGCGGAACCCTGGAAAGTGCCCGCGCCCGAGCACGCGCCGCCCGCAAAGGAGGAAAATTGAACGGCTCGACGACGCCTTAAAGCTGGCATCACGATGTCATGCAGGGATGTCATGCAAAAACACCCACCGGGCAGTCTCCAAGCCAAGTAACTGACCAAGCGCACTGAAGGCACACACATCATGTCCGAAACCCCGATCGATCCGCACAAGCGTCACCATGCCTATTGCCTGCCCTTCGGCGCGCATCTCACCGATGCCGGACATACGCGTTATCGCTTCTGGGCGCCGTCGCTGAAGGCGGTGCAACTGGAGCTCTACCCCAGCGGTGAGCGCGCGGCTCCCACGCTCATCGACATGACTCCGACCGGCGATGGCTGGTTCGAAGCGCTGGCCGATGGCGGCGCGGGCACGCGTTACCGGTATCGGATCAATGCGGATCTGGCGGTGCCCGATCCGGTGTCCCGTTTCCAGCCCGACGACGTCCACGGCCCGAGCGAGGTGATCGATGCGCGATCATATCGATGGGAAAACACCAATTGGCACGGCCGGCCGTGGGAAGAAACCGTGCTTTATGAAGTGCACGTGGGCGCGCTGGGCGGTTACGCCGGCGTGACGCGCCGCCTGAAGGAATTTGCGCACCTTGGCGTGACGGCCATCGAACTGATGCCGCTCAACGACTTCAGCGGCAGCCGCAATTGGGGTTACGACGGCGTGCTGCCCTATGCGCCCGATTCGGCCTACGGCACGCCCGATGAATTGAAGACGCTCATCGATACCGCGCACGGCTTGGGCCTCATGGTCTTCCTCGACGTGGTCTATAACCACTTCGGTCCGGATGGCAACTATCTCAGCGCCTACGCCAAGTCCTTCTTCCGCGAAGGCGTGAATACGCCGTGGGGTCCGGCGATCGATTTCGAACGTCCTCAAGTGCGCGATTTTTTCTTCGACAACGCGCTGTACTGGCTGAAGGAATATCGCTTCGATGGCCTGCGCCTGGACGCCGTCCACGCCATCGACGACGACGAATGGTTGCGCGAACTGTCAGAGCGCGTGCGTTCGTCGATAGAACCGCAACGGCACGTGCATCTGGTGCTGGAGAACGAGCACAACACGTCGAATTTGCTCGAATCGCATTTCAACGCGCAATGGAGCGACGACTCGCACAACACGCTGCATGTCCTGCTGACCGGCGAGGACGAGAGTTACTACGGTGCCTACAGCGACCAGCCGATCCAGAAGCTTGCGCGGGTGCTGGGCGAGGGATTTGTGTACCAGGGCGAGCCCTCGCCCATCCACGACGGACGGCCGCGCGGCGAACCGAGCGCGCATTTGCCGCCCACCGCTTTCGTGATGTTTTTGCAGAACCACGACCAGGTCGGCAACCGTGCAATGGGCGAGCGCTTGCGCTCGCTGTGCAGCGAAGACGCGCTCTACGCCGCGACCGGCCTGATGCTCCTCACACCGCAAATCCCGATGCTGTTCATGGAAGAGCAATACGGTTCCACGCAGCCGTTCCTGTTCTTCACCGATTACCACGACGAACTCGCCGATGCCGTGCGCGAAGGGCGTCGAAAGGAATTTGCGAAGTTCTCCGCCTTCACCGATGAAAAGCGCCGTGCGCAGATTCCCGATCCGAACGCCGTCGAGACTTTCAAAATGTCGTCGCCCGATGAAAGCAGGCAACCCGCCGATCACATGGACTGGCTGCACTTCTATCGCTCTGCGCTGGCGGTGCGCACGAAGCTGCTGATGCCGCATTTGAAAAATGCGAAGGCGCTTGGCGCGAAGGTGATCGGAGAGAAAGCCGTGCTGGCGAACTGGCGGCTCGGCGATGGCAGCACCTATTCCATCGCGCTCAACTTGGGCAATGAACCCGTTCAACTCGCCGGCCATCCGCCAGGCAAGGTCGTCTTCGAAACGCCGGCTCGGGCTCGCGACGCAGCGGATCGCGGCGAGCTGGGTGCAGAGACTTTTATCGCGTGGCTGACGGGCGATTTCGCCATGGCCGCATTCAATCATGACGCTCGCCGCGTCAAAGCTTCGGGGAAAACCTCGTGAGCACGACCATCAATACCCCGGCTACGCCGGATAAAACTCCCACCGCCATCGAGGCGCTCGCAGCCAAGGCCGGTTTCGAGGTCGAGTGGCAGGACGCGCACAAGCAGATCCTGCGCGTGCCGGAAGAAACGCTGAAAGTGCTGCTGGAACGCCTCGGCCTGCCGTGCGGCAATGCCACGCAACTCAAGCAAAGCGCAGCGGCGCTCGACGCCGAATTGTCCGGGCGCAAGTTGCCTCCGTTGATGACCGCGGAGATCGACCGCGCCATTTCGCTGCCGATGGCGGCGGTGAAAACCGGCGCGCGGTATCGGATCGAACTGGAAAGCGGCGCGGTCATCGATGGGCGGTTTACATCGCCGAAAGGGGCCACCGCCTTGCTCTCGCCGATCTCCGAGCCGGGTTATCACACGCTCGTGATCAATGAGCAGCGCACGACGCTCGCAGTGGCGCCAGAGCGCTGCTACACCGTCGACGACGCCTGGCGCGCGCTCCAGCCCGACACGCAGGCAACCCCGCCGATGTGGGGCGTGGCCGCGCAAGTGTACGGTTTGCGGCGCGTCGGCGACGGCGGCGTGGGCGACTTCTCCGCACTCGCGACGCTCGCGTCGGAAAGCGCGCAGCGCGGCAGCCACGCAATCGCAATCAGCCCGATGCACGCCATGTTCAGCGCGGAGCCGAACAAGTTCAGCCCGTACTCGCCTTCATCGCGACTGTTCCTGAACATCGCGCATATTGATCCGGCAGCGGTGCTGGGCGTGGAAGCGGCGCAAGCGGCGATAAAAACTGCCGGTGTCGCCGATGAATTCGCCGAGCTCGAAACACTGCAGCTGATCGACTGGCCGCGCGTGATGACGGCGAAACTGGCCGTGCTGCGCGCATTGTTCGCGCAGTTCAACGAACACGATAAGGACAGCAATACGCTGCACAAGGATTTCGTCCGCTTCGTGAAACGCGGCGGACGAGCGCTGGAGGACCACGCGCGTTTCGAAGCCCTGCAGGCGGCGCAATTGAAGGAAGCCAACGAAGGCCACTGGCGCAACTGGGCCGGCGAACTACGCGATCCGCGCAGCGCGGCCGTTGCAGAATTCGCCGCTGCGCATCAGGACGAGGTCGATTTTTTCCTCTTCGCGCAATGGCTCGCGGCCAAGGGCTTGTCGCATGCGCAGCACGTCGCACGCGACTCGGGCATGGCGATCGGCCTGATAGCCGATCTGGCCGTGGGCTGCGACAGCGCGGGCAGCCACGCCTGGTCGTATCGCGATGAAATGCTGCAAGGCGTGTCGGTGGGTGCACCGCCTGACCTGTTCAACCAGGCCGGGCAATCGTGGGGCCTCACCACGTTTTCACCGCGCGCGATGCGCACACAGGGATTCTCGGCATTCATCGACATGCTGCGCGCCGCGTTCACGCTCGCGGGCGGCATCCGCATCGATCACATCCTCGGCTTGCGGCGTCTGTGGCTCGTGCCCGACGGCGAAAGCGCAAAGAACGGCGCGTACCTGCGATATCCGCTCGACGACCTGCTGCGGCTGATTGCGCTCGAGTCGTGGCGGCATAAAGCCATCGTGATCGGCGAGGATCTCGGCACGGTTCCGCCGGGCTTCCGTGAGCGCTTGCAGGAACACGGCCTGCTCGGCATCAGGGTGCTCTGGTTCGAACGCGCGGAAAAAGGCCCGGGCTTCAAGGCCCCTGCCGACTGGGATCACGGCGTGGCCGCGACCACCACCACGCACGACCTGCCGACGGTCACCGGCTGGTGGATCGGCGAGGACATCGTGTGGCGCTCGAAGATCGGCCAGACTGCCGCGCGCGCCGATGGACAGGATCCAGTCGAAATGGCTCAGGTGGAGCGTGGCGAGGATCGTAAATTGCTGTGGTCTGCCTTCCAGGAAGCCGGTGTGGCCGCGCCCGATGTTTCTGTAGCCGCCGATATCTCGCCCCAGACCGCACCGGTCGACGAAGCGCTTGCGTTCGTGGCGTCCACGCCCGCGCCGCTCGCGATCTATCCGCTGGAAGATTTGCTCGCGCTCGCCGAGATGCCGAACCTGCCGGGTTCAATCGACGAGCATCCGAACTGGCGCCGGCGGCTGGCTGTACCGGTATCTGAACTCTTCGACGACGATGCATTCGTCGACCGCCTGCTTGCTGTCGATCAGGCGCGCAAAAAAATCCGCCCGGACGAAGGCGGCCACGCATAACGTTTCACCCACCGACTGAGACCATGACCGTTCCACGCTCCACGCTCCGGCTGCAGCTACACAAGGACTTCACCTTCGACGACGCCGCGCGCCAGGTCGACTACATGGCCGCGCTCGGGATCAGCCACGCGTATTTATCGCCGATCACGACCGCGACCAGCGGCTCGACGCACGGCTACGACACTGTGGACTACACGCGGGTCAATCCGGAACTCGGCGGTGAGGAAGGCCTGAAGCGCTTCGTCGAAAAGCTGCGTGCGCATCAGATGGGCGTGATCGTGGATGTGGTGCCGAATCACATGGGCGTGGGCGGCTCGGAAAACCTCTGGTGGATGGATATCCTCGAATGGGGACGGCACGCGGCGCATGCGCGCTATTTCGACATCGACTGGCATTCGCCCGATCCCGCGTTGCGCGGCAAAGTTCTGGCGCCATTCCTGGGTGCCGCGTATGGCGAGGAATTGCAAGGAGGCAAGATCAAGCTCGTGTTCGACGCCGACGCAGGCCGCTTCAAGATCGAGTACTACGCCCACACGTTTCCTGTGAGTCCGCTCGACTACCCGTCGGTGTTGCAGGACCACGCGCCCGAGATGGCGCAGCGCTTCACGGGTTTGTCCACGCAACCTGGCGACCAGCCACGCGCCGACGAAGCGCGGGCGGCTTTGAAAGAGTACGCAGCGACGGCCGAGGGTAAGCGCGCGATCGACGCCGCCGTGCAAGCGCATTCCGGCGATAACCCCGTTGGCCGCGACCGTTTGCATCGGCTGCTGGAACGGCAGCATTACCGGCTTGCCTGGTGGCGCACCGCCGCCGACGAAGTGAACTGGCGGCGTTTCTTCGACGTCAGCACGCTCGGCGGCATGCGCGTCGAGCGCCCCGAAGTATTCGAGGCATCGCATGCGCTGATTTTCCGTTTGTTCACCGAAGGGTTGATCGATGGTGTGCGGATCGATCACGTCGATGGCCTCGCCGAACCGCGTGAATATTGCCAGCGCTTGCGTGCGCGGCTTGAAGAACTTGCGGAGCATCGGCCGGAAGAATTGAAGCAGGACCGCACGTATTTCGTCGTCGAAAAAATCCTGGCGCGGGGTGAACCCGTGCGTGACGACTGGCGGATCGACGGCACCACCGGCTACGACTTCATGAACGACGTCGGCGCATTACTGCACGACCCGCGCGGCGCTGAACCACTGGCAAAAAGCTGGGCGGAATTGACTGGACGTCCGGCGGACTTTGCCGTTGAAGCCGAAGCCGCGCGGCGCAAGATTTTGGCAGAGAACTTGTCGGCCGAACTGGACCGCGTCGCGCGCGCGTTGCATCGGATCGCGCGAGATACACCCGTCACGCGCGACTTCACGTTTTCATCGCTGCGCCGGGTCGTGGCTGAACTCGTGGTGCACTTTCCGGTGTACCGGATCTATCCCGTCGGCGGTCAGCGCAGCGAAGAAGACGACCGCTTTTTCTCGCAGGCTTATCAAGGCGCAAAGGCGGCTTTGGCGTCCGCCGACCTGGTCATCCTCGATCAAATCGCACAGTGGCTCGGCGGTCCGGGTGGCGACGATGCGGTCGAAGAAAAACCGCGTGAACGCGAGCGTATCCTCGATCGTGGCCGGGATCGGGACCGCGATCGTCAATCCGCTGGCGTACCCAATCAGAATCTGCAGGCGAACAGCGCGGGGTCGAATTCGAGCGGTTCACATCGGCGCAACGCACAAACTCTGTTCTCCCAACTAACTTCGCCGGTGGCTGCCAAGGCGATCGAAGATACGGCGTGCTATCGATACGGCCGCCTTATCTCGCGCAACGAAGTGGGCGCCGATCCGGGCGAGTTTTCACTGTCGGTCGATGCGTTCCACGAGGGAAATCTTGAACGCGCCAAACGCTTTCCGAACGCGATGCTCAACACCGCGACGCACGATCACAAACGCGGCGAAGACGTGCGCGCGCGGATCGCGGGGTTGAGTGAGATTCCCGATGAATGGGCCGCGACGTTGCGAAGCTGGTCGACGTTGAACACGCCGCATCGGCGAGCCCTCAATGGTGATGAACACAACTGGGCGCCGGGCGCTGCCGCCGAAGCCATGCTGTATCAGACGCTGGTCGGCTGCTGGCCACCGACGCTCTCCCCCGACGACCACGACGGCGTGAAAGAGCTCGCTGAGCGCGTAAGCGCCTGGCAATTGAAAGCGCTGCGTGAAGCCAAGTTGCGCACTAGCTGGTTCGCGCCCGACGAGGCCTACGAGAACGCATGCCGCGATTTTCTCTTCGATATCCTCGCGCCGCAGCGCCGCGACGGTTTTCTCGGCGAGTTGCCGGCATTCGTCGAGCGTGTCGCGCGCACGGGTGCGATCAACAGTTTCCAGCAAACATTGTTGCGGCTGACATCACCGGGCGTACCGGATCTTTATCAGGGCACCGAACTATGGGATTTCAGTCTCGTCGATCCTGATAATCGACGCCCGGTCGACTTCGAGCAACGGCGGGCATGGTTGAGTGAAGGCGAGGCTGAGGGGGCGCCATCGGAGCAATTGAAGAACTGGCGCGACGGGAGGGTGAAGCTCGGCATCGTGCGGCGCGCACTGGCTTTGCGCGCGCACTCGCATGCGCTATTCGAGAAGGGTGCTTATGTTCCGCTGACGGTGGAAGGCGCGCATGCGGACAGCGTGATTGCGTTCGCGCGGCATGCGGGCAGCGCGTACGCGGTGGTGATCGCGACGCGGCTGGCTGATTCGCTGCTGGTTGCCAGTGAGAGCGATGCCGGCCTGCCACTGGTCGATGCCGCTCATTGGGGTGATACAGCAGTGGTTCTGCCGGAAGCGCTGGCAACACGTGCGTTGTTCGACTGGCTGAGCCCAAACGCGCCGAAATCGGATGGACAGCGCTTGTTCATGCGAGACGCACTGGCGTCGATGCCGGTGGCGTTGCTGATGGAGGAAGGGGTTCCGAGGGTTTAAGCCGGTCGGAGACCCCAAGCGGAGCCGAAAATCACTCCGCTTCCTGCGCCACCTCTTCATGCGGATACACGCGCACGAGCACGATCCTTGGCCCGTTCATCTTCTTCACCACGATATCGAAGCGATCAAAGCCGATCCGCTGGCCTTCGCTCGGCAGATCGCCCAGCGCATTGATCACAAGCCCGCCGACCGACTCCGCCTGCCCCTCATCGATATCAATCCCCAGCGCCCGTTCCAGCGACACCACCGGCAAGCTGCCCTTGCCCATCAGCGTGCCATCGTCCATGCGTGACCAGTCCGCGTCGCCTTGACGAAACTCGTCGTGAATCTGGCCAACCAGCGCGCCCAGCAGGTTATCTAGCGTCAGAAAGCCGATCGGCTTCTGCCCCTTGCGTCCGACCAGCGCAAAGTGCGGCGCACCCTTGCGAAAGCGGCGGAACAGTTCAAGCGCCGACAGATTGCCGGCCACGTACTGCACCGGCCGCACGTGCCTGACCAGTTCATCCTGCTTCGCGTCCTGCCGTGTCAGCCCTTGCAACAAACCGCGCCCGGCGCCATTGCGTGCGAGCAGCAAGTCCTTCAGGTGAATCATGCCGAGCACGTGTTCGCTGGAGGCATCGGCGAAAAGGGGGTAGCGGCTGAAGCGATGGCGCGCGATCACTTGCATGTTGTCGCGCATGGGAACATCGTTGCGCAGGCCGACCATCTCGTGGTTCGGGCGCATCAGGTCGGAAACCGTCATGCGGCTGAAATCGAGCGAATGAGCGATGGTGTTCCACTCATCCGCGTTATACGAAGACCCGGAAGATCCGCCAGACCCGCCAGACCCCGCCGCCCCGATTGCATCCGGCAACGCGGCAGTCGATGCTCCGCTCAGGCGCCGGCCGCGCAGGATCAGCTTGAGTTCATCGGTGGAATAGTGGGCGTCGCCGCCGTGCTCGGCTCCAAGCCCGAACAATCGCAACACGAAATTCGCGCTCGAATTCAGCACCCAGATGAACGGATACATGGCCCAGTAAAAACCATAGAGCGGCATCGCGACCCACAGGCCGACCTGTTCCGCGCGCCGGATCGCCCACGATTTCGGCGCGAGCTCACCCACCACGATATGCAGGAACGAAATACAGGAGAACGCGAAGAACAGCGAGACGGCATTGATCAGCTTCACCGATTCGATACCGGCCAGCGCAAACAACGGATGCAGCAATTCAGCGAACGCCGGTTCACCCAGCCAGCCAAGCCCGAGCGATGCCAGCGTGATGCCAAGCTGACACGCGGACAAGTACGCGTCGAGCTTGCCATGTACCTTGGCCAGCAAACGGCCGGGCAGACCGTTCGACCGTGCGATGGCCTGAACGCGCGTGGCGCGCAGCTTGACGAGTCCGAACTCGGCCGCGACGAAAAACCCGTTCAACGCGACGAGCAACAAGGCACCAATTAGCGCGACAACCTGATTCAAAGCAACCTGCTCCACGAAATGAAACCGCCAGTATAGAGGTGCAAGCTGACCGAAAGTTAAATCAGGCGGCGCTCAACGGCACGCGAAACGTGAGCGCAACGGGGGCGCCATCGGTGAAATCATCGTGTTCGAAGGTCCCGCCGTGCGCCTCAGCCACGCGTTTGCACAGCGCGAGCGCCCACGCGATCCGCGCCGCTTCCCGCGGCAACGTTGCCTGCGTGCGGGCAAACGCTTCAAGCACGTGGGGAAGTTCAGGATCCAAAAACGCCTTCTGCGATGCCGTGAACGTGACGACAGCGCTGAACGCCCCGCCCTCCACCGAGCCCTTCAGCACCACCTTCGATCCCGCCGCACTCGCCTCGGTGGCGAACGCAAACATCAGCCAGAGCGCCTGGGTGAGACGTTCGCTGTCGGCGCTGATCTGCTCTTCCACCAGCGCGGATTCGACGTGCAGCGTCACCTGCCGCGCGCTCGCCAGACTCGCGCGTGCCTCCGATGCGCTCTGTTCCATCAAGTGCCGCAATGCAAGCGGCGCACGGCCGAGCGCGAGCGTCTTGGTCTCGGCACGGGTGGTATCGATGAATTGCTCGATCAGCTTCACCTGCTGTTCCACGCCGGAGCGAATCCCGACGAGCGCGCGTTGGGCGGCGGCATCGGCGGTATCGACCTTGCGCTCCAGCACGTAACCCCAGCTATGGATGGCGTTCAACGGACCACGCAGATCGTGCGATACGACCCCGAGCACGTGATCGCGCATGAACAACGCTGCTTCGGCACGCAAATGTGCGGTGCGCTCATCTGTTTCGGGATCGATATTGGTATCGGCTCGCGCCGATGTTCCAGGGGTGCACGGCGAAACGATCAGCGACACGGTATCGGCCTGGCCTGTGCTGCCGGGCAGCGCCAGGATGGCGAACGAACGCGGCCTCGCGCGCGCACCTTCGCCTTCATCAATGGATACCCGCGCACGCCGCACGCTGCCGGCGGCAAACGCGGCGTCGGCAACGTCGGCGAGCACGGCGATCAGGGGTTGGGGCAAAGCGGTATCGGCGAGAGCGCGGCCAACGAACGCGTGCGGGTCGAGATCGAACAGGTGGGCGAGAACGGTATCGGCTGACAGACAGCGCTGCGCGGTATCCAGCACGAGCACGGCGTCCGTGCCCGCGACCGGTGCTTCAGGACGGGGTGCGCGCCCCGTGTCTACCGTGCCGGAGAAAGACGTTGTCACGATGGCAAATCCTTGAGCGTTGATGAATGCGAGTATCTTGCCCGGTGTTATCGAGATGACTGCCCATTATAGGAGGGTGCTTCCGGGCTTTCCGCGTGGGGCTGTCCGCCCCTTCCTCCCTATTTTCGAGATATCGGTGCGGATGTGCAGCAAACCTCGTGCATGCTTCGCCGAGTGTAACGATGCCACCCGAAAGCCCTACAATACCGGTTTTAGATCCAGCTGGCGGTGCCGGCTTTTTAAGGAGTGTTACATGGCGATCGTGACGACCGACTCAGGGCTCAAGTATGAAGATTTGACGGTAGGCGAAGGCGCTGAAGCCGTTGCCGGCAAGTCGGTGAGCGTGCATTACACGGGCTGGCTCACGGACGGCCAGAAGTTCGACTCCAGCCACGACCGTAATGATCCGTTCGCGTTTGTGCTCGGCGGCGGCATGGTCATCAAGGGCTGGGACGAAGGCGTGCAGGGAATGAAGGTCGGCGGCAAGCGCAAGCTGACCATCCCGCCGCAACTGGGTTATGGCGTGCGCGGCGCCGGCGGGGTGATTCCGCCGAATGCGACGCTGGTGTTTGAAGTGGAGTTGCTGGAAGTTTAAGGTTCGTTCGCGCTGCGCCGACGGGGTTTCAGGTGACCGTCGGTGCGACTGGGCGGGAGTGCGGAGCTGAGCATTTACTAATGCTCAAACCGGCCCCCGCCGACTGCAACCAGAATTACCCGTTTAACCCGCGCTCCAGATCCCCTCGAATATCTCCGGCATTTTCGAGTCCCACCGCCAGCCGGATCAAACCCTCGCGAATTCCCGACGCTTCGCGCACTTCGGGCGTCAACCGTCCGTGTGTTGTCGTCGATGGATGCGTGATGGTCGTGCGCGTATCCCCAAGATTGCCGGTAATCGAACAGATTTTCGTTGCATCGATCACGCGCCACGCATTCGCCCGCTGCTCTTCCCGTGTCTCGCCCTTCAACTCGAACGACACGATCGCCCCGCCCGCCTTCTGCTGCTTCTTCGCAATCGCGTATTGCGGATGTGACTCAAGCCCCGGATAAAACACGCGCTCAATGGCGGGATGCGTCTCCAGCCAGCGCGCGATTTCCAGCGCATTAGCCGACTGCTTCTCCACCCGCAACGAGAGCGTCTCCATCCCCTTCAACAACACCCACGCATTGAACGCGGACAACGTCGGCCCTGCGCTGCGCACGAACGGAAACACCTTTTCCATGATGAACTGCTTCGACCCAACCAGCGCGCCACCCAGCACGCGCCCCTGACCATCGAGGAACTTGGTTGCCGAATGCATCACGACATCCGCGCCAAGCTTCAGCGGCTGCTGCAGCGCCGGGCTACAGAAACAGTTATCGACGACAAACAGCGCGCCCACTTCCTTCGAAATCTTCCCGATCGCTTCGATGTCCGCGATCTCGGTCAGCGGATTCGACGGCGTCTCCAGGAAAAACATCTTCGTCTCAGGACGCACGGCGGCGCGCCATTCATCCAGATTGGTAGGATCGACGAACGTGGTCGTGATGCCGAACTTCGTGAAGATCTGCGAGAACATGCCCACCGTCGAGCCGAACAGACTCTTCGAACTGACCAGGTGGTCGCCCTGCTGCATCGAGCACATCACCACCGCCATGATCGCGGCCATGCCTGAGGCCGTCGCCATGCACGCCTCACCGCCTTCCAGCGCCGCCAAACGGTTCTGGAACATCGCGACCGTCGGGTTCGTGAAGCGCGAGTACGTGTAAGCCTCTTCCGAGTTCTTGAAGCTCTCCGCGGCATGTGCGGCGCTCTCGAACACAAAGCTCGATGTCAGGAAAATCGCTTCCGAGTGCTCGTTGAAGTCGCTGCGCAGCGTTCCGGCGCGGACGGCGAGCGTATCGAAGTTGAGGTTTTCGTCCATGTTCGTGTTTTCCATTCTTTCCATTCACTTCTATTCAGGTGACCCGGCCACAAAACCGGGACGCAAAAAAGCCCGCTTCTGCGTCAGCATGAGCGGGCTCGGTGCGGAAAAGCCTGTAGCGTCGCCGGTGCGTGGTCCAGATTCCCACCGGTTCGCTTTAGCTGTTTCGGGTTCCGACTCAGGCTAAAGCAACTAGCCCGTTCATCAAAACCCGCGTCCGCAAGCTGATCTCAAATCGACGCAAACCCAATCCTATCACGCGTTTCCTTGACGCGTTCACTCCACCGACAACTGCAAGTGCAACTGCGAACGCGACATGCCGCCTTCCATGGCTTCGCTCGCGGCATCGCGATCCGACTGCGCTTGCGGTGCAAGACGCGCCGTCTCCAGCCGATCCAGATACGCCGAGTCGATGTCACCGGTGATGTAGTTGCCATCGAAACACGAGGCATCGAATTCACGCAGCGCCGGGTTGATATCGCGAATCGCCTGCTTCAGATCGGCCACATCCTGATACACCAGATGATCCGCGCCGATCATGCGCGCCACTTCATCGTCCGTGCGGCCATGAGCGACCAGTTCGCCGCGCGTGGGCATGTCGATGCCGTACACGTTCGGGAACTTCACCGGCGGCGCGGCGGACGCGAAAATCACCTTCGCGGCGCCTGCATCGCGCGCCATCTGCACGATTTCATGCGATGTCGTACCGCGTACGATGGAGTCATCGACGATCAGCACGTTCTTACCCTTGAACTCGATCGCCATCGCGTTCAGCTTCTGGCGCACCGACTTCTTGCGTACAGCCTGGCCCGGCATGATAAAGGTGCGGCCGACATAGCGATTCTTGAAGAACCCTTCGCGATACTCCACGCCCAGTTTCGCGGCCACCTGCATGGCGGCGGGACGCGATGAATCGGGAATCGGCATGACCACGTCGATAGGCACGTCCGGCAGCACGCGCTTGATCTTCTCGGCGAGGTAATCGCCCATGCGCAGGCGCGCGTTGTACACCGGCACGCCGTCGAGGCACGAATCGGGACGCGCGAGATACACGAGTTCGAAGATGCAGGGGTTCAGGCTCGGGTTCTCGGCACATTGCTGGCTGTGCAGGTTGCCGTCGTTATCGATGAAAATGGCTTCGCCCGGCTCCACGTCACGCACGAACTCGAAGCCGATACCTTCAACCGCCACCGATTCCGACGCCACCATCCATTCCACGCCCGTCGCGGTTTCCTGCTTGCCGAGGACCAGCGGACGGATGCCGAACGGATCGCGGAAAGCCACGAGGCCGTAACCCGCGATCAGCGAAACGATCGCATAAGACCCCTTCACTCGCCGATGCACACCGCTCACCGCCTTGAACAGCGCGGCCGGATCGAGTTCCAGGCCGGAGCTGGACAACTGCAATTCGTGGGCGAAGACGTTGAGCAGGACTTCTGTATCTGACGCGGTGTTGATGTGCCGGCGATCGATGCGGAACATCTCTTCCTTCAACTGCGGCCAGTTCGTCAGGTTGCCGTTATGCGCCAGGATGATGCCGAACGGCGCGTTCACGTAGAACGGCTGGGCTTCTTCCTCGCTCGATGCCGACCCGGCCGTCGGATACCGCACCTGGCCAATACCGACATTACCCGGCAGGCTGCGCATGTTGCGCGTGCGGAACACGTCGCGCACCATGCCGTTGGCCTTATGCATGTGGAAGTTATTGCCGTTCGCCGTCGCAATGCCAGCCGCGTCCTGCCCGCGATGCTGCAGGAGCAGCAAGCTGTCATAAATCAATTGGTTCACGGGAGTCTGGGAAACTACGCCTACGATGCCGCACATGGCATGGTCCTTCAAAGAGTCGAAACGGGTCCGAAAGCGGGTACAAAAGGCATATCGGTGCAACGAATGCAGGTGGCCCCTTGCGGGGAAATCAGACTGCAGGGTGTTGCGCCGAGCCGTAGCAAGGTTCTCGGGTAGCGGGCCAGGGCGTCATTGCGCAGGCGTGGCGGGCGGATCTTGCGGGCCGTCCGGCGTGGTGCGCAGGTACGCGGCGAGCGTATCGGGAAGCAGCGGTTTCAGTTCTCGCACGCCTTGTTCGGCCGCGGGCCGGAACAACGCGTTACGCCAGAAATCGTGTTGCGGCAGTTCGGTCAAGCCCGCGAGGGCGACCAGGATCACTACCAGAATGGCCCCTCTCACGAGGCCGAACAAAAGTCCAAGCGACCGGTCGATGCCGCGCAGCCCGACCACTTCGGTCACGCGCGTCAACAACGCGCCAGCCACGCTCGATACCACCAGCACACCCGCGACAATCAGCAAAAATGCAATCAACCATTGGGTCAGCGCCCCGCCCGGCCAGTGCGCCGGAATGTAAGGCACGACCAAACCAACAAACCGCCCCGCGATCAGCAGTGCCGCGATCCAGCCGATCAGGCCGAACACTTCGGCCAGGAGGCCCCGCCACATGCCACGCAGCGCGGAGAGGCCGATCACGGCCATCACCGCGTAGTCGAAACTCGTAAACATCTACAGCTAGTTCGCCGACGCGCTATTGCTGCTGCTGCCGCCGCCCAGTCCGGCTTGCCGAACCTTGACCAGCGCCGCCGATGCAGCCGCCCGGTCAGCGAACGGTCCGGCACGCAACAACGTGCGGGTGCTGCCGTCAGCCTGTTTCCGATGTTCGACATATGCGGGCACTCCCGACGCCTTCAACTTGGTCACCCAGTTTTGCGCGGCGGTGTCGTCATCGAAGGTACCGATCTGGACCACGAAACGGCTTCCCGCCGGGGAGGCCGGCGTGTTCGGTTTCGGGGTGGCTGCGGTAGCGGGTGCAGGCGCGTCCACTGGCGGTTTGGCGGCCATCGCTGCAGGCGGCGGTGTCACCGGCGTCGCTTCCGGCGGAGGCGTCGCGGCCTTGGCTTGCGCTTGCGTTTCTACCGGTTTAGAAGTTTGCTTCGAGTCGGGCTTTGCAGCCGCCGACTTTGAGTCCGGCTTTGAAGCCAATGCCGTCGCATTATCCGGAGTCGCTGCAGGACTGTCAGGCGCGACACCGGCTTGCGTATCCGCTGACGAATCAACTGCGCCGGCACCGGTCGCGTCTGTGTGACTCGTCTTGGGCAAAGGCGCGGCAGGGCGTGCGGGGATATCGATGGAGATGTCGTCGGTGACCGGCTTCGGATGCGAATCCAGCACCATTGGCAGGATGATCACCGCTGCCGCGACCAGTGCGAGCGCCCCGACCAGACGCCGCCGCGCACGCTGCTTTTCGGGCAGGGTGGGGTCGAGCATCATGGCGTCGGCTTCAGGACGGTCGCTGCGGCGCGTCCGGCGTTCGGTACGCACGGTCTGACGCGAGCCGCGCGGGGAGTCGGAGTATTCGTCGCGACCCGAGGGCGCGTCGTCTTTCTTGCCGAACGAGAAAAAGGACATGGTTGGCTTGTGCGAGAGGCTGGCCGGCCGTCCGTTCAATGACGCTGCGATTTACGGTAAGCCATCACGCCGGCCACCGTATGGAAACTGCCGAAAACCAAAATTCTATCATTTTCGGACGCTCGCTTTAACGCATCTTGAAAAGCGTCGGCCGGATTGTTGAATTGTGTAACGCTGCTGTCACTACTATCGTTGACGCCGGCATCACGTAAAACGCTTTCCAGCATGGCTGGAGACGCGCCGCGCGGGGTCGGCAGGGCTGTCACGTTCCAGTGATCGATCTCGCCCTTCAGATGCTCGATGACCCCGGCGATGTCCTTGTCGCCCATCGCGCCGAAGACCGCGTAGGTGTAGGGGAAAAAGCCCATGTTGCCGAGATTCTGAGCTAAAACGGCGGCGGCGTGGGGATTGTGGGCGACATCGAGTATCACTTGCGGCTTGCCCGGCACGACCTGGAAACGTCCTGGCAATTCGACGTTCGCCAGTCCCAGCCGGATATCCTGCGCCGACACCGGAATGCGCTCGCGCAGCGCTTCGAGCGCGGCCAGTGCCGCCGATGTATTGATCAGCTGATTCGCGCCGCGCAAAGCCGGGTAAGCGAGCGCCGAGCGCCGCTGCGTGCGGCCGATATAACTCCATTGCTGGCGCTCGTTGCCGCCTTGCGCTTCGTAGCGAAAATCGCGGCCGACCAGCCAGAGGTCCGCACCAATCGCTTTTGCGTGGTCGATCAGCGACTGCGGCGGCGAGGGATCACCGCAAATCGCGGGCGTATCCGCGCGGAAAATCCCGGCTTTCTCGAAGCCGATCTTCTCGCGGGTGTCGCCAAGGTATTCCGTATGGTCGATATCGATGCTGGTGACGATCGCGCAATCGGTATCGATGATATTGACCGCGTCCAGACGTCCGCCCAAGCCCACTTCGAGAATCACCGCGTCGAGGTTGCGGGTTGCGAACAGCCGCATGATCGCCAGCGTGGTGAATTCGAAGTACGTCAGCGAGACCGGTTCGGCCAGGCTCATGCGCGCTTGTTCGACGGCTTCGAAATGTTCGAGCAGTTCGTCGTTTGTGGCATCGACGCCGTTCAGCCGGGCACGCTCATTGAAATCGAGCAAATGCGGCGAAGTGTGGCAGCCCACGCGATACCCCGCGCGAACCAGGATGGTTTCGATGATCGCGCAGGTCGAGCCTTTGCCGTTGGTTCCGCCGACGGTGATCACGGGGCACGTGAATTTTAGTTCGAGCGCGTCGCGGACTTGGCTGATGCGCGTCAGGCCCATGTCGATGCCGACTGGATGCGCCGATTCCAGATAGGTCAGCCACGCGTCGAGGGTGGGGAAGGTGAACGGTGAAGTCGCCATGGATGGGAGTGTCGGGCTTAGGGGTTGATGCTGGTTGGTACTTTTGAGGGTTTTTCGTTCGCACTCGGGGTTGGTCGGGGTCGGGGGTGGTGCTGGGTTGCCAGGTTCTTGCGTTAGCGGTCGGGGTCATTGCCGGGTTGCTGCTTTCGGCCTTAGCGGTCTGCTTGAGTTGGCTCATTTCTTTACCACTATTAGCCACTGCGCGTGGCGGCGCGTCATTTCTTTGTCCAAAGCGACAAAGAAACGAAGCAAAGAAAGCGCTTTCAAAACGCGGGCTCATAAGTTGACCCAACGTGCAGTTTCCACGTTTTTGGCACCCCAAAAGCACGGTGCTCGCAAGAGCCACGGATGTGTGAAACCCTCCTTCTCCGAACACCGATACCCACACGCTTCGCCACCAGTGACTGAACCTGCCCAAGGAACACCCCGCGCTATCCGCGAACAACCACCCACCGAATATGAACTCGCGTCGAACCACGTCGCCAACCCGCCTCGAAATAAGGCGCTCGGATAGATGAGGCCCTACAGACAAAAATAATCGCGCCGATCATGCCGAGCATGCCGGCCAAGCAGCTAACCCATGAAAAGCCCCGGCCGCAGAAACGCGTAGGGCCGTGCTGGTTTCTTGGCAAGGGTGCTTGCCCGAGAGCGTACGGGGCGAAGCGTGTTCGTGTCAGGATTCGCGAGAAGGAGGGGTTCAAACATCCGTCGCTCTGGCGAGCACCGTGCTTTTGGGGTGCCAAAAACGTAAAAACTGCACGCTAGGTCAACTTATGGGCCCTCGTTTTGAAAGCGCTTTCTTTGCTTCGTTTCTTTGTCGCTTTGGACAAAGAAATGACGCGCCGCCACGCGCAGTGGCTAATAGTGCTAAAGAAAACATCAAACTCAAGCAGACCACTAACCCCGAAAGCAGCAACCCGGCAATGACTCAGACCGTTAACGCAAGAACCTGGCACCCCAGCACCACCCCCGCCCAACCCCCGACCGAGTGCGAACGAAACCCCCTCAGGCTACTGCATCAGCCGGCTGCAACGTCAGCAATGCAATCAAGCGCGCGATTTCCTCGCGCATCTTCCGGCGATCCACGATCATGTCAATCGCGCCCTTCTGGATCAGAAATTCCGAACGCTGAAACCCTTCCGGCAACTTCTCGCGCACCGTCTGCTCAATCACTCGCGGCCCCGCAAACCCAATCAACGCCTTCGGTTCGGCAATCACCACATCGCCCAAAAACGCAAAACTGGCGGACACGCCGCCCATGGTCGGATCGGTGAGAACGGAGATAAACGGCAGCTTGGCCTCGGCCAGCTTCGTCAGCATGGCCGTCGTCTTGGCCATCTGCATCAGCGACAGCAAGCTTTCCTGCATCCGCGCGCCGCCCGATGCCGTGAAACAAATGAACGGCGTGCGCTGCTCCAACGCGTTACGCGCGCCGCGTGCAAAACGCTCGCCGACCACCGAGCCCATCGAGCCGCCCATGAACGAGAACTCGAAACAAGCGGTCACGACCGGAATGGTGTGGATCGCACCGCCCATGACAACCATGGCGTCGGTTTCGTCCGTATCTTCCATCGCCTCTTTCAGGCGGTCCGGGTACTTCCGGCTGTCCTTGAACTTCAAGGCATCGACGGGCAGGATTTCCTGGCCGATCTCGTAACGGCCTTCCGGATCGAGCAAGCCGTCAAGCCGTTCGCGCGCGCCAATGCGCATGTGATGGCTGCATTTCGGGCAGACATGCAGATTCGCCTCGACGTCATTGCGGTACAGCACCGCTTCGCACGACGGGCACTTGATCCACAGCCCCTCCGGAATGCCCTTGCGGCTTTTCGGATCGGTTTGCTTGATCTTCGGCGGTAACAATTTGTCGAGCCAGCTCATCGTGTGTCCTTCGTAGTTTCGCGTGTTTTGCAGCCCATTTGGAGAGGTTTTAACCTCCGGGCCGCAATAACAGGTTATTTTGCAGAATCGAGCGCAGAGCGAATTTCAGCGATAAAGCTCGTCAGCAACCCGGCCGCCTTCTCCGGCGGCGCTTCTTCAAGCAGTTGCACGAGACGGCTGCCAATCACCACGGCATCCGATACATCGGCCACCAGCCTCGCGGACGCGGCGTCGCGGATGCCGAAACCCACCCCCACCGGCAACGCGACATGCGCCTTGATGGCCGGGATTTTACTCGCGATGCTGGCCACGTCCAGATTTGCCGAACCGGTCACACCCTTCAGCGACACATAGTAGACATATCCGCTCGCCACTTTACCGACCGCGGCAATGCGTTCATCGGTCGATGTGGGCGCCAGCAGGAAGATGGGATCGATGCCGGCAGCACGCATCGATTCGCTGAATTCAACCGACTCTTCCGGCGGGTAATCGACGACCAGAACGCCATCCACGCCCGCGTCCTTCGCCGCTTTGGCGAAGGCTTCGGTGCCCATCCGTTCGATCGGGTTTGCGTAACCCATGAGGACTACCGGCGTGGTGGTGTTGGTCTCGCGAAAGCGCTTCACATCAGCGAGCACGCGCTTGAGCGAGACACCCTTGGCCAACGCGCGCTCCGACGAGCGCTGGATCACGGGGCCATCGGCCATCGGATCGGAAAACGGCACGCCCAGTTCGATGACGTCCGCTCCGCCCTTGGCGAGCGCATGCATGAATTCGACGGTTTGCTCGGGGTTCGGGTCCCCTGCCGTGATGAACGGGATCAGACCTTTCTTGCCCTGCTCGGCCAACGCCGAAAATGTGCTTTTAATACGGGACATGAGTTAATCTCTTTGCGCGAAATCCGCGCCTTTTAGCGTTTTTTTGCAGTGACTTGGCAGACGGTTAAGCGGCATTCGCTTGATCGACGGCGGCCTCGGCATTTGGTTCGACCCGCACGCCAACGGACCGCGTCTCCGCGACCCGCTTCTCGGCAATCGCGTGATAGTCGGCGTTGATCTCGTAGCCGATGAACTCGCGCCCATGACGCGCACAGGCAACGGCGGTCGTGCCGCTGCCCATGAACGGATCGAGCACGCGCCCACCGCGCGGACAACTCGCCAGCACCATGCGCTCGACGATCTCAAGCGGCTTTTGCGTCGGATGGTCCACCCGCTCGGCATGCTGCCGGTGCAACCGCGACACCGACCATACGTCCTTCGGGTTGTAACCCAGCTCCAGCCACTTGCTGCCTTCGAACAATTTGCGCGAACGCGCCTTCTTCGTCACTGCGTCGTAGGGGATGCGGATGGGATCGAGATCGAAGAAGTAATCCTTCGATACCGCGAAATAACCGATGTTGTCGTGCACTGACGTATATCTGCGCACCGTTCCGCCCATGCTCGGCACGCGCCGGTCCCACACGATCTCATTGACCATGGTGAGGCGGCGCTTGAGGAACACGAAGATCTCCGGCGCATATTGCCACGTGCAAAAAATGTAGAGCGAACCGCTTGGCTTGAGCTTCGGAATGGCCAGTTCAAGCCAGCCGTAAGTCCAGTCGAGGAAGGCATCGCCCGAACGCATGTCCGAGTCGTTGCCGTAATCCTTGCCCAGGCCGTACGGCGGATCGGCCACGATCAAGTCGATCGAGCCGTCCGGGAGGTTCGCTGCATCGGTTAAGAAATCGCGGTGATGCAAGTGGATGCCGCGCTCGATGCCGCCGTGGACGTCCTTGTGGACATCACCACCGGCGGCGCCGTGCGCACCTGCATGATCGATTTCATCGCGCATCGGTTGCGGGCTCAGAACGTGATGCCGGTGCGCTCGGCGACCGTATGCATGTCCTTGTCGCCACGGCCCGAAAGATTCACCAGCAGCAGCTTGTCTTTCGGCAGCGTGGGCGCGAGCTTCGCAGCGTAAGCGAGTGCATGACTCGATTCCAGCGCAGGGATGATCCCTTCGATCCGGCAGCAATCGTGGAAACCCTTCAGCGCTTCTTCATCGGTAATGCCCACGTACTCGGCGCGGCCCGCGTCCTTCAGCCATGCATGTTCCGGGCCGACGCCGGGATAATCCAGCCCGGCTGAAACCGAATGCGTCTCGATGATCTGGCCGTTTTCATCCTGCAGCAGATACGTACGGTTGCCGTGCAGAACGCCCGGGCTTCCGCCAATCAACGATGCCGCGTGACGGCCGGTGCTGATGCCATCGCCAGCGGCTTCCACGCCGATCAGCTTCACGTCTTTATCTTCGATATACGGATAAAAGATGCCCATCGCATTCGATCCACCGCCAACGCACGCGATTACCGCGTCGGGTTGACGCCCCGTCATTTCGGGCATCTGGACCTTGCATTCATCGCCGATAACGCGCTGGAAGTCGCGCACCATCATCGGATAAGGATGCGGCCCCGCCACCGTGCCGATGATGTAGAACGTGTTCTCCACGTTCGTCACCCAGTCGCGCATGGCTTCATTCAGCGCGTCCTTGAGCGTTTTGGAGCCGGATTCGACCGGCACGACCGTCGCGCCGAGCAGCTTCATGCGGTACACGTTCGCCGCCTGACGCCGCACGTCTTCCGAGCCCATGTAGACCACGCATTCCATGCCGAAACGTGCGGCGATAGTCGCCGTGGCGACGCCGTGCTGTCCCGCGCCGGTTTCCGCGATCACGCGCGGCTTGCCCATCTTGCGAGCGAGCAGCGCCTGGCCAATCACGTTGTTCACTTTGTGCGCGCCGGTGTGATTCAGGTCTTCACGCTTGAGGAAGATTTGCGCGCCGCCGAGCATGTCGCTCCAGCGTTTGGCGTGATAAATCGGCGACGGACGGCCGACGTAATGCTTCAGTTCGTATTCGTATTCCGCGATAAATGCCGGATCCTTGCTGCATTCAGCATAGGCGTCGCGGAGTTCGTCGAGTGCGTGGATCAGCGTTTCTGATACGAATGTGCCGCCATATGGGCCGAAATGACCCCGATCGTCTGGTAAGTTGTACATATGTCACTCTCTCGGTACGTGGCAGCGTTGCGCTTGCCCACGTCGTTCCTTCTTGATCATCCAGCGTCTGCTTCGCGCACTGCGCGTACAAACGCCGCCATTCGGGCGTGATCCTTCACGCCCTTCACCCCCGCCAATTCGATGCCGCTGGAGACATCGACTGCGTAAGGGCGCACGCGCCGGATGGCGTCAAGGACGTTTTGCGCGTTCAACCCACCACTCAAAACGGCCCGATGCCCGAGATCTGTTGGGATAAGTGACCAATCGAATACCTTTCCACCGCCACCGTAGCCATCGACAAGGGTGTCGAGGAGCAATCCGCTGGCTGCTGAATAATTAAGAGATGATTCTACCAAATCGCGTGCAGTGGCATCAGGCCCTACCCGCACAGCCCGCCACCAAGGCAAACCGGCCACTTCAGCAAGCGCCTCGCATTGCGCCGGGGTTTCATCGCCGTGGAATTGCAGCAGCGACAAGCGCACGTTCGATGTCACTTCGCGAATCCATTCCGGCGTGGCGTTGACGAACAAACCGACCGCCGAGACGAGCGGCGGCACGTGTTCCGCCAGCTCCACCGCCTGCCCCACGCTGACCGAACGCGGACTGGGCGGATAGAAGACGAAACCCACGGCGTCGGCGCCGAGCGAGACGGCGGTATCCACATCTTCCGTCTTCGACAAACCGCACAGCTTGATTCTCGTCCGGCGCAAATCGCTACTCGTGCTACTGATACCGTCACTCATGCTTGGTCTCGTTTTTTGTTGTCCTGCCAGACCGCGCTCCACGGGTAACTTCCCAGACGCGGTGCAGGCACTGCGAAGTTCTCAGGATAGCCGACCTCGGCCAAATACAGGCCGTCGGGCATGAAGGTGGGCGCGGCGCGTTTGCGGTCGCGCGCTTCCAGCAATTCCGCCATCCACGACGCCGGATGCTTGCCACGGCCAATCGCGACGAAACAGCCCATCAGGTTGCGCACCATATGGTGCAAAAACGCGTTCGCCCGAAACCGGAAGTGGATGAAATCCCCTTGCTCCACGATATCGATCTGATGCAGGTATTTCACCGGCGTCTTCGCCTGACATTCGGACGAGCGGAACGCGGTGAAATCGTGCTTGCCGATCAGGCAGGCGGCGGCTTCGCGCATCGCGTTGGCATCGAGCGCCGCGTAGCACCAGCCGGCGTGGCCGGTGATCATCGGTGAGCGGACCGGATGGACGTACAACGAGTAGTAATAGGTGCGCTCGTAGGCGCCGAAACGGGCGTGGAAGTCGTCGGGCATCGGGCGCGCCCACTGCACCGCGACGCTCTGCGGCAAGAACGCGTTCGTGCCGCGCACCCAGGCGAAGTCGGTGCGCTCGAGTTCGGTATCGAAATGCACGACTTGGCCGAGCGCGTGCACGCCGGTATCCGTGCGCCCCGCGACGACCGTCTGCACGCGCGTCTGCATGAACTTCCCCAACGCGCGTTCAAGGACGTCCTGAACGGTCGGCACGTCCGATTGAGTCTGCCAGCCGCTGAACGCCGAACCGTCGTACTGGATGCCTAATGCAATGCGTTTCACAGGCATCTCAGGACAGCGGCGCCAGCGTCGATAACAGCGAGGCGGCGGCCTGGCGTGTAGCCGGGTCGTTCGATTCGATCACTTCCTGCAGCAACGTGCGCGCACCGGTTAAATCGCCGAGTTCAATGTATTCGACGGCCAGTTCGAGCTTGTTGCGGGCTATCGTCGAGATTTGCTCGGGGGTGAAGGCCGGTAGCGGTTCGGTCTGGCTCGACGGCGAGTTCAAGTCGAAGTCGAGGCTCAGGGGGCCGAAACGCGATGCGCCAAGGCCCGCCACCGATGCCGCACCCGCCGTGCCGGATTCGATTTGCTCGCTCGCGGATGGCGGCGGCGGGGTCGATTCAGGGTGGCGATGCTGCTCGTTCTGGTGATCAAAGACGGCCGGGTCAGCGATTGGCTGGGGCGTGGCGGGCGCGGGAGCCAGCGGGGCTTCGTTTTGCGTGGTGGGTTCGGCGGAATTCTGGACGTCCGAAGGCGCACGCGCCTCCTGACGGGGCGGCAAACCGAAATCGAGCGCACTCAAGGCTTCGATAGCCTCTTGCGGGAATTTGGGCTGCGGGAAGCGGGAGGCTGGAGAAGGTTCGTCGTCGTAGGCGGATGCGTCTTCAGCGTGGTTCGGGTGGTTCGTTGCAAATTCGGATGTAGCCGGATGGGCAGGTGCCGCGTGTTCGTCGCTTTCGTGCGCCGTGGATGCGCGCATCGAAGCTTCACGAGCTTCTGCTTCACGAGCTTCTGCTTCACGGGCTTCTGCTTCACGAGCTTCTGCTTCACGAGCTTCTGCTTCACGAGCTTCTGCTTCCCGAGCTTGCGCTTCGCGGGTTGCAGCCTCACGAGCAGCGACTTCGCGGGCTTCTGCTTCCCGAGCTTCCATTTCACGCGCTGCGGCTTCACGAGCTGCAGCTTCCCTTGCGGCGACTTCACGAGCTTCCGCTTCACGGGCTGCAGCCTCACGAGCAGCGACTTCCCGCGCCTCTGCTTCGCGGGCTTCTGCTTCCCGAGCCTCCGTTTCACGCGCTGCGGCTTCACGAGCTGCGGCTTCCCTTGCGGCGACTTCACGAGCTTCTGTTTCACGGGCCTCTGCTTCGCGCGCTGCGGCTGCCCTGGCTGCGGCTTCGCGCTCTTCTGCTTCGCGCGCTTCCGCTTCACGAGCTTCCGCTTCACGAGCTTCCGCTTCACGAGCTTCCGCTTCACGAGCTTCCGCCTCACGAGCTTCCGCCTCACGCACTGCGGCTTCGCGGGCTGCGGCTTCCCTGGCAGCGGCTTCGCGTGCTTCTGCTTCGCGTGCTTCCGTTTCACGGGCTGCGGCTTCACGGGCTGCCGCTTCCCTTGCGGCGACTTCGCGAGCTTCCGCCTCACGAGCTTCCGCTTCTCGCGCCGCCAACTCACGCGCTGCCGCCTCTTGCGCCTCCCGTTCTCGCGCTGCGGCTTCCTGCGCCACGGCCTCTCGCGTCGCCTGTTCCAGCGCCGCCGCATCGCGGAGCTCTTGCTCCCGAGCCTCCATTTCCGCACGCAACGCCTCGGCGCGATCCGCCGCAGCCCGTTCCGCAGCCAACGCCGCCTCGATTGCCCCCGGGCGCGGCGGCGTGAAATCGCGATGAAGCGCTGCAGGCGCAGCTGGCATGAATGGCGCCCGCTTGCTGTCCGTGTCGCGTGTCGGACTTGCTGCTGCATCTTGCGCGCGGCTCTCGCTCAGCGTTACTCGCGTGCCGTCGGCATCGTCGTCTATTGGATTGCTTTCGGCCGGCGGAAATGGTTTGTCTTCGGTCGGGGTATCGAAGGACTGCGCGGCATCGTAGTTTTCCATGCTCGCAGCCACCCCGTTCAGCTCGCCTTGAGCGCGCTGAACCGATGCCCCATCGAGATCGGCAGCGCCCGTGGGCGCTTGCGCGTGACTCGTCGATCCATCGTGAAGCGGCCCTGTCTCTGACGGCGTCGATACCAGCGGCGGTTCTTGCTGCGCGCGTTCATAGGTGCTCACCGCAGCGGCGGCGCTTACGGCACGCCGCCGTTTCCCGGCCCGCATCAAGAGCAGCAACAAGCCGATCGCGACGACAGCCCCGATGAGCCAGCCGATCGGCCCGTTCATCGACGTAGCCGCAGACCCCGTCTCTGTCGGCGCGCTCACCGGTGCGACAGTCGCCGCAGGCGCGCTCGCTGCAGGCGCGACTTCCGATGCAGGCGCCACTTCGCTGGCGCTCGCCGTGGATTGAGCTTCCGATGTCGGCAACGCCGCGTTCGGCTCGCTCGATGCGTTCGGCGCGACCGTAGCGACAGCGCCACTCGCGGTCATCGCGGCTCCGTTCACCGCGCCGACAACATTCGACGCCCCCTCGGCCGGCGCAGCAGCCGCCGAACTGCTAGCCTCAACTGCCGGCGACGAAGCTGCCACAGACGCGGAAGCCCCGGAAGCCGCAGCAGCCGCAGCAGCCGCACCCGCATCCTCAACCACCGGCACGTTCAACACCGATCCGAGTTTCAACCGACTTGGGTCATGACCCATGAACGCGTTCGGATTCGCGTCGAAGAGTGCGCGCGACATCTTTTCGCGCGTGGCGCGGTCGGTCGAACCGGTGATCTGGGAAGCGATATCGCTGAGCGACTGCCCGGGTTTCACGCTGTACTGCGTGATAGCACCCGCCGCCGATGCAGCCGCTGGTGCCGAAGCCTCTGAAACGGCAGACGCGCTGCTGGCCTGGGCGCTGGCATCGGAGGAAACGAATGTCCCGAGCAGCACACTCGCGACACTTGCCGCGATCAGCGCCGCGCGCCGCGAGCGGCTGGGCAAGCGTAGCTGTGAATGAAGCGGCCGACTCGGACGAACGATCATTGATACTCCAGGCGAGTGGACAGCGAACAAGAAACCAACAAAACGGGGCGACATCCAGAACTGGCCGCAGACCGATTGCGCAATATCAGCAACCCACCCGCAGAACAGCCGCACAACGAAAAAGCGCCGCGCAAGCGCGACGCTTCCATGAACTGCTACGCGTCGTGGCGCGTAGTTTACTTTACTTGTCCAGCAGGATGCGCAGCATCCGGCGCAGCGGTTCCGCCGCGCCCCACAGCAACTGGTCGCCGACCGTGAACGCCGACAGATATTCGCCGCCCATAGCCAGCTTGCGCAAGCGGCCGACCGGCACCGTCAGCGAACCCGTGACCACTGCCGGGGACAAATCGCGAATCGATGCTTCGCGTTCGTTCGGCACAACCTTCACCCAATCATTCGCCGATGCCAGAATGCCGTGCAACTCATCCAGCGGCACGTCCTTCTTGAGCTTGATGGTCAACGCCTGCGAGTGACAGCGCATTGCACCGATCCGCACGCACAGGCCGTCGACGGGAACCGAACCCGGCTCGCCCATGGCAGGCAGCCCCAAGATCTTGTTGGTTTCCGCGCCGCCCTTCCACTCTTCCTTCGACATGCCGTTGCCGAGATCCTTGTCGATCCACGGAATCAGCGCGCCGGCCAGCGGCACGCCGAAGTTATCGATAGGCATACGGTCACTGGACATGGCTGCCTGCACGCGCTTGTCGATATCCAGGATGGCCGACGACGGGTCCGCCAGATCTTCCTTGGCCGCGCCGTACAGCACGCCCATTTGCTGGAGCAGTTCGCGCATGTTCTGCGCGCCCGCGCCGGATGCAGCCTGATACGTCATGGCGGTGGTCCACTCGACCAGGTTCTGGTTGAACAAGCCACCCAGCGCCATCAGCATCAGGCTCACAGTGCAGTTCCCGCCGATGAAATTCCGGCCGCCCTTGACCAGCGAATCCTTGATGACGCTCAGGTTCACCGGATCGAGGATGATGACCGCGTCGTCCTTCATGCGCAGCGACGAAGCTGCGTCGATCCAGTAACCCTTCCAGCCGGCCGCGCGCAGCTTCGGGAACACCTCGTTGGTGTAATCGCCGCCCTGGCACGTAATGATGACGTCGCACTTTTTCAGGTCGTCGATGCTTGTCGCATCCTTGAGTTTCGTCTCGTTTTTCGCGAACGACGGCGCATTGCCGCCCGCATTGCTGGTGCTGAAAAACACCGGTTCGATCAGGTCGAAATCGCCTTCCTGCTGCATACGCTGCATCAGGACGCTGCCGACCATGCCGCGCCAACCAACGAGACCTACATTCATGACTAACCTTATGTGTGGACACTTCCCCGCTTGGCCCAGACCCTCCGCCGGCGTGACCGCGCGGGGAAGATGGGCGGGCACGACGGGCGATCAGCTGAACGTGATCGTTTTGAGGGAAATGGTTTTCGTAATGCGTTTGGACAGCGCAACCGTACCCAGATGCGTGTCCAGACGCGTAATGGCGAGACGAATCGTGCGGGCGCCTGAGCGAATGCCGCCGCATGAAATCGAGTCCAGAGAGATTGAAGAGATCTTCGCCATAAGAAAAGACTATACACGATAACCCGCATATTCGTCCCTCCACGCGAGCGTTCCGCGCCTTTTGACGTGGTTCGTGCGCTAAAAGCGACGAATCGAGATGAAATATCGCGATTGTCAGTATCCGACAAAAACGTCCGCCGCGAGACGCTTTTCCACCGGAATTTTTCGCTGACGCGTGCGGCCAACTCTTCCGATGAAAAAGCGCTTACTCAGTGCTGAAGCTTAGAGTGCTGCGATAACCGCATTGCCCATTTCTACCGTGCCGACCGTGCGGCCGTCCGGCGTCGCGATGTCGCCGGTGCGCAGACCTTGCGCAAGCACCTTTTTCACCGCCGTTTCAATCCGGTCAGCCTGTTCGGCCTTGCCGAGCGAATAACGCAGCATCATGGCGGCCGACAGGATGGTCGCCAGCGGATTCGCCACGCCCTTGCCCGCGATATCCGGCGCCGAACCATGCGACGGCTCGTACAAGCCCTTGTTGTTCTTATCGAGCGAAGCGGACGGCAGCATGCCAATGGAACCCGTCAGCATGGCCGCTTCGTCGGAGAGAATGTCGCCGAACATGTTGCCTGTCACCACCACGTCGAAAGCCTTCGGGGCCTTCACCAACTGCATGGCCGCATTGTCCACGTACATGTGCGATAACTCGACGTCCGCATATTCCTTCGATACATCGATCATCACGTCACGCCAGAATTGCGAGGTTTCGAGCACGTTGGCTTTATCGACGCTCGTCAGCTTCTTCGCGCGCTTTTGCGCGGCCTGAAACGCCACGTGAGCGATCCGACGCACTTCCGGCTCGGAATAACGCATGGTGTCGAAGCCTTCCTTCGCGCCTTCGAACAAGCCATCCGGCGATGAGCGCACGCCGCGCGGCTGGCCGAAATAGATATCGCCGTTCAGTTCGCGGATGATCAGGATATCCAGTCCCGCGACAATTTCCGGCTTCAGCGACGAAGCCGCCGTCAATTGCGGGTAACAAATGGCCGGACGGAAATTCGCGAACAATTGCAGGTGCTTGCGCAGACCCAGGATGGCTTGCTCGGGACGCAGCGGGCGTTCGAGCGAATCGTATTTCCAGTCGCCCACGGCGCCGAACAGGATTGCATCCGATGCTTTCGCCAGCGCGAGCGTGGCTTCCGGCAGCGGATGTCCGCTCGCCTCGTAACCCGCGCCGCCAACAGGCGCTTCTTCGAGCTCGAACTTTTCGTCGAGCGCATTCAGGACCTTGACGGCTTCCTTGATGATCTCCGGACCGATGCCATCGCCGGGCAGCACTGCAATCTTCATGGTGTTTCCTTCCTTTTCTTGTTTATTTGCACACGTTCGACCGTTATTCGAACGTTATTCGTACTCAGCCGACGAGGCGGTTATTCAGCCACGGCTGCTTCACGAGACGCTCGTTTTCGAACTGACGGATCTTGTCGGCGTGGCGCAGCGTGAGCGCGATGTCGTCGAAGCCGTTCAGCAGGCAGAACTTGCGGAAACCCGGCACTTCGAACGGGAATTCCGTGCCGTCGCCCGTCAGCACGACCTGGCGTTCCAGATCGACCGTCAGCTTGAAACCGTTGAACGCGTAGGTTTCGTTGAACAGCCTGTCGACCTGACTTTCGGTCAGGACGATCGGCAACAGGCCGTTCTTGAAGCAATTGTTATAGAAAATATCCGCAAAGCTCGGCGCAATGATCGCGCGGAAACCGTACTGGTCCAGCGCCCACGGCGCATGCTCGCGCGAGCTGCCGCAGCCGAAGTTCTTGCGCGTCAGCAGGATCGACGCGCCCTTGTAGCGCGGCTGGTTCAGCACGAAATCCGGATTCAGCGGCCGGTTCGAGTTGTCCTGACCCGGCTGGCCGACATCGAGATAACGCCATTCGTCGAACGCGTTCGGGCCGAAACCCGTGCGCTTGATCGACTTGAGAAATTGCTTCGGGATGATCGCGTCGGTGTCGACGTTATCGCGATCCAGCGGCGCCACGAGCCCGCTATGTACGATGAATTTTTCCATGATGCTTTACCGGTTTGCGGTTTGGTTAGCTTGACCGTTCTTTGGAGCCGCTTACTTGTCGGCCGCGTTGCTGATCGAATTGCCGAGGTGATGCAGATCCTCGCCAAAGCCGTGGACCGTATTGCAGCCCGCAGCACTGGCAACGACAGCGATCAACGCCATTAGAGTAAAGACGCGTTTCATGCCAGCTCGCGGATATCGACGAAATGACCTTCGATAGCGGCAGCAGCCGCCATCGCCGGGCTCACCAGATGCGTACGACCGCCTGCGCCCTGACGCCCTTCGAAATTACGATTCGATGTGGATGCGCAGCGCTCGCCCGGCTCGAGGCGGTCGGCGTTCATCGCGAGGCACATCGAGCAGCCCGGTTCGCGCCACTGGAAACCTGCGTCGAGGAACACCTTGTCCAACCCTTCGCGTTCCGCCTGCGCCTTCACGAGACCGGAACCCGGCACGACCATGGCCAGACGGATGTTCGACGCAACCCGACGACCGAGCGTCTTCACCACATACGCCGCGGCGCGCAAGTCTTCGATGCGCGCATTCGTGCACGAGCCGATGAAAATCTTGTCCGGCTTGATCGACTGCATCGGCGTGTTCGGTTCGAGCGCCATGTACTTCAGCGCGCGTTCGATAGCGTCGCGCTTGATCGGATCCTTTTCGCGCTCGGGGTCCGGTACGCGACCGTCGATCGATGTCACCATTTCCGGCGACGTGCCCCACGTCACTTGCGGCACGATTTCGGCGGCATTCAGCTCCACCACGCGATCGAATTTCGCGCCCGGATCGGAGGTGAACGTGCGCCAGTAGGTTGCCGCCTGCTCGAACTCCGCGCCGTGCGGCGAGTACGGACGATCTTTCAGGTAGTTGATGGTGGTTTCATCGACGGCGACCATGCCCGCCCGTGCGCCCGCTTCGATGGCCATGTTGCAGACCGTCATGCGCCCTTCCATCGACAGCGCCCGGATGGTCGAACCGCCAAATTCGATGGCGTAGCCATTGCCGCCCGCCGTACCAATCTTGCCGATGATGGCCAGCACGATGTCTTTCGCGGTGCAACCGCGCGGCAGCGGCCCTTCGACCTTGACGAGCAAATTCTTGCTCTTCTTTTGCAGCAGGGTCTGCGTGGCGAGCACGTGCTCGACTTCCGACGTACCAATGCCATGCGCCAGCGCGCCGAACGCGCCGTGCGTGGAGGTATGCGAGTCGCCACAGACAATGGTCATTCCCGGCAGCGTGGCGCCCTGTTCCGGCCCGATGATGTGCACGATGCCCTGACGCAAGTCGTTCATCTTGAACTGCGTGATGCCGTAGGCGTCGCAGTTTTGGTCGAGCGTATCGACCTGCAGCTTCGAGATCGGGTCCGCGATGCCGTGCGAACGATCGGTCGTCGGCACGTTGTGATCCGATACCGCCAGGTTCGCGCTGATCCGCCACACCGGCCGTTCGGCCAGTTTCAGACCCTCGAACGCTTGCGGGCTGGTCACTTCGTGAAGCAAATGACGGTCGATGTAGAGGATGGACGTACCATCGTCCTCGGTGTGAATCACATGCGAGTTCCACAACTTGTCGTACAGAGTCTGGGCCATGGTCTTTTCAGGTGTTGTGACTGCGGGGGTGTTTTTTGGTTTGATGATTATGCCACGCAGGATAGCGCATTGCGCTATCGATGAAGAAAAAACTGATATAAAACAGTGAGTTAGGGTGGTAGTGGAGCTACCTGTATGGGGAGTACCGGGATGGCCTGTTTAACCCGAATGCAGAAAAGAATCAGCCGTTTAGCCGCGCCGCGAGCCTATTAAGAAGGCAAATCAGGAGAAGTCGGCCGCGCGGAATAAACGGCCTGAGGGGAGTGCCTCGAATTTAGTATCCGCCGCGTCTGGAGCAGCTAGCCGCTCGACAATGCTCACACTGGCGCATTGGCTGCACTTTTCGATCCACGGAGGAACGTGGGCCGGGTGGACGCGGTCAGCGACGAAGCCGGCGTGGTCGATAGCCGCTCGATCATCGCTATTTTTGTCCTGGTCTCGAATATCCCGGCTCCCGATGACTGTGTTTGTAAGCGCTTCCTGGCGACTAGCCTCTAGATGCAAAGACGGGTGCGAGTGCTTAACGCACTGGCACCCGTCGACCGTATCAACAATCTCCTCAACACCCGCTAAAAAGCCCGCCCCACGATCAACGGATCGACCGTTCCAATCGCGCGAACATCCCGATTCGCATACGGCAGCTTGTGCAGGATATGGCGCATCGCATTGAGCCGCGCCCGCTTCTTGCAGTCAGAGCGAACCACCGCCCACGGAGAATCTGCCGTATCGGTTTGCGCGAACATCGCTTCCTTGGCGTCCGTGTATTCGTTCCACTTATCCAGCGACGCGAGATCCACCGGACTGAGCTTCCATTGCTTGAGCGGATGAATTTCACGCTCCTTGAAACGCCGGCGCTGTTCTTCCTGGCTCACCGAAAACCAGAACTTGACGACGTGCATGCCGCTTCGAACGAGTTGCCGCTCGAACTCGGGAACCTGCTGCATGAAGTCGTTGTATTCGTGTTCCGAGCAAAACCCCATCACCCGTTCCACGCCAGCCCGGTTGTACCAGGAGCGGTCGAACAGCACGATTTCGCCCGATGTCGGCAAGTGTTGCACGTAACGCTGAAAGTACCATTGGCCGCGCTCGGACTCGGTCGGCTTTTCGAGCGCGACGACACGTGCGCCACGCGGGTTCATATGCTCCATAAAGCGCTTGATAGCGCCACCCTTACCTGTCGCATCCCGTCCCTCGAACAGGATCACCAGACGCTGGCCAGTCTCCCGCACCCACGCCTGCAGCTTCAGCAATTCGACCTGCAACGCATACTTCTGCTTTTCGTACGCGTGACGCGACATCAGGTTCCGATACGGATAACCACCCGCACGCCAGTTACGCGCCAATTCGTCGTCGGGATGACGTGAGGCGCGCGCGTGCCACAGCGCCGGATCGCCTTCCAGCATGACGCTGCGCAAAGCGGTGGTTTCATCGGGGGAGAGGCCGCTCATCAATGTCTTGATGGTGTCCATCAGGGCGCCCGGGTCCTGCGCCGCACCCGTCGACAACACGTGTTGCAGGGTGCTTGAAATTTGCTCATTGGCCGCCTGGACGGCGCGGCCGGTTTCATCAATCTGTGCTGCGCGCGGAGTGCTGGTCTCTAGTACGTCGCCGCGAGCGACGCTGCGCACAGCTGAATGTCGGGTGTCGGATTTATCGTGCTGTGATGTCAAAGTCTGTTCCTTATAACTTCGCGCCCCGCCTCTCAGGTTTTACGGGGCGCTGCCTGCTTAAGCCGGCGTCGCGGCCTTCTTCAAGACAACATAGAGCTTGTCCTTCAAAAGCAGCTTTTCCTTCTTGAGCGTTTCGATAGTTCGGCCGTCCGCGGGTAGCGGCCCACCCTCCATGCTCTTGATCTGATGGTCCAATTCGTTGTGACGTTGAAACAATCGGGCGAAGTGGGCATCTTCAGTCTTGAGCGTGGAAATCAGATCGCGAAATTCTGGAAACATCGGTAGCTCCTCATGCGGTTTGCGGGCAAGCCCGCAGGGTCAGTAAGCCTGGATATCTTGGCATTACTACACAAGTCCGATGTTGATATGGCTCGTGTTTGCGCGAGTTTTGGCTTGGGTGGGTGGGGTTGGGAGCGAGCGTAAAACGGAAACTTGAAGTTCAGGAAACAATCGGGCCCAACAACGCAAAAAGCCCCGGCAAACACCCGCCGGGGCTTCCTTCAAACCACTACTTAATTCAAATTACCGCTTCTCAATCGCCTTCGCTTCGCGCGGCGTCTCACCGATAAACAACTGCCTTGGACGGCCAATCTTTTGTTCCGGATCAGCGATCATTTCGTTCCACTGCGCGATCCAGCCCACCGTCCGAGCCATTGCAAACACGCACGTAAACATGGCCGTCGGAATACCCAACGCGCGCTGCACAATACCCGAATAGAAATCGACATTCGGATACAGCTTACGCGACACAAAGTACTCATCTTCCAGCGCGATCTTTTCAAGCGCCATCGCCAGTTTGAACAACGGGTCATCATGCAGACCGAGTTCTTCAAGCACTTCGTGGCACGTTTCACGCATCAGCTTCGCGCGCGGATCGTAGTTCTTATAAACGCGATGCCCGAAGCCCATCAGCTTCACGCCCGAGTTCTTGTCCTTCACCTGCTTGATGAACTCAGGAATGTTGTCGACAGAGCCGATCTCTTCCAGCATGTTCAACGCAGCTTCGTTCGCGCCACCATGCGCCGGACCCCACAGACAAGCAATCCCCGCAGCAATACAAGCAAACGGATTCGCACCCGACGACCCAGCCAGACGCACGGTCGACGTCGACGCGTTCTGCTCATGGTCCGCATGCAGGATCAAGATACGATCAAGCGCGCGCACCAGCACATCGTTGACCTTGTACTCTTCGCACGGGTTCGAGAACATCATGTGCATGAAGTTCGCGCTGTACGACAGGTCGTTTTTCGGATAAACGAACGGCTGGCCGATCGTGAACTTGTACGCCATCGCCACCAGCGTGGGCAGCTTCGCGATCATGCGAATGGCCGACACTTCACGATGACGCGGATCGTTGATATTCAGCGAGTCGTGATAGAACGCCGACAGCGCGCCGACCGCCGCCACGAGCACCGCCATCGGGTGTGCATCGCGACGGAAACCGCGGTAGAAGAAATGCATCTGCTCGTGAACCATCGTGTGCTTCGTGACGGTTTCAACGAAGTCAGCCTTCTCCTTGACCGTCGGCAGATCGCCATGCAGCAGCGCGTAGCAGGTCTCCATGAAGTCGGCCTTGACCGCGAGTTCCTCGATCGGATACCCGCGATACAGCAACTCGCCCTTATCGCCGTCGATGTAGGTAATTGCGGAATTGCACGCCGCCGTCGACATGAAGCCCGGATCGTACGTGAACTTGCCGGTCTGGCCGTACAGCTTGCGGATGTCGATTACGTCCGGGCCCTGGGTGCCCTTGTAGATCGGCATTTCAACGCTCGGCGAGTTGTCGCTGAACGATAGCGTGGCTTTAACATCTGACGGGGTCATAGCACATCCTCAATCGAAGTATGGAAACAGGTTTTCGATAATTCGCACGACTCTTGCACGACTCTCGTGGGCCGGCTCGGTGGCCTAACTCAGTGTCCTGAATCAGGCAGAGCGCAGCATCTCCAGCACGCGGGTCATATCCGGCGAGGCCAGTTCGCCTTCTGGTTCCTTGCGTGCCAGCAGCAAGTCCATCAGGTCGTTGTCGCTCAGTTCCAGCAGTTGCGTCAGCACACCAACGTCCACGTCACTGAGGTCATGCTCATATCGGCTGAAAAAACGCTCGAAGATCAAATCGTTTTCCAGCAGACCGCGCCGCGCACGCCAGCGAAGGCGCGCGCGACGTAGAGGGTCGGACTGATGCCCGGAGTCATTCATGACACAAGTCCTTCTCAGACAGCGCGACGCACCATCAATTCTTTGATCTTGCCAATAGCCTTCGTAGGATTCAGTCCCTTCGGGCACACATCGACGCAATTCATGATCGTATGGCAACGGAACAAACGGTACGGATCTTCCAGGTTGTCCAGACGTTCACCCGTCGCTTCGTCACGGCTATCCGCAATGAACCGATAAGCTTGCAACAAGCCCGCCGGACCCACGAACTTGTCCGGGTTCCACCAGAAGCTCGGGCACGAAGTCGAGCAGCTCGCACACAGGATGCACTCGTACAGGCCATCGAGTTCGTCGCGCTCTTCAGGCGTTTGCAGACGCTCTTTTTCCGGCGGCGGCGTGTCGTTGATCAGGTACGGCTTGATCGAGTGATACTGGTTGAAGAACTGCGTGAAATCGCAGATCAGGTCACGCACAACGGGCAAGCCCGGAAGCGGACGCAGAACGATCTTCTGCGGCAGGTCGTTCATGTTCTGCAAGCAGGCCAGACCGTTCTTGCCGTTGATGTTCATTGCATCCGAACCGCACACGCCTTCACGGCACGAGCGGCGGAACGACAGCGTTTCGTCGACCGACTTCAGCTTCAGCAGCGCGTCCAGCAACATGCGCTCATGCGAGTCGATCTCGATCTCGTAGGTCTGCATGCGGGGCGCCGCGTCCTTGTCCGGATCGTAGCGGTAGATTTCAAAAGTACGCTTTGCCATTTCGATTCCTTTGCCTTAGAAGGTACGCGCTTTCGGCGGCACCGATTCGACCGTCAGCGGCGTCATGTGCACCGGCTTGTAATCGAGCCTGTCGCCTTCGCTGAACCACAGCGTGTGCTTCATCCAGTTCTCGTCGTCGCGAATTTCGAAGTCGCTTTGCGCATGCGCGCCGCGGCTTTCCTTGCGCGCTTCGGCCGAGACCATGGTGGCACGCGCCACTTCGATCAGGTTCGCCAGTTCCAGCGCTTCGACCTTCGCCGTGTTGAACACCTTCGACTTGTCCTTCAGATGCACATGCTTCACGCGCTCGGACAATTCCTTGACCTTGTCCACCCCTTCCGCCAGCAGCTTCGACGTCCGGAACACGCCGGCATGCGCCTGCATGGTCGAGCGGATGTCGTTCGCGATCGACTGCGTGTATTCACCCGACGACGACCTCTCCAGCACGGCGAGGCGCTCAAGCGCGGCGTCGGCGGCATCGGCCGGCAGCGGCTTGTGTTCCTTCATTTCCGACGCATGCTTGATGATGTGGTTGCCTGCCGCGCGGCCGAACACCACCAAGTCCAGCAACGAGTTCGTGCCCAGGCGGTTCGCGCCGTGCACTGACACGCACGAACATTCGCCGACCGCGTAGAAGCCGTTGACCGGCTCTTCGTAGCCGCCCTTCAGCGTGCCCACGACCTGACCGTGAATGTTCGTAGGAATGCCGCCCATCTGGTAATGGATGGTCGGCACGACCGGGATCGGTTCCTTGATGCAGTCCACATTAGCGAACTTCATCGCGATCTCGCGGATCGACGGAAGCCGTTTCATGATGGTCTCGGCGCCGATATGCGACAGGTCCAGCAAGACGTGGTCCTTGTTCGGACCCACGCCGCGGCCTTCCTTGATTTCCTGGTCCATCGAACGCGATACGAAGTCGCGCGGCGCCAGGTCCTTCAGCGTCGGCGCATAGCGTTCCATGAAGCGCTCGCCGTCCGAGTTCCGCAAGATCCCGCCTTCACCGCGCACGCCTTCGGTAATCAGCACGCCCGCACCTGCGACGCCGGTCGGATGGAATTGCCAGAACTCCATGTCCTGCAAAGCGATGCCCGAACGGGCCGCCATGCCGAGTCCGTCGCCGGTATTGATGAACGCGTTCGTCGATGCCGCGAAGATCCGGCCCGCGCCGCCCGTGGCGAACAACGTGGTCTTGCCTTCGAGAATATGGACGTCGCCCGTTTCCATTTCCATGGCGGTCACGCCGAGCACGTCGCCGTCGGCGTCGCGGATCAGGTCCAGCGCCATCCATTCAACGAAGAAATGCGTCTTGGCTGCGACGTTCTGCTGATACAGCGTGTGCAGCAACGCATGGCCGGTACGGTCGGCGGCGGCACAAGCGCGTTGCACCGGCTTTTCACCGTAGTTCGCCGTATGCCCGCCAAACGGACGCTGATAGATCGTGCCATCCGCGTTACGGTCGAACGGCATGCCCATATGTTCGAGTTCGTAGACAGCGCCGGGCGCTTCACGGCACATGAATTCGATCGCATCCTGGTCGCCGAGCCAGTCGGAGCCCTTGATGGTGTCGTAGAAGTGGTAATGCCAGTTGTCTTCGCTCATGTTGCCGAGCGACGCGCCAATACCGCCTTGCGCTGCGACGGTATGCGAACGCGTCGGGAACACTTTGGACAACACAGCGACCGACAGACCCGCACGAGCGAGTTGCAGCGACGCGCGCATGCCTGAACCACCTGCACCCACGATCACGACGTCGAAACGGCGACGCGGCAGGGACGTTTTAATTGCAGCCATTCTTTACACTCTCCAGAGAATCTGTGCCGCGTAGCCGATACAGCCGACCAGCCAGAGGATCGTCGCCACTTGCAGGAACAGGCGCAAGCCGACCGGCTTCACGTAGTCCATCCAGATGTCCCGGATACCAACCCACGCGTGATAAAAAAGCGAGAGCAAGGCTACGAAGGTGGCGAGCTTCATCCATTGCATGGCGAAGATGGAGGCCCAGCCGTCATATGAAAAATCACGCGCGCCGAAGAACCAGAACAGCAGCACCAGCGTGTAGAGAGCCATCACGACGGCAGTGATGCGTTGCGCCAGCCAGTCGCGCAAACCATAGTGCGCGCCAACTACAAGCCGCTTGGGACCGATTCGATTGTTGTTGTTCGCTGCCATTCTCAGAAGGCTCCGAAGAGTTTAAGCGCAACGACGATTGTCAGCAGAGATGACACCGCGAGCACGACGATGGATGTCTGCTTGCCGCCTTCCTTGCTCACTGCGCGATGGGTATCGAGCAGCAGGAAGCGGATGCCGGCGCAAAAGTGGAACATGAAGGACCACGAAAGCACGAGGACGACGATCTTGACGAGGGGATTGGCGAGAAAGCCCTTGAAGGCGTCGAAGCTGATCTCCGACGTGAGGCTTTGGTCCAGCAGATAGAGCAGAAACGGCAGAGCGATGAACAGCAGCAGACCACTGATGCGATGAAGAATTGAAACCTTTCCCGCTAGTGGCAAGCGGTAGGTTGCTAGCTGAGCGATTCCGATATTCCGGTACTCAGGTCTTGGTTTTTTTGCGGCTTCAGCCATGCTAGACCCCAACTTTGTTATCACACTAGTCCGCGATTTTAGCGCCTTTTTATATCGCGCTGCAGCGAAATGCCGCGCAAGAAGCTATTGCCAATCGCGTGAGAAAGGCTCCAAGGCGCCCCTTGAGGTTCGCCGCGAAGCCGTCCACGTCCCGTTTGAACTTCTGCTTCAACTCAAATCGTTTTGATAGTAATAGCCATTCGTGACATACCACCCGCGCCGCACTTCCACCGGCCGGTCGCCATACGTGTACGACACCCGCTCCACCGACAATAACGGCGACCCGATGGCGACGCCAAGCAATTCGGCGACGGCATCGTCCGCGCCCACCGCCCTGATCTTCTCCGATGCCCGGATCATGCGCGTACCGAACTCCGTTTCGAACATCGCATAAAGCGGGCCTTTGTAATCCGCCAGGCGCTCAGCCGTCAGCCCGCGGAAAACCACGCCGGGCAGCCAGATTTCGTCGAAGACGGTGGTTTCGCCGTCGAATTGCAGCAAGCGTTTGATACACACGACCGGGTCGGCCGGCTTCAGGTCCAGTTGGCGCGCGATCTCGGCGGGTGCGCGCAAACGGCGGCACTCCAGCAATCGGCTCACGTGAGGATGAAGGTCGCCGTCTTCCGGCAGCAAGCGGAGAAAGCGGAACTGTACGTGATTTTCGTTGTGCGTTGCAACAAAGGTGCCCTTGCCCTGACGGCGCACGAGCAGGTTGTCGGCGGCGAGTTCGTCGATGGCTTTGCGCACCGTCCCCTGACTCACCTTGTAGCGGGCGGCCAGTTCGACTTCGCTGGGAATCATTTCGCCGGGTTTCCATTCGCCCGATTCAAGCCCTTGGGTAATCAGCGCCTTGATCTGCTGGTATAGCGGACTGAACGTCGGCGACGAGGCAGGCACGAGCTCCGTCGCACCGGATGCGCCGGAAAGGTTCGTGGTGCTCGCTGGGTTCGAATTCATGCGCGCATTTCATCATAAAGCGTCAAGCCGCGTCTAGCGTTTTCCCGGGTATTCCTATGTCTTATATAAGACATATGATACGGTTGACTTTGACCTGATCGAATCCTACACTCCTTGGCGAGCAAGGGTTTGCGGGATGCTGCACGTGTCATGCGGCGCACCCGGTGCGCCGGCCAGCCTGGCGCCAGTCACCAGAACGCCCCGGATCGCCCTGCCGCTCACCGCTTCAGCCTAACGCTTTCGTGCCCGCTGCCGCTGCCAGTGCCCCGCTCTCGCAACGCCCGCGCCATCGGAAACGCGACGCACGAGGCATGAGTTGTTATGGGCGGCATCGACGTCACAGGCGGCGCTGAACCGGCAGGATCCAGCGCAAATCCCCTGCTCACAGAGCCGGATTCTCAGCACGAGGGTCGGACGGCGATTGCCGGCATGCTACCGGAAAGACAATGACAATCTCGCTTCAGGCGCGTCGCCATTGGATTTTGGGGTCATTCGCAGGGTAACCCGCGGGGCAAACCACAGGGCAACCCGCGCAGTTCGATTCACATGCTTCATCAACGCTTCGCGTAACGCGCCTAAAATGGCGTTTTCCCCTAGCGTTTCACGCACCGTTCAGGAGTGTTCTCAATGGCTAAGTCCGCAAAGCGCGTTGCCGTCACCGGCGCCGCAGGTCAAATCGGTTACTCGTTGCTGTTCCGCATCGCCAATGGCGACCTGCTAGGCAAAGACCAGCCGGTCATCCTTCAGTTGCTCGACCTGCCGCAGGCGCAAGGCGCCGTCAAGGGCGTAGTCATGGAACTGGAAGACTGTGCGTTCCCGCTGCTGGCCGGCGTGGTCGTCACCGACGACCCGAAGGTCGCGTTCAAGGACGCCGACGTCGCGTTGCTGGTCGGCGCCCGTCCCCGTTCGAAGGGCATGGAGCGCAAGGACCTGCTGTCCGCCAACGCTGAAATCTTCACGGTGCAAGGCAAGGCGCTCAACGACGTGGCCAGCCGCGACGTCAAGGTGCTCGTGGTCGGCAACCCGGCCAACACGAACGCGTATATCGCGATGAAGTCGGCGCCGGACCTGCCGAAGAAGAATTTCACCGCCATGCTGCGCCTGGACCACAACCGCGCGCTGTCGCAACTGGCGGCGAAGTCGGGCAAGCCGGTCGCATCGATCGAAAAACTGGCCGTGTGGGGCAATCACTCGCCGACCATGTACCCGGATTTCCGTTTCGCTACCGTCGACGGCGGCTCGCTGACCCAGCTGATCAACGACGACGAATGGAACCGCAACACGTTCATCCCGACGGTTGGCAAGCGCGGCGGAGCGATCATCGAGGCGCGTGGCTTGTCATCGGCCGCGTCCGCTGCCAACGCGGCTATCGACCACGTGCATGACTGGCTGCTCGGCACGAACGGCAAGTGGGTCACCATGGGCGTTCCGTCCGACGGTTCGTACGAAATCCCGGAAGACATCATCTACGGCGTTCCCGTGACGTGCGAAAACGGCGAATACAAGCGTGTTGAAGGCCTGGAAATCGACGCGTTCTCGCGCGAGAAGATGACCGGCACGCTGAACGAATTGCTCGAAGAGCGTGACGGCGTTGCGCATCTGCTGGGCAAGTAAGCGGGTCTGACAGACTTTGCGTTTCATGCGGGCGCCCGGCAGCCAAGGCCGGCGCTCGCTGCTGATTCGAGTGCGTTTGGCGTTTGAAGACATTTGACGTAGTTTGACGCAGCGTCCGAACCCACCCGAATCCGCGGTTTCCACCCTCTTTACAAGCAACCCGACGCCGACGATGCGCGCTCTCACCCCCGCCGAAGTCCTGTTTGAAGGCGACGTTCCACCCGCTGTGATGCCCCCTTGCGATCACTATGCCGGAAGCGAAAAGCTGATCAGGAAATCGCTCGCCCTGCAGGCGCAACTCGGCCCGGTATTCGACGTCACGCTCGATTGCGAGGACGGCGCGCAAGTCGGCCAGGAAGCGTCGCATGCGGAGCTGGTGGCATCGTTTCTCGGCAGTGACGAGGACCGCTTCGGCCGCGTCGGCGTGCGGATTCACGACTTCCAGAACCGCGCCTGGCGCGACGACGTGCGCATCATCCTGCGCGCCGCCAAGAAAGCGCCGGCCTATGTCACGCTGCCCAAGATTCGCAGCGTTTTCGATGCCGCCGAGATGGTCGCGTTCGTCGAAGCGTCGCGGTGCGAGTATGGGATCAAGCAAGCCATCCCGTGTCACCTGCTGATCGAAACGCATGGCGCGCTGGCCGAAGTCTTCGAACTCGCGGCGTTGCCCGGCGTTGAAGCGCTGAGTTTCGGGCTGATGGATTTTGTGTCGGCGCATAACGGCGCGATCCCCGATACCGCCATGCGCTCGCCCGGCCAGTTCGATCATCCGCTCGTGCGGCGCGCGAAGCTCGAGATCGCGGCGGCTTGCCACGCGCATGGCAAGGTGGCATCGCATAACGTCTCAACGGAAGTGCGCGACATGAGCGTGGTCGCGAGCGACGCTCAGCGCGCCCGCAATGAATTTGGCTACACGCGCATGTGGAGCATCCACCCGGATCAGATCCAGCCGATCGTCGATGCCTTCCTGCCCCGCCGCGATGAAATTACAACCGCCACGGACATTCTGCTCGCCGCGCAAGACGCGCATTGGGGACCCACGCGGTATCAGGACACGTTGCACGATCGCGCGAGCTATCGGTATTACTGGTCGGTGCTGCGCCGCGCGAAAGCATCGGCACAGGTGCTGCCCGAAGGCGCAGAGACGCTTTTTTCACTCGACAAATGACGCATTCCACATATCAGGAGACTGGGTCGAATGAGCGATACGTTAGAGAAAGAAGCACCCGCTACCGGCGGCTTCAAACCGAAGAAATCGGTCGCGCTGTCGGGCGTGACGGCGGGCAACACCGCGCTGTGCACGGTCGGCAAGACGGGCAATGATTTGCACTATCGTGGCTATGACATCCTCGATATTGCCGGGACGTCCGAGTTCGAGGAGATCGCGTACCTGCTCGTGCATGGCAAGCTGCCAACGGTCGCTGAACTCAAGACGTACAAAACCAAGCTCAAGGGTTTGCGTGGTCTTCCCGCGAACCTGAAAGCCGCGCTGGAATGGATTCCCGCGTCCGCCCACCCGATGGACGTGATGCGCACGGGCGTCTCCGTACTCGGCACCCTGTTGCCCGAGAAGGAAGACCACAACATCTCCGGCGCCAAGGATATTGCCGACCGCCTGATGGCCTCGCTCGGCTCGATCCTGCTGTACTGGTACCACTATTCGCATAACGGCCGGCGTATTGAAACCGAGACCGATGACGACTCCATCGGCGGGCATTTCCTGCATTTGCTGCATGGCACGCCGCCGTCGAAGTCGTGGGTCGATGCGATGCATGCATCGCTGATTCTCTACGCCGAGCACGAATTCAATGCATCGACGTTCACCTGCCGCGTGATCGCGGGCACGGGCTCGGACATGTATTCGGCCATTACGGGCGGCATTGGCGCGTTGCGCGGCCCGAAGCACGGCGGCGCGAACGAAGCCGCATTCGACATTCAATCACGCTATCAAACGCCGGACGAAGCCGAAGCCGATATCCGCCGTCGCGTGGAAGCGAAGGAAGTCGTGATCGGCTTCGGTCATCCGGTGTACACGATCTCCGATCCGCGCAACAAGGTGATCAAGGAAATCGCGAAGAAACTCGCGAAGGAAGCCGGTGACACCAAGCTCTACGAGATCGCCGAGCGCCTGGAAACAACCATGTGGGACGCGAAGAAAATGTTCCCGAACCTGGACTGGTTCAGCGCGGTGTCGTATCACGCGATGGGCGTGCCGACCGCCATGTTCACGCCGCTGTTCGTGATCTCGCGGACCTCGGGCTGGAGCGCTCACATCATTGAACAACGTATCGATAACAAGATCATCCGGCCGAGCGCAAATTACACCGGTCCCGAAAATCTGAAGTTCCAATCTATAAATAAGCGAAAATAGCGCGCTGCGTGCGCCGGATGGCCAAATCGGCGTGCGTGCTTTCGCAAAACGGGTCAATGCAGGCGGTCATTTCATCCCCGAACTGGCGCTGCAAACGCCCCGATTGAACACTTAAACGAATTTTGAAAGGCTGTCATTGATGAATAAACTCCTGATCGCTAGCGTTGTCGGCGCCCTGTCCCTCTCGGGCATCCTCTCCACCACGAGCGCGCTGGCTGCAGATGCAACGACCACGACGACCACCAAAACCACCACGGCCAAGAAAGCAGTGGCAAAACGCCCGGCGCCTGCGCGCCGCCTGATCAAGCGCAAACCCGCAGCAGAAGCCAAGGCGGCAGCCAAAGTGGACCCGATCCCGGAAGGCTCGACGAAATGGTCCTGCGCTGAAGGCACAGCTTTCTACCTGAAAGGCGACATGAAGCGTGACCAGGTCGTCACCGTGAACTGGGCGAAGAAGGACTATCAATTGCCGCGTGAAAACACCACGACCGGCGCGGACCGCTTCCATGACGCAGCAACGGGCATGGACCTGGTCGTAATCCCGACTAAAGCCATGTTGTTCTCGGACAGCGACTCTTCGCGCCTCGCCGACGACTGCAAGACCGCTGACATGGCAGCAGCGGGCACGCCGGCACCGACGCAATCCAACGAACTGATCAAGAACGTCAAGTAAGTTTTTGCCCGAGGTTTTTTCGATGTCCGCACCGATTTCCAACGTCCGGCCCGAGCCGGATAGAGTACTAGTCGATATCGTCGACTATGTCCTCGACTTTCAGGTAGACAGCACGCTCGCGCTCGACACGGCGCGCAACTGCCTGATCGATACTCTCGGCTGCGGACTCGAAGCACTGACCTATCCCGCCTGCACCAAGCTGATGGGACCCATTGTGCCCGGCACGATAGTCCCCAACGGCGCCAAGGTGCCCGGCACCTCTTTCCAGCTCGACCCGGTTCAGGCTGCGTTCAACATTGGCGCGATGATCCGCTGGCTCGACTTCAACGACACGTGGCTGGCTGCCGAATGGGGCCATCCGTCGGACAATCTCGGTGGCATTCTGGCAACGGCCGACTGGCTCTCGCGTAACGCGGTGGCTACGGGCAAGAAGCCGCTGTCGATGAAAGACGTCTTGATCGCGATGATCAAGGCGCACGAAATTCAAGGCTGTATCGCGCTGGAAAACTCGTTCAACAAGGTTGGACTGGACCACGTTTTGCTCGTGAAACTGGCATCCACGGCGGTGGTCGGTCAGATGATCGGCCTGACGCGCGACGAGTTGATCAATGCTGTTTCGTTGGCCTTCGTCGATGGTCATTCGCTGCGCACGTATCGGCATGCGCCGAATACCGGTTCGCGCAAATCGTGGGCCGCCGGCGACGCCACCTCGCGCGCCGTGCGTCTCGCATTGATCGCGAAGACCGGCGAGATGGGCTATCCGTCCGTTCTGACCGCTAAAACATGGGGCTTTTACGACGTGCTCTTCAAGGGCAACGAGTTCAAGTTCCAGCGCCCGTACGGTTCGTACGTGATGGAGAACGTGCTGTTCAAGATCTCGTTCCCGGCTGAATTCCACTCGCAAACCGCGGTGGAAGCGGCGATGACCTTGCACGCCAAGCTTGCGGAAACCGGCAAGAAGGTCGAAGACATCAAGAAGATCACGATCCGCACGCACGAAGCGGCGATTCGCATCATCGATAAAAAAGGTCCGCTCGATAACCCCGCCGATCGCGACCACTGCATTCAATACATGATCGCCGTGCCGCTGATTTATGGCCGCCTGAGCGCGTCCGATTACGAAGATTCAGTTGCGAAGGATCCGCGCATCGACACGTTGCGCGCGAAGATGGAATGCGTGGAAGACCCGCAATTCACGAAGGATTATCACGATCCGGAGCAGCGTTCGATCGCCAATGCGCTGACGGTCGAGTTCAATGACGGCTCCAAGTTCGATGAGGTGATCGTCGAATATCCGATCGGACACAAGCGCCGTCGCAAAGACGGCATCCCCCTTCTGGTCGAGAAGTTCAGGACCAACCTGGCACGGCGTTTCCCAGCCAGGCAGCAAGAGGCGATCCTCGCGGTATCGCTGGATCAGGCAACGCTCGAAGCAATGCCGGTCAATGAATATGTTGATTTGTACGTGATTTAGTCAGGATTCTTCACCCGTTTTTAGATCGCACGTTTCGAAGGTATTTCCTCGTTTAAACCAAGGGAAAAAAAACATGGCCCACAATCTCCACAAAACGCTCAAGGAATTCGACAGCGGTTCCGGCAAAGGCAAGTACTACTCGTTGCCCGCACTCGGAAAGGCGCTGAACGTCAAGATCGAACGCCTGCCGGTGTCGATCCGCATCGTGCTGGAATCGGTGCTGCGCAACTACGACGGCAAGAAGATCGGCGAGGAGCACATCAAGCAACTGGCTACCTGGAAGCCGGTCGCCGATCGTACCGATGAAATCCCGTTCGTCGTCTCGCGCGTCGTGCTGCAAGACTTTACCGGCGTGCCGCTGCTCGCCGACATCGCCGCCATGCGTGGCGTTGCAAAACGCGCAGGCAAGGACCCGAAGGCGATCGAGCCGCTCGTGCCGGTCGATCTGGTGGTCGATCACTCGGTGCAGATCGATTACTTCCGTCAGAAAGACGCGCTCGACCTGAACATGAAGCTGGAATTCCAGCGCAATAACGAGCGCTACCAGTTCATGAAGTGGGGCATGCAAGCCTTCGATACGTTCAAGGTCGTGCCCCCGGGCGTGGGGATCGTGCACCAGGTGAACCTGGAATATCTGGCGCGTGGCGTGCATAAGAAGACCGTCGACGGCGATACCGTGTATTACCCGGATACGCTCGTCGGCACGGACAGCCACACGACCATGATCAACGGTATCGGCGTGGTGGGCTGGGGCGTGGGCGGTATTGAAGCTGAAGCCGGCATGCTCGGCCAGCCGGTCTATTTCCTGACGCCGGACGTGGTGGGCGTCGAGCTGAAGGGCAAGATTCGCGAAGGCGTGACGGCGACCGACCTGGTGCTGACCGTTACCGAAATGCTGCGTAAAGAGAAGGTCGTCGGCAAGTTCGTCGAGTTCTTCGGTGAAGGCACGAAGTCGCTGTCGCTGCCGGATCGCGCGACCATCGGCAACATGGCGCCGGAATACGGCGCGACCATGGGCTTCTTCCCCGTCGATGAAAAGACCATCGAGTACTTCAAGGGAACGGGCCGTACCGACGCAGAAATCTCGGCGTTCGAAGCCTATTTCAAGGCGCAGAACCTGTTCGGCGTGCCGAAGGCCGGTGACATCGACTACACGAAGACGCTCACGCTCGACTTGGGCACGGTGGCTCCGTCGCTGGCAGGTCCGAAGCGTCCGCAAGACCGTATCGAAATCGGCAACGTGAAGTCGAACTTCACCGAGCTGTTCTCGAAGGCTGTCAGCGACAACGGCTTCGGCAAGAAGGCTGCTGACCTGACCACGCAATACACGACCACGAACAAGGTCGATGTGAAGAACGGCGACATCTTGATCGCCGCCATCACGTCTTGCACGAACACGTCGAACCCGAGCGTGCTGCTTGCTGCCGGGCTGCTCGCGAAGAAGGCTGTGGAAGCCGGTTTGACCGTGGCGCCGCACATCAAGACGTCGTTGGCGCCAGGATCGCGGATTGTCACGGAGTACCTGACGAAGACGAACCTGCTGACGTACCTCGACCAGCTCGGCTTCACGCTGGCCGCTTACGGCTGCACGACCTGTATTGGCAACGCAGGCGACCTGACGCCGGAACTGAACGACGCGATCACGAAGAACGATATTGTGGCTGCCGCCGTGCTGTCCGGTAACCGCAACTTCGAAGCGCGTATTCACCCGAACATCCGTGCCAACTTCCTGGCATCGCCGCCGCTGGTCGTGGCTTACGCCATTGCCGGGAACATGACGGTCGACCTGATGACGGAACCGGTCGGCAAGGGCAAGAACGGCAAGGACATTTTCCTCGGCGATATCTGGCCGACGAGCGATGAAGTCAACGCGCTGCTGAAGTACGCGTTGGACGCCGATGCATTCCGCAAGAACTACGCTGAGCTCACGAAGACCGGCGACTTGTGGAGCAAGATCGAAGGCGAAGCAGGTCAGGTCTATGACTGGCCGAAGTCGACGTACATTGCCGAGCCGCCGTTCTTCGGCAACGACTTCTCGATGACGCCGGCCGACAGCATTCCCGAAGTCAAGGGCGCGCGTCCGCTGGGCATCTTCGGTGACTCGGTCACGACCGATCACATCAGCCCGGCTGGTTCGATCAAGGAAAGCTCGCCGGCAGGCGTGTGGCTGAAGGCGAACGGCGTGCAGAAGGCCGACTTCAACAGCTACGGCTCGCGTCGCGGCAACCACGACGTGATGATGCGCGGCACCTTTGCGAACGTGCGGATCAAGAACCTGATGATCCCGCTGAAGGCAGACGGTTCACGCGTGGAAGGTGGCCTGACGATATTCCAGCCGAGCGGCGAAGAATTGTCGATTTATGACGCAGCGATGAAGTACATCGATGCCGGCACGCCGACCATCGTGTTCGCGGGCGAAGAGTACGGCACGGGATCGTCGCGCGACTGGGCCGCGAAGGGCACGCAATTGCTCGGCGTGAAGCTGGTCGTGGCACGTAGTTTCGAGCGGATCCACCGTTCGAACCTGGTCGGCATGGGCGTGTTGCCGCTGCAGTTCAAGGGCACGGACAGCGTGCAGTCGCTCAATATCACGGGCGAAGAAACGTTCGATCTGGAAGGTCTCACGTCCGATATCAAGCCGCAGCAGGAAGTGACGCTCGTGATCCATCGCAAGGATGGCAGCGAGCAGCGCGTGACGGTGTTGCTGCGTATCGATACGCCGATTGAAGTGGATTACTACAAGCACGGCGGGATCCTGCCGTTCGTGCTGCGCTCGCTGCTGGCAGCGTAAGTTTTTAGTATTTGTTGCAGGTGACCGCGCCCTATTGAGATCAGGGCGCGGGAACGTTGAACCCGGCTTCGGCCGGGTTTTTTTTCGGGTTTATCGCTTGAATTCAGCGACCGATTCGCGCAGCCGTTGTGCATTCTTGGCCGAACCAAGGAGATGCAGGGTCTCTTGCATGCTGTTGTAGTCACGCTCCGAAATCATCACGATGCGCTTGCCGTTCCGCCGGGTAATCAATGTTGGCGCATGGCTGTTGCCGACCTCATTCAATATCTTTTTAAGGCTGCTGCGAAGCTCTTTGAGCGTGAAAGATTTCATTCTTCGATCCGGGTGTTTTAGTATCGTATGATGATTACACGGCCTTCGATGCAATCATGCGTCTGATCAGTCACATCAGGGAGAGAGAATGGAAAAAGTTGTCACCAGAAAGATCCGCATGTCGCCCGCCGAACGAGCGGAAGAGGCTAAAACGCCCGAGGGCCGAGCCCGACATTCGAGGTTCGTCAAACACCTTATGTCGATGCCAAATGTCGGGTTGGATTCCGACTTTGAGCGGATACAAGGCGTTAGTAAAAGTCCGGGCGAAACCGCCGAACAAAGAAAAACGCGACGCGCCAAAAGGCCGCGTCGCGTTTTCACCTGAAGCTATTGGTATTACCGCGCCTCGCTCACAAACTTCGTCACGAGATACGCTTCCATCGCTTCGCTGCCGCCTTCCGAGCCGTAGCCCGAGTCCTTCACGCCGCCGAACGGCGTTTCCGGAATGCCGAGCCCGTGGTGGTTGATCGACACCATGCCGCTTTCGATGTCCTCGCCCACCGCCGCCGACGTCGCGCTCGAGCGCGTGTACGCATACGCTGCCAGCCCATACGGCAAGCGGTTCGCTTCCACGATAGCTTCATCGTAAGACTTGAAAGTCGAAATCGGTGCGATCGGGCCGAACGGCTCTTCCGTCATGATGCGCGCTGACATCGGCACATTGGCGAGCACCGTCGGCGCGAAGAAATACCCTTCACGGCCGATGCGTTCACCGCCCGTCAGCACCTTGGCACCCTGCTCCACCGCATCGGCGACCAGACGTTCCATCGCTTGCAAACGGCGGCCGTTGGCAAGCGCGCCCATTTGTACGCCTTCTTCCAGGCCATTGCCGACCTTGAGCTTCTTCGTCGTCGCGACGAAATGCTCCGTGAATTCCTCGTAAGCCGATTCCTCGACGATAAAACGCGTCGGCGAAATGCACACCTGACCGGCATTGCGGAACTTGGCGCTGGCCAGAAGCTTGGCTGCGCGCGGGATGTCGGCATCGGCGAAAACCAGCGCGGGTGCGTGGCCGCCGAGTTCCATCGTGGCGCGTTTCATGTGCTCGCCGGCCATGGCGGCCAGCAACTTGCCGACTGCCGTCGAACCCGTGAACGAGATCTTGCGGATCAGCGGATGCGCGATCAGGAACTTCGAGACATCGGCGGGCACGCCGAACACGAGGTTCAGCACGCCGGCGGGCAAGCCTGCGTCGATGTAAGCCTGAACCAGCGCTGCGCAGCTTGCCGGCGTTTCTTCCGGTCCTTTCAGCACGACCGAGCACCCTGCCGCGAGCGCCGCCGACACCTTGCGTACAGCCTGATTGATCGGGAAATTCCACGGCGTGAACGCAGCAACCGGGCCGACCGGCTCACGCGTCACGATCTGGCGCACATTGCCCGCACGTGACGGGATCACGCGGCCGTAGGTCCGGCGCGCTTCCTCAGCGAACCAGTCGATGGTGTCCGCCGCGCCCAGCACTTCGACGCGCGATTCAGCCAGCGGCTTGCCCTGCTCCATGGTCATGATCGCGGCCACTTCCTCGGCGCGGTCTCGCAGGTTTTGCGCGGCACGGCGCATGAGCTTGCTGCGATCGAATGCCGATACCTTGCGCCAAGCCGCGAAACCGCGTCCGGCGGCTTCCGCTGCTTCGGCGAGATGCTGTTCGCCGGCCAGCGAGAGGCGGCCGATTTCCGCTTCCGTCGCCGGATTGACCACGGCGGTGTCGCGGCTACCCGCGCGCCATGCGCCGTCGATGTACAACTGCGTGCTCGGGTAATGACGCGATGAAGTGCTTTCGCTCATGCTTGGCTCCTGATGTTCGTGGTGTTCACGGTTATTGGGAAAACTGCCGCCGGGGTTGAGTCACCGTTCCCGACCGTCGAAACCCGGCGATTTAACCGTTTATGGTAACGCGATCACGAGGGTTTTGCTTGGAGGTGGTGTTTGGGGACATTGACGCGGGCCGCAGTGGACGGCTTTACGTCGGCCATTCTCATCGGTTTGAACTTAAACTGATTGCGGCGGCATTCCAGGATTGCGCATCCGCAGCCGCCATTAAAACGGCCAAGCCCGAGTCAGACAACCCCGACGGAATTCAGCCAATAAACCCCTCGTGCTTACGAAAAAACTCACGCCCGCGCCCGAACTCAGGCGCTTCGCCCGTACGCTCGTCAGTTGCCTGCTCAGCTATTACGTCGCCAAGCTCGCCACGCTCCCGGAGCTTTTCTGGGCAGTCATCACCACACTGATTGTCGTCACGCAACCCAGCCTCAACCAGGCGCTGAACACCGGCCGCGACCAGATCATCGGGGCGGCGACCGGTGGAGTGGTCGGCGTGGTCGGTTTGTTCGCGATCCTGCATGGCGCACATCCGCTCATCGTGTTCGCCATCGCACTCCTGCCGCTCGCGGCACTCGCCGCGTGGCGGCCGACGCTCCGGCTTGCCTGCGTCACGCTCGTTGTCGTTGTGCTGGTTCCTGCAAGCGGCGTGGGCTCACCGTTCGCACGGCCGATCGACCGTGTGCTTGAAATCCTGATCGGCGCGGGCGCGGCGCTCCTCGTCGCGTTCCTGATGCCGAATCGCGCGATCAATGCGGCCCACAATCGCGCGAGCGAAATCGTCCTCGCGTTGGGCGAGTTGATCACACTGACGCTGCGCAAGCCCGAAGACGCGAACGAAGCCGAGCGCTTGCATCGGCGATCTGCCGCCGCGGAACAGGCACTCGACGATGCCATTACCGAGGCGGGCCGCGAGCACATCATCGAGCCGGTGAAGCGTACGCGGGGGGATGTGGTCGACAAAGTCGCTCCCATGCTGACCCGGCTGCATCGGGACGCGCTGTTTCTCGGTCAGGCTTTCACCGGTGATCCGCAATTCGCGGGACGACTGAGCGCGGTCAATCGCGACGCGCTGAACGTGACCGCTGACGCATTTACGGAGGCTGCCAACACATTGGCCGCCACGCTCGATGCCGATCAAAGCGATCAGGACGACAAGGTCCGGCTTGCGCGTGAGTCGTTCGAGAAGCTGAGAACGGTATCGAAAAATGCATGTGAATCGATGGAGAAATACACGGTGCTGGCCTTCGTGCTTAACCTGCTGGTCCAGGATTTTGGGGATCTGATCGCGACGGTTGAAGTGCTGGATAAACGCGGATAAAAAACCGGCTCTCCACCCGTCCGCCATGTTGCCGCCATCTCGCGGCCATCTTGACGCCACCGCGGTTGCCTATCATGAGCATCGAACGCCAAGACCACGGCGGTCCTCTTCTATCCGTGCTTCAACGGGAATTCGACTCATGAACGACAAGCCTCAGCAACCGGACATTACCGATGATGAACCGGCGACGCTGTTCGAACGCGTAACGCGCCGCTCATTTTTGACGCGCGTCGGAGCGGCGGGTGTCGCCGTGAGCACCGGGCAACTTCATTCTCTTGCTCGCGCAGATTCCGACGACGCAAGCCAGAACGATACGCCAGGCGGCATCGACGCGACCACGAATGGCAACGTTCATGTTCAATTGAACGTCAACGGCACGCTGCACGAACTGGATATCGATCCACGCACCACCCTGCTCGATTGCGTGCGCGAACATCTGCGCCTGACCGGCACCAAGAAGGGCTGCGATCATGGCCAATGTGGCGCGTGCACGGTCCATGTGGATGGCAGGCGCGTGAATTCGTGCCTGAGCCTCGCAGCCACTCACGAAGGTGAAGCCATCACCACGATCGAAGGCATTGGACGGCCAGGCAACCTGCATCCAATGCAGGCAGCCTTCGTCGAGCATGACGGCTTTCAATGCGGCTACTGTACGTCCGGGCAGATCATGTCCGCCGTCGCGCTGCTCAAGGAGCCCTACGACCACAGCGACGAGGACGTCAAGGAAGCGATGAGCGGCAACATCTGCCGCTGCGGCGCCTATTCGAACATCGTCTCCGCGATCCAGCACGTTCGCACGAAAATCTAAGCGGAGCGAACGAATGGAACACTTTCAGCTCAAGCGCGCGGCCGACGTCAAACAGGCGCTCGACATGGCAACGGCGCAGACCAGCGCGGCCAGTCCGTCGAGTACGCAATCCACGCGCTTCCTGGCCGGAGGCACGACACTGCTCGACTTGATGAAGCTCGACGTGGAGCGCCCGACCCAGGTCATTGACATCCACCGCCTGCCGCTCGATAAGGTCGAAACACTCGACGATGGCGGCGTCACGATAGGCGCGACAGTGCGCAATGCCGATCTCGCGAATCATCCGCTGATCAAGACGCGCTATCCCGTGCTCTCCCAGGCGTTGCTTTCGGGCGCATCGGCGCAGTTGCGGAATATGGCGACAACCGGCGGCAACCTTCTGCAACGAACGCGCTGCGTCTATTTCCGCGATACGGCAACACCATGCAACAAGCGCGAACCGGGCAGCGGGTGTTCCGCGATCGATGGCTTCAATCGCAATCTCGCCATCCTTGGAACGAGCGATCATTGCATCGCGACCAATCCATCGGACATGAATGTCGCACTGACGGCATTGGAGGCGACGGTCCATACCGAAAGTTCGGATACCAAACGAAGCATCGCCATCGACGACTTTTTCCTCTTGCCCGGCACTACGCCTGAACACGAAACATCGCTGCGTGCAGGTGAGCTGATCACGCACGTGACGCTTCCCGCTCCGATGCCCGGCAGCCGCAGCGTCTATCTGAAACTGCGCGACCGTGCATCGTATGAGTTTGCGTTGGCATCGGCTGCGGTTGTCGTGACCGTGTCGTCGGGCAGGATCGATCAGGTCAGGATTGCGCTGGGCGGTGTGGGCGTGAAGCCATGGCGTTCACGCGAGGCGGAAGCGGCGCTCATTGGACGCGCAGCCGATGCCTCTGCGTTTCGTGCAGCAGCCGAGGCCGCGCTTCAGTCGGCCCGCCCGCAAAGCCAGAACGGCTTCAAGGTCGAACTGGCGACACGCTGCATTCAGCACGCGCTCACGCTTGCCACCCAGACTGCCTGACTCGATGTTCGCGTCGCGGAGAAGACAATGCTATTAGCTTCAAAGAAAGTGCAGCCATCGATTGGCGGCGACTTCCAAAGGATTGATGCACCGCTCAAAGTGAGCGGTCTTGCGACCTACACGTCGGATTTTGCCTTGCCCGGGATGCTGTACGCCGTGCCCGTTTGCGCGACGATCAGCAAGGGGCACGTGACGCGGCTCGATACCGCTGCGGCCGCGAAAATGCCCGGCGTGAAGGCGGTCTACACGCGCGAGAACATTGGCAAGTTCTACAGGATCGGTTTCGCGTCGGACGCGAGAATCGACGAGAAACGCCCGCCGTTTGAAGATGATGAAATTTACTACTACGGCCAGTATCTTGCCGTGGTAGTCGCCGATACCTTCGAGCAGGCAACCGCTGCATCCGGCGCGGTGAAGGTCAGTTATTCGACAAGCCAGCCCGATGTGCGCACGGAGATGTCGGCGGAAGAAAAGCCTTCCGTCGATACGCAGCGAGGCGACTCGGACACCGCCTTCGCCGCTGCCCCCGATGCGCTAAAGATCGATCAGACCTACACCACGCCGATCGAAACGCACAACCCGATCGAACTGCACGCAACGGTCGCCGCATTCGATGGCACGAACTATACGTTTTACGAAACATCTCAGTCGATAGTCAACCAGCGCCAGGTCATGGCGCTGATGCTTGGCGTGTCTGAAGATCAGGTGCGCGTGATCATGAAATACCTAGGCTCCGGCTTCGGCGGTAAACTTTTTCCATGGTCGCACTCGTTGCTCGCAGGCGCTGCCGCGCGTAATCTGCAGCGCCCGGTCAAACTGGTGGTGACTCGCGAGATGATGTTTCATAACGTGGGCCACCGTACCAGCACGCAGCAGCGCATGCGTTTGTCGACCACTCCCGATGGGCGGTTCACCTCGTTCCAGCATGACTACATCTATCAGACGGCTCGACGGGAAACACGCAAGGAGAACTGCGGCGAGACGACGGGCTATCTGTACAGCTCGCCGAACCTGCGAGCGACGGCTGCTCTCGCGCGCCGGGACATTGCTCCCAGCACATCCATGCGCGGCCCCGGCGCGGTTCCGGGCCTGTTCGCAATCGAGTCGGCTGTCGATGAACTCGCCATCAAACTCAACGTCGATCCGCTGCATTTGCGCTTGATCAACGAGCCCGCCATCGACGAAAGCCGGAACGTGCCGTTCTCGTCGCGACACCTCGCGGAGTGCCTGACGCTCGGCGCTGACAAGTTCGGCTGGTCGAACCGAACCGCAACCGTTGGGTCAATGCGTCGTGATGGCCTGGTGATCGGATGGGGTATGGCAGCGGGGTCGTGGGCGGCGCGGCGGCAGCCTGCGGAAGTGAACGTCGAACTGCATGGCGATGGGACCGCGCGTGTATCGACGGCGACGCAAGACATCGGCACGGGCACCTATACCATCCTGGCCCAGATGGTCGCCAATCTGACGGGTATCGCGCTCAACAAGATTGCTGTTGTGATCGGCGATACCCGTTTGCCGCCGGGACCTTTATCCGGTGGCTCGATGGTGACAGCGTCACTGGTTCCGGCCGTGACGCAAGCGACGCAAGCTGTCGTCCAGCAGCTTCTTGCAACCGCCGCCGGCGCGGACAACTCGCCGTTCAAAGGGCAGTCAGTGGACGTGCTGGGATTCGAACAAGGCATGGTCTATCGCAAAGGGACATCGCCCGGAGCAGGCGTGCCATTCGAACGCATCCTTGGGCCTGCGCAGGTCAGCATCTTGATGGGGAGAGGTCGTTCCGGCGCAAGCCAGACAGACGCCAATGCGAACAAAGTGTCGATTCACTCGTATTGCGCGCACTTTATCGAAGTTACGTGGCAGCCGGAAACTGCGCGCTTACGCGTAAGTCGGGTCGTCAGCGTGGTCGATGCCGGCAAGATCATCAATCCACGCACGGGTCGTAATCAGATCGAAGGAGCAATCGTGATGGGCGTCGGCATGGCGCTGTTCGAAGAGACGCACTATGACTCTCGTTCAGGCGCGCCGCTGAACCGCAACCTCGCCGACTACGTAATGACGACACACGCCGACTCGCCGAAGATGGACGTGACGTTCCTGGACTACCCGGACTTCGCGCTGAATCCGCTCGGCGCGCGCGGGATTGGAGAGATCGGCATGGCAGGCATTGCGCCTGCCATTACGAATGCCGTCTATCACGCAACGGGGGTACGTGTGCGCGATCTTCCGGTGAAGATCGAAGATCTTCTAGCAGCGCCAAGGCCAGCCTAGCGCCGCATCACACCATTACATCGGCGGCGCAACGCCATCCTTCTCAACCACGACGCGCGAGGCCGCGAACTCCGTACCGCTCACCGGCGCGGCCACGATAAACACCTTCTTGCCCGCGACCAGATCCGTGCGCGCCGCCGGCGCGAACGTCACAACGGGCACGCCGTCCGGCACCGTCACCGTGTTGCTGCCACCCTTGTACGACAGCTTCAGATCACGACCGCTCGTGCCCGTCACAACCTGATCGACGTTCGCATTCGTCATCGTGCTGTTCGGCGACAGATCCCACGCATAGTGACCTTCACCCGTACCGCGCGCTGCTTCCGGGAACACCAGCACTTCGGTTGCCGTCATCTTGCCATCGGTACCCGTGGTCGCTGCCGTGCCGATAAACGAACCCGGCTTGATATCGGCGAGCTTGATGTTCTTCACCGCCGTGACCGGCGTGTCCTGCTTCAAGTCGATCGTCACGGTGTCGCCGCTGCGACGATGCACGGTCAGCGTATCGCCGGACAACGAGACGATATCGCCACGAATGCGCGAGGGTTTAGCCGCCGGCGCCTGGGCAAACGCAACGCCGGCAAACGCGAGCGCTGCAACCGATGCACCGAGTTTCAAACGCAAAGAAGTGGATGACATAACAGACATGGAAGCTCCAGTTTTAGTATTTGACGCGAGAAAATTCAGGCACCACCGAACCAGTTGTAACCCTGGTTCTCCCAGTAACCGCCGGGATATTCATTCGTCACGGTAATCGCGACGATGTGCTTCGGGTTCTTGTAGCCGAGCTTCGTCGGCATGCGCAGCTTCATCGGGAATCCATACTTCGGCGGCAGGACCTGCCCGTCGTACGTCAGCGTCAGGAGCGTCTGCGCATGCAGCGCAGTCGGCATGTCGATGCTCGTTGAATAGTTATCCGCGCAGTGGAACGCCACGTATTTGGCCGTGGTGTCGGCGCCGGATCGCTTGAGGAAATCGGAGAAACGCACGCCGCCCCACTTGCCGATCGCACTCCATCCTTCAATGCAGATATGCCGCGTCACCTGGCTTTCCTGCGGCAACGCGCGCAACTCTTCAAGCGTCCACACGTTCTTGCCCTTCACCAGGCCGCCGACCGGCAGCTTGTAGGTGGCGGCATCGACTATAGGTACATCGTCAATGTCATAGAACGCGTTGAACGGGAACGGTCGCGTGATCATCGACTCGGGATAAGTCGGCGCGAGCTTATTCGGATCGAAGAGGAACGCTTGGGCATCGTCGTTGAAACGGGACATGGTCCGCAGCACGGTGTTCACGGATTTATCGTCCGAGATGTTGCAGCCCGACAGCATCATGAGGCCGCCCAGCGACAGGATGCGCTTGCCGAACAAACGCCGCGCCGGCGCCTTCAGTTCATTGCGCGCATCCTTGAGGATATTGTCGACATCGAGCTTCGCGTTAGCGGCTATGAGCTCGCTCTTTCTGTTCAGCATGGTTCAGCGGCCCCGGATCATCAGCAACAACGAACGTGGAACGAGCGCAACCATCGCCACGTGCAACACAAAGAACGCCACCAGGAAACTCATCGCGAAGAAGTGGACCACGCGGGCGTTGTCATAACCGCCCATAAGCTCACGCAGCCACGGGAACTGCACCGACTTCCAGACGGCCAAGCCCGACAGGATGACGACCACGATGTCCACGATCACCGCGAGATAGGCTGCCTTCTGCACGGCGTTGTAATGCGTGAGATCGTCATGCTTGAGCTTGCCGGTCAGCGCGGCGCGCAGATCGCCGAACAGGCTTTTGACGCTGAGCGGAAACAGCTTGCGGCGAAAACGTCCGGAGAAAATGTTCATCCCCACGTACAGCAGGAAGTTCACGACCAGCACCCACATGGCCGCGAAATGCCAGAGCAACGCGCCGCCCAGCCATCCGCCCAACGTAATGCTTGAAGGAAAAACAAACGAACGGAAAATCGGCGACGCGTTATAGACCTGCCAGCCGCTCGTCGCCATCACCACGACCGCGAGCGCGTTGATCCAGTGCGTGATGCGAATCCAGCCGGGCTGGACTGTGACGTGAATGGAACGTTGAGTCGATGATGAATTCAAGCTCGCCTCGTAGGGGATGGATCGAAAACGGTACCAGTACGCAGCAGCTCGCAGATTCGGGGAGACTTGATAGCCAGCGCGCCGAGCCGCGACACACGATAAGGCCTCGTCTTGATTGCATCTTAGCGACCGCACACTGATCTGCGGATGACGCGTTAATGACTTTTTTGTCATCTTTTCCACGCGTCCGGGCAGGTGGATAGAATGGGCTTTAATTGCAACCCAAACCTCACGCACAAGCAAAGCGCCCGCAGCATGACCATCCTGGTTATAGAAGACGACCGCAAGACCGGTGACTATCTGAAGAAGGGGCTCACCGAGTCCGGGTATCAGGTCGACCTGATCCGCAATGGCGCCGATGGCTTGCATCAGGCGCTGGCGCATCCGTACGAACTGATCGTGCTGGACGTCATGCTGCCCGGCCTCGACGGCTGGCAGATCATGCAGGCGTTGCGCGCGAAGCGTGACCTGCCGGTAATCTTCCTGACCGCGCGCGATCACGTCCGGGACCGTATTCACGGCCTCGAACTCGGCGCGGACGATTACCTCGTCAAGCCGTTCTCGTTCACCGAACTTGTACTACGCATCCGCACGTTGCTGCGACGCGGCGTAATCCGCGAATCCGATGTATTCCAGGTCGCCGATCTTCACGTCGATGTCCTGCGCCGACGCGTGACGCGCCAAGGTATAGACATCGCATTGACGAACAAGGAATTCGCGCTGCTCCACCTCTTCTGCAAGCGGCAAGGCGAAGCGCTGTCGCGGACCTTGATTGCATCGGAAGTGTGGGACATGAACTTCGACAGCGATACCAACGTAGTCGATGTCGCCATCAAACGCCTGCGCGCGAAACTCGATCAACCCTTCGATATCAAGCTGATCCACACGGTGCGCAGCATCGGTTATTCGTTCGGTGCATCCGGGGACGCGCATTGAGTCCGCTATGGCGTTCGCGTTCGCTGGTCGTCCGGATCACGTACCTGTTCGCGCTGATCGTGTGCGTGGTGGTGAGCATGGTCGGCGGATCGCTGTATCACGCGACCAGCGCCACGCTCTCCACGCGCGCCGACTATCAGTTGATCGGACGTGTCGAACATTTCCGCTCGCTGCTGCACGATCTCTACACGATCAAGGAAATTGAAGCGCGGCCCAAGCTGTTCGAAACCATGCTCGGCGACAGTCAGGACGTGATCATTTTCCAGCGCCCCGGCCTTCCGCCGTTCATCAGCGTGAACCCGGAAAACATGCCGTTGCCGCCGCTCGTCCCGGTGCCGGTGCAACGCGCCGTCAACCTCAAGGCGCTCTATGAAGGCACGCGCCACGACGGCGTGCGCATGCGCTGGGTCGCGGCGCAAGCACGAGTGGGCGACAGCGGCGAAGTCATCGAGATCATCGCGGCACACGTGATGACCCAGGAAGCGCGGGTCCTGTCGACGTATCTCCTGCGTGTCTGGATCACCGTGGTGAGCGCGGTGCTGATCACCGCGCTGCTCGCCTGGTGGGTATCGAGCCGCGGTCTTGCGCCGCTGCGGAAAATGGCCGACAGGGTCGCCGGGATCACGCCCGACACCTTGTCCGCGAGACTCGATATCAAGAACACGCCGACCGAATTGCAAAGTTTAGCAATGTCGTTCAATGCCATGCTTGATCGCTTGTCGACCGGTTATGAACGGCTGCTGCAATTCTCAGCGGACCTGGCGCATGAGGTACGCACGCCTATCGGCGTGCTGATCGGACAGACGCAGGTCACGCTCGCGCACACCCGCAACGAGAGCGAATACAAGAGCGTGCTGGAGTCGAACCTTGAGGAGCTGGAGCGGCTTGGACGCATCGCGCAGAACATCCTGTTTCTCGCGCAGGCGGATCATGAGCGGCAGAACCTGGAGCGCACGCCGCTGAATATTCGCGAGCAGCTGGAAACCATTGCAACGTACTTCGAAGGACTCGCCGACGAACGCAATCTGAGCTTCGAGGTGCATGCCGAAGGCGAGATGATCGCCAACGCAATCATGTCCCGGCGCGCCATCAGCAACGTGGTAGTCAACGCGGTGCGTTATGCCGAAGCCGGCACCACGATCCGCCTGAGCGGCAGCGAAGATGCGCAGGGTGCGTTGATCGTAATCGGGAACCAGGGCGTGCCCGTCGCGCCCGATGATCTCGCGCGCCTGTTCGACCGCTTTTATCGCGGCGATGCAGCCCGCAGCGAATTCACGGAATCAAGTGGCCTGGGCTTGTCCATCGTGCAGGCGATCATGCGGCTGCACGGCGGGTCGGCGTCGGTGAGTTGTTCAGCGGACGGCTGGATCGAATTCACCCTACGGTTTGCCGCTACACCGCCCCGCCAGGTCTAGCTGCGCCTCTCCCGCCGCGCCGGCCTTGAGCGCCAGTTCCTGACGCTCGGCCAGCAGACCGTGAATCTGCGATACGACCGCCGCGCCCTCGCCCACCGCCGCTGCCACCCGTTTCGTCGATGCCGAGCGCACATCGCCGATGGCAAACACCCCCGGCACGCTGGTTTCCAGCGAGGTCGAGCCATCCGCGTGGCCACCGTGCGCAGCGGGTCCCGTCAGCACGAAACCCTTGCCGTCGGTGTTGACGTTGCAGTCGTGCAGCCACGCCGTGTTCGGGTTGGCGCCGGTGAAGAGGAACAGATGCCGCACGTCGAGCGTGAGCGGACCGTCAGGCGTCTTGCAATGCACGGCGGCAAGCAACCGGCCATCGCCTTGCAGCGACTCGATCTGCGTACGCGTATGCACCGTCACGTTGGGCAACGACGCGATCCGGTCGACCAGGTACCTCGACATGCTCAGCTCCAGTCCCGGCCCGCGGATCAGCAAATGCACGTGCGCCGCATGCGAGGCGAGATACACGACAGCCTGGCCCGCCGAATTGCCGCCGCCCACCAGCACGACTTCCGAGCCCTTGCAAAGCTTTGCCTCGACCGGCGACGCCCAGTAGTACGTGCTGCGTCCTTCGAATTTTTCGAGCCCGGCAATGTCCGGCCGCCGGTAAGCCGCGCCGGTCGCGATCACGACCGTATGCGAGCTCACGCGTGTGCCGTTCATCAGCTCGATCTGGATCGGCATGCAGTCGCAATGAAGCGCCTTGATCTCCGTCGGAATGGCGATGTGCGCGCCGAACTTCTGCGCCTGCACGAACGCGCGCCCGGCCAATGCCTGACCGGAAATACCGGTCGGAAAGCCGAGATAATTTTCGATCCGCGAACTCGCGCCGGCCTGGCCACCGGGCGCGCGGCAATCGAATACCGCAACCGACAAGCCCTCGGAGGCCGCATACACGGCCGTCGCCAACCCGGCCGGACCGGCGCCGACGACAGCGACATCGTAGATATGCGCCGGATCGAATTCCGGCAGCCAGCCAAGTTGCGACGCGAGCTGGTTTTCATCGGGCGCGCGCATCACCGTGCCGTCGGGGCAAATGACGAGCGGGAAATCCGCCTTCGATGTCGAGATCCGTTCGAGCAATGCAATGGCTTCGGGATCGGTACACGCGTCGATCACGGTGTGCGGATATCCGTTGCGGCTCAAGAAGCCCTGCAGCGATACGAGCCGTGCATCGTTCGACGGGCCGACGAGAATCGGACCGCTGCCCTTTTCGATCAAACCGACGCGACGCAGGATCAGCGAGCGCATGATCCGTTCGCCGAGTTCCGCTTCCGCCACCAGCAGCGCGCGCAGCCGCTCGGGCACGATCAGGATGGCTTCCACGTCTTCTATCGCGTGACCATCGACCAGCGCCGGCTTGCCCGACAACTGGCCAACCTCCGCCAGGTATTGACCGGGGTCCGCCTCGGTCACCAGATGCACGTGGCCCAGTCCGTCGCGCCGCGTCACCCGCACGCGGCCGTTCAACAGCACGAACATGCCCGGCCCGGGCACGCCGACTTCGAACATCAATTCGCCCGCGCGCCAGTACTGGACGTTGCCGAAGCGCCGCATGCGGTCGATTTCCTCGCCAGTGAGAAACGGGTACATCTGGTGCTTGCGGCTTTGGAGCGGCGAGAACGGCGCGTCGGCCGCAGCTTCTGCCGGCGCCCCGGTGGCGGTGTCGTTCGTGATCGAGTTGAGGTCTTCCGACGCGGCCGACGGACTGTCGCGCCAATCCGGATGACCGTGGCCATGCTTGGGCAGTTCGTTGATCCCTTCGGGCGTGGTGCTCATGCCGGGCGATCTCCATGCAGGTAGACGGCGTCATGCAGCGCGCCTTTGCCGGCCGCCGCCGCTTTCGCGGGCCACGGGCACATGGCGGCCATTTCGCCCAGGTCCTCGCGCGCGCCGCCGAAGTCGGTCAGCGGCTTGAGGTCGAGACCGGCGAGACGCCAGGCGTCGAGGCCGCCGGTCAGCGGCACGACGTCCTTGAAACCCGCGTTGCGTAGCGCCTTGGCCATCCACGCCGCCGATACCTCGTTCGGACACGAGCAATAAATCACGATCTTCTGATCCGGCTGGTAGCTTTCCACGATCTTCTGCAGTTCGCGTTCATCGGCGAAAACGGAGCCGGGAATCACGAAAGGATCGAGCACGCGTTTCTCTGCGGAACGGATATCGAAGATAGCGGGCAGCGGTTCGTCTTCCATCAGCGCGTACAGCTCGTCGACGGTAATGCGTGCCGTTTCCAGCGTCTTCATCAGCATCTTCCGGCGCCAGTAGCGGTAGGCCACGTAACACGCCAGCGCGACCGCCACGACCAGGAGCGCCTGCTTCCCGAGCCGCGCGATCATGGCGAACACCATGTCGAGTTCAGCCGCGAAGATCACGCCCACCGCGAGTCCCACCGCGGCCCATAACGCCACGCCCACGCCGTCGTGCGCGATGAACGAGCGCGTGCGCACGCCCATGGCGCCGGCGAGCGGCACCGAAACCAGCGACAAACCCGGGATGAATTTCGCGACCAGCAGCACCCGCACGCCCCACTGGCCGAAAAAGCGCTCGGTCTTTTTCACGCAGGTATCGCGCGACAGGGACAGCTTGCAAATGGTCTTGAGCGTGCGGTCGCCGTAACGCCGGCCGCCCTGGAACCAGACGAGGTCGCCCAGCACCCCGCCGAGCGTGGCGATGCCAAGCATCAGCGCAAGATGGGGCCACAGGGCCTGGCCGTTGAAGCCCATCATGGCCACCGACGCACCGACCACGATCAAGGTAGGCATGGCGGGAACAGGCAGGCCGAGCGCTGCGCCCATTACGTTGAAAAAGACGATTGCCGGGCCATACCGGTCAGCCAGTTCATGCAACAGCATGGGATTCTCCTGCAGGTTGTGCAGCGCTGGATTCGGGTGTGGAGAGCCTGAACGCCGTGGGCGCTTCGCGCAAAGCGCTTACTTTATACGGCTCGTTTGACGGCATTGCGATGAAGCGCGATGAGTACCGGAACGGGCTGGCAGCACACCGGGCAAGATCAAGCTGCCTGGCTCCTGGTCCACCACTTCGCGTTCCGTCATGCGCGCCGCGATGCGCCGTCGCATTCACGAAAAGAGTGTAGCGCGGATTGGCGAGAATGCCGATGGCCCGGACGCTTCCCAGGATGTGTTCGGCACGTGCCGCTCGCCTGAATCCGCCTCTGCGCTCCGTCGTCACTTCAGACCAAAGTCTACCCGCGTAGGGGCGCCCTTGTCCTTGATCCCCTCCGCGTTGAGGTGCGGCGCGACGATGAAGATCCGCTTGCTGTCGATCTTGCCCTCGAAATATTGCTTCACCACCGACGCGCGCCGCTGCGCCAGCGCACCGAGCGCGCCCTCGTCCACGGGCGCATGCTCCTCGAGCGCGGCTTTCATGTCGGCGTCGGGCACGCTCTTCGTCAAGCCGATCAGGTTGCGCGGTTTCTTGAAGTCCGCGTTTTTATACGCTTTCGTGAGGAATTTGCTGTATTCATCGGCGGAAATGGGGATGCTCGATGGATTGATGTTCGGATTGTCCTCGTTCGCATCCTGCATCTTCGAGAGGCGCACTTGCCGGTCGACGTAGGCCGCGCGCAAACCGGGTTCGTCCAGCGCCGGGTCGACCCGCGCCGATATCTCCAGCGTCACCGACGGCTTGTCGGTCAGCGCTTTCGCAATGGTGTCGAGTTTTTCCTTCGCCGCGTCGCTCAACGTGGCCGAGCCTGGATCGAATTCCACGTAACCGAGTTCTTCGGGGTTCTTGCCGCCGAACGCATTCGCCAGCAGCGAGAACGGCGCAGTCACCGCCCGCTCGACCAAGTGGAGGATGGCTGTCCACACCAGCGCGCCGATCGAGAATTGCGGGTTCGAGAGCGAGCCGGATATGGGAATGTTGACGTCGATCTCGCCCTTCGAATTCTTCAGCAACGATACCGCGAGGCGCACCGGCAAATGGGTCGCGGTGGTGTTGTCGACGTGATCGCCGAACGTGAGTTGATCGATGAAAAGATGGTTGTTCGCGGTGAGCTGTTCGTCAGCGAGCATGTAGTGCAGGTCGACGTTGAGCTTGCCCTTCGTGATCGGATAACCCGCATATTTGGTCGAATACGGTGAAATATTCGGCAATTCGACGTCGTGAGCGCTCGCGGTGAGATCCAGCGACGGTTTCGCGATCAGCGGATTCACGACCCCTTTGATCGATACCGGCCCGTTCGCCGACAGTTTCGCAGCGACATCGACGGGCGCGGGCGTGGTCGAGTGCGTGCCGAAGGCGCCGATGGTGCCCGTGATCGCGACCAGGTTCGCGGTGAAATTCGGCTTGATGAAGTTGTCGGTGTAGGTCACGCGGCCGTTTTGCAGCACCAGCTGGCCAAAGCGCAGATTCGCCGATGACGATGACGATGCGGTTTTCGGCGCGGCTTTCAGCACGGCGGGCTCGGCAGCGTGCGGGGCGGATGCGGGCGCAGCAGCTGCTGCCTGCGTGCCCGCCGCTTCCTTGTCCTTCGCCACGATATCGCGGAGATTGAGCTTGCCCTGCGCGTCGAGCAGCACGCGGCCGTAGAAGTTCGCGAACGTGACGCGCGCGGCTTCGACGTCGGCGCCCCGTTCGTCGTAGCGGGCATTCAGCTTTGTCAGGCCGAGCAGTTTCCAGCCGGCCAGTTGATCCTGATTCGCCCGGTCGGTCAGGCGCACGTTCGACAGCGATACATCGCCCTTGTAGCCGGCCTTTAGCGAGCGTCCTTCGCCCGAAAACGACGCATCGCCGTTCGCGCTCAGCTCCGCGCTCGAGACCGTCGCGTTCAGGTTGCCGCCGAAGTACGGCTCAAACGCCGATGCGTCGAGCGCGTTCGCATCAATATGCAGCGCGAGGCTCAGTGGTTTTGCGGTCAGCGTGCCGGCCACGCCGAGCGCGCCTTTGCCGTTCATTGTCAGCTTGCCGTCGATGGCGAGCGGTTTCGTGAGGTCATCGGAAACCTGCTTCACGCCCAACTGCAACGGCGCAATGTGCAGTTTTACCGGGCGCGGCGTGGATTCGTCGGTGAAGTCGGCGCTGCTGTCGTTGAGCGACACCTGCGCGATCTCGTAACGCCACGCCGGACCCGCCTCGTTCGCCTTTTGGACCTTGCGGGTCGCGCTGACTTCCGGCGCGGTTTCGTGCGGACCGGCGAGCGCGGCAAGGTCGATACTGCCGTCCTTCAGGCGTTTTGCATCGACGGAAAGGCCGTTCAGCACCACGCTCTCCAGCGCTGCCGTGCGTGCCGCGACATCGATCTTCTGGATCTTCGCTTGCGCTGACGCCAGCGCGATCGGCGAGGTATCCCCTGCGGTATTCAACTGCGGAACGAGCTTCAGTGACTTGAGCGTGACATCGCCGGCGCCGACCTGGATGGACGGTTCAGGCTTCGACCAGTCCACTTGCAGCGGCAGATTTACGCCGAGCGAACCGTCGGTGATACGCGCGGCCACCGCGTTCGCGATGTAGGGTTGCAACGGCGCCAGCGGCAGGTCGGTGAGCGCGAGTTTCGCGTCGGCGTTCTTGCCCGGCAATGTGAAATTACCCGATGCGTCGAGCCCGCCGCCGTGATCGAAGGCCGTCTTCAACGTAAAGCGCGCCGGGGGTTTGGCGAGCGTGGAGAAGTCGTCGAGCGTCACGTCCAGGTTCGTCAGTCCGAGCGTGGAGGGTTGCTTCATCAGGCGGTCATCGAAGACGATATGGCCCTGGTCGATGGCCAGATGTTTGATCGCGAGGTCGAGCGGTTGCGCCGCGGCGGCGTCGGGCTTGGCGTCGCTCGCGGGCGTTGGTGCCGGCGCGGAGGCTGGCGTTGATGCGCTCAGTTTTTCGACGTTGAGTACGCCGGATTTATCGCGGGAGAGTTTTACGTCCGGCTGCGTCAACCGCACTTCGTCCAGTTGATACACATTGCGCAGCGGCTCAAGATTCACCGCGTTCACATGCAGCGATTGCGCGGCGAACAACGGCGTGTCCTGTTTGTCCGTCACGGCCAGGTCCGCGAGATCTGCTGTCCCTTTGATGCGAACCACGGGGGCGTCGGCGCTCAGCTCGAAGCTCACGTCGAGGTTCGTCGACAAGCGTCCGCTCTTGATTGCGACCGGCAGCGAAGCCGGCGCGTACGACGCCATTTGCGGCACGTCGAGGCCATCGAGTTGCAGCGCGATCTCCGACTCGCGCGACTCGGAGAACGGCTTGGTGCGTCCGTGGATGGACAACGGCGAACCATCGATGCGCGCCTGCAACGAAGGTGTCACAAACAAGTCCGTGGTGGACGCGAGATTGGCGATAAACGGAATCCCGATCGACCAGCGATCGATTACGTGTTGAGTTTTAAGCAGGTGGTCGTCGAAATCGATCCGGCCATTTTCCACGCGAATATTCGATACCGAGAATCGCGCCGGTTTGGTGGACGGATTGGCTGAAGGCTTCGAGAACTTTTCGACGAGATCGGAGAAATTAAAACGTTGCGCGTCGAGGCGCACGATATGAAAGCGTGGTGAATCGATCTTGAGTTCGTTGATGATCGGCGCGAGACGAAACAGCGACGACCATGATGGGCGCACGATCAGTCGTTCTATATCGACGAAATCGCCGCTTTTGGCTCCCGGGCCCAGGTTGGCGGGCGCTTCGCCGATATGCACGCGGTCGGCTTCGAAGCTTAGCGTATAGGGATTGAGCGCGATTCGTTCGATGCTGGCCGGGCGATCGAGTTGTGCGGAGAGTTGTTGTTCGGCGATATGCCGAATGAGTGGCGGGGCGGCGAAAAAGCCGAGCAAGCCAATGACGATAACGGCGAGCAGCAGCCCGATTACGATGCGCCGGGTGCGTCGGGCTTGCGTCACCGAGTTCACGCCTTTGAGCAGGCTACGCCCGGCGGATGTCAGGGAAGTCTTGTTCAGGCTTGCCATGCGTGCCTCGTAGCGCGGCTGCGCACGCGGGCACGAGCCACGCGCAGCCTTGGGACAGGAGGCCTGAGTATACGACTCTAAGCACGCAAATTGAACCCCGAGGGGGGAGTTCGTTGGCACTTGGGGTTGGGGTGGGGGCGGGGGGTGCCAGGTTCCAGGGTTAGCGGTCGGAGTCGATGCCGGGTTGCTAGGTTCCTGCGTTGGCGGTCAGGGTCTATGCCGGGTTGCCAGGTTCCTGCGTTAGCGGTCGGGGTCATTGCCGGGTTGCTGCTTTCAGGGTTAGCGGTCTGCGTGAGTGAGCTATTTTCTTTATCACTATTAGCCACTGCGCGTGGCGGCGCGTCATTTCTTTGTCCAAAGCGACAAAGAAACGAAGCAAAGAAAGCGCTTTCAAAACGCGGGCTCATAAGTTGACCCAGCGTGCAGTTCCTGCGTTTTTGGCACCCCAAAAGCACGGTGCTCGCCAGAGCGACGGATGTGTGAAACCCTCCTTCTCCGAACACCGATACCCACACGCTTCGCCACCAGTGACTGAACCTGCCAAAGGTGCACCCCGCGCTATCCGCGGACAACCATCCACCAAATTTGTACGTACGTCGAACCACGTCGCCAACCCGCCTCGAAACAAGGTGCTCGGATAGATGAGGCCCCACCCGCAAAAATAACCGGGCCAATCATGCCGACGAAGCAGCTAACCGATGAAGACCTGAAGCCGTAAATACGCGTGAGGCCGTGCGGGTTTCTTGGCAAGGGTGCTTGCCCGAGAGCGTACGGGGCGAAGCGTGTGCGTGTAAGAATTCGCGAGAAGGAGGGGTTCAAACATCCGTCGCTCTTGCGAGCACCGTGCTTTTGGGGTGCCAAAAACGCGGAAACTGCACGCTAGGTCAACTTATGAGCCCGCGTTTTGAAAGCGCTTTCTTTGCTTCGTTTCTTTGTCGCTTTGGACAAAGAAATGACGCGCCGCCACGCGCAGTGGCTAAAAGTGATAAAGAAAATAGCTAACTCAAGCAGACCGCTAACCCCGAAAGCAGCAACCCGGCATAGACCCCGACCGCTACCGCAGGAACCTGGCACCCCGGCATAAACCCCGACCACCACGCCCAACCCCAACACCCCTCCAGCGCGAGCGAAAAACCCAAATATTATTGCCGCTCGATTGCCGGTGGCGCCCAAGTCCCATTCGAAGCCTCGGGCTTCGGCGCATAAAGCCGGAACATCAACTGAAAATCACCATCCGGCGCCGGCAACCAATTCGACGCACGCGCCTTCGCAGGCGCCGCAGCCGAAACGGAAATATCGACGGAACCGTCGCGGTTCTTCTTCAGCCGGTCGCGATCGCTCAGCGAAAGCCGCAACGCCTTGTCGTCGATCAACTCACCGTTCTTCGTGTACGCCGTCAACGTCCAGAACCCACGCACCGGCGGCAACTGGTTCGGCGCGAAATGCAGCACATATTCGTTCGCACCGTTCAGCGGATGAGCGTCGCTGTCGGAGTACGCCACCGGCCTCACCTCATCGTCCCTCGTGCCCGTCCCCGGCTGACGCCGCGCCAGGAACGCGCGCAACGTGTAGTCAGTGTCGTAGTTGCCCGCGCCATCGCCGAACCACACCCAGCCGTTACGGCTGATCGCATTCGACGGCACCGTGTCCACCCGCGTACGGCCATCGGCAAGACCGGTCGCGAGCAAGCCGGCATCCGCCGGACGGAACTGCACCGGCTCGCCCGCCTTCACACCAAGGTCGGCCAGCAAACGGACGGCGTGCGGATCATTAGGCGCCGGCGGATTGTCTTGCATCGCGTTCGCAAGACGCGTGAAAAACGCAGTGGCATCAAGCGAATCAGCCCTGTCGCCACCCGCGCCGGTTACCACCGTCGGCGTGCTGGCCGTCACGTTCGGCCAGGCACTGCCGGCTGTCGCGGCGCTGGTTTTATCGGCGGACGGCGCTTCTATGGTCATCGCCGTCTGCAGCTTGCGGGCCTCTCGCACGTCGCGCTGGCCATTCACACGCACACGAATGGAAAGCCACACATAACGTGTCGGCGTTTCGACGCGCGTCACGCCGTCAGGAAGCGTTCCCGTATAACCCGCCGGGACAAACGCGATCACGTTGCCCTGTTGCGCCGCCAGCCTGGCCGCGCGCGCCGCCTTCCCAGTCAGCTTTCTCACCGGCGCGGCCTGATCCGGCTCGTGCGGGATGCTGGAGTAGATCACGTTGGTCCACGCATCGAAGGCGCGGGCATCGAAATAACGGCCGCGCGGTGCGTTCGGTGTCGTGGGAAGCGAAACCAGCACCAGCCCACTGGAGACATCCAGCCACGCGGTCGACTCGAGCGTATCCACGCTCGGCCGCCCCGACGCGCCGACCGGCGGCAACGCCGTCGCATGCCGCAACGTGTTCACGGGCGCCTGGCCGGGCCGGGATGCATCGCCGCCCGTCGCCTTCTCCCGCGCGAGATCCGACACCACGAGCGGATATCCAAACACATAGGCGTCCGCTACCTGATCCTTACGCCAGCCATCCCCGCTGGTCACAACGGGCGCTTGCGTCGCGCACCCCCCAAGTACTGCCAAACTGCTCAAACCAGCGGCCACCCATAGCGCCGTGTACAACGAAACTGCCCAGCGTCGATTATTTTTCATTCGATTTAAGGATCTGTTTAAGGCTTTCACTTCATTCGTCGAGTGCGCGGGCCGGTCCTCGTCTTCCGGTCTTCTGCCAATCCACGCCGCGGCGCTTAATCTATCTTGAAAACGGTTTTTATCTTATCCATTGACGATAGGCAAGGAGCGCGTAACACCCTTGAACGCGTCCGCCGGGGTTTCAGAAAAATTTCGGCCGGCGGGCGCATCGCGTAACATGATTTTTTTCGCTTTATTTAGCCAGTTCTTTCTAATCCGTCCACGAACCGCCGATGTACCTGCCTCCCCACTTCGAAGAAAAACGCCCCGAGGTTTTACATCGGCTCATGGCTGATAATCCGCTTGCAGCCCTTGTCACGCATGGCGCCAACGGGCTGGATGCGAACCACGTGCCTTTCGAGTTCGACCCAAGTATGGGCGAACACGGCATTCTGCGCGCTCATGTGGCGCGTGCAAATCCCATTTGTAAGGAAATTGACAGCGGTTCTGACGTAATGGTTATTTTCCAGGGCGCGTCGGGTTATATATCGCCGTCTTTTTATCCGGGCAAACAGGAAACGCATCGGCAAGTGCCGACTTATAACTACCCGATCGTGCACGCGCACGGCCGAATCACGATCCGCGACGACGAGACTTTCGTGCGCGGCGTGCTTGCACGCCTTACCCGGAAAATGGAAGCCGGCGAAACGGCGCCCTGGAAAATGGGCGACGCGCCGCCCGATTTCATCCAGACGATGCTGCAAGCCATCGTCGGGATCGAAATCGAGGTCACGCGCCTCGCTGGAAAGGCGAAACTGAGCCAGGACGAGACGGCGGCCGACCGGATCGGTGCGATCAACGGCGTGCGACAGCGTGAAACAGACGCCGCGACAGCGCTCGCCGACGCGATGCTGAACACGCCTCCCCCTATTGAAAATATGCCTTGACCTTCCAATCATTGGAATGTCGATACTGGTTGCATCGAGCTGAATTCGATGGCTCGCACTGAACCGGGAAGTTTTGTCATGTCTGCTTCTAGTACTACTGCCGCCGCGTCCACGACCGCCGAGATTGCTATCGGCGGGATGACTTGCGCGTCGTGTGTGCGGCGGGTCGAAAAGGCGCTGGGGAAGGTGCCAGGCGTGGGACAGGTGTCAGTTAATCTCGCGACCGAAAAAGCCACCGTCCATGCCGATTCCGCCGTGTCGCCCGAGCAACTCGTCGCCGCCGTGACGAAGGCCGGCTACGAAGCGACGTTCATTGAACCGGAAGCCGCGCCTGTCGCCGCGCCTGCGCACACGGGTGAACTCGTGGCGGTGATCGTGTCGGCGCTGCTGACCCTGCCGCTCGTTTTGCCCATGCTTGGGGTGGACCTGCATCTCGGCGTCTGGGTGTCGCTGGCGCTCGCGAGCATCGTCCAATTCGTGCTCGGCGCGCGCTTTTATGTCGGCGGCTTCAAGGCGGCGCGTTCGGGTGAAGGCAACATGGACCTGCTCGTGGCGCTCGGAACGTCGGCCGCGTGGGGCCTGAGCGTGTACGAACTGGTCGCGCATCCCGGCGAGTCCGCGCACCTCTATTTCGAGGCGGCGGCGGTGGTGATCACGCTCGTGCGCTTCGGCAAATGGCTTGAAGCACGCGCGAAGCGGCAAACCACCGACGCCATTCGCGCACTCGACGCGCTACGCCCGGAGCGCGCCCGGATTCGCGATGCGGCGACCGGGACCGAACGCGATATCGCGCTGGCGGATGTGCGCAACGGTGACGTGGCAATTGTGCGGCCGGGTGAACGCTTGCCGGTCGATGGTGTGATCCGCGAAGGCCGCACGCACGTGGACGAATCGCTGATTACCGGCGAAAGCCTGCCGGTGGCGAAGGAAACCGGGGCTCGCGTGACCGCGGGTTCGATCAACGGCGAAGGGGTGATCGCGGTCGAAACGACTGCGACGGGCGCCGAGACCACGCTCGCGCGGATCATCCGGCTGGTTGAATCGGCACAGGCCGAGAAGGCGCCTATTCAGCGGCTGGTAGACCGGGTATCGGGGATATTCGTGCCAGTCATCCTGGTGATCGCGGTCGTGACGCTGGCCGGCTGGCTGTTGATGGGCGCGGGCGTGGAAACTGCCGTGCTGAACGCGGTCGCGGTGCTCGTGATCGCGTGCCCTTGCGCGCTCGGGCTGGCGACGCCCGCCGCGATCATGGCAGGAACGGGCGTGGCCGCCCGGCATGGCGTGTTGATCAAGGACCCGCAGGCGCTGGAAATGGCGCATCGGATCAGGATTGTCGCCTTCGATAAAACCGGCACGCTGACTGTCGGCAAGCCTTCCATGACGGTGTTCGAGGCCGATGAAGGCGTGGACCGGGCAGAGGCTCTGGGGCTGGCGGCGGCCGTGCAGCGGCTCAGCGATCACCCGCTGGCGCGTGCAGTCGTTGCTGCCGCCGATGAGGCGCGAGTTCAGGCTATTACCGCGACCGATGCGAAAGCGGTGGCCGGCCGCGGTGTCGAGGCGCGCGTGGGTGAACGCCATCTGGCCATAGCCAGTGATCGCTGGCTCGACGAGTTGCGGCTCGCCGCGCCGGAGCGGTTGGCTGCGCGGGCGGCGGAACTGGAACAGCTTGGAAATACGGTGTCGTGGCTGGTGGATCTGGGCGGAAGCGGTCTCTCAAGCGCTGTGACACCGCGCGTGCTCGCCCTGCTCGCTTTCGGCGACTCGCTGAAACCCGGGGCGCGCGCCGCCATCGAACGATTGAGCGCGATGGGCATCAAAAGCGTCCTGCTCACCGGCGATAACGCCGGCGCCGCGGCTAGCGTCGCAAAATCGCTTGGCATTGCAGCCGACGCGGTTCACGCGCACATGCTTCCCGCCGACAAGGCGCGCGTGATCGCGCAACTGAAGGCATCGGCGCAAGGCGCGGTGGCGATGGCCGGTGACGGCATCAACGACGCCCCCGCGCTCGCCGCCGCCGATATCGGCATTGCGATGGCTACCGGCACCGACGTCGCCATGGAAGCCGCCGGCATCACGCTGATGCGCGGCGATCCCGCGTTGGTGGCGGATGCTATCGATATCGCGCGGCGCACGTATCGCAAGATCCAGCAGAACCTGTTCTGGGCGTTCGTGTACAACCTGATCGGGATTCCGCTCGCCGCGTTCGGTTTGCTCAATCCGATGCTCGCGGGTGCCGCCATGGCGTTTTCAAGCGTGAGCGTGGTGACGAACGCGTTGTTGTTGCGGACATGGCGTGCTCAGGCGGGCTTGGTTCCGGTAACAGCGGACGCCGAAGCTCGCGGCCCGGACGGCAAGCCGATCACGCGGCCCGCATAACGCGCTTCCTTGGGTGCATCGCGAAACATCGCTTCGATACGGCCGGCGATGTCCGCATCGAAGGCCGCCGACTTCGCGCCGTTGGTTGTGTCGACGTGAAGCAGCATCTGTTCGCTCGCCGCGATGGGCTCCGTTCCCTCGTCCGCGAACATCTCCATGTACAAGTGGACGCGCTTGGCATCGAATGCGAGCACCGATGCCTCCACGCGAACCGCCGTGCCTTCCTTGATCTCGTGCAGGTAGTTGATGTGCGCCTCGAGCGTGAACAACGAACGGCCTCGCGACGCGCGGCCGGCCTCGTCCAAACCGATGCGGTCCATGAACGCATCGGTCGAGAGGCTGAAGATCAGCATGTAGAACGCGTCACGGAGATGGCCGTTGTAGTCGACCCATTCGGGCCTCACCGTGTCGCGATGGATAGTGCGATTTTGCGTCACTCGAATGCCCTTTCTAGTCCGCTATGCCGTGGCGGGATTTCGCTTCCGCAATGGCAGTCATCACGCTCGTGATGCAGTCGTCGCGATAACGCTCCAGTTGCTTGATGGAGTGCGTGCCTTGCTGATCCGTCGTGCCATCCACGACCCGGTCGATAAGTTCGTCTGTCAGCTTCGGCGCAACCAGCTTGGTCCACGGTAATTCTAGCGCCGGGCCGAATTGCTGCATGAAATGACGCATGCCGGCCTCGCCGCCTGCGAGCGTATAGGTCAGGAACGTACCCATGAACGACCAGCGAATGCCTGCGCCAAAACGAATGGCATCGTCGATTTCACCGGTGGTCGCCACGCCTTCGTTGACCAGGTGAAGTGCTTCGCGCCACAGCGCTTCCAGCAAGCGGTCCGCGATGAAACCCGGGACTTCCTTGCGGACTCTCAGCGGACGCATGCCTATCGATTCGTAAAACGCCGATGCCGCTTGCAACGTCGCTTCCGAAGTCTTCTCGCCGCCAACAACTTCGACCAGCGGCAACAAATAGACCGGGTTGAACGGATGGCCCACGATGCAGCGCGACGCGTCTTTGGCGCTCGCGTAGAAATCCGTCGGCAGCAAACCGGATGTCGACGACGCAATGATGGCTTCCGCTTTCGCCGCCCTGGATGCTTTCTCATGCAGCGTCAGCTTCAGGTCTTCCCGCTCTGGCGCGCTTTCCTGAATGAAGTCAGCGTCGGCGACGCACTCCTCGATGGTCGCAACGAAGCGCAGTCTTTCCTGCGATGCCCCTTCGGCCAGTCCCACTCGTTCGAGCGCTGGCCATGCGTTGGCGACGTTCGCCCTAAGTTGCTGCTCGGCGCCCGGCGCCGGGTCCCACGCGACTACGTCAAGTCCATGCGCTAACGCTCGCGATACCCAGCCGCTTCCAATTACCCCTACGCCCAACGCCGCAAACGTCTTGACTTGCATATACCGGATTCCTTATTAATTTGGATTTCTGCTTGCTGTGAAGCTTTGGTTTTTGAAGCTGTTTTGGGCCTGAGATTCCCGCTGGTCGCACGGCCAGCGTCAGCGGGATTCAGGCTTGCATCTTCTGCGCCCTTACGCGAATTGCTCGATCTTGCGGCGGTCAAGCAAACGCTCGCCGCGTGCGGGCAGCTTCAGCTTCTTTCGTCCTTCTGCCGGCGTCAATGCACGACCGCCCAGCCGCTCGATGATCTCTACCGCGCGCTGAACCAGCGTCCCATTGCTCGCGAGCACGCCACGATCCAGATACAGATTGTCTTCAAGACCCACGCGCACGTGGCCGCCCAATAACATCGCCTGGGCGACCATCGGCATCTGCATGCGGCCAATGCCGAACCCTGCCCACTGCGCGCCTGCCGGCATGTTGTCGACCATCGATTTGAGCGTGCCTAAGTCCGCCGGTGCACCCCAGGGGATGCCCATGCAAAGCTGGAACAGGGGCGCGTCATCGAGCAAACCTTCTTTCTGCATTTGCTTGGCGAACCACAAATGGCCTGTATCGAAGATCTCGAGTTCCGGCTTCACGCCCAGCTCTTGTATGCGCTTCGCGCCCGCCCGAAGTTGCGCGGGAGTGGAGACGTAGATCGTGTCGCCATCGCCGAAATTCAGCGTGCCGCAGTCCAGCGTGCAGATCTCCGGCAACAACTCTTCAACGTGCGCGAGCCGGGTCAGGCCACCGACCAGATCGGTACCGGCGCCGAACTGCATCGGCGCTTCGCCTGCGCCAATTTCCAGGTCGCCGCCCATGCCCGCGGTCAGGTTGATGATCACGTCCACATCCGATGAACGGATGCGGTCCACCACCTCGCGGTACAGCGCCGGGTCCCGGCTGCCGCGGCCCGTGCGCGGATCACGGACGTGACAATGCGCGACGGTGGCGCCCGCTCGCGCGGCCTCGATGGCCGCCTCCGCGATCTGCTTGGGCGTGACCGGGATGGCCGGGTGTTTGCTCGTGGTGTCTCCCGCGCCTGTTACCGCACAAGTCACGATCACTTCATGGTTCATATTGCGTTGTCCTTTCAAAGACCAAGATATTGCTTCACTGCCGGCAGGCCATCTTTGCCGTCCACCGTCTTTACGCCTGCGAGCCATGCATCCAGCACTTGCGGATTTTTCTTCAGATAGTCCTTGGCTGCATCGGCGGGTCGCACTTTGGCCATGACCGGGATCATCAGCTGGTTCTCCAGTTGCGTGCTGAACCGCAGGTTCGACACCAACTTGCCGGCGTTCGGGCAGCGCGTCAGGAAGTCGGGGTTGGTCAGCGTATAGACGCGTGCTTCGCCGTAGTTCGGACCGAACACTGCGTCGCCGCCGGAGAGGTAGTTCATCTTGATCTGGATGTTCATCGGATGCGGTTCCCAGCCGAGGAACACGACCCACTTCTTGTCGCGCACGGCGCGGTCGACGGTGACCAGCATGCCGGCTTCACTCGATTGAACCAGCTTGAAACCGCCCAGGCCGTACTGGTTGGTATCGATCATCTTCTGGATCGAAGCGTTCGCGCTGCTGCCCGGCTCGATGCCGTAGATCTTGCCGTCGAGCTCGTCCTTGTGCTTCGCGATGTCCTGGAAGGTCTTCAGGCCTGCGTCGTATTCATAGCTCGGCACGGCGAGCGTTGCTTTGGCGCCGGAGAGATTTGGGGGATCGAGCTTGTCGATCTGCTTTGCGTCGATGAACGGCTGGACCGCTTTTTCCTGCACGGGCCACCAGTAGCCCAGCGACACGTCGATCTGCTTGGTCTTCAGTCCGGCGAGCGAGATTGGCACGGAGGCCTGGGTGATCTTCGGGTCGTAGCCCAGGCCCTCGAATACGACTGATGCGAGCGCGGTGGTCGAGGTGATGTCGGTCCAGCCGATATCGACGAATCGAACGGTATGGCAGCTTGCGTCTTCCTTGCTTTGCGCGGATGCGCCGAAGGAGGTCAATGCGAGAAACAGACAGGCGAGCAGCTTTTTCGTTGTCGGGAGTGATGTCATGGCTTCCTGTTCCGGTAATTTTCCGTGTGGGACAGACGCGTTCGGATATGTCCGACCGTGCATAAAAGTAACGCCGCATAATGGTGGGGAGGCGACCGGTTGCGACCGGGAGTTGACTATTAGCGACAGGTTTTTTTCGTTCGCACTCGGGATGGGGGGTTGGGGGTGGGTGGGGTGGAGGTTGTGGTTGATGCCGGTTGCTAGGTTCTGGGGTTAGTGGTCGGGGTTGATGCCGGGGTGCCAGGTTTCTGCGTTAGCGGTCGGGGTCAGTGCCGGGTTGCCAGGTTTCTGCGTTAGCGGTCGGGGTCAGTGCCGGGTTGCTGCTTTCAAGGTTAGTGGTCTGCGTGAGTGAGCTATTTTCTTTATCACTATTAGCCACTGCGCGTGGCGGCGCGTCATTTCTTTGTCCAAAGCGACAAAGAAACGAAGCAAAGAAAGCGCTTTCAAAACGAGGGCTCATAAGTTGACCTAGCGTGCACTTTGTGCGTTTTTGGCACCCCAAAAGCACGGTGCTCGCCAGAACCACCGATGTTTGAACCCCTCCTTCTCGCGAATCCTGACACGAACACGCTTCGCCCCGTACGCTCTCGGGCAAGCACGCTTGCCAAGGAAACCCGCACGGCCTCACGCGTATTTACGGCTTCAGGTCTTCATCGGTTAGCTGCTTCGTCGGCATGATTGGCCCGGTTATTTTTTGACGTTAGGGCCTCATCTATCCGAGCGCCTTGTTTCGAGGCGGGTTGGCGACGTGGTTCGACGCGAGTTCATATTTGGTGGGTGGTTGTCCGCGGATAGCGCGGGGTGCACCTGTGGTAGGTTCAGTCACTGGTGGCGAAGCGTGTGGGTATCGGTGTTCGGAGAAGGAGGGTTTCACACACCGGTGGTTCTGGCGAGCACCGTGCTTTTGGGGTGCCAAAAACGCACAAAGTGCACGCTGGGTCAACTTACGAGCCCGCGTTTTGAAAGCGCTTTCTTTGCTTCGTTTCTTTGTCGCTTTGGACAAAGAAATGACGCGCCGCCACGCGCAGTGGCTAATAGTGATAAAGAAATGAGCCAACTCAGGCAGACCGCTAACCCTGAAAGCAGCAACCCGGCATCGACCCCGACCGCTACCGCAAGAACCTGGCAACCCAGCACTGACCCCAACCACTAACCCCAAAACCTGACACCCCCCATCCCCGAGTGCGAACGAAAAACCTAGGATTTGGCCCCATTGCGCCCGCAATTTCCGCTTGTTAGCTTGCTAGTCCGATTGCAAATCGCTCCCACCGTGTAATGCCCGCCACCGAAGACTTCCACTTCCTGCTGCTGCCCGAGTTTTCGTCCATCGGCTTCATGTCGGCAATCGAGCCGCTACGCGTCGCCAACCGCTTCCGCGGTGCACTCTACCGCTGGCACATCCTCAGCCTCGACGGCGGCCCGGTCTGCGCCAGCAACGGCATCTCGCTCAACGCAGAATCCGCCCTCGCCGACGTCGACGAAGCCACCAACGTCATCGTCGTGGCAGGCTTCAACCCGCTAAGCCAATACACACGCGAAATGGGCGACTGGCTCCGGCGCATGGATCGCGAAGGCGCAACGCTAGGAGGTATCGATACAGGAAGTTTCGTACTGGCCGAAGCAGGGCTCCTCAAGCACGAGCGCGTAACATTGCATTGGGAAGCGGCATCGGCATTCCAGGAGCGTTATCCGTCGCTGACGGTCAGCCAGGAGCTATTCGAAATCGACGCGCGACGCATCACCTGCGCCGGCGGCACCGCCTCCATCGATCTCATGCTCGACCTGATCGGCCGCCGCCACGGCGCCGAACTCGCCGCGCAAGTCTCCGAGCAATTCGTGCTCGGACGCATCCGCCAACGCTCGGACCACCAGCGCATGCAGATCGCCGCACGCTACGGCATCCACAATCGCAAGCTGATCCAGGTGATCGGCGTGATGGAACAACACATGGAGGAACCCCTGTCGCCAGATGCACTGGCAGAGGAAATCGGCGTGACGCGGCGTCAGCTTGAACGCCTGTTCTGCTCGGCAATGAAAGACACACCCACCCACTTCTATCTCGGACTGCGCCTTGCACGCGCCCGCGAATTGCTACAACAAACCGACATGTCCATTACCACCATCTGCGTGGCGTGCGGCTTCGAATCACCCTCGCACTTTTCACGCACCTACCGCACGCGCTTCGGCTCAAGCCCGCGCCAGGACCGCAGTTCGCCTCGCGCGACGGCGCCCGTTCGGGAAACCGTCGCGGCCAGCTGAAACAAACGGATAACGCTTAGAACGAGTGCCGGATACCAATGCGAACATCGCTTTGCGTGCTCGACGTCGACGGCGTAAAGCTATAGCCGATCACCGCGTTCACACCACTCGATGCCTTGAGGTAGTCACCTGACACATAGACATCGGTACGCTTGGACAACAGGTAATGCAGCCCGAGCGAGCCCATGTTCCACTTGTGCCCTTCAAACGCCGTGAACTGGTAACCGCCGTACAGGATCAACGCAGGCGTGAAGTTGTACTCCGCGCCGCCTTCACCCACGTGCATGTGCGACGACTGTCCGAAGCCCTTGATCGTGGTGTAGGTGTAATTGCCCAACAGCGTCAGGTTGCCGAGTGCATACGAAGACCCAATGCCGTAAGTCATCTGGCTGTCGACGTTGAACGCGGTGCTGCTGAACAAATCAGTTACTGCGCCCGTGGTCGCGTTCACCGTTGCAACGGTCTGGCCCAGGAAGGTCTTCGTGCCGATCATCGCGTACGGGTCGAATGCATAGATACCGTTCGGATTGTTCAGGCGCGTAACCGCCGTGCCGATCGTGAAGTCGCCGTGCGCGTAGTGCGCGCCCAAGCTGTATGCGCTCTTCTCGTGGAAATCACCGGCAACATTGCCGAACGAATACAAGCCGCCGAACGTCAGGCCGCTGATATCGGGCGACATGTATTTGATCGAGTTCGGCAAGCGGTCGCCGTTCATGCGGTCGAAGTCGCCCTGGTGGATCGCGTAGCCGCTGCCGAACGAGGAGATGTTGTAACCCTCCATGAACTCGTTGGTCAGGTCGAGCTGGTTACCCGCCGAGATCGTGCCCCACTGGTTCTGCAAGCCCACATACGCCTGCCGGCCGAATTCCGCACCGCCCTGGGCGAACGTGCCGTTGCCCAGATGGAAGCCGTTCTCGAGCACGAAGATCGCCTTCAATCCTCCGCCCAGATCTTCCGTGCCCTTGAGGCCGAACCGGTTGCCGTAAGAGATGCCATCGTCGAATTTGACGACGTGCGAACCACCCGTGTTGTTGACGTAGGTAATACCGGCGTCGAGGATACCGTACAGCGTTACGCTGCTTTGCGCTTGAACCAAAGCAGGTGCGGAGACGGCGCCTGCGCTCAATGCGAGGGCCGCCAGCTTTACGGCATTTCGCTTCTTCATCGTTGATTCTCCCTGATACCCGCTTGCACGTTTCGTTGGACCAAGCGAGGTCCGCGCTGCTCCGGCGATGGATTGATATCGCGCAGCGCTTCTCGCTCGAATTTTTATTGCAGAGACTGGCGTACTACAGTGATCTGACGCATGGGACGCGGGTGCATGCACCGAGATTCAAGCGCATCCACCAGCCTTGCAAAAGTAAGAGGCCATATTTAGTGGGGCTCGACCTTTTGCGACGTAAACCTGTCCAGGTGCGACGCACTGTTGTTATTTGGAACCAAGCGCTGTTTGCACAGCCTGCCACCCATTTGCGCCCGTACTCGTGGTAACGCCGTCAAGCCAACCCTTCACGAGATCGGGGTTGCGTTTAAGCGCTGCTGCAGCAGCGGTATCCACGTTGGTCTTGTTTTGAAGGACATCGGTGATGATGCCGTTCTCCAGGTCGACGTTGAATGTCATCTGCTTGAAAAGGCGTCCCACGTTCGGGCATTCGCCCGCGTAACCCGCCCGCGAAACCGTATTGACTGTCGCGCCGCCGAAGTTCGGGCCGAAGTATTTATCGCCGCCATCAAGGTAGGTGAGATGGAACTTCGTGTTCATCAGATGCGGCTCCCAAGCAAGGAACACGATCCACTTCTTGTCGCGCACCGAACGTTCGACTTGCGTCAGCATGCCGGTCTCACTCGACTCCACCAGCTTCCAGCCATTTAGTCCGAAGGCCTTCTCATCGATCATCTTCTTGATGTTCTGATTCGCCGGTGCGCCCGGTTCAATGCCATAGATCTTGCCGTCGAACTTGTCCAGGTTCTTCTGCAGGTCGGCGAACGTGTGAACACCGGCAGCCGCCACGTAGTCCGGCACGGCCAGTGTGAACTTCGCGTTGGTCAGGTTCGGGTGCACCACGTCTATCGATTTCTCATCGACGAACGGTTTGACCAGCGGCCCTTGCGCGGGCATCCAGTTACCCAGGAACGCATCGACCTGGCCTTTCTTCAAGCCTTGATACGTGATTGGCACGGAAAGGTTCGAGACGCTCTGCTTATAACCGAGCGCTTTCAGCACGACACCGGCCATGGCGTTGGTCGCGTCGATGTCGGTCCAGCCCGGGTCCGCCATCTTCACCTGCAGGCAGCTTTGGGGCTCTGCGGCGACTGCCGCACCGATGGATGCGCAGAGCGCCGCAATGCAGAATAGCGCGTGTTTAAAGGGCTTTTTCATGTTGGCTTCCTGTGGGTGGTGTGGTTTTGGTTGTAATGCATCGGCGCGGCTTTAGCGCGTCACGGCGGGAAAACGCGCCATGGCTTCAAGCGTGTCGAGGTCAATGTGATTGCGCATATAACGTTGACTGGCGTCTACCGATGGTTGCCAGTCCCACGATTCAATCCTGCCCTGCGTGGTCGCTTCGAAGTGAAATTGCCGGCGTCGCTGGCTTTGCACGACTTCTTCGCGCAGCGCACCCAGGTCCCAACGCACGGCAATTTCCTCGCGGAACGCAGCGACCCTTGCGGCGTAATCGGGCAGCGTGGCGAGGTTGCTGCGTTCCAGCGGATCTTCGGTAACGTTGAAAAGCTGGTCGGGGTCCGACGGCGTATGGATGAACTTGAAGTCGCCACGCCGCAGCATCACGATCGGTGCAATTGCGCCTTCGGCCAGGTACTCGCCGATGGCTTCGTCGTGTGCATGCGGCTCACCACGCAGATGCGGCACGAGGCTGCGGCCATCGAGCGTATCGGGCCACGCGGACCGCGGCGTGCCACGTCCCAGTTCCACCAGCGTCGGCAGCAAGTCGAGATGCGAGACCGAAGCGCTCACATGTGCCGCGTTGAATTGCCCCGGCGCGTGCACGATCAGCGGCACACGGCAGCCGCCTTCGAAGAACGTCATCTTGTACCAAAGACCGCGTTCGCCAAGCATCTCGCCATGATCGGACGTCACGATCACGATGGTGTCGTCAGCCAGTCCCGCTTGGTCGAGCGCTTCGAGGATCGCGCCGAATTGCGCATCGACGTAAGAAATCGCGCCGTAGTACGCATGGCGTGCGTTGCGGATCTGCTGGTCCGTCGGCGGCGTCTTGTCGGTCTCGCACACGTAACGCAGGCGCTTCGAATGCGGATCGGCGGCATCCAGCGTGTCGCGGTGCGCAGGCATTTGAATGTCTTCGTCGCGGTACATGTCCCAGTACTTCTGCGGGATCGCGTAAGGATCGTGCGGATGCGTGAGCGAAGCCACCACGCAAAACGGCCGCTCGTCTTTCCCGGCTTGCCGCTCACGCGCAATGTCGAATAGCTTCTGGCGCGTGGTGTAGGTCACTTCATCGTCGAAATCGAGCTGGTTCGTGCGCACGCACGGCCCGGCATCAATCACGGAACTCATGTTGTGGTACCAGCTCGGGCGTGTCTCGAAGTCGTCCCAGTCCGGCGTCCAGCCGAAATCCGCTGGATAGATGTCGGTGGTCAGGCGCTCCTCGAAACCGTGCAATTGATCCGGGCCGCAAAAGTGCATCTTTCCCGAGAGAATGGTGCGATACCCCTCCGCGCGCAAGTAGTGGGCGAACGTTAATGTTTGCGAGGGAAATTCGGCGGCGTTATCGTAGGCACCTATAGCCGAGGGCAGCTTGCCCGACAGGAACGAAAAGCGCGACGGCGCGCAGAGCGGACTCGCGCAATACGCTGAATCGAAGACCACGCCGCGGGCGGCGAGCGCGTCCATGTTCGGCGTCTTCGTCACGTGATGGCCATACGCGGACAACGCGAACGGCGTCATTTGATCGGCCATCAGAATAAGGATATTCGGTTTGCGTTTAAGCATCGGAGCGGGGCTCGAATAGAATCAGGAAAGTGGCGCAGCACAAAGCAAACGCACGGCGAACGGCTCATGTCGTGCATCACTATTGCCGTTCACTGTGCGGCTGTGAAGAGAGCAAAACGTTATGAGCACATAAGGGGGACTTATGCCGAGACAGGATCGTTTGCCGCCCATGCAGGCGCTGTCGATGTTCGAGTCCGCCGCGCGTCTCGCCAGCTTTACCGCGGCCGCCCGTGAACTGGGCTCCACGCAGCCGGCGGTCAGCCAGCGCGTGGTGCAGCTCGAGGAAACCCTCGGCGCGGCGCTGTTCGAGCGCGGCCACCGGGGCGTGACGCTCACCGAGGACGGCGTGCGCCTGTTCGAAGCGGTGCGCCAGAGCCTCGACACTATCCGGGTTGCGACCAACGACATTCGCGCCCGCCACGCAACACCCGCGCAGCGTTCACTCAACCTCCTCACCGACTTCGGCTTCGCGACGTATTGGCTGATGCCGCGCCTGTCGCAATTCAAGGCGCTGATGCCTGACGTCGATGTAAGGATCACCACGGCGCAAGACGTATTCGCCGCCGATCACGACCATGCGGATATCGTGATCGGTTTTGGTCAGGCGGAGGCCGACTGGGCCGGACGCGGCACAGTCAAGCTATTTCCCGAGCAAGTCACGCCTGTGTGCAGCCCCGCGTTTTTCTCGCGGCATGGCAGGCCCAGCCATCCTTCGGACCTCGTTGGTCTGCCGCTTCTTCATCTGCAACCCACGAACCCGGAGCGCTGGCTGTCGTGGCACGGCTGGTTCGCGGCGCACGGGCTGGAGGCGCCGCCCGCGCATCGCGGGATTACGTTCAATAGCTACGGTTTTGTCGCGCACGCGGCCATCATGGGCCAGGGCGTGGCGCTCGGCTGGGCGCCGCTGGTGGATGAACTCGTCGCGAGCGGACAACTGATCGAATTGTTCGATATCCCGGTGACGACGGACAGCGGATATCTCCTGAGTGCGCCGCGCGCTCAAACCGCGGCTGTGTGTGCGTTTCGCGACTGGCTGCTGGCTGATTGCGGCGTGGCTGCCTGAGACCCGCCCAAGCGCCCCTGACGCTCCGATACCAGCGTCACGGCGTTTAGCTTCTAGCCGCCGTCCCATGCAATTTGTTCTACTGCAATGCATGCGCGCCGCGTTCGCGGCGCCGCCATTTGCATAGTGGAGATCCGCATGGCTGGCAGTAACGTCAATGACCCCCTTTCCCATCAACTCGTCCTGACGGTCGCTTGTCCCAGCGCCGCGGGGCAGGTCGCCGCCGTGGTAGGCTTCCTCGACCGGCACCAGTGTTACGTCGATGAACTCACCGTCTTCGACGACGACCTCAGCCAGCGCTTCTTCGTACGCTGTGTTTTCCACGGAGTGGATCACGATGAAACGCTGCAGATCGCCGCATTGCAGCAGGAATTCGCGCCGATCGCCGAACATTTCTCCATGACGTGGGCGATTCACAACGTGGCTGCGCGGCCGAAGGTGCTCATCATGGTGTCGAAGCTCGAGCACTGCCTGGCCGACCTGTTGTTCCGCTGGCGTATGGGTGAACTGAAGATGGACATTGTCGGGATCGGGTCCAACCATCGTGACCTGGAACCGCTTGCCTTGCAGCACGGACTGCCCTTCCATCACCTGCCCGTTACCGCCGATACCAAACCGCAACAGGAAGCGCGCCTGCTCGACTTGTTCGAATCGTCCGGCGCCGAGTTGATGATCCTCGCGCGCTACATGCAGATCCTGTCAGGCGAGACGAGCCGGAAACTGGCCGCACGCGCGATCAACATCCATCATTCGTTCCTGCCCGGTTTCAAAGGTGCTAAGCCGTATCACCAGGCGCATACGCGTGGCGTGAAGCTGATCGGCGCCACGGCGCATTTCGTGACGGATGATCTGGATGAAGGTCCGATCATCGAACAAGTGGTCGAGCGCGTGGATCACTCGTACAAGCCGGAACGCTTGCTCGCGACTGGGCGTGATGTCGAATGCATCACGCTTGCGCGCGCGGTGAAGGCGTTCATTGAACGGCGGGTGTTTATCAACGGCGACCGGACGGTGGTGTTGTGATCGGCCTTTGAATCAGCTTCTGAAACGAAACAACGCCGCTAAAAAGCGGCGTTGTTTCGTTGAAGCTAAAGCTGGGAACCTTTAATTAGCAGTCCAGCTCGACACACGGTCGCCATGTGCGCTCACCCACGCATCCGCAGCAGCGGCCGGCTTCGCGCCGTTCGTGGTGGCCAGCATCACGCTGTCGATCTCGCCCGGTTTCCATTGGAACTTCTTCAGGAAAGCGACCACCGTAGGCGCCTTCTTTTCGAGCTCCGGATTCACCACGCTGTCCACATGCTCCGCTTCACCGAACACCTTCTTCGGATCTTCCAGGAATTTCAGCTTGTACTTCGCGAACATCCAGTGCGGTTTCCAGCCCGTCACAATGATCGGCTTCTTCGCGTTTTCCGAACGTGCCAGTTCCGCCGTCATTGCGCTGCCTGAACTCGGCATCAACGTGTAGTCCAGGCCGTATGCCTTGATCGCTTCGCTCGTCTTCGACATCACGCCGGCGCCGGCATCGATACCGACAATACGCCCGCCGAACTCCGACTTCTTCGCTTCGAGATCCGTCAGGCTCGTCACGTCCGCATCTTCCGGCACGATCAGGCCGATCTTCGCGTCAGGGAAGTTGGTGCCGAGATCGACGACCTTCGTCTTGAAGTTTTCCCAATACGCGCCGTGCGTGACCGGCAGCCACGCCGACAACGTAGCGTCGAGGTCACCGCGCGCCACGCCCTGCCACATCACGCCGGCCGCGACCGGCACGAGTTGCACGGGATAACCCAGCTTCTTCTCGATGACCTGAGCCGCCACGTTCGACGTCGCCACGCTGTCGTCCCAGCCTTCCACGTAGCCGATCTTGATGGTCGGCTTCGCATCGGCGGCAATCACGCCTGCGCTGGTTGCAGCCAGCGCAGCACTTAAGGTGCTTAAAACAAGCAGTTTCTTGATCAGTCTCATTGTCGTACTCCCCTTTGCGGTCCTCACCATTGAGGCTTAAGAATCACCGGCCAGAAAAGCGCCGACTGGTTTTTTTTCGACACCCAGTTGTCCGGATGCGACCTCGTTTTGTCCGGCTGTACCGCCAGTCCTGATGAATACCCTACTTATCGACAACAAGGTCCGTCAGCGGCTTGCTACAGCACAACAGAACCATGCCCTGATCGATCTCGCGCTGACGAATGCCGCCGTTATGCTTCATATCGACTTCGCCCGAAAGCAGCTTGACCTTGCAGGTGCCACACATGCCTTGCGTACACGATGCCGGCAAGCGCACGCCCGATTTCTTGGCCGCGTCCAGCACATGCTGCGCGCTGCCGCATTCGATCTCGCGATTGCTTTTGGCAAAACTTACCTTGAAGCTGGTTTCGACAGGTGCGGGTTCAGGCGCTGGATCAAAGCCGATCGCGTTTTCCCGCATCTCGCTGAATGTTTCTGTGGAATGCAAGGCATCGGCCACGTGCGCAGTCGTCAGTTGTGCCGCGACTTCGGCGATCGTCTCGAAGGAGAAGCTCTCCTCGTGATAATGCGTCGTGTCGAAGCCGCCTTCCGCAAGCAGATCACGCACTGCTTTCATGTACGGCGCCGGACCACAGGTAAAGATTTCCCGCTCCAGAAAATCTGGTGCGACAAGCTTAAGCAACGGAAGCGTGAGGAAGCCTGTTACGCCGGGCCAGTTCGTCCGCGCGCCGACTCTTTCGCACACGAAAGCCGTGCGGAAATTCGTCTGGTTCGACGCAATCAGATCGAGCTCGCGCGCGAAGATGATGTCGTCGGGTGTGCGTGCGCTGTGCATGAACACGATATCGCGATCCTCGCCGAGTTCGTGATGCGCACGGCTCATGGACATCAATGGCGTCACGCCCGATCCCGCCGATAAAAACAGGAACTTGCGCGCCGGATGCCGCGCGCAGGTGAATTCGCCGGCGGGTCCCAGCACGCGAACCTTGCCGCCCGTCTGGAGATTGTCGTGCAGCCAGTTCGACACCTTGCCGCCCGGCACGCGCTTCACCGTGATGGAAATGGTGTGAGGACGCGTAGGCGGCGAGGAAATCGTATAGCAGCGATTGATCGACTCGCCGTCTATCTCCAACTCCAGCGTGATGAACTGGCCGGGCTCGAAAACGAAGGTCCGCTCAACCGGCGCACGAAAGAAGAAGCTCTTTACGTCGTGCGTTTCCTGACGAACGTGGCAGCAGACGAGCGTTTCGTCAGTGTCGCTGTCCCAACGGGCGGGAAGCGTGCCCCAGAACTCGGGCTGGGTCACTCGGTTCGGGGCAGGCTCGAACGTCGCCTGATCGCGCATCATCTGTTTCTCCGCTAAAACTTTATGGGCGACGTTGAGTCTTGATCAGCGCTTAAACGACACGACTTTCTCGCCGTGATCGCTGACGCTTGCTTCATCCGGCGTGCTCGCGTAGTCGTCGAGCCGGCCGATATACCACTCGCAGAACTTCTCCACGAGGCCTTCCGTGAACGGCGAATACGGACCCGGCTCATACGCGCTGCTCGTCACGCCGAGTTGCGAGAATTCCACCAGCGCGCGGTCCTGGTCGTTGGTCGCGCGCCAGACGGCGGTGAGGTTATCGACGTTGTAGTCGATGCCTTCCTTCGCGTCCTTGTGCACGAGCCATTTAGTGCGAACCAGCGTCTCGCCGGCCGACAGCGGAATCACCGAGAAGCTCACAATATGATCGCTCATGAAGTGATGCCACGAATTCGGTTGCGTCCAGAACGAGAGGCCACCGAGATCGGCTTGCTGGAAACCGCCAAGCAATTTCTTCGATGCCACCTTGGCGTCCATCGTCTGCGATTCACCGCTGCGATCGAGCGGCAAACGTTGAGTGCGGAAACCACTCACAAGGTCAGACAGCCGGTCGATTTCCTTCGACGGCAGGTTCATCGCTTCCCACTGCGCCGTGCGTTCTTCAACGGTCCTCTCGAAGGCGGCCATCGCTTCTTCGTTGTCGGCGGAACGCTGATAACCAAAGCCGTATTCGTACAACGAGATGGTCAGTTCGGGATGGTTCGCGACGCAGTGATAGCACTCGCGGTTGTTCTCCATCGTGAGCTTCCAGTTGCCCTTTTCGATGATATCGATGGCGGCCGCCACCTTGCAGTCAGCGAGACCATGCGGCTTCAAATACGGTTCCATCGAAGCGCGCAATACGGCGAAATCTGCCGGCGGCGTTTCAGCGAGGCAGATGAAGATCAGGCCCGCGAGGTTTTCGACGTGGACCTTCTTGAGGCTGTGCTTGCACTTGTCGAACTGCTCGCCCATGTGCTCGGCGAACATCAGGTCACCGTTCAGGTTGTAGGTCCAGCTGTGATACGGGCACACGATATTGCCGAGCGAGCCCTTCTCCGAGCTGCACAGGCGCGCACCGCGATGCCGGCAGACGTTATGAAATGCCCGGATCTGCATGTCGTCGTCGCGCACGATCAGGATGGAGTCGTTGCCGAGCTCCACCGTCATGTAGTCGCCCGCTTCAGGCACGTCCGGTTCGACCGCGACCTGGATCCAGTGCCGCCGGAAGATCGCGTCCATGTCGAGCGCGTGGATTTCCTCGCTCGCGTAGAACGGCGCTTCAAGCGTGTGACCCTTCTTGCGGCGTTCGATCATTGCGCGAACGTCTGCGGAAACTTTCATCGTGTACTCCGTGTTTTGGTGCCCCGCCCGAGCTTGCATGTGCCCGAACCGTGCGGGAATTTTCGTGTCGCAAATCAGTAATCGACGAGTTGATGCTCGCGCAAATAGGCCAGGATCACTTGTGCTTTTTCGACGGAAGTCCCTTCAATTACGACGCTGCCGCCGCGGCTTTCCGTGGTCGTGGCCGAGAGCATGCGCGCATGGCCCGAACGCTTTTCGGCCGCCGCCAGCCGCACGGGTTTTGCCGTCGCGGGCTTGATCGACCAGGCGTTGCTCTCCGATGCGTTGGCGGCACTCACCAGCACGGGTTCGATCCTGCCTTCGCGCAGTTTCGCGTAGGCGTAACGCGGCGTGGCGTTGGCCATGGGATGTACCGCGACAAGCGCAGGCAAGCTTGCCCGCACGCGACGGCGCAAACCTTTCGGCAGGAATTGCCGGACGGTGACGTGCGCCGTTTCAGCGTCCGTTTCAATTCCTATGTCCACCGCCGATGCAAGCAGCGCGAAGCCCAAAGCGTCGGCGAGCTGGTAAGGCAGCATGCCGCTGTCTTCCGTGCCTTCCGCGCGCGTGCCGGTCAGCACGAGGTCGTAACCCTTCAAGCGTGCGGTTAGCGCCGGCGCAATTTCGTCGCCGACGGCCACCGCCAGCACTTCCACCTTTGCCGCGCCCAACGCGAGATATTCGCGCAATGCGGGATTGGTCGGCTCGCCTGCGTGCAACACGTCGAGCGTCGCGTGGTGTTGCGCGGCGAGCCGCGTTGCCAGCGTCAGCGCGGCGGCGTCGTTGCGGCTGTAGCGCGCAGTTCCACTCACCGGATGACGTCCGACCGAGACGAGGACGGCGATTTTGCTTACGCGCTTCGTGGTCGATGCGTGGCTCATGCGAGCGCTCCTTCCAGCTTTGCCCTGCTCGAGGCGTTGCCTCCGGACGATGTTAGCGAGCCCGGGTTGGCACGCGCGTGACGCGCGGCTGCGGCGGCGTCGGTCAACGCCGCGATCGTTTCCTGCGCGTCGCCGATGATCGTCAGGTTCGCGCGTTTCGCGATTGGCGCGCTCGCGTCCAGGTTCACCGCGATCACGTGACGACAATCCTTGATGCCCTGCAAGTGCTGCACCGCGCCGGAGATACCGAACGCAATGTAGATGCTCGCATCGACCGTCTTTCCCGTTGCGCCGATCTGCTTGTCTCGCGGGAACTTGCCATCGTCGACGGCTACCCGGCTTGCGCCAATTGCAGCGCCCACGGTGCTGGCGAGACGCTCGAACGCCGGGACATCCGTTACTCCATTACCCGCCGACACGATGAAATCAGCCTCTTCCAGCGCCACTTGCGCGGCATCGATTTCCTCGATGCCGAGATCTTTATAAGGACTCTTGTCTTGAAGGCTTGCAACGGCAAACTGCTCCGCCTCGACCCGCTCGCCAGCGCCGACGAACGGTAGCCTTACATCGACAGCATTCGGAGCAAGCAGAATCACATCGGGAAGCGAACGCACGGCAAACGCCTTGCGCGCCTGGCTATAAACCGACACATGCGCAGCGTCGATTTCGACCACATGCGCCGCCACCGATGCCTTCGCTTGAGCGGCATATCGGCGTCCGAGATCGCCGTCGCCGGTCGCGTTATCGGGGAGGAAAACATGGGCGGGCGAATATGCCGCGACGCACGTGGCAAGCGCGTCCAACGCGCTATCGGGTGTGAATGCACGACGGTCGAACGCCGGCATCTCGATCACCTTGTCGGCGCCGAGCGCAGCCGCGTCGTCCTTCAATTCGCCCAGCACGAGCAATACGACTTGCGTTGTCGAGTCCGCCAGTAACGCGGCGGCAGCGAGTGTTTGCCGCGCGTGGTCATCCAGCGAACCACGGTCGCTATGAGCGGCAACAAGCAATGAGCGTTGCGCAGTAGCCATCGTTCGGCGAGTCTTCGCCTGTTCACGATGCCCACCCAACGCAACAGCATTGACGTCCCCCGACGCGCCGACAAACCCCAGCGTAATGCGTTTTAGCCCTTCTGCCGTGATGGAAAATGGCCGGCGCGGATTAATTCGTTTGATGGTGTCCATTGCTTACTCCAGCGCCGCTGCAACAAGTTCAGCCACATCCAGCACTTCCGGCCGCGCACCAACGACGCCCTCCAGCATCGCCGTGCAGTTCGGGCAACCGACCGCGACGATCTCCGCATTGATCGCGCGAGCGTCGTTGATACGGATATCGGGAATACGCTGCTTGCCGGGGATGTCCGTGAGCGGCGCTCCGCCGCCACCGCCGCAGCATCGTCCGCGCATGCCGTTGCGCTCCATCTCGACCACCTTGATGCCGATCGACTTGAGCAGCTTGCGCGGCGCTTCCGTCTCGCCGTTATAGCGGCCGAGATAGCACGGGTCGTGATATGTGACGCTCTTACCGGCGGCAAGCGCGCTTTCAGCGGCGGGCGTGAGCTTACCGCTCGCGACGAGCTCCGCGATCAATGACGTGTGATGCTGCACTTCATACAGGCCGCCCAGCGCGCGATATTCGTTGCGCAGGCTATGCATCACATGCGGATCGGCGGTGACGATCTTCTTGAACGAATAATTGGAAAGGGTCGCGATGAGTTGCGTCGCCAGTTGCTGGAACGTGGCTTCATCGCCGAGACGACGGGCCGTGTCGCCGGTATCCGTCTCCACGCCGCCAAGCACTGCATAGTCCACGCCGGCCTTGTTCATCACTTTGACCAGAGCGCGCAACGAGCGCTGATAGCGCATATCGAAAGCACCTTCGCCTGCGATGAGCAGCACATCGACCGGTCGTCCCGGCTGCGCGACCTGCACTTGCAGATCCACCGCCCAGTCGTAACGCGCGCCGATATCGAAGCCGTTCGCGCTACCCGTCTCACGCAAGTTCGCCAACGTTTCGGGACCCTTGCCCGGCACGATGCCTTCGACCAGCGTCTGGTTACGCCGCATATCCACGATGGCGTCCACATGCTCGATCAGCATCGGGCACTCCTGAACGCACGCGCGGCAGGTGGTGCAGGACCAGATCGTATCGGCTTCGATCATCGTCGAGATCAGCGGCTTCGATGGTGCACCCGAATGCTTGCCGAGCGGGATGCCAGGCGTCGGGCTGCCTGCATACGCGGCGTCCGTGCCGCCGACCATCCCTGTCACCAGATCCTGGATCAGCTTCTTCGGGTTCAACGGCTGACCCGCTGCGAACGCCGGACAAGCCGCTTCGCACTTGCCGCATTGCACGCAGGCATCGAAGCTCAGCAATTGATTCCAACGAAACTCCACCGGCTTGCCGACGCCATATTCCTTTGCATCGAGCACGGGCATCTTGAGCGCGGTCGGCGGCACGACATCATGCTCGTGGCTGCGGCCGGTGAAGCGCTCTTGCCGGGGATGAAACGCGAGATGCAGCAAGCCGGCGAGCGCGTGTTTCATCGGACCACCGCGAGCGGCGCCGAAGGTCATCGTGAAAGCACCCACGGCAATCAGCAACGCGACGATGATGGCCAATGCGCCGGACATGGCCGCAGCGGGCAACGCGATGAACAGCACGATCCCGAGTGCGAACGAGCCCAGCAGCAACGGCAAGCTATCCCACGGCCCACGCGACAAACGCGCGGGCACGGCCTTCGCGCCATGCCGGCGACGCCACACGAACACCGCGCCGACCAGCATCACAAGCGCTGCCAGGAAGATCAGCTTGTCGAGCCACGGCGAATAGATTGCCAGCCCGTAGTTGAGGAACACCAGCGCCATGGCGGCAATCGCACCGCCGGCTGTTGCCACGTGCGTCTTGGCAATGTACGGATCGCGTGCGACCACATGGTGCAGATCGACGAAATAGCGCTTCGGGATCGACAGCAAATTGCCCCAGCCGTATGCACCGGCAGCCGTCGCGCGACCCTCGCGCCAATACGCGGCACGCTTGAACAGTGCGAATGCCAGACCCGCCACCGACAGCCACAACAACACGGTAATGACAAACACCGGGCTCATTATCAGAAGTCCTTGACGAGGCGCAGCGCGTCGTAGATCGCGCCGTGAATGTTGTGCATGGAGATGCAGTCGCCAACGCGGAACAGCAGGAAGCGGCCGTTGCCCAGTTCTTCACTCAGGGACGGTTGCGGCTCGGAGGCGAACAGTTTGTGCACATCGATCTGGCCGCGATTCAATGACTCCGGCTTCAGCTTCCAGTAGAGATCGTCGTTCGGCGTAATGCCGTTCTCGATCACCACCTGATCGACCGCACGTTCCTCCTGCTCCTCCGTGTACTCGTTGCGGATCACGGCGATCTTCTTGCCGTCTTCCTCATACACCTTGTCGAGCCAGTAGTTGGGCGTGGAGATCACGCCTTGCGCGTACAGACGTCGATAGAAAATCGGGAAGGTCGTGCCGCCCACATCGTCGGAAACCTTCACATCCGGTGTGACGATCTCGACGTTGCCACCCCGGCTCGCGATGAAGTCCGCCACGCCCGCGCCTGCGTGCGTGCTGACGCCGTCATAGACCAGCACGTTCTTGCCCGGCTCGACCTTGCCCGAGAGGATGTCCCACGAGCTCACGGCGAGACCATCCGCTACGCCCCACGCCGGCACTTGCTGCGTGAACGATGAACCGCCCGTTGCCAGCACGACGATATCCGGCTTTTCCGCCATGATCATCTTGTCATCGGCGGCGACTCCCAGACGGCGATCCACGCCGAGGCGCTTCGTTTCCATGTCGAACCAGCGCACGATGCCTGCCATCTGCTCGCGCTGCGGCGCCTTCGCCGCCAGCATGATCTGGCCACCGACATAATCGTTCTTCTCGAACAATACGACGTCATGCCCCCGCGATTTCGCGACGCGTGCGGCTTCGAGTCCCGCAGGACCCGCACCCACGACCACGACCTTACGCTTCGGCCCACGTGATTTTTCGATCACGTGCGGCATGGTTTCTTCGCGCGATGTCGCCGCGTTCTGCACACACAGCACATCAAGACCGTTGTACTGCCGGTCGATACAATAGTTCGCGCCCACGCACTGCTTGATCTCGTCTTCTCGGCCATCGCGGATCTTGATGACCATGTGCGGATCGGCGATCTGCGCGCGCGTCATGCCGACCAGATCGATCATGCCGGATTCCAGCAAGCGCTCGGCCTGCCCTGCGTCGCGAATACTTTGCGCATGCATCACGGGCAGCTTCACCACCGACTTGATGCCGGCCGCAAGATGCACGAACGGTTCGGGTGGCAACGCCATTGGCGGCATGCAGTTCGCTAGCGTGTTGTGCGTGTCGGCACCGGAACCAATCACGCCGATATAGTCGATAAGGCCCGACTCCGACATCGACTGTGCGATCTCTTTCAACTGCGTGTGATCGAGACCGTCCTCATGGAATTCGTCACCACACATGCGCAGGCCGACGCAGAAGTCGGGACCTACCGCTTCACGCACGGCCTTGAGCACTTCGTTACCAAAGCGAAGACGGTTTTCGAGCGAGCCGCCCCATTCATCGGTACGAAAATTCGTGCGCGGGCTCCAGAACTGGTCGATCAGATGCTGGTGAGCCGCCGAGATTTCGACACCATCCATGCCCGCATCTTTCACGCGCTTGGCAGCCGCGGCGAAGTCGGAAATGATGCGCTTGATTTCTTCCACTTCAATGATCTTCGCGTTGCCACGATGCACCGGTTCGCGCACGCCGGACGGTGACATAAGATGCGGCCAGTGCTCGCCGTGATACGCGGTGCGACGGCCCATGTGGGTCGCCTGGATCATGATCTTCGCGCCGTGCTTGTGCATGGCTTCGGCCAGGCGCGAGAGAGGATCGATGACTTTGTCGGTCGCCAGATTCACCGACTTCCACCATCCTTGCGGACTATCGATGGACACCGGGCTCGAGCCGCCGCATACGGCCAGTCCCACACCGCCCTTGGCCTTTTCTTCGTAATAACGGATATACCGGTCACCGGGCAAACCACCCGGCTCCGCGTAGACCTCCGCGTGCGCGGTGCTGACAATGCGGTTGCGCAAGGTCAGCTTGTTCAGCGTAAGAGGCTTGAAAAGGTTGGGGTAACGCATCGCGGTCGACCTCGGATTTATCTATGTACTACGCTGCTTTATTACTCGTTCACGCGGCCAGCGGCGTCACTTCGAACACGCAATGCGAATGACCTTCGGCCGCGCATTGCGTCTCGACTGAAAATGACTTCGGGCCTTTCTTCGTGCCTTCCGGTGCGGTGTCGTTGACCCAGTCCATCGCGCCCGAGAACCAGCCGGCAAACATGTAGCAAAGCTTGCCCTCCTTGCCCGGTTGCGCCAGCACGAACGACGAGTTACGCAGATGCACGGTTGCGGTTGACGCAGCCGGATCGCTTTTCTCGATCGAGAACAAACCCCAGCCGCGTTGCGACAAGCGCTTCAGGTAATGTTCGAACACGGCCATGCCGCTAATGCCATGTTGCTTCGCTTCTTTATCGCACCAGTGATACGCGGACTTGTGGCCTGCGGTATAGAGGCTCTTCGCGTACACATCGCGGCCGAGCGCTTCTTCAACCGCCAGATGGTTGTTCGTGAAGAAGTGGCGTGGCACATACAGCATGGGCAGCGAGTCGGTCGTCCAGACACCGGTTTCCGGATCGACGTCAATAGGCAGTTGCGGTTGCATCGTGTGGGTTCCTTTTTTTATCGGGTGAGCCGGCTCAGACGTTCCAGACGCTGTCGAACACGCGCACCCAGTTCTCGCCCATGATCTTCTTGATGCGCGACTCGCCCCAGCCGGCACGTTCCATCGCGGCGGTCAGGTTCGGGAATTCGCCAATCGTTCGGATACCTTCTGGATTCACGACCTTGCCGAAGTTCGTCAGTTGACGATAACGGCCCTTGTCGTGCGTGATCCAGTCGAAGAATTCCGTGCTGTAGCCTTGCGTGAAGTCCGTGCCAATACCCACGTTGTCTTCGCCAATCAGGTCGACCACGTATTCAATGGCTTCGAGATAATCTTCGACCGTCGCATCCGGGCCGCGCTTGAGGAACGGCGCGAACATGGTCACGCCGACAAAGCCGCCTGCGTCGACAATTTCCTTAAGCTGCTCATCGCTCTTGTTGCGCGGATGCTCCTTAAGGCCGGACGGGCAGCAATGCGAATAACACACCGGCTTCTTCGAGAAGGCGATAGCTTCCGAAGAGGTCGTGCCGCCCACATGCGACAAGTCGACCATGATGCCCACGCGATTCATTTCCTGGATCACTTCGCGACCGAAACCGGAAAGACCGCCATCGCGCTCGTAGCAACCGGTACCGACCAGGTTCTGCGTGTTGTAGCAAAGCTGCACGACGTTCACGCCAAGCTGCTTGAATGTTTCGATGTAGCCCAGGTTGTCTTCAAACGCGTGCGCGTTCTGGAAACCAAAAATGATGCCCGTCTTGTTCTCTTTCTTTGCGCGGCGAATGTCGTCCGTCGTGCGCACGAGCGTGAGGATGTCGCTGTGCTCGCGGATCATCTGACGCATTTCAGCAATGTTGTCGACGGTCTTCTGGAAGCTCTCCCAGACCGACACGGTGCAATTCACCGCGGTTACGCCGCCCTTTCTCATGTCCTCGAATACCGACGGCTCGAACTTCGAAATGTTCAGGCCGTCGATGATGATGCTGCTGTCGTGAAGTGTGCTCATCTCTTGCTCCGGATTCAATAAATAGGGAAGCGTTCGCACAGCGCGAAGATTTCGCGGCGCACGCGGTGCTCGGTGTCGGCGTGACCTTCGGGGTGGTCGCGCAGCGCGTCGAACACTTCCACGATCAGGCGGCCGATGTCACGGAACTCTGCCACGCCAAAACCACGCGTGGTGCCGGCGGGCGTACCGAGACGCACACCCGAGGTGACCGTGGGCTTTTCCGGATCGAACGGGATGCCATTCTTGTTGCAGGTGATGCCGGCGCGTTCCAGCGCATGCTCGACCTGATTGCCCTTCAAGCCCTTCGGACGCAGATCAACGAGCAGCAAGTGGTTGTCGGTGCCGCCAGTCACGAGATCGACGCCGCCGGCCTTCAGCACTTCGCCCAGCGCCTTCGCGTTGGCCAGCACGTTATCGATGTAAGTCTTGAAACCGGGCTGCAGCGCTTCACCGAAGGCGACGGCCTTACCAGCGATCACATGCATCAGCGGACCGCCCTGGAGGCCCGGGAACACCGCAGAATTGATCTTCTTGGCGATGTCTTCGTCATTGGTCAGTACAAAACCGCCGCGTGGGCCGCGCAGTGTCTTGTGCGTCGTGGACGTCACCACATGCGCATGCTCGACCGGGTTTTGATGACGCCCTGCCGCGATCACGCCGGCAATGTGCGCCATGTCGACCATCAGCTTCGAACCGGCCTTGTCAGCAATGGCACGCAAGCGCGCAAAGTCCAGCTCGCGCGGATAAGCCGAGAAACCCGCAATCAGCAACGTCGGCTTGTGCTGCAGAGCAAGTTCTTCGATCTGCTCGTAATCGATCAGCATGGTCTCGCGGTTCACGCCGTACTGGATCGCGTTGAACCACTTGCCGGACATGGCCGGCTTGGCGCCGTGCGTCAGGTGGCCGCCTGCATCGAGCGACATGCCGAGGACGGTGTCGCCCGGTTTCGTCAGCGCGAGCATCACGGCGCCATTCGCTTGCGCGCCGGAATGCGGCTGCACGTTGGCGAACTGCGCGTTGAAGATCTGCTTCACGCGATCGATCGCAAGGGTTTCGATTTCATCGACGAATTCGCAGCCGCCGTAATAACGCTTACCCGGATAACCTTCCGCATATTTGTTGGTCAGCACCGAACCCTGAGCCTCAAGAACGGCACGCGAGACAATGTTCTCCGATGCAATCAGTTCGATCTGCGACTGCTGGCGTTCCAGCTCCTTCAGGATTGCGCTGCGTACTGGCGCGTCGCGGGTGGCAAGCGGTTCTTCGAAGAACGGGGCGGCGGGGCGAGTCGGGGAATTTGACATTGAAGCATCCGTGGGTTCGGGGACAAGTCGTTTTTTGAAAGACGGTTTGCTTCATGGATTTGCTTCATGAGCCAACCTGCAAAGGCGCTTGAAACCACGCTGCGAACCGCTTTCCGATGCGTCTATTCTTGACTTTCACCCCACGCGCCAATTTATGAATTTAGACGTGTTCTTGGCCTTTTCCGACATTCGCGTCCGTTTTACACAAGTCGCCAGATACCGGTCCGGCATGCCATTTCCATGCTGCACCGCAGCGGACAATTCTCGCTCGCGTGCGGTGCTCAACGAGGTCTCGATCCCCTTCGCGGTGCGTCGCCAGGCGCTTACGCCACCGTAAGCTTCAATGCAGATAGGGTTTAGCCTGATGGCATGCATGTTGCAAAGATCTCCAAAATGTCCGTAGTCGTGTCCCCACGACACAGCCACACCCTAGATTCGAAGGATTCCCTCCTCCATGTCCCCCGACCGAACCGCGTCGCTCGCGCATTTCGCGTTCATGCCGCTGCCTAATTTCACGATGATCGCGTTCACCAACGCTATCGAAGTGCTGCGCATGGCGAACTATCTGACCGGGCAAAAGCTGTACACGTGGTCGATCGTGAGCCCGGACGGTGGTCCCGTGGCGGCAAGCAATGGCCTCTCCGTCGATACCGGACCAGTCGAGTGCGTGGGACAACCGGACATTGTGTTCGTGGTCGGTGGCATCGATGTCCAGCGCGAAACCACGCCTGCGCACCTGGCTGCGTTGCGCCGTTTTGCGCGGCTGGGCAGCGTGCTCGGCAGTCTCTGCACCGGCACCTATGCCCTTGCGCGTGCCGGTTTGCTCGCCGGTTATGCGTGCGCGATTCACTGGGAGAACATGTCGGCGCTGAAAGAGGAATTTCCGGAAACACGCTTTCTCAAAGAGCTATTCGTGATCGACCGGGACCGCGTCACGTGCACGGGCGGCGTCGCGCCGCTCGACATGATGCTGAACCTGATCGCCACGCGCGTGGGATCGGCGAAGGTCACGCAGATTGCAGAACAGTTCATCGTGGAGCACGTTCGCGATACCAGCGCGCAGCAACGCATGCCGCTGGTCGCGCGGCTGGGCTCGGCGAACAAGTCGCTGTTCGAAGTGATTTCGCTGATGGAGAACAACATAGAAGAGCCGTTGTCGCGCGAAGAACTCGCGCGGCTGGCGGGGATGTCGCAGCGGCAATTGCAGCGGCTGTTCCGCGAGCACCTTGGCATGACGCCTACGCATTACTACCTGACGCTGCGGCTGCGCCGCGCGCGTGAATTGCTGCTGCAGACCGATATGTCGATCATGCACATCACCATGGCTTGCGGCTTTCAATCGGCCTGCCATTTCAGCAAGAGCTATCGCGATTCATTCGGCACGGCGCCCACGCGAGAACGCCGTCGCCAGTTGCCGCCGCTTGCCGTGGTTGCCGCTCCTTCGTTGGCGATTGCTCAAAACGCCGCTTAGGTGGTTTTCGTTCGCACTCGGGGATGGTGGCTGGGGTTTAGAGTTGGCGGTCGGGGTTGATGCCGGGTTGCTAGGTTCCTGCGTTAGCGGTCGGGGTCATTGCCGGGTTGCTGCTTTCGGCCTTAGTGGTCTGCTTGCGTTGGCTCATTTCTTTACCACTATTAGCCACTGCGCGTGGCGGCGCGTCATTTCTTTGTCCAAAGCGACAAAGAAACGAAGCAAAGAAAGCGCTTTCAAAACGCGGGCTCATAAGTTGACCCAGCGTGCAGTTCCTGCGTTTTTGGCACCCCAAAAGCACGGTGCTCGCAAGAGCGGCGGATGTGTGAAACCCTCCTTCTCCGAACACCGATACCCACACGCTTCGCCACCAGTGACTGAACCTGCCCAAGGAACACCCCGCGCTATCCGCGTAAAACCACCCACCAAATTTGTACGCACGTCGAACCACGTCGCCAACCCACCTCAAAGCGAGGCCGCGAACATGCGAGGCCGTACCCAACGAATGTGACCCCCGCAACCACGCTGACCAAGCAGGTAAACCGCGACGAGCCGTAGTAGCAGATACGCGTGGGGCCGCGCGGGTTTTCTTGGCAAGGGTGCTTGCCCGAGAGCGTGCGGGGCGAAGCGTGTGCGTGTAAGAATTCGCGAGAAGGAGGGGTTCACACATCCGTAGCTCTTGCGAGCACCGTGCTTTTGGGGTGCCAAAAACGTGGAAACTGCACGCTAGGTCAACTTACGTGCCCTCGTTTTGAAAGCGCTTTCTTTGCTTCGTTTCTTTGTCGCTAAGGACCAAGAAATGACGCGCCGCCACGCGCAGTGGCTAATAGTGGTAAAGAAAATAGCCGAATCAAGCAGACCACAAACACTGAAAGCAACAACCCGGCATAGACCCAGAACCACTATCCCCAGCATAGGACCCCACCCCCCCCACCCCAAGTGCGAACGCCCCCCTACGCCGCCTTCAACATCCCGTGCGGGTCGATCACGAACTTGCGCGGCGCGCCGCCATCGAATTGCCGATACCCGTCCGGCGCCTGATCGAGCGTCACCACCGAGACGTTAACAATATCCGCGATCGGCAGGCGATCCCACAAGATGGCTTGCATCAGGTTCTGGTTGTACTTCACGACCGGCGTCTGCCCGGTGAAGAACGAATGCGACTTGGCCCAGCCCAGGCCGAAGCGAATGCTCAGCGCACCCTTCTTCGCGGCTGCGTCGGCGGCGCCTGGATCGTCGGTGACATAGAGACCCGGGATTCCGATAGCACCCGCTACCCGCGTGATTTCCATCAGCGAATTCAGCACCGTGGCAGGCGCTTCCTGATGGCTTCCACTGCTGCCGTGACCATGCGCTTCGAAGCCCACGCAATCGACTGCGCAATCCACTTCCGGTGTACCGAGAATGGCCGCGATCTGCTCACTGAGCGTTGCGTCCTTCGATAGATCCACAGTCTCGAAGCCAACTTTGCGCGCGTGCGCGAGGCGCTCTTCGTTCATGTCGCCGACAATCGTGCACGCCGCGCCCAGCAAACGAGCGGACGCCGCCGCGGCCATTCCGACCGGACCCGCGCCCGCTATGTACACGGTCGAACCCGGCTTCACACCCGCCATCACGGCGCCGTGATAGCCCGTAGGCAGGATGTCGGAGAGGCACGTGAGATCGCGGATCTTCGCCATCGCCTGGTCGCGGTCGGGAAACTTCAGGAGATTGAAGTCGGCGTACGGGACCATCACGTATTCCGCCTGGCCGCCAATCCAGCCGCCCATATCCACGTAACCATAGGCGCCGCCCGGGCGCGACGGATTGACGTTCAGGCACACGCCCGTGTTTTGCGCCTTGCAGGTCGGACAACGGCCGCATGCTACGTTGAACGGCACGGAAACCAGATCGCCGATCTTAAGCGTCTCCACGTCGCGCCCAATCTCGATCACCTCGCCAGTGATCTCGTGCCCGAGCACGAGGCCGACCTGCGCGGTCGTGCGGCCGCGCACCATATGCTGGTCTGACCCACAAATATTGGTCGTGACGACCTTGAGAATCACGCCGTGGCCGATCTGCCGGCCACGTGGATCAACCATCTTCGGATAGTCGATGGTTTGCACTTCAACCTTGCCCTGCCCCAGGTACACGACGCCGCGATTACTGCTCATTGCCTGTCTCCTTGTCTCGTGGACGATCCGCATGGCGATCAGCGCCATGCACCGCCTAACGAGCGTAGCCCTGTGGCGCACCACAGACGCGCATCGAACACGACATGGGTTTGACAGAATCCGACATCGGGGTTTTATATTGATTGACCAATCAATATAAAATACCTAGCATTCAGTCCTGATTTTCTCAACGCTACTTATATAAAACCCATGCCCAAGCTCGGAATGCGCGAAATCCGCCGGGCGCAGTTGATCGACGCCACGCTGCTCACCATCGACCATGCCGGTCTTGCCGGCACGACGCTGGCGTCGGTCGCTCAGCGCGCGAGCATTTCCACGGGTATCGTCAGTCATTATTTCGGCGACAAGGACAGCCTGCTCGAAGCCACCATGCGCCACGTGCTGCGAGACCTGTGGAACGCAACATCGCGCAGGCGCCGGGTCGCGAAAGACGAACCCCGCGCGCGCTTGCGTGCGGTAGTGGCTGCGAATTTCGATGCCGCGCAAGTCAGCAATCCGGTGATGAAAACTTGGCTCGCGTTCTGGTCGGAGAGCATGCACAAACCGCAATTGCGGCGGTTGCAAAACGTCAATACACGACGCCTGTATTCCAATTTGTGCGCTGATTTTTCGAAGGCGCTGCCCCGTGCCGCTGCCCGGCGCGCCGCAAGCGGCCTGGCCGCATTGATCGACGGCCTGTGGTTGCGCGGCGCGCTGTCGGGCGAGCCGTTCGACACGAAAGCGGCCATGCGCCTGGCCAATGATTACATCGACCTCGTGCTCGACACACGCGGCCGGACCCTCACTTAAAGGACTACGCCATGCCCGTATTCGAATTGCAGCGCTTGTACATCGGCGGCGCTTACGTCGACGCCACCAGCGGCGAAACCTTCGACACGCTCGACCCGGCCACGGGTGAAACGCTGGCCAGCGTGCAACAAGCCAGCGCAGCCGATATCGATCGTGCCGTGCGCTCGGCTCGCGAAGGGCAGCGCGAATGGGCCGCCATGACCGCCATGCAACGCTCGCGTATCCTGCGTCGCGCGGTGGACATCTTGCGTGAACGCAACGACGAACTCGCAGCGCTCGAAACCCGCGACACGGGCAAACCGATTGCCGAAACGCAAGCCGTGGATATTGTCACCGGCGCCGATGTCATTGAATACTACGCGGGACTTGCAACGGCCATCGAAGGCCAGCAGATCCCGTTGCGGCCCAGCTCGTTCGTCTATACGCGGCGTGAACCGCTCGGTGTTTGTGCAGGCATTGGCGCATGGAATTATCCGATCCAGATCGCCTGCTGGAAGTCAGCCCCCGCGCTTGCCGCCGGCAACGCGATGATCTTCAAGCCCAGCGAAATCACGCCGCTCAGCACGTTGAAGCTCGCTGAGATCTATTCCGAAGCCGGCGTCCCCGATGGCGTGTTCAACGTCGTGCAGGGCGATGGTCGCGTAGGCGCGTTGCTTGCCGCGCATCCGGATATCGCGAAGATCTCGTTTACGGGTGGAGTCGAGACCGGCAAGAAAGTGATGTCGATGGCCGGCGGTTCATCGCTGAAAGAAGTGACGATGGAACTGGGCGGCAAATCCCCGCTTGTCATTTTCGACGACGCCAATCTCGAACGCGCCGCCGACATCGCCATGAGCGCCAACTTCTTCAGTTCCGGCCAGGTCTGCACGAACGGCACGCGCGTGTTCGTCCAGCGACCGGTGTATGAGCGCTTCGAAGCGCTCGTGCTGGAGCGTGTGAAGCGTATTCGCGTGGGCTCACCAACCGACGCCAACACCAACTTCGGCCCGCTCATCAGCGCGGCACAATTGCATAAGGTCCTGGGCTTTATTGAAAGCGGCAAGCAAGAAGGTGCGCGACTGATCGCCGGTGGATCACGGATCACGCATGACGCATTCGCTCGAGGGCAATATATCGAGCCGACCATCTTCACCGATTGCCGCGACGACATGCGCATCGTGCGCGAGGAAATTTTCGGCCCTGTCATGAGCATCCTCGTGTTTGATGAGGAAACCGAAGTGATCGACCGTGCGAACGCCACCGAATTCGGCCTTGCCGCAGGCGTCGTCACGGAAAACCTGTCCCGCGCACACCGCGTAATTCACGCCCTGCAAGCCGGCATCTGCTGGATCAATACGTGGGGCGAATCGCCCGCAGAAATGCCCGTGGGCGGATACAAGCAGTCGGGCGTAGGCCGCGAAAACGGGATCACCACGCTCGAGCACTACACGAGCATCAAGTCCGTGCAGGTCGAGCTCGGTCCCTACCAACCCGTATTCTGAGGAGCGACGCAATGAGCGCGAACGAGTTCGACTACATCGTCGTGGGCGCGGGTTCGGCGGGCAACGTGCTCGCCTCGCGTCTCACCGAAGACCCTGACGTGACCGTGCTGCTGCTCGAAGCGGGCGGTCCGGATTATCGCTTCGACTTCCGCACGCAGATGCCCGCCGCGCTGGCGTTCCCGCTGCAGGGAAGGCGCTATAACTGGGCTTACGAAACCGATCCCGAGCCGCACATGAATAACCGCCGCATGGAATGCGGCCGCGGCAAGGGACTGGGCGGATCGTCGCTGATCAATGGCATGTGCTACATCCGCGGCAACGCGCTCGACTACGATGGCTGGGCCGAGCGAAAGGGCCTTGAAAACTGGACCTATTCCGATTGCCTGCCGTATTTTCGCAAAGCGGAAACCCGCGACGCCGGAGCGAATCCGTATCACGGCGGTGACGGTCCGGTACACGTGACGACCTCGAAGCCCGGCAACAATCCCTTGTTCGCCGCGATGGTCGAAGCGGGCGTGCAGGCAGGTTATCCCCGTACGGATGACCTCAACGGCTATAGCCAGGAAGGTTTCGGCCCGATGGACCGGACCGTGACGCCGAAGGGCCGCCGCTCCAGCACCGCACGCGGTTATCTCGACCGGGCGAAGGGCCGGCCGAATCTCACGATAGTCACGCATGCCGTCACGGATCGCGTCTTGTTCGCCGGGAAAAAAGCGATCGGCGTGGCCTATCTGCACAGTGGCGACCGTGTCACCGCGCATGTGCGCCGCGAGGTACTCGTGTGCAGTGGCGCGATTGCATCGCCGCAATTACTGCAGCGCTCGGGCGTGGGCCGCTCGACATGGCTGCGTGAACTCGATGTCCCTTTGGTCCATGACCTGCCCGGCGTTGGCGAGAATCTCCAGGACCATCTGGAGATGTACATGCAATACGAATGCCTTGAGCCCGTGTCGCTTTATCCTGCGCTGCAATGGTGGAACCAGCCGCAGATCGGGATCGAATGGATGTTGAACGGTACCGGCATTGGCGCGAGCAATCAGTTCGAGGCCGGCGGTTTTATCCGTACGCGCGACGACGACCTCTGGCCCAACATCCAATACCATTTCCTTCCGGTCGCGATCAATTACAACGGCTCGAACCCGATCAAGATGCACGGCTTCCAGGCGCACGTGGGCTCCATGCGATCGCCAAGCCGCGGCCGCATCAAGCTGAAGTCACGCGATCCGAACGCGCACCCGAGCATCCTGTTCAACTACATGTCGGACCCGCTTGACTGGCGTGAATTCCGTGATGCGATCCGCATTACGCGCGAAATCATGCATCAGCCGGCGCTTAAGAAATATCGGGGACGTGAACTGCATCCGGGTGCCGACCTCACGACCGATGATCAACTCGACGCCTTCGTGAAGCAACGGGCGGAGACGGCTTTCCATCCCTCATGCTCGTGCAAGATGGGTTATGACGCCATGGCTGTTGTCGATAACGAAGGCCGCGTGCACGGGCTCGAATCGCTGCGCGTGGTGGATGCGTCGATCATGCCGCTGATCGTGACCGGCAACCTGAATGCACCGACCATCATGCTGGCCGAAAAGATCGCGGACAAGATACGGGGACGTGAGCCGCTCGCTCGTGTTGATACGCCGTATTTCGTCGCGCATGGGGCCAAGGCGCGTCACGCGGAGACAATCGCCGCGACCTGACCGTCAGCGCTTACTGCAACTTAGTTCGTATCCTGAGGCATCCCGGCTTAGCGGCCGCGATGCCTTTTTCTTTTGCTTCGATGACTCTCTGCATGTAACGATTTATATCGAGAAATTATTAGGATCAAGCCGATTTAAATTTTTCAAGTCCTCAACCGATTCCCAATTTTATCTGCCCGCCTGTCGATTTATCTCACACATGCAAATTCCGCACTCTATAAAGGCAATGTTTTAAGAGTGCGCCCGATTTATTAAGACTCATCCGATCAGCATGCCGCCGCCGCGCGTTGACAATAGGGCCACTCAATAGCACGGCGAAGTTCCTTTCCGCAGAACCGCCCAAACGGGCCCTAATGCTTGGTTGTTTCTCGCTCTCGCCGGCTTTCACGGGCTCATTGAGAACATTCGTATCGCGCACATCTTCCGTTCGATTAACTGAATTTCAATTCAGATTAATCCGACATTGATAAGCGTGTTCCGAAAAAATCATGAGCCCGTTAATTCCATTATTCATTTAACTTAATTGATCACAATGACTTTTAAAAATACAGGGCGAAACAGCAGGCGCGAAAGGCGTTGCGCCAGCCTCGCTCTGGTGACGAGGTCGATCGCGATCTCCTGCGGCGGAATCAGCATGCGCGGCCGGTTTGATCGGAGGCAATCATGCTGACCTTGAACGGACTGCTCGCCCGTCTGCTGGATCTCGCGTTGATCCTCGGGGGCGCTGCGCTCGGCTGGACTATCCGCTGCGGTGATCTTGCTCCGGCAGCATCGGCAACCGCGGTCGCGGCATCGACCACAGCGTTTTCAGCGGCAATCTCGCTCGCATTGTTCGCCGCTGCCGGCGCGTACCAGACACAGCCCTCGCGATCGCCGGCCACCGTTGCCGGACAGATCCTGTTCGCCTGGCTCGCCATCCAGATCTGCACCGTGCTCGTGATGTTCTCGATCCACCGCGCCGATCTCATATCGCGTCTCTGGTTCGGATACTGGACCATCGCCACTGCGCTTGCGTTGATGGCGTCACGGCTGATTGCGACCATCATTCTGGGTCGAACCCGCTATGCCCGTTCGAATCTGCGCCGCGTCGCAATTGCCGGAACGCACGAACAATGCGATGCCTTGATGCGCAAGATGGAAGCTACGCCTGAATCGGGTTTTCGCGCAGTCGTGACGCTCGAGCTTCATCCGACTGGCGATGTGTCGGACGCTGCCGTTGCACGTTATGCATCAACGCAAGCGTTCGTACGGCGTGTCCGCTCGGAAAACGTGCGCGAACTCTGGCTCGCGCTGCCTTTGTCGGAACAGCCGCGGATGGCCGCACTGGTGGATGAGTTCAAGAGCGACCTCATCAACATCCGCTTTTTCCCCGATGTGCGCAGCCTCGCCCTGTTCGACGGCGGTGTCATCGATCTGCTCGGTGTGCCGGCGATCAACCTGGTTGCATCGCCGCTGTCGGCGCTGGCGCTCGCCAAGAAGGACATTTTCGATCGCGCATTTGCTGCGCTCGCCCTCCTCGCGCTGGCGCCGCTGATGCTCGTGATTGCCCTCGCGGTGAAGCTTTCCTCGCGTGGGCCGGTGTTATTCACCCAACTTCGCAAAGGCGCCGACGGCCATGTCTTCCGGATCTTCAAGTTCCGGTCGATGACCGTGCACGCATCGGAGACCGGGGTGCTCAAGCAGGCAACCCGCAACGATCCCCGCGTGACTCGTGTAGGCGCTTTTCTGCGTCGGACCAGCCTTGATGAGCTGCCGCAATTCTTCAACGTGCTGATCGGCGATATGTCGGTGGTCGGTCCGAGACCTCATGCGATCGAACATGACGCGCTGTATCAAACGGTCGTGGACGATTACATCCATCGCTACCGCATCAAGCCCGGCATTACCGGCTGGGCACAGATCAATGGCTTCCGCGGTGAAACCGACGGCATCGAAAAAATGCAGGGCCGTGTGGACCACGATCTGTACTACCTGCGCAACTGGTCGTTTGCGCTCGACATGCACATCCTGATCGCGACTGTCATGAAAGGGCTGAGGCACAGCAATGCTTACTGACGCCCGCCAGGGGATTCGTATTCAAGCGCTGGCGCCCTCATCGAACAAGGATCGCGAGCCACACCTCAATCAATCAAGGAAGGCCCTAATGAAACCATCAAATATCCAATCCCACACGAGCTTGCGCCGTCTGATTGCCCTGGGCGTTGCCAGCACGGTGTTGTCCGGTTGCGCACTAGCGCCCGGCATGAACATTCACGGGGGTGATGCTGGAACGGCCTTCCAGACAGGTGAGAAAACGGAGCAAGAACCAACAGTTCCAATCAGCGAAATCGACGTGACGTTGCTCAAGCAGATGCGCGAAGCGGCGCGGACTGTCTCATCGTCCTCCGCATCGCTGATCACCGCGCCCACGCCCTACGTGCTTGGCCCGGGCGACGTCCTGACTATAACGGTTTGGGATCATCCCGAGCTGGCTGCCGCGCAATCGGGACCATCGCAGACGGTCACGCGCGCGGCGGATCCGGTCGCGGGCTTCGTCATCGACCAGCAAGGCAACGTGATGTTCCCGTATGCGGGACGAGTCCACGTGGCCGGAATGCGCGCCGAGGATGCTCAAGCCGTATTGGCGAAGGCGCTCACCAAATCGTTTGTCGAGCCCCAGGTGACGCTTCGCGTGGCTTCTTATCGCGCAGCGCAAGTGTACGTGGACGGCGAAATTCATACACCGGGACCTCAGTCGATCAACGACATTCCGATGGGACTTTATGAAGCCATCAGCCGCGCGGGCGGTTTCAGCGCGAGCGCCGATCAAAGCAGGATGGTGCTCGTGCGCGACGGCGTTTCGCATTCGATCAACCTGTCCCAGTTGCTCGAACGCGGGCAGAACCCCTCGGACATCGTGCTGCGCAGCGGTGACGTCCTGCGGGTTCCTGCACGCGATGAAAGCGGGGTCTTCGTCATGGGCGAAGTGAATAAGCCCTCGACTGCGTTGCCCATGCGAAACGGCAAGCTGACACTTGCTGACGCACTTGCGCAAGCGGGCAGCGTCACCGCGAATTCATCGGACCCGGGGCAGGTGTACGTGATCCGCGGCTCGATCAGTGACGAACCGCAGGTCTTCCATCTCGATGCGAAATCCCCCGTCTCGATGGTCCTCGCCAACCAGTTCGATCTGCAGCCACGCGACGTAGTCTACGTCGATAGCGGCAACCTCGTGCGCTTCAGCCGCATCCTCAGCCTGTTGATGCCCGCGGTCAATGCCGGCCTGACGGCAGCAGTGGTAGCGAAATGATGGCCGCCGCGAATCTCACCGAAGCGTCGCTGGCATGAAAACCATCCTCGTATTGTGCATCGGCAATATTTGTCGAAGCCCGATGGCCGAAGCGCTGCTGTTACGCGCGTTGCCCGGCATGACGGTTCGCTCCGCCGGCCTCGACGCAATGATCGGCGCGCCCGCCGACCCCACCTCGATTGCATTGATGTCCGAAGCAGGACTGAATATCTCGGCGCACCGGGGTCAGCAGGTCAACTCTGCGCTGGTGACCCATGCGGACCTGATCTTGGTGATGGACCGGCAGCAGAAACAAGAGGTGCATCGGCGTTATCCAACGTCGGCGGGAAAGGTGTTTTGTCTCGGCGAACACGAAGGGCCGGACATCCCCGATCCGTATCGCCAACCTCGCTCTTCCTTTGAACACGCGCTCCATTTGATCGAGCAGTGTGTAAGCAGTTGGGTGCCCCAGATCCGGGCACTTCAAGAACCGAATACAGAGAAATACTAATGAAAACCGAAAACACGAAAACCACGGTCGCGTTGTCGCCCGTCGAGGAACTCGACCTCGTTCGCTATCTGGATGTCTTGCTTGCGAACCGCCGCGTCATCGGCGTAATCACGGCTATTACGCTCGCCATCGGCGCGGCGTACGCGGTCATCGCGCCGCCGGTGTACGAGGCAGATATGCTGATCCAGGTTGAAGACAGCGGCATGAACGCGAGCAGTCTGTTGGGCGACGCGTCGTCCCTGTTCGACGTCAAGACGCAAGCTGCGGCCGAACTTGAAATATTGCCCTCGCGCATGGTGGTGGGGAAAGCAGTGGATACGCTGCAACTCTATATCGATGCAAAGCCAAAGTATTTTCCGCTCATCGGCTCATGGATCGCCGGCCGTAACAAGCACCTCTCCAATCCGGGACTCTTCGGCATGGGTGGCTACGCGTGGGGTGCGGAGTCGCTGCAGATCGCGACCTTCGATGTTCCCAAGTCGATTGAAGGCGAAAAAATCACGCTGACTGTGTTGAGTGACGGTGCGTTCCAACTCGACAATTCCGATCTCGCGCAACCGATCCGCGGTCATGTGGGCGCTCCCTTGCAGGTTACTCAAGACGTGGGCACGTTCCGTCTGCTCGTCACTGAACTTCATGCGAAGGCCGGGGCGCAATTCATTCTCGTGCGCAACTCGCAACCCAAGACGGTGTCGAGCCTGCAGCAGAACCTGAACATCATGGCGAAAGGAAAGCAAAGCGGCATCATCAGCGCCACGCTGCGTGGAACCGATCCTTCGCTGACGGCAACCATCCTGAACCAGATCGGGCAGGAATACGTGACGCAGAACGTCGAACGCAGGTCAGCGGAAGCACAAAGCTCCCTCTCCTACCTCGAAGGCGAGATGCCGCGCCTCAAGGCGAAGCTAAGCGCCGCCGAGGATAGCTACAACGCACTTCGCAACAAGAGTGGCACCTTCAACCTGAGTCAGGAAGGCACGGCGTATCTGCAGGAAAGCGTCGCATCAGAGAGCTCGTTACTCGCGCTGAAACAGCAGAAGGCCGAGTTGTTGACACGCTTTGCGCCAGGTCATCCGGCATTGCGCGCACTCGACAAGCAGATTGACGCAGTGAGCGCAAAAAGCAGCAGCGTGGCGACCCGCATGAAGACATTGCCCGAGCTCGAACAGAATTCGTTGCGGCTCATGCGCGATCTTCAGGTCGATAGCGATAATTACGTCAACGTGGTGAATAACGTCGAGCGCCTGAAACTGGTGAAGGCCGGCAAGGTCGGTACCGTCCGTCAGATCGACTTTGCCAATATCCCCGAAGAACCGGTCAAACCGCGTAAGGCAATGGTTCTCGCGCTGGCGGCGATCATCGGCATGATGCTGGGTGTAGTCGCCGCATTTGTTCGCGATGGTCTGTTTGGCGGCCTGACCAACGCGCACGAGATCGAACAGCACACCGGCATGAAAGTGTATGGAACGGTACCGTTCTCGCCGGCGCAACTGACACACGCCAAGGCCATTCATGCACGTCTTCCGGGTGTGCATCTGCTGGCGGTATCGGGGCCAACCGACGCACCCATTGAAAGCCTGCGCAGTTTCCGCACCGCGTTGCAGTTCGGGATGCTCGGAGCCGCGAATAATCGCGTGGTGATCACCGGGCCCACAGCATCCATCGGTAAGTCCTTTGTATCCGCCAACCTTGCCGCCGTACTCGCTGCCGCCGGTAAGCGTGTCCTGCTGGTCGATGCAGACTTGCGCAAGGGCTACCTCAACCAGTACTTCGGCAAGCAACGCACGTCAGGTCTGTCCGATCTGCTGATAGACACCGCGACCATAGACGACGTGGTTCATCGCGACGTAACCGCCGGACTCGACTTCATCAGCACGGGCGTCTTGCCGCCGAACTCCGCCGACCTTGTGCAGAGCGAGCGCATGGCGCGTCTCCTGGACCAGTTGAGCGAACGATATGACCTGGTGATCGTCGATACACCGCCGGTCCTCGCTGTCTCGGATACCGCCAACATTGCCGCCCATTGCGCGACGGTATTCCTGGTCGGTCGTTTCAAGCGCACGACTATCGGCGAGCTGCTTGAAACGACGAAGCAACTCGAACAGGCGAACGTAGCCGTCAAGGGCGTGATCTTCAATGGCCTCGACTCCAAAGGTTTGCGTTACGGCTCCAAGTACGGTCAATACCGGTATGTGGCATATGAGTACGACGCGCCGGCCAAGGGAAAAGGGTCGAAAAAATGACCGCCAGTCCAATACAACGCCGCGAACAGGCTTCCGTACCCATGCTTGTGCTCGCGGCGGGAAGTATCCTGATTGCGGTCGGCACGCTGTTTCTCGGCAAGATCACCGGATTGACCGCGATGCTCGCGGCCATCCTGGCTGTGAGTATTCTCGCGATCCGTCCGCGCAATGAATTGCTGCGTCTGTTCAAGCTCTTCCTGCTTGCGACCTTCTGTGTACTTCCCGCCTGGCAACTCGCCGCCGGGGACGAGATCTATCTCAACCTGCTCCCGCAAGACAGTACATCGGTCATGTTGTGGTTCCTGCTCAGCATTGCCGGAGTCTGGTTCCTGAAGCTATCGCTGGACGTCGCGCAGCGCCGTCTGGGGCCGCGTGAGCGCATCGCCTATGGGCAGACGGGCGTGACGGGACTGGTGTACTTTTTCGCGCTGGCTTCGGTTGCCGCCATCGTGCTGATCTATGTGAAGCTCGGGGGTTACGCGAACATTGTCCAGCTCTACGACGAAAGACTTCAAAGCTCGGTCACCGACTACGATCCGCTCGGAGGCCTCGGCATTGTCCAGGCCCTCGCGAACACTGCGCCGCTCTGGATCTTTGTATGCCTGACGCTGCGCCCTCGCTGCAGCAAGCTGATGACGGCATTCGCATTCGCTCAGCTGGGCGTACTCGGCTGGCTGTCTTCAGGTGTGTTTGGAAATCGTCAAGGCATCATCTTTGTCTACCTGTTTGCCGCGTTGCTCTATCACTTCCTGATTGCACCCGTTAGCCGCCGTGCGGCGAAAACGTCGGCCGTTTTGCTGGCGGTAATCGCATTGCTGCTGATGCCGCTTAAGTTTGGCGTCGACTATTCCGACCTCGGTGAACTGACCGAACGATTCGCGGATCAACGCGCACTCGAACTCAGCATGGGTCCTGTCAGCTTCTTCCTGTTTCGCGATCTTTCGCGCTTCGACGTACAGGCGCAAACAATCGAAACGGTGATGAAGACCTCCTACGATCTGCCCATGGGACGAAGCTTTGCGGGAGCCGCAGCCTCGATCGTACCGAAAGCGATATGGGATGACCGGCCCGCCACATTCGCTCAGGAAAAAAGCGGCATCGTGAGTGACGTCCAGTCATCCGGCGGTGACGAAACCACGCTTTTGTTCGGCATGCCCGGTGAATTTCTGGCGAACTTCGGCTTGATTGGCTACGTGCTGGCCTTCGGATTTCCTGCATTGTTGTTAGTCGCTGTCAACGCGTTAAGCGACTCGCGTCATCGAAAATGGCTACCGCTGAAAATCGTCCTGATGCCGTTGCCGTTTTTGTTCTTTTTATTTGATTCCAACGTCATCGCTTATTACGTCGTGCGCTGGATCGTCTTGTTCGCGCTGCCGATGGCCTTCGTGTTGAGGTTCTCCGGGCGTGGCCAAGACACCGTCGCCAGCGGAGGGCGCATGTCATGAAAATCGTTCATGTAGTTGAAACGTGGACCGGCGGAATTGCAACCTACGTGCAGACGCTGGCTATCAAGCAACGAGACCTTGGCCACCAGGTGACGCTTCTTTGCGACCTGGGAAAATTGGAGGGTGGTTTGCATATCGAGGGTGTGGACATAGTCCACTATCGATCGAGCCGCAACCCTGCCAGGTTCTGGTCGATCTCGCGACGCCTGCAACGCTGCATAGCGTCGTTGTACGCCGATGTTGTCCACTGCCACAGTTCGTTTCCAGGCATGTATGTGCGGATGCGAAACCATGCCGGCGTCAGGATCATCTATACGCCACATGCGTGGTCGTTCCTCAAGACGGACGTGACGACACCGGCCAAGTGGGGGTATGGTCTCGTCGAACGAATGCTCGCGCGACGCTGCGACCAGATTCTCTGCATGTCGTTTGACGAACTGCGCGCCGCGCGCAGATATCGGATTCCGGCTGAGAAGATCGAGTTTATCTATACCGGCATTGCTTCCGACGATCATGTCTATGCCCCGAAACAAAAAGATGAAACCCATTCGATCAAAGTTGGATATTTCGGACGCCTTGATTATCAGAAAGGCTTTGATGTGGTTCTTGAAGCATTGCCGTTGCTTGATGCAAGGCTTGAGCTTCATGCGTACGGTGCAGCGGTGCGCGGGGGAATTGACGCGAACAAGGGCGCAAGCGATGACACCTGTATTACGTATCACGGCTGGCTCAACGCCGCCGGGATCCGGCACGCGATGCAGGAGATGGATGTGGTCGTGGTGCCCTCGCGCTGGGAGGGGCTTGCGCTCGTGCCTATTGAAGCCATGCGGGCGGGCAAGGTCATTGTCGTTTCCGGAGAAAGCTCGCTGCCTGAGCAGGTCATCCACGGGTATAACGGCGTCATCCTCCGCGAACTAAGTGGTCATTGCCTGGCCGACAACCTCAACCGGCTGACGCTGGATGAATGCCGACGCATGGGCACAAATGCGCGTCACGTCTTCGAAAGTACGTTTCAGATCGATCGTTTCCTCAACACCCTGATGAGTTGCTATGAACGCCCCTGACTACTATCTGCTGCACGCCTATAGCTCCCACAACAGCGGCGACGGACTGCTGGTCAAACTGAGCCTGAAGGCGATCCGCGCTGCGGGCGTGACCCGGACAATCACGGTTGTATGTCTGGACAAGGCTTCATTCGCAGGTTATCTGGACGACCCGAATATCAAGCTGATATCTCTGGGCGAGTTCTTGTGGTGCAGGATTGGCAACGCGTTCTCACGCCGTCGGGTCGTCTATTTCGGCGTGGGCGGCGGCTACCTGCGCGCATCGAGCAAGTCGGAAGGCTGGAAGTCGTTCATTGCACATGGCAGCCAGATCTTCATGTCCGGCATCGGCGGCCGTAGCCACCGAATCTATTTCCCTCAGAGCGTGGGACCGTTCGATACGCGTCCCGGCAAAATGCTGGCGTCGCTGGTGCGCAGCCATGTCGAACGTATTTTCCTGCGCGACGACAAAAGCGTGCTCGAACTGGCACACCCCGGTGCAACCCGCACCGGAGACCTGGTGGTTCTGGAAATCGCCAGGGATGCGATGGCGGGTGCGTTAAGGCGCCCCGCCGCCGTCGCACCGCAGGTCTACCTGGTCTTTCGCGACCTGCAGGGAAAGCCGTATCGCGATGCTTATCTGCAACGGGTCCGCGCGCTCATGGCGCTTCTTCCTGATGCAAAGCTGGCCGTCCAGGCGCGCGGCCGCGGCAACAGCGACGACGTGTTCTACCGGGAGCATCTGGGTGTGAACAACGCAGTGCTGCTCAAGGACGTGCTTGCTGAGGGCAACGCGATAGTCGTCTCAGTGCGGCTGCATGGGAGCCTGGAGAGCATTCTGGCCGGCGTGCCAAGCGTGCATCTGGCCTACGAGCGCAAAGGCCGTGCCGCATTCGCCGATCTTGGCCTGGATGACTTCGCGTTTCATGCGAGCGACTTCGACCCGCAAGCTGTCGCTGACGCAGTGCGATCGATTGTGCTCGATGAGGAGCAGTACTGGTCGCGTGTCGAGCGCAGCGCGCAGCACAGTCATCAATTTTTTGTGGAGGCCATCAAACATGAACTGCGAGCGTTCGATCACGCTGATCATGGACGGTAACTTCCGCCGCGTAGCCGGTCAGATCATCAGTCCGCATATGGGCTATGCACGTTTTGGCGCGCGTTTTGCGCAATGTTTCGACGACGTCGTCATCGTCGCGCGTTCGTTTCCTGCAACCGAGGCGGTGGGAGAGAGCGTCGTGGGTGAACGTGTTTCCTTCGTGGACCTGGGAGCTAACCGCGGCGCGTCGGGGCTCGTCAAGAGCTTGCCGCGTTTGCTGGTTCGGCTCTGCCGGGAAATCTCGGCGGCGTCGATTGTGCTGATCCGGTTCCCCGGCAATATCGCGTCGCTCGCCTTACTGCTGTGCCTGATAAGCGGCAAGCGCTTCTCGGTCGAAGTGGTCGCCGATCCCGCGGATTATTTCAGCGCGTCGGCGTCGAAGCATCCATTGCGTTCGATTGCGGGATTCGTTCATCGCTGGAGCACGCGCTTTGCGGCAAGGCATGCGCTCACCGTTCACTACGTCACGCGCGACTATTTGCAAATCCGCTACCCCGCACAGAGCCCGGACAAGATGTTCAGTTTCAGCGATGTGTATCTTCCCGACGCATTGTTCCAGACATCCGGCGTGCGCACGGCTGCGTCCGACGGACACCTGCGAATCATCAACACCGCCATGATGCACAACCACAGCAAAGGCCATGGGGTCCTGCTTGAGGCCATGGAGGAGTTACGTCGGCGAGCCGTCGATTGTTCTCTGACCTTGATCGGGGATGGCGCGCTGCGCAGTGAGTTCGAAGCGCAGGCGGCGAGGCTCGGGGTCTCCGATGACGTACGTTTCCTGGGGCTCATCGATGCGGACAGCGTAGCCGCTCATGTCGTGCAACATGACGTGTTCGTGCTGCCCTCTTATCAGGAAGGTATGCCGCGCGCAATGCTGGAAGCAATGGCTGCCGGTACCCCGGTCATCGCGTCAAACGTGGGCGGTATTTCCGAAGTATTGAACGTGACAAGCATGGTGCCAGCCGGCGATGTCATCGCGTTGGCAACGCGCATCGAAACATTGGCCCGCGACAGGACACTGCTGGCTCTGTGCGCTGAATCTGATCGCGGGGCAGCGCGACCCTTTGGCTACTCCGCGCTGCAATCGCGCTATCGCGCGTATTGCGCGGCGCTCGCCCGGGCTCATCTCAATGCGTAAGGATCTGGTGTATGTGACGCTCGGCTCGGCGTTGCCCGCCATCAGCAACTTCTTCGCGGTCGTGTTCGCGCTGAGATATCTCGATGCCGCGTGGCTAGGCCGTTCGTACGCGCTGGTGGCGTTATTCTTTGTGTCGATAGATGTGTTCAACTTCGGATCGGCACGGCTCTACAGCGTCGCGAAAATTCGTGATCGCTTCCAGAGCTTGCTGTTCCTGGATACGCTCAGTGCGACCGGTTCCACGCTGTTCTTTATCGTGGCGGCAAGCATTCTGTCACGTTACGGCGCTATCGCAATCCCGCATCTTTTACCCGTACTCGTTATCGCTCCAGTGGGGTACGCGATGTCCCATTTCGCACTCGGCTATTTGCGTCTCAATGGCGGCAATGGTGCGATATGCTCGGTCTCCACCGTGTCCGCGCTAAGTCGTTGCGCAGTGGTCTGGCTTGTCGCGAAGAATGCGTCCTGGTCGCCGTATCTTCCTGACCTGCTGCTGATGGTCGAGGGTTCCTATGGAGCCATGCTGCTGGGCACTTATCTTGCCTTGCGCCAGCACGATAAAGTCAATCAGCGCAGCGCTCGGGGAATAGCCGCATTCCCGCAACTGGCGAAACTCGGCGGCAAGGAACTGGTCAGCAGCTGGTATTCGAACGCGATCTTCTCGGGAGCGAAACACCTCGATGTGATCATCGCGGCGATGCTTCTCGGGCCAGCGGGTGCGGCGCTGTATCGCGGGGCAAAAAGCGTGCATAACCTCGCATTCAATCTGGGGCAAGCGCTCGCGCTTGTCGTCCATTCGCGCATGCGGGGATGGTTTTTAGCATCGGCGAAACGCCTTTCTGTTTCATTGGGCTTCGCGCTTGGCGCGTTGGCGTTTGTCTTGCTCGCCCTCGCGACCTTCTGCGCCTACAAAATGAGACTATTCCCCACGGCGAGTCTTGGTGCACCCTCGATTCAATGGCTGTTTCTCTCGCTGATTTTTACGGGCGCCGCGCTTATGTTCGCCTGCCGGATCACCTCTCTAATGGTGTTCTCAATCAGCAAGAGATCGTTCCTCATCCTCTCGACCATGGAAGTCGCCGGCTCGCTCTCGCTGCTTTCGGCGCTCTGTGTCGCCTTCGGTGTGGTGGGTGCCGCGTTGTCCGTCGCAGTGTCGTGCGGCTGTGTGCTGGCTTCGTCGTTGATGGTCGTGCGGCGATCGTTCGACATTCAAGCCGCACGCTGAATCAACTTTCGAGCCGCGCACGCGCGGCCATCGCTATGCGCGCAATCGTCTCGGTGCTCAAGCGTTCGGCCACCTTGTGAACATACTCATGATGGCGCGGCTCGAGCGGCGCACCGAGATACTGCGCATGCAGATAGCGGATCAACGCAATCCTCCGGTGCCCGAGCGCTACGCTGCGATCGAGCAGCGCGAGCGCCGCATAAGGATCATGCTGCTCGCACGCAAGCTGCGAAAGTCCGGCGGTTTGAACGCGCGTCGACGTCATGGCCGTTTCAGCCCACTGCCGCCGCATGCAACTCGGCCGATGCACGCCATACGTCGAAATCTGCACGATGCCAATCGAGTTCAATGCCCACGCGTCGCGTGCCTTCGCGAATCTTCGGCTTGTACAGCAGCAGCGTCAGCGCATCGAGCGCGGGCCATCGTGTGAACGATAGCGCCGCAATTTCCACCGCTAGCATTTCGAGCAAGCGTGTATGCGGCTTGCTCTCCAGATAGCTCGACACGCCCTCGCACCAAGCCTCGTAATCGATCAGCTCGTGCGCGTTTTCCTCGGCCGGCACACCTCGATAATGCAGGCTCGCATCAATGGCAACGGGCTGCGGCGCCAGATGTTCCCGAGCATGCAAGCCGATACGCGTAGGCACCACGAACTCATCGACAACGATGCGCCAGCCTCGGCCGCCCGGGCTTAATGTTCCGAATGCTTCGTACGGTTTCACGACATCAGCGGCGCTGCCGCGTCGAGCATCATCTTCACGAAGTAGTCCGCGAAGCTGCGGCGGATCACGAGGTCGAAGCTGTCGTCACCGGTCGGCAGCACCGTCACGGAAGCCTTGAAATAATGGCTCTGCGCACATTGGCCGACGCAGAACAAACTCGGATGCAGATCGAGCGGGCACCCGCGTGCGAGTACATCGCGCGTACGCGTGCCGCTGATTTCGAGCACGGTGTAACCGCTGCCGATATCGACGGCGGCGGCAAACAATCCCTTGAACGCCTCGCGCAACCTGGCTTCCATCGGCGCGGCCTGCGTCGCTGAATGCGCAGCAGTCGAACGCACAAGCCACTCGTCCGGGCCGAGCCACATCAGGTCGTAGCCGTTGCCCGTCGCCGTCGTATTCGGCTTCTCGGGCGGCTTGCAACCAATCACGCTTTCCACCGCCGCAACAAACGCGGCGTCGCGCAGATCCCCACGCACGTTGACCAGTTCGAGGAACGGCCGCTCGACGAGACGAAACGCCTTCGACGCGCTCGCCTGATGTTTTTTCAGCAGACCATCCACACCTACGAGCGGTGACTCCTGCCACACGCCCTGCCCGATTGCGCGATCCACGACCGTCTGGTTGCTTCTGTTTTCATTCCACATGTTGACGTGCTCCTTCGCTGTCGTAGAACACCGAGCTCGTGATTTTTGCCGGCATCTGTTTACCGCCTGCGAGCGGGATCATCACCGACTCGCCAATCTTGTCGAGACCGCCCTTGATGACAGCCATCGCAATCGAGCGCTTTAAAATAGGGCTGAAATAGCTGGATGTGACGTGACCGAGCATCGGCGCGGTATCACCCGTGAACGGACCCGGAACGATCTGCGAGCCTTCGGGAATCACAAACGACGCATCTTCCGCGAGCAAGCCGACGAGTTGCTTGCGCCCCGCCTTCGCCGTATCCGAGCGCGTCAGCGAGCGCTTGCCAAGGAAGTCCTTCGACTTCGCGACCAATCCGCCCATGCCGAGATCGTACGGTGTCATCGATCCGTCGGTATCCTGACCGACGATGATGTAACCCTTCTCCGCCCGCAGCACGTGCATGGTTTCCGTGCCGTACGGTGTGATGTCGAACTCGGCGCCGGCGGCCATCAGCGCTTCCCACACAGCGCGCCCGACGTTCGCCGGCACGTTGACTTCGTAAGCAAGTTCGCCCGAGAAACTGATCCGCATCACACGCGACGCAGCGCCCGCCACGGTCCCTTCGCGATAACTCATGAACGGGAACGCGGCGTTGGCGAAGTCGATATCGCGGCAGACCTTTTGCAAGACCTTGCGGCTGTTCGGACCCACCACGGCGAAGGTCGCCCAGTGATCCGTCACCGATGCCAACCGCACCCGCATGTCGGGCCACTCGGTTTGCAGCCAGCGCTCCAACCACGTCAGCACGCGCGCCGCGCCGCCGGTGGTGGTGGTCATCATGTAGTGCTGGTCGGCGAGGCGCACGGTCACGCCGTCATCGAAGATCATGCCATTTTCGTCGAGCATCAGGCCGTAGCGGCACTTGCCCACTTCCAGCTTGCTCCACGGGTTCGTGTACACCCAGTTGAGCAGCTTCGCGGCATCGGGACCCTGGATGTCGATCTTGCCAAGCGTCGATGCATCGAGAATGCCAACGCTCGTGCGTGTTGCCAGCGACTCGCGCGCAACGGCCGCGTGCATGTCTTCACCGTTCTTCGGGTAATACCAAGGCCGTTTCCAGTTGCCGACGTCCTCGAACGCCGCGCCGTTTTCCACGTGCCATTCGTGCACCGCGGTCTTGCGGACCGGATCGAGGAACTCGCCCAGCTCACGGCCGGCGAACGTGCCGAACGTGACCGGCGTATAGTTCGGACGGAAGGTCGTAGTGCCGGTTTCGGGGATCGTCTTGTTCAACGCCTGAGCGAGAATCGCCATGCCGTTGATGTTGCCGAGCTTGCCCTGATCCGTGCCGAAGCCCATCGCCGTGTAGCGCTTCACGTGCTCGACCGACTCGAAACCTTCACGTGCGGCCAGGAAGATATCGGCCGCGGATACGTCGTTCTGGTAGTCGATAAATTGCTTAGGACCCCGTGTCGCCAGTTCGCGGCCACCGACCAGCCACAACGGCATGAGCGGCGCTTCGCTGACCTCGGCCACTTGCACCGGCGTCGGACGCGCCACGATCAAACCTGTGGCACGCGCGGCGTCCACGCCGGCATCGACCGCGAAACGGATCGCACGGGCAAGCGTGAATTCGCCGGCGCACGCGCCTACGCTGCTCTCGGCCTGCATCGCTTTACCGGGTACGAAGCAAAGTTTTTCGTCATGCCAGTGCGCCTTGCCGCCGGACTGCGCGAACAGGTGCAAGATCGGGCTCCAGCCGCCGGACACAGCAAGCAGGTCGCAAGACAGGTCCGCTTGCTTCACGCCGACCGTACCGTTCGAATAGGCGCTGACCTCGACCGACGCCACGCGCAATTTGCCATGCGCCACCGTGATGACCGATCCATTCAGGACCTTCACGCCGTAGCGTTTCGCCTGGGCCTGCAATGCGCCCTTGTCGCTCGCAAGACGCGGGTCCACTACCGTCACCTGCGCGCCTGCCGCTTTCAGATCGAGCGCGCATTGGTAGCCGCTGTCGTTGTTCGTGAACACCACCGCATTGCGTCCCGGCAGGACCGCATAGCGATGCAGATACGACGACACCGCCGACGCCAGCATCACACCCGGCAGATCGTTGTTGCCGAATACGATGGGCCGTTCCTGCGCGCCCGTGGCAAGAATCACCCGCTTCGCGCGCACTTTCCACAGCAGTTCCCGCGTGCCCTTGCGCATGGTTACCGGCAAATGCTCGGTCAAACGCTGCGTGATCGTGACGAGGTTGTGATCCTGATAACCGAACGCCGTGCTGCGGCACAGGATCTTCACATCCGGCATCTTGCGCAGTTCAGCTTCGATTTTTTGCGCCCACTTCAAGCCCGGCGCACCATCGATTTCCGTGCGATACGACAGCAGCGAACCGCCGAGTTCAGGCTGGTCATCGACGAGAATCACCCGTGCACCCGACAAGCCCGCCGCATGCGCCGCAGCCAGACCCGAGGGTCCTGCGCCGACCACGAGCACGTCGCAATGCGCGAAGCATTTGTCGTAACGGTCCGCATCCACATGTTCCGGCGCCTTGCCCAGACCCGCTGCATCGCGAATCACTTCTTCGTATTTCGGCCAGAACTTGCGCGGCCACATGAAGGTCTTGTAGTAGAAGCCCGCCGGAATAAACCGGGCAATCTTCTGGTTCACCGCCATGCGATCGTTCTCGATGCTCGGCTTGGCGTTCACGCTGCTCGCCATCAACCCCTGATACAACTCGATCTCGGTGGCGCGCGCATTAGGCACCGTGTAAGCGCCGGTTTCGAGTTGAACCACTGCGTTCGGTTCAGCCACATCGGCCGTCACAATGCCGCGCGGCCGGTGATACTTCCAGCTACGAGCAACGAAATGCACGCCGTTCGCGAGCAGCGCCGAGGCGAGCGTATCGCCCTGATGGCCCTGGTACGTCTTGCCATTGAACGTGAACGTGAGCGCGATCGCGCGGTTGATGCGCCCGCCCGTGGCGAGTCGGTCTTTCTGGCTCATTTGGATTGTCCTTCTTCTTTCTGTTCCATCACGGCGAGCGGCCGGGCGAACGTTTCATAGCCCTGGAATGCATAGCTCACGGTATCGCGTTGCGCCATGAACCAGCGGCGGCAACCCTGCGCATGCATCCATTGCTCACGATGCACGCCGCGCGGGTTCTTGCGCATGAACAGGTAGTCGCCCCATTCTTTATCGGTGAGCTTTTCGGTGTCCAGCGGCCGCGCGATATCGGCTTCGCCGCCGCATGAGAATTCGCTTTCGGCGCGTGGCCCGCACCAGGGGCATTCAATCAGCAACATGTCTTCTCTCCAAGAGCCGGTTAGTGGGCGACGGCCGCAGCGCCGTGTTCGTCGATCAGGTGACCCGTATAGAACCGGTCGATGGAGAACGGCGCGTTCAATGCGTGAGGCTCGTCGTGCGCGATGGTGTGCGCGTAGGCCCAGCCCGAACCAGGCGTCGCTTTGAAGCCGCCCGTGCCCCAGCCGCAGTTGAAGTACAAACCCTTCACATCGGTCTTGCTGATGATCGGGCACGCATCCGGCGACACATCCACAATCCCGCCCCACTGACGATTCATGCGCACGCGCGAGAACACCGGGAACATCTCGACGATGGCCTCAAGTGTCCCTTCGATAATGTGAAAACTGCCGCGCTGACCAAAGCCCGTGTATTGATCGACACCGGCGCCGATCACGAGATCGCCCTTGTCGGACTGGCTGATATACGCGTGCACCGCGTTCGACATCACCACTGTATTGACCACCGGCTTGATCGGCTCAGACACAAGCGCCTGCAACGGATGGCTTTCCAGCGGAAGCCGGATGCCGGCCATATCGGCAAGCGAAGAGGTATTGCCTGCCGCGACGACCGCAACCTTCTTGGCCTTGATGAAACCCTTGGTGGTATCCACGCCGATCACCTGGCTGCCGTTGCGGCGAATCCCCGTCACCTGGCAGTTCTGCACGATATCCACACCTGCCTGATCCGCGCCGCGCGCAAAACCCCATGCCACAGCATCATGACGAGCTACGCCGCCGCGACGCTGGATGGACGCACCGAGCACCGGGTATCGGCTATTCAAGTTGATGGTCGGCTCGATCTGCTTGATCTGTTCAGGCGTGAGGAATTCGGCATCGACACCGTTCAGGCGGTTCGCGTTCACCCGACGTTCAGTATCCCGAACGTCTTGCAGCGTATGCGCGAGGTTCATCACGCCGCGCTGGCTGAACATCACGTTGTAGTTCAGGTCTTGCGAAAGCCCTTCCCACAACTGCATCGCCTTTTCGTACAGCGCCGCCGATTCGTCCCACAGATAATTCGAACGCACGATGGTCGTGTTACGCGCCGTATTACCACCGCCGATCCAGCCCTTCTCGAGCACGGCGACGTTGCGCACGCCATGTTCCTTGGCGAGATAGTACGCAGTCGCGAGACCATGCCCGCCGCCGCCGACGATCACCACGTCGTACTCCTGCTTGGGCTCCGGGCTTTTCCACTGGCGTTCCCAGTTCTCGTGATACGACATGCCGTTGCGCAACAGGCTGAAGATCGAATAGCGGCTCATGGTGTTTCCTTGAACTTGTTGATGGTGCAAATGCGGTTGCCAAACCTAAAAATCAGCACTCGATGACGTTCACGGCCAACCCGCCGCGTGACGTCTCCTTGTATTTCGTCTTCATGTCCGCGCCGGTTTCGCGCATGGTCTTGATCACGTTGTCGAGCGACACGTAGTGCGTGCCGTCCCCCTTCATCGCCATGCGCGCCGCGTTGAGCGCCTTGATCGCGCCCATCGCATTGCGTTCTATGCACGGGATCTGCACGAGCCCGCCAACGGGGTCGCAGGTCATGCCGAGGTTGTGTTCCATGCCGATCTCGGCGGCGTTCTCGACTTGCGTCGGCGTACCGCCCATGACGGCGGCGAGCGCTGCTGCGGCCATCGAGCACGCCACGCCGACTTCGCCCTGGCAGCCGACTTCGGCGCCGGAGATGGACGCCGTTTCCTTGTAGATGATCCCGATAGCCGCCGCGGTCAGCAGGAACGTGACGATGCCCTCGTCGGTCGAGTTGTGCATGAACTTCACGTAGTAGTGCAGCACTGCGGGGATCACGCCGGCCGCGCCGTTCGTGGGTGCGGTCACCACGCGGCCACCGGCGGCGTTCTCCTCGTTCACGGCCATCGCGTAGAGATTGACCCAGTCGAGCATGGAGAGCGGATCGCGCAACGACTCTTCGGAATGCTTGCGCAACTGCGCGGAGAGGTCGGCCGCACGACGCTTCACGTGCATCGGGCCGGGCAATTCGCCGCGCACCTTGCAGCCGCGTTCCACGCACGCGGCCATCACGCGCCAGATCGCGAGCAAGCCGTCGCGCACTTCACGTTCGGGGCGCGAGGCGGATTCGTTAAGCATCGTGATCTCTGCAATCGATAAACCTGTCTCGCGGCACACGCGCATCAGGTCGTCGCCGGTGCGAAACGGATGCGGTACGCCACCGCCCGCTTGCACGCCATTCACCCGCGTGCCTTCGCTGTTGATCACGAAACCGCCGCCGACCGAGTAGTACTCTTTTTCGACGACGAGCTGGCCGTTTTCATCGAAGGCCTGGAAGCGCATGCCGTTCGGATGCACGACGCTCGACCCCGGCGCGCCCGGCATCAGCTTGCGAAAGAAACCTATGTGCTCGCGCTCGTCGAATTTAACCGCCTGCTTGCCGAGCAGGTTCAGGCTCTTGCACTCGCGGATCTCCCGCAGACGCGGCTCGATCACATCCGGATCAATCGTGTCGGGGAGATTGCCTTCGAGTCCAAGCAGCACGGCTTTATCGGTGCCATGACCCTTGCCGGTCGCGCCCAGCGAGCCGAACAAATCCACCCGCACACGGCGCACGAACGCGAGCAGGTTTGCGTCTTCGATATGCGAAGCGAAGCGGCACGCTGCGATCATCGGGCCGACCGTGTGCGAACTTGACGGACCGATGCCGATCTTGAACAGATCGAAAACGCTAACGTTCATGGGGTGCCTTGTCGGTGGACTGCATGGGATTTCACTAGGTAGCCATTGCACCCCATGCCAATTTCGGCTGATAGAACAAAAACGGCATGCTCGTGGGATGGCGGCGTCAGTGCGGCAACACGGGCGGACGGCAAGGCGCTTTAGCGATGATCGGCGGCGAAAACCGGCATGGCACAGCACAAGAAGATGAAACACACCAAGACTGGTACGCGGCGTAATGCGATAAATCGGGCAGGAATGAAGGCGGAAAATCGGCGCAAGAATGACGTGTCGGCGGTATACAACACTTTCAGCATGGGACTTATTTACCCTTCGGGGTTCAACAATCGCTGCGATACACTGTGTCGGCATCTTCGAATGCGCTCGAATCAACCAGTCACCAAACTCTCGCCCATCAGGTTCATCCCATGAACAATATTCTGAAGAAAGTCCTCGCGGTCTTTATCGTTGCGGCTGTTGCTGCGCCGGCTGTGTCGTATGCAAAGCCGCATCATCATCACAAATACACGAAGGCCAAGCACGTCGACCACGCTGCTCATTAATTGGGCCACCAAGCCAAAATCGAGCTCGTACTAAATCGGCCTTGATGCTTAAAAAATAGCCGGCAGACAGCTGACTATCGGAGACGGCTTGCCCTGATCAGGGCAAGCCGTTTTCCGTTCTGCATTCCGTGCAAGGCTTATCAAACCCACGGCGTCACGATGACCGCGTAAATCCCGGTATTTCAGACCGGTTAATGACGGTGATATGCTGATTGATTACCGGGTGGCCATGTCGCCCATCCCCTATGGCCCGAATGACGGCTGCACATCTCTGGCAAGCGCATGAATCCCGCTGACCTTCTTCCCCCTCAATCGCCCGACACGGCGTCCAAACAGCGCATCCGTTTTGGCATTGTGTTGCTGCCGAATTTCACGCTGACGGCGTTTTCCGGTTTCGTCGATTTATTGCGCCTGTCGGCCGATGAAGGCGATTTCAGCAAGCCTGTGCGCTGCTCGTGGAGCGTGATCGGGGAAACGCTTGCGCCGGTGCGCGCGAGTTGCGGCATCCAGATCACGCCTTGGGAAACCTTCGAGAAAGCGGAGCCCTTCGACTACGTGGTGGTTGTGGGCGGCCTGCTGCATTCCGGCGCGGGCGCGAGCGATGCCACGCTGCAATTCATCCGCCGTGCCGCGACCACGGACGCGACGCTTGTCGGAATCTGCACGGGTGTGTTTTCCCTGATGCGGGCGGGCGTGCTGGATGGTTACCGCATCTGCGTGAGCTGGTTCCACTACTGGGATTTCGTCGAGCGTTTTCCGGGCGTGAATGAGGAGATGCTGGTCGCCGACCGTTTGTTCGTGATGGATCACCGTCGCATTACGTGCTCGGGCGGACGGGCATCCATTGATGTTGCCGCAGCTATCCTGCTGCGGCATTTCGAGGCCGCCACGGTGCAAAAGGCGTTGCGCATCTTGCTGGTGGACGACATGCAGAAGGGCAACGCGCCGCAGCCGCATCCGCCGGGGCTTGCACCTGCCACGCATCCGAAAGTAAAGCGGGCAATCCTGCTGATGGAACAGCATGTGGGGCGTTCGTTGACGCTCGATGAGCTTGCACACAAACTGGATTTATCGACGCGGCAACTGGAGCGTTTGTTCAAGGCGGAGACCGGCAAGGCGCCGCAGGCCTACGCGAAGCAGGTCAGGTTGCGGACCGCTGCCTGGTTGCTGACGAGTTCGGACAAGACGGTGGCGGACATTGCATCGAGTTGCGGTTTTTCCGATGCGTCGCATTTGGGGCGGGAATTCAGGAAGCAGTTCGGGCTTCCACCGATGATGTACCGCGAGCAGCGTGGCACGGCAACACCCGACGATGCCGCGAGCACCGCGACGCTCGACCTTGCCGCGGATTTCGATGAGACTTTTCCGGGGCGAGCCCAGGCTATCTAGATTTTTGTCACCCGCGCCAGCAGACCCCACGGTCCACCGGCGCGAACAAAGTTACTGCGCCGCTACATACGCCTTCACAGCCGGCAATCCATCCTTGCCGTCAAACGTCTTCACCCCTGCCAGCCACTTATCCAGCACAGCCGGATTCGCCTTCAGCCACTGCTTCGCGGCAACATTCGGATCGGTCTTGTTCATGATCGGCGTCATCACATGATTCTCGATGTCCGTCGAAAAGCGCAGGTTATCGACCAGCTTCGCCACGTTCGGGCAGCGCGCGGCATAATCCGGCGGCGTTACCGTCAGCACCTTGGCTTCGCCATAGTTCGGTCCGAAGACATCGTCGCCGCCACTGAGGTAATCGATTTTCATCGTCACGTTCATCGGATGCGGTTCCCAACCCAGGAACACAATCCACTTCTTCTCGCGAATCGCGCGGCCTACTTCCACCAGCATGCCGGCCTCGCTCGACTCGACCATCTTGAACTTGCCAAGCCCATACTGATTCGAATCGATCATTTTCTTGATCAATGCGTTACCGTCATTACCCGGCTCGATGCCGTAGATCTTGCCGTCAAGCTTGTCGTAGTTCTTGGCGATATCGGCGAAAGATTTCAGGCCGCCGTTATACGCATAGTCCGGCACCGCCAACGTGTATTTCGCGCCCGTCAGGTTAGGCGCCGGCAATACCTTGACTTGGCCCGCCTTCTGGAACGGATCGACAATGGGGTCCATCGTCGGTGACCAGTAGCCCAGGAATACGTCGATCTGCTTGTTCTTGATACCGGCAAACGTGATAGGAACCGACGCGATGGTCTTCGTCGGCTTGTATCCGAGGCCCTGCAGCACGGTGGTCGCCAGACCCGTGGTCGCGGCAATATCGGTCCAGCCCACATCGGCGAAACGGACGTTCTGGCACGTGGCCGGATCAGCCGCGAACGCGCCGCCGGACATCGTGACATTCAGCAAGACAGCCAGCGCGCACGATGACGCGATTCCGTGAAGTTTCATGTTTTCTCCCTATTTTGGAAACTGCCAGACACGACGATGCCGCGCCCCAATGAGCGCACCACGTCTAAAAACGGATCACTAAAAGGATCACTAAGCCGACTGCCTGCGCTCAATACTCGGCGCGTGGCCAAACTGCGCGCGGTACGCCTTGCTGAAATGACACGGCGAATGAAAGCCGCACACAGCGGTTACACGCGAGATCGATGCATCGGTATTGCGCAGCAGCTCACGCGCTCGCCGCAGCCGCAGCGTGAGGTAATAATGCGTCGGCGAAACACTCAGGAACATCTTGAACATGCGCTGCAAGTGGCGCTGCGAAAGCTTCACCAGCCGCGCGAGCTCTTCAAGCGATAAAGGCTCTTCAATGTTCGCCTCCATCAGCCGCACCACCTCGATCAGCTCGGCACGCGAAAAACCCACACGCGCATCAACAGGAATGTGCTGGTAATCGGTCGTGCCGCGAATCCGCTCCACGATGAACTGCTCGGACACCTGCGCCGCATGCGCCTGCCCGAGCCGCTGCCCAACCAGGTTCAGCATCAGGTCGAGCGGCGCGGTCCCGCCCGTGCAGGTCACGCGGTCACGGTCGATCACGAAGAGTTCATCGGCGAATCGCACGTCGGGGAAACGCTTGTGCAACGGCGACATGTCCTCCCAGTGCACCGTGCATCGATACCCATCCAGTAAGTTCGCCGCGAGCAACGCATACGCGCCCGTGCACACGCCGCCAAGCGGCACGCCTTGCGCCGCGACGTGCTGCAGCAATGCGATCACCTTGTCATCCACGTAATCGCGCACATGCCAGCCCGCGCAGACGATCAGCACGTCCGGCGTGCCCGCTTCGGCCAGCGTTTTCGTCGGCTTCACGGTAATGCCGTTGCTCGCGCGCGCCGGTTCGCCGTCCGGGGTGATCACCGACCATGTGTAGTGCTCGGCCCGGCCGACGTAGTTCGCCATGCGCAACACTTCGATGGCGCTGGTGAACGCGATCATCGAAAAATTAGGCAGCGTCAGGAACCCGAAGTGCGCAAGCTTCGATAACGGTGAATTCTCAGGAGGGTGAATCCTGTCCGGCACCATCGCATCGCGTTTCATCGGGTTTTTATCCTTGAGCCCTGGCCTGGCTTTACGTCTACTTCGCTGCCTGATTGCTTAGCTTTGCTGCGCAGCCGGTGCGCGGCGCACGCGCATCACGCTGCGAAGCCCCGACAGCAGCGGCGCCCGCGCCATACCCGGCGACCGGCCAAAGCTTTCCGTGATGCGGTCAAGAATGATCGCGAGCAGCACCACCGACAAACCGCTCTCAAACCCCAGCCCGATATCCAGCCGCTGAATACTCGCCAGCACGTCGTTGCCCAGACCGCCGGCGCCGACCATCGAAGCGATGATCACCATGGACAGCGCCATCATGATGGTCTGGTTGACGCCGGTCATGATGGACGGCAACGCGTTCGGAAACTGCACCTTGTAAAGCAGTTGCCACGGCGTGCAGCCGAATGCCTGACCCGCCTCCACGATCTCGCGGTTCACATGCTTGATACCCAGCGACGTCAAACGCACAGCAGGCGGCATGGCGAAGATAACCGTGGACAAGATCCCCGGGACGCGGCCAAGACCAAACAGCATGGCAGCCGGAATCAGGTACACGAAAGCCGGCATGGTCTGCATCAGGTCGAGCACCGGACGCACGATCGTCTCGATGGTCTTGCTCTTCGCCGTCCAGATTCCGAGCGGAATGCCGAGCAGCAAACTGATCAAGGTGGCGGACAGTGTCAGGCCGAGCGTGATCACCATCTCGTCCCAGAAGCCGGTGGCGTAGATCAGCAGCAACGACAGCAACGTGAATAGCGCAAAGCGCCAGCCGACGCGCCACAAGCCGATGCCGACGAAGATCGCCATCATCAGCCACATGGGGATGGACTGCAGGCCGTGTTCGATCAGCGCGGCGAAGCTCTCGATGACTTTACCGATAGCGTCGAAGGTGTTTGCATCGTGGTCGAGCAGGTATTTGACACCGTGATCGACCCACGTACCGAGCGGGATAATTTCAGACATGGGAACCTCGATGCCGAGTCAGAGCCTTGAGAACATTCGTCTTGTTGACCGAACCACAATACGATCCATCCGCGTCCACCACCGGCAGCGGCGCACGGCTGTTGACCACCCGGCTGACGACAACGTCGAGCGGCGTGGTGCGCTGGATGCATTCAATGAGATTGATTTCCGGCGATGCCTGCCCGATCGCGTCGCGGCACACGAAGCCGCGAATCTTGCGCTCGTGGTCCATCACGAACGCGTAGTCGGCGCTGCCGTTGAGCGCCTGCGAGACACTCGATGCGTCGATCTGCGAACCGTGCTTCATCAACGGCACCACGTCCGTCTGCATCAGGTCGCCGGCGGTCAGGTATCGGCTGGTGTCGATCCCTTCGAAGAACGCCCGCACGTAGTCGTCTGCGGGGTTCGAGATGATTTCCTGGGGCGTACCGATCTGCACCACCTTGCCGCCTTCCATGATCGCGATGCGCGTGCCAATGCGCAGGGCTTCCTCCAGATCGTGCGACACGAACATGATCGTGCGCTGCTGTTCGCGTTGCAGATCGAGCAGCACGTTCTGCATTTCCTTGCGCTTCAACGGATCGAGCGCGGAGAATGCCTCGTCCATGATCATCAGCGACGGGTTCACGGCCAGCGCCCGCGCCAGGCCCACGCGCTGCTGCATTCCGCCCGACAACTGGGCCGGCAGCTTCTGCGCGAACGGCGCCAGACCCACTTGCTCCAGCACGGCCATCGCGCGTTTCTCGCGTTCCTTGCGCCCGATACCCGCCACTTCCAGCCCGAACGCCGCATTCGACAACACTGTGCGTTGCGGCATCAGCGCAAACGACTGGAACACCATGCTCATGTCCTTGCGGCGCAGCGACGTGAGCTCGGAACGCGGCACGGACGCCACGTCGCGGCCATCGATCAGCACCTTGCCGGCGGTCGGTTCGACCAGCCGGTTGATGAGGCGGATCAGTGTCGATTTGCCTGAACCCGACAGGCCCATCAGCACGAAAATCTCGCCTTCCTTCACTTCGAAGGACACGTTATGGACGCCGACAATCTGTCCGGTGCGGGCGAAAACTTCTTCCTTCGTTGCGCCGCCGGCAAGCATGTCGATCGCCTGCTTCGGGCTCGTGCCGAACACCTTGCACAGGTTTTCGACCACGACCTTGTGGGAATTCATCGAACGCTCTCCTGGTTGGCGGACGTGCGTCCGCGCTCTGCATACATAGTTGCCAGAAAAAAGTGCGGGTTGCCGACTATTTCCGACAGTCACATGTGGAAATACGACACTCCGATTTGCCATTTTTGGCGGATCAAAAGCCGGAGGCTTGTGGGGCAAGGGTTTGCGGGCAGTGCGGGGCCGATTTTGGCGTTTTTTTACATGTCGCGCCAGAGCAAGTGGACGGTCGATTCGTAAAGTTTTTTTGGGCTTATTTGAGTTTTAGACGCTGTGTCGTTCGGGTTGCGGCCGCTTTTTCCGTCCGGCTCATCATATTCCAGGATTGTGGCCGGATGGACGATGTCGGGATTTGGCTGCTTTGAGAGCGTGCGTAAGGGACGCGGTGGAACCGCGGCGATCAAGAATCGCGAGCCGATGCCGTTAACCCTTCATATCCCCTACATTTCGTTCATCCGGTTCATCCATGTCTCTATTCAACATCCGCCGGGCAAGTGTCGGTGCGAAATTCGCCATCCTCGCTTGTGCACTCGCGGCCACGGTCGTAGCCGGGTTTACCATCGCGGTCACGCATCTGGCGGGTGAGCAAATCGACGCGCAGGCGCTCGAACGCATGGACGACGACAACCGCGCGATCGGCACGATGATCCGCCTCTACGACAAGGCCGTCAGCGCCGAAGTCGAGCGCTACATGACGCTCTTTTCGAGCTTCCTGCCCACGGATTTCGCGCTCGATGAAACGCAGAAGGTGGATATCGGTGGCGTGGCGACACCCACATTCAAGGCCGGCGACAAGCCGATGAACCTCGATTTCTCGATTCCCGACCAGTTCCTCGAACGCAGCGGCGCCATCGCGACGGTGTTTGCGCGCACCGGCGACGATTTCGTGCGCGTGACGACATCGCTGAAGAAGCAGGACGGCGCACGCGCGATCGGTACGCTGCTCGACCGCAAGGGCCCGGCGTACGCGCTCATGCTGGACGGGAAACGCTTTATCGGCATGGCAACGCTCTTCGGCAAGCAGTACATCACCGAGTACAAGCCCGTCACCGATGCGTCGGGACGCGTGATCGGCGCATTGTTTGTTGGCGTGGACGTCACGCCGGAAGTTGCAACGCTGCAGCAGAACATCCGCGACCTGACGATCGGCCAGAACGGCTACTTCTTCGTTATCGATGCCTCGAACGGGCCGAATCGCGGCAAGCTGCTCGTACATCCGGGATTGGGCGGTCCTGCAACTGGTACCGCCGCCCCGCTCGCCGATGAACGCATCGCGCCTTTCAAGCAGATGCTCGACGCGAAAGAAGGCCGTCTTTCCTTCGACGCCCCCGAGATACCCGACGCCGCCGATCCCAAGGTGCACGGCGGCGCGAAGGAGATCGTGTTTCGCACGGTGCCGGAATGGCAATGGCTGATCGGCGGGATTGCGTATCGCGACGAATTGCTCGCGGGCGTGCGCGCCACGCGCAACCGCTTCCTGCTGATCGGGCTGATCGTGATCGCCGCGTTCGTGGCCGTGCTGCTCGTCGCGGTCGCGAGGCTGGTGGGCCGGCCGCTCGCGCAACTGACGCAAGCCTCCGAACGCATCGCGGCGGGCGATCTGAGCGTGCGGCTCGCGACCACGCGGGAGGACGATATCGGCCGGCTGATGATTGCCATCGACGGCATTGCGACCGGCCTTGCGCGCATCGTGACGCAGGTGCGCAGCGCGTCGGCGGATATGTCGGACGGCACAGGACGGATGGCGGCGGGCAGCAGCGACATCTCGCTGCGCATCGCGACGCAGGCCAGCAGTCTCGAAGAAACGGCGGCGAGCATGGAGCAGATCACGTCCACCGTGCAGCAAAACGCCGCCAATACGGCGCAGGCGGATCAGCTCGTGGCATCGGCATCCGATGCAGCGCGCGCCGGTGGCGAAGCGGTCGGCCGGGTCGTTGCGACGATGGGTGAAATCGACGCGTCAGCGCGCAAGATTTCAGACATCACGTCAGTGATCGAAAGCATCGCGTTCCAGACCAACATCCTCGCATTGAACGCGGCCGTGGAGGCGGCGCGGGCCGGCGAGCACGGCAGGGGTTTTGCCGTGGTGGCGTCGGAAGTGCGCGCGCTGGCTCAGCGCAGCGCCGCGGCGGTGAAGGAGATCGAGGCGCTGATCGCGGTATCGGTTGGCCGCGTCGCCGATGGTTACCGGATCGCCGAAGAAGCCCGCGGCACGATGAACGGGATCGTGGAGCGCGTCGCGCGGGTGAACACGATCATTGGCGAGATCAGCGTGGCGTCGCGTGAGCAATCGAGCGGCATCGAGCAGGTGAACCTTGCCGTGGCGCAGATCGGCGAAGCGACTCAGCAGAATGCGGCGCTGGTTGGAGAAGCAGAACAATCGACCGCCGGCTTGCTCGAGCAGGCCGAACAGTTGAGCCGTGCGGTGAGCGTGTTCCGGCTTTGATTTCCGAGGCCGATGATCCGAGCGCTCCAGCCCGAAATAGACGCGGCGGCTTGGACAATCACTAGCCCGGCCTGATCATCTCGAACATTTCACCGATACCCGCGTAGTCCCCGCGATACCCCGCACGCATGATGGGCTGTGCGGCGGCGGTATCGAAGAGACCGTCCTTCAGGAACTCGCGCCGGATATGCACGCCAACCACTTGCCCAAGCGCGAGCCAGTTGTTCATCGGCGTGCCGTCCAGTGACTTCAGCCGCACGACCTGCAACAACTTGCATTCGAGCGCGGCCGGCGACTCCGCCACATGCGGCACGGCCACGTTCACGCCAGGCGCTTTGGTGAGTCCCGCCAGCTCGAATTCATCGATTTCGTGGGGCACGGTCGCGGATGTCCGGTTCATCTTCTCGGCAAGCGGCTTGCTCGTCAGATTCCACACGAATTCACCGGTCGTTTCGATGTTTGCGATGCTGTCCTTGAACCCCTCGCTCGAGAACCCGATGATGTGCGGGAACGAAGCGAACGCGCCGAAAAAACTGTAGGGCGCGAGGTTCACATGGCCGTCCGGGTCGCAGCTCGAAATCCAGCCGATCACCCGCGGCGCGACGATCGCCTTGAACGGATCGTGGCGTAACCGGTGGCCCTCGTCGGGATGGTAGAAATGGTCGGCGTTGCTGTCGCTCATGAGTGCTTTCCGGTCTTCTTTGCAGTGTGATGGATCAGGCGCTTGCGCCCTTGTCTGACTCGCGAATGGTGTGCGTCGTCCCATTCGTAAAACCCTTGCCCGCTACGCACGCCTACCCGCCCTTTCTGCACATGCTCCCGCATCAACTGCAACACGTCTTCGTCCTTGGCGAGCTCGGGCATCAGGTGCGAGCCGATATCCAGCAAGGTATCCAGGCCACCGAGATCCGCGCTTTCCAGCGGTCCGACCATGCCATAGCGCCGCCCGAGTGACGCCTTCATCACGGTATCGACCACTTCCGGCGTCGCCGCGCCCGAGCGCACGATGGCGAGCGCCTCGCGCAGCACAGCGAACTGCAGGCGGTTGCCTACAAATCCTGGTATTGCCTTCGTCAGCACAACGGGTTCCATGCCGATCGCCGTCATGAGTTCAGCCGTGCGGCGCGTGACATCCGGATCGGTTTCGGTGCCCGGGACGACTTCAACCAGCGGAATGGTATGCGGCGGATTCCAGAAATGCGCGATCACAAAACGCGCCTTGTTTTGCAGCACCTGGGCGAGCAGATCCGGCGGAAAGCCGCTCGTGTTGCTCGCGAAAATAGCGTCGTCGCGCAACAGCGGTTCAAGCGCTCGGTACGTACGGTTCTTCAGTTCGAGCACCTCCGGAATGGCTTCCACGATGAAACCCGCCGTGGCCACGCGCGCGAGTTGGTCTGTCGTTTCAATACGCGCGAGTACGCCCTGTTTATCCTGTGCATCGAAGACGCCGGCGTCGATCAATTCGTCGAGGATCGCTTCCGCTTTGCCATGCACCGATGCAAGGCGCGCGGCGTCTATGTCGTGAACGATGGTCGGATAGCCATGCAGCGCCGCTTGCGTCGCAATGCCGACGCCCATCAAGCCGCTGCCCACCACGCCGATAGTGATTTGATTCAAATTTTCCCCGCAATGCTTAAATTCCGAGCTTCGATTCGACAGCCTGTTCGGGTCCTGGAGAGACACGTCGAAGCCGTCCGATGCGGCTCAAGGCCGCCACCAAGGATAGCGCAGCGCCTTCAATCGCGCGGGACAGCAGATGGCCTATGACTTGAAGCAGGTCTCCCCGTCCAGGCCGGCAAAAGCACTGAGCAAAAAAAAACCGGCTCCCCTTGCGGGAAGCCGGTTTTTACAACAAGAACCTGTGGCCGGTGATTAGCCGTGGTGATCCGGACCGTGGTCGTCGTGGTGATATGCGTGCGATGGACCATGGTCATGCGGGTGGTGACGCATCCATTCGTCGCGCTGCCAGTAGCGGTGACCATCCCAATAACGGTCGCCATGCCAGCCGAGGTTGATCACCACGGCGGCCTGCACCATGTGCGGTTGCGCATAAGCTTGCTCAGGCACGGGTCCGTGGATCATCCCGTTATCGACTTGCGCGAACGCAGTTGTTGCGGTCAAGAGCGCGCCGCCGGTCAGCATCGCAGCCAGGATTGAGCGTGAGGTATTCATGACTATTCTCCCTTTTCAGCTTGATTTCGTTTAAGAACGCGCGGTCGGCCGAAACGAAATGCCGTTGGCTGATGTGTGTCAGGTGCCGCGTCGTTGAAACCACTTTAGCGGGGCGTAAGGTTGCACGACGTGAGCGCTTGTAAGTGTTCGTATCAACGGTTTCGGCGCGTCCTGACTGCATCGGAATTTTTCAAGCCATTGATTTCAATCGACTTTGCGTCTGTCCGACATAGCAAGCTGGAACTATTTCGCCCGGCGGCGTGTAAGCAATGAAAATATGAAATCGAGGATTGGCCGAGTCGAGCGCCGAGAGAGCAAAACGGGGAGATGATCGGGGAAGCATGCGCCGAGCGGCGCCGGAGAGGGATATCGCGCAAAAACGACCAGATGGCCGTGCAGTCCCTAAGGACAAATGTGGCGATCGATGAAACTATCAAGCTAGAAAAACTACATAACCCACAACAACGAAAGCAGACGGACCGCAGTACGAAAAAACCTTGTCAAGCACAAATCAACAACATTTCAGTTTTTCCAACGGTCCGGCCTGCCTTCCTTACAGCTCACAGACGAATACCCATGATCGTGCCGCGCGACTTGCGAATGCGCTCTGCTTCTTGCTGACGCGCTTGGTACGAGTAGTCCGAATCCAACGGCAGATGCGGCGATTCAAACAACGATGCGAATTTTTGCAGCAATGCGAAGAGGTAGCTCATGTCAAACTCCAGGTAAGTGGTCAAGGGTTATCCCTTAGATGTCATTATAGGGTTTTCACTAGCTGATTTCTAGTGCAACGCAACATTTCTTCTGTAGTTTTTCTACATAATTGCGTTTCCGCCACATACCGGGGTCATTGATCCGTCTGAAATCAGTAGGAATTACAGGATTGCGAGCCCCGCGGCGGTAAGCGGAACGCAGTGAGAAACGGCGCCTGAAGAGCCTGGGGCACCGGAGACATTTTTGGCTGGATTCACAGCAACTTTTTTGGATCCGATTTTTGTGCTTCGAAAATTAGTCCGCAACCGCCTCGCACCACCGAACCGACGTCCAGGACGCTCGATCGGATAGCAGCGATCACGCACGTCATGCTTTAGCCACCCGATTACCGGCATCCACCACTTGATAAGCCAGGCCATGTTCCGCCTTCGCAATTTTCACCGGCAGTCACGACACGCGGCAAGCCGCCGCACTAAAGCGTTCTCCCGAATGCTGGATTCCATTGCGCGCCATCGGCCCGTCTGGATGGTCTCGTTCGCGTTGAGCCAGGCCGACCTGTCCGAAGGGCTGCGGGCGGCGTTCGCATCGACCGCCATGCTGCTTCTCGGCAACCTGTTGCACATGCCCGAGTTCTCGTGGGCCGCCATCGGCGCGTTCTGGACTTGTCTCGCCGATGCCGCCGGTTCGAACCGCATGCGATTCGCGTCCATGACGGGCTTCGCGGTGCTGTCGACCGTTTGTGGCGGACTGAGCGCGTATGCGTCAGGCGTGGGTATTCTGGCCGCGGCTGTCGCCGTGCTGGTCTTTTCATCTCTCGGCGCGCTCGCACGCGTGTGGGGCGCGGCGTCCGCCCAGGTCGCGATTCTCGCGGCCACTGCGTGCGTGGTGATGGTGGACAAACCCGTCCATGGATCGCGCCACGAATTGCGTTTTCTCGCGCTCTACTTCGTGGGCTGCCTGTTCGCGACGGTGCTCAGCTTCACCGTGTGGCGGATTCACCCGTTCGGCGCAAGCCGCGCGGCCATGCGATCGGCGTATACGAGCCTCGCGGACATCGCGAGCGACGGCGCACGGCTGCTCAAGCGAGACAGCGCGGGCTTCGGCGAATGGGCCTCGCACGCTTCGCGCTTTCGGGGCAAGGCGCGCAGTGATATCGAATTGGCGCGCAAGGCGCTCGCCCGCGTGCCGTCATCGAAAACGGACCGGCAGGACACGTACGACATGCTGCTGCTCGCGCTAGCCGACAGCGAGCGGATCTTCGCGTACCTCATCGCAGTCACCGATGCCTGCGAGCGCGGCCATCAACGCCTGCCCAACCTGCCGCGCGCGATGCGCGTGCTCGAGGCGTTCGCCGAAGTCCTCGCGCGGCTCGCACGCTCCATTGCCGACAAACCCTGGGAGCCGCCCACCGCTTTGCGCGAGCGGCTGCAGGCGCTCGCTCGCCAGCTTGAGGTTGCGTTGGGCGAGACCGTGTCGCTGAGTTTCGATGTCGACTTCAGCGAGCTCGAATCGCCGGCTCGGCGACGCGCAAGCGTGTGGTCCGCCGCGCTCACGACCTTGCAACGCGGTGTGGAAACCTTGAAGGCGAATGCATCGACGCAATCGATAGGCGCACGCCATGCAGCTCGCGTCGGCGTGGCCGCAACGGCGGCCTTTCTGACCGTCAGGCTGCTGCATCTGCCCTTCGGGTATTGGGCAACGATGGCAACGCTCCTGATCCTGCAGCCGTCGATTGCGACGAGCTGGCCGCGCAGTATCGAACGGGCGGCGGGGAGCATTGTCGGCGGATTGCTGGCGGCGGCCATTGGGCTGGTCGTTCATTCGCCGATAGCGATCTCGCTGGTGGTGTTCCCGCTGGTCTGCGCGACGATGGCCTTGCGGCCCGTCAGCTATAGCTTGTTCGTGCTGTTCATCACCCCGGCGTTTGTGCTGGTCGCCGACTTTGCAGCGCCTGGGGGCGCCGAGCTTGCCTACGCCGTGACACGGTTGGAGAACAATGTGTTCGGCTGCGTGATTGCGTTGCTCGCAACCTTTCTTCTCTGGCCAAGCCGCGAACCCAGCCGCTTCAGCGACCGGTTGGCAAAGGCCGTGGCGGCGAACCTTGGCTATCTTGGCGCGTCGCTAGGACGTGGCGAAGACGGTGAGATCGAACTGGAGCGTCTACGGCGTGCAGCGGGTCTGGCGAGCAATAACGCGGAAGAGGTGTTGGCCCGACTGAGGCTGGAAAAACTCGATACGAGCAACGACGACCGGACCGGCTCGACCGCTCTCGCGCTGTTGCGACGCGTGGCGGGCACGGCGACTCGAGCTCGTTTTGGCCGTGCGGGCGCCGCGCCGAACCGGGACCTTGCGGCGTGGGTTGAGGGTGTTGGCAAGGGTATCGAAGCGCGGATCGGGTTGGGAGGTGACGCGGGTACCGATGCTCAGGAGAGCTTTCCGAAACACGGCCTCTCGCTGCTCGAAGCGGATGCGGTCAATCAGGTCGTGCTGCTGCGCCGGTTGTTGATCGAACACGCCGAGGGTCTGAAACTCGATGAGGTTTGAGCAGGACAGGCGCACCGGCCGTTTTGGATCGCCTGAATCGAAGATCACTTGAGAAGCCGCGTCTTCACGCCCGATTTGCGCGACAAGGTTCCATCCGTAGACAAGGTCATTATCTCTAAAATACTTCGCGGGCATTATCTCAAAATAATCGGATAAGCATTGACAAGGTAACCGGGACTGAATTTCCCACATTTCGGCACCATGCACCTTGCATCGACAAATCGAATTACCTGAAATAAAGTGCGTTTAAGCCGTTCACGCGGAATGCAATTTAATCGCCCCGACAAGTTAAGGATCCAGCAGCAGCCAAGCACAGTTGGATGCACGCGAAGGCGTGCCTCGGCGGTGGCTGATCGCATACAGGACGGGCATCGCGGACATTGAACAGATGCAACACCACATCGCAATAACGCCGGGCTTTCGCAATCCAATCTCCCTCTGCAAGCATGTCGATGTCAACAAATTTCACAAATATCGATTAGGGAAGCTGAATCCCAATATTAACAAGTGTTAATTGTTTCAGTCACATTTAGATTGGAAGGACGCATTAAATGACCGATACCACGCCGGATATCCAACCTGATACCGTTTCAGATGAAAACAAGTCTGCACGCGTTTCTCGACAGCCAGCAAGCCGCAAGCGCTGGCTGATTGCGATGTTGTTGTTTGTCACCGTGGTAATCAACTATCTGGACCGCAGCAATCTGTCGATTGTGGCGCCTGAACTGATGCGCGAGCTCGCCATCAGTCCCGTCCAGGCCGGCTGGATTTTCTCGGCGTTCGGCTGGACCTATGCCGCCATGCAGATCCCCGGCGGCTGGCTGGTGGACCGCGTGCCGCCGCGCCTTCTGTATGCGCTCGCGCTTGCGTCCTGGTCACTGGCAACGGTGACCATGGGTTTCGTCGGCAGTGTTGCGGGGTTATTCGGCTTGCGGCTCGCGGTAGGCGCGCTGGAAGCCCCGGCTTATCCCATCAACAGCCGCGTTGTCACTACCTGGTTCCCCGAACGCGAACGCGCCTCGGCAATCGGAATCTATACGTCCGGCCAGTTTGTCGGACTGGCGTTCCTCACGCCCGTGCTGGCCTGGCTGCAGCATCGATACGGCTGGCACGTCGTCTTCATCGGCACGGGCGCGGCGGGAATTATATGGGCCGCAGTCTGGTATGCCGTGTACCGGGAACCACGGCGCTTCAAAGGCGCCAATCGCGCCGAAATAGAACTGATCAGCGAAGGCGGCGGCCTGGTCGACCTCGGGCACACGAGGGCAGTCCAGGCGTCGGGGTTCAATCCGGCAGGGCTTCAAGTCGTATTGAGCAAGCGCAAGCTGTGGGGGATTTATCTCGGCCAGTATGCGGTCAGTTCCACGCTGTGGTTCTTCCTCACCTGGTTTCCGACGTATCTGGTCAAGTATCGCGGCATGGATTTCATCAAATCAGGATTCCTTACTTCTCTGCCATTTCTCGCGGCTTTTTGCGGTGTCATCAGTGCGGGCCTGTTTTCCGACTGGCTGATCCGCAAAGGCGCCAGTGTTGGTTTTGCCCGTAAATTCCCGATCATCTCGGGCCTGCTGATATCGACCTGCATCGTTGGCGCCAACTACACCGACTCGAGCGCATGGGTCATTTTCTTCATGGTGGTCGCGTTTTTCGGCAATGGCTTCGCATCCATCACATGGTCACTGGTGACGTCGCTGGCCCCCGAGAACATGTTGGGCCTCACGGGCGGCGTATTTAATTTTGTCGGCAATCTGGCTGCCGTCTCGACACCGCTCGCCATCGGCTACCTGGCCAGCGGCAGCAATTTTGCACCGGCCATCACGTATGTGGCCAGCGTGGCGTTGCTGGGGGCGCTTTCGTACATCTTTCTGGTCGGGAAAGTGGAGCGAATCAAGCCATGACGGGACGCCGATTACACGGGCCACCCCCCGTAGTCACGCCCCTTTAGCCGTGTCCCTTTGATCACGCAAATAAACACAGCATGATGAAGAATTTCTTGCCAATAGGCGTAGCCACTGCCTTGATTTGCGGCGCGGCCCATGCGCAATCGAGCGTCCAGTTGTATGGAGCTCTGGACATAGGCGTGGACTATGCCAATCATTCCGGTACCGAAAATAGCGGCGTGGTACGCGTTGATTCAGGCACGCTCTACGGCAACAGATGGGGCATACGGGGGGCTGAAGATCTAGGCGGGGGTCTCAAAACCCTATTTACGGCCGAGAGCGGCTTCGCCCTGAACAACGGCGCCAGCACGCAGGGGGGCCTGCTCTTCGGACGGCAGATTTTCGTTGGCCTGCAAAACCGGTTAGGAACACTAACCATAGGACGCCAGTACACAATCGATACAGATCTTGCTTCATACCACGCCAATGTAGCCTCCCGTGCCAACAACTACACCGGTCTTTCACACTGGGTGGATCGCCTGGCGGACCGGGTCAATAACGCCATCAAATACCAAACCGGTAGTCTGAACGGATTCACCTTCGCAGGGCAATATGGCTTCGGCGGAATCGCGGGCAACAGTGCGGCCATGCGCATACTCAACGCCGGCGGCAACTACAGCAACGGGCCTCTTGGATTGGGGGCAACCTATCTGCGCATCAACAATGTGGATGGCAAGCGCCTGAGCGGAGTCGCCGTCGTGGATGGACAATATGTTCTTGGTCCTGCGACGGTGCATCTGGCCTATACGGACACCCGAAGTACCGCAGCAAACACGCTCTGTTTTTCCACCTGCGCAGCACGGCCTGATCAGGTCGTGCGCACGATCGAGGCCGGGCTCGATTACTACGCAACGCCCGCGGCCAGGTTTTACGCTGGCGGTGCTTACACCCGGATCAGCAACGACCTGGCCGGCAACGCCTTTCAGTTCAACCTGTCTGGATTTCATGCGCTCTCGAAACGCACCGAAGTGTACGTGCTGGCGGGATACACCCGGACCACCGGCCTGGGCGGATTTTCCCGCGTCATGGTGGGCGCCCCCGATCTGGGGCCAACCGCTTTTGCCTCAAACGCGCAAGGCACACCCGATAACGGAAACCAGCTGGGTTTGCGCATTGGCATGACTCACAAGTTCTAGTCTGGGCGAAGCGCCAGCTTCAAACATGGCGATAGCTTGGATGAGCGAAGAGCGACCAGAAAGCGCCATCACAGGAAAATGACGGCGCTATCGAAACACCATCGTCCTACACGTGGAAGATCTGAGCCACCAGCGTAGCGCCTAGAAACGTCCCGGCATTCGCGACGAACGACACCAGCACGATGCGCCAGCCGAGCCTGCGAAACGCCGGAATATCCTTCGCAATCGACAAGCCCGCGAACGTCAGCATCGGCGTTGTTATGCCGAGGAAATCGTTCTGCGCGCTATACGCCGATATCTGCGATGCCCAGGGACACAGCGGTGAGGTCATGAACATCGCGACGATCGACACCCAGCAGACCGCAGGAATCTTGCGCCCGGTCACGGTGTAGATGGCATCGCCGACAATGGTCGCGAGCACCATGATCAGCATACCCGGAAGCCCCATGAGCGGCGTGGTGCCATGGGTGATCCAGTCGCAGCCGAGCGCGAACACAGCGGTGACGCCCCATGCGAGCAGCTTGCCGCGATAGCCAAGTTGAGGCGCGGCCGTTTCAACATCGCCCAGCTTCGGACGGGACTTTTCAATCGCCTCCGATGCATCGGAAGCCTTGCTCGTCCGCCCGATCAAAGGCTCGAGCAAGCGATATCCCCACACGGCCATCGGCAGCGAAATGAACAGCGTGAAATACGTGCCGATCGTCGTCGTGATGAGGTTGCTGGCGGCAGCGAATGTAAGAACCGTCTTCGCCATTTCAGGCGTCTGCTGCGCGGCGATAGCGCCAGAGGCAGCGGCCATCATGCTGCCCGAGCCGACGCCTGAACCCATCGCAAGCGCCAGGGGATGGAAGATGTTCAGGCTTGCCACGAAGCCCGCCAGGATCGCGATAAAGACCGCGCCGAACACGGTACCCGTCAAATATTCAGCCAGCACGCCTCGCCCTTCAGGAGAGTCCATGCCGTACTTCTCGCCGATGATCGCAAGGCTCGGCTCACGCCCAACCGAGAACGTCGCGCCGATCGCTTCCCGCTTGATACCGAGCAGCAATGCAAGCGGAAGTCCCAGCAGGATCGTGCCGACGAAGTGGCCGAGTTCCTGAAACGCCAGCGCCCAGCCGGCAGCTGCAAGCTTCGGCAACGCACCGCCGACCAACAGTCCCAGCTTGGCGACGAACAGCAAAAGCGCAGGCTGCAAGATCGCTGCTGCAAGGAACTGCGTCTTCACGTCAAGCCGTGCAGCGCCGCTCCATCGCTCACTCGCGAGTCCCAAGGCAGCGCCCAGCAACAGCGCCCAGATCATGGGCAACAAGACGACTTTCCCCGGCCCGACCTTGAACGTAAACGAGCCGATGAACTCGGCTATCAACAGGATGATCGCCGCATAGAGAAACAGCTTTGCGCTCCTTAATCCACTACCGCCACCACTACCCCGTTGCTGCGCGGCCAACGTACTGTCCATTGTTATCTCCCTGTTGCCCTCTCGCGTTTCATTAGCGGCGAGAGGACACGTTGCTCTACAAATAGCCGAACGTCGTGGCCGGGTCTCTGGCGGTTTCCACCCAGACGCTCTTGGTCTGCGTGTACTCGTACAACGCTTCAACACCGCTGGATCGTCCGTACCCGCTCAAGCCATAACCGCCGAACGGGGACGCTACGTTGATGGTCTTGTAGCCATTGACCCAGAACGTTCCCGCGTTGACCTGCCCCGCCACCCGATGAGCCCGGCCCACATCGTTCGTCCACACCGCACCGGCCAGACCAAACTCGGTGTCATTCGCGATGTTAAGGGCTTCTTCCTCAGTATCGAAGGGAATTGCAGCGACAACCGGACCGAAGATTTCAGTACGCGCTACGTCCATCTCGTTCGTCACGTTCGACAACACAGTGGGTGACACGAAGTAGCCACCTGAGGACCTCTCAACCGATCCGGCCGCGAGCGTGGCGCCAGCCTGAACCCCGCTCGCGATCATCCTCATGATGTGCTCGTACTGCGTGCGATTATTGATGGGACCGACTTCGGTCGCGTCATCGAGCGGTGCGCCTACCTTGATCTTTTTCGCGCCCGCCGCAATCATGCCGACGAACTCGTCATAGATCGAACGCTGCACGAGCAGTCGCGAACCCGCGACGCAACTCTGGCCCGCACCGGCGAAGATCGCGGCCTGGGCGGTCAGCGCGGCGCGCTTGAGATCGGCATCGGCAAAGATGATGTTGGCGGACTTGCCGCCGAGTTCCAGCACACATGGCAGCACGCGTTTCGCGGCCGCTTCGGCAATGCGCACGCCGGTTGCAGGCGACCCGACGAACACAACCTTCTTCACGACCTTATGCGCGATGGCCGCTTGCGCAACGGTCTGGCCAAGGCCTGCAAGGACGTTAATGAGGCCCTTCGGCGCGCCCGCTTTCTCAGCAAGCAGTCCCACTACCAACGACGTGAACGGCGTCAGTTCCGATGGCTTCAGCAAGACGGCGTTGCCCATCGAGATGGCCGGTGCGACCTGCCATCCGCACGTGAAGACGGGTGCGTTCCAGGGCGTGATCTGCAGGACCGTGCCAGCCGGTTCGCGACGCGTGTAGTTCAGGTGCGAGGTTGGAACGGGAATGACATCGCCGTAGAACTTGTCCGCCCAGCCGCCGTAGTACTCGAACATCTCGGCGACTTTCGCCACTTCGCCGCGGCAGTCGCGAATCGGCTTGCCCGAACCCAGTGACTCGAGACGGGCGATACTCTCCGCGTTGTTGCGCAACTCACGCGCGATCTCGAACATGACGCGTCCACGCGCGGCATGCGTCAATGCCCACCATTGTTTCTGGGCGCGCTGCGCTGCGTCGGCAGCAAGTTCCACCACCGCCGCGCCGCCGTCCTTGTAGGCGAGGCTCGGCTTGCCCGTCGCAGCGTCGTATAACTGGATCAGCTCACCCGTGCCTTCGACCAACTCGCCGCCGACAAATGATCCAATCGTCCTGGCGTTCGGGAAGAAATGCGCGAAGGCGGCTAAAAGGTTTTCTGCCGCGTTGTTTTCCATATCTGGCTCCATGTCTTACTCGTCCTGACTTATTTCCGTTCGATAAACTGAACGATGCGGTTGAAGTCTTCCGCATCGCCAATCGATTGGGCGCTGTCCGCCCACAACCGCCCCGCTTCCTCGGCAATCGGTGCGTCGATGTTCTGGCTACGCAGCAAGTCCATTGCGAGGCGAACATCCTTGCGCATCAGCTTCATCGTGAAGCCTGAATCGAACTTGTCGGTGAAGATCCACGTGGGGTAGTTCGTGAGCGTTGCGCTGTTGCGCCCGGAGCCGCCGTTGAGCGCTTCAACCAGTTTCTCGGGATCGACACCGGCCGCTTTCGCTGTGCGAACCGCCTCGCTGGTGGCAAGCAAGTGCACGCCCGTCAGCAGGTTGTTGATGATCTTCGTCACGTGTCCCGCACCGACAGGTCCTACATGCACCCGCTTCGCGCTCATGACCGCGAGAATCGGCTCGACAGCCGCGACATCTTCGCCGGAACCGCCCAGCACCATGGTCATGGTCGCGGTCGCCGCGCCCTTCGGACCACCGCTGACGGGACCATCGACGAAACCAACGTTCACTTCAGCCAACGCTGCCGCCACCTTGCGCGTGCTGTTGGGCTCGGCCGTGGTGGTGTCGACCACGATGAGGCCAGGCTTGGCGCTTGCCGCCACGCCACCCGGGCCGAGCACCACCTCTTCCACAATCGCCGATGTAGGCAGCGAAAGAATGAGGACGTCCGAATCGCGCGTGATGTCGGCAATGGATGGGCGCTCGGACACGCCCTCTGCGTCGAGCTTGCTAGCGACGCCGGGCGACGCGTCGAAGCCGAGCACCGTGTAGCCGCCGCGCTTGAGCGAAAGGGCCATTCCGCGCCCCATGTTTCCGAGTCCGATGACCCCGACCGTCTTCATAAATCCACTCCGTAGCGAATACGCCGTCGATCGGATAGAGCAGATCTTCCGGTCGGCGAACGTGTTTTGGAGTTGTCATCTTCGACCGGCGAGCCCCTATAATCAATCAGCGCCAATATTGAGAATGTTCTAATTATTAGAACGCTACGACTGTCAGAAACCCCGGGAACCCCGCGCAATGGCCGACAACCTGACTGAAAGCCGAATCGTCTATTTTTTCGAAGCCGTTCGTTGCGGGACCATCCGCGCCGCCGCTGACTGGCTCGACGTCGCGCCGTCCGCGGTCAGCCGGCAGATCGGCTTGCTCGAAACGGAACTGGACGTGGCGCTGATCGAGCGGCACGCTCGCGGAGTCAAGCCGACGGAAGCCGGCCAGTACCTGATCGAATATTTCCGCGAACAGCTCGCGCATAAAGACGACCTCATATCGCGGCTGCAGGAGCTACGCGGGTTGCGGACCGGGAACGTCAATGTGATCCTTGGCGAGGGTTTTGTTTCCGATGTCCTTGCCGGTCCCATCCAGCATTTCTGCAGGCAATATCCCGGCATCAAGCTCAATCTGGACCTCGGCAGCACGAACGATGTCATGCGCCGGATCTCAGAAGACGAAGGCGAGATCGGGCTGGTCTACAACCCGCCGGGCGATCCGAAAATTGTTTCTCGCGCGATCAAGCGGCAACCGATGATGGCGATTGTCAAACCGAACTTCCTGCGCGGGAGCAAAACGAAATCCATGAGCGTGCAGGAGCTCGCCACCTACCCGATTGCCGCGACCCATCCCACCTATGGCACCCGCCAAATGCTTCAGGCAGTCGAGTTTGCAGAGAAGATTCGCCTCGAGCCAGTTGTCACGACCAATTCGATCGGCCTCCTAAAGCAGTTTGCGATGTCCGGTCTCGGCCTGGTCGTGCTGCCCGCGTTCGCCGTGACCATGGAAGTGGAAGCAGGTGCGCTCCTCGCCATCGAGATCGATCATCCGATCCTGATGAAAGCCGAGGCGCATCTTGTGACCCGTGTGGGACGGAAGTTGTCGGTGGCGTCGAACAGGATGCTGCAGTTGATGTCGTCGCAGATGCAGGCGTTTCGGTAAGCGCGATGTGCGTGAAACCCGATCGCTCAGCATCTAATTTTTAGAACAATTTTGCCCATGCCGGGCATCGCTCGTTCAATTTTCGCGGTGGACACTGTCGTGACAGGAGACAGACCTTGATCAACACCGATCCCGCTGCGCTTTGGCAAACCATCCGCGCAGAAGCGGAACACGAAGCACAGGCCCGGCCCGCCATGCAGCGTTACTTCGACGCTTGCGTCCTGCGGCACGAAACATTCGGAGAGGCCTTCGCCGCGCTGCTTGCCGCCGACTTGATGCGCTCGGACGCAACCCTGCCCGACATGGCCGCCGAATTCAGCGCCGTCATCAAGCAGACCGGTAGCGACGCAAGCGCCGCCGCCGATGTTCACAAGATCGCCTCGTCCAACCCGGCTTGCCCGAACGCGCTGACCGCGTTTTTATCGTTTCGGGGGATCCACGCCATTCAGTCTCATCGCATTGCAAACGCTCATTGGCTTGCCGGTGAAAAGACGTTCGCCGTTCTTCTGCAGAACTGGGGCGCGAAGTCTTATAACGTCGACATCCATCCGGCGGCCAGGATTGGCAAAGGCCTGTTTGTCGATCACGCGATGGGCATTGTGATTGGCGAGACCGCGGTCGTTGAAGACGAGGTCAGCATGTGGCACGGCGTTACGCTCGGAAGCACGTTTGCCGAAGCCGGAGACCGGCACCCGAAGGTTCGGCGCGGCGCAACGCTCGCCGCCCACGCGATCATTCTTGGCAACATCGAGATAGGCGAAGGCGCAGTGATTGCGGCGGGCAGCGTGGTTCGTACGTCGATTCCCGCGGGGATGGTGGCAGCAGGCGTTCCAGCGAAGGTCATCAAGGCGGTTTCGGGCACGTATGCGGCCATCACTGCTCCCTCTGCTTCTTCCTCTTCCTCGAATAGCTAGGATTCCAAAATGATTCCACTGCATCAGCATCGCCTGGGTATTGACCATCCGGTGGTTTCTGTCAGGAATCATCCGGCGGCCGTCGAGCATTACTCCAAGCTCGGCTTCTCGCCCAGTCCTCTTTCCTATCACCCTTGGGGGTCGGTGCTGACGCTGATGATGTTCGAGAATAATTTCATCGAACTCATTGGTATCGATGATGCGTCGAAGTTCGGCACGAACGCCGTCGATGGCTTCTGCTACGGACGAACGCTAGGCCAGTTCCTCGATCGCTCCGAAGGCCTTGGACTGCTTGCGCTTCACAGCAAGGATATCGAAGGCGACTTTGCAGCCGTCAAGGCGGCCGGGCTGCCCGTGCAGCAGCGCGTGGACTTCCGGCGCAAGCTGATCAAGGCAGACGGCACGCCCGATGAAGCGGTGGTCTCGCTCGGCATGGTGATGGACCCTGATCTGGGCGATGTATCCAACTTCCTGTGCCAGCAGCATCGGCCGGAGTTCATCTGGAGGAAGGATTGGCAGGATCATCCGAACGGCGCGAATGCGGTCAATGAAGTCATTTATGTCGCAGAGGAACCCGGGGTACTCGAAGCGCGTTGGGCGAAGCTGTTCGGGGCGGAGAACACGTCGCGGATCGACGGGCATGTCGAAGCCGACACGGGTTGTGGACGCGTAGTGGCCTTGACGCGTTCACAGGCACTCGAACGTTTTGCTTGCGTCGGTTTGCCGGTGAGCTACACGGACAAACCCCACGGGTTCGCGCTTCAGATTCGCGTTCGCGACTTGCGCGCCGCAGAACGCATCCTGTCGGAAAACGGCGTCGTGCATGGCGAAACGGCTCGCGGCGTTGCTGTCGCTCCCGAAGCCGCCGGTAATACGATTATCGAATTCGTCGAGTGATGGGGATCAGTGCGCGGACGAAGCCTCTTTTAGCTTGCGGTGCGCTTTGTCCACGCGCGTTTCAATATCAATGCGATTTGCTCTGAGCCCGCTTCGCGGCGCGGCTATGCGACTCGGCGTCCTGATTCTTGCTAGCAGCGGATGCGTTCGCATTGCCCCGGTTCGGAACCTCGATGGTGTCGGAATCGGTATCGAAGAAAGACGCCAGCGTGGCCTGCTGGGTCAGCATCAATTGCTCGATGCGCTGCTGCTGGGCCGTGTTTTCGCGCGCCAGCCGAGCCAGCGCGACGGCCTGCGCCACACCCGCCGCAACCGTCACGATCAACACGCAGACCACGATCACGAAGATAGCTTTGACTCGTCGCGACAAGACCGCCGCCGCGCCGCGCTGATCCGCGATCACGGCATACAGCGCGTCGATGGTGTCAGCGTACGCGCTCGCGCGGGCGGTATCGAGTTCTGACGTTTCGCGGGATGGCGCTTGTGGGGTGCTTGAGGCGCCCGTGCGCGTCCGGCGGTCATCGTCGATTAATGCAGCCGCGAGCGATTGCGGCTGCACGCGGTGGGGAGTTGCCGCGGCTCGTGCGGCGTCGCGCGGGGACGCGGATGTGACTGGCTTCGTAGCGGCGCTCGCGGCGTTCGGTGTGCTTGAGGTCTTCGATGCATTCAGTGCGCTTGGGGTGTTCGATGCGTTCGGCGTACTCGGCATGCTCGATGCATCCGGCGAGCCGCTCGGACGTTGCGTGTCGGCACCGGTGCGCCCATCTGTGTGTTCCACCGCCTCAATTTCTGGCGTTGCGACGGTCGGCGACGGTTCAGTGATCGACACGTTTCGGGCAGCACCTCTGGACCGCGCCGCAGACGCGCGCTTGCTTGAACCCTGCGCGTTCCCTTCACCCGATGTCGCCACTAACGTTACGTCCTGCGCGCCGTCGTCCAGCGGCTCGGGCCGGACCGGCCCGGCGACGACTTCATGGGGTGCGGGAACATCGTCGAACTCAAGTTCCAGCGATGCAGCGTCGGCCGCCTGGCTATCCTGCGTCGTCGCCGCATCATCGCGCGACACGGCAACGCTCGACACACCCGCACTGTCCACCGATAACGCCCCGGTGCGCCACGCCCGCACCACGCCGAACGATCCGTCCTCGCCCGGCACAGCTGCCATGAAAACCTCAGGCAACTCGAAGCCGGGCAACGAAGATTGGCGGATATCGGTATTCAACGCCTGGAGCGTGGCGCGCTCAGCGTCTTCGGCGAACAGATCGAGCGTGGGCGCGCCGTAGGGCGCCCGGCTCAGCAACGCGAGGCGCTGCGCCGAGCGTGCGGCGCGGGCGAGCTTGGCATCGGCATCTGATTCAGCCGGACGGCCAGCAGACTTGGATTTGGAAACGGAAGTGGAAGCACCATCGGTACGATGCGAACCAGCGGCATCAGCAACCTGCAGAGCGGGATTTACGGCGGAATCTGGCATAAGTCGATGATTGACAGCGTGGGCAGACGCAACCCGGGCGGCTAAAAACACGCCCGATCAAGCGGTCCGGCTCAGCGCCTCGCAACAAAAAAAGCGGCTGCATGGGTTTTCGAGGCCGCATTGTCGCACGCTTGCGCGTCCGGGCTACGGACGCGCGCGGTCTCAAGCCGGCCCCTCTTCCTTGAATTCCCGCACGGTTTCCAGCGCGCGCAGCCGCGTGCAGATCGTCTCGTATTCATTCGACGATACCCGCGAAAGCGAGATTTGCACCTCATCGAGCTCCGGGGAATCGTCACTTTGCTGCACCACGAACTGCTTCACGCGCACGCTGCCCGCCCCCAGCGCCTCATGCAGCGCATGAAAATTCAGCGTCCCGCGATCGACGAGCAACGTCAACTGTCGACGCTGCTTCACGGAAATGAAACGCCGCTCCAGCGGCTTGATGCCGGCGAGGATGATCAAAATGATAATAGTTGCGGCGATGGACGCCGTGTACATGCCACCGCCGACAGCAAGCCCGATCGCGGCGACGGACCAAAGGCTCGCCGCCGTCGTAAGGCCGCGGACGATCTCGCCGCGTAACAGGATTGAGCCCGCGCCGAGAAAGCCTATTCCCGACACGACCTGCGCCGCGATCCGCGACGGATCGAGCACGACGTGCTCGCGGCTGAGGACATCGGCGAAACCGAATGCCGACACCATCATGATCAGCGTTGAACCGACGCAGACCAGCATATGCGTGCGCAGCCCGGCGGCCCATGACAGCCGTTCGCGCTCGAAACCGATCACGCTGCCGAGCGCGGCGGCCAGAACCAGCCGGGAAATGAGTTCTACATTGCTTAACATGAGTGGATTTGCTCCTTATAGGTGTTGTGTGATGGGATGATTGCGCGGAGCGCGCGCAAAAGCCGCCGCGCGGATAAACCACCGTTGTGCCGGAGCGCGGGTGTTTTGATTTATCCTTGGTGCCCCGCATCGGGTGGCGCACCGACACGTTCCACGTCATTCCTCGTACGCCGCCGCGCGCAACCAACATCGATAAAGCCGTATGCACGACCCAGATCCGACCGCCGCAACGCCCCCGACCGCCGCCGCCCTTCGTGCGCACTATCAACGTGTCGTACTGCCGATCTGGCGTGGACCCGGCTTCAACGCGGGCTTGCGGCTGGCCTTCGAAGCCGTTGCCGAGGACGGCCGCACGCCCCTGCCGCCGCAGCGATATCGCGCCATGGCCTGCGCGCGGCAGCTGTTCGTGTTCTCCCAGGCAGGCGATATCGAACACGCCGATACGCTGTTCACTTCGCTTCGGACCTATTTTCAGGACACGGTAAACGGCGGTTGGTTCTATAGCGTCGACGCAAACGGTGCGCCGCATGAGCGCCAAAAGGACCTGTACACGCATGCGTTCGTGATTTTTGCGTGCGCGGAATATGCGAAACGGGCGGGTGCCGCCGCCGCGAAGCAAGCGCTGGCGGTGCTCGAAGAAACGTCGGTGTTGATCGAGCGGCGGATGGGCAGTGGCGTTGGCGGTTTGTTCAGCTCCGCGATGGCGGAAGATTTTTCCGCTGTGCTCGGGCCGCCGCTGCAAAACCCGCTGATGCATCTGACCGAGGCGTGGCTCGCCGCGCGTGAAGCGAGCGCGGATCCCATCTTCGATCACCGGCTGGAAAAGCTTGCAGCGGCGTTCGCGCAGGCTTTCGTGCACGAGGAAACGGGCTGCATCGCCGAATTGACGATTGGCAGCGCCAATAACTGGCTGGAGCCGGGACACCAGTTCGAGTGGCTGTTTCTCGTCGAGGCGAGCCGGCACCCGGCTTTCGATGCGGCGGGGCTGAATCGGGCGCTAGTCCGCGGATTCGATTTTGTGCAGCAACACGGAGTCGATCCGGTGACCGGCGGCGTAGCGGCGTCGCTGAACGACCAGGGCGGCGTGATCGATTCGACGCAGCGCATCTGGGCTCAGACTGAATACCTGCGTGCTCTTGCAACGCACGCGGACAAGTCCGTGCGCGCGCAATTGCCCGCGCAGATCGCGCGTTTCGCCGCGCGGTTTCTTCGACCGCAAGGGTGGATCGAGAGCCAGTCGGCAGAAGGCGTGGTCATGCGCCCGGAATTGCCGTCGACCACGCCTTATCACTTGGCCACCGCCTACGCCGCGTTGCCCTGACATTTGACGCCTGGCGCCCTCCGGCATTGAACGCCTCGCCAACCTGCGAGGCGGTTTTTGTTGCGGCTGGAGAATTCAGCGCGATGTCGGACGCTTTGCGCGTTTTCGTTTCAAATCACTGAGAAAGTCCGTGCAAACCCGGTAATTTGTCCGCGATTTTGAGATCGTCCTTGCGGAGTGACCATGCGCTACCTACAGTCTTGTGCAGGACCGCGACGAAGGCGCCTGCCCCGGTGCGGATTGTGGGACTCACGCTGACTGGACCGAAACCAAGTGTAGGAGTGTCCGAATGGCCGAAATTGTCGATATCGCACGGGGCGCATTGAATGCGCAGCCGTTTAGCGCCTTGCTGGGAACGAAGCTCATGCAAGTCGACTCCTCGAGTCTCACGCTGTGTTTGACCATCCGCGACGAACTCAGGCAACAACATGGTTTTGTGCACGGCGGGGTAGTGAGTTATCTCGTCGATAACGCGTTGACCTTCGCCGGCGCATTGCGTCTGGGACCGAAAGTGGTCACGGGAGAATACAAGATCAATTATTTGCGGCCCGCAGTCTCGGGCACATTGATGGCGCGTGCGCGCGTGATCTACGCCGGCATGACGCAGGCGACCTGCCAATGCGATGTGTACGTCACCGATGGCGGCGCCGAAAGGCTCGTGGCGGTCGCGCAGGGAACCATCCATCGGATCAGCGAAATGGCGGCGGAGCTTGAGCCGGTGTTTAACGAGTGAGCGGGCTGGGGCGTTGGTTTAGCGGACTTTTTATGCGTTCACCGATGCGGTGGTTTTGCGGTGGTTTTGCGACGGCAGTATCGAGACCCGGCTTTATGCGCTTAAAGGTTAACGCAGTGAAAGCATTCGCGTTTTTGGAGTGAGGCCGCCACGTTCGATGAACCGTCGGCGGCTTGAATGACGACAACGAATCATCCCACCGGCCGGAGCGTTTGGACCGGGGACATGGTTGACACTTTCGGGCAGTCCAGCTGCCTTAAAGCTGCACTACGTAAAAAGGTCGTTCCAACTCACGTTGGAACGACCTTTTTTTGAGCTTACCGGCCCAGCGCTAATTTGCTCGTCGGTCTTCTGATTGGCGAGTTGCGCCGCAATAAGCCGTTTGATTCGAAGGGCTTACTTCGCGTCGACCGTACGTTGTTGCTGCTCGCCCAAACCCTGGATTCCGAGCCGCATCATCTGCCCGGCCTTCAGGTACACCGGCGACGGCTTGACGCCCATGCCCACGCCCGGCGGCGTGCCGGTGGAAATGACGTCGCCGGGTTGCAGGCTCATCACCTTCGACAAATACGACACCAGCGCCGCCACGCCGAACACCATCGTCTTCGTGCTGCCGTTCTGATAACGATGTCCGTCCACTTCGAGCCACATATCGAGTTGCTGCGGATCGGCGATCTCGTCTTTCGTGACCAGCCACGGACCGATCGGACCGAAGGTATCGAAACCCTTGCCCTTGTCCCATTGGGTGCCGTGCTCGAGCTGCCATTCACGCTCGGAGACGTCGTTGATCACGCAATATCCGGCGACATAATCCAGCGCGTCCGCTTCGCTGACATACTTTGCTTCCTTGCCGATCACCACGCCGAGCTCGACTTCCCAGTCCGTTTTCTTCGAGTTGCGCGGAATTTCGACGTCGTCGTTCGGACCGCAAATGGCGCTTGTCCACTTGCCGAAAAGCACCGGTTCTGTCGGCACGGGCAGGTTCGATTCAGCGGCGTGATCGGCGTAGTTCAGTCCGATACAAACAAACTTGCCCACGGTTCCAACGCAAGGGCCAATGCGCGGTTCGCCCGGCACTTCAGGCAGCGAGGCCGGATCGAGCGCACGCAATTTCGCGAGCGTGGCGTCGGATAGCGCCGCGCCGGCGATGTCGTCGACTACTTTCGACAAATCGCGAATCTTGCCATTCTGATCCAGCAAACCCGGTTTTTCCTGACCCTTCGGCCCATAGCGCAGCAGTTTCATCGTGAGTGATCCTTCAATTTTCAGGTTTTGCTTCGGTTTCGAGATGTTCGGTCTGAGCGGTCGTTTTTATAGGTCGGACAGTTGGGTTGCCGATCGTGCCAATCTTTTTACCATTCTCTGCTTTCGTTGCAATTGCAGTTGAGCAATTCCGGGTATACCACGCTCATTCTTCATGCGTATTTCTCAACGTCTACAGCCGGTAAAACTCGCGGGCGGTATCGCCGAAAATTGCCTGCTGTGCAGACACATCAAGGTGAGCCGTCAATTGCCGCGCTGCGTCAGACCACTGCGCATAGTCGCCGTTCAGGTTCAGCACGGGCCAGTCGCTGCCCCACATCAGCCGATCGGGCCCAAAACAGTCGAGAAGATGATCGACATAGGGCTTGAGCGTGGCCACCGACCAACCGGGCGCGGATTCAGTCGCCAGACCTGAGAGTTTGCAGACCAGCCCTTGTGGCAGTTCGGCCAATTCGGCTATGCCGTCCGCCCAGCTTTGCCATGCCGCGTGACCATCCCTGATCTGCGGCTTCGCACCATGATCGACGACGATTCGCAGTTCGGGAAAGCGCGCGGCGAACACCTTCAACGAAGGTACATGGCGCGAATAAATCAATGCATCGAAGGCGAGATCGTTTTTGATCAGTGCGTGAATTGCAGGAGTTAATGCGGGGTTTTCGATCCAGCGGTCGTCGGGCAGATCCTGCAGCATCGGGCGCACGCCCTTGAGTTTGGGTTCGCGCGCCAGTTCGTCAATCAATTCCGCGCAGTCCGGTGCATCTAGCGGAACCCAGCCAACAATGCCTGCAATGGACGCGTCGTCGCGAGCGAGCTCGAGTAGATAGCGCGTTTCATCGACCGTCGGCGCAGCCTGGACGACCACGGTGCGCGCAACGTGAGCTGCTTCACGAAGAGGTTTCAGATCAGCGGGACCGAAGACGCGGTACAAGGTCTGCAACTCGGGCGTCAGCCAGCCATAGTCACCACGCGATGGGTCCCAGAAATGCTGATGCGCGTCGATCCGTTCATCGCTCATGGTTTTCCTGCGTCGGTGTGATCGATGCCTGTTTGATCGATGCGAGGCACAGGCGCGTCGCGATGCAACAAACCGGCCGCTCGCAACGCATCCCACAAAACGTCAGGCAGCGGATCAGCAAACGAAGCCGCGTTCGAACGCACTTCCGCTGGATTTCGTGCGCCCATCAGGACCGTAGCCACAACTTTATGCGCATAAGGAAACTGCAGCGCTGCACTCGACAAGGCGACGCCATGCGCACGGCAGATCCGCTCCAGCGCATCGACGCGTTCGATAATCGACGGCGGTGCATCGCCGTAGTTGAACTTCAGGTTGTCCGCTTTTGGCGCCGTATCGGACGTCAGTCCCCGGGCGAGAATGCCCGAATTGAACGCACCGCCCAACAGGATGCTGACGCCGCGCTTCTCGCATTCCGGCAGCAAGTCATCGAGTACCGCTTGTTCCAACAAGGTGTAGCGTCCCGCCAGCAACGCGCAATCGATATTGAATTCCGCCATCGCCTCCTGGATTGCAGCGCCTTCGTTCACACCGAGCCCAACAGCTTTTACGCCCCGCGATGTACGCAGTTCATCCAGCGCCCGGAAACCGCCTTCGTCCGTTAGTTGCCGCCAGTAGCGCGGGTTGTTTTCGCCGTGCGTGACGCGGCCGATATCGTGGATCAGCACAATGTCGATATCGACAATACCCATGCGTTGCTGGCTGTCTTCGAACGATCGAAGAATACCGTCGTAGGTGTAGTCGTAGATCGCCTGGAACGGCAACGGGTCCGACCAGCCTTCGCTGCCGTCGTAAGGCGTGGTGCGCGGGACAAAGCGCCGGCCAACCTTGGTCGACAACACGTAGTCTTCGCGCGGGTATTGGCGCAACGCGTCGCCTATCCGGTGCTCGGCTTTCGTGTGGCCGTAGTGCGGAGCGGTATCGAAGAAACGAATGCCGCTTTGCCACGCCGCGTCCACGGTCGCTCGCGCGTCTGCCTCGGAAAGCTCGTGATACAGGCCGCCCAGCGGCGCACTGCCCAGCGACAACGCCGTGACTTCCAGCGAGGTCTTGCCCACTTTGCGCTTTTTCACAACGGGATTTCCGGTGATTGGGTTCATTGCGTTGGACTTGTTTGTTGGGCTCTAACTTGGGCTCAAATCGACGTAATCGATACCGCATGCCGCGGCGTAGCGCTCGCCGGCAGACACGCCGGGCCGACCGGTTCGAAACTCTTATAGGTCAGGATGAATTCCTGATGCCCTAGCGATTCCGACTTCGACGCGGCACCCGCCGCCACGCTCACGGTGGCATCGAATACTTCGCGGCCAACTTCGTCCAGCGTGGCACGGCCTTCCAGAATACGGCCCGCATCCACGTCCATGTCGCCGGAAAGATTTCGATAGGTCGCCGGATTCGCGCACACCTTGATAACGGGCGAAATCGCCGAACCGACCACCGAACCTCGTCCGGTCGTGAACAGGATCACGTGCGCTCCGCAAGCAATCAGTTCGCCGATTTCCGCGTTGTCGCTAATGTTCGGAAAACCGAAACGCGGTTCGCCATCGGGAACGACATCGAGCAGATACAAACCGCCCACGGGCGGAATGTCGCCGGGCTTGACGATCCCCACAATGGGCGATGCACCGCTTTTCGCATACGCGCCGAGGGACTTTTCTTCCTGCGTGGTAAGGCCGCCATCCGCATTGCCGACCGCGAACGAACCGTGTCCCATGATCGAGTAATAACGCGCGGCCTTGTCCACGCACGCGACAATTTCACGGCCCAGTTCCGGCCGCGCCGCCCGGCTTTCCATGTGGAATTCGCAGCCGACCAGTTCACCGGTTTCCTCGAAAATGCACGCGGCGCCGGCATCGATCAGCGCATCGAAGGCGCGGCCCACAGCAGGATTTGCCGTAATGCCGCTCGTGCCGTCCGAGCCTCCGCAAATCGTGCCGACGATCAATTCGTCGAGCGCCATCGGCACTTTCGGTTGCAGCGCGAGCGTGGCACGTACGTCGCGAATCCAGTCCAGGCCATTCTGGATCGTGCTGCGCGTCCCGCCTTTTTCCTGGATCGTCAGGACCTCGGCCGGGCGGCCGCTCGCGCGCACGGCGTCGACCAGATAGTGCTTGTTCATGCTCTCGCAGCCGAGCGAGACGAACAGGACCGCGCCCACGTTCGGGTGCGTGGTCAATCGCTCCATCATCTTTTCGGCATAGCCGTTCGGGTAGCAGCCCGGGAAGCCGATGAGGTGCACGGGTGGTTCGCGATCAGCAGCGGGGTCGTCGAAGGCGTCGAACGCCGGACGAAATTGCGTGACGATTTCCCTCGCCACGTGATGCGCGCATTCGACGAGATACGCAACCGCGATGACGTTGCGGATGCCCTTACGCCCATCGGCACGCAGGAATCCTTGAAGCGACGGGGTAGAGGTAGCAGTCATTGGTTTAGCGGTCCCGGTGATCCACAAACGCATGGCCGGCGTCGTGGGTATAGGTCGGGAGATAGTCGCTCTCGAGATTGTGCGTATGCAGATGTTCGCCGGGCTGAACGTCCGACGTCACATGGCCAATGATCGCCCCATATCGAAGCACTTTTTCGTCTGTCCGCAACGCGCGGCGAGCGACTTTGTGACCAAGGTCGATGGTCTTTGACAGCGTAACGAACTCCCCCTCGATTTCCACCTGCTCCCCCGCTTGCAGGCGCGCGCCGGCAATCAGGCAATTGTCCTGCGGACTTTGAAGAATGAGCCGGGCGTCGGTGGATTTGTGAGGGGTTTGCTGCACAGAAACGTCCTTGGGAACGGATGGCATTCAGCGGTCATATGGGTCATGCCGCGGGTTTGCATCAGTACAATCATTTATCAGTGAACGTATTATTCATATGCGGACAAGTCGAAGTCAAGCTAACTGCGCCGCTGGGCGGTCCGTGTTTTCCCTTAGCATCTTGTTTTTAAGCGACTTAACTGAAGGCCATCATGCAGGCAGACGATCCCACCGACGCCGACCGGTACCGCGCTCCCGCGCTGGATAAAGGTCTCGATATCCTCGAGCTGCTCGCCGAGCAAAAGGATGGACTCACGCGCGCCGAGATCACGAAATCGCTCGGGCGCAACGCGAGCGAGATGTATCGGATGCTCGAGCGGCTGGTTGCGCGGCAGTACGTGGTGCGCTCGCCCGCGGGCGACCGTTATTCGCTGAGCCTGAAGTTGTATGCGCTCGCGCACCGGCATCCGCCGATGAACCGCCTGATCGCGGAAGCCCTGCCGGTCATGCAGCGTTTCGCCGATCGCGCGGAGCAGTCGTGCCATCTCGCCGCCTATGACCGGGGCAATCTGCTGGTGATCGCGCAGGTCGACGGGCCCGGAACATGGGGGATTTCGGTGCGCCTCGGTGCGCGGGTCGGGTTGATCGATACCGGTTCGGGCCGCGTGATCCTCGCGTTCCAGAGCGCGGAACAACGCGCGCACATGCTGGCCGAACACACGCGTGTGAAAGGAGAGTCCGCGCTCGATCCGCTCGCGCTGGAAAATGCGTACGCACAGATTCGCAAGGACGGTTTTCTGCATAAGGAGAGTCAGCAGACCTTCGGCGTGATGGACGTGAGTTTTCCGCTGCTTGGACCGTCGGGCCAGGCGATTGCGACTTTGACGTGCCCGTATCTCAGGCGTATCGACGAATACGTGGCGCCCTCCATTGACGAGGTCAGTGCGCTGTTGGGTGAAGCGGCGGCGGCGCTTTCAATGTTTCGCGAACCGGATGTGGAGTTCAGTGATTCGCAGGGTTCGAGCGCGGCTTAGGTGCGGGTAAGCTCGACGAGTAACTTCGTTGGATACATTCGGCGAGCGATTTTATTGGCAGAACAGGCGGAAAGATTCAGGTCGATTCGCTGGGAAGCTCCGGTTCGCGGATTCGCCAGGTTCCAGATCCGCGCGACGCGTTAGAATGGCGACCCTCTCAAAAAAGCGGATTGTCGCTCCCCGCGACGTTTCGCGTCTTTTTCTACGCAAGGCAATGGCGAAACTCCTCTCCGATCCCGAATTTCAGCGCTTCTCCGAACTTCAGCAAAAGCAGTCCAGCTTCACGATCACGAGCGAGGAAGCGGACGAACTGCGCGATATCGTCGCCCGCGCGCAGCAAAAGCGCGACGACCGCGCGGCCGCGATGCAGTCGATCGAAACGTTTATCAAGCAGTTCGACATTGGCGCGGACGAACTCTTTACGGCCGACCAGATCGCCAATGCTGCCCGCAATTTCGGCCTGATTCCCGCGGCGAAGAAAGAGCGCGTGCTGCCGCCGCAGTTGTCGTTCAACGGCAAGCCGTATCAATGGACCACTCGCGCGCTGCCGGACGACATTCGCGTTCCGCTGTTCGAAGCGTTCACGTCGGGTGCGTCGGTTAAAGCGTTTATTGCCACGCCCAAGGACGCTACGCGCTGCGCTGCGACGATCGCGCGTCTGGAGCGTGAAACCGGCAGCACATATGCCGATGCGTGGCTGGACGAGCTGGCGGTATCTCGCACACAAGTCGACGACGCGCTCGCAAAGCTGCCGGCTTGATTCGAAGAGCAGCGCCTCGCGGGCAAGCATCTTGCAGCACACGTTCTGGCCGCTCACCACGGCGGCCGGATGCCAGCGCTTCTCAGCCTTCATGACGGCAGCACGCCGGCTTCTGCCTCTCCTTCAGCCAGGCGCATCCTGAAACCGGTCACGCCCGGATCTTCCGTGGCCGTTATCTCGAATCCTAAACGGCGCGCGAGTCCGATCATGCCGGTGTTCTCGCGCAACGCCTCGCCGACCAGCCAGCGTGTCCCGCGCGTGCGGCAATACGCGATGATCCGAGTCAACAGCAAGAGTCCCAGCCGCTTGCCCTTCTGATCCGAGCGCACCGCGACCGCAAACTCGGCCGTCTCGTTATCCGGATCGGCAATGGCGCGCGCCACCCCCAACGTCACGATGGCGTCGTGTTCACCCGTGACGGCGATAAACGCCATCTCGCGGTCATAGTCGATCTGCGTCATCCGGGCGAGCTGCGAGTGATCAAAACTGCGCACGGAACTGAAGAACCGCAGACGCAGATCGTCTGGCGTCATTGCGGCGACGAACGCGCTGTGGGCGGCTTCGTCGTCGGGACGGATCGGCCGCACGGTGATAAGCAAGCCGTTCCAGTCGAGCGTTTCCTCCAGTTGCCGCGGATACGGTTGAATGGCGAGCGGCGTGCGATGCGCCGCCAGCGTCAGATGGGGCTCATACACGACGACCGCTTGACGGGTCACGCGCACCGTCAACCGCAACGCGACAATCTGCTCGATCTCGCAGACAGCCTGCGACAAGGCCGTTAACGCCGCCAGCAAATTCTCCGCAGGAAGTTCGCGTGCCCTCGGCGAACGCATCACGAGGTCTCGCGCCAACACCGGGTTAAGCGGTGGAAATGCAAATTCGTGCATTGCGTCCGGCAAACCGAGCGCGCCAACAGCCTTGAACTCGAACACCGGTCCGAACACACGATGGTTCAGCAAGCGGACATCGATTTCAATGGCATCGACGCTGCGCTGACCAGCCGACCCCGCCTTCACGACAACGCCAAACTGCGCCAGCACCCGCGACGCCCGCTCGCCGTCCAGTTCCGCGACGCCCGCAGTCAATGCGGCCATGACCTGGGCCTGCGCGCTGTCCAGCGCGACCAGGGTCTGGGGGCGCGGCCCATCGGGCGTCTGCATCAACATCTCGCGACCCTGACGATAATCCACCAGCCGTGCGAAACCCCGCGCCAGGCGTTGAGGCGTGGTATGGACGGGAATGCCGTGCGCGTGCAACGCGTCACGCGTGGTCCGATCCACACAACCGAGAAAGCAGGTCAGCAAACCGCGATACGCGTGGCTTTGCTGCTCGATCAGCACGCGCGCGACTTCCGCGACCGGCGCGGTGTGCGTTGGCGCGTGGACTACGAACGCCGTCCCGGTCTCGCGATGCGGCGCTAGCGCTTCGAGCGCCGCTCCAAAGTCCGCCGCAGTGGCGGTGTCTCCGAGTTGTAGCGGGTTCTCCAGACGCGCGTGGGGCAGCACGGCGGCGACCGATACGCGCGCGGCCTCGGGCCAGAGCGCAAGCGCGTCGCCGGCTGCGGCGAACGCGTCGGCAGCGAGCGCGGCCACGCCGCGATCGCTGGTGATGACGGTCGCCCGGTCGCTTGCGGCCACGCGCCCCACGCCCAGGGTTTCGATTTCGTCGAGCAGGTCGTCGAGCGAGTCCACCCGCACCAGGCCGGCACGCCGGAAAGCGGCGCTGTACAGCGCATCGAAAGGATCATCGTGACCTGTGCGTAAAACCAGTACGGGTTTGTTGCGCGCCGCCGCACGCGCCGCCGACATGAATTTGCGCGCCATCCGCACCGATTCGATGGCCATCAGAATCGCGCGCGTCCGTGAGTCGCTTGCGAGGAAATCAAGGATATCCCCCACGTCGACGTCAGCCTCGTCACCCAGCGCGACCACCCGCGAAAAACCCAGGCCACGTGCGTTCGCCCAGCCCATCACGCCGTTGGTCAGCGCATTCGACGCCGATACCCACGCCACCCCGCCCGCCGCAATGGCGCATGAAGGCGCCCCCAGCACCGCGCCCATAGCCGGGGTCATCACGCCGACACTCGCCGGGCCGACCACACGCAGCAAGAACGGCCGCGCAGCCGCAAGCGCTCGGCGTGTCCAGTCGCGGCCCTCCGGCTCCCCTGCCTGCCCGATTATGACCACCGCCCGCGTGCCACGCGCTCCCAGTTGACTGACGATCTCCGGCCACGTGGGTGGCGGCGTGCACAACACCGCCACGGTCGCTATATCCGGCAAGTCGCCGATGCGCGCGAACACCGCGGCCCCATTCAACTGACGATGCTTCGGATTCACCGGCCAGACAGGGCCCGCAAAGTTGGCAGCGCTTAACCGCGACCACACCATTTCGCCGATACTGCCCGCACGCAGCGACGCGCCGATCACGGCGATCGACTTCGGGTTAAACAGTGCGTCGAGATTGCGTACGGTCATGCGGCCTCCATATCCGGGATGTATCCAGCATAGGCGATTCGAGAGCCTCAAACTACTAGCCGGATGGCCTATGTCCCGCCTTTCCCGACACGCGCTCTCACATTTACTAATGCCCGATATGAGAATTCGTTTTGTCTCAGCGTCAACCGAACGGGCTATTGTTTCGCACCGGGAACCAAGGTAATTTGATCGAACGCGGGACAGGAGCAATTCTGGTTCGCGGAGGAGGCACGTTTACTCGGCTACACGACTCGGCCACACAAAAAACCGAGAAGGTTGGGCGGTCAGGAATTACTATGCGACATCTTCCATCTTTGATTGCGTTGCGTTTCTTCGAAGAAACGGCGCGTCATTTGAGTTTCAATCGCGCGGCGCGAGCGTTGTGTGTCACACAAGGAGCGGTAAGCCGACAAATCAGGCTACTGGAAGAGTCACTGGGCGTGAAGCTTTTCGAGCGCGATCACAAAGGGATCCGCTTGACACAGGCAGGCGTGTTGCTGATGCCATCGGTGACCGAGGCATTTGACGTGATCGAACGCGGAACACGTCACCTGACGGGAACCGTCGAACGCAAGCGTTTGATTGTGTCGCTGCCGCCCACCTTCGCCACGCAGTGGTTTTCGTCGCGGCTGGGCGCACTGGCGGAGCAGTCGCCGGACGTCGACCTGTCTATTCGTACGCAGGAAAGCGACGAGTGTCACTGCAGCGTGCGCTTCGGGCGTGACGCGGCGGCGCATGGGTGGTCCGAACTGTTGATGATGGAACGGCACGCGCTTGTGGGATCGGCGTCGTTCACCGGGATGCCGGTCGAGACCTTGCTGGATCGATTGCCGGCGCTTCACGTGCTGCATGAGGACGTGCGTCTTAACCTCTGGCCGGACTGGCTGGCAAAAGCGGGACTGCCTCCGCGTTATGCCGAGAATGGTATTGAATTTTCGAATCTGCAACAGGCAATCCACGCGGCTCGTCGCGGCGTAGGGCTTGCCGTTGTGGATCTGAACATGATTGCTGATGAGTTGGCCGAAGGTGCTTTGGTGAGGATGTCGGAGGTCGAGATCAGCGGACCATTCGGATACTGGCTGGACGTACCGGAAGCGCATCGCGACGCCAGCACCGTGACCGGTTTTGCCGATTGGTTGCGCCATGAAGCTGCCCTGCCTGTTTGAATGGCAGTCTCGGCTTACGATGGAAGTACGATCAGGAACTGAAGCGCAAACATCGTCCAGGAGGATGCTTGGCGGTATGAAATGGTGAAGTTTGGGTTTGCATTTTCCGATCCGCTGCGGGCGCTGTCTCACGCAGATATGCAGGACAGCCGGGCGAATTCAACAGCTTTTAAGAACAATTCCACGTCGCACTGTTCACTCATCTGTTCAACTATCCGCTCTACCGTGCGAAAGCCGCCGGCGTCACTGCGCTGTCCCCACCCGCCACCGTTTCACTCCCCTCCACACAATGCGACTGCAGCGATAAATACCCCGGGTTATAAGCCTTCGCATCTTTCTTCGGCAGCGTATAAGCGATCCGGCATTGCTCGACCGGACCACTCCCCCATTTAACCGTCAGCGCACCTTGATCTTCGAGCCCACGCGCAAATATTCTGCTATCCTGACCGACCACACCCACGCTTTTTCCCTGTTCGTCTTCCACACTCGCTCCAAATGGCAACGCTCCACCACCCAGTTTCGGCGCCTGAATCAATGCCGCGCGCCCGCTCACCGTCTCGTACTTCATCATCACTATAGAGCCTGCGCGCGGCGCCACCTGCGCTGACGTCGATTTAAATTCGACATCGGTAGAGGTCCCCTTCGGATCGATATCCACCACGTTCATGCTGTACGGCGACAGGTACGGTATCACCGCATATCCGCGTGAATCAACCTTCGTTCCCGGTGAACTCGTCACCATTGCACCGGCCGCAGCAGGGGCCTCCACAATGCCGATCGTGTCACCCACAGTCTGCGATAACGTCACCCCGCCCGGGTGCGCGACAACCGAACCCTGCACGCCCGCCGACACCTGACGCGTTCCAGCGCCACCACTCGCCGATGCATTGAACGTCGCATAAGGCGCACGATACGTCGCGCTCGCCCCCGCATTGCCATTGTTCGCCGATGTGCCCCCGGCGTTATACGTGCCATATCCGTTGTACGAGAACTGGTTCGTTTCACCCAGCGAACCACTGACGTTCGCCTGCATGTTCGTCGCGCCATCGGAGCTGTGCGAGGCGTTCGTCGTCAGCATCGGCGCATGTGTTTTGTGGCCCAGCGGGATGGTCGTGCTCAGCATGAAGTCGTTCGATAACTGCCCGTCCATCGAACGCGTGCGCCCCGCCGTCAGGCTGTAGGTGCCGTACTTGAACGCGTTGGTGTAGCCGGCCTGGAACAGCGTGTCGCTACCGCCGTGGTTCCAGTAGTTCTGCGACGAGCCCGTCACGAACATCGTGCCGTGATCACCCAGCTTCTGATTGATCGACACCTGCATGCGATTGCGCTGGCGGTAAATCGCGTTGATATCGCCACCATGGTCTGCGATATCGCGCACCGTCGCCGCATCGCTCAGGTTCATGTAACCCGCCGTCAAGAAGCGATACGCCGCCACCGATACGTTCGTGTCGGTGGCGGCGATGAACTTGCTGTAGCCCACGCGCAAGCTCGTGCCGTGCATCGACTGCGCGTTCGGGATGCTGGTCACCGCGCCCGTGACGTCCATCGAGAACGCGCCGATGCCCGTGTTCAACGCACCGCCCACGTTCATCGCGCCATATCCCGTCGATGCCACCACGCCGCCATAAGCAGTGACGGTGTTGGTGAGACCGCGCTGGATCGTGAACTGGCCGAAGACGGGCTTCGTATCGAGCGAATCGTTGCGCAGTTGGCCGGCCGTTGCGCTGAAACGCGTGACGCCCGGGCGCAGCAATTGCGCCACCGATGCAAACGGCACCGTGAACTCCTTGCTGCGGCCATCGGCCTCCGTCACCGTCACCACCAGGTCACCGCCGTAGCCGGTCGAGTACAGATCGGTGATTTCAAACGGACCCGGCGCGACGTTCGTTTCCTGCAACACCTGGCCGTTCTGACGGATCGTCACGCGTGCATTCGTTTCAGCCGTGCCGCGCACGACCGGCGCGTAACCGCGCATCGATTCAGGCAGCATGCGGTCGTCGGTGGCGAGTTGCACGCCGCGAAACGACACGCCATCGAAGATCTCGCCGGTCGTGTTGGCATCGCCCACGGTGAGTTGCGAGCCCAACTTGGTGATATCGCGCTGCGCGTAAGTCGCGATGTTGTCGAACTGGGTCTTCTGGCCGGTGCCGGCCGATATCGACGATTGATGGCGCAAATGCCAAGCGCCGATGTTCACGCCCGCGCTCAAGCCCAGGTAGCTCTGGCTCGAGCCGATGCCCGATCCTTCCGTGTGATACGTGTTCGCGTTGTAGCTGATAAAGCCGCCATTGACCCCTTGGTCCCACAGTTCAGGCGACACGTAGCCACGCGCCGAGTTCTTCATGAACGCCTGCGGCACGCTCAACTCCAGCGTCTGCTGCGTGAAGTCAAAGTCGACCGTGGCGCCGGGGACCAAGGTACCGATCTCATCGCAGGTTTCTGCCGTTGCGGCGCTTCGTCCCGCGGCAGCATCGGCCTTGGCCAGATCCACACCCGCGCGCTGCAACAGCGCGCGGCTGAAACAGGGCTTTGAACCCAGCTTGCCGTCAGGCGCTGCAAAGCGAATGTCTTCACGCGCCAGGCGCGCTCCATTGACGATCAGGTCGACCGAATATGTCCCCGGCGTCACGGCGTTGCCGCGCGTGAAACGGCTCGTGTCGACCGCCGTGCCTCCCTCTCCGCGCAGATACGTGTTGTCGAAACTGACTTCATCGACGGCGCCGCCCTGGGTTTGCGGCGTGATCACGGCATCGGCGACGGCTTGAGAGATTGCACCGCACGCCATCATCGAGAAAGCAATTGCAGCAAGCGGCTTCAGGCGCAGCCGGAATGCAACCGGGTACTGAGCAATGAATGCGGTTTGAGCAGAGAGTTTCATGATTCAGCCTGCAGTGATGGGGACAATTCAGACGCGAGTTGACCCATCGGGCTGTTCGGAACAGTCCGCTCGGTAAAACGCGTGTTGAGTGTTGGGAAGGCGTCGGCTTGGTTCGGCCCGCGACACCTTCAGTTCGCCCCGGTCAGAGGCGAAGTCTTAGGGGTTTTACGGGGCGACAGGTACATCAAACGGCAGGGCGCCGCCGAAATCGCTGATGCCTTGGTACTTGACGTGTGCGTTGGCAGGCACCGTTTTGAGGTTCTTCACCGGAAACTGCGCCGTGCCACGCGGCTCGACCATGCCACCCACGTCATTCGTATAGGTCTGGCCGGCGCCCACCACGTCGATCTTGCTAAACGACACGTAGTAAGCCGTGGGGTTGGTCGCCTTCACGTCGTAACCTTTGTTGTCGGCTGAGGGCACGAGCTTCCAGGTCAGCTTGCCAGCCGCTTCATCCGCTGTGCCCGCCAAGCCCTTCGGACGCGCAAACACCTTGAGGCGCGTGCGAAACGCGAACTGCAGCGTGTTGGTGTCTGCGGTGTCCGAGGTCTTCGCGATCTTGGGCGGTACATCCAGCACGTTCAGCCAGAACACCGACTCGCGGTCCTGCGGCAGCGCATCGCCCGTGTACATCATGCGCAGCGTCTGCGATTTCTTCGCATCCATGCGGAAGATCGGCGGCGTCAGCACGAACGGCGCGCTCGCTTCACCGGGCTTCGCATCCGCGTTGCCCTTATCCATCCAGACCTGCACCAGCGACGGTTCAGCGCGATCGTTGGTGAGCTTGACCGTCACCTCACGATTTTCAAGGGGATACACCACCCGCGTGCCGCCCACCGTTACGCTCGCGCCCGCGCTTCCGGCGAACAAGGCCGCCACCAAACCCAAACCACACGCCATTCGACTCAGGGACTTCATGATTGATGCATCTCCGTGAAAAACGTATCTCGATATTTCGGTAAAAAAACAGGCACCTGCACCCGCAGATGCCTGTCGAGGACGGCTTACTGGTAGTCGACCGTGTACTGCACCGAGGTGTTCACGGGGCCGGCTGTCGCCTTGCCCGTCGCGTAATACTCAGCGAAGTACTTCAGGTTCGCAGCACCCGTCACGATGGCAGCACCATTGCCCGCCATGTCGTTGTTTTCACCGGTCTTGACGTTGATGGGCAGGTGCGATGCGTTGAGCAAGCGAACCTGGACGTTTTGCGCACCGGCGGGCGCCTGGTTCATCAGATAACCCGTGTCCTGGTCGATCGTCGGGCCGTTTTCGAAACGCGCAACCGCCTTCGTTTCGGTCGAGCAGCCGCTCAGCGTGAAGGTCAGATCGGTGGCGCCCGTCGTGCCGGCGGTTGCGCCTGTTGAGCTCAAGGCGCTGTCGGTCACGACCGGCAGCGTGACGTTCTTGTCAGCCGCGCCGGCGACTTTGGTATCGATCGAGCAGGTTGTATCGGTGACTGCACCGGTGAAGGTGATCGTGCCGTCAGACGCGCTTGCGCCCGTTGAAGCCAGAGCCAATGTAGCGAGAGTTGCAGCAGCAGCGACGGTGGAGAGAAATGATTTCATGAACGTTTCCAATAGAGAAATGAATGAGGTTTGTAGACACGTGCGGCGCTTAGGATTCCTATCCCAGTCGATGCCGACCGCGCAGTGCGAGCCACCTTTCTTTCATCGTCCGGATTCGTGTGAGAGGCGATGAACCGGTTCGTCTGCGAGTGAATGAATATTAAGACTGGGGCTCCACGATGGCCCTCGGAACGCTCTTAAAGAATTAGGACAAAATTGAGAATTCTTAATTGCGCAATGGTGCGTGGGCGGGCGGGAAGAAGGTGCGTTCATGAACGCCAAAAGGCGTCCGTGAGGACGCCTTTTGGTGTTTTGATGGATTGAGACTGGTGAGTGGGTTCGGGAGCGGTGGCTTCCGCGGAGGAGCGTAAAGGTTATGAGGAACCGCTTGCGGCGCGCAAAGTGAGGTTACGCGTCTCGGGCGCCCAAGCCATCGATACGATCATGCCAATCAGCAGCACAGCGGCCAGCACCATCATTGTGTAATGGAATCCGATCTCCGCGATGCCAACGGGCAAGAGGAACGTGCCAATCGCCGAACCAAGCCGACTGCATGCGATCGCTAGCCCGACACCCGACGCGCGCACTTCTGTCGGAAAGCACTCTGGTGGGAAGACACCAACGAGATTGCTGAATGCAGACATGGTCAGAGTAAACACAGCAAACGCAACAATCATGGCGAGCGTTGCGGACGATGGCAGCAAGCTCATGGTCACGAGCATTGCGCACGTGAGCGCGAATGATCCGATCAGGAAGTGCCTGCGCGGCAACTTGATGGTCAGCCAAATTCCCAGCACAGCGCCAATCACCAGCACCGCGTTCAGCAACAGATCTGCGCCGAAACCGTTGTTCAATCCGATCACTTTCAGGATGCCGGGCAGGAAAGTGTAGATAGCGAAGTACGGAATCACCAGGCACACGAAGAACCCGCAGTTAAACAAGGTCCTGCGGATCAGGTCAGGTTGAAACAGACGTGCATAACCGTGTTTCGAGGCGACCCTGGCCATTGCATCTTCCACGTCAAGTGTTACCCCTGCCCCGAAATGCTTAAGCACGATGGCATTCGCCTCCTTGACACGACCCTTGCCAAGCAGCCAGCGCGGCGATTCCGGCGTACCGATACGCAACACCAGCACAATAAGCGCCGGAAGACTCGCAGATGCGAGAAGCCAGCGCCAGGCGTCGGGTCCGGCATCTCCGTACGACATGCCGAGCACGTTCGCCACGACGTAACCGATTGTCCACACCACGCTGAAGGAACCCAAAAGCGCGCCACGATGCTTTCGCGGTGAAAATTCGGCGAGGATGGCATGGCCGACTGTGAAGTCACCGCCCATACCGAAGCCAATCAATACCCGCAACGCGAACAACTCCATAGGTGACGTAGCAAAGAATTGCAGGAACGCCGCTATTGTGATGATGATGAAACTGCTGAGAAAGATGCTCTGGCGGCCCAGTCGATCCGACAGCCGGCCGAATACGAGGCTACCAAGGAAAATCCCGATCAACGCAGAACTGCCAATTGCACCCATCCAGAATGAATCGAGTGGCATCTGCCGGTTCATCGATGCCAGCGCGTATCCCACCGTGCCGAGCGCATAACCCTCAGTGAAGTGCGCACCAAACGTCAGGCCCGCAATTTTCATGTGAAACCGGTTTAACGGAATGTCGTCGAGTAAAACCGGCTTCGGTGTTTGAGGTGCTGGTCCGCGAACAGGCGTTGTGCCCGCATGAGGCGGCAGACTGATCGGGAATGCACTGCTTGACGTGTCCTGATGACTCACTGCGTCTCCTTACCTATATGTTCTTCAATTGCACACGCTGGCTATGCGTACGCGGCAGCGCCGCCTGGCGCTAGCCAGCGTCTTTCGGCGTTCAGTGGTCCATGCCCATCAGGCCACTGATCATCATGTATTTCAATTCCATGTATTCATCGAGGCCATACTTCGATCCCTCGCGGCCAAGACCCGATTGCTTGACCCCGCCAAAGGGCGCCACCTCCGTCGATATGATTCCTTCGTTGATTCCCACCATGCCTGTCTCGAGTGCATCTGCTACCCGCCACGCGCGGCCCAGGTCACGCGTATAGAAATAGGCGGCTAGTCCGAACGGGGTGTCGTTGGCGAGCTTGATTGCTTCCGCCTCTGTTTCGAAGCGAAAACACGCAGCCACCGGTCCGAACGTTTCTTCCTGCGCGATCGACATGGTGCGGTTCGCATGAGCGAGCACCGTCGGCTCGTAGAACGTCCCGCCCAGCGCGTGGGCACGGCCGCCGGTTAGAACGGTCGCACCCTTGCTCAGTGCGTCCGCGACGTGATCGCCGACTTTCCGGAAAGCGGCCTCGTTGATGAGCGGCCCCTGATCGACTTCCTGTTCGAGCGCGTTCCCGACGCGAAGCTTGCGTACTGCCTCGGTCAAGCGTTGTGTGAATGCGGCATACACCCCCGCCTGCACGAAAAATCGATTCACGCATATGCAGGTCTGGCCGGTGTTACGAAACTTCGATGCCATCGCACCCTGCACTGCCGCGTCGAGATCAGCGTCGTCGAACACGATGAACGGCGCGTTACCGCCAAGTTCCAGCGAGAGTTTCTTCAACGTGTCCGCGGATTGCGCGGCGAGCAGCTTGCCCACACGCGTTGATCCGGTAAACGACAACTTGCGCACTACGGGCGATGCGGTCAACGTCGCGCCGATCGCGACAGCGTCTCCGGATATGACGTTGAACACGCCCGCTGGAATGCCGGCTTGCGCCGCGAGCACGGCGAGCGCCAACGCACTCAGTGGTGTTTCCTCGGACGGCTTCAACACCATCGTGCAACCGGCCGCCAACGCGGGGCCGGCCTTGCGCGTGATCATCGCAAGCGGAAAATTCCATGGCGTGATAGCTGCGACTACCCCGACCGGCTCGCGTGTCACGATGATCTTCGAACCGGGTTTCGAACTCGGAATCACATCTCCGTAGCTACGTTTCGCTTCTTCGGCAAACCATTCGAGGAAACTTGCGGCATAGGCCACTTCGCCGTTTGCTTCCGCAAGAGGCTTGCCTTGCTCACGCGTCAACAGTGCAGCGAGCGCGTCGCGGTGCTCAAGCATAAGTTCGCCCCAGCGGCGCACCCTCGCCCCGCGCTCCTTTGCGGTGAGCGAGCGCCAGACAGGAAACGCGATCTCCGCAGCGCGGATGGCCTGGTGCGTTTCCATCGCACCGGCCTTCGCGACGTCGGCGATCACGTCTCCCGTAGCCGGATTACGGACCGCGTACGTCTCGGCGCTTTTGTGCCAGGCGCCATCGATGTAATGCTCTTTGCGAAGCAGATTCATGCTGCGTCCTTCATCGGTTGAACGAAGTCGCCTTGCGGCGCGCGAGCTTCGCGTGCGGTACGACGGCCCGCCGTGTAGTCATTGATGACATCGCACGGCGTGTAATTGCGGTCGAGTTCGTATAACTCTTCGGCGTCCAGGCAAGTGCCGAGCGCACTAAGCGCGCTATCGAACTGGGCAGGCGAATCTGCCCCCACCAGCATGCTGGCGACACCCTCGCGCTGGAGCACCCAGGCCTGTGCGACTTGCGCCGCGCTCACGCCACGCCGCTTCGCCACGCGTGCCACCGACGCCGCAATCTCTCGCGACGCCGCGTCGCCGTACATCTGCGACGTGAAGAAGTCGGTCTGGTTACGCGTGGACGCGGGGTCACACGTCAGGAGACCTCGCGCGAGCGGGCTAAAGACGGACACGCCCAGTCCCTGGTCGGCGCAATACGGCATCATTTCGCGCTCTTCCTCGCGGTAGGCGAGGTTCAACTGCAATTGCATGTTGATGGGCTTGTGCCAGCCGTGCCGCTCGCAGATCTGGACAATCTTCGCCAGTTGCCACGTGTACATGGTCGAAACCCCGATATAACGCGCCTTGCCCGAACGGACGATGTCGTTCAGCGCGCCCATGGTTTCCTCCACGGGCGTGGCGGTATCGAAGTAATGCAGCATGTAGATGTCGACGTAGTCCATGCCAAGCCTGCGCAACGATGCGTCGATACCGTCAAGCACATGCTTGCGCGAATGACCGCCGGCGTTCTGGTAAGCGCCCATGTCATAGCCGACCTTCGTCGTCACCACGATTTCCTCGCGCCGCGCAAGGCGCCCGAGAATGCGGCCGACGACTTCTTCTCCGACGCCCGCCGAATAGAAATCCGCCAGGTCGATGAAGTTCACCCCTGCCTCCAGCGCGTGGCGGACGATGGGTTCACTCTTTTGTTCATCAAAAATCCACGGCTTCCATTGCGGGGTGCCCATATTCATGGTGCCGAGACACAGGCGCGATACTTTCAGGCCTGATTGGCCCAGACGGACGAATTCCATTCTTTGAGTCTCCATGACGCGCGGCGACGGTTGCCGGGCACGGCACCGGCGCGCTGATTTTTACGGGGCTAGCTGGATTAAAGGGCTGACTGGGGCACGCGGGGTGTGTAGAAAGGATTCGATACTTCGCGCGCCGCGGCGAACACGTCTTCCTTTGACGGCGAGCCGAGCATGGCGGCCTTGATGGCGTTTTTTGCCGCGCGGTAGTTGTTGCGGAAGACGGCGTCGAGATCGTCCGCAGACGGGTTCACCCAGTTCGCCGTCACCACGACCCAATCGTTGTCCGCTTCGGGCGGCAACGTGCCGTCCTCGAGTGATTCGGCAACTGCCTTCGCTATTCCCGCCTGTGATGCGCCCCACGTTGCGTTGCCGTGGAATTCGCCGGCGATAGGCGCCTTGTTCACATAGAGCGTGAGCGGTTTGGTCGGCACGCCGGGTTGTGCAATGACGACAAACGGCGCGTGGCCGGCCGAAGGCGTAGCGAGTGCCGTGGCGAACGCCTGGCCCGCGGGGCCGTTGCGCGGGCCGACAAGCACGTTGATGTGAGCGAGATTGACGCCGGGACCTTCAAAGCCCTCGCCAATATGGAGGGTGCGGCCGGTTTGGGGTGTTGGCATGCTGGCTTCCGTTCAAGGAGTGGATCGATGAACAGATTGTGCGAGCGCGCGTCGATGAGGAGGAATCGACGATTCGTGCGAACAGGTATGAGCGCCGCTCAGATCAGGGAATGCCCTGAGGCCGGGGAGATGGCCGTCGCTGGCCGACGGCCCTCGGGCCTGCCAGCGTTTATCGTTCGGCGGGCGGGATCGCACTGTAGCGATCGAAGAATGCGCGATGCGCTGATTCGTCCACGCCGGCCGGATGTATCTCGGTTGAGGCCGGTCGCCTCTCGAGCATGGCTTTCGGTCGGATCGGGCGGAGCTGGAAACCGCCGCCGCAATTGGGGCACACGTTACCGAGCCGGGACACCACGCAGGTTTCGCAGAACGTGCATTCGAAGCTGCAGATCATCGCGTCGCGCGCGTTGGGCGGCAGCGACTTTCCACAGCATTCACAAGAGGGGCGCAAGGCAAGCATGATCGATATCTCCTCTTCGCATTCTAGAATCGGAGCACCCGCTTGCCTTGTCAATCTACCCACGATTTACGTCAGCACGCCCCACATGACCAGCGTCAACGCGAGGCCGACTACCGACACGATGGTTTGCAACACCGACCAGACGTAGACGGTCTGCTTCAACTGCAAGCCGAAATACTCGCGGACCATCCAGAAACCGGCGTCGTTGACATGGCAGAAAAACACCGAACCCGCGCCGATCGCCAGCGCCAGCAGCGAGTTGTGGGTCGCGCTCAACCCCGCCACGACCGGCGCGATGATCCCCGCGGTGGTCGTGGTCGCGACGGTCGCCGAGCCGGTCGCCTGCCGCAATGCCACTGCGATCAGCCAGGCCAGCAGGATCAGCGGCATGTGCGAACCGATAGCGATCTTGCCGATCGTCGTGCTGATGCCGGCAGCAACCAGTGTCTGCTTGAGACCGCCGCCCGCGCCGATGGTCAGCAGCAAGGCGCAGATCGGCGGCAGGCTTTTGCGCAGGATGCCGCCCACCCGGTCACGTGGCATGCCGCGCGTCCAGCCAAGCACAACGATCGCGAAAAGAACGGTGAGTCCCAAGGCAATAAGTGGCTCACCGAGAAAATTGAGGGTATCGAAGAGAAGGGTTTCGGGCTGAATCGCCAGTTTCGCCACCGTTCGGCCAAGCATCAGGACGACAGGCAAAAGAATGGTCAGCAACGAGATGCCGAAGCTCGGCGCATCGAGCGCGCCATTTGCATCGACTTTCGATGAAAACAGCTTGCCCATCTCCTCCGGTTCCTCCACGTGCATGCGGCGCGACAGCCACATGCCGTAGACCGGCCCGGCGAGAATCACGGCGGGAATGGCGATGATGAAACCCAGCCCCATCGTGATCCCGAGGTCGGCGTGCAGCGCACTGACCGCGATCAACGGACCCGGATGCGGCGGCAGCAGCGCGTGCAGCGTCGTCATGCCGGCGAGCGCGGGAATCGCGATGCGCAGGATTGGCTGCTTCGAGCGGCGCGCCATCACGAAGATGATCGGCACCATCATGACGAGACCCACCTCGAAGAACAGCGGCAAGCCAATGATGATCGCTACCAGCGCCATCAGCCACGGCAACGTGCGCGGCGTCGAGTGATCGAGGATGGTCGAGACCAGCCGGTCCGCCGCGCCTGATTCCGCCATCAGCGCCCCGAGCATCGCCCCGAGCGCGATGATGATGCCGACGTCCCCCAGGATTGCGCCCGCCCCTTTGCTGAACGCGCCCGCGACGGCTTCCAGCGGCAAGCTTGCCGTGAAACCCGCGACGAAAGTGCCGACGAGGATCGAGAGAAACGGCGCAAGTTTCAGCGCGCTGATGAGAACGATGATCGACGCCAGACCGAGCGCGCATGCGATAAGAAGACGCGTGTCGTGGGCGGACCACGCGGCGAGAGTCGAGGTCAGTTGCACTGAAATGCCCTTGGCTAAGTGGAGGGAGTGACTGGTTGGTTCGTTTGCTGATTTGTCAGTTTGTCCGCGACGGCCAGTGTTGGTAAGTAGCAGGCGCGCACGGTCGCCGGATTTTACGAGCGAAGGCTTACAAAATACTTGGGGTGCTTTCAGACCGTAGGGGTTTGGAGGTGATTTTATGTGGTGGGGATGACGTTTGATTGGAGGTGCCGGATTAAGTGGATGCGAGGCCGCGAGTTGGTTTTCGCATATGACGTCTATTATGTTTAATAATTACAATTACTAAAATTTCAATCCAAATGAGCGATTGTGGCGCGCATTACGACTGCAGTGTCCTGCACGGGACAGTGAATTTCGATGTCACCGGGAGATGGTGGCGGCCTGTAGATGACGGTCGTGCCTTCCCCCGATCTCTCGTACCCGAACTGCACGGCTAGAAGTACGCTCATCTGACGCCCCCCAGGCCGACTGATCGAGATTCATCTAATCTACGACGCGCGCACATTCGGACCGTCGGACTCACAGCCTCTGGAATCACCAGGTGAGACGGTGGACTTTATGCGCATAAAGCTCCGCCTCCGCGGCGCACTTCCTGACTCGCATTCGGTTCGCGGTCGCTTTCTGCCAAACGAGGCAATCACTGCAACAGGGACGATCAAGAACGGACGTCAATTGCCATGAAGCAGGGCTGACGGCCCGCTACATTTAATACGCGGTTCGCGGGCTCATCAATCGAGACCAACCGGCCTTCTGCAGCGATGACATGACCCTTTGCCCGCACCCTCATTCAGCGCCCGAGCACGCCGAACCGCTGGTGAAATATCCAAAGAACGGACGGAGGCCCGACACCGAAGCTGAGTTGTCCCGATTCAATCCGACTAACCGAGAGTTCACAACCCGATTTGTTGCCGAAGCGCGCCAACGCACTGTCACACAGACCAAGCATCAAAACCAGACTGCAGCGCAAGAATCCAGTCACTCGCTGAGCTTTTGGCGCACCCCCATGGATTTCTAAATGACAACAAGACAGGCGTGCCGTCAAACAACTGCACACACCCAACTTTATGCGCATAAACCCCACAGAAAATCGACCAAACGGCCAACGCGACGAGTTATCTCTAGAAAAAATGATTTTTCAATGTAAAATTCGAAAAGCTAAATTTGGGAGCAAAACGTGGCAGCTGAAATCATTGCGATCACGCAGCAGAAGGGCGGAGTAGGGAAAAGCACGATAGCAATGCATCTAGGCGCGGCGTTTCACGAGAAAGGAAAGCGTGTACTCGTCGTCGACGCGGACGGACAAAATACCCTGGTCCATTGGGCTAGCGCTGCGTCCGACGAGGCCAGCGGCATCCCGTTCCCGATCGTGAACCTGTCCGAAGCAGGGGCCCAAATTCATCGAGAGATCAGGAAGTTCGTCAACGACTACGACATAATCGTCGTCGATTGCCCGCCGTCAATTACGGAAAAGGTATCGGGCGTCGTTCTTCTCGCTGCGACGGTTGCCATTGTCCCGACATCGTCGTCACCCGCCGACTACTGGTCCAGCGTGGGTCTCGTCAAACTCATTCAGCAAGCGCAGGTCATGAATGAAGATCTGCGCGCAGTGTTTCTCCTCAACAAAACCGAGGAGAAACGCATGCTGACGCGCGAGCTGAAGCGTGCGTTGGAAGAGTTGGGTTTCCCCTTGCTGAAAACGCAGATTCCGACCCGCGAGTGCTACAAGCAAGCGATGGCGCTCGGCCAGACCGTACTTCAGATGAGCGACCGGGGCGCGCGACTGGCCGCCATTGAAATACGTGCGTGCGCAGACGAAGTTCTCGCCATGCTTCCCTGACTTTATGCGCATAAAGGATCCTGAATGAAACCTACCCAGTTCGCAAAAGGCTTCAAAGCCCGGCCGGATACGACCAGCAGCGAAAAGCGCACAGCCCTTGATCGGATCAACGCCATCGACGAAATCGTCAATCAAGAGGCAGGGAACGATAAGCAGGTTACTGGCCGCTCCAGCGCTTACGCCGAAGATGAGTTTCACGATGACCCAACTGCGCAGGAGTCGGAAAACTTCAAGGCGTGGCGCCGGAAAAACAGATACGTACACGGCCAGGTAATTGAGTTGCCGCTAAAGGCCATCAAACCGAGCCCCTTCAATCCCAGGCACTTTTATCTGAAGGCGTCGATCGCAGAATTGGCCGTCAATCTGGCAAAGCAGGGCCAGCAGCAAGCCATCCACGTAATCCCCGATCACGAAAACCCAGGTACTTTCTTTGTTAGCGACGGTGGCCGGCGAGTACGGGCGTTGAAGGAAGCCAACAAGGAAAACGTGAAGGCGATTGTCATCGACCTTCCTATTGGCATCGAAAGCTACAAGCTGGGTTATGACCTGAACGTCCAGCGGGACTCGCAAACCGTCTTCGATAACGCCATCGTTTGGAAGCGTTTCCTCGATGAAAAGCACTTTCAGAGCCAGCGGGAACTCGCTGACCACCTGGGCCTCGACGAATCCACCATCGCAGTCGCTTTAGCTATCTCGAAGTTACCCGAGAACGTGATGCATGAGATGGTAGCCCGGCCGGATCGATTTGGTTCGAACATGGCTTATCAGGTTTCACGCTTTCATACGGCGCGCGGCGCGGACGCCACGCTGCGATTGATCAACAAGATTGCATCGGATGATCTGAGCACCCGACAAGTGGCAGACATCGTGAAAGGTCGTGCGAGCGCACAAGAAACGCCGAAACCCGCAGGCCGTCAACGCTATGCGCAGCGGTTGGAAATCAAGCTGGACGGGCTTGCGGTGGGCGATCTCAAGACGTATGGAGACGACAGGCTTGAATTGCGCTTACGTGGTTTATCAAAAGACAAACGCGACGAACTCCTGCAACAGATAGAGAAGATGCTCCAGGCGGAAACGGTAAAACGATGATGCAACTGAGCTAACGACCCACGAGGAAATGAATAGAGCGAGAAGGGAGGCGCGCGCAGGAGACGCAAATACGAACCCAGCAAGCGTCCCTCCAACGCGGTTCTTACGTGGTGCGGCTTTGATTCAACGTGAATGCCAGCAGGTCGCCGTCGGTCGGCTCGCCCCATGTCTTACGTGCAAGCCAATCGAAAAACGAGGTTTCGCCCATTTTGGAATCGAGCCCTCGTTTGCGCCAATCGTCACGCATGTGGGTACCGAGCTCCGGCAATACATCTTCCTCAAAGGTTTGACGGGCCAGCTCCCGTTCAGACTCACCTTGTTCCTCGTATAACGAGCGCGCTTCCTTCCGGCGAAACACGGAATATTCGCTCAGCAAACGCGCCTTCAGGTCGTCCGCCGGCGCCCCGTTGGTTTTCGCTGGAGCGGGTATTGCCGGCAATGCTTCGACCTGGGGCGCATAACCCTTCTTCAACGCATCCTTGAAAAGCGCCGCCGCACTTCGAACCGGGGGCAGCGACGTGCTCCGCATTCTCTGCTCGGTCATTTGCAACGCCGAACGAATCCGGTTTTCCTCGCTGTCCGCGTAAAGCGTTTGCGCATCTTTCAGCGGAATCCCGATTTTCACCATGCGATCGACCAACGTACTGTCGAACACGTTCGGATGTTCGTCGAGTGCGAGCATGGGTTGCTTGCGCTCGGTCACGCGAAACTGAATTTCAGCTACCCGCCGGCCCTCCCTGTGCTCGATCAACTCGACAAAGATGTTGGTAACGGCATTGACTTCCGCTATTGCAGGCCGAAGATAGTCGCGCTTGAAATACTTGTACTCGCGCTTGGCTTCATCGCCCGCTTCGGTGTCAGGCGTTCCTGAGAGAATCGGCCGCCACCATTCCCAAGTCTCGCGCATGGTGAGATGACTCGGGTTCGTCAAATAGCGGACGCAGATTTCGTACAGCGCGAGGCCAGCGCTGCTGCGGAGTTGACTTTGAAATTGCAAACTCAAGCGCGCGTATTGCACTGGGTCGAGCAGCTTTTTCTTGATCTTCGGGGCGAAGGAAAATTCCACCCACACCCGGCGTGTGGCAGGGTCTTCGAGAATTTCGGCGTCGGCGATCAACGTCGATATACCCCACTTGCGCCCAGGCTTCAGACTCGACGTGCCTGTGCTCCATTCAACCTGCACCGACACCATGCGGCGCAAATGCTCTTTCACCAACGCGGTATCGTTGGAATCGAACGCCGCATTCGCGACAATGTCCGATAAAAGCGCGCGATAAGTGTCCCCAGATTCATCCGCCTGCTGAGCAACAGCCAGCAGCACGTTGAATAACTTGCGAGTCAAAAGCGTGATCTTGCCGCTTTTGGGCTGGATAGCGATAGCTTCGACGGCTTTTCGCAGCTCAGCCGAACTCGGACTCACTATATCGGTCTTCTTCGCGCGTTTGGTTGCCATGCTGGAGTCATGAGATTTTGGGAAAGCATACTCATGACGGTGAAGCTCGTCTACAGGTGCACACTCACCCTGTAGCGGTGAAGGAGATGTCAGGCGTAAAACTCACTGAGGTGCGCTCCTGAATACTCTCACCTTCACCGTCACGCCTCATCTCATTTATGCCCCGCGCCATGCGGGTAAACGGATTGGGCGCTTGCGGAATCAAATCAAACCGCCTCAAACGTGGTCCCGTATCTTCTCACCTGAAATTTTTTTACGTGCCCCTGTGGTTTTTACGAAATCTCCCCGGAAGGCGAAAGCTCACGAAAACGCAGAGAAATTGCTGGAATCGTCGAGTTTTCAAAGCTTTACCCCCTGATACACGCCGATTACCGCGCAATTACTCCCGCAAAAGCTCACCTTTGACTCGCCGGGGAGCCCTATTCAGCCAAGTTGAGGACTCGAAACAGCCTCTCGAACCTCGGATAAGGGGTCCCGCATAACCTCACCTTTGTACTTTGCCACGGTTCGCAGCATCGATACATGCTCTTCATCGGCCCCTGCAAACACTCACCTTTAGAGTCACAAACCGAAGATTTTCTAGAATTCAGCACCGAAGCAGCCCTTTCAGTACCCAAATTCAGCCAAACTCAGTCCCGTAAAAGCTCACCTTTGCCTCTTTTTCAGGCTACGGAGGTAGCTTCGAACAGCAGACCATCACTCCCGAAAATACTCACCTTTGCCGCAATATGGCCTCAGCCAATTTATACAAAGTCTTTTTAAATCATGTGCTTAATATGATTTAAGTCGACCGGATGACCGCCAAACAGGATTTTCGCGCCTTAGATCGAGACCATGCGGTCCCGAAAATCCTCACCTTAGAACTAAACCAAAGCTGTGGGTGCGATCCTCGACGAACCCAAAACGCCTCCCGAAAATCCTCACCTCTAGCCTGGTTTCCGAGAAATACCCCATAAAAACAGCAGGATTGTCGAATTGGCCAGGTTTGAATACCGCAGTGAAGCTCCCCTGTATTCCCTCACCTTTACGGTTTATACGTCCCGCAAACTGGACCCTATGAGCTGTCCACGCCCGCATAGTCTCACCCTGAAATCGGGTTGACCCCTGCAAAGCCTCACCTATAGGTAATAATTACCTAATTTTCATTGGAATTTTCTTATTTCCTTTATCCTGCAAACGCTCACTGCAGAAATTGGCATGTCGATGTGCGCTGTCCCCCTGTATATGGACGACAGCCGAGGCAGCCCCTGTATTTCCTCACCGTCGCCAAACACCCGCCTCCCGAACTCGCTCACGATTGCTCCCGTGACTCCTCACGCTAGCCCCTGAACCTATACACCGATGCCCCCCGCGTTATCTCACCTTCTATCCCGCAGACCCTCACCGAGCCGCTCGCAAAGCCTTATCTGGTAAGGCTTTGCCGTGGCGTTAACGTCTTTAACTAGGTTTCAAAGGTGTTTACTTCTAATACTCTCAAGCAACCGAGAGATCCGAGAAAGAGAACCGTGAAACAAAAACTCCGTGGAACATCAGCAAAAATGGGTAGATTGGAAAAAAACGCTAGTAATCAAAGGCTTGACGGATTAACCTCGACATGTTTCACGGATGCCACTGCATTGGTTGGGTGATATAGGCTATTTGGGCAGAAAGAGAGTAGCGAGAAGCACGAGCCCGTTCGTCCGCCCTAAATGTGTAGCGGTTGATACGTAAAGTATTATTATACGAACGAAATTGACTTGGAGCTTCGTATGAACGACGCAGAACGTCTCGCGCTGCGCGCTGAACTCGCGACGATGCGGATCAATGGTGCACGCCGACAAGATCTGTCTCAGCACGCTTGCAAGCGGCTTTTCTTCGATTTCGGCATACGCCCTTCAATGGCGACGGTCAGGGATCTTACGCAAACCGGAAGTGCAAGCGATATCCCTAAGGATATTGACGCATTTTGGGCTCGGATCAGATCCGCGTCGCGCGTTCGTATCGACAGCGGAGCGATTCCGGAAGGACTGCAGGAACGAGCGGGTGAATTGCTCGGGCAGCTTTTCCAGGAAGCGCAAGAATTTGCAATTCGGTCGCTTGAAGACGAGCGCCATGCTGCAAAAGATGACGTCGATGCCGCGTTAAGCCGGCTTCGCGATGCAGAAGTTCGCTGTGCGACGGTCGACGAAGCGCTTCGCCGCAGCGAAGCACGCGCGGACGCCGCGTTAGCGCGCAATTCCGCACTGGAGATCGAATTAGGATCGTTGCGGGGACGCGAACTGGACACGCAAAGCAGCCTGCAGGCATCGATTCATCGGTTGGAACGGGAACATGCTGCGCTGACTCAACGGCTCGAAACAGAGCAAACGGCTAACGCCACGCTGCGCGATCGCGTGGATATGTTGAATGGCGAACTACGACACAACACCGAGCATTACGCGCAGCAGATCAAGGATGCAATCAGTGAGGCCGAACGGCGCGTGAAGCCGATGCTCGTGGAACTTGATTCTTTGCGTGGTATGGCGGCGACCTACCAGGCGGGCGTGCGTCAGGCAAGCCAGAAGGAATTCGATTTTATTCAACAACTTAGCATCGCAAAGGCACGCACGGACCGGCTGGAGCTGCAAATTCGCGAGCAATCGGACGAGATCGATGCGCTGGCGTTTGAACGTGACGCGTTGCTCGGACAGAGTGGAATGAGCGAAAACGTGGCCCGGCTAATCTGCACGATGGTCGAGGAAGGACGGCTATCCGAGCAGGAAATGCGCACGTTGGGAACAGACATTGATGGTTTTGTCGCAGTACCGGCCAGCTGTCCCACGTGCGTCACCGGCGAGCCTGAACTTGCGCAGCACGATGACGAGTTCGAGTTGTCCTGCCCCGATTGCGATCGGTCATCAGGGACGGCATCCTCACGGCTGCTCGCCGTAGCCCGATTTCACTCTCCCGAGGTCGTTGACGCGAGTGAACAGGCCGAGAGGTGAGACTTTTCGGGAGCCGGGTGCTATTCGAATCGGTGGCTTTCGTCGACACCGCTTATTTGCGCCTCGGCCAGATCCCGCTCCCGTATTTCCTCACCTATCCAGTTTTGCCATGCTCGATGCAGCCGATGCGCCGAGATTTGTTGCTGGAAACCTAACCATTGCCCGACGCGCTCGGCCGCAGTACCACTTTCGAACAAATCGGCTGCGAAGGTATTGCGCAAGGTTTGCGGACTGGCGCGTGCCGTTCGTGAACCGGCAATGCCGGCGGCTTCGATCACGGCATCGATCGCGCGCAGCATGGTGGCCTTGTGCATTGGGCGCCCCGATGGTGCGGATGGAAACAGCAGATTGCCGAGTAATCGCGCTGTTTTGCGCTCACTGATCCAGTGATCGAGTAACGCGATTGCGAAGGGTGCGAGCCGGGTTTCCCGATTCAAGGCGGGGTTTGTAGCCTCGACAGCGAGCCACGGCTGATTCCATGAATAGTTACTAACGGTCAGCGCTGCTGCTTCACCCGTTTTCACCCCGCCGCCCAGGAATGCGCCGACCAGTGCACGATCGCGTCGCTCTCTCCAACGCTGTCCGGCCGGCAGATCGCCGAATGGAGAGAAAAGATAGCCGATCAGGGCCGCCCGTTCACCGTGGGCGAGAAACCCTGTTGGTTCATTTTCGCGTGCATTTCGCCATGGGGCCTCGCCGTCCTGGGCGATGAAACGAGCTGGGTTCGTCGATGCCATCTCGATCTCGCGCACATGGTCAAGCACCCGTTCGATAAGGCGCAGATAGCGAACGCGCTGTGGTTTTCGAATCTCTAATTGAGTGACGAACTGTTCGATCGCCAGTCGATCAACCGTTCGAAGGTCAATTCGTTTGACGGTCAGCCATTCCAGGAAGAGTCCCCATTGCGCTCGGTAGACGTCCGCGGAAGACGCTTTGAACGCTTGATCCGCCATCCAGGAATCGAACGCGCTATGCGGATCGGCGTACCAATTGGCGCGCTCGTGATCGAAAATTTCGTGCGTTTTCGCGGGAGCGGTCATTGGCTTGATAATCCGTTAGTTGTAAACCTCGTGCGTTCAACAGGTTACGCGAAAGCTGACTGTGCGTCTGCTGCCAGAGCTTTTCCGTGTATTTGAATACTTCGAATATTGGGGGCGTCGAAAGACATGTGATGCAAAGCGATTGTGAGGTTTAGCTCTTATCCCAATGTCGCCCGTAACCTGAAAGCTGCGTCGCCAGGCGCTCGTGGGTAAGGTCTTGCATGACGGCGTGTTGAACGTCGCCGGGCCATTGTGGTTTGCTCAGCGCACGGCGGGCGACGCGACCCTAGCCTGTTCGAGCAGGACACAAGCACGAATCGCGATTGGAAGAGTGACGGCCGCCGGTCTCCCGGCGGCCACGGTCGAAATGAGCGCAATCCGCACGATCGCAAATTCAGATTTCAATGCGCCACGGGTACTGCCAGTTCGGGATGTCCAGCACGGGCTGCGCAATCGTAGGCATCGACGGCAAATACAAACACGGGCGGTAATGCATTCGACGCGCCGAAATCGACGAGATCATCGGTTTCAGGGAAGGCCATATCGTCCGGGCGCTCAAACAATGCGCGGAGTGCGGACTCGTGTCGCCCCGCAAAACCGAGATCCGCAAGCGCTTCCGCCTCAATGGCGAGCAACAATCGCCAAGTCAAAGGCACACCTTGCACGATGTAGCGCGCGGCTATATCGCGCGTAATCCGCTCAAGGTCGCGCACTGCGCGTGCGAATTCGGGGGTGTCCATACGATCTTCGTCGAAGTCCATTGTCTTCTCCTCCACTCATGCCATTGCGCCAAGGTGTGTACTGTACAAACATACAGTATTTATCGCAATGTTCCTCTAGCGTCGCGCTGACCGCTCGCCGCGTATGTGCGATTCCGCCTACGTGGGAATCAGACGTGTGAGGCTGTTCTGCGGCGTTCGAAATCGCCATTCTGATTACACGTTCAGGGCGCTTTCCCTGACATGACGCCGCGAATCCCGGAAGACCTGGATTTCGCGCCTCGATACGAAAGGAGATCAAGATGAACAAGGATCAGAAAGACGGTGTGGTAAATCAGGCCAAGGGCAAGGTCAACGAGGTGGTTGGCAAGGTAACCGGCGATAAGAGCCAGGAAGCCAAGGGCGATATGCAACAGGCAGCTGGCAAGGTGCAAAAAGGCGTCGGCGATGCGCGCGAAAACCTAAAGGACGCGCTCAAAAAACCTTGATCGATCATGCCGAGCCGCTGCGGTAGTTGACCACGTGTCGCTGGCCACACGCTCCAAAAGTGAATGGCCGTTCCAAAGGGATTTGGAACGGCTTTTTACGTTTACTTCGCCACGATATCCGTTGCATATGCTGGCCGAGCCTGGCGCGTATTGCCAGACGGCTTGCTGAATCCTTCATGGGTAGAGCTTTTGTAACTAACCCCCTTCGCTTGCTCGGCCCCCCTCTTCGACGCGCACCCGAAAAACTTTATGCGCATCAAGTTCCAGACACTGGCGGACAGTTGCCGCGCCCGGATTCACGCGACCCGGATCGCATCAATTGGAAGCTACGCGCTTGCGCATCCCGCCTGCCAACTCTCCGCGAGCTATCTCGGGAAACGAACTACAAATCGGCAAACGAATCCAGTCCAGCCACCAAGTATTCAAAAAGCCAAAAGACTTCAGCCAAATATCACATCCGCGCACAACTTTGCTTCTCTACACTCGTTCCCCAATTTCACACAAATGCCCATTGCAGTCGTGTAAAGTTCTGCTCGAACTTTATATAAAAAGGCGTGGTCGGCGAGACCGCGACGGCAGAACGTACAGGTTTGAGCCGAATGAAAACGTCAGCGACTGTCTCAAAAAAGATCCGTGTCCCGCTCATGCTGGCGGCCCTGATGACATTAGGTGCGATATCGAAGGTCTCGGCGGCCGAGGTTTGCAGTGATGGCTTATGGGCGGACGCGATGATCGGTTCATATCACGTCCATCCCAAAAAACACTTTGATCAATTCAATCCAGGTATTGGCGTTGAATGCTGGATTGCGCCGCAATGGGCGCTGGCCGGCGGCTACTTCAGAAATTCGCTGACGGCGCCTTCGTTTTACGGCGGCGGTGTCTGGGCGCCGGAATTCGCGCATTGGGGTTACATCCGACTCGCCGCAATGGGCGGCTTGATATCGGGATACGACTATGGCAAATGGGGTATCGGCCACGATCACAAAGTGGGCCCAGTCCTCGCGCCGCTCATCATGGCGGAGTACGGTCGTATTGGCGCAAACATCATCCTGATTCCGCCGATCCCCTCTAGCGACTTACCCTTCACGATAGGGTTTCAACTGCGCGTCAGATTCTGGTGACATCTCTTCGAGGGTGTTGAGGCCAGTCGTGACACATTCGAGAGTCGCAAAGTAAAGGCGAATCGCAGACGGTAGCGTGCAGTCCATCTCGAGCGTCGCCGGATCACGTAATTCATAGACTACGAAAATCGGCCTGCCGACGTTCGCCCCTTTGCCACCTGTGTCCTGATTTCTCTCTGATATGGACTCCGGATTAAAAGCCACCTCCGCGAAAAGCGTCAACGTCCCTGACTGATTGCGCTTCAAGCCGATCCCGTATCAGCTCACCTTAAGACCGACAAAGTTTCGGCATCGTGTCCAACAACGGCTTGGCAGAAGTGCTGCTCTTAGAGCATGGACCGTCATCGGTGAGGCTTTCCGGGAGCCGGGTGCGAACTCATAACACTCAAGCGACGTCACCCCGAATCGAATCTGACTCGAGACCTTCTCGCCTCGATAATCCTTACCTTATATTTTCAAATCTTCCCACCTACCTGTCATAAACACCCGGTAATCTCAGCGCCATCGTTTCGGTGCGTTCCTTTGATGGGCATGCGCCGAGCGTATCCGTTCACTCCGATCCTTCCTGAGAAAGTCATGCAAACGTCGAAACTTCGACTCTGCGCGCTCATAGTCGCGTCGATACTTCCCGGACTATTGCTGTCCGCCTGCGGTAGTTCGGACTCGTCGAATCAATCGGCATGCGGTGGCGCGTCCGTGTCGGCCAAGATGAGCTGTCCCCCGTCCGCTACACCTGCTTCGTCATCCTGATCGTTTGGATGGTATCGACATAGTCCCCTGCAATCGGCTGCCGAACGCTTGACGGACGGCCAATCACTCCCCATAGAACACAAAAAAGGTAAGCGCATGGTCACGAAGAGCCGCCGCGATTTTCTTAAAATTTCCGCCAGCCTGGCCGGTGCCGGCGCTGCAGCGTCGCTCTTTCCGGACTCGATCCGCAAGGCGCTCGCGATCGAACCGAATTCCGTTACCGGCACGATCAACGATGTCGAGCATATCGTTGTCTTCATGCAGGAAAATCGCTCGTTCGATCACTACCTCGGGCATCTGAGCGGCGTGCGGGGGTATAACGACCGCTTTCCCGTGACGCTTCCAAATGGCTTACCGGTATGGTTCCAGCCGCGCCAGGAGAATCAGGCGCAGACCATCGCGCCATTTCGTTACGACACGACCAACCCGGCCGTCAACGCGCAATGTATAGGCGGGTTGCCGCATACATGGGCGACCACGCATGGCGCGATCGATAACGGCCGCGCCGACAAATGGGCGGTGCAGAAGACCGACATGACGATGGGTTACCACGTGCGTGCGGACATCCCGTTTCACTACGCGCTTGCTGACGCGTTTACCGTCTGCGACCACTATTTCTGCTCGATACCCGGCAACACGCATCCGAACCGCATGTATCTGATGACCGGCATGGTGGATCCGACCGGAGCAGGCGGTGGCCCGTTGCTCGACAACACCGACTATGTCGATAACCAGTTCGATACGCTCCAGATGGCGCCGTTCAACTGGACGACCTATCCGGAGCGGCTGGAAGCGGCCGGCGTCTCATGGCAGATCTATCAGCAGGGAACGAGCTTCGATAACTACAGCGGCAACTACGGCACCAACGTGCTGGCGAACTTTCAGAACTACGTGAACGCGCCGGCCGGTTCAGCGCTGAACACGAAGGCGATGGTCGCGCGCACGCTCACGCAACTCAAGGCGGATGTGGTGGCTAACGCGTTGCCGCAGGTCTCCTGGCTGCTGCCGCCCGCCGCCTACTCCGAGCATCCGAAATTCACGCCGCTCTACGGCGCGGAATACATCGCGTCGATCCTCGATGCCCTCACCGCGAACCCCGATGTCTGGAGCAAGACGGCGCTGTTCATCATGTATGACGAGAACGATGGTTTCTTCGATCACATGGTGCCCCCGCAAGCGCCTACGTTGCCGGGCTCGGGCTTGAGCACAGCGGACATTACGCTTGAACGCCATACCGTGGTGACTGCCGCGCAAGCCGGTACCTACACCGCCGACAACCTGCCTTATGGTCTCGGACCGCGCGTGCCGATGACCGTTGTTTCACCGTGGAGCAAGGGTGGTTTTGTCTGCTCGCAAGTATTCGATCACACGTCGGTGCTGCAATTCATCGAAAAGCGTTTTGGGGTGATCGAAACGAACCTCACGCCGTGGCGTCGCGCCATCTGCGGCGACCTGACTTCGGCGTTCGATTTCTCGAAGCCCGATGCCACCGTCCCGGCGCTGCCGAGCACGTCGGGATACATTGCTGCGGCCGATATGCAATGCGCGTTGCCGACCAGCCAGACCGCGCCCGCTGCCACCGCCGCGCAGGTCATCGCGGCGCAGGAGCCGGGCACACGTCCCACGCGGCCGCTGCCCTACGAGCTGCATGTGAACGGCACGTTGCAAGTACAAAGCCAGACATACACGCTGACCTTCGCGAATACCGGCAAGGTGGGCGCGAATTTCTATGTGTACACCGCTGACCCAACGGCGATGCCCAGGCGTTATACCGTCGAAGCAGGCAAGCAGCTTTCCGATACCTGGGCCGCCGACAAGAACGGTCAATACTCGCTGAGCGTGTTTGGTCCGAACGGGTACTTCCGCCGCTTCACGGGCTCGGTTGCAGGCGACGCTGCCGTGCAACCCGAGACGGTGACGTGCTATGACGTGGCCAACGGCAATGTGTATCTAACGCTCAGCAATCAGAGCACCGCGCAGGTAGTCTTCACGGTCACCGACCTGGCCTACGGCCAGCCGCCGCGATCAATCGCGGTACCTGCGCTCAAAACCGCAGAGGACCATTGGGACCTGTCATGCAACAGCAACTGGTACGACTTGCAGGTCACGATGCCATCTAACCCGGCATTCCAGCGACGCCTGGCAGGGCACGTTGAAACGGGGCGGGTGGGAACGAGCGATCCTGCTGCCACGGCGCCGGTTACGAAAGCTGTCTGAGTCTGAAGAGCACCTGCGGCAGAGCGCGCCGGCTTCGGCCGGCGCGTATTGAACTGATCACAGCAAGCATTTGCCAAATGATCTGCTGCTGCGAGCACGGCTATTTCCGGGCGCGTGATTCGCTGCACCCGACGCTGCCGCGCTCACCGTACTCACTGACGGGCCGCGCTGGAAGACAAAACTTGATCCCAACTTCAAACCCATCAACGCACTAGTCCCCACGCTTTGAGCGCGTCTTGTGCACGACCCTATCGTCTACTATGATAGACGATATGACATTTTCAATAGACGATACCGGACCTCGCATCGCCCGCCGTATTCGGCTTGAACGAAGTGCGCGCGGCTGGTCATTAGCAGATCTGGCCGAATCCTCAGGGGTCGCCAAGGCGACGATCAGCAAGATTGAACGCGAGGAAATAAGCCCCACCGCGGTTACGCTGGTGCGACTGGCCTCGGCCTTCGACCTGACGCTCGCGGGCCTTTTGGTGAGGGCAGAAGGCAATGGAGACCGCTTGTCGCGGGCGCTCGACCAGCCTCTCTGGCGCGATCCCAAGACCGGCTATCTCCGCAAGCAGGTATTCAACAATCCGGATCACCCGGTGGAGATCGTCCAGGTCGATCTGCCGGCAAGACGACAGGTGGCGTTGCCGCCGTCGTCTTATGCCCATATCCGTCAGGTTGTGTGGGTGTTGGTGGGCGATCTCGTGATCCTGGAAGGTGGCGAGCGATACGATCTGAGCGCGGGTGATTGCCTGGGGTTCGGTCCGCCTTCCGAGGTGACGCTCGCTAACGAAACCGCCTTGACCTGTACCTACCTCGTTGTTCTCGCCCGGACTTAGTCATCATGTTGAACATTGAAATCAGCGAACTGCGCGCTTCGTCGACGACGTGCGAAATGCTCAGCGGGCTCTTGATCGAGACGGTTGCGAACGGCGGTTCGGTCAGCTTCATGCATCCGCTGCAGCCTGAAGCGGCAGGAGCGTTCTGGTCCAATGCGCTGGCTGCCGCGACTCGCGGCGAACGAATGGTTCTGGGTGCATGGGACGGTGAGAGACTGGTTGGCACGGTCACCCTGTTGCTCGACTGTCCGCCCAACCAGCCACATCGGGCGGAGATCGCCAAACTGATGACCCGTCTCAGTCACCGCGGGCAAGGTGTAGCGGCATCGCTGATGCAGACGGCGGAAAATCTGGCCGTGAAGCACGGACGCACGCTGCTGGTCCTCGATACCGCGACCGACGGCGGAGCGTCGACGCTCTACGAGCGTCTCGGGTTCACTCTTGCGGGTGAGATTCCGGACTATGCGTTCAAGCCACATGGAGGGCTGAGCGGCACCAGGATTTATTGGAAGCGAATTGGCCCGCTCATCCCGGCCGAGGATTGATCAGTTCTCTGTGGCTTGACTGTCGATCAACGGCCCACTGATTTCGACACTTACGGTTTCATGTTTGCCCGCTCGATCCGGTTATGCACTTCGCGCGTCAATGCCTCGATACGTTCGCTCATTTGCTTCGTGATCTCGGTCAATTTGGTATTTTGCTCAAGCAAGGCGACGAGCTGTTCGGTCTGCCGAGCCGCTTGCAACTGGCGTTCCTCATTCGCTGAGGCGAGGTCTTCGCGATGCCGCGCATCGGCGTCGGCGTTGACCTTGTCGCGGTCTGCTTGGCGCGTTTGCGCAAGCAGAATCAACGGGGCGGCGTAAGCGGCCTGGAGACTAAATGCAAGGTTTAGAAGAATGAAAGGATAAACGTCGAACTTTGTCAGGCCGGCGACGTTGATGCCGATCCAGGCTGCAACAATAATCGTTTGCCCGACGAGGAAAGTCGGTGTTCCGAAGAAGCGCGCAAAACGCTCGGCTTTTAGTGCGAACCAGTCGTCACCGAATACTGACGAAAGGTGCACGTATGGCAGATGAAAACGTAAGTGGTGATGTTTGTCTTTGAGCTGTTCGTCACGCGGAATGGGGCTGTTCATGGTGGGCTCTCTCGCTTGGCGATTAACGACAATGTGTCGATGTTATACACAGTCGGCGCGAGCGTTGCAGTCATAAAAAAGACTTGCAGCCAGCAGGTCGCAGCCTTATCGACGCTTAGGTGAGGTTATTCGGGAGCGTTGCGCATTGGGTGGATGAGGGTCGCGAAAGACGTGAGGAGCTTTGCCATGAAGCGGCTAAGCCAGCAAGAGTGAGTGCTGGCCTGGCGTCAGAGCAGAGCTGTGAAAACCGCAGATTGATAAGTAGAGCGTACGGAGAAATTACTTAAGCCAAGGCCATGGTACTGACTCGCGAAACGCTAACCAACAGTCCGTGGCAGCTTGCCGATTTCAAAGTGGAAGTCGGCAATACCATCGACACCGCCAGCGACTTTATCGCCGGGCTTTAACGCCCCGACGCCCGCAGGCGTGCCCGTAAAAATCAGATCACCGGGCTTGATGACAACCGCTTGTGAAACGTGGCTGATGATGTCGGCAACCGGCCAGATCATATCGCCGAGATCGCCCGTTTGCCGCGTCTCGCCATTGACTGTCAGCCAAATGCGGCCGCTGCCCGGATGACCGATTTCCGTCGCGGGGCGGATAGCTGTGACGGGCGCGGATTCGTCGAAGCCCTTGGCCCAGTCCCACGGCCGGCTCATCTTCTTGGCGACCGCCTGCAGGTCGCGCCGCGTGAGGTCTACGCCGACGCTGTAGCCGAATATGTACGACAACGCGTCCTTCGGCTCGATTTGTCGCCCCTCTTTTCCGATGGCAATCACCATCTCTATCTCGTGGTGCAGGTCTTCGGTGAGCATCGGGTAAGCGAGTGTTCCCGTTGCGGGCACGACAGCGTCGGCGGGTTTCGTAAAGAAGAATGGCGGCTCGCGGTCGGGGTTCGCGCCCATCTCGCGCGCATGATCGGCGTAATTGCGCCCTACGCAAAAGACGCGGCGAACCGCGAAAGAAGCGCTCGAGCCGGCGACGGGCACGGCGACAGTTTGAGGAGCAGGGAAGACGTATTCGGTCATGTTGGCGAACTCGAAGGTAAAGGTTGTTTGGCGCGGTTCATTGCGGCACCCGCAAACAATATGCTTCGGCCAACCTTTCATGCAGGACAAATCCGTCCCACGTCCTGGATTAAATTGCTCTATTCAGGGCAGCAAGAGCGAAACGCTGCGCAAGAACCTATGCTTCGAATTGCGACGCCCGGTATTGCGTCGGCGATGTCCCTACAGCCTGCCGAAAGCGTCGGGTGAAATAGGCCTCATCGCGAAAGCCGACCACGAGCGCGATGTCCTTGACGCGACGGGTATCGTCCGCAAGCAATGTTTTTGCGCGGCTGATTCTTTGATCCGTTACCCATTGCACGAACGTCCTGCCGGTTTCCTTTTTCATCAGGCGGGCGACATAGCCCGGAGTCAACCCCGCGTCTTGTGCTGCCGACCCCAGCGAAAGCGCGTCGTCTTCCAGATGCTCCAGAACGTGACGCATCACCTTGCCGAGGGAGTCGCGCCGGCTGACTGCGCGTTCGCTGAGCGCAGCCAGTTGCAAAAGCGGGTCCGCATATCGCGTGCAAACGAGTCCGATCAATTGCAGGAGGTAACCGCGAAGCCGGCTGGTCGCGCCAAAGCCGCGCGCACTGTCTATCTCCATCATGAGGTGAACGATGCGTTCTACTTCGACGAGGTCGGACTCTGTCAGCCTGAAATCGGTTTCGTCTTGAAAGCGAAAGGGCGCGAGCTCCGGAAACCGGATGATGGGAATATTGCCCAGGTCGATCCGGCCATCGACTGCATCGACATTCAGGTTAAGGAAGTCCAGCGCGAAATTGATCACGATGAACCGCGAGTGTTCAGGGTGCGGAATCATGTGCACCCGGTGCGGCGCGATGAACGCGACTGAACCGGTTGGGAACGCACGCGTTACATCGCCGATCTGCTGCTGCGTATCGCCACCCAGATTGATCTGGATCTGGAAGTAATCGTGCTTGTGCGGTTCCGTGATCGCCGAGCGCCGAGTCTCGTCGCGAATATAGAAGTCGAGGCGATCGCTGCGCTCGGGCATCGCATAGGTTCGGGACGACCGTTTGGCGAATGCGCTCATTGGCATGCACTCCTGTCTGGAGCGGGTAAGCAATACGTGTTGGCCATCGTAGGAAAAATAACGTTGCTTTGACTAAGCCGAGTTGATCTGCGTCGCCTTAGGGCGAACGGAGATCCGCGTCCAATACCCAGGCAACAAGCCTCAAGCATACCGTTCAGCCCGACGACCTGCCTTAGCCAGCAGGTAACCTGATCGAAAGAATGGGTAAGCCCAAAGGCCCCATGGGCAGTAGGGGAGAAAATACGAACGCCCGGCAAGCGGTAACATCGTCGTGACGTTTGCAGCCTGGGCGTCTATTCGTCCGGCATGAAACGAACGCGGCAAGATTGCGAATGTTACCCGGACGCCACCTGTCGGGCCTACGAATGGCCCGCGTCACCGACACATAAGCGTTCCATGACCTCTGTTCTTCTACTCGAAAATATCCACGACACCGCCGTCGCGCGTTTCAGCGAAGCGAAACTCGAGGTCGAGCGCCGCGCGGGCGCGCTCGCCGGCGCAGATTTAAAGACTGCGCTTCAAGCACATAACCTCGTCGGCATTCGCTCGGCGACGCATCTCAAGCGCGAGGAAATCGATGCCGCGCGCCATCTGCTCGCAATAGGCTGTTTCTGCATTGGGACATCCCAGGTCGACCTGAACGCAGCCGCAAACGCGGGTATTCCTGTTTTCAACGCGCCATTTTCGAACACCCGCTCGGTCGCTGAACTGGTGATCGCCGAAGCTATCTTGCTGCTGCGCCGCGTGCCCGAGAAGAGCGTACTGGCGCATGCTGGAACGTGGGCCAAGGGCGCGAGCGGATCGTTCGAGGCGCGCGGCAAGACCATCGCGATAGTAGGGTATGGCAACATCGGCTCACAGGTCGGCGTGCTGGCCGAAGCCATGGGCATGCGCGTGGTGTATTACGACGTGCAGGCGCGGCTCTCGCTGGGTTCCGCCCGTGCGGCACAATCGCTCGCCGACGCGGTCGCTCATGCCGACGTGGTGACGCTGCACGTGCCCGCAACGGCCCAGACGAACCGCATGATTGACGCCGCAACGCTGGCGTGTTTCAAACCCGGTGCGATCCTGATCAATGCATCGCGCGGTTCGGTGGTCGATATCGACGCCCTCGCGCAAGCGCTTCAAGCGAAGCGGCTGGGTGGCGCTGCCATCGACGTATTCCCGGAGGAGCCCAAGACCAATGCAGATATCTTCAAGAGCGTGCTTCAGCATTTGCCTAACGTGATCCTGACACCCCATGTGGGCGGCAGCACGGAGGAAGCGCAGGAGAACATCGGGACCGAAGTCGCGACGAAACTCATTTCGTTTCTAACGACCGGCGACACAGTGGGATCGGTCAATTTTCCGCACGTCAATCCTGGACCGCTGGACGCGCCCGCGCGTCTGCTCAACGTCCACGGCAATGCGCCCGGCGCGCTTGCGACGCTTAACACGCGGCTTGCCGGGGAGGGCGCCAACATCGTCGCTCAGCACCTGCAGACGCAGGGCGAAACCGGCTACGTAGTAACGGATCTGGATAGAACCCCATCCAGCGAATTGATACAGGCCTTGGGCCGCGAACCCGGGTTCATCCGAACGCGCCTGCTGGTCAAATAAATCCGGCGTCATGCGGGGGACCGGTGTTCTGCGTGGCGGTCGACATCGGTCTCCCCAATATTCTTGAAAGAATGGCGGATATGACATGCGCTCGCGTTCCAGGATAGTAGAGCGTCAGCGTTCTTACGCAGAAAACGACGTGATGCACTCATGTTCCTGCGCGCCTGTGCGTGCCCGATGATTCAAGGAGCGCTATGCTCGACGAATCGCTCCCGATCCGAAACGAGTTAATGGCTGAGCGCCAGCGCCGGATAGAGCGCATATAAAAATCGATCTCGCTGGAGGGCACATGAATATGCACGCAGCCATCAGGATCGGGGACGTCGAGCTCGATGTGGAGCGCTACGAATTGCGCCGTGCCGGGCAGCGCATCCGGCTGGAGCGCTTGCCGATGGAACTCCTGATTTTCATGGCGTCGCGCGGTGGCGAACTCGTGACGCGCGCTGACATTGTCAGGGTGCTGTGGAGCGGCAGCGCGTTCCGGGACACGGACAACAGCATCAATACGGCGATCCGGAAAATCCGCATTGCGCTTGGAGAGAATCCCGACGATCCGCAGTATCTGCTTACTATCAAGGGCAAGGGTTATCGTCTGGACGGCGTGCGGGTGTCGCCGGCACAACCGGCAGTCACCGCGCCTGCCGCCGTTCGCGTGCTGGTGCTGCCGTTCGAAAACAAGAGCGGTGACCCGGCTCAGGACGGCTTCTGCGATGCGCTCGCCGACGAGACTTCCGCCAATATCGGCATGTTGCATGCCGAGCAGATCTACCTCATTGCCAGGACAACCGCCGCAAGTTACCGGCGATCCAACAAAAGCATTGCGCAGATGGCGCACGAGCTGGCGCTTGACTATGTGCTGGAAGGCTCGCTTACGCGCGAGGGCGGACGCGTTCGCGTGTTGGCGCAGCTGATTCGCTGCACCGATCAGTCGCAGGTCTGGGGCCGCGCTTATGAGCCGGCGGCAAGCGGCTCGCTGGATATGCAGAAGGAGGTCGGGACCGCGCTCGCGCGGGACGTGCTGCCGACGCTCGCGGAGCAGCAGCGGGGCATGCTGGCAAGACGTCTGCCCGTCGATCCGGCGGCGCACGATGCGTACCTGCACGGCAGATATTACTGGCTGCGCCGCGTTCATTTCCATCCGGGGTTCGCCGCGCATCATGGGCTGAGCGGCGAGGACTTCACGCGCGCGCTCGGCTACTTCGAGACCGCGATCGAGCGTGATCCAACCTACGCGCTCGGTTATGCAGGCTTGTCGAATATCTATGGATCGACTGTGACGCATGGCCTCTTTGCGCCGTCGCAAGGTTATCCAAAAGCCAGGGAAGCTGCGCTTCGCGCATTGGAGCTGGACCCGGACCTGCCGGAAGCGCATCACGCGCTGGCTGGCGTGCATTATTTCTATGACTGGGACTGGCGCAAGGCCGAGGCGGAATTTCTCGAAGCGCTGCGCCTGAATCCCAACCTCGCCGAAACCAGCCGCCTCTACGCGCGGCTGTTGATGGCGCTCGGACGGGAGACGGAAGGTCGCGCGCAGTTCGAGCGTGCGGAGCGACTCGACCCGCTCACGTTCGACGGCTCACGAATCTTCGGCCTGGTGTTATCGGGCCGTTACGAAGAGGTCACCCGGGAGTTCCTGACCGAGGGGCATGGCAACCGGTCGCCGTTGATCTTCCAGGTGCTGTCGATCGCGTTCGAAGCGCAGGGCGCGTACAAGGAAGCGGTGGAGGCGACCGTCGATGCGTTGACGCGTTGCAACGACTTTGCCCGGGCCGAGGTAATCCGGACCGTATGGGAAGCGGGTGGCTACGACGCAGTTCTGCAGTGGTACCTGCAGGACTTGCTGGCGAGGCGGCAATCGGGCTATACGTCGCCGCTGCTGTTTGCGGAGATCTACGCCCGGCTGGGCAAGCAGGACGAGATGTTTCATTGGCTCGACGTGGCGCTTGCCGAACGATCGTCCCGGTTGAGCGAACTGCGCACGAACACCTGGTTCGATCGCTACCGGTCGACAGGGCGATTTCACAACCTGGAAAAGAGGATTGGCGCTTGATGGATGACGTTGCGTGGATGAGTCCGCCATGGACCGGTCACGGATACCCGGCAAGCCGCGCGCCTTTGTTTGAACTCCGCGTGCGGATTCGCCCCGTCACGCGGAATGGCAATGTCAACTCATGCCGGGGTCACTGCCCGTGATAGAGCTGCTGCAACCGGCTTTGTTCTCCGGACCGTTCTGAATGAACGAGGTCCTGATAGACCTGTTGCCGCGTCAGGCTCATAGACGCACCCGCATCGCTTCTGGATATATCCGTTACGCCTCCAACGTCCAGCGCGGGCTGTGCGGTCATGGTGGCGGTGGTTGCAGGCTGAGCTTGCGCCCATGCCTGTCCAACGAGGAGGGCGGCCGCGCACGCTGCCACGATTCTCAGTGTCTTCATGTTGTTTCTCCCAAAAGCCGAGGTCGGACCGGTCAGCAAACTACTGGCCGAGAGAAGCGTTTCCGGGCGGTTCATCGCTTGGGCGCTGAACCGCCCGGAAACGCGTGTGGTCATGTTGCGACGCCGCGTTCAGGAACTCCATCGACACAACCTGAAGAAATCGTTAACACGCTTCATGTGCGGGCCCGATGGGCTGATTCGATCGGTTATATTTCGAGGCAGCCGCTCATGAACCGCGTGAGTACAAGAAAATGCGATCTCTTATTCAACACTTTCAACACTTCGCCTGGTGTTTGCTGGTATCGATGGCGAGCCAGCCGGCGCTTGCCGACGACCTGCGCAGTAACCGCGGGAACGATCCGTTTTTCCAGATTTCCAAAGCCATCCCCGAGTGCCCGATTCCGCTGGGACCGTTGGAGACGGAACAGGAATGGGTGAACGAAGCACATTACCGGATCGAGCGTGGCAATAGCTGCTGGGTGGAGGGGCGGTGTCGTTTATCCAATGCGTACCGTTACGATGCCGAGATAGCGGAAGCGGTTCAACGCCGGCTCAGCACGATCAATATCGCCACGCATTGGCGCGAACAATCATCGCTATGGCTGATATTGCAGCGCAGGTTTATCTACGTGCAAGGTTGTGTATCGCCCGATTTCGATAAAACCAAATTCCTCTTCGAGCTGGCGAAAACGGCGGATGTCGACAAGGTCATCGACAACATGACCACCGATCCCGCAGCGAAGCCTTTACCGTATCCATCGAAGGCGCCATAAGCCCGAAAGCCAGGAGGCGAAGATGAAGGTCAAGCGAATAGTCGCCAACATAGGCACGCAAGATGTTGCCCGTGCGCGGCTGTTCTATCAGGACGTACTGGGTCTGGACCTGCTGATGGATCAGGGCTGGATCCAGACCTTCGGTTCGGAGACGACCATGAGCGTCCAGGTCAGCGTGGCGTCGGAGGGCGGGGCCGGCACGCCGGTGCCGGACCTGTCGATCGAAGTGGATGACGTGGACGCTGCCTTCTATCGCATGAAAGACGCGGGTTTCCCGATTGAATACGGACCCGTCAATGAACCTTGGGGCGTAAGACGTTTCTACGTCCGCGATCCGTTCGGCAAGCTCATCAACGTTCTCGCACACACATGAGCTGGCAGCCTGAGCGAAGGAACGCGGCCTGCAACATCGAACCATAAAACCTAATACCCCTGCGGCACATTCGACTTGTTCCCTGCCAGCGGTGAGCCATAACCACCGCTTTGCGTGTTATTGGGCAAGCCGTTGATCAACTGCGCGCGCGGATCGGTCGGATTCAGGTTCAACTCACCCGCCTGCTGGTTGCCGTGCGTCGGATATTCGCTGCCCAGCGGCGCGTTCGGCATCAACTTCGTACTGTTAGCCGGTGCAAGCATGTCGTCGTTGGGGCTCAAACCCATGCTCATGGTTTGCGCATAGACCGCTTGAGTCGCAAACGACGTAACGAGCACGGCTGCGGACACCGATAAAACGCGTTTAAACTTGATGATAATGGTCATGACTGAACTCCCAAAGTAAGGTGGGTTTTTCGTGTCCTTGTCGTCTTATCGCGTCATTCAAGCACGCGTTTTTTAGTGTCAAAAGGCTGGCGAGCAATCGCGATTGCATCGGCATGCAGGCGTCGCGTCACCTGTTCGCCTTCTTAAGCTTAGCCGCGCGTTTGGGCCGGTCGTCGATAATTTTTGTCCGGGTTTTGTTCTTCAGCTTCTTCCATTGTTTGCATTCGTCCTTGGTTCGCAAGCAACCGGTGCAAAGCCCGGTTGTGCCATCGAATTTACAGATGTTGATACAGGGTGACTCCACGGCCATCACGAATCCATTGCGCGTACGCTTTATTTCGAGCCTGCAAATCTCGCACGATGCATGCCCGTAGACCTAAAACATAATCTGGATGGGGACAATAGGCGCGCCGCTTGCTGTGCATAAAAGTGCAACCGTGGACCGGCGATACCGGGTGCTAGTATTTGCAACATTCATCTGCAACATTCATTTGGAACATTTCGCTCGTTGCACTGTGCCCGACATATCGGCTTTTGCTTAACGACTATGCAGAAACCCCTGTTGTTTTCCACGCAAAGCCAGCTCGAATTCGAGCGTGCGGTGCTCGGACGCGTCGTTGCAGGCATGCCGCTGCGCGAGGTGCTGGAGCATGTGATTCATCGGGTGGAAAGCCGCTCGGAGCAGCCGTTGCGCGCCTCCGTACTGCTTGTGGATACGTCAGGGAAACGCCTGGTGCAAGGCGCTGCGCCGAGTTTGCCTGATGATTACAACCGCATTGTGGATGGCCTCGAATTCGGGCCGCTCATGGGGTCGTGCGGAGCGGCGGCGTTCCGTGGCGAACCGGTCATCGTGGAAGATATCCAGACGGACCCGGTGTGGGCAGCGTTTCGTGATATCGCCCGCCAATATGACCTGCGCGCCTGCTGGTCCATGCCCATCCAGGCGGCTGACGGCCGTCTGCTGGGTACCTTCGCCAATTATTATTCGGTCCCCAAAACGCCGTCGTCCGAGGAACTGGACGAGATCGCGCAAGTGGCGAGCGTGACGGCGCTCGCCATCGAGCGCCATGCAAGCGACCGGGCGTTGCGCGAAAGCGAAGAGCGCTTGCGCATCGCGCAACAGGCGGGCGGAATCGGCACGTTCGAGCTATTTCCGCATAACGGGCAACTGGCGGTGTCTGAAGAGCTGTGCTGGCAATGGGGTTTGACGCCGCGTCATGAATACCATCTCGACGACCTGCTGGATCTCGTGCATCCCGACGATCGCGACCGCGTGCGCGCGGGCCATCTCGACATGCCGCCCGGTGCGCTCGATTACCTGGAGTACCGCATCCGCCGCCCGGACAACGGCGAGGAGCGCTGGATGGCGCGCCGTGGCGAAGCGATCGAAGGCAATGCGGGCGGCTTGCGTTATCTCGGCGTGACGTACGACATCACCGGGCATAAGCGCTTTGAAGAACGCCTGCGTGTCAGCGAGTCGCAATTGCGGCGCCTGAACAATTCGCTGGCGGCTGACGTCGATGCCCGCACCCGCGAGCGCAATAGCATCTGGCGCAATTCGCGCGACCTGTTCATCGTCGCGAGCAGCGCGGGCGTGTTGCGCGCCGTCAATCCGGCCTGGACCGAGATTCTCGGCTTCCGCGAGGACGAGCTGATCGGCAAGTCGTTTGCGGAGATCGTTCATCCCGACGACGTGGCAGCCACCGAAGCGGCGCTGCTGTCGGCGGCCCGCTCAGGGCCGGTGCGCTTCGAGAATCGCAACCGTCACAAGGACGGTTCGTATCGATGGGTGTCGTGGGTCGCCGCGCCCGAAGGCGACACGCTATACGGCAACGGCCGCGACGTCACCAGCGAAAAGGAAACTCAGCGAGCGCTTCAACTCACCGAAGAGGCACTGCGCCAGGCGCAGAAAATGGAGGCGCTCGGGCAACTGACGGGCGGGATTGCGCACGATTTCAACAACCTCCTGCAAGGCATCACCGGGCCGCTCGAACTGATCCGCCGCTACACCCAGCTCGGGCGCACAAACGACATCGACCGGTTCATTACGATGGCGACCGGTGCGGCCAACCGGGCGGCAGCGCTCACCCATCGGCTGCTGGCGTTTTCACGGCGTCAGCCGCTCGACCCGAAGCCGGTCAACGCGGACGAGCTGCTGCATTCCATCGAAGATCTGCTCAAGCGCACGATGGGCGAAGCGATCCAAACGCGCGTGGTGCGCAACCCGCACTTGTGGCTCACGCGCTGCGACGCGAACCAGCTTGAAAACGCGCTGCTGAATTTCGCGATCAACGCGCGCGACGCCATGCCGGGAGGCGGCCGCCTGACGCTTGAAACCGGCAACGTGGAACTCGGCCACGACTTTGCCGCGCGCCATCCCGATGTAACCCCGGGGTCTTACGTGGTGGTGTCGGTGTCGGATACGGGCGTGGGCATGGACGACGACGTCAAGGCGCGCGCCTTCGACCCGTTCTACACGACCAAGCCGCTGGGCCAGGGCACGGGGCTGGGTTTATCGATGGCTTATGGGTTCGCGAAGCAGTCGGGCGGGATCGCGACCATCGAGAGTGCGCCCCGCGCCGGCGCGACGATCCGGCTGTATCTGCCGCGTTTTTCAGGCGATCCGGGCACGCAGGAAATCGCGGGTGAACTCAACGACGCGCATCGTTCAGCCGGGCGGCACGCGATCCTGGTGGTGGAAGACGACGCGTCCGTGCGTGAACTCGTGTGCGAGATCCTGCGCGATCTGGACTATGAGGTGCTCGAAGCGTTCGATGGCCCGTCGGGATTGACCATCCTTAATTCGCATGCGCGTATCGACTTGCTGGTGACCGACGTCGGACTTCCCGGGCTGAACGGCCGGCAACTGGCGGACGCGGCGCGGGCGACGCGGCCGAAGTTGAGGGTGCTGTTTATGACGGGTTATGCTGAAGCCGCGACCCGCACGAATGGTTTCCTCGATACCGGTATGGAACTGATTACCAAGCCGTTCACGCTGGAATCCATGGCGAGCCGGATTCGCAGGATGGTCACGCTGGGCGTAACGGACGACTAGCCGTCAGGAGCGGTGAAGAGCGGTCAGCGGTTCTCCCGCGCTCCCGTCAATACTCACCTTTGCGCTCCCGTATTGACTCACCTTTTGGCGCAAATGGCATGTCGCTTGCTCATGACATGTCGACGTTCATTCGACACCCGGGCCGCCGGACACCGGCTCGCGGTACTCCAGAATCGGAAAACGCGCGCCCGCACCGCGATCCTGCCCGGACTAGCGAGTGCGCTGCAGCCTTTGGTCGGGCGCGGTCCTGTGTGTCCTTACACCGTCGCTTGATACAGTCGGTCAATACGTCATAACGAGAACGATGTCATGAATCCAGATCCCGTGCCCCGTCGGCCGTCAACCACGGTTTTGCCGCCCGAAGGACCGGGTTTGCGGGCGCTAACATCGTTAATTACCGGTGTGGTCGTCATTTGCGTGCTGTATTTCGGCCGCGCGGTGCTGATTCCGATCATCCTTGCCGTGTTGTTGAGCTTCCTGGTCGCGCCGTTCGTGGACTTGTTGCGGCGGCTGAAGTTCGGGCAGGTGCCCTCGGTGATCGTCGCGGTGCTGGTCGCGTTGTCGGTGCTGACCGCGGTTGGCGCGCTGATCGGCGCCCAGGTGGCGCAACTGGCCGGCGACTTGCCGCAGTATCAGTTTGCGGTAGAGCGCAAGATCGACGCCGTGCAGCAGAAGACCATCGGCCGGGCCGATGCGTTCCTGGGGAAAACGGCGGCAGCGCTCAAGCGCCTTTCGCCGAATCGCCAGGATGAGATCCGCAAGAACGAAGAGAATCCCGCGGCCTCGCCTATCGATGCCCCCATGCCGGTCGAAGTGCACGAACCGGCGCCGTCGCCCGTGGAGCTGGCGCAGCGGTTTTTATCGCCGGTGATCAGCCCCTTGGAAACCACCGGCATCGTGCTCGTGGTCGCCATCTTCATCCTGCTTCAGCGGGAAGACCTGCGCGACCGCCTGATCCGGCTGTTCGGCTCGCGCGACCTGCACCGCGCGACCACCGCCATGGACGAAGCCGCCCGCCGCTTGTCCCGCTATTTCCTCGCGCAGCTTGGCATCAACATGGGCGTGGGCATCGTCATCTCGATCGGGCTGGCGATCATCGGCGTACCGGGCGCGTTGCTGTTCGGCGTGCTCACCGGCTTGCTGAGGTTCGTGCCGTACGTAGGCACCTGGCTCGCGGCGTTGCTGGCCGTGGTGTTCGCGGCGGCGGTCGGACCCGGCTGGTCGATGATGATCTGGGCCATCGTCCTGTTCGGCGTGACCGATGTGGTCGCGGGGCAGGTGGTCGAACCGCTGTTGTACGGACACAGCACGGGTCTTTCGCCGTTCGCGGTGATTGTTGCGGCGATTTTCTGGAGCTGGATCTGGGGACCGATCGGGCTGGTTTTATCGACGCCGCTGACCTTGTGCCTGGTGATCCTGGGGCGGCATGTGGACCGGCTGGAATTCCTCGATGTCCTGTTCGGCGACCGTCCAGCGTTGACGCCGGCGGAGAATTTCTATCAGCGGCTGCTCGCCAACGATCCCGATGAAGCGCTCGTGCAGGCGGAGTCGCTGCTCAAGGAGCGATCGCTCAGCGCGTATTACGACGAAGTGGCGCTTGAGGGGCTGCGGATTGCGCACAACGACGTGTTGCGCGGGGTCGTGACCTCGGACCAGTTGAGGCGCATCAACGAATCGGCGATGGACATCGTCGAAGGGCTCGAGGAAGTGGAGGACGTGGTGATGGCGGTCAGGCAGGAAGAGAACCCGCCGGCCAGTCTCGAGATGTCCGACCGCGAAGCCGGCATCCTGCACGAAGAGCCGCCGTCTCACTTCGACGCGGCCCGCGAAGGCCATACGGCGTCCGTTCTGTGCATCGCCGGGCGTGGCGTGCTTGACGACCTGGCGGCGGCTATTGCGGTGCAGTTGTTCCGCAAGCATGGCCTGGGCGCGGATCTGGCGCCCTATGAGCGCTTTTCGCGCACGCGCTTCGACGAGGTCGACTTGACGGGGGTGTCGCTGATCTGCGTGATTTCGTTCGATGCAGCCGAATCGCCGCCGTATTTGCGCAATTTGCTGCGGCGTCTGCATCAGCGAGCGGCCACGGCTGAGCTGATCGCGGGATTGGTGCTGCCGGACAGTCCGCTGGAAGGCGAGGAGGTGGTTCGCAAGACCTCGGTGGCTACGTCGTTCAAGGAATTGGTCGACGCGTGCGTGGCGGCGGCACGGCGGCAGTCCACCGACGGTATTTCGTGGGAAGGGCTGAATCCGCCGGATGCGGTTGTTTCGGGTGAGGCTGAGGACGCCAAGGGGAAGGCGCCCGTGGTGCCGGTGTTGCGGGGGGCTTGAGCGTTTCGCTCGCGCCGTGGGCGGCGGCCACTGTCCGGTTACCCTTGGCGCGAACTAGTCAAAGCGGTTTTAGCGATTTCCGTCGAACAGGTCGTTCAACATGGTGTCGAACGCGGCTTGCGCTTCCTCCAGCTCCTGAAGCGCGGCGTCGAAGGTCTGCAATGCCATCTGCGAGGGCCGGCCATCACCTTCCGGCGGAAAGTGCCCCTGCAACGCCGTGAACGCGGTCTGCACCTGCCGCGTGGCATTGACGATGCGCTCCATCGCCCGCGCTTCTTCTGTTCGATTGTGTTCAGCCGTCATCGGAGTCTCCGTTCTTCGAACCCCGATAGTACCAACGGTTGCCACGTCAGGCACGCGCTGCGCGCATGGCAAGCGTCACTGTGACGTCCACCCGCCATCGATCTGAAGCGCGGCGCCGCGCATTTCATCGGCGCCGTCCGAGCACAGGAACACCGCGAGCTTGCCGATCTGTTCCGGCGTAACAAACTGTTCCGACGGCTGTTTCTCTCCCAGCAACTTCGAGCGCGCGGCGTCCGGCGAAATATTGTCGCGTGTCGCGATATCGTCGATCTGCTTTTGCACCAGCGGCGTCAGCACGAATCCCGGGCAGATTGCGTTGACCGTCACGCCCGTGCGCGCGTTTTCGAGCGCAGCGACTTTGGTCAGCCCCACAATGCCGTGCTTGGCCGCCACGTAAGCCGATTTCCCCGCCGAGCCGACCAGCCCGTGCGCGGACGCCACGTTGATCACGCGGCCCCAGCCGTTGTCGCGCATCTTGGGCAATGCCACTCGCATGGTATGGAACGCAGAACTCAGGTTGATCGCGATAATCGCGTCCCACTTGTCGACGGGGAAGGTATCGATAGTCGCCACATGCTGGATGCCCGCGTTGTTCACGAGCACATCGACCGCGCCGAATTGCTCGATGGCGAACGCGATCATGGCTTCAATTTCAGCGGACTTCGACATATCCGCGCCGTGATGCACGGCCTTCACGCCATGCTGCTCGATTTGCGCGATGGCGCCCTGGATGACCGCGGCGTCGCCGAAGCCGTTCAGCACGAGATTCGCGCCGGCTTGCGCCAGGGCGGTAGCGATTCCAAGTCCGATGCCGCTCGTCGATCCGGTGACGAGCGCGGTCTTGCCGGCGAGCGGCGTTGCTGCGGATGAAGTCATGAGAGGAAGTCCTGTGGGAGAGCAATGGGGAGGCGGCAGCGGCCAAGTTTGCCAGATGCTGGTTTGCATCGGCGGCGTTCATCCCACGCCGATGCAAAAGAAAACGCAAAAGCCTTAAACCAGCCCGGTCATGTAGTACACCGCGATCACAAAAAACACGGCCAGCGTCTTGATGATCGTCACGGCGAAGATGTCCCGATACGACTCTCGATGCGTCAACCCCGTCACCGCCAGCAACGTGATCACCGCGCCGTTATGCGGCAGCGTGTCCATGCCGCCGCTCGCCATGGCGACCACGCGATGCAGCACCTCCAGCGGAATGTGCGCCGCTTGCGCGCCCTTGATGAAGGTATCGGACATGGCCGCCAGCGCGATGCTCATGCCGCCCGACGCCGAGCCCGTGATGCCTGCCAGCGAACTCACCGATACCGCCGCGTTCACGAGCGGATTCGGAATGCTCTTGAGCGCATCGCTGACCACGATAAACCCCGGCAACGCCGCGATTACGCCACCAAAACCATACTCGGACGCTGTATTCAACGACGCGAGCAACGCACCGCCGACCGCCGCTTTCGTTCCCACTGCAAAGCGTTCGCGCACGCGTCCAAACGCGGTCAATACGACCAGCAGGATGCCGAGCAGCAGCGCGCCTTCCACGGCCCAGATCGCGACGACCGATTTGATCGCTGTGACCACCGGCGCATGAACGCCCGGCAGCACGTTGGCCGCCACCGAATAGCTGTCGCCGTACCAGACCGGGATCAGCTTGGTCAGCGCGAAGTTCGCCACGCCAACCAGAATCAGCGGTGCAATCGCGAGCAACGGATTCGGCAAATGCGTGCTTTCCACGCGCTCCGGCTCGTTCACGAGCGACGTGCCGTAGCCCTCACCCGTTGCCATGACCGAACGGCGGCGCCACTCCAGGAAACTCAACCCCACCACGACGATAAACAGCGAGCCAATCGTGCCGAGCCACGGCGCGGCCCAACCGGTGGTCTTGAAGAAGGTCGTGGGGATGATGTTCTGGATCTGCGGCGTACCGGGCAGCGAATCCATGGTGAAGGAGAACGCGCCGAGCGCAATGGCGCCGGGCATCAGCCGCTTCGGGATATTGCTCTGCCGATACATTTCGGCCGCGAATGGGTAAACCGCGAACACGACCACGAACAGCGATACGCCGCCATAGGTGAGCAACGCGCACACCGCGACGATCACCGCATTGACGCGCGTCTTGCCGATATATCGAATGGCGGCGGCCACGATCGATTCGGAGAATCCGGACAATTCCACCACTTTGCCGAATACGGCGCCGAGCAGGAACACGGGGAAATACAGCTTCACGAAGCCGACCATCTTCTCCATGAAGATGCCGGAAAACACCGGCGCGACGGCAGCGGGTTCGGTCAGAAGGACGGCGGCGAGCGCAGCGAGCGGCGCCACCAGGATCACGCTGTATCCGCGATACGCGGCCAGCATGAGAAACGCCAGGGCGGCGAGGACGATGATGAACGACATTGAGTCTCCGTTAGTTGTTGTGTGCCCGGGCGCGGCAGCAAAAAACCAATCGCCGCCCGGAACTGGACGCGCCCTCTAAGCAGCATTCATGCCAAAGACCGCAAAACGTTGCCCAGCATCGACGCGCGATTCCGGTCAGCCTGGTGTGTCTTGCAAAATGTCTACCAATCGAGACAACGCCGTGACGCCAGATTCGCCCGAACGGCCGGTCACATAATGTTTCACAGCAATCTTGCCGTGTTTCCACGTTTCGAGATATTCTGTCTCAATATCGAGAAAACCTGACGAGACACTGGATGCATAACGACTGGACGCATGTCCCCGTCGATTACAGCGACGTTTTGCGTCGCGCGATGGATTCGCTTTTCAAGACCTTCGAGAATTTCAGCGAAGGCACGTTTATCGTAGACAAAGAAGCGCGGGTCGTCTGGATCAATAAACGCTACGCGGCGCGCTTCGGGTTTTCCGACCCGCAAGAGGCGATCGGCCGCGATTGCGAATCGGTGATTCCGAACAGCCTGATGCGTGAAGTCGTGACAACCGGCAAGCCGATCCTGCTCGATCTGCTGGAAACGGATCGCGAACCGCTGGTCGTCACGCGTCTGCCGCTGAAGGACGATTTCGGCCAGACGGTCGGCGCCATTGGGTTCGCGCTCTTCGATGAAATGAAAGCGCTCACGCCGCTTTTTTCGCACTACTCGCGCGTGCAGCAGGAGCTGATCGCGACACGGCAATCGCTCGCGCAGGCGCGGCGCGCGAAGTACACGTTCGCGAGTTTCGTGGGAACGAGCGCCGCGAGCCTCGATGTCAAACGCCAGGCGCGCCGCGCAGCACAAGTCGATTCGCCCGTGCTGCTATCCGGCGAAACGGGCACAGGCAAGGAGCTGCTGGCGCACGCGATTCACGGCGCATCCACGCGCGCCGCGCGGCCACTCGTGAGCGTGAACGTCGCGGCGATTCCGGACACCTTGCTTGAAGTGGAATTTTTCGGCGCGGCGGCGGGCGCCTATACGGGCGCGGAGCGCAAAGGCCGTGTCGGCAAGTTCGAACTGGCCGATGGCGGGACGCTCTTCCTCGATGAAATCGGCGACATGCCGCTCGTGCTGCAGGGCAAGTTGCTGCGGGTGTTGCAGGAGAAGGAGTTCGAGCCGCTGGGATCGAACCGGATCGTGCGCACCGATGTCCGGATCATCGCGGCGACGTCGGCGGATCTGCCGGCGCTGGTCGCCAGCGGCCGGTTTCGCGCGGACTTGTTTTATCGGCTGAACGTGCTGTCCATTCATGCGCCGCCGTTGCGTGAGCGGGCGGGGGATATCGAAGCGCTGGTGTACGCCATGCTTGAAGAGCTTTCCGCCGATGCCCGCCCGCGTCACGCCGGCCAGTTCGTGCTTCACGACGACGCGTTACGCCTGCTCTGCGCGTATTCGTGGCCGGGCAACGTGCGCGAGTTGCGCAACGTGCTGGAGCGCGCGGTGATGTTGTCGGACAGTGAACATATCGATGCCCGCGCGCTCGGCGGCTTCATGGGTGCGGCTAGCGCGGTGGCATCGCCGGAACTCGCGGGCGTAGCGGAGCAAACCGATACGACGTCCTACACCGAAGCCATGGCAGCCTTCGAAAAGCGCTTCCTCTCAGAAGCCCTGCGTGCAAGCGGCGGCCGCGTGGCAGAGGCGGCCCAGCGCATTGGCATTGGCCGGGCGACCATGTACAAGAAGATCGTCGCACTGGGCATAGACGTTTGAATCGTGAGCAAACAAACATGAGCAAAGACACGAACAAGACGATGTTATCCCGTGAGCTCGAGGCGCTTGCCATCGACCAGTTGCAGCGCCTGGCGCAAGAACGCTTCGATACGCGGCTTGGTCAGTTCGAGGCGAAGGAATGGCTTGACGAGTTATCGAAGCTCATTGGCGCGCATTTCTACAACCAGGCGCTCGCCGATGTAAAAGCGAAGATCGACGCTCGCGTCGAGATGATCGACAGCGACATCTGGGGGCTTCAAAAGTAGTGCGAACGCACCAAAGAAGGTCCCGCCAGGGCTTCCGATCCGCACGATCCGCACGGCCAGGGAGGCAAGCCGAAAGCTCCGCATGGCATACTTGCGGGATCAATAAAAACAGCATTAAAAAGGGGTTCCGGATGAAGATTTCCAGCGTACGAGCATCGCGTTTTCTGGCGCTGTTGCCGCTTGCGGCTGCGGTGTCAATGTTGTCTGCGTGCAGTAGCGCGCCGCCGCTCTTTTCATCCGATGGCCGCCCGACCAGCATGATCCAGTGCCCGGCTAACGGCGGCTGGAGTAACTGCCAGGAAAATGCCCGCGCATTGTGCGCCGGCAGTTACGACGTCCTCGATCAAAGCAGCGACAACGGCCAGAACAGCTTGTTGATCGCGTGCAGGGCGAAGTAACGCGAGGCCACGGCTCTAATTCTGCGCCGGATGCGCGGGCAGGTTGAGCAGCAGGCGAATCAGGTCGACCTGGCGATTGGTCGCCGTCTTTTGATAGATCGCCTGCAACTGTTTGCGCACGGTGTCGTGCTGCACGCCGGTCTGGCCGGCTATCTCCTTGGGCGTGCGCCCTTCTGCGATATGACAGGCCACGCGGCATTCCGCCGGCGTCAGGTCGAACGCGCTCGCGAGCAGATCCGGATCCACAATAGGCGGTGAATCCGGGTGATAGAAGGTGAGCAACGCTGCGTGCCCACGGCTCACTGCGACCGGGTGATAAAACACGTATAGCGCGCCCTGAACCGCAGGCTCTCCATGCTGCTCTTCCGTCAACCGAAGCATTCGATAAACCGGCGTCACGTCTGCCGCAGCAAGACATTCGTCCATCATCCGGCGCTGCGCCCCGCCTTGCAGTTCAAGCTTGCCGCCGACGACCTGAACCAAACTGGTTCGTCCCAGCATTTGCGTGGTTGCGTCGTTAAAGCGGAGCACGGTCCCGTTCAGCGCGACGAGCATGGCCGGCTGACGCCATTCGTCGAGAAATGGAACAGGGGCGAAAAGCTCGGGCGACGCGAAATAACGCACGTCTTGAAGTTGTGCGGCGCGTGAAAGATGCGGCATCAGGCGATCAAGCCAGCGCGGCTCCGGCTGAATATGAGCCCCACTCGCCGATACAAACTCGCAGGCCAGCGTGATCAGCAATCCGCCGGTATCGAGAATATGCCGCCTTGAAATATATGCCGATGCATTTATGTTCACGGAATCAGCATCTTTCTGATCCAATTCGAAGCGCGCAAACGATTCAATCGGAATTTGAGTCGTTTCCGCCGCCTGATTATCCGGCGTCTTGTAATAATTCGTATTCTCTCGACTGTGGAAACTTTCGGAATCCATATTAGCAAGCTGCTTATCGCTCACGGTTATCCAGACTGCGCGAGCGCCAATCAAGCCGGCGATCGCAGCACATACACCGTGCCATGCGCGAGGATCCGTAAGCGTTGCATATATATCGTTGACAGCCTGATCGTACTGGTCGCTTTCAAGAAGCATCCATTCTCTCCTGTCATGCGGATAATTTGCCGATCCCGAACGCCGGTTTATTGAATTTTTACTGTTCCGCATTTGCGGAATATACGAGACCCTGCCTGTTTGGATACTCTACAGGAAGGTCCTCCAGAGCTCGTGCTGTCAGCTTCCGACGGCGCGGGCCGCGCGTGTTGCGCACTCAAAGCATCGTGTTTATGACACCAGAACGGTTATCTGTTCCGTGTGTTGCGTCACACTCGTTCCGTAAAAAGTAAAAATAACATCTACCGTGGAGTTGTGAATGAATCATCGGCAAATCGAAACTGATATTGTTCATCTGGAGCGGGTAATCGGAAGAATTTCCACCGATGACCGCATCCCTTTATCCTATTGGCGTAACCGGGTTGACCTGGTCGCATTGAGTGCGCTTGTCCCTGCGCAGCAATCGCGGATACAGCGAATCAAAGACCGGCTCGAACAGCTTGAAGCCAGCATCGGATTGAATTACTCGCTGGCATAAAGGAAGTGTAAGAAATTACGGGTTTAATTTCCCGCTTTTGTGTCACAGAATTGCAATCTGAGGTAAATCTTCCCTTGGAGTCCAATTGCCGGCGTGCTTAAATGATGTGCTGAGAAAATGCGTACAAAGAGGGATTGAATGTCCGACGCAGGATTCAGCACCACGCGGCTTGAACGGACTCGTTCCGCGATGCAGCAGTTCGTCGAGACCGGCGATGTTGCCGGCTGCGTCACCCTGGTCTGGCGCAACGGCGAAATAGCCCGGGTCGATACACTCGGCTACAGCGATAGCGACGCCCTCACGCCCATGGCGCGTGACACGCTGTTTCGCATTGCCTCCATGACGAAACCCTTGGCCAGCGTCGCTGCGTTGATGCTGGTGGAAGAAGGCCGCATTGCGCTCGATGACCCGGTGTCGCGCTGGTTGCCTGAGCTCGCCAATCCCAAGGTGCTCACCGATCCCAACGCGCCGCTCGACTCTACGGAACCCGCTCGCGCACCCATCACCTTGCTCGATCTGCTGACGCACCGTGCTGGATTTGCGTATCAATTCACCGCGTCCGGCGCGCTAGCCGACGCCTACGGCAACGTTTTCAACGGCGTCGAGGCATCGGTTGATCCTGGCGCATGGCTGAACCGCGTGGCTGAAGTACCGCTGATGTTCCAGCCCGGCACGCGCTGGCACTACGGCATCTCCACCGATGTCCTCGGCGCGCTGATTCAGCGCATCAGCGGCATGTCGCTTGAAGCGTTCTTCCGTACGCGTATCTTCGAGCCGCTGGCAATGGCGGACACGAGCTTCGTGGTGCCCCCTGAAAAACTCGGGCGCTTGTCGGTGGCTTATGCCATCGATTCCGCCACGCAACAGCGCGTGGTGGAAGATCATCCGGCATCGAGCCGCTTTGCCAACCTCGGGCGTTTTCAAAGTGGTGGCGGCGGCCTTGTTTCCACTGCCGACGACTATCTGCGTTTCGCGCGCCTGCTGCTCGGCCGCGGCCGTCTGCAAGGTGACGCCGATGAACGCGCGCGCGGTCCGCGTCTGCTGTCGCATCGGTCGGTCGACCTCATGCGCACGAATTTCCTGTCGCGTGATCAGCGCCGCATTCCCGCGTTCGGTCAGATTCTGTGGGCGGGCCAAGGGTTTGGATTAGGCTTGGCCATCGTGGACGATCCAGCGCAACAACGCACGCTCGGTTATCGTTCTGCCGGTTCGTTCGGCTGGCCCGGTGCGTACGGCACGAGCTGGTTCGCCGATCCTGTTGAAAACATGATCGGCATCATGCTGATCCAGCGACGCAGCATGGAACCCTTCCCGATGGCAGCCGTGTTCGAGCGCCATCTGTATGACGCCATCGACGATTAAGCGGTGACGAGTAAGAACCGATGACTGGCGTTATCACGCCATGTCCAATTCGGGCGCATGCCGAACCCAGAGAAAAGCTTATGGCCACCTACAAGCAACTGACCGCACAACTCGAAAAACTGCATAAGGAAGTTGCGATTGCACAGCAGAACGAAATCGCGGTTGTGATCGAGGATATCAAGCAAAAGATTGTCGATTACGACCTGACTGCCGAAGAGCTGGGCTTTTCAGCAAGGCGCGGCAGGCCGGCCACGAAGGCGCCGCTGCCGCCGAAGTATCGCAATCCAAAGACCGGCGAAACATGGAGCGGACGTGGACGTCCTCCAGGCTGGCTCGCCGGGCGCAACAAGGAACGTTTCCTGATTGGTGTTTGATCGCCGCATGAGCTTCTAAAAGGTTCATGCGCACTGTGTTCAATGCAGCGTCTCCCGCAACAACGTCACGTCGTAGCCGAGCGTGCGTGCGCGATCGACCAATGCCGTGCGTTGCTCCGCCGATGGCTTCGCTTCACGTGTCAGGATCCACAGGTACTTGCCGCTCGGTTCGCCGACGATGGACCATGTGTAGTCATCGGCGTGATCGAGTATCCAGTAATCACCCACGTAGAACGGTCCGAAGAACGATACCTTGAGCTTCGCGTTGTTCGAATCCGGCACGATCTTCGCCTTTCCTTCGGCCGACCTGAACGTTCCATTCAGGCCACCGGTTCGGCATGCATTGATGATCGATACAAGCCCGTCATCGCGTTTCGCATAGTTCGCCGTGACCGCTTCGCAGCCGCGTTCGAAGCGGTTCTCATAGCGCGCAAACTCGTACCAATGCCCCAGGTAACGATCGAGATCGACCGGCTTCGCAGGCTCGGGCACCTGTGCGTTGCCGCTCTTGTTGCTGCCGGCCATTGTGCATGCAGCCAGCAGGCCCAGTCCGCCGATCACCAGCAAAGCCGTTGTGCCGATGGTGACGGATCGTTTGAATTTCATGATGGTCCTCATTGTGTTTAAGCGGTACGCGTCACTTGTATGAGCAAGCTTTGTTCCGTTGCATCGAGTCCCGCATAGCCTCACCTATAGCATGATGAAGTCATCGGAAAGGCCGGGCGGCAGGCACTTGAAGCTCACTTTCACCCGTATCAACTGTTTTAACAACAGGCCGCAACTCGTTGATAGAGAACGCTTTAAGCTGACGCACGCAACACGCCGCGAGACTTGCCCGACGCTCTTCATGTGCTTTCTCAACATCGCAGGATCACCCTCCCGGATAACCTCACCTATAGCGTCGCTTGTCCGTCACTCACTTCACGCTCACGCGAGCGGAGCATCGAGTTTGTGTCGCGTATCACCCGTAAGTTCTCAATGATGACCTCAAATCGATGTAGAAAGAAAGTCGTGTAAGCCTTATAGATAAAGGCTCACAGCCGTATACCTCAAGCACTTGCTGAGGCCTGGTTATCTTTTCAATCTAGTTAGCGATACTTGCAAATTGCCTCAAGCGTGAGTTTTTGACAGGTCATGCAACTCACCTCGCGCGGCTCCCGAAATCGCTCACCTTTATGAAGTTCACTCTGCGGCAAGCAGTTTCAACCGCTATGCTCTTCGCCTCATCCACTTGGATTTCCGCTGCTCATGTCGTCGCTGGTCTCGTCGCTTTTCGCGCCGCTTCTAAAAATCATTCTCAGCCTGCCTTCATAGCAGCGTTTGGTCTCGGTGCCGGCGGGATCTTTCTGCTGACGGTGCTGATTCGATTGAAACAGTCGCGTGATCTCGCCGATGCCAGCCTCGACGGTCTCAACGCCGCGTATCCAAATGCGGGTTTTATTGGCTTGCCTTTATGCATGCTTGCGTTCGGTCATGCGAGTCTCGCGCCCGCAGTGATTGGCATGATCATGACGGTGTGCGTGCTGTTCGCCGTGGCGATCGTGTTGATCGAATTGGATCTGCAGACGGAGAAGAAGCTGGTCGCCACGATGGGCAAGGTGGTCAGGTCGCTGGCCACCAATCCGCTGTTGTTCGCGCCGTTCGCGGGCTGGTTATGCAGCGGAGCGGGGCTCACTATCGCTGGTGGTGCGGACACGTTTCTCAAGTTGCTGGGCGCGGCGGCAAGTCCGTGCGCACTCGTTGCGCTCGGGCTGTTCCTTGGCGAGAAGCCGGGATATAGCTGTTCGAACCGTCCTTCCGAGGTGCCCGGGTTGCCGCATTATGTTCAATATAAAGAACATAAAATACCGATCGACGCGTTATGTTCCCAATATTAAACATTAAACAACATGGTGATAATGTTTCGTATACAATACGTTAAGATGAGAATTGTGATTAATGTAAGGTATATTGAACATGAACCTTGCCGAATTGGGCGAAGCCTTTAAACGGGCCAGAATCGAGGCGAATCTGACTCAGGAGGAGATCGCGCAGCGCAGCGGCGTTCAGCGTGCACGCATCAGCCTGTTTGAGACGGGTGCGTTGGCCGAGCTGGGCGCAGTCAAGATGCTGAGCCTGTTCAATGCGGTTGGACTTGAGACATTCGTGCGGCCGGCTGGGCATCGGCGGACGCTTGATGACGTACTGAGTGAGCCGGACGAAGATCGTGCCCCCCTCTCACGGAAGCGGGTCCGGCTCGGCGCGAGCCAGCGCCTCATGAAAACCGGTATCGGCAAGGCTTCCCGATGAACGGACCCGTCCTTGACGTCTACGTTGATTCGAACCTCGTTGGCACCCTGACGGAAGAGGCCGGCAGTGGCGTGTTCACCTACCTGCCGGACGTGCCCGCGGAGAGTCTCGTTTCGCTGCTGATGCCGGTTCGCGCCGCGTCCTATGTCTGGAAAAAAGGACTTCACCCGTTTTTTCAGATGAACCTGCCCGAGGGCTACAAGAAAGACCGCATCCGCGAAACGCTGGGTCCCCACGCGGATGTGACCGATATGGGTCTGCTCGCACTCACGGGGGCAAACAGTATTGGGCGGGTTCAGGTCGTACCGCGCGGCACCTTTCCCGGAGTGGCCGGAGGCAATGTGAAGATGTCGGATCTGCTCGCCTCCACTGACTCGCGCGAGAACCTGCTGCAACTTATGGATGAGGGAGTCGCGCAGGGCATCTCGGGAGTCATGCCGAAGGCGCTGTCCAAGCCCGGTGAGAAGGCAACTGTCTGGACAGAAGAATTCATCCTGAAGACGGGTTTCGACGATATTCCGTGGCTATCCGTCAACGAATACCTATGCCTTGAGGTCGCGCGCCAAGCAGGACTGGAGGTTCCGGAAACGAGGCTCTCGGATGACGGTCAGGTCCTCGCTATCGGCCGATTCGACCGCACGAAAGACGGGAAGTGGCTGGCTGTCGAAGACTATTGCGCGTTGAAGGGTTTGGATCCTCTCGAGAAGTATCGCAAGGGAACGCTTGAAGATCTGGCTAAACTGACACAGGAATTCTGCCCTCGCGACAACGTGAAGGACAGTGCTCGCAAGCTCTTTACGCTGCACCTCTTGAACATTGCGCTGAGAAATTCGGACGCACACCTGAAGAATTTCGCTGTGACGTACACGAGCGCAGAGGATGTTCGCCTGGCGCCGGTCTATGACATTGTCACGGTGACGGTCTATCCGCGCTACAGGACGGATTTGCCGGCGTTGCCTCTGTACGGCAAGCGCGTATGGGCGTCGGGTAAAGCGCTTGTACGGTATGGCGGCGCATGGCTGGGCCTGACAACGGCCGACATGACGGATAGCGTTGAGCGCATTAGCGCGGCAGTGCAGAGTGTCCTGCCCCTTGTACGAGAATGTGCGAATCGTTTCCCGGGCTTTCAGGAAGTGGCCAAACGAATGCTCGACGCGTGGGCGCAAGGTCTTTGTGACATCACGCCTGATGCCAAACCCGGCAAGAGTTCGCCTTCGGCTACGCCCTTGCGTGAGCAGGCGGGATTTTCAGACTCTAACGGGCCGGAGCGCCGCAAGGAAACCAATCCCTATGCGAGCCCCGATGGGCCTTTCTCACACAAGACACGTTAGACACGTATATCGTTCGACCCCCGGTCGACCGGGTGTGATCTGAGCCGGTTTCCACAGATGACGCCGCATCAGCAATCCAATCCGCCGCATTGCTCCATCCCGCGCTTATTGCGTGTTCCCGCCCGTGCCGTTCGCTTGCGTCAGGGTCGTATCCGTACCCGATGTGACGCGTTCAAAGCGCGCGGTTTGATACGGCAACAACTGGGGATAAGTTTCCGTGCGGATCGCGTCGAGTTCACCGCTCTTTTGCGCGGCGATCAGTTCGGCCTTCACCTCGGCCCGCGTTCTTGGCGCGTAAGCGTTTTGCTGAATGGCGTCAGTGGATTGAGCAAAGACGGGTGCCGATGAAACCAGCACGGCGACAAACAAACTTCCGATAAGCGCGCGTTTCATGATGAACCCTTGACTGTTTGAAGACGGCGCGTTTCACGCCATCGATGTGCAGCAGTCTATGCACATCCCTATCGATGACCAATGTCGATTGAGAAAACATATTGTTGTGCATCGCGCATGAATGTGACGTTCTGTGGCGGAACACGAAGCGGATCGCCCGCTTATACCTGCCCGCAACCATTACGTTTCCTGTAAGGATCAATTCCTTACAATGGCATTTTTCTGCTTTCACTTCATCGATATTCTCGGTTCACCGATCCAGTTTGATCGTTGCCAACTCACCGAGGTATCTCTTGAAACGCATGCTCTCCCTGTTCGCCGCTGTCGTTTTGTTCGCTGTAGCAGGCGCCGCCAATGCCGCCGACGCCAATTCACAATCATCGACGTGCCAAGGCCCGCCGTCGCAATGCAACGTGTTTTTCGGTTCATAATTTTTGACCCGGCGCTGGCGGAAACAGCCCTCGTGCCGCTCTTCGCCACGCACCTCGCCCTATTCCGCCAACCCTTGGGCGGTTTAGCGCTAATTATTAAACATCCACAAAGTTGTCCACAGTTTCTGTGGACAACTTTGTGGAAATCATCTCGAAAATGGCTTGCAGCGGGCCTGTCGCCCGGTATCCATCGAAACGTTCATTTCGAAGCAGAACGCGACCAGAAACGTGGACCGTCAGGTGCCGGTCCGAGCGTCAATCAGCCCCATTTCGGATAGCCTTGGTGCCGGACTAGCGCCTATGATGCGTCGGCTGATACAGGCATATTTCGCGGATGCAGTTCATTGCTCCGCTTCATCAGTCACCGGGACAAGCCATGACCTACAAGATTGCGGTTGTTGTCGGCAGCATTCGCCGCGAGTCATTCAACAAGCAGCTTGCGCATGCGGTCGTGTCGCTTGCGCCAGCGGATTTTTCATTCGAGTTCCTGGATATCGCCGGCTTGCCGCTCTATAGCCAGGACTACGACGGCGACTTCCCCGAAGTTGCGCGAACCTTCAAGCAAAAGATAGCGGCGGCGGATGGCCTGCTTTTCGTGACGCCGGAATACAACCGCTCGATTCCCGGCGTATTGAAGAATGCGCTGGACTGGGGTTCGCGGCCGTCGGGCCACAGCGTGTGGGGCAACAAGCCCGGCGCGGTGCTGGGCACGTCGCCGGGCGCGACCGGCACGGCGCTCGCGCAGGCGCATCTGCGCAATGTGCTCGCTTATCTCGATGTGCCGCTCATGGGTCAGCCCGAGAGGTTCGTCAAGCACGATACAAACCGTATCGATGCCAGCGGCACGATCGTGAGCGAAGATACGCGCAAGTACCTGCAGAATTTCGTCGATAAATACGTCGCGTGGGTTCAGCGCCTCGCCACGGTTTAGGCGGCAAAACGCGAACGGCCCGCTTTAGCGGGCCGTTCGCGTTTCAACTTTGAGCACTAACGGTCAAAGGTGATGTTGATGCCCCGTCACACGCTCCCAGCCATGCCGCACCGCGAGCTTGAAGCGCTCCCACGTGTCATGACCGCCAGAACTGCGGCCTTCCCAGTCGTGCCGTAATTCGGTTTCCATCGTGTCGTCCCAGTTGCGGCGGTGATAACGCTCGTCGCTGGCGGCTGAAACGCCGTATCGATACGCTTCTTCGTACTCTTCGTAACTCGTGCCTGTCGCCGCGTACTTCGACTCGTAGTCCGTGCGGAACTCGTCTTCGTACTCCATGTATTCGTCCGGCATCGTGCTTCGCGTGCTCGCATGTGTCCCGAGCGCTGAATCGCTGGTTTGGCTTAAGGTACCGGGAACTGGTGCGCCCATGGAACCGGCAGCACCTACACGAGCCGACGTTTCGGTTTCATCGAGCGGATCGACAGCGCGCCAGCCTTGCGCGGGCGTAGTTCCGGTCAAAGGATCTTCCGCGCCCGCTGCCCGCAGTGCTGCTGCTTGCGCGTTCTGCCAGACCGCGTCGCTGGCCATCCGTTCGTTGCTGCCGTCAGATACATCGCGGCTGACCGGGCTGATCGGGTCGAGCGGCAGCGCAGCCGGATCGTCCCGGTCCGCATGCGGATAAGCGCGCGCCCGGATGGCATCGGCTCGAACGGGGTCAAGCGGACCTGCCGGCGGATTGACCGGCGCACGTCCCGGCACGGCGCTGCCCGAGCCGAGACCGAGTTCGTCGAGCAACGAGTGATCGCGGTGGTCGGCTTCGGCCACGGCCGGGTTTGCCGTGCGTGAATGATTCAGCGTGCCCCAGCTGGCCGCGCGTTCGTCAATATCGATTGCACCCTGTTCAGCGAGAGTCTGGCGCGCGGTATCGGCGCGGGCCTCGGTGGCTGTATCGACGGCCACCAGCACCGCCCCGCGCCGCACGGCCTCGGAGTAATGCGCCACTTCGGGCGGTTGATCGCGCCCGCCGAACAGCATCGAAAAGAAGCGTTCGATATTCGCCAGCACACCGCCGGTTTCGGGCGGCTGGCCGGCGCCGGGCGCGAACGTCGGATCACCAGGCGAGGAAGGTTCGGGAGCGGCCTGGAGTTCGATGTCGGAACGGGCAAAACCCGACGCAACGAGTGCGCTACGCGCCACTTCGGCCTGGTCGTAGGTATCGAAGATACCGATAACTGTGTGTCGCATGGCTGCCTCCTGGGTGGCCTGGGTGTGTTGCGGCGCGTCAGACGGATTCGCCGCATTCCCACTTCAAGCTCGCAACTCGCGTGCCGGGTCGCAGGCGTACGCGCGGCGACGCCATCCACAGCCCAAGGCAATCGAGCCCGATGCCCGCCGGCGAGCGGATATTTTTTACAAACCGTGTGGAAAAGGCGTCCGGCTCAATGCGGCGCTTCGCCGTGTTCGTGATTGACGGCTTGCGCGCTCAGGTTGTCGCGAATGACTTGCAGAAGCGAATCGAGCAGGGCGATATCAAACGGTTTGGACAATACGCGCGCATCGACCTCGCGGGCCCGGTCCAGTTCTTCGGCATAACCCGTCACCAGGATTACCGGAATGCGCGGCGTCCAGCTTTGCAGGATCTCGGCCAGGTCGATGCCGTTCAATTTGCCCGGCATGTGGATATCGGAGAGCACGACGTCGAACGGCAACACACCGCCATTGGCGATATCGCGACGGGCCGCCTCCAGCGCGGCGATCGCGCCGTCCGCGTTGAAGATATGCGTGACGTGGTGATTCATCATCGACAACAACGCTTCGGTGCCTGCGGCAACTTCTTCGTTATCTTCCACCAGCAGCACGCGCAGCCCGTGCGATTCACCGGCCGCGGCCGGGTCGTGATGCGGGTCGGGCGATTCCGCCGCGACAGCGCTCGCGCGCGGCAGATAGAGCCTGACCGACGTGCCCGCGCCGAGCGCGCTGTCGATGGTCGCCACGCCGCCCGCGCGCTCGCAGAACGCAAACACTTGCGGCAGGCCGAGCCCGGTGCCCATGCCTTTGGACTTGGTGGTGAACAGCGGTTCGAACGCGCGGCCGAGTACCTCCGGACCCATGCCCGCGCCCGTGTCCTCCAGCGTCAACTGCACGAATTCGCCGATGATCGGAAACCCGTCCTCGTGTCGAAAGCGCACGTTGTCGGCGCGCACCGAGAACGTGCCGCCGCTCGGCATGGCGTCGCGGGCGTTCACGGCCACGTTGATCAGCGCAAGCTCGAGTTCGGCTGCATCGACGCGAACCGGCCACACGTCGTTACTCGTTTCCAGATTCAGCGCCAGCTTTGCCCCGAGCGACGCCTTCAGCAGTTCGCGGCAGGCCGGCAGCCACTTGCCGATCGCGATGGTCTCATTGCGCAACGGCTGCTTGCGGGCGACGCCCAGCAACTGGCGCGTGAGCGACTGGCCGCTTTTCAGCGCGCGTTCCATGGCCGACAACTCGCGATCCAGCCCGGCCGCGCCGCGTCGCCGGGCAATCTGGACGTTGGTTGAGAGGATCATCAGCAGGTTGTTGAAATCATGGGCGACGCTGCCGACCAGATTGCCCAGCGCTTCCATCTTGCGTGCCTGCCGGTAAGCGGATTCGATCGAACGGCGCATGGACGCTTCCGCCTGCCAGCGTTCCCAGGCATCTTCTTCATTGGCGAGGCGGCGTAGCGACAGCCAGATCACGCCCCATAACACCACGCACGGTGCGAACAAGGACAGTATCAGCACGCTGAGATGCCGATACCACGCAGCCCAGATGGTCGAAACGGGATATCCGCTGGACACGTACACCGGATAATTCCCCACCTTGCGATACGCCACGATCTTCATTTCATCGTCGAGTCCTGAGCGCATTCGCACGACGCCATTGCGCTGACCCGAGGCATACGCTTCGCGCAACGGCGAACTGGCGGCAAGTTCCATGCGGTTGGCCGGCCGCGTGGGATACCAGGCGAGCACGGCGCCGTCCGTTCGCGTGAGGCCGAGCGAAACGGTCGTGTGTTCGCCCAGCAATTCGCGATAGAACCCGGCAAAGTAACTGGGACGAAGGGCGATGGTCACAATGCCGGCGAAGTGGCCATCCGGGGTTTTGCGCGGCACGGCCGTGTTGAAGACGGTCTCCCCTGCCACCTTGCCGAGCATCACGCGGGAGACGTTTTCATACATCTTGTTGTCGCGAATGCCGACGAAGTCGTCGCGGCTGGCAATCGATACATCCGGCGAGGGGAAAATGCGGCTCGTGGCAACCAGGCGTCCATCCGCGCCAACAATGCTCACCGACGCCACTTGCGGATAACCGCCGCCCATTCCCACGAGTCTGTTGTGAATGTCGTATTCCTCGCGGCGCAGGGTGTCGTCGTCCTCGCCGTCGATCAGGTCGATCACGCGGGCGTTGAGCGTCTCGTTCATGTCGAAGACTTTCTGCGCGTGTTCTTCGGCGACGTGCGCGTTGCGATCGACCATCTCGGCAGCGTCGGCTTCACGCGCCTTCAGGTCGCTCCACGACATCATCGCGACGTACAGGCAGGGCAGGACAATGGCGGCGATCAGCAGGACCTGCAGGGTCATGCGCTGCGCGGCGAAATTACGTTCCGGCACCACGGGAAACGGTGGCTCGTCCTGCCATTGGTCAGCGCCCGGTTCCTCGCGTTGCGGCGTCATGATGAGTCGTCGTCCCAATGTGAGTGGCTGAGCCAGCGTTCAAAACCAAAAAACGCGTGCATAAATCGTGCCGTTCGACCGATACATCGATGTTCTGCCAAACATAGGGTATCGACGTTTAAAGCGCATGGATCGGGAAGAAGAGACGTCTCAGGATAGCCGGGCGGGAGGTAAAAAGCGGCGAGCCGGGTAAAATTGGCGCGGAATACTGGCTTTGCCGGCGCACGGATGATCGCGCTCGGATAGATACAGACTGACGGCTGACGTTTATACGATGATTGGGCTTTGCGGAGGCTCTCTGGCAAGCTGGTTGAAAGCGGGCGGTGGGCCGTCGCAGGGCAATACTTCACAAACTTGATATACTTTTCGCCGCTTCCAGCACGGCTCGCACGCCGTCTGAAGCCGGCGTCCAAGCCGTGCCGGGCTTGCATTCAGCTTTAAAGCATGTTCCATGAAGCCGGATACCCGGCGCCCGATCTAACACATACTGCCCTTGGGGGCGCCACAGCGGAGTCCGTCTTGGCCGTTTCCAATCTTATCGCCGACGATCCTGCTCCCGACGTTGCCAAGGTAACGTCGGGTAGTTCGTTCTATCTCGCGATGCGCATCCTGCCGGCTGCGCAGCGCGACGCCATGTATCAGGTCTACGCGTTCTGCCGCGCGGTTGACGATATTGCCGACGGCACGTTGCCGCGCGGCGAACGCGCTGCCGCGCTTGAACAATGGCGTGCTGATATAGACGATTGCTACGCCGGCAAGCCGCGCAGGTCGCTGGCTGCGTTGACGCAACACATCCAGGCCTTCCACCTGTCGCGCGATGATTTCATTGCCGTGATCGACGGCATGGCGATGGACGCTGCCGAAGACATCGTCGCGCCCGACGAAGCCACGCTCGACCTTTATTGCGATCGTGTGGCGAGCGCAGTTGGGCGGTTATCGGTGAGGATATTCGGGATGCACGAAGATGCCGGACGGCGTCTCGCGCACCACCTCGGCCGTGCGCTGCAACTCACGAACATTCTTCGCGATATAGATGAAGACGCCGGTATTGGACGTGTTTATCTGCCGCGAGAACTGCTGTCGCGCGAAGGCATTTCCACGACCGACATCACGTCCATCGTCAACGACGCGCGCTTGCCGCGCGTCGCCCTGACGCTTGCCGATCGCGCGCGCAGCCACTACGCGCAATCCGATGCAATCATGGCGACCGCGCCGCGTGCTCAGGTGCGTGCGCCGCGCATCATGTCGGGTGCGTACCGGTGCGTGCTTGAGGCCAATTTGAAGCGCGGCTTCGATCTCCCGCGAAACCACATCCGTACGCCGCGTTCGCGGCTGCTGTGGATCGTCGCGCGACATATTTTCTGATGACGCGTCTCGTTCATGTGATTGGCGCCGGGTTGTCGGGACTCGCCGCCGCGGTCCAGTTGCAGCGTCGTGGCGCGCGCGTGATGCTGCACGAAGCCGCGCCGCACGCGGGCGGCCGCTGCCGTTCCTACTTCGATATCAAGCTCAACGCCACCATCGATAACGGCAACCATCTGGTGCTGTCGGGCAACCACGCCACGCTGAGCTATGCCAAGGCGATAGGGGCGGCCGATGAGCTCGTCGGCCCGACGCAGCCCGAGTTTCCGTTCATGGATTTGCGCAGCGGCGCGCGCTGGACCGTGAAGCTTTCGCCGGGCCGCGTGCCGGGCTGGATCTTCGATTCCTCCGCGCGTGTTCCGGGCACCATGCCCGCGGATTATCTGTCTCTGTTGCCGCTGCTGTTCGCCAAACCCGGACGCACGATGCAGCAAACCATGCGCACGAACGGGCGCTTGTGGGACGCGCTGATCAGCCCGCTGTTCCTCGCCGTGCTGAATGTGGATCCGCGTGAAGGCAGCGCGGTGCTCGCCGGCAACGTGCTGAAGGAATCGCTGCTGCTGGGCGGTCAGGCGTGCCGGCCGCTGGTCGCGCGCAACGGGCTGGGCCATGCGTTTGTGGATCCTGCATTGCGCCTGCTGCAATATGGCGGCGCGGAGATCAAGCTGGGGTCGCGGGTGCGTGAGATCGGCTTTGCCGGCACGGATTCGAAGACACGTGTCACGTCGCTTGATTTCGACGATGCCCGCGTGGACGTCGGTCTTCACGACGGCGTGGTGCTTGCCGTGTCGCCGAACGTGGCGCAGCAACTCGTGCCGGGGTTGATCGCACCGAACGAATTCCGCGCTATCGTCAATGCGCATTTCGCTATTGATCCGCCGCTGGCCTTCGAGCCGATGACCGGCTTGCTGAACGGCACCGCCGAATGGCTGTTCGCGTTCGATGGCCGTCTTTCGGTGACCATCAGTGGCGCGGATCGGCTTCTCGATACCCCACGTGAGGCCTTGGCCCAAAGCATCTGGCAAGAGGTCGCGAAGGCGGCGCGCTTGCCTGTCGAGCGCATGCCGACCTGGCAGATCGTCACGGAAAAGCGCGCGACCTTTGCTGCCGTGCCGAGCCAGGAAAACCTCCGGCCTGGCACGCGCACGCGCTGGTCTAATCTGATGCTGGCCGGCGACTGGACGGCCAACGGGCTGCCCGCCACCATTGAAGGCTCGATTCGCTCCGGCCAGAAGGCTGCGGACCTGCTTATGAATCCCTCGATTGATTTCTCGGTGCAACGCTGATGAACGAAACTGTCCAGCCGCCCGGTTTGCAGCCGGTGACGGCGGCGCTGGAAGCGTCGGTGGCGCGTGCTGCCGATGCCATCCTTGCCGACCAACATCCCGACGGCTACTGGCTCTACCAGCTCGAAGCCGACGCCACCATTCCCGCCGAATACGTGCTGCTCGTGCACTATCTCGGCGAGACGCCCAAGCCTGAACTCGAAGCGAAGATCGCGCGGTACTTGCGCAGGATCCAGCGGGCGGACGGCGGTTGGCCGCTTTTCACCGATGGCGCCATGGACGTCAGCGCCACCGTGAAGGCGTATTTCGCGCTGAAGATGATCGGCGATTTGCCCGAAGCCGAACATATGCAGCGGGCGCGCCGCGCGATTATCGCGGCCGGCGGCGCGGAAAAATCGAACGTGTTCACGCGGATTCTGCTGGCGCTGTTCGGCGTGGTGTCGTGGCGCGCGGTGCCCATGATGCCTGTGGAAATCACGTTGTTGCCTGAGTGGTTCCCGTTCCATTTGTCGAAGGTGTCGTACTGGGCGCGCACCGTGATCGTGCCGCTGCTCGTGCTCAATGCAAAGCGGCCGAAAGCGCGGAATCCGAAGGGCGTGCGCATCGATGAACTGTTCTTCGATGCCCCCGTCAACGCCGGCATGGCTGATCGTGCGCCGCATCAGCATCAGGGCTGGTTCATGTTGTTCCGTTGCGTGGACGCCGTGCTGCGCGCCGCTGACCCGCTGTTCCCGCGACACACGCGGCAACGGGCGGTGGAAGCGGCGGTGAGTTTCGTCGATGAACGCTTGAATGGCGAAGATGGCCTCGGCGCGATTTTCCCCGCGATGGCCAACTCAGTGATGATGTACGACGTGCTCGGTTATCCGGAAGATCATCCGCACCGGGCGATTGCGCGCAAGTCGATTGAGAAGCTTTTGATCATCGATGAAGCGCCGGACGGCGAGGCTTATTGCCAGCCGTGTTTATCGCCGATATGGGACACGTCGCTCGTCGCGCACGCGTTGCTCGAAGCCGACACGCCCAACGCGCGCGCTGCCGTTTCGCGCGGTCTGGACTGGCTCGTGCCGCTGCAGATTCTGGATGTGCGCGGCGACTGGATCTCGCGCCGGCCGACTATCCGGCCTGGGGGGTGGGCATTCCAGTTTGCGAATCCGCATTATCCGGATGTGGACGATACCGCTGTGGTCGCGATGGCGATGGAACGTGTCGATCGCGAAAACGGTACCAAGTTGTATGGCGAAGCGATTGCGCGCGGGCGCGAGTGGGTCGTCGGCATGCAGAGCAGCGACGGCGGATGGGGCGCGTTCGAGCCCGAGAACACGCAGTATTACCTCAACAACATTCCTTTCTCAGATCACGGCGCGTTGCTCGATCCGCCTACTGTTGATGTGTCTGGACGTTGTCTTTCGATGCTCGCGCAGTTGGGTGAAATGCCCGCGACAAGCGAGCCGGCGAAGCGCTCGCTCGACTATATTTTGCGCGGTCAGGAGCGTGATGGAAGCTGGTATGGGCGTTGGGGTCTGAACTATATCTACGGGACGTGGACGGCGCTGTGTGCGTTGAATGCGGCGGGATTGCCTCTTACCGATATCCGCATGCAGCGCGCCGCGCAGTGGCTCATCAGCATTCAGAACGCCGATGGCGGCTGGGGTGAAGGCGGGGAGAGTTACAAGCTCGACTATCGCGGATATGAACCGGCGCCGAGTACGGCATCGCAGACATCGTGGGCGTTGCTGGGGCTGATGGCGGCGGGGTTTGTCGATCATCCGGCGGTGGCGAAGGGCGTGGAGTATTTGTGTTCTACGCAGCGCGAGCATGGGTTGTGGGACGAGACACGATTTACTGCTACTGGCTTTCCAAGAGTGTTTTATCTGCGGTATCACGGGTATAGAAAGTTCTTCCCGCTTTGGGCGCTGGCTCGGTACAGGAACATGATGCGCGACGGGTCGTCGCGCGTGACGGCGGGCATGTGAATTCGCGCGCTGGCTTCGCTTCCGGCTCGGGGGTTGATTCTGGCTCGGGGTCAGGCTCGGGCTCTTCTGGCGTAGGCGATGCCCGTCTGCCCGTTATTGCCGTGACGGGGATGGCGTTTGAAGCGCGTATCGCGCGCGGGCCTGGGGTGGAGTCGGTGTTTGCGGCGCGGTCGGATTTGCTTGAACGTGCTTTAAGCGAAGCGTTGGCGCGGGGGTGTTCCGGGATTATCAGTTTCGGCACGGCTGGTGGGCTTTCGCCGGAGCTGGCGCCAGGGACGGTGATTATCGCGAGCTCCGTGTCAGGGCCGTTCGGTGTGCTCGATACCGATCCGGAATGGTCCGCAAGGCTGTTTGCGGCTTTTGCCGGGACGCCGCTGGAAGCGAAGGCGGCTCGAGGGAAGATGGCCGGTGTGGCTGCGCCTTTGACCGGCGAGCAGCAGAAGAGCTCGCTTTATCGGGCGACCGGGGCGCTTGCGGTGGATATGGAATCGCATATTGCCGGGGCGATTGCTACGGCGCGCGGGTTGCCGTTTGCGGTTTGTCGGGCGATTGTCGATCCGGCTTGGCGGAGTTTGCCGAGTGCCGCGACGGCTGGGTTACGGGATGATGGGACTACGACGATTCTGCCGATTCTGCGTGAGTTGTTGAAGGAGCCTTCGCAGCTTGGGGCGCTGCTGAAGGTCGCGGGGGATGCGCGGGCGGCAAGGACTTCGTTGGTTCAGGCGCGGCACGCTATGGGAGTGGCGGGGGCGTTGGGGGTTTAGGCGTTTTGGTTTTGGCTTGGCCGTTGTGCGGCTTCTTTATGGGAAATGGCGATCGGTGGGTTGGCGTATGACCGCGTCTCGATCTTGTTTCAATCATCCATGCAGTGATAAGCCCTTGATGGCTTTATCGACTGCTTTCTTCGGGCCTCTTACGGCCAGTCCGACCAGATCGGGTGCATCTGCTGGTTCCTTCAAGAACACCTCCCGATTGGCTTCATCGTGGCCAGTGGAAAACATCGCGCGGACGTAGACGGCGCGGGTTAGCTCTCGTTCTATCGATTGGCGGAAGGCGCGGAGGAGGCCGGCGGTGTCGGCTTGGTAGACCATGATGGGTTGGCCGAGGAGGCGGGCGTGGGTTCTGCCGGCAGAGTCGATGTAGGGCTCGCCCATCGCGTCAGGCGCTGCGCCCGCGATGCCGGTCGCGAGGAACGCGGTTACGTTGAGCTTCTGCCAGACGGCCAGATCGTCGAGGATGATGATGGCTACTTTGGTGTCGAAGTCCATGGGGGTGGAGGCTTTCAAGGATGGTCACTTTGGGATGGTAAACAAAGTGACGCGTCGGCGGGATAGGGCGACCACGGAAACGAACAAGCTTCGATGAAGCGCAGATTCGAAGCTGTCAGCAAGCGGTTCGGCTGAATGGTGTTCAGCCACAACATGGTGATCAACGATGTCACTTCGAACCGCTCCCTCCCGGCCATGAGGGAAGATGCACCGGTTTCGTGTTAATGACCGGTTCACTCAGCGGTCGGCGGTCCCGAAAGACCGGCCTCCAAAAATTACGGGCGCGTACTTCTACCCTCGCCGAGCGAACACACCTATCTTCGAGGTTGCGGTTGCACTCCCTGGCTCCCATACGGCTACCCCGCGCGGCTCTTTGTCTAGCTATGCTAGGGGAGACTTCGGCTATCATCGATTCGGCGTTCCTTACTGCATCAGCGATATCGTCACGACTCGCTAATCCAAAGAAAACTAGAAAATGAACCACAAAAGGAGCACGTAATGCGAAATACATTAACCTGGGCCGGCTGCGTCGGAATTGCGGCTTTAATGTTATCGGGGTGCGGCAAGGACTCGGGAAATCAAGCCTCGGCGGTAAGCGTGCCGGTGTCCTCCCCAGCGGCGCCAGCCCCTGTCGCACTTTCGACACCCGAACCAGCAGCGCCAGCCCCCGCCACACCGTCGGCACCCGAACCGGTAGCCCCACCTCCTCCGAGCCATAACTATGCGATGGTTGACAACGGCACTTACGGATATGAGCCAGCCCTGAGTGAGGAAGACGTCCGCAAAGGAACGGCTACCAAGCCGTTAATAATGATGCGCTATGTCGGTAATAAGAATGGCGCATACGTGATTATCGTCCTCGGGCAAGACGCCAATGACTCAAGTGTCGTGAACCGGGTAAGTTGTCAGGTTCCGTGTGAATTTGCGAAATCCGAAGTCGTGGCAGGAGATACCGTCGTGAAGACAGAGACGTTGCGCGTCACGCCAGACTCTCTCGTAGGTGCGATGCTTACCGATGCAGCGTCTGGTCAACTGATTCCCTACGGCCGCACGACTAGTCAGGCTGTATTGACCCAACCTGAACCTGTCGCTCCCGCGCCGGCTCCCGTAGCGGCAGCGACCGCGAACTCGGATGTTTCCGCGGCCGCACCTCAACAGCTCCAAAGTAGCAATGGCCCCTTGCAACAAACCAGCTTCGATTGCAGTCAGGCCGGATCGATCCCACAGTATCTGATTTGTCACGATCCGGATCTGGCAGCGTCGGACCGTTCGCTCGCTGACCTGGTGGAGAAGGCCCGCGCTGCTTCGCAGGACCAAGCCGCGTTTTCGGATCGGCTACGAAAGCAGTGGAATTATCGGGAGAAGAACTGCAAGGACAAGGCTTGTCTCACAACCTGGTACTCGTACGAAAGCGATGTCATGAACAAGATCGCACAGACCGGAGACGCAAACGTCAAATGACAGTTTGTCTGTGACGGCATCCCTGCTGCCCACATAGTCGGCAATACGAATAGGCAGTCACGTTTATGCAAAGTGTCGATTTAACATTGATTCTACAACTTCCTCGATTTTGAGTTTGGATGCTTGCGGGGGGCCGCACGGCCCGCTATCAGGGTGCAATGGCCACCCCGGCAACATCCCTCCAAATGGACGAACAAGCGGTATGGCAGATAAAACCACTGTACAGGCACTCCTTTGTCGTTCGCTGACAACGCAATCTTCCTGATTCGCGCGGCCGCGTCGACAAAGTCTATTGCGCGTCGCGTAGTCTCGGGACTTTTGCCCGCGTTTCCGATAGACCGCTTTGTCCGGCGGATTCAACCGGTGGATGCAATAGTTTGCTGGAATTGTTCGGCTGGCGTTTCGTAGTTCAGGGTTTTTCTCGGACGCTTGTTCAATCGTCTCGCCACGGCATTGAGTTTGGCCTGTGAGTACACCGACAGGTCGGTCCCTTTAGGCAAAATCTGCCTCAATAGCCCGTTCGTATTTTCGTTCGATCCGCGCTGCCATGGATGATGGGGATCGCAGAAACAAACCTTGATATCAGTGGCCACGGTGAAATACTTGTGCCCGGCCATTTCCGTTCCACGATCCCATGTCAGCGAGTTATAGAGCTCCTGCGGCAACTTGCTGGCATTGTTTTCTGGTACGCATCTGGCGACTGAAGGCGGTCGGGTCGACGCATGGCCTCTCGGCAATTTTTTCGAATCATATGACGTGCGGCGGCTTCGAAGGCGCCCGACGCAGCTAACGGCAGCAAGGATAGCCCAGGGTCGTGACACACCAGCATCGGAGTGCCTCTTTAACTTCCGTTTGCCGACCCCCAAAGGCCTCCCAATCAGGAGATCGGACGCGGTGTCGTTGGAGCACCGGCGATCGAAACCCGGAATCCTCGTTGGGTGAGGTTTTCGAACGCTTTCGACAAGTTGACCTTGCTGAAGAACGGTAAATTCCGCTTGAGTGTCGCACTACCCTCGCCCAAGATCAGGAAAACTATTTCGTAGTCAGCGCTTCTGAGGTTATCCAAGGGAACGAGATCACGTGCGGCCGGATTTACTCCGCGTAGCACTGTTCGCGCCTTCTTGCGGAACGCTTTGTCACCGAGCATGATTTCGGCAGCCACACCGCCCTGGGCAAAGAGATGGCTCAGCCCGGCCGATCCGCCCTTGCGATGCTTTACGTGTACCAACTGCTTGGCAGGAGTCAGCAAGTCGCAGAGTTCAATGGGCGATGTAGTCCGGTCAGTCTTGACAAGCTTCTTGTCCAGCAGAAAATATCCATGCGCCGTGGCCGCTCGGATGTTGTAGTCACCCTCGGACTCAATTTTCGATCTACCTTCTTCGTCCCACACTTTAACGGCTGGGAATGGAAGGGTCGATATCTGAACTAAGTCAATTGTCCCGGTAATTCGACCAATGAATGTTGCATCGACCTCGTACCATTTGCCATCGAAGATAATCTTCGTTTTGTCGCCATCGACGATCTCGAAGTAGATACAACGATACACCGGGTGTTCTGTAATGTTGCCATCGACGTCGTGGACAAAAAGCCGGTCGCGTTTCAGGCCCTCGACGGTCAGAACTGCTAAATCAGGAATGGTGTCGATGTAGTCGGCCGAATGGATGACGGGACGCACGCGGTCCTTATTTCGCGTAAAGCTGAAGCCCAGGATTGTGTCCCATGCACCGATCTCCGGCAGTGTGATCACGATTCCTGGATTGCGCGCTGAAACAGCTCGAACCAACTGCACGTTCAGCGCATCGATAGAGGCGTCGTCCTTGACCTTGCGGACGTTGTCCACCCACGAGAAAGACGTCTTGTAGTCGTCATTGGCATAATAGCCTTTGATCCGGCGTGCTAACTCGGGGAAATCTGCGGCTTCCATTTCGGTGCTGAAGGAGAACGTTGCGTCTCCACCGGCGATCTGCGTAAGGTCAACTCCGCGCTTGGGGACGCCCGTCACAGCGCGAAGAACATCCCGTAGGATGTCGATTCCAAAGACGCCCACCTCCGAGTCGCGAGTAGCCTGAGACTTCTTCAGAACGGGCTGATCTTCGAGGGTATGCAGGTCGACGCTGCGCAGTGATTTTTCGTCGAGCGTGTTGAGCGCTGTACGGAGGCCAAAGTCCTGAACGAACAGCGACTGCTCGATCAGATACCGGCCATAGCCAAACGTAAAGGCGAAGACGTCGCCATCCACTCGAAGCAGGAGCACCGCAGAGCTCGATCGATTTGCGAGATTCGGTATGGCGCGCCCCGTAACCTCGTCGAGCACTGAACCCCAACTAGGCCTCTTTTCCATGCTTTGCCTCACATAGAGCCCTCCATCGATTCCTAAATCGTCTGCCATTGGATAGTTGTCCACTGGTGCGTCAGCGAGCAGGTCTCCAAACGTTTGGCCGTCGCTTAATGGCTTAGCCATAAAAAGGTTCAGGCGGCGGTAGCTCTTCGCCATCTCAATTTCCCCATTGTGTTCTAACCCGGCCCGTGCCGCATGAGACGGAGCTTTCTCCCTCTCTCAATCATGGTAAACGCAAACGTTCACAAATTCCGACAATAGAACCTGCGAAGGGTAAGCCCACTGTTGTCCGACAGTGTTGACATGTTCATGTACCCGTGGCGAAATTGAACCGCTCAAGGACCAGCGCTGGCGGTCATCGGGCGTACATTTCGCTGCTAGTTGGCCGCACCAAACTCGCGATGGTCAAGACCGACGTGGGCACGATCGCGTCGGTGGCAGGCGCAACTCGATGCTGTTTGGTCGATTGCTCAACGTGATGCACTGTTTGAGCGTCAACTGAACGGCATACACTTCTTATCTGTGAACTCGCAGGCATGACTCGTCCGCCACAATTGCTGACCGAGAAGTCGCAGCTGAAATTTTCGCCTTGGATCGGGAGCGTGAGTTCGCCGATGCAGGTAGCTGACGTCCGGCTGCTCGATGACGTCTACGTCAGCAATATCTCGCAATGCTGAAGTAGAACCCAGGCCGCCTATACGTCTGTTAGGGCCGAAAGGCTGTCACTTCGCTGTCGTCTTTCGGCGCAAGCACCTCTTCAATCGCAACTTCTCGGCCAACAACCGCGCGAACGTCCTCCTCAATCCCATTCACCCATCCCCAAACGGATTCCCTTTCTTGGTCGCTGGCGTTTGCGTCTTGGTAGCCAGATGGTTCTGCAACCAGAACATCGCCTTGTTCAACCCAAGCGCGTGCCAGTCCTGGCCCATTTCGCAGATAAACACTCGATCGTCCGCTGCCGTCGCACGCGAAAACGAGCCCGCCAGTTCCTTCGCGTCCCGGTCGGTGTTCAGCACTAGAAACGCGCCCATTTGATGCAGATGCAAGAACTCGTAGTCGTCACCGGACACTTGCGCGGCGATTTCTTTGATCTGTGCGTGTTTCTGTGTCGGAGTGCCGATAAAAATGCTGACCAGATAGGTCACTTTCTTGTTCATGAGCTTCCGCCGTGCGGTGATTGATAGGGTGAGCGCTTGATTGTCACACAACGTCGCGTACCCCATCCGTACCTTCTCGTCGAAGCACCAATACGCCAATCCATAAAGAGCTGAAGAGGACGCACCGCCGAGGTAACGTGTAGATCGTATCCCGAGAGACTCAAACCAAGAAAGTCAATAATCAATAACGTTCAACACCGACATCCCGTCCTTCTCAAACACCAACAGCTACCTACAACCACCCGTATCGCCCACCGCTAAAACCGTTCGACATCGTAACTGCCAATTGAAGCCAACCGTCAATAGACAACAAATCTTGTGATCTGCGTCAATAATTAGGTAACCTTGACAACTTGTTGCAAATTACATAAGCGTAACCATTACACTCGCCGGCCATTAGGATTGCCACGCGTGTAATGAAATGAATAAGAACTGTTTCCGTGTTGTTTTTAACCGTGTTCAAAGCGCATTAGTTGCGGTCGCGGAGACGGTATCTGGCAAGTGTACGAGCCAAGGAAATTCCGCCGATACATCTTCCCGCCCGTTGCCCCTCGTGTGGCAACTCAGGGTCGCAGCATTCGGCGCTCTCTGCGTCTTCGGCTTAACGCCCGTATGGGTCGCCGCACAGATTGTTCCGAGCCCGAATGCTGGAGCGCAAAAACCAACCGTCGCGACCATACCCTCTGGCATTCCACTCGTCCAAATCTCGCGCCCATCGGCCGCGGGTGTATCGAACAACCAGTACGAACAGTTCTCCGTCGGCCGCCCCGGCGCGGTGTTAAACAACTCCCCAACCTCCGTCCAAAGCCAACTCGCCGGCTGGATACCTGGCAACGCAAACCTCACATCGCCTGCAAAAATCATCCTGAATCAGGTCACGGGCAATCTCCCGTCCATGCTTGCCGGACCCATCGAAGTCACCGGCCGCAAGGCCGAAGTCGTGATCGCAAACTCCGCGGGCATCACATGCTCGGGATGTGGCTTCATCAATACGAGCCGAGGCATTCTCACAACCGGCCTACCTGTTATCGGACCCAGCGGCAGTCTCGATGCGTTCCGCGTCACGAGCGGCACTGTCTCACTCACCGGCGCCGGTTTGAACGCATCGAATCTGGATCAGGTCGATCTGATCGCGCGTGCAGTGTCGGTGAACGCCGGCGTGTACGCGAACTCATTGAACGTGATCACCGGCGCCAATCAGGTCGACCATTCGACGCTGACAGCAACGCCTATTGCGGGCACCGGGACGGCTCCCTCGGTCAGCGTCGATGTGAGCCAACTAGGCGGCATGTACGCTCAGCATATCTGGCTGGTCGGGACCGAGCGTGGCGTCGGTGTCAATGATGCGGGCACCATCGCCGCGCAGTCGGGTGACCTGACGCTCTCAAGCCAAGGCAAGCTCGTCGTCACGGGTAATACGAACGCATCGGGCAATCTGAATCTGTCGGCGGCGGGCGGCGTAGAGAACAGCGGCTCGATCTATGGACTCCAGTCGGCGACCGTCAACTCACCGGGCGACGTGTCGAACGACGGCACGATCGCGGGACAGGCCCAGGTCGTGGTCAACGGCCGGAACGTCTCATCCACAGGCAACCTGGCGGCCGGTGTGGATGCAGTGGGTAACGTGGGCCAGTCCGGCGACTTGATCGTTGTCGCGAGCAATACGCTTGCCGCGAACGGCCGCAACATCGCGGGCGGCAACGCGACGCTGCAGGGTGCATCGCTCGATCTCTCCGGGTCGACGACCACCGCGAACGGCAACCTGTCGCTGCTGGCTCAGAACGGCGACGCAAATCTGACGGGCGCCAACACGAACGCCGGTCAGAGAATCGACATCAATGCGCCTGCAGGCACGGTTCGCAACGACGCCGAAAGCGCCAACGCACTCGCGCAAATCAATGCGGCCCAGATCAACATCAACGCAGCGGGCCTCACTAACCGAGGCGGCCTGATCAACCAGACCGGCACCGCTGACACGTCAATCCAGATCACGGGCGAGTTCGACAACTCGGGCGGGGCCTTGACCACGAATGCCGCCGATCTCTCGCTGCACGCAGGCTCTATAGCAAACGCTGGCGGCAAGGTGCAGCTCGCGGGCTCAGGCAAGCTGACCGTGACGACCGCTGCGTTGAACAATCAAAGTGGCGTGGTCGCGTCGAATGGCGCGTTGTTAGTGCAGGCATCGGGTATCAACAATCAAGGCGGCGCACTCTCTGCCGTGAACGCCGCCACGGTCGCTTCCACAGGTGCGGTTTCGAACGTCAGTGGAAGCGTCGATGCAGGTGGCGCACTTAGCGTATCCGCTGCATCGCTGGATAACTCGCAGGGCCGCATCGCAGCGCTGGGCACCGATGGCTTGACGGTGAACGTCAGCGGACAGTTGATCAACGCGCCGGCCGCCGACGGATCGAGTGGCCTGATCGGCAGCAATAGAGCGACCGCTATTGCGGCAGGGTCGTTGACGAATAGCGGAACGCTCAGCGCGGCAACCACCCTGGGTATCGACGTCGTTAATACGTTCGATAACTCCAAGGGCATCGCGTCCGGACAGACCGTTCAGGTTCAGGCACATGATCTCGTCAATAAAGCCGGGGTCATCAGTCAAAGCGGCACGAATAACACCACGGTTTCAGTCGCAGGCTCGCTGAACAACTCGGGCGGTACGCTCGAAACCAATGGACATGATCTGACGATCTCGTCCGGGATCCTGACTAACGGCACTCAAGGGTTGATCGCGCATAGCGGAACCGGTGCGCTCAATATCCAAACCGGCGCGCTGTCTAACGCGGGGGCTATCTCGACCAACGGCGATGCCGTGGTGAATGCGGCGACGCTTGCCAATAGCGGCACCGTGAGCGCTCAACGAACACTCGGCGTGTCAGCGGTATCGATAAATAACAATGGTGGTTCGCTTGCATCCGCTGACGGATTGACGTTGAAGAGCGGAAATCAACTCACCAACGCGCTCGGCACGATACGTACAGGGACTTCGTCTGCCCCCGCCACGGTAGCGATCACGGCCGGCAACCTGGATAACAGTCAGGGCGTAATCAATGCCGGTTCCACGAGCATTCAAGCGGTCAATCTGACGAACCTCGGCGGCACGATCACGCAGTCGGCGACAGATGGCACAGCCACGCTGGATGTGTCGAACAAGCTGGATAACAGCTCCGGCTTCATACAGGTCGCAGCGGCCGATCTCACGCTGACACCGCAGACGCTGACCAATGTTCACGGGACCATCGCGCACGCCGGTAGCGGCTCACTTGACCTGCAGACCGGCACGCTGGACAACGATGGGGGCATGCTCGGCACGAACGGCGCATCGACGATCAGCGCATCATCGGTGTCGAACCGCGGTGGTCGGATTTCGGCCGTGGGCGCGCAATCGGTTGCGGGGAAGACGGGCGTCGATAACAGCTGGTTAGCGGGCGCTGGTGGTTACATCGGTGGTGCAAGCGTTAGCGTGTCTTCGCAGCAGGGGCGCGTGACGAACACGGGTGGAATGATCGAAGCAGCGACGGGTCCGGCAACGCTCAACGCGCAAGCGCTCAACAACGATAGCGGCACCGTTCACGCGCTGGGCAAGGGCGCTGTCACCGTGACCACTAGCGGTGCGGTTTCGAATCGAAGTGGCATCGTGGGCGGTAACGGCGGCGCAACAGTAAACGGCGCCCAGATCGACAACACAGCCGGCACGATAACGGCCCTCGGGCAGTTAAACGTTGCGTCGCAGTCTTCGCTGACTAACGATCGCGGCGCGATCATCAGTCAGGGCGGGCTCTCCATTTCAACACCGGGCGCGGTGTCGAACGTCGGCGGGGAAATCGATGCGGGCGGTCCACTCGGGGCGTCCGCTGGATCGCTGGATAACTCCCAGGGTCGCATTGTTTCGCTTGGCACGGGCGCGATGACGCTTAACGTCGCTGGGCAGTTGAGCAATGCCGCCGCAGCCGATGGTTCGCGCGGGGTGATCGGCAGCAACGGTGCTGCATTGATCACGGCCGGGTCGCTCACGAATAACGGAACGCTAAGCGCTGCAACGGGTCTGGACATCGCCGTAGCCAACACGTTCGATAATTCGGGTGGCACAGCATCGGGCCAGTCGGTTCAGGTTCAAGCGCGTGATCTCATCAATAACGCAGGGGTCGTGAGTCAAAGCGGGACGGGTAACACCACCGTTTCGGTCGCGGGCTCGCTGGACAACTCATCGGGAACGCTCCAAACCAACGGGCAAGATTTCACGATCTCGTCCGGCTCGCTGACTAACGGCGCTCAAGGGACCATCGCACACGCGGGTACCGGAACTCTCGATATTAAAACCGGCGCTCTCTCCAACGCCGGATCGATCTCCGGCAACGGTGCTGCTTCGCTAAGTGCAAGCACTATTGCCAACAGCGGGACGATCAGCGCTCAGCGCACGCTTGATGTGGCCGGTACGGCAGTAAACAACAACGATGGCACGCTCGCTTCAGTGGCGGCGCTGACGGTGCAGGCCGGCACGCAATTGACAAACGCGGGCGGCACCATTCAATCGGGAACATCCACAGCTGATGGCGCGGTGACGATCACCGCCGACGAACTCGATAACAGCGATGGCTGGGTCAACGCCGCATCGACGAGCCTTCACGCGAATAACCTCACTAACGCCGGTGGCAAGATCGCGCAGACCGCATCCGGCGGCACTGCCACGCTTGATGTCGCGAACACGCTGGACAACACTGCGGGCTCGATACAAATCGCCACGACAGATTTCTCGATGACGCCGCAGACGCTGATCAACGCGAACGGATCGATCACGCACTCGGGATCGGGCGGTCTCAACGTAGCAACCGGAACATTCGATAACGACAGCGGTTGGCTCGGCACCAACGGCTCGTCGACAGTCAACGCGAACGCCGTGTCGAACCGCGGCGGCCAGATATCGGCGCTTGGCGCGCAAGCGGTGACGGGGCAGAACGGTGTCGACAACGGTGCGCTTGGTGGCGTGGGCGGATACATCGGCGGATCGTCGGTCGTGGTGTCTGCCGGCCAGGGCGCAGTCGCTAACACAGGCGGAACAATCGAGGCGATAACGGGCGCTGCAACGGTGAGCGCGCAATCGATCGATAACGATAGCGGCACCGTCCATGGACTCGGCGGCGGAGCGGTCGCTGTCACCACTGCGGCAGCGTTATCGAACCGTGCCGGCACGATTGGTGGTGCTGCGGACGTATCGGTGAACGCGGCGTCAATCGACAACACGTCCGGCACGATAGCCGCCCTTGGCAACCTTGGCGTGGCCTCGCAATCGTCATTGACTAACGACGGCGGCACGATTGCAACCCAAGGCGATCTCTCCGTTTCGGCAGCGGGTGCGGTATCGAATGTTGCTGGCAAGATCGAAAGCCTCGGGGTGACCAGTGCGCTGACGCTTGCCGGCAGTTCGATCGATAACACCAACGGTATCCTGACCAATGCGGGCACGGATCAGACCAGCGTGAATGCGACGGGCGCGATCACGAACACCGGCTCTGCGGCCGTGATAGGTGGAAACGGTGACGTCGCCATCGCGGGAGCTAATTTCAGCAACACGCAAGGCGCCCAGACGGCGGCAGGCGGGGCGTTGACGCTGACCGTGCCGGGCAGCGTGGTCAACGACGGTGGGCAGTTGGTTTCTGGCGGCACATTGACACTCAATGAGCCGAGCGCGGTGTTTTCTAACGTCGGCGGAACGGTAAGCGGCGGCAACGTTGCATTGACGACGGCTAACGTGAACAACACCAACGGGCAAATTGCGAATCCATTGGGTGGCACCGGAACCGTCACGATCTCCACCGGCACGCTGGAGAACGGCGGCGGCTCGGTGGGAAGCGGTGGTGATCTGGCGATAACCGCCAACACGCTCACTGGCAACGGAAAGATCATCGGCGGTCATGACGCAACCGTCTCGCTGCAAGGCGACTACACCTACAACGCCGACAACCTGATCACGGCGAACCACGACCTCACGTTGTCCACAACCGGCACGTTCACGAACGAGCAGACGTTGTCCGCAGCGGGTGGCGTGACCGTGAATGCGGCGAATATCGTGAACACGGCTGGTGCGGACATTGTGTCGGGAACGGCAGGCGATTCCACGACGGGCCAAACGGTGCTGATCGCCGGCAATGGCGCGGGTGATATCAACAACGCTGGGCGGATTGAGGGCAATACCGTCACGACGATCAGCAATACGCTCGAGAACACGGCCACGATCATCGGCGGCACGATTACCGCGAATGCGAACACGCTGACAAATGATGGAGCTGCCGCGATCATCGCGGGCACTGAGAAGGTCAACCTGTGGGTGCCGGGCACGATCAACAATCAAAACGGCGCCACGATCTACAGTCTCGGCGACGTCAACATGGCAGCGAATAGTGGCGCCGATGCGAACGGCACCCTGATCAATCAGACCGGGACCATCAATAATTTGTCATCGACGATTGAAGCCGGCGCCAATCTGAATGCCGCTGCGAATCAGATCAATAACGTCCGCCAGAATATCCAGACGACGACCACGACAAGCTCCCAAACGTATGTGATGAACGAGCTGCCGTGGTGGCACCCAGGCCAGCCTGGCAACACTGCCCCGTTCCAGGATGCGAACACGATTATTCAAACCGCGTATTACGTGAATCCGTCGGATATCGTGTCTTCAACACCGGTTGTGACGCCCGATGGTTATATCGTCCAGCGTGTGGTCGTCAACTTGCCGGCGAACGCGTCGGTGTTTCAGTGGCAGCAGAGTGGTCTGACTTACGGTCAGCCCAATGGCGGCGGGAACATCGAATATGGTCAGCAGTCGCGGGTGGATGTGTCCGCAGGACAGGTCGTCTTGTACGTCTACAGTCAGACCACAGGCCAATCGAACCCGGACCAGACTGGCGGCGGCAACGCGTTTCCGGGTCACAGCCTTGATACGGTCTCCAACCAGCTCGGTACCATCTCCTATTCGAATCAATACGGAGACTGCACGACGTCCTGCGTGAGGCTTGAAACGTATCCGGGTTATACGGATCCGACGACTCAGATCAGTAAGTTGACCGAGCAGCGCCGCGCGGGCAGCGGTCCGGGTTCGTATCCAACGGAAGTCGAGCGGCAAGCGACGCAGACCGTCGCGGAGACCACGTTGTCCGCTGCGAGCGGTGCGCCTGCGCTGATGACTTCCGGCTCTGCGATGAACCTGGTCATTGGCAGCCAGTTCAATAACGACAACGGTACGGTGGCTGCAGGCGGGGACCTGAACGTCAACCAGCAGCAGGTCGTGAACGGCACGAACGGCAGCAGCAACGCGGCGATCAACAACATCAGCACGCAGTTAGGCACGACGTATTCATTTTCGAATCGCTCGGGCTATAGCAGTCCATGGGCGTCCGATCCGGCTGCGCCCGTGCAGTGGGTCACGTGGACCAATCCGTCCATCACGCAAAACACCGGCATTGCCGGCGGCACGATCACGAGCAATCAGACCGTGTCGATCAACGGTGGCGACATCACGAACACGAGTGTATCGGCGGCGGGCGGTGTTGCTGGCGCCAGTGCGCAGGCATTGGGCCTGGGCAATGTGACACTCGCAGGCGCGGTAGGCACGGGCGACATGATCACCACGGCAGGCACGTCGGGTTCGGTGGGGTCGGCCGGTGCCGCGGGTGCAAGCGGCTCGATGGGAGGGACAGGCACAGCGGGTGCCACCGGTAGCGCGGCCAATGGTGCCCAAGGTGCTGTGACGACCAACACGGGCACGATCAATGCAACGGGCAGCGCGACCGTTGCCGCAGCGGTATCGGGTGCGGTAAGAAACGTCGATGGCGCGCGTGCCGCCCTGCTGAGTCCGGTATTGCCGACGAGTGGCTTATATAAGGTCAGCGATACGCCGGGCCAGAGCTACCTGGTGCAAACCGACCCGCGTTTCACGAGCTACGGCACATTCATTTCCAGCGACTACATGCTCAACCTGCTCGGCATCAATCCCGAGCAGACGCAAAAGCGCCTGGGCGATGGGTTCTATGAGACGCAACTGGTTCAGAATCAGGTAACGAGCCTGACAGGGCGCAAGTATCTGCCCGGCGACACCAGTGCCGAGCAGCAGTATCAGCAACTGATGCTAAGCGGTGTGGCAGTGCAAAAGCAGTTCAGCCTGCAGCCGGGCGTAGCGCTCACGGATGCGCAGATGGCGGCGTTGACCGAGGACATCGTATGGCTCGTCAACCAGACCGTGACCATGCCCGATGGCACCCGGCAAACCGTTCTCGTGCCGCAGGTTTATCTCGCCAGGACCGATGACGCCACGCTCTCGCCGACCGGCGCGTTGATCGCGGGCAATTCGGTTGGCATCAGCGGCGTCAACATTACGAACAATGGTGGCGCGATCAGCAGCGCACAGAACACGGTTCTGATTGCAAACAACGATATCCAGAACATCGGTGGCTTGATCTCGGGCGGTAACGTCGGGATGCAGGCGGGGCATGACATCGTCAATCGATCCGTGACGGACACCGAGTGGTCGGCATCGCCGAGCGGCGTTTCGTCCCACACATCGATTGGGCAGGTAGCGCAGATTCAGTCGAGCGGAGCCACGTTGATGAGCGCCGGTAACGACATCGCGGTTCAAGGTGCGCAGATCACGGCAGGTGCGGGCATCGGGATGTCGGCGGGACATGCGGTGAACATCGAGGTTGTGCAGACGGGCTCGGACATCGCAACGCAAGCGGGTAAAAACACTGAGCACACCGTCTCGACACAGGCAGCCGGAAGCACGATATCGGCCGGTGGAAATCTTGGCGTTGTCAGCGGCGGCGATATCAATGTAGCCGGCAGTCAGTTGGGCGCCGCGGGGAGCATGGTGGTCGCGGGTGCGGGGAACGTGAGCATAGTGAGCGCGACGAACACGACCATGAACGATGGGCACTCCGAATCTCGCCGCTCCTCGGAGACGGTGCATTCCAGCGCCGAGACGAATGCGGCCAGTTCGCTGTCTGCCGGTGGCAATGTCACGGTCTTGGCCGGGGCGCAGTCGGATGCGAACGGCAATCTCGTGTTGCCGGTGGGCGGATCGGCGCCGGCGAAAGACCTGACGCTTCAGGGTTCGTCGATTGTTGCCGGGACGAATGGCGGTGGAAACAGTCAGGTGGTCATGGGAGCTACGGGCGATGTGAACGTGATCGAAGCGCATGACAAAACGAGCTTTAGTGATACGTCGCATTCGTCATCGAAGAGCTTGTTGTCGCGGTCAACAACGGATACGCAGCGAACGTTTACCGGGGACAACGCGACGGGCTCGCTCGTGTCGGGCGATTCGGTTGCAGTTGGCGCGGGGCATGATATCAACGTTCGCGGAAGCGCGGTGGTCGGTACTGACGCCGTGGCGCTGCAGGCAGGTCACGATGTGAATATCACCACGTCGCAAAGCACGGATACGCAGAGCAGTGCGTATCAATCGAGTAAGTCGGGGTTGATGGGTAGCGGTGGCCTGGGCGTGACGATTGGCAGCCGGTCGCTGGCGCAGACGGATCAGTCATCGAGCGTGACGAACCACGGCAGCACGATCGGGGCATCGTCAGGGGACGTATCGATTGCTGCAGGTCATGACGTGACGCTCACGGGCAGTCAGGTGGTGGCGGGTCAGGATGTGGCGATCAAAGGTCAGAACGTCACGGTGAATGCTGCGTACGACACGTACCAGGATACGCAGACGCAAAGGTCGAAGCAGTCGGGGCTGACGGTGGGGATTGGCGGCGGAGTGCTCGATACGGCGCAGACGATGGTGGCAGATGTGAAGTCCGGCGCGCAGTCGGGCGATTCGCGGCTCGCTGCGGTGCAGGGTCTTGCAGCGGCCGAGGCGGCGTATCAGAACCGTGGTCAGATCGCGGGTACGGCGGACGCGCTGGCGAGCGGGGGGAATATTGCCAACGCATCGGGTGTTCAATTGCAATTGAGCATTGGATCGAGACAGAGCAATCAGGCGTCGAGCACGTCGATATCGCAGGCACGCGGGTCGTCGATTGTTGGCAATAACAATGTGAATATTGTGGCCACCGGAGAAAACGGCGCGGCGGGAACAGGCGATATCACGATGACCGGTGCGAACGTGATGGGCAAGAACGTGGATCTGTGGGCGAATAATGATGTGACGATGAAGAGCGCGCAAAGCACGCAGCAGGATTCGAGCACGAACGGCTCGAACGGGTGGAATGCCGGGGTGGGGATTGGGGTGAGTTCCAAGGGCGGGGCGGGGATCAGCGTGTTCGCCAACGGTTTTGCCGCGAGCGGTCATGGCAACGGTGAGAGCGTGACGCAACAGAACACGACGGTGGCGGCAGGCAATGCGCTCACGATCCACTCAGGACGCGATACGACGCTTGATGGCGCACAGGTCTCGGGTAATGCGGTGAGTGTCGATGTGGGTCGGGACCTGACGATGACCAGTGAAAAGGACACGTCCAACTACGCCGAGAGGCAAAGCAGTGTGAGTGGCGGGTTGAGCTATACGTTCGGCGCGGGCGGCTTTTCGGGTAGTGCATCGGCGAGCCGTACGAAGATCGATAGTAACTTCGATGCGGTGGGTCAGCAGACGGGGATCGTTGCGGGTGAGGGCGGGTTTGATGTGAATGTCGCCGGGCATACGCAGTTGAACGGGGCGCAGATTGCGAGTTCGGCGAGCGCGGACAAGAACACGTTTGCAACCGGCAGCTTCAGTTACAGTGACATTGCCAACTCGTTTGAGTCGTCGGGATCGACCACGGGTGTGACGCTGAATTCGGGAACGGTGGGCGGACCACAAGCGGCGCAAACGAGCGATAACGCCAACGGCACGACGTATGCGGCGATCAGTCCTGCGACCATCACGGTAAGAGCGGATGAAGCGAGCGGGACCGATAGCACGGCGGGGCTATCGCGCGACACGACGAACGCGAACCAGACGGTACAGAACACGTTCAACCTTCGGGAGACGCAAAACGATCTGGCGTTCGCTCAAGCGTTTGGTAAGACGGCGACATATGCAATGGCTGAAGCGGCAGGATCTCTCGCGAAAAGCAATCCGGAGGTGTTCGGCGAGGGGAAGCCAGGACGTGATGTGATGCACGCGGCGGTCGCGGCGATCGGTGCGGCAATCTCGGGGGGCAATATTGCAGGAGCAGTTGGCGGATCGGTGTCGGGCGATGCGCTCACGGCGCTGGCCAAACCGATCATCGACCAGGCGGTCAGTGGATTGCCGCCAGAGTCGCAGCAAGCTGCGCGGAATGCATTGAATGTGATCGTGGCGACAGCAGGTGGAGCGGCGGCCGGATCACTGGCGGGTGGACAAGGGGCGCTCGCCGGGATGGGCTCGGCGGCCAATAATGAAATCTACAACAAGCAGTCTCACGATGATTCGCCGTCGAAGGTGGACGGGAAAACGAAGGATCTGGTGTCGCAAACGTGTGGTGTTGGAGCGCAGTGCAGTGACGCGGTGCTGCAAGCTGCCATTCAGGCGCAGGGCGCGAATGCGGATGCGGCGTCAGCGAACATGCAGACCGGGGCTCCCTATGTCGCATCTGCGGCTGGGGTGGCGTTGCTGGGGCCTGAAGCGCTGGCAGCAGCAGGGTTGGCTGGATTGTTCGATTACGCGGGCGACGCTTATAGCTATGGGACTGGGCTATCGAAAGACGCGCCCAACTTCACAAAATCGTACATCACGGGTGTTGTAGCCGGGGTGACCTATCCGTTTGCAATCGCGGACACAGCGATAGCGCAGATGGGATCTGCCGGGAAAATTGCAGCCAATGGATTTAACGCCGTTGTAGTGGGGACTGGTGCATTCGGGGCGGCATCGATAACTCATCAGGATAGTCCAGACATATCGGGGGGCTTTGGGGCTGGGGCTTCGTCGTTGGGAAGCTTGGTAAAGGCGATGTTCCCCGGTGCAGCCGGTAACTTCCTTAATAACGTAATCCAAGGTGCCGCCGGTCCTGTGCAAAATGCAGTTACTCAGGGAGGGAAATGAACACAGCTATGAACAAGCAAGGTCGGGCGCTTAAGAAAATCATAAAACGCGCTATCGTCGCCTACTCAGCCGCCGTGGGGATCATTGCATTAGCCCTCGTCATTTCGATCAAACACGGTTCAGGTTGGAAACCGGCACTTGCTGGAATGCCGCTCTATGTCACGCTGTTCGTGGGGATCACCTACCAGCTCATCAAGGAGTTGCGGGCGTTAAAGCGAGAGGAGCAGGAAGAAGGCTCTACTAACAACGAAGGGCAATAACAACGAACCTGGCCGCAGCCGGGTTCGTTGTTTGTGTAGCGTGGTTCATGCGGAATGCCGGGGTGGGGATTGGGGTGAGTTCCAAGGGGGGCGCGGGGATCAGCGTATTCGCCAACGGTTTTGCCGCAAGCGGTCACGGCAACGGCGAGAGCGTGACGCAGGAGAACACGACGGTGGCGGCAGGCAATGCGCTCACGATCCACTCTGGACGCGATACGACGCTTGATGGCGCACAGGTCTCGGGTAATGCGGTGAGTGTCGATGTGGGTCGTGACCTGACGATGACCAGTGAAAAGGACACGTCCAACTACGCCGAGAGGCAAAGCAGTGTGAGTGGCGGGTTGAGCTATACGTTCGGCGCGGGCGGCTTTTCGGGTAGTGCATCGGCGAGCCGTACGAAGATCGATAGTAACTTCGATGCGGTGGGTCAGCAGACGGGGATCGTTGCGGGTGAGGGCGGGTTTGATGTGAATGTTGCTGGGCATACGCAGTTGAACGGGGCGCAGATTGCGAGCTCGGCGAGCGCGGACAAGAACACGTTTACAACCGGCAGCTTCAGTTACAGCGACATTGCCAATTCGTCTGAGTCATCGGGATCGACCACGGGTGTGACGCTGGGCAGTGGGCCTGCGATTGGCTGCCCACAGTTCGCGCAAACGAGCGATAACGCCAACGGCACGACGTATGCGGCAATCAGTCCCGCCACGATTACGGTGAACGCGGATGAAGCCACGGGCATAGATAGCACGGCGGGCCTCTCACGTGACACGACGAACGCGAACCAGACGGTACAGAACACGTTCAACCTTCGGGAGACGCAAAACGATCTGGCGTTCGCTCAAGCGTTTGGTAAGACGGCGACATATGCGATGGCTGAAGCGGCGGGACAGCTCGCGAAAAGCAATCCGGAAGTGTTCGGCGAGGGGAAGCCGGGACGAGACGTGATGCACGCGGCGGTCGCGGCGATTGGTGCTGCGATCTCGGGTGGGAACATTGCGGGCGCGGTTGGCGGGTCGCTGACGAGCGATGCGCTGACGGCGCTGGCTAAACCGATCATCGATCAGGCGGTGAGTGGATTGCCGCCGGGGTCGCAGGAAGCGGCGAGGAATGCGTTGAATGTTGTAGTGGCGACGGCGGGCGGAGCGGCGGCAGGATCACTGGCGGGTGGTTCGCAAGGAGCGCTTGCTGGGGCGGGCTCGGCGTCCAATAACGAAATCTACAACCGGCAACTTCATGAGGACAGCAAGGCCAAGGAACAGACGTTAGCGAAGAAGCTGGCCGATGAGAGCGGAGGCAAATACACGCCGGAGCAGATCAAAGATCAAATGGCGCAAATGAACCTGACGGTGGATGGTCAAACGGAATCGGGAGGCGTGCGGGTGGCGACCGGAGCGCAGCCGCAGGACGGTACGCAATGGCAGTCCTATGGCGTGAACAAGGCTGGACAGCAAGTTTGGGCTCAGAGCCTTGGGCCGGGTGATCCTGATTTGCAGTCGTATATTGTGAATGGTGCGCAGGGTAGCGGCTTGGCGTATCAAGCTACGACGACAGGTTCCAATCCGGGGTTAGTGAGAGCGCCGGACTTCGTGAACTTCCAGGTTGATTACTTTGTGGGTAGTGCGTGGGGAACGTTCACGCGGGATGGAAATTCGTTCTTCGGTACAGGAGTAAACATGGCGCTTCCCAATCCGGTTCAGGCCTCGGCCAGTATCACTGCTGGGTGGCTTAATCAAACAAGTGTTCGACCGGGACAGACGAACGACTTCGCTGGAGGATATGCCGGCGGTATGACAGGTGCTTACGGCGTGCTTGGTGGAGGGATGATGTATTCGCCAGGTAATGGAACAGCGACAATCATGGGAGTTGGTGGCGGTGTTAGTGCCGGTAAGAACACCAATATCGGCGGCGTTGGTGGCGGGTTCGCCCGCGATCAGGGTAAAACTGGGATTGGATGGTAACTATGGTTGGCATACCTGGATCGGCACCTAAAACGCGGACACAGAAAATCGTCGGGTGGTGCGCATTCATCGCGATAATGAGTTTTATTGTGTACGTGGTACTCAAAAACATCTTTGCCTAAACAACGAACCCGGCCTTAGCCGGGTTCGTTGTTTGTGTAGCCTGGTTCGCGCTGGGGTGATGATCAGCCTGCCGTCTTCAACGTGAACGCAGACGCGGCTATCGGGTTTGAAGCCAGCTTGCTCGAGCCATCGGCCCATAAGCCGGATACGCGGGATAGGTCGTTGCCTGGGCAGTGGCTGATGGGGCGGGTAACTCAGCGCGCAATATTGCCTGGAAGCTCAAACATATTGAGATGGACGAAGTGCACCTTCTGGCAAACTCGCACTTTTCGAACAAGAGACGCACCGAAAAAATGCGGACCTAAATCTGCTACTTCGTGAGCGCCGCTTCCGTTCTTTTTTCCGAGCGCGTATTAATGAATTAGGAATACATATTTTTACACTTCGTCTCCACAAAAACATCTTAGTCGCCATCATCCTGACACTATTCTCCGCATGCGAATCCGCTCCCCCAAACGCACCCCCAAAGCCCGCCCCCATCCCGGAAATGTCGCCTAACTTGCCAGGCGTCGCATGGGTTGGCGGTTATTGGCATTGGGACGGTTCGCAATGGATATGGATCGCCGGTCACATCGCGCCAAAACTATAAACACAAAAGCACAGTCCCTAACAATGTCGCGACATGTATATCGCCCGATCACGATCGCCCTGCTGGCGACGCCTCTGATTGCGCTCGCCCAAACGCAACCCGATCCAAACGCAGCCGCAGCCGCGCGCACGTCAGCACTGCAAAATCAACTGCAGCAAGAACGCGAGCGAGCGCAGGAGCGGGACCGCCAGTGGCAGGCGCCGGACGTCCGGCTTCCGGTAAGCAGCGAGCCGATCCCCGCTGTCCTGCCGTCGGAAGTGCCTTGTTTCAAACTTGACACCATAACCCTCGACATCCCTGCGACGCTTCCCGATCGCATCCAATCGTTCAACGATCCCGCCTCGCTACACGACGCGTTTTCCTTCGCGCGCGAATGGCTAAATAGTTACGCGGGCCAGTGTGTTGGTCAACGCGGAATCGAACTCCTGCGCAAGGGCGTGCTCGCGCAGATCCTTGCGCGCGGCTTCGTCACGACTCGTGTCTTGCTGTCTGACCAGGACTTATCGAAAGGCGCATTGCGCTTCGAACTGTTGCCGGGAACCATCCACGCTATCCGCTTTGCAGATCCCGCCATCCGCGGGACGTGGCGATCCGCGTTCCCAAACCGTCCAGGCGATTTGCTGAACCTTCGTGATATCGAACAGGGACTGGAGCAGATGAAACGTGTCGCGAGTCAGGAAGCGGACATGAAGATAGAGCCGGCGGCCGAAGCAGGCACGAGCGACATCGTTATCGCAGTACAGCGCTCGAAGCCATGGAAGCTTGTGTTAGGAATAGATAACTCCGGAACCCGTGAGACCGGCAAGTTTCAGGGGACCACCACGTTCGGCCTGGACAACCCGCTCGGTCTTAACGATCTTCTCAGTCTTGGCGTATCGAACGACCTCTATTTCACCGACAAAAAATACGGCACACATGGGTTGAACGCGTATTACTCGGTGCCTTGGGGGAACTGGAATTTTTCGCTCTCCGGCAACAAAAGCAGCTATTTTCAGCACATCGCGGGCGCGAATCAGACGTTCATTTCTCAAGGCGATACGAAGTCACTGAACCTGCGTATCGATCGGTTGTTGTATCGCGATCAAACCAGCAAGACGGGCATCGAGGTGCAGCTCTCCCGTCGCTATGGCCGTAGCTTCATCGAAGATACAGAGATCAATGCGCAACATCGCGATAACACGTTCGTCGAGGTCGGCCTGACGCGACGCCAGCATGCGGGTAGCGCCACGCTCGACGCGACGTTCGCCTATAAGCAAGGTGTGCCCTGGTTTGGCGCGCAAGGTGATCTCCACGATCCGTACAGCGAGCATAAGCTTGCGCAAACGTATCTCTACAAAATGGCGACGCTCGATGCGTCGTTGTCCGTACCGTTCAAACTCGGCGACGTTCCGTTTCGATACGCGAGCACTTTCCGCGGGCAGTTCACGAACCAACGCTTGTTTTATATCGACGATATCTCCATCGGCAGCTTCTATAGCGTGCGTGGATTCGATGGCGAATATCTCCTGAGCGCGGAGAAGGGCTTCTACTGGCGCAACGATCTTGAAGTGCCGGTGGGCAATAGCGGTCAGGTGGTCTATGTGGGCCTTGATTACGGCCACGTGTACGGGCCCAGCGTCGCCGCGCTGCTTGGCAAGCAACTCGCTGGAGCGGTGCTTGGCATTCGAGGCGGCAAGGCCGGCGTTGCCGGTGCCGTCAGCTACGACTTCTTCGTGGGAACGCCGGTGTACAAGCCATCGAATTATCCAACCGCTCGCACCACGGCTGGCATCCAGGTCATCTACCAATACTGAACAACCATGACATCACGAAAAACATCGTCAGGCTATTTTGCTGTGCGCCTCTCCGGGTTATTTGTCGCGATATCGCTAAGCGCACTCGCGGGATGCGGAGGCGGTGGCGACACCGGCAACAACAGTAACGTCGACAATGCGTCCGGAACCGGCGCCAGCGGCGCTACAGGCGGGTCTATACCAAGTTCGGCGTCGGCATTCATCTCGTCGATATTCCTGCAATCAGGCGGGACGGGTTATGTCAGCTTCGTCAGCAGCAAGAACACGTTCTCCCAATACACGGGCGTCGCAAGCGAGCAACTATCGATATCGACCGCAAGCAGCACCGTGTTCAACGAGCAAACCAGCGCGGTCATCGGACAATACAGTGGGGCGCTTGCCCGCCAGACGATCGTCACGGCGGCCGGCGATTTCAGCACGCTCGGACTTGGCAACGACATCCAGATGTTCGGTCAAGATTCGACCGGCTTCACGTTCGGTCTTGGTGGCTCCGCAGATGTCTTTCGGGCAACGCTGATGCCATCGGATGTCTCCGGGCAATCGATCTCAGGCGTCGTAACTGATGCGGATGGCGGCGTCGCCCATGTGCTTGCCGCAGACACGGCGGCAATGCCGAGCGGATCGATTCGCTATTCAACGCAAATCACCGCGAACGCGCCGGTCCTCGTCGTGCAAAGCGGGGCGGTCGCCAGTTCACAAACGCTTGGGCAATTGCAACAGCAGTTTGGCGGAACGGTCGCCGCGTTAGGGGATGTCTCTTATCTGACTGGCATGAGCGAAATCGCGCCGGTATCTGCTTATGCACAACTGAACACTGGTGTGTACGCCGCCACCTATGCCATTGCCGGACAGAGCGTGCCGATTACGCTTTTAGCGGGTACCGGCGTTGGTTACAACCAGATCGCGTCAAGCTTCATCGTCCAGGAACTGAAGTCTCACGCGGGCAATCTTTGATCTTCCACTAACTGGCAACGCTGAAAAGCCCATCTGCGCGCGCACAACCTAAACCAGGAAGCCGCGCGCTCGCGAACTCACCGCAACAAGCGCGACCCCTCAACCTCCCTTCCCATGCCCCGCGTCCAACGGCTTATGCTGCTCCGCTCCTGACCCAGGAAAGAACGTATCCCAAACCGCTCTAACCCCCTCCGCCGCAGTCGCCTCAGCCTCAATACTCTCCGCCCCCTCAACCTTGCTAGGATCGCCGGACAGGCCCCGCCAGTGAGTGAAGACGAGCATCGGTTTTTCGGTCCATCCGTCCGTACCAAACTTCGCGAAAGCCGTTTCGCCGCTCGCGAGTTGCACCTCGTACCATCCGTCGCGCGCCGGCGCGTAATCGCTTAACGGAAACCATGCAGTCGGATCGAGTTTCACAAGCTCCCCCATAGATCATTAGGACATTGCTGTCGGTGTAAGGATTGCGCGCATACCACGTGCCCGGCATCTAGATCAAAGCACCCCAAAACGTCGTCACATTCGCCAGGCAAACCTAAGTGTCAGAATACGCAAAGGTAAAAAGGCACTACAGAATCTCATCGAAGCGACCCTAACCACCGAAATCACCCGGCCTGGCAGCGAGACATAGTCAAGCTGAAGGGACTCCGAACCCACCGCCGGCTTCAACCGCAAAAACATTCAACCCCGCAATCACCCCTTCGCCAACAGAAGCATTAACCGCACAAGAACAGTGCATCCATGCGTTGTCCCACGTTTCTCATCAAATTGACATACTCTGTCTGTATAAGCGTGCGTTCACGCAATGCTGCATCCGCAAAATAAATGAAGTACTCACCACAAAGAAGCCGGTAATTCCACGTATAAACCCTCAACATAAAAAATCCAGTTGATTCTTGTTTTCTGTTTATTGATAATGCCTAAACACAATGTCGTGCCAGACCAATTGGTGCGCTGAGAGAAGTAGTGAAGTCGTCAACTTGGGGGGAATCAGTCATGCAATACGCTGAGATCGCTTACGAGAATGTCGTCTTGATTCCGCTGGCCGCGTACGACGATGGCTTGTACGCAGCCATGCTGATCGTCAGGGAGGTTGATGGTGTGCAGCGCGCAACTGGCGTGCTGGGCCATTTCCCGTGCCCTGTCGATGCCCGTAAGTTTGCCCTTGCGTATGGCATGGCGGAAATAGACGAACGTCGGCATGCGCCGCAACAGCGAGTAATGCAGCACTCTTTCGATCAGGCCGCATAAATCCGGCCTTCCAAACCGAAAGTCAAAGCCACGCCGCTTTGAAACAAACCGTATAGGTATCGATAAAACACGCCCGTTGAAAAGCGGGCGCGTTCATTATGGGCATTTGCTCATTAGCGATACAAATAGTCATATTAATCCGCTTAATAAAACGTTGGTTTTTTATACCGAGTCGGCAACCGAAGCCAATAAAACAATGGCCGCGATGAAAGACGGCTGAGCCACAAAGCGTGCCTCTCGCTTATCAATATTGCGCAGCGCTTGTCTGGCCAGCCCCAGCGCGTAACTCTTCCCCCAGGAACTCCACGAACGTCCGAAGCTTCGCGGACAACTGATGCCGCTCCAGATAGATCGCGTGGATGTCAGCATTCGGCAGCGCCCAGTCGTTCAGCAGTACGACCAGCTTACCGTCGCGCACCAGTGCCTCCGTCTCCCATTGTGAGCGCACGGCAATGCCGCGTCCATCCAGCGCCCATTGCAGCACCGCGGTGCCGTCATTGCTGCTGAGCGGACCATCGACCTTGACGGTCTCCACCTTTTTACCCCGCGTGAAATGCCAAGCCCCATACGCTGATTCGTTCTCGCGCAGCACGAGGCACGCGTGCCGCGTCAGGTCGTGCGGCGTGACCGGCTGCCCGTGTTCCTCCACATATCCCGGCGATGCACACACAATCCGCCGGTTCCTCACCAGCAAACGCGCGTTGATGCGTGCGTCGGGGACATCGCCGAAACGGATACCCAGGTCGAACCCTTCTTCCTGCAAATTCACCGGCCGGTCCGACAGATGCAGCTGAATCTTGATCGCCGGATATCGCTCGATAAACCTCGACACCGCCGGCGCAATCCGGCTGCGCCCAAATCCAAACGATGCATTCACGCGCAGCAAACCCGTCGGCTCCGCCCGGCTTTTAGTGACGAGTTGTTCGAGTTCGGCGAGTTCATCAAGGATGCGCGAACCGTTCGCCAGATACAGCTCGCCCTCGGGCGTGAGGCTTACGCGCCGCGTGGTGCGGTTCAAAAGCCGCACGCCTAGCCGCCGCTCAAGTTGCGCAAGGCGCTTGCTGATGGAAGGTGGCGTCACGCCAAGATCGCGCGCAGCCGCCGCCAGATTGCGATGCCGCGCGACCAGCGTGAACAAATTAAGGTCCGAAAAACCGTCCATCGATTCATTCCTGAAAGTTAAGTCTGGATTGCCTGAATAGAAACTGTATCGGGAAATGCATCAATTAAACTTCATAAAACTGCTGGAGACAATCATGTTCGATGACTTCAAGGACGTATCGGCAACCGTCGATGGCGTCAGGATCAAGGCGATACAAGGCGGCAACGGCCCCGCTTTATTGCTGCTGCATGGCCATCCGCAAACGCACGCGATCTGGCACAAGGTCGCGCCCGAGCTGACGAAACACTTCACCGTCGTGGCAGCGGATCTGCGCGGTTACGGCGACAGCGACAAACCGGAAGGCCTCCCCGATCACAGCAATTATTCGAAGCGCCGGATGGCACAGGATCAGGTCGACCTGATGCGCACGCTGGGTCACGAATCGTTTGCTGTACTCGCGCACGATCGCGGCGGCCGGGTAGCGGCGCGAATGGCGCTGGATCATCCTGATGTGGTCAAGAAACTGATCACGCTCGACGTAGCGCCGACGCTCGTGATGTACGAGAAAACTTCGTTCGAATTCGCCCGCGCGTATTGGCACTGGTTTTTCCTGGTCCGTCCCGCGCCGTTCCCCGAGACGCTGATTCACGCGGACGCCGATCTGTATCTGAAGCAGACGATCGGCGCGCGCAGTGCGGGTTTGAAGCCGTTCACGCCCGAGGCCTACGCGGAATATCTGCGTTGCATGCAACAGCCGGACACCGCTCATGGCATCTGCGAGGACTATCGCGCGAGCGTCACGATCGACCTGGAACACGACCGCGATTCGCTGGCGAAGGGCCAGAAAATAACCTGCGATTTTCTCGCGCTATGGGGCGCGGAAGGCGTGATCGAGAAGTGCTTCGATCCCATCGCCGAATGGAAGCATTTCTCCGATAACGTCAGCGGCCACTCGCTGCCATGCGGCCACTACATTCCGGAAGAAGCGCCCGAGTTGCTGCTCGAGCGTGTGCTGCCGTTTCTTCGAGGCTGAGCATCATGTTGAACCACAATACTTTCTATAAAAAACTCGTCGACTCGCATACGGTCATGCGTATCGATGATCAAAACGTGTTGCTCTACGTCGATCTGCATCTGATGAACGAGTACACGAGCCCGCAAGCGTTCAGCGGTCTCGCTGAAAAAGGCAGACCAGTACGTTGTCCAAAGCAACAACTCGCCGTAGTGAGCCACATCATTCCGACGCACGCCGAATCGCCCCGTGTGATTCGCGATGCCGCCTCTTTGCTGCAAGCCGAAAACCTCGCACGCAACTGCAATAACGCGGGCATTCGCCTGTACGCGGCGAATGATCCGTTGCAGGGTATCGAACACATCATCGCGCCGGAACTGGGATTGATCCGCCCAGGCATGGCCGTGCTCTGCGGCGATAGTCACACGACCACCTACGGCGCGTTGGGCGCGCTCGGGTTTGGTATCGGTACGTCGGAGGTTGAGCACGTTCTCGCGACGCAGACGCTGGTGTATCGCGTGGCGCAGACCATGCGTATCACCATCGATGGTGCGTTGCCGTATGGCACGGCATCGAAGGACGTGATCATCTGGATCATCAGCCGTATCGGCGCTCAAGGGGCGCGGGGATATGCGGTGGAATTCACGGGTACGACCATCGCGTCGCTCTCGGCGGAAGCGCGCATGACCTTGTGCAACATGACCGTGGAAGCCGGCGCGCGGGCGGCGTTGATCGCGCCGGATAAAACCACGTTCGACTACGTTCGCGCACATGCAACATCGCTAGATGAAGCCGCGTGGAACGCAGCGCTCGCCGACTGGAGCGATTTGAAATCCGACGCCGATGCCACCTTCGACGCCGAATTCACCTTCGATGCCCGCGACATCGCGCCCTTCGTCACGTGGGGTACGAGCCCTGACCAGGCGATGCGCGTCGACGCCCTCGTGCCCGACGCCGCCCAACAAGCCACGCCCGAAGCCGCCGCAGCATTGCGTCGCGCGCTCGACTACATCGGTCTCGAATCGAATCAGCCGATAGCGGGAACGCCGATCGACCGCGTGTTCATCGGCTCATGCACGAATGGACGGATCGAGGATTTGCGCATCGTCGCGTCGATCGTGCGCGGGCGCAAAGTCGCCCAAGGCGTACGCGCGATGGTCGTGCCGGGCTCGGGCTCGGTGCGTCGGCAGGCTGAAGCGGAGGGCATCGCGGAGATTCTAAAAACAGCCGGCTTCGAATGGCGCGAGCCGGGATGTTCAATGTGCCTCGCGATGAACGACGATTTCCTCCAAGCGGGCGAACGCTGTGCATCGACGACGAATCGCAACTTCGAAGGCCGGCAAGGACGCGGCGGCCGCACGCACCTGATGAGTCCCGCGATGGCCGCCGCCGCCGCGCTGACCGGCAAGATCACCGATGTCCGTTCGCTGGAGAATCACCATGACTGATGTGGCAAATAAGTTGACCAAGATCGAAGGCAGCGCGATTCCGTTGCCGATAGAAAACCTCGACACCGATCAGATCATGCCGAAGCAGTTTCTTCGCATCATCGATAAAGCGGGATTGAGCAAAGGCTTGCTCTACGATCTGCGTTTCGATGAACACGGCACACCGCTCGCAGATTGCGTACTCAACCAACCCGCATATAACGGCGCGCGCGTCCTGATCGGCGGGGCAAATTTCGGTTGTGGATCGAGCCGGGAACATGCGGTGTGGGGACTTCAGCAATACGGTTTCGACGCCGTGATCGCACCCAGCTTTGCCGAAATCTTCTATTCCAACGCGATGAATAATCGCCTGCTGCTGGTGCAACTCGATCGAGAAGCAGTGGACATATTGCTGCGCGGATCGACGGATGATCCGGCATCGAAGATCCTTATCGACCTGGAAGCGCAGACGGTTACGTCAACATCCAGCGCTCGGGTTTTCAAGTTCCCATTGGGTGCAAGGCACAAGCGCATGGTGATCGAAGGCATGGACACGATCGACCTGACGCTGACCAATCTCGCCGACATAGAAGCCTTTGAAAAGCGCCACTTCGAGCGCCATCCCTGGGCCGCTGTGATGTAACCCGCGCGGCTGCGGCCGCACATCGGAACACCGTGCAACCCGACTGCTTTGGCGTAAGCCAAAGCAGCGAGGACACGCTTTTGCCCAAAAAAGGAGGAGACATGAAACGCAAGCCGTTCTACCGGATTCTGTACGTGCAGGTGATCGCCGCAATCTTCGCGGGCGTGCTGCTAGGCCATTTCCTCCCAGTCGATGGCATCGCAATGAAACCCCTCGGCGATGCCTTTATCAAACTCGTTCGCATGATCATCAGCCCGGTGATTTTCTGCACGGTCGTGACGGGGATTGCGAGCATGCACGACATGCGCAAGGTTGGGCGCGTTGGCGGCAAGGCGCTGCTGTATTTCGAAATAGTCTCGACGGTTGCGCTCGCCATCGGCTTGTTGGCGGCGCATCTGCTCCAACCCGGCAAGGGGTTCAACGTCGACCCCTCCACGCTCGATGCCAGCGCGGTCTCCGGTTATGCCGCACAAGCCACTCATGGCGAAGGGCTGGCCGGGTTCTTCATGCACATCATCCCCGACACCTTCGTGGGCGCGTTCATCCAAGGCGACATCCTGCCGGTGCTGCTGATCGCGATGCTGTTCGGCTCCGCGCTCGCCGTGATGGGCGAACCGGCGAAGTCGGTGATTGGTTTGATCGAGGCGCTATCGAAGGCGTTCTTCAGGATCGTCCACGTGATCACGAGTCTCGCGCCAATCGGGGCGTTCGGCGCGATGGCGTTCACCATCGGCAAATACGGCATTGAATCCCTGCTTCCGATGATGAAGCTCATCGGCACGTTCTATCTCACCGCGTTTTTGTTCGTGATCTTCGGACTGGGTTTGGTGACGAAGGCCTGCGGTTTCAGCATTTTTCGCTTCCTTGCGTTTATCAAGGACGAGTTGCTGATCGTGCTGGGCACATCGACATCGGAAGCCGCCTTGCCGCAGTTGATGGAGAAGCTCGAGCGCCTCGGATGTTCGCGCGGGATCGTGGGCTTGGTCGTGCCGACGGGCTACTCCTTCAACCTCGACGGCACCAACATCTACATGACGCTCGCCGTGCTGTTTCTCGCGCAGGCTACGAACACCCACATGACCGCGATGCAGGAGGTGACGCTGCTTGCGGTGACCATGCTGACGTCGAAGGGATCCACGGGCGTGACCGGCGCGGGATTCATCACGCTCGCCGCCAGCCTGTCGGTCGTACCGACCGTGCCCGTGACCGCGATGGTGCTGATCCTCGGCATCGACCGCTTCATGTCGGAATGCCGGGCGCTGACGAACATTGTGGGGAACGGCGTGGCGACGATCGTCGTGGCTTCGTGGGAGAAGGAACTGGATCGCGGGATGCTGCGCGCCCAGCTTGGGATGCCGCAACGCGTGGAAGACATGAAAGAGGGCCGTTCGACCCTGGTTAGCCGATGGAAACAACGCAAGGCCGAGCGGTCCTTATAAAGCTGAAGCACTCGCGATACGGCGGCCGTATCGCGAGCCAGGACTCATTTACTTCCCAGCCGGCGCCGACGCCGGCTGGGCCGCGCCCGGATCAGCGTAGTTAGGCAAGCCTTGCGAGCTGCTGCTCCCGCCCGTGCCCGGTTTCGCCGGCGCCGCCGTCGCACTCGCGCCTTCCGCAGGCGTTGCGGCTGCACCGCTGTCATCACCGTAATCCGGCAGCGCCGCGCCCGCCGCGCCTGTGAGCTGATACTGCCGGCGCTGCGTGTAGGCATCGCGCACGAATGCATATTTATCCAGCGCGGCTTGCGACAGGATGTCCGTTGCGCCCAGCAAATCGGCCCGCGCGCTGACAAAGCGCATGACGAACAACGACACATCCGCTTCCGTACTCAAGTAAGTACCCGGATTGAGCGGAATACTCGCAATCCAGTTCGTTGCATCGCGCGCCGAACTCGGGCCGAGCAGCGGCAACACCAGATACGGTCCCGACGGCACGCCGTAATGCCCCAGCGTCAGCCCGAAATCCTGATCGTGCTTCGGCAACCCGGCGGCTGACGCCCAGTCGAACAAGCCGCCAATACCGAGCGTGGAGTTGATCGCGATGCGCATCAGGTCTTCGGTCGCATCGGTGATCTTCAGCTGCAGCAGGTTGTTCGCGAAGTTGCCAATGTCGCCGATATTCGAAAAGAAGCTGCTGATTGCCGTGCGCAGCGGCGCCGGCGTGACTTTCACGTAGCCGGTTGCAATCGGGCGGGCGACGTATTTATCGGCGGCGTCGTTGAACTTGAAGATCTCGCGGTTCATCGGTTCCAGCGGATCGCCCGGCTTCGCGGTGGGGCCAGAGGCGCAACCGGACAGGGCGAAAGCAGCGGCGAGCAGCACGCCGCCGGAGAGCGCTCGCAGTGTGCGGGCGGCATCAGGCGTTTTTGCCATCCTCATGGGTCGGTTTCCTTGGGGTCTGCGTAAAGTAGTTAGTACGTTTAAAGGGACGGTCTACAGGGTTTTGGCCACTTTTCTAGACCGCACCCGGGGTTTCCCCATTAGAACCGGCTGAAATATCACTGCGCCGATCAATGTTGTAAAAAGCGCCAGGACGAGGAGCCTGCCCATGCTCGACGTGCCCGGATGATGCGAGAACCACAAGCTGCCAAACGCCGTCGCCGTGGTCGCGGCGCTGAACATCACGGCGTGCGTGAGACTGGACTGCAGCAGGCCGGTTTGTCCGGAGCGCCATGCCATCACGAAATAGATCTTGAACGCCACGCCAATGCCCAGCATCAACGGCAACGCAATGATGTTCGCGAAGTTCAGCGGCATGTCGAACACCACGCACAACTCCAGCGTGACGATGGCGGACACAAGCAAAGGTATCAGGGTTCTCAAAACATCGCCTATACGGCGCAAAGTCAGCCACAGCAGGATCGCGATGGCGATCAGCGACCACGCCGCAGCCTGCTCGAACGCCTTGATGATCGTATTGGCAGAGTGCAACACCGAGATCGGCCCGCCGATCGCATTCGGCTCTGCTTTCTGCACCGCATTCGCAAAGCGGGCAAGCAGTTTGTCGTCATCGCGGCTCTTGCCGTCCAGCGCTTTCGGCGATGCTTCCACGAGCGCCTGGCCATTGGCGCCGATCCAGCCTTCCGTCATCGATTTAGGCAGCGTCGCGAGCGTGATCAGCGACGGCTGCAGCAGCGCGCGCATCTGGGCGAGCGCAATGCGCAGCGGGTCGGACATCGCGTGTTCGGCGCGCTCGCGGGTGGCGACATCGGCTGCCGCGAGCTTTTTCAGCGTCGCCGCCAGGTGGCGCGCTTCGTTTTCGCCGGGACCGGGATGTTCATCGGCGGCGAGTTCCAGCGAGGTTGACAGCCGCTTGAGCGTGGCGACGCGCACGGCGTCGTTGGCCGGCGTGGCGACACGCTGGTCCAGAGAAGGCAGCAGCACCGAGGCCGCGGCGGCAATCAAATCGAGCTTTTGCGGCTGATCGGCGGGGATGAGCGTCGATAAGGTCGTCGCGCGTTCGACTTCCGGCAGCTTCTCGAGCTTCGCCGCGATCTTGTCCGCTTCCGCGAGCGAGGGCGCGAGCACCTTCACGTCGTTCACGGCCGCTTCCGGCGCGTCTTTCAGCGAGAGCAGCGTGGCCATGGACTCCGTTTTCGGGTCCTTCAGGTTCAACGGGTTGAAGTCGAAACGCAGATGCAGCAGCAACGGCAGCGCGCAGATCACCACTAGCAGCGTCCCGATCAGCACCGGCGTGCGATTGCGCGCGAGGTAATCGTCCACCGGCGCGAGCTTCGGAAAGCCCGGCGAGCCGGCTTCCCCCGGCGGCGCGAACACTTTGATCAGCGCCGGGAACAAGGTCATGTTGGTGACATACGCGACCAGCATGCCCACGCCCGCAATCTGACCGAGTTCGGACACGCCGCGATACGCGGTGGGCAAGAACGAGAAGAAACTCGCGGCCGTCGCGGCGGCGGCGAGCGTCAGCGGAATACCGACGTGGCGCGCGGTATTCACGAGCGCGACATCCAGCCGGTCGTCCTTGAAGCGTTCCTCGCGATATCGCACGCCGAACTGGATGCCGAAATCCACGCCGAGCCCGACGAACAGCACCATGAACGCGATCGAGATCAGGTTCAGCGCGTGGACCATGAGCAGGCCGATCGCGGCGGTGATCGCCAGTCCGACGAACAGCGTGATGAACACCGAGATGATCATTTTCCCCGAGCGCAGCGCGAGCCAGAGGATCACCAGCACGACGATGAACGTCAGGATGCCGTTAAGCACGGCGCCGTCTTTCAGCGATGCGAATTCTTCGTCGGAGAGCGGCTGTTCGCCGGTCAGGCGCACCACCGCCCCATATTTCTCCGATAACTTCAGCTCATTCGCCGTCGCGCGAATCGCATTCGATCCGCTCGCGCCGGGTTCCAGCGCGTTGTAGTCCACCACCGGCTGTACGGTCACGAATGCACGCGCGGGGTGCGTGGCCGAGGTGTCGACCAGGTTGCGCCACGAGAACACGGCGGGCTGATTGGCGAGGACTTTATCCAGCACGTCGGCGCTCTGGCCGAGCAGCTTCGACATCTGCCCGAGCGTCACTTGCCCAAGTTGCAGCGGCAGGTTGAGGCTGGTGTTGAGCGTGCCGGCCAGGCCGGTGAGCGTGGGGTCATGCGCCAGTGCGTTGATCAGCGGACGCGCTTTCACGAGTTGCTGGGTGGTGTCGGCGACTTTATCGGTGGAAAGGTAGAGCAGGCCGTTGTGCTCGAAGAAGTCGCCGCCCGACGGTTGCGACACCGCCGTGAAGTGAACCGTGTTCTTGGCCAGCGCGGCGGCGAGCTCGTTGGCGGCGGCATCGGCGAATTCAGGCGCTTGCGCCTCGACCACGACGAGCACGGTGGATCCGCGTTGCGGAAACGCTTCGTCAATCGCGTGGCTGCGCGCGGCCCATTCGGGTTCCGTCTCGATCAACTGGCTGATGTCGGTGCTGATCTTGAAGTGATGCACGACGTAATAGCCGCTCAGCACGGCAAGCAGCAGCGATAAAACGATGATCCAGCCGGGTCGGCGAATCGATAACGTGACGAGACGGGCAATGAGAGGCGTGAGCATGAAGACGGATGCCTCGGAGGGCGTGTTCTGATGTTTTTGCTGGGCAGGGAGCCATAAGGCGCCGCGTGAGTATACCGGGCGAAAGCTGCTACTCGCAGAAGAGCGTTCGCGCTACATGAGCGGGCGGGACGCCGCTGGCGGAGGAAAACTTGTTGTTCGCCTCAAAAGTTTGCGGGCCTGCTTCGGATGGACGCAGAGGTCGGCGCACAATTAATGACAAATTGTACTAACATTGTGTAACCACGCACTTCGTTTTCGGACTAACATTGTCATCACGGTGAAGCGATGAAAACTACGATTCGCAGGATGGGTAATTCGCAGGGTGTGTTAATTCCGAAACCCATCCTGGCCCAACTTGGGCTGGAGGACGAAGTGGAGATGGAAGTGGAAAACGACGCAATTGTTTTAAGAAAACCGCAGAAGAAAGCCCGCCAGGGATGGTCGGAGGCAAGCAAGGCTATCGCGCAGGCCGGCGACGACGAGCTCGTGCTGGGCGAGTTTCCGAACGCCGATGACGCGGAGCTTTCGTGGTAGCGCGGGGAGATGTCTGGCTCATCAATCTGGACCCGACCGTCGGCAGCGAGATTCAGAAAACCCGGCCCTGCGTGGTGATATCGCCGCCGGAGTTGCATGACCATTTGCGTACGGTGATCGTCGCGCCTATGACGACCAAAAGCCGGCCGGCTCCGTACCGTGTATCCGTGGTGTTCAGTCAGAAGAAAGGGCTGGTCCTGCTCGATCAGATCCGTACGATCGATAAAACCCGCCTGGTCAAGAAGCTCGGCGCTGTGCCGGCTAATACGTTGTCGGTCACATTGCGGACCTTGCAGGAAGTCTTCGCTGCTTAGCTCAGCTCTTACGTCTCGCTCCAAAGCCTCAGCAGATTGTGATAACAGCCCACGAGCGTTCGCCTCGCGGCGTCGTCGGCGTTTTCTGCGTTGAGCCTCTGAATTGCTGTGTCCATATCGAATAGCAGGCTGCGGCGGGTGTCGTCGCGAACCAGGCTTTGCGCCCAGAAGAAACTCGATACCCGCATTCCCCGCGTCACCGGCCGCACCTGATGCAAGCTGGTCGCCGGATAAACAATCGCATGCCCCGCCGGCAGCTTCACTTCCTGAACGCCGTACGTGTCCTCGATCACCAGCTCGCCGCCGTCGTAGTCTTCCGGCGGCGTGAGGAACACCGTGATCGACACATCCGTCCGCACCCGCGTGCCATGTCCCGGCACGAGCCGAATGGCGCCATCCACGTGACTGCCGAAATGCATCCCGCCTTCATACCGGTTGAAGAGCGGTGGATAAACCCGGTTGGGCAGCACCGAACTGATGAACAGCGGATGCCGCTCGAGCGAGCCGATGATCATGTCGCCGAGTTCAAATGCAATCGGCGCTTCCTGCGCGATCTGCTGGTTGCGCTTGACCGGCGCGCCCTGATAGCCGGCCGTCGCGCGGCCGTCCACCCATGCATCCGATGCATCGAGCCGTTGGCGCATGGCGGCGGCGTCGTCGGGGCTGAGGACGTTGGGTATCGAAAGGATCATGTTTTTTGGGGCTCAGCGGCCGCGCGACATGCATCGCGCGGCTCGCGTGTCCCTCAGTCGATCAATAGAACCGGTAGTTTAGCGTTGCGAGGAACGTCCGGCCGTAACCCGGCACCGCGCGGCCGCCATCCGATGGAATCAGCGCATCGTAGTAGTGCTTGTTGGTCAGGTTCTGCACGTTGAGCTGGACGTCGTAATGTTTCTGGTGGAACGCGGCCATCGCGTCCCAGCGCGTGTACGCAGGCACTTGCACGAGGTCGTTGCTGGCGGCATATCGCGCCGACGTGTACACCGGGCCGCCGCCGAAGGTCCATTGCGGCGTGACGTCGTACGTCGTCCACAACGTGATCATGTTGCGCGGCGTGTTGGCGAGCGTCTTGCCGTTGGTGTTGTCCAGCGCCTTCACCACCTGGCCGTCCATGTACGTGTAGCCGCCAAAAACCTGCCATTTGTTGGTGATATGGCCAGCCAGCCCAAGTTGATAACCTCGCACGCGCACGTCACCGTCGAGCGAGTAGCTGCCGTCGACCTGGAGCGTGCGGGCGTTGGTTTTATCGATATTGAACAGCGACTGCGTGATCGACAACCCGCCGTTCAGCAAATCCCACTTCGTGCCCACTTCATACGAACGGTTCGATTCCGGTGGCGTGTTCTGCTGGTTGTTCGTCAGCGTCAGCGCTTCCAGCGACGGGTTGAACGACGTGCCGTATGAAACGTAGTACGACTGCCAGTCGGTCGGCTGGAAGATGATCCCGCCGCGCACGCTGGTGAAGTAGTTCGTCTGCGTAGCGTATGAAGGCAGATTGATCGTGTTCTTGATCGACGCCTCGTAACGGTCCCAGCGCAAGCCGCCCACCACCTTCCAGTACTGGCCGATCGACACCGTATCGTTGGCATAAATGCCGACACCGTTCGCACTCGATTCCGCCAGGTTGGTCGCCACCTCCTGCGTATTGGCCGGCCGCGTGGTGTATTGCGGATTGAGCAGCGGAACGATCGCGATGGTGTTCGACGGCAGGCCCGGCGTCGTCGCGGTGAACGACTGGTTGCTGTAGGTCTCGTGGCTCAAGTCAATGCCGGCAATCACCTCGTGCTTGAGGAAACCGGTGTTGAATTTGTAGTCGATATCGGTCGTGTTGTAGACCGAGTGATCGTTGATGTTGCGGTCCTTGCCTTGCAGCTTCACATACAGCGACGACAACGGCAGCGACGTGAAATTGCCGTTCGCCAGCGCTGTGGATGTCCCCAGCGGTCCGGTCAGGACAGCCGCCGCGTTGGTCGCGGTCGCTTCGGTGCCGTAGTGGCTGAACTGGGTCTCGTTGCGCAGCGTGAGGTTATCGTTGAATCGATGCTGGATGCGCGCCGAGAGCGTCTGCACGTCCTGGATCGTCCGATCGCCTACGAAGCCGTAGAACTGGCCCTTGCTCACCGGGACCGGCGCGCCGTTCACCGGCGGGATACCGTAGTCCGGCTGGTCGCGGTTGTGCTGGATCAACGCCGACAAGGTCACTTCCGTCGGCGTTCCAATGCCGAAGCGCACCGTCGGCGCGAAGCCGTAGTCCTTGCTCTTCATCACGTCGCGCGTGGAGCCGAGGTCTTGCCCGAACGCGTTGAGCCGCACGGCGGAGGTGTCGGAGAGCGGCTGGTTGATATCGACGGTGGTGCGGTAGCGGTCGCTCGTGCCGACCATCGCGGACACCGATGCGTGCGCTTTCAGCTCCGCCTGCTTGCTCACCTGGTTGATCACGCCGCCCGTGGAGCCGCGCCCGAAATAAAGCGAGGAAGGGCCATACAGCACGTCGATGGATTCAAGGTCGAACGTGTCCCGATAGTACTGGCCGCGGTCGCGAAAGCCATCGAGGTAAATGTCGGTACGCGCCGAGAAACCGCGCAAGTTGATGTTGTTGCCGATCTGCCCGCCTTCCGCTGCGCCAATGGTGACGCCGGGGACGTTGCGAAGGGCATCGGAGAACGAGGTGGCTGCCTGGGACTGCAGCACGGCTTTCGGGACTACCACGGCCGCTTGGGGAATATCGCGCAACGCGGTGGGGACCTTCGCGCCGACGCTAGATTTTTCGGGCTGGAAATCCGGCGCGATGGCCTGACCGGAAACATGCACGGCCGGCAGCGCGGCGTTTTCGACGGGGGGAGCGGCTTGTGCGGCTTGTTCCGACTGGGTGGTTTGATCGGTCTTGCTGGCCGGTGCGGCTTGCGCGTGAGCATAGAGCGGTACGACAACAACAGGCGTCGCCACCACGGTCATGATTGCCGCGGCGAGCGGTGTCTTCCTCAACATGTGTTTCCCCGAGTACTGGATAGTCGAAAAGCCGGCGCCGTTGCGCCATGCCGGTCATTTACTTCCGCGATGCCCGCGGCGGCGCGAGCGCTTGGCAACAGGCTCAGCCGAAGCAGCAGTGCGTTGCTGCGAAGGACGGACACCGTTTGCTGGATATTTCTGAAATGCGAATCAATATCATTACATAGGTAAGAATTGTTTTCAATACGACTTCGGGAACTATGCGGATGGCTGACGGACCAAGGCCGCGCGTTTTTCGCGAGGCAGTTTTATCGGAGGATGTAAAACGCGCCGCAGAGGGCGGGGCGTTGTGGAGTGGGGATGAAAGGCGTTAGGCCGGGGCCTGAAACGTAGCGGACGTGGCTGTGCAGGTCGCGGTCAACCGTAATGATCTTACGAAAACAGAGCTTTCATTCAGGGGAGGCCGGGGTGTCTTCAACCGCCGCTTCATACGCCCTAAGCGCCCCCGCCACGTCGCGATGCAATTGCCCAAGCGCCGCGACTTTCTGGTTGGGCGGCTGCAAACCCTGCCAAAGAAAGAGAGCTAACCGCTTCGACGTCTCTTCGATATCCACCGTTTTCTTGGCTATCGCATCCCACAGCACGTGTTCCATCGGTCCGTAGATACTGGAGCGAAGCAGGCTCAGCGGCAGGTCATCGCGGATATCGCCGGCCGCCACGCCGTCTGACAGCACCTGCATCAGCGGCGCGGTATAGCGCCGCTGGAGTTGCACGATTTCATCGCCGAAGGTGTCGTCTTTCGCGCGCCCTTCGGACAGGATCAGCGCGCATAGCCCCGGCCCATCGATCATCAACCGGTACAAGTGCGTGCGGATCAGGAAAGTCAGCTTGGCGCGCGTGCCCGTGATCTGCGGCAGCGTGGCTTCGATCTCAGCGATGATCTCGTCGTACCAGTCGCAGATCACCCGTACGCACAGGTCGCGCTTGCCGGAGAAATACGTGAACACCGTTGCCTCCGATACCCCCAGCCGACGCGCCATGTCGATGGTCGTCGCCGATGCATAACCGCGCTCCGAAAACACTTGCCGCGCGACGAGCAGGATGTCCTTGATGCGCTGTTCGGACTTGATGCTTGAAGGCGCACGGCGGGAGGGGAGGGTTTTGGGCTGGGTCATATTGGCGATGAAAGTTGACCGTCAGGGATGGTATTTTGAGTTTAGCTCAACTGGAGTTTTATTGGAATTTACGTATATTGGTGAGTTAAATTAACGTTTAACCACCTTGACGTTGTCACGTAGTTGAGTTTTACTCAAACACATTGCGATCCACTCGCCGAGTCACGTTGAGAATCATGGAATCCAATCCGAACGATCAACGCCGTCAGCATCAATACCGCTCCGTCTTCCGCCCCGGCCTGTTCGCCGGCAAGGTGGTCATGGTGACGGGCGGAGGCAGCGGGCTTGGGCGATGCACCGCGCACGAACTCGTGTCGCTGGGAGCATCGGTGATCCTTGTCGGACGGTCGATGGCAAAGCTGGAAACCGTGCGCGACGAGCTGGACGAGGACTACCCGGAAAGCGCTGACCGCGTGCGTTGCTACGCTTGCGATATCCGCGACGAAGCGAGCGTCAAACAAGTCGTCGCTACGGCACTCGCCGATTTCAGCCGGCTCGACGGCCTCTTCAATTGCGCCGGTGGCCAGTTTCCCGCGCCGCTCGACAAGATTTCGCTGAATGGCTGGGATGCTGTCGTGCGCAACAACCTGCACGGCACTTTCCTGATGTCGCGCGAATGTTTTACGCAATGGATGCGCGATCACGGCGGCGCGATCGTCAACATGCTCGCGGACATCTGGGGCGGCATGCCCGGCATGGGCCATTCGGGCGCGGCGCGCGCCGGCGTCTGGAACTTCACGGAAACGGCCGCATGCGAATGGGGTTATGCAGGAGTACGGGTGAATGCCGTAGCGCCGGGATGGATTGCATCGGCGGGAATGGATAGCTACGACGAGCGCTATCGTGCGCTGCTGCGTGAACTCAGGCACAAGGTGCCGTTGCAGCGCTTTGGGACCGAATCGGAACTGGCCGCGGCGGCGGTATTTTTATTGTCGGAGGCGTCGGCGTTTATCAACGGGACGGTGATTCGCGTCGATGGCGGCGTACCGAACGCACGGCATTCGTGGCCCTTGGCGGCCGCCGAGCGTACGCTGGAATTTGATGGGTTCTCGCGTTATCGGCCGCCTGCGGGGTTGCAGGACTTGCCCGACGCCCAGGCCCCAAACGATCCAAACGATGATGCCGCGCCATCCAGCGCCGGCGATTGAGACGCAACCAAAAACCAGGGAGAAGCGATGCTTCCCGCAGCCGATTCATATGAAACCCTCGCCGCGGCTTTCGCGTGGAAGGTGCCCGCGCGCTACAACATCGGCGTGGACGCCTGCGATAAATGGGCCGACGGTTCCGGCCGCCTCGCGCTGATCTACGAGACCCGCGAGGGTTCGGAAACGCGCTATACCTTCGATGACCTGAAGGCGCTCTCCAACCAGTTCGCCAACGCGCTGGCCCGAGCGGGGCTTGAGCGCGGCGACCGCGTGGGAATATTCCTGCCGCAGTCGCCGGAGACGGCCATCACGCACCTGGCGATCTACAAGGCGGGTTATATCGCGGTGCCGCTGTTTCAGCTGTTCGGCGTCGATGCCATCCAATACCGCCTCGCCGATAGCGGCGCAGCGGCGCTGATCACCGACCATGCCGGTTTCGAGAAGCTGCAGCAGGTTCGCGGCACACTGCCGGACCTGAAAGCGGCCTATACCGTCGATACCATCACCCGCGAAAACGCTCATTCCTTCTGGGATTCGCTACGCGCGGAAACCGACGTCTTCATCCCAACCGATACCTCCTGCGACGACCCCGCCGCGATCATCTACACGTCCGGCACGACGGGAAAGCCCAAAGGCGCGCTGCTTGCGCATCGGGCGTTGCTGGGGCATTTGCCGGGCGTCGAGATGTCGCAAGGACTTTTCCCGGCGCACGCCCGGCTGATGTGGACGCCCGCCGACTGGGCGTGGATTGGCGGCCTGTTCGATGTCCTGCTGCCCGCGTGGCACCACGGCGTTGCGGTGCTCGCACGGCGCTTCGAAAAATTCGATGGCCCCGCCGCCTTCGACCTGATGTCGCGCCACGGCGTCACGCACACGTTCCTGCCGCCGACCGCGCTCAAGATGATGCGTTCGGTCGCGCGTCCCGAGCAGTGGCGGTTGTCGTTGCGCGCGGTCGCGAGCGGCGGGGAATCGCTGGGCGAGGAGCTGATCGCGTGGGGCCGGGCGGCGCTCGGCGTGACCATCAACGAGTTCTACGGACAGACGGAATGCAACGTGGTGGTGTCGTCGTGTTCTGCGTTGTTCGAGCCGCGCCCGGGGGCAATCGGGCGCAGCGTGCCGGGACATCACGTTGCAATCGTCGACGATCAAGGCACGGAACTTCCGGCCGGCACGCCCGGCAATATCGCGATTGCCGCGCCCGATCCGGTCATGTTCCTGCGCTACTGGAACAACGAGCCCGCCACGCGCGATAAATTTCGCGGCCGGTTCCTGCTGACCGGTGACCTCGGTTTGTGCGATGCGGATGGTTTCATCCGCTTCGTCGGCCGTAATGACGACGTGATCACCAGCGCGGGTTATCGGATCGGTCCGGCGCCGATTGAAGATTGTTTGCTGCGTCATCCGGCGGTGAGCATGGCGGCGGTGGTGGGCGCGCCGGACGCGACGCGCACGGAGATCGTGATGGCGTTTATCGTGTTGAACGCAGGGTTCGTCCCGGATGAAACGCTGGTGCGCGAGTTGCAGCAGCACGTCAGGACGCGGCTCGCGGCGCATGAATATCCGCGCGAAATTCGTTTCGTCGATGCATTGCCCATGACGCCGACCGGCAAAGTGATGCGCAAGGAATTGCGGGCGGGGTTGCCGGGTTTGGACAATCCGACCAAACCATGAGGACCCGCCGATGACCTCAGCCACGGCCTCGCCCAAACGCCAGCCGCAGACCACCCTCGACGCGACCGATCGCAAGCTCCTGGCCCTGCTTGCCGAAGACGCCACGCGGACCTATGCCGAGCTTGGCCGCTTGCTGCATTTGTCGGCGCCTGCCGTGCACGAGCGGGCGAAGCGGCTGAAGCAGGATGGCGTCGTCAAGGCGACCGTCGCCGCGCTGGACGGCGCGAGTGTTGGCCGGCCGCTGCTGGCGTTCGTTCACGTCGATACCTCCAGTTGGGCCGTCACGCGCCAACTGCTGCAACTGTCGGAGTTTCCGGACGTCGAAGAGATCCATACGGTGACCGGCGAAAGCGCGATGCTCCTGAAAGTGCGGACCCGCGACACGCAAACGCTCGAACATCTGCTCGAGCGCATTCATTCGATAGAAGGGTTCACTGGCACACGCAGTTATATTGCGTTGACGACGTATCTTGAACGTGGGCCGAGTCCGCAGGTTTGAACCCACAATCCTTTCGAACGCGCTGAACTGTCACAAACGACGCGGGTCGATATACTTACTGCGTTTTCCAGCTAACCGGCGCGTCGGGTTGCACGCCGCCCTCCATTACTCGATAACGGTCGTATGAAACGCTATTTTCCTGTCCGCGTTGTCCTGTTCGCCCTGGCTTTTTCTGCGGCGGCGTTTTCCAGCACGTCGTTTGCGCAGACCAGCCCCGATGCCGTGGTTAAAAGCGCCGTGGAGGGCACTGTCAGCGCGATGAAGGCTGACCCAGTCGCCCGTGGCGGCGACATGGGCAAGATCTCGCAACTGGTGGAGACGCGCTTCGTGCCGGCAACCGATTTCCAGCGCACCACGCGCATTGCCGTCGGCAAGGCGTGGAGCACAGCGACGCCCGAGCAGCAAAAGGCGCTCTACGAGCAATTCCAGACACTGCTGGTGCGGACCTACACGTCGTCGCTGTCGCAATTACGCGATGAAGACGTCAGGTTCAAATTCGACGCCCCAACGCTCGATGCCGGCGGCAAAGACGCCGTCGTGCAGTCGCACGTGTACTCGACCGGCGGCGATAACCCGGTGCGTTATCGACTGGAAAAGACGCCGGACGGCTGGAAGATCTACGACATCGACATGATGGGCGCGTGGCTGATCCAGGTGTACCAGACGCAGTTCGCGGGTCAGTTGGCCAAAGGTGGCGTGGATGGTTTGATCAAGTTCCTGACCGCACACAACGCGCGAACGGCGGAGTGAGGAAGGGGTAGGGCCACGATCTGGATTCGCGCATGAAGTGAGCGAGTCCGATACGACCAATGGGCGCAACCGGCGACGAGCTGGGGGCGCCTTTTTTTGCGCCGCTGTTTTTAACGCTCATCACCCTCACGCCGGCCGACGCTGGAGTTGCGGCCCTATCAAGCGGATGCGCGGGACCCGCTCGATACACTGCGCGGCACGCTATTGCGTTACGACCATCCGATGGACCCTGTAGCTGAACATGACTGGGAAGCGGCACGATGATCGCATCTGGTCACGCGCGTTAGCCTGGTTGGCAAGCTCCAACTTCCACGCACCGCCGAAACTTTATGCGCAGCAAGTTCCGCCCTCACGCCTCAACATTCCGACACAAGCACCATCGCCTTCGACGAAACGGCCTTCGCTGACTTCAGCGCTTTTTCCCTCACTGCGCTCATGTTTTCGGTCTCGCTGGAGTACTTGAACGAAGCGGGCAACAGCCGATAATCCGCTGCCACTTGCGCGGCTTTCGTCTCGCTGAAACCGGTCTTGTGCAGCATCTTCGCCAAGAGAGTGTAGTCATCCAGATCGGCTTTGCCGAGATTGATCATTACGCTGAAGTCAGCCATTGTTTCCTGCTTGTTTGCCTTGAAAACCCGCGATGCTACACGGGTACGCCGCCTACGCATCTTGAAATACAAAACGGGTGGATAACGCCGCTTATCGCGACCTTATCCACCCGTTCCTTACGCCGTATGCAGTGAGCTCAAATAACACGCTGCCAAGCTCACTCGCTCAAACTCAAGCAGCGATCGTCGTTTGCTTGCCGCCCTTGTTGTTCTTCGCGCGGCCGATTTCTTCCAGCTTGATCTCGACGTGCTTCGAGAACACGAATTCCGCCGGGCGTTGGTTATCGACCGGCAGGTCCTTCGCATACGCACCTTCCGTACGCGGACCACGCAACGCGACGCGCGCCGCTTTCAGCGGATGCGCAACCGTATCCATCACGGCGGTGGCTTCAAAGCCGCAATGCACCATGCAGTCGGCGCATTTCTCGTATTTGCCCGTACCGTACTTGTCCCACTCGGTGGTTTCCATCAATTCCTTGAAGGTCTTCACATAGCCTTCGCCGAGCAGGTAACACGGACGTTGCCAGCCGAACACGGTACGCGCCGGGTTGCCCCAGGGCGTGCATTCGTAGGTCTGGTTGCCGGCCAGGAAGTCGAGGAACATGCTCGACTGGCTGAACGACCAGCGCTTGCCGTTATCGCCGCGCTTGAAGATGTCGCGGAACAACGACTTGGTCTTCTCGCGGTTCAGGAAGTGCTGCTGATCCGGCGCGCGCTCATACGCATAACCCGGCGACACCGTGATGCCGTCCACACCCATGGGTCCGAGCGTGTCGAAGAAATTCGCAACGCGTTCCGGATCGGCGTCGTTGAACAGCGTGCAGTTGATGTTCACGCGGAAACCGCGGCGCTTCGCTTCCTTGATGGCTGCAACCGCCTTGTCGTACACACCGTCTTGCGAGACAGAATGGTCATGCGCCTGCTTGTCGCCGTCGAGGTGAACCGACCAGACGAAGTACGGATTCGGCTCGTAGTCGTCCATCTTCTTTTCCATCAGCAGCGCGTTCGTGCAGAGATAAACGAACTTCTTGCGCGCGATGATGCCCTTCACGATCTGGGGCATTTCCTTGTGCAGCAGCGGCTCGCCACCGGCGATAGACACCACCGGCGCACCGCATTCGTCCACCGCCGCGAGGCAGTCTTCCATCGAGATGCGCTGGTTCAGGATGGGGTCCGGATAGTCGATCTTGCCGCAGCCGTTACAGGCCAGGTTGCAGCGGAACAGGGGTTCCAGCATCAGCGCGAGCGGATAACGCTTGTTGCGCATGAAATGCTGACGCGCGATGTAAGCGCCAACCCGGACTTTTTGCAGCATTGGAATAGACAATTGCGTGTGCTCCTTAATCTTCGCGAAGGGCGCCGGCGGATGCCGTTGCCGCTGCAAGCGGCTTCGTCAGCTTCGCGGGGAGTTTGAATTCGACTTTTTCTTCGCGGCCGGACATCGTCGTGACTTCAACGGGACCCAGCGCGCGCAGTGCATTAATGACGTGCTTGACCATCTCTTCCGGCGCGGACGCGCCGGCCGTGATCCCGACAGTTTGCGCATTCGCAAACCAGTCGGCTTTCAATTCCGAGCCGTCCGCCACGAGGTAGCTCGGCACCCCGGTTTCGGCGCCGATCTCGCACAGACGATTCGAGTTGGAACTGTTGGTGGCGCCGACCACCAGCAAAACATCGACTTGCTTGCTCAGCTCGCGCACCGCCGCCTGGCGGTTTTGCGTCGCGTAGCAAATATCGCGCGTATCCGGACCGACGATGTCCGTAAAACGCCGATGCAATGCGTCGATGATGTCGCGCGTATCGTCCACCGACAGCGTGGTCTGCGTGACATACGCGACGGGGGCATCGACGGGCAGCGCGAGCGTGGCCACTTCGGCCTCGCTTTGCACGAGCACGACCGTACCAGGAATCTGGCCGATGGTCCCTTCCACCTCCGGGTGCCCCGCATGACCGATCAGGATCAGCGTGCGGCCCTGTGCGACATACTGCCGGCCCTGTACATGGACCTTTGTCACCAGCGGGCACGTGGCGTCCAGCACGTCCAGGCCGCGCGCTTGCGCGTCGGCTTCCACCGTTTGCGCCACGCCATGCGCGCTGAAAATAGCAACGGCGCCGTGCGGCACTTCGTCGAGTTCTTCGACGAAACGCGCGCCCTTGCTACGCAGGTTATCGACGACATGCCGGTTGTGAACGATCTCATGGCGCACGTAGACAGGCGCGCCATGTCGTTCAAGAGCGCGATCGACAATCTCGATCGCACGGACCACGCCCGCACAAAAGCCGCGGGGTTGAGCAAGGATAATACGCATATTCGGGCGAACTCCGACTGGCGCGGGTTTCGAATGGAACCGGCTATAAACTTCGATCAAATCCGGTTGATTTCTTGTAAGCAAAATTAAAGCTTCTCGGAAAAAGCTTTCGGAAACAATTGCCTGGATAGAGGCCTTTCGTTTCAACTTTAAGGCCGAAGTTGACCGCGTATTCTAACTCGTTCAGTTTTTGGATGCTTGTAAGAGGGTGTTAGCGCGTGTTTCCGTTTCTATGGGCAGGGTTGATTTACTGCGCGGACGCGGAAGCCGGTAAACTAGGGCTTTGCCGCGTTGCTTCGCCGCGTTTTCCGCGAAGCGGCCTGAAAGCCGCCATGGCTGTGCAGCGCCCGGGCTTTCGAGGCGGCTGCGGCCCGCGCGGGCGGGCGGCCCGATCAGCGCTGCGAGGCACGCTGAAAAGCCGCGGGCAAAGGGCCTGCCGGGCAGGATCGGCGGGGATCGCTGGCAGTTGCAGCATTGATCCTGGCAGCAGGATCAAACCGAAGCCGACGCGAATTCAAGCCACACCTGCGTTGGAGCGGACCCAGGCAAGCGCATGAGCGGGCTGATCAATACGCCGGATGCGCACCTGGCTCTCCAACACGTTCCCGGGCAGCGCACGACAAGCATTTATCCCGTGTCGAGCCGTTGCGCCTAACCAACATTTACGTCGCCCTGGAGCGAAATGTTGTTTCGCGTCAGCGACCCGGCACGTACGACCTGCGTGCGTCGATGTCCATTTTGGCATCCGCGCGCCGTGTCGAAAACCTGGACAGCTTTATGGAAGTCGACCACTACGAGAATTTCCCGGTAGCCAGCATATTGCTGCCGAAACGGCTGCGTGCGCCGGTCGGCGTGATTTATCACGTCGCGCGCACGGCAGACGACATTGCCGACGAAGGTGTCTTCGACCCGGCTGAACGCCACGCCCGCCTCGCCGATTTCCGCGCCGGGCTGGATGCGGTCGCCGCCGGTCAGCCGGCGCCGGTTCATCCCATGCTGTTCGAGAAACTGGCCGGCACCGTCGCGCAATACGGATTGCCGCTCGGGCCCTTCTACGATCTCGTCTCGGCATTCGATCAGGATATCGATACCACGCGTTACGCCGACTGGCCTGCGCTGATGGAGTATTGCCGGCGTTCGGCGAATCCGGTCGGGCGCCTGATGCTGCATCTCTTCGACGCCGGCACGCCCGAGAATCTCGCCGACTCCGACGCGATCTGCACCGCGCTGCAGCTCATCAACTTCTGGCAGGACGTGGGTATCGACTGGAAGAAGAGCCGCATCTACATGCCGATATGCGACCTCGAGCGTTTTGGCGTGACCGAACGGCATATCGAAGAGCAAATCTGCGACGATGCCTGGCGCGCGCTGATGCGTCATGAAGTTGAGCAAGCACGCGCGATGATCGTTGGCGGCGCGCCGCTTGCGGTCCGCATGCCCGGGCGGTTCGGGCTGGAACTGTGCGCCGTCGTGCATGGCGGTTTGCGAATTCTTGAAAAAATCGAACAGGCCGACTATGACGTGTTCCGCACGCGCCCGGTGCTTAAAGTCCCGGACTGGGCATTGATCGGCGTGCGTTCGCTCGCGATGCGGCTGTGTGGCCGGGTGGGTGTGCAACTGCGCTCGGTCGAAAGCTGACTTGGCCGCGCTGCTCCCTGATACCGAATCTGCTTAATCATCAACTGCGCTGAATTGACGATGCTCCTGATTGCCTGGTTGTCCCTCCTCATCTGGCTGGTCCTGCTGTTTGGCCGCGGCGGTTTCTGGCGCGCGCAACCGCTCGAGCGGCTCAGCGAAAGTACCGTGCACGCAGTCGGCCAAGCGGAAATCGCGCGTCGCGGTGCGTGGCCGGCGGTCGTCGCCGTCGTGCCGGCGCGCAATGAAGCCGATGTGATCGGACGGGCCGTGACGTCGCTGCTCGCTCAGGATTACGCGGGTTCGTTCCATCTGATCGTCGTCGACGACCACAGCACCGACGGCACCGCCGACGCCGCTCAAGCCGCCGCACGCGACGGCGGTTTCGAAGACCGCCTGACCGTGCTGACGGCCGCTGCCTTGCCGCCGGGCTGGTCCGGCAAGGTGTGGGCGCAGTCGCAAGGCATTGCGGCTATCGACGGGCTGGGTTTTCCTGCCGATTACCTGCTGCTCACCGACGCCGACATCCGCCATCCGGCCGACGCCGCCTCGCAACTCGTCGCGCGCGCTATCCTGGAAGATCGCGATCTGGTCTCGCTGATGGTGCGGCTGCGCAGTGATTCGTCCTGGGAAAAGGCGCTGATTCCCGCGTTCGTGTTTTTCTTCGCGAAGCTGTATCCGTTCGCGTGGGTCAACGACGCCAGCAACCGCACGGCGGCCGCCGCGGGTGGTTGCATGATGGTGCGGCGTGCGGCGCTGAAGGAGGCGGGCGGGATCGAGTCGATTCGCGGCGAACTGATCGACGATTGCAGCCTTGCTTCGCGCATCAAGTTTCGTAACGGCGTGAACGCGGCGCGGCCGATCCGCCTGGATCTTGCCGCCGACAGCGAATCGCTGCGGCCTTACGACGACTGGAGCGAAATCTGGAACATGATCGCGCGCACGGCGTTCACGCAGCTGCGTTATTCAGCGCTGCTGCTGGCCGGGACGGTGCTCGCGATGTGCGTGATTTATCTCGCGCCGCCAGTGGTTGCCTTGACGCTCGGTGCAAAGGGCTGGCCGGCATGGCTCGCATGGATCGCGATGTGCTGCGCCTATGCGCCAATGTTGCGCTACTACCGCCGTTCCATTCTTTGGGCGCCTTTACTGCCGGTGATCGCGTTGTTTTATGTCAGCGCGACGGTCGGCTCGGCAATTCGGTTCTGGCGCGGGAAGGGCGGACAGTGGAAGGCGCGGGTTCAGGCGCCTTGAGCGAATGAAGCCGAGTCGCATGGGCGTTTCATGCCCATGCGATTCAACTCACCGCTTCGTCAGCATGGCGTACATCTCGATCACCATGTCGGGCGAAAAAGAGAACGGCACCCAGCCGTGTCCGGTATGACGCAGCACCAGCAAACGATCGCCGTTCGAATAACGTTGCGTGGCCATGACCGGGTTTTTCGTCGCGACAAAGCGCCAGTTGGGCGGCAGGCCGCCCGGCTGTTCGACGTCCATCGAAGCGCGCGCGTTCGATAACTCCTCGATCAACTCCGATACCCCTTCGGGGCTCAACGCCACCGACACTCCGCCAATGGTCATCGCGATCAGGTTCTTCTCCGGGCGCGAGACGTTCAGCGTGGGCTTTTCTTCGGCCACGGGCGGTTTTTCTTCAACAACGGCCGCGATCGACCCAGAAGCCGTCGCCGGTTCAACACCCGCGTCAGCGACAGAGTCAGTGGAAGATTCGGGAGAAACTGGAATAGAAGCGGCGGCGGAAATCAGCTCATCGAGGCTTGATTCCAGCGCGCCGAGCTGGTCAGTTAAGTTCATGCGTTGTTTGCCTTGCTAGCCTTGCATCGAACCTGCGATTTTAACTGCTGCGTACCGTGCAACGTCGCCACACGTTGTAACAAAATGCGTGTAGGCCGTTAAAAATGCCATCAAAACAACAGGCATCGCGCGGCACGAGTCATCGCTTCAGGTAGCCGTTCGCCCGAAACCAGTCCAGCGCGTGGCTCAGGCCCTCGCCATAGGGCCGCGCCTTGTACCCCAGTTCCCGTTCCGCTTTCGCCGACGTGAAGTACATCTTGTTCTTCGACATCCGCAAGCCATCGACGGTCACAAACGGCTCCTTGCCGCTGAACTTCGCGTAAAGCTCCGCGCCGATGGCAAGCGGATACAGCGGGCCGCGCGGCAGCTTGATGGTCGGCGGCTTGCGTCCGGCCAATCCTGCAATGTCCGCCAGCATCTGCTGCAGCGACAGGTTTTCGCCGCCGAGAATATATCGCTCGCCGATCACACCGCGCTCCAGCGCGAGAAAGTGGCCGTTCGCGACGTCGTCCACGTGCACGAGGTTCAGGCCGGTATCGACGAAAGCGGGGATCTTGCCTGTGGCCGCTTCCACGATGATCCGCCCGGTCGGCGTCGGCTTGACGTCGCGTGGACCGATCGGCGTGGACGGGTTCACGATCACCGCCGGCAAGCCGTCATTGGCGACCATGCGCTCGACCGCGCGCTCCGCCAGCACCTTGCTGCGTTTGTACGCGCCAATGGTCTGGTGGGCCTGGGCAGGCTTCGTTTCATCGACGACATCTCCCGCCGGACTCACCTTCAACGTCGCCACGCTGCTCGTGTACACGATCCGCTCGACGCCCTCGGCCAGCGCCGCGCGCATGGTGGCCTCGGTGCCTTCCAGGTTCGCGCGCTCGATCTCGCCCGGATCACGCGCCCAGATACGGTAGTCGGCGGCCACGTGCAGCAGGTAGCGCACGCCCTTCATGGCAGCGCGCATGGAGGCCTCGTCGCGCATGTCGCCGATCACGACTTCGGCGTCGAGACCTTCGAGGTTTTGCCGGGAACTGGTCTTGCGTATGACTACGCGAACGTCAAAACCGCGTTCCCGCGCGATGCGCGCCACAGCCGATCCGACGAAACCGGATGCGCCGGTGACGAGCACGCGCCCACGGGCGTCCCCACTTAACGGGTCAGTCATTTTTGCCTCTTTTTGTCTTGCAAAGGTAACAGTTGCGCGTCTTCCGAAGCGTCTCGATTCGCCGCCAGCCCATATGTGACAAGGGCTGGCGGCTCGTGCTATGGTCCGATGCTGCTTTAGGCCGTCAGAGCCAAATTCAAGGAAAAATCTTCAACCAATGTTTATAGACAGTCGAAACCGATCCGTGTGGCTAACCTTCGCGATCGCGATGTTGCTCCTGATCGTCTTTGCGGTCGACTGGCTCATGCCGCTGCGTGTGGCCATCTGGGTGTTCTACATCCTGCCGGTCGCGCTCTGCATGTGGGTCGACCGGCCCACCATGCCGTTTATCACCGCGGGCGTGGCCTCCGTGCTGATGTTCACGGGTTATATCCTCTCGAACGCCGACGCGCTCACCGCCCCGCTCGTGCTGCAGCTCAACCGCGTGATCGGCGTGATCGTGATGTTCGTGCTGGCCGGCGTGGGGCATCTCTATATCAAAACGCGGCTGAACCTGCAACGCAGCGCGTGGCTCAAGCAGGGCGAAGTCCAGATCGGCTTGCAGATGCGCGGCGATCTCGTCCCGGCGGCCGTCGCCGACGGCATCCTTCGCTCGCTTGTGCCGTACGTCGGCGCGCATGTCGCCGTGCTGTACAGCCGTAAAGGCGAAACGCTCGAACGCATCGCGGCGTGGGCGCTGCCTGCCGACAGCGACGTACCGCAGCGGATCACGCGAGGCCAGGGGCTGCTCGGGCAAGTGCTCGACGAGAAACGGGCGATCGAGGTCCGGGGCGCGGGCTCGGATTTTCTGAAAGTTGGCTCGGCGCTGGCATCGGCGCCTTCGAGCCACTGCGTGGTCGCGCCCATGATGGCCGACGGCGAAGTGACCGGCGTGCTGGAAGTGGGTTTTATCGGCGATGAAAATGCGGTGGACGATACCCGCGAGCTGCTCGAAAACGCCGCCGAAGCAATGGGCATGGCGCTGCGCTCGGCGCAGTATCGTTTGCGGATGGTCGAGTTGCTGGAGCAAACGCAGCGCCAGAGCGAGGAATTGCAGGTGCAGCAAGAGGAGCTGCGGGTATCGAATGAAGAGCTCGAGGAGCGCGGCCGGGTCTTGATGGAAACGCAGGCGCGGCTGGAAACGCAACAGGCCGAGCTTGAGCAGACGAACGTGCATCTCGAGGAATACACGCAGCATCTCGAACGGCAGAAAACGGAACTGGTGCGCGCGCAAAAGGAACTGGAAGCGAACGCGCTGGCGCTTGAGCGCGCGAGCCAGTACAAGTCCGAATTCCTCGCGAACATGTCGCACGAGTTGCGCACGCCGCTGAACAGTTCGCTAATCCTCGCGAAGCTTCTGGAGGACAACAAGCACGGCAATCTCTCCGATGAACAGGTGCGTTACGCCGCAACCATTCATTCGTCGAACAGTGACCTGCTGTCGCTCATCAACGACATCCTGGATTTGTCGAAGGTCGAAGCGGGGCAGATGGACGTGCAGTTCGCGCCGGTTGCCATCGACGGGATGCTGCAGTCGTTGCAGCATTCCTTCGCGCCGATCGCGGACTCGAAGCGCCTGAAGTTCCTGACCGAGCGCGCCCAGGGCGTGCCGGCGTATTTCGTCACCGACAACCAGCGGCTTCAGCAAGTCTTGCGCAACCTGCTTTCGAACGCGTTCAAGTTCACCGAGCAAGGTCGGGTGACCGTCTCCGTGCACAAGGCGGACAACAACGAAAATGCGTTGCGTTTCGATGTACGCGATACGGGCATCGGCATTGCGCGCGATAAACAGGACCTCATTTTCCAGGCGTTCCAGCAAGCCGATGGCACGACCAGCCGCAAGTACGGCGGCAGCGGGTTGGGTCTGTCGATATCGAGGGAATTTTCGCGCTTGCTCGGCGGTTCAGTGAGCGTGGCGAGCGAACCCGGCAAGGGCAGCGTATTTTCGGTCACGCTGCCGCTGGCGGTTCGTGAAGGTACGGTCACCGCCAAGCTCGACGTGATCGGGCATATGAGCGAGCCGGGGCACGCCGTGTCGGAGGAGGCCGCCAGCGTCGCTGAGGTGCAGAACCACGCGCCGGCGCATCTCGCGGCAATGGCGTTGGCTCCTTCGGCTCTTGAACCGTCGGCCTGGCGCGCGCCGCATGCGAACTTCCCGGCGCCGCAGCCCATTGCCGACGACCGCGCCAACCGCAAGCGCCCGGACCGCGTGATCCTGGCGATTGAAGACGACTTGCGTTTCGCGCACATCCTGCACGACCTCGCGCATGAACTCGAATTCGACTTCGTGCATGCGACCACCGCGACACAAGGTGTGGAACTCGCCCGCACTTTGCAACCGAACGGCATCCTCCTCGATGTCGGCTTACCCGACCAGTCGGGCCTGACCGTGCTCGAATGGCTCAAGCACGATCCGCTCACGCGGCACATCCCGATTCACATCGTCTCGTCGACGGATCATGCCGATGTCGCGCTGCATCTCGGCGCGATCGGCTACACCCTCAAACCGAGCGCACGCGACACGCTGGCCGGCGCCATCCGCCAGCTCGAAGCGCGTTCGGCGCAAGGAACGCGGCGTGTGCTGGTGGTCGAGGACGATCCCGTGTTGCGCCAGAGCATCCACGCGTTGCTGAAAAGCGAGACGGTCGAGATCGTGGAAGCAGGGACGATTGCAGACGCGCTGGAGCAGATAAACCGCACGAGCTTCGACTGCATCGTGATGGACCTCGCCTTGCCGGACGGCTCAGGTTACGACTTGCTGGAACGCGTATCCACGTCGCAGGAGCATGCGTCGCCGCCGGTGATCGTGTACACGGGGCGCGTGTTATCGCCGGATGAGGAGCAGCGCCTGCGCCGTTATTCCAGGTCGATCATCATCAAGGGCGCGAAGTCGCCGGAACGTTTGGTCGATGAAGTGACGTTGTTCCTGCATAGCGTGGAGAGCGCGTTACCGCCCGAGCAGCAGCGCATGCTGCGCGCGGCGCGCCAGCGCGACGACGTATTCGAGGGCCGCACGATCCTGCTGGCCGAAGACGATGTCCGCAATATCTTCGCGCTGTCGCATGTGATCGAGCCGCTGGGGGCGAAGCTGGAAATCGCGCGCAATGGCCGCGAGGCGCTGGATTCGTTGGCCCGCCATCCGCAGATCGATCTCGTGCTGATGGACATCATGATGCCGGAAATGGACGGGTTCACGGCCATGACCGAGATTCGCAAGAACCCCGACCATGCGAGGCTGCCGATCATCGCGCTGACCGCGAAAGCGATGGCGAGCGATCGCCAGAAGTGCCTGGAAGCGGGGGCGGACGACTACATTTCGAAGCCGATCGACGTCGACAAGCTGGTGTCGCTGTGTCGCGTCTGGCTGCGCCAACGCTAGCCGGGTCCGCCATGCCGCATCGAACCCTGAAGAACACGGAAGAAGCGATCTTCGACATCGAGTTGAAGCTGCTGCTCGAAGCCGTTTACCTGAAGTATCAGCATGACTTCCGCCATTACTCCGTGAGTTCGCTGCGGCGGCGCCTGACGCAGGCGCTGCATGATCTGGGGTTCGCGACGCTGTCGCAGTTGCAGGAGCGCATTCTCCGCGACGCCACGCTGTTCTCTCGCCTGTTCCAGTACCTGACGGTGCAGGTCAGCGAGATGTTCCGCGACCCGGCGTATTTCCGCTCCATCCGGGAACAGGTCGTGCCGATCCTGCAGACGTATCCGTCCATCAAGGTGTGGGTGGCGGGGTGCAGCAGCGGCGAGGAATTGTGGTCGCTCGCCATCCTGTTCGCCGAGGAGAACATTGCGGACCGTACGGTTTTGTACGCCACCGATATCAACGCCGATGCCTTGCGCCAGGCCGAGAACGGCATTTACCCGCTGGATCGGCTGGCGAGCTTCAGCCAGAATTATCTGGCGGCGGGCGGCAAGCGCTCGCTCTCCGACTACTACCACGCGGCCTACGGCGCGGCGAAATTCTCCCAGACCCTCAAGTCGCGCGTTGTGTTCGCCGATCACAGCCTTGCCACCGACAGCGTGTTTCTCGAAGCGCATCTCGTGTCGTGCCGCAACGTGCTGATCTATTTCGACCGCGCGTTGCAGGACCGCGCGCTGGGTCTGTTCAGCGATTCGCTGGTGCGCCGCGGCTTCCTCGGGCTGGGCAGCAAGGAGAGCCTGCGGTTTTCAAAACACGCAGGCAGTTTCGCCGATTTCGATGCGCGCGAGCGTTTGTATCAGAAGGTCTAGCGATGACACCATCGACAGATTCCCTGGATGCAATCGAAGCCATCGTGATCGGGGCGTCGGCGGGGGGCGTCGAAGCGTTGAACCACGTCTTGCCCGCGCTGCCGGCCGATTTCCGCCCTGCCGTGCTTGTGGTCGTGCATGTCAGGAGCGAGCCGCCCAGCCTGCTGCCTGCGCTGTTTGCCCCGCGTTGCCGCTTGCCGGTCGTCGAGCCCGACGACAAGGACGAGATCGCCGGCGGCACGATCTATGTTGCGCCGCCGGGGTATCACATGCTGGTCGAGCCGGACTGCACAATCTCCCTTTCCGTCGATCCGCCCGTGCGGTTTTCGCGGCCATCGGTGGATGTGCTGTTTGAATCGGCGGCGCTCTGTTTCGCCGACACGCTGCTCGGCATCGTGCTGTCCGGCGCCAACGACGATGGCGCGCGCGGCCTGGTTGCAATCTCGCGGGCAGGCGGGCGCTGCTGGGTGCAAGACCCGCATACCGCGGTGGCCGGCGCCATGCCGCTTGGCGCCATCGCGCGCGGCGGCGTGCACGACATTCTCACGCTCGACGTCATGGTCGCCCGCATGGCCCGCATGGTGGCGGGCACGCGCCGCCAACCCGGTTGACTTGGATCTGACACGCTAATGGGACTCCGCTAATGGAACACATCAGGCAACCCGGCAGGCAACCGCTGAAGCCGCCTATCTACGTCCTGATCGTCGACGATGTGCAGAACAACATCACTGCACTGGAAGCGTCGCTGGCGCGGCCGGACATCTCGGTGCTCGCGGCAGGATCGGGGCCGGCCGCGCTCGAACTGCTGCTCAAGCACGAAGTCGCGCTCGCCATTCTCGATGTCAACATGCCCGGCATGGACGGCTTCGAACTGGCCGAGCTGATGCGCGGCAGCCCGCGCACCGCGCATGTGCCGATCATCTTCCTGACCGCGACCGCTCAGGACACCGGGCGCACGTTTCGCGGTTATGAAGCGGGCGCGGTGGATTTCCTCTACAAGCCGTACGACTCGCGGATCCTGAATTCGAAGGTGGATGTCTTCATCCAGATCGAGAAGCAGAAGCAGCAGCTCGCCACGCAACTGGCGACGGTCCAGCAACTCCTCGATGCCAACGAAATGCTGATGGCCGTGCTCGGCCACGATCTGCGCACGCCGTTGTCGGCGGTGATTGCATCGGCGGAATATCTTGCGCGGTTCGTGCCGGACGAGAACGTGGCGAATATCGGCACGCGCATCAAGAGCAGCGGCATGCGGATGGTGCGCATGGTCGACCAGTTGCTCAATCTCGCGCGCTTGCGCGGCGGGCGCGTGACGCTGCAGCCGCGGGCGGTGGAGTTGATGACGCTGGCGAAGAATATTGTCGAAGAATACGAGGCGCGGGTGGGTCAGGGCCGTATCTTCATTTTCCGCGATGGCGATACGCTGTTGCAGGGCGATGGGGATCTGTTGTCGCAGGTGTTTTCGAATCTGATCGGCAATGCGCTGACGCATGGGCGAGAGGGCTCGACCATTCAGGTGCGTCTGAACGGCGACGCTGCCGACGATGTCCTGATCAGCGTTCAAAACGCAGGCGAGATTCCCGTCAATGTCTTGCCGACCATTTTTGCGCCGTATCGGTCGGGACAGCCGCAGCAGGAAACCGGCGGCCTTGGACTTGGGCTCTACATCACGCGCGAGATTGCGCAAATGCATGGTGGACGAGTGGACGTACGTTCCGACGCGGAGAACGGCACGATATTCGAAGTGACGTTGCCGCGCGAAGCCGTGGTGCGGCGAGTGGGTGGATACACGGCCGATGGGGCGCAGCCGTTCCGGCTGGGCTGAAGGCGAAGCGGTGCGTTCTTTTCCTGCTGGATGAGTGCAGCAATCCAATGGGTGCTGCCGGTTTTTCTGGTCTTGTCTAAAATGCCGCCTATTGGCGTTTGCCGGATGTGCCTTCGGCATAAAGAGGGCGGCGTGACGAATCAGCACTAATCGGGAGAAGCGAACATGCCGAGTCCAGACCTGGATATTCGAATAGAAACGTATTACGTGCACGTGAAGGGGTTGGTGCAAGGGGTGGGATTCCGCCATGCAACGGTGCGCCGGGCGCATGCGCTGGGTGTCCGCGGCTGGGTAGCCAACCTGGAGGACGGATCGGTTGAAGCGATCATTCAGGGACCCGCGAATCAGGTCGACTTGATGCTCGAATGGCTGCGCCGAGGACCGCCGCATGCGCGGGTCACGGATCTGGTCAGCGAGGAGCGGTATATCGAGAAGCGCTTTGAGCGGTTTGAGCAGCACTGAGGGCCGGGCGTTCACGAGAAACCTGGTTGGGTTTTGGCTTTTTATTTTCTGAGTTGTGCTTTCTTGAGCAAGTACAAGTTACCGTTTTCCGGTGACCGGAGGCCTCGAATCTTGACCCCGGCGTCTCATGACGCTAGACTGCGAAAGCTGGTTGCAAGAACCTTTGGGAGGCTTCTCCGGATCGTACGGGTCTACTCAATTGGGCACAGAATCATCCGGGATTCTGAGGCAGTGGTAGCGCAGAGTAAAAAGTTGCGCTAGTCCCCGACTACCTTGTGCTAAGGGGGTGTTCCGCCTGCCGTTATCCAGCTATCAAAGGGTCCCTATCTCGGGACCCTTTGCATTTGTATCTCTGAAAGCCGTTACGACTGAGTAGTAGAACTCGCGGCTACTTCGGTCGACCATGGGCTCCAGCACAACACTGCCGTTTCCGCCTTTGACCACGATGGGCTTGTGTTTCCCGCGCATGCTGGCGAACTCGCAATGAATCCTGGCGCGACGAGTCAGTACCCGCGCGACAAACGCCGATACTGCCGTAACGTTATCAGGGGACACCGCTTTTGCGGACAGCTTGATCTCCTTCCAGTGTCCCTCGATGATATGCACAGCTCCATATCCCCGATGGCGGCTCCAGTGCTCACCCAGAAGCAGATATACCGGTCCATTTTCAAACGTGTGCCCCGGGGCCACCATTCTTGGAAGTTCGCAAAAAACAGCGCCGCCGCGTGGATGTTCGATCGCCCACAACGCGTCTGGCTTGCCGGTACGCGGCCACCAGGACGACAGCACGATAGATTGACGTTGCAGCTGCGGTGGCTCGGGCGGCTTGACGTCAATCTTAGGAATACAAATTGGTCTTGCGAAGTGGCGTTCATCGTCCATTGATTGTTCTTCAAAGACGTGAACGAGGTATTCGGTCGTATCGGTGAAGCCAGAAAGATGGGAGTCTCAGGGTAACATATCGGTAAGTCATGCTGAGCATTAAGCCGATGACTTTTACGCGTCTCAATTTGTTGACGTTCTTCGCCAGTCGGTCTTATGTGGAGCATGGGCCATTCGGCGTGTCGCGTCCGGCCCATCAGGTTAAAACGTAACCCGAAATCCCCCGGCCTCAACAAGCCCGGGGCGTCACATCCATCATGATCAACTGGCAACGAACCGCGTTACTTTGCCACCAGCAAACTCTCGGCAAATCCCCATTCGTCGTCCAGCCATTGCGTCGCGCATTCGAATCCCGCGTCCGCAGCCAGCGGCCCCACCTCGTCAGCGAGATATTTGTGGCTGCTCTCCGTCCAGATCGTCTCCCCCTGGCGGAATTCCACGGTCAATCCCGCCGCGCGAATGGTCGTCCTCACCGGGCGTTTCGCACGCAAATGCATTTCCACGCTGCGGGCATCGGGATTGAAGCGCGCAAGATGCTCGAACGCGTCCAGCGGAATGTCCGCGTCCAGTTCGCGATTGATCCGCGCAAGCAGGTTCAGGTTAAACGCAGCCGTCACGCCAATAGGATCGTCGTACGCCGGAATCAGCACTTCCAGCGGCTTGAGGAGATCCATCCCGAGCAACAACGAATCGCCCGGCTTGAGCATGCCGCGAATCGACTTCAAGAACCGCGTAGCTGCCAGCCGCGCGAAATTGCCGATCGTGCTGCCGAGAAACAGCACGAGCAGAACTTCGCCCTCTTTCCGGTTGGCGCTTACTTCAGCCAGCCCGGCCAGATAATCACGCTCGTAGCCCACGATCGAAATCCGTTCAATGTCGCCCAGCTCGCGCCGGCACAATTGCAACGCCGTGGGCGAAATTTCGATCGGACAGTATTCGGTCGGCCGTTTCTTGCACAGCGCCTCCAGAATTCGCCGCGTCTTGCGGCCGCTTCCGCTGCCGAGTTCGGCAACGGTCACATTGCGCGGCAATGCGGCCACGATATCGGCGGCATGGGCGTTCAATACACGCTCCTCAGCGCGCGTCACACCATATTCCGGTAACGCGGTGATGACTTCGAACAAGGCGGAGCCAACCTCGTCATACAAATACATCGATGGCAATTCTTTCTGCGGCTCGTGCGTGAGGCCTTCGTGAACGGCGGCGGCAAACGGTGAGGAAAAGCGCGTCGACTGAACGGCCTGCGTCGTGGCTTGGGGCATGAGACGTCTCCATGTTGCCGCGGCGCAGCGCGCGCGGCGGGTTATCCATGACGAGAATTACGCGTAGAAAAACATCTGACGAGAATGGGTCGATCGGCGTCCCGGCCGTGAGATGCGTGACAGGCGCCGAGGGACCGGGGAGCGAAGTCGTTGGGTGAGCAAGAAGCGCGCACGGCCCCCCCATTTCCCTGTCCAGGGACGGGTATTGTTACGGCGGACGTGTCTCCATACGTCCGGATGCGCGTCCCTTCACGCACTGTCTGGCTAGCAGGTTTCGCGTGGTAATCGACTCTACCCGTGTCTTTGGAATCACGCTGAAACCATCTCGGAGCCAGGCTGCAATTCGGCTGGAATTCGGCCGGAATTCGGCCGAATTGGCCAACTAAGCAATAACTACGTGTCGCCGGGTTGCTTTTTACACGTGTTGTGTGAACGCCGTGGGGCGATAGCGGCATGACACGGGCGCTCCAGGAGCCTCGGCGGCGTGCGCGGGCAGGTTCCCCGACTGGCGCAATGCTTGCTTGCTACTTCCGATCACGTTGCAGCGCATCGACTTGAAAAATACTTCGCGCTGTCCTCGCCGTTCTCTCTTCAGTGCAGATTCATGACCGACTCAGCTAGTCCCGATCCCGTGATCGCACGTCTCGACGACACGGGCGCGTACAGCATCCCGGCGCCGGTCCAGCAACCCGACCCTGCGACACCAGCCGACAAGCCGTTCGGTTTTCATGGCGCCATACCGGCCGTTGCCGAGCCGGAAAGCCCGCCCGCCACTGATGGTCGGTCCGATCATCAGCCCGATGAAAGGCCCGCTTTTTCGCTCGATTCCGGCGGGTTTTTCCTGAGCGTGCTGAACGGCAGCACGGATTGCATCAAGATCCTGCGGCTCGACGGTACGCTCGAATTCATGAATGCCAACGGCATCTGCCTGATGGAAATCGATGACTTCGCGCCGTTCAAGGGCCAGTCCTGGGCGTCGCTATGGCCGCAAGAATCGCGGCACCTGCTGGTCGACGCGATCGATAACGCGCGGCATGGCCGTCCTTCGCGCTTCGAAGCACTCTGCCCGACAGCGAAAGGGACGCCGAAATACTGGGACGTCTCGGTGGCGCCGGTGAACGGGGCAGGCGCAGTGGAATGGTTTGTATCGATTTCCCGCGATATCACCGAGCGCGTGCTTGGCGTGCGTTCGCTCGATGCCGCGCTGCAAGAGCAAAAGCGCCTGAGCGAGGCGCTGGAGTTGCATCAGGAGACGCTGGAGGGCCGCGTCGAAGACGCGCTGGCGGCATTGCGGGCGATTGAAGCGGAGCAGCGCGAAACGGCGGCTGCGCTGGCGCAATCGCAGAAAATGGAAGCCGTCGGCAAGCTGACCGGCGGCGTGGCCCACGATTTCAACAATGTGCTGCAGGTGATTGGCGGAAACCTGCAACTCGCGGTGCAGGAATCGAACGGCAACCAGGCCCTGACGCGGCGCCTTACCAGCGCGCACGAAGCGGTCGAGCGCGGCGCGAAGCTCGCGTCGCAATTGCTGGCGTTCGCGCGCCGGCAACCGCTTGAACCGGTGGCGCTCGATATATCGCGGCTGCTGCGCAGTTCCGACGACATGCTGCGCCGCTTGCTCGGCGAAACCATCGAACTGGAAACGGTGGTGTCGGGCGGCTTGTGGAACACGCTGGCCGATCCGAATCATTTGCAGAACGTGATCGTGAACCTGGCGATCAATGCGCGTGACGCGATGGACGGCGCGGGCCGGCTGACCATCGAGGCGGGCAACGCGATGCTCGACGACGAGTACACGCGCCATCACGCCGATCTGGCGAGCGGCCAGTACGTGATGGTTGCCGTCTCAGACACAGGTTGCGGCATGACGCCGGAGACGCTGGCGCGCGCCTTCGAGCCCTTCTATACGACCAAGGTCGAAGGCCGGGGTACCGGGCTGGGCTTGAGCATGGCCTACGGCTTCATGAAGCAGACCGGCGGCCATATCAAGCTCTATAGCGAGCCGGGCCACGGTACGACGGTCAAGCTTTATCTGCCGCGCTCGATGGAAGACGAGGCCGTGAGCGTGCACGCTGCGAACGATCCGGTAACGGGCGGCACGGAAACGATCCTGGTGGTGGAGGACGATCCGGACGTGCGCGCAACCGCCGTGGACATGCTGACCCAGCTGGGATATCAAGTGCTGAAAGCCGTGGATGCCCAGAGCGCGCTGAGCGTGCTCGAAAGCGGCGTGCACGTCGATTTGCTGTTCAGCGACGTCGTGATGCCGGGACCGATGCGCAGCGTTGAGCTCGCTCGGCGCGCGAAGGAAATGCTGCCGGCGCTGGAAGTGCTGTTCACGTCGGGCTACACGGAAAACGCGATTGTGCACGGTGGCCGGCTCGATCTGGGCGTGGCGTTGATCAGCAAGCCGTATCGGCGGGATGCGCTCGCCCGCAAGGTGCGCTGGATGTTTCGCACGCGGGTTTATGAGGCGCCCGATCCACTGGATGCGCCGGACGCGCCCGAGATGCCTCAGGCCGAGCCTCAGCCACTACGCGTGCTGATTGTGGAGGACGACGCGAACACCCGCGAAGCGACGCGCGAGCTGCTGGAGTTGCTCGACGCGAAAGTGCTGGCGGTGGACAGCGCGCAGGCCGCGCTCGACCTGATCGCGCAGCAATTGTTCGATGTCCTGCTTACCGATGTTCGCATGCCCGGCATGTCGGGCCTCGACCTGGCCCGCGCAATGAAGCGTTTGCAGCCGCGTGTGCATGTGGTGCTGGCATCGGGTTACGGGACGGGTATTGCCGCCGAGCTTGGCGACGACCTGAGTGGCGCGACATTGCTGCCGAAGCCATTCAACTTCGATGAACTCGAACAGGCGGTGTTCAGGAAGCCATGACGGCTTCGGGCACTCCGGCGGTGTGTGAAGCCGCGCTGCAGCCCGCGCGAACGGGTTCTTCCATCGGAATGACGATCCGCACGGTCAGGCCGCCGTCGGCCGCGTTGCCGATATCGCAGCGGCCGCCGAGTTCGTGCGCGAGGCGCCCGACGATGGCGAGTCCCAGTCCGCAATGACCATCGCCCGCGCGCGCCGGGTCGAGGCGGACAAATGGCTTGCGGGCATCGTCCAGACGCTCGGGCGGAATCCCGTCGCCGTAATCGCGCACCGTGATGAACCACTCGCCATTGCGCTTGCCCGTGCTGATGTCGACGGGCGGGGCGCCGTGCTCCAGCGCGTTATCGACCAGATTGGTCACCAGCCGGTCCAGCAAGGTGCGCGGCAAGTGGAATGTCTTGCCGGCGCCCAGATCGAGGCGGAACAGGGGGGCGTCTTCCGCTTCGTCCTGCGCGAACTGCTCCGCGAGAAAATCGTCCACGTTGATCGCCGGTCCGCTCGTCGGCACGTTCGCGGCGAACTCCAGGAACTGCTGCACGATGCGCGTCAGGGAGTCGATGTCGCGAATGAAATGCGCGCGCTCCGCGTCGTCTTGCACCAGCACGCTTGCACGCAGCTTCAGGCGTGTAAGCGGCGCTTTCAGATCGTGCGCGATGCCGGCAAGCATGACGGCTTTCTCGTCGTCGGCGTCGTTGATCCGCCGCATCATCTGGTTGAACGCGCGGATCAGGTCGCGCAGCTCACGCGGACCGCGCTCGTCTACCGGGACCGGCCGCTCGCCCGCGCCGAACTGACGCGCGCCTTGCGCCACGCGCGACAACGGCCGCTGCAGTTGCCACGCCGCGACCAGCGACAGGATCACGGCCGCCATCAACATACCCACCGATTCAATCAGGATAGGTGGCGGGGGAGGCAGATCGACCGGCGTCACGATCCAGTTCGGACTGTTCGGATAACGCACCCAAAGACGCTGCGCGTGCCTGGGGCCATCGACGGCGAGCCGTGTGCCCGGCGGCAGCACGTTCCTCAACTCCCGCAACAGATGCACGACCGGGCCGTTGTCGGGCTCGCGCAACGTGATGCCTTCAGGCAGGTTCGACGACAACACCAGCTGCACGCTCAACGCAGGCGCGAGCCGCACGCCTTGACGCGCGTCGTCATTGGCGGCCGCCAGTACAAGCATCAATCCGCGCGCGTAACCTTCCGCGTCGTGATGCGGCCGCTGCACGGTGAGCACCGTGAACCAGCAGGCCTGCACGGCAAACAGCACGACCAGTGAAATGAGCGCCATGCGCCCGAACAGCGAGTTGAACGGATTGCCGTGCCCCGACAGGTTGCGACTCCAGACACGAGCTAACCCGGTAGGATCCGACCCTTCACGTCCCGAGCCGGTGCGGGCGCGTTGGCTGCCGCGCGAACCGTGATCTCGTGCCGTGCCGAGGACTTTCATACCGTCGACGCGCGATCAGGCGTAGCGGGCGCCGGCTGCGTCGCTGTGTTCACGTTCCGTGTACCGTCGGGATCGGGAATGAACACATAGCCCTGGCCGCGCACCGTCTGCACATGGCGCGGACTGGCCGGATCTTCCTCGATAATCCTGCGCAGCCGCCAGATTGGCACGTCGAGGCTGCGGTCGCTGAAGGTGCTGTCGTCGCGATGCACGAGATCGTGGATCAGCACGCGGGACAAGACTTTGTATGGATGCCGTACGAGCACCTTGAGCAACGCGAATTCGCTGTCGCGCAAGGGAATGCGCTCGTCGCCGCTCACCAGCGCACGCGTGATGAAGTCGAGTTCGAAACGGCCGAAACGTTCGCTCGCGCAGGCTTCCGGGCGTCCTGTGGACGCTGGCGCGCGTCGCCGCAAGACGGTGTCGATGCGGGCGAGCAATTCGCGCGGATCGAAGGGCTTGGCCAGGTAATCATCCGCGCCGAGCTCCAGCCCTTCCACTTTGTCCGTCACGCTGTCGCGCGCGGTGACGAAGATCACGGGGATGTCATCACCGGCGGCACGCACGTGCCGAAGCGCGGCAATGCCGTCCATGTTCGGCATCATGATGTCGAGCACCACGATGGACGGGCGTGCATATTCAAGCCGCCGCCGCAGGCCGGTGCCATCGTGAAGGACGGAAACGTCGAGCCCGCGCGCTTTCAGGAAGCGGCTCAGCAGGTCGCACACGGCCAGGTCGTCGTCGACGATCAATACGGAAGTAGTCATGCACAAATTTTAGCTGGCATCGTAAAAGTGCGGTTTTTCATCTACTCAAAGATGGTTACCGATTCTTACCCAAAAATCCGGCAAAAATGACCGGCCGGAAAGCCTCGAAAAGCCTGTGCGCGTTGACCCGGGCGGGTGAGCGCTTTGATCAGACGTATTGCACGCTTCCTTGCCGTGCAATTCGATGAAAGAAGCGGAAAGGAATCGGTGTCGCGAGAAGGCGCTTGCGCGTCTTAAAATGACCTGCATGACCCATCATGTCCTTCTCGTCGACGACGACCCCGTAGTGCGCGACCTCGTTCGCGAATATCTGCAAGGCAACGGCCTTGCAGTCTCGGTGCTGCACGACGGTACAGGCCTTAAGCGACGTCTCGACGTCGAACGGCCATCCATTGTCGTGCTCGACGTGATGATGCCCGAGCAGGACGGCATCAGTGCGTTGCGCGAGTTGCGTGCAGCCGGCGACGACATCCCGGTGATCTTCCTGACAGCGCGCTCGGATGTGATCGATCGCGTGATCGGCCTCGAACTCGGCGCCGACGATTACCTGGCCAAACCCTTCGATCCGCGCGAACTGCTCGCGCGCATCCGCACCGTTCTCCGGCGCCGCGACGCGGCAGCGCCGGGTGCGCCGGAGGACCGGCCACCTTACCGCTTCGGTCCCTACGAAGTCGATTTTGCCGCACGCGAACTGCGTCACAACGGCGAACGCGTGCCGTTGCGTTCCGGCGAATTCGCGACGCTGAAAATCTTCGTGAAAAACGAGATGGTTGTGCTCACGCGTGCACAGTTGAACGAGAAGCTGCGCGGTCAGGCGGGGTCCTACCGGGACCGCAGTCTCGATGTGTCCATCTGGCGGCTCAGGCGCTTGCTCGAAGCCGATCCATCCGATCCGCGCTATGTCCAGACGGTCTGGGGACAGGGCTACATCTTCGTGCCGCACGGCGAGACCGGCGCGGTGGAACGCGCCATCCGGCGGGCATCGACCGAAGCGTAAAGGATGATCGGGCCTTTCCCAGGCCTGGTTCGTCCAATCGGCCGATGAATATGTATCCGCTGAAATGATCCGTTACCAACTGCATCAGTTATTTCTTCTATACCCGCATAAGATCGCTTCCATAGTCCCGACCACGGGATCTGGAGAACTCAAATGAAACGCGTAGCTGCAGTGTTGGTGTTGGCCGGAAGTCTTGCCATCTCGGGTCAGGCGTCCGCACACGGGGGTGGTGGAGACGGTGGCGCGGTTGTCGGCGCGTTGCTGGGCGGTGCGGTGATCGGCGCATTGGTGGGGTCCGCGGTGGCTCAGCCGGTGTACGCACAACCTGTCTATGCACAGCCGGTGTATCAGCCGGTCTATGCGCAACCCGTCTATGCACAGCCGGTCTACGCGCAACCTGGGCCGCCCCCGGGATACTGCTTCGACAATTACCGCCGTGCTTATGTACCGTGCGCACCGCCGCCGCAGCAAGGTTATTACCAGCAAGGCTGGTAAAACCGAGATACTTCGAGATGACAAAACCGGGCCGGCAAGCCCGGTTTTTTGTTTTGTGTGGCGCGAAAGCAGTCAACCTGTCGGGCAAATGCGGGTCAAAGAGCCACAGCATCGCCAAATGGTAGTGGGACAATGACAAAACCGCGGTAACAGGCTGGCGTAACCGAGGCTGGCATAGCCGAGGCTGGCATAACCGCCCTGAGCGCAATATCAAACCCACCCTGGCGCAAGCGAACCCAACGTTGGAGCCCTGACGCTTTGCACTCTTCAGATTCCGCACTCGACTTGCCATTGCCGTTGCGCAATTTCGCCGCGACGCGGCGAATGCTGTTGGTCGTGCTGGCGGCATCGATACTTTTCCCGATCGTGTTCCTGCTCGGCTACGGTTATTACGATTACGAGCGCCGCATGAGCGAATCCGACGATATCGCCGACCGTGTGGCCCGTGTCGCCGACGAACAAGCCGTCAAGGTGCTCGACCTCAACCGCGAAATCGCGACGCGTATCGTGGAAATGCTCGCCGACAGCGACGACGCCCATATCAGCGCGAATCAGAAAGCCATCCATGACCGCCTGAGCGTCATCGGCGAATCGTTCGACCAGGTGGCGGCCATCACCATCTTTGGCGTGAACGGCGCCATGCTGGCCAGCAACCGATTTTTCCCGGTGCCGGCCGTCTCGATCGCCAATCGCAACGACTTCACCTCCGCGCGCTCCATCCGCCCGGATCCCTATTTTTCCCTGCCGCTCCTCGGCAGCGTCCAGCAAGCCGACGTATTTACGACCAGCGTTGGGCGCAGCCTGAATGACGGCCGTTTTGCGGGCGTCGTGTCGATCGCGCTCAAACGCGATTATTTCGCAGACTTCTATCGCGATCTGTCGAATGGTGAACCGGGCATGAGTGTCGGCTTGTATCGGCGCGACGGCGGCATTCTCGTGCACGAGCCGCCTACCCGCCCCGGCATCACTCACGTGCGCGACCCGGCGTTCACCAGCGCCATGCGCAACAACGAGCTGTTCGGCCGCGTGCGGATCCGCTCGAGCATTGACGGCGTGGAGCGCGTGGTGGCGTTCCGGCGTGCGGGCGACTACCCGCTCTACGTGACAAGCGCCATTCCGACCGATGCGATCTTTGCCGAGTGGCGGCAGCACTACACGCTGATAGCCGTGATGACGGCGGTCCCGTGCGTCGCGGTCTGGCTGCTCGTGCTGTTTTCGCTGCGCCAGTTGCGGGCGCAGCAGCTCGCATGGGAGCGCTGGCAGGCGGAAGTCGCCATGCGGCTCTCGGCCGAGGCATCCAGCCGGCAGTTGCGGCGCATGGGCGCGCTCGGCAACCTGGTCGCCAACGTGGCGCATGACTTCAATAACTTGCTCATGGTGGTGGCGGCGAATATGGAGCTCGCGCGGCGCAAGAATTTCAACGGGCTCGAACGGGAAGTGCTGGCGGTCGAGCGCGCCACCGCCGGCGCCGAAGCGCTCGCGCGGCGCTTGCTCAGCGTCGCGCGCAAGCAACCGCTCAAGCAGGAGCCGATCGACCTCGCTGTCTGGCTGCCCGCAGCGGCCGGGCTGATCGAAACGGCGGCCGGCGCGAAGGTCCAGGTGAAAGTGCAAGTGTCACCGGACATGTGGCAGGTTCGCGCGGACGCCACCGAACTCGAGTTCGCGATCATCAACATTGCCGTGAATGCCCGCGATGCGATGCCTCGCGGCGGGCGTTTTGTCATCCGCAGCCAGAACGTTCGACTGACGGCCGACAACACCTTGCCCGACGGTGAATACGCGCTGATTGCCTTCACCGACAGCGGCGAGGGCATGCCCGAGACAACGGCGAGGCGTGCATTCGAGCCGCTGTTCACGACCAAGCTGAGCGGCTCGGGCACGGGGCTGGGGTTGGCGCAAGTGCTGGCGGCCTGCGAGCAGGCGGACGGTACCGCGCGCCTTGACAGTGTGCCGGGGCGCGGCACGACCGTGCGGCTTTACCTGCCCCGATACCACGGTCCTTCCGCTGCGCCGGTGACTGCGCCTGCGCCGGATGAAGCGGCCCACACCCCGCAGTCACCGGGCAACGGCGTGCCGGAGGAGCTTCAACCGGGGTCGATCTTGCTGGTGGAAGACAACGAGGAAGTGGCGGCAGGCGTGGCGGCGGTGCTCGCGACCTTTGGCTGCGACGTGCGTCACGAACTCACCGCCGACAAAGCCTTCGACCTGCTCAGCGAAGGCAGCTGCTTCGACCTGGTGTTGTCGGATATACAAATGCCTGGGCGGCTCAACGGCATCGACCTGGCCGAGAAAGTGCGCGGCGCGTGGCCCTCGCAGCGCATCGCGCTGATGACCGGTTATGCCGACGAATTCGAGCGCGCGCGTCACACCGGGGTGACCATTCTCGCGAAGCCTTTCAATATCGAAGAACTGCGGGAACTGGTGCTGCGCTGATTTATCGGCTTATCGATGCGCGATACGGCGCGGAAAGTTGGCGAGTCAGCCCCGAGCGAGATAGGCAAAACGAGATCCGCGCCGGGCGTGGTGGCGACGCGCGCTGCAATAAGCGGAGTTGAACGTTGGCGATTACTGCAGGGCGCTGAAGCCGGGAGTCAATCGCCGGTCGTTTCGGCGTTGCTGTCGGCGTTGGCATCGGCGCCGGAACCGAATTGCGGAGCGAACGCCTTGGCGCGCAGGCTGATCTTTTCCGCGTAGGCTTTCGAACCGCCGTAGCTCTTCAGGGCTGCATCCACATCGCCTTGTGCAGACTGGACATAACCGTGAAGGATCGCCGATCCGGCTTCGATATTCGCCGTTGCTTCGGTCAGGTCGATATGGCGCACGAGTTGTTTGTGCGCGGCCGGCACGACCTGCATCAGCCCGGTTGCGCCATTGGCGCCGCGGGCCTTTTCCTTGAAGCGGGATTCAACCGAGATGATGGCGAGGAGGAGGGCGGGAGGGAGCGAGTATTTCGATGCCGCTGACATGACCGCGGCTGAAATCTGCTCCGCTTTGGCGCGCGCGACGCCGAACTTCTGGGAGATCAACTGTGAGACCTGATGCGTGGCCTCGGCGGTGGCGTCGCTGGCTGCTGCGTCTTGCCGGGCGGCTTCCGGGGCACGTTCAGAAATACGTTCAGAAGTACGTTCCTGAGCCACCGCGCCCTGCATCGGTCCTAGCATCGCGCCGAACGTCAGCGCAGCAAGCCAAAGGAGTCTGCTCATGGTGAAGTGGCCTTGGAAGGGAAGGTCGCATTATACAGACGAGAAAAATCCTTGCAAATCATGTGTTTGCTTGGTCGCAGGAGCGGATTCGGGCGCTTTCGGCCAGTAATGAGGTCCTGCCGGCGCGCTCAGGAAGCGACTACCGGCGCCACCGCGTGGGCCAGCGGCCGGACGCAGTCGCGCCCTGCCGCCTTCGCTTTGTAGAGCTGCTGGTCGGCGGCGCCGAGCAGGCTATACGGACCGCCCAGGCCCGGCGGCGACGCCGTCGCGCAGCCAATGCTGACTGTAATGACGCCGAACGCGCTGGCCCGGTGCGGGATCGCACAGGCCAGCACGTGCTGCCGGATCGTTTCTGCAATATGCCGCGCGCCTTCCTGGGGTGTATCGGGCAGCAGCACGACGAACTCTTCGCCGCCGTAGCGCGCGGGGACATCGCCCGGACGGCGTACAGTCGTGGCAATACTGTGCGCGACGGTGGCGAGCGCGTTGTCGCCAAGTGCGTGGCCGTAGGTGTCGTTGTAGGACTTGAAATAATCCACGTCGATGAACAGCACCGACAACGGCGTGCCCGCGCGGCGCCCGCGGCGCCATTCGTCGTCCATGCGTTCGTCGAATGCGCGCCGGTTCGGCAGGCCGGTGAGGGCATCCGTGCCGGCCAGCCGGACGAGCTCCTCTTGTGCGCGGGCGCGCTCGCGCAGCGACAGCGCCAGCAGCCACGACACCGCGACGAAACTCAGGCCGGACAGCAGCGTCAGCGCGCCGACGACGCGGCTGCGTGCGCGCCACGGTTCCAGCACGTCCTCTTCCGCCGGCGCCACGCCCACGATGAACGGGGTACCCGGTACCCGCGAGAACGTGTAAAGGCGGCGCACGCCGTCGACCGGTGAGACCGCCGAGTACGATCCCGACATGGCGTTCGCCATGCGCGCGAAGGTGGGCGAACTGGCGACGCTGCGCCCGGGCAGGTCGTCGCGGTAAGGCTTGCGGGCGATCATCGTGCCGTCCTCATGGACGATGAAGATCGACCCCTCGGCGCCCACATTGAGCTTGTCCAGCAACGAGTGGAAGTAGGCGACGTTCAGCGCCAGCAGCGCGATCCCGGCGAACGAGCCGTCGGGTGCGTTGACGCGCCGGCTCAAGCCGATTGTGGGGATGCCGCGCTGGCGTGAGGCGAACGGATGCGAGAAAAACAGGCCGGTCGAGGCGCTGCGTTGCTGGGCGTAAAAATATTCACGGTCGGCGAAAGAGCCTGCCGGGAGGGGGCCGTCCCTGCTCACCTCGGTGACCAGGCCGCGCGCGTCCAGCACGTAGGCGCCGGTGATGTACGCGGCGGAGGTTGCGCGATCGAAGAGGATCTGGCGGCGCAAGGCCGGCGAGAGTTCCCGCATGGCCGGGTTCTGCGCGCCCTCAACCATCGCGTTGAGGGAGAGACTGTCGATTTCGACATTGCGGGCCAGGTCGCTGCTAATGATGGCGACCAGGTTCGCCGATGTTTCATGGGCGTGGTCGAGCACGCCTTGGCGCCCCTGATACAACGTCACGAGGGACAAGCTCGCCATCAGTACCGCGACCACGGTGCCGGCGACGCCCGCGACCATCGGATGGCGGGACAGCGCGCTGGCCATGCCGACCGCCGTCCAGCGAGGCCAGATGCGGCGCTTCCTCAAACCTGCGGCGGGCGGAGGGGCAGGGTTCATCGCGAGCGGTCTGCCGGCCACGGGCGGCGCAGGCAATGACCGCACCGGCGACACAGGTCGCGGTGCGGCGTTGGGCGGGCACGCTCAGGCAGCGGGTTGAATTTCGGGTTTGGCATCGCGCGGCAGGTTCGATCGGGAGGCTCGCCATTCCTGGCTGGCCGCATTGTATCGGCTTGAATTCTTGTGACCATTTTGCCGACCCGCAAGATTATCCGGGTTTGTCCGTTGTGTGGACCGGTGCGGACCCTCGATTCGCATCAATGCACCTGGAAGGAGCGGTCAGGAAGTGCCCTTTCAATTTCCCCGGAAAAGCTTACAAATTCATTTCCATCGTGGTAGCCTCCTGTCCGTCTTTGGGGAGTAGCCGGCTTCCATTCACTGGAAGCGCTCATGTCAACACGCTTGGTTCGATCGAACCGTGGCATGAGCCGCCGTTAGCTTTTGGTTGGCAAGACCATCGATGTAGCGGGGAGACCGGTCGGGCTCGCCGCTGCATCGCATGTTCTCGCCCGACCTGAATGCCATAACGACACCCTGACATCCCCATGAATATTGCTTCCACTCTCCTGCTCGCCTTCGCCATGTCGACGGACGCCTTCGCCGCTGCGGTCGGCAAGGGTGCCACACTGCATCGTCCGCGGATTCGCGAGGCGCTTCGCACCGGCCTGATCTTCGGCGTGATTGAAGCCATCACGCCGCTGGTCGGCTGGGCGCTCGGCAAGGTGGCCGCTCCGTACGTCGCTTCATGGGATCACTGGATCGCATTCAGCCTGCTGCTCGTGCTCGGCGCACGCATGATCATCTCGGGCCTGCGCGCGCCCGCGCCGGACGCCGAGAAGCCCGACAGCCACGGTTTCTGGCTGCTGGCGCTCACCGGATTCGCGACCAGTATCGACGCGATGGCGGTGGGCGCGGGACTCGCTTTCATCGATGTGAACATCTTGTCGACGGCTGCGACCATCGGACTCGCGACGCTGATCATGGTGACCCTGGGCGTGATGGTGGGACGTTTTCTCGGCAAGGCAGTGGGGCAGCGCGCGGAGATTGCGGGCGGGTTCATTCTTGTGGTTATCGGATCGGTGATCCTGGCCGAGCATCTCGGGTATATGAGTTGAGGTAGCGCATTGCGATCGGCATGCGGCCTAGAAATTGACGACGGTGCCGAGTGCTTGCATCCGCTTCTATGCCGCTTGCGGACTGCAGCGTGAGCAGCGTGTGCTGGCTCAGGTTGCGACCATGAATTTGCAAGCTGGAGACATTGAACGTACCACCCGGCAGGCCGAAGGCCTTCGATGTATCGATCTGGACGCTCGCCTGGGTCAGCCCGTCGTAGGCGCCTTCACGCGACACGCCACCGGACAGGTTGCGCAGGTATTCGCTGGTCTCCTGCACGCTGAGGGTGGTGCCATAGTTACCCAGCCATGGACGCAGCCCGCCCATATCCCCGAACAATGTCGAGCGGTCCCAGAGCCCGGTCGGCGCGGGTGCGGCTTGCGTCCCGGCGGCTTGTGCGTCGGGCGCGCTTGTGCCCGGTGCGTCGACACTCGTCTGTGCGACAGCGGTGGACAACGCGCCTAACGACAGCAATAGCGAAACCCCGTTGCGGACACTCGAGCGTGCCCTGCTCGAGAGAAGTGGCGCTTGCGCGGTGTAGAACGTTCGCGTCGATGCTTCGAGAAAACTCGAAGGCGATTTCTTAAGATTTTTTTTCATGGTCTGTGGAGAGATAGATGGTTTGACGATCTACATTTTTTTCTCGATGAAAGTTAAAAGAACGGTCAAAGGGTTGAGTACGTGCTGCGGCCGCGCTCAGGCAAACCACCAGCTCAAACGCACTGCGCGTCCGAGCTCGTCGCCCACTGAGCTAGCGGATAAAGCGCCTGCGATAACAATGGCTGCTACGGTCAAAACAATGAGCAGGCAGACCGTCGGCGTGAGCGAGCCACCGACGTGACCCGCTTTGCGCGGCATCGCGCGAATTACGTTGGCGCAGAAGCGGCGGATGCGCGCGTTGGCCGGCGTCGCCAGGCAACGCTCAGCCTGCCCCGAGGACGGGTTAAGAATGAACAAGCGCTGTGACGGCCGTAATACCGGACCGATGCGCGAGATAAGCGAAACGACAAACATGAGCAGACTCCCGTCCAGCCCGACTGAATCGAGCGACGTGCAAAGACATGACGCGGCTTTGCAAGTGAACTTGCAAAGAGCGATCGGACAAAAGGGAGCGTGCTGCAGACGGACGGGCTTACGGACGTAAAGCCGGTCGTGAATGAAGCGCGCTAACCCGACAAGGCGAGTTAGCGGCTAAGGAGTATTCCTGTGACGCTATCTCGCGGATGCTTCGCCGGCGCTGGCCGGCATCGAACTTCCACTACCAGGGGATGTGTCCACGAGGGGACTCCTTAAGATGAGACGGGCGGATTGTATTCTCGGCGCAAACGCATTGGCAAGTAAAAATGCAGCAAGAAAACCACGTCATGCATTGAGTAAGAAAGCCTTCTCTTCCGCATTTCCGCCAGGTCAGGAACAAGCCTGGACTAGCCGGGAAATTATTTCAGTGTGCTTACGCGTACATTGCCGCCAATTCAAAAAATGACGCCCGGGCGATGTGAATAGCGACGCATCAGCAACGCATCAAAACTATTTCTGCTCTGCTTAACGAATGGAGTTGACTTGATATTTAACGCGCGCCTAGAATCCGGGAATCGTCACAAGCGGGGCTAATGCCTTGGACAGTTGTAGTAGTCGACCTTCGAAGTTTTTCTCTGCCTGACAGGCAGGACGTTCGCGCTTGATTCCCTAGCCGCCGTCTTGCCAGCAGGCAGACGGTGCGCGCCGCAGTAAATACTCCGTGCACCCTTGAAACAAGCGTATTGACGCCAGGGTTTCCTGCGTCCATACAAAACGCGTTGCGAGCTGACCCTCGCGACTGGTTCCGCTCGCGCCTTGCCGCTGGAAAGGCGCGTCGTGCGGATGACGACGTGCGTGCATACGCAATAAGGAGCCTCCATGCCGGACAGTGACAGTTATCCCTTACGCCGCAGCACTTTCACTTTTGCCAGGGAAGGCGAGTAGATTCCTTTCGACACGCGCACCGCGTGCCCGAACTCCGGTCTGCTGGCTTTCCATTCATTGAAAAGCCACATTGTCGGAGAAGCATCATGAACTTCGGTTTGCTCGTCTCGCACCTTCCGCACGTCCAGGAATCACGTCTTCATTACAACACCATGCTGTCGCTGGACTCCACCAGCCGGCATCGTTGCGCCAATGCATGGCGCGCATTGCGCACATTCGTGTTTCGCGCCTGATTAACGTTTCCACGTACACCGTCCGGAGTCTTCTGAACTTGATCCTGAACTTCATCAAGGGATGACTCACGTCGTTCGTGCACGGGGTAAGCACGGCGCCCAACTATTAGCCATCACGCTTTCGGGAAAAATAAAAATGTCCACCGTATCTCAGGTTCTACCACCACGCAGCGCGGTGCTCGATGACGCCCACGTTGGCGACATCAAGGGCGCGCTCGGCACAATCGCCCAACATGACACTGGCGCACGCACCAATTGGTGGGCACGCATCCGCACGCTCCTGGCCATTCTCGGCCCCGGCCTGATCGTGATGGTTGGCGATAACGACGCCGGCGCTTTCGGCACCTATACACAAGCGGGTCAGAACTACGGCACGACGTTGCTCTGGACCTTGCTGCTGCTGGTTCCGGTTTTATTCGTCAACCAGGAAATGGTGCTGCGCCTGGGAGCCGTTACCGGAGTCGGCCACGCCCGCCTGATCTTCGAACGCTTTGGAAAGTTCTGGGGTGCATTTAGCGTCATCGACCTGTTCATTCTCAACGCGCTTACTATCGTGACCGAATTTATCGGCATCACGTTTGTGCTCGATTTCTTTGGCATTCCCAAAATACTCGGTGTATGCATTGCCGCGGCGCTCACCATGGCGGCCGTCAGTACGGGAAACTTCAGGCGTTTCGAGCGGTTCGCGATTGGTCTATGCCTGTTGAGCCTGCTGCTGGTTCCGGTGCTGGTGTCGATCCACCCGCCCGCATCGCAGATCGCAAGCAACTTCTTCGTGCCGACCTGGCCGGCGCACTCCAAGCTGAGCGATGTGATGTTGCTCGTGATCGGCATTGTCGGCACTACCGTCGCACCGTGGCAATTGTTCTTCCAGCAGAGCTATGTAATTGACAAGCGCATTACGCCGCGTTTCATGAAATATGAGAAAGCCGACCTGTGGATAGGCATTGTCTTCGTGTTGATCGGCGGCGTGGCCATGATGTCCTTTTGCGCCGAGCTGTACGCCGGCAAGCCCGAGTTCGGCAACTTCACCGATGCCGGTGGCGTGATCGCGGGCCTGAGCAAATACGCGGGACGCACGAGCGCCACGCTGTTCGCCGTGGCCCTGCTTGACGCATGCATCATTGGTGCTGCTGCGGTCTCGCTGTCGACGGCCTATGCCATTGGCGATGTATTCAAGATTCGTCACTCGCTGCACCGTGGCGTGTCGGATGCAAAAGGTTTCTATCTGGTTTATTTCGGCATCGTGGCGGCTGCCGCGGCACTCGTGCTCATTCCCGGCAGCCCGCTTGGACTGCTGACGGAAGCCGTTCAAACACTCGCGGGCGTTTTGTTGCCTAGCGCAACGGTTTTTCTGCTGTTATTGTGCAACGACAAAGCGGTGCTGGGACCGTGGGCCAACTCGAAGAAGCTTAACGTTTTCACGGGCGCTGTTATCTGGGTCCTGGTGATGCTGTCGATTATCCTGACGGCATCCGTTGTGTACCCGGACATCACCGGCGAGACCATTCTTGAAGTGCTGGGCGGTGGAACGGCGTTGGCCGTAGTGGGGTATCTGGCCATGGTGGTCTTTCGCAAGCCTGGTCATGACGTATCGGACGGCGCGCCAGGGCGTTCCGGGCAGCGCTACCTGAAGGGAACGCGGGAAGCGCGGGAAGCGCGGGAAACACGCGACACGTGGCGCATGCCGCCGCTGGATCAGTTGCCGCCGCCGAACCTCACGCTGACAAAGCGGATCTGGATGGGCGTGCTGCGCGGTTACCTGATCGTGGCGGTCGGGCTGGTGGTGGTAAAGGTCGTGCAGATGATCTGGTTGCACTAAGAGCAATGCGCGGGCGTGGCTCCGTCGCTTCGTTAGTTACGACGGCGCCATGTCCACTCTATTCGATCCTGGTGGGCTGACGTGTTTCATCGTGAGTGCATCGGGACCGTTGAAGCGCGCAATCAATGCAATAGCCGACGAAGGATTGGCGATGGACCAAAATCAGCTCCGCCGCACAATTAGCCTCGCGCGTCGCCTGATAGGGCTCCTGGTTCTTCTGCTATTCGCCATTCTCAATCCCGTTACGCGCTCGTTCACTCCCAACCTGATTCACGTGTCGGCGCAGTCGCACGTCAGCGTTGAAAAACACTTTGCCGTCACCGGCCATTGCCGCGTGTATGGAAAGTATTGCCTCGGACAATTCATGGGCGGCATGTAGGGCGCCCGGGAAGGTCGCGGGCAGCGCTCAGCCCGCACCGAGCATTCGATCGTTGACCGCTTGCTGTTCGCGGCTGCGCGTGAGTATCCAGCGATGGAAAACGCGGCAGTGCGGCTGGTCGAAAGTGCTGGCCTGCCAGGTCAGGAAATAGGGCGAGGGTAGTGCCACCCCGACAGGAAACGGCAACACAAGGCGGCCCGCCGTCAGGTCGTCAACGATCATCGACGTCTGCGCAAGCACGAACCCATGACCTTCAATAGCGGCCTGTATCGCGAGCCCTGACAACGAGAACACCAGGCGATTGACGCGCATGTCCTCGGGACAATCAATGCCCCTGGCTGCAAACCATTCGCGCCAGGACGGCGGCGAGGAGAACTTGGGAAACCAGTCTATCGACAGCAACGGATAAGCGAGGATCTGCTCCAGCTTGACCAATGGCTGCCCGGAGTTGAGCAACCGAGGGCTGCATACGGGCACGACGCTGTCGCGAAAGAGTTCGACCGTCGTGCCCGCATGATCGATACGCTCGCCGTAGGTGATACGGAAGTCGATCTCGGGGCCATCTGGCGACGGCTCCGAATGCGTGCCGTCCAGATACACATCCAGTTCGGGGTGAGCGCTTTGCCACTCGTAGATGCGCGGTGCAAGCCACTTTGACAGCAGCGACGGCAACGCGCTCACGCTCAAGCTGCGCCTGTTCCTGACACGCTCGATCTCGGCGCCCGCCACCCGCAGGCTTTCGAACGCCGCCGCGCAGGTCTCGTGATAACGCACGCCCGCGGCCGTCAGACGAAGCCGCTTGCCTTCTTTCGCCAGCAGCCGCATGCCTAACGAATCTTCCAGGATCTTGATCTGCTGGCTGACCGCACCCGGCGAAACGCCGAGCCGGCGCGCTGTCTCAACCACGCCCCCGCAACGGCCCAAAGTGTCGAATACCTGCAGCGCTCTTAACGGCGGGAGTGTGTCCATGGCTAGCGGGTCGTGATCCAAGTCGTTTTAGAAATTCTAAACGATACGGCAGATTTAACCCTCTGTTCTTTTCAATTTTGAGTTCCTAAGCTAAGGCAGAGGTATTGAAGCAACGGATTGGATGAATAGAACGGAGAGGGCAATGTTCTTAAGAAACGCGTGGTACGTGGCGGCCTGGAGCAGCGAGATAACCGACGGCCTGCATCCCGTGATGCTGCTTGGCGAGCCGGTGGTTTTATATCGCAAACCTGACGGCGCGGTGGCTGCGCTGGAGGACGCGTGTGCGCACCGGAAACTGCCTTTGTCGATGGGACGCCTGAAGGACGGCCAGATTGAATGCGGTTACCACGGCCTTACATTTGATTGCTCAGGCGCCTGCGTGCGAGCACCGGGCATGGCGAGGATTCCACCGGCCGCACGCGTTCGCAGCTACCCCGTTGAGGAGCGTTACGGCCTGGTCTGGATCTGGATGGGCTCGCCGCAAGAAGCGAATGCGGACACTATTTTCGTGGTTGAGGAGTGGGACGATCCTGCCTGGGGCATGAACCAGGGCGACGCCATGACGGTCGCGTGCAACTATCTGTATGTGACGGACAACTTGCTTGATCCGTCACATGTCGCATGGGTTCACCCGTCTTCGTTTGGCAACGCAGCATGCGAATCCGAGCCGCTGAAAACGACGGTGAGCGATGACGGCATCGTCGTGTCGCGCTGGATGCGAGACGTGGACGTGGCGCCCTTCTATGCGCGCTTCGTGAAATTCTCGGGACGCTGCGACCGCAAACAGCACTACGAGGTGCGCTTTCCTTCGCACGCGATCATCAAGGCGGTCTTCACGCCGGCAGGCACGGGTCACGACGAAGGTCCGCTGCACGAGCATGTCTTCCTGATGAACTCGTACAACTTCATGACGCCGATCGATGAATCGAACACGCGCTATTTCTGGTTCCAGATGCGCAACTTCGATCAACGCGATGAAAACGTGTCGCGTCAGTTCAACGAAGACGTCCGTCATGCGTTCGAAGAGGACCGCGTGATCCTGAGCGCAGTCCATGCGGGCATGGCGAACAAGCGAACGCCTAATCTCGACCTGCCGCTCGACGCCGGGCCGCTGCGCTTTCGACGCAGCCTGCAACGGCTGATCGAAGCCGAGACGCAAGCTCCCGAACCTGCAGCGCTCGACACCGTCCGATAGCCATGCAAGAGACAACAGAACCGCGAGGGTTCAAGCGGATGCGCGTAGCCTGCGTGCAGCAGGAAAGCAGCGTCATCAAATCGTTCGTGCTTGAAGCGCCGGACGGTGCTCGGCTGCCGGCTTTCCTGCCGGGACAATTTGTTCAAGTGCGTCTCACCGGGTCGGACGGGCAGCCCTTGCAGCGCCATTACAGCCTGTCCGGTGACCCTGCAGACCGAACACGCTGGCGTATATCGGTCAAGCATCAACTGGCGCCGCCGGATCGGGGTGAACTGCCTGAGGGGCGGGTATCGAGCCATCTGCACGGGGTTATCGAAGCGGGCGCTACGCTTGATGTTGCCGGCCCAGCCGGTGCGTTTGTACTTGATGAGCTTAGCGATCGTCCCGTTGTGTTGTTAAGCGCTGGTGTTGGCGTGACGCCGATGCTCAGCATGTTGCATCGCTTGTGTGCGACCTCGCGGCGTCGCGTGTATTTCATCCACGCATGCGAAAACGGGACCATGCACGCATTCAAGGATGAAGTGGCGCGCTTGCGGACGAGCAGGGAGGATGTCCTGACGCACATCTGTTATCGCAGGCCTGAAGCGTCGGATGTCGCCGGGCAGCACTTCGACAGCCACGGCGTGATCACGCGCGAGACCCTGCAACGCTTGCTGCCGCTCGACGACTACGACGTTTATCTGTGCGGCCCAACGCGCTTCATGCAGATGAATTTTAGATTGCTACGCAGCCTCGGTATCGATAAATCCCGCATCCGGCACGAGTTCTTCGGGCCTGCCTCCGAGCTTGGTTCGGATGAGATCAACGTGCCGTCTTCGCCCGAGCCTTCGGTCGCATTGGAAACGTCCGCGCCTACGGTTTGTTTTGCGCCCTCCGGCAAGACCATTGCATGGAACCCGTCATGTCATTCATTGCTGGATTTTGCGGAAGCTGAGGGCTTCAAACCGCCGTTCAGTTGCCGCGCAGGATTGTGCGGGTGCTGTGCCAGCCAGTTGATCGACGGTACGGTCGAGTACTTCGAGCAACCGCTCGATGAACCACGCAAAGGCGAAGTGCTGCTGTGTTGTGCGAGACCGTCGACTGCTATCACCCTGCAAATCGCTTAGCAAAGCGAACCAGTCTACCGCCAGCGACGATAAATTTTGGAACGAAAACATGAACAGGCATTTTATTGAAACCCCTGGTTTTACCGTCCAGCGCGAGCGTTTTATTGAAGCCGCGCGTGCCGCCGGCGCCGGGCTCACGGAGTTCGAGCATCCAATGCGCGGTCCCCGCCGCGAAACGCTCGCCACCGACGTAGCGGTGATCGGCGATCCGCTTGCGCCCAAGCGGTTCATCGTCATCTCTGGTACGCATGGCATTGAAGGGTATTACGGCTCTGAATCTCAGATCGCATTCCTGCAATCATTGCAAAAATGCGTGCTGCCAACTGACGTCTGCGTGATCATGGTGCACCTGATCAATCCCTGGGGCACGGCCTGGTTGCGTCGAGTGAACGAGGATAACGTCGACCTCAACCGGAACTACGTCGCGTTTGACGAGCCGCTGCCGGACAACGCGCGTTATGAGGATTTTCACTCTGTCTATTTGTGCCGCGACCTTGACGGTCCCGATCGCCGCCGTGCGGACAAACGGTTCGCAGATGAGATCGAAAGACTGGGCCTCGCCACGGTAATGAGCATTGTCGAGGCGGGGCAGTACGCCCATGCCGATGGCATTTTCTTCGGCGGCCAGCAGGCGACCTGGAGCAACCAGACCTTGCGCGCTATCGCGAAGCGATTCATGGAAGGCGCGCGCACAGCAATGTGTTTCGACCTGCATACCGGAGCAGGCGCGTTCGGACATGCCATGTTGATGGCGGTGGCGCAGGAAAGCTATCCGGCGCTTGCCAGGTCACAGTCGGTTTTCGGCCCATGGCTCTACACGGTCATCACCGGACCCGCTGCCACGACCGATTCAGGAATCGCGGCGACTGCAACCGGATATACGTCACAGGCGTTGCTGGATTCATTGCCCGGCACTGACCTGATGCAGTTGGTTATCGAGTGCGGGACTTACGACAGTGGCCGCGGACATCGGGCGCTAAGAGACGATCACTGGCTGCATCTGTACGGTGATCCTGAAGACGAAACGGGACGCCGCATCAAGGCGGCGCTGGCGGAACATTTCTACCCCGCGGATCGGGACTGGCGCGAATTGACCCAGCTACGCACGCGGCAGATTTTTGAGCGTGGGCTCCTGGCGCTGCAGGCAGCCTAGCGACTGAGCATCGGGCAGCGCCTATTGCATAACCCCACTTTACAAGCGGTTTTATCAACCTTGGCCGGTAACGCATCCAACGATGCGGCTATCCCGTCGAACTGGAGCATTCATGAAAAAGCTACTGGCTGGTATGGCGATGTTACTCGCCGCGTTCTGCGTGCAAGCGAAAGACGCAGGCGAACTGCGCTTTGGCGTTGACCCGACTTATGCGCCGTTCGAATCGAAGGCGCCATCGGGACAATTGGTCGGCTTCGAGATCGACCTGGGCAATGAAATCTGCAAGCGGCTCGATGTCAAATGCGTCTGGGTCGAAACGGGTTTCGACGGCATCATTCCGGCGCTGCAGGGCCGCAAGTTCGATGCCATCCTGTCCGCCATGTCGATCACGCCGAAGCGCGAGGAACAGGTTGCGTTTTCCGTGCCGCTGTTCAATACGCCTAGCCGGCTGATCGGGAAAGAGGGGGTGGATATCAAGCCGACGGTGGCATCGTTGCAGGGCAAGAAGGTTGGTGTGGCACAGGGTTCCACACAAGAGGCCTACGCGAAAGCGAACTGGGCGCCGGCTGGGATCGAGGTGGTGTCGTATGCAAATCAGGAGCAGGTGTTCACGGACCTGCTGGCCGGCCGTATCGATGTCACCCTGACCGACATGCTTGCCGGCAGCGAGGGGTTTCTCAAGACGCCGCGAGGCAAGGGTTTTGCGTTCGTCGGAGACCCTGTGAGCGATGCGAAGACCTTGGGCAAGGGAGCGGGCATTGGCGTGCGCAAGGACGATACCGCGTTGCGCACGAAACTCGACCACGCGATCGACTCGATGGTGAAGGACGGCACCTATCGAAAAATCGAGCGGCGCTACTTTGATTTCGATATTTCGGGCAGTTGAAAGTGGTTGATCGCGCGAGGGACGAACTCGCGCGCAGTGCTGGATGGGTCTGGCGGAATGCGATAGCCGCGGCGTGAGCAGCTCCGGCTTCGGCCTGTTCGACATTCACGAACGTCCAGCGGCCGGAGGCATGCGTTGGTAGTCGCACCATGCTTTCAAAAGGTCCCGGGCAACAGGATCTGATCGTTGACGCGCCGGATGTCGGTGTGACCGCAAAAGGCCATGCTGATGTCGAGTTCCTTGTGGATGATCTGCAGGCATCGCTCGACCCCGGCCTCACCCATCGCGCCCAGCCCGTACAGGAAACTGCGGCCGATCAGCGTGCCCTTCGCACCCAGCGCCACGGCCTTCAGCACGTCCTGTCCGCTGCGGATGCCGCCATCCACCCACACTTCAATGCGATTGCCCACCTCGCTCGCAATCGCGGGTAGCGCGGAGATGGACGATGGTGCGCCGTCGAGCTGGCGGCCGCCATGGTTGGAGACGATCATTGCGTCGGCGCCGCTGTCGGCGGCAAGGCGTGCGTCTTCCAGATCCATGATCCCCTTCAGGATGAGCTTGCCGCCCCACAGCTTCTTGACCCACTCGACATCGGCCCAGCTTAAGGCCGGATCGAATTGTTCCGCGGTCCACGAGCTCAGGGACGAGAGATCCCCCACGCCCTTTGCATGACCGACGATGTTGCCGAAACTGCGCCGCTTGGTCCCCAGCATGCCGAGGCACCAGCGTGGTTTCGTCGCGAGGTTCACGAGGTTTGGAAGTGTCAGTTTGGGCGGCGCCGACAGCCCGTTCTTGATGTCCTTGTGCCGCTGACCGAGGATCTGCAAGTCGAGCGTGAGCATCAGGGCGCTGCACTTCGCGGCTCGTGCGCGCTCGATCAGCCGCACGATGAAGTCGCGGTCGCGCATCATGTAGAGCTGGAACCAGAACGGTTTGCTGGTGTGTGCCGCCACGTCCTCGATCGAGCAGATGCTCATGGTGGACAAGGTGAACGGGACACCGAACTTCTCCGCCGCGCGCGCCGCGAGAATCTCGCCATCGGCATGTTGCATGCCTGTCAATCCCGTGGGGGCGAGCGCCACCGGCATGGCGACCTCTTGCCCCACCATTTCCGTGCGAGTGCTGCGGCCCGCCATGTTGACCGCTACGCGCTGACGCAGCTTGATACGCTGGAAGTCGCTTTCATTGGCCCGGTAGGTACTCTCGGTCCACGAGCCGCTATCGGCGTAATCGTAGAACATGCGCGGCACGCGCCGCTGCGCGAGCACGCGCAAATCCTCGATGCAGGTAATCACTGGCACGGTCTCTCTCGCTACGGGAACGGGAGAATGAGTATACGGTTTAAAGCGCCTGAATTTAAGCTGAAGTTGCCTCGTGCCGATGCGAATCCCTCAGCGCAGACAGGGTATTCACGATTTCGTCGAACAGAGGCCGGTCGCCAGCTTGTTCGCTCAGGCAGCTGTTTTTCAGCCCTGCGAGCACTGCCATGCTGCTTGTCGCGGACGCTTGTGCATCGCATCGATCGATCAATTCTTCGAGCAGGCAACCAAAGGCTCTTACCTCAATGCGCTGGAGTGTGGTGGCCAGCGCCTGATCGTCGGTTGCATAAAACGATGCCGCGCCGAAATCGCCCATCAGCGCGTAGCCTTGGCCGCCATGGAGGATGTTGTGGGCGTACAGGTCGCCATGCATGATGCCTTGCTGATGCAAATGCGAGGCTGCCGATGCAATTCCATGCGCAACACTGAGCGCCGAAGGCAGATCGAAACGGGTATCGACGTCATAGATGTCGCGCGTACAGGAAGCGAGGCTTGGTGGCCCGGCAAGGTTCCTGAGTTGCGGGTCGATCAATTCCATCACCAGGCAATGGACGCCGGTGGGATGGTCCTTCACTTGCCCGATAACGGGGATCAGGTTGAGATGTGAGCCCGCGGCAATGCAAGCGGCCATCTCGCAGTGCGGCAGACCATCGCTTGTAACAGCGCCCTTGAATAGCTTGACTGCAACGGCCTGGGTTGCGCCGCTGGTCGCCGGATATTCCGGCCGATGTTCTGCGCGATGAATGACGCCCGATGCCCCTTCGCCCAGCCGATGCTGCAGATCCAGCGCTTGCCATGAAATATCGGCGACGGCTGTATTCTCCATTGCCTTGGCTTCCAGCCTTTCGTTGAATGGATTGCCCGCATAGGCCAGCCACGATAGCCGAGGCAAGGATGCTACCCAGACCGGCAGTTCGGCAAGCCGGTTAGCTGCCAGCCGGATCAATTCGAGGCGAGAGCATGCCGCCAACTCCACGGGCAGGGTGCGCAACTGATTGCCCGCCAACATCAGCTTTTGTAGCTGGGTGCAGTTTCCGATCTCGGGCGGCAGGGCCTCAACTTGATTATCGGTCAGGATCAGCCAGCGAAGTTTGGGCGGTAGTGAAGCACCGGATACGTGGCGTATGCGGTTTGCCTTGAATCCCACCATGGTCAATTGAGTGCACCGCCCGAGGACTTCCGGCAGCTCGGTGAACTGGTTGTTCGAGCAGAAGATCGTGTGCAGATTGGTCAGGCGCGGCAAATCGTCGGGCAGCCACGAAAGAGCATTGCCAGACAGGTCGAGGACTTCCAGCGTGGCCGCCAGATCGAATATCTCGCGCGGAAATTCAGTCAGGCCGCAGGCTAGTGTCAGTCGCTGGGTACCGGCGAGTTGCCCGGTGCGAAGTTGTTCGAGTGTGCTTGTCACAGTGGCGGGGATATCCAGGGATGGGCGGCAGGTTGGCTTTGCCCGTACGGGATCGATTTTACTGAGTATTTTGGACACGCCTGATTGGCCGGTCGCATCCGGACACTGCACGATCGATGCCCGAGCGCGTAAGCTAGCGTCATTCCACATACAGGAAACAGACCATGCAGGTCAGCCCGCCCTCTTTGCTGGAAGAACGCTTCGAGGCGCAACGCCGCGCGTTCGCGGCGGAATCGAATCCGCCGTTGCACGTTCGCATGGACCGGCTGAACCGGTTGCTCGCGTTGACGGAAAATCATGAAAGCGACTTCGTGCGTGCGATCGATGCCGACTTCGACGGGCGGTCCGCTCATGAAACGCGGCTCGCCGAGTTGTTTGTGGTGCGCGCTGGAATCCGTCACGCGCGCAAACATCTGAAGCACTGGATGAGTCCGCAGCGAGTCGCGACCGGCCTGCACTTCCTGCCAGGCTATAACCGCCTGTTGCGGCAACCGCTTGGTGTGGCCGGTATCGTATCGCCGTGGAATTACCCCATTCAACTCTCGTTGGGTCCGGCGCTCGCGGCCCTCGCCGCCGGCAACCGGGTGCTGCTCAAACCTTCCGAACTGACCCCTCGCTTTTCCGAGTTGCTGGACCGCCTGGTTAGCGCGTCGTTTGCGCCGGATGAGTTGAGCGTAGTGAACGGCGGCGTGGACGTGGGTCAGGCTTTTACCGGGTTGCCGTTCGATCACCTGTTCTTTACCGGATCGACCCTGGTCGGCCGCCAGGTCGCTCAAGCTGCCGCAGCGAACCTTACGCCGGTGACGCTGGAACTCGGCGGAAAATCGCCCGCAATAATCGATGCGTCCTGCGACATAGCCGCTGCCGTCGCGAGCATTGCCTACGGCAAGTTCCTGAACGCCGGACAGACCTGCATTGCTCCGGACTATGTCCTCGTGCCGGCGGGTCTGGCCGACATCGTCGCAGATCGCCTCAAGGCGGCTATTACGCGCCTCTATCCCACGCTGATTGCGAATCCGGACTATACGGCGATCATCAGCACGCGGCATCGCGAGCGGCTGCTTGCGATAGTGCAGGAAGCGCGTGATGGCGGTGCGCGCATTATTGAAGTCAATCCAGCCAGAGAGCCCTTCGACGAAAACACCCGCAAATTTCCACCGACGCTGGTGGTCGGCGCCCCCGCCAGCGCGCGTCTGATGCGCGAGGAGATCTTCGGGCCGCTGCTGCCCATAGTCGAATATGACGGACTGGACCAGGCCATTGCCATGGTGAACCAGGGCGACCGGCCGCTCGCGCTTTACTGGTTCGGCCGGAGCGTTGTCAATCGCGACCGGGTGCTGAACGAAACAGTGTCAGGCGGTGTCACGATCAACGACTGTCTGTGGCATCTGGCGCAGGAAGCGCAGCCGTTCGGTGGAGTTGGCCCGAGCGGCATGGGCGCATATCACGGCGAGTGGGGCTTCCGTACCTTCAGTAAAGAAAAACCCGTTTTCTACCAGGCACGGCTGAATGGCACGCGTCTTTTCCATCCTCCCTATGGCAAGACCTTCGACCTGATACTGCGGCTGATCAAGCGTATTACCTAAACAAGACGCCAGCGGCGCGGCATGCGCCGACTATTTGGCAGGAGACCGGAATGAGCGACGTATTCGACTTCGTTGTGATCGGTGCAGGCTCGGGCGGGTGCGTCGTCGCAGGGCGGCTGACCGAAGATCCTGGCGTCACGGTCTGCGTTCTTGAAGCGGGAGGGGGCGGCAACAGCCCACTCGTGAAGATTCCGGCGGCCGCTGTCGTGATGTTGCCGACAAAGCTCAACAACTGGGCATTCGAAACCGTGCCGCAGGCGGGCCTGAATGGCCGCAAGGGCTACCAGCCGCGCGGCAAGGCGTTGGGGGGATCGTCCGCCATCAATGCAATGGTCTACGTGCGCGGGCATCGTTCGGACTACGATCATTGGGCATCGCTGGGAAATGAAGGCTGGTCGTATGAGGATGTGCTTCCGTACTTCCTGCGCAGCGAGCACAACGAGCGGATCACCAACGAATGGCATGGCCGCGATGGACCGCTCTGGGTCAGCGACTTGCGCACCGGCAATCCGTTCCATGCAAGGTACCTCGAGGCCGCGCGCCAGAGCGGATTACCCGTGACCGAGGACTTCAACGGCGCCGAGCAGGAAGGGGTGGGAATCTATCAGGTCACGCAAAAGAATGGCGAGCGATGGAGCGCCGCACGCGCCTATTTGCTGCCGCATATGAAGAAGCGCAAGAACCTCTCCGTCGAGACTCATGCACACGTGCATCGGATCATTTTCGAGGGCACGCGTGCTGTCGGCGTCGAGGTAACGGCGGGGGACGGGACCCGCATTATCCGCGCTCGTCGCGAGGTGATCCTGGCCGCGGGCGCGTTGCAGACACCGCAACTGCTGATGTTGTCCGGCGTGGGCGATACGCAGGCGCTCGATCGGCTCGCCATTCCCGTGGTCCGGCATTTACCTGGCGTGGGCAAGAACCTGCAGGATCATCCCGACTTTATCTTCGGGTATCGGACTCGCAGCCTCGACACCTTCGGCATATCGTTTCGCGGCAGCGCGCGGTTATTGCGGGAAATCCTGCGCTTTCGCGGTTCGCGCCGTGGGGCGCTGACCTCGAACTTCGCCGAAGGCGGTGCATTCCTCAAGACTCGCCCGGACCTGGCAATGCCCGACGTCCAGCTTCACTTTGTCGTGGCGCTGGCGGATAACCACGCGCGCACGTTGCATCCGGGCCATGGGTTGTCGTGCCACGTGTGTTTGCTGCGGCCACGAAGCCGTGGAGAAGTGACGCTTCAAAGCAAGGACTCTTACGTTTCACCCCGTATCGATCCAGCGTTCTTCAACGACCCTCTCGATCTCGACGGCATGGTGGCGGGGTTCAAGCTCGCGCGACGCCTGATGCAAGCGCCTGCTCTTGCTGAATGGGTCACGAAGGACTTGTTCACCTCCAACGTGAACACGGATGAGGAGATTCGTGAGGCGTTGAAACGGCGCGTCGACACCGTCTATCACCCGGTCGGCACTTGCCGGATGGGCCAGGATGCTTACGCGGTGGTCGACTCGCAACTACGCGTGCGCGGTCTGCAGGGCCTGCGTATTGTCGATGCGTCGGTGATGCCGACGTTGATTGGCGGGAACACGAATGCGCCGACCATCATGATCGCTGAAAAGGCGGTCGATATGATCAAAGGTGATCGAGGCGTCCGTCCTCAGTCAGCAGACACAATTGATAGCGCACGGGCGTGAATATCCCAAGGCTGGCAATCCATCATTGCCCGGCGAGACGTACCGTGTAGCCGGTTCAATGATTTGCATTCTGCGTTCGAACAGGACGGGCAATCGAACTATTGGGCGAGTGGGAATATTGAGGATCGCGCGGCCGCCTTTGATCGCGAACGGAGTGGCCACCGTGACCGATACGATGCGCAGGACCAGCGAGGATTGGATCAGGTGTGCAATGTACAGGGAAAAAAACGCAAGCCCCGCAGTCACGATGATGCAAACGGCGATGACGGACAGGAAAATAAGCGACACGTACTCACCTTTACTTTTATGCGTGCTCTTGCGCTTCGCGCTTGAGCCTGACTATTGTCATGGGGCGCCGCTCGAACTGCATGACGCCGTCGCTCAGGGCGCCGAACCTGAGCGATGCAAGATCGAGCAGGTAGTTCTGATGGTACTTCCACGGCTTGTGAAGTCCCTGCCTGGGCAGGATGTTCGATGCCCTCTGAATATACCCGGAGGTGAGCTCGACAGCGGGCAGCGAACCCATTTCGTTTTCCCTCAGTCGCGGGACACACACATCGTAGTGATTTGCCTTCATGTGATTCACGAGGCGGCAGACGTACTGCGCAATCAACTCGGCCTTCAGGGTCCATGAAGCGTTGGTATAGCCGAACGACGACGCAAGATTCGGTACGTCGCTATACATCATGCCCTTGTATGACACCGTATCTCCGAGGGAAATCCGGCGCCCGTCAACGGAGATCACCGAGCCACCGAGCATCTTGAGTTTCAGCCCCGTAGCGGTAATCACAAGGTCGGCGTCGAGATGCTCGCCGCTTCGCAGCCGCACGCCGGTCTCGGTGAAGCGTTCGATTTCGTCGGTGGCAATCGATGCCTTGCCGGCGCGCACCGCCTTGAACAGGTCTCCGTTCGGGACCAGACACAGGCGCTGGTCCCACGGGTTGTATCGGGGCGTCATGTGTTTGTCGACGTCGAACCCGGGTCCCAACTGCCAGCCTGCTGCCCTGATGAGCAATTGTTTGGTCTCTTCCGGCTTGCGTCGCGCGCGGCTGTACAGGTACATGGTCAGCAGCACGTTCTTGCTGCGGATAAGCTTGTGCGCGAGCGTTGACGGCAGCCATTTGCGCACCGTGTTGGCGAACTTGTCGCGTGCGGGAAGAGAAAAAATGTAGGTCGGCGAGCGTTGCAGCATGGTTACGTGTTTCGCCGTGTCCGCCATTGCCGGCACCAGGGTTACCGCCGTGGCGCCGCTGCCGATCACGACAACCCGCTTGTCCGCATAGGCCAGGCCGGCGGGCCAATGCTGCGGGTGGACTATGCGGCCCTTGAACTTCTCCATGTCGGGCCAGCTCGGCTCGTGACCTGCGTCGTAGTCGTAATAGCCGCTGCACATGTAGAGGAACTTGCAGGTGTAGCGCATTTCTGTTTCGACATTGTCCTCGGTACGCTGAACCTGCACCGTCCAGTGTGCGGCCTGCGAATCCCAGTTCGCACCCGTCACCTTGTGACCGAACTTGATGATCTTGTCGATGCCGGATGCCTGGGCGGTGTCCCGGATGTAGTCGAGGATCGTCTGGCCGCCGGATATCGATTTGTCGCCATGCCACGGGCGAAAGCTGTAGCCGAGCGTGAACATGTCGGAGTCGGAGCGCACGCCGGGATAGCGGAACAGGTCCCATGTGCCGCCCATCGTGGAGCGGCTTTCGAGGATGGCGAACCGGGCGGAGGGGCAGCGTTCGCGCAGGTGATGCGCCGCGGCCACGCCGGACAAACCGGCGCCCACGATGAGCACGTCATAGTCGACGTCGGCTCGCAATGAAGAAGATGAAGGCGAGGTGCCGATCGAGGAGGTAGCCGGCGTCATGCCATGTCCTTGGGTGTGGAAGCGGCGGCCTGAGCGGGCCGGACCGAATGCGGATTTGCTTGCATTGTATGCGCGCTGCGTCGGCGTCGCGGCGACTTTCCCGTCAAAGCCCAATGCCATGCGGCCCCTATTCAAGCTTTTCCCCGAAGTACATAGCATCGTGACGACGGCCCAATGCATTTCCCCTTTTATTTATAAAAACAAACCGCCTGGACGGTTTACGAAAATTATTTACGGTGTTACGCTTGCGCCTCACATGAGCTGTCATGTCTGAACCCGATCGGGACACCGACTGGGGCAGCATCGAAACCGGAGATCCGAATGGTCAAGTCAATCAAGGCGCGGCATCTGTTGCTAGCCGCTATGTGCGCAACCGTGGTTGGCTGCGCAAGCGTGCAGCCAGTCGCGTATTCTGGAATTACGTCGTCATCCTATTTGAAGGCTGATCCGGAAGATAAGTCTGGTCGCGTGCCTTATCGCTTCTCGACTCAGGTGGATTGGCAGCAATACAGGAAGGTGATTGTCGATCCGGTGGTCGTGTATCGAGCCGCGGATAACCAGTTTGGCGACATGAGTGACTCGGACAAAAAAGCGCTGGCCGGCTATATGCAATCCAAGTTTGAAGAAAAACTGCGGACTCGCTTCGAGCTGGAGAATGCTCCAGGTTCGAGCACGTTGCGCGTCAAGCTGACTCTGACAGGTGCTTCAACCACCACGCCTTTTCTCGGTCCCTTCACGCGGTTTGACCTTTCCGGCGGTATTTACAACGTGGTTCAAACAGCCCGAGGCAAGGAAGGCGCCTTCACAGGTTCCGTCATGTACGCCGTTGAAATCTACGACGCGTCGAACGACAAACTCCTCAGTGCTTACGTGACAAAGCAATACCCGAATCCCTACAACGTCGGAGCGAGCTTCGGGGCGCTGAATGCGTCGAAGACGGGTATAGAGAAGGGCGCTGATGCGTTGGTTGCGCAACTTAAATGAGCCGGTACACGGGACGACGATTAGGCGCTTGAGCATGACCGGCGCGCTTTTGGACCGTGTGTTTTGCCCCAAGCGGATGCGAAAGATGAATGATGCCAAGTTGATAGCCTGTCACGAATGTGATTTGCTCCAGTGGGAAGCGCCGCTATCGGAGAGCGGTACCGCGCGGTGCGGACGCTGCGGGGCAGCGCTCTACCGAAGCTTGCCCGCCAGGTTCGACCGCGCACTGGCGTTCACGTCGGCTGCAGCGATTTTTTTTGTGCTCGCCAACTGCTTTCCCATCGTCGGACTTTGGGTCAATGGAACGCTGGTTGAATCCACGCTTTTTGGGGCAGCCAGGTCCCTATACGTGGATGGCATGTGGCCAATAGCGGGCCTCGTCTTCGTGACTACGCTGTTGATGCCGTCACTGAACATAGCGGCCGTTATCTATCTGCTCGTTCCGCTGCATATGGGTGGCCTTCCTCAAAGACCCGGGCTTGTCCTTCGTGTTCTGCGCCACATTGCGCCCTGGGGCATGATCGAAGTGCTCATGCTCGGCATGCTGGTCGCGCTCGTCAAGCTCCAGCACATCGCAACCGTTGTCCCTGGCGTTGCGATCTGGGCATTCGGAGTGGTGATGTTGCTGCTGGCGGCAGCGGCCGTTACGTTCAATCCGCGTGATATCTGGGCGCGTATCGATTCCGTGCAGAGCGACCGTGGTGCGTCATATGCGGTACAGGCAACTGCCACGGCAGACACCGCGGCGCGCGCCGGCCTGTTCGTTTGTCACGACTGCGGCCTGGTCTCGAAGCCGCTCCTTGCCCACGTCCATGCCGGAATTTGCCCGCGCTGTGACGCCACGCTGCATCGGCGCAAGCCCGACAGTCTCGTACGGACCTGGGCGTTCGTTTTCGGCGCCATGGTCCTTTATATCCCCGCCATTCTCCTGCCGGTCATGGTCACCAGCACCTTGTTCGGAACTCAGTCCGACACGATTCTTAGCGGCGTAGTTTATCTCTGGAATGCAGGATCGTGGTCGCTTGCGGCTATCGTTTTCATCGCCAGTATCGTGGTGCCGGTGCTCAAAATCCTGTCCCTGGCCTATCTCGCGTGGAGCACCCAGTTGCGCTCTTCATTCATCCCACGACAGCGGACGCGTATCTACCGCTTGGTGGAGTTCGTCGGCCGCTGGTCGATGCTCGACATCTACGTCATTACCGTCCTGGTCGCACTCGTGCAATTCGGTTCGGTTGCAAGTATTGAAGCAGGGCCCGGCGCGATCGCATTCGGCGCCGTGGTCGTGCTGACCATGTTTGCCGCACTGTCATTCGATCCCCGGCTGATATGGGATGCAGTGGAGCCGGAAATTGAATAAAGATGACCACGATGCGCCCGGTATTCCGACAGCAGTTGCTGTCAAGCGGTCGAAGTGGCGCATGCAGCTTGTATGGTTGGTGCCGCTTGTCGCCGTCCTGATTGCCGGATGGCTGGCCGCGCAGGCCATTATGCAAAAAGGCCCGACCATCACTATCAGCTTTTCCACCGGCGAAGGGATCGAGGCCGGCAAGACCAAGATCAAGTTCAAGAACGTCGATATCGGCACGATCAAAAGTGTTGAACTTTCCGACGATCACAAGACAGTGCTCGCCAGCGCTGAGATGTCCCGCAGCGCTTCCAGCATGCTCGTTGACGACACTCGCTTCTGGGTCGTTCGACCGCGCATCTCCGGCGGCACAGTGTCGGGCATAGGGACATTATTGTCCGGCTCTCACATCGGAATGGACGTCGGTACAGCGCAGAATGCGCGACGCGATTTCGTCGGACTCGAGTCACCGCCGGTCCTGTCGTCAGGCGCACCAGGGCGAGAGTTCGTGCTTAAGAGCGGCAACATCGGTTCCCTCGATATAGGTTCGCCCGTATTCTTCCGGCGGCTTCAGGTCGGTCAGATCGTCTCGTATGCGCTTGACCCCGACGGCGCGGGAATGACCTTGCACGTTTTTGTGAATGCGCCTTATGACAAGTACGTAACGAATGACACGCGCTTCTGGCACGCAAGCGGCGTCGATGTGACTCTGGATACGACCGGCGTGAAGCTCAATACCGAATCATTGGTATCAATCCTGATTGGCGGCCTGGCATTCGAGAACCCGCCTGACTCGACCAGCAAGGCTGAAGCGGAGGCGCGGCGCCAGTACGAACTTTTTGTCGACCGGGCCGAAGCAATGAAACTGCATGACACCATCGTCGATAAATACGTGCTGGACTTCAAGGAGTCTGTACGCGGGTTGACCGTTGGTGCACCCATCGACTTCCGCGGGATAGTCATTGGTGAGGTATCGGCGATTCACACGCACTTTGATCCGGCAAAAAGGGAATTTAGTATCCCCGTCGAGGTGAGCATTTTTCCCGAGCGCCTGGTCGCGAGCGACGACTCGGGAGCCAGGAGTGCGAGTACATCGGTGGAACGAAAAGCGATTACGGAAGACCTGGTATCGAAAGGGATGCGGGCGCAACTGAGGACCGCGAGCCTCTTGACTGGACAACTGTATATAGCGATCGATTTCTTCCCCGCCGCCCCCAAAGCGACTGTTGACTGGAGTAAAGGGACGCCTCAACTGCCGACAGTGCCAGGTAATCTGCAAGGCCTGCAAGACTCGATCACCAGTCTCGTCGCCAAGCTGAACAAGATTCCGTTCGAGGGAATCAGCCAGGACCTGCGCAAAACGCTGGGTGACGCAGACACGCTGATGAAAACCATTAATACGGATGTGGCGCCCGAGGCGAAAACTACGCTGGCCGCTGCTCGCGAGGCGCTCACGTCGGCGAATCGCGCATTGCAAAGCGACTCGCCATTGCAGCAAAGCACCGCTGAAACAATGCGCGAGCTGTCACGGACCGCAGCTTCGTTCCGCTCGCTTGCAGAGTATCTCGAACGCCATCCGGAAGCGCTGCTCCGCGGCAAGACCGGGGACAAGCAATGAGCCGATATCCACGGTTCCTATGGACCGCGATCTTGCTGACTTTGTTCGCGGGGTGCGCAACGTCGCCGGCGTCGAAGTTCTACACGCTGAGCCCTGTTCAGGTCGTCGAACAGTCGTCCGGCGGCCATCCGGTCACGATCGCGATCGATCCCGTAACGGTTCCCGAACTGGTCGATCGATCGCAGATGGTGACCAGGCTGGACGCGAACCGTGTGTCTATCGATGAGTTCGCTCGCTGGGCGGAGCCGTTGAAGAAGCAGATTCCAGGTGTACTGGCTGAGGATCTCGGGCGGTTCATCCCGGGGGCGATCGTATCCACTTACCCGCAGCGGGTGGACGACAACGCCTACCGCATTTCGATCGACGTGCAGGTCTTCGATTCGTCAACGAACGGCGCAGTAACGCTGGCGGTTATCTGGTCGGTGCGTTCGCCGAAGGGTGGTGAGAACGTTAGCGGACGCAGTGTTGTACACGAGAGCGCAGGCGGCCCTGGTTACGACGCCCTGGTCAAGGCACACAGCCGAGCGCTCGCATCGGTAGCGAGCGATATCGCCGTGGCGATGCATTCGATTGCGGGGAAGCAAGGTTAGGGCCGAACTGGTGGTGAAAAGGCAAGCCCTGTAGAATAATTCGGCCAACAACTAGCCAGGCTTGCAATGACACTGACTGACGACAAAGCTCAAGCGCGCACGAACTCCCGCTGCAATCACCCATTTCCAGTGCTTCTCGCATGAACGACGTCGCCCGTTTGCCCGGCCATCGCTTTCTGCATTCGCCGGGACCCAGCCGCGTGCCGGATGAAGTCCTGCACGCAATGAGCCGTCAGCCGATGGACCTGGCTGACCCGCGACTGGATCGCTGCATTGCCGCGTGTGAAGCGGGACTGAGGCGCGTGCTGCGGACAGAGCAGGCAGACGTCTTTCTCTATGCCGCGAACGGGCATGGCGCTTGGGAAGCCGTCATCGCCAATCTGGTTGCGCCGGGTCAGGCGGTGCTGGTGGCAGGCACCGGTCACTTCTCGGAGTCGTGGGCGGTGCAGGCCGAGGCAATGGGCGGCCGTGTGATTCGTACCCCCTGGGTCGCAGGCCGTCCAATCGATCCGGCGGATATTGAAGCCGTGCTGCGGGAAGATGTCAAACGCGAGATCGTCGCGGTCTTCATCGTTCATACCGACACCGCCAGCGGCATCACCAACGATCTGCCCGCCATGCGGGCGGCGCTCGACCGTGTCGATCATCCGGCGCTGCTCGTGGTCGACGTGGTTGCATCGCTTGCAGCCGCGCCGTTCGCGATGGATGCAACGCGCATCAACGTGGTTCTCGGCGCCAGTCAGAAGGCGTTGATGGTGCCGCCGGGACTCGCGTTCGTCGCGGTCGACGAGAAGGCGATGGAAGTCTCGCGCCGCAATGCCACGCCGCGTTTCTACTGGGACTGGGAGCGGCGCAAAAGTCCGCTGTCGTACCGCAAGTTTTGCGGCACGCCGCCGCAAAGCCTGATCGCCGGGCTGGAGGCATCGCTCGGGTTGATCTTCCGCGAAGGCTTGCCTCAAGTGCTGGAGCGCCATAGGCGCATTGCGCAAGCGGTGCAAGCCGCGGTGCAATGCTGGAGCGAAGCGGGGGCGTTGCGCTTTTTCTGCGAGGTGCCTGAGGCGCGGTCGGTGGCGGTGACGACCATCGCGGTGAGCGAGGGTATCGATCCGGAAGCCATCCGCAGCGTCGCGCGCGAGCGCTTCGAAGTCGCGATTGCCGGCGGTCTCGGGCCGCTCGCGGGCCGCGCATTCCGCATCGGGCATCTCGGCGACATTAACCCCGCGATGATCCTTGGATGCCTCGGCGGCGTCGAAGCCGCGATGACCGTGCAGGGTGTTCCGTTCGGCCGCGGTGGCGTGGAGCGTGCGATCGCACGGCTGGCCTCGGACTGAGTTCGGAGCCGTAAAAGAGTTGAGCCAAGTGTGTTCTTCCGAACTGCCAAGGGTACGCCGCGTTGCTATAAAACAAGGGCAGACTCGGGGAGAACACCATGACAGAAGAACAAGCCCGCGGCATTCTTGCCGCGAAAACGGCTGCTCGCGAATTCGTGCTTCAACGGCTTGTGGAAGACAAGGCCTGGGAGCTTCGGACCAGTTCCGCGATGACCGCGACGATTATCCGCAATAGCTTCGAAGGCCTTGCCAGACTGACCTATGCGCAATTGGCCAAGGCTGCCGAGGACGCGGGGATATCGGACGGTGACCGGCAAGTCATGAGCATGACGACCGTGCTCGCACAGTTGGCGCCGGCGGCATAGCTCCAGCCTGAGGCACGCAAACGGGGTTATCAGCTTGATTCAATGAAGCGGGTCCTTACCTCACCCGCGCAAAACCCGCCCTTCATCACACCATCTGCGATTCCGTCATCCGCCGCATTGCCTGCGGCGACTGTCCAAACGCCCGCAGGAATGCGCGTCGCATCCGTTCACGGTCGCCGAAGCCACTCTCGCGTGCGACGACATCGACTGAATGGCGTCCTGCTTCCATCATCAGGCGAGCGGCCTCCACGCGCAGGTTTTCGATGGCCCGGGCGGGCGACTGTCCGGTCTCGTCGGTGAAGATCCGGCTGAACTGGCGCGGGCTGAGGTGGGCCGCTTCCGCCAGCTCTTCGATCGACAGCTTCGCCGTCAGGTTGGCCTTTGCATAGGCGAGCGCGGTCTGCACGCGATCCGATTTCGCGCCCAGTTCGAGCAGCGCGGAGTATTGCGACTGGCCGCCGGCGCGACGATGATAGACGACCATTTTTTTCGCCACGAGCCGTGCCGTGTCGGCGCCCAGGTCTTTCTCGACGAGCGCCAGCGCAAGGTCGATCGCGGCGCTCGCACCGGCGGATGTCCAGATCGGGCCATCGACAACGAAGATCCGGTCCTCCTCCATCCTGACCTGCGGATACGCGCGCTGAAGCGCCCGCGCGTAGTACCAGTGCGTGGTGGCGCGGCGGCCGTCCAGCAAGCCCGCCTCGGCCAGCACAAACGCTCCCGTGCAGGTCGCCGCAATGCGTTCGGAGGTATTCAGCGCGTCGCGAAGAAATGCCCCTACGCCGGCCGAATGCGGCGTGCCTATGGTGTCGCCGGTGACGATCAGGGTGTGGAATTTACTGCCCTTGAAACTCGCGGTCTCCATGCCGAAGCCGAGCGACGAGCGCACCGAGCCGCCGTGTTCCGACACCAACTGCACCTCGTACGCGGTTTCTCCGACCGTCATGTTTGCAAATTCGAACACGGTCGAGACTGCCAGCCCCAGCACCTGAAAGTCGGGATAAACAATGATTCCGATCGTTTTCACATGGCCTCCTGCGCGCCAGGAAAGGGATTCCGGGCAATGTCCTAAAAAGTGGTATCTATGTCATTGAGGACATGATCGCACACTTCTACTATTGCGTTCACACACCGGCGCTTCTGCCGGAACACTTGAAGAACTGGAGAACGGAAATGAGCAATGGTGCGAACAAAGGTACGGCCCTCGTGACGGGCGCGTCCACCGGCATTGGCGCGGACTATGCGAAGCGGCTGGCCGAGCGCGGTTACGACGTCATTCTGGTGGCGCGCAACCGCGACCGCCTGAACGCGCTGGCGACCACGCTGACGACATCGACCGGACGCAATGTCGAGGTTGTCGTCGCGGATCTGGGGACGCCTGAGGGCGTGCGCAAAATTGAAGATGTGCTGCGCGACGACGCGAGCATCACGATGCTCGTGAACAATGCCGGCGTGGGCGCGACCGCGCCGCTCGTGGATTCGGACATCGACAAGATGGACGCGATGATCACGCTCAATGTGGTCGCGCTCACGCATTTGACGAAGGCGGTCGTACCGGGTTTTGTTGCGCGTGGCGGTGGCACGATCGTGAACATTGCATCGATTGTCGCTGTGTCGCCGGAGACGCTGAACGGTGTGTACGGCGGCAGCAAGGCATTCGTGCTCGCGTTGAGCCAGTCGCTGCACCACGAACTGGGCGCGAAGGGCGTGCGGGTCCAGGCCGTGTTGCCGGGCGCGACCAGCACGGAGTTCTGGGACGTTGCGGGCACACCGGTGAGCTATCTGCCGGAAAGTATCGTAATGACATCGCAGGACATGGTGGACGCGGCGCTTGCGGGCCTCGACCAGGGCGAGCTGGTGACGATTCCCTCGCTGCCGGAAGCGGCTGACTGGAACGCGTATGAGGCGGCTCGCCAGGCGTTGATGCCGAACCTTTCGCGTCGGCTGCCGGCGGCGCGTTTTGGCGTATCGAGCGGCTCGCAGCACTAAGCGATTGTGTAGTGAGCGGCCCGATGCCGGCGCGTTCTCTTTGAGGGCAGATCACCGCTCTTGGAGGGAGAACGAAATGGCGTGCCTGTGCATTGGGCTGCGTTGAAGAAACCCTAAGCGTGTTTGTAAGCTTCGAATAAGCCAGTTGAGTACAGCAGTTGCGATTCACCGAGACCCTTAGCGGCGGACCATACGCAATTACGCCAGCTTGCCAAGGCTTTCCAGCCGCTCTTCAGCATCCCATCCTCCGAATAGCGTGCAGCAATGCGCTCATTTCCGGCCGTCACGCCGATGGCAACTATCGTAACCTTCGTGATGGGCGCTTCCCCTTTTCCGCAGACGTTCGACGTATCGCTCTTATGCCATGCGGAGTGAAGGGACCGCGCCCGACCAGAATTCGCTTACCCGGGTTTCGAAGAACGATCAATGACATCTGTCTCAACAAGCGCACCTCCCTTTGCGGACTGGCATCAGTCGGCTGCTTCGCTATGCATGGCCGGACAATACGGACAAGCGTTGTCGATGGTCAAGCCCATGCTTGAACCGCATCCGGTTTTGACGGGAAACGCGCTAGCGGAGGCCTTGAACATAGCGGCGGTCTGTTCACTAGGCCTGAGCCAACTGGCGGACGCGCAAGCGTATTGGCGGCAGGCTATCGAGGCCAAGCCCGATTTCGTCGATGCCTACAATAACCTCGGCATGCTGCTCAAGGGACTTGGCTCTCTGACGGAAGCGGAGGCCATCTACCGGCAACTGCTGAGCATCCGCCCTGACCTCGCCGAGGCCAGCAACAACCTGGGTGCGGTGCTCTACGATCTCGGACGCCTGCATGACGCCGAGGCGGCGTACCGGCATGCGCTTGCGACTCGTGCGAATTATGCGCAGGCCCATTACAACCTGGGCATCGTGCTCTATGACCTGCGCCGTTGGCACGAAGCCGAGAGTGCCTACAGGCAAGCATTGGCTCTATCTCCCGATGCCGGGGCTTACAACAATCTCGGCAACGTGCTCAAGGAACTCGCCCGTCTTCCGGAAGCCGAGGCGGCATACCGGCAGGCGCTGATTCTCCGGCCTCAACACGCCGAGGCGCTCAATAACCTCGCGAACGTGCTCAAGGAACTAGGCCGCCTGCCTGAGGCTGAGCTGGCTTGCCGGATGGCGCTGACTATCCGCCCCGATTACGCCGAAGCGCACCTTAACCTGGGCGCGTTGATGGTCGCCCTCGAACGCCTTCCCGAAGCGGAGGTGTCTTACCGGCAGGCGCTCGCACTTCGGCCCGACTATGCGCAAGCTCACTACAACCTGGGCATCGTGCTGCAGACTCTGGAGCGGCTGCCCGAGGCCGAGGCGGCCTATGGCCAGGCGTTGCTGAGCCGGCCGGATATCGTCGAAGCGCATAACAACCTTGGCAACGTGCTGTGGGCACTGCATCGCCCGGCTGACGCCGTTGCGGCTTACCGGCGAGCGCTTGCTCTTCGACCCGAGCTCGCCGAAGGGCACCACAACCTTGGCAACGTGCTGAAGGAGCTCGGCAGTCTGACGGACGCCGAAGCAGCTTTCCGGCGAGCACTCGCGATCCGCGCCGACTATCACGATGCAAAAGTCAGTCTCGCATCGCTGCTGCTCAGCATCGGCGAATACGAAGAGGGATGGCAGCTTTACGACTCCCGTTATGACCAGCCGGGATTTATCCATTACCAGACGCAGTCCTTGCTTGCGTGTCCCCGGTGGCGCGGTGAAGCACTTGCGGGCAAGTCGCTGCTGCTGTGGCAGGAAGATGGTCTTGGCGACATGATCCAGTTTGGCCGCTATTTACCCTTGCTCAAGGCACAAGGTGCGGTCCATATCGCATTTGCGTGTGCGCCTGCGCTGCATCGGCTGTTCGCGGCCTTAGTAGGCGTCGATGCGGTCCTCGACCACGAAACCGCGCTGGGCCGGGCGCTTGAATACGATCATTGGACGAGCCCGATGAGCGTGCCGCTGCACCTGCGCACGACCATGGACACCATTCCCGATCCCATCCGCCTGGTGCCCGGCCCACTGCTCGTCGAACACTGGCGCGCGCGGCTGGCGACGCTGCCACCCGGCCGCAAAATCGGTCTGGTCTGGAAAGGCAATCCCAAACATCACAACGATGCCAACCGTTCGCTGCCCTCGCTTGCAACGCTTGCGCCTCTCTGGAGCGTGCCCGGGGTCAGCTTCGTGAGCCTGCAAAAAGGGCAGGGAGAAGACGAGGGTCAGTCGCCGCCCGCGAGTCTTCCGTTGCTGCACCTTGGGACAGACCTGAGCGATTTCGCCGATACCGCCGCCGTCATCGGCGAGCTCGACCTGTTGATCTGTGTGGACACCTCCGCGGCACACATCGCGGCTTCACTGGGCAAGCCGTGCTGGGTGTTGCTGCCGCGAGAAGACATCGACTGGCGCTGGATGCGCGAGCGTGAAGATTCTCCGTGGTATCCGCAGACGCTGCGCCTGTTCCGGCAAGCGGCCGATGAGAGCTGGCCGGCGGCTGTCGAGCGGGTGCGCCTGGCGTGTCTCGCGGCATTCTCAAACGAGGATCGCTCGCCGGCGGGATGAAGGGAGCACTTCCCGTGCGGTCGTTTGGCTTTGCCATTTACGTCCTGCTTCCGAAATGGTTCCGTGAGCAAAACCGCGTCCAGCAGCAGAGGTTTTAAAATTCTTCAGAGTGGATGTCGATTTTCGGCAGCCTCGTTCGTCGTCAGGGAAAGCAGTCTTTCTCAACCCGAGGTGATCCGATGACATTGAAACTCTACGCCCATCCGTTCTCGTCCTATTGCCAGAAGGTCCTGGTCGCGTTGTACGAGAATGGCACCCCGTTCGAATGGCGCGCGTTGTCGCACGAGAACCCGCAGGTGATGGAAGAGCTGACGGCGCTCTGGCCAATGAAGCGCTTTCCCGTGCTCGTGGATGCCGGGCGCACCGTGGTCGAGGCGAGCATCATCATCGAGCATCTGGGTCTATATCATCCGGGCCCCGTGCCGCTGCTGCCTGAAGATCCCCGCAGCGCAATGGAAGTGCGCAGCATGGATCGGTTCTTCGACAACTACATCTCGACCCCGCAGCAGAAGATCGTGGCCGACAGCTTGCGCCCGCAAACAGAACGCGACCCGCGAGGCGTTGCCGATGCGCGCGCGATGCTCGAGACCGCTTACGGCTGGCTCGATGGCGTCATGGCCGAGCGTGAGTGGGCAGCGGGCGCTCAGTTCAGCCTGGCCGATTGCGGCGCTGCGCCGTTCCTGTTTTATGCGGACTGGACGCATCGCATTGACGCGTCGTTCCCGCACGTGATTGCGTACCGGCAGCGTCTGCTGGCGCGTCCATCTTTTGCGCGGGCGGTTGACGAAGCGCGTCCGTATCGGCCGCTGTTTCCGTTGGGAGCGCCTGCGGATCGCGATTGAATCCGGCGGCCGGCGGTGACACAGGGCAAACCCGATGTAGCGCTTGCATCGCCTCGCATCCCTTTAGTTTTCCCAGCAATCGGACGTTATACGGGAAGACGTCACGCGGAATTCGATGAGCCCGGCATGCCGAGATGCAACCGGGGAATTCCACGCAAATTAAATACCGGGGGCAAGGGATGACGGGTTTCGGATTCGGGCAACGGGGGCGCACGCTCGCGGCGGTCGGCAAGATCGCCGAGCATGCGGGCAAGCTGGGTATCGAGATCTGCGATGTATCGGGGCACGTCGAGGAAGTGGCGGCGCGCGCGACGCGTCAGACGGATTTGTGCCACGGCTTGCAGCGCTCTTCACTGTCGACCATGGAAGGCAACCAGCGGATTGCCGCGGCGGCGCGTCAGATGCGTATCGTGGCGGATCAGGCCGCATCCGACGTCAGCCAGTCCCAGGAGACGGTCAGGGTGTCGCTGGCGGACATCCATGGTCTGGTCGACAGCGTCTCGGTGATGGCGGCGGAGATCGAGACCTTGCGAGGCTCGTTGAGCGACGTCAGCAAGATCTCCGAAGAAATTTCGATCATCGCGCGCCAGACCAATCTGCTGGCCTTGAACGCCGCGATCGAAGCGGCACGCGCAGGTGAGTCCGGCAAGAGCTTCGCCGTAGTCGCCGCGGAAGTGAAGGCGTTGTCCGCGAAGACCGCACAAGCCACCTCGGAGATCGGGACAACACTCACCAGGCTGTCGGGTCAGGCTGACCTGCTGATGGCCGAAGGCTCCGCCAGCGCGGCACGTGCACAGCGAGTCAAGGAGGGCACGCATGCGATCGGCGAGGTGGTGTCGGCGACAGGAAAGGCAATCACCGAGCTGAGCGTTGAAGCGGAGCAGATCGCTTTGCAGACCGAAGCGATCGATCAACAATGCAGCGGGCTTGCGTCTCAAGTCTCGGAGATGGTCGGCGGTGTCGAGCAGTCGAGCGGCAGCTTCACGAAGGCGCGCGATCAGTTGAGCAAGCTGTTGGGCGTGTCCGAAACCTTGATCGAGCTGACGGCGGAAGCGGGAATAGAGACGCCTGATACGCGGTTTATCGACGCGGTCATGGGCGCCGCGCAGAAGATCGGCCGGGCGTTCGAGCAGGCGATTGCGCGCGGCGAGATCTCGGCGGCCGACCTTTTCGATTCCGCATATAACCCGATTGCCGGCACCAATCCCGAGCAATTCACGACCCGTTATATCCAGCTTGCCGATCGCGTCCTGCCGGAAATCCAGGAGCCCTTGCTGGCGCTGGATAAACGCGTGGTGTTCTGTGCAGCCGTCGATACCAAGGGCTACCTGCCCACGCACAACAAGAAGTTTTCGCAACCGCAAGGTTCGGACCCTGCCTGGAACGCCGCCCATTCGCGTAACCGGCGCATCTTCAACGACCGCACCGGCCTGGCTTCGGGGTCGCATACCAAGCCGTTCCTGTTGCAGACTTATCGACGCGATATGGGCGCCGGGGAATACGCGCTGATGAAAGACGTGTCCGCGCCGATCATGGTCGCTGGCCGTCATTGGGGCGGATTGCGACTCGCGTATAGCGTCTGATCCGGTTCGACCGCAGATTGCTGAACGATCGGCGTCTAAACAGCGGTCGTACATCAACGCCTACGGCCTTGCAGCCACTTCATCCAGATGCAACAGCAAGTCCGCTGGGTCTTCGTACACGCGCAGCGCGCCGGCCCGTTCCAGTTCGTCCATTCCGTAGCCGCCCGACAGCAGCCCCACGCCCAGCGAGCGGCAACGCCGCGCGGCGAGCATGTCCCAGATGCTGTCGCCCACCACCACGCAATGCTCGATCGACACCCCCAGGCGCGCCGCCGCTGCAATGAAGAGATCGGGGTCGGGTTTGGCGTACTTCACGTCATCGCGCGTGACGACCACCGACTTGGCCGGATCGACCCCGAGCGCTTCAAGATTCACGGCCGCCGTCTCCATCCGGCCGCTGGTCGCAATGGCCCAGCGCGTACCCGCATTGGTGAGCGCGGCGAGCAATTCGCGTGCGCCGGGCAAGGGGCAAACCTGTGCACGCAGCCGCTGATATGCGTCCGCATGAGTGCGGCGCAAACGCTCCACGCGCTCGGGACTGATATCGCCGTGGGTTTCGCGCAGCAACTGGTTCGTGAAGAGGCCGCCGCTCATGCCGATCTTGCGATGGATGCGCCATACCGACAGCTCGATACCCTCTGCATCGAGTGCTTCTTTCCAGGCAAGAACGTGCTGATACACGCTGTCGACCAGCGTTCCGTCGAGGTCGAAGAGGAATGACGTTTCGATTCGCATGATGGGGTCCTTTGGCAGTAGGTTCAGGCGGCTTCATGAGCGTGGTGACAGCGTACGCCTGAATCTTGTCACCGATACGGCATACGCGCTTCACCTCATCGATAGCGGCCCTAAACGCTGATAGCCGCCGCTGCCTTCGCAACGGCTGTTCCCCATTCAACGAGACGCTTAGGCTCGTAACGGGATTCGGGCATGGAGATGCAGATGCTGCCGACGGGCGCGCCGTCCGAATCGATGATCGCCGCGCCAATAGCACACACCGCGCGCCGATACTGCGACAGGTTGATCGAATAGCCGCGCTTGCGGATGCGTTCGAGTTCGAGTCGTATCTCGGCGGGGTCGCACGGCGTGGTGTCGCTGAATTTCGGCAGGTCGCGGCTCAGGATTTCTTCCACCTCGGCCTCGCTCATGTACGCGAGCACGGCGAGTCCCGTTGCCGTTGCGTGGAACGGGCTGAGGTCGCCGATGGGACTGAAGGTGCGCACCGTCTGCGTGCAATCCGCGCGGTCGATCAGCACCATCGACTTGGTGCTGTCGGGAATCGACAGGTGAACGGTCTCGTTGGTCAACTCGCGCAGCTCGCGCATCGGCTCGCGCGCAGCGGCATACAGTGCGCCGCCGCGAAGCGCGGCAGGGCGCACGCCGAGGATCCGCGCGCCCACTTCCCAGCGCGTCAGGTCGCCGCCGGTCTGGCGCAGCCAGCCGGCCTCGTGAAAGGTCATCAGCACGCGCTGGACGCTGGATTTCGGCATATCGAGCAGACGCGCCAGCACCCCCACGCTGACCGGCTGGTTCTGAGACACCGCCTCCAGGATCTCCAGGCTCTTCAACAAACTGTTCATCTACTCCTCCCGTGATTCACCGCAGCAGGAAAAAGCACACGCTCGTTCGGCGCGCAGCCGTTCGCTTGCGCCGCGAAAAAGCGCGTGTTACTTTGCATCTGTCGAAAATATGGAACAGCGTGCCGCATTATGGCACGGTAATAACAAACCTGAAATCCCGAAAAATTCTCGCGATGACATTTCCTCTTCGTGCGTCAGCGCCTTTGCAGGCAGTTGCCGCTAACGGCGCGCTGATTCCCCGGTTGGGTCTGGGCACATGGCAATCCAGCCACGATGAAGGCGTCCGTGCGGTGCGCGCGGCTCTCGACGCCGGCTACCGGCATATCGACACGGCCGCCCGCTACGAGAACGAGCAGGCGGTCGGCCAGGCGCTCGCCGCGTGCGGCGTGCCGCGCAACGACGTGTTTGTGACCACCAAGGTCTGGCATACCGAGCTGCGCTCGGCCGATTTCCGCCGCGCGGCAGAAGCGAGCGTCGCGCGGCTTGGAATCGATCACGTCGACCTGCTGCTCGTGCACTGGCCCAACCCCGAGGTACCGCTTGAAGAGACGATCGGCGCGCTCAACGACGCGCAACGCCGTGGCCTGACGCGGCATATTGGCGTATCGAACTTTCCGGTGGCGCTGCTCGATCGTGCAGTGGCGCTCTCGCCGTTGCCGCTGGTCGCGAACCAGTGCGAATACCATCCGTATCTCGACCAGACCAAGCTGCTCGCTGCCTGTTCGCGGCATGGCATGGCCCTGATCTCGCACTCGCCGCTTGGCAGCGGCAAGCTGCTTGCGGACCCGGTGATCGCGGAGATTGCACGTCGGCATGAGAAGCAACCCGCGCAGATCATCTTGCGCTGGCTGATCCAGCAGCCCGGGGTCGCCGCAATTCCGAAGTCATCGAATCCGGGGCGCATTGTGGAAAACCTCGCGGTATTCGATTTCGAACTCGATGCCGCGTCGATGGCGCGCATCAGCGCGCTCGCCCGCGCCGATGGCCGCGTGAGCAAGCCGGCGTGGCATCCGGAATGGGACATCGCTGACGCCTTGCACACTCCCTCACTCGCGGCGCAGCCATGAACCCGACCCCTGCCTCACTGAGCGATGCGATCTTCGCCGCCGACCGGCGCCACTTCATGCATCCCGGAACGCACGCGTCCGAGCATGCTTCCGGCGAACTGCAAGGACACCTGATGAGGCGTGCGTCGGGCATACGCATGGAGGATCACGCAGGCCGTTCCTATATCGATGCGTTCGCCGGGCTGTATTGCGTGAACATCGGTTACGGACGCGAGGAGATGGCCGAGGCGATGGCGGCGCAGAGCCGCAAGCTGTCGTTCTATCACACGTATGCAGGCTTCTCGAACGACCCCGCTGTCGAACTGTCGCAGCGGCTGATCGAGGACTGGTCGCCGCCGGGAATGAAGAAGGTGTTCTATGGCATGTCCGGCTCGGACGCCAACGAGACACAGATCAAGCTCATCTGGTACTACAACAATGTGCTCGGGCGTGCGCGCAAGAAGAAGATCATCGCGAGGCATCGCAGCTATCACGGTTCGGGTATTGCAACCGGCAGCCTCACGGGACAAGCGAAGTTTCACGCGGCCTTCGACTTGCCCATGCCGCAAGTGCTGCACACGGTATGTCCTGACTTCTATCGCGACGCCCGGCCGGGTGAGAGCGAAAGTGCGTTCGTGGCGGATTGCGTCGAGCAGCTTGAACGGTTGATCGAAAGCGAAGGGGCGGACACCATCGGCGCATTTTTTGGCGAACCGGTCATGGGCTCGGGCGGCATCCTGCCGCCGCCGGCCGGCTACTGGCCGGCCATCCAGGCTGTACTGAAGCGGCACGACATCCTGTTCGTCGCCGATGAAGTCGTCTGCGGTTTCGGGCGTCTTGGCTCACGCAACGGCTCCGGGCATTACGGTATCGAACCCGACCTGATCTCGGTCGCGAAGGGACTCACGAGCGGGTACTTGCCGCTGTCCGGGGTGATTGTCGGCGAGCGGGTATGGGACGTGATCGAGCGCGGCTCGCGGGAGCAGGGCGCAATGAGCCACGGCTGGACTTACTCGGGCCATCCGGTGTGCGCGGCCGTGGCGTTGACGAACCTCGACATCCTCGAGCGCGAGCAACTGACGCGCAATGCCGCCGACGTCGGCGCGTATTTGCAACAGAGCCTGCATGCCGCATTCGATGATCACCCGCTCGTCGGCAATGTACGTGGCGAGGGGATGCTGGCCGCGCTTGAGCTAATGGCTGACAAGACCGAGCGCACGCCGTTTGCCGCAGCGCTCAAGGTCAGCAACCGGGTCGCGCAGGCGGCGCTTGCGCGCGGCCTGATTGTTCGCCCGCTCGGCATTCACGACATCATTGGATTCGCGCCGCCGCTGGTCGCCACGCGAGCGGATATCGACGAAATCATTGGCATTACGTGGCAGGCGCTGCAGGCGGCGAGCGAGGATTTGCCCGTGTGCGGCTGATTGTTTCACGACCAATACCGACGCATTGAAACCACAGTGTGTCGTAGTCCTATTATTTACGCATTCACATCAAGGACCTCACCGTGTTGACGCGCAGCCAAGTGTTTTCCTCCGATTTCACCGATACCCCGTACTGGTGGAAAGACTGGCGTCCACACGACGACCTGATGTCCGACGTGCCGCGCGAAGTCGACGTGGCGATCGTCGGCGCGGGTTATGCGGGGTTGTCGTGCGCGCTCGAATTCGCGAAGCATGGCTTGAGCGTGGCCGTGCTCGAAGCTGATGTGCCTGGGGTCGGTGCGAGCACGCTCAGCGGCGGACAAGTGTCGGGAGGCGTGAACGTGGGCAAGGCGCCCTCAGGCAAGAAGCTGGACAGCGCCGTATCCGAACAACGCCAGCAAGCGCTGTTGCGTGAAGCCGCGGCTTCCTACGGCGTCTTTGAACGCATCCTCAGGGACAATGCAATCGAATGCGCTTATCTGAAGGCCGGCCGCATCAATGCGATGTGGACCGACGCGCATCTGGCCGCGTGGAAGAAGCGCATCGTGAACCTGAACGCGTACGCGTCGGCGGGCGCGCGGATCCTCTCGCGCGACGAGCTGCGCAGCGAACTGGCGAGCGACATGTACGCGGGCGGCGTCCTGCTCGAGCGCGCGGGACAAGTCCACCCGTCGATGATGTTCGCCGGGCTGCTCGCCGCCGCTCGCGGCGCGGGCGTCACGGTGTGCAGCAAGGCCCCGGTCAGGACGGTTGAGCGCTCCGGGGCGGGGTATCGCATAGAGACCGCGCGAGGAACGCTCGCGAGCGAACATGTGGTGATCTGCACCAACGGTTATACGGGCGAATCGATGCCGGACCTGAAGCGCCGCGTGGTGCCGGTCGTGTCGCATCAGATCGCAACCGAAGAGCTTCCCGCCGATTTGCAGGCATCGCTGATACCGAAGCGCCGCGGTATCTCGGAGACGCGTCGCGTGGTCAACTACTACCGCTATTCGCCCGACGGCAAGCGTTTCCTCTTTGGCGGCCGCGCGCGTTTTTATAGCCTCGACCGGCGTCAATCGGGTGCGATCCTGCATGCGCAGATGGTTGAGCGCTTTCCGCAAATGGCCGACATCAAAGTAGCGCATAGCTGGGGCGGCACGGTGGCGCTCACGCTCGACTTCCTGCCGCATCTGGGCCGCACCGCCGACGGTATCCACTACGCGCTCGGTTGCAACGGCAGCGGCGTGGTGATGATGACCTATCTTGGCTACAAGGTCGCGCGCCTGATCATCGAAGCACAAGCGCCCGAGAGCAGCGCCTATGGCACGCCGATGCTCACGCACCCGCTTTATCGCGGCAAGCCGTGGTTCATGCCGGCGCTGGGGAGCTATTACCAGATTCGCGACGTCATCGACAAACGCAAACAGCACGGCTGAGCGGCACGTATCAATCGAAAGATAAGGACAACGCAATGGGTTTGAGAATCGGAGTGGATATTGGCGGTTCGTTCACCGACTTCGCGGTGCTCGACGAAGCGACGCGAACCATACGGACCCTGAAGGTATTTTCGCGGCCGGACAGTCCGGGCAGCGAAGTGCTTGCGGGAATGGAAGGCCTGCGGGAGCGCTATGGCATCGAGCCGCGAGAGGTGGTTTATTTCACGCACGGCACGACTGTGGGCGTGAACGCCGTCGTGCAACGCAAGGGCCTGAAGCTGGGACTCGTCACCACGCGCAACTTCGAGGATGTGCTGGATATTGCGCGCCTGAAGATCCCCGACATGTACCACCTGATGTCCAGCCGCCCCGCGCCGTTGATTCCGCGCGACCGTGTGTTCGGCGTGGCGGGCCGGCTGACGGCGGAAGGTGACGAGGAAACCCCCGTCGATGAGACCAGCGTGCTCGACGCCGTGCGCGGCATGCAAGCGGCTGGCTGCGAGGGCGTGGTGGTGTCGTTGCTGCATTCGTATCGGAACCCGTCGCACGAGCAGCAGGTGAAGGAGATCATCCAGCGCGCAATGCCGGGTGCGTTCGTCTCGTGCTCGCATGAAGTCTGGCCGATCATCCGCGAATACGAACGCACCGTCACGGCGACCATTGGCGGGTATGTGCAACCGCGCGTGTCGAACTACCTCACGAAGTTGCAGGCTGCGCTGGCCGAAAGCGGGATTGGCGCGGACCTCAAGGTCACCAAGTCGAATGGCGGCGTGATGAGCGCCGAGAACGGCAAGCAGAACTGCGTGCAGATGATCCTGTCCGGCACCGCGTCCGGCGTGATCGGCGCGGCGTATCTCGCGAAGCTCTGCAAGGTGAAGGACTGCATGAGTCTCGACATCGGCGGGACGACAGCGGACATTGCGTTGATCGTGGACGGCAAGCCGCAGTACGCGACGGGCGAATATATCGGCGAATTCCAGATCCATATTCCGTCGGTCTCCGTGTCGTCGATCGGCGATGGCGGCGGCTCGATCGCCTGGGTCGACGAGTTCGGCGTGCTCAAGGTCGGACCGGAAAGCGCGGGGTCGAATCCGGGCCCGGTTTGCTACGGCCGCGGCGGCACGCGCCCGACCATCACCGACGCATTCGCCGCGATCGGCGTGCTCGGCAGCGCGGCGCTTGGCTATAACGCGGTCAAGGTGGATGTCGATGCGTCACTGCGTGCAATCGAGCCGCTTGCGCAGCGGCTGGGACTCGACGTGTACAAGACGGCTGCGGCGATCATCGAGGTATCGATCTCCTGCATGTATGCAGGTGTGAGCCGCTTGAGTTCGCGCTTCGGCATCGACCCGCGTACCTTCTCTCTCATGCCTTTCGGCGGCGCGGGGCCGATGCTTGGCTGTTTCCTCGCCCGCGCGCTGAATGTGCGGAACCTGCTGGTCCCGACTACGCCGGGCGTGCTGAGCGCACTGGGCGGTTTGATCGCGGACACCAAGAACGATTTTGTTCGCACGACATATTATCCACTCGACCGCGCATCCCTCGAACGGCTCGGCCAAGACCTGGCGTTGCTGGAAACCGATGCGCGCGCCTGGGTGATCCGCGAGACCGGCACGGATGCAACGGCTGAACTCGTGGTCTCGGCGGATATGCGCTATCGCGGGCAATCGTTTGAGATCGACACGCCGCTCACCACCGACGCTATCGCCAACGGTGACATTGAAGGAATCGCGCAAGCGTTCCATCGCGAGCACGAACGCCTGTTTGGCCACAGCGATGAAAGGTCCGCGATTCAGGTAGTCGCGCTCAGGCTCGTCATCACCGCGCCCACGCCCAAGCCCGAGTTGCCAAAGATAGCAGCGGGCGAAGGCGCGCCAAAAGCCGAATCGGAAATCGATGCCTACCTCGACGGCGCGTGGCGTCGCGTGCCGCTCTACCGGCGCACGGCGCTGCTGGCGGGGCATCGATTCCCTGGCCCCGCGATCGTGGCCCAGGACGACACCACCACCTGCGTGCTGCCGGGTTTCAATGCCCGCGTGGACGACTACGGCAATCTTTTTCTCGAAGCCGTTTGACTGCTGACTTTGGAAACGCAACATGACATTCGATAAATCCGTCCTCCAGATCTTCGCGAACTACTGCGTCGCGGCTGCGGAAAGCATGGCCTATACGCTCGTGCGCACCGCGCATTCCGCTTTCGTGAAGGAAACGGAAGACTTCTCCTGCACGCTGATGAACACCCGCGGACTCACGTTTGCTTCGCCGAAGACGCTCGGCGCCACGTGGTATCCGGGTCTCGACTTCGGTGCGGTGATCGACATGATCGATCACTATGAACCGGGCGATATCTGCATGACCAACGACGCGTACAGCGGCTACGTGGCGACCCACACGCCCGACGTCATGATGTGGAAGCCGGTGTTTTTCGACGGCGAGATTGTCTGCTATGTCGGTGGGCATATTCATAACACCGACATGGGCGGCGCGGTGCCGGCGTCGCTGTCGCGCACGCTGACCGAGATCTACCAGGAAGGCATCCGCTTCGCGCCGACCAGGATTGTTCGCGCGGGTGTGCTGGATGAGGTTCTGCTCGAACACATGGCCATCAACGTGCGCGCGCCCGAGCAGAATCACGGCGACCTGAAGGCACAGATTGCGATGTTGATGACCGGCGAACGCCGGGTGCTGGAGATCATCGAGCGCTTCGGAATCGAGCAATTCCGCGCCGGGATGGACGCGCTGCTCGAGTACTCGGAAGAGCAGGCGCGCACGATCGTGAGGAGCATGCCGGACGGCGAATATTTCTTCGCCGAATATGCCGACGAAGATTCGGTCAACGGCAAACCGCTGCGTGTTGCGTTGACGCTGACTGTTGCGGACGGTTCGCTCGTCTTCGATTTCACCGGCAGCGATCCGCAACTGAATTCGTCGCTGAATATGCCAACGGGCGGCAAGGAGCGCCACGTCCTCGCGCTCGTCGGCCTCAACTATGTCTTGTACTCGCTTAACCCCGATCTTCTGCTCAACGCAGGCATGCTTAAAGTGGCACGCTGCATCCTGCCTGAAGGCACGATCATGAATTGCGTTCCGCCGGCTGCGGTCGGAATGCGCAGCCTGACCGCGAAGGTCGCGCAGTACGTAACCTTCGGTGCGTTCTCGATGGTGTGCCCGGAACGTTTGCCTGCGTGTCCGGCCGGCGGCATGTCGATACTCAACGTCAAGACCGTGGATCGCCGCGGCCGTTCGGTGATCGCGTCCATCGGTCCGGTCGGCGGTGGCGCGGGCGGCATGATCTCGGGCGACGGGTCGGATGCGTCCGGCGCGAACGTGGCGTTCCTGCGCAATACGCCGGTCGAGATCAACGAAGCCGAAGTGCCGATCCGGATCACCAGGTATGGCGTCGTGCCCGGTAGCGCGGGCGTGGGCAAGTACCGCGGCGGGCTGGGAACCGTGATGGAGTTCAGGGTGTTTTCGCCGGGCACATTGGTGACTGCCCGCAATCGCGACCGCTCGCGCTTCGCGTCCTGGGGCGTGCTTGGGGGCAAGGCGGGCGCCGTCTCGCGCTTTACCCGCAATCCGGGCCGCGAGGACGAGGAGGACCTCGGCGTGACCGACCTCGTCATGTGCGGTCCGGGTGACGTCATCCGCCTCGAAGGCTGCGGCGGTGGCGGCTACGGCCATCCGCACGAACGCGACGCGCAGAAGGTGGCCGAAGACGTGCGGCGCGGTTACCTTCGCGTCGATCAGGCGCGTGAGTTGTATGGCGTCGTGCTGGTCGACGGAGAAATCGACTTGGCAAAGACGGCTCAACTGCGCAACGAGGCCAAAAGGATAGCGGCCCAGACCGCCGTCGCCCACTTCGACTATGGTGCGCAGCGCAACGCCTATGAGGCGAAGTGGACACGCGAACGCTACGACGTATTGACCGGCATCCTGGCTCGCGCGCCGGTGGTGTGGCGTCATTTCCTCAAGCACAAGATCTTCGATGCGCTCGACGCGAGGGAAGCGGCGGGCACGCTCGCGGCCGGCGCCGGAGTTATCGGCGAACTGTATGCCGACGTGCTGCGGCGATACCCGCAATTGCTCGATGCGGAGCAGTCCGCCGTTGCCTGAAGCATGGGGAAAACGCGGACATTTTCATCGGCTGGCTGGCGGCCATGCAAAGCAGCGCGTTAGCGATGCGATAACAAGCGATTTATGCTGTTTTGCGGTTTTTGTCGGCGTTTCACGCGGATTCTGCAAGCATACGATGCTGCTGAAGAGACGCGATAAACCTAGCCCCCGTCGCCTCCTGAACGTTCTTTCTGATCCCTTACCCGTCCGGAGTCATTCAAGTGAAAGATGATATAAAAAGCGGTGGTCTAAGTCGTCGCGGCATGATGCGCGTGTTGGCCGGCACCGGCATGATGGCTGTCACCGGCGGCGGCCTGCTGTCGGTGTCTGGCGCTGCGCTGGCCGCCGATACCCCGAAGAAAGGCGGCAGTATCCGGGTGGCGTACGACGCGGGTTCGGTCTCGGACACCCTCGACCCTGCCGTGGGTTCGACGGGTAGCGACTACATCCGGTTCTTCATGTTCTATAGCGGCCTGACCCAGTTTGACGAGAGCCTGACGCCGCAAATGAACATTGCGGAGTCCGTATCAAGCTCCGATGCTAAAACGTGGATCATCAAGCTTCGCCAGGGCGTGACTTTCCACGACGGCAAACCGCTCGCGCCTGCCGATGTGGTCTATTCACTGCTGCGTCACAAGAATCCGCAGACGGCGTCGAAGGTAAAGACCCTCGCCGATCAGTTCGCCGATATCAAGGCAAGCGGTCCGAACGAAGTGACCATGGTGCTCGATGTGCCGAACGCCGACTTGCCGGCAATCCTTGCCACGCCGCAACTCGTGATCGTCAAGGACGGCACGACGAACTTCGCCTCGGCGATTGGAACCGGACCGTACAAGGTCAAGAGTTTCAAGCCGGGTGTCAGCACGGTCGGCGTGCGCAACGACAACTATTGGAAAGCTGGACAACCGTACCTCGACCAGATCGAACTGGTGAGCATCAGCGACAACGCCGCCCGCGTGAATGCGCTGCTCGCGGGTGACGTGCACCTGATCAACTCCGTCGATCCGCGCTCGACACAGCGCATTGCGTCGACCCCGGGTTACGCGGTGAAGGAAACCAAATCCGGTCTTTACACCGACCTGATCATGCGTCGCGATAACACGCTCACGGGCAACCCCGACTTCGTGCGGGGCATGAAGAACCTGTTCGACCGCGAGCAGATCCGCACGGCCGTGTTCCGGGGCTATGCCGTGACCGGCAACGACCAGCCGATCCCGCCGGGCCACCGCTACTTCAACGCGTCGCTGCCGCAACGCAAGTTCGATCTGGACAAGGCGAAGTTCTACATGCAGAAGGCCGGTGCAGTCGGCCCGGCCTTGCCGCCGATCTACGCCACGACCGACGCGAACGGTTCTATCGAAATGGCCGAGCTGATGCAGCAGACGGCTGCGAAGATTGGTGTGAACCTCGTTGTGAACCGGGTTCCCGCCGATGGTTACTGGTCGAATCACTGGATGAAGCATCCGCTCGGTTTCGGCAGCATCAACCCGCGTCCCAGCGCGGACGTATTGTTCACGCAGTTCTTCAAGTCCGACGCGCCCTGGAACGAGTCAGGCTGGAAGGACCCGCGCTTCGACCAGTTGCTGCTGAGCGCGCGCGCCGAGACCGACGATGCGAAACGCAAGCAGATGTACGGCGAGATGCAGGTGCTGGTGGCGGATCAGGGTGGCATCGGTATCCCGTCGTTCATCAGCCTGCTCGATGCCAACGACAAGCGCTTGAAAGGACTGGGTTCGATCCCGACCGGTGGGATGATGGGCTTCTCGTTCGCCGAACATGTCTGGTGGACTGCCTGACCAGGAGCGCCACTGAAGCGGCGCAAGCGGCTTCAGTGGCGCACGAGGAAAAATTCAGGAGCAGGCTCGTCGCGCCACATTCAACTAAAAATCAATGAAGCTTGATTCGTATTGGCTGGATACGGCTCCCGTATTCAGCGAAGCTGCACAGGGTCCTGTGGAAGGCCGCGCCGATGTGGTGGTGATCGGTGGCGGGTTCACGGGTTTGTCGGCTGCGCTCGAACTGGCTACGCGTGGTGTATCGGTCACTGTGCTCGAAGCAGGGCGCATAGCAAGCGAGGCGTCCGGGCGTAACGGCGGCCAGTGCAATACCGGCGTCGCGCAGGACTTCGCTTCGCTTGCCGCGAGAGTCGGACTGGAGCAGGCCCGGGGCTTTTATCGTGCATATGAAAGTGCGGTGGCGAGTGTGGAGTCCATCGTCTCCCGTCATCAGATCGATTGCGACCTTGTTCGCACAGGGAAGCTGAAGCTTGCAGCCAAGCCGAAGCACTACGAAAAACTGGCGCGTACCTATGAGGTGTTGCGTCGCGAGGTCGACCCGGAGGTCGAGTTGATTCCGGCCGATCGCATGCGCAGTGAAATCGGTTCGGATGGTTTTCATGGCGGGCTGTTGCAGCGCAACGGCCTGCAGATGCACATGGGCAAGTTTGGAGTCGGCCTGGCGCAGGCCGCCACGCGGCATGGCGCGCGTATCTTCGAAGGCGCGGCGGTGACGCAGTTAAAACGCATCGACGGGGAGCGTTATGAGCTCACCTCGGCGCGTGGCGTCATCAGGGCGGACCGGGTGCTCGTGGCAACGGGTGCATCGCGCGTGGGGCCGTTGCAGTGGTTCCAGCAGCGCATGGCGCCGGTGGGCAGTTTTATCGTGGTGACGGAGCCGCTTTCCACTCAGCAGCTCGACGCGTTTTTCCCTCACAGGCGCAGCTATGTGACGTCGCTTAACATCGGCAATTATTTTCGGGTGACGCCCGATCACCGGCTGCTGTGGGGTGGCCGCGCGCGCTTCGCGATGTCCAATCCCCATTCCGATGAAAAGAGCGGCAACGTGCTGCGCAAGGGCCTGGCTAGGTACTTTCCGGAGCTTGCCAACACGAGGATCGACTACTGCTGGGGCGGTCTGATCGACATCACCGTGGACCGGCTTCCTCGTGCGGGTCAGCACGAAGGGCTCTACTATTCGATGGGTTACAGCGGCCACGGCGTGCAGATGTCGACGCATATGGGACGCATGATGGCTGACGTGATGTCGGGTTCCGAACAGGCCAACCCGTGGCGTTCGCTTGCCTGGCCCGCTGTGCCTGGACATGCCGGCCGCGCGTGGACGCTGCCTTTGGTCGGCGCTTACTATCGGCTGCAGGATCTTTTGTTCTGACGGTTCTTGTCGTTTTGACTTGGCGCCTTGTGAATTTGACTCACGTCGCGGTGAAAATTTCTCTCTTTGCGCGTGGATTGCGTGTGGTTAGTCTGGTGACTGGCGGCTGACACCTGGCCCATGCGCGCCATGGTTAGCCGTGCCTCACATGCTTCGCCGCATGGATCCGCAGGAGACGATCTTGGACCCTGAATTGATCAACCCAGGCGCAATCGCAGCGCAGACCAAAGCGGGATACTTCAATCAGGTCCTGGCTAAGGTGAACGATCACGCTGTTCATCTTAGCGTCATGGATGCGCCATTTTTCTGGCATTTCCATCCAAACTCGGACGAAGTGTTCATCGTTCTCGAGGGCGTCTTGCTTGTCGAGCTGGAATCGGCGCGATACGAGTTAAAGCAGGGCGAGATGTTGACGGTGCCGGCCGGGGTCAGGCATCGGACCAGCCCTTTGAGCGCGCGATCGGTGAATCTCACCATCGAAAAAATGAATGCCGAAAGCGTACGCGTTTCCTGAACGCAGGCCTGGAATAAAAATTCCGTAAAGCCCTCAGCGGCCTGCATATATATGCCGTAAAACACGAAATATTTACGGCATTTTTTCTTGTTCTCAACCGGCGAGGAATCCTACACTTCTGGCAATGATGAGACCGGGGGTGTCATGTCGAAGCAACACACAGCAATCAGGAATCACACGCGTATCAGCTACGTTCATCGTGGCGTGGGCAGCGTCGTACTGAGGCGCTTTGACCCGGCGTGCGATTCGTTCGATGAGTTGACCGACATGCTGCACCGTTCGTTCGCGCGGCTTGGTGCGATGGGGCTCAACTGCACGTGCGTTGACCAGTCCGCGCTGGTTACTCGCGCCCGTGCCATGCGCGGCGACTGTTATGTCGCGGTATGCAACGGACGGCTGGTCGGAACCATGACTCTTTACGCACAGGATACCGGGTCGGTATGTGCGCTTTATCGGCGGGATGATGTTGCGAGCGTTCGCCAGTTCGGCGTCGATCCTGCCTATCAGAGCAGGGGGATCGGGAAGTCGTTGTTGGCCTATGCGGATCACTGGGCCGCCATTCGCGGCTACGCGGAGCTTGCGCTCGATACCCCGCAACCCGCTGCACATCTGATTGATTTCTACCGGGGCCAGGGCTTCCGGATCGACGACTTCGTCAGGTTCGCGGGCAAGCAATATGACAGCGCAATCCTGTGCAAACCGCCCGTCGCTTTCCGCCACCTCGCCACGTGGTCGCGCCGTCTTGAACTGCCGCAAGCGAGCGTTGCTCGCGCGGCATGACAAACAGGCCGCACTCATGCTTCGAGTGCGGCCTGTATCAAACACTGCTTCAAAACCTGCTCTGCCAGCCGCTTGCAACCGGCTTGCAATTTATTGATCAGACCTTTTCAACCGAGGCCCGATAGATCTCATTGACAGCCGTTGCGAGCGTTGCGTCGAACTCGCTGTCGCTCATCGGCTTCTTGAGTTCGTTGATCAACGCACGGGAAAAGCTGGCGATCATGCCGTGATTCTTCGCGAGACGCGCGCACGCGTCGGTCCGCGAGTAGCCGCCCGAAAGCGCCACCACGCGTACGACAGCCGGGTGCTCGATCAACGGACGATATAAATCCGCCACGTCGGGGATGGTCAGCTTGATCATGACCTTGCTGCCATCGGGTAATGCATCGAGACCCTTGAGCAGCTCAGCCAGGAGGATGGTTTCCGCTGCAGCCTTGTCCGGGCTGTTGATCGACACCTCGGGTTCCAGGATCGGCACAAGACCGTGCGCCTGGATTTGCGCGGCAACTTCGTACTGTTGCTTGACGATGGCCGCAATTCCTTCTTGCGACGCATGGTCGATAACCGAGCGCATCTTCGTACCGAACACGCCGAGCTTGACCGCCCGCTCGAGCAGCGCATCCAGCCCCGGGATCGGTTTCATCAGACGCACGCCGTTCGCTTCCGCTTCGAGCCCCTTGTCCACTTTCAGGAAAGGAACCACGCCACGGTCTTCCCACAGGAAGGCCGGCACGGACTTTCCTTCTGCCTGTCCGTCCATGGTGGCTTCGAAGAGAATGGCGCCCACAACCTTCTCACCGGTGAACGCGGGTGCAGTCATGATGCGTACCCGCATTTCGTGCATCAGCTTGAACATCTCGGCGTCGCCGTTATAGTCGCTCTCCGGAATTCCATACGCCTTCAGGGCGCCGGGGGTGGATCCGCCACTCTGGTCGAGGGCCGCGATAAACCCCGGTTTGTTGCTCATCTGCTCCAGCATCTTGTCATTAGCCACGTACGTTTCTCCCTCTCAACTATCAGAAACCGTCAAACACCCTGACCAGGATTGCCTGTCAGAACCAGTGCTTTCAATTCAATAAGTGTACTGGATTGGCGGATGAGGTTCGAAAACAAACAAACCGTGATCGATTGCTGCCGCTCTCAAAGCCGCAAGTTTTTTGCGTTTTTGCGCTTGCATGGCGATTTGCAGAAACGAACCCTCATCGTCCAGCCCGCTCGCCGGGCCGCGCTGCGGGCGGGTCGTGAAACGGTCCTTGACCCGCAAGAACGATGCCTCGATAAAAACTGCTGAGAACCCATGGCTTGGTCCGCCAAGGGTCGGGCGCACCAGAGATCGTACTCAAGCTCCGTGAAAAAATATTGAAATAAAAATCAAAAAAAGCCGGCGGGACGCGAGAGAAGAAGGGCCTTGCCCGAGCCGGCCGGAATATTTCTGCGGGCCTCTTTCACATTACCGATAGATAGCGTCGTCGGGCACTCGCGACCTCGACCGGCCTGCACCCACGCGTGGAAATCTTTTTAAAGATTTGGAAAGAACCTGCGGGAGCCGCGTGTTGCTCGGCGTTTCACGCTTGGCGGAAGTGCGCAACCATGACTGCGCGAATAGACGATGCACAGCCCTGGCAACGTGCGGCTGCCGCATCGCATCACTTAACGGTCCCCTGAGGCTCTCCTGAGGCTTGGCTTCAGCGGGCGATTTTCATCCAGCCTCAACAGCAAACCTGACGTACGGAGCATTTTAATGTCGACGATTTCCAGCGCGTCCAGCGCCTCAAGCGTGCCCGCCCCGGCCCCGGTGACTTCGGCCCCCGCGACCTCGGCCAACGCCATCTCGAGCGCGGCCGACACGACGGCTGCCGCCGCCTCGGCCAGGGCGTCCGCCGCGCAGTCCGTCATCAGCGGCTCGACGGGCAACGCGTCACTGGATGTGTCGTCGCTGGTCACGAGCCTTGTCAACGCGAAGGTGGCGGGCCAGACCGGCTCGCTGATCGCGCAACAGAGGAACGACAACACCAAGCTCTCGGCAATCGGCGCCTTGCAGGCCGGGTTGTCGGCGTTGCAGGCGGGCATTGCGCCGCTCGCGGACGGTACCGCCCTTGGGCAGTTCAAGTTGACGACCGACGGCACGGGGCTGACGGCAAGCGGCACCACCGGCGCGGCAACGGGCAGCTATTCGGTCGCGGTGACGCAGATTGCCAGCGCGCAGACGTTGTCGTCGGCAGCGTTCGGCGCGACAACCGCACTGGGCACCGGCACGATGAACGTCTCGGTCGGAGACAAGTCGATGAGCATCGACGTCACGTCGGCGAACAACACCGTTAGCGGCATTGCAAGCGCGATCAACGGGTCGTCGAGCAATCCCGGCGTCACGGCAACTGTCGTGACGGGCACGGATGGCGCGCACCTGATCTTGCGTTCATCGGCCACGGGTGCATCGAACACGATTGGTGTTTCAGTGGGCACGGTGACCGACGATGCGGGCCTGTCCAGTCTCGGCGTATCGTCCACGGCCGGCGCCAGCAGCGCGGACCCGTCGACCATCGCATCGGTGTCCGCCACGAGCCCGTGGACGCAGACCGAAGCAGCTAAAGACGCCATGTTCACCATCGACGGGACAGCCGGCACGAGTTCAAGCAACACGGTGACGAGCGCGATCCAGGACGTCACGCTGAACCTCACCGCGGCGGCCATTGGCGCGCCTGCCGGCACGCCGCAGACGCTGACCGTGGCGCAGGACACCACGTCGGCATCGACTGCCATCAACAACTTCGTCAACCTCTATAACGCCCTGGTCACGACCTATAGCCAGGTTGCCGGTTTCGACAGTTCGAAAGCCAAGGGCGCGCAAGGCGGCCCGCTGCTTGGCAACGCGATGTTCAACACGATCAAGAGCACGCTCGCGGGTATTGTCAGCGGCGGCGTCAAGAACGGCAGCTCCAATATTTCGCTCGGCGCTATCGGCATTACGCTGAACAAGGACGCGACCCTCACGGCGGACAACGCGAAGATTTCCAGCGAGCTGACAAGCAATCCGGCGGGGGTGGCGACCCTGTTCAATTCGACGACCGGCGTGGCCGCGAAGATGACAAAGAGCCTGAACGGATTCCTGGGCGAACGCGGCCTGATCGCGAATAACCAGGACCCGCTCAACGCGGACCTCAAGGGCATCAGCACGCAGCAAGACACCCTGGCGAGCTACTCGGCCCAGCTCACGCATCAATACCAGTCGCAGTTCACGGCGCTCAACACGGTCATGGCGACGATGAACAAGAATTCGCAGTACCTGACGCAACTGTTCGGCGGCGCCAACAGCGCCGGTGCGCTCGCGAAAGGCAAGGGCGGTTGATTGACCACGCAGTGATGGCGCAGCGATCAGTCGAGATCCAACAATGACACACCCGAACCGAGGCCCGCAAAGCGCGCGCATCATGGCGATGCACGCGCTTCGCGACCTGATGCAAGGACCGGCGCAAGGCCGTGAAAACGTGATGAATACGCGAGCACTTCTGCGGCTTGTTTTTAGAGCATGTCGATACCTCTCGGTGCTGGCCGCCGCGAGCTTCAGCGGCGCGCCGCTCGCTCACGCCGGTTGCGTTCCGGGCGATGGCAAGGCGCGTCCCGTCATCTTGCTGCCTTCAGTCAATATCTCCGCGTTGTCCAGCCTGACTGTAGGTGACGTGTTGGGCTCGGTGCGGGTCGCCGCGTTGCAGGATATTCCGTTCGTCTGCACGGGCGAGGCTAACACCCTCGAGGTTCGGCTGAGCCGCTCCGAAGCACCGGTGCAGGATTTGAAAGACGTGTATCCCACGAGTGTTGCGGGCGTCGGCATGCGCGTGAGCGCGGGCGGCGGCAGCTTTGCCGGGATCGATGACGCTCCTCGTCCAGTACCGTACAAGGTCGTGCTGACGGCCCAGGCCAGGCATCTGACCGGCTTCGCGCTGAAGATCGACTTCATCAAGACAGGACCGGTGCAGGACGGTGTTCTCGCGGCAGGCCCGCTCGCCAGCGTGACGGTGGGCGGCACGGAACTTCTTGACGTCGATATCCCCGCGAACGCGGTGATATTCACCTCGTCGGTATGCGACACGGTACACGTGGGCGGCAGCGTTGCTGCCGGACTGGGTACCGCGGGCGCGTTCACGCAAGAGAGCATCGTCGTGCAGGCGGGATGTAATCCAGGGGCGGTTGCGGTCGTGCAATTGGGGCAGCCGTACCTGTACGGTGGCACGCCGAATGTCCATCGCCCGGTCTTCGCACGCGCGAGCGCCGGGAATGCCGGGAATGCCGATAGCGACTGGCTGGAGCACGCATGGCCAAACGCGGCGGGCAATATCAACATCAATGGCAGCGGCGTATACACCGGCAGCACGAATGCTTTTGGCGCGGGCAATGTTGGAGAAAGCGCGTTGGGACGCAGCGCTCGCAGCGCCGCTTTTCATCCTTAAGCAAATCAAGCGGGGGCCGTGAAAATTGCGCTAACAAAAAAACAGCCCACACGCCTCGCGCTCATTTACCGGCCATTCGCGACAGGATTCGCAGGCTTCGTCGCAAGCGGCTCGAAAAGAACGAAGCTGCCGCACAGACTCCTTGCATTGCGTTCACGCGTCTTGCAGGGAGTCCCGCATGCGCACCGTCATAGCCGTCCATATTGCCGCGGCCGTCCTGTCTCTCGTGCTCGGAGCATCAATACTGCTGTTGAGAAAGGGCGCTGCGCGCCACAGGTTGACGGGCCGCGTATGGGTGGCGGCCATGTTCGTCACCGTGCTGAGTTCGTTCGGCATCCGGGAGTTGAACCACGGTCAGCTTTCATGGGTTCACAGCCTCGCGGTGCTGACCGCGCTTAGCCTCGTGCGTGCAATCTGGGCTATTCGGCAAGGTAACGTCAGAGGACATGTAGCCGCCATGCGCGGATCGTTCATCGGGCTTGTGGTCGCGGGTGTGGCTGCGGTCGTGACGCCGCATCGTGCGCTGAACGTCATGCTCGGAGGGTGGTCCGCGCGCATCTCTTTAGCAGCAGCGGCCCGCGTTTCGGCCATCCCTTTGGCAAACGCAGATGCATCTCGCCGGGTCAGTCTCTTTACGGACGGTCGCGGCGAAGCCGCATTGAAACCTGCATCCTGTCGGCCGGGTGAACCGTCACCGTGATTTCGAACGCTTCGTTCGCGTTGTCGAGGTATCGACGAATAATTTTCAATGCCGGCATGCCTTCTTCCGCGGTCAGGCTCTCCGCCAGCTCGGCGGAGAGCGAGATCGCGCGAACGGTCTGCTCGACTTCCGCCACCCGTTTGCCGAACTTCGATTCAATGAGCGAGCTGACCAGCTTCGTCGGCGACTCCTTCAACAGCGCCGGAATATCCGCGAAGGCGGGGTCCACATACGCGTCTGTCCATCCGATCGGCAATGTGTCGCCTTTGCGGTCCAGACGCAGTATCTGCATGCGCAGCCACTTGCTTCCCGGCGTGCATCCGAGTTCGCGCGCGAGCGCCCGGTCTGCGACGATTTCGTCGACCGCCTTGATCACGCGCTCCTGATCTTCAGCAAGTTGAACGAGGCCGTCGAGCGAGGCGACGGACTGGCTGTAAGCACCCGACGGGGAACTCGATTCCACTCGGGTGCCTACACGCTTTCGCCGCGATACCAGCCCCATGCCCTGCAATTCCTGCAGCGCGAGCCGCACGGTGGGACGACTTGTTCCGTAGTGCTCACAGAGTTCCATCTCGGTCGGCAACAACGCGCCAACTGGATATCGTCCTGAGCCGATAGCCTCGGCAAGATCCTGTGCGACCCGGGAATAAAGGGGACTTGCCATGTGCGTGATCGAAACCAGGCGTTCGAAAGAAGCAGAAATAGTAGCAGAGCCATTATTCGGGACGGACCAGGCGCCAGGCCTGCCTACATTGACGCTGCGGCGATTCGTCGTGCCAAAAAGAATCACCGGGTTTCATCGAATAAGGGTTTATACCTATGCGTTATGAGCGACTTCGACCGATATCAATATGTAATCACATATTGATATCGGCGTCGTGAGTTGGTGTCGTCAAGCGGTCGGTCGCATCGCCCGTCCCTCTTGCGCACTCCAATCCTGAATAGGTCACCCTTCATGTTCTCGAATTTTTCGATCAAGGCGCGCATCGCCCTCGCGTTCGGCTTGCTCGTTGCGCTTCTGCTGGTTGTGGCGGCCTTCGGCCAGTACGGAACAAAAGCGGGCAAGGACGCGCTGCACGACACGTATGCCGTCCAGCTGTCGTCGGCGATTGCCATCGGCGACATGAAATACAACCTGGCGATTGCGCGGGTTTCAATGGACCGCGCGCTGCTTCATCCGCAAGCGCCGGATGTGCAGGCGTTAGTGACGAAGGCGCGCAGTTACATCGACCCGGCGCGCACGGCTTACGCGCGTTATCTCGCGTTACCCAAGAGCGCCGGCGAGCAGCGTCTGGCGGAGAACGTATCCGCGACCTTCGATAGTCTCGTCGCGGGCGCCATAGAGCCGACGTTGCAGGCGCTGCAAACCGGGGACGCAGCCACCGCAGACCGACTCACGATGACGGTGATGCCCGTGCTGTCGCTTGCGCTGACCAAGAGCACGAACGAACTCAACGACTACCTGATGCAACACGGGGCGAGCAACTACGAGCAGTTCCAGTCGACGCTGCGTGCCGTCAGCCTCGCTTCCGGCATCCTGCTCCTCCTCGCGGTTGCGGTTGCATTGGCGAGTGCCGTCGGCCTGCACCGGGCGATTTCGCGCCCGCTTGCCAAAGCGCTCGATGCATGCTCGGCCATGGCGCGGGGCGACCTGTCACAGCGTATTGAAGCGCATGGCCGCGACGAGATGAGCACGTTGATGCGCGGGCTCGCCACGATGCAAAGCGGTCTTGGTGAAACCGTGTCGACGGTCCGCTCAAGCAGCGAGTCCATGGCGACAGCGACGCATCAGATTGCATCGGGCAATGCAGACCTGTCGCGCAGAACGGAATCGCAAGCCGCCGCGTTGGAGGAAACGGCAGCCAGCATGGAAGAGCTGACGGCGACTGTCAGGCAGAACAACGAAAGCGCCAACACCGCGAGCCACCTGGCAAGCGAGGCTGCGAAGGTCGCGGAAACCGGCGGCGCGATGATGGGCCGCGTTGTCGATACCATGTCGGGGATCAGCGATCAGTCGGCGAAAATTGCGACCATCATTGGCACCATCGAAGGCATTGCTTTCCAGACCAACATCCTTGCGCTGAACGCTGCTGTTGAAGCTGCGCGTGCGGGCGAACAGGGCCGGGGTTTCGCGGTAGTCGCAACTGAGGTTCGTACGCTTGCACAGCGCTCGGCGAGCGCGGCGAAAGAGATCAAGGCGCTTATCGACAGCGCTGCAGTGAGCGTGGCCGAAGGTACTGGCCTGGTAGGCTCCGCGGGCACGACCATGAACGAAATCGTTCGCTCGATTCAGCGGGTGAACGACATCATGAGTGAGGTGGCGGCCGCATCGAAGGAACAAAGCGACGGCATTGCACAGGTCAATCGCGCGGTGTCGCAAATGGACGAAGTCACGCAGCAAAACGCCGCACTGGTCGAAGAGACCACGGCAGCGGCCATGTCGCTGGCTGAGCAGGCGCAGATTCTTCGCGAAGCGGCGGTCCGCTTTCGCGTCTGATTTTCAGTGAGCATCGCGGCACTCAATCGTGCCGTCGAAGCTGCAATGAGTAAGTGAAACGGTCGGCGGGAAAAACGCTGACCGTCGCTTCGAAGACAATGCCGTTTTCATCGACGTAGTGCCGCGTAATCTCGAGTGCGTGTCCGTCCGGTTCGGTCATAAGCTGCTTCGCGATGCGAGCAGGTACACCTATCGCGCGGATTTCCTGGCGCACTTCTTTCACCACGCGGCCGAATCGCTGCTCGACCATCTCGCAGATCAGGCCCGTGCTCTTGCGCAGTTCGCGCTTGATACCCGCACCTAACGTGGGTTCGAGGTACACGTCAGTCCAGCAGATCGGCGTGTCGGGCTTGGCGGGGTCCACCCGCAGCATTTCCGTCCTGAGCCAGCGCGAGCCGGTCGCCACGCCCAGCTGCGCGGCGAGCGACGGGTTTGCCGACACTTCGGTGACCGACTGCACATGTCGCTCGGTGACGACCGCGAACTGAATCAGGTCTTCGACGCTGGAGAGCGACTGGTCGAACGCCACGCGAGGTTTGGTCGCTTCGACGCGTATGCCGGCCCGCTTGCGCCGCGATATCAGGCCAAGTTCCTGCACCCGCTCCAACGCTGAACGCACCGTCGCACGGCTGACGCCGTACTGGGCCGACAGGTCCAGCTCGGTAGGCAACGCGGAGCCGAGTTCGAACGTGCCGTCGCCGATCGCCTGGATGAGCTGCTCTGCCAATTCGGCGTACCGGGGTTTCATCTGGTTCAATCCTTTTTTGGTTTCCAAGCCGCTTTTTTGACGCCGCTTTTCAAAGCCGCATCAGTGCTGCGGCGCGCTAATGCTAGCTTGCAGCACGCGCATTGCCAAGCGCACGGGCCGCTTAAGTCGCGCGGTCATCCGCCAAGGGTTTTATCAAGGTAAACCCGAGATTGACCCATTATGCCAATCACCAATATAGTCCGTACATATAAAACAAGTACGGACATATTAAGCGAGCTGATCCATGTCTGGGCAGCCGCTGAACCAGGAGAAGAGCATGGTTGTTCATACCGAGACCGCACCTCGCCACGGCCCTGACACGGAGCCCGCGACTGCGCGCAAAAAGACGCCGTTCTACGCCCGGCTCGGTGTGCAGATCGTGGTCGGGATCGTGCTTGGCATTACGCTTGGCTTTGTCGCCCCGAAGCTCGCGGTGGACATGAAGGTACTCGGCGACATCTTCCTGCGGCTCATCAAGATGATCGTCGCGCCGCTCGTTTTCCTGAATGTGGTGCTGGGTATTGTTGCCGCGGGCGATCTCAAGAACGTCGGCCGTATCGGGTTGCGTGCGCTGATCTACTTCGAGGTTGTATCGACCATCGCGCTTGCGCTGAGCATGGTGATCGCCAACCTGTCCGGCGTGGGGATGGGCATGCATCTCACGCAGAGTCCCGAAGCGGCGGCTGCCGCTCACGCGCAATACGGCAAGGCGGGAGAGATCTCCGTTGAACACTTTCTGCTGACGTTGTTTCCGGACAACTTCGTGGGGGCGTTTGCGAACGGCTCCCTGTTGCAGGTCCTCGTGATTTCGATAGGCTTTGGCGCAGCGGTCCTGATGTTGAACCAGGACCAGCGCGGCAGCGTCGAGCATGCGTTGTCGCGGATGTCCGACTGCTTCTTCAAGTTCGTCGACGTCATCATGAAATTTGCGCCGCTGGGTGCATTCGGTTCGATCGCCTTTGCGATTGGAAGCAGTGGCATGAATGCCGTGATTTCGCTCGGCTACCTGCTTATCGTGATGTATCTGTCGCTCGCGTTCTTCGTGGTTGTCGTGCTCGGCATCGTGCTGCGCCTATACGGCTTCAATGTGTTCCGGTTCCTGCGCTACTTCAAGGACGAAATCTTCCTGCTGTTCGCCACCGCTTCGTCTGAAAGCGCATTGCCCCGGCTGTTCGAAAAGCTCGAACGGCTTGGATGTTCGCGTCAGGCCACGGGCCTGGTTCTTCCCACCGGCTATGCGTTCAATCTCGACGGCACCGCGGTTTACATGTCGCTCTGCGTGATGTTTATCGCCAATGCATACGGCGTGCCGCTCGACTTGCATCAGCAGCTTGGCCTGCTTGTCATCATGCTGATTACGTCGAAGGGCGCAGCTACTGTGTCGGGCGGTACGTTCATCGTGTTCGCGGCCACCGTCACGGCATCGGGCATGTTGCCCATTGAAGGCTTGCCGATTCTTTTCGGCATCAATCGATTCACATCGCAGGCGGTCTCGATCTGCAATGCAATGGGTAACAGCGTGGCCACGCTCGTGATCGCCAGGTCGACCGGCGAGTTCGATGAGAGTGCCGCACGCAGCGAGTATCAGCGCGTATTCGGCACTGCTCCGGGCAAGGTCATCTGATTTAAAGGTTTTCAAAGCGTTAGAGGATTAGTCATGCGTATCACTGCGGTCAGGGAAATATCCGTCCCGCTGGAAGGAAACGTTGCGAACGCCCTCGTGAGTTTTGCCGAGCATGATGTATCGCTCGTCGCGCTCGAGACCGACGTGATGCGTAACGGCAAACCGGTCACGGGTTATGCGTTCGACTCCATCGGCCGATACGCTCAAGGCGGCATCCTGCGTGACCGGATGATTCCACGCCTCATGGCAGCGGAGCCTGGCAGTTTGCTTGATTCGTCGGGGCGAAGCTTCGACGCTGAGAAAGTGTTGCGGACCATCATGCGCAATGAGAAGCCTGGCGGTCACGGGGACCGTGCTGCAGCGGCTGGTGCAATCGAGCTGGCCGTCTGGGACTTGAACGCCAAGCTGCTGGATGAACCGGCGCACGTCACCATCGCGCGGCATTTCGGCAGACAGGGGAAGACCGGAGGCGTGAACGTCTACGCGGCAGGCGGTTATTACTATCCCGAAGAAAGCACGCAGCGTCTGGTCGACGAATTCAATGCTTATCGCGAGCTGGGCTTTGATGCGTTCAAGATGAAGATTGGCGGCGCGAGCCTTGAAAAGGATATCGCCCGAATTGAAGCGGCGTTGACCGTAGCGGGGGAAGGGCAACGTCTCGCAGTCGATGCAAACGGGCGCTTCGATCTGAAAACCGCGCTTGCGTATGCGGAGGCGATCACGCCGTATGACCTGCGCTGGTACGAAGAGATTGGTGACCCGCTCGACTTCGATTTGAATCGTCAGGTCGCGCAGGCTTACGCGGGCCGGATCGCCACCGGCGAGAACCTGTTCTCCGTGCCGGACGTAAAAAACCTCGCGCTTTTTGGCGGCATGCGGCCGGGCAAGGACATCTTCCAGATGGATGCCGGACTGGCCTACGGGTTGACTGAATATGGGCGGATGATCGAGCTGATCGAGAGCCGCGGTTTCAACCGTACGCAGGCTTACCCGCACGGTGGCCACCTCATCAACCTGCATATTGCCGTTGGCCTGGAGCTTGGTGGATGCGAAGCGTATCCGGGCGTGTTCCAGCCTTTCGGCGGATATCCGGCCGGGTGCGGTGTGGGCGGCGGACTTGTGCGTCCAACCGATGCGGCGGGTTTTGGACTTGAAGAAAAAGACGCGCTGCGCCCCTGGCTTGCGCGCCTTGCAAACTGATTGAGGAATGAGCAATGGCGACTACTGTTTTCGACTCGGTACTTTTCCGCGACATGTTTGGCACGCCCGAGATGAGGGAGGTGTTTTCGGATGAGGCGTATCTCCGGCGCTGCATCGACACGGAGACTGCGCTTGCGAGGGCGCAGGCGAAGTCCGGGCTGATTCCGGAGCAGGCCGCGCGTGAGATTACCGCACGAGCGGACTTCACGAAGCTCGACCTGGACGTGCTGCGCCATGAGACTGAGATCGTCGGTTACCCGATCCTGCCGCTGGTCAAGCAGGTAAGCGAGATGTGCGGCGACGCCGGCCGATATTTGCATTGGGGCGCGACGACGCAGGACATCATGGACACTGCCACGATGCTTCAGTGCGCGCGCGGCATGGCGATCATCGAGAGGCAGCTGGACGAAGTGCGCGAGGCGTTGCGCGAGCTGGCCCTCAAGCATGCCGATACGGTGACGGCCGGGCGCACGCACTTGCAGCATGCGCTGCCGGTAACGTTTGGATTTCGCGCGGCTGTGTGGTTATCGGCACTGAACCGCCATGCGGAGCGTCTTCAGCAGGCGAAGGCGCGAGCGCTGATGGTCGAGTTCGGCGGTGCGGCCGGAACGCTTGCTTCCTTGGGTGATCCGGAAAGAGCGTTGGAAACGCGCAGGCTGCTTGCTGAAGAACTGGGGTTGCGCAACCCTGAGATCACATGGCATGTCGCTCGCGATGGCTTGAATGAGCTTGTATCTCTTCTGGCGAGCATTGGCGGGTCGCTCGGAAAGATTGGACTCGATGTGATGATGATGGCGGCTTCCGAGTTTGGCGAAGTAGCGGAACCGTTTGTCCCGGGGCGTGGTGCGAGTTCCACGATGCCGCAGAAGCGCAATCCGATTTCGAGTGAACTGATGTTTGCGGCGGCGAAGATGCTTCGTGAGCGTGCGGCGCTGATGCTGGATGCGATGATGCACGACTTTGAGCGTGCGACTGGTCCGTGGCATCTTGAATGGAGCGCGGTACCGGAGAGTTTCCTGCTTGCGGCGAGCGCGCTGTTCCAGGCGAACTTCATGTTGCGCGGGCTGCAGGTCGACAGTGAGAAGATGCGAAAGAACCTTGATTTAACGGGTGGATTGATTGTGGCGGAAGCGGTGATGATGGGACTTGCCCCTGCAATCGGGCGTCAGCAAGCGCATGATGTGGTCTATGACGCGTGCCGCATTGCGATTGAAAGTGGGCGGACGTTGCATGACGTGCTGATTGAAAACCCGCAGATCCGGGAAAGCTTTGGAGAGGCCCAATTGCGAGCGCTGACCGACCCGGCGAATTACCTTGGCGCTGCTGCGCACATGGCGCGTTCGGTTGCGAACGGGATGGCGGGGCAAGCATAGGTAGCAGCCCCTAGGCTCGGGGGTTACGGCCTCACACAACTTGGCAACCTTGTTTCTTGGTGGGTTGCCGACGTGGTTCGGTATGCGTACAAATTCGGAGGGTGGTTTACGCGGATAGCGCGGGATGAACCTTGGGCAGGTTCAGTCACTGGTGGCGAAGCGTGTGGGTATCGGTGTTCGGAGAAGGAGGGTTTCACACATCTGTGGCTCTGGCGAGCACCGTGCTTTTGGGGTGCCAAAAACACCAAAACTGCACGCTAGGTCAACTTACGAGCCCGCGTTTTGAAAGCGCTTTCTTTGCTTCGTTTCTTTGTCGCTTTGGACAAAGAAATGACGCGCCGCCACGCGCAGTGGCTAAAAGTGCTAAAGAAATGAGCCAAGGCAAGCAGACCGCTAAGGCCGAAAGCAGCAACCCGGCAATGACTCCGACCGCTACCCCCGGCACCTACCACGCACCACTCACTCCAAACCCCCGCCACCCTAAACCCCGTCCACCGGCGCGAGCGACCCCCTCATCGCCTGCATCAATCAGGACTCCACGTCTTCCAGGCTGAACAGTTCGGTTTGATCGTTATAAGAAAACACCTCCCCATACCGCCCCCAATTGATGACTGAATCGAGCGTGTCCTCGGCGGCGCCATCGGTGAGAAAATCCTCCAACTCCTGCTCAAAGCGCACCCGCGGCGCCCGATGCCCCGGCCGCTCATTCAACACCTTCTTGATGCGCGCAGCCAAAGGCACATGCTTCAACAAATGCTCGGCGAACATCATCTTCCGTTCATGAGTACCCAAATCGGCAAACACATGAGCTGAAGGGGTCAAATAAATATCCCCCTCACGCAATTCAGCGAACCCCAAATGCTGCAACATTTCCGCTATCGGAAACAGATCGTCCACTTCCAGATGCAGCGAACGCGCAATCACCGGCATATCGGCGCGCCCGTTATAAGGAGCCACCGCGAGCGTTTCAATCAACCCGGCGAGCAAGTTAGTCGACACATGCGGCAACCGGCTGCCGAACTCAAGCGTCTGCCTGGTCGCCTCACCGGATTGCCGCGCGGTCATCTTGGCGTAGATCTCATCGACTAGCGATCTGAACGCCGGATCCAGCCGATTGCGAGGATGCTTGAACGGCACCTGTATCTCGGCGATCACCCGTCCGGGATTCGACGACAACACCATGATCCGATCGCACATGAACACCGCTTCTTCAATGTTGTGCGTCACGATCAGTACCGACTTGATCGGCATCTTGCCTTGCGTCCAGAGGTCGAGCAGGTCGGTACGCAAGTTCTCGGCGGTCAGCACGTCGAGTGCGGAGAACGGCTCGTCCATCAGCAAGAGCGTCGGGTCGACGACCAGCGCGCGCGCAAAACCCACCCGCTGGCGCATGCCGCCCGATAACTCGCGCGGATACGCGTTCTCGAAACCGTCCAGCCCGATCAGGTCGATTGCTGCGAGCGCCCGCTCGCGTCGAGGCGCAGCGCCCACTCCCTGCGCTTCCAGCCCCGCTTCCACGTTCTGAAGCACGGTCAGCCACGGAAACAGCGCGAAGGTCTGGAACACCATCGCGACGCCGTCAGCGGGACCTTCGAGCGGCTTGCCTTTATAGGTGACGTCGCCGGTGGTCGGCTCGATCAAGCCCGCGATGATACGCAGCAAAGTTGACTTGCCCGAACCTGAGCGTCCGAGCAATCCGACGATCTCGCCCTCGCGCAACGAGAGGTTGACGTCGTCGAGCACGAGCAGGTCGCCCTGGCTTTTCTTGAAGCCCCGGCAGACACCCTTAATGTTCAGGATCTCCTGGGTAGCACGTGGAGCAGGGCTCGTCGGCGTCACGGGGGACGCCACGTTGAAGTCTGAATTTGGCATGGAGATGGATCCTCAATCGACTCGAAGCCTGGCTTCGGCAAAGGTGAACATGGGGCGCCACAGCAGGCGGTTGAAAAGCGTGACGAACAACGACATGACGGCGATGCCCAGGATGATCTTCGGATAGTCGCCCGCAGCGGTGGTCTGCGCGATGTAAGCGCCGAGGCCATGCGCGGCCACCTTGGTGTCGCCCCACTGCACGAACTCAGCGACGATACTTGCGTTCCACGCGCCGCCCGAAGCGGTGATCGCACCTGTCACGTAGTAGGGGAAAATGCCCGGCAGCATGGCCTGGCGCCACCATTGCCAGCCGCGAATGCGGAAGTTGGTGGCCACCTCGCGGTAGTCATTCGGGTAAGCCGTGGCGCCGGCAATCACGTTGAACAGGATGTACCACTGCGTGCCGAGCACGATGAGCGGCGACAACCAGATATCCGGGTTCAGGTGAAAGCGGACGATCACGATGACGAAGATGGGGAACAAAAGGTTCGCCGGAAAGGCCGCCAGGAATTGCGCGAGCGGCTGCACTTTCTCGGCAAGCGCGGGCCGCAATCCGATTATCACGCCGAGCGGGACCCAGATCACCGACGAGATCGCGATCAGGATCGCCACCCGCAACAGCGTGATCAGACCCAGAACAAACACGTGGCCGACTTCAGCGAGATCCACGCCGGTGCGCACGTAAGCGACCACGCGCCACACCACATACAGCGTGACCGCAATGACCACGATGCTCCAGATGATGTCGCCGACACGCGACGGCGTCTTGCGCTTCGTCATGCGCAAATTCGCGCCATCGAACGAGGGCAGCCGTAGCGGGACGCGTGCCGCGGTGGCGAAGACCCAGCCGGCCGGCACGAGCAAGCGGTGAATCAGATGCGTGCGTCGAACCAGCCCGAGCACCCACGACTCCGGGGCCACGCCGGAACTGCTTGTTTCCATGCGGAACTTGTCGGCCCACGCAACGAGCGGACGAAACAGCAACTGGTCGTAGCCAAGGATCACGACGGTCATCGTCAGAATGACCCAGCCCACCGCGCCCATGTTCTTTTCGGTGATCGCCTGCGCGAGGTATGCGCCTATGCCCGGCAGCGTGATCGTGTTGTTGCCGACCGTGATCGCCTCGGAGGCGACCACGAAGAACCAGCCGCCCGACATCGACATCATCATGTTCCAGATGAGACCCGGCATCGAGAAGGGCACCTCCAGCTTCCAGAATCGCTGCCATGCGGTCAGGTGGAAGCTGCGAGCGACTTCGTCCAGGTCTCGCGGCGTCGTGCGAAGCGACTGGTAGAAACTGAACGTCATGTTCCACGCCTGGCTCGTGAAGATCGCGAAGATCGCCGCGCATTCGGCGCCCGCCACGCGCGTCGGAAACAGCGCGATGAAGAACGTGACCGTGAACGAGATATAGCCCAGCACCGGAACCGATTGCAAGATGTCCAGGATCGGTACCAGGACCTTTTCCGCACGACGGCTCTTGGCTGCAAGGGTGCCGTAGATGAGCGTGAAGACCAGCGAAGCGATCATGGCGGCGAGCATCCGCAAGGTCGTGCGCAGCGCGTATTCAGGCAGGTTCGACGGTGCGAGCGAGATCGCCTGGGCCTTAAGGGTGGCGATCGGCGCCATGGTCTGATGGAAGCCGATGGCCGCCATCGCAATCAGGCAGATGATCAGGGGGAACGCGACGAAGTCCCATCGATTAGGCAAGAGCCGCCAGGCAGACGCGTTAGCCGTGCGGTTCAGGTTGAATCCGAAGTCCATATATTCTCCGAACAGCTATGCTTGAAAACATGATGGCGTGCCCTTTGAGCTTCGAGCCTTGAATGCCGCCATGCAGTGATTCACCGATGCAGATCTACGAACGCATTGGCTTGCGGCCAAGCCGCGATAAAACCTGAATGAAACCTGAACTGTAAGCTTTGATCGTTGAAGAATGCGGCTCAGCGAAAGCCTGCGCGCGACGGGTCCGGGCATGATTTGTCCGGGTAATTTCGACCGTTCTTTCTGGACGGCCCGACACTACTACAAACCGTGTTTCAGGCACAACCTCGCAGGCGTAACTTGTCCATTTTTGCCGCGCAGCCTGAGGTTATAACGATCGTTCGTCGACGATCACGGGTGTGTTGGCGTATGTTGGCGCCGCAGCGGCGTCGCTGGAGCCAGGTCAGCGTCTGCTTAATGTCGGTGCGTATGAAGCTGCTTGTCGGCTGTTTGAAGGCTGAGACGCAATGGAAGTATTTCGTTTCCCTTACGGAGCCTGGAGGATGGGTTGGACGCGGTTTCGCCGTGGCGTCACGGCAAGGGGCGCCTGGGCTTTACTCAGGGCATGGTGTGGTTCCATGCCGTATTCAGCGAAAAAGTTAGTAATGCTTTATTTTATGGGAGCCTTCGTTTCAATCGGCGAGGCGTAAAAAAACCGCACTGGTTCCCACCACGAACAAGCGATAGAAACCAGCGCGGTTAAGTCAGGATGTTCCCTGCGATCAGGCGCTCATATGCAGATCGCCGTTCACACCCGCCGGGAAGAAGCCGCCTTGCGTGACCGCCGCACTGTTCAGGTAGACGATATTCAGCACATTCGGGTAATTGCGGCTGAACGCGAGGCCGTTCGAATCGAGCGGCACGATGTTCGAAGTTCCAGCCGTCGCTCCGGCAATGCCCTGGTCGTCGTTGCCCACGTTGTCGAGCGCGTTGCGTGCATTGGAGATCGCGCCGGCCGCAGCAATGAGCCCGAGCGACGGAGTGGCAATGCCTTTTGCATACAGCACCGTGCGTACGAGACCGGCGTGATAGGCCTCCGCCGCCAGAATGCCGGCGGCAGCTGACAAATAGGTCTTGTTCGTGATCAGCGGCGCCGCGCCTTTATAGGCCGTCACGCCCACGTCTTCAAAAATGAAGGCGGCGAGCAGGAAGGTTTCGTCGTTCAGGTAAGGGTCGAAGGCCGTGCCCGCAGGCACCAGTCCGGCCGCCTGCGCCGCTTTGGAGAACGCGCCGGTCGGACTCTGGTAGCCAACGTCGAGGGCCGGCATGGCCACCGCGGAAGCACCGAGCGCGGTACGCAGGAACGTGACATGTTCGAGTTCGTCTTTGGCGATCTCGTTTGCATAGGCCTGGACCACGGGGTCCGAGAAGGTCACTGCATGGCCGGGAATAACCGTTCCCGCCGTGCCCGCACCACTCATCAGGCTGGCCGGAAGACCCGCGCCGGTAGTCGCATACGCATAGAAGGTTGCTTCGAGATATTCGAGGTTGAGGGCGAAGTTGAGTATTTCCGGATCTGTCGGACCACTGCTTTGCGCCGATGCACCCGAGGAGCCCCCGCCGCATGCGCCGAGGATCGTGCCGCCGATAAGTCCAAGACCGACACCGCCTGCGCTCCTGAAGAACTGCCTGCGTTTTGCCAGCTTGCCGGCGCGCTGCACGAGTACATCCATGACCTTTGAGTCTTCCGACATGATATCTCCTTGAACCGTTCTGTGAACTAACCAATACGGCGACTGCGCCCGATGAAAGCCCGGGACGGAAAAAGCAGCGGACAGCAGACGACGAGGCGCCAGGCGGACTGCCTGTGTCAAACACGAATCACGAACTCGTGACGAAGCACGGCGTGCAGCAGCAGGGCTGATCCGGCGCCTCTCATGTCACGTATGGGTGGATACGCATGTCGACCGCGAGACGGATGCGCATGCGATCAAATATATTTCGAGTGCTTACCAATGGAAGACTGCGAAACTTTTCAGGTGGTCGTTTTGACGCGCAGTGAATACATGATCCGGCATTCAATACCGATGCAAAGCCACATGAGGCATGTGGCTTTGCAACCGAGTAGCGGATCGATGCTAGAAAGCGCCGGCGTTCATCGCGGGAAAAAGCTCAGGCCCGCACCCAGGACGCCGGACGCGGAGACGATTGCGGCAATGCCGCACACAAGCCATAAGTAGACACCGCGAGGCCGGTGCTCAGGCGGCAGTGCGCTCAGGCTGAGCGCAATCAGCAAGCCCACCACCAGCGGCAGCATCAGCGCGTTGACAACCTGCGCGGCGACGTTCAGCGAAATAAGGTTGGGCGCCAGCCACACGATGGTCGCGCTGCCAACGACCGAGGCCACGTACACCCCATAGAACCATGGCGCACTCGCCGGTCCGCCTTCAAGTGAGCGCTTGTATCCCGCCACTTCACCCAGTCCCCACGCGAGCGATAGCGAGCAGACGATGGCCGCTACCATCGATGCCCCGAGGACACCCGCGCTAAACAGAAAACGTCCGGCGCGCGGTCCTGCGGCGATTGTGAGGACATCGCTGATTTCACCGACGCTTTGAAAAGCGTGCTGCTGACCGTCTCTCGACAGCGTTGCTGCAACGGCCACAAGTACCGCTGCCGTGAGCAACTGCGTGAGAACCGCACCGGCGGCAGTTTCGATGCGGGCGGCGGAATAGTCCTGGGCGCCCATCTTTTTATCGGCGACTGCTGCCTGCTGGTAGAAGATCATCCAGGGATTGAAGGTCGCGCCAATCAATGCAGCCGCGAGATAACCGTAATGATGATTGGAGAGCGGAAGCCGGGTCATCTGCCGGAACATGCCGGGGATGTCCGGGTGCGCGTGCCACGCGACCGCGAAGAATGACAGTTCAAACGCGCCAATGACGATGGCGAACTTGTCCACGCGTTTGTGCGAACCGGTGAACACTATTCCCACGAGGAACGCCGCCGCGAGCGGTAACGTGACGGAGCGCGACACGCCAAACATTTCCCCTATGCCGGCGACGCCTGTGAACTCGGTCACCAGCGAGCCGAGCACGGCAACGCCTAACCCGGCTGCCGAGACCCATGCCCAGCCAGGTCCGAAGTTCGCGCGAACCAGCTCGCCATGACCCATCCCGGTAAAGATGCCCAGGCGCACGGTGAGTTCCTGGACCATATAAAGCAGGGGGATCAGCGCGAGCAGAACCAGCAGGAGCTGCGGCCCCCATTGCGCGCCGCTCTGCGCCGCTGTCACCACGTTGCCGGCGTCGCAGTCGGCGAGCATGACGAGCAGGCCCGGTCCCCACAGGGTGAGCCAACGCAGACTGGGTGAAACCTTTGGTTTGAGCAGCGAGGAACCAGTCATGCGTTTTGAAAGGATGCGATGAGTGTAGGGGGTGACCAGGGGGTGACCGATTGTATCGAGATTTCGGTCTTCCCAAGCCGGCACGTCCTTCAGCGGTCCTGGTTCGTAACTGAGCTTTAGATACTGCTGACGAACGCCGCGATCGCGGCATCGAGCATGGCGGGGCACTGACGGTGCGGAGAATGTCCGCAAGCCGGCAGCTTGACGAGCTGTGCATGCGGCACATGCGACGCAATGGCGTCGATCTGCGCCATTGTCCCGTACTCGTCGTCATGTCCTTGTACGGCGAGCAGGGGGCACCGGATGGAAGGCAGCAGGTCAGTGATGTCCCAGTGCCTGAATTCGGGATTCAGCCAGATATCGTTCCACCCGTAGAAAGCGGAATCGACATCGGCGTGATAACGCGACAACCGGGCCCGGAAATCGCCTTGCGTGTATAGCGCGGTTGTTTCGGAGATCGCCTTGACTGATACATCCTCAACGAACACATGCGGCGCAATCGCGATCACGCCGGCCAGTGCGTCCGGGAAAGCCGCCGCATAAAGCAACGCGATGGAGCCACCGTCGCTATGGCCGATGATCCACATCCGGGCACGTTCGGCGCTGTCCATGCCGAGGAAGTCGAGCAATGCCGGCAGCACGTCATGGGCCTGCCGGTGCATGAAATCGACCGGCCATTTCACATCGGCTGCACGCGGGGTCGAGCCGCCATAACCCGGTCGCGAATAGACGAGGCCACGCATCCCCAGTTGCTCGCACAGCTTCAGCGGCCAGTCCTTCCACATGGAAATGGAGCCGAGCCCTTCGTGCAAGAAGACGGCGACAGGCGCATCGGGCTGGTGGGCATTCAACCATTGATACTCGAGACGAAGCGATTCACGGCCGTGCGTTGCGGGCAGATCCGCCAGGCGGATGACAGGGGCGTGCGGTATTGATCGGTCCATGACTTGAAGCCTGACAAGGAAGGCGCGCGCTCAGGCGTCGAGAGCCGGTTCGCGCAATTTGAACCTCTGGATCTTACCAGTCGCGGTTTTCGGCAGGTCTTCAGCGAACAGGATCTCGCGCGGGTATTTGTGAGGCGCCATCCTGGCCTTGACGAACGCCTTGAGTTCCACGGCGAGTTCGCCGGTTGCCGCAACGTTGGGTTTGACCACGACGAACGCACGCGTTTTGACGAGGCCGTCGCGGGTAATGCCGACAACCGCCGCTTCGAGAACGTCAGGGTGCTGCATCAGGACCATCTCGACTTCGACAGGCGATACGTACTGGCCGCTTACTTTCAGCATGTCATCGGCGCGGCCTTCGTAGACGTAGTTGCCATCGCGCAATCGACGATATTTGTCGCCGCTTCTGAGCCAGTCGCCGAGAAACGTTGCCCGGGATTTTTCGCGGTTGCACCAGTACATGAGCGCAGCGCTTGGACCCCGGACGTACAGGTCGCCTATCTCGCCGTCCGGAACCGCATGGCCGTTTTCGTCGCGCAGGTCGACTTCATATCCGGGCACGGCTGTCCCTGTTGTCCCATATGCGACATGACCCGCCCGATTCGACAAGAAGATGTGCAGCATTTCTGTCGAGCCGATACCGTCGAGAATCTCGCAGCCCGCATGCGCCGTAAACTGCTCGCCGATCTCGCGCGGCAACGCTTCTCCCGCTGACGTGCATATCCGCAAGCGCAGATCGGCGCGTGCGGGCATGGCGGGGGACGCGAGCATGTTTGCGTAGAGCGTGGGTACGCCGCAGAAGATGGTCGGCTTGTAGTGCGTGAGGCGTGCGAAGACGGCCGCCGGCGTGGTCCGCTCGGCCATGAGGAGCGCCGTTGCGCCGACTGAAAGCGGGAAGGTCAGCGCGTTGCCCAATCCATACGCGAAGAACAGCTTGGCCGCGGAAAACACGGTATCGTCTTCGCGGATCCCCAGCACTTGCTTCGCATAGAGTTCCGCGGTCCAGTACAGGTTCGCGTGCGTATGGACGGCGCCTTTAGGCTTGCCGGTCGAACCCGACGAATACAACCAGAATGCAATTCCATCTGCATTACTGATGAATGGTGCGCGCTGCGGTTCTGCATCGGACAACAGGTGACTGAATTCTCGTTCGCCCGCAAGCGTGGCGTCTTGCGCGTGGGAAACGATCAGCGCGCAACCCTCGTTGGACGTATCTGCAAGTGCCTGCGCGATGGCCGGCAGCAGCGGTCCCGACGCAACGACCGCGCGCGCCCGGCTGTGATCGAGCATGTAGCTGTAGTCCGCGGGCGTCAGCAAGGTGTTCGCGACAACGGGCACGGCGCCCGCATATAACGCGCCGAGGAACGCAACAGGCAGGTCCGCACTGTCGAGCATGACCAGCAGGATGCGCTCCTCGGGATGAATGCCCAGTGTGTTCAGCACCGAAGCAAAGCGGCGCGCCCGATCCGCCAATTCGCCATACGTCGTGGTTCCGTCATCGTCTATGTACGCGACTTTCTGCGCCCGCACTTCGTTCAACGCGAACAAATGCGTTGCGAAATTGAATTTGACCGGTGGGGCGTCGACGGCCGGTTGTCCGGCGCTCGAGTGCCGCGCAATAAAGGCGTCCATGCTGTCTCCTTCCTGATAATGGGGCGACGCCTATGCGCGGGCGAATACCGTGCGCCATGCGTTCGGTTTTGTCTGATGCGCAGATTCCCGGGCCGGTGATGCGTTGAACGCCGGCCGCTAACCGTCAGCGCTTTACTTCAAGTTTCATAGTTGCCGGTTGATTCCATGGGTGCTTCGATAGAAGCGGCGGGCACCTGCTGCCTGGGATTCTTCGAGCATGGTTCGGCCATTCAAAAGCCCTTGGTGGTGATTGATCGAGCGATTTGAGCCGACGCGCGAGATCAGGCCGCGTGCATCGTGAATTCGATGGCGCCCTCGGGCAACAGATGGCCAGCTTCTTCGTATTGTGTGCATTAAACTTAGCTTGCATCACAATGCATGTCAAGCACTATAGTACAGCTATACACCTTACCGAAAGTGATGAATATGAAGCAAACCGCCGTTTTACAGTCAATCGAGGGCGGGGATCAAAGTGCGGACGTCGAAACAGGGCGCGAGAGCCGCGATCCTTTCCTGGTCGGGATGGGCGAGCGCGTCCGTTTGATGCGTGCGCGTCGTGGGCTGACGAGAAAAGCGCTGGCGAAAGAGGCTGACGTGTCCGAGCGATATCTGGCGAACCTGGAATCGGGTGTCGGCAATGCTTCGGTGCTGTTTCTCCGGCAATTGATGAAAGCATTAAACTGCACCTTGGCGGAAATCGTGGGGGACGAAACCACATTGACGCCCGATTGGCTGCGCATCCGGGAGCTGCTGAGCGGGCGCGATCACGACACTCTCAAACGCGCGCGGGTAGCGCTGGAAGAGATGCTTGCCGCGGCCCCGCAGGACCCTCACCGGCTGGAAAGAATTGCGCTGATCGGCTTGCGCGGCGCGGGTAAATCGACGCTCGGCCGCATGCTTGCCGACGAACTGAAAGTGCCGTTCGTCGAGATCAACCGCGTGATTGCGCAACTGGCCGGCTGTCCGCCGTCGGAGATTCACGCGCTATATGGAGCAACGGCTTACCGTCGATACGAGCATCGCGCGCTGGAGGCGGTGATCCAGGAGCATCCGCGTGCGGTGATTGCGTCGCCGGGTGGCCTGGTGTCCGAACCGGCGACCCTGAACGCATTGCTGACGCACTGTTTTACCGTATGGCTCCAGGCCACGCCCGAGGATCACATGCGCCGTGTGGTGGCCCAGGGCGATCTGCGGCCGATGTCGGGAAACAAGGAATCCATGGAGGACCTGAAGCGAATCCTGGCCGGGCGCAGCGAGCTGTACGGCCGCGCCGACATGACCTTCGACACCAGCGGGAAGTCGCTGGCGGAATGCTATTTATCGCTGCGAGACCGGTTGGCAGCGCGAATTGCGGCCGAATAGCAGTCGTCGGCCTTCCGCATTAACCCGATAAGAGCATTAAAATGCTTGATGCGAGTAGATTGATGCACTATCGTACACATAACCTATCCAGTGTACGAAGGAGTCATCCATGGCAGTCGCGCAATCGGCCCCACTCGCAGTACAGGCAGAAACCGTCGCTGCGCCGGCCGTTCAGCGCGTCGATTACCGCACGGAGCCTGCCCGCTACAAACACTGGTCGCTGACCTTCGACGGCGCGGTCGCGACGCTCGGCATCAACATTGCCGAAGACGGCGGTATTCGCGATGGTTATAAGCTCAAACTCAACTCGTACGATCTGGGTGTCGATATCGAATTGCACGACGCTTTGCAGCGCGTGCGTTTCGAGCATCCGGAAGTCCGCACGGTCGTGGTGACGAGCCTCAAGGACCGTGTGTTTTGCTCGGGCGCCAACATTTTCATGCTTGGCCTTTCATCGCATGCGTGGAAGGTCAACTTCTGCAAGTTCACCAACGAGACGCGCAATGGCATAGAAGATACGTCGCGCCACTCCGGCATCAAGTTCCTCGCAGCGGTCAACGGCGCGTGCGCGGGCGGCGGCTATGAAATGGCGCTCGCGTGCGATGAAATCTATCTGGTCGACGACCGCTCTTCGTCTGTCGCGCTGCCCGAAGTGCCGCTGCTTGGCGTGCTGCCCGGCACCGGCGGACTCACTCGTGTGACCGATAAACGCAAGGTTCGCCACGACCGCGCCGATATCTTCTGCACAATAGTTGAAGGGGTGCGCGGCGCGCGCGCGAAAGAGTGGCGTCTGGTCGATGAGGTCGTGAAGCCGAACGTATTCAAGGAAACGGTGCATGCCCGCGCGCTGGAACTGGCTGCGCAAAGCGACCGGCCGGCCGGAGCGCCGGGTATTGCCCTGACGCGTATCGAGCGCACGGATCGCGACGATGGCCTGGGCTATGCGACCATCGATGTCAGCATCGATCGCATTCGCCGCACCGCAACCTTTACCGCGAAAGCGCCATCGACGAATCCTGAGTCCGGCATCGACGCCATCGTTGCGGCCGGCGCCAACTGGTGGCCGATGCAGTTCGCCCGCGAACTCGACGACGCCATCCTGTGCATGCGCACGAATGAACTCGACATCGGCACCTGGATCTTCAAGACCGAAGGCGACGCACGCACGCTGCTCGCCGCCGACGCCACGCTTCTCGAGCATCGCGAACACTGGTTCGTGCGCGAAACCATCGGCATGTTGCGCCGTACGCTGGCCCGTATCGACGTCTCGTCGCGCACGCTGTTCGCGCTGATCGAGCCGGGTTCATGTTTCGCGGGCACCTTCGCCGAACTCGCGTTTGCTTGCGATCGCAGCTACATGGCGGCGCTGCCGAGCAATGAGGAAGAGGAACCGGCGCTGACGCTCACGGAAGCGAACTTCGGCCTCTATCCGATGATCACCGGCCAGTCGCGCCTCGGCCGCCGTTTCTACGACGAAACCGGGCCGATGAACGCCGTGCGCCAGCAGATCGGGCAGCCGGTAAAACCGGTCGAGGCGGAACGCCTGGGACTGGTGACCGCGTCGCCGGACGATATCGACTGGGCCGACGAGATCCGGATTGCGATTGAAGAACGCGCGGCCATGTCGCCGGATGCGCTCACGGGGCTTGAGGCCAACCTGCGTTTCAACGGCATCGAGACGATGGAGACGCGCATCTTCGGACGCTTGTCGGCCTGGCAGAACTGGATCTTCAACCGGCCGAACGCGGTGGGCGAGAAGGGCGCCCTCAAGGTGTACGGCAAGGGCAGCAAGGCGCAGTTCGACCTCAATCGCGTCTGACGCGTCCGGGTCTCGCGCATCCAGCGCTCAACACACGTCACGGCTCTCAGGAAATAACCATGTCCACGATCAACTACAGCGACAAGATCCCGAACAACGTCAATCTCGCCGACGACCGCACGCTGCAGCGCGCGCTCGAACAATGGCAGCCGAACTTCCTGTCATGGTGGGGCGACATGGGTCCGGAAGGCTCCCCGAACTACGACGTGTACCTGCGCACGGCAGTGAGCGTGGACGCCGGTGGCTGGGCTCATTTCGATCACGTGAAAATGCCGGACTACAGGTGGGGTATTTTCCTCACGCCGGGCATGGCGGACCGTAAGATCAGCTTCGGACAGCACAAGGGCGAAGCGGCGTGGCAGGAGGTGCCGGGCGAACATCGCGCGAACCTGCGGCGCATTATCGTGACGCAGGGAGACACCGAGCCGGCGTCGGTCGAGCAGCAACGGCACCTGGGACTCACGGCGCCATCCATGTACGACCTGCGCAACCTGTTCCAGGTCAACGTGGAGGAGGGGCGTCATTTATGGGCGATGGTGTATCTGCTGCATCGCTACTTCGGCCGTGATGGTCGTGAGGAAGCCGAAGCATTATTGGATCGCCGTTCTGGCGACGAAAACAATCCTCGCATCCTCGGTGCCTTTAACGAACGCACGCCGGACTGGCTGGCGTTTTTCATGTTCACCTACTTCACGGATCGCGACGGCAAGTTCCAGTTGTCCGCCCTCGCCGAGTCCGGTTTCGACCCGCTCGCACGCACGACCAGGTTCATGCTGACGGAAGAAGCGCATCATATGTTCGTGGGCGAATCAGGTGTCTCGCGGGTCATCCAGCGGACCTCGCAGGTCATGAACGAACTGAAGACCGACGATATCAACACGATCCGCGCGGCCGGTGTGATCGACCTTGAAACCATCCAGCGCTATCTGAATTTCCACTACTCGGTGACTATCGATTTGTTCGGCGCGGATCATTCATCGAATGCGGCGACCTTCTATAGCTCGGGCCTCAAGGGCCGTTACGAAGAAACCAAACGCGACGACGATCATCAGTTGAACGGCCAGAGCTACAAGCTGCTCGACGTCCAGGAAGGCAAGCTGGTCGAGCGTGAAGTGCCCATGCTCAACGCCATGAACGAAGTGCTGCGCGATGACTACATCCGGGATTCGGTGGCGGGTGTCGGACGCTGGAACAAGGTGCTGGAGAAGGCGGGTATCGACGTTCGCCTGAGCGTGCCGCACAAGGCGTTCAACCGCCAGATCGGCACCTTTGCGGGGGTGCGCGTGGCGCCCGATGGCCGCGTGGTCAACGAAAACGAATGGAAAGCGAACGAGGCGAAATGGCTGCCGACGCCGGAGGATCGCGCGTATGTCGCCTCGCTGATGGGCCGCGTGGTCGAGCCGGGCAAGTTCGCCAACTGGATCGCACCGCCGGCGATGGGCATCAATCGACAGCCAGTCGATTTCGACTACGTGCGCTTCAACTGAGTCATTCAGCAGGAAGCGTCCGGAGCGCTACGGAACCTCGTGGCGGTCCCGGCGCAGAGGGAGATAACAAATGAACGGTCCAGCCCCCGTGGAAGTCCTCAAGCAGCATCTGATCGATCCGGAGATCTGCATTCGCTGCAACACCTGCGAAGAGACGTGCCCGGTCGACGCCATCACGCACGACTCAAACAACTACGTCGTCAAGGCTGAGGTCTGCAACGGTTGCATGGCGTGCATCTCGCCGTGCCCGACCGGTTCTATTGACAACTGGCGCACGGTGCTGAAGTCGCAGGCGTATAGCATTGAAGAGCAGTTCACCTGGGACGAACTGCCGGCGCAGGACACTACGGCAAGTGCTGCGCTGGATAACGCCGCTTCAACCGGGGCGGATACCGACACAACCGACAACCCCGGCGAAACGCCAGATGGCATCGACGTGGATACGGTGCGCGGCTCGACGCTGCCGCCCTGGTCGGCCGCCAAGCCGTACGTAAATTTGTACACGCATAAGCAACCGCTCGTGGCGACCGTGGTGGGCAACTACCGGCTTACCGGCGAGTCCGCCGCAAGCGATATTCATCACATCATGCTGGATTTCGGCGCCACGCCGTTTCCGGTTGTCGAAGGGCAATCGATCGGCATCTTGCCGCCCGGAACGATGAAAGACGGCAAGACGCACCACGCTCGTCAGTACTCCATCGCAAGCCCGCGCGACGGTGAACGCGAGGGTTATAACAACCTGTCGCTGACGGTCAAGCGGGTGACGCAGGATCATCGCGGCAATGAGGCGGACGGCGTCTGCTCGAACTATCTGTGCGACTTGAAGAAGGGCGACAAGGTCAACGTGATCGGGCCATTCGGGAGCACCTTCCTGATGCCGAACCATCCGAACTCGCATCTGCTCATGATCTGCACGGGCACGGGTTCGGCCCCGATGCGCGCGATGACGGAATACCGGCGGCGCAGGCGCTTGAAGGGCGCGACCGGCAAGCTGATGCTGTTTTTCGGCGCGAGGACCAAGGAGGAGTTGCCTTACTTCGGACCGCTCGTGAACCTGCCGAAGGATTTCATCGATACAAACCTGGCGTTCTCACGCACGGCAGGCCAGCCGAAGCGTTACGTGCAGGATGCGATGCGCGAACGCGCGGCCGACGTCGGGCAGATGCTGCGCGACGACAACACATTCATCTATGTGTGCGGGCTCAAGGGGATGGAAGATGGCGTGCTTCAGGCGCTGCGGGATATTGCCGAGCAAAACGGCATTGAATGGGACCCGCTATGGCGGGCGCTCAAGCGGGAAGGGCGATTGCATCTCGAGACCTATTGACCGCTTTCCATCCAGAACGTATCGACCTGCCGAAGATTCCGACGCCCGCTCATGCGGGCGTTTTGCATGAGGTTCATCGCTTCCGGCTGGAAGTCGTCAAGATCACTTATTGATTCGGTTCGCAAATCAATAACGTTAATTGAAAGAATAAATCAAAACTGTTTGCCGGGCGATACTGTCTCAACCCAAAACAAGAGACGGAGACAAGATGAACGGACTCCCCATGACCGGCTGTTTTAGCGCAGGTACGCGGGGCACGATACGCGTCGGCGACATTCGATCTGCCCGACGAACGTTTGCCCGCGTTTGGCATTCGGCTTATCCACGATGAGCCGCACGCGGTACCTGAAAGAACCCGGATAACCCGGCGGCGACGCGACTGCCTCGCTTCGCCTGTTCCGCATCCCTGGAGTGATCCGCAGCACTCGAGTCACACCGTTTGAGTCGTACCAAGATCCTTTAGCAGTCGTCATGCGACGCCCGGCATCCCCTCGACGAAGGGGCGGGGAACCGCTTTGCATAAAAAAACCTGATGGAGACAACGCGATGAAGAAGGGCATTTGCAGCGCCGCTATATTGGCCATATCTGCGATCACGGCCCCCTGCGCTTACGCGCAGAGCAGTGTCACGCTGTACGGCGTTATCGACGCCGGTATCACGTACTTCAGCAATCTGAATGGGCACGCAACCTTCGTGGCGAACGATGGCTCGATCCAGTCGAATCGCTGGGGCTTGCTCGGCAGCGAAGATCTTGGCGGCGGCGCCAAGGCTATCTTCCAGTTGGAAAATGGCTTCAACCTATATAACGGCACCATGGTCCAGTCCGGCGTGCTGTTCAGCCGCCAGGCATGGGTCGGCCTCACCGACACCACTCATGGCACGCTCACGCTCGGCAAGCAATACGACTTCTTCTGGGACAATCTCACGCAGTTCGCGATGGGGCAGTACGCCGGTCAATACTCCTGGCATCCCGGCGATTTCGATCATCTGGCCGGCACCTTGCACATCAACAACGCGGTCAAGTACAAGTCGCCAACCTATTATGGTTTCTCATTCGGCGCCCTCTATGCGTTCCCTTCGCAATCGGTATCGGCCGGGACCGGGCGCGTAATCGCGTTCGGCGCGCGCTACGACGGTGGCCCGTTCCAGGCTGGCGTCGCCTACACCGATACCCATGACCTCGGGCTCAACGCCCCGACGCAGGCGGGTACCACGCTGTTTCCGAACTTGTCGGGGGCGCCGGTCGTGGCCACGAGCGTCAGCACGATCGGCGCGGGCGCGAGCTACCGGTATGGACCCAGCCTCACACGGCTGCTCTTCACCGATACCCACTTTCGCATCGCCCGCGACAACGGTTCGATGCCGACCTACGAGATCAACGAGGTCTTTCAGTTCACCCCTGCGACGACCTTGATGGGCGGCTACTGGTACAGCAAGCTTGGCGGGCAGAAGTTTCAGAACGGGACGTTACTGCTTGACTATGCACTGTCCAAGCGCACGGACGTCTACACCAGCGCTACCTACTTGCGGGTATCGGGGGGAGCCGCGCCAGTGTTTCTCGGTGGTGGCTCGGCACCCGTGTTTTCCAACGGGGTGTATGTCGGCTCGGGGGATTCGTCAACGGCAATCCGGATCGGCATGCGCACGAGGTTCTGAAGCCGATGCGTTCAAACAATGCAGCAGAAGCTGCTTTAAAGAAGGGGCTTTCGTCGCATCGATGATTCTCAAGCAACGAAGGCCCCCTGGTTTTGGCGGCGTCAGTCGGCCGGCCGTTTGTCGGCGAGCGCGCGCTTGCATTCATCGAGCACGCGCAACACCAACTCCGATTGATAGTTGAGGTCGTCGCTGTCGAGAATTTCTTCCACGGCATCACGGGCCCAGTCGGCATCCACGAGTTCCGAGTGGCGCTGGGCGAGATCGGCTGCAATGGCTGAGAGCTTCGCGATGGCGAGCCATTCAGCCTGGCGCTTATGCCGGTCCAGCCACTTGTGAGCGGCTTGCACGTGAAAAGCAGCAGTGGGCCAGGACCCGTTCAGATAATAAGCGCCGAGGCTCCCGCAGGTAAGCCAGCAGAGCAATTCCACGCGGTCGGTCGGGCTGAGATTGTGGCGTACATCGTTCATGGCGGAGCTCACGAAGATGATTGACGTGTGCCGGACGTTCTGATTCCGGCATGAAAACGATAGCACGCCACGGTGCAATGCGGAATCCTCCATTTTCACCGTGCGTTCGCGGGCGAACAAGCGCGGCAAAGAACTTGGCAGAGGCAGCCGGGCGCGCTGTGCAGAGCACCTCCGGCGCTTTTGCGCTGCGATGCCGGACAGGGAGTCTGAGCGGCCCGTATTCGTCGACGGTCGGACGGGTTCACCTTCACCTTCTCTCCCGGCCGACCCTCTTTTTCCAGCCGACGTAACGTTCCCAACGTACCTACCGTAACCTACGTAACGTTACGCACGCCTCGCGGCCGCCGCTTCAGGAAGCCATCGCCGCCGTGATTTCTCCATAAGACGACTGCAGCCGGTCGATCCTTTCCCGCAGGTCGTCGAGCCGGTAGGCGGCTTTGTTGGCCAGTTCCCGCACGCTTTCCAGCAAATGCTCGCACAAGGCCGAATGCTGGGCCGCCATTAAATCGAACATCGATGCTTCCGGCGTTTCGGATTGACCCGATGCCGCCGTGAAGTGAACCCGACTCGCCCCTCTCTGGGCCGTCCTCAATCGTTCCGTCACTGCGGCGAATTTCTCGACCGGGCCAATGGCCGTGCGAATGGAGGCATCGACTTCATCGAGCGCGGCTTTCAGGTCGAGCGCGTTCTCTTCTATCGAGAGGGTCAGTCCTTCCACCTTTTGCTGCGTCATGTAACCTCGCCTGACGAGCGTTCCACTCGCGTTGACAATTGCAGCTGATATAGCCGATACCGCCACGCGCTCCGTCTCAACACGGCTTTTGAGGTCGGTGCATTCTGCAATGACGTCATGAAAGGCACTGAGGTGTGTTTCGATCACTGGAGTAGTTAGCATAGTGATAATCAGGTGGACCCGAAGGAGACTGTTTCGATTCAGTGCAATAAGCATTAAACGTACCAATCATGAAAGCAATTTGTTCGATGAATCATTGCGAAGCTGGACGTTATCCCGCGCAGGCAGACAGGAGAAGGAAACAATGTGTCTGAATGGATCCCGTTCTGGACGTTTCGGTCAACCTTGCTCGTACGAAGAAAACAATTCGCATGAAAACGTGAAAGTTGCCGATCCGGCCGGCCAACATATTTACTGCGTTGAAATGAATTTTTGGCTCGTTGCAGCTTTTAACCGGACTTCGCTCATGATCAAAGGTGCATGTTGGTAATCGTCATTCCGGATTCGATAAAGCGACTCATATTCAAAGTTTCAAGATGTGCAAATTATTCGCAGATCCAATGAAAATTTTCCAAAGAGAAACTATTAAATGTTTGCATGCTTGTCTCGCTCGTTCGATGGGCTTTGTCTTCAAATGACGAAGTGAATCAAATCCGCAGTTCGTTGCACATTTTGACGCATCTTGGGAAATGCTGCAGGGATCGCTATTGGTGGAAGCGCGCCTTGCTGCACTGGCCTGAGCGGGCAGTGTTGGTTGGAAAGAGCCGCACGAAGCCGCACGAGGCGGCCTTGATGGATTTTAACGTGTGGCTATGACATCGTGATTTCACGGCCAAAGCGGATTATTAGCCCATATATTGGGTAAAAATCGCCCGTCATTAAAGATCGAAATCCGAAACAATGCCGCGAATTGATATGCGCCAAGAAAATTTCATTTAAAGTATCAGGCTATCAACGTGGTTGTTCATTTCAAGAATTACAGCCTCAGTGAAGAGCAACTGCTCGAGACACCTGCTGGAGAATCAGCTTTCGGAATGTAATGACATGCGTGCACTCATCAATGAATGCCGCAGGTCGTCCAGTCCAGGTTCGACACACTGGACCAATCTGCTTTATCTTGCTCAACTCGGTGGCCACCGCTGGTGACCTTGGGGGTTATCCACGAAACTCTCCAAATGCTTGCGTGACCAAGCTGAATTGGGCAACGATCATTCTCGCGTGGTTTAACCCGCGCCGGCTCCCTGCCGTCCACCCGATCCAACTCACCCAAGGAGCGGAAAATCAGCTACTCAAGCATGTACCGGATGAACCGATGACGCCGCGCATGCGTGCAATCTGGCGCCTCGCAATGCTGTTCGTTCGCGAAAGCCGCAAAAAATCCGCAGCCGACGCCCCGATCCATCGTGTCCTGCGCTCGTTCGCCGCGGGCGTGCGCAGCCGTGGCGCCGCCAGTCTGGCGCAGCGGGTGCCGGTGTTGCAGAACCTGTCCGGTGTGCTGACCATGACATCGGGCCTGCTGGCGCAACATCCGGGGTTGGCTGAGACGGCGGTGCGTGTCGCGCTCGCCGAATTGGACAGCCTCAAGGCGCCGTTGAAAGACGCGTCGCTGCGCCAGGCGCTGGAGATCGCGTTGCCGCCGGGCCGCTCTGCCGCGTTGATCGATGTGGACGCCGAGCCTGAACGCTTTGGAATAGCGCAGCAGACGCATCGTGCGCTGATCGCGCTCGACACGACCCCCGCATCCACGCTGGCGAAACCGCCAGTCGCAGTGCGTGTCACGTTGATTCGCACCGATACACGCACCGAACTGGTGCAAGACCTGGACGTGGCGAACTCGGCGGCGCATTTGGCCGGGCGATTTTCACGTGAGGTTCGCGAGCAGAACGTCGGGGCGCTGATTGCACGTTTGACGGAGTCGATTACTGGAATGCTCGATTTGCGCCAGCGCGCTGCCGATCAAAGTTTCCTCCGCTACCGCTTGCGCGAGGTGAACAAGGACTCGCGCGTCGTCGTGCCCGAAGTGCTCTGGGATTTTTGCAGCGACACGGTGCTCGTCACGCGTTTCGTGCGCAGCGTGCCGCTTTCGGACGCCCAGGCGTTGCGCGCCCGCGGCCTGGACCCGGCCCAATTGATTGCCACATGGATCGAGGTATTTTTCGAGACCGCGCTCGGCGAGGGCGTGTTCCACGCCGGCCTGGAAGCGGCGGGCGCCGCGGTCAGTATCGAGCCGGACAGCCTCGGTGCGCTCGTGCTGGACGGAGATTCGCCGCTCACGTTTTTCGCCGCGCACGAGCGCAGTTTTCTCGTGGCCGGCTCGCACGCGTTGTTGCATGGCGATCACAAGGCGGCTGCGCGTGAACACATGCGGCATGGCCGGCCCGATGAGCACGAGGAGCAACACGCGGTGCGTGTGGAAGCGACGTATCGGCGGGAGGCGGAGCGTTTTGCCGGCGATGCCCATCGGCATCGGACAGCCGCCGATCTGTTCACGGCGCTCGGCAAAGGACCGCTCGAGCATGCATTCGGCGATGCGCACACGGGCATCGCGTCCCGGGCGGCGTTGCTTGCGCGCTCGGCGCAGAGCATCGAGGAAATGGCGCGGCGGATCGCTCCGGATATCGACGTGTGGCCGATCGCGCGCCGCTTGATCATGCGTCTGGCGCTGGATCAGTTCAGTTCGCATGGCATCGTGGCGCAACTGGCGAAGGAAGCCGTGCACTGGCCGCACGCGCTGCCGCGCGTGCCCAATCTGCTGGCGGCCTGGGTGACGCGGCAAAATCGCCGGAATGCGGATTCGCGTTCCGCGCGGTAGCCGCGCTTTAATGCGCCGGTCGCGCGGAGCGGGAAAAGACCTGGGAATGCGCGACAAGGAACGTCGGTTGCTCGATTGATGGAATCTCAAACCATCAGGACAGGAGCACACAATGACCACGACGCAACCGACCACGACACAACGCGACCTCGATAACCGCAAACCGCTTGGCGACTCCGGCAGCGGCGCGAGCGGCGGCGGCTCCGGCGGTAACCTGCCGGGCGGGGCGGCAACCGGCGGTGACGCGCGCCAAGGCGTGAGACCGGCCGACGCGCCGCTGTCGTCGAACCCGAAAGCTGAACCCGGTGAGCCTGACGGCCGGGATCTCACGCAGCATCCGAAACAGACTGCCGAAGTCCCGTTGGGCAGCGGCAATACGCCCGAAGCGAGCGGCCGCGGCGGGTTCGGGTCGCACAGTTCGGAGCCGGAGGGTGTTTCGAAGCCGGGGTCGGTGGAACCGATGCCCGCGACCAACGACAAGGACCACAAGCCGCGATAAGCCGTCGAAGTAATCGAGCAGCGGGAGCAGCGCCCGTTTTATGCAAAACGGGTCATGGCATGTCGCCTGGCGACGGAGAATTGATGCTGCCGGCGCCAAGGTCCGGGGCAGCATCGTTCGCAGTGCGTGACGACGTCGGCGCGTGTTTCGCGCTGCACGAATCGACCGAATCCTGTGCAATGCAACGCCGAAACGCGTCGGCCACGGCGCTGTCCGAAAACGTATAAACCGTATGGTCGACCAGGAATTCTGTGTCAGAAATACGGCTCGCGGTGATTGTCATGGCGTTTTCCTATCAAGTTTACATTATGTAAGATATCACCAACCGCCCCGATCCGTGAAGCCCGGCTGAAAACGAGCCGATCAGGACCCAAAAAAACCGGCCGCACTTTTCAGCAGGGCCAGCCGGTTTTCGCAAAACTTCTCACACAACCTGTGGTGCCCAATTTACCGTTGCCGTGCCCAGATCGCGCCGAGCACGAATCCGATTGCACTGGCGACGAGCACGCCATTGATCGGCTTCGCGATGACCGCCTCACGGACGTTGTCGATGGTTTCGCCGTAGTTAAGCTGAATCTTGCCGAGCACCTGGCGCGCCTTGCCTTCAGCTTGTGTCGCCGTGTCGCCGGTCAAACCGCCGACCGCATCCTGCACCTTGCCCACGACGGTTTGCGCCGCGCCTTCTACCTGATCCTGCACCATGGTGCCTCCCGTACTGGTTGAAGCGGTTTATCGAAGAATCCGGCTCACCGGAAGCGTTTGGTTCAGCAGGGATCGTGCCCAAGCGGCGGGCTGCTCTAAGCGGGCCTCCCTCAAGCCGTGCCGATCAGGCGGGCGGCAATGTCGACGAGCTGATCGATGGAAAGCGGCTTTCGGTGGAATTCGAGGTGCGGGTGCGTGACCGCCGGCGTGCGCGCGGCGGCGCTGGAGAGCACGACGGGGATCTGCGCGAGGGTGTCGTCGGCGGCGAGCGCGTGGCATAGCGCGACGCCGTCCATGGTGGGCATCATCCAGTCCGTGATGATCAGGTCGGGCGGATTCGCACGCACCGACTCAAGCGCCAACAAGCCGTTTGACGCCGTACTGACCTCGTATCCTTCCATCTGGAGCACAAGCCGCCAGGTGGTCAGCAGGTCGAATTCATCGTCGACGACGAGGATCTTTTTCATGTCCGCGCGCCGGTGTCCTGGTCGGGCAGCGTGAGCGGGATCGTGCCGCGCGCCGATAACAACGTGGTCGTGCCGATGAGACCGTCCGTGAGATGCAAGCCGTTTTCATCGATGACAAAGCGGCGGATGGACGGATCGTGTGCGCTTTCGCGCTGCTTCACGACGGAGACGATCCGGTACAGCGACGTGGTGGTTTCCACGTAGCGCATCAATACGATGTTCTCCGTCATCGCCGACGCGCGGACCGAACTTCCATGCACCATGTCGGCATAAAGCGGCAGCTCCTCGGTGAGCAGCGTCGTGACGCTTTCCTGGCGCAGCCGGTGCGTCAGCGCGTTCAGGAACAGCCCGAAACGCTCCGTGCGGTTCGCCGAATCGCGGAACCCTTCAATCCCGTCCACCACCAGCCGCGACGCGCCCGCGCGCTTGACCACCGCAATCAGCTCGGCCGCGAGTTCGTCGATAGCGAGCTCCACCGCCGGCCGCCACTCGACGATCAGGCGAGCGTCGGCGACTGCATCGGCAAGATGAATCGACACGGATTCCGCCTTCGCGACCAGCCGCTCCGGCGACTCGTAAAAGCCGAAATACACGCAGCGCTCGCCGTTAGCGGCGCCGGCCTCGAGGAATTTCAGCGACAGCAGCGTCTTGCCGATCCCCGATGGCCCGATCAGCGTCGTGGTCGAGCCTTTCACCACGCCGCCGCCGAGCATGGCGTCGAAGTCGGGAAGGCCGAACGCCAGTTTCGACTTCAGGTCCGGCGCTCCTTCAAGCAGCATCGCGCGCGCTTCCAGGCGGGGGAAAGCGACGAGGCCGTCGGCGGTGATCTTGAAGAAGTGGCGGCCCAGCAGATGATCGCGGCCGCGCAGTTTATGCACTTCGATTTCCCGCGCGCGCCGCATGCCGGTGGCGAAACGGTTGAGTTCGACCAGGCCGTCCACGAGCGTGTGTTCCGGATGCGGCTCGTTGCCCGAGAGCGGCGCGAGGATCAGCGTGGTGCAGCCTGCAGCCGATACGAACGCACTCAATTCGTGGATGAACTGCGACAGCTCCAGCTCGGTGGAACTGAATTCGCGGGCGCTGCGAAACCCGTCGATCACCATGAAACGTGGGCGGCTCGTCTTGATGGTCGACGCGATCAACGCGAGGAAACCGTTCAGGCCGTCGCGCATCAGTTCGTGGTAGCCGGAGACGAACAGCATCTTGTCCGAGATAGCGTCGGCTTTGTAGAACGACAGCCCTTTCAGATGCGACAGCAGCTTCGAATGCGACTCCGCGATCAGCGTGATGTACAGCACCGGGTCACCCTCGGCCACGCGATGAAAACCGATCTGCGTGGACAGGATCGTCTTGCCCGCTCCTGCCATGCCTTCGATCAGATACAAGCCGCCCTTGATCAGGCCGCCGCCGAGAATGTCGTCAAGGCCGGGCACGCCGGTTGTTACGGTGCTCGGGTCAGGATCGGTGCGGCTGGATGATGTGGCTTGGTCGGTCATGGAGATCTCGTATCGTATCGTCGCCCGGCTCGTGCGTATGTCGCGTAGGAACGGATTATCGCCGAGATGGCGAGCGATGCCGGTATTTGTGAATTTTCATGGCGGCGTCGATTTAGCCCGGTGATTAAATCGGCTCGAAACGGGAGATGAGGGCTTGATCCGAAACCCTGCCGCATCAGCCTGATCGCGTGCACTTTTCGCGCCCGGTCGGGTTGTCGACGCACAATGCCGGGCGCGAGGCGTGTCATCATCCAGGCCACACCGCTTCAATTCGTCAAACACCACTCGACTCCTCCGTCATGCTGCGCGCCCTTGCTACCTTGTTGTTGTTCCAGTGTTTCGGAGAAGGCCTTTCGATGGGCTTGCACGTACCCGTTCCCGGGCCTGTGATCGGTTTGTTGCTGCTGTTCGGCTACCTGCTGATGAGGCCTGCCGCCGTCGATTCGATCGAGCCCACCGCGCTCGAGCTGCTGCGGCATCTGTCCTTGCTGTTCGTGCCCGCGGGCGTCGGCATCATGGCCGCCGCCGGCAAGGTACGCGGCGAAGGGGTCGGGATCGCGGTTGCGCTGGTGGTGAGCACGACACTTGCGATTGCCGTCACCGCGCTTGTCACGCGGGCGCTGATGCGGCGCCAGCTGCGTCGTCAGATGAGCCGGGCGCGCGTGAATACGCCTTCATGACATCGAGGACCACGCCATGACACAACTCGGCGCCCTTTGGGTCTACCTCGCCGCGACACCGCTGCTCGGCCTGACCACGACGCTGTTCGCGTACCTCATCGCACAAGGCATCTACGCCCGCGCCAGGTTCAACCCGCTTGCGAACCCCGTGCTGATTGCGGTGGCGCTGGTCGTTGCTGTGCTGAGCATCACGCACACGCCGTATCAGACCTATTTCCAGGGCGCCCAGTTCGTCCACTTCCTGCTCGGGCCGGCGACCGTCGCGCTCGCGCTGCCGCTCTACCGGCAACTGCCGAAGCTGCGTCGCGCCGCCGTGCCGCTGGCCGGCGGCCTGATCGCCGGGTCGTTGACGGCGATCGTGTCCGCGACCGCCGTTGCGATGTTATTCGGCGTGTCGCGCGTGACGGTGATATCGCTCGCGCCCAAATCCGCGACCACGCCGATTGCGATGGCCATAGCCGAGCGGCTGGGCGGCCTGCCGTCGCTGACCGCCGTGCTGGTGATTTGTACTGGCGTGTTCGGGGCGGTATCGGCGCGCACGATCCTCAATGTTTTACGTATCGAAGAGCCCGAGGTGCGAGGGTTCGCGTTGGGCGTGGCGTCGCATGGCATAGGAACGGCGCGCGCTTTCCAGGTCAGCGACGAAATGGGCGCGTTCGCCGGCCTCGGCATGGGCTTGAACGGCTTGTTCACCGCATTCGTGGTGCCGGTCTTGTTGCCGATGGCTTTGCGCTGGATCAACTGACTCTCGAAGAATTGAAACGATAGCCGCAATCGAGGAGAAATTCGGAACTCGCTCATGGTCCGGGCGGCACGGTGATGGTCTCATGCTGGTTGGTTGCGAGCGCTGTTATTGGCGCACGCAGGTTCCACAACTGGTTCACGCCTGTCACGAGTACGCGGTTCAATGATCATTCGCGCGCAGGCATTTTTTGCGGCGAGTCCCTCTCATGTCTTTGCATGTCCGTTCAGTATTCTTCATCACCAGCCTGATTGCGTTGGGCGGTTTGTTGCAGGTCTCGCCGAGCCAGGCTGCGACCTCCGTCGACCCGGGTATCTACTCCAACGCGCCACTAGCTTTCAAGGCGGATCGCGGCATCTTTTCCGGCGTGCCAACATCACCCGTTGACGGACGCATCTTCTCCCCTATCGACATGCCAGGCGACACGCATGCCCCGAAGCGCGTTCAGGATCACGTGCGCTTGCGTCACGATCTGTAAAGAACGCTGGCGTCTCGATGCACTGCGTCGGTGAAGTTCCCAATCAGCCGTTACACGAATCGCTGCATAAATCGTTTCAAACCGCGGAGTGTTTTCAGGCGATGGTGAGACTATAAAAAGCCTCCTCACGCATTTTGCGCTTTGGCTTTTCTATCTGCCATAATTCCGGTGCTTTCGCATTCTTAATTGCGTTCAACCCGGAAATACCATGAACTCCAACAATACAACGAGAGGCGGGGCACTGGTCTTGGCATGGTTCGTCCTGTGCGGCGCAGCGTGTGCCGCCGGGCCCACAGCGCCCATGCAAGGCAGTGCCCCGGCAGCCGATGCACTCGGGGACTCAAGCGCGCGCCGCAGTCTCCTGACCAACGGCGCAGCCGATGAACCGCAGGCATCAGTAAATGGCAACGTCGCGGAACTGCAGCAAATGATTCGGGATGGACGGGTGAAGGAATTGCGCACCACGTATAACGGCAGCTATGGCGCGAGCTTGCTGTTTTACCCCGATGAAATGACGTTTTATATTGCATTGTTTCAACAAAAGAAATTCTGGCGCGTGGTCAAGACTCAAGTGGATTCGAAAGCGGAAACGATTTACGCGGACTTTGCCAAGAACAGCGCCGCGCTCGCCGATACCGAGATCCGCCGGACCAAGCTCGAAGCCGAGAAGAGCTTTGCTGACCGGCTGATCGCGGTCCAGCAAGGGCGCGCGAATCGTCTGCAGGCCGACCTCGATGTCGCGCGGGCGCAGCAAAGCCAGGTCGCCGACCGTCAGGCGGAACAGCAGGAAGCGATCCGTTCGCTACGCGCGGAACAGGATGCCGCACAAGCGCAACTGCGGGCGTTGCAAACCAAGGTGCAGGATCTTCAACGCCAGTCGGATGTCGACCTGATGCCGTTGCCGAAGTGAAGCGCGCTTGACGGATCAGATATCCCGATATTGCCTTTTCCGCCCGCGCATCGATCGCGCTCAGTGCATTTCCAAGTGTGAAAAAACGGCCGCATTCGCGGCCGTTTTTTATTTCCCGCACGGTAATAGCGCCGCAAATGTTTTCTGATTATTCACGTTTATCGGTTGTTTCAAAAATTGCTCGAAAGTGTTTCGCTAATTAGGAATTATCCAGTTAGAAATGCTAGTTTTCGCGTGCTAACATGCCGCGCGATTTCGGATTCCAGATCATTTTAAAGATCCGGATCGAAGGCTTGAGGCGAATAAGGTGGCTGTGAAAATCGGGTAACTGTCTGATGGCCCATCCAGTACGCATTTGTCTCGATATCTCAGTCACACGTCAATTTAAGAATGGTAAACAAGATGTCCAATAAACTAATCGCTGCAGGTCTGTTGTCAATCGGCGCACTCGCTGGCTGCTCTACCGCTTCGGGTCCGACTTTCAACGCCAACGAGATCCAGACCTCCAATGGCGCGCAGGTGTATCGCGTGGAATGTCACGGTTTGTTCGAAGGCGTGGCAGCTTGCGTGAAGCAGGCCCAGAAGATTTGCGGCGACAAGCCCGCATACAAGCTCGAAACCATGGAACGCCTGCGCGCACAGTCGGAAGATGCGGCCGATCCGCGCATCCTGACGTTCCAGTGCGGCGCGCCCGCTCAGCCTGAAGTCGCGCCGGCGCCCGCGCCGGCTCCGGTCCCGCAGGCGGCGCCGGAAATGCCCCGCCAGATCGATTTGAGCGGCGACGCCAATTTCGCCACCGACAGCGCCACGCTGACGGCAAAAGCCAGCGATACGCTCGACGAGTTCGTATCCGCTGCGCAGGGCGTGACGTTGCGTCAGGTCGCAGTGGCGGGCTACACGGATTCGACGGGTTCGGCATCGCACAACCGGCAGTTGTCGCAACGCCGTGCTGAATCGGTGATGCAGTATTTGAAGAGCCATGGCCTGCATTCGCAAAACTACACGGCGCAAGGGTTTGGCGCAGCGAACCCGGTCGCGTCGAACTCGACCGTTGCTGGCCGCGCCAAGAATCGCCGCGTGGAAATTCGCGTCAGCACGCAGCAATAATTGGTGTAGCAGGTTCAACACTCCGGGCGCCGTTGCCAGGCGTCTGGAAGCGTAAAACCCCTGCAAGCGCGTAGCGCTTGCAGGGGTTTTTTTGATGCCCGTACGTTCAGAACAGCGTGAGTTGCGCGCGTCCCGGACCGCCTTCAAGCGTCAGCAGATGTTGCTTGCGCTCCACGCCGCCCGCGTAGCCGGTCAGTTCGCCATCTGCGCCTATCACGCGATGACACGGCACGATGATGCCCACCGGATTGCGCCCGTTCGCTCCGCCCACGGCTCGCGACGCCCCCGCGGCCACACCCATCCGGCGCGCGAGATCGCCGTAGGTCCACGAGGTGCCGAACGGGATCTCCTGCAACGCCGCCCACACGCGTTGCTGGAACGCGGTGCCATTGAGCCGCAGCGGTACCGAAAACACGCTGCGCTCACCGGCGAAGTACTCGGCGATCTGTTCCATCGCCATCATGATTGCACGTGACTTGGGCGGACCCGTATCGATGAGACCGGCGGGGAAGTGCTTCTGCCCGACGAAGAACAATCCCGTCAGGTAGTCGTCCTCCGCGCGATACGCAAGATGGCCGAGCGGACTCGGTGCAATGTGACATTCAATCAAGTTACTTCTCCAGCCAATTTTTTACGCTCGGATGAACGGATTATCCGTCTTGCCGCTGGCTTCAGCGGTTCACAGCGAGTTTCACGGGTGGGCTTGCGTCATTCTGCAAGGCATCGACGATGGCGTTTGCCGCCGTTTGCAGCGCCAGCGCCGTGATCAAACCGGTCTTCTCCCGTACATTTCCAGGTCGCCGGAAACGGAGAGGCGCGCGGTGTCGTGGGCGATCACGAGCGCGTCGCCGTTGATGTTGAGTGTATCGATATCGTTGGCAAATGGCTCAAAGACCTTTCAGTCGTCCAAGCAGCGAGCATCTTGCCATGCTGCTGCTTGAAATTCGCAGTCGGTTTTGAGTGGATGTAAATAATTAAATACGCTTGTACCGAGCTGATCGGAAATTTCAGTGGTGAGGGCGACGGCCATTTCCATGATCAACGCTTCGTCGTGCCGAGCATGGCCAGCGCGTACGCCCGAACTAATGCCTTGCGCTATCGCCTTGCGGAACTACATTTAATCAATATCCGTCAAGACCCCATGGGGTGATACGAGGCGAATCGCTGACTGCGTCTGTCGCAGTGACATAAAAAGGAGATGCCAAATGGCAGAGATCGACAAGGAAGACGTTGTTGCGGTGCTGAACCGGATTCTCGAATCCGAGTTGGCCGGCGTCGTTCGATATACGCACTATTCGTTTCTCATTTTCGGATTCGGGCGCATTCCGATCAGATCCTGGCTGCGCGAGCAGGCCGACGAATCGCTGTTGCACGCCCAGCAGGTCGGAGAATGGATCACCACGCTGGGCGCCTATCCGTCGCTTGCGATCGGTCCCCTCCTGGACTCGCACACATTCGATATCGCTTCGATTCTCCGCGAGTCGCTGCAAGCCGAGAACCTCGCGCTGGGGCTTTATCGCGAACTGCTCGCGCTAGTCGAGGACCGCTCCGTTGCGCTCGAGGAGTTCGCCCGTCAGATGATCCATATTGAAGAGATGCACGCGGGCGAAGTCGACAAGATGCTGCGCCGCCCTGGAGAAATGACGACGTCGGACGAAGGGCAGGCTGCCCGACGGTGATTAAACTGGCTATGGCGGACAGCCGGACGGTGGCGGTGAACCATGTCGCTGGACTGTCCACGCCGTAGCACTGAAGTGCGAGCAACTGTCTTCGCGAGGCGCCTTAGCGAAGCGAAACAGCAGCGGGCGCCGTCACGGTCCGACCGTACGGAAGAAGGCAGGTACCGAGGTCAAGCGTTACGTTGAACACCGAGCGGCTGCGCACACCTTCGCGGCCACGAAACTCTACGGCGCCATTGGCGCCCACCACAATGACCTCCTCCGCTCCGCTGCAAAGGTAGGCGTGGGTCCTGCTGTCGAGACTGGCCGCGCAGACGGCATTGCCGAACAGTACCTCCACGCACAGGTCCGGAGCGAAGGCCAGGGGATCGGCCTCTTGCTCTGCATCATCGTCGGGCCACTTCTCCTCCGGCATCCAGACCATATCGGGAACCCGGACGCCGAAAGTCCGGGTGACGACAGGCAGGCGTAACGCCACGCGGGGACCCAATTGGGTGGCGAGTTGGCAGAACACGTCGGTCTTGAATATTTGATGCCAGGGGTCTTCGTCCCGAACCAGAATATCGCCGGCCGGGCTGAGTTCAAATGCGGTGTCAGCAAGGTCACGTCGGACCGCCAACGTGCGCCAGATAGCGAGGAGAGAGTCTGGTTGCAGAAAATGCGTTTTCATTGGCGCGCTGTCCCGACGACAAATTTACTGTAGTACGCAGGCGCGCGGAGAGCGCGGGAAAATCATTGGTTTTCATGCAGCGATTTGAAGCTGCCGCCTTGGACCGCCGCCGGTCCGGCGATGCATCGATGAAGAATTCCTAAACGACCGGCTCCCGGGCATTCACATCCGTGGTAGCAGCTGCGAGGCGGTCAAGCAATCGCTGCAACCGTTCCTGTTGCGTGCGCATCAGCCCCCGCGTCGCATATGCCTGAAGAACCCGGCCGCGCCAGTAAGCTTGCGCAAACAATGAATTCGCACCCTCCGAGCACAGAACGCGCTCGAGATGGTTAATTGCGACGTCAATGTTTTGAAGCGTATACGGACTCACGCCGACGGGCCCTCTTTTACTGGCGGATTTCACTGCGTTCTCTCAGTTGTAAATTTCTTGTACCTGACGCGCGTGCGTCGCTAGCGACAGTAGCCCGCTTACGCCCATCATATGCCCATTAGTCTTATGTTTAGTACATAACACTAAACTATGTAGCAAGATACAGTAAACGGGCTTTTGAAAAACCTAGGGTTAACGTTAGTCATCGACATTGTCTCTGCCCCTGCGGCTCGATGACCGCATTACTGGGCGAGGCGTCTCAAGTTGCCGCTCGCGCGGCATCATTCGCCCGGATCTCTTGACTCACGGCATCCGTTCTCACGGCATCCGTTTGCCGCTTCAGCGGATGGACGAGGGATGACGTGCGAGCGCAGTCACCTTCATCGTCATATACGGAAACAACGGCAGGCCTGACAGGATGGTATGCAGTTCGTCATGCGAGTCGACGTCGAAAACGCTGTAGTTCGCATACTCACCGACCACGCGATGCAGCTGCTGCCATTTGCCTTGCTGCTGGAGCTCTTGCGAGTAGGCCTTTTCCCGTGACTTGATTTCGTCGGCCCGGGCAACTGGCATGTCGTGCGGCAGGTGTACGTCCATTCTTACGAGATAAAGCATAGGTCTCTCATTCAAAAAGTAGGGGTCTCTCAGGTCCGCCAGCACAACAATCGGATGCGTCCATGTTGTGGGCGCCGGGTTGACTGTGCGCTCAGATATTTTTGTCGCGACGGTAAAAAGCGAGCTTGTCTTCATCGATATGCAGGCCGAGGCCCGGCCCTTCCTGCATATGAAGATCGAAGTCCCGGTATTGGGGGCGGGCCGTGACGATGTCGTCTTTCAACAATAGCGGCCCGAACAGCTCTGTACCCCAGGCAAGCTGTGGAAGAGCGGCGAATCCGTGTGCCGATGCGATCGACCCAATGCTGCCCTCAAGCATCGTGCCGCCATACAGAGACACGCCGGCCGCATCCGCAATCGCGGCAGTGCGCAACATTCCGTAGATTCCACCGGACTTCGCAATTTTCAATGCAAACACGTCCGCACATGCGCCGCGCACGAGTTCAAGGGCGTCCTCCGGGCCGGTCACGGCTTCGTCGGCCATGATGGGCACGATGAAACGCGCTGCAAGTCTGGCGAGCGCTCCGCGCTGTTCTCGCGGAGTGGGTTGCTCGATGAGGTCGACGCCGGCGGCTTCGAGCGCTTCGATTCCCAGCGCTGCGTCAACCTCATTCCAAGCTTGATTCACGTCTACCGTGACCTTGGCGCGGTCGCCAAGCGCAGCTTTGATTCTCGATACGTGCGCTACGTCATCACGAACGCTACGCCGGCCAATCTTCAGCTTGAACGTATTGTGGCGACGCTCCGCGAGGAGCATTTCCGCTTCCTCGATGTCGCGTTGGGTGTCCCCGCTGGCGAGCGTCCAAAGGACCGGAAGTGTCTTTCGGACAGCGCCGCCCAGCAGCGTTGAAACCGGGACGCCCAGGCGCTTGCCCTGAGCGTCCAGCAGCGCTGTTTCAATCGCGCACTTGGCAAACCGGTTTCCTCGAGCAACTTTGTTTAGCTTGAGCATTGCGTCGTTGATGTTGGTCGCATCGTGCCCAATAATTGCAGGCGCCAGGTAAGTGTCGATGGTCAGCTTGATGCCTTCGGGGCTCTCTTCCCCGTACGACAGACCACCGATCGTGGTGGCTTCGCCAATACCTTCAATGCCATCGCTTGAGCGCAGACGCACAATAACCAGGGTTTGTTGCTGCATGGTCGCCATTGCCAGCTGATGCGCGCGAATGGTCGGGAGGTCTACGAGAATCGCTTCGACGGAGGTGATGTGGGCGTTCATACCTGAAATGGCGGAGTGGATGGGTTGCCGAAGTATTGCGCGCCCAGGAATCGCCTGTCCAACACCATCGACGTCTAGTGTCATACCCCCGAGGTATGATGCTTATCACCGCCCCCCTTCAATACGGGGTGCATACGATATCTTTTCCTCCGCGTAGAGCCGATAGATGAGTTCAAGCATTTCCCGGATGTCTCGCGACTCGTCGAGCATGCGCATGCTCATGATGATGGGCGAAACCAGAGTGGGGTCGTCCAGTTCCTTGTAGCTCACATCGTCTCGCTTCAGGCCGTACACGCTGCTCGGAACGACAGAAATGCCTTCCCCCGCTGCGACAAGTCCTAACGCAATCTGCAGCTCTCGTACTTCATATATCCGCCGGGGCTTGAGACCACGGTCCTGGAATACCGATAGCACCTGGTCTGCATAACTGGGCCGCGGCGACTTGGGGAAGATGATCAGGGTTTCGCTCACCAGGTCGCTGAGAGCGAGAATGGGCTTGAGGAGCGAGAGGGGATGTCCCTCGGGGAGGGCAACAATCATCTTCTCCTCGCGAAGAATTACCCGGCGGATGTTCGGGTCCTCATGCCGGATACGGCCGAAACCGATATCGATCTGGCCGTCCTTCAGCGCCCTGATCTGGTCCATCGTCGACATCTCGTGGAGGCTGAGTTCGACTGTCGCGTTCTCGTCGCGAAAACGCCGGATGATTTTTGGCAGCATGCCGTACAACGTCGACCCCACGAAACCGACAGAGAGGCTGCGCTCGATGTTGCCCACGCGCCTCGTCATTGATTCGAGCTCGGCGGTCTGCGCCAGCAGCTGCACGGCATGGGCATAGAAGAACTTGCCTGTCTCCGTCAGCTTCAGCGGACGCGAGTCGCGCTGGAATAGCTGAACCTCGAGCGTCTCTTCCAGTTGCTGTATCGAACGGCTCAAGGGCGGTTGGGCCATGTGCAGCCGCTCGGCCGCCCGCGTGAAATTGCGTTCTTCGGCTACCGCGACGAAATAGCGAAGATGCCGCAGTTCCATCTCAATACCTCCTGGATATAGACCAATACTAAATCAGTGTTGGACGGGGCTTTCCAGCGTCCATTATTCTCCACTTACACCTGCTTCAGCGCCAAATTATACCTTCTGAGCATATTCAAGTCGGTGCTGAATCAAGGGTTAACCCCATCGAAAAATAGAGAGTTCAGGAGCAGACATGAGCGTGCAAGTGTTCGATACAAAGGAAGTGCAGGAGCTGCTGAAGGCCGCTGCCAACCTCGCAAGCCAGGACGGCAATGCTCGCGGCAAGCAGATTGTCCATCGCCTGCTGAGCGATTTGTTCAAGGCCATCGACGACCTTGACATGACGCCCGATGAAATCTGGGCCGGCGTCCACTATTTCAACAAGCTCGGCCAGGACGGCGAAGCGGCGTTGCTTGCCGCCGGCATTGGTCTGGAAAAATATCTCGACATTCGCATGGATGCCGAGGACAAGGAAGCCGACATCGGCGGCACGCCGCGTACCATCGAAGGTCCGCTGTATGTCGCCGGCGCGCCGGTGCGCGACGGCGTGTCCAGGATTGATATCGATCCCGACCAGGATGCCGGCCCGCTGGTCATCCGTGGCACGGTCAACGGCCCGGACGGCAAGCCCGTCGCGGATGCGGTGGTCGAATGCTGGCACGCGAACTCACAAGGCTTCTATTCGCACTTCGACCCGACCGGCGCACAGAGCGCGTTCAATCTGCGCGGTGCGGTCAGAACTGGCGTCGACGGCAAGTACGAATTCCGTACGCTCATGCCGGTGGGCTACGGTTGCCCGCCGCAGGGCGCGACCCAGCAGCTGTTGAACGTGCTCGCGCGCCATGGCGACCGTCCGGCGCATGTGCACTTCTTTGTCACCAGCGATAAGCACCGCAAGCTGACGACTCAAATCAATATCGAAGGCGACCCGCTGATTTGGGACGATTTCGCTTACGCCACGCGCGAGGATTTGATTCCGCATGTGGTCGAAAAGAGCGGAGGCACTGCGCTGGAAATGAAGGCTGACACGTACAAGGACATCGAGTTCAACATCGAGTTGACTCCGCTGGTTCAGGGCAAGGACAACCAGCTGGTCCACCGCCCGCGTGCGTCGGCCACGGCGTAACTGCTCAGCGCGGCTGCTGCGTCGCCCCACTGCTGCCGCTCAATTCTCCGCAAGAATCCTTTGACACCTATGCGCGCGCTCCATCGCCTGGAGCACGTGAGGGAGAGCACTCATGTCCGCCATTATCGACAAATCCAAACAGCTGGATGAACTGCTGCACACCGCCGTTCAGGATGACAAATCAAACGGTGTATTCCGTTGCCGCCGCGACATTTTCACCAACGCCGATTTGTTTGAGCTCGAGATGAAACACATCTTCGAGAGCAATTGGGTGTACCTGGCGCATGAAAGCCAGATCGCCAACAACAACGATTACTACACCACTTGGATTGGCCGCCAGCCCGTGGTTGTCACTCGCGACAAGGGCGGTGAGCTGCACGCGGTCATCAATGCCTGCGCACACAAGGGTGCGATGCTGTGCCGGAAAAAGCACGGCAACAAAGGCACCTTCACTTGTCCGTTTCATGGCTGGAGCTTCGCCAATACCGGCAAGCTGCTGAAAGTGAAGGATGCGAAGACGACCGAATATCCGGTGCAGTTCAACACCAACGGCTCGCATGACCTGAAAAAAGTCGCGCGGTTTCAGAGCTATCGCGGCTTCCTCTTTGGCAGCCTCAACGCGGACGTGCTGCCCCTGGAAGACTACCTCGGCGAGACCAAGGTAGTCATCGACCAGATCGTCGACCAGGCTCCTGACGGGCTTGAAGTGTTGCGGGGGAACTCCTCGTACATCTACGACGGCAACTGGAAAATGCAGATGGAGAACGGCTGCGACGGCTACCACGTCAGCACCGTGCACTGGAACTACGCCGCGACGATGGACCGGCGCAAGGTCGACGGCACCAAGGCGGTGGATGCGAACAGCTGGAGCAAGTCGGTCGCCGGCGTGTACGGGTTCGACCACGGCCACATCCTGTTGTGGACCAAGACGATGAACCCGGAAGTGCGGCCGGTCTATCAATATCGTGAAGAAATCAAGGCACGCGTGGGCGAAGTACAGGCGGATTTCATCGTCAACCAGACTCGCAACCTCTGCCTGTATCCGAACGTGTTCCTGATGGACCAGTTCAGCACCCAGATTCGCGTGGTGCGCCCCTTGAGCGTGAACCAGACCGAGGTCACCATTTTCTGCTTTGCCCCGAAGGGTGAGAGCGCGGCCGACCGCGCCACCCGGATCCGTCAGTACGAAGATTTTTTCAACGTCACGGGAATGGGCACCGCTGACGACCTTGAAGAGTTCCGCGCTTGTCAAACGGGTTATGCGGGCACTACCGCGTTGTGGAACGACCTGTCGCGCGGCGCGCCGTTGTGGGTCGATGGGCCGGACGCGAATGCGAAGAGCATGGGTATCGAACCGGTTATCTCAGGCGAGCGCAGCGAAGACGAAGGCCTGTTTGTGTGCCAGCACGAATACTGGGTGCACGTGATGCGCGATGCACTGAAAAAGGAACAAGGGGAGGCTTTGGTATGAGCATCGACTGCCAAAAGATCTGCGCCGTGCTGTACCGCGAAGCACGCCTGCTCGATGACCGCCAATGGGACGAGTGGCTAGCCTGCTATGCCGAGGACGTCACGTACTGGATGCCGGCGTGGGATGACGACGACCAGCTCACCGATGACCACCAGAGCCAGATTTCGTTGATGTATTACCCGAACCGCGGTGGCCTCGAAGACCGGGTATTTCGCATCAAAACCGAACGCAGTGGTGCTTCCATGCCTGAGCCGCGTACCAGCCACAACGTCACCAATGTGGAAGTGCTGGCCGAACGCGGCAACGAAGTGGACGTGCGCTACAACTTCAACACGCTCAGCCACCGCTACAGAATGAACGACCATTTTTTCGGAACCATGTTCGTCACCCTGCGAAAGGTCGATGACGCATGGTTGATTTCAGCCAAGAAAATTGTGCTGAAGAACGATTACATCCGCCAGGTGCTCGACATTTATCACGTTTGATGTCGAGCGCCGGGAGGAAACTGGAAGTAGAGGAGACAGCATGTCCAGCTACAACATTGCACTGAACTTCGAGGACGGCGTGACCCGCTTCGTCGCCTGCAAGCCGGGCGAGAAGGTGCTCGACGCCGCCTTTCGCGCGAAGATCAACCTGCCGATGGATTGCTCCGATGGCGTGTGCGGCACCTGCAAGTGCCGCGCCGAGAGCGGCAGCTATGACCTTGGCGACGACTACATTGACGACGCGCTGAGCGAGGGCGAGAAGGAGAGTGGCCTCGTACTCACCTGCCAGATGGTGCCGCAAAGCGATTGCGTGATCGCAGTGCCGGCCTCGTCCACTGCTTGCAAGACTGAACAGAGCAGGTTTGCCGCGACGGTATCGACGGTTGAGCCGCACAACGATGCGGCCGTCGTGCTCGAACTTGACGTGGATACGGCCGCACCTGTTTTCCTGGCGGGTCAGTATGTCAATATCGATGTTCCCGGCAGTGGCCAGCATCGTTCGTATTCCTTTTCATCGGCGCCGGGGAAATCGAAAATCAGCTTTCTGATCAAGCGGATTCCCGGTGGCGTGATGAGCACCTGGCTCGAATCCGCTCAGCCGGGCAACAAGGTGGAGTTGACCGGGCCGTTGGGGAGTTTCTATCTGCGTGCCGTTGAGCGGCCGTTGCTGTTCCTCGCCGGCGGCACGGGCCTGGCTCCGTTCCTGTCCATGCTGGAAGTGCTGGCCCGCGCCGATTCGCAGCAGAAGGTACACCTGATTTATGGCGTGACCCGAGACCTTGACCTGGTGCAGGTCGATGCAATCGAAGCCTACCTGGCGAAGTTGCCGAATTTTAGCTACACCACCGTGGTGGCCGACACGGAGTCAACCCATCCGGCCAAGGGCTGGGTGACTCAGCACATGCCAGCCGAGGCCTTGAATGAGGGTGACGTCGACGTTTACCTCTGCGGGCCGCCGCCGATGGTCGATGCAGTGCGTAAGTATTTCGACGATAACGGCGTGAAACCCAACAGCTTCCACTACGAGAAGTTCACTCCCAACGCAGCACCGAGGACCGCATGAGCACGCAACGATTTGCTGGCAAGGTCATGGTCGTCACCGGCGCGGCGCAGGGCATTGGCCGAGGGGTGGCGCTGCGCGCGGCGGCCGAGGGCGCGAAAGTGCTGTTCGTGGACCGCGCGGACTTCGTCTCCGAAGTAGCCGCCGAGGCCAGCGGGGCGGACACGGCAGGGTTTGTCGCTGACCTGGAGACGTACGAAGGCGCGGCATCGGCGATGGCTTTTGCCGTGCGCCAGTTTGGCGGCATCGACATACTCATCAATGGTGTCGGCGGCGCGATTCGCATGCGGCCATTCGCTGAGTTCGAACCTGAGCAGATTGACGCCGAAATTCGGCGTTCACTCATGCCCACGTTGTACGCCTGCCATGCAGTGCTGCCGCACCTGCTTGAGCGCGGCAGTGGAACCATCGTCAATATTTCATCGAATGCCACGCGCGGTATTCGTCGCGTACCGTATTCGGCGGCCAAGGGCGGGGTCAACGCGATGACGCAGTCACTCGCGATGGAGTACGCCGAGCACAACATCCGCGTGGTCGCCACCGCGCCGGGCGGCACCGACGCGCCTGCGCGACGGGTGCCGCGCAATACCGCAGGCGACAGCGAGCAGGAAAAAGTCTGGATGGGCGATGCGGTCAGGCAGGTCACAGAATCGACCTTTCTCAAGCGCTATGGCAGCATCGATGAACAGGTCGCGCCGATTCTGTTCCTCGCTTCGGACGAGGCAGGTTATATCACCGGCACTGTGTTGCCGGTAGCGGGTGGTGACACCGGCTGACCCTGAAATGCCCTGCTGGCGTCGAAAATCGGTGTCTCTCCGATGACGCACCGCATGAATGGATTTAAAGCTCGACTTGAAGAATAGATTGGCTCCGGACCAACGACCAACAGGTAGCTCTGAGCGCGTCCAGTAGCGATGCAAAAACGTGAAGCGGATTTTCGTGCGGGGTGGGGGGGACGGGTTTTGTCGAGGGCGTAAGGCGCAGAGGATCGTCACCTGGCGACGGTATCAACGATATTCATGCGGTCGGCGGCCAAAACTCACACGCGATAGAATCCCTCCGCCGTCGCATGGTGCATGCGTGCGGTCGCGACGGCCGCGTCCGACTTTGCCGGTTTCTCCCTTGTTTCCATTTGCGAGCTTCCGCGCCCATGACTTCGATCAGCCGCATGCTTTGCGCTGTTTTAGCTTTAGCCGTATCGATTGCATCGCCTGCTTTCGCTGCTTCCACCGCCTCCAACGATGAGGCCGCGTCCCCGCCCTCGCTCGCTTCATCGCTGACGCCCTCCGACAACGATGGTCCTGCGTACGGCCCCGAACTCGAGGGCTTCGACTATCCGTATCCGGTGGGCCGGTTCGCGATTTCATCGCAGCGGCAAATCGTGCGCATGGCGTATATGGACGTCGCGTCCAAGCGTCCTAACGGACGAACCGTGGTCCTGCTGCACGGCAAGAATTTTTGCGCGGCGACGTGGAAAGAGAGCATCGACGTGCTTACGGAAGCGGGCTATCGCGTGATCGCACCGGACCAGATCGGCTTTTGCAAATCGACCAAGCCGGTGCGGTATCAGTACACGTTCCAGCAACTGGCGCGCAATACGCATGCGTTGCTTGCGGCGCTTGGCGTAAAAAAGGCGACGCTCGTCGCGCATTCCACGGGCGGCATGATTGCGGTGCGATATGCGCTGATGTATCCGCAAGAGACCGAGCAGCTCGTGCTGGTGAATCCCATCGGGCTGGAGGACTGGAAGGCGAAGGGCGTGCCGTCCATTTCGATCGATGACTGGTATGCGCGTGAGTTGAAAACCAGCGCCGACGGTATTCGCAAATACGAGCAAGCCACCTATTACGCGGGTCACTGGGACTCACGTTACGAGCCGTGGGTGCAGATGCTGGCGGGAATGTATCGCGGGCCGGGCAAGGATGTTGTTGCGTGGAATTCGGCCTTGCTCTATGACATGATTTACACCCAGCCGGTCGTGTATGAGTTTGGGCAGATCAGGACACCCACGTTGTTGCTGATCGGCGATAAGGACACAACCGCGATCGGCAAGGATCTCGCACCGCCGGAGATCCGCCCGACGCTCGGGCGTTATCCAGAGTTGGCTAAACGCGCGGTGGAGGCGATTCCCGGTGCAAAGCTGGTTGAGTTTGCAGAGCTGGGGCATGCGCCACAGATGCAGGACCCGAAGGCGTTTCATCAGGCGCTGCTCGATGGGTTGACGGCGGTGCCGGCGAATCGCTGAGCGTTCAGACGGCTTTCTGTCTCGCCGCCGTACTCCTGCGTCGCTCGCCGCTACGCGAAAATGCCCGGAGCTATTTTGCCGGTCATCGCAGATTGACACCGGCCATTTACTACAGGATGATTCGCCGCCTTTACACGTAGGCAAGGAGAAAGTTCGGACATTCAGGCAGCACCCGCCATGCACTTTTTGGCTAACGTCTGTTTGTGCGGGTCTGAAGCGTGCGAATGTTAGAGCTGCTTCGCGACAGACTCGCCACCTATAGAGCTTATGCAGGTACGTCGGCCTCGAGCGCTTCCTCTTCCGGCGGAGGTGTGTGGGTCTGCCGGATTTGCTCGATCATCCTGGTTAAGACATCGACGGCCGTTTCCGGCGTGGCCTGCGTCGGGGTTGGCTTGCTTGGGTTTTGATGTGCGATCCAATCACGATACTGCTTGATTTGCTTCACCTGCCCGATGAGATCAGGGTCAACTTCTCCTTTGAAGAGGTTGAGAATCTCACTAAACCGCCAGTACTCGACTTCACTTTCGAATTTCTCTGCCAGCTTGTTGGCATACTGCTGCGGATATCCTGCCGCCAGCAGACGGTTCGCCGTTTGCAGATGCTCGATGACGAACCGCTCGAATGTGGCGAACAGCGCCAAAATGGCAAGGTCGGCTGCTTGCTTTGCCGCCTCTTCAAGGGCGGTATTTGCTTCCTCCGGAGTTGCCTCAACGAACTGTGTGCGTCGAATGAGTTCTTCGTGCTGGATTTGAATCGTGCGCGTGGCGACCTTGAAGCAATCGTTCGCCACAGCAAATGCCTTATAGACGGGAACCAGTGGATTATTAAAATTCATAGTCGGAGACGTCCGTAAGCAGGTCAAGAAACAGACTTTCATCAACGCGTTTTGGCCGACGTACTCTGGCTTCGATCCAGTACCAGCCATCTCCGTCGACTCCAGAAAGCATGGGTGTCGACGACGAGGCTGTGGTTTTTCCGCCAGCGATAGTTCGTGTCGAAAACGCCGGACCGTTGCCAACATAGAAAAGGAACGCATGTCTCGTCACACGGCCGATCAGGTCCACTCTTCCGTGCGCGCCGATGATTTTTGATCCGACAGGCAGGATCTTGGCCAATGACACTCCGTCCTTTGTTATGTAGAGGCTCGGGGCATCATATTGGGCCATTAGCTCTTCATTGAGCGTTATAGTGTCGCGTTCCACGGTTAGACCATGTTCTCTGCACCAGCCGCTCACTGCCCCCAAAAAGCTCGTGACGCGCTCCACATACTCGACGGAAGAAAAGCCTGCATCTTCAGTTTTCGGTTCAGCCACTATCTGTCCTTGTATTGTCAGCATGTGCCCACTGCGGCACGTCAACGCCTGCCAGCACATTCGATATATTTGCCCGTATCAGTGAGACATGAGCAGATGTTCCCGTACTCACACCTGAGGCATCAGGCTACCACTGAATCTGTCTCGAAATCCTTTAAGCTAGCATGTCGCCGCTTCCTTTCCAACGACACGACCGCGATCGGCAAGGATCTCGCACCGCCGGAGATCCGCCCGATGCTCGGGCGTTATCCAGAGTTGGCTAAACGCGCGGTGGAGGCGATTCCCGGTGCAAAGCTGGTTGAGTTTGCAGAGCTGGGGCATGCGCCACAGATGCAGGACCCGAAGGCGTTTCATCAGGCATTGCTCGCAGGGTTGGCAGCGCTTGGTGCGAATGGAAATTAGACCGCTCATAAAAGCCACTTGGCGAACTCGATACCCCGGCTGCCACTATGAAGACGTTCCTGCTTTATGTCGTGACCGCCATTGCCGAGATAGTGGGCTGCTATTTCCCGTATCGATGGTTGAAGGAGGACGGTTCGCCCTGGCTTCTCCTCCCCGGTGCGCTGGCGCTCGCACTCTTCGCATGGCTGCTCACCCTGCATGCCAGCGCCGCCGGCCGCGTGTATGCCGCGTATGGCGGCGTGTATATCGCCGTGGCGATCATGTGGCTATGGATCGTCGAACGGATTCGCCCGACAAGCTGGGATTTCGCCGGCGTCGCGATCGCGCTGGCCGGCATGAGCGTGATCGCGTTTCAGCCGCGCGGGTGATAGAGCTGAAAAACGCCAGGCGTCAAACAATTCAAAGTCAGGCTTCGAGCGCCAACAACGCAAACGTCGCAAGCCAGTGCTCGCCCATGTAGTCACCCGCCACATGCGCCAGGCCCACTGCAAGGTGGGCGTTCGCCGTGGCATCGAGCAAGCCGATACGCACGTCGCCCGCCGGCAGCGCACGCGCGAGCGAACGCTGGCACCACGCACGGCTGAGGTTCAGGCCGTCGAGGTGGGCGAGCTTGCCGTCGCTGCGATCGGTCACCGTGGCCGGCACGAACAACGTGGCGGGTTCGCTCGCGTCGAGCCGCGGCAGGAAGCGGTCGAACCAGCCGGCGAATTCAGCCGGAGGCAACACCCGCCGCATCAACTCGGCTTCCATCAGCGACGACGATAAAAATTCATCGCCACCTGGTTCCCACGCCTGACAACCTGCATCGTTCAGATACCAGCGGCGCGCGGTATCGGCGATCAGCGTTTCGAACGCCGTGTCACCCACCTGGCGCGCATATCCGGTAGCCAGCGTCAACGCGAACGCCGTATTGAAATGCGTGCCCACCCGCAGCGGATACGTCAATTTCGGCAGGTACTCCGTGAAACGCTCGACAAACGCGTGCGCAAGCGGCGCCAATGTCGCTGACCAGCGTTGGCCTTCTGCTGACTGCATCGAATGAAGCTGGCCCGCGAGCGCGAGCAGCCACGCCCAGCCGTACGGACGCTCGAAACCCCGCGCCTCCGGACGCTGCAAGTACGCGAGTTCGGCCGCGACGTTGGCATGAGTGAAATGCGAGTCGATCAACGCACGAATTTCAGGCGCTTCCGGCAACGCGGGAACGCGGTCGATAAGCCGCGTAATCAACCAGTACCCGTGAACGCACGAGTGCCAGTCGAAGCTGCCGTAGAAGATTGGATGGAGGGCGCGCGGGCCTTGGGCATCGGCGGCGCTGCCCATCACGTGGTCGAGCTTGTTCGGGTATTCGCGCGTCAGGTGGCCCAGTGCGAGCCGGGCGAATTTCGATGCCAGGGCGGCGTCGAGCGTGTGATGCGTTTGATCGGACTGCGAGGTCATGCGGTTCTCCAGAAAAACCAGGCGTCCGCAATTATGGCAAGAGTTCGGCTCAGGGGCCGTGCGAATAGAGGGCGTCAACGCTGGGGCAGGGCGTCGTTTTTTGTGACTCAGGGTAATTACTAAATTCTTTCAATGCGATTGATTGTAAGGTTTTGTCCTGAGCGTTTCGCGCTTTCGCTCAGTAGGCCGCAAACCGTTGATCCAGTGGGAATTCAAAGCTAAAAAGGGCTTTACGGAATTGCGATCACTTCGTGTTTTGACAAATTTCTTTCCATGAAAATTAATATGTAAGCTGAATTTTGGCTGACCGTCATATTGCATCAAGCTGCTTCTCGTCGTATAAACTTGCGCGCCAACGCCACTCAGGGCGGCCTATCGCCGGTATCAGGCCGGCGCAAGAGCGGTGACAAGCCGCCGTTTTCAACACGCGACAGGAGCTTCATCCAGCATGGCCGACACCGTCCTCTCAAGTTCAGCCGACACCCGGCGACGCGTTTTCGCGATCGTCGGTGCTTCATCGGGAAACCTCGTCGAGTGGTTCGACTTTTATATCTACTCGTTCCTCGCGCTGTACTTCGCGCCGGCGTTCTTCCCAAGCGGGAACCCGACCACGCAGTTGCTCAACACCGCGGGCGTGTTTGCAGCGGGTTTCCTGATGCGGCCGATCGGCGGCTGGATGTTCGGCCGTATCGCCGACAAGCACGGCCGCCGGACGTCGATGATGATTTCCGTGCTGATGATGTGCGCGGGCTCGCTCGTGATCTGCTTCTTGCCGACCTACGCGAGCATTGGTGCGTGGGCGCCGTTCTTCCTGCTGATCGCGCGACTGTTCCAGGGGTTATCGGTAGGCGGCGAATACGGGACGAGTGCGACCTACATGAGTGAAGTGGCGCTGCAGGGGCGGCGCGGGTTCTTCGCGTCGTTCCAGTACGTGACGCTGATCGGCGGGCAACTTGCCGCGTTGCTCGTGCTGGTCGTTTTGCAGCAGGTATTGAGCACAGAAGAATTGAAGGCGTGGGGCTGGCGTATCCCGTTCGGGATCGGCGCGCTCGCGGCGGTCGTGTCGCTGTATCTGCGCAAATCGCTCGATGAAACCACCACCGCCGAAACGCGCAAGCTTAAGGAGGCCGGTACGCTGCGTGGCCTCATGCAGCATAAAGGCGCGTTCCTCACGGTGATCGGGTTCACGGCGGGCGGCTCGCTGATCTTCTATACGTTCACGACCTACATGCAGAAGTATCTGGTGAACACCGCGGGCATGCATGCCAAGACGGCCAGCAACGTGATGACCGCGGCGTTGTTCATCTACATGATCATGCAGCCCGCATTCGGCGCGTTGTCGGACCGGATTGGCCGGCGCACGTCGATGCTCTGGTTCGGTGGCCTTGCGACGTTCTGCACCGTGCCGCTCCTGTACGCGTTGAAGGACGTCACGAACCCGGTGATGGCGTTCGTACTGGTGGTGGTTGCGCTGGCTGTCGTGAGTCTCTACACGTCGATCAGCGGACTGATCAAGGCCGAGATGTTCCCCGCGGAAGTGCGTGCGCTGGGTGTGGGTTTGTCATATGCGGTTGCCAACGCGGTGTTCGGCGGCTCGGCGGAGTACGTGGCGCTGTTCCTGAAGTCGATCGGCAGCGAGTCGACGTTCTACTGGTACGTGACGGCACTGTGCGCGATTTCCTGGATCGTCTCGTTGCGGATGCGCGATTCATCGAAGGAAGGGTACTTGCGCGACGTGCCTTGATGGCATGGTTGACCTGATTCAAACCCGGCGAGAGCCGGGTTTGGCGCTGAATTGTCCAGATCGTCGCGCAGGTCGTCGCTCATGTCACCGCTCATGTCACCGCTCACGCAACGAACCTGGCTGGCATCGCGTCGAGTGAGGCCACCGTCCTGCGCAGTCCCTCGAAAATACGGTCGGCGACCTTGGCCGGAAACCCCTCCGGCAACTCAGCCGAGACACGCTCGATAACACCGGGCGTGCGCGCAATCAGCCGCTGGATGATCGGCTCCGCATCTTGTCCATACGAGCATCGGGGCGCCATTGCGTTGAAGTGGCGGCGCTGGATATCGCGGAAAGCGTAGTGGCGGTTCTTACCCGATACAGCCATCGCAAGCTTGGCCTTGAACCACGACCACTGGCTCGCTCCCTTCCCCTCGACCGGCCAGATGGACATCACGTCATAGAGCGGCGTCATCTTGTAACGTCCGCCCTGAAGCAGCCGGATGCTGAAGTTCTTCGCGTGCCCGTCCGGGGCCGCCAGCAGCCAGAAGAGTATCTGCGTGGTCAGCAGCGTTTCGATGTCGTCCCTGGCCGTCTCGGACTGCTGAAGCACTTGAGCCAGTTCGATCACGCCCGGGCCACCTTCGTTTTCGTATTTCTTGTGCGAGGGCAGGCCCATCACCTGGCAAAAGTCCTCTTGCGGCAGCCTCAAGATCCACTTGCCGCTCGAGTGCATCTGGCGGTCAAAGCGTTTGACGCTCAGCGCGCGTTGCCTGCCGAAGGTCTTGATCTCCGTTTCCGCGACCGGTACGCCGTAGGCGTGCAGGAGATGCATGCACAGCCATTCGTTTTCGACCGACGTGGTGAGGTCCGCGCGCCGGTTACCCACCAGGCCGAGCGGAAGCTTCAGGATATGCGTGGTGGGCGTGGCGCCGTGGGGTTTCATCCACTGACCCTCGTGCCAGAGGAGCGCGGTCTTTTCCTGCGCGCCGGCGAGAGAAATCCGGAAGTCGTCTTCGTCGTCCTGAGGGCCAAAAGTGCCGCTGCCGGCAGTTTGATTCAGGAGCGTCTCGATTTCTCCGTCACTGAGCGGAGTACCATCGATCTGTTCGACACCAGTGGGCTCTTCGTCGACACCCAGGAGTTGGACCGCACCTACGCAGTCCCGGCCAATGGCCTGTAACAGATCAAACGCATCCAGCGTGTCGGTACGAAAACGCTGGCCGATTCGCTTTCGAATGGCTTCGCTGTCCGGCAGCAGGTTGTCGAAGTAATTAAGCACCCGATCGCCCTTGAGCGGGGCGTTGTCGAGCGGGATGGGCAATGACAGCGAGAGGGGCCGGCTAAGTTCGGACGCAGCCCACTCGGGGTCATAGGCGAGTTCCATCGGGCCGCGAGTGGGAATGTTCCAGACGCCCATGCGGACGCCGTTGACCCATACCGACAGCGCTCGGGAATGTGGCTTGCGACCTGCCATTACCACTCCAGCACAGACGTAGGGAAGGTTGGAGCGGACGAACCCTTGTCCAGAACCTGGAGTTGCAGCTCGTATGCACCAAAAAGCGTCAGTAACTGATTGAGCGTCAGCGCACTGGAATCGGTTTCGAGCGTTGATATGCGGCTTTGACTGACGCCGAGCCGCGCGGCTGCTTCGGCCTGGGTGAGGCCCGCGCGCCGACGGCCGGCCGCGAGAATCTGACCCATCTGGTAAGGCGTTGTGATGGTCTGCTGCATGGCAATTATCTCTCACACGAATAAAAGCAATTTATTCGTTTGGCAGATATTTGTCAAATATGCGTGTGGCAGATATTTTGCGATTATCTGTCACACGCATAATGAGCGTTTATTCGTGTGGCAGATATTCCTGCTGGCGGGTTGAGGGGATCAGGCTTTTGCGTCCCTGTGCCCACAATGACGCGCCTCTATTCGCGTGGGTTGCCGTTAAACCACGAGTTTGCTGTTGATTCTGCTAGTTTTTACCGCTTGCTCAGACAAAACGCGCATTATCGAGATAACGGTAAGATTGCGATCAGATGCCTACTTAGGCGACGCCCCGATCACGATCCGGCTCGTCGCCGTCATGACGGGCTCGCCAGGACCTAAGCGTCAAGCGCATGTGAACCAGCTGCGCGGCGCTTGCGAGTCCGTCTGCTTGGAGACTAGCCCATGGAAGATTTCGATGAAACGCTGTACCTCGTGTGGCGAGCCAACCTGAACGTGCTCGCAGGATCGCCGGCTGGCGGCGCGAGGATTGCCCGCATGATGAGTTTTTCCCCGTCGTACATGAAACTGATCCTGGCCGGAAGGCGGGATTTCAGTGAAGAGTTCGTGCGCGGGGTGGAAACCGTCACCGGCTTGCCGCCGCGCTGGCTGGACGAGCGCCGCGACCGGCGCGACATTCCGCTGGAGACCCAGCGAGCAATGGACGAGGAAACGCCCGCTGCCGTGTTCCGAGGCAATGCACACCCGGCGCCCAAGCGGCCTGTGCTGCGTGGGCCGGAACCGCTCCTCTCCCAGACGGAGGCGACCCGGCGCATTGCCGACCAGGCGCTCCAGCAAGTGGAGACGAATCGGCGCGACCAGATGTTCCGGCGCAACCGCGACTTGTTGTTGACTGACCTGCGCCGCGTGGAGCGGCAGCTTTCGATGGTCCAGCTCGATGGCATCAGTGCGAAGGCGGACGATTTGCGCGCATCGGGAAAACTGGACGATCCGGTGAAGGCCGATCTTGCCGGGCGGATCGAGCAGATCGACAAACACCGCGCCATGCTGATGCAGCATGTCGAGAAGCTGGCCCTGCTGCTGACCGGGCTCGACGACTAGAGCGGACTAACGCGTCCGTTTGCTGTGACTGTCGTGACTGCCGTGACTCTTGCGACGTTCCGGCTCCAGGGCAGGTTCATGATCGACCGAGATCGCGACCGGATCGCTTGCGGGAAAACTCTCGTCCAGCGCTTCGTCCAGGGCAGCCTCGCGGTGATTTGCGTCAGCTCGGGTTTCCGGCTTGCTGTGCGGTAGTGTTTTCGGTTGCGCCATGGCAATGCTCCTTCAATGGACCAGCAGATTTTCACTATAGCAGCGCGAAAGAGCGCGCGTTGTCATGCGTCGATATCGGTATTTGTATCGGCACGCATGCCGCGATACGCCGCCGGCCGCACCCCCGTCCACTTCCTGAATGCGCGATGAAATGCGCTGGGTTCTGCAAACCCGAGCGCATGCGCAATCTCCGCTATTGTCTGCGTCGTGTCGGCAAGCCGCGCGATGGCGAGATCGCGCCGCAGTGCATCGCGGATCGACTGATAAGTCGCGCCCTCTTGCTTCAGGCGGCGTCTAAGCGTGGCTTCGGCCATGTTCAGCGCTGCGGCAATGTCTTCGCTATCCGGCCAGTCGATGGGCGGCGCCTGCCGCAACTTGCGGCGAATGCGTGCGGCGAGTGAATCGGGATTGCGATATTTCACGATGAAGTTGGCCGGCGCCTCACGCAGGAAAACCTTCAGCGTGGCGGCTGTCTGAACGACCGGCAACGAGACGCAGTCCGGCGCGAGATCGACTGACGATGCGCTTTGGTCGAAGAACATTGCGTCGCAGAACATCAGCCGGTATTCGTCGGTTGCCGCCGGTTCCGGGCAGCGCAGATGCGCGGCCAGCACCGGAATCCGGCGGCCGACCAGCCAGCAGAGCAAACCATAGATCATGATGAACGCGGTTGCGTAAGCGAACATCGGACGGGGTGAGCGGGTTTCAGCAGCGGTGTCGACGAGGCGAATTCTTACGCGTGTCGTGTCCGCATCGATTTCGCATCGCAGGTCGTCCAGCACGAGGCGCAGGAAACCTGCAATGCGGGTCAGCGCCTGGCCGCCGTCGCGTGAACCCAGCGCCGCGTGACACAGCAGCGCGAAGCTGCCACGGCGCATCGGATGGCTGTCCTGGCCGAAGAATTCATCGTCGAGCGCGTCTGCAATGGCACTCCACAAGCGGCCGTATTGGGCAGCCGATACCCGGGCGAGCGGAGCCGCGAGCGTCGCGGGGTTGATACCTGCTCGCTCCAGTAACGCGATGCGCGCCACGCCGCGACGCTCGGCGCACCGCAGCGCTTCTTCGACGAAATCCCCCGCTATGGTCCCGCGTTCGTTGCCTTGGCCGCGTGGGGTCCTGGGAGCAGGCGAAGCCACGTTCACAGCCGGCCGGGGCTGCTGATCATGCGGGCTTTTCGATGTCGGGGTAGTCACTAGGTGGCGCATTCGCTCAGGAAGCTTGATCGTTTCAGGCATCGGCAGACGGATGTGTCGCGTCTAGAATCTGGCGTGAGGCTATGTGCCTTTCCTATTTGCCATCCGCTTGACCGTTCCACCGCTTAAGCGCAGCAGTGTAAGCCCAGACCGTTTCCCTGTAGTCCACACGAGCCAGACCATCATGATCGACAGCTTCCTGACCGACGACCAACGCATGATCCGCGACGCCGCGCGCGATTTCGCCACCGAAGTGCTCGCGCCGCACGCAGGCCAATGGGACCGCGATACCGCCTTGCCGGACGAAGTCGTGCGCCAACTCGGCGAGCTCGGCTTGCTTGGCATGATCGTGCCCGCGGAGTGGGGCGGCACATTCAGCGACTACGTGGCGTATGCGTTGGCTATCGAAGAAATCGCGGCGGGGTGTGCCTCGTGTTCCACACTGATGGCCGTGCACAATTCGGTCGGCTGCGGACCGATCCTCGCGTTCGGCACCGAAGCGCAAAAGGCTGAATATCTGCCGAAACTGGCAACGGGCGAGATGATCGGCGCGTTCGCCCTGACCGAGCCGCAAGCCGGATCGGAGGCGAATAATCTGAAGACGCGCGCGATTGAACGCGACGGCCAGTGGGTGCTCTCCGGCGCCAAGCAATTCACCACGAACGGCACGCGCGCGGGCATGGCGATCGTGTTCGCCGTAACCGATCCGGAGCTTGGGAAGAAGGGCTTGTCGGCATTCATCGTGCCGACGAATACACCGGGCTTCAACGTCGGGCGGCCCGAGCACAAGATGGGCATCCGTGCCTCCGATACCTGCCCGATTTCACTAGAGGACTGCGCGATTCCTGCGGCCAACCTGCTGGGCGCGCGCGGCGAAGGTTTGAAGATCGCGTTGGCGAACCTGGAGGGCGGGCGCATTGGCATCGCGGCGCAGGCGGTGGGCATTGCGCGCGCGGCATTCGATGCGGCGCGTGCCTATTCCCATGAGCGCGTGCAGTTCGGCAAGCCGATCAAGGAGCATCAGTCGGTCGCCAACCTTCTCGCGGATATGCAGACGAGCCTGAACGCCGCGCGGCTGCTTGTGTTGCACGCCGCGCGCATGCGTACGGAAGGCTTGCCGTGCCTGAGCGAAGCGTCGCAGGCGAAGCTGTTTGCGTCGGAGATGGCGGAAAGGGTTTGCTCGCAGGCCATCCAGATTCACGGCGGTTATGGGTATCTGGAGGACTATCCGGTCGAGCGTCATTATCGCGATGCCCGCATCACGCAGATCTACGAAGGCACGAGCGAAGTGCAGCGCATGGTGATCGCGCGGCAGCTTTAGGGAGTACGGGGTCCCGGGTAATGTCATGCTGGATTGACAGCCTCGGTTCAAGCAGTCGGAATGCGGCGAAGCCTTGTATGAGGGCTTCGCCGCTTCTATTCGTGGTTCCCGGATACGCTCACTACAAGGTCCCGCAAAGACTCACCGTCGTTGTAGATCGCACTCCCGGATAGACTCACCGCGCGATTCCCGCAGATTTTCACCGGTCGTCGAATTTATATTATCAGGATAACTATCTATCTAAACGGATTTTTCTAAGCCGGCCACGCCATGACCTTGATCGAGACCCAAAACCCGTAAGCGAACTCGACTTCTAGGTGTATACCCCAGACCTCTTGCGCTCAAGTTATCGATATACCGATAATGTTGTCATGGATGTGAAAACTGCAGTGCGCGTCTTTGACGTGATCAACCTGTTTGCCGAAGTCCGGCAACCGATGATCTATAGCGAGATTGCGCGTCGAACCGAAATTCCTTTGTCGAGTTGTCATGCGCTTTTGCAGACGATGGTGGCGAAGGGTTATCTCTACGCGCCGGGCGTAAAAGCAGGTTATTACCCGACGCAGCGCTTGTTGCATGTCGCACGCGATATTTGCAGCGAGGACCCGCTGACGCTGCTGTTCCAGCCGTTGCTGACAGCCTTGCGCGACGCGACCGGCGAAACGGCCGGGCTCGCGACGCTCGCAGGCAATCGGGTCGTCTACCTTGACGTCATGGAATCGCGCCAGAAAATTCGCTACAGCGATGAACCCGGCGGTTTCATGTACGTCCACGCCAGCGCGGCGGGCAAGGCGCTGCTGGGTGCGTTGCCGGTCGATGCGCGCCGCCGCCTGCTCGACAGTTGCGAGCCGCTTAGCGCATCGACGGACGGCACGGTGATCGATCGCGCGACGCTGGAGGTGGAAGTGGAGCAGGGCGTGACGCTTGGCTGGCATCGTTCGACCGGAGAGAACGTCGAGGATGTCGCGGGCCTGGCGAAGGGATTCTCGATCCACGGCGAAGCGTTCGCGCTTGTTATCGGCGGGCCGAAGGCGCGCTTGCTCAAGAACCAGGAGCACGCGGTCGCGGCGCTCCTCGATATTTTCGACCGGATACCGCAGACGTTGATTGGCTAGCGGCTGACGCGACCATGGTCGGGCCGACGGCACAAGCCGTTGTGCAAGGAGAACAACATGCAGGATCAGAGGCGCTGGAAAAACAGGCCTGACGGTTCGAACTGGGGTGATTTCGGCCCCGACGATCAGCTCGGACGACCGAACCTGATCACCACGGAACAAGTGCTGAAAGGCGCGCGCGAGATTCGCGCGGGCTTGAGTTTCTGCCTGTCCCTGCCGCTGGATTATCCAGGCGACAGCAAGCTGAACGTGCGTCGTCATCCCCCGGTTTTGCGGCCCACGACCAAGGACGGCTTGCCCTACGTGAACTTTCCGTTCGCGCGCATGGAGGAGCACGCGACCGACGTGGTCAGCGACGATCAAGTGCTGATGAGCCTGCAATATTCCACGCAATGGGATTCGCTTGCGCATGTGGGCGCGCTCTTCGACGCCGATGGTGACGGCGTGGCGGAGAGCGTCTACTACAACGGTTACAAGGCGAACGCAGACGTAGTCGGGCCAATGGAATATCGTCGTGACGACGCGTTCGCGCCGCATGCATGCGGAAACGAACATAGCCACGCGGACGCGCTCGGTATCGAAAATCTCGCGGTCAAGGGCATGCAGGGACGCGGCGTTCTTGTCGATCTCGTGGCGCACTACGGGCGCGAGCATCGCACGGTGGGTTACGACGACCTGATGTTCGCAATCGATGCAGACAGGGTGCAGATCGATCGCGGCGACATGCTGCTGCTGCGCACCGGGTTCGCTGAACTGGTGCTGGAAATGAATCGTCATCCCGACGAAGCCGTGCTCAACAGTCAATGCTGTGCACTCGACGGCCGCGACCAGCGGCTGTTGCAGTGGCTGACCGATTCAGGCATTGCGGCGCTGGTCGCGGACAACTATGCGGTCGAGCGTTATCCCACGCGTCCGGCACAAGGCCACCATCCGCTTATGCCGCTGCATCACCATTGTTTATTCAAGCTCGGCCTGCCGCTCGGCGAGCTCTGGTACCTGCGCGATCTGGCGGCATGGTTGCGCGCCAACGCCCGCTCGCACTTCATGCTCACGGCGCCGCCGCTGCGCCTGCCGGGCGCGATGGGTTCGCCCGTGACGCCGATTGCAACTGTCTGATTTCATCAAGCACACGATATGACACGAGAACGAGTTTTGATCACCGGCGGCGCGGCCGGAATTGGTGCGGCCTGTGCCGAGCGCTGTGAAGCGGACGGTTTCGAGGCCGTTGTGATCGATCGGGTGGGTAATGGCCTTATCGCAGATCTTTCGGATACCGAAGCAACAGCGAAAGCACTCGAGCAAGCGCTCGCGGGAGGTCCGATCACGCGGTTGGTGAACAATGTCGGCGTGGTGGTCCCGGCCGGTGCAGGCGAACAAAGTCTCGAAGAACTCGAGCTCGCGTGGTCCCTGAACGTGCGTTGCGCGATGCAGTGCATGCAGGCGCTGCTGCCGGGCATGCAGGCCGCGGGGTTCGGCCGTATCGTGAACATGTCTTCGCGCGCAGCGCTAGGCAAGGAACTACGTACTGCGTACTCGGCCACCAAGGCGGCGTTGCTCGGCATGACACGCGTATGGGCTCTCGAACTCGGCCGTCATGGCATTACGGCAAATGCGATTGGCCCTGGCCCGATCCGCACTGAACTTTTCGATCGCGCGAACCCGCCCGACAGTCCGCGTACGCGCGCGATTGTGGAGAGTGTGCCGGTGAAACGCGTGGGTACGCCGGACGATATCGCGCATGCCGTGTCGTATTTCCTCGATGCCCGCAGCGGTTTCGTCACCGGGCAAGTGCTCTATGTGTGCGGCGGGATGACGGTCGGCGTAGCGGGAGTCTGAGATGAGCACGGCTGAAATGCGGCGCGTGGCAATCGTGGGAGCGGGGAGTATCGGCGTCGCGTTCGCCGTGGTGTTTGCGCGCGCGGGATGGCCCGTGCGTCTCTTCGATCCCGACGCGTCGCGCCGCGATGCGGCGCCTGGAGAGATCCAACAGCGTCTGAATGAACTGGCGCGCTTCGGATTGATCGATGAAGCTGCTGACACGGTGGCGGCACGCGTCCAGATGGCGGCGTCCATTGAATCAGCGGTTGCCGATGCCGATCTCGTGCAGGAGTGCGCGCCCGAGCGGGTGGACGTCAAGCGCGCGCTGTTTGCGCAATTCGATGCCGCTGCACCAGCGAAGGCGATCTTCGCCAGCGCTTCATCGGCTTTGCCGGCATCAAGCTTTGCTGACGATTTGGCCGGAAGACACCGCTGCCTGATTGCGCATCCGGGCAATCCGCCGTACCTGATTCCTGTGATCGAGATTGTGCCCGCGCCTTTTACCGCGCCAGACGTCACGCAGCGCACGCTGCAACTTTTCCGCGATGCCGGCCTGCAACCCGTGCTGGTATCGAAAGAAGTCGAGGGCTTCGTCTTCAACCGATTGCAGGGAGCCGTGCTGCGCGAAGCGTATTGCCTCGTGCGCGATGGCGTTGCGAGCGTCGAGGACATCGACAAGGTCATGCGTGATGGCCTCGGCTTGCGGTGGTCCGTGATCGGACCATTCGAAACGGTGGATTTGAATACGCGCGGCGGCATCACATCGCACGCGCAGAAGATGGGGCCCGCGTACGAACGGATGGGCGCGGAGCGCGGGCAGCACGATCCGTGGACACCGGAGTTGGTCGAGACGGTGGCTGCAGCAAGGCGTGCTGCGGTGCCGCTTGAACAATGGGAAGAACGCGTGGCATGGCGTGACCGCGAACTGATGGCGCTGGCCAGCCACCGAAGGCTGGCGGCTGCCGGCAACGATTCCTCAGAGTAGAGCTGCCAGCTTTTTTCGGGCGCAGACATGACTAATCAATTCGCTAAACTAAATAATACTCAAGAGACATTGCAATGCAGAAAATAACGGGATTCTTCACCGAACTGATGCGCAAGTATTTGCCCGATCCGTTCGTATTTGCCATCGGGCTGACCCTTCTCACCATGGTCCTGGCCGTATTGGTACAAGGCCAGGGCATCGTCGCGCTGACAACAAGCTGGGGCAAGGGCTTCTGGACGCTGCTCGCGTTCACCACGCAAATGGCCGTGATCCTCGCGATGGGCTACGTGCTCGCGACCGCGCCGCTGACCGAGCGATTCCTCGATCGCATCGTCATGCGGGTGCACGATCCGCGCATGGCGATCATTGTTGCAACGCTGGTGGGCGGCATCGGCAGTTATCTCAACTGGGGCTTCGGGCTGGTGATCGGCGGCATTGTCGCCCGCAAGCTGGCGCTCAGCGTGAAGGGCGTGCATTACCCGTTGATCATTGCGTCGGCCTACAGCGGTTTCACGCTGTACGGTCTCGGTTTGTCGGCGAGCATTCCTGTGCTCATCTCGACCAAAGGTCACCCCATGGAAGCGCAGATGGGCGTGATTCCGCTCTCGGAAACCATCTTCTCGCCGACCATGCTCGTGACCAGCCTGGTCGTGCTGATCACGTTGCCCTTGCTTAATGCGTGGCTGCATCCGAAGCCGGGCCAGCCGGTGACCGAGATCGACCGTACGCTGGAAGAGCGCACACGAGCAGCCCAAGCGGCCGTTCCAGCCGACGCCGGCGACGAACACACGTTCGCCAGCCGCCTGAACAACAGCCGGTTGCTGAGCGGCTTGATCGGACTGATCGGCGTGGTCTACGTGGTGCTGTATTTCCACGGCGGCGGCACGATGGACCTGAACCTGATCAACTTCATCATCCTGTTTCTCGGCATCATCTTGCTCGGCACGCCCATCCGTTACGTGGAGAAACTCAACGAAGGCATCCGTACGATCAGCGGCATCATCCTCCAATATCCGTTTTACGCGGGCATCATGGCGATCATGGCATCGTCGGGACTGGTCAATACGTTCTCAGAGTTCTTCGTCAAGATCGCGACGCCGCATACGTTGCCGTTCTGGGGCCTCATCAGTTCGTTCTTCATCAACTTCTTCGCGCCTTCAGGCGGCGGTCACTGGGTTATCCAGGGGCCGTTCATGATCGAGGCGGCGAAGGCTATTGGTGCGTCCGTGGGACATACGGCCACCGCGGTCATGCTCGGCAACGCCTGGAACGACTTGATCCAGCCGTTCTGGATCCTGCCGGCGCTGGCTTTATCGAAGCTCAAGCTGAAGGACATCATGGGCTATACGGTCATCATGATGTTCTGGATCGGCATTGTTTATACGGTCGCTATCCTCGCATGGGGCTAGCCGGTTCAATCATCTTCCGGAGATTCAAACATGTTGTTCCTGGTTCATATGGTGGTACAGATTCCTCTCGACGCCGACAGCGAGTTCGTCAATAAACTGAAGGCTGACGAGAAAGCGCTTTCACAAAAACTCCAGCACGAAGGCACGTGGCGTCACTTGTGGCGCGTGGTGGGCCAATACGCGAACTACAGCGTTCTCGATGTCGAATCCAACGACGAACTGCATACGCTGCTCAGCTCGCTGCCGCTCTTTCCCTACATGGCGATCGAAGTGACGCCGCTCGCACAGCATCCGTCGGCTATCGCGCCGAACTGAGTTCGATAAGAGGAGGGGTCATGCCGTTCATTATCGAAACCTGGGATAAGCCGGGTCACGCCCCGTTGCGCATTCAGGAGCGTGACGTGCACGTGGCTTATCTCGAAGCGAACAAGGCACTGCTGCTCGCGTGCGGCGCGAAACTCCACGACGACGGAAGCAATGCGGGCGGTGGCTTCTATGTGGTCGACCTCGACACGCGTGAGGAAGTCGAACGTTTCATCGCGAAAGACCCGTTCGCGCTTGCGGGTTTATTCGAGCGCGTGGCAATTACTCGCTGGCGCAAGGCCTATGTAGACGGCAAGGGTTATTTATAGGCCCTGCTGCATTGCTTTCATGCGGTTCGCCATGGTTCGATCGGGCAAGAAAACGCACTTTCCGATAGGCTGCAGTATTCGTAGGTAACGACTCGCTTACTACGCATCAGTCCGTTCACCCTTGCTTCCAGGAGCACGAAGACATGCAGACCAAAACAGTCAAAATTCCCGGGCCCGATCATCCCATCACGATCGAGCCCAACCCGGGGCGCATCACTATCTCCATAGGCGACCGGGTTATTGCAGACACGCGCGAGGCGCTGACATTGCGCGAGGCGTCGTACCCGGCGGTTCATTACATTCCGCGCAAGGACGTCGACATGTCGTTGTTGCAGCGCACGGACCACGTGACCTATTGCCCGTACAAAGGGGACTGCTCGTACTACAGCATCCCGCTGGGCGGCGAACGTTCCGTGAATGCGGTATGGACCTATGAAGACACCTATCCTGCCGTCGCAGAGATCAAGGACCATCTGGCGTTCTATACGGATCGCGTAGACAGGTTCGACATCCTGCCGGCGGACTGACATTGCCGCGAACGCGTCGGTGAAGCCATACGTTTGCTGAAAGATGAACGAGGCACCGTTCCCGCATCGATAGCCGGTTTGTGCACGCTTTCGCCATTCGACGTATTTTATCGATGACGCCGCGAGCGCAGCGTTTGCCTTGCACGCCGAGGCATTCTTATCAACGCTGGAACAGACATCCCATGACCACGCAACGTCGCTTGCGCCTGGGCGCTTTCATGCGCCCGGCCACCATTCATACCGGAGCTTGGCGTTATCCCGGTGCATTCCCTGACGCGAACTTCAATTTCGCGCACCTCAAGCGTTTTGCGCAGACGCTGGAGCGCGGCCGTTTTGACGCCTTCTTCATGGCGGACCATCTGGCCGTCCTCAACATGTCCACCCAGGCGTTAAGGCGAAGTCACACGGCCACGTCGTTTGAGCCGCTGACGTTGTTGTCGGCACTTGCCGCGGTGACCGAGCGCATTGGCCTGATCGCGACAGCGTCCACCACGTTCGACGAGCCCTATCACGTCGCGCGCCGTTTCGCCTCGCTCGACCACCTGAGCGGCGGGCGCGCCGGCTGGAACCTGGTCACCACGGCCAACCCGGACGCAGCGCTCAACTTCGGTCTGGAAGAACATGTGGAGCACGGCGAGCGATATAGGCGAGGCCGGGAGTTCTTCGACGTTGTGACCGGTCTCTGGGATAGCTGGGCTGACGACGCCTTCGTTCGCGACGTTGAAAGCGGCACGTTCTTCGATCCAGCCAGGATGCATGTGCTCAACCACAAGGGCGAGAACCTGTCGGTGCGTGGGCCGCTCAATATTGCGCGACCTGTGCAGGGCTGGCCGGTCATCGTGCAGGCTGGGTCGTCGGAGGCTGGCCGGCAGATCGCGGCCGAGACGGCGGAAGCCGTATTCACCGCGCAGACCACGCTGGCGGACGGTCAGCGGTTTTACGCCGATATAAAAGGGCGCATGGCGAAACTCGGGCGAAATCCCGAGCATCTCAAGATTCTGCCGGCTGCGTTCGTCGTGGTCGGCGACTCGTTGGACGAAGCAATGGAAAAGCGGGCGCGTCTCGATAGCCTGGTTCATTACGACAGCGGCATCGCCTCGCTCTCGATCATGCTGGGTCACGACGTCTCAGGCTTCGATCCCGATGGGCCGCTGCCTGAGATACCTGAAACCAACGCAAGCAAAAGCAGCCGCGAGCGGGTGATCGAGTGGGCGAGTCGCGACAATCTGACGATCCGCCAGCTTGCGCAGCGCGTCGGCGGTTATTCGGGGCTTGAAATGATTGGCACGCCCACGATGATTGCGGATCAGATGGAGCAATGGCTCGTGGAGAACGGATCTGATGGCTTCAACGTCATGTTCCCCTATCTGCCGGGCGGACTCGACGATTTCGTCGACAAGGTCGTGCCCGAACTGCAGGCAAGAGATATCTTTCGACGTGAATACGAAGGCGTTACCCTGCGAGAGAATCTTGGATTACCGAGGCCCGGGAACCGTTTTTTCGAGGCCTGAAGAGCCGATGACGCCATCTGGAAGAGGCGTCATCGGGAAACCAGCATTTATTTCTTTTAATTATTTCGCATGCCTGATCAACTTTTCGTTGTATTGTGAAAATGACGCGAACAGACAAGCGGCGATGAATATTGCGTCGAGCCGGACCGCGCCTGTGCCATTGCCTTTCTGCATTAAGATTGATGTCCCGGGGGTACCTAGAGTCACCTCGGTAGTCACCCGATCACAGGACAAACGAAGGTCATGGGACATTCACAGGCAGAGAAGGCGGCAACGCATCAGCGGATCGTCGATGTCGCCGCACGACGCTTTCGGGAACGTGGGCTGGACGGCATTGGCGTTGCCGACGTCATGAAGGAAGCCGGCATGACAGTCGGCGGTTTCTACAAGCATTTTGAATCGCGCGACGAACTCGTGACAGAGGCGATCGAGGTTGCATTCAAGAGTCTCGATGTATGGGAAGCACGTGCAGAAAACCTCGCGCAGGCGGTGCGCGACTACCTGAGCGAGGCGCATCGGGATGCCCCCGGCCAAGGGTGTGCGCTGGGCGCACTGCTGGGTGATGTCGGGCGCAGCAACGACGCCACGCGCGCGGTATTCACCGACCGGGTCAAGCACAATCTCGCGTTCTCCGAGGGTTTGCTCGATATCGCGGATCCGGCTGAACGCCGCGCCCGCGCGATCCTGCAATTGAGCGCGTGTCTCGGCGCGATCGGATTGGCGAGAGCGGTCTCGGACCCGGTTTTGTCGAAGGAGATTCTGGACGGCGTCGCCGGGCAACTGATGCCCTTGTTGCCGGGGCCACCGGGGTGAGGACGAACAGCGGCTGAATGTAAACAATTCTTGAAGCCGTGAGATCAATCCATTACATTCAACCCGTCGGCTGCTTGGTCGACGCCAGCCCATCAGTCATGAGCCTGAAGGGCGGCAACCGAATGCCGAATCGTGGTCTATGCGTGCTCCTTGGAGATGGACAATGAAAGTATTTAACCTGATTTGCGTATCTGCAATCCTCCTTGGCGCGTCCGGCATGGCCGCGGCCCAGGGAAACGGCAACGGTGGTTCGGGCGGCGGTAACGCGCATGGCGCGGCAACGGCCGGCCCGACCATGGGTGGCGACAACAGCTCCACACCGGGAAGTTCGAGAGGCAAGCCCCACCTGTTCAAGCACAAGCACAAGAAGCCGGACACCCCCGCTCAATAACGCCGGATTTTAGAATCCAGGCGCCATCCGGGTTTGCCGGTGGCGGACGCTAAAGGGCTGTTTCGATTCGGGAAACCGGGCGTGGCGGCCTTTTTTGACCTTTTCCGCCATTTGATTGGCGGATTGCCTCGGGACTTGCGCATGCCGCCGACGGCAAGTTCGATGCAGTTCAGCCTGCAGGGCTTTTCAGCAATCACCGGGAAGTTGCGCGTTGTTGCCTGACGCTGCGCGGCCCCGGCCAGCGGGAGTTTTTTTCGGTTTTGATCCTGTTCGGCTTCAACAGTTACGCCCACACGATATTCCAGCGGGTTAGTATCCAATATGCGAGTGTGGGCGTTTGTCGGGCTTGCGAATATTCCGAAACGGATTTTTCGTGCGGACTTTGAACTCCCGTGAGCGGCGTTGCTCGAATGGGGGCAAACGGTGCGCGGCGCGGCCATCTGGCATCATGGCGATACCGGGCGGCAAGAAACAATGGCATCCGGTCAGCGCAAGTCGTTCCTCCGGGACTCATCGGTGAGTCCGACGGCCGAGCACTGTCGCACTGCGAAATGCGCATCAAGATTCTGGTAGATGTCTGCCGGAACAGTCTGAAATACTAACGTCAGGTCGAATGAGAATGGCTACAGAACCCCAGCAGCAAAGTCAGAGCGACGTGCTTAACGCCGCCCGCAAAGAGCGCAAGCGTGTCGCAATTTTCCTCGTGAACGGGGTACGGCTGGTTGGTCACATCGAATCATTCGACCAGTATCTGGTTATGCTGAGCTCCGCCGCCGGCATCCAGGCGGTGTACAAGCACTCGATTTCGACCATCCAGGAAGACACCGGCAAAGCATTCACGGCAGGCGCCGCGCGCACCGGCGCGGGCGCTCCGCGGGACGCGGATTCAAAACGTCCCGTCGCCATTTCCCATAAGCGGCGCTTGCCGATGAATACGGGCGGCGAATGAAGCGCACGGTTCATGCGCCAGGGCGGGACCGGCGTGTGAACCACGGTTGTTGCGTGACGAACCGGTTCACATTGGCTGGACCGAGGAGCAGGTGAAGGCCCGGCGCGGAACACAGCAAAGGCTGCTGCTCCGGCCCGTACCTACCGCAGAACACGAAAAAAAGGCGAGGCCCAATTGGGCCTCGCCTTTTTTGCTTGATTGTCACCATTTGGTCGCAATCGAGCGTCCGACCGACGGCATTCGCCGTGGCCGCTCGACCGTTTTCATCGTCCCGAGGACGTTTTTTTACGCATCACCAGCACCGCGCGCCGTCCGGCATGGACGATGTCTTCACGCTGCTTCTCTTCAGGAGGCTGCCGCGTGGCAAGATCGAGCGCATTGACAACCGATTCCAGCCGCGTGTCAGCGGCAACTTCAGCGTCGCCCACCTGCGCCTCGGCATCCGCGGCCAGCGCATGCCGCACGTCGACGGTACGGCACCGGACGTCAAATCCACTCGCCCGGATGAGCGTCTCGCGCGTCTTCCAGAATGCTTCCGCCGAGCGGGTCATCGGCCGCATTGCAACGTATTCAATGATCACCGGATAGCCGCGCACCCGCGGGTAAGCCGCGAGTAACTGACCCGAACGGATGTACTGCGTGTAACGATCGATTTTCTTGGTCAGCAACGCAAAATGCTTCGCTTCGTCGTCCCAGTCGAGGTCGTCGAAAATGCCGACGTAGACGCGCTTGAACAAAATGTTCACGCCGACGTAATCGATTGTGTCCACGTCGAGAAGAGACATGGTATTTCCCCAGCGCCCGATGCCGGGCAAAGATTGCAGGTGCCTATTGTAATGGACTGCGTCATCCTAAATAAGTACGCGGAGCACGATTGCAACAGTGTACGACCTTTAAGCTTTACGGCTCCTAACAAGCTTCGAAATTGATTGTTTTGGTGCACATCCTAAATCGATGTCTTGAAATAGGAGGATACCTAAAAATAAGCCGGGTCGATTGACAGCCCTCATCTCGAAAAACAAACTGGGTTCACGTTATTTGAACAGTTTGTGCGATTAGATCGGACATCGCACGAACGGAACCTCATTTGTCCGGCAGGAGCAAGAGCATGAAAAAGAAATCAAGGAAGGCCCTTTGGTCATTCAAGTCCGCACTGATCGCGGCCGCATCGTCCATGGTCATGACGGGCACGTTTGCCGCGACTATCGACGGCACCACGGCAGTGCGTGTTGGCGGGCGGCTGCAATCAGTGAATGTGGCCAATCACCAGGTCACGGTCATCAATGGGCAGGGCGGCACCGAATCGTTCCAGGTCGGCAGCGACGTGCCGAATCTCGACAAACTCAAACCCGGCACGAATGTGGTCGGCACGGCCCAGCGCTCGGTCAGGCTGACGGTGCTTGATTCATCGTCGCTGGCGGCTGTGCCTTCGCAGGACGGCAGCCAGGTCGTGGCCAGCGTGGCACGGGTCGATGGCGGGTTGATGACGCTCAAGGACACGCAAGGCGCGGTGTTGACGGTGCAGGCAAATTCGCCGAAGGCCGCGGCCACGGTGATTCCGGGTACGCGTGTGCTGGTCGATCTCGTGACACCGGCTGCGCTCGGTTCAGGAAAAGCGATCAAGTGAGGCAGTCGGATTCCTCCGATAGCCGGCGATTCGCCGAAACTTCATCATGCGTACCTCGTTGGTAATCCAGATCCCCGCTGAATGACCAACGGCGAATCGCCCGGGTGAAACCGGTTGATTTGAGCTTCTAAGGAAGCGCGGCAACGCGGCAATCAAGGTACCTCCGCGACTACGCGTTATCGCTAAAAAATCCATCCGGCGCAAGCCGGATGGATTTTTTTATGGGCCAGGCGTAACTACGACGTTTCGTTGCGTTCGAGGTGCTGCTGGATCATGACTTCGCTGGGTAGGCGAGTGGTGCATCGATCCGGTTCTATCTGGAAGTCCGGGCACGCACGCTGCACAGGCTAATTCGGTATCGAGTCCGGCTGCGCAGTTTCGATGCTATTTGCAGGGCATTACCACGATTGGATTCCGGAAAATTAATAAGGATAGCAAAGTAGTAATGCCATTCGAACAGACGACACTGATCTGCAAGCGTGGCTATTCTCAGGAAGAAGCCGGTGTGGCGCGTGCGCGGCGCAACGTCCGAATGTGGAAGTGAACGCGCCCAGGCGCGTTCGGCAAGTACGCGATAAAGTATCCGGCGAACGCCTGGGCGCCGACGCAATGCGCTCAAGGCATGTGAATCAGTCGAGATGAGAGCCTTCGATGAACAATGACGCAACCGTGACCGCAACCGTGATGCAGGCGCTGATGTCGCGCCGTTCCATCCGCGCGTTCCTGCCCGACGCGGTGGACGAAACCATTTTGCGCCAGATCTTCGATCACGCCCGGCGCGCCCCGTCAGGCAGCAATACGCAGCCGTGGAAGGCTTACGTGCTGACTGGCGAAGCGCGCGATGCGCTCTCACGGAAGATCCTTACCGTCTACAACGATCCCGAGGCGGACAAGCTGCACGAGCAAGAATTCGCTTATTACCCGCTCAAGTGGACCTCGCCGTTCATCGACAGAAGGCGCGAACTCGGCTGGTCGCTGTACTCGCTGCTCGGCATTACACGCGACGATAAAACCCGCATGAAGGCTCAGCTCGGCCGCAATTTCGAATTCTTCGGCGCGCCGGTCGGCGTGATTTTCACTATGGATCGCAGCATGGAGCAAGGTTCATGGCTCGACTACGGCATGTTCCTGCAGAGCGTCATGCTAATGGCACGTGCGTTCGGTCTGGATACATGTCCGCAAGCCGCGTTCAATCGCTATCACCGGATCATCGCGGAACATCTGGCACTGCCTGACAACGAGATCGTGGTGTGCGGCATGAGCATGGGTTACGCGGATCTCTCGCAACCTGAGAATACGCTCGTCAGCAGACGCGAGGAGGTCGACGACTTTGTGCGCTTCTTGAGATGACGGCAGGACCGGCATCTAAAAAAACGCAATTTTGTGATTTAGTTCTTACGGATGTGCTACACGTTGTAACGAAGAGTTGGTTAATATATCCCCGCGTGTCCGACTGCTCGCGAACAAAGTCGTAAGGGCGGGATTGTCCGGCATGTAGCGAAGCACGCAGGTCCAGCACGACAAACGCGGTGGACGTCAATCGCGCCGCCGCACCAAAAAAAACCGCTTTTCGTGGAGAATCTCGTTATGTACCGTATCCGCATGGCTGCAATGGCACTTGTCGTATCAGTATCGATTGCCGGGCTGACTACCTCTGTCGCAATGGCGCAAACCGCCGCAAGCGACACCGGCGCTTCCACTTCGAAGCAGGCGCAGAAGGCGCAACGCAAAGCCGATCGCAAGGCTGCACGCGCGAAGAAAAACGCCGAGCTGAAGGATCTGGAAAAGAACGGCTACCAGCCAGGCGGTGACCAGACGAACTATCCGCAAAATATCCAAAATGCGGAGAAGAAGTCGGCGGCAGAGAAAGCCAAGGCAGCTTCCGCACCTTGAACGAAGACTGTGGACGCAGTGTGATCGCATGAAAATAACCCGCTAAAAGCGGGTTATTTTTTTCGGCGCATCAACTCGCGGAGTTTCATTTCGTCCACGCGGGGTTCTTGGCCAAGCACGCATTCCTTTGGGGTTCCAAGCAGTGTCTTGTCATGCTTGCCGCTGTTTTCGCGAAGCGCGAGCCTTGACGAATCCTTTATGGCATGCGCGATGCGGGCCCATTGTGAACCTGTTGTGCATCTTGAAGCAACGGCTACGTACCGGCAGGTTTTTTGTTGAACCGGTAGAATCGGAGGCCGTTTCGGGCCGGGCTTGATAGCAGACGGTCAGTCGGTCAAACGTATCGACGCAGCAGGTCGCCAGTCTCAATCTCGGTTCAACCTACCGGCTTCATTTATTACCAGGCGGTCTATGCGACGTTCCGCGTTTTTCATCCGTGTCATCGGTATCGGGATTCTGTTTCACGTATATATCGGCGTGCGCCTGATTCCGGTTGCACCCGTTGGCGCACCGCTGCGATGGCTGGCGGTGCTTGCACTCGTGGCTTCCTGCTTGCTGATTCCGCTCGGAATGGCCGCGCGCAATATCAGTCAGCAACCGCTGTCCGATCGTCTGGCGTGGATCGGCCTGCTCACCATGGGGTTCTTCTCTTCCCTGCTGGCGCTGACGTTTTTCCGCGATATCGTGCTGCTTGTCCTGCACCTGATCAGCAAGGTGCAAAACGACGCGGCCGGATGGCCTGCTTTTATTGCGTGGAGCGCGCTTGGCGTGCCGCTGCTCGCCGTGCTGGTCACGCTGTTCGGCATCTACAGCGCGCGGCGGCGTGCCGGGGTGAAGAACGTCGACGTGCCGATTGAGAACCTGGCTCCCGCGTTGAATGGTTTCACCATCGTGCAGATCAGCGATATCCATGTGGGCCCGACCATCAAGCGTCATTACGTCGAAAAGATCGTGGCTGCGGTCAATACGTTGTCGCCCGACCTGATCGCGGTGACGGGCGATGTGGTCGATGGCTCGGTGCCGCATCTTGCCGCGCATACGCGGCCACTCTCGGACCTGAAGGCGAGACATGGCGCGTTCCTGGTCACCGGCAATCACGAGTATTACGCCGGCGCGGACAAGTGGATTGCTGAATTCCGCCGGCTTGGCTTGAAGGTGCTGCTTAACGAACACGTGGTGGTTGATCACGATGGCGCGCGCGCAGTCGTGGCCGGCGTGACCGATTATGGCGCGGGCAGTTTCGACCCGGCCCACAAAAGCGATCCGGCCAAGGCCATGCTCGGCGCACCCGCCGACATCGCGTTTCGTCTGCTGCTGGCTCATCAGCCTCGCAGCGCACAGGCGGCATCGAAAGCGGGATTTACGCTGCAATTGTCCGGCCATACGCATGGCGGTCAGTTTCTGCCGTGGAATTTCTTCGTCCGGTTACAGCAGCCGTTCGTGGCCGGACTCGAAAAGCTCAACGACTTGTGGGTGTACACCAGCCGCGGCACGGGCTACTGGGGACCGCCGATACGGATTGGCGCACCGTCAGAAATTACGCGTTTGCGGTTGGTGAATGCGAGGTGAGCGTGAGGTGAATGTGGGCGGCGCGCGCCCTGCCTAAGTCCTTGGTCGTAAGTACCAGCAACTTCAAGAAATGCAGCTTTGGCCGGTGTCCTGAAAAGAACACCGGTTTTACGTCGAATTCCTGTTGAACCGGATTGATCATTATAAAAAATAGAATAAATCCGATTTATTGAATGCTCCACTCGATTACTTGATAATCCGTAATTAATGTGAATTCGTGGACAGAACTCGGGTGTGCGCTGTATAAATAACGTTCGCAAATTAATGCGCTGGCGCTTCAGAATAGAATTAATTATTCGATTCAGTGCGCGATTTAATTTCCCTTCGCCCGGAGAAACTGCATGAACGCAAAATGGACTGTAGCTTTATCGCTTGCCTTATTCACAGTGACAGCGCAGGTCGGCGCGCAAACCGATCAGCAACTCTCCAGTGCCGCAATTCAATCCGCGCTGAACGCCCCGCCGAAGCAGATTCATGCGCAGATCGTCGGTATCGACGCGGGCGCCAGGACCTTGACGCTGAAAGGCGCGAAGGGCCGGGTGATACCGGTCACGGTCGGCAAGGAAGTCACGAACTTCGATGACTTGAAGATCGGCGATCGTGTGGATGTGCAGGTCAGGGACGCGCTGCTCATCAGGGCGACGAAAGCGTCAGCTAAGGGCGATGAATTGCGAAAACGTGTTGATACCGACGTTTATGTGCCCGCATCGGGTTCCCAGGGTTTTGGCGCCGTACATGAAACCGAGATTTTCGCAACGGTGCAGAGTGTCAACAGCAAGAATAAAACAATTACCCTGCGTGGCCCATGGCGTACCGAGACATACGACTTAAGCTCTGAAATAGCCGCATATAAATTGAAACCAGGCGATAGCGTGCACGCGGTGTTGATTTCAGCCACGGCCGTGGAAGTGACGCCCACGCCGAAATAATCATGGACTTGATTTAAAATCTGCAAAAGAACGCTTAAATGCGGATCAAAACCGCGCCGGCCGTGACGAGCACACACGCCACCACGCGCCGCGCGGTCAGCTTTTCGCGCATGAACAGCCAGCCGATCAAAACGGCGAAGATCGAACTTAGCTCGCGCAACGCCGAGACCATCGCAATGGGCAGGTAACGAAAAGCAATGATGATGATGGTGTACGCGACCATTGCGATCGCTCCGCCGCTCAAGGCTTGCAGCGAGCGTCGCGGGTCATCGAGGAACAGGCGGCACGGACCGCCGTATCGATAAAAAGCCATTGCGGCCAAAGGCACGTTGAAGAGGATGTACGCCCACGCGATATATCCGAAGCCGCTGCCGGCTACTCGCACGCCAATGCCGTCCACGATCGTGTAAGCCGAGATAAACACGCCTGTCGCGAGCGCGGCCGGCACGCTTGCGGTGGCGAAACGGCGCTTGCGGAATGCCAGGGAAATGATTCCGAGCGATACGAGCGTGACGCCCGCCAGCGCGAGCGGCCGCAGGTGCTCGCCTGCGAAGACGAACGCGCCCGCGAACACGAGCAGCGGCGAGAGGCCGCGTGCAATTGGATAAATCTGCCCGAAGTCGCCTGCCTTGTAGGCCTTCGCCAAGGCCACGCAATAGCCGAGCTGCAAAGCCGCCGATGCCGCGATATACGGCCAGCTTTCGCGCGCCGGCGCAGGCACGAACAGCAACACGGCTGCCGAGCACACCAGGTAGGGGAAAGACATCATGCCAAGCTGCCAGACACGGTCGCCGCTGGTGTGGAGGAAGGCGTTCCAGGTGGCGTGCAGGAGCGCGGAGAACAGGACCAGCAAGACGATGAAAGGCTGCATCAGGACCGCGGGAAGGGTGACGGTGTGCGTGGCAAGATAAGGCGTTTGATGGCGAAAAGTGGCAAACGGCGAGGCGCCATTATGGCAGAGAACGGCGGGCGCCGCTGACCCCACGCGAGCTGCGCGTCATGACATGCCGATTGACCGGGACTTGCACGCGTTGCGTTCGACCGCACGGCGCTTTTCTATTCCGTTGCTCGAATACGCCGATACCGCGGGGACCAATCATGTCGAATGCATGGGGTCTCCCAGTGTGGTCAGGCACTGCGCGGAAATGCCGGAACGACGCACAAAACTGAGTCCATGCTGATTCATGAAGGTCGACAACCCAGCGCCGAGCCTGAAGATTCAGGCGACGGCCATAGGGGCGATTCGCGCCTCACCAAACGCGAACTGGGGTTGCTCAATAATCGCAGCCCATGTCTAGCGCGTCGCGACCTCCAACTCCGGTGCATGACTGTTGCCGCGAATGTAGTGTTCCAACTGATGGATCGTGAATTGTTGCTCGACAATCAGGTTCCTGACGAGATCGCCGATTGACACCATGCCGATCAGCAGGCCGCCATCGATCACAGGAAGATGACGTATCCGATTGTCGGTCATGATCGTCATGCATTCGTCCGTCGTTTGATTGAGGCGAACGTACCGGATGGCTTTCGACATGACATCGCCTACGGGGGTCTCTTTTGACAACCTGTCGTGCAACACGATTTTTCGCGCATAGTCGCGCTCGGTGACGATGCCGGTGATGTGCTCGCCGGACGTGACCACGAGCGCGCCGATTTGTTTATGCGCCATCAGCTTGATGGCGTCGAAGACACTCGCGGACGCCTCGATCGTGTGAAATGACTGATCCGATTTTGAACTCAGCAATTGTGCGACTGTTGCCATCATGTGCCTCAATCAAGAGATAGGTTTGGGCTGCTGCGCGTGTTGCGCGGGTATCCATGCTCTTCAGATGGTGTAGTCACCCGAAGTCGAACAGGTCGCCGAGAAGCGACTTCTTCTTTTTGTACGGATAACGCCGGTCGCGATACTCGTCGTCGCCGTAACCGTTGCGGCGATCACGGTCGTTGTAGTGACGGCCTTCGTCGTGCCGGCGCGCGACCGGGGTACTTGCCGCTGACGCCTGCGCTTGCGGAACGGGTTCGTCAGCGTTGCGCTCGATCAGTTTGTCGAGTTCACCACGATCGAGCCACACACCGCGACACGTCGGACAATAGTCGACTTCGATTCCCTGGCGGTCCGCCATCAGCAGATCCGGCGTCTTGCACACTGGACATTTCATTGCCTTGCCTCCTTCGTCAAACACCCTAGCGAAGCCTCAATGTATCGGATGTAGGCATAATGTAAAATTCGTATTTTTGACGCCGATACATCGAAAAAACCGATGTATCCAGACACCGAAAGCATCGCCGTGGAGGCGTGGATGAACTTCAAGCATTTGTATTATTTCTGGGCCGCGGCGCATGCGGGCGGCATTGCGCGTGCCGGCACGCAGTTGCACATCACCCCTCAAACGTTGAGTGGCCAGATAAAGCTGCTTGAAGATGCGCTCAATAAAAAGCTCTTTAAAAAGAGTGGCCGCAACCTTGAACTGACGGACGCGGGCCGGCTTGCACTCGACTACGCCGATGAAATCTTCTCGCTCGGCGCCGAGCTGGAAAGCGCAGTCAGGCAGGAGAAGGAAGCCGCGCGGGCGCAACTGCGCGTGGGTGTGGCGGATTCGGTTCCGAAGACCGTGGCCTATCGACTGCTCGAGCCCGCATTGAATCTGTCCGACTCACTGCGGCTGATCTGTCACGAAGGCAAACTGCATGCGTTGCTTTCGCAACTCGCTGTGCACAGGCTGGACCTGATCATTGCCGACGCACCCATTCCGCCCGATGTGAACGTCAAGGCGTTCAACCATTCGCTCGGCCGTTCGACGCTCAGTTGCTTCGCGTCCAAAGCCCTGGCGGCACGCGCCGCAAAAGTTTTTCCCGCATCGCTCAGCGACATGCCGGTGCTGTTGCCCGGCATTGAATCAGCAGTCCGTAGGAAACTCGATCACTGGCTGAAGTCGCGCATGATCTCGCCGCGCGTTGTAGGAGAGTTCGACGACAGCGCGCTGACGCTCGCTTTCGGCCGTGAGGGAAGGGGTGTGCTGTTTGCACCGACGGTCCTCGCGGCACAACTCAAGCGAGAGCACGGTCTGATTGCGGTTGGACACATCGACACGATCGTTGAGGAGTTCTTCGCCATCTCCATTGAACGGCGGATCAGCCATCCCGCCATAGCGTCGATCATGAGCACGGCGCGCAGCGAACTGTTCAATGCGTGATGGGACGAACCCGTGAAGAAAAAGACTTACATTACACTTAACTTTCAACTATAACTGTCATACGTGTTGCGGACTGCCATGTCACGCACCATGTCTTGGCCCGCCAGGCTTGCCTGCGGGCCATTTTTTATCGGCCAGGACAATCGGAAAAACGCTTTCATATTTCTTTCAGTATTAACCCGATCTGGTAAAAACCCTGCCAATTCTTTCATTGTACTTACTTGATATATTACATATTGTGTATTCCATCGCCGTCTAAACCACGGTTCAGGCGATGACGGAGACGTCCATCCGGCGTCCCGAATACAAGGCAGCAAACGCCAAGGAGACAGTGATGGAAACGAATCGCCAGGAAGGGGCGTCGCGGCTAGCGTCGCCATGGATGCAGCTCGTGTTTGGCGTGATCTGCATGGCCATGATCGCGAATATGCAGTACGGCTGGACCCTGTTTGTGAATCCGATCGATGATAAACATCACTGGGGCCGAGCGGCGATTCAAGTGGCATTTACGATCTTCGTGGTCACGGAAACCTGGCTGGTTCCTATCGAAGGTTATCTCGTCGACAAGTACGGCCCGCGTCCGGTTGTCGTCGCCGGCGGCCTGCTTTGTGCGATCGCCTGGGCGCTCAACTCGGTGGCTTCGTCGCTGCCGTTGCTGTATTTCGCGGCGGCCGTGGGCGGCGTCGGAGCGGGGGCCGTGTATGGCACCTGCGTGGGCAATGCGCTGAAGTGGTTCCCCACTCGGCGTGGTCTGGCAGCCGGTATCACCGCCGCCGGCTTTGGCGCGGGATCGGCCGCCACCGTCGTGCCGATCGCCCACATGATCAAGAGCAGCGGCTACGAAGCCACGTTCCTGTGGTTCGGTCTGGGCCAGGGACTGGTGGTATTCCTGCTCGGCATGGCGCTGTATGCGCCGCCCGCAAGCCTGCTTGCATCGGTCAAGAGTGCGTTGAAAAGCGCCGTTTATAACGCGACGCCGAGGCAGGTCGTGAGCTCGCCGATCTTCTGGGTGATGTACCTGATGTTCGTGATGATGGCCGCTGGCGGCTTGATGGCGACAGCGCAGCTTGGTCCTATCGCGAAGGACTTCGGCCTGCATGACTCGCCTGTCTCGCTGCTTGGCCTGACGTTGCCGGCGCTCACATTCGCGTTGACGATCGACCGGGTTCTCAATGGCTTGACCCGGCCTTTCTTTGGCTGGATCTCGGATCGCATCGGCCGCGAGAACACCATGTTCATGGCGTTTGCGATTGAGGCAATCGGCATCTTGCTGCTGTCGAAATATGGACAGAGTCCGGTGGCGTTCGTCGTGCTGACGGGTATTGTCTTCTTCGCCTGGGGTGAGATTTACAGCCTCTTTCCCGCGACATGCGGCGATACATTCGGGCCAAAGTTTGCCGCCACGAATGCGGGACTGCTCTACACGGCGAAGGGGACGGCGGCCTTGCTGGTGCCGTTCAGCAGCGTGATTACGGCCGCGACCGGCAGTTGGCACGCGGTCTTCATGCTGGCTTCGGGGATGGCTGCTGCGTCGGCGCTGCTGGCGCTCTTTGTGCTCAAGCCGATGCGGCAAGCGCACAAGCAGAAGCATGCACCTGCTATTGGCGACATGCCGTTTGCTTCGATCGTGAAGGAGTGACGCATGCGATGCGGCGAAGCCGGAGGGTTCTCCGGCTTCGTTCGTTCCTGATGAAGGAACGGCCGGTGTTCATCCGGCCGTCCTGCTATCTATTGCTATTTCCTGCCCACCAGATAGCAGACGCCGTCGGGACCGTAACGCTCGCTATGCGTTTCGTTTGCCCTCAAATGAAACACGTCGCCTGACTGATAACGCGTGTCTTTGTCGGCGACGCGCAGCGTCAGTTCACCCTCCAGAATCAGCGCCTTGGCTTCAAACGCATGCGCGTGGTCGTCAAGAGACGCGCCGGCTTCGCGCTCAACCAGCACGGTGGTCTGAAAACCCTCGCGCGCGAGCATTTCAATGAAATCGTCGCGTTCCATGATCGTTCCCCTTCTGGCCGGCCTGTAGTCACCTACTAATATAAGTTGAAACCGCGATGCGCAGGGTGAGGATGCCCAACGCTCGATGAACGACGCACGAAGCGCCTGATAGCGCCTGGTTCGAGGAGACGCCATGACCCGGCTGACCGTGGCGCGCACACGCTTGCGACGCAGATGCGTGCGGTCGACCGATGAGGTGGTGATGGGATTGCAGCGAGGGTAGTTGAAAACAGCGAGGGGCCATGCACGGGCATCGCCCCCAAAATCAAACTCAGCTTTCCAGCCGCGAACCCTGCGCCACCTGCATCGCTTCAAGCTCATGCGTCGAGCCCTTGGCGGGGCGCCCAGCCCAGTAGCCTGCCAGCAATGATCCCGACAAGTTGTGCCACACCGAAAACAGTGCACCCGGAAGCGCTGCGATCGGCGTGAAATACAGCTTGCCAAGCGTGGCGGCGAGTCCTGAATTCTGCATGCCGACCTCGATGGCAAGCGTGCGGCACACGGCTTCATCGAAACCAAGCAGGCGGCCGCCCCAATATCCGCCAAGCAGGCCGATGCCGTTATGCAGGATCACGCCGAGCATCACCAGCAAGCCGACCGACGCAATGCTTTTCTGCGTGCCCGCCACCACGGCCGAGATGATCAGCAGGATCGCGATCATGGAGATGATCGGCAACACGGGCTCGATTGCGCGCACCGTCTTGTTGAACAACTGATTGATGATCAGGCCGGCCACGATAGGCAACGCGACGATCTGGAGAATGCTCATGAGCATGCCGTGGACATCGACGGCAATGGATGCATCCACGTAAAGGCGCGTGAGCAGCGGTGTGGCGAACACGCCGACCAGCGTGGACAGGGCGCTGATGGTGACGGACAGCGCCACGTCGCCGCGCGCGAGATAGATCATCACGTTCGACGCCGTGCCGCTGGCGACGCTGCCGACCAGCACCATGCCCGCGGTCAGGTCGGGCGGCATGCGCAGCAATTTTGCTATTGCCCAGGCCGCGAGCGGCATCACGAGGTAGTGCAGCCCGATCCCCGCGATAACCGGCGCCGGACGGGTGAAAACACGCCGGAAGTCGGCAAACGAAAGCGTCACGCCCATCGCGAACATGATGATGGTGAGTAGCAGGGTGACGTGCGGCGCGATGCCGGTGAACGTTGCCGGCGAGAAGTAGGCGACGACAGAAATGAGAACGGCCCAAAGAGGGAACAAGCGGGTGACGCGCGAAAGCATGGAGAGACGATCCTGGCTGATTGATAAGGGCGTCGCCCGGAGCGCCGGGATGCAGAAGTGCACGCGGCGCTGGGCAAATAGCGATAAAGCGAGGCGAGCAGAAGGGTGTTCCAGGCTTGGCTGACCGTGCCATCGATAAATGCGGCCAGTGACGCAAGCCGTCGCGGGTTCTTGTGGGACCGGCAGGCGGCGAATGTGCGTCGACGCGAATTGTACCGTTTCGTCGGAAGAGACCCGCCGTAGCGGATTTGGTGCTTACTTTAGGCGTGCGACCGTTCCCGCGTCCGGTTCGCCGCCGAAATAAGTGTTCAGCGCCAGTTCGAACGGCGCCTTGTCGCTGGCGGCGTGGGCGAAGAGGGTCATCGACGAATGGAATTTCAGGTCATCGGGGTAGCCGAAGATTTGCTCCACCGAACGCCCGTCGAGCGCGTTCACGATTTGTGTGAGGATTAACAAGCGCTCACCGAGCACGGGATGAGCGAGGTAGGCCCGCGCCTCGTCTACCGATGAAATCGCGTACCGGCGCGCCATTTCGCTGTGGCCCAGGCCCTGGATTTGCGGAAACACGAACCACATCCAGTGCGTGCGTTTCTTGCCGGCCTCGAGCTCGGTCGTCACGGTCTGGAACACCGGACCCTGCGCATCGATGAAACGCTGCAAGTCAAAAGGATCGGGATCAGTCATGCGAGCCTCCGGGGTCTTCCTAAAATACCACCGGCGAGCGAACCGCAAACGACATTCCCGGCGCTGTACGTGCCCATGCACACACGCGGCCTCAAATCCAATCCCGGCCATTTGCGAACGATATTCCGCTTTCTGATATCTTCACGGCCATGCAAAACATCATCGAAATTTCGAATCTGTCGAAGAGCTACGCGTCCGGCTTCAAGGCGCTGAAAAACGTCACGCTGAGCATTCGCCGTGGCGAAATTTTCGCCCTGCTCGGGCCGAACGGCGCCGGTAAAACGACCCTGATCAGCATTGTGTGCGGCATCGTGAATGCCACGGAAGGCACGGTCAAGGTCAACGGTCACGGCATTATCTCCGACTACCGCGCCTCCCGCGCGATGATCGGCCTCGTGCCGCAGGAGCTGACCACCGACGCGTTCGAGTCTGTCTGGGCGACCGTTTCGTTCAGCCGCGGCCTGTTCGGCAAGCCGCCGAACCCGGCGCACATAGAAAAGGTGCTGAAGTCGCTGTCGCTCTGGGACAAGAAGGACAACAAGCTGGTCACGCTGTCCGGCGGCATGAAACGCCGCGTGCTGATTGCCAAGGCACTCTCGCATGAACCGGAAATCCTGTTCCTGGACGAGCCGACCGCAGGCGTTGACGTCGAACTGCGCCGCGACATGTGGAATCTCGTGCGCGGCCTGAAAGAGAGCGGCGTGACGATCATCCTGACGACGCATTACATCGATGAAGCCGAGGAAATGGCCGACCGGATTGGCGTAATCAACGGCGGCGAGATCATCCTGGTCGAAGAAAAAGCCGAGCTGATGCGCAAGCTCGGGCAGAAGAAACTCGCGCTGCAGCTGGAGGATGAGATCGAACACATTCCTGCCGGCCTGAGTGCTTACCGGCTTCAGTTGTCTGCCGACGGGAGTGAGCTGACCTACACCTACGACGCGCAGGATGAACCGGGCCGCATTATTACGCTGCTCAAGGACCTCGCCGATAACGGCGTCAAGTTCAAGGACCTGCACACGACGCAAAGCTCGCTGGAAGATATTTTCGTGAGCCTGGTCGGAGAGAAAAAATGAATATCCATGCAGTCCGCGCAATCTATGTATTCGAAATGGCGCGCACCTGGCGCACCATCATGGGCAGCATCATCTCGCCGGTGATCTCCACCTCGCTGTATTTCGTCGTGTTCGGCGCCGCGATCGGCTCGCGCATTCCCGAAGTGAACGGCGTGAGTTACGGCGCGTTCATCGTGCCGGGGCTCGTGATGTTGTCGCTGCTCACGCAGAGCGTGTCCAACGCGTCGTTTGGCATCTACTTTCCGAGGTTCACCGGGACCATCTACGAACTGTTGTCGGCGCCAATCTCGTATCTGGAGATCGTGCTGAGCTACGTTGGCGCGGCCGCCACCAAGTCGATCATCCTCGGCCTCATCATTCTTGCGACCGCGCGCCTGTTCGTGCCCTTGCACGTCGATCACCCGTTCTGGATGATCGTGTTCCTGCTGCTTACGGCGGTGACGTTCAGCTTGCTGGGATTCATCATTGGCATCTGGGCGGACGGGTTCGAGAAATTGCAGGTCATACCGCTGTTGATCATTACCCCGCTGACTTTCCTCGGCGGGAGTTTTTATTCCATCGATATCCTGCCGCCATTCTGGAAAGCCGTCGCGCTGTTCAATCCGGTGGTGTACCTGATCAGCGGTTTTCGCTGGAGTTTCTATGGCACGGCGGATGTCAGCGTAGAGATCAGTTTGATCATGACGCTGGTGTTCCTCGCGGTGTTTATCGGCGTGGTGGCGTGGATCTTCAAGACGGGCTACAGGCTGAAAGCATAAGGAGCGTAGGCGATGCGTGATGTGCTGATCGAACGGTTCGGGCTCCAGCCGCACCCTGAAGGCGGCTATTTTCGTGAGACGTTTCGCGGCGAGGACAGGGTAGTTCGCGAAGCTTCGCCCGGCGAAACACGCTCGGCATCGACGGCGATCTACTACATGCTTTGCGATGGCGCGCATTCGGCATGGCATCGAATCCGCTCCGACGAGGTCTGGCATTTCTATGCAGGAGAGCCAATCGATGTTCACGTCATCGATACCGCCGGGCAGTTGCTCACGCATCGCCTGGGCAATGCGCTGACAGATCAGGACGCCGTGTTCCAGGCGGTCGTTCCGGCGGGGCAGTGGTTCGCGGCAGAGTTATGTGGCCCGGGCGACCCGGCGACGTTCGCGCTGGTGGGCTGCACGGTGGCGCCGGGTTTCGAGTTCAGCGAATTCGAACTTGCCGATGTGGCCGCGTTGACGAAAGCGTATCCGCAGCACGAGGCCGTGATCGGGAGGTTGGGTCCGGCGGTGGGCGCGACGCGCTGAACGTGGCCCGCAACGCGCACGATGTGCACTACGTAAAAGCAGAACAAGCAGAACAAGCAGAACAAAAAAAAGCGGCGCTCTCATTTCTGAGGCGCCGCTTTTTCATGCTTCTATTTATAGGTTGGCCCTGACTGCGTCGCGGACGGCGTCCATCATGCCGCCATAGTTCAGCGGTATGTCGAGTGAATCGCCATAAACGTCCTGATCCGCTGCTCGCACTTCTTGCGATTCGCGGCGTGCCGGCGATTCGTAAGCTGTGTCACCTGAACGGATAGTGTCTCTGGCTTCGACGCGCTGCGCTTGATAACTCTTCACGATTAACTCCTTGCAGTGATGGAGCGGCGGGAGACTTCAATGCTACGGAACTGCCATGACAGATTTACTACGCTTGATGCTTTTCGGTGCACGACGGGAATGGCGGGCGGCCACCCGCCCCTGGCCGTGTTGCGCACCGTGCAATGAAAGCGCGGCTCTTCAGTTTAATGTCGTCGCGAGGAGGGATTCGTACTTCTGGCTTATGAAATGATGTCGGCATTATCAGCAATGCAACACGGCTTTGGGCTTGAAACTTGCGTTTCACGCAAGCGTTTGCGAGGGGAGGTTGGGGCACGCCGGAGAGTCGGTCGGATGTGCGAGGCGCGCAGCCCGGATCAGCATGGAATCATGCTGATCCGCGTGCCCATTGGCATCGGAGGAAATAGTTAAAGCTGTTTCTCAGAATCGGCGTGTTGAACGCGGCTGTTCCACATGGCGGAAAGCACGACCGCATCATGCGGTCGTGCTTTCAGGCCATTAACGGCCTTCGGCCATGCTTTCAGGCGTGCTGATCCTGCAAATCGGCGTCGCTGGTCTCGTCCTGTGGCATGGAAGCCGCAAGAATCATCGCCGATGCGTTCTGTGGTTTCGGGTCGCGCTGTGACGGCCGATACACCGAGTCGCCTCGATGAATGGGTGCGCCGGTGAGTGCGCAGGCTCCGTCAGACGTGGCCGTGGTCACGCGCCACCCCTGGTAACCATAGTGGCAGGTCGCTGCGTCTGACCAATATACGATCGCCGTCGCGCTGCTCGGCCGCTCGATCACGCGCACGACAGCCTCAGGGAACGGCCGCGGCGATTGCGGCGAAGGCGATGCGACGCGGGGATGATCACGCTCCCACGCTCGCGAAAGCCGCTCTAAAAACGGGTGCACGGCCTTTCGCTGCGGCGCAGGTACTGCCGCGCGGTTGAGGGTCGCTGTCAATGAGCGGACCGTTTGCAGCCACGGGTCCGCGCTTCTCGCTAACGCTGTCATGGTTCGTTCCTGGCATGGTTCATGGTGGAACTTACGCAATCAGCCTGCTCGGATAAATACCGTTAAGGTGAATACACTGTCTTGTTAGCGCGAATAATCACAACAACGCGTTATGCAATAAGGCTTTGCCCGATATTGCGGTGCGGCGCCAACGCGGTATGCGCTTCATTGAACGTTTTAGTGGGTTCGATAGTGGCGCCTGCTTGACCGGCGCCTTGAGTGCCAAGCGAACTTCGTTGTGACGGTTTGTATGCATTACGTAAGATGTCAAATTCCGCGACAGACCGTGGAACGCGGCTTGCGTGGGAGATACTAGCCAGATACTTACAACGTTGAACGAGGTGTTCGTGAAGAAAAGTCATATTGCAGTTGCAGTGTTGTTTACAAGCCTGGGTCTGACAGCCACGGCGTTTGCCCAAAATGGCCCCGGCGGCCCGGGTAATCAAGGTGGACAGCAAGAGCGCCCCGGCGGCTCCGCCATGCAAGGCCATAACGGCGGTGGCTATCAAAACCAAAATCAGAATCACGGCCCGCAAGGCGGACCCGGTGCGCAGAATCACAACAATGGCCGTCCGCCGGAGCCAATGCACGCGGACAACGGTCCGGGACACGGTGGCCCTGGCGGCCCGCGTGGCGAAGGACCGCATGACTGGCATCGTGGAGACCGCTTGCCGAATGATTACCGTGATCGTCAATATGTGGTCGACGATTACCACGGCTACGGATTGCAGCGTCCTCCGCGCGGCTACCACTGGGTGGGCGTGAACGGCGATTACGTGCTTGCGGCTATCGCGACCGGGGTTATCGCGCAGATCGTGCTGAGCAACGGGCATTAAACTCTTTGAACGCGCAACGCTACTGAAGCGAACATAGCCGCGGATCAAGCCAACAAGGCCGGGCCGAACGCAAGTTCGGCCCGGCCTTGTTTTATGCACTCTGAGTAAAGCGCGCCTACGCTTTGGCGGTATCGGTAATCGCTTTCACGACGCGCGCCAACGACTTCAAGGTCACGTCAGGCGATTCTTCAAATTGCGCGCCCACGATGGCCCCGTCAACCGCCATGGCCAAGGCTCGCGCATCGGCCTTCGCGGTCCTCGACGAAGCCGGCAGCAGCGTCCTGATGACTGCCGCCATATCCAGCTTGTGACGTCGTGAGATATCGACCGCTTCGGGCAGGGTCGCGCCTACTTCCACCACCGCGTTGATGAACGCACAGCCGCGATATTCATCGCTTTCGAACCATTCCGCAAGCGCCGGCACAAGCGCATCCGCGTCTGCGCCATGCCGCTTCACGGCGTCTTCGAACCACGTCATCCAGTTGTGGTGCCTATACTCCAGGAACGCCACGATCAGATCGTTTTTCGCGGGATAGTAGCGATAAAACGTCTTCTTCGCGACGCCCGATTCCGCGATCACTCGATCGATTCCGGTCGCACGAATACCGTCGCGATAGAACAGCGCGTGGGCCGTCACGAGAATGCGCTCGGCCGGCGGGAGGTCTGTCGAAAGCGCTGTATCGGATGAATGATTGTCCATAAGAAGTCATTGTAGACAGGTCTGTCTCCTTGCGCTAGAGTATGCCGGTAGACAGACTTGTCTACTCAAGAATAAGCCTCTGGGTCGACGCTATATGGTCGGCTAACCAACCCTCCACGATCAAAAGGAAGCGCCATGGAAAGCAAACCTCCATTCCCGCCATTCGATGCCGACACCGCCCGGCAAAAGGTCCGTCTCGCGGAAGACGGCTGGAATTCACGCGACCCGAAGCGAGTTGCCTTGGCCTATAGCGAAGACACTCGCTGGCGCAACCGTGCAGAGTTCGTCTCGGGACGTGCTGACGTGGAGGCGTTCCTGGCGCGTAAATGGGCGCGCGAACTGGACTACCGGCTGATCAAGGAGTTGTGGGCGTTCACCGGATCGAGGATTGCGGTGCGCTTCGCTTACGAATGGCACGATGATTCAAAAAACTGGTTTCGCAGCTACGGCAATGAGAACTGGGAATTCAACGAAGCCGGCTTGATGACGCATCGGCACGCGAGCATCAACGACTTGCCGATCAAGGAATCCGAGCGCAAATACCACTGGCCGCTGGGCCGCCGTCCCGACGACCATCCCGGCTTGAGCGACCTGGGTTTTTGATTGAAACCGACTAGGTTGAGTGATTGCCGGCGTGCTATTTGCCTCGCCGCCGGTAAAAGGCCCACCATCCGGCGAGAACCGTGAAGCTCGCTACGATCGCCACCATCAGCCAGAACCCGTGCTTGTTGTCGGCGAGCGGCACGCCCCCAACGTTCATGCCGAAAATCCCCGCGACTATATTGATCGGCAGCGCCAGCACGGTGACCAGCGTCAGCGTGAAGAGCGTGCGATTGCTCTGCTCGTCCATGCGCGCGGCGATCTCTTCCTGCAGCAGCTTGATGCGTTCGACCAGGCCCGCCAGATCGCCCAGCACCAGCGAAAATTCCTCGGTAGCGTCGCGCAAATCCTGAAGGTCGAGTGTTTCCAGCCAGCGTGGCGGCCGCGCCAGCAGCCGGAAAATCGATCCCGGTTCAGGCGCGAGCAAACGCTGCAACCTGACCAGCACACGTCGCGACGCGCCGAGTTCCGAGCGGGTGGCGGGGGAGCGCATCGAAAGAAAACGGTCTTCTATTCCATCGATATCAATGCTCGTGCGCCGGACGATTTGTACGAGCAGGTCTGCCTGGTCGCGCAACAGGTGAATGAGCAGTTCAGCGGTGGACCGGAAGACCTCGCCACTACGTACCGATTCCCGCAGCGTGTCGATGGAGCGCAGCGGTTTCAGCCGCGCCGTGATGAGCAGCTTTTCGCGCGTGTAGACCCATAGCGTGGCGATTTCGGACGGCGTTATGTCGAAGTTGAACATCACGTCGTTGATCACGGCGAGCAGCGCGCCGTCCTGGTGTTCTATGCGAGTGGAATGCGAGCCGTCGCGCAGGTTCTCGAAGAAGGCGTCCGGCAGATCGAGTTGCGTGCGCATCCAGCGTTCGCTGGCGCTGTTCGCGAGGTCGAAATGCAGCCACACGAAATCGTCTGACGCATGACCGGATTGCGCCAGCCACTCGAGCGCACCCACTGAGTCGATGGCTACGCCGGGCGCGTCCGGCGCGAAACGAAAGCCGCACACGATGCCGGAGAAATCGGAAGCGTACGGTTGGGCGGTGGCTAGTGATTCGTTCATGATGATTCGGTCATCCGCAACGGCAATTGAAAGGCTATTCGGCTTTCAATTGTCCCTCCCGCACATTTCGAATCAAGCAACGTTCACCGGAATTGCGTTATTGTTGGGCAAATGCCGCGTGACACATAAAGTACTTATGGTTGTCACGCCCTATGGGTAGACTCGCGCGGTGCAAGAGGGCCGTCGGGCGCAGCCCGACCCTTTTCGCGTCATCGGGGAAACACACATGGAAGATCGCGTCGAGCAGGACGAACCTACGCAAACCACGGCAGACGGACTGACGCGGCTCGCGACGAGCATCGTCGAATTGCTGGGCGAACAAGCCATCGACAGCCGTCTGGGAGCCAAATTGCTCAAACGGCTGGAAAAAGAAGCGAAGCTGGTAGAGGAGTCGGGTCCACAACAGCTGAACAAGGCTCAAAAGCGCAGCTTGCGCGACGCGCTGGACGGGCTTGAACAGGCGGTCCGTCAGGTCGATGCAAATCTGTTGGTGTCCGCGAACGCAAAACTACGTTCGACGGACGAATCTTCCGGCAAAAAAGCCAAAGCCAAAACCTGAAGCCAGTTTGGCCGGCCAGTCGTGGAGTCTGAACGGCGCCGGTTTCAAGCCCGTCTGGCTTTATCGGACAAGGGGTCTGGCGGTTTTTTCATCACGGCGGCACAAATCGCTCGCATCAAATCAGCAGCTTGGCGCGGAAAATGCTGCCTTTGCTGCACATGCATAAATCTGAGCGGTCATGGTTTCAGTCTCCTCTACTTCAAGCTGCGTGTTATGGACCGATCGGAATGTCGAAGCCGACGCCGAGCGCTGGCGAATCCTGGTTGTCGACGATAACGCGGCAAGCGCCGAAGGCCTTGCTGCGGCGCTGAGCGCGGACGGTTGTGACGCGCGCTATGTGCTGAGCGGCGTTGACGCGCTGCATGCTATTGACGGCTGGGTGCCGCACGTCGTGATTCTCGATATCAGCATGCCGGAGCACGATGGCTTTGCGACCGCGCGCGTGCTGCGCCGGATTTCTCCTACCCGCAACGCTGGAATCATTGCTTTTACGGCGCTCGGCGAGGACTACGTGCGCTCGAAAGGCGTCCATGCGGGCTTCGACGGCTATTGCCAGAAGGGAAATGCGCCCGGCGTCCTGGTCGAGCTGATCAGCCGGCTGGTGCAGGTTCACTGAACGAACGTTCGCCGCGACAGTTTTATCGCGGCAATGAGCATCCCATCGAAATTTCCTGGTTTCGTCGGGGTACGGCCCTTAAAAATCTTTCTTACCTCAACTTCCGGGTGAGCCTTTTCCTGCCTCGCTCGCGTCGATTTTCCCCGCTCCGGACGGTCTCCGATTATTGGCGTATCCCGAAAAGTGTATTGAAGTTTATGGGGATAAAAAACCGATAGTAGGGGTATACACTGCATTTCATCGACGAAGCAGCTGCGGAAACAAAGTTTGAGCGCTGCAACGTCTTCTGAACCAGTTGAAAGTCCAACGAACCTATATCGGAGCTCACCATGAAAAAGAATCTTCTCGCAGCGTTACTCGTCGCCGCTACTGCTTCTATCGCTGTTCCGGCATTTGCCAGCGGCTACGGCCCGGCACCGTCGTATCGCCCGTCGGTTGGCGCTCCGGTTTCGCAACAAGGCATCAACACGCAAACCATCGCTGCACAAAATAACGCTGATGCGAATGCCTACGGTGGCGCACGCAACACCGTGTCGCAATCGGGTTCGAGCCGCGACCGCAGCACCAACCCGCAATCTGTTTTCTTCGGCCAGTAATTTAGTCGCTCTCAAGCTCCTACGCGCACGGGCGGCACAAGGTCTGTCGCCGTGATCGCGCCAAGCTTGACGGCTGCTTAGTACCGAAACGCAGAAACACAAACACCCGCTGAACTTTCGTTCAGCGGGTGTTTGTGTTTCTGCGCAAAGAATTATATGAACAACGACCGCTTCAGGTGCCTGTCATCTTGAGCGCGTCGCGCATCACCGTCGCCAGTTCTCCTGCGGCAAACTTGGCCACGTAAGCGTTCGCGCCCACCTTGCGCACGTGCTCCTCATTGGCCGACCCGGACAACGAGGAGTGAATCACGACCGGAATGGCCTGCATGCCGGCGTTCGCCTTGATACGGCGTGTCAGCGTGAATCCGTCCATTTCGGGCATTTCGAGGTCGGTCAGCACCAGTGCAATTTCGTCTGCGGCACAGCGGCCGTGTTTTTCCGCCTTGCTCTGCAAGTCTTCCAGCACGTTCCACGCTTCCTGGCCGCTCTTGGTCATGATGAACGACACGCCCATCGCGGTCAGGCTTTGTTCGATCAGGCTGCGCGCGACGCCGGAGTCGTCGGCGGCGAGCACCTTGGTGCCGGGCTTCAGAACCAGCCGGCCGGTGCTTTCTTCATTGATGTCCACTTGCGTCGATGGCAGCACGTCGCGCAGGATCTGTTCGACGTCGAGCACTTGCGCGAGTCGCGAGCCATCCACGTTGCCGTCGAGGCGCGCGAAACTCGTCACCGTCCGCCCGCTCGAATGCGACTCCGCAGACAAAACCTGATTCCACTCCAGCCGCACGATGTCATCGACTTCCTCGACGGCAAACCCTTGTGTCGTGCGCGCGAATTCGGTGACCAGCAGGATCTTGAGACCGTTCTTCGGCTTGCAGCCCGTGACCTGCGCCAGATCGATCACGGGGATGATCTGGCCGCGGATGTCGGCAACGCCAAGGATCTCCGGGTTTGCCCCGGCGACCACGGTGATCGGCGGCATCGCGAGAATCTCGCGCACCTTGAACACGTTGATGCCGTAAAGCTCGCGTTGTTCGGAGTCCGGCGCTTCGCCCAGGCGAAACAGGAGCAGTTCGAACATGTTATTGCCCGCGAGCCGAACCCGCTGTTCGATGTCGTGTTGTGAACTGCTCAAGGTGGTTCTCCTGATTGATTAATGCCGTGCGTCTAAATAGCCGGTTCCTGATTAGCGGCGCGGCGCGCAGAAACTGAAGCACTTTTCGACGCTTTGTGACGCGACTGTTTCGTGGCCGTCAAGTAGCGCGTGCGGCAGCATCGGGATAGACCCTCGGACGCGTAAAAAGCAGTGTTTTCCAGAAGTCACGGAGCAGGTCTCTGGCCTATACTTTTCGAATGGGCTGGGTAATATGAATGAAAGAAAGTGGATGTCAGGCGCTGGATGCAAAGCGAATGATTCATCACGGCGGGCTGTCGGCGGCTGTCAGTGACAGCCGTCATGCGGGGTTCAGGGCGCCAGCTATCCAGTCATGAAACGCCCGCCAGCCGGCAGGCGTCGCGCGGTTCAACGGAGGCGTTCGATGGCAACAGTCGCACAAGTTCTTAACTCGAAACCCGATCACACCATCTTCACGATCGCCGATACGGCGTCGGTCTACGAGGCCATCGCGATGATGGCGGAGAAGCACATTGGCGCATTGATCGTGACCCACGGCGAAGCGATCGTCGGCATCATGACCGAGCGCGACTATGCGCGCAAAGTCGTGCTGATGGACCGTGTTTCGCGGCAGACTCCCGTGCGCGAAATCATGACATCGCAAGTGCGGTTCGTGCGGCCCGACCAGACCACTGACGACTGCATGGCGCTCATGACCGAGCGCCGCATGCGGCACTTGCCGGTGATCGATGGCGAAAAGCTGGTGGGCATGATTTCTATCGGCGATCTGGTGGCGAATATCATCTCCGAGCAGCAACTCACGATTCATCAGCTCGAGGGATATATACGAGGCGAGCACATGTAGCTTGCCCGGGAGGTGTGCAGCGCGGCGTGAAGACGCCGCGCTGTGTTTTATTGTTGTTGCCGCTGCGTGTGCATCGTGCTCACGCAGTTCGTGTTGCCTCGCTCGTGTACTCCGCCTTCCTTCCGTCAGGACCACCTCGGCAGTTTCGTTCGACTAATTTCGCTGTAAGCTAATTGTTATAATTATCAGGCGCAACATTCAGGCCTTGATTCAGGGCGCCTATAGCCTCGCCGAGTTGCACTCGGCCCTGACCTTGTAGGAGCGCCATTCATGACGCCCCCGGAACTTTCCACGTCACCTTCGGTTACCCGTCTCGCTGACCCTGTGCCGCGCGTCATCGCTGCAGATGCAGCCTTTATTATCGTGATGAATGCGGGTTCAGGACGCAAGCAAAGCGACGAAACACACGCCGCGCTCAAAGAAACGCTGGGCGCGGCCGGGCGCCAGTTTGATGTTCGGCTGGTCGAGCAACCTTCCCAGCTCGCCGATATCACGCACCAGGCAGTACGCGATGCAAAAGCGCAAAACGCCGTGGTGGTTGGTGCGGGTGGCGACGGGACGTTGTGCGCGGTGGCGCAAGCGGTGCTCGGCAGCGGCTGCGCGTTCGGGGTGCTGCCGCGCGGCACATTCAATTACTTCAGCCGCGACCACGGCATCCCCGCGGACCCGGCAAAGTCCATTGCTCTCCTGCTCAACGCGCGAGCGTTTCCCGTCCAGGTCGGCTTTGTGAACGAGCGCATGTTTCTCGTCAATGCGAGTCTCGGCTTATATCCGAAGCTGCTGGAAGACCGCGAGATATACAAGCGGCAGTTCGGCCGCAGCCGCCTGATCGCGCTTTGGTCAGCGGCTGTGACGCTCCTGCGGGCGCACCGTTATTTGCACCTTCATATTGAGCACGATGGCACAATGCTTGAGGTCCGGACATCAACGCTCTTTGTCGGCAACAATCGCTTGCAGCTTGAACAAATCGGCATGCCGCAAGCGCCGCAACTGGAACGCGGTTTGCTCGCCGCAATCGCGCCGCGCATTATCGGACGCCTTGCGCAACTTGGTCTCACGCTGCGGGGAGCGGCAGGCCGGATGAGCGAGGCGGACAACGTGATCAGCTTCGCGTTCAAGCGCATCACGGTAACGCATCCGTCCAAACGTCACCGACCCGTCAAGGTCGCGACCGATGGCGAGATAAACTGGATCACCATGCCGCTCGAATTTCGCGTTGCCGCGGAGCCGCTGTTCCTGCTCAAGCCCGAGGCCGACGTGGCCAACGCCAATCGCTCATGACCCTGCTGCTCCAGATCTCAGATCCCCACTTTGGCACCGAACAACCGCCGGTCGTGGCAGCGTTGCTGCGTCTTGCGAATGCGCTGCAGCCCGATCTCGTTGTCATGTCCGGCGACATTACCCAGCGCGCGAGGCGCGCACAATTCAGCGCGGCGCGGGCGTTCGTCGATGCAATCGATGCAATTGGTGCAGCGCCTTGTGTGGTCGTGCCCGGCAATCATGACATTCCGCTGTACAACCTCTTCGCACGTATTGCACATCCGTATGCCAATTACCAGCGTGTGTTCGGAGACGATCTCGAACCCGTGTTCGAATCGGCCGAGTTGCTGGTGATCGGTGTGAATACTACGAGGGCGTATCGTCGTAAGGATGGCGAAATATCGGCGAAGCAGGTGGAGCGCGTGGTCCGGTTTCTCGGCGGTGCGACGCCGCTTCAGTTACGGATTGTCGTCACGCATCAGCCGGTGGTGGCGGCGCGCGCCAACGACATCAGGAACCTGCTGCACGGCCGTGAACATGCAATTGAACGCTGGTCGCAAGCGGGCGTTGACCTGATATTGGGAGGTCATATTCATCTGCCGTATGTGACGCCGCTGCACGTGGCGTACAAAAACTTGCCGCGCCGGATGTGGGCCGTCCAGGCGGGAACCGCGTTGTCTTCGCGGGTGCGCGGGCGTGTGCCCAATTCGGTGAACGTGATTGACTTCGATGCGTCCACCATCGGCAAACGCCGTGCAACGGTTGTGCGCTGGGATTTCAATAGAGCGAGCGCATCGTTTGAACCCGATATGCAGCACGAACTCGACCTGCATAGCGAGTCACTCAAGACTCCATTTGCGACGCTGTCATGAAACAGATCGATGGAGGGTACACCGGCTTGTTTGAGATAGCGCATGGTGCCGGTGAGCATGCACTGATGGTGTTTGCGGTGTCCCTGATTCTTGCGATGGCCACGGTGCTGAGCGCGTGGCAGCTCGTTCAAAGGTACGGCGTGCCGCGGGAAAACGGCGGCCTGTCGCCCAAGGTCTTGCTGGTTGTTAACTTAACGGCAAGCTTCGCCATCATCGTCGGCGCGGCTGCCTTGTTCGCCGCGATCGCCGCTGAAATTGGCGCGGGCGAGACCCTCGGCCGGCTGGACCAGGCCTTTGCCGACGGCATTGCGAGCGCGGTTCCAATCGACGTGGTCCGCACGTTCGCGCTGGTCACGCATCTGGGCGATGCATGGGTGCTCGCCGTCTGGTGCGTGCTCGGCGCAGCGGCGCTGACCATACGGCGACGCTACGCGCTTGCGATTGGCTTCACATTCGCGATAGCCGGCAACGGCCTGCTAAACACCATCATCAAACACATCTTCGAACGCGTGCGGCCGGTGCATGATCCATCGATCGCCACCGCCAGCGGATGGAGTTTCCCGAGCGGCCATTCATCGGGGTCGCTCGTCACCTACGGCATCATCGCGTATGTGCTCGTGCGGGTCTTGCCGGACGGCTGGCGCTTGCCCGTGATCGTGGCGGCCACGCTGATAGCGGTCACCACGGCGAGCAGCCGCGTATTCCTGCGCGTGCATTTCGCGAGCGACGTGCTGGCGGGCTTTGCGCTGGGAACGGTCTGGCTGGTGGCGTGCATCTTGAGCATCGAACTGGCGCGAAGATACTGGCCGAGGTCGAGGCCCAGGCGTCAGTCCTGAGGGTGTATCGACAGTTCGGGAAAGCCGGTCCGTGGATCCAGCTCGCGTGAGAAGCGCACGCCGGCGAGACAAACGATCAGGATTTCCGCTGTCGTCCGCACGATGCATCCCGGCGATACATGGCCGCCGACCACGCGGCCCCCGGCATTCGAGACGGCCATGTGAAGATGCGCGCCATCGGCGCAAAGTGAGCCGGCCAGCGTCAGGATTTCGAGGTCGCCGTCAAGGCGGGTCGGCTGGTCGAGACCCGCGTAACGCAGGTTCGCCACGCTCAGGCTGCCGATGCCCTGCATCACGAACGCGGCGCCAATGGCCTGGTCTCGCGCGATTGTCTCAAGCGCGGCACGCAGGTCGTCGCCGGGGACCAGGCGCACGGGAAGTGTTTGCATGAGTGAACCCCAGGGCTATTTGGAGACTCAATGATGGCATGATGATTCCGGTTTCGCGCAACGCTCCCAAATTCAACTGACATTTCCCATGACAACAGAACTTCATATCCTCGCCTGGGCGCTTGTGCTTGCCCTCATTCAGGTGCTGCTGCCGTCGGTGGTGCGCAGCCGCGAGACTGGCCTGGGACATAACGGCGGACCTCGCGACCAGCCGGGGCCGCCGGTCGGCAAGGTGACCGGTCGTCTGATGCGTGCCCAGAACAATTTGTTCGAGACCTTGCCCGTGTTCGCCATCGCCATCCTGATCGCGCACATGGCCGGCCGCGAAGGCACGCTGACCCTTTACGGCGCGTGGATGTACATTGTCGCGCGGGTGATCTACCTGCCTTTGTATGCGGCAGGGATTCCGTTCCTGCGCTCGCTGGTATGGATGGTCTCGCTTTTCGGCATCATTCTTGTTCTTGTCCCTATCATCTAAACCCGATCATCTGAAACCGGAGTCCAGTCAATGACCGCTTTGCTCACCACCATCGACGTGGAAACCGCGCCGAATCCCGAGTTCGCCGTGATCCTGATGCACGGGCTGGGAGCCGACGCCAACGACTTCATCCCGCTGGTGCCCGAGCTGCGTCTGGGCGATCTGCCCGCCGTGCGTTTCGTTTTTCCGAACGCCACCGAAATGCCGGTTACCGGCAACAACGGTTATGTGATGCGCGCGTGGTACGACATCCTGTCGTTCGAAGGCGTGAACCGCCGGGTCGATGAAGCCGGGTTGAAGGCATCGTGCGAACGAATTCGCGCACTGATCGCGCGGGAGAACGAGCGTGGTATTCCGACCTCGAAGATCTTCCTGGCGGGGTTTTCGCAAGGGGGAGCCATGACCTACACGGCGGGGCTCACGCATCCCGAGAAACTGGCGGGACTGATTGTGTTGTCCGGCTACGTGCCGTCGCCTGGATTGATCGATGCTGCGTTCAGCGAAGCGAATCGCGATACGCCTATCTTCGCGGCCCATGGCACGCAAGACCCGGTGCTATCGATTGAACTGGCCACTCAAGGCCGCGACTTCGCGCTCGCGCACGGTTGCAAGCTGGAATGGCATACCTATCCGATGCCGCACTCGGTCTGTGCCGAAGAGGTCGAGGCCTTGTGCGTGTGGCTGGGCGCAAGGCTCGCCGCTTAAAGCGCCTTACGTCCTGCACAAGGTGTTTTTATACAACTCGAGCATGCCGGCCGCATCCACGCCGATGCAGACCGACTGCGCCGGACGCTCGTCCCAGTCCGGCGCGGGAACGCGCATGGTCGAGGGTTTTTGTATCGTCTGACCGGTCGCGATGCCGCTAGTCAGCACACGAACCGGACCCTTGCGCACGGTGTAGAGATGCGGCGCCAGAACATAAGCCACCGCCGATGCATCGTGGACATAGATACCTTCGAGTCCAGCGCTGTCCTTGTGAAACTGCGCGTAATGTCGTGATACGTCCCACACGAAACGGCCGGCCTCGCCCGCGCCATCGCGGACTGATGCCAGCCATTCGTTCGACATGAGCGTATTTTGCGTGACGTCGAGGCCGACGAGCGTGACCGGCCACGCTGCGCCGAGCACGAGATCGGCTGCATCCGGGTCGCACATGATGTTGGCTTCCGCCGCCGGCGATACGTTGCCAAGCACGCCGGCCGTACCAAACGCGCCGCCCATGATGACTACCTGCTTAATCAACCCGGCAATCTCTGGATCGGCCTGCAACGCGTGCGCCAGATTCGTGAGCGGACCGACTGCGATCAGCGTCACTTCACCGGGAAGCGCGCGAATCGTATCGATCATGAACTGATGCGCGGGACGCGGGTCGAGCGTTGTATCGGCAGGCTCGCTCAGTTCGATATTGCCGAGACCGTTGTCGCCGTGAATCCAGCCGAGCGGCGCAGGCGGCGCGCGATGCAACGGCGCTGCCGCACCGCGTGCCACCGGCACGCCGGGTGCAAAACGCGAGCGCAGGTAGAGCGCGTTGGCCGTGGTCGTCTCGATGGTCGCGTTGCCGAATACGCTCGTGACGCCAAGCAATTCGATCTCGGGATGCAGCGCCTGGAACACCAGCGCCATGGCGTCGTCGACACCCGGGTCGGTGTCGTAGATGACCTTATGTATTGTCATAGGTAGAACGCGTCGGGGAGTTGTTCGCGGGCCGTGGTGTCACGGATCACGCCATTGAGATTGCCAAGGCGAATGGCCAACTCGGGACCGCCCAGTTCGATGATCACCTGACGGCACGCGCCGCAGGGGGCGATCGGTCCGTCCGTGTCGCCGATGACCGCAAGCGCGGCGAACTGGTCACGTGTGTAACCTGCGGCGACTGCACTGAAAAACGCCGTACGTTCCGCACAATTGCATAGTCCGTACGATGCATTCTCGACGTTGCAGCCATCGAATACGCTGCCATCTTTTGTAAGCAGGGCTGCGCCGACCTTGAACCTGGAATAGGGTGCATAAGCGCGTTCGCGGGCGTACTTCGCGCGTTCGAGCAACTCGTCCATCGTCATGATTTTCTCCTTAATTCAGCGTCAGGAACATGCCCGCGATCGTCGCGCTCATCAGGTTCGAGAGCGTGGCGGCGAGCACGACGCGCAGGCCGTAGCGGGCCACTTCCGCGCGCCGCTCCGGCGCAACCGCGCTGAAGCCGCCGGTCAGCACGGCGATCGACGAGAAGTTCGCGAAGCCGCACAGCGCGAAAGACAAGATCGCTATGGTACGCGGATCGAGCACCTGCAATCCAGCTGCGGCGACGCTGGCCGAGTCCTTCAGATACGGAGACAGTGACGCGTAGGCCACGAACTCGTTGAGAATGAGTTTCTGGCCGAGGAAATTGCCGGCGAGTGCGGCCTGATCCCAGGGCACGCCGATCAGATACGCGAGCGGCGCGAATACGGCGCCGAGCACGGACTGCATCGATACGTTGGGGTCGCCGAACCAGCTCCCGATACCGCCCACGATTCCGTTCAGCATGGCGATCAGGCCGACGAACGCAATCAGCATGGCGCCGACCATGACTGCGATCTTCAGGCCGACGGTGGCGCCGGAACTGGCCGCTTCGATCACATTGGCCGGGCGTTTTTCGTCGAAGCTGAGGTTTTCGAGGGTGACGCGGCTGGCTTCGCTCGTGGGGTGGATGATCTTGGCGAACAGCAGTCCGCCCGGCACGGCCATGAACGATGCTGCGAGCAGGTATTCGACCTTCACGCCAAGACCCGCATAACCTGCGAGCACCGAACCCGCGACTGCCGCCATGCCGCTCGACATGACGGCGAACAGTTCCGCGCCTGTCATGTCGCGCGCGAACGGCTTGACGACCGCGGGCATTTCGCTTTGGCCGAGGAAGATGGTGGTGACGGCCGAGAACGATTCGATCTTCGATACCCCGAGCAGCTTCTGGAAGATCGTGCCGAGCACGATCACGATCCAGCGCATGATGCCGAGGTAGTAGAGCACCGAGATCAATGCTGTCACGAAGATGATGGCGGGCAGCACGCGCACGGCGAAGACGAAACCGCCGTTGCCAAAGAGTTCGAACATCTTGGACTGAACGAGACCGCCGAACAGGAATTCGATGCCTGCGTTGCCGTAGCCGAGTACGTGGTTGACGCCTGCGGCGGCGGCGGAGAGCACGCTTTTGCCGAAGGGCACGAACAGGATGAAGGCGCCGATGCCGACCTGGGCCAGCAATGCGGGCACGACGGTGCGCAGGCGAACGCCGCGGCGGTTGGTGGAGAAGATGAAAGCGATGAGCAGCAGTACGGCGATGCCGAGCAGATTGCGTGCGATCAGGGTCATGTCTCGTTGTGGATGTTTGTCAGAGGAATTGGCGGATGCTACGCCATGTGGGGGGTTTAGAGAATAGGGCGGGGGTGGGCTGGTGGGGGTTGGTTTGGGGTTAGTGGTCGGGGTCAGTGCCGGGTTGCCAGGTTCCTGCGTTAGCGATCTGAGTCATTGCCGGGTTGCTGCTTTTGGGGCTTGTGGTCTGCGTGAGTGAGCTCATTTGTTTATCACTATTAGCCACTGCGCGTGGCGGCGCGTCATTTCTTTGTCCAAAGCGACAAAGAAACGAAGCAAAGAAAGCGCTTTCAAAACGCGGGCTCATAAGTTGACCTAGCGTGCAGCTTCGATGTTTTTGGCACCCCAAAAGCACGGTGCTCGCAAGAGCTACGGATGTGTGAACCCCTCCTTCTCGCGAATTCTTACACGCACACGCTTCGCCCCGTACGCTCTCGGGCAAGCACAATTGCCAAGGATTCCGAACGGCATCACGCGTATCTACCACTGTGGGTCTTCGTGGGTTGGTTGCATGATTAGTGCGGTTATTTTTTTGTCGGCAGGGTCGGCCTTATCTATCCGAGCAGCCTCGTTTCGAGGTGGGTTGGCGACGTGGTTCGGCATGCATACAAATTCGGTGGGTGGTTCTCCGCGGATAGCGCGGGGTGCTCCTTTGGCAGGTTCAGTCACTGGTGGCGAAGCGTGTTGTGGGTATCGGTGTTCGGAGAAGGAGGGTTTCACACATCCGTCGCTCTTGCGAGCACCGTGCTTTTGGGGTGCCAAAAACGTTGAAACTGCACGCTAGGTCAACTTATGGGCCCTCGTTTTGAAAGCGCTTTCTTTGCTTCGTTTCTTTGTCGCTTTGGACAAAGAAATGACGCGCCGCCACGCGCAGTGGCTAATAGTGATAAAGAAAATAGCTCACTCATGCAGACCGCTAAGGCCGAAAGCAGCAACCCGGCAATGACCCCGACCACTAACCCCCAACCCCACCCCCACCCAGTCCACCCCCACCCAGTCCACCCCCAAGTGCGAACGCCCCCCCTTCGAATAACTCAACGACCGGCCACTTGCGGTCGGCCGCAATCACCCGCAATTTCGCATCGGGGTTCGTTGCAACCGGATGAGTGACACGCTCCATCAACGGTACGTCGTTGATCGAATCGCTGTAGAAATAGCTCGCTTCGAAATCCGCCAGCTTCAATCCCCGTGAAGCTAACCATTGCTCAGTGCGAACAATCTTGCCTTCTCGGAAAGTCACCACCCCCACCGAGCGACCCGTGTAACGCCCAAGCGGATCATCGCCTTCAGTGCCCAGGTCGATCGCCAGCAAATGCTCAACGCCAAGCGCCTTCGCAATAGGTGCGGTAATGAACACATTGGTCGCAGTAACGATGCAGCACAAATGCCCCGCGTCGAGATGACGGCGCAGCAGCGCAAGCGCTTCCGGACGGATGGCCGGCTCGATCACCGTCCTCATGAAGGTCGCATGCCACGCATCGAGCTGTGTTCGCGGATGACGGGCGAGCGGCGCAAGCGTCAGCCCCAGATACTCGTCCATGTCAAGCGTGCCGGCGACGTATTGCTGATAGTACGCGTCAATCTCCTCCGCATGGCCGGCACTGCCCTCGAAACCCAGCGTGGCGTAGAAACGCGCCCACGACTGATCGCTATCCAGCGGCAGCAAGGTGTGATCCAGATCGAACAGCGCCAGAGTACGACTCATCCGTATAGCCCTTGATTAACGGTAAAAAACGGGTAGAAAGCGGGTAAAAAACAGGTAGAAAAGCAGATAAAAAAGCGCGCCAGAACGCCGTCCGGCGCAGCTTGCCCGACACGATTCGATCGTAGCGTTAAATACCCAAAACTACAACAAAGCAAAATTGTACAACTCATTTGCGTGGCATCATGGCACGTATCGAAGTACATTCGGGCAGTACAGCCGGAACGAACAACGGACGCAGCCTCATGTTGATTCTCTTGAATATTTTGTCGGGCGTAGCGTTGCTGGTGTGGGGCACGCATATTGTCCGGACCGGCATCCTGCGGGTCTTCGGCGCCGAGTTGCGGCGCGTGCTGGGAAGCAGTGCGAACAGCCGCTTCCGGGCGTTCGGCGCGGGCTTGTGCGTAACGAGCCTGGTCCAGAGCAGCAACGCGACCGCCGTGCTGGCCTCGTCGTTCGCGGCACAAGGCCTGCTGCCGCTCGCACCGGGTCTGGCCATCATGCTCGGCGCGGACGTCGGCACGGCACTGATGTCACGGGTGCTCACACTCGATCTCTCGTGGCTCTCGCCCATCCTGTTGCTCGGCGGCGTGATCGCGTTCCTGTCACTCAAGCAGACCCGCACGGGCCAGATGGGGCGAACGGTCATTGGGTTGGGGCTGATCCTGCTTGCGCTGCATCTGATCGTGGAGGCTGCGCAACCCGTGATGCAGGGAGAAGGCGTGAAGGTCATGTTCGGCGCACTGACGGGCGATTCCATGCTCGACACGCTGGTCGGCGCGGCCTTCGCCATGATTTCCTACTCCAGTCTTGCAGCAGTCCTGCTGACTGCAACCCTGGCCTCATCGGGCGTGATCTCGCTGAAGGTGGCGGTGTGCCTCGTGATCGGTGCGAACCTGGGCAGCGGGCTGCTTGCGGTGATCGGCACGCTGGGACAAAACCCCGCCGGCCGGCGTCTTGCGCTCGGCAATCTGCTGTTCAAACTGGCCGGCGCGTTGATCGTGCTGCCGTTCGCCCCATGGATCGCGGGGGGAATCGGCGCATTGATCCCGTATCCGCGCGAGGCGGTGATCACATTCCATCTCGTCTACAACATGGTGCGCTGTGTCGCATGCATGCCGCTGATCGATCCGGTTTCGCGCCTGTGTTACCGGCTGCTGCCGGACCGGCCCGAAGCCAACCCGGAACTGCGGCCGCTGTATCTTGACCCCGTCGCGCTCTCCACACCCACGCTTGCGCTGGCGAATGCCGCGCGCGAAGCGCTGCGGATCGGCGACATCATCCGCACGATGCTCGACAACCTGCTCGACCTGATGCGGGCCAACGACCCGGTCAAGGCACGCTCGACCATCCGCATGGACGATGATGTCGATCAGCTCTATGCCGCTGTCAAGACCTATCTGGCGCGCATCTCCCGCGAGCAGCTCGACGAGGCGGACAGCCGCCGCTGGACCGACATCATTACGTTGACGATCAACCTGGAGCATGCGGGGGACATCATCGAGCGCGTGGTGACCAACATTCTGGAGAAGAAGATCACGCACCGGCTGGCGTTTTCGCCCGAGGGCCTGGGCGAGCTGGAGGACCTGCATTCACGCGTGATCCTGACCTTGCAGCTCGGCCTGAGCGTATTTCTCAACAGCGACTTGCGCAGCGCCGAGCGCTTGCTGGCAGAAAAGGAGCGGTTCCGCGATCTCGAGCGCAGTTATTCATATGCGCACCTGGACCGGCTGGCGGGGCAAAGCGCGCGCAGTATCGAGACCAGTGCGTTGCATCTGGACATCATCAGCGACCTCAAGCGCCTCAACTCGCTGTTCTGCTCGACGGCCTATCCGGTCCTCGACGCTGCCGGCGCTCTGCGCGACACACGGCTGCGCCGCCGAGTGCTTGACGCTACCTACGGTAACGACAGCGTTTAAAACGCTAGGCGAGAATCACTTGCGGCAGCTTCTTGCGCAATGACAGCAGCGCCGGGCCTTCGGCGCCTTTCTTGTTGGTGATCAGCGTATCCACCCGATTGATCGGGCAGAACGCAATCCTGCTGCACTGTCCGATCTTGCTGTAGTCGGCGAGGATCACCACCCGGTCGGCGTGCGCGACCATCGCGCGGGCCACCTCGGTTTCAGCGTGATCGAAGTTCGTTGCACCATGCCGGTGATCGATGGCGACCGGCGAAAGCAAGGCCACGTCGGCGCGGTACCTGAGAATCTCGGCGACGGTCGTGCCGCCCACCGTGGCGAATGCACGGTCGCTGATCGAGCCGCCGAGCAGGATGATCTCGTTGCTCGACTCGGTCTTCTCGCCGCTCGAGCGCATCTTCTGGGCGACGTCTATCGAGTTCGTGATGATGGTCAGGTTGGCCAGTTTGGCGAGTTCTTCGGCCAGGATGGCGGTGGTCGTGCCGGCATCGATGAACAAGGTTTGTCCACTGCTGACCAGCGCGGTAGCGGCCCGTGCAATGGCGTTCTTCGACTTGACGTGCGTATGGCTGCGCTCGGCGATCGGCGCTTCGTCAGCCGGGCGCGTCACACCGCCATGCACCCGCCGCAATTCACCCAGCGCTTCCAGATCCACCAGATCGCGCCGGACCGTCTCGCGCGACACGCCGAGCTCGGCCATGATGCGCTCGGTCGACACGCGTTCAAGCGTGGCAAGCAGCGCACGAATTCTCTGATGACGATCTTCCTGCCACATGCTGTATTCCTGAGCGTTGAAGTCGAGCGGGTATTAGTGAAAACGAGTAGAAGCCGAGTAGAAGCCGAGTAGAAGCCAAAGCAAAGCCTCAGCTAAAGCCAAGCCTCAAGTCTTGTGAACGGACTATGTGTCGCCCGTGTGTCGCCAATATTAATAAGCTGTCGAGCGCCACGTGTTACCGGAAATCCACTGAAAGATTAACAAGAACCGGCGCTGCCGATGTTGCATTTTTTTGGATACTTGCGAATTTGGGTATTTGAACTTAGTCTCTCCGTCACACTCGCGGATAGTTCCCCTGGACTGTCCGCAGTGTCTGAAACTGGTCCTGGATTGCTGTCTTTTTCACCGTCGTCATCGTTCTTAAACATTTGGCCGCCAGAGTCGCGTGCGCGCCAAATGCGAGTGCGCATTAAAAAACAAGTTTCGGACAATGCAGCAAGTACGCAGCACGCAACTTTCCAAAAACGTAAGCACGCAGGCAGAGGATGGAATCACCATGAATCAAGACGGGTTGCGAGTGACTTCGACATTTCGCCGCTTGGGCGGCCGTACATCCATTACAGCAGCGATCGCCGCGCTGACCGCAGTGGCGGGGCAGGCTGTGGCGGCGCCCCCGGCGTCCCTTATCGAAGCTGCAAAGAAGGAAGGCCAGCTGACCACGATCGCCTTGCCGCACGACTGGTGCGGTTATGGCGCGCTGATCGAAGGCTTCAAAGCGAAGTACGGTATCACGGTGAACGAACTGAATCCGGACGCTGGTTCGGGCGACGAAGTCGAAGCCATCAAGGCGAACAAGGGCAACACCGGACCGCAGGCGCCTGACGTGATCGACGTCGGTTTGTCGTTTGGACCGACGGCACAGGCCGCCGGCTTGCTGCAGCCTTACAAGGTGTCGACGTGGTCGTCGATTCCCGACTCGGCCAAGGAGAAGGACGGCTATTGGTACGGTGATTACTACGGCGTGCTGTCGTTTGAAGTGAACACCGACATGATCGACAAGGTCCCGGCCGACTGGCCCGATCTGCTCAAGTCCGACTATAAGAATGCCGTCGCACTTGCGGGCGACCCACGCTCGGCTAACCAGGCCATCCAGGCTGTGTACGCGGCCGGGTTGTCGCAAAGCAAGGGCGATGCTTCGAAGGCCGGCGCTGCGGGCCTGAGCTATTTCGGCACGCTGAACAAGAACGGCAACTTCGTGCCGGTGATCGGCAAGGCGGCCTCTCTTGCGCAAGGCACCACGCCGATCGTCGTGCGCTGGGACTACAACGCGCTGGCCGATCGCGATACGTTGAAGGGCAATCCGAAGGTGGCGGTGGTCGTGCCGAAGACGGGCGTAGTGGCAGGCGTCTACGTACAGGGCATCAGTGCTTACGCTCCGCATCCGAACGCGGCCAAGCTGTGGATGGAATACCTGTATTCGGACGAAGGCCAGATTGGCTGGCTCACGGGCTACTGCCATCCGATCCGCTTCAAGGACCTCGAAGCTAACAAGAAGATCCCGGCAGCGCTGCTCGCCAAGCTGCCGCCGCCGTCAGCTTATAAGAACGTGGTGTTCCCGACGCTCGACGAACAAAACGCTTCGAAGGCGCTCATTACGAAGCAGTGGGATCAGGTGGTCGGCGCGAACGTGAAGTAACTGCTTGAAGTAGACGCGTGAAGTAGTCACACGAAGTAGTCACACGAAGTAGTCGCACGAAGTAACGTAGTGCACGGGTAGCCGGACTCGGTGTCCGGTTACTTTTCCGGCTCGCGCTTTGTGCCTGGTCCCCAGCGCGGCCTGTCAGTCTAGAGCGACATCATGAGCACTTCATCGAAGATCGCCACGCCCATGTCCGGACATGAGGAGCGCGAGGGAAAGTCGAACCCGTCGCTCGGCCCCGGCATGAAAGCGGCGCGACGCGTGTCGCCCGCGTGGAATTATCTCGGCGTCTTACCGTTTTTCGCGTTTGCGGTCTTGTTCCTGCTGCTGCCCACCGCATGGCTGATGGTCGGCGCGTTCCAGGACGCGCAGGGCCATTTCACGCTCGATAATTTCCGCCAGTTGCTGCAGCCGAGCGTGCTCGATGCGTACTGGATCAGCTTCAAGGTCAGCGCGGCATCGGCACTGGGCGGCGGCGTGCTCGGACTGTTGCTGGCCTGGGCCGCCGTGCAGGGCAAGCTGCCTGTGTGGATTCGCCCGACCCTGATGACCTTCTCCGGCGTCGCGTCGAACTTCGCGGGCGTGCCGCTCGCGTTCGCGTTCATCTGCACGCTCGGGCGCGTCGGACTGGTTACGGTGCTGCTGAAGAAGTATGTCGGCATCAACCTGTATTCCACGGGCTTCAGCGTCCTGAGCTTCACGGGGCTGACGCTGACCTACCTGTACTTCCAGATTCCGCTGATGGTTCTCATCATCACGCCGGCGCTCGACGGCCTGAAGCGTGAGTGGCGTGAGGCCTGCGATTGTCTGGGCGGCAGTGCCTACCACTACTGGATGTTTGTAGCGTTGCCAGTGCTCTGGCCGAGCGTGCTCGGCGCCACGCTGCTGCTGTTCGCCAATGCGTTCGGCGCGGTGGCAACGGCTTATGCGCTCACGGGCAGTTCGCTCAACATCGTGCCGATCGTGCTGTACGCGCAGATTCGCGGCGACGTGCTGCACAACGAAAATCTTGGTTATGCGCTCGCGCTCGGCATGGTGCTCGTCACCGGCTTGTCCAACGGCGGTTATATCTGGTTGCGCTCACGCGCTGAAAGGGGCCGTCGATGAGCACCGTCACCACAGTCACTCCAACTCCGGTTCCTGATAACAAGGTCCGGGCCCAGACGCGCGCGGGCGCGTGGATCGCAATGGTCGTCGGCGCGCTGTACTTCCTGCTGCCGCTGGCGGCAACCGTGGACTTCAGCCTGAAAATGCGTCGCGGCGAATACAGCTTCGACGCCTACCGCGTCGTGCTCACCGATCCGCATTTCCAGGCGTCGTTCGGCTACTCCATCATGATGGGCGTATTCGCCATCGTGCTTGGGGTGTTGCTGGTCGTGCCGACCGCCTACTGGGTGCAGTTGCGCTTGCCGAAGCTGCGTCCGCTGATCGAGTTCATCACGCTGTTGCCGCTGGTGATACCGGCCATCGTGATCGTGTTCGGCTACCTGCATATCTACAACAGCAGTTCGTTCCTGCCGCTCACCGGCAACGAGCGCGCGACTGACTTCCTCTTGATCTGCGGTTATGTCACGTTGTGTTTGCCCTATATGTACCGCTCGGTGGATGCGGGCCTGCGCGCCGTCGATGTCCGCTCGCTGACCGAAGCCGCCGAGTGCCTGGGGGCGAACTGGCCGACCATCCTCTTCAAGATCATCTTTCCGAACGTGCGTTCCGGGATCCTCTCGGGTGCGTTCCTGACCTTCGCGGTGGTGATCGGCGAATTCACGCTGGCCAGCTTGCTCAACCGTCCGGCGTTCGGGCCGTATCTGCAGTTGATCGGCGCGAACCGGGCGTATGAACCTTCGGCGCTCGCGATCATCGCGTTCGCCATTACGTGGGCCTCGATGGGGCTTATTCAGGTCTTCGGCTCGGCGCGCTCCCTCGCCGGACAAAAAATTTAAAGGGCAGGCTTGTCATGGCACTTCTCGAGATCGAAAACCTCTCCAAGACGTTCGGCACGAACACCGTGCTGCATCAGTTCGATATGCAAATCGAGCGCGGCGAATTCATCACCTTCCTCGGGCCGTCGGGTTGCGGCAAGACGACGGTGCTGCGCATGATCGCCGGCTTTGAAACGCCCACGCGCGGCACGATCAAGCTCGGCGGGCGCGACGTCACCCACGTGCGCACGCGCCAACGCAAGGTCGGCATGGTGTTCCAGTCGTATGCGCTGTTTCCGAACATGACGGTGGCGGACAACATCGGCTTTGGGCTGAAGGTGATGGGGCGTCCGCAAGCGGAGATCAAGACGCGCGTGAAGGAAATGCTCGAACTGATCAAGCTGCCTCATCTGGCCGAGCGGTATCCGTGGCAGATGTCCGGCGGTCAGCAGCAACGGGTGGCGCTGGCGCGGGCGCTGGCCAACAAACCGCAAGTGCTGCTGCTCGACGAACCGCTGTCCGCACTCGATGCCAAGATCCGCGTCTCGCTGCGCGAGGACATTCGCAACTTGCAGCGCGAGCTTGGCATCACCTCGATTTTCGTGACGCACGACCAGGAAGAGGCGCTGTCGATTTCCGACCGGATCGTGGTGATGAACGAAGGGCGCGTGGAGCAGATCGGCACGCCCTCGGAGATCTATAACTTTCCGCGTACGCGCTTCGTGGCGTCGTTTGTTGGAACGTTGAATCTGCTGTCGGGACAGGTGGTGGATCCGGCGAGCGGCAAGATCGTGGTCGGCGGCCAGGAATTGCGCACCTCGCACGCGCTCAATTCCGCCGATACCGGCAAGCAGCGGATGCTCGCGGTTCGTCCGGAGGCCATTGTGCTGGAAGCGCCGGCGAACGGGCGCAATACGCTGGCGGCGACGGTTGAAGAGGTCAATTTCCTCGGCGCCGTGGTGCGGATCAGGACACGCGTGGATCAGTCCGTGATTTCCCTCGATATATTCAACGACCCGAACCGGCGCTTGCCGGAACGCGGGCAACCCGTGGCGCTCGGGTTCTCGCATGAGAATTTGCTGGTGCTGGAGGAGGGGGCTTGATCGTCGGTGTTGGGCAGCGATGATCGGGTTTTTCGAATTTCAAGGAAGAAGGCCGCTTTGCATGGCGCAGGCGGCCTTTTTCTTGAGCGAAGCCGCGGCCGTGCCGTATTTCAGCGGGCGGCGCGCCCCCGTTTTCTTCGTCCGAGTTCCGTTCCAAAAATCGGCACAATCTACACGTCCGTCTCAAAATGTTAAGGTAGTGCACGGTTTATTTTGAGACGGACAGCAAAAGCGTGATTTTCAGCACCCATTTGAAGGTTTTAGGCGCTTCCCTAGCCGCATCGATCCTGGTTCTTGGCGCCTGCGCGCCTTTGCCTACCGATGGCAGCGCCAGCAGTGCGCTGCCGGCGTCGAGCGTCCCGCAGGCGGTCGCCGCCAAACCGCAACCTGGCACGAGACGTACCGCGCAGGTCGATTCGTCCGGCGCTCCGGCTCCGCAACGCATAGAAGTAGGCGGTCCCAGCGGCTACCGGACCGAAGTCTCCATTACGCCGCCCAAGCAGGTGTGCGATCTCGACGCCTTCGCCGACGGTGTCCAGTACGGTTATGCCTACACCTGGAATCGCCTTGAGATGGAACAGGCGCGTGAAGGCGGCAAGGCTGGCGGCGCGCCGCAACCCCAGTTCGATCCCTCAGGCATCCGTTTGCAGGACGAGCAGTACAAGATCGTGTGGAACGGGAGCCAGCGGGTGAATGCGTGCGCGTCGGATGGTTATCTGATCGGGCGCATCGTGGGTACGCACCAGGCCTACACCGATCTCAAGGGCGGCGCGAGCTGATCGCACCTGGCGTCGTTCAGTCGCATTTATGGGCGTCGGCCACGTAGGTCGCCGCCCTCACGGTATCGCCATAAATGGTATATCCCGTGCCGTTCGCCGATGGTTCCGCGTCAATCAGCAAGATGGTCTGCCCGTTCGCACCGTGTACGGTGATCACGGCGCCGTCCGCGTTCGGCGAGTATTCGCCGATCTTCAGCGGCCGCGTAGCCCATTTTGCCTTCACGCAGGCCACAAACGGCAGCGTCTTGAATTGCGACGTTCCCGAGCCGACCGGCACCGTCTTGATCAGCTGATCGTATTGAGTCACGCAGGCGCTCAAGACGAAGACGGCGACGGAGAGCGAGACGGTCAAAGCGGCGGCGAGGCGTGGCGTTTTCATACGGTAGAACCTTTTTATCGATGATGACTGCGGCTCCCGCTTGCGGGCATTCGAGCCAAGATGCTAACCGCTCGCCCGATCAGGTGTGAAGAAAACGGCCGGAACGGCGTCAAAACCGCTGCCGGACTCGTCCGAACGGCATAGACTCCCACACTTTTCTTAAGTCCCGTCAACCTAGGCCGTTATACAGCCGTTGCTAACCGTAACGTTACATTCAGGTTTTTGAAATCTGAATGAGCGCCGGATAGACACGCAACGGTCCGGCATTTGGCCGCCAGAACCAAGAACCAACAAAACGCCAACAAGCCGCAAGGCCCAAAGGCGTTGGAGCAAGTCCGGTAATCCGCATGTCTCGCAGAAATAGTGTCAGTTCAATTTTCTCGTTGGAATCGCTGCTTCGCTTGCCGAAAGCGTGGCGATTGCAGCGTTTCACCGCGCCAGTCCTCGCACTGGTTGTGTGCGCGTTGCTGCTCGTGGTGTTCGAGCATCTGTCGCACGCGGTCGACTATAAAACGGTCGTTCATCAATTACGCGCGCTTCGCTTGGAAGCGTGGGCCGGGGCGCTTGCCGCCACCGTGCTGAGCTACGCGGCGCTGGTTGGGCGTGACGGCGTCGGCCTGCGCTATCTCGACACCAAAGTACCCCGTTCCGTGCTGTGGGTCGGAGCGACGGTCGCCTCCGCGCTCGGCAATGCCACCGGTTTCGGCGCGCTGACCGGCGGCGCCGTGCGCTGCCGCGTGTATGGCGTTGCGGGCGTCACGCCCGCGCAGGTCGGTCGCCTGACCGTGTTCACGAGCGTCACGCTTGCGCTCGCGCTGGCGTTGATGACGGCGATCGGCATGGTATGCGCCGCCGATACCCTGGCCGTCATGCTGCACGCATCGCCGGATTTCCTGCGCGTCAGCGGCGGCGCGGTCCTGATCGGATTCGCGGTGATGATCGTGCTGTGCCGCGCCGCCCCCCGAACCCTGCAAACGCGCTGGAGCTGGCTCGCCGTCACCATTCCGGCGCGCCGCGACCTGGTTGCGCAACTTGCGCTCGCCGCGCTCGACGTAACCGCTGCCGCGCTTGCGCTGTGGGCCGTGCTGCCGCACGCCCAGGTGGGCTTTGGCGAGTTCCTGACGGTATTTTCCGCCGCGATGCTGCTCGGCATGATCGGCCATACGCCGGGTGGCGTCGGCGTATTCGAGGCGGCAATGGTTTTTGCCCTCGGCGGCAGCGTGAAAACGCCCGAGATGCTGGCGGCGCTGCTGGCGTATCGCGCGATCTATTTCGGCCTGCCGCTGATCGCCGCAACGTTCGTGCTGGCAGCGTTCGAAGGCCGGGCGCTGAAGGGGCGCTTCGCGTTTCTGAATCCATCGAATGTGTCGCAGTTGGCACCCGTGTTCCTGAGCGTGGTGACCTTCGTGGTCGGCGGCATGCTCGTGATTTCAGGCGCCACGCCCGCGTTCGGCAAGCGTATCGCGGTGCTGCAAGCCGTGTTGCCGCTGTGGGTGCTCGAAAGCTCGCAACTGCTCGGAAGCGTGCTGGGCGTGGTTCTGCTGTTCGTTGCGCGCGGTTTGCTGCGCCGGCTTGACGCCGCGTGGTGGCTCGCCATCACGCTCGCGGTGGCCAACCTGGCGCTGTCGATGGCGAAGGGGCTGGCGTTTGTCGAAACGGGTGTGCTCGCGCTGCTGATCGTGTTGTTGCTCGCCACCCGCGACCGCTTCAGCCGGCGCTCGTCGCTCCTGGCTGAGCGGTTCACGGTGAGCTGGCTGGTGTCGGTCGCGATCGTGATCGGGCTGGCGGTCTGGATCATGTTGTTCGCGTTTCGCGATGTCAATTACAGCCGCGACCTCTGGTGGCAATTCGCCTTTGACGAACGCGCGCCGCGCGCGTTGCGCGCGACGCTCGCGGCGGGCTTGTCCGCTGCGCTGTTCGCCGTGTGGCAGTTGCTGCGTCCGGCCGCCGGCCGCTTCGAGAAACCCGCGCCCCAGGATCTGCTCGATGCCGCACGCATTTTCCGCGCGCAGGAGCGCAGCGACGCCGGCCTCGCCATGATGGGCGACAAGAGTTTCCTGTTCTCGACCTCGCGCGAGGCGTTCCTGATGTACGCGAAACACGGGCGCACTTGGGCCGCGCTGCACGACCCGGTCGGGCCGCGCCGCGAATGGGCGGAGTTGATCCGCCGGTTCGTGGAAATGGCGCACGCGCACGGTGGCCGTGCCGCGTTCTATCAGGTTCGCGCCGACGCGCTGCCGCTTTACCTCGATGCCGGTCTCACGCTGATGAAACTCGGCGAAGAGGCGCATATCGTGCTGGATGATTTCGACCTGAAGGGCTCGCATCGCGCCCATTTGCGCTATGCGTTGAAGCGCGGCGAACGCGACGGTTTCGACGTGGAAGTCATCGATTCCCCGCGTGTTCCCGAGTGCATGCCGATCCTGCGCGAGATTTCCGATGCATGGCTCGGAAGCCGCGAGGCGCGCGAAAAGAGCTTTTCGGTCGCGGCCTTCACCGACGATTACCTCGCCGCGCAGTCCGTGTTGCTGGTGCGCCAGGCAGGCCAGCCGGTGGCGTTCGTCACGTTCATGACGACCGACCTGAACACCGAAGCCACGGTCGGCGTGATGCGGCATCAGCCGGACGCGTCGCCGTACGCAATGGAATACCTGTTCACGAAGCTCGCGCTGCATTTGAAGCAGGCCGGGTTCCAGACCTTGAGCCTGGGCATTGCGCCTTTGTCCGGCATGCAGCCGACACCGCTTGCTTCGCCGTGGCATCGGCTGGCTGGATTGGTCTGGCGATTTGGCGGACGTTTCTACAATTTCCGGGGCTTGCGCGGTTTCAAGAGCAAGTTCCAGCCGCGTTGGGAACCGCGTTATCTGGCGGCATCCGGCTCGGTCGGCGTGTTTTTCACGCTCGCAGATCTCTCGTTGCTGGCGGGAGGCTGGCGTTCATGACATTTTTCAGGAAGTTCGCAGTTGTTGCTGTGTTGTCTATGTTGTCGATTTCAATGGCCCATGCGGGCACTTTGCCCGGCGGCCGCTATGGCGACGTGACGTTCACGAAACCCGCCGGCCCCATGCGCGGCTTCGTTGTGCTTTTCTCCGATAAAAACTGGACCCCTGCCGACACGCAGACCGCCGATGCGTTGGCCAAACACGGCGCAATGGTCGTTGGCGTGGACACGGCGCGCTACGCGGCGAAATTGCCCTTGCTCAATGAGACGTGCCACAAGCTCGTCGGCGATGCCGAGTCGGTGAGCCATCAACTTGAACGCGAAGTGCAATCAAGCCGTTATTTCGCGCCCATCCTGATCGGCACGGGCCAGGGCGGCGTGCTGGCCACGAAAATCCTTGCCCAGGCGCCGGACAATACGGTCGCGGGCGCACTCGCACTGAATCCCGATGCCGAACTGGACGCGCGTTTCAACCCGTGCCCGCCCGATCCGACCATCACGCATGCGAAGGGCCTGCCTGGTTTCTTCGATAAAACCACGCAGCCCGCCAGCGCTTCACCGCCCAATGCACAAGCCGATGCGCTGCTCGCGCTCGCCGCGCCGCATCTGAAGTTAGAGCAGCTCCGCGACGAAGACGTATCGGATCTACCGCTCATAGAACTGCCCGCCGCGCGCCCGACGAACCTGCTTGCGATCGTTATTTCCGGCGACGGCGGCTGGCGCGATCTCGACAAAACCGTCGGGGAGTCGTTGCAGAAAGATGGGGTATCGGTGATCGGCATCGACAGCTTGCGTTACTTCTGGAGCGCGAAGACGCCCGAGCAAACGAGCCACGATCTCGCTCGCGTGATCCAGGCTTACAGCGCGCGCTGGCACTCGGAGCACGTCGCGCTGATCGGCTATTCGTTCGGCGCGGACGTGATGCCGTTCGCCTATAACCGCTTGCCTGAATCGGTGCGCTCGAAGGTATCGTTTGTGTCGTTGATGGGATTTGCGCCCGACGCCGATTTCCAGATCCGCGTCACGGGCTGGCTTGGCATGCCGGCGAGCAAGGACGCGTTGCAAGTGCGGCCTGAACTCGCGAAACTGCCGCCAGCGATGGTGCAGTGCATCTACGGCACGGCCGAGAAAGATACGCTGTGTCCCGCGCTGACGCAGACGGGGATAGAAGTGGTGAAGACCACTGGCGATCACCACTTCGGCGGCGACTACAACGAGCTCGCTCGACGCATCCTGAGTAGCTGGCGCAAGCAGATCGCCGCGCGGACCTGAGCCGGACGGCGGTCGCTTTTCAGCGCCCGTCGCGAGAGGACTACAGCGGTTGGAGCGGCCCGATGAAGTCCATCTTTCCGACCGGTACGCCGAGGTGCCGGAGGATGTCGTAAGCCGTGACAATATGGAAATAGAAGTTCGGAAGCCCGAACTGGAACAAATACTCCGCGCCGCTGAATTGCAACTCAAAGTTCTTTTGCTTGATGGTCACCACACGCGTATCAGCGCCTTCAAACGTCTTCTCATCGATACCTTTCAGATACGCCGTCGTCTTCGCAATACGCTCCCGCAGTTCCGCGAAGGTTGTTTCCGTATCCTCGAAACTGGGCGCTGCAACGCCGCACAGACGTTGCGCCGATGCCTTCGATGTATCGCTTGCACGCTGAATTTGAGCGGCGAACGGCAGCATGTCGTCGAATAGTCGTGCGGTCGTTATATCGGTTTCGCTCAAGCCCTTTTCTTTCGCGTGGGCGGCGGCTTTGTCGAGCAGGGAAGCGAGCACGTCAAGGCTGCGGATGAATACTGGAACGGTCGCGCGATACATGGAAACGGACATGGTGAGGCTCCTGATTTTGATCGGGCCACAAGCATACCGGGACGTTGCACATAGCGCTTTTTCCGCCGTTCGAACGCCACGTATGACACGCTCGTGCGGGACGTTTTTCGAGCTTGCGAAATGATGGGAGCGCTCACTGCCAAAGGCGAAAAGATGCACGCCCGACGCGTCACAAATGAGACGCTGTGTATTCGAGTTGCCGCTAAACACGGCTATCATGGACATTTTTACGGCCGGGACGCCCGTCATGATCTCAGACGATCTTACTCAAGAAATACAACGTATCGACCGTGAAGTGCTCCGCGAATTCATCGACCGGAAGTGGGATGACGAAATTCTCCCCGCGCTTACCGATTACATCGCGGTGCCCGCCAAAAGCCCGATGTTCGACCTCGACTGGGCGCGCAACGGATTCATCGAACGTGTCATTACGGACGCTGCGCAATGGGCCGAACGGCAACCCGTTCGCGGCCTGAAAGTGGAAATCATCCGCTTGCCCAATCGCACGCCCGTGATCTTTTTCGAAGCACCGGCTACGCGCTCGAACAGCAGCGACACCATCGTCCTCTATGGCCATCTCGACAAACAGCCCGAGTTCGACGGCTGGCGTCGGGATCTCGGACCCTGGTCGCCCAAATACGAAGACGGCAAGTTGTACGGCCGAGGCGGTGCGGACGACGGTTACGCCACGTACTCGTCGATCAGCGCAATCGCCGCGCTCGATGCGCAAGGCATTGAGCGACCGCGCTGTGTCGGCATTATCGAAACGTGTGAAGAATCGGGCAGCTATGACTTGCTGCCGTACATCGATGCGCTGCGTGACCGGCTTGGCAACGTGAGTCTCGTGATCTGCCTCGACTCCGGCGCGGGCAACTACGATCAGCTCTGGCTGACCACGTCGCTGCGCGGTCTCGTTGCGGGCGACCTGGAAGTGCAGGTGCTCGACGAAGGCATTCACTCGGGCACGAACGGCGGCATTGCGCCCTCCACGTTCCGCATCATGCGCCAGCTGCTGGAGCGGCTCGAAGATTCGAGTACGGGCAACCTGCTGCCGAAGGGTTTTCATTGCGATATCCCCTCGCGCCGCCTGAGCGAAGCGGAAGCAACGGCACGTATTCTCGGCGAAGACGTGTGGAAGAAGCTCCCGTGGACCTGCGGCCAGAATGGCGGCACCGTGCTGCCCGTCACAACCGACCCGCGTGAAGCGCTGCTCGATTCCACCTGGCGGCCGTCGTTGGCGGTGACCGGGGCGGAAGGGCTGCCGTCGCTGATCAATGCGGGCAACGTGCTGCGTCCGCGGACCGCGTTCAAGCTGTCGCTGCGCCTGCCGCCGCTGGTCGAAGCCACGAAGGCGCTTGCGGAACTCAAGTCCATGCTCGAAGCCGATCCGCCCTACAACGCGAAGGTCACGTTCAAGCCCGAGCGCGGTGAGGCAACAGGCTGGAGCGCGCCCGAATTATCGACGTGGCTGGGTGATGCGCTTAACGACGCGTCGCGCCGGCACTTCGGCGCGGATGTCGCGTTCCTGGGTCAGGGCGGTACCATTCCGTTGATGAACACGTTGCAGGAAGGCTTTCCGCGTTCGCAGTTCATGGTATGTGGCGTGCTGGGACCGAGGTCCAACGCGCACGGGCCGAATGAATTCCTGCACGTGCCTTTCGCGAAGAAACTCACGGCGACGGTTGCCGAGGTGATCGCCGCGACGCCTTGATGTCGGGCTAGCGACTTAGACTTTCAGACGGCGCGCAGTTTTTGCGCGCCGTTTTGTTTTGAACGGTATGGTGATGAACCGGCGCACCGGCTAACTCCGAGCGCGGATGTTCTTATATTCAGGAGACGCAGTCGCATGAGCACTGAAACCACGCGCGAATCGCGCATCGCCCCGGACACCTTGCACGCATTCGTCAGCGCGATATGGACCCACGCCGGCAGTACGCCGCGCGAAGCGCAACTGGTGGCCGATCATCTGGTGATGGCGAATCTATCGGGTCACGATTCGCACGGCGTCGGCATGATTCCGCGTTATATGGCGTCGCTAGCGGACAACGAGTTGCAGCTCAATACGCACGCAGAAGTTGTTCGCGATGTCGGCGCGGTGCTGACTATCGATGGTCGCAAGGGGTTCGGCCAGGTCGTGGCGTATGAGGCGATGGAGCACGGCATCGAGCGGGCGAAAAAGCTCGGCGTGTGCGCGGTCGGCTTGCGCAATGCGCATCACATTGGGCGCATCGGGCATTGGGCCGAACAATGCGCGGCAGCCGGTCTTGTGTCGTTTCACTTCGTCAATGTGGCGGGCGATCCGCTGGTTGCGCCGTTTGGCGGTATCGACCGGCGCTTCGGCACGAACCCTTTTTGTGCGGCGTTTCCGCGCGAAGGAGACACGCCGCTGGTGCTCGATTTTGCGACGGCGGGAATTGCCTACGGCAAGACGCGCGTGGCCTATAACAAGGGCGTGAAGGTCGCGCCGGGTTACCTGATCGACCATGCGGGCGTGCCGACCATCGAACCGAAGGTCATGCACGAAGCACCGTTCGGCTCGCTGACGGCGATGGGCGCGCACAAAGGCTATGGCCTCGCCGCCATGTGCGAGATTTTCGGCGGCGCGCTGTCGGGCGGTTACACCACGCACGCGGACACGTTGGGCACCACAAGCGCGATCATCAATTGCATGACGTCGGTGATCGTGGACCCGAATGCCTTCGATGCCCCCAACGCACAGGCCGAAGCCGATGCGTTCGTCGAGTGGGTGAAGGCGTCGCCGCTCGCGGCCGGGACGGACAGGATTATGGTGCCGGGCGAGCCGGAACAGGCGCGGCGGGCCGATCTCAACGCGAACGGCATTCCTATCGATCCCACCACGTGGCAGCAAATCCGTAGCGCCGCTGTGCAATCAGGCATGCCGGCAGGTGAGGTCGAGGAGTTCGTGCAAGCGTTGAAGTGAGCTTTCGGCATTGTTGTGCGCAGGGCTGGGCGAAAACGTCCGGCCCTGCGCAACGCTTGATTGCCGGTCAGCTTGTCTGCATCATCTCGTTGCTGATCCAGTCGGTCACCGACGTCCGCTTCGGTTCCCAGCCCAGCAGTTCCCGCGCGTGCTTGCCACGCACCCGGCTATTCGATCCCAGCCCGTACGACGCCATTTCGTAGCCCCATTCCTGCTTGGCTTCTTCGAGCGGCCAGTCTTGCGGCGCGCCGAGGCCGAGGACTTTAGCCATCGCCGTCGTCATATCGCGGAAAACCGCTTCGCCGCTTTCGACGAAATAGAACGTACCGGCCGGCGATTTTTCAAGCGCACGAGCGTACAGGTCGGCGACATCATCGATATGCACGTTCGACCAGATATTGCGTCCCGGTCCCACGTGCCGCACGATGCCGCTCTTTTGCGCCTGCGCCAGCAAACGCGGCAACTGCACGCTTTTCGCGTTTGCCATCGCGCCGTGGCCGTAGATGAGCGTATTGCATAGCACGGACGCACGCACGCCGCGTTTGGCGGCGTCGAGCACGAGGTTATCGATGGCGACGCGTGCGGCTTTATCGGCGGTAGGTTCGGGCAGCTTGTCCTCGTAGTAGATTGCGTCCGTTCCTTCGCCGCCGGACGCATCGCCAACAATGCTCGAGCCGCTCGTGTGCAGCAGCGGCTTGTTCGAGCCCTCAAGCCCAACGATCAGCGCTTCGACTGCCCCGCGATGGTCGCTGCTGGCGGCATTGATGACGCCATCGGCCGCTTTCGCCTGTTCGATCAGCAACGCCCGGTCGTCCAGGCTGCCGATCACGGGTTCGATTCCCAATGCCTTGAGTTCGTCCGCCTGTTCCGGCCGACGGATGAGGCCGCTGACCTGATGGCCGTCGCGAACCAGACGCGCCGCAATCGAACCGCCGATAAAACCGCCCGCGCCAGTGACAAAGATCTTCATGTTCGTTCTCCAGTGAGTTCTTTGGATTGAGTCGATGCATGCAGTATCCCCGTCTTCGACTTTCGCAAAAACAGTGTTAGTCTCAAATCAATCTTGATTCAAGATCAACAATGCATCGATGAAAACAACGACTGAAGAACTGCTGGCGTTCGTGACGGTGATTGACAGCGGTTCGATCACGGCCGCCGCAGAGGCTTTGCAGCAAACCGTCTCGGGCGTAAGCCGTGCTTTGACGCGGTTGGAGCACAAGCTCGACGCCACGCTGGTGCGGCGGACTACGCGCCGCCTGCAACTCACCGACGAAGGCGAGCTTTTCCTCGTGCGCGCCCGTGCGATTCTCGCCGCGATGGAGGACGCCGAGGAGTCGATCGCTCGCCAACGCGAACGGCCGGCCGGACGGCTGCGGGTGGATGCAGCGTCGCCTTTCGTCCTGCATTGCATCGTGCCGCACGTTCAAGCGTTCGCCCAAGCATATCCGGAGATCGTGCTGGAACTGAGCAGCAATGAGCGGATTGTCGACTTGATGGAGCAGCGCGTGGACATCGCGATCCGGATTGGCGCGCTGCAGGATTCCACGCTGCACGCGCGCTCACTCGGCAGCAGCCGGCTGCGCATACTGGCGAGTCCCGCGTATCTCGCGCAACGGGGAGAGCCGCGCACGATGGCTGAATTGCGGCGGCATCGGCTGATCGGCTTCACAGCGCCCGAAAGTTTGAACGACTGGCCCTTGACCGATGACGACGGCGCGCGCTTTCGCATCGCACCGGATATTGCGGCATCGAGTGGCGAGACCATGCGGCAACTTGCGCTGGCGGGCGGCGGGATCGTGTGCCTCGCCGCGTACATGACCAGCGCCGACGTGGCCGGCGGGCGCCTGCAAACCGTGATGGACCCCGTTTTGCTCGACGTCCGGCAACCGATCAGCGCGGTGTTTTACCAGAGCGCATCGATGGCGGGACGGGCGAAAGCTTTCCTCGATTTTCTCGCCGGACGGTTGGTGCTTTAACGCGCCCGACGTATGCTGCCGGTTTCCTGTTTACTACTTTCTTAACATTCATATGCCCATTGAACTCATCAACGCACCGGGTCTTCCGGTTCCCGCCGGCCATTACAGTCACGCTACGCGCACCGGGAATCTCGTTTGCGTGTCCGGGCAATTGCCTATGCGTCCCGACGGTACGCATACCGGCGATCTATCGTTCGAACAGCAGGCCCAGCAGGCGCTGGACAACGTCAGCACCGTTCTGGCAGCGGCCGGAGCGGGCTTGAAAGACGTGATCGAGGTGACGGTTTACCTGGTTGGCGTGGATCACTGGAAAACCTTCAACGAAATCTATGCGCGTCATTTCGGTGACTGGAAACCCGCACGGGCAGTCGTTCCCGTAGGCGCGCTGCATTATGGGTACCTGCTGGAAATCGCGGCGCGGGCGTGGGTGGAAACGGCTTGAGTCGTTGTTTGTTATTTGCCTGAGTCGGTGTTTGGCGCCAATAGGATTAAGGCCGAGCGCACAACCGTTCGATTCACGTTGGCGTGACGCGGCAGCGCTTTTATCATGGCGAGGTTGCGTCCTTACCGGTGACGTCATGATCCAACTTGTGCTGTTTCTGCTGGGCGTGGACTATCTGCGCCGCCGTTCGCTTACGTTGGCGGTGGTGGGCGGCATCTGGCTGGTGATCGGGGTGTCGGTGTTTATCGATGCCCTCGACGGCGTCCTGTATTTCCCCATCCATGTGTTCGCGTGGCTGCTGCTCATCGAAGGTATCGCGACCCTCGCCATAGCGCGTGTTGGTGTGGGCGGCCAGCGCACGCTACGTTACGTGAAAGGCGGCGCGTTCATCCTCGCCGCGCTGCTGATCATGTTGGGCAATCATCACGGCAACTTCGTCCTGTCGATGATCTTCGGCACGCTTTTTCTCGCCGATGGCTTGCTGCAGAGCGTGTCGGCCCTCGTGGTGCGTTACAGCCGATGGAGAATCGTCCTGGCGCTGGCCATTGTTGAAATCCTGCTCGCGGTATTTTTCTTTGAACCGTATCCGACGCATTACGTCGGCACGGCGCCTTACGCGATCGGGCTTGGACTCGCGTTTGGCGGCTGGAACATGCTGTGGATCGCGTTTCGGGTACGCCGCATGGAAAGCTTGCCGCCTGAAAACGAGAAGGTGCTGACGCTTTCCGATGACGTCATAGCCGATCCCGCCCACGCTGAAAAGTCCGCTGCGACAAAGGCCGCTGCGACCGCTGTGATTACCGAGGCCGATAGCCCGTTCGAATGGGACGGCCCTCCCGCCGCCGATGAAAAAGCGCTCACCGTGCATGTGTGGACGCCGGTCGGGTCCGCAAGGGCACAGGCTAACCGGCGGCTGATCGTGGACCGCTACATTGCCGCTGTCGATGCCAATGGCGTCATCTCGACGGGCCATGCAGCGCTCGAATCGCCCGAGGGTATTTACATCAGCTTGTATCCGGGGGCGGAAATCGATCGTTCGCCTGACGAGTTCGGACGTATCTTGCGCGCGACTCGCGAGAACAACGTGCCGGGCACCTTCCAGCCGGACTACGCGACGGAATCGAAGGCCTGGTGCGAATCCACGATCCGCGTGCGTATCCGTAATTACCGGCCCGATCGGTTGAAGGCGTTTTGGGACAAATATCGGCAGGATCAGACCTATAACCTGACCTACCGGAATTGTTCCAGCACGGTTTCCAAGGCGCTGGAAGCAGCGCTCGAAGGGACGGTGGGCACCTTTCACGGTCGCGATACCGGCTGGCGTGCGTTTCTTCGCCTGATCGTGACGCCGGAGCTATGGGTCGCCGCGCAGATCCGCAAGCGCGCGGCCACGATGGCCTGGACCCCGGGCCTGACGCTCGACTACGCGCGCGCACTGAGCATGCTGGCCGATCCCCGGCCGTTTGGCTATCTCAAGATGGCACGGCTCGCGGTGCGCAAGATGCTGCGCTCGCGGCGCGAATGGCGGCAGGAAGCTTCCGATGCCGCCGACGCCCGTGCCAGCCGGATGGACGGGTCGGGCGCTTCGTAGGTCTTGCGCGACGTCGTGGCGCGGCCTTTTGGTGGAGTGGCTGCGGCGTGTATTAGCTAGCTACGCGCTGTTGCGATAGGCGACTTTCGACTCGACACCTTCGACTTTCGACATGCGAATCGCGGCGCGCGGCCTTCCACTTGCCGTTTGCCGCGCGCGGCTCACCCAAGATCGAGCGTGGCCGTCATGTCCCCCAGCGGCGCTTCACCGTTTGCCGCGAATGCCCGGTCCCGCGCGACAACGCCGTCAAGTGGCACCAGGTCGTGGACGCGCGTGATGAAGCGCAGGATGGAGTTCGTGTCGTAGACCGTATGGTCGACGACCCCCTTCTTCGCGAACGGCGCGATCATCAGGGCGGGAATGCGCGAGCCCGGTCCCCATCGATCCCCTTTCGGCGGCGGCACGTGGTCCCACCAGCCGCCGTTCTCGTCGTGCGTGATGATGACGACCGTGTTTTCCCATTGCGGCCCACGCTGGATTCGCTCGACGATGTTGGCGAGATGGCGGTCACCCGATTCGACATCGGCGTAACCCGCATGCATGTTCAGATTGCCTTGCGGCTTGTAGAACGTCACAGCCGGCAACCGCCCTGCGTCAATATCCGCAATGAATTTGTTCGTCGACGGATCGTCGCCCAAACCGGCGTCGCGCAGGTGTTGCGTGCGTGCCTGCGTGCCGGGAGCAAAGCTCTTGAAATAATTGAATGGCTGATGGTGATACTGGAAATCGGGAACCATGCCGGTGTCGAGGTGCGTGAGCGCATAGTTCCAGCCGCCGCTGTACCACGCCCAGTCCACGCCTTTATCCGATAACCGGTCGCCGATGGTGGCATAACTCTGCGGCGGCAGCACGCGATAATTCGATGGGTCCGCCAGCGCGGGATCACCGCCTTGCGCCGGGCGGACATTGCTCGGCTGATAGGGCGGCGCCATGGTGTTGACGGCGTAGCCGTCGGCTGTGAGTGCGCCGTCGTTGACGAAGGACGGAGGGCCATCGAGTGCCGATGGCGGTGAGTCGGCCGCGAGTTTCAGGCGCGTGCCCAGCGGGTCGTCCCCGTCCACGACAGACAGGAGCTTTTTCGCCGGACCGTTATGCGCATCCGGATAAAACGGAGCCTGTGCCGAAATCAGGTAAATGTGGTTGAGCCAGGAGCCGCCGAATGCAGCCATGAAGAAGTTGTCGCACAGCACGTTTTGCCGGGCGATGTTCCACAGCTTCAGCGAATCGGCCGAATTGCGGTAATGCCCCATGACCAGGCCGCCGGAATCGCCCCAGGCGGCGAACTGGTTGTTGCGGCCCGCGTTGATCTGCATCTGGTTCTGGTAGAAACGGTGCACGAGGTCGCGCGTGATGACGCCATTGGGCAGCGGTTGCCCCTGTGCATCGACGAGATGGAACGGTCCGTTCGGCACTCCGTCGATCTGCTTCTCCGAAATCATGTAGCGCTTGCCGTCCACTTCCTGCGCTTGCGGCACGAGGCCGCCCCAGATTTTCGGCAGGACAGGCATGGGCGTGCGCCCGTCGCGATCCAGCTGTACGTAGCGCGACGCGGGCACGGCTTCCAGCGGATATTGCACGCCGGGATAGTTAGCCCAGAGGTTACTGAAGCTGCGATTTTCCGCGTAGATCACGACGATATGACCGACCCGCGCTTGCAGCGTCCGGTCGAGCGCGATGTCAGCGGCCGTCTTGGGCGTAGCCGGGCGTGAGTCAAAAAGATTACAGCCGCTCAGCGACAATCCGGTCAAACCAGCCAGACCCACGCCAGCCGCAAGCAGGCGGCGGCGCGCGGGATCGAGGGGCAGGTCGGATGCGGGTTGTTCGTCGCGGGGATCGTCAGTGTGGCTCATCGCAGCTCCTGAATGTCTGGCGGCTCATCAATGTGCTTATTGATGTGGATAAATGACGCGGATAAATGATGTAGCTAAATAATGTGACGCAACAGTGACTCAGCAGTGACTGACTATTTTGAATCAAAGCGGGGAATCAAAGCATTGAATCAAACCCGCGAATCAAGGCGATGCACGAGGCGGGACGCTACCCGGTCATCCATGGCGCAAAGCGACTGTGCGTTGCTTTGTCCGCTTTCGTCTACCTGAATCTTGCCTGGAAACGAGTGGCTTCCGATAGCTGACCAAACGGCCTATGTATGCAAGCGTCAGGTGCGTGTCGCCTCGGCCCATTCGCGCACTGCCTGCGAGAACAGCCGAAGGGCTGCCGGCGGATGCCGGTTCGCGGGATAGTAAAGACTAAGGCCAGGTAGCGATGGACTCCACTCGGGCAACAGGTGGATCAGTCGTCCGGAAGCGAGGTGATCCACCACGTGATATTCCGGAACCCAGGCAAGGCCAATTCCAGCCAGAGCCGCATCAACCATCAACGTAGTGTTGCCGAGCGTCATCGGCCCGTTCACGTCGACGCTGGCGCTGCTGCCGTGACGTTCCAGTTCCCAGCGATACAGTGCACCACTGGCGAACCGGAAGCGGATGCAGCGATGCTTAGCAAGGTCCTGCGGTGTTTGGGGTCTGTCGTGCCGCGACAAATACTCGGGAGACGCGACTGCGGCGAAGCGCAGATCCGGTCCAAACCTGATTGCAATCATGTCGCGCGGCACGTCGTCGAGCACCCGGATGCCAGCGTCGAAACCGTCCGCCACGATATCAACGAGCCGGGTATCCACCACTATCTCAACGTGGATGTCGGGATAAGCCTCCAAGAATTTCGGTAGCACATTGAGCACTAGCGGCCTCGAACCTGCCTCAGCGGCACTGATCCGTATCGATCCCGAAGGTCGGCTGCCGACCGATGCCACTTCATTGATGCCGTCCTGAAGGTCGGCGAGCGCGGGTCCCACACGGCGCAGCAGGTGTTCGCCAGCCTCAGTCAGTCCCACCGATCGTGTGGTCCGGTTGAAGAGCCGGACACGGAGATTTTCCTCCAGGCTGCGTATCGCGTGGCTGAGGGCTGGCGGCGAAACGCCTAGCTGACGGGCCGCGGCGCGAAAACTCCGGTGCTCGGCGATGGCGATAAACGCTGTGAGTTCGGACAGGCCCGCACGCAGTTGCATAGATGAATTTCCTTCAATACCCCGTGAAATTCTACGCGTATTGTTAAGTTATTAGCAACAAACTAGGATGCAATGAGCCCGCACCGTCCGGCGCCCAAAGCGTCGGCAGTGCCCGAATCAATTCCGCCACGCATGCGATCTGGAGTCGCTTGAATGGGCATGAATAAATGGAGAAGTAGGGGATGGAATCGAATATTGAAGGCAAGGTCGTCGTTATCACCGGTGCAAGCAGCGGCTTGGGTGAAGCGACAGCCCGGCATCTGAGTGCACGAGGTGCAAAGGTGGCGCTAGGGGCCCGGCGGGCCGAACGCATCCAGTCGCTGGCGGAAGAATTGATCCGCAATGGCGGCGAGGCAATTGCGGTCACGACCGATGTGACACGTCATGAGGACGTCAAGGCGTTGGTCGACGCGGCGGTAAAAGCTTTTGGACGCGTCGACGTGATGATCAATAACGCCGGACTGATGCCACATTCGGCCCTCGAGCGCCTGAAGATCGACGACTGGAACCGGACCATCGACGTCAACATCAAAGGCGTGCTGTATGGCATTGCCGCTGCCTTGCCCTACATGAAGGAGCAGAAGAGCGGACACATTATCAATGTGTCATCGGTCGCCGGTCGCACCGTCAGGCCAGGCAGCGCTGTGTACGCTGCGACCAAGAGCGCAGTCCTGATGATCTCCGAGGGTTTGCGCCAGGAGGTCAAGCCCTACGACATCCGCACGACGGTGGTATCACCCGGCGCGATCGCCACGGATCTGCCAGCAAGCATCACCGAGCCCGATGTGGCCGACCTTGTCAGCAAGTTCTACGAGCAGTATGCAATTCCGGCTGAGTCGTTCGCGCGGGCGGTGGCGTTCGCCATCAGCCAACCTCCGGAAATGGACGTGAATGAGATTTTGTTCCGTCCGACGCGCCAGGAAGGCTGATGGCTCCTTTGGGTGCGCGCTTTCCAGACAACAGCGGGAACCGCGTGGCCGTGACAGAGCGATTTCGATTTCGTCATCAGGCCATCTGACGCGACCGGCCCATCAACCTGACCTTGCCCTGGTATCGATCGTCGCTGCGGACAGATGGCTTACTTGCGATGGGACGCGCTCGTCAGGAACTCGGGGGCACTACGGATTCCCGGGGCACCAGGCTGCATTCGATCTTGGTAATCGGATAATGCTGGCGGTCCCGCGGCTTGCTCTCATACTCTTGCAGATGCTCGATAGCCCAGCGGCCCATCGCCCGGTGCGGGAGGACGCAGGTGGTCAGCTTCGGCCGCAGATGACGCGAGATCTCTTCATCGTCATAGCCGACCACCGACACGTCGCCCGGTACGGCCAAACCTGCTTCGCGCAGCGCGTCGTAGCAGCCCACAGCCGTGCGGTCATTCTGGCAGAAGATGGCGGTTGGTGGATGCTTCAAAGCAAGCAGGCTTCGTGTGGCCTCGTAGCCTCCGGTGGTCGACCAGTCGCCCTGCACGACGAGGTTTGGATCGAACGGAATGTCGGCTGTGGCCAACGCTCGCCGGTAGCCTTCCAGGCGGGAGCTCGCGGCATCCATCCACATCTCGCCAACGATGGTGCCGATGCGGCGATGACCCTGTTCGATCAGGTGACGGGTAGCTGCCTGGCCGCCCGCGATTTCACTCGGGATGACCGAGGCGAACGCATGGTCTTGCGTGTAGCAGTTCAGCAAGACTACGGGAATATCCAGCTCGTATAGCATCGGATGCGCTTGAAGTTCGCGCGTGATAATCGTCATGTAGATCATCGACGACACGCCAAGCGACAGCAGTGTCTGGATCGCCTTGGGTTCCATCATCGCGTCCGATCCGGTCTGCGCGGACACCAGCACGCGACCGGTGCGCCACGCCTCCTGATGCGCACTGTCGATGGCTATGGCCGCTTCGGGACTCGTTGCGAGTTGATCGACAAGAAAGCCAATCGTGCCGGCCGTCGCTGACACCTGGACTTGCGGCTGCTCCAGAGCACGAAAGGTCGACGCCGTGTAGCCCATCGCGCGTGCCACCGTCAATACCCTTTCGCTGGTCTCAGGCGAGATTTTCACGCCGGCGGCCCCATTGAGCACGAAGGAGACGGTCGCCTGCGAGCAACCCGCTTCGCGTGCAACGTCAACCATCGTCACACGCCGGCCTCTTCGCCTGATAGGGCCGGGCGTGGGCTGCGGATCGACGGGAGCCCGCGCTTTCGAGTCTGCGGCTCTTCTTGCCATGAGCAAAGGGTCGGTTATCGGAAAGCATTCGATTGTAGCGCCATGCCGACGCCCGAGGCCATCCGGCTCATTCCAGGTTCGTGTGATTCGAACGCATCTGCGCGTCACTTACGCCGAGCCTCGCCTTCAGGCGCAGGATCGCAACCTCGAAAAGCAGGAACAGGCTGCCTTCAAACACCGAGCCCATTGGCAGCATGGAGACATCGTCGCCCTGATCGCTGGCCATTGTCTGGCCCGGAACGACGACGACTTCGCTTGCGGCTGCAGGCACTGATGCGCAGGGCTGCGCGGTGATCGCCAGAACCGCCGCGCCCGCGGTGCGTGCAACCGTGGTCATGCTCAGAGCCGTCGGTAACTCGCCCGGACCGGCGGTGACGAGCAGCAGGTCGCCCGCGCCAATTGCCGGCGTCGTCATGTCTCCCACCACGGACACGGAGCATCCGAGATGGAACAGGCGCATGGCAAAGCCTTTGAGCTGCAGGCCTTCGCGCCCGCAGCCAAAAACCGCGACGTGACGGGCGCCGGCGATGCGCTCGACGAGCCGATCAATATCGGCATCTGCAATTTGCCGCACCGAGCGGTCCAGTTCGGACAGTATCGATTCAAAAAGTTCTTGTGATGTGTGCATGGGAATTCAATGGATTTTCAGGTTGCGTGTCTGTGACGGCGCTGCATGACGGTGGCCTGCAGGACGACGACAACCAGCAGCATCAATCCGCGGATCACGCTCTGCCAGTACGCAGACAGCGAGATGACGCCCAGGCCGTTTTCGAAATTGAGGACGGTGAAGAGCGTGCCCATCAGGAAGACGCCGGCGAGCGTCGCGAGGACGGAGCCCGCCCCGCCGGTGAGCAGCGTGCCGCCAATCACCACCGAAGCGATCGCGAACAGTTCCCAGCCCACGCCTTCGGTTGGCTGCCCGGCGCCCGACCCGGCGGCCAGCAGCACGCCCGCCAGGCCGGCCAGCGCGCCGCTCGCGGCATAGACGGCGAACTTGGTCGCATCGGGCCGCAGACCCATCAGGCGCGATGCCTCCTCGCCCCCACCCGTGGCCAGCACGCTGCGACCGGCGGAGGTGCGGTGCAGGATCAGCGAGCCGAGCGCGTAGAGCGCGACCACGATCAACGCGGGGACCGGAAAGATGCCCAGATCGCCCTGCCCGATGCCGGTGAAGCCGCTGGTGTAGGACACCGCAACCGACTGGTTGCCGGCCAGCAGCAGCGCGCAGCCGTTGGCCGCCAGCATGGTCACCAGGGTCGCGATGAACGGCAGCAGCCGCGCCCGCGTGACCAGCAGGCCGTTGACGACGCCGGCCGCGAGCCCTACCGCAACACCGGCCGCCAGGCCACCCGCCATACCTAGCGGACTCGCCTTGGCGGCCGCGACGCTTGCCAGCGCGGCCACCGCGCCCACCGACAGATCGATGCCGCCGGTCATGATGACAAAGCACATGCCTAGCGACACCAGCGCGAACATCGCGTTGGTGCGGCACACGCTCATCACGTTGTACAGCGACAGGAAGTTGTCGTAGCGAATGGCGCCGAAGGCGATCAGGGCGACTAGCGCGAGGGTGGCGCCGTGCTTGAAAAGACGTTCCAGGCGCGAGGCCTCCATCATGTCCTCCTTTGGGCTTGTTGCAGCCACACCGCCAGCGCGATGACGCCAGCCTTGACGACCAGCGCGGCGGCGTCGGGGACGCCGTTGGCCAGCAGGGTGTAGCGGATGAGCTGGATAGTCAGCGCGCCCAGCACGGTGCCCAGCAGGCGGGCCTGGCCGCCGCCGAGGGAGCTGCCGCCCACTGCTACAGCGGCTATCGCATCGAGTTCGGTGCCCAGGCCGATCTGATTGGCGTCACTGGCGGAATTGATGGCGATCACCACCAGTCCCGCGACACCGGCACACAGGCCGGAGATCGCATGCACGGCGAGCTTGATACGGCGCGCCGGGAGCGCCGCCATCAACGCAGCCCGCTCGTTGCCGCCGACAGCGAGCACGTAGCGGCCGAAGCGCGTGCGGCGCATGACCCACAGGGCCGCGGCGACAATGACCGCCATGACAAAAACCTGGGTCGGGATGCCGAGCAGGGCGCCTTGACCGATCCATGCGAACTGCGGCACCGAAAAGGTCTGCAGGTTGCCATCGACCAGCACCTGCGCAATGCCGCGCCCGGCGATGAACAGGATCAGCGTGGCGACGATGGGCTGGATGCCGAAACGCGACACCAGCCATCCGTTGAACAGCCCGAGCAGCCCCGCCACGCCGATCGCCGCTACGATCGCGAGGACCACGGCCAGGACGGTGTTGCCGATAAGGACGAGCTGCCCAAGGAAGATCATCGGCGCCAGCACACCGGAGATCGCCATCAAGGACCCCACCGACAGGTCAATGCCGCCTGTGGCGATCACCAGATTCATGCCGACCGCCACGATGATGATCGTGCACACCTGGGTGAGGTTGATGTTCAGCGTCTGCAGCGACAGGAAGTACGGCGTGACCGCGATGTTGAGCACCAGCAGCACGCCGAAGGCTGCCAGCGCGCCGTAGCGCGAGCACCAGGCGAGCCCGGCTCTCGCGCGGCCGCCGGTTGGCGCGAGGGTGGAGGAGACCTTTGTCATTGCATTGTCCCTTCAGCGCAGGCCGGACGACCCTGCGCCATCGCCTCCACGATAGCCGCGCGGCTGATGCCGGCGCCTTCGAGATGCGCAACGCTCTTGCCGTCGCGCAGCACCACGATGCGGTCGGCGCCCTCCAGCAGTTCGTCCAGCTCGGAGGAGATCATCAGCACCGACTGGCCCTCGTCAACGAGGCCGCGGATCAGGCGCTGGATCTCCCCCTTGGCGCCGATGTCGATACCGCGCGTGGGCTCGTCGAGGATCAGCAGCCTGGGCTGCGTCGCGATCCAGCGCGCCAGCAGCACCTTTTGCTGGTTGCCACCGGACAGCTCGCGGATTTTCTGTGCCGGCGAGCTGCACTTGATGCCAAGCTGCTCGATCAGCGTGCGCGCGAGTTCGCTCAAACGCTGTTCGTCGAGCAGGCCGCCGCGCCCCATCTTCGCCAGCACGCAGATCGTGATGTTGTCGGCTACGCTCATCTCGGGGAAGATGCCCTCGACCTTGCGATCCTCGGTGCAAAAGCCCATGCCGGCGGCCACGGCGTCGGCAACGGCGCGCGGACGGTAGGGCGCGCCGTCGAACTGCATCGAGCCCCGATCGGGGGTGTCGGCGCCGAACACGAGGCGCGCTGTTTCAGAGCGCCCGGACCCGAGCAGGCCGGCCATGCCGAGGATCTCGCCGCGGCGCAGATCGAAGCTCACATCGCGCGCCAAGGCGTCTGCGCCGATCGACTCCACCCGCAGCAGCGTGTCGCGCGGGCGGCCGCCCGCGCTGTGCGTGAAGGCCGTGGTCTTGCCGTGCGCACCGGTCATGTCGCGTCCCAGCATGTGTGAGACCAGATCCAGCTTGCCCAGGTCGCGGGCGTCCGCGCTATGCACCCAGCGCCCGTCACGCATGATCGTGATGCGATCGCTGATTGCATAGACCTCGTCGAGCTTGTGGCTGACGAAGATCACCGATACACCGTCCGCCTTGAGCTGACGGACCACGGTGAACAGGCGCTCCACCTCCTTGTCGTTGAGCGACGATGTGGGCTCGTCCATGATGACGAGCTTCGACGAAAACCCAATCGCCCGCGCGATCGCTGTCATCTGTTGCACGGCGGTGCTGAACTGGCCTAGCGGCCGGCTCACGTCGATGTCGATGCCGAAGCGGCCGAGCAACGCCTTCGCCTCTGTGCGCATGGCGCTCCAGTCGAGCAGGCCGCGCCGGCGCGGGGCGCGGCCCAGACAGATGTTCTCCGCCACCGACAACAGGGGCACGAGGTTGATTTCCTGATAGATGGTGCTGATGCCGCGCCGCTGAGCCTCCTGCGGCGAATGCACCTCGAAGGGCTCGCCCAGGAAGCGGACGTCGCCGCCGTCGCGGCTGACATAGCCAGTCAGCGTCTTGATGAGCGTGGACTTGCCGGCGCCGTTCTGACCCATCAGCGCGTGCACTTCGCCATAGCCGATGCGCAACTGCGCATCGGCCAGCGCCACTACGCCGGCGTAGCGCTTTTGCAGACCCCGGATTTCGAGCAGCGGTGCAGCGCCGGCCGTACCATGCGGCGCCCCTTCATGGGCCGAGGGCGGGGGAGCAGTCAATACGCCCACGCCAGCGCTTCCTTGGCATTCGACCGGTCGTAGAAGCGGTCGTCATTCTTGATGAAGCCCGGCAGGCTCTGGCCGGCCACGTAAGCCGCCATGGTCGCGAAGGCCTTGGGGCCGAACATCGGGTTGCATTCGCAGGAACAGCCGAGCTTGCCGTCCAGGATTGCCTTCACGCCTTCCTTCTCGCCATCGATGGAGACGAACAGCACATCCGTGCCCGGCTTTCGTCCAGCGGCTTCGAGGGCCGCGATGGCGCCCAGGGTCATCTCGTCGGCGTGGGTGTAGATGATGTTGGCCTCAGGGTGCGCCTGCAGCAGGGTCTGGGCGGTTTGGCGGCCCTTGTCGCGCGAGAAGTCGCCGCTTTGCGACGCCACGATTTTGAACTGCGGGTGCTGCTTGATGACCTCGTCGAAGCCCTTCTTGCGGTCGTTCGCGGGCGAGGAGCCCACGCTGCCCTCGATCTCCAGGATGGTGGTCTTGCCGCCGGCGTTGGCGACCAGCCATTGCGCGACGCGGCGGCCTTCCTCGACGAAGTCCGAGCCGATGAAGGTCACGTAATCCTCACCCGGCTTGACCATCGCGTGGTCCACGTCCCGATCGAGCAGGATGACCGGGATGCCCGCCTTCTTTGCGTTCATCACGGCGGGCACCAGGGGCTTGTCCTCGCGCGGCGTGAGGAAGATCAGGTCGACCCGCTGAGCGATCATCGAATTCACATCCGCGGCCTGTTTGGCGGCGGAGCCGGCCGCGTCGGTATAGACGAGCTGATGGCCCAGTCTGGCCGCCTCGTCTCGCATGCTCCTGGTCTGCGCGATTCGCCAGGGGTTGTTGCTTTCGCTTTGCGCAAAGCCGACCCGGTATTTGTCCTTCTTCTCCAGTTTGGGCAACGCGGCCAGCGCGTTCAGCGGCAGCCAGCCGGCGGCGGCAAGTCCGGCGGCAACGAGTAACTTTCGGCGGGTCAACTCCATGCTTGTCTCCTGTAGGTATCCGAGAGTGAACTAGCTGAAGTTGCGTTCAGCCAGTAATCAGCATAAGTTGGTTATTTATATTTATAAATTAGGGTAAGTACTCAAAAAACCTGTTACATCGAGGCTGACGCAGGGTGACAACCCGTGGTCCGATCACGGCGATCCGGAAATGAATGGTCGATGAGTGTTGGCTGCCCAGCTGTGGCGTCGGGCGAGATGTCTGAAGATCCGTAGCACTCAGTAGGTTGTCGATCGTGCGACAACCTACGGTCCAGCCGCCTGCTATCGAAATTGGTTGTTTCCGGACGAGATGGTGTGAAAACACGCCGATCGTCCAAACTGGATTAAGTCATTCAGGATGGCTGCCGTCCGTCGCCGTGATCGACAATGCGTGATCAAGAATGCAGTTCGCCGCCGCAATGAACGCTATGTACGGGACTTGCTGGTTAGCACCATCGAGATACCGCCAAGAATCGTAGCGGAAGCCGCCGCTAGCCGTGGCGTGATCGCTTCCGACAGGAACGCCACGCCGCCAAACGCAGCGATCAGCGGCACCGACAACTGTACGGTGGCGGCTCGCATGGCGCTAAGCTTGCTCAGCGCCGCATACCAGATGACGTACCCGATGCCGGAAGTGAGTGCACCGGAGGCAATCGCCAGGGCGACCCCAGCCTTGTTCGCGTGGGCTCGGGCGCTGGCGATGAAAAACGCGCTCATCAAGAGGGCAAGCGGCGCCGCTCGAGCGAAATTTCCCGCCGTCGCTGCGAGCGGGTCGGCCACTGCGCGGCCACGCAACGAGTACACGCCCCAGGCGACGCCTGCGATCGCCATCAACGCCGCGCCGACGAGCGGCGGTGCGGCGATCCCCGGTGATACCAGGTAGACAAGCCCACTGACTGCCAGTGCGAGACCGAGCCACGCGATGGATCCGAACTTCTCGCCGGAGCGCAAACCCACGCTGAACATCGTCAATTGGACTGCGCCGAATAGAATCAAAGCGCCTGTGCCAGCGGACAACGTGAGATACGCGAAGGAGAAGAACGCGACGTAAGCAAACAGCATGGCAGCGGCAAGCCAATCGGCATGTCTGGGCGCGCTCGGTTCTGACCTGAACCGGACAATCACTGCGAGCATGATCGCGCCCGAAACCAATCTGATGCCGGCGAAGCTGACCGGATCGATTTCCCCGCGCAGCAGCGCGAGCCGGCACAGCAACGAATTAGCCGCGAAGGCGAGCATGGCCACCGAAGTGAGGACGGTCGTCTGCAAGATCAGCAAGCCACTGCGTGCTTTATGCATGTGTCAAAACCAGAACGAATGCCCACGACAAAAGCGCCACGCCGAGGGGAGTGCTGAGACGCCTGCCCCAGGAAACGTTTTTTTCGATCGCCATCACGGTGGCAAGCAGGAGCATCCAGCCGAGGCTGCCGGTTCCGAGCGCGAACATCAATAGCATCAACGCCCAGCAGCAGCCGACGCAAAACAGTCCGTGCTGCGCGCCAAGCACAAAGGCGTTCCAGGCTTGCGCGTGCCCACGCCAGCGCGCGATGACGAAGCTCATGGGCGTGCGGCACTTTTCAAGGCACCGGTACTTGAGCTTGCTGAATTGAAATGCGCCTGCCAACGCAATCACGGCGACACCGATCAGCCAGCCGTGCCAGGCGAGGCTCGGTACGCTGGCGAGCAGGGACAGCAATGCACTGTGCAGTGCGTGCGCCAAAATTCCGAAGGCGCCCCACACCGTCATGTAGCCCATGCCGAGCAGCATAAGAAGGCGCCCATGGTCAGGGCGCCCCGCGGTCAACCGGTCGAAGGCATTGAACAACGGCAACGTGGTCGGCAGCATCATGGCGACTGTCATCAGGATCCATGCGAGCGCATAGAGCAGCATGGGCACGACCACGCCGCCTGCGGGAACAACACGGCAAAGAAATGCCGCCGGTCCCGACGCTGTCCAGTCACCGTGTTCGATATAACGCCCATATGGACTGCGAGCCCACGCCCATAAGACCACCCACGCGAGCGCAATCAGCGCAGTCAACAGAGCCAGGAACACGTGAGCATGGCGCGAGGCGCGGGCCGGCGATGGGCCGGCCATCGGGCTCATGCGTCGAACACGAACGTGCTCTGCAGGGCGTTGTGGTTTTTGATGTCGAGGTCGATGCCGATTGCGGCGTTCTTCGATCGATAGGTCGGGGCCTTGCCGACAAATACCGGAGCGCCGGGTACTGTCGAGAACACGGTGTCAGACAGCGTGGTCTGGCCACCGGTCGCGCCCAGATAGGGTTCGAGTTCGGCGTAGTAGTCGGTGCCGATCTCGAGTTCGCCTTTGCCGGCAACTACGGTGAAGCGGATCGGCGCTCGCTCCACGGATACGACCTGGCCGATGAGCTTGGCAAGATCGGCGACCGGTCCGCCGGCCTGGCCGGTGTACACCTTCAGCAATGCATCTTCCTGCGCCTTTGAGGCCTGGTCGTCGACATAGATTGCGGCAGTCCAGTTGCCTTGCAGGATGTTGCCGGGTACATGGGCGACGGCCGCGATGGTATTGCCGCCCACATCGACGCCGTCGACCGTCCCCTTGTCTATACGCCACGCGACAATGGTGTCGCAGGTACCGTTGTCAGGGTCCTCGCCGATCCAGCAGGGGCAAAGCACCTTGCAGTTGCAAACTTCGAGCAGACGACCTTCCAGGTGATAACTCATACGAACCTCCATTGAAGGTACGCAAACACCAACTTGTCGCCGCGGGGCGCGGCTGCAAGGAGCCCTAATTGTCCCGCTGCGAGTTGCGACAAGTCAAGTTCGTTGACGGCCACGCAGGTCGGATAACAGTCAGGCTCGCGGTTGTGCAAGGTCATTGCATCGTTCAGCGTCGGACCGGGCTCGGCCAACAACGGACGCTGGGCTTCTTCGACCTGATGGTGGAAGGCTGATTAGGAAGCGTCATTTCCACCGGGCTCCGGGGTGTCTCTGCCACCGGTACTATCAGCCGTTGCGATTTTCTAATTTTTCGCCAATTTGAGGCGCCTCAAAATCCGATCAGAGACTCGCTTATCTAGCGGGCACCCGACCCGCCCATTCTTTCAACGACATTGCGCTGGCCTGTCATTCATTAATGGGAGTCCAACCATGCTGCCATCTCTCTCACTTCGCGTTTTCGCAGTCCAACGCGGCGACGGACTGCGCCCTGAACTTAGCGAAGCGAAAGCGAAAGCGAACCGCAAGCGGCAAGTTCTGTTCGATGCAAACGGGTCGATCCGCTACATTCGAACGCCAGCCGGCATGATCAGCCGGGCAGCTCTGTGAAGCCTGAGCCGTGCAGTCGGATGGTTGTGAGGTCTCTCATGGCCTACCCGTTCCCATAGTCAATCAAGGTAGAAGAATGAGATCAGGCAAACCGCTGCGTCACTTGAATCGCAATTGACCGGTTGCATAACGTTTTCGAAAACTGTTGCGCCAGCGACGCCACAGACGGCGACTAATAACAACACAAGCCACACAAGGCGCACGATAGCCTCTACTTCATGATTGTCTGAGACCAATTATGGCTCATCAGCGCCCCACCGACATCGCCACGTCAATGTCGGACAAGATCCGTCCGTCTTCTGCGCAATTGCGCGCCCGCTCCGCAAAATAAGTCGCGACCGCTTAAACGTGACAGTTCGAACTTGCTCTGTCATCCTAACAATACTTCGACATAAAAACACCCCGAAAGCTTGGATTGATATCCAGGTTTCGTGATGCGGTTCATTCCGCAGTCACTTTTGACGACGCGCTGACAGTGTTGCCTTGTGACCACGCCCCAGCTCCGCTGATTCCGGGCACGATTTCAATCTCGGACACCCGCCGGACCCGGTCATGACGGTGCCGCAAAAAAGTGATAGCGTTACGCCCTAATGCATTGTTCCACAACGAATTTTTAAGTTTTTTCTACACGCGAAAAAACTAGCTGAGTACCAGTTTCACGCCAACAATCACCAGCGTGGCGGCCAGCACGTTGCGCAGCAGCACCTCCGGCGCCCGTGTGGACAGCATGCTGCCCAGCACGATCCCTGGCAGCGAGCCCACGAGCAGGGACGCCAGCAGGTCCCAGTTGACGGAACCGAGCAGCCAGTGGCCGGTCCCGGCGATCAGCGTGAGCGGAACCGCGTGCGCAATATCCGACCCAACTATCCGCGCTGTCGGCAAACGCGGGTAGAGCAGCAACAGCACGGTAACGCCAATGGCGCCCGCGCCGACCGAGGTGATCGACACCAGCACGCCCAGGATTGCGCCGGTGAGCACGGTCCAGGCCACTGTGCGGGTTTCGCGGCTCGCCGACCCTGGCTTGCCGCTCGCCTCACGGGCCATCCCGGTCTTGTAGGCGAGACGCGCGAGCTGTGGCCGGAACACGAGTGAGACGGCGGTGACAAGCAGCGCGGAGCCCAGCACGAGCTGGATGACCCGGGCGGCGGCGGGTGTGTTCAAGCCGTACCGGCTGAGCAGGAACAGGGTGACGGCCGCCGCGGGAATGCTGCCCGCCGCGAGCCGGCCGGTGATACGCCAGTCCACGGACCCTTTGATCCCGTGAACCAGCGTGCCGGTCGCCTTGGTCGCGGCAGCATAGAGCAGGTCCGTACCGACCGCGGTGGCCGGGTGGATGCCGAACAGGAGCACGAGCAGCGGCGTCATCAGCGAGCCGCCGCCCACTCCGGTCAGGCCCACGAGGAAGCCGACGCCGAGACCGGATGCTGAATAAAGTAAGTCGATGTGTGGAAAAGACATGCGGCGAGGAGAACCGGTTGGATGAGCTTCGGTCGAAAAACGGTCGATGATAGCGGGTCCGCGGTGTGCTTGCCTCCCGTCCGCAAAAATTGATTCGCAGGCTCCGGCCGTACAATCGCCCGAGTGTCCAGGCAACTCTTTCAGGAAGGTGTAATGGAAACGAAGGAACAACAGCAAGCAAAGCAGGCGCTCAGCGACCGGAAGGCTGGTGATATCGCTCATGACGACGTGCCCGAGCCAATCCGCAGCACGGCCGGCGTTCGCGAGGTTCCTCCGTCGACGCCCGAAGCCAACACGGACGGCGCATTTGTCGCAACCGAACACACGAACTACGCGACCGAGCGCCAGTTTGTGCTCAAGGCCGGCAATACCTTCGTGGTCAACGACGCGAATGGCGACATCCGCGGCAATGACGACGGTCTTTTCGTGAACGACACCCGCGTATTGTCCCAGTTGCGCCTGACCTTCGGCGGACGCTCGCCGTCGCTCCTGTCCGGCAGCGTGTCCAGCGACAACGCTGTTTTCACCGCGCACATGACCAACCGGCCGCTGCCGATCATCGGCGGGGCGAGCACGCCTGAGGGCGTGATCCACGTCGAGCGCCGCCGGGTGCTGTCGCGGCACGTGCTGCACGAAGCCATCGTGTTGACCAATTACGGCACGGAACCGGCCACCGTGCCGCTTTCGATCAACTTCGCCGCCGATTTCCACGACATGTTCGAAGTGCGCGGGTCCACGCGCCCGAAACGCGGGTCAATGCGCGAGCCGTGCATTGAAGACGGCGTAGTCGTGTTGCGCTATACGGGCCTGGATGAGGTCGAGCGGACTGCGCGCATCCAGTTTTCGCCTGCGCCGCATTCGCTCTCGGTCAATCGAGCGGACTACGTACTGCGGATCCAGTCGGAAACGGCCATGTCGATCTACCTGTCGATCACGGCCGTCACGCACGCGTTGAGCGACGCCAGCGCGGAGAGCAAGAAGATTGCAGAGGAAGGCGCCGAATGTGCGCCGGAGTCGGGGCGGCCGGCTATTCGCGAGGCGCTTGTGGATGCTCATCGGCGCATGCGTGAACGTCGGCGTTCGGTGGCGCGCGTGCGCTCGAGCAATCCGTTGTTCAGCGAATGGATCGATCGTTCGCTCGCCGATCTCGGTTTGCTGACGACCGATCTCGAGACGGGGCCCTATCCGTACGCGGGAATTCCGTGGTTTTCCACGGCGTTCGGCCGCGACGCCATCATTACTTCGTTGCAGATGTTATGGATCGATCCGTCGCTTGCGCGTGGCGTGCTGCGGTTTCTGGCGGCGCACCAGGCACGCGAAGACTCGGCGTTCCGCGATGCCGAAGTGGGCAAGATCATGCACGAGACCCGCAATAGCGAAATGGCTGCTACGGGAGAAGTGCCGTTTGCGATGTACTACGGCGGGGTCGACAGCACGCCGCTGTTCGTCGCGCTGGCCGGCGCCTACGCCGAGCGAACCGGCGACATGGCGTTGATCGACGAATTGTGGCCCGCGCTACAGCTGGCCTCGCAATGGATCGCAGGTCATTGCGACAAGAACGAATTCGGCTTGCTGAGCTACCAGCGCGCAACGGAAGCGGGGCTTGCCAACCAGGGCTGGAAAGACAGCGGCGACTCCGTGTTTCACGCCGACGGCAGTTTCCCGATCGGACCGATCTCGCTGGTCGAAGTCCAGGCGTACGCATCCACCGCGTTTGCCACCATGGCCCGCTTCGCGCGGCAGCGTAATGCACCCGAGCAAGCGTCGGAATTTGAAAAGCGCGCGCAGAACATCCGCGAACGCGTGGAAACCATGTTCTGGATGCCCGAGTCGGAGTTCTACGGTATTGCGCTCGACGGCAAGGGGAAACTGTGCGAAGTGTTGGCGTCGAATGCCGGACACTTGCTGGCCTTCGACCTGGTCGAGCGCAGCCGCGGTGAAGCAGTCGCGCGCCAGCTTGAGTCGACCCTTTTCAATACCGGTTGGGGCGTCCGAACGTTGGCGGCAGGTCAGCCGCGTTTCAATCCCATGTCGTACCACAACGGCTCCGTGTGGCCGCACGACAGCGCCATGTGCGCTCGCGGACTCGCACGCTACGGTGACCGCAGCGGTGCGGTGCGTTTGTTGCAGGCACTGTTCGAGGCGGCCGTCACGTTCGATATGCGCCTGCCCGAGCTGTTCTGCGGCTTCACCCGGCAACGCGGTGAGCGGCCGATCGGCTATCCGGTCGCGTGTTTGCCGCAAGCCTGGGCGGCCGGATCGCCGTTCATGATCCTCGAGGCCTGTCTCGGAGTCACGATCGACGCCCAGCGGCAGGAAGTGCGTATCGACCGGCCGCAGTTGCCTGATGGTATCGACTGGCTGGAGATCGGTGACCTGCGGGTTGGGGACAAGACCGTATCGATCACCTTCCGGCGGGTAGGCGGGCAGATCGTGCCGTCTATCGAAGGCGATATCCGCGTGGTGGCGGTGCTTTAACCGCAGCGCGAACATCGCCGCCACCGCCTGCCTGCTGGCTAGCCTGTGTGGCGATTCAAACCGCGACGCTGCCGACGTAGTTTTCGGCCAGCGCCGTGGCGGCGGCGCGCGACGTGGTCACGTGTTCGAGTTCGGCCACTTGCAGGCGTTGTTCGAACGGCGAGGTGTCGTCGAGCTTGTGCAGCATCCGGGTCATCCACCACGAGAAATGCTCCGCGCGCCAGACGCGCTTCAGGGCAGTTTCGGTGTAGCGGTCCAGTTTGTCGCTCGCGCCTTCTTCGTAGAACGCTTGCAAGGCGGCGGTCAGGATACGGACGTCCGACACCGCCAGGTTCATGCCTTTTGCGCCGGTGGGCGGGACAATGTGCGCGGCGTCGCCGGCGAGGAACAGCTTGCCGGATTGCATCGGCGTGGAGACGAAACTGCGCATGCCGACAATGTTCTTCTGGAAGATCCGCCCTTCCGTGATCTGCCAACCGTCCAGCGTGTCTACGCGTGCGTGGAGTTCGGACCAGATGCGGTCATCGGACCAGGCATCGACCGAGTCCTTCGGGTCGCATTGGAAGTACATGCGCTGCACGTTCGGCGAGCGGGTGCTGATGAGCGCAAAACCGCGATCGTGGCGAGCGTAAATCAGCTCGTGCGCCGAAGGCGGCGCTTCGACCAGGATTCCGAACCAGCCGAACGGATAGATGCGCTGATAGTCCTGCCGCGATTCCTGGGGCATCGACCCGCGGGCGACCCCTTGCGAGCCGTCGCAGCCGATGATGAAGTCGCACTCCAGTTCGTGCTCGAATCCTTCGTGCCTGCAGCGGATGCTGGGCCGGGTGGTGCCTGGGGCATCATCGAAGTTATGCAGCGACACGTCGGTCACGCCGAATTTCAGCGCGCCGTCAGCCGCTACACGTGCCGCGACCAGATCCTTGATGACTTCGTGCTGCGCATAGACGGTGATCGAATGGCCGGTGAGTTCGGTCAGTGCAATGCGCTTGCGTTGTCCTTCGAAAGCGAGTTCGAAACCGTGATGTACCGCGCCTTCGGCCAACATCCGTGCGCCGAGTCCCGCTTCATTGAGCAGGTCCATCGTCCCTTGCTCGAGAACGCCTGCACGAATGGTGGATTCGATATCGACGCGGCTGCGTGCCTCAAGCACAACCGATTCGATACCGCGAAGATGGAGAAGATGAGAGAGCAGGAGGCCCGCAGGACCCGCACCAATGATGCCGACTTGAGTACGCATGAATGTCTCCGGAATGCGTGTTGATTTTGTGGACACAGTTTTGCGCACCGACGGGGTATCGCGCAACGCGATAACGTGGATAGGCTATATCTCGAATGTGGATAAAGGTTTCGGCTCATCAGGCGCTTTTCGGGGCGAGATTGCGCAACCAGTCCATGCTGGATTGATCGCGTATGCCATTAGGAGGGGCATCACCGAAAACTTCTTGGGCGTCCTGCGCAGTTGCCGGACTAAAACGACATTCGCCCAAACGACCGGGCACAGTGGCGGGCGGGTCGGGCAATCCGGGTTGGAGCGGACCAGCCGTGCGTGCGAAACTGGCGCTTCCCGCCAGCAATCACCCCACGTCGCTCAAGGTACACGCACCCATGCCATTCACCATCCGCCGTCTTACAGCCGCCGACGCCGCTGCGTATCGCGATATCAGGCTCGAAGGTCTCGCCCAGCACCCCGATGGGTTCGGCTCGGCGTGGGAGGACGAAGCCGAGCAGCCGCTCGTATGGTTCGAGCAACGGATCGTGAGTGCTGCGGTGTTCGGCGGGTTTTTAGACGGCGAAAACGCGCCGGCGGGCGTCGCCGGCCTGATCGTGCCGCAAGGCGCGAAGCAGCGGCACAAGGGCGCGCTGGTCGGCATGTACGTGCGCCCGGCCGCTCGCGGGACGGGAATGGCGCTGGCCCTCGTGCAAGCGGTTCTAAGTCACGCACGCAACGTGGTGGAAGAAGTGCAACTGACGGTTGCGCCGCATAACGAAGTGGCGCAACGGCTGTATCGCTCGGTGGGATTCGTCGAATACGCGCGTGAACCGCGATCCCTGAAAATAGACGGCAAGTATCAGGAGGCCGTGCTCATGACCTTGCCGTTTCAACCCATCGTGAGCTGAGCAACGGACTATCCGCCGCTCGATTCCCGCAACTGCTTCAAACGATATTCACCCTGGCGCGCAAACATCCAGCCCGGATATTCCGGGGCGAGCTGGCTGACTTCATCGAGTGCGGCGAGTTCGTCATCATTCAGCTTCACTTGTGTTGCGGCGATGTTGTCATCGAGTTGCTCAACCCGCTTCGCCCCGATAATCACGCTCGTCACCGCCTTCTGGTGCAGCAGCCACGCCAGCGCGATTTGCGCCACCGTCACGCCCTTGGCTTCGGCCATCTGCGTCATGGCGTCGATGCAATCAAATGCGCGATCCATGTTCACCGGTGGAAACGGGAAATTCGTGCGCCGGCCCTGCTCCGCCGAACTGCCGTCGCGCTTGTATTTGCCGCTCAGCAAGCCGCCCGCAAGCGGACTCCAGACCATCAGGCCCAGGTTTTCGCTCTTGAGCATGGGGACGATTTCACGTTCGAGATCGCGCCCGGCAATCGTGTAATACGCCTGTAGCGACTCGAAACGCGCGAGCCCAAGCCGCTCCGAAATGCCAAGCGCCTTCGCGATCTGCCACGCCGCCCAGTTCGATACACCGATGTAGCGCACATGGCCGTGCTGCACCAGGTTGTCGAGCGCACGCAGCGCTTCTTCGATGGGCGTGGCGGCATCGAAGCCATGCAGCTGATACAAATCGATGTGATCGAGTTGCAGGCGTTTCAGGCTCGCCTTCACACCGTCAATGATGTGATACCGCGATGCGCCGCGCGAGTTGATGCCTTTCGTGCCGGTTTCGCCGTGGATCTTGGTCGCGACCACCACGTTTTCGCGAGGCACCTTCAGGTTCTTGAGCGCCTGGCCGGTCATGATCTCCGACGTGCCGTCGGCGTAGACGTCGGCGGTATCGATGAAGTTGATACCCGCATCCAGCGCGCGGCCGACGAGCTTGTCCGCGTCCGCCTGTTTCAGGCCGCCAATATTGGTCCACATCCCGCCTTCGCCGAAGGTCATGGTGCCGAGGCACAATTCCGAAACGAACAAGCCGGTATTGCCGAATTTTCTGTTACGCATGCTGGGTCCCTTAGAATTCATCCTGAACTGGCGGCTTGCAGATTCTTACTATGGCCGCTTCACGGCGGAACAACCGAACGCCCGTTCGGTGTTTCAGCAACGCCGCGATGACGCAGTATCTGCCTGCGCCGCTTCGCCCGGCTAGCCTGATCCTGTCGGATCATTGCCCGATCCTGCAAACGCCGCGCCGGTCGCTGGGCGAAAACACGCGGGCGCGAGTAAGCTGGGTGCCATTCGCCGGCAGTGTGCAATTGGCCCTGGCTTGATCACATTGGCTTCTGACTGACGGCAACCCTTCTCCATCCTTGCAAGACTGCGGCCGATTCCCGGGCAGCAGCCGCGCAAACTCACTAACTGCGAATCATGGCCCTGAATGAGACGGCGGATTCCGCCATTGATCCTTCGCATCACGCTAGTAACGACCACCCAATCAACGCCGGCGCCAATGGTGCATCAGCGCCACTTGATCCGGGCCTCGATCACGCCCGGCTCGATCTGGTTGCATTACTGGACCGTTTTACGGCAGACACCACCGGCACCTGCCAGACGGCGGTGCACGGTTTGTTCCTGCACCGCCTCGTGCATTGCGGCGGCCCGAGCCATGGCATCCAGACCCCGGCGCTGGGCGTGATCGCGCAAGGGTCGAAGCGGATCATGGTCGGGGACGAGCTGTATGTGTATGACCCCATGCATTATCTGGTTTCATCGGTGGATTTGCCGGTGATGGGGCAGGTGACCGGCGCGACCGAGGAGAACCCGTACCTGGGCATGCGGCTTGACCTCGATGTCGAGGAAATCACCAAATTGATTCGCGATGAAAGCCTGCCGCCGGCAACGCCCGCGGACGCCTCGCGCGGCCTCTACGTCAACCGGCTCGGCACGTCGTTGCTGGACGCTGTCTTGCGCTTGCTGCGCCTGCTCGATACACCCGAGGACATTCCCATTCTCGCGCCGCTGGTCAAGCGCGAGATCGTGTATCGGCTGCTGATGAACGGTCCCGGCGCGCGCTTGCGCCAGATCGCGCTGCAGGACAGCCAGACGCAGCGCATTGCGAAGGCGATCATGCTGCTGCGCCAGCACTTCGACCAGCCGTTACGCGTGGAGTCGATCGCCCGCGATGTGCACATGAGCGTGTCGTCGCTGCACCATCATTTCAAGGCCGTCACGGCGATGAGCCCGCTGCAATACCAGAAGCAGTTGCGCCTCCAGGAGGCACGCCGCCTGATGCTGATCGACATGACCGATGCAGCGACAGCGGCGCACCGCGTGGGGTACGAGAGCGCATCGCAATTCAGCCGCGAGTACAGCCGCCTGTTCGGTGCGCCGCCGTTACGCGATACCCGCAAATGGCGCGAGACAGCGGGCGCGTGATCAAGGCGTACTGCTTCAAAGCGGCCGGAAACGAAAAAGCCAGGGATGTCCCTGGCTTTTTCGTTTTTAACGCTTGGCGGGTGAGGCCGAACCACGATCAATAATAACGATGCGGCGGCCCGTCATAATGCCGCGCGTGATGGCGCTCCCACTCGCGCCGTTCCCAGTAGCGATGGCCATCGTAGTACCGGTCACCGTGCCAGCCGCGGCTGTCGACATGAACGTAGCCGGGTTGGAAATGCTCGTCGGCGGACGCGATGTTCGTGAAGCCGAGACTTGTTACTGCGGCCACCGCGAGCGACGCGGCGGCCAGGCTTTTTTTGAGTGTGAACATGTTGGTTTCCTTCGCGCTAGTTAGCTGGTTTTTAGCTTGATATCCAGGTTTGTTCCGCGGCTTGTTTCGCGGCTTAGTAGCGGCCGCCGTAGTAGTCGTGATGGTGCCATCCACCGCCATCCGGCACGACGATGCAGCCACCCAGGGTGCTGCCGAGGAGTACTGCGAGCGTGGCTAGAATCGCTAATCGTTTCATCGGTTTCTCCAAGTGAAATCCGTGAAATCAATTTAGCGATTAGCTAAATGACAAGCCGTTTGCGTTTGTAAGGAAAAGTGTGGCCGGAAATATTCGGCAGAGGCAGCGAAAGCCTGGTCCGCCGGCGCTGTTACCGAACGATCGTGGGCCTTACATTTGGGGTGAGCGAAACACCGACCACGCGGCCGTCGCGCACACCGCAGCTGCTGTCTACGCGCATCCATTGCGACTTTCCGCGGACTTTGGCGAACGCGCGCATGGCAATGACCTGGTCGACGGGAACGGGATTGCCCGCGCTGAAGATAGTCGTGTCGTTATCGATCTTTGCACGCAGTACGCGCCGGTCGGGGACGATGAACGTGTCGTATTTGGGCGTCATGGCCACCCATCGATCGAACGCCGCCACGCAGCGGATCACGGGTTCAGGGACGTGCATGCGGGTCAGGTAGGCGTAGTCTTCCTGCGAGGGGGCAGGCGTTTCCTGGGCGTGACTGAGTTGATACAACGAGGCGCAGAGGAGCAAGCCGAATACAAGAGGTAAAGATTTCATGCGAGAGAAAGCACCGGGCGGTTGATGAGTAACGTTGAAAGACGGCATCGGACCGTGACGCGAAGTGTACCGCGTGAACCCGCGCGTGGCGCTTTTGGAAGTCCGCACGGGTTGCTCCTGGTGCCACCCGGATCGCGATCGCCACGTCCGGTCGCGACAACCACCATAATATCGGTCACACGCTACTTTGCCGGATACCCGCGAATGACTGACATCTTGCTGACTTCAACGCCGTCACCCCGACTGACCAGCCTGTCCCACGGCGGCGGCTGCGGCTGCAAGATCGCGCCGGGCGTCCTCGCCGACCTCTTGAAACGCAGCGTGCCGTTGCCGTTCTTCCCTGACCTGCTGGTCGGCAACGACACCGCCGACGACGCGGCGGTTTATCGTTTGAACGACGAGCAGGCGATTGTCGCGACCACCGATTTCTTCATGCCTATTGTCGATGACCCGTTCGACTTCGGCCGTATCGCGGCAACCAACGCGCTCTCCGATGTCTACGCCATGGGCGGCAAACCGATCCTCGCGCTGGCGCTCGTCGGCATGCCGATCAACGTGCTGCCGCACGAGGTAATCGCGGCCGTGCTGAAGGGCGGCGAATCGGTCTGCGCGGAAGCGGGCATTCCGCTCGCGGGCGGGCATTCGATTGATTCGGTCGAGCCTATCTATGGCCTGGCGGCAATTGGCATCGTGCATCCGCAGCGCGTGAAGCGTAACGCCTCGGCTCGCCCTGGCGACGTGCTGATCCTTGGCAAACCGCTCGGCGTGGGCGTGTTGTCGGCGGCGCTGAAGAAGGATCAACTCGATGCCGCCGGCTACGCCGCGATGATCGCCGCCACGACCAAGCTGAACCGCCCGGGCGCGGATCTGGCCGCACTCGACGCCGTGCACGCGCTCACCGACGTAACGGGCTTCGGCCTGTTGGGCCACACGCTGGAGCTGAGCCGCGGCGCCGGCCTGACGGCACGCCTGCGATACGCGGACTTGCCTTGGCTGCCCGGCGTCGAGGCGTTCGCAAAAGCGGGCGTGGTCACCGGGGCATCGGGCCGCAACTGGAGCGCATACGGGCAGGAGATTACGCTGGCGCCGTCATTGGACGATGTGGCCCGAAACCTGCTCACCGACCCGCAGACTTCAGGCGGGTTGCTGGTGTCGTGCGCGCCCGAAGCGGTTGACGAGGTGCTCGCCATCTTTCGCGCGGACGGCTTCGATCAGGCGGCCGTGATCGGAGAAATGATCGATGGAGCGAGCCGCGTGGAAGTCGTTTAGCGCGTGTATGCGTGTATAGCTGATTCCGGATAGTCCCTGACCCATTTCTGCCAGGAGCACGATGAAAGAAGAATCGCCGAAAGCTATTTTCTACGCGCTCGCCGCCAATTTTGGCATCGCCGTCTGCAAGTTCGGCGCGGCTGCGTTCACCGGTTCCGGCTCCATGTTTGCCGAAGCCATCCACTCCACCGCCGATTGCGGCAATCAGCTCCTGCTGCTGTTCGGACTCAAGCGTTCCCAGGCGCCCGCCGACGTGTTGCACCCGCTCGGCTCGGGCCGCGAGATCTACTTCTATTCCATGCTCGTCGCGTTGCTGCTGTTCTTTGTCGGCGGCGCGTTTTCGGTGTATGAAGGCGTGCATCGGATTGCGCGGCATGAAGTGGTCAGCAACCCGATTGTCGCGCTCGTCGTGCTGGGGATATCGGTGGTGCTCGAGTCGTTTTCTCTCGCCGGCGCGTTGCGCGAGATCCGCAAGACGTCGGGAAACAAGTCCCTCTGGCGATGGTTTCGCGAGACGCGCGAGTCCGAGCTGATCGTGGTCACCGGCGAAGATGTCGCTGCGCTGGCCGGTCTTGCCATCGCGTTTTGCGCCGTGCTGATGACCATGATCACCGGCAATTCCATCTACGACGCAGCGGGTTCGATTGGCGTTGGCGTGCTGCTCATGGTGATCGCGTACCTGGTCGCCCGCGAAGTGAAGTCGATGATCGTCGGGGAATCCGCGAGTCCGGAAGTGCGCCGTGCTATCGATGCGTACTTGCGCGCGCGCCCGGAAATTGTCCGCGTGATCAACCTGATTACGCTGCAATGGGGCAAGCAGATCGTGGTGGCCGTGCAAGCGGAGATGGTGGACTACGACAGCGGCCGCGCCATGGTCGATGCCATCAACGTGATCGAAGCGGACCTGCAGCGCGCGTTTCCCGAAGCGCGCTGGGTCTTCTTCGAGCCGGATATTGCGCGCGTGGCCGAGGCGCGCGTTTAGGCGTGGATCAGCGTCGCCGCTATGAAGCATCCGCCCAAGCTTCCATTAAACTCAAATGACGTCGCGGAGAATCGGGCATCACGGCAGATGAACCGGTGGCCGGTCATAATGCGGTCGCGGTGTATCGGGCGTTGCGGGAAGCTGGGTGTCTCCGCTGGCGGGCAGCAGCGTGGTGCCTTCGTCCGGTGGCGCAACGCTGTCCACGTGCTTGCTCACCCGGGCAGCCGATGGCGCGATGGGCTTCGCGGCCCGCTCGAGGTTGGTATGTTCAGCAGCTGATACCTGCGCGGGCGCAAGAAGTGCTAGCAGCAGTCCGGTCGCCGATGGCGCCGTCAGCAACAGGGCGGCGCCGTAAAGGGCGATTCGTATGGGCCACGTAGCCCGCATGGTTCGCGTAATTTGGACATGCATGCCCGAATCCGGAAGTTTTGATCAGACGTTTGATGCACGAACCATTCCAGCTTCGCCCGTCTTGGTTTGTCCAGCTTGAGAGTGATCACCGCAGGTTCAATCGCACTGAAAGTCCGGGTGCATCCGTGGCGGTTTTCCTAACCGGGTTCTTCATCCTCGCCTATGCGCAAAATTGTTCTCGTCATCGTTCTTTTTGTCCTGAGCGCCTTGGGCGTCATGAGCAGCCCGCTCGCCTTTGCCGCGAATGCGGCTGCGAATTCGGCTGCAAGCGCGGCCACGAGCGCAGCGAAGCCAGCCCCCGATTCATCAACCGTCACGCTGACGCCTGAGCAGGCGCGCGCCGCGCTGGCGGTCCTCAACGACCCTGCAAGGCGAAGCCAGATCGAGGACACGCTGCGGGCCGTCGCGGCCGCTGGAGCGCTCTCCACGCCCGTGCAAGCCGCCTCGGACAGCTCGGCGGCGTCGAGCGCGTCGGCTGCAAGCGCTGCGTCAGGCGCATCAGGCGCGGCCAGCGTGCTGGCGAAGTCCCTCACGAGTAACGGCCTCGCATCGCAAATTTCGCATGAAGCGGGTTTCTGGATCGTGGAGCTTGGCAGCGACCTGCGCCGCTCCGGTACGGCGCTGCTCGACTATGGCTCGGTCATGCGGTGGTGGCACCAGCGCGCCGCGACCACCAGCGGCCGCGAGCTGATCGGGCAGGTGATCTGGTCGATCTCTATCTCGTTGCTGCCCGCACTGCTGCTGGAATACCTGAGCTCACGATGGCTGCGCCGGCTGCGCGCGCGGATTGCGGCGCGCGGGATCGTGGACGTGGATGCAACCCAGCCGGAGCTCGCGAAACAAGAGCAGGCAGCGGTGCACGCCGAAGCCGTGGCCGAGCGCTCGGGCAACGAGGCAGCTATCGAGGTCGCTGAACGCAAGACCGATACCGCTCGTGGCGTGCGCCATGCAGCACGTCACTGGACGCTGTTGCAACGGCTGCCGAGCGCCGTCCTTCACAGCTTGCTCGCGTTGCTGCCGCTGGTCGTGTTCGTGATCGCCACGGCCGTGCTCATGTCCATTTTCATCGACGACAGCACGCCGCAGGGCCGTTCCGTCGCCGCGTTCATCGACGTGTACCTGGTGTGCCGCGGTCTTGTGATCGCGAGCGGTTTCTTCATCGCGCCGCGCGCGCCGGGCCTGCGCCTGATCCAGATCAGCGACGATGCCGCGCGCTTCGCGCACGGCTGGCTCGTGCGCATCGTGTGGGTGGCGGGAGCGGGCTCGGCGCTCGCCGAGGCCGCGCAGCCGCTGGGCATGACCGACACCGCCCACGACGCGATCCTCAAGGCGATCGCGCTGGTCGTGCATGTGCTGATCGCCATCGTGATCCTGAAATGCCGCGTGCCGGTTGCCGCCTGGATTCGCGAGAGCTTCAAGGGGCGCCGGACATTCGTCCTGCTGGGCAATTGGGTCGCCGATGTCTGGGCCGGGCTCGCGGTATTTTTCGTGCTGGCGCTGTGGTTCGTCTGGGCGCTCGATGTGCGCAACGGCTATCGCACGCTGTTTCACCTGTTCGGCATCTCGGTGCTCGTGCTGGTCGCGGCGCGCGTGGTGGCCATCGTCGCGTTCGGTGCGCTCGGCCGGCTGTTTCATACCGCGGGCGGAGAAAACGACCTGTCGGACACATCGATCGTGCATCGGCACGCTTACCGCTATTACCCGCTGCTGCGGCGGCTGGTGCAGACGGTGATCATCGTGGTGACGTTGCTGGTGCTGCTGCGGGTCTGGGGACTGCACTTCCTGACGCTGTTCTCATCGGGTGGCGTGGGTCATCGGCTTGCTTCCGCGCTGATCACGATCGGCGTCGCCGCCGCGTTCGCCGTGATCGTGTGGGAAGGCGCGAACGTGATGGTCGAGCAACGGCTGGAAACGTGGACGGCGAGTGGCGACCGCTTGCGGGCCGCACGTCTGCAAACGCTGCTGCCAATGATGCGCAGCGCGCTTTTTATCGTGATCGCACTGGTCGTCGTATTGACAGGATTGAGCGAGATCGGCGTGAACACCGCGCCGTTGCTCGCGAGTGCGAGCATCTTCGGTGTAGCACTGGGTTTCGGGTCGCAAAAGCTCGTACAGGACCTGATCACCGGCATCTTCCTGTTGATGGAAAATGCGATGCAAGTGGGCGACTCGGTCACGCTCGCGGGCGTGTCGGGGACGGTCGAGTACCTGTCGATCCGCACCGTGCGTTTGCGGGGCAGCGACGGCTCGCTCTTTACCGTGCCGTTCAGTTCGGTATCGACGGTGAACAACACGAATCGCGGCATTGGCAATGCCGCGGTACGCGTGAGCATTGCGCTTGGACAGGACGTGGACCTGGCATCGGGTACGCTCAAGGAGATCGGGGCGTCGCTGCGTGAAGACGATGCGTTCAAGGATGGCATCCTCTCCGACTTCAGCCTGTGGGGCGTGGACGCGGTCGATGGTTCGAGCGTCACGCTGGCCGGCCAGATCCAATGCCGCGATAGCGCACGCTGGGGCGTGCAGCGCGAGTTCAACCGGCGCATTGTGGACCGCTTCACGGAACGCGGCATCGAGATAGCGAATCCGCAGCGCAGTTTTGTGATCGTGAAGGGCGACGACGGGAATGAGCTGGCTGCGGAGTTGCAGGGAGATCAGCGGGACGGTTCTTCAAACGATGCGCATGCTGCTACCAAAGTCGTGGATGCCAGCGTGAACGTCAACGCCGATCAACGCGGCGAGCGCACCATCACGGGCGAGCCTTCGAACTTGCCCCCTGAACGCTCGAAGCCCAGCCGGGCATAAAATGCTTCGAGCGCGACGCTGTCGGGCACGGCGCGATCGATGGAAGGCGCCGCGGGGCCTTCTCCTTTCTGCGTGAGCGGCCGTGGCACGAGGGAAAGCATGACCCCGTGCCGGTCCGCCAGCGCGACGAGCCGATCCATGGCCGCGCGTGCATGCCCCCTGTGATGTTCCCCCTCGGACCACAAAGCCTCGAGCGCGACGGCGCTGTCGCCGGTTGCCTCGAGCCATAACTCGACGTGCTGGCGATCCTCGACATGGCTGGCGTGAAACGCATCGATCATTCGTGAAGCGGCGGTGTCGGGCATGAGCGCCTTGCAGACAAGTGGACTCGGCAACGAGCAAGTGGACAGGCGAAACAGCAAGACTCGTGCGAAACCTGACGTTCGCGGCTATCTATCCCTGCCGCGAATAGATGAGGAAGTCGGCCAGCGTGCGCGCCGGCGATGGCAGCGTGACGCCTTTTTGCCAGAGCATGCCGACGTCCATCTGCGGAATTGTCGTTGATACATCCCGCCCCTCGGTGCGCTTGCCCTCGAGTGACCATGGCCTGAATACCATCTCCGACAAAATTGTCACGCCGAAGCCGTGTGACACGAAACCACGAAGCGCTTCTACGGACCCTGTGCGAAGAATGACATTCGGCATCAGCTTATGCTTTTTCCAATACCGCGGCGCAGACTCCTCACCTTCATCCACCGTGAGCATGATGTAGGGGTGCGCTGAAATTTCGCTTAACGAAGGATTGACTGACTGCGCAAGCGGGTGCGATGGCGCCACCCACAGCTTTCGTTGAGAGCGCGCGAGGCTTCTGTGATTGAAGCGGCTGATAGCAGACACATTCGACAGCAACGCGACTCCCACATCGATCGTTCCGGCTGCAACGGCCTGCTCAAGGGTTCGTCGATCCATGTCATGCAGTTCGAAAGTGATACGAGGATAACTCGCGCGAAAGCGCGCCAATACCTCGGGTAGAAAATATCCCATCACGGTATGCGTCGCAAGAAGCGGCTTGAAAGATCGATACTGAGGGGCTATCCGTGCATAAGCTTGCAGGTGACTATGCCGGAAGAGTTTGAGAGGGTATCGGTGCGAATTCTGGCAATATGGCGACGTGCGATTCGGCAGGAAGAGACCCTACAGGCGCACAATTAACCACGGCGATCGTCGTGCGATCGCCGGCTAACGCGAGAAAAGGCGTGCTTGCATGAAGCTAGACCGGTATGACCTGTTGATTCTCCGTATTCTCGCCCGTGACGGACGTATTACGAAGTCACGCCTTGCGGAGGAGGTCAACCTGTCGATCTCGCCCGCATGGGAACGAGTGCGCAAGCTCGAGGAGAGCGGCCTTATCCGTGGGTATCGCGCGGACGTTGATTGGTCGCATGTTTTCAAGGGTAGCCGTATTGTCGTAGAAGTTACGTTAGGCAGACATACGGCGCACGATCTGCGCCGGTTTGAAGAGCGTGTCATGGCCGCTCCTGAAGTCGTACGGTGTCACGCGACGGGAGGCGGGGTCGACTATGTCATGGAAGTCCTCTCGCGCGACATCGATCATTACCAGCGTTTCATCGACAGCTTGCTCATGGAAGAGTTGGGCATCGAACGTTACTTCACCTACATCGTCACGAAGATCGTGAAGCATGACGGCCTGTCGAGTGAACCGAGCTGGATTGGAGAAGGCGCCTCCGGAATGTAGCGGCGAGCCGCGCAACAAAATTGGAAGAAGGATTCCTGATTAATTACCAGCCTGATCAAGATCATGTATCGAAATCGCGCGATCCCGTGCGAGTAGCAGACCCGCATGTGTCTCCCGGCCCGAGAGTCTCGATGCTCTGCAGCCATGAAGCGGCCACGAAGCAACGACGACGCATACGCACAGAAAACCAAAAAACTTAACTGCCGACCACCCCGCGCTCGAACAGCAACTCTTCAATGTCGCGCAGACTCGATTGAGCCCGGAAATACCAGCGAACGGCGCAACCGATGACGGCCGCCGGAAAACGATGACCGTGATAAAGCGATTTGGAATTTTTCATCGCCCAATTTTTTCCGGCCGTCCCCGCAACGTGACAATGCCGTGTTCGATGTCTGTTACAGGAACATTTTATGATCCTTACAACGGCGCTCTTTGCCCTTCTATAATGCGTTCAACGCATGAGGGTCCGGCAGTTGGTACCGAGGGCGCTGACCCGACGGGCGTGTGATCCAGTCCCGCATCCTTTTGCGTGTTTCAGCTCGCGTTCTCCTTCCACTTACGGTGCCGCCCAGATGAAATCGATCCTGCGTTCTTCGCTCGACTTGCTCCTTCGTTCTATCCGCATCCGCCCCCGTATCGTCACCCGGATCCCTGCACTGAGCCTGACAGCCGCGGCGGCTGCGCTTTTGTTCAGCGCGTGTGAGCCAACGTTTGCGCAGGCTTCGGATAGCGATAATGACCACGGCCACGGCCAGCCCGTGAAGGTCATGATCATCTCCATGTTCGGCCCTGAGGGCCAGGTCTGGCTCGACAAGCTCGGCCCCTGGAAAGCCATTCACGTGGCCGGACTCTCTCCGGATTATCCCGTTGTGAATTGCAACCGGCAGGAGATCTGCGTGATGACCACCGGCATGGGGCATGCGAATGCAGCCGCTTCGCTGATGGCGCTCACGTTCTCCGACAAATTCGATCTGCGCCGTACCTATTTCATGATTGCGGGGATCGCGGGCATCGACCCGATGCAAGGCACCCTCGGGTCTGCTGCATGGGCAAAATATCTCGTCGACTTCGGTATCCAATGGGAGCTCGATGCGCGCGAAAAGCCGGATGGCTGGCCGAGCGGTTTTATCGGCATCAATACGAAAGGCCCCGCCGATAAACCCCCGCTCGATTACAAGACCGAGGTGTTCCGGCTGAATCCGGATCTCGCCGATGCGGCTTATGCGTTGTCGAAGAACGTAGTGCTCTCCGATAGCCCCGAAGCGCAGGCTGCGCGCGTCAAGTTCAGCTATGCGCCGGCGAACCAGCCGCCGAAGGTGATCCAGTGCGACACGCTGGCGGGCGATACGTGGTGGTCGGGGAAGTACATCGGCGAGCGGGCACGTGACTGGACGAAGCTCCTGACTGACGGCAAGGGCGTGTATTGCACGACGCAGCAGGAGGACAACGCGACTTACGAGGCGTTGTCGCGTGCGGCGAGCGTGCATCGCGTGGATTTGAACCGGGTGGCGGCCGTGCGTTCGGGCTCGGATTTCGATCGGCCCTATGACGGGCAATCAGCCTCCGACAATCTCCTCAATTACGCAGCCCAGGGCGGTTTCGCGCCGGCTATCGAGAATTTGTATCGGGCGGGCAATCCGCTGGTGCAGGAGATTGCAACGCACTGGGCTGAATGGCGCGACGGCGTACCGCAACACTAACGGTGCAACCCCGTGGCTCACCGCCCGTCTCGAGCTTGAGCCCACAGCGGGGACGAGCGGCGCCACGGCAGAAAGCTTCTCTATCGATCCACGCGTTCTCATAGTCCCCGCAGACCTTGTTACAACTCCGCGCGACATATTCGGTTCGGCAGTCATTCTGACCTCTTCCAGTCAAATTTCCTGCATTGAAAATGAAAGCCCGCTGACAGTTTTTATCCAAGGGTTTTCCTCCGCCGCATTCCGGCGAGCTTGTTAGAAGGCTGTTACAACTTCGCCATTCCTCGCAATCCGGTTAATTCATCGGACGTGTCAACGGGCTATCCGCCTCATCCGTTTTTTCCCTAACAAAATCAATCGTCAAGCAAACCCTCTGGCAATTGGCGCTCTCCATTTCGCCGCAAAATGGCCGTCAAAAACCGGTCACACTTTCCTGTTACAAAGTTAGGAAAAAATTACCGTTTCTCTTTGTTGTTTTATGGAAATTTATTATTGAGATGTTCTTGATTTCCCGCTGCGTCGTACTTACAATCCGTTTCACAGTGTTGTTACAAGATGTAACTCACTGAAACAAAGTTTAAACGTAGCCCGACAAAACAAACGTTTGGCTAGGCAAAAAAGATAGCTGGCAAAAAATGCCGGCAGGGTACTCGGGGTTTATATCGAACGCAGGAAAATCATGAACGGTCGCGAAACGCTGGACTCGATTCGAGAAATCAACTTGTCGTACATCATGCTCGCGCAGCGCATGCTGCGAGAGGACCGCGCCATCGGGATGTTTCGACTGGGTTTGTCTAAGGAACTCGCCGACCTTCTGTCCGGGCTGACGCTCGCGCAGGTTGTCAAACTGGCGGCTTCTGACCAGTTGCTGTGTTTTTTCCGTTTTAACGATCACACCATGCTGGCCGCTCTGACGTCGCCCGCGAAGCATGCGGATATTGCGCCGACGCACGCAGCCATCTTGCTGGCCGGCCAGCCAGCAGAACAGTTTCTCTAAGCACGGGAGCCCGCCATGCTTAAGAAGAGCCTCACAGAAGATGCACAAGAAGTTTTCCGCGCGATCGCGTTGATCGAGCTCGGCGCGCGGATGCAGGTGCTCGAAAGTGAACTGACACTGTCGCGTGACCGGATGATCCGGTTGTATCGCGAGGTGAAGGGCGTATCGCCGCCGAAGGGCATGCTGCCTTTCTCGGCTGACTGGTATATGACGTGGCTCGCGAACATCCATGCTTCGCTCTTCTACAACACGTATGTGTTCCTGAAGAAAGAAGCAGCTTGCTCGCACCTCGATGCCCTGACGAAGGGGTATCGGCTGTATCTCGAACATTGCAGGAATAGCGAAGTCGAGGCTGTACTTGATCTGACGCGGGCCTGGACCCTTGTGCGCTTTTTCGATGCGGGCATGCTGCAGCTCACGAAATGCTGCCGCTGCACGGGAAAGTTCATCGCGCACAAACATGATTTGCAAGAAAACGTGGTGTGCGGGGCCTGCCAGCCGCCGTCACGCGCGGGGAAGACCAAGAAAGCGGCAGCCGCCCGTCAGGCGAGCCTCGAGACCGCGCTGGTGGAGTTGAGTTTGGTATCGACTAACGAAGTGCCGGAACCGACGGTGCTCGAACACGCGGCGATGTTACAGCCGCGCACAGAAAGCCTGATTGCACAGGCTGCTTAGGCGGCAGCGGACCGGTGGCCCCGAGGACCATCATTCGATGGGGTGGCTGCAGGACCCGCTGCTGTTTTTTAAGGTTTAAAGGGGTGTTATGTTGGATTTTCCTGGGCTACCGAAGTTGGTAGCCCTTCGCTTTTTGGGGCTTTGGGTTTTGCGCCCAAGCTCCCTGCACCCTAGGCCGACAATAACGACCCTGTTCTATAAGCAGTAGCACTCGCGACCCGGGCCACTTCCATCCCCGCGGTGGCAAACCGTGCAATCTGCCGCGCGTACAACATGCCGCTGGTCGTGCAGTTCAAGGGCGTCACGGTGTCGGTCAGCGGATCGACCACATCGGCAATGGCATCGCCGGCCTTGACCAGTTCACCGACCTTCGTGCGAAACACCAGCACGCCGCTTAACGGAGCCACAATCGGCTCGGCGCCCGCAAGCGGCGTCGCCGGATAGGCAAGCGCCGGCATGGCGGGCGCGCTCGCGTCGATTACGCCGCGATGAATCAGGTAATTGATGATGCCCTGCGCGTCGGCATCGGCGAATTCATACGATACGTCGTGCTGGCTGCGCAGTTCCACCGTCACCGAAATGCCGCCGTTCGGCACCGGGAAGCGATGGCCAAACTTGGCTCGCAGGTCCGACCAGCAGAAGCTGTGGATCTCGTCGAACGGGTTACCTACCGAATTCAGCGCCAGCAGCGACGCCTTCGAATCCAGGTAGCGCGCAAGCGGCTCGACTTCGTCCCAGATATCCGGGTTGGTGTAGAGGTGCAGAGCTGCGTCGAGGTCGCAATGCAGGTCAAGCACGACATCGGCGTCATAAGAGAGCTTCTGCAACGCAAGGCGCTGCGATTCGAGCTCGGTTTGCGGTTTTTGCTCGTCCAGCGCTTCGCGCATCGCGCGGCGCACGGCAAGCTTGTTCGCATCGATATCCCCGGACAGCCGGCCTTCGATGCGCGGCGCGATCAGCGCGGCGAGGTCGTGGAAATTGCGGTTGAAGTTGTGGCCGCTGTTCAGCTCGAAACGCCCGAGCAGCGTGCCATGCATGTTCTGGTTCAACCCGATCGGGTTCGATACCGGCACGATCACCACTTCGCCGCGCAGCTTGCCGGCCGCTTCGAACTCGGCCAACTGGCGCCGCAGACGCCACGCGACCAGCATGCCGGGAAGTTCGTCGGCATGCAGCGAGGACTGGATATAGATCTTTTCGCCGCCGCCCGGGCCGTAGTGAAAACTCAGGATGGTGCGGGAGGTGCCGAGCGACGGCGATATGAGGGTGTGCGTTTTGGTTTGCATGATTGTCGGTGCACGGCGCGCTTCAAACGCGTCGCGCTTGGGAAAAGTGTCGGCGTGTTCGGGAGAGTTGGGCGGAGCGGTCGCGGCGGACGCCGGATTGCTGCGCTCCGGCCGCACCGGTTAGCACCCGGCAATTGCCCGCGGTGCGTCTTGCTCAGGACATTCGATCTTAGCTGAAAACGGCGGTTTTGCCGCTCCGGGCGCAAAAGACGCGGGGGAGACGCGCCCAAAAGACGAGGCAAGGCGCCGAAAACAAAACGGGCTCCGCGTTGAAACACGGAGCCCGTTTTCTTAAGCGCTCAAGCGATGCCCGGAACACGTTCCGGACTTAAGTAAGGCTTGGGGACTGCTTAGCTGCCGTACACGTCGAAGGTGAAGTACTTCTTCTCGAGCTTCTTGTACGTACCGTCCTTGATGATCGAGGCGATTGCCTTGTCGATCTGTGCCTTCAGGTCGGTGTCTTCCTTGCGCAGGCCGATACCCGCGCCGTTGCCGAGAATGGTCGGATCGACCAGATCCTTGCCCACGAACTCGTAACCCGTGCCGCGCGGCGTCTTCAGGAAGCCGACGTCAGCTTGCACGGCATCTTGCAGCGCTGCATCCAGGCGTCCAGCTTGCAAGTCGGCGTAGACGCCGTCCTGGTTCTGGTACGGCGTAACCGTTACACCCTTCGGCGCCCAATAGGTCTTGGCGTAGGTTTCCTGGATCGTGCCTTGTTCCACGCCCACCGTCTTGCCCTTCAGGCCTTCAGGTGTCGGCAGGATGCCGCTGCCCTTCTTGGCGATCAGGCGCGTCGGCGTGTTGAACAGCTTGCTCGAGAACGCAATCTGTTCGGCGCGTTGCGGCGTCATGGACATCGACGACAGCACGCCGTCGAACTTCTTCGCCTTCAAGGCCGGGATCATGCCGTCGAAATCGTTTTCCACCCATACGCACTTCGCATGCAGGCGTGCGCAGATTTCATTGCCGAGGTCGATATCGAAGCCCACCAGCTTGCCATCCGGACCTTTCGATTCGAACGGGGCATAAGAGGCGTCGACGCCGAAACGGATGGTCGAGTAATCCTTCGCATTGGCGGTGACGGAGGTGATCGATGTGACGGCGAGCAAGGAAATCGTCAAAGCCGCGAGCAGTTTTTTCACTGTTTTTACTCCAAAGGTGGTCAGTACATCCCGGAAAGGCGATAGGTGAGTATCCGGGTTCGTCCGGCGTGAGGCCCCTCGGCGCCGGACAGCTTACATTCCGCGGATTGTGTCCGCCATAGAACCGCAGCAGGTTACCAAGCCAAAAAAATAAGGGAGTTGGTGAAAGTCCCGATAGCTAATCTTGCAACCCTTGTGCGGCCGGGCACTTCGGCTTGCACAAGCAAATGAAACAATATTTGTGCAACGCGATTGTAAGTTCATGTGTAAGTCCGATGTGTAACTCCGATGCCGGCTTCTTGTTCAATCTTGTCATGACCGCCGAGCAGCGGCACGGATCTGCTCGTAGGAACGCCGCCTTTCGTCGGTGAGCTCGACTGAGCGGGTAGTGCGGTCGAATAGCGGGATCCCCAGCCGGGCTTCGAGCCGTGCCACGGAACGGCTTACGCCCGATTGCGACATGTCCGGCGCTTCGCTCGCCGCTGCAAAACTGCCGCTGTCGACGATCACACTCAATACGCCCATGCCGTTCGACATCCGTTCGTCGAAGCTCATGAGCATGCTCCCCAGTCATTAATCGATTGGAGTCGATGCTATCGTGAAATGAGTGACGCTTCAGCGCCCCAGCCATGACGACACGGCCGACGGACGGATTGCTGCACGAAAGCCGATCATCGGCGCAGGGTTTTCGCCGTCGAAATAAAAACCTCGCCGATAATGCATTCTCCGGCGCCGTCTTCCCGCGCGTCGATCATCGAGGGAGCGACGGCGTGGTCGATTCATCCGCAGTCCTGGCAGTTTTGTCTGTCTACATTGCAGGCGTGGTTATTCCCGGGCCGAACTTTGTCGCGGTTGCGCACAAGGCGGCTTCGTCGACACGCTCCGAGGCCCTGGCGGTCGTCGCGGGCATCGTCCTGGTCAGCCTGTTCTGGGCGACCTGCGCCATTCTTGGTGTGGGGATTGTGTTCGCCGCGTTCCCGTGGATGGCGCTGGTCGTCAAGATTGGCGGCGCGGCGTATCTCATGTGGTTCGGCTGCCGGCTGATCGTCAAGGCGCGAGCCGGCGAGACGGGCATGGCCCGGGCGAGCGTGACTGGCGGATTGCGCAAGGCGTTCGTGCAAGGCTTCGCGACCAACATCACGAACCCGAAGTCGGTGGCGTTTTTCGCCGCCATTTTCGCTTCCGCCACGCCCGCGCATATGTCGCCGGTCACCTTCATTGCAATGCTTGCGATGGTCGCTCTGGTCGCAACGACTTGGTACGGCTTCGTCGCACTCGTCCTGTCACACGCGGGGATTGCGTCGGGCTACCGCGGGTACCGGGCATGGATCGACCGAGTCTGCGGCGGGTTGATCGTGGCGCTGGGCATTCGCCAGCTATTGACGCGCTGAAACGCGTGCGACGGGGACGGGCGCTACTGACGCTGGTGGTTTAAGGCTGCGAGCGCGTACCGTTGTCGGCGGCACGTCGGCTCGTCTTGTGCTTTTTATGTTTGGGCGGTGCATGTCGGGAAGCGCTGCCATTTCCGGACATGGACGACTGTCCCTCGCCGAAGTGATAAGTGTCCGCCAATGCGGCTGTCGAGATAAAGGCAAAAGCGCTGAGGGTCGAGGCGATCACTACGTGCGTAAGCTTCATTGCGCGGACGTTCCAAAGTTAAAGTGCGTCAGCTTAAACCAAAGCGCCGCTGACGGACTTCATTTCCCTGCCCTCACTTGCTGCGAAGCGGCTGGTCCTGCATGAGCCAGGACAATGCGAACGCGAGCAGCACGACCGCGCCGGCCACGAGAAACACCACGTGCATCGATCCCGAGAACGCGTTGAGATAGATATCGCGGATGGCGGCGGGAAGATGCTGGACCATCGTTGGCCCCATCGATTGGGGTAACTCCGTCGCGGGCGGCATGGTCTCTGCCAGACGGGAGTGCAGACCGTTCGTAAAGATGGCGCCGAACGTGGCGACGCCCACCGAGCCGCCGATCGACCGGAACAGCGTCGCGCCAGATGTTGCCACGCCGATATTCTTGAACGGCACCGCATTCTGCACCGCGAGCACCAGCACCTGCATGACCATGCCGAGTCCAAGTCCAAGCAGCAGCATGAACAGGTACATGGTGTGAAGCGGGGTATCGAGTTGCAGCGTGGACAACAGGAACATGCCGCAGGCCACGATCGCGGTCCCGCAGATCGGGAACCAGCGATATTTGCCGATTCGGCTGATCAGGCGGCCGCTGATGATGGAGGTGGACAGGATGCCGGCCATCATCGGCAAGACTTGCAGGCCGGCTTGCGATGGCGTTGAACCCTTCGCCACTTGCAGATACAGCGGCAGGAACGTGATTGCGCCGAACAGCGAGAATCCGATGATGAAACCGATCAGCCCGCTCAGCACGAACGTGCGCTCCCTGAATAGCTCGAGCGGCATGATGGGTTCATCGGCGAGCCGTTCTTCGTAGATAAAACCGCCCAGCGTAATGAATCCGAGCGCGAGCGTGAACCATAGCTGCGGCGAACTCCACGGCAGCAACGTGCCGCCCTGGCTGGTGAAAAGGATGATACAAGTGAGCGATGCGGCTAAAAACGCGGCGCCCATGTAATCGATTTTATGTTTTACATGCGCCACGTGCGGTTTGAACACGAGTCCGATCACGATCAGCGCGAGCACGCCCAGCGGCACGTTGATATAGAAAATCCAGCGCCATGACAAATGCTCGACGATAAACCCGCCCAGCAGCGGCCCGACGACCGTGGCGAGTCCGAACACGCCGCCGAACAAGCCCTGGTAGCGGCCGCGTTCGGCGGGCGGAATGACGTCGGCAATGGCGGCCATGGTCACGACCATCAGACCGCCGCCGCCGAGCCCCTGCAATGCGCGCAACACGATCAACTGGGTCATGTCCTGCGCGACGCCGCACAGGACGGAGCCGGCGAGAAAAATGAGGATCGATGCCTGAATGACGACTTTGCGGCCGAACAGATCGCCGAATTTTCCGTACAGCGGCACCACGATAGTCGATGTCAGCAGATAGGACGTCACCACCCACGACAGGCTTTCGAGCCCGCCCAGCTCGCCCACGATGGTGGGGAGCGCGGTGGAAACGATGGTCTGGTCGAGCGCGCCGAGCAGCATGACAAGCAGCAGCGCCGTGAAGAGCAGCCGGATTGGAGGCCGCTCTTCAATGACGGGAAGCGGGACGGAAGACGCGCCAGGGGGTGCGACAGAGGGTTGCAGGGATTCCATTCAGCCGCTCGATGAGATTAATTAATGTTGGAGTTAATATTAGGCGACGCTAATCCCGGGGTCAATTGCGACTATGACTAAAGATGTAACCGATCCTTCCGAACATTCCGAAACTGCCGTCCCCGCTGAGCCGTCCAAGACCGGGCGCCGACCTGGGAGGCCGACCGGCACGCACCACGGCGAACCGCGGGCGCTCCTGCTGGACGTCGCGCTGGTTCTGTTTGCCCGCCGGGGAATCATGGAGACCACGCTCGGCGCGATTGCGCGCGAGGCGGGCGTGACGCCGGCCATGGTCCATTACTACTTCAAGACGCGCGATCAACTGCTGGACGTGTTGATCGATGAGCGATTCGTGCCGTTGCGCGCCGAACTTGGCCGCGCGTTCGCTGACTCGGACGCGGAACCGGCGGAAGCGTTGCGCGCATTCGCCGAGGGTCTGATCGCGGTGTGCGAGCGGTATCCGTGGTTTGCAACGCTGTGGGTTCGCGAAGTCATCAGCGAAGGCGGGTTGCTGCGCCAGCGTATTGCCGAGCGTTTCGGCGATGCTAATAAGAAGGCATCGATTGCACGCATCGCGCAATGGCAGAAGGAGGGCAAGCTCAACCCGCACCTGGAGCCGTCGCTGCTGTTCGTGTCGGTTTTCGGACTGACGGTGTTGCCGCTGGCGGTGACTTTTACGTGGGCCGAGGAGAGTGGCGGGCATGCTCCCAGGCGCGACCAGATCGCACGGCACGCGGTGGCGCTGCTGATGCAAGGCATCGGGCCTACGTGAGCGCTGCGGGCAGAGGGCGCTCCGGACATCGCGCCCAAGTGGGGGCCGCGACGGGCGCATGGTGCATTCGGACAGCGAATCCATCACGCTGTTTGGCCGCATCGGGCCATAGCCGTTCCAGCACCCGCCTGAGCTCCCCGTCCTGGAGACGATCGCGAAGATTGTTCCGATGCCTGTAACAAATTTGCGGATACGCCGTTAAAATGCGCGCCGGGCAAGCTGCCCGGCCGCTCGACAAAAGGGCGCGTCGCCGGCAGAAAAACAGGCCGCCAACAGGCCACCAACAGGCTACGACAGGGGACATAAATCGATGACAACCGCTCAGGACCTGGCTCTTTCCCGATCTGGCCATGACCATGCATCGGGTTCGGTATCGGACTCATTAAGCGCAGGCACGATTTCCGCGCGGCTCGATCGCCTGCCGGCGACCCGCTCGATGTGGATACTCGTCATCTTGTTGAGCCTCGGCTTCTTCTTTGAACTCTACGACTTGCTGTACTCCGGCTACGTCGCGCCGGGACTGGTCAAGAGCGGCATTCTCACGTCCACGACCGTCGGGCTATTCGGTTTGACGGGCGTCGCAAGTTTCATCGCGTCGCTGTTTCTCGGCTTGTTCATCGGCACGATTGCTTGCGGTTTCCTCGCCGATCGTTTCGGGCGTCGCGCCATCTTCACTTACTCGCTGCTCTGGTACACGGCCGCGAACGTGATCATGGCGTTCCAGGACACGGCCGGCGGTCTCAACTTCTGGCGCTTCATGGCAGGGCTGGGAATTGGCGTGGAGCTGGTAACGATCGGGACGTACATCTCCGAGCTGGTTCCGAAACACATTCGAGGACGCGCCTTCGCGTGTGAGCAAGCGGTCGGTTTCGCGGCCGTGCCGGTAGTCGCATTCCTCTCATACGCGCTGGTGCCGAGCAAGCCCTTCGGTTTTGATGGCTGGCGCTGGGTCGTATTGATCGGTGCGCATGGCGCGCTGTTCGTGTGGTTCATCCGCCGGGCGTTGCCGGAAAGCCCGCGCTGGCTGGCGCAAAAAGGGCGGCTCGCGGAAGCGGACGCGGTGATGACGGCGCTGGAAGCGAAGGTCGAGAAAGAATATGGCAGGCCGTTGCCGCCGCCGGCCGCGCCTGAACCGGTCAGCACGCGGGGATCGTTCAGCGACATGTGGGTCGCGCCGTACGGCAAGCGCGCGACCATGATGATCATCTTCAACGTATTCCAGACGGTCGGTTTCTATGGCTTCGCCAACTGGGTGCCGACGCTGCTCATTCATCAGGGCATCACGATCACGACCAGCCTGATGTACTCGACGATCATTGCCATTGCCGCACCGGTCGGACCGATCATCGGCTTGTTCATCGCCGATAAATTCGAGCGCAAGAGCGTCATTGTCGTGATGGCGGGTGCGATCGTGGTCTGCGGTCTGGTGTTCAGCCAGGTCTCGGGCGCGGCGCTGCTGGTTTGCATGGGCGTGGGGCTGACGCTCGCGAGCAACATCATGTCGTATAGCTTCCACGCGTATCAGACCGAGCTTTTCCCCACCAGCATTCGTGCGCGCGCGGTCGGTTTCGTGTATTCGTGGAGCCGCTTTTCGGCCATTTTCACGTCGTTCTTCATCGCGGGCGTGTTGAAGGCTTTCGGCACGACCGGGGTCTTTATGTTTATCGCCGGCGCGATGGCGGTGGTGATGCTGGCTATCGGATTGATGGGGCCGAAGACGCGGGACCTGGCGCTGGAACAAATTTCGCATTGAGATCTTGATCACGCCGCCGAGTGAAATCTCGTCGCAATAGGACGCTATATGGGCTCGCGCGCATGACCGGACCATGGCGGCAAAAGCGCGCGCGTTATGCCAGAATCCGCATAACGCGATTTGCTCTCCCGTTACGCCATGTCCGACACGCTCACGCCTGCCGAAGCCGACCACGCGATGCGTCACTGGACGTATCGATCCACCGGCCGGATCAAGATTGGCTCCGCACAACATCAACGCATGTTCTGCGAGATGCTGCTCACCACCCACAACCCCTACAAGCCCGCGGTCATCGACTGGCCGATGCTCGCGCCCGCTGTGCTCAAGCGCGTCACGTCGCTGCCTATCTGGGATATTGCGGTGCAGACCGAAGGCCGCGCGTCGATTCGCGTGTCGACCTATGCGGCCAGCATTGACGATCCGTTGCTGCACGAAGCCGTCACGATGAACGGCGCTGAAGAGGCGCGCCACAAGATCGTGCTGTCGCGGCTGGTCCAGGCATATGGCATCGAACTCGCGCCCGAACCGCCGTATCCCGCCCCGAAGGACGCATTGCGCGCGTGGATGCTCACGGGTTACAGCGAATGTATCGATAGTTTCTTTGCCTTTGGCTTATTCGAAGCCGCGCGCCAGTCGGGTTATTTTCCCGAAGAACTGGTCGAGACCTTCGAGCCGGTGATCCAGGAAGAGGCTCGCCATATCCTGTTCTTTGCAAACTGGGCGGCGTGGTACCGGCGCAGTTTGCCGTGGTACCGGCGGCCCTGGTTCTTCATGAAGACCGCGAGCGTATGGTTCTCGCTGATCCGGGATCGCATCTCGCTTGCTCGTGGCATCGACACCAGCGGCGCCGCGCAGGACATGAATTTCCCCGCAAATGTGGGTGATTCGGTGGGCGGCGGGGTATCGGCGAAGGCGCTGATCGATTTGTGCCTGACCGAAAACGAACGCCGCATGGGCGGTTACGACGCCCGTCTTTTACGGCCGGTGACCGTGCCCCGGCTCGCCCGGATCGCGCGACGGTTCATTAAATAGCAACTAACTGTCTGCCCGCCTCGCGTCCGCGAGTGTCCGCAATCTCACTTCTCCCGGCTTGCCGCTTCGTCGAAGCGCCGCGATGCCTCCTCCACGTCCTGTCTGAACTGCGCAAGCGCGGTCAGGCTGGCAGCGGGCGGTTGTAGCGCGGTCCACAGCACCTCGATGAGTTCATCGGCAGTCGTATCGATCTGAGCCTGACTCAGATGGCGCTTCGCGAGCGTCGCGTCCCACAGCACGTGTTCCATCGGTCCGAAGACCAGTGAACGCATCAACCGCAACGGCAAGTCGGCGCGCACCTGACCCACCGTCTGGCCTTGAGCCAGGACGTTCATGAGCGGCGCGGTATAGCGGCGTTGAAGGTCGGTGAGGGTGTCGCTGAGATCATGATGTTTCGTCCGCCCTTCCGATAAAACCAGCGCACACAAGCCCGTCCCGTTCACCAGCATCAGCCGCAAATGCGTCCTCACGATAAACGCAAACTGCTGGCGCACGCTGCCGTCGCGGGGCAGTCCGGATTCGAATGCGTCGATGATCTCGTCATACCAATCCGCGATCACCCGCGCGCACAACTCCCGCTTGCCGCTGAAATAGCTGAACACGGTTGCCTCTGAAATCCCGGCGCGCTGGGCGATTTCGGCGCTGGTGGCGGCGTCGTAGCCTTTCTCGGCGAAGACGTCCCGGCCGGCCTGAAGAATGTCCTTCACGCGCTGCTGCGACTTCACGCCGGCAGGCGTGCGGCGATTTCCGGTAACAAGGGTGGAGGACATGGAAAGGCGGGCGCGATGATTAACCAGATGTGAGCGTAGCTCAAATCCCTATTGACGGGAAGTGGTATTTGGCGTGAAACTGCCGTCCATAATGGAAATTACCGAATGTGAGTGAGACTCATAATTTGAGTCGATCGTTTGATCCTGCAAGCACCACGCTGCCGACCTCGAGCCGAACCACCGAACAAGGAGACCCGCATGAACGACGTACCCGGTCTGAATTTCGCCCTGGGCGAAGACATCGACATGTTGCGCGACTCGCTCGCCAATTTCGCTGCGAAGGAGATTGCGCCGCGCGCGGCTGAAATCGATAAAACCGATCAGTTCCCGATGGACCTCTGGAAGAAATTCGGCGACCTGGGCGTGCTCGGCATGACGGTGTCCGAAGAGTACGGCGGCGCCAACATGGGCTATACGGCGCACATGGTCGCCATGGAAGAGATTTCGCGGGCGTCGGCGTCGGTGGGCTTGTCGTATGGCGCGCACTCCAACTTGTGCGTGAACCAGATTCATCGCAACGGCACCGAGGCGCAGAAGCGCAAATATTTGCCGGGGCTGGTATCGGGCGAACACATTGGCGCGCTCGCAATGAGCGAGCCGAACGCCGGATCGGACGTGGTCAGCATGAAGCTTCGTGCTGATGAAAAAGGCGATCACTACGTGCTCAACGGCACGAAGATGTGGATCACCAACGGGCCGGATTGCGACACGCTCGTGGTCTATGCGAAGACGGATATCGAGGCCAATGCGAAGGGCATCACGGCTTTTATCGTCGAGAAGGGCATGAAGGGTTTCTCCGTCGCGCAGAAGCTCGACAAGCTCGGCATGCGCGGCTCGCATACCGGCGAACTCGTGTTCGAGAACGTTGAAGTGCCCAAGGAAAATATCCTTGGGGCTTTGAACGGCGGCGTGAAAGTGTTGATGAGCGGCCTTGACTACGAACGTGCGGTGCTCGCGGGCGGCCCGACGGGCATCATGGTCGCGTGCATGGATGCGGTCGTGCCGTACATCCACGACCGCAAGCAGTTCGGTCAGGCGATCGGCGAATTCCAGCTGATTCAGGGCAAGGTCGCCGATCTTTATACGACCTTGCAGGCATGCCGCGCGTATCTCTACGCGGTGGGCCGTCAACTCGATACGCTTGGCGCCGGTCATGGCCGCCAGGTCCGCAAGGATTGCGCGGGCGTGATTCTCTACACGGCTGAAAAGGCGACGTGGATGGCCGGCGAAGCGATCCAGATCCTGGGTGGCAATGGCTATATCAACGAGTATCCGGTGGGCCGTTTGTGGCGCGACGCGAAGCTGTATGAGATCGGTGCGGGAACCAGTGAAATTCGCCGCATGTTGATCGGCCGCGAACTGTTCGCTGAAACAGCTTGAGCGAGCGGACAAACTTATGCCGATCATCGAATCGAAACTGAATCCACGCAGCGACGAATTCCGCGCGAACGCGGCGGCGCTTGAAGCGCTCGTCGCGGACCTGAAAGAGAAGGTCGAGAAGATCGCCTTGGGCGGCGGACAAGCTGCCCGCGACAAACACGTGTCACGCGGCAAACTGTTGCCGCGCGACCGGATCGCGCAATTGCTTGATCCGGGCACGCCGTTCCTCGAGTTGTCGCAACTGGCCGCATACGGCATGTACAACGACGACGCCCCCGGCGCCGGCGTGATTACGGGCATCGGCAGGATTGCGGGGCAGGAGTGCGTGATCGTCTGCAACGACGCAACCGTGAAGGGCGGCACGTACTATCCGGTGACGGTGAAGAAGCATCTTCGGGCGCAGGAGATCGCGGAAGAGAACCGCTTGCCGTGCGTGTATCTCGTCGATTCGGGCGGCGCGAATCTGCCCAATCAGGACGATGTATTCCCCGACCGTGATCACTTCGGCCGCATTTTTTATAACCAGGCGAACATGTCCGCGAAGGGCATTTCGCAGATCGCCGTGGTGATGGGTTCGTGCACCGCGGGCGGCGCCTATGTGCCGGCGATGAGCGATGAATCGATCATCGTGAAGAACCAGGGCACGATTTTCCTGGGCGGTCCGCCGCTGGTGAAAGCGGCAACCGGCGAAGAGGTCAGCGCCGAAGACCTGGGCGGTGGTGACGTACATACGCGGCTGTCAGGTGTGGTCGATCACCTCGCTCAAAATGATGCGCACGCGCTGGGGATTGCGCGCAGCATTGTGGGCAACCTGAATCGCGTCAAGGTCTCGCCGGTGGCGCTCAAAGAACCGCTGCCGCCGCGTCACGATCCACACAGCATGTATGGCGTGATTCCGGTAGACACCCGCAAGCCGTTCGACATCCGCGAAGTGATTGCGCGCATTGTCGATGACTCCGCCTTCGATGAATTCAAAGCCCGCTACGGCACGACGCTCGTGTGCGGATTTGCGCATATCTGGGGGCATCCGGTCGGGATCATTGCGAACAACGGCATCCTCTTTTCGGAGTCGGCGTTAAAGGGCACGCACTTCATTGAACTGTGCTGCCAGCGCAAGATTCCGCTGGTGTTCCTGCAGAACATCACGGGTTTCATGGTCGGGCGAAAGTACGAAAACGAAGGCATTGCGCGCAATGGCGCAAAGATGGTGACGGCCGTTGCAACAGCGAAGGTGCCGAAGTTCACGGTGATTATCGGCGGCTCATTTGGTGCGGGAAATTACGGCATGTGCGGCCGGGCGTATTCGCCGCGTTTCCTCTGGATGTGGCCGAACGCGCGCATCTCCGTGATGGGTGGCGAGCAGGCCGCGTCCGTGCTCGCGACCGTGCGCCGCGACGGCATAGAAGGTAAGGGCGGTACGTGGTCGAAGGAAGAAGAGGAGGCTTTCAAGTCGCCGATTCGCGAGCAGTACGAAGTACAGGGGCATCCGTATTATGCAAGCGCACGCCTGTGGGACGATGGTGTGATCGATCCCGCGCAGACCCGCGATGTGCTCGGGCTTGGGCTGGCGGCTTGCATGAATGCGCCTATCGAGGACACGCGTTTCGGTGTGTTCAGGATGTGACGGCAGCACTCCGTGCTGCCCCATGCTTCGCGGACGGCCCAGCACTTGGCGCTTCAGCGCTTAGTGCTGCCCCATGCAAAGGCTGACCTCTTCCTTCCAGGCTTCGTTATGTTCAACAAAATACTGATTGCAAATCGCGGTGAGATTGCGTGCCGCGTGGCCGCAACCTGCAAACGATTAGGCGTGGGCAGCGTGGCCGTTTATTCGGACGCCGACGCCCAGGCGAAGCACGTCGCTGTCTGCGATGAAGCCGTCCATGTAGGTGGCGCGGCTGCGTCCGAGAGTTATCTGCGGATCGAAAAGATCATCAACGCTGCGTTGGAAACCGGTGCGCAAGCCGTTCATCCGGGGTACGGGTTTCTATCCGAGAATGAAGACTTTGCGCGGGCTTGCGAGAAGGCCGGGCTGGTATTCATCGGGCCGCCGGTCGAGGCAATTTCCGCGATGGGATCGAAGGCTGCAGCCAAGGCGCTGATGCAATCGGCGTCTGTTCCTCTCGTGCCGGGTTATCACGGCGACAGTCAGGACCCCGCGTTGCTGCAAGAGCAAGCCGATGGCATCGGCTATCCGGTGCTGCTGAAAGCAAGTGCGGGCGGCGGCGGCAAGGGCATGCGTGTGGTCGAGAAAAGCGCGGATTTTGCGTCGGCGCTGTTGTCATGCAAACGTGAAGCCGCGAGCAGTTTTGGCAATGATCGTGTGCTGATCGAAAAATATTTGCAGCGTCCGCGGCATGTGGAAGTCCAGGTGTTCGCGGATCAGCATAACAACGCCGTTTATCTCTTCGACCGCGATTGTTCAGTGCAGCGCCGGCATCAAAAGGTGCTGGAAGAAGCGCCCGCTCCCGGCCTCTCCGATGAAGTGCGTAAAGCCATGGGCGAAGCCGCAGTGGCGGCTGCGCGCGCGGTGAATTACGTGGGAGCAGGCACGGTCGAATTCATCATGACCGGTGACGGCCAGTTCTATTTCATGGAGATGAACACCCGGCTGCAGGTTGAACATCCGGTGACCGAAATGGTGACGGGCCTCGACCTGGTCGAGTGGCAACTCCGCGTGGCAAGCGGTGAACCGTTGCCACTGTTGCAGGATCAGCTGAAGGTGAACGGCCACGCGATAGAAGCGCGTATCTATGCGGAAAATCCATCGCGCGGGTTCTTGCCATCCACAGGTACGCTGAAGCATTTGAGTTTGCCCGAAGCGGTCGAATTCCAGTTGAACGGCAACGTGCGCATCGATAGCGGCGTGCGCGAAGGCGACACCATTACCCCGTTTTACGATCCGATGATCGCCAAGCTGATCGTGCACGGACGCGATCGTGACGATGCGTTGCTTCGCATGGCGCTGGCGTTGAAAGAATGCGAGGTGGTGGGGCCGTCGACGAATATCGAGTTCCTGCACCGGATTGTGGTGAGCGTTCCCTTCGCGGCAGCCGATCTTGATACGGGCCTGATCGAACGTCACCACGACACGTTGTTCGCTCCATCGACCGTGCCAAAAACGCAGGCGCTCGCGCTGGCTTGCGCCGCGCTGCTCACGCGTGAAGGTGGCGAGGCGCATGGCGTGTCGCCGTGGGATGCGTTGTCGCATTGGCGCATGAGCGGCGGCTACACGCAGGCGTTGAACTGGCGCCTCGTGGGTTCGGACGATGAAATCCTGGCCGTCTTTACACGCGATTCAACATCAGGCCGCGCCGATAACAAACAACTCGAATTGCTTGGCGAAACGCTCACGTTCGACTGGTCGCACGGGGATGAACCCAATTCGTTCGTCGTGCTGATCGGCGATAAGCGCATCAAGGGGCGAGTGTTTATCGACGGCGATGTGTTCCATGTGTTCTACGCCGGCGCGTCGCTGGCGTTTGAATGGCAGAACCTGCTGGCGCATGCCGCCGATGCCGAGCATGGCGAGGGCCGCTTGACGGCGCCGATGCCGGGCAAAGTGATCGCCGTGCTGGTGGAAGCGGGCGCGGTGGTCGAGAAGGGCGCGCCGCTGCTGGTGATGGAAGCCATGAAGATGGAGCACACCATTGTTGCGCCGGCGGGCGGCACGGTGGGCGAGATCCTGTTCAGCGTTGGCGATCAGGTGACCGATGGCGCCCAGCTATTGGTGATGGAAGTGCAGCCGGCGAAATAACGCCTCGCGTTATTTCGTTTTCAAACTACCCAGCAGGGTATCTTCAGTTTCCGTCTTCACGAGGATTTCCACGCGCCGGTTCAACGCACGCCCTTCGGGCGTGTCGTTGGTCGCAATCGGTTGCAAGAATGCGATCCCTTTTGTCTTGATACGCGCAGCGGGAACGCCGCGTGCGACTAGCGCATCGCCCACGGCATTGGCACGCGCCGTGGACAGTGTCTGGTTGTAGTCGAACGGGCCGACGTTATCCGTGTGTCCCTCGACCATGATTGGGCGCGTGCTGCGCTTGAGCAGCACGGCTGCACGATTGAGCACGGCGATGCTCTCGGGACGCATGGAGGCTTCGTCGAAGTCAAATAGCGCTGATTCCTGAAGCCGCAGTTCCACGCCCTCGCGCACCGGATGGACGACGATGCCGACCTTCTGGTTGAGCGCTTCTTCCTTCGACCGGTCCAGGCCGGATGCGCAGCCGGCGAGCAAGGCCGTTGTTGCACATGCGTTCACAATTGTTTGAATAGCTTTCACTGCATGTCTCTTGAACGGATGCCGGGGCGAGGAATTCGATTATAGGGAAATGGAATTGGCCAAGTGTGAAATTAGAACAACATTCGGAAAGCCGGTTGAAAGCGCTCTGGCCTTGATTCTGGCCGATAGCGGCCCGACTTACAATGCAGGCTTGGCACTCAGCTGGAAGACTTGGTAAGGCTGGGTTTGAAGCAGGTTTGTGGGCTTTCACTTAAAGAAGAAATAACCAGGGCGTTTTATATGATTCCACGCGATCAAACCTCTGCGGACGAAAAGGACCGCACGCGGCGTCTGCAACGAACCGCGTCGGGGTTGCTGTACGCGGTGCTCGTTGCGGTGGCGATATGGATGATCCGCGACTTCATTCCTGCGGTGGTGTGGGCTGCGGTGATCGCGATTGCGTTGTGGCCGTTGTTGACCTGGCTCGAGCAGCGGCCGGTGTTCAAGGAGCGCCGAACCTGGCTTGCGGTGGTGTTGACGGTCGTGCTCGGGCTGGTGTTCGTGGTGCCGTTTATCCTGGTCGCGGCGCAGGCGGGCACCGAAGCGCACGACCTGTTGCGCTGGTTTCACGAATCGCTGAGCACGGGCATTCCCATGCCGGATCTCGTCAACCATCTGCCGGCGGGGTCGGCGCAGATATCGGCATGGTGGCAGGAGAATCTCGCTACGCCGCTCGGTTCATCGCCCGCGGCGAAACACCTTCATAGCGCGACCGTGGTCGCCATGACCCGGCATTTCGGCAGTCGCGTGGCGCATGGGCTGGTTGTCTTCGGCTTCATGCTTGTCACGCTGTTTTTCCTGTTCAAGGCGGGGTCGAAACTCGGTGAACAGTTGCTTGAAGCATCGAGGCGCGGGTTTGGTTCGGATGGTGCATCGCTGGCGCGGCGTATGGCCGAGTCGGTTCGCAGCACGGTGACGGGGCTCGTGGTGGTGGGTCTGGGTGAGGGCGCGTTGCTTGGCGTGGCTTATGCCGTGACCGGCGTGCCGCATGCCACGTTGCTTGGCATGCTGACCGCCATCGCCGCGATGCTGCCGTTTTGCGCGCCGATTGTGTTCATCGGCGCGGCATTGTGGCTGCTTGCCCAGGGCTCGATGGTGGCGGCGGTCTGTGTTGCGGTGTTCGGGTTTGTGGTGGTGTTCGTCGCTGAGCACGCTGTGCGGCCGGTGCTGATCGGCGGCGCGGCCAGGTTGCCGTTCTTGCTCGTTCTGTTCGGGATTCTCGGCGGCGCGGAAACGTTCGGGCTGGTGGGGTTGTTTATTGGGCCTGCGTTAATGACGATTCTGGTCGTGCTTTGGAAGGAGTGGGTGCATTGAGGAGTGCTGGTGAGTACGCAATGCTCGAGGAGGTCGCTCCGGCGCTCGGCATCGGCAAGACTACGCTTTGGCGCAGGCTATTGGTGAGGTAAGCGGGAACGGCGCGTCATTTCTTTGTCCAAAGCGACAAAGAAACGAAGCAAAGAAAGCGCTTTCAAAACGCGGGCTCATAAGTTGACCTTGCGTGCACTTTGTGCGTTTTTGGCACCCCAAAAGCACGGTGCTCGCCAGAGCCACGGATGTTTGAACCCCTCCTTCTCGCGAATCCTGACACGAACACGCTTCGCCCCGTACGCTCTCGGGCAAGCACGCTTGCCAAGAAAACCCGCACGGCCCCACGCGTATCTGCTACTACGGCTCGTCGCGGTTTACCTGCTTGGTCAGCGTGACTGGCGGGGTTACATTCGTTGGGTACGGCCTCACGCATCTTCGCGGCCTCGTTTCGAGGAGGGTTGCCTACGAGGTCCGTTGCGCATACTTACTTGGTGGATGGTTTTACGCGGATAGCGCGGGGTGCCCCTTTTGCAGGTTCAGTCACTGGTGGCGAAGCGTGTGGGTATCGGTGTTCGGAGAAGGAGGGTTTCACACATCCGTGGCTCTGGCGAGCACCGTGCTTTTGGGGTGCCAAAAACGCACAAAGTGCACGCTAGGTCAACTTACGAGCCCTCGTTTTGAAAGCGCTTTCTTTGCTTCGTTTCTTTGTCGCTAAGGACCAGGAAATGACGCGCCGCCACGCGCAGTGGCTAAAAGTGATGAAGAAATGAGCCAACTCAAGCAGACCACAAACGCCGAAAGCAGCAACCCGGCACTGACTCAGACCGCTAACGCAGGAACCTGGCAACCCGGCACTGACTCAGACCGCTAACGCAGGAACCTGGCAACCCGGCACTGACCCCGACCGCTAACGCAAGAACCTAGCACCCCGGCACTGACTCAGACCGCTAACGCAGGAACCTGGCAACCCGGCACTGACTCCGACCGCTAACGCAAGAACCTAGCAACCCGGCAATGACTCCGACCGCTAACGCAAGAACCTAGCACCCCGGCATAGACCCAAAACCGCTAACCCAAGAACCTGACAACCCCAACCGCTAACCTCCGCGCAGCGCCCCCCTACAGCGCTGCGCGCCACCCACGAATTACGTCCCGTTCTTCGTCACAATCGGCACCCACGCGCCGCCCTTGACCTGATACATCGTCGACGAAGCATTCTTCAACGCGCCGTTATTGTCGAAGGCGATCGTGCCCGTAATGCCCGGGAACGAAATAGCCTTCAGCACTGGCCGGTAGACCTTCGGATCGATGGAATTAGCCTTCTGCATGGCATTGATCGCGGCCCATGCAGCGTCGTAACCGAACGGCGAATACGAGAGAATCGCCACGCCGAAATGCTTCTGGAATTTATCGGCGAACGCCTTGCCCTGCGGCAGCTTCTCAAGCGGACTGCCGTATTCCCACGCCATCGCGCCATCAGCCGCATCGCCGGCAAGCTTCAGGAAGTCCGCGTCCATCACGCCGCCGCCGCCCACCAACTGCGCGTTGATGCCCAACTGCCTCATCCGCTTCGCCACCGCCGCCGCTTGCCGGTCGAGGCCGCCAAAGAAGATCAGGTCGGTGCCCGCACCCTTGAGCGCCGTGAGTTGCGCGCTGAAATCGACGGTCTGGTTATCACTGTACTGACGCGCGATGATCGTGCCGCCCGCCGCCTTCACCGCTTTCTCGAACTCATCGGCTTCACCCTGGCCGAAGGCCGTCCGGTCGTCGATGATCGAGATCTTCTTCGCTTTCGTCACCGTGACCGCGTACGTCCCGGCGGTCCCGGCGTTCTGCGCATCGCTGGAAATGACGGTGAAGACGTTGTCGAACCCTCGCTGCGTAATGGTCGGATTGGTCGCCGCTGGATCGATCACCGGAATGCCGGCGGTCTGGTAGATCTGCGACGCCGGAATCGTCGTGCCCGAATTGAAGTGGCCGACGACGACAGCCACACCGCCATCCACCAGTTTTTGCGCCGCCTGCACGCCGATGCGCGGGTCAGCCTGGTCGTCTTCGGCCTGAATGACGAAGTTGGCCGTCTTGCCGCCAATCTGGATCTTCTTCGCGTTCGCTTCATCCAGCGCCAGTTGCACGCCGTTTTGCAGGTCCTTCCCGTAACCTGCGTTGGCGCCTGTCAGCGGGGCGGCAAAGCCGACCTTGACGTCGAATGTGTCGGCCGCGGCCGAGAGCGGCAATGCGCCCAGGGTGGCGGCAGCGCACGCAAGAATCCAGGCAAGCGGTTTGATTTTGGTTCGAAGATGCACTTTTATTCTCCTTCGGGGTTGGACAGGTCCGGCGAGCAGGGCGATCAGGTTTCGCTTTCGCTTTCGCGTTTTGGTTTTATCTACACGTTTCAACTCCGTTTTCGAGTACACGACTGCACCACGGTGGCCACGCTGCGAGCAAGACGGGATTTGCCCGTGTGCGCCGCCATTATCGTGTGGACGAAAAAGCCGGTTGAGCTTGTTGAACGAACTCGCGTGGCGACCAGCAGCAGATGCAATTTAGGAAGCCAAATTACCGGCGTCTTGGCAGTTCGTCGCATCGGCAATGCGGATTTCGGCATAGCGGGTTTAAGCGGATTGCCGAAGCTCCCCAAGCTGGCACTGCCGTCGTTGTTGACCCCCTCAGGCAATACCCTGATGCGGGCGATCATCTGCCCCGTTTGACGCTGAAGATTGCGGCACAAACCGAGCGGGAGTTGATCGGGAACAATACGGAGCCGCAATATTGTTCATATATATCAAATGTATTACTGAATAGTTTCGAATAAAGAAGTTATCTAATCGTAAAGAATGGTATTTGTAATGTTATTTTTACCTCTCTGTAATTATAATGAGAATCGTTCTCATTTATATTGACGTTCAAACTTTGCGTGGGTACGATTCGCTTCGCTGGCGCCTTCTGGATGGTGGCCCGGAGGACGTTTCAGCGCTGATGTGCGGGGCTGGTTGCCCTTGCCGTTGCAACGTCTTTAGAACAATCAACACGACGCGTTATCAGCCGTCGCAACAAGAAAGAGGATTTCGATGCAACCCGTCCAGCTCGCTCCGCGCGAATCGCGCGCTGAATCGCGACACGATTCACGCCCCGACGCGACACTGCGCGCTGCCATCAAGCGCCGTGGTGCGCCTTTGCGCCGGGCGGTGCTCGGTACCACCCTGGCGTTGTTTGCGCTGGCCTCATCGGCCGCATTCTCGGCGGCGTTTGCCGCGGACGCATCGGCTAATCCTGACGCAACTCCTTCCGACACACCCGAAGCCGACCTGAAGATTCAGGCGCAGCCGGCGGGTCAGTGGACCGGCACATGGTCGCGTTCGACCCTGCTCGGCGACATGGGCGGCATTCGCTCATTTCTCGGCCAGTACGGCGTGACGCTGCAAGCGACGGAAGTATCGGAATATCTCTACAACGCGCGCGGCGGCCTGCAAACCGGCGGCACCTACGATGGCCTGACTACGGTCACCCTTGGCCTCGATACGCAAAAGGCCTTTGGCCTGCCGGGTGGCACATTCAACGTGAGCGCGCTGCAGATCCACGGCCGCAACCTGAGCGAGTTCAACCTCGGCACGCTGAACACCGCGAGCGGGATCGAAGCACAGGACACCACGCGCCTCTGGGAGCTCTGGTATCAGCAGTCGTTCCTGAACAAAGCCGTGGACGTGAAGGTCGGCCAGCAGAGTATTGACCAGGAGTTCATGGTCAGCAGCTATGCGGCCACGTTCGTGAACACCATGTTCGGCTGGCCGGGCCTGCCGTCGTATGACATGCCTTCGGGCGGTCCGGCGTATCCGCTGTCCGGACTGGGCGTGCGCGTGCGCGGTCAGATTTCGCCTTCATTGACCGCACTGGCAGGCGTGTTCGATGCAGATCCGCTCGGCAACAACCCGAACAATCTCAGCGGCACGAACTTCAACCTGCATAACGGCGCGATGTATATCGGCGAATTGCAGTACTCGATCAACCAGCCGTCCGACGGCCAGATGGAAGGCGTGCCGCAAACCGGTTTGCCCGGTACGTACAAGATCGGCTTCTGGTACAACAACGAACGCTTCGCTGACCAGAACATCGATAACACCGGCCTGTCGCTCGCCAATCCGCTGAGCAGCGGCACGCCGCAAAACCATAACGGCAACTACAGCTTCTACGCCGTCGCGGACCAGATGATCTGGCGTCCGAACCCGGACGAACCGCGCAGCATCGGCGTATTTGCGCGCGTGATGGGCGCGCCGGGCGACCGCAATCTGGTGAGCTTCAGCGCCAACGCGGGCATTGTGATGAAAGCTCCGTTCGCCGGCCGCGACAACGACAGCGTGGGCCTTGGCCTCGCCTACATCAAGATCGGCAGCCACGCGCACGACCTCGATGTCGCGGCCGCAGCCGCAAGCGGTGGCCCGTACGGTATCCGCACGCAGGAAACCGCGGTCGAGGCGACCTATCAGTACCAGGTCAACCCGTGGTGGGTCATGCAGGGTGACCTGCAATACACCTTCAACGCGGGCGCCGGCCAGAATCCGAACGATCCCACGCAGCCGCTGCGCAACACGTTGGTCGTCGGCGTGCGCACCACCATCACTTTCTGATCGGCGTGACCTTGAACGCACGCACCCGAGGCTTTTGTATGAAACAACTTATCAAATCCGCCACGCTTTCGACCGCTGCGTCGGCCGCGTTATTGGTGGGCGGTCTTTTCAGCAGCGCGGCGAACGCAGCCCCGATCGGCTTTCTCGAGACTATTCACAAGCACACCACGCTGATCAACACGGTGCCGTCCAACGGCGACCAGAACCCGTATGCGATCGTGGTCGCGCCGGTGTCGTCGGGCACGGTCAAGCAGGGTGACGTGCTGGTGGGCAACTTCAACAATTCCGCGAACCTGCAGGGTACCGGCAGCACGATCATCAACTATCATCCGGACACCAAGCAGATGACGGTGTTCGCCACCGTGCCGCGCGACCTGAAGGAGTGTCCGGGCGGTATCGGCCTCTCCACCGCGATGACCATGCTGAAGTCGGGCTGGGTGATCGTCGGCAGCACGCCGAGCAACGACGGTACGACCGGCACCAAGGGCGCGGGCTGCCTGATCGTGCTCGACAACCAGGGCAAGGTGGCGTCCACCATTGTCAGCGCGAACATCAACGATCCGTGGGGCAACATGGCGGTCGTCGATAACGGCGATCACGCCACGCTGTTCCTGAGCAATGCAGGCTTCGGCGTGGGCGGCGCGGACGGCAATCCGCCAGTGTTCAAGCAGGCGACCATCCTGCGCCTCGACCTGGATATCCAGCAAGGCAAGGCGCCGGTGGTCAAGCAGGAAACGGTGATCGCCAGCGGTTTCGGCGCGCAGGCCGACAAGGGCGTGTTCCTGGTCGGTCCGACGGGGCTCGCGTTATCGCCGGATCAGAAGCTGCTGTATGCGTCGGACGCTATTGGCAACCGCGTGACGGAAATCGATGAACCCATGACACGCGATACCAGCGCGGGCGTTGGCCGCGAGTTGACCGCCGATGGTTTCCTGCATCGTCCGCTCGCGATGGTGACGGCGCCCAACGGCCACTTGCTGGTCACGAATGCGTTGAACGGCCAGGTCGTGGAAATTGATCCGACGACGGGCAAGCAACTGTATGCACGCTGGATCGATACAGACAAGGCGCAATCGCCGCCGGGCAATGGTGACTTGTTCGGCATCGCGATGACACCTGAAGGTGACGGCTTTTATTACGTGCAGGACGATGTGAACACGCTGGTCCTGGCGAAGTAAGGTAAGTAGTTAAGCAAAGCGAAGTAATTGCAATAGCAGGGCGACATCATGGCAAACGATCAAGATCCACCGCGCCGCCGCTTTCTTAAGGCGGGCGTAGCCGCGGGCGCGGCGTTGGGCGCGGGTTCAGTCGCGCATGCCGCGACCAAGGCACCGTTCAAGCAACCCATCGACCCGATGCTCATGGTCGAGCCGTTCTTCGGCGAGCATCAGGCGGGTATCGTGACGCCGCAGCAGAGCCATACGTACGTGGCGTCGCTCGATCTCACGACCGATAAACGTGAAGACGTGATCGGTCTTCTGAAAGAGTGGACGGACGCCGCCGCCCGCATGTCGCGCGGCGACACGGCGAAGCCCTTGCCCGCCGATGACAAGTCGGCACCCGATTCCGGCGATATCCTCGGCCTGGGTGCAGCGGGCCTCACGATCACGTTCGGTTTCGGCCCGGGGCTGTTCACGCACGAAGGCAAGGATCGCTACGGTCTGGAGAAACGCCGGCCTGCTGCACTGGTCGACTTGCCGCGTTTCAACGGCGACCAGTTGCTGCCGCAGAAAACGGGCGGCGACATCCTGATCCAGGCCTGCGCCAACGACGCTCAAGTGGCGTTCCACGCCGTGCGCCAACTTGCACGCATGGGCTACGGCATCGTGGCCATGCGCTGGGCGCAGGCGGGTTTCCTCTCCGGCCCGCGCGGACAGACGCCGCGCAACCTGATGGGCTTCAAGGACGGCACGAACAATCCGTCGACCGCGAAACCGGCGTTGATGAATCAGTTCGTGTGGGCCAACGCACCGGACGCGCCGTGGATGAACGGCGGCACGTACACGGTCGTGCGCCGTATCCGTATCACGCTGGAACACTGGGACACCATGGAGCGCGGTTTCCAGGAGCAGGTGATGGGCCGCGAAAAATACAGCGGCGCGCCGATCGGCAAGCAGCACGAAATGGATGCACTGGACCTGGATGCCGTCGATAAAGACGGCAACCAGGTGATCCCGGAAAACTCGCACGTGCGTTTGTCGAACCAGGCAACGAACAACGGCGCGCAGATCCTGCGCCGTTCGTATTCGTATAACGACGGCACCGATTTTTATATCGAGCGCTGGCCGCCATGGCGCCAGGAAACCGAGTACGACGCGGGGTTGATCTTCGTCGCGCATCAAAGCGATCCGCGCACCGGTTTCGTGCCGATCAACGAACGGCTGGCGAAGTTCGACATGATGAACCAGTTCACCACGCATGTGGGCAGCGCGGTGTTCGCCTGTCCGCCGGGCGTGCGGCCGGGTTCGTTTATCGGCGCGGGGCTGTTCGACACCTGATTCAAGGCAAGCCGGAAGCCCAGGCTAAAGCACACGCCGGCATACGCTAACGCACGCCGGCGCACCACAACAAAAGGAATGACTTTGATGAACACCACACGCTCCCTGCCCGTGCTGCGCACGCTTTGCGGCATTGCGGTGCTGGCTGCCGCAGCGGCGTTGCCGCTGAACTCGGAAGCGGCGACGCTGACCTTGTACAACGCGCAACACGAGCAGGTCGTGGCCGCGCTGGCGAAGGACTTCGAGAAGCAATCCGGTGTGTCGGTGAAGGTTCGCAACGGCGAAGGCCCGGCCATGGCGGCGCAACTGGTCGCGGAAGGATCGGCTTCTCCCGCCGATGTCTACTTCACCGAGAATTCGCCCGAACTGATGCTGCTGGACGAGAAGGGCCTGCTCGCCAAAACCGATGCATCGACGCTCTCGACCATCCCGTCGCGCTACAACTCGCCGCAGGGCGACTGGGTCGGCGTGCTCGCGCGTGAGAACGTGCTGGTCTACAACACGAAGAAGATCGATGCGGCGCAACTGCCGGCATCGCTGATGGATCTCGCCAAACCGGAATGGAAAGGCAAGGTCGGCATTGCACCGAGCGACGGCGATTTCCTGCCGGTGGTGAGCGCGGTCATCGCGATGAAGGGCGAAGCAGGTGCGCTCGAATGGCTCAAGGGCCTGAAGAAAAACGCGCAGATCTTCGATGACGACGAAGGCGTGGTCGCAGCGGTGAATCGCGGCGGCGTGGCGACGGGCGTAGTGAACAACTACTACTGGGCGCGCCTGCACGTGCAACTGGGCGACAGCGCAACGCGCAGCGCGATCTATCACTTCGGCAACGGCGACGTGGGCGCACTCGTGAACGTATCGGGCGCGGCCGTTTTGAAGTCGAGCAAGAACCAGGAGGCGGCGCAGCAGTTCCTGGCGTATCTCGTCAGCGAACGTGCGCAGGAACTGATGGCCAAGGGCAAGATCGCGTTCGAATATCCGCTGCATGCGGGCGTTTCTCCCGATCCGCTGCTCAAGCCTTTCGACCAGTTGAGCCCGCCGTCGTTGACGGTTGAACAACTCGGCGATGACAGCAAGGCCGCGAAGCTGATGCGTCAAGCCGGACTACTGTAAGCGCAGGAGAGTATGAGCGATGTTGTGAAGGCGGTTGGCGTATCCGCGCTGCCTGAGCCCCGCGGCCGCAAACGCGCGCCGCGGGGTTTGCTCGTGGCGGCGGGATTGTGCGCGCTGCTGGTGCTGATGCCGCTCGCCTTCACGGTGTATCGCGCGGTGACGTTCGGCTGGGATGACGCCATCGAACTGATTTTCAGGCCGCTGGTGGGCGAGCTGCTCATCAATACGCTGTCGATTACCGTAAGCGCCACGCTCGTGTCGGCGGTGGTCGGGACGGCGGCAGCTTGGTTTATCGAACGAACGCGTTTGCCCGGGCGGCGACTGTGGGCGGCGCTCACGGTTGCGCCGCTTGCGATGCCGGCTTTCATCACGAGTTACGCGTGGGTCTCGCTGAGCCTCGATTTGCAGGACTTCGCGGGCGCGTTGCTGGTGATTTCCACCGCGTATTTCCCCCTTGTCTATTTGCCGGTTGCCGCCGCCCTGCGCGGCATGGATCCGGCGCTTGAAGAAAGCGCGCGCTCGCTCGGTTGCGGGCGTGTTGGCGTGTTCTTGCGCGTGGTGCTGCCGCAATTGCGGCCGGCGCTGCTTGGCGGAATGCTGCTGGTGGCGTTGGGCGTGTTGTCGGAATTTGGCGCGTTCACGCTGCTGCGCTTTCGGACCTTCACGACCCAGATCTACGCCGAGTACAGGACCAGCTTCGACAGCAGCGGCGCGTCGGTATTCGCCTGCATTCTTATCGCGATGTGCCTGTTCTGCCTCGCGCTCGAAATGCGCGTACGCGGCCGTTCGCGCTATGAACGCGTCGATCGCGGCGTGAGGCGCGCCGCACTGCGTTATGAACTCGGCACGTGGCGATGGGCGGTGGTCGCCGCGTTCGTCCTGCTGGCGATCGTGACGCTGGGCGTGCCTATCGGCATGATCGGTTTCTGGCTGACGCAAAGCGGCGCCGCCGCGATCACGCCGGCGGAAGTGTCGCCGGAACTGCTGATCGAATCGACGCTGTCATCGATTGGCTATGGTTGCGCCGCTGCGGTCGTCACCACGCTCGCGTGCGTGCCGCTCGCGTTCCTGCTGGTCCGTTTTCCAAGCAGGATGGCGACTACGTTTGAGCGCATCGTATTTCTCGCGCAAGGTTTGCCGAGCCTCGTGGTCGCGCTGGCGATCGTGTCGCTGGCCGTGCACGCGTTGAGACCGCTGTATCAGAGCGCCGAGTTGCTGGTCGTGGCTTATGCCATTCTGTTCCTGCCGCTCGCGCTCGTCAGCGTGCGCGCGGCGTTCACGCAAGCGCAGCCGCGTCTTGAAGAGACCGCCCGGTCGCTTGGGCTGAGCTGGCGCGAAACCGTGCGGCGCGTGCTCTTGCCGCTGGCCGGGCCAGGTCTGGGCGCAGGCGCCACCATGGTTTTCATCTCGGTCGTCACCGAACTCAATTCCACGTTATTGCTATCACCAAGCGGTACACGCACGCTCGCCACGCAAGTCTGGATCGATACATCGACACTCGCGTTTGCTGCCGCCGCGCCGTATGCCGCATTGCTCGTGGGCATTTCGCTGGCGGCATCGATCGCGTTGTTCACGTTGCTCGGGCGATCGGCAGTGGCGGGACGTGCGGCTGTTTTAAAAGAAGGACTACAGGCCGGTTCGCCGCCTGACAAGTAAATCGATATGAGCGAACTTCGCGTTACCAGCCTGACCAAATCCTTCGATGGTCAACCCGTGCTTCATGGCGTCGATTTATCGGTGGAACGCGGTACCTTGCTTGCCTTGCTCGGGCCGTCAGGCAGCGGCAAGACCACACTCTTGCGCGTGCTGTGCGGCTTCGAGCGGGCAGATGCAGGCACCGTCGAGATCGATGGCGTGCGCGTGGCCGGGCCGGGCATTCACGTGCCGTCCGAAGCGCGACGCATAGGTTATGTGCCGCAGGAAGGCGCGCTTTTCCCGCATCTTTCTGTCGCCGATAACATCGTCTTCGGCTTGCCGCGGCAGCAGCGGCGAGCGCGGTATCGTGTGGATGAATTGCTGGCGCTCGTCGGTCTGCCGGCGGCGTATGGCGACCGCGCGCCGCAGGCATTGTCCGGTGGGCAGCAGCAGCGCGTGGCGCTGGCGCGAGCGCTTGCGCCGTCGCCCTCGCTCGTGATGCTCGACGAACCGTTTTCTTCCCTCGATGCCGCGTTGCGGATCGAAACCCGTGAAGCCGTGGCGAACGCGCTCGCGGCCACGGGCGCTACCGCAGTGCTGGTGACGCACGATCAGGCCGAGGCGTTGTCGCTCGGGCACGAGGTCGCGGTGCTGTGGCGTGGCCGTCTCGTGCAGACGGACTCTCCGGAGGCGGTATATCGGCGGCCGGTGTCGCGTGAGCTGGCGAGTTTTGTCGGCGACGCGGTGATCGTGCCGGGGTTGATCGATTCCGGGAATTCGAAGCAGGTGATATGCGAGTTCGGCACCTTGCCGATCGCGCGCACCGTGGTCGCGAGCGATGTCGATGTGATGATCCGGCCGGAGCAGATCCGGATCGTTTCCGGTCATCGTGCGGAAGGTGACGGCGTTCAGGCGGTAGTCGAGAAAGTCGTGTTCTATGGCCACGATGCCAGCGTCATGCTGCGCTCCCTCACAGGCGAGCGCGGTGTGCAGATTCGCGTGGCAGGGCATTCGCATCCGCGTGTCGGCGAGCGCATCGCGCTGTCGGTCGAAGGCGATGTCGTGGCTTATCCAAAGGGATAGTTGAAGGCTGATGTCATGGCGGTCATCGCCCCTATTTGACAAAGTGCATATACACAAATATAATCAGGCGATGACCTCCCAAGACTTGTCCTACCTCGATTGCAACTGCTTCGCCATTCGTCAGGCGGCGCGATTTGTGTCGCAGCTTTATGAGCGCCATGTCAGCCAGGCAGGTGTGACGGCGGCGCAGTTCACGCTGCTTGCCGCAATCCATCGCCGTCCGGGCGTGACCATGGCCGACCTCGCAGACGCCATGGTGATGGAACGCACCACGCTGGTCCGGGCATTGAAACCGCTGCAGCGCGACGGGCTGGTCACGGCCGCCCAGCAAGACGCCAGCACGCGGGCTGTTGCGCTGTCGCTGTCGGACGCAGGCAAGAAGACGCTCGGCGAAGCATCGCTGCGCTGGCGCGACGCACAGCGGGAATTTGAAGACAAGTTCGGCCGGGAACGCGCCGGGGAACTGAGAAAGTCGCTGCTGGAGCTGACATCGGCGGAATGAAACACTCGCTCGGCGTGCCGCCGGGCGTTTTTTTACCTCATAAAGTGCATATGCACTACGGAGTTTGATATGGAAATCAAAGGAAAAGTCGTGTTGGTGACCGGTGCGAATCGCGGCCTTGGCGAGCAGTTTGCGAAGGCGTTGCTGGCGGCGGGGGCATCGAAAGTGTATGCATCGGCGCGTGATAAAAGCCAGGTCAAGGTGCCCGGCGTCGAAGCGGTGCAGCTCGACGTGACCAATGCGCAGAGCATTGCCGCAGCGGCCGACCGTCTGACCGACGTGCAGGTCGTCATCAACAATGCCGGCGCGATCATCGGCGGTTCGTTGCTCGATGGCGCGGCCATCGATGCCGTGCGCTCGCAGCTCGAGACCAACGTGATCGGTCCGCTTGCGGTTACCCAGGCCTTTGCGCCGATCCTCAAGCACAACGGCGGCGGCGCGGTGGTCAACATCCTGTCGGTGCTGAGCTGGCTGACCATCGACAACACGGGTTCGTACAGCGCGTCCAAGTCCGCCGCGTGGGCGATCACGAACGGCTTGCGCACCGAACTGCGCGCACAGAACACGCTGGTGGTGGGCGTGCATCCGGCGTTTATCGATACCGATATGACCGCCGGGATCGACGCGCCGAAGACATCGCCGGAAGACGTCGTGCGTCAGGTGCTCGACGGCATCGAGCAAGGTAAGGAAGAGATTCTCGTCGATGACATCGGCCGCAACGTGAAGGCGTCGTTGTCATCGGCAACGCCGGCCTATCTCACGCCGGCGCATTAAGTTTTCTGGTCAATCAGGAGCGAAAAGTCATGAGCCAACAACGTGAAATCGTGCTGTGCGAGCCGGTCAGGACCGCGATCGGTGCATTCAACGGCGCGCTGAAAGGCACGCCGGCGACGGACCTCGGCGCGGCCGTGGTCCGTGAAACCCTGCGGCGTGCCGGGGTCTCGGGACAGGACGTGGATTCGGTCACCCTGGGTAACGTGATCCAGGCGGGCAACCGTATGAATCCCGCGCGTCAGGCGGCCGTGAACGGCGGCTTGCCGGTCTCGGTGCCCGCGTTGACCGTGAACCGCGTGTGCGGCTCGGGCGCGCAGGCGATTGTATCGGCGGCTAACGAGATCACGGCCGGCTTTGTGCAGCTCGCGGTGGCGGGCGGCATGGAGAACATGGACCGCGCGCCGTATCTGCTCGATAACGGGCGCTTCGGCTATCGGATGGGCAACGCGGAAATCCACGACAGCATGTTGCGCGATGGCCTTGACGATGCCTTCTCCGGCAAGCACTCCGGCTGGCATACGGAAGATCTCGTCACGCAGATGGACATCACGCGCGAAGCGCAGGACCGCTTCGCCGAGCGCTCGCAGCAACGTTTTGCCGCAGCGCAGGCGAAGGGCTGGTTTGCGGCGGAGATTGTCGGCGTGGAGGTGAAGGCGGGCAAGCTCAGCGCTGTCTTCAATGTCGACGAACAGCCGCGGCCTGACACCACGTTCGCGACGTTGTCAAAACTGCGTCCCGCATTCCGCCCCGACGGCACGATCACCGCGGGCAACGCGCCGGGCCTGAACAGCGGCGCGGCAGCGATGCTCGTGGCGGACCGCGCGTTCGCCGAGCGCAAGGGGATCGAGGCATCGGTGCGTCTGGTCGCATACGGCATTGCGGCGGTCGAACCGGGCATGTTCGGTCTTGGGCCGGTCCCGGCCGTCCAGCAGGCGCTGGATCGCGCAGGCTGGAAGCTGGGCGATCTGGAGCGCATCGAGATCAACGAAGCCTTTGCTGCCGTGCCAATCGCGGTTGCACGGAAACTGGGTCTGCCCGATGACGTGGTGAACCCCGAAGGCGGCGCGATTGCACATGGCCACGCTATTGGCGCAACCGGCGCGGTGCTGGTCACGCGGCTCGCCCACGCGATGAAACGCGACGGTTTGAAGCGAGCGATGGTGACGCTGTGTATCGGCGGCGGGCAGGGGATTGCGCTGGCGCTGGAAAGCGTTTGATTGAGCGGGTTGCGAGGGCGACCGTACGGGGGGCTGAGTAGGCGTGTCTGTATTAGCGATCGTTGAGGCACGCGTCAGCAGCGCGCCATCACGAAACGCATGAGTCGTGGTGCGTTGCACAAGGCCGATTCCCGAGTTGCGCGGCATGGCTTGCGAGGCCCTCGTATCGCTCGGCATCGTCCAACAAACGCGGTCCAACGCGCTAAACGGGCGAATAATGCGAAAAGTTGGCGGATTTCAGCGATAGTCTTTCGCATAAGTACGGCACGCGGACAGTAAGGTGAAAGCTCGTTTGGCGGCGCCTCGGAATCAGCTTGATCCGGGCGTCGCCATTCCTGTTTCCCGGAGTGCACGAGCTATGAGAATCCCCCTGTCCGCCGGCATTGCCGTGCTGTTGCTGAGCACCAGCGCCCTTGCGCAACAACCGCTCGCCATTCCAATGCGCAGCCAGAATCCGGCACAAACCCGTATCGATAGAGCCATGTGTTACAGCTACGCCAATCAACATACCGGCGTAGTAATGGCGCACGTGTCGCAGGCGCCTGAAAAGCCGAGGACCGTGAAGCCCGGTGCTGTGCATCCGGTTGACGTGGCGGCGCCGTTGCCATCGGCGATTGCGCCCGGGTCGGCGCCGGTTTTGGCATCGGCGACCGAAGCGTCCTCGACGCCCACGCCCGGTGTGGCTGCGGATGCTCTTGCTGCGGCGAATGCGAGTTCGACTTCTGCCGATGCGCCTATGCCGGCGTTGCCGCCGCCCGAGCCGCCGATGGTTCAGTACTGGCGTTCGTATGGCGAGTGCATGACGGATCGGGGGTATATGGTTCGATAAGGGGTGTGGTTATTCGCTTGCGCCGGTGGACAGGGTTTGGTGGTTTGCGGGGTTATTGGGGTTAGTGGTCAGGGGTCAATGCAGGGTTGGTGCTTTCGGCCTTGGTGACCTGCTTGAGTCACCTGATTTCTTTAGCACTATTAGCCACTGCGCGTGGCGGCGCGTCATTTCTTTGTCCAAAGCGACAAAGAAACGAAGCAAAGAAAACGCTTTCAAAACGCGGGCTCGTAAGTTGACCTAGCGTGCGGTTTCCGCGTTTTTGGCACCCCAAAAGCACGGTGCTCGCCAGAGCCACGGATGTGTGAACCCCTCCTTCTCGCGAATCCTGACACGAACACGCTTCGCCCCGTACGCTCTCGGGCAAGCACCATCTGACCGTGCAAACTACCGCCCATATCAAACCTGACACTAAGCATGTCGGCAGTGTTACGCTATATTTCAATAAATATAGCGTAACCGAAAATACACCCCGCCTACTGGATCCGGATGCGCCGGCCAAACGAATTTGATCGGTTACGTGTAACCAACTATCTCTCCTGCACGAACTAGCTAACAGACGCACGGTGAATGTCTGGCTTGTTAAACCCGAGCCACATTCAAGAGCCAGTTGAAATAGGCCACAGGCTTCCAAAATCAATCACGATTTTTTCGTTTTCAACGGATTAAAACCGTGATTGACGTGTTTGCCTGTCATGAACCTGAGCACGGTTCCCCGTCGCGACCCGGAAGGCCGTTCACAAAGACCGGCATTCCTCAAAGCGTAAGTTTTGTTCAGGAGCACATCATGCAGACCCGGCGCCGGTTTATTTTTGCAGGCAGCATTTTTGCCGCAGCGGCATTCGCCGCGTTCAATCAACGTCGCGTGTTAGGCGCGACCGGAACAAGCGGCAACAGCACCGATGAATCGTTCGAAGTCGTTCATCCCGACGACCAATGGCGCCGCCTGCTCACTCCCGCTCAATACAACGTGCTTCGCCACGAAGGCACGGAACGCCCTTACAGCAGCCCTTTGAACGACGAACATCGTAGCGGCACGTTCGCGTGCGCCGGATGCCAGCTTGATGTGTTTTCGTCACGTACGAAGTTCGACAGCCACACCGGCTGGCCGAGCTTCTGGGCACCGCTCGACCACGCGGTGGCAACGCATGAGGACTTGTCGTTCGGCGTATCGCGTACAGAGGTGCATTGCCGGCGTTGCGGTGGACATCTCGGCCATGTCTTCGATGACGGCCCCAAGCCCACCGGCTTGCGTTATTGCATGAACGGCCTGGCGATGACGTTCAAACCCGCCGCTGCATGACTCGGCGCGTAGCTACCGAAACTGTTCCGCGTCGGACCCCGACCACCTAAAGACCTAAGAACTTGCACGCTCATGTTACTCATTGTCCTGGCTTATCTTGGCGGTGCGCTCACTATCCTTAGCCCCTGCATCCTGCCCGTGTTGCCCTTCGTGTTCTCGCGGGCGGACCAACCGTTCGTGCGCAGCGGCCTGCCTTTGCTTGCCGGCATGGCCATCACGTTCGCAGCAGTCGCGACACTCGCGGCAGTGGGCGGCGGCTGGGTGACACAGGCGAACCAGTACGGCCGCTGGCTGGCTGTCGCGTTGCTCGGCATCTTCGGCTTGACGTTGCTCTTGCCAAGCTTCGCAGAACGCCTCATGCGTCCTTTTGTCAGCGCGGGAAATCGGCTGTCCGAGTTTGCGCAAGCTGACGGACAACAAGTGCGCGCAAGCTCGTCGTTCCTGCTGGGCATTGCGACCGGTTTGCTGTGGGCGCCATGCGCCGGCCCGATCCTGGGCCTTGTGCTGACAGGCGCGGCATTGCGTGGAGCAAGTGTCGGCACGACACTGCTGCTGGTCGCTTACGCGGCGGGCGCCGCGACGTCGCTGGCGGTGGCATTGCTCATCGGCGGCCGGGTGTTTGCCGCGATGAAACGCTCGCTCGGGGCAGGCGAGTGGATTCGTCGTGGTATTGGCGCGGCGATGTTGCTGGGTGTGGTCGCCATCTCGTTAGGACTCGATACGGGCGTGCTGGCTCGTGTGTCGACCGTTGCGACGGGTGGCATCGAACAGAAGCTGGTGGACACGTTGTCCGGTGGTACCGCGCAGGCGAAGGCTGGCAATAGCGATGCGGCCGCACCTGCCCAGACCACCGCGGCAACCGATGCCGCCGCGCCCGCGATGATGCGTGCAGCCGCGAGCCCGGAAGCGCCGCTGTCGCTGCCGGTGGAAGGAGAATTACCGTCGCTGTCCGGCGCCGTTCAATGGCTCAATTCGCCGCCGCTCACGGCGCAGGATTTGCGCGGCAAGGTCGTGCTCGTCGACTTCTGGACCTACTCGTGCATCAACTGCCTGCGTTCGTTGCCCTACGTGAAAGCGTGGGCGCAGAAGTATCGCGATCAGGGGCTGGTGGTGATCGGTGTGCATGCGCCCGAGTTTGCGTTCGAGCGTAACGTGGACAACGTCAAGCGCGCGACGCACGATCTGGGCGTCGACTATCCGGTGGCCATCGATAACAACTACGCAATCTGGCGTGCGTTTGGTAACCAGTACTGGCCGGCGCATTATTTTATCGATGCAAAGGGGCAGGTTCGCTTCCATCACTTTGGCGAAGGCGACTATGCACATTCGGAGCAGGTGATCCAGCAGTTGCTCGCGGAAGCCGGTCACGCGAATGCGGGCGCAATGGTCAGCGACGACACGGCAGCCAAGGGCGTGCAAATGGCCGCCGATAACGCCGACATGCAGTCACCGGAAACCTACGTAGGCTACGAACGCGCGGAGAATTTTGCCGGCAAGGGCGGCGAATCGCACGACCGCGTTCACACCTATGCCGCGCCCGGTCAACTCGCGCTGAATGAATGGGGTCTCGCGGGCGCATGGAACGTGGGTTCGGAGCAAGCGTCGCTGGCGGCTTCGACGGGAACCATTGTGTATCGATTCCATGCGAGGGACTTGCATCTCGTGCTGGGACCCGGAAAGGACAACAAGCCGGTGAGGTTTCGCGTGAGCATCGATGGCGCCGCGCCAGGCAACGCGCACGGCTCGGATGTCATGGCCGATGGCACCGGCACGGTCACCGAGCAGCGCTTATATCAACTCGTGCGGCAGTCGGGCGATGTAAAGGATCACACGTTCGCAATTGAATTCCTGGACCCGGGAGTCGAGGCGTATGCGTTCACGTTCGGTTGAGCCGGGAAGCCATGGCGAGAGGTTTTATGCGTCGTTGAAGCGATAGATCAGCAATCGGCCTTTATAGGCGGCGGTATCGTCGAAGGCTATTTTATCCAGCCGTTCCTCGCGCATCTGGAAGCCGCGTTCGCCCATTTGCCGGTTGAACGCGGCGCGGTTGCCCCGGTCGGGGTCCACGATCCAGACCTCGGCCGCCGACGATGCGTGCAGTCCGATGAACGCGGCGAGCGTCGCGTTGGCATCGCGTTCGTAGAGCAGGTCGCTGCCCATGATCAGGTCGAAGCGGCCATCGACAATGCGCCGTCCCGCCTCATCGTTGAGGGTGTCTTCCAGTTCAGGGATGGACCAGTTGCCGTGCCGGTATTTCATGGGCGGCAAGTCGTTCAGGCGCAAGTTTTCTTTCAGGAAGTCCCCGGTCAACGGATGGCAATCGCTGGCGGTCACATCTGCTCCGCGCCGATGTCCGACGAGACTGGCGAGCGCCAGTCCGCAACCGATTTCAAGAATGCGTTCACCGATCAGCACCGGCCTTAAGGCGAGGCGCGCGGCGAGGTGCGCGCCGGATGGCCACAGCATGCCGAATAACGGCCACATGGCCGAGGAGATGCCGATTCGTTCGGCGTCGCCGGCGGGATCGGAGAATTGCTGAAGGTCCAGCAGCGAACGGATGATGAGGTCGTCAACGCCGGAAACGGCGATGTTTTCTTGCTTGGTCAGGTAACCGGGCATCAGGGAGGCGCGAAAGTGAAGCCGCGCGGGGAGACGGGGACGTAGTATGCGCTTGTTTTGGAATCTGCCTTTCCAGGCTGGTCCGAACCCGCTGCTATCTGCCGTCGCGGTCCGCGTTTGTCCCTATCGCGCCCGGCCGCTCGTACTCCAATAATGTAATCCATTACATCCGTGGGCGCGAGTGGAAACCAATGACGGAAACATTGCGCACCGCCGATGAAATCTCGATCTCTGACGTCGCTCAAAAGGCGGGCGTATCGGTCGCGACCGTCTCTCGCGTCCTCAACGGTCACACTAACGTACGCGAACCTACGCGCGACAAAGTGCTCGCGGCGGTTGCGGCAAGCGGGTATCGAATCAACGAACTCGCCCGCAATTTGCGCACGGCCGAAAGCCGCATGCTGCTCACCCTGGTCCCCGACTTCGGCAATCCGTTCTACGCGGCCATCGTTCGCGGCATCGACAGTGTCGCCCGTCAAAACGGCTATTTCATGCTGCTCTGCGATACAGGCGCCGATCCCGGCCGCGAACGCAGTTACTTCGATCTGCTAAGAGGCCGCCGCGCTGACGGCGCCATCTGCCTCGACCCTGCCGCGATTCAGCAGGCGCTGGTCGAGGAAGCCGCCACGCTGCCCTGGGTAGCCTGCTGCGAGTTCGATCCCGCAGCGGGCGTGCCGTACGTAGGTATCGATAACTATGAAGCCGCCGGCGACGCAATTCGCCACTTGCTCAGCCAGGGTCACCGGAAAATCGCGCTGATCAATTCAGGCCACGGATATTTATATAGCCGCCAGCGTGCGGAGGGCTATCGGGATGCTTTGAGCGCTGCAGGGATCGATGCCGATCCCGCGTGGCAAGTCGACCTCGATACCCTCGACTACGCGGCCGGTGAAACCGCTGCGCGCAAGCTGACCCGCCTGCGACGCAACCGACCGACGGCAGTGTTCGCCGTCTCCGACACCCTCGCCATCGGCGTGATCAACGGCTTGCGCGGCGTTGGCTTGCGCGTGCCGGACGACATGGCTGTGATCGGTTTCGACGATATTGCCGTTGCCGCGCAAATCGATCCACCGCTCACGACGGTCGCTCAACCCATGCGCGAACTTGGCGAAACCGCCGCGCGATTGCTGCTCAAACGCCTGCGCGAACCCAACGTGCATGTACCCGGCGTGCTGCTGCCGCACAAGCTGATGATACGAAGGAGCGCGTGATCATGAGCCTGGCCGTCGCCTTCGATAGCATCGAAAAACAGTTCGGACCTGTACGCGTGCTGCATGGCGTGAGCTTCGACCTCGCCCCCGGACGCATCTACGGCTTGCTTGGCGAAAACGGCGCGGGCAAGTCGACGCTGATGAAGATCCTCGCCGGCTACGAACGTCCGAGCGCGGGTACGTTTTCCATCGACGGCACGCCCAAGACCTTCGATAGTTCCCGCGATGCCGAAGCCACGGGCATCGTATTGATCCATCAGGAACTGAACCTCGCGGATCACTTGAGCATCGTGCAGAACATGTTTCTCGGGCACGAGATAAAGCGTGGTCTCTTCCTCGATGAACCCGCCATGCGCGAGGCCGCACGCGCGCGTCTCGCCGACGTTGGCCTGCACAAGCAGCCGGATACCAGAGTGCGCAACCTGATCGTCGCGGAGAAGCAGCTCGTGGAAATCGCCAAGGCCATGCTGCGTGATGCCCGCCTGCTGATCATGGACGAACCGACCGCCACGCTCACGCCCGCTGAAACGCAACGCCTGTTCGCACTGATGGCGCGGCTGAAGGACGACGGCGTGACCATCATTTATATCTCGCACAAACTCGACGAAGTGGAACGCGTCACTGACGAAGTCATCGTGATGCGCGATGGCCGCTTCGTCTCGCGAGGATTGACCGCCGAGACCACGCGCCAGCAGATGGCGAACCTGATGGTCGGGCGCGAAGTGTCAGACATGTTCCCCGATAAACCCGCGATCCCCGCCGATGCGCGCGTGGCCTTCAAGGTCGATAACGCCTGCGTGCCGGGCTGGGCGGAAAACGTGAGCTTCTCGGTGCGCGCCGGCGAAGTGTTCGGCTTCGCGGGACTCGTGGGCGCGGGACGCACGGAACTCTTCGAGGGACTCATCGGTTTGCGGGCGCGCACGGCGGGGCGCATCACGCTCGATGGCGAGGACATCAATCCGCGCAATCCCCGCGCCGCGATGAAACACGGCATCACGTATCTGAGCGAGGATCGCAAGGGGCGTGGACTGCACGTCGACATGGCGTTGAAAGACAACCTCACCATGATGACGCTGGAACGCTACGCGCATCCGCTGCTCGACGGACATGCGGAACGCGATGCGCTGAAAAAAGCGGTCGGCGACTTCGGGATCCGCACTGGCAACCTGGCGAGCCGCGCGCGCATGTTGTCGGGCGGCAATCAGCAAAAGCTGGCGCTCGCGAAGTTCCTGCATCCCGATCCACGCGTGGTGGTGCTTGACGAACCCACTCGAGGCGTCGATGTCGGCGCGAAACGCGATATCTACTTCCTGATCCACGCGCTCGCCGCCGAAGGCCGCGCGGTGATCGTGATCTCATCCGAACTGATCGAGCTGATTGGTTTATGTCATCGCGTGGCGGTGATGCGCGGCGGCGAGCTTGTCGCGACCCTTGGCCCCGGACACCTGACTGAAGAGAGGTTGATCGCCCATGCGACCGGCACACACTGAAGGCGTTGAAGGATCGAGCCGCCTGGGCAGCTTCGCACGGCGGCTGCATGGCGTCGGGCCGCTGCTCGGGCTGGTCGCGCTATGCATAGGCGGCACGCTGCTGAACCCGGACTTCGCCACCTTCGACAACGCGATGAACGTCCTCACGCGAACCTCGTTCATCGGCATCATTGCGGTGGGGATGACCTTCGTGATCATCTCGGGCGGTATCGATCTGTCGGTTGGATCGATGGCCGCGTTGATCGCGGGCAGCATGATCTGGGTCATGAATGCACTCGCGCACGGCGTGCGCGGACACACGCTTGCACCGCTTGCCATTATTGCTGTCGGGATCATTTTAGCCCTTGTTTTAGGGGGTCTTTTTGGTTTGGCGCATGGTCTGCTGGTGACCAAGGGACGCATAGAGCCGTTTATCGTGACACTGGGAACGCTTGGGATCTTCCGCGCGGTGCTGACGTGGCTCGCGGATGGCGGGGCGCTTACGCTCGACAACACTTTGTCCGATCTCTACGGCCCCGTGTATTACGCCAGCCTTTTCGGGATTCCCGTGCCGATCTGGGTGTTCCTGATCGTGGCGGCGGGCGGTGTGATCGTGCTGAACCGGACCGTGTTTGGGCGGCATGTGCAGGCTATCGGCTCGAACGAACAAGTCGCCCGTTATGCGGCCATTCGCGTGGATTCCGTGAAGATCGTCACGTACGTGCTGCTTGGGTTATGCGTGGGCGTGGCGACGGTGCTGTACGTGCCGCGCCTCGGGTCTGCCACGCCGACCACGGGCCTGCTCTGGGAGCTTGAAGCGATCGCAGCGGTGGTCGTTGGCGGCACTGCGCTCAGAGGGGGCGAAGGGCGCGTGATCGGGACGGTGATCGGCGCGATCCTGCTGTCGGTGATTGCGAACATCCTCAATCTCACGAGCATCATCAGCGTGTATCTCAATGCGGCGGTGCAGGGCGCCGTGATTATTTTCGTAGCGTTTTTACAGCGTGGACGTCGTTGAAGTGTGTTCGAACCGCGCCCGGAAATCCTCTCAGGCGCCTGTCAAAACAATGGAGACACAGCATGAAAAACATTCTTCGCGTACTCGGTGGCTCACTCGGCGCGATAGCGCTGGCAGCGAGCGCCGTCTCGGCCAGCGCCGCCGATAAAGTCATTCTAGGCGTCGCTATTCCCACCGCGACGCACGGGTTCACCGGTGGCATCGTGTGGTGGGCCAACGAGGCCAAAAAGGAACTGGAGCAAGCGCATCCGGACCTGAAGGTCATCATCAAGACCGCGGGTGGCGCACCGGAACAGGCGAACCAGTTGCAGGACCTGGTGACGGTGAACAAGATCAATGCGCTGGTGATTTTCCCGTTCGAATCGGCGTCGCTGACGCAACCGGTGGCGCAGGTCAAGAAGAAGGGCGTGTACGTGACCGTGGTGGATCGCGGGCTGACCGATACCAGCGCGCAGGACGCCTACGTAGCCGGCGACAACACCGCGTTCGGCAAGCTTCCGGCTGAATACCTGGCGAAGACCATGGACGGCAAGGGCGACATTGTCGCGTTGCGCGGCATTCCGACCACGCTCGATAACGAACGCTGGGCCGCGTTTGAATCGGTGATCAAGCAGCATCCCGACATGAAGATCCTCGACGCCAAATACGCCAACTGGAATCGCGATGACGCCTTCAAGGTCATGCAGGATTACCTGACGCGCTTCAAGCATATCGATGCAGTCTGGGCGGCCGATGACGACATGATGATCGGCGTGCTGAAGGCGATCGACCAGGCTAAGCGTACGGATATCAAGCAGGTGTTTGGCGGCGCGGGATCGAAGGAAGCGGTCAAGCGGATCATGGACGGCGACAAGCTGGTCCAGGCGGATGTGTCGTACTCGCCCAAGTTCATTTATGACGCGATCAAGCTCACCGCCGAAGCGCGTCTGAAGGGTGAGAAGCTGCCGCCGACGACCATCATTCCTTCGGTGCTGATCACGAAGGAGAACGCCAAGCAGTTCTACTATCCGAACTCGCCGTTCTGATTGACTGACGGCATGAAGGCAGCCACGTTAGCGGATCGATGCACATGAAAACCATCAAAGGCCCCGCCATTTTCCTGGCGCAGTTTCTAGGCGATACGTTGCCCTTCGACAACCTCGCGCATCTTGCGGGCTGGGCAAAGGGCCTGGGTTATGAAGGTATCCAGGTGCCGTGCGATCCGCGGCTGATCGATCTCGAGCAGGCGGCAAAAAGCGACGCGTATTGCGATGATCTGCTTCGCATAGTGGACGACGCGGGCGTGAGCATCACGGAGTTATCGACGCATTTGCAGGGGCAGCTTGTAGCGGTTCATCCGGCCTACGACACGCTCTTCGATGGCTTCGCCGCAGCGCATGTTCGCGGCGATCCGAAGGCTCGCACCGCGTGGGCGATCGAGCAGGTCGGCTTCGCGGCGGCGGCATCGAAGCGCTTGGGATTGAGCGCGCACGTGACGTTCTCGGGGGCGCTGGCGTGGCCTTATTTGTATCCGTGGCCGCAGCGTCCGCAGGGTCTTGTTGCGGCCGCGTTCGAAGAATTGGCGCGGCGCTGGCGGCCGTTGCTGGATGCCTTCGATCAAGCCGGCGTGGACGTTTGCTATGAGTTGCATCCGGGCGAGGATTTGCACGACGGCGTGACGTTCGAGCGTTTTCTTGCCGCTGTGGACGCCCATCCGCGAGCGAACATTCTCTTTGATCCGAGTCATTTCTTGCTGCAGCAACTGGACTACCTTCAGTTCATCGATATTTATCACGAACGCATCAAGGCCTTCCATGTGAAGGACGCGGAATTTCGTCCTGATGGCCGGCAGGGCGTGTACGGCGGTTATTCGGGTTGGGTGGATCGCGCGGGGCGCTTCCGTTCGCTGGGCGACGGGCAAATCGACTTCGGGGCGATCTTTTCGAAGATGGCGCAGTACGATTTTCCCGGCTGGGCCGTGCTTGAATGGGAGTGCGCGTTGAAACATCCGGAAGACGGCGCAAGGGAAGGGGCGGAATATATCCGCAAGCACATCATTCACGTAGCGGACCGCGCGTTCGATGACTTTGCCGGAAGTGGCGCGAACGGTGAGCAAATACGGGGGCTGCTGGGGTTAGGGCCGCAAGTTTGAGGCCTTGAAGCACCGAACGCCCGTCCGCCCGCCAGGCCCAGCCTAATTTGTATTAGCCAAGACCCGGACCGATCAGAATAAAGCTCGTTACTTCGGTCATGCTACGTGGTTGACGACCGGGACGCAGGCGTCCGGCGATCCGAATCAAGGCGCGATCGTCAAGGTGAGCGGTGACTGCCCTCGCGTACTGTTCCTGGTCGAGTACAACGCGGGCCTTGATGATCTCGCCCTCACGAAGAAGCAGCGCCATGACTACCTCACCGGCGCGATTTCCTTCAATGTCGAATTCACCGTTCAGATGCTCGACTGTGCCAATGAATACGTCGTCGCGGTCGCGCTCGACCGCGCGCAGTTCCTGGCGTACCTCGTCAATGCGCGCGAAGTAATGGCTTCGAATGCTGATGCTTTCATTGACCGTAGGGTCGCGCGGTAAGGCTACGGTCGTTGCCCAACGAAACGACATGTCGATGTTGTTGCGTACGTCGTCATGGTGAAGACGCGTCAGCGCTTCGCAAAGATTCGACGAGACGATAGGCGACGCCGCCGCTCTTTGCGACTCCACGAAGCGGCTCAGCGCGTCCTCTTCGATGGCCTTGACGAGTTGCCGCACGCCGTTTCTGGCGGTAAGCATGGTCATGCGGACAAACGAATCGTTTGCGTACGCGAGGTCGGGCACGGAAGGCGTCTGCATGGCGTCAACAGGACACGACACGCGAACCACGAAACTGCCTCGCTCGGTATGTCCGAGGCGTGCATGACCGACAAGCTGAGTAGCTTCAGCCCTGTGCAGACGCGGGTGATGTGTCTGGGGACGCAAGACGGTACACGCGGACGCAAGCAGGATCTGCTCCGCTCCCTGCAGCATTGAAGCGGCGAACGACAAGGGCAGGCCGTCATCAACAGAGCCGCTGCTCGTCACGCGATAGTAAATGGAGTCGTCACGCGAGATGGCGGCGAGCTGGATCAGGTCCGCCAGCTTCATACCCTGCAGGTCCGCGAGTTTGGACAACGCAAGTTCACATGCCTCGGCGTAGTCTGGCGCGTCCTGATCCATGGGAATGACGATCTGGCGACGCGGCATGTCAGCGTGATGCATGACGTAAAGACGGTCCACAATGCCATCGGGCAGCGACTGCCATCCCAGCGATTTCACGAAATCGCGTAGTGCCGACGGTGACAGATCTTTAATTGCCATGAGTGACTCGATGAGCGGGAGCTTTATAGGCAGGAATTTCGCGACGCGAGATGCTCGCCATGAGTTGCATGAGCCCGGCGCCGTCGAACACCTGATGCTTCGGGATCTTTACCGTGACGCCGGCAAGGTTGTCCGTTGGCGGCGCGCCTCGCAGACTGACCCAGTACGCGCATTTTCGAAGCACGAGTTGCTCGTGTGAGTGTGTTAGCCAGTCTTCCGCTTTCGGCGGCAGGAACAACACGGCGAGTATTCGCGGCGATGCGTGCGTTTCGCGGCGTAGATCGTCGTATTGCTGCGTGCCGGACAGGAAATAGGAGAGCGAGTCACCGTCGTCGAATGGCGGCTTGATGCTGGCTTTCAGCTGGACCTTGATGTCGACTTCGGTCAGGCTTCCGCCATTCGGAAATGGCTCCCAACCGGTCAGCATGGCATCGATCCCGGCGTTGTCGTCGTGCCGGTTGCTCGTCTTGCAGTTGACGCCCGCGTGCGATGCAATAGCGTGGAGGTAAGCGTAGCTCAACTCCGATTCCCGATTTAATACTGTAAGTGCTGTTGCCATGGTCTTCCTGCCGTTGCGTTATCCATCGACAGGAAAGCATAGGGGAAAACACCGTTATTCGACTTGTGGAAAAATTCGCTGCGACAAAATTTGACGACTTGCCAAAGGCAAAAGAAAACGCCGACGCGAAGGCGTCGGCGTTGAACTAGCGCAAAGACCAGCGGCTTCTCAGCGGCTTAGCGCCTTAAGACCAGTCGGCGTGGAAGCTGCCCTTCTTGTCGACCCGTTCGAACGTATGCGCGCCGAAGAAATCGCGCTGTGCTTGCACGAGATTCGCCGGCAATGTCTCCGACCGGTAGCTATCGTAATAGGCCACTGCGGACGAGAACGCCGGCACCGGCACGCCCGCCTTCACCGCCGCGACAACCACATCACGCAACGCACCCTGATACTTCGTCGCGATGTCGCTGAAATACGGATCGAGCAGCAAGTTGTGCAAGTCCGCGTTGGTCTTGTAGGCGTCCGTGATCTTCTGCAAGAAGCCCGCACGGATAATGCAGCCCGCCCGGAAGATCTTCGCGATCTGACCGTATTGCAAGTCCCACTTGTACTCTTCCGACGCCGCACGCAACTGCGCAAACCCCTGCGCGTAAGAAACGATCTTGCTCAGGAACAACGCGCGCCGCACGGCTTCCACGAAGGCATCGCGATCGCCATCGAACTTCGGCGTGGGTCCCGTCAACTGCTTGCTCGCCTCAACCCGCTGATCCTTCAGCGAAGACAGCACGCGCGCAAACACAGCTTCCGTGATCAGCGGCAACGGCGCACCGAGGTCGAGCGCATTCTGGCTCGTCCACTTGCCCGTGCCCTTTTGCGCCGCGCGGTCGAGAATCACATCGACCAGGTCCTTGCCCGTCTCTTCATCCTTCTTCGAGAAGATCTTCGAGGTGATCTCGATCAGGTAACTGTCCAGTTCACCCTTGTTCCACTCGACATACACCTTACCCAGTTCTTCGTTCGACAAGCCCGCCACGCGCTTGAGCACGTCGTAGCTTTCGGCGATCAACTGCATGTCGCCGTATTCGATCCCGTTATGCACCATCTTCACGTAATGTCCCGCGCCGTCCGGGCCCATGTACGCCACGCACGGTTCACCATCCGGCGCCTTGGCGGCAATCTCGGTCAGGATCGGAGCCACCAGGTCGTACGCTTCCTTTTGCCCGCCCGGCATGATCGACGGGCCTTTCAATGCGCCTTCCTCACCGCCCGACACACCCGTGCCAATGAAATGCAGCCCCGACTTGGCGAGGTCGGTGTTGCGGCGGATGGTGTCGGTGAAATGCGTGTTGCCGCCGTCGATCAGGATGTCGCCCTTGTCGAGCAGAGGACGAAGCGAGTCGATGGTGGCGTCGGTGCCCTGGCCAGCCTTGACCATCAGCAGGATGCGGCGAGGTTTCTCGAGCGACTCGACAAACTCTTCCAGCGTGTACGCGGGCACGAGCTTCTTGTCGGGATGCTCGGCTATCAGCTCGTCGGTTTTTTCGCGGCTGCGGTTGTACACCGACACCGCGTGGCCGCGGCTCTCGATGTTCAACGCCAGATTGCGTCCCATGACGGCGAGGCCGACAACGCCGATTGCTTGCTTGCTCATGTTTCTCTCCGAATGACCGAAGCGCGGGCGGCTCGTGGCGACACACGCGACGGATGCGATTTGTCAATTGGGGCGGTGTCCGCGGCGGCGTTCCGGACTGGCTCTCGCGCCATGAAACAGTGGCAAAAGCGGCACGGACACTACGTATTCCCGTCAGCCTGGCAGGCGGAAACACGCAAACGCCGCGCAGAACGCGCAGACGGAGCGAGATTACCACTTTGACACGGCGCTGGCAGACATCGCACGCGCTTGCACGGCCGGAGAGCGGCCGGAGAGCGCGTTGGCGGCGCCCGGGCAGCCTGCCTGACACCAGTCTAGAATGAGCATCCGCGGCAGGTTTCAGGCGCGGCGCGACTCGACTCGCTGGAACCAGGCGTGGCAGGGCAACGAGGGCAACGGCAGCGCAACGACAGGGCAACTGCAGGACAACGGCATGGCGCTTCGGAAAAAGACGCAACCAAAGGCTCAACCAAAGGCGCGGCCAAGGAGTCACCACTACCACGTCTACGTGATCGAACTGGCCGACATGGTCTGGAACGAAGCGCGTTTCCGGCGCGCAAATCCGGATTACGTGCTCGGCAAGCCCTTTGTCTACGTAGGCATGACGGGCATCGATCCCGATGTCCGTTTCGACAAGCACAAGGCCGGCATCCAGTCCAACCGGTATGCGCGGGAATTCGGGCTGCGATTGTTGCCGCAGCTCTACGAACTGTATAACCCGATGCCGTACGAAGGCGCGCGGGAGATGGAAGTGGAATTGGCAATCGGCTTGCGGGAAGCCGGGTATGGCGTCTGGCAAGCGTAGAAAGGCCGGTAATTAAGGCGGCGCCGCCGCACCTGCGGCCGGCGTTGTGATCAGACTAAATGCAAGGAGCAGGACATGCGGATTCTGGTGGTGGGCGCGGGCGCGATTGGCGGCTATTTTGGCGGGCGGCTGCTCGAAGCCGGCCGCGACGTGACATTCCTCGTACGCGAGCGGCGGGCCGCGCAACTCGCGCAGACGGGCCTCAACGTGCGCAGCCCGAACGGCGACCTGTCGATACCCAATCCGCCCATCGTGCTGGCGAAAGACGTTCGGGAGCCGTTCGACCTGATCCTGCTCAGCTGCAAGGCTTACGATCTCGACGGCGCCATCGAGTCGATAAAAACCTCGGTCGGCCCGAACACCGCCATCCTGCCGATGCTCAACGGCATGCATCACCTCGATGTGCTCGAAGCGCAATTCGGCGCCGAGCGCGTGCTCGGCGGCCAGTGCATCGCGGCCGTGACGCTCGACGCCGACGGCACTGTCGTTCACTTGAACAAGCTGCATTCCATGGCGTTCGGCGAGCGCGCGGGCGGAATATCGGCGCGTATCGAGGCTATCTCCGCGCAGTTGACCGGCGCGCAGTTCGACGCGTTCGCCAGTCCCGAGATCATCCAGTCGATGTGGGAAAAGTGGGTGTTTCTCGCGACGCTCGCGGCGGGCACCTGCCTGATGCGCGCGCCGGTCGGCGACATCATCGCGGCGCCGGGTGGCCAGAAGCTGCTGCTCGATCTCTTCGATGAAGCTCGCGCTATCGCATCCGCGAACGGCTTTACGCCCGGGGAGGCAGTGGTCGCGCGTGCGCGGGGCATGTTCACGGAGGCCGGCTCCACGATCACCGCCTCGATGCTGCGCGATCTGGAGAACGGTGCGCGCATCGAAGCGGACCACATCGTGGGCGATTTGATTGCACGCGCCAATCAGGTCAAAGCGGCGCACGGAGGCTCGATCAGCACACCGGTTTTCTCGACCGCCTACACGCATTTGAAAGCTTACGAATCCCGCCGCGAACGTGGTGACGTCAAGGCTTCGTAAGCCGGATCGCGGCGATGGGAGCGGGGCGGATGCCGGCAGTTGCAGCGGCATCGCGCCTTGCTGCCCGAAAAAATCCGCTTCGCGCTTTAAACAGCCATTTCGGACTTTGAAGCAACCGCTATAAAGCGCTACGCTTTGCGCTTCTCGAAAGTAACGCTCGCCGAACCATGCACGATCATGCCTTGCAAGAGCGGCTCGCCCCGCCGACTGTCGCGGAAATCTTTATCGGCTTCCTGACGCTCGGGCTGACCGCGTTCGGCGGCGCGCTGCCGCTCGCACGGCGTGAAATAGTCGAGCGGCGCAAGTGGCTCACCCCCGACGAATTCGTCGATCTGCTGGGCCTTTGCCAGTTTTTGCCGGGCGGGAACGTGATCAACCTATCGGTTGCGCTCGGCATGAAATTTCGCGGCGTGGCGGGCGCGCTGGCTGGCCTGCTTGGGTTGATCGTCGGGCCCTCGCTGATCGTGATCGGACTCGGCGTGCTGTATCAACGCACGCATCAAGACCCGCACATCCGCCATTTGTTCGCGGGACTCGCCGCGGCGGCCGCGGGCTTGCTGGTGTCGATGGCGATCAAGGTGGCGTGGCCGTTGCGGCACAAACTCTCCATGGCGGCGGTCGCGGTCCTGGCGTTCATCGCGATCGCGTTGCTGCGCTTGCCGTTGTTGCCGGTGATGCTCGTGCTCACACCGGTTTCGATCTTCGTCGCGTCGAGGGTGAATCGCGAAGTGAAGCCGGAAGTGAAGCCGCAGGTTAAGCGCGGGGAGAGCCAATGAATCACGATCTCGCTTCCCTTGCGGCCATTTTCAGCCAGCTTTCACTGCTCGCCTTCGGCGGCGGCAATACCATCCTGCCCGAGATGCAGCGGCAGGTAGTGGATATCCATCAGTGGATGTCGAAGGCGGATTTTTCTGCGCTGTTCGCGCTTGCACAGGCTGCGCCCGGACCGAACATGATGATCGTGACGCTGATCGGCTGGCATGTGGCCGGCTGGCCGGGCGTGCTGGTGACATCGATTGCAAAATTCGGCCCGTCGTCAATCGTGACGGTCGCGGCCATGCACGCCTGGGAACGCTTCAAGCACCATCCGTGGCGGCGCTACGTTCAACTCGGCCTCGTACCCATGACAGCCGGCCTCGTCGCGGCGAGCGCGTCGTTGATTGCCGAAGCGTCGGATACTCGCTGGGTGCTCACGGCCATCACGGCAGTCATTGCGTTCCTGTCGTTCAGGACGAAGCTGCATCCGCTGTGGTTGCTGGCTGCGGGCGCCCTGATCGGGCTGACCGGCTTCGGGCAGTTCTAGGCTTGGGTCGAATTTAAGGGCGAAGGGCAGGGCCCGTTGCGGGCATCGGCCTTGCGAATAGGGACGTGCTGGTCAGCCGGTATCAACGAGTTCGGCGATGTCATGAACATCCGGCGACCGGCCGTATTTGCTTGTCACGTGTTTCGTTTCGAGGAGGAAGTACTGATGGCGATGACCACTGAATTCGCACTCACTGCGCCATCGCGCGCTGAGATCGACGCGCTGAGTGGGCCGGCGGTGATCGAGTTCGGCACCTCCTGGTGCGGCCATTGCCGCGCTGCCCAGCCGCTGATTGCGGGTGCTTTCGAGGAGCACGCCGGCGTCCGGCATTTGAAGATCGAGGACGGCAGCGGCCGCCCGCTCGGCCGCTCGTTCAGGGTCAAACTCTGGCCAACGCTGATCTTCCTCGACAACGGGATCGAGGTCGCGCGGGTCGTGCGCCCGAAAAGCACATCGGAAATTCGCGATGCATTCGCGCTGATCGACCATCCGGTTTCGCCATGATGAGGGTTTTTACTGATCATTGCCGGCGCAGCTTACGGGAATATCATCGCTTCGAAGGGTGATGGCGAAGGTCATGGCGGCCAATGCGCAAACCGGGCGCGGGAGTTGCGCAGCTCGTCTTGCAGAGCGCTGCGGCAATGCTTGAACGCCGTGCGTCACCCTGACCAGCAGGAGGTTCACCATGCCGCGTTTCGCCGCCAACCTCAGCATGATGTACAACGAACATGCGTTCCTCGAGCGTTTCAGCGCGGCGGCGCGTGATGGTTTCAAGGCGGTGGAGTTCCTGTTTCCCTACGACTTTCCGCCGGCGGAGATCAAGGCCCAGCTCGCGGACAATGGCCTGAAGCAAGTGCTGTTCAATGCGCCACCGGGTGACTGGACCGGCGGTGAACGCGGCCTCGCGTCGCTGCCGGGACGCGAGGAGGAGTTCAGGCGCGGCATGGAGATTGCCCTCGACTATGCCGCGGCGCTCGGCAACGATCGCGTCCATGTCATGGCGGGGCTGATCGGACCGAAGCACGGAACGAATCGCGAGGCGCACGACTCGCGCGAACAGCATCGCGATGTCTATATCAAGAACCTGACGCTGGCCGCGAGCATGGCGCACTCGGCTCGGGTCACCATCGTGATCGAGCCAATCAATACGCGTGACATGCCCGGCTATTTCCTGACCCGGCAGGATGAAGCGCAGGCGATCTGCGAAAAGATCGGCTTGCCGAACCTGCAAGTCCAGTTCGACTGCTATCACTGCCAGATCGTGGAAGGCGACCTGGCCGTCAAGCTTCGCCGCGACATGAAACGGCGCAACGCGGGTATCGGCCATATCCAGGTAGCAGGCATACCCTACCGCAACGAGCCGGATACGGGCGAAGTCAACTATCCGTACCTGTTCGATCTCATCGATTCACTCGGCTATGGCGGGTGGATCGGCTGCGAGTATCGGCCGCGCGCAGGCACCTCCGACGGCTTGGGCTGGCTCACGCCGTATCGTCATGCGGACCGCGCATCATGAGCCTGCCCAAAAGGCGCGAAAGGCCCGATGCTGGCCTGATGCGCGACGTCCGGGCCGGCAGTTCGCTTTGACCACGGCGAAGGAAGCGCTCGAACCGCCCGCACGACGCTGAAACTTTCTCTGCGGCGTGAGAGTCCACGGAAAAAACCGGGTTCGCTTGCGTCTCGTGCCACCTGGTTTTTTTGTCACCCACGGCGACCATCGCGGTTCGCGACAGGCGCTGCATTCAGGAGAGTTCACATGCAGATCACCGGAGAAATGTTGATCGGTGCGACGGCGGTGCGCGGAAAGGACGCCACGCTGCATGCCTTCGATCCGGCGCGCGGCGTCGACTTGCAGCCGGTTTTTGGTGGTGGCGGAGCGTTGGAAGTCGCTCGCGCGGCCGACCTTGCCGAGCAGGCATTCGATACCTACCGCCTCGCGCCGCTCGAAACGCGTGCGCAGTTCCTGGAAGCGATTGCGGACAACATTGCCGGACTTGGCGATACGCTGATCGAACGCGCACAGGCCGAATCCGCGCTGCCGAAAGCGCGGCTCGAAGGCGAGCGCGCTCGCACGATCGGTCAATTGAAATTGTTCGCGTCGCTCGTGCGCGAGGGCCGCTGGCTGTCAGCCACGATCGATTCGGCTAAGCCGGAACGCAAGCCGTTGCCGCGTCCCGACCTGCGTTTGCAGAAGATTCCCGTCGGACCCGTTGCCGTGTTCGGCGCGAGTAATTTTCCATTGGCGTTTTCGGTGGCCGGCGGTGACACTGCCGCCGCGCTCGCCGCGGGTTGCCCCGTGATCGTGAAGTCGCATCCGGCGCATCTGGGCACGTCCGAACTGGCCGGGCGCGCGATCCAGAAGGCAGTGGCGGATTCAGGATTGCCCGAAGGTGTGTTCTCGCTCGTAGTGGGCTCGGGCAACGCGATAGGTGAAGCGCTGGTCGCGCATCCGGCCATCAAGTCGGTCGGGTTCACGGGCTCGCGGCGCGGAGGCCTGGCGTTGATCGAGATCGCATCCAGGCGCCGCGAGCCGATTCCCGTCTTCGCCGAGATGAGCAGCATCAATCCGTTCTTTGTGCTGCCGGGCGCATTGGCGGCGCGGGCTGAATCGCTGGCGACCGGTTTTGTCGATTCAGTGACGCTCGGGGTCGGCCAGTTTTGTACCAGCCCGGGTCTCGTGCTGGCGCTGGAAGGCCCTCATTTGCAGGCGTTTATTGATTACGCAGTGAGCGCTGTCGAAAAGAAGGGCGCCCAGACCATGCTGACGGCAGGCATCGCGGCCGCGTATCAGGAAGGCGTTGCGCGGCGCGATGAGTCGGGCGTGGAGCGCGTTGCGACCGGCGCCGAATCCGATGCGTCGTGTCCGGCGCTGCCCGCGCTTTATACCGTGAGCGCCGAGAAATTTCTCGCCACGCCGCAGCTCGAGGATGAGATATTCGGACCCACGTCGCTGATCGTGATTTGCCGCGGCGAGGACGAGATGCTGGACCTGGCACGCCGGATTGAAGGCCAGTTGACGGCGACGCTGCAAATGGAAACCGACGACGTGCCGCTCGCGCGTCGCCTGCTGCCGATCCTCGAACGCAAGGCCGGGCGCATTCTGGCGAACGGCTTTCCGACCGGCGTTGAAGTATCGTATGCCATGGTGCATGGCGGGCCGTATCCGGCTACATCCGATAGCCGCGCGACCTCGGTCGGCGCGATGGCGATCGAACGCTTCCTGCGGCCTGTGTGCTACCAGGACCTGCCCTCGGCTTTGCTGCCGCTTGCACTTCAGGATGACAACCCGCTAAGCCTGTGGCGTCTGCGCGATGGCGAACTCGGACCCAACTGAACCCGTTGAACACACGACTCAAGCGACTCAAACGACTCAAACCAAGGAGATGAAAACAGATGGAGCGCCGTTATCCCGATCCCGCCGTCCGAATACTCGATCCGCGCTTTAACGCACTGCGTGTCGCGATGGCATCGGTCGAATGTTTGTATCAGGGGGCACGCTGGTCCGAGGGCCCGGTCTGGTTCGGTGACAGCCGCACGCTCGTATGGAGCGATATTCCGAACAACCGCATGCTGCGCTGGGACGAAGAAACAGGCGAGGTCCGCACGTTCCGCAAGCCATCGAACAACGCCAACGGCAACACCCGCGACCGCGAAGGACGGCTGGTCACGTGTGAGCATCTCACGCGCCGCGTAACACGTACGGAGTACGACGGTTCGATCACCGTGCTAGCTGATCGATACAACGGCAAGCCGCTCAATTCACCGAACGACGTGATCGTGAAATCCGATGGCTCAATCTGGTTCAGCGACCCGAGCTTCGGCATAGACGGCTTTTATGAAGGCGAGCGCAAGGACCCGGAGCTCAAACCGGCGGTGTATCGCGTGGATGGCAAGAGCGGCGAGATCTCCATGATGACCGACACGCTGATCGGCCCGAACGGACTCGCATTTTCACCTGATGAGTCGGTGATTTATATCGTCGATTCCCGTGCGTCGCCGCGCAAGATCCTCGCCTTCGATCTCTCGAGCGACGGCCTGAAGCTTGCGAATCAACGCGAGTTGATCGATGCCGGGCAGGGCACGCCCGACGGTTTTCGCGTAGATGTGCACGGCAACCTGTGGTGCGGCTGGGGCATGGGCAGCGACGAACTGGACGGCGTCAGGATCTTCACGCCGCAAGGTGAAGCGATTGGACATATCGCGCTGCCCGAGCGCTGCGCCAACGTGTGTTTTGGAGGCCGTTATCGCAACCGCTTGTTCATGGCGGCGAGTCACGGCCTCTACTCGGTTTACGTCAACACACAGGGAGTGAGCGGCGGCTGAAACATCACGCCGGCGTCACTGCGGCGCGCGCTTTTCCATCAGCTTTTCCGGCTGCGCAGGCACGACGAAACCGAACCGGGCGTACAGCGTGTGAGCGCTTGAAGTCGTCAGCATCATCTTGCGCAAGCCCTGCAAATCCGGATGCGCCAGCACGCACTCCACCAGCCATGTGCCCAGGCCGTCGCGTTGACGGCCGGGAAGCACGAACACATCGGCGAGATACGCGAAGCTCACCGTGTCCGTGATCGCGCGCGCATAACCAATCTGCGCGTCGCGATGGAACAGGCCGAACGCCAGGGAATGCGCGGCAGCGCGCTCGACCTTCTCGCGCGAGATGCCGGGTGACCAGTAGGCCACCTCGCTCAGGTACCGATGCACGACGTCGAAGTCGAATGACCTGATGTCCGTGGTGACGCGATAATCGTCCCTCGACCATTCGCGAACCATTCAACGCACCTTGTAGATACGGCCGGTTTCGAGGCCCTCCACGCTACGGCTGTAGGCGAGCGCAACGCGCGCACCGGACGCCGCTTCGAAGCCGCGGAAATACGGGCCGAACGCTTCGCGGGCTTCTTCCAGCATGGTCGCGTTCACGACGTTGATGCGCAGGCCTCGCGGCAGTTCGATCGCGGCTCCTCGCACGAAACCTTCAATGGCGCCATTGACAGCCGCGGCGCTTGCGCCATATTTGATGGGTTCATCGCCCACGATTCCGCTGGTCAGCGTGAACGAGCCGCCATCGTTCACGTACTGTTGCGCGACCAGCACGAGGTTGACCTGACCCATGAGTTTGTCGTCGAGGCCAATGCGGAATTGCTCGGGGGTCATCTGCGAGAGTTCACCGAAGTGAACGTGCCCGGCGGTAGCAACGATGGCGTCGACCTGGCCGATCGATTTGAACAGCGCATGAATGCTGTCGATCTTTGTCAGATCGACGCGATGCGCCCCTCGCGTGGCGCCGATCTCGAAGACTTCGTGACGCGGCTGGAATTCGGAGAACACGGCGCGGCCGACTGTGCCGGTTGCACCGATGACGGCAATTTTCATGAGAGTCTCATCGAAGAAGAAACGGGCTCTCATTGTGCGATTTACAGGCCGCTTGAACAAGCGTTCCGGCCGGTCTTTCTCAGGTGGGCTTCAATTTCAACCTGAACTTCAACGGCTCTTGTGCGATGCGTCCGGCAAGAGTAAGAAGATCGACGCCGCCAGCTTGAACACAAGTACAACGCCGGTGATGAGCGCCGCAACAGGGAAGGCACGCCATTCCGCACCGAGCATGGGACCTACCAGCACGGCCGCGGCGAGGCCGAGCACAACGGTAATCCACCGCGCCCACTGCAGGCGAAACGCCACGCAAACATACAAGCCGCCAATCAACGCACGCGATGCAATCAGTGCGGCAATGGGCTCGCCCGGACCGGTCATCAGCGCCAACCCCATCTCGGCCCATGACAATGCGTACGCCAGCCCGAGGCACACCAGTGCAGTGGGAAACGCTTGCTCGCGCCACGGTGCGTGCACGCCTTGCGTCTGCTGTAACGCTTCGTTCGATAACGTATTGGTTGTGTTCATGCCGTCCCCCGCCGCGTGGTTTTTCGATGCATCGTGCTGCATTCGTCTGATTCGCGGGAGTGGTATGCATGGGTCGTGCCAGATCACGGACAAGCTGGGAACATCGCTTGCTTTTAGTTTCGTAGCGCCACGCAGCGGCGCGTGCAGCGGCGATTTGCCTGACGAAAGCCCGCTTTGCTGCCGGCGTTTTTATCGCGACTACGGCGCGAAACAAGGCACAAAGCAGCTTGGTGACGCCACGACATTGCAACGATGCTGCATCCGACGGCAGGCTTTACACAGTCCACCGCGCAGCCCGCCGCGCAGCCCACCAACGAGGAGTCAGCCATGACCACGACGAAACCGAAGGAACAGCACCCGCATTCGCATCGAGAGGAAGAGGACGTCGACCGCGCCGTGGACGCTAGCTTTCCCGCCAGCGATCCGCCCGCGACGGGCGGTGTGACACGGATTGAATCCGACGATGAGAAAGGCAAATCCGAAAAGAAATGATCGGACCGAAAGACAAGTAAAAACCGAGAGCCGCTTTGAATCGCGGCTTTCGGTCCTGTTAGTTCGGTCCCGTCAGTGACCGGCGCTACGTTATTTCTCGCGCCGCTGGATCTCGCTGGATCTCGATCAGGCGCGAGGGTCTGAAATGATTGAAGGCGAAATGCCTGCGGCCTCGCAAGCTGTAGTCATGGGGATCGCGTTCGACAAATTCATACTGGCGTTCCAGCTCTTCAACGTCGGGCGCGATCATGCCTTTATCCACGACACTGAAGCCTTCCTCTAACGCGAGCGCCAGCCCGTTGCGAGCCGGACGGCTGTCGAAACCGCCCAGACCGTCGCCCTGTTCATAACGCGAATTGACCAGCGAAGCATTCACACCTAAAAACGCGTTGGGATTGTTCTCAAGCATCGTTTCGTCGCGCGATGCATCGCGATTTTTTCCGTCAGCGTCGACGGTATCGTCCAGCGTGTCGTCGTTGAGAACATCCATTGCCTGATGCGTGGCGTTGGTCTTGCCAAGCGGCCCGGCATGTTCCAAAGATGAATCTGGCGTGCTGCTATCCGCTTGCCCGAGCCCGGCTTCGCGTCCCTGCGCTGCGGCTGCCACGTCACGCGGCCTGGCTGTGGCGGTTTCGGTTTCAGGCTTCTTCAGCGGGCTGTCCGCCGCGCGCTGCACTTGCTTGTCCTGCGATTCATTGTCCTTTGCATTGTTCATGATTCGCTCCGCCTGGTTCAAGTCAACAAGCAGACATCACGCAAGAAACATTCCGGACTTCGGGGTCCCGTGAACGCCGGGTCAACTCCGCGCTGGAATAAACGACGGGATAAAACATCAGTAAATGTTCTAAGCCAATTTGACTTTTTTCGACCCAACGGGAATTTTCTCAAGAGTATGATTTGTTGTTCGCCAGGCCTGCGTGCGCCACCGGACGGCCTCGAGCCGCTTGCCGGATTCGCGCGTTTCGAGCGAGCGGGAGACGACCATCGCGAATCAAGCGGGGCACTTAAAATCAGGGTGACTCATGCAATATGACGCGGCATTTTCACATCGCGGCTATTTACTCAATTGTGCACCGGCACGTCAGGGCGACGGCTGTTTCCAACCCTACGTCGTCATCTCGCGATCGAGCGACGGTGAACTGGTAGCCAATCGTTTTTTCCCGGCCGACCTGCGCTTTGGCAACGCCGACGAAGCCATCGCGCATGCCCGCGACTGGGCTGTCCGGTGGATCGATGCCAGCCACGTGAAGGCCGACCCCAAGTCCTGAGCGCACCTATCCGGTTTCGCGCACAGGCGGCGGTCTCGCAGAAAAACGGTTAATCTCGGGGCATCGTTTCGATCGTGCCGTTCAACGCGGCGTTATCCGCCCAAGCTCCCGACATGCCCAAGACCGTCTCCGTAGAACATCAGCTTCCCTCTCAAGAATGGGGCCTCGACAAGATCGTGGCCGACTTGCGGGCGTCGCGCGAACAACTGCATCGCACCCGCCATCCGCTTGGAATTCGTGAACTGCCGTCGCGCGAAGCGATCGTGAAGATCGTCAATGGGCTGCGCTCAGCGCTCTTTCCCACTCATTACGGCGCTGCCGACCTGACAGCCGAGAGCGTGGATTATTACGTCGGCCACACGCTCGAGAGCACCTTGCGCCTGCTCTCCGAACAGATCCGCCGCGCGTTGCGTTTCCTGCCGGAGAACCACGACCTGAGCGATGCCGAACTCGGCATGCACGCGTTCGGGCTCGCGCGTGAATTCGGCTCGCAGTTGCCGGCCATCCGGGCGCTGTTGGTCAGCGACATCCAGGCCGCGTTCGCAGGCGACCCTGCCGCGCAGCACATTACGGAGATCCTGCTCTGCTATCCCGGCATCTGGGCCATGACGCATCATCGTCTGGCGCATGCCTTGCATAAGCTCGGCGTGCCCTTGCTCGCGCGCTTCATCAACGAGATTGCACACTCGGCGACAGGGATCGACATCCATCCGGGCGCGACCATCGGGCCCAGCTTTTTCATCGATCACGGGACGGGCGTGGTGATCGGCGAGACCGCGGTGATCGGCCAGCACGTGCGGGTGTATCAGGCAGTGACGCTGGGCGCGAAGAGTTTTCCGGCGGGCAACGACGGCGTGCTGGTGAAGGGCAACGCGCGCCATCCGGTAGTGGAAGACGAGGTGGTGATCTATGCCGGCGCGACCATTCTCGGACGCGTGACCATTGGGCGCGGTTCGGTGATCGGCGGCAACGTGTGGCTCACGCATAGCGTGCCGCCGGGCAGCAATGTCTCGCAAGGCAAGATTCGCGAAGGCGGCGCAGGCGACGCGCCGGACGACAGCCGCGGCGCTTAAACCCCAGAGTCTTTTTAGTTGTTCGACACGCTGAACGCGCTCGAATGTCCGACGATGGACAAGAATTCGCGGCGAGTGGACGGGTCGTCGCGGAACGTGCCCAGCATCCGCGATGTCACCATCGACGCACCGGCTTTATGCACGCCCCGCGTGGACATGCATTGATGATTGGCTTCCAGGATCACGCCAACACCTAGCGGTTGCAGGACTTCTTCCAGCGTGTCGGCGATCTGCGCCGTCATCTTTTCCTGGATTTGCAGACGCTTGGCGAAAGCATCGACCAGACGCGCCAGCTTCGAAATGCCCACCACTCGCTCACGCGGCAGGTACGCCACGTGCGCGCGGCCGATGATCGGCACCATGTGATGTTCGCAGTAACTTTCGAAGCGGATGTCCTTGAGCACGATCATTTCGTCGTAGCCCTGCACTTCGGAAAAGGTGCGGGCCAGGATCTCGCGCGGATCCTGCGCGTAACCCGCAAAGAACTCTTCGTAAGAGCGGATGACGCGCGATGGGGTATCGACGAGTCCCTCGCGCGCCGGGTCGTCCCCGGCCCAGCGGATCAGAACGCGAACCGCGGCTTCAGCTTCTTCGCGGCTCGGACGATCAGGGTGATCAGTTTGATCGTGGATGTCCGAAGACGCGTTGGGGGAGGTGCGCGTGGCGCTCATCGAGGGCTCCAGATGCTTGTAGCAAAGTCATTAAGCCCTCATTGTTCCACGTTTTGCGAGTTGGAAGACCCCGGTGGGATGTCGGGTTTATCGGCTCTTGCCGCCTCCATCGATTCCCGAGCCGGTTCGCCACACCTTTTTTCCTTCCTCCGACAGCTCGCCCGAGCTGTGATGCTTGTCCGGTTCCGTGCCTTCCTTCGCCAGATGACCGCCGGGCTGTTCCTGCGCGGGCTGCTTTTCGCCCTTGCGTTGTGCCCGGCGTTCTTCTTGCGATCGGCCTGCATAGTGGGTGTCTGTCTGCTTGTCCGTCATGTCGCCCTCCTTGAATGAGTGACATGGAAAGCGGCGCAAGAGCCGTTCCATCCACGATGGCTACCCCATCGCTGCGATTACAAATTGCTCATGCCGCCGTCGATCACCAGTTCGCTGCCGATCGTGAAGCTCGATTCATCGGAGGCGAGGAACACGATGGCCTTCGCGATCTCGACCGGCTCGCCAAAGCGGCCAACTGGAATCTGGCTGCGGATGCTTTCCGCTACGCTGTCGAGTTGTTCCTTTTCCATCCCGAGCTTGCCGTAGATAGGGGTGGCGACCGGTCCCGGGCTCACCACATTTACGCGGATTCCACGCGATATCAACTCGCCCGACATGGTCCGCGCCAGCGAAATCAGCCCCGCTTTGGTGGCGGCATAAACGCTTGAATTGGGCATGCCGATACGCGCGTTGATCGAGCCATTGAAGACGATCGACGCCGTCTTCGCGAACACGGGGAGCAGCGCCTGGATCAGGAAATAGGGCCCTTTGAGATTGACCGCGAAGGACCGGTCGAAGTCGGCTTCGGTCCATTGGTCGACAGGGCGCAAGCCCACCACGCCCGCATTGACGAACAGCACGTCGAGCTGGCCGAAGGTTTCGGCGACTTGAGCGGCGAGCCGCTTTTGATCGTCCACATTGCCCGCGTCGCTGCGCACCACGATCACGTCCGGGCCGAGTTCTGCTTGTGCCGCTGCGATGGTCGCGGGGTTCGTGCCTGTCACGATGACACGCGCGCCTTCCGCCACGAACTGTTTGGCCGTTTCCAGGCCGATGCCGCTAGTGCCGCCAGTGATCAGCGTACGTTTTCCGTTGAGTCGGGTCATGATGGTTTCTCGAGTAGTGGGTAATGGCAGGAGACAATTCAAGTGCGCGTGATCGATGCGCCGCCGTCCACCAGCGACGCCGTGCCGGTGACGAACGAGGAGTCATCGGAGGCGAGATAAAGCACCGAGCGCGCGAGTTCTTCCGGCGTTGCAACGCGTTTTAACGCGTGCAGGTTGGTGATGAAGGATTGCGATTCGGCGGTGTCGTTCATGTCCCGGTACATCGGGGTATCGACGGCGCCGGGCAGCACGGCGTTCACACGGATACCCTGTGCGCCGTATTCTGCCGCCAGCGCCTGCGTGAGGCCGATCAGGCCGGCCTTGCTCGCGGCATAAGAAGCAGTGCCGGGGAACGCAAACGAATAGCCCACGAACGTCGATGTGAAGATGATCGACCCGCCGCCGTGTTCGAGCATGGCGGGAATCTGGTGCTTCGCGCCGAGGAAAGCGCTGGTCAGGTTGATGGCGAGCGCGTTGTTGAACCCCTCCACCGAAACGGACGTGCTCGGTCCCATTTCGCCCAGCGTGCCGGCGTTGTTATAAGCGACGTCCAGCCGGCCGAATTTTTCGATCGCCAGCGCGACGACTGCCTTTGCATAGTCTTCCGATTGCACGTCGCCCGCGAGATACACAGCGTCGCCGCCGTCTGCCTTGATCTCTGCTACCAGCGTTTCCAGTTCGGCCGCGCGGCGGGCGGCAACGACCACCCTGGCGCCTTCCGCGGCGAACAATTTGGCCGTGGCGCGGCCGATGCCGGCGCTTGCGCCCGTGACGATGGCAACCTTTCCTGTCAGTCGATTCATGATGTTTCTCCGTTCTGTTCAGCTTGGCCGGCGCCCGATGCCCCGGTCCATGTGACGCACTGTAAGCGCAGCAGAAGCTTGCGAACAGGCACGGAAAATGGTCTTATCGTTCAGCTTTTGTGAATCTTGAATCGAAGTCACGCCCGATCGCCCAACCCGCACCGGAGATGTTCAATGGATCGCTTGCGCGCTTATGAGGTCTTCGTGGCCGTGGTCAAGCGCGGCAGCTTTACGCGCGCTGCCGATGCGCTCGATACCTCGCCGGCTAACGTGACGCGTTATATCGTTGAGCTGGAGGCGCATCTGGGAACGCGGCTGCTGAACCGGAGCTCGCGCAGGTTATCGCTGACATCGGGGGGCGAGGCGCTTTACGAGCGTTGCGTGGCCATACTCGATGACGTGGCCGAGACGGAGGGGTTGGTGGCGTCGTCGACGGCCGAGCCGCGAGGGCGCTTGCGCATCAACGCGCCAGTCAGCTTTGGCGTGTTGCAGCTTGCGCCGTTATGGCCGGAGTTCATGCGGAGGTATCCGGAGGTGGAGCTGGATGTATCGCTGGTTGACCGCGTGGTGGATCTTGTCGATGAAGGGGTTGACCTGGCCATTCGCATTTCGCGCGCGGGGTCGATGGGCAATGCAGCGCGCAAGCTCGCCGCGTCGCGCAATGTGCTGTGCGCGTCGCCGGCGTATCTGGCGGGGCTGCGCTTGCCGCAGCGGCCTGCGGATCTGGGCGAGCATCGCTGTATTGGTTATACGTATGCCGCGAGCGGTGACGAGTGGCAGTTTCTTGATGCCGATGAAAAACCGCACAGCGTGCGGGTGAATTGCCACATGCATACGAACAACGGCGATACGGCGCGCCTGGCGGCGCTCGCAGGCCTCGGGGTGATCTGGCAGCCGACATTCATTGTTGGCGATGATTTGCGAGCAGGGCGGCTGGTGGCGCTGATGCCGGCGTTCCATATGGCGGATATCGATGTACTCGCGATGTACCCTAGCCGGAGACATTTGAGCTCGCGCGTGAGGGTGATGATCGATTATCTTGTGGAAGTTTTGGGAGGCGTGGCGCCGTGGGATAGAAGCTGAAACCCCTTCGTTGCCTGTAAACTCCGTTCAAACACAACATCCCTCGCAGGAGATGACCCGCATGCAATCCCCGTGGCGCAGCATGGACCGCGCGACCCTCGACGCAGCCTATAGCAATGGCGATCCCCCCGCCGACTTCAAGACCCGCAGCGCAGCGTTCTACGCAGCGCATGCCGGTGAACTCGACCTCAGGTACGGTCCCGCGCCCCGCGAGCGTTTCGATTTCTTCCCGGCATCGAGCGGCACGCAATCTTCTGCGCCAACTTTCGTTTTCGTCCACGGCGGTTACTGGCAAAGCTGCGACAAAGAGCTCTGCGCTTTCGTCGCGCTCGGACCGCTTGCCCGCGGCATGAACGTGGTCATAGCGGAATACACGCTGGCGCCCACGGCGTCGATGACGCAAATTGTGAGCGAGATCGGACGGCTACTCGACTTCCTCGTCGAGCAGGGGCATACAACGCTCATACTCGGTGGCCATTCTGCAGGCGGTCATCTGAGCGCGATGCATCGTCATCATCCGGCGGTCAAATACGCGCTGCCTGTCAGCGGCCTCTTCGATCTTGAACCTATCAGCGCAGGCCGGCTGAACGACAAGCTCGGGTTATCGGCGCAGGAAATCACGCGCTTCAGTCCAATGCGGCATGTCGCGCAAGGTGCACCGATGGTCGTCAGCGTCGGCGACGCGGAGCGGCCCGAACTCATCCGCCATTCGCATGACTATGCACACGCGTGCGCTGACGCGGGGGAGCACGTGTCTTATTTGCCGATGCCGGGCGCAGACCACTTTTCCATTCTCTACGACCTCGCCGACCCCGATGGTTTGCAACTCAGGGCGCTAGCACAATTGATGCAGCGCTGAAAGTACTTCGCAACGCTTATCAAGTGCATCGGCTATCGACCTCGCAGCGAGGTCATGGGGAAGAGAAGCGGCGACGCGACACATCCGGCATGTCAGGCATGGCGCCGCCGAGCGCCACCAGGCGTTTGGCAGCCTCGACCCGCACGAAGGTTTTGATTGCTTCGTGAAAAATGTCCGCTTTATCTATGTCGGGATCGGCCATTTCCAAAGCCTTCTCGTATAGGGCGTCGTCAATGGTGACAGTTGTTCGCATCAGAGCCTCCTTGCATCAATAATGGCATCATTTTTGCTTAAAGATGTACATCTTGGCAACCAGCGCTGCGTTGCAAAATTCCTCAGTTCTGCAAGGCAGCCCTTTCGGGGAACGCCCACGGACGTATGGAGATGTTCTGAATCCATGACCCGAGGATTGCCGGGAACTCGTCTGCAACGCCCAACCCATGCGTTATCAGCACATCGCGCACCGCATCCGATATCGCGTCAATTGCTCGCTCGGCGTCTGGTCAGTGTTCGCCCTGATACGGATCGGGCGGATTGATTGAATCTTTTCTGGTAGTGTCGCGATAAGCTCGGCAAGGGGAGAAATTGTGTCATGGTATGCATTCCTACATGACCCACGAGTAGAAGCGCTGGTCGTCAGAAACATTGAGCGAACGCAGCAGAATTGAGGGGCGACGTTGGACCTGCCGCGCGCGCCAATGACCCAGTATGTGGGCAGCTTGACCATTCGAGCACATGCTTGATCGGATGACCGTGCAATCGGCTATACCAAAATTGATATCGATGCTAGGCTCTTTCTATATTGGACGCATGCTGACGTCGGACGTAGACTTCCTTCCAGCCCACCTGTGGGCAAGAATCAAAACAAGCGAGACCGGGGCGGGAGACACGAATTACATGAAAGGGCGCGGGGTCAACAGCGTCAGCGGCGTCACAAGGGGCTATCGCCCCGCGCCCGCTGACCGGGCGCAGGTCTATGAGGCCGCTCGGGCGGCCGTGAGTGCGTTTTCCCAATATCTGGATCTTCCGTGCATGACGAAATGTGTATCGAAAACGGGTGCACGCTTGAGTGCGCGCGACCCGAGGCTTAACGGGCCGAGTTCCGTACCATCATCGAGACCGGTTGTGACCGGTTGTATGTGGGCCCGACACTGACAAGTCAAGATCAAAACCGCGGTGCTTTAATAATATGCCCGCCTGGACTGCGGCCAGAACGGCACTCATTCATACACAAAAGGAGACATACCGATGAAACGTCTGTTCTTGAAAACCCTGATTGCGGCCTTGGCACTGCCAATGATCGGTGTCGCGCATGCCGACAGCAAGGGGCTGGTTGCTGTGTCCATGCCGACCAAGTCGTCGGCACGCTGGATCGCCGATGGCAACAACATGGTCAAGGATCTGCAGGCGGATGGTTACACCACCGATCTCCAGTACGGCGACGATGACATTCCGAACCAGCTCGCGCAAATCGAGAACATGGTCACCAAGAAGCCGAAGGTGCTGGTGATCGCTGCCATCGACGGGACGACGCTGACCGACGTGCTGAAAAAGGCGCACGATGCCGGCATCAAGGTCATTGCATACGATCGCCTGATCAAGGGCACGGGCGATGTCGATTACTACGCGACGTTCGACAACTACAAGGTTGGCGTGCTGCAGGCGCAGTCCATCGTCGACAAGCTCGGTCTGAAACAGGGCAAAGGCCCGTTCAATATCGAACTGTTCGGTGGTTCGCCCGACGACAACAACGCCTTCTTCTTCTATAACGGCGCGATGAGTGTGCTGGATCCGTACATCAAGAGCGGCAAGCTGGTGGTGCGCAGCAAGCAGTTCGGCATGAACAAGGTCGGTACGCTGCGCTGGGATGGCGCCGTCGCTCAGGCTCGCATGGACAACCTGCTGTCGGCTTACTACGGCAATGCCAAGCTCGACGCCGTGCTGAGCCCGTATGACGGCCTGAGCATTGGTATTCTGTCGTCGGTCAAGGGTGTCGGTTATTGCACGGCCCAGCAGCCGTGCCCGATCGTCAGCGGCCAGGACGCCGAGATTCCTTCGGTCAAGTCCATCCTGCACAACGAGCAGTACTCGACCGTGTTCAAGGACACGCGTCAGCTCGCCAAGGTGACGGTTGCGATGATCGACGCCATGGCGCAAGGCAAGCAGCCGGAGGTGAACGACACGAAGACCTACAACAACGGCGTGAAGGTTGTTCCGTCGTATCTGCTCAACCCGGTACTGGTGGATGGCTCCAACTGGAAGCCGATCCTGGTTGACAGCGGCTACTACACGGAAGCGCAGGTCAAGTAAGGCAATATCGAAGTCAAGTCTGCCGCCGGAGACGCCACGCGCGCTCCGGCTGGCGGACCCTGCAAAACATACAAATTCAGGAGACGGCGTGGCGGACGAGACCATCCTGTCCATGCGCAGCATCACCAAGACGTTTCCGGGTGTCAAGGCACTCGATAACGTCAATCTGACGGTCAAAGCAGGAGAAATCCATGCGGTCGTCGGTGAGAATGGCGCGGGCAAGTCCACTCTCATGAAGGTGCTGAGCGGTGTTTATCCGCACGGGTCCTACGAAGGGGAGATCCATTTCGAAGGGCAGGTGCAACGCTTCACGGACATCCGCGACAGCGAAGAGCGCGGCATCATCATCATTCACCAGGAATTGGCATTGGTGCCGATGCTCTCGATCACCGAGAACATTTTCCTGGGTAACGAACTGGCGCAAGGCGGCGTGATCGACTGGCACGCGGCGCATAAGCGCACGCGCGAATTGCTGCGGCGCGTGGGTCTGAACGAGTCGCCCGATGCGACCGTCGGAAAGCTCGGTGTCGGCAAGCAGCAGCTGGTGGAAATTGCCAAGGCGCTGTCAAAGCGCGTGAAGCTGCTGATCCTCGACGAACCCACTGCGAGCCTGAACGAGACCGATAGCACCGCGCTGCTGAAACTGCTGCTGGAACTCCAGGCACAAGGGATTTCCTGCATCCTCATTTCGCACAAGCTCAACGAGATTACGCAGGTTGCGGATCAGATTACCGTCATCCGCGACGGCAGCACGATCGAGACGCTCGACTGCTCCGCAAGCGAGATCAGCGAGGATCGCATCATTCGCGGCATGGTCGGCCGTGACATGCAGCACCGTTATCCGCAGCGCGAGCCGCATATCGGCGACGTGATCTTCGAAGTGCGTGACTGGCACGTGTTCCACGAACAGTATTCGGAGCGCGAGGTCATCAAGGGCATCGACCTGAAGGTGCGCAAGGGCGAAGTGGTCGGCATCGCGGGACTGATGGGATCGGGCCGCACCGAACTGGCCATGAGTATCTTCGGGCGCTCGTATGGCCGGCGGATCAGCGGACAGGTGCTGATTGACGGCCAGACCGTGGATGTATCGACCATAGGCAAAGCCATCAAGCATGGCATTGCCTATGTGACCGAGGATCGCAAGGGCTATGGGCTGATCCTCGAGCAGGAAATCCGCAAGAACGTGTCGCTTGCCAACCTCGCCGAAGTGTCCGATCACGGTGTGATCGATGAACACGCCGAGGCCAAGGTTGCGCAGCAGTATCGCGATTCGTTGCGCATCCGCAGTTCGGGCATCCAGCAACGGGTGGTCAATCTATCGGGCGGCAATCAGCAGAAGGTCGTGCTGAGCAAATGGCTCTTCACGAAGCCGCGTCTGCTGATCCTCGATGAACCCACGCGGGGTATCGATGTCGGGGCCAAATACGAGATCTACACCATCATCGACGAGCTGGCGCGCAAAGGCGAAGGAATCCTGATGATTTCTTCCGAGATGCCGGAGCTGCTTGGCATGTGCGATCGCATCTACGTAATGAACGAAGGTCGGCTCGTCGTCGAGCTCGATCGCAACGAAGCGAGCCAGGAGCGCATCATGCGCGCCATCGTGAACGCCGGTCATGCGTGACCTATCTACATCGAATCAAGGCCATTTCATGAAACTCGGCTTTCTAAAGAACAATCTGCGCGACTACGGCCTGCTGCTGTCGTTGGTCGTCATCATGGGGTTCTTCCAGTACCAGACCGACGGCGTGCTGATGCAGCCGTTGAACATCACCAATCTGGTTTTGCAGAACAGCTACATCATCGTGATGGCGCTGGGCATGCTGCTCGTGATCGTGGCCGGCTATATCGACCTGTCCGTCGGATCGGTCAGCGGCTTTATCGGCGGGCTGGCCGCGGTGCTGATCGTGCAGTACTCATGGCCCGTGGTGCCGACGATCATCGTGGCGCTGCTGGTGGGGGCGTTGATTGGCGCGGCGCAGGGCTGGTTCGTGGCTTACGCGCGCATTCCGTCGTTTATCGTGACGCTGGCGGGGATGCTTATTTTCAAGGGGCTCGCACTGGCGCTGTTGCAAGGCCAATCGGTCGGGCCGTTCCCGCTGCGATTTCAGCGGATCAGCACGGGCTTTCTGCCTGATCCGTTCGGCGGCACGGACTTCCGGGTGCTGTCCCTGATCGTGGGCATCATCCTGGCGCTGGGGCTGGTCGCAGCGGAGGTGCGCAAGCGCCGCAAGGCACAGGCACACGATATGGACGTCGAGCCGGTTGCGTTCTTCGTGGCGAAGAACGTGTTGTTCGCGGGAGCCGTCACCTATCTGGTCTGGCTGCTTTCCACGTACAAGGGCTTGCCTGACGTGTTGATCCTGATGGCCGTCCTGATCCTGATCTACCAGTTCGTGACCAATCGCACGACGATCGGTCGCCGTATCTATGCGCTGGGCGGCAACGAAAAGGCGGCACGTCTGTCGGGCGTGAACACCGCGCGCCTGTCCTTCCTGACCTTCGTGAACATGGGCGTGCTCGCAGCGGTGGCGGGTCTGATTTTCGCCGCGCGCCTGAACACCGCAACGCCGAAGGCAGGCCTCGGCTTCGAGCTGGATGTGATCGCGGCCTGTTTCATCGGCGGCGCATCGGCCTCCGGCGGCGTGGGCAAGGTGGTGGGCGCGGTAATCGGCGCTTTCATCATGGGCGTGATGAACAACGGCATGTCGATCATGGGCATTGGCATTGATTACCAGCAGGTGATCAAGGGGATGGTCTTGTTGGCGGCTGTGTTTCTTGATGTCTACAACCGGAATCGCGGCTGACGGGGCACGATTTCGTCCGCGCGGGTTCTCGGGGATGTTCGGGGTCAGGCCGCGATTGAGAATAACGATAGCCCGGCGGTTGACCCCGGCAATCGTGCGGCAAGCGCAATCAAAGCCCCGGGCGCGCGATACGAATTCCTTTGCGTTTGATCAGACCTTAGGGAATGGCTTGCTGAGAAATTTCGATCCGGCGAGCCCGAAGCGCCAGGGTACATCGATCGCCTTCGTGATGCCGATGCGCGGCCCGGTCGCGACCGGATAATCCTCCTCCGCCGCCTCGATGTGAAACGGCGCCTCAAACAGCGCCATGCCGTTGTTTGCGTGCGTGATGCCCAAGGCTTGCGCGACGCGCCCTGGTCCCGAGCACAAGAGCTTTGCTGGTTCGAGGCCGCGCCGTTGACGCATGGCATCGAGACCGGTAAGCGGTTCGATCGCGCGGATCAACACCCCCGCACCGTGGCCTTCTTCACGGCAAACAAAGTTCAGGCACCAGTGGATTCCGTACGAACGATAAACGTACGCATGGGCAGGCGGACCGAACATGACGGCGTTGCGCGGGGTGGGCCCGGAGAAGGTATGCGAAGCCGGATCTTCAGGGTCGTAGGCTTCTGTCTCCACGATCCTGCCGCCGACGCCATCGACGGTGAAGATCGCGCCGATCAGGCGGCGCGCGACTTGATCTGACGGCGCGCTGAAGTCAATAGGTACTGCAATGCGGGATGATTTGGGCATCGTTTGACAGGGCCATTGTGCGGGTTCGCCGCAGTGGACCGGATCGTCGTTTGCAGTGAATGTGCAGCGCCTCGATTTTGCCGTTGCCGACTCTCCCCGTCCACCGGCGTGCGTCAATTCGCGCGGTATCTGGCGCCTGCCGCCGTCAGAAGAACCGCCAGGGCGCAAGCAGAGCCACGCTCGTCCGAATCCTCAAACGGCCTGGCCAATTCGCTCCCGCGCCATCGCTTTCGATGCAAACCACCAGAGCAGCGCCGCCGTCAGCGACACGGCCGCGGCCATCGCCATCGCGGTATGCATGCCCCGCTCGAACTGACCCGGCGTCGTGAGCATCGCGCCAAAAATCGCGACACCCAGCGCAGCGCCTGTCTGCCGCGCCGAATTCAGCACGCCGGCCGCAATCCCGGCGCGGTTTTTATCGACGGTATCCATGAGCGAACGCGTCGCCAATGGCGTAATGAGGCCCGCGAAAAAACCGATTGCGGGCATGGGGAGCGCGACGAGCCAGTACGGCGAAGTATCCGTCGACATCAGCATTGCAAGGAAACCCATCGTATAGATGCCCAGCGCGATACAGATTGGCCGGCGCGGTCCGGACATCCTCACGAACCACGCCGCCGACATGCTGCCCGCCGTCACCAGCGCCGTCAGCGGCAAGAACGCGAGGCCGGTCAGCAACGGCGAATAAGCGCGCACTTGCTGGAAATAAAGACTGAGCGTGAAGATCAGGCCATAGAAGGTCATCGCGGAGACCATCGAGACGAACGCAGCGCTGGAAAAAATCAGGTTGCTGAATAGGGACAGCGGCAGCATCGGTTGCGACCGCTTTGATTCGATCGCGATGAAGCTTCCCGCCGCAAGCACGCTCAGCGCGATCCCGCTCATGATCCACGGCGAGCGCCAGCCGAATGAGTGCCCTTCGATCAGCACGGCGATCAATGTGCCCAGGGCGAGGATGGCTGTCGCCTGACCGGCGAGATCGAGAGGGCGCTTCGCGGGTGTAGGGTCAACACGGTCAGTGCTTGCGACTAGCGATGTCAACCACAAGCCGATCAATCCGATCGGCAGGTTCGCGAGGAAGATGCTGCGCCAGCCGAACGCATGGATCAGGATGCCGCCGATCAATGGGCCGCCGGCCATCGCTGCGCCGCCGCACGCGGCCCACAGGCCGATTGCGCGGCCGCGCTCGCCGGGGCCCGAGTAGGCGCGGTTGATGAGCATGAGCGAACAGGGCACCAGCATCGATGCACCGATCCCTTGCAACCCGCGCGCGCCGACCAGCGCGGCGAGATCAGGCGCCACACCGCAGAGCGCGGACGCCAGCGTGAACACGGCGAGTCCGGCGAAATAAACCTGCTTCGCGCCCAACCGGTCGCCCAGTGCGCCGCCCGTCAACAGCAGGCTTGCGAAGCTGAGCGTGTACGCGTTGACGACCCATTGAAGGCCCTCGGTGCTGGTCGCGAGCGCATCGGCGATGCTGCCTAGCGCAACGTTGACGATGGACGTATCGAGGATAACGACGATATAGCTGATGCTGGTCGCGGCGAGGACGCGGCGCTGAAGCGTTCGGGAGTCGGGCACAGGGAAGTTTCGCAGGGAGACGGGAAATCCAGTGTAGGGACGTTGTGATGCCACAAGCTTCGACGCGTATCGAAGCATGCGGACACGCGGCCGGACTATCATGACGAGTCACAAGCGGAGATCTCTTCATGTGCCCTCATCCCGCGGTCTCGTCGGCCGCTTTCCTGATCGCCGATCCCACTCGCGCCAGCATGCTCATGGCGCTCGCCGACGGACGCGCGCAGCCTGCGGGCGAGCTGGCCTACGCGGCCGGCGTGACCGCCCAGACGGCAAGCTCGCATCTCGCGAAGCTGCTGGCCGGCGGGTTGTTGTCGGTGGAAACGCAGGGGCGGCACCGGTACTATCGCCTCGCCGGTTCGCACGTCGCGCTGGCGCTGGAAAATCTTGCATCGATTGCCCCGGGCGTGCAGGGTAGTGCGGTGCATCGAATGCCGCGCAGCCGGGAAGCGCGTGACCTGCAGTTCGCGCGATGCTGCTATGACCATCTCGCCGGCAGTCTCGGCGTGGCGGTCACGCAGGCGTTGCAGGATCGCGGATTTATTTCTGCCGTGGCTGATAAACAGTTCGAAGTGACGCATGACGGCATGGGATGGTTCAGCGCGATGGGCCTGGACATGGCGGCGTTGAAACCGACGCGGCGCGGGCTCGCGCGGCAGTGCCTCGACTGGACCGAGCGCAGGCATCATCTGGCCGGACCGCTGGGCGTCGCGTTCATGGCGCAGCTTTGCGCGAAGGGCTGGCTGCGCCGCTTGAAAAATTCGCGAGCCGTGCAGGTGACGCCGAAGGGATGGGCTGGGCTCAAGCAAGAGCTGGGCGTCGATGAGCGATCCATCGAGAAAGCCGCTTAGGCGTCAGCCGCCTTACCGCACGATATGGCACGGGCGTTGCTGCGCTGGCTATGGTGGGGTATGGCTAACCCAACGCCCTTTTTCTAAGGAGTGCCATCATGCCTGAGAAGAAAACCATCGAACGCGCCCGTGCCGCGAAACGCGCGGGGAAGTCGCCCAGCACGCAGGCTGGCGCGTTCGTGAAGGAGCAGATCGATCACGTTCGCGAAGGCAAGCACGGCGCGAAGTCCGCGAAGCAGGCGATCGCGATCGGGTTGTCGGAGGCGCGCAGGTCGGGTGTCGGTGTGAAGGCGCCGAAGAAGGGCGCGGCGTCCGCTGCCACTCGCAAGAAAGCGGCGAAGGACAACGAGGCCGGTCAGCGCAAGACGCATCGCAGCGCGAGCACGGAATCGAAGGCGAAACGTTCCGCGACGTCCACGCGGGTTCTCAAACGTGAAGACAGCAAGGCTGTTTCGCACAAGTCGCTTTCGAAGCAGACTCATGCGAGCGCGAGTCGACGTTCAGCGGCTGACCGTTCGGCCTCCGCCAGGAAAGGCTGGGAGACGCGCCGCAAGGCGGCGTCGAAGTCGGGTGCGACGCGGCACGCACGGTAGAACGCAGTCCGCGTCTTTGCGGCGGTCCATGAAAAAGGCCGTTCCGGATCAACCAGAACGGCCCTTAGGCTTGCAAGTAAGGTTTGCGCGCCTCGCTGGCATGCCGCTTTAATCAGTGACCGCAAGCGGCACTGAAAACCACGTTACTTCACCGTTTCGAGCACCTTGCGCACCGTGCTGAAAATCTGCTCGATCTGGTCGTCTTCAATGATCAGCGGCGGCGAGAACGCAAGAATATCGCCTGTGTAGCGCACCAGAACGCCCGCTTCGAAGCATTTCACAAACGCTTCGTAGGCCCGCGCACCCGGCGCGCCATCGCGCGATTGCAGTTCGACACCCGCCACCATGCCGAGATTGCGCACGTCCTTCACGTGAGGCGCATCGCGCAACGCATGAGCGGCAGCTTCGAACTTTGGCGCCTTCGATGCCGCCCGTTCAAACAACTGGTCGCGCGCATACAGGTCGAGCGTGGCGATAGCGGCCGCGGCGGCCATCGGGTGCGCCGAATACGTGTAGCCGTGGAACAACTCGATGCCGTTCACCGCGCCCGCATTGACGATCGTATCGTGCACGTTGCGATGCGCGGCCACTGCGCCCATCGGGATCGCGGCGTTGTTGATCGCTTTTGCCAGCGTCATCAGGTCCGGCGTCACGCCGAAATATTCCGCTGCCGTCGCTTTGCCGAGACGGCCGAAGCCCGTGATGACTTCATCGAAAATCAGCAGGATGCCGTGCTTCGTGCAGATCTCGCGCAGCTTTTGCAGATAACCCTGCGGCGGCACGAGCACGCCCGTCGATCCCGCGAGCGGTTCCACGATCACGGCAGCGATCGTCGATGCATCATGCAGCGCGACTATGCGTTCGAGTTCATCGGCAAGATGCGCGCCCCATGCCGGCTGCCCCTTCGTGAACGCGTTGTGCTCGGGCGCGTGCGTGTGCGGCAGATGATCGACGTTCGGCAGCAGCCCGCCCGAAAACGTCTTGCGGTTCGGTCCGATACCGCCAACCGAGATGCCGCCGAAACCCACGCCGTGATAGCCGCGCTCGCGGCCAATCAGCTTCGTGCGCTGGCCTTCGCCGCGTGCGCGGTGATAGGCGAGGGCGATTTTCAACGCGGTATCGACGGATTCAGACCCGGAATTCGTGAAGAAGATGCGGTCGAGACCTTCCGGCATGATCGCCGCGACCTTCGTGGCCGCTTCGAACGCGAGCGGGTGACCCATCTGGAACGTTGGCGCGAAGTCGAGCGTGGCGGCTTGCTGCTGAATGGCGGCGACGATTTCATCGCGGCAATGGCCTGCGTTCACGCACCAAAGGCCCGCACAGCCGTCCAGAATCTCGCGGCCATCGGTCGCGCGGTAGTACATGCCCTTGGCGCCCTCGATCAGGCGCGGCGCAGTTTTGAACTGCCGGTTGGCGGTGAAGGGCATCCAGAACGACGAGAGGTCGTCGATGACGGGGCGCGAAGTCATGGGGAAATCTCCTGTTAGAACACGCAATGTAGTCCTCGACAAAAACCGGCGGCATAGACAGTTGACCTGTCGCGGGGAGAACTGTGCTGGCAAAATGGTGCAAACTGTATTGGTCTGTTCAACGTTAATCCTGGACGATAGACGCTAATCATCCTCTTCTTGCCGACTCATGATCGAACTTCAACTGGACCGCGACCGCGCGCAAGCGACGCTTGTCGAACAACTGGTGCGGGCGTTTTCCGGCGCCATCGAACAGCAGGCGCTGCGCGCGGGCGCGTTGCTGCCCTCGGTGCGCCGGCTTGCGCAGGCGGAGCGGCTGAGTACCTTCACGGTAACGGAAGCGTATGGACGGCTTGTGTCGATGGGCCTTGTCGTCGCGCGGCGCGGCTCGGGGTACCGGGTGGCGGCGCGCGCGCCCGCTGTCCACAAGCGCGCCGTGGCATGGCAGCCACCGAGCCTCACCGCGACCTGGCTACTGTCCGACGTATTCGCCGATCATTCCGTGCCGATCAAGGCCGGCTGCGGCTGGCTGCCCAACGAATGGGTCAACGAAAGCGGCCTGCATCACGCGTTGCGCTCGATCAGCCGCGTGCCGGCGGCGCGCATGGCCGACTACGGTCACCCGTACGGTTTTGCGCCCTTGCGCGAGCGGATTGCCGAGCAACTGGATCGTTATGGTTTGCCCGCTGATCCGGCTACGAACGTGTTGCTGACCGCCGGGGCGACGCAGGCGCTCGACCTGATTGTGCGCACGCTGCTGCGCCCGGGCGACACGGTCATCGTGGAAGATCCGGGTTATTGCAACCTGCTGCAGATCCTGCAACTGGGTGGGCTGATCGTGCGAGGCGTGCCGCGCACGCCGGCGGGTATCGACAACGACGTGCTCGAGCAGTTGGTGATCGAGCATAGCCCCAAGGCCATCTTTCTCAACACGACGCTGCAGAATCCGACCGGTGCAACCTTCGGCATGGCGGCGGCGTTTCGCCTGCTGCAGATCGCGGAACGCTATGGCCTGTGGGTCGTGGAAGACGATGTGAACCGCGAGCTCGCGCCGCCCGGTGCGCCGCTTCTGGCCGCCATGGAAGGCTTGAGCCGCGTGCTGTATGTCGGCGGCTTTTCGAAGACGATCACGCCGGGATTGCGTTGCGGTTATGTGGTCGCCGAGCGCGACGTGCTGCGTGAACTGGCGCGAACGAAGATGGCGGTGGGGCTGACTTCATCGGCGGCGACCGAGCGCATTGTCGAGAAAGTGCTGACTGAGGGGCGTTACGCGCGCCACGTGGAATCGGTCACCGACAAGCTCAAGGACGCGCACGTGCAGGTCGAGGACCGGATGGACGCGCTCGGGCTCGAGCTGTTTCACCGGCCGCGTGCGGGGCTGTTTGTGTGGGCGCGGCTACCGGTCGAGCCTGAACACGCGAGTGAACTGGCGACGCAGGCGCTCGAACATGGAATCTGGCTCGCGCCGGGTTCGTACTTCCGTCCGGGTGATGCACCGAGCAACTGGTTTCGTTTCAACGTGCCGTACTCCACCGACGACGCGTTATGGGGGTTTATCGGGAAGTGGAGTGAACGCTAGAGCGCGATGGCGTGATCTCGCCAAATGCAAAAGCCTCGCGAGAGGCGAGGCTCAAGCGAGGCTTTTCGTTTTTCGTTCTGTGCAACCGCCGTTCGCGCGCTGGATCGAAGCGATCAACTCACGAAGCTGCTACTTCATCGCCGGAACACGCCCAGCAACAACGTTGCCAAAAAGATCACGATGAAGATGAAGAACAGGATCTTCGCAATTTCGGTTGCACCGCTCGCGATACCGCCGAAGCCAAAAAATGCCGCAATGATCGCGATGATGAAAAAGATGACAGCGTATCGAAGCATGAAGCCCTCCAAAGGGGTCGATTATCGGATTGGTTTGCGTGCTGGCTTGACGCCTTCGCGGCCTTGACTTGGTTAATGCGTCGCTGGTGCCGGCGTATGCCGCGACGCCCGAACTTAGAGCAACCCTCGTGCCCAAGATGCCTGGGTCCAGAAAATAGGGCGCAAAAACATCCGCGCACAAAAAAGCCGCACTGCGTTGCGCGAGTGCGGCCTTGGAAGACGCGCCAACGGGCGCGGTAAGGGAGGAGAAATGTTATCGGCGGGGCTTGCCGGTGTCGGGTTCGTCGTCGAGGTCGTCTTCGTCGGCGTGGTTTAGCGCATCCGGCAGTTGGTTCTCGAGTTCATCGCGTTCAATTTGGTCGGCGAGATCGAGGGACTTGCGTGTTGCAGGACCGGACGGGCGGTTTGCTCCAGACATGGCGTAACTCCTTGGGAGATTTCAAAGACGCGCCAAAAGCGGCGCGAGTTGATCGGGCAGCAAGCTTCGTACATGCCTGTCGATCCCCCGGGATAACGGAGTGTGCGCATTTCTTGCCGCTATTTACGGCCAAAGTTGCAATCAGGCTGCATATTTTGCGCGACGGCAGGCATGGACCAGTATGCGCCGCCTACGAAAAAATAGGCTGGATCTGAACCCGGAAGCATGAAATCAGCTCGCCGCGAGTGCAACGCCGGAACCCGTGGTTACGCGACTGCTTCAATCCGTCCGCTATCACGTCTGCGCGTCACACACTCATCACGCCAACGCGCGCTCGACGATTGGATACAAAGACAACACGAGCAGCGTAGCCATTGTCCAGTTGAAAGCACGCAGCCAGCGCGGTTGCGTAAGCAGGCGCCGCATGGACGTGCCGAACGCGGCCCACATGGTGATGCAGGGCAATCCAACCACGATGAACACCACCGCCATCAAGACCGCATTGAGCGAGAAGCTCGAATGCAAATGGATCGTGGTCGCGGCTGTGAGCACCATCATCCATGCCTTCGGGTTGATCCACTGAAACGCGGCTGCTTCGATAAACCGCATGGGCCGGCGCTCGCCGTCGCGAACCTGCATGGTCGACGAGGTCGCGATCTTCCACGCGAGATACAGCAGGTACGCAACGCTTAACGTTTCAAGCACGGTGTAAGCCCAGGCGAAACGCGCAAATGCCTGCCCCACCCCGAGACCGACCAGCACCATCAGGATGGCGACGCCCACGCTGATGCCGAGCACGTGCGGCACCGTGCGGCGCAACCCGAAATTCACGCCCGATGCGAGCAGCATGGTGTTGTTCGGCCCGGGCGTGATGGTGGTGACGAGCGCGAACAGCACTGCGGCCGGGAGTGCGGTCAGTAGGGCGGCAGTGTCGAGATGCATGGGGTTTCCTGGGGTTTCAATAGAGCGCGAGCGGAGTGGGCGAAAAGTCCGTGAGCATCAGTGTATGAGAACTGATCTGTACAGTACCGGTACAGATGATCGCATCATTTCCTGTACGGTGAGGATGCGTTTTGCGCGGCGCGGATGAGCACGGCGCTCTGGAAAATTCCTCATATGAACCCTGAGTTCATCGTCACGATCCATCCCGCGTTCCAAGTTTCAGTGGTTTTGCGTACGGCCAATCTGTCCAGGAATCCGTTCGAACCAGATGGCCGCATGAGCACCTAAGCGTATTTTCAACCGGACCGAAATTGCAAAAGCGTTCGGCATGCTGATCGTTTTAGTTTGTTGTTCGATCGCATGGATTATTTTCATGTCCTTCGGGAGGCGATCACTCGCACAAAGAGCACGGTGTTTTATTCTCGGCGCGGATATCGACCACGTATGCGATTTCGCGATGCGTTATGCGTGTTGCAAGATGGGATGAATGGTAAGCCCCCGATGGGGGATCACATCACCAGAAGAGAGTGGTGATCGACGATCAGCTCCCATCCGTTGGCTTCCTTGATCGGATGCGTTGGCGCTGGGATACGGCTGTGCATGCCGCTGCGCCACGATGCGAACGAGCAACCGTAGCAATCTTCCACGATTCCACACGATGTTCGACGGCGACGCCGCGCACGTCTGCATCGATCGCTCAAGCAAGCGGATCAGTGAACGGCGCAGCATGAACGAAGCGATCGCTCTCTGGCTGAAGAGACCCGTGCAACATCACCGACCGGTCTCGCGTTTCTATCGCGCATGCTCGCCCAAGACTTTCCAACACGCTATCCGATGTTCGCTCCGGACCGCATCCGGGTGCATACGAACGAGCATCTCGTACGGGTCGATATGCATCGAGTTTGCGTGGGCGCGGATGGCATCGGATCACCATCCGTTGATCGCGCCGCTATCCTTGTCGCCGTAAAACAGACGCCTTTAACGAAAACCCCTTGAAAAAAGGCATGAAACCACAAAAAGACTCGCACGAAGTTCAATGGCGCTTGTAGAATCCGGCGTTGATACGGATGCATTCACGCAACCGTATTCTAAAAACACTGACCTCAACAGGTAGGAGAAACATGCCGACTTCCGCAAAAACCGCTGCCAAGAAAGCTGCGACCAAAGCTGCTCCGAAGGCTGCAACGAAGACTGCAGCAGCGCCCGTCAAGAAGGTCGCTGCCAAGAAGGCTGCATCGACGCCGGCTACCGTGGCGAAGAAAGCAGCCGTGAAGACGACGGCAACGCCGTCGCCGATCAAGGACACGTTCACGAAGGCATCGCTCGCCGCGCATCTGTCGGACCGTGCGACTGTCGACCTGAAAGCAGTGAAGGCCGTCCTGTCGGCACTCGAGGACACCATCCTCGGCGCGGTTCACAAGAAGGGCGCAGGCGAATTCACGCTGTCGGGCCTCTTGAAAATTTCGGCGCAAGTCGTGCCTGCGAAGAAGCGGCGCTTCGGCAAGGACCCGTTCTCGGGTGAAGACCGTTGGTTCGACGCGAAGCCGGCGAGCGTGCGTATCAAGGCACGTGCGTTGAAGAAGTTGAAGGACGCTGCGGCGTAAGCTTGCAGGACAGTATCGAAGGACTATGGCAGCGCAGGAGCAGAGGCGAACCGTAGTCGAAAAAAAATGGCCGGTTTTCCGCGAGGAAACCGGCCATTTTTTTGGGCCTCTTCTGATGCGGAATTGAATGGCGGCGACGTTCGAACATGCCGGGTGACGTGCGAACAGCGATTCTGTGCGCGCCTTGTCCCAGGGTGCGCGGGGGCCAGGTGCGGCGCGCAGGTTTGGCTTGCACCGAATCTTCGACGATCACCGTAGACGTACCGGGTTCGCTTTGACAGCGCGCTTCATAGTCGATGGTATGCGTATCGAAGCGATGGATCGCGCGCAGCGCGGGTAGGAACGCGCTGTCAATGTCACACTTACGCAGGCAGTTATCTGAAACGAGCTGAGTGATTCATGGCGTCCGGGCGAGCAAAATAGGCGCGCTGCTTTTCGCGCGAATACATGGGCAACGCGATGCCAACGCTCATGCCGACCGCAAAGCGAACGCCCTCAGGCGCTGGCGTCACCTTCTGAAAACAAACTGAAAGCGGCTCATCCGTCACTCACCAACGACGGCACGTGGTTTGCTTAAGCCTTGCGCTTACGCCGAACCGTTGGCGTGAATAGAAGAAAGTTCAAGAGCAAGAGATTCCTATTCTGTCGACCTGCGACCTGGGGAGTGGCCGAACGTCTCAGCCATTCCGCGTTTCAATGAGTGAGAGAGGGCCTGATGCCAGATCAAGATGCGCGACCTGACCATGACGGAGACAAAGCCGGGGACGATTCAAATCACGGTGAGCGAAAAAACGATAGCGACAAAAAGAGCGGCGACGGCAAATCTAACGGCGAGTCTAACGGCAAGCCCGATGACAAATCGAACGGGCAAAAGAAAGGCCCGGGCAAAACGCCGCTGATCATCCTGGCCATCGTCGTGGTGCTCCTGATCCTGGGTGGGTTGATCTGGTGGTTCGCCACCCGCAATCAGGTCAGTACCGACGACGCCTACACCGACGGCGATGCCGTGACGATCGCGCCGAAGGTCTCGGGCTATGTCGTCGTCATGAACCTGGGCGACAACAAGTTCGTCCACAAGGGTGATCTGCTGATCAAGATCGATCCTCGCGACTACCAGGCTCAACTGGACCAGGCGAACGCGCAACTCGGGCTGGCGAAGGCCCAACTCAATGCCGCTCAAGTGCAACTGGATATCGCCCGCGTGCAATTTCCCGCGCAGCTGACCCAGGCGAAGGCTCAGGAACAGAGCGCGCAAGCAAACCTGGTGCAGACCCGCGCGGCGTACGAACGTCAACGCGCGGTCGATGTCCGCGCGACATCGCAGCAAAACATCGACACGGCGACCGCTCAGCAAAAGAGCGCGCTCGCCAACGTCGCGCAAGCGCAGGCGCAAGTGAAAACTGCGAGCCTCGTGCCGCAGCAAATCAGCCAGGCGCAAGCCACGGTGGAGGAACGCCGGCAGGATGTACACCAGGCCGAGGCGCAGGTGGAAGCGGCGGCGCTGAACCTGTCTTACACGGAACTGCGAGCGCCCGCGGACGGCTGGGTCACCAAACGCAACGTGCAGTACGGCACGTTCCTGCAGGCCGGCACCTCGATATTTTCGCTGGTGACGACCACGGTCTGGGTCACCGCCAACTTCAAGGAGTCGCAGCTCGAGCGCATGCGCCCAGGGGACTCGGTGGACGTCTCCGTCGATGCTTATCCGAACCTGAAGCTGCACGGTCACGTGGATAGTATCCAGCTCGGCAGCGGCTCGCGCTTTTCGGCTTTCCCTGCCGAGAACGCGACGGGCAACTTCGTGAAGATCGTGCAGCGCGTGCCGGTGAAGATTCTTATCGATAGCGGATTGCAGCCCGATCTTCCGCTGCCGCTCGGACTCTCCGTGGTTCCGAAGGTGACGTTGAAATGAGCGATCATGCCGGCTGGAAACCGAGCTCCAATCCCTGGCTGATTGCGGTCGTGGTCACGCTCGCGGCATTCATGGAAGTGCTCGACACGACCATTGTGAACGTCGCGTTGCCCCATATTTCGGGCGCGATGTCCGCGAGTTACGACGAAGCCACCTGGACGCTGACCGCGTATCTTGTCTCGAACGGCATCGTGCTGCCGATCTCCGCGTTTTTCTCGAAACTGCTGGGACGTAAGCGCTATTTCCTGATTTGCATCGGCGCGTTCACGGTCTGTTCGCTGTTGTGCGGCCTCGCCACCGACCTGTGGCAACTGATCGTATTCCGGATCTTGCAAGGTTTCTTCGGCGGCGGCTTGCAACCAAACCAGCAGTCCATCATCCTCGATACCTTCCCGCCCGAGCAGCGCAGCCGCGCGTTCTCCATCTCGGCCGTGGCGATCGTCGTGGCGCCGGTGATCGGCCCGACGCTCGGCGGCTGGATCACCGACAACCTCACGTGGCGCTGGGTGTTCCTGATCAACGTGCCGATCGGCGTGATTACGACCATTGCCGTGATGGAGTTCGTGGAAGATCCGCCTTGGGAGAAGAAAAAGGATCGTAAGGAACTGGGCCTCGATTTCATCGGTATAGGCTTGATTGCGCTGGGTCTGGGCTGCCTGCAGGTGTTCCTCGATCGCGGCGAGGACGACGACTGGTTCAAGTCCGGTTTCATCACGACCTTCGCCATTCTCTCGGCAGTCGGCATAGTCGGCGCAATTTTCTGGCTGCTCTACGCCAAAAAGCCGGTGGTCGACCTGCGCGTATTGAAGGACAAGAATTTCGCGCTGGGCTCGGTATGCATGGTGGGTTTTGCAGCCATCCTCTATGGCAGCGCGGTGCTCGTGCCTCAGCTTGCCCAGCAGCAACTGGGTTACACCGCGACGCTCGCGGGCCTCGTGTTGTCTCCCGGCGCAATGATGATCGTGGCCATCATTCCTGTGGTCAGCAAGCTGATGCCGATCATACAAACCCGCTACCTGGTCGGCTTCGGTTTTTTCCTGATGGCGTGCGCGTTGTTTTACACGCATCACCTGGTGCCGGACATCGACTTCAAGACGCTGACGATCATGCGAAGTTCGCAATCCATCGCCATTGCGTTCCTGTTCGTACCGATCACCACGCTGGCGTATCTGACGTTGAAGGCATCGGAGAATGCGGACGCATCCGCGTTGTTCACTATGTTTCGCAACGTGGCGGGATCGATTGGAATTTCACTTGCGACCGCCGCGATCGTCGAGCGCACGCAGGCGAACATGGCGCATTTGTCCGTGCACATGACGCCGTTCAACCAGAACTACAACGACTCAATACAGCGTCTTACGCACACGCTGATGGACATGGGCCAGACCCTGCAGCAGGCCATGACCAGCGCGACCGGACTGATGTACAAGGAGTACATTTCTCAGTCCACGATCCTTGCCTACCTCGACGTCTTCGGCGCGGTGGCGATCTTCGCGTTGTGTTTCGTGCCGATCACATTTTTCTTTTCGCCGGTGAAAGCATCGGGTGGCGGGGGAGGGCATTGAGATGCGTAAAAACATACGCTTGATCCCCTTGCTGCTTTCGATGCTCGCCGGCGCGTGCTCAGTCGGTCCAAACTTTACGCCGCCCGACGCGAAAGCCCCGGACAACTGGAACGATTTGCAGCGCGCGCAGAATCCGCCTGACGACGTGCGCTTTCCCCATGCGAGCGTGCCAGCGCTGGCGGACACCCATGCAGACCCTGATCCTCGCTGGTGGCGCCAGTTCAACGACGCCACGCTGGACTCGCTGATCGAGCGCGCGGCGGCGGGCAATCTGGATTTGCAGAGCGCGGTGCTGCGCATCGAGGCGGCGCGCGAACAGGCCGTGGTATCGGGAGCGCAGGGGTTGCCGCAACTCAGCGCGAACGCGAGCTATAAGCGCGAGCAACTGGGCCTGAAGGGCTTGCTGCAATCGCAGGGCGTGTATGACAAGGTCAACGCGCTCGGGGCCAACAGTGCGAGCGCGACGGGCGCCCTGAATTCCCTGACGGCGCCGGTGAGCCTCTTCCAGGATGGCTTCGATGCGTCATGGGAACTCGATCTGTTCGGGCGTGTGCGTCGCTCGGTGGAATCGGCGAATGCGCAGACAGAGTCGGCGATAGAAAATCGTAACGACGCCTTGGTCTCGCTTGAAGCGGAGGTTGCGCAAACTTATTCGCAACTGCGCGGGGCGCAGCTACTCAAGCAGATCACGCTCGCCGAGATCGATTCGGAGCAGCGGATCCTGGACCTGACGCGTGAGCAGGCGCGTGTGGGGCTGACGAGCCAGAGCGATGTGGAGAGTGCGACAGCGCAGGTAGGGTCGTTGCAAGCCCAGCTACCGCAATTCGATGCCCAGATCGCCCAGGCGATGAATGGCCTTGCTGTATTGACGGGCAGCGCGCCCGGGGCGCTGGATGCGGAGCTGGAGGCGCCGGGAGCCGTTCCGCCGGTGCCCCCAAGCGTGCCGATTGGTTTGCCTTCCACATTGGCGCGGCGGCGTCCTGACATTCGCCGCGCGGAGAGTGATTTGCACGCGGCCACCGCTGAGATCGGCGTGGCAGTGGCGCAGATGTACCCGGATGTATCGTTGACGGGGAATGTGGGTACGCGGGCAACGCAGGCCAAATATCTCGCGCGCTGGTCAAGTCTCTTCTGGACGGTGGGCCCGAGTATCTCGCTGCCGATTTTCGAAGGCGGCGCGCTGCGGGCGAACGTGCGCATAGCGAAGGCGCAGGCGGGCGAAGCGGCGCTGCAATATCGCTCGACGGTGCTGAAGGCGCTACAGGACGTCGATAACGCCCTGGTGTCCTACCGGACGGATCAAGACCGCCGGGAGGCGCTGACGCGCACGGTAGAGGCTAACCGGATCAGTTTGCAGCTTGCGACCGATAGCTACAGGAAAGGCCTCGTGAGTTTCATCAGCGTCCTGGATGCCGAACGGCAGTTGGCCGGGACGCGGCAACAACTGGCGCAATCGACGGTGAGCGTGACGACGGACCTGATCGCTGTCTATAAGGCGCTGGGAGGCGGATGGCAGCCGGCTGACGGTTGAAGATGGAAGAGACCTGCCGTTTGAAACGCCACCGACCCTGCAGGCAGTCACCGATGCGAACCACCTCCCTTCGCACCAAAATCGGGCATTCCCTATCCCGATCAACCACCGCGGCTCACCCGTGCGCACTTATTTGAAGCAAACTCCTACCTAACCCGCCAAAACAATGAGTAAAAACAAGTAGTGGAAAAAATGGCACGCCTGTTGCTTAATTGTAGATACTAAAACTACCGAAGCGTCGGACAGGCGTGGCCCAGCTTGGAGAGAAGTATCGAGCCGGCATTTCCACGCACAGGCGGCACTAGGCCGCGATTAAAAAGGACGCAAGATGCAGATCTACGACGAAATGCGTCACGAGGAAACCGTGCGGGCGCACTACGCACGTTTCTCCCGGTGGCTTTCCACGCAAAGCCCCGAAACCATCGCGCGCAAGCGCGCGGAAGCCGACCTGCTGTTCCGGCGTGTGGGCATCACGTTTGCCGTGAACGGCGATCTGTCGGGCACCGAACGCCTGATTCCCTTCGACATGATTCCGCGGATCATCCCCGGCGACGAATGGCGCAAGCTTGAAGCAGGCCTGCGACAGCGGGTACGTGCGCTGAACATGTTCATCCGCGACGTCTATCACGATCAGGACATCGTCCGGGCAGGCAAGATTCCCGCCGAACAGGTGTACACGAACGCGCAATATCGCCCCGAGATGCAAGGCGTCTCCGTGCCGCTCGACGTCTACGCGCACGTCGCCGGCGTGGACGTGGTGCGCGCGGGTGACGCGGGCGAGTTCTACGTCCTCGAAGACAATCTCCGGGTGCCGTCGGGCGTGTCGTACATGCTCGAAAACCGCAAGATGATGATGCGGCTCTTTCCCGAATTGTTCGTGCAGAACCGCATCGCGCCGGTCGCGCACTATCCGGACCTGCTGCTCGAAACATTGCGCTCGATCGCGCCGGCCGGGGTGGACGACCCCAACGTGGTGGTGCTGACGCCCGGCATGTACAACTCGGCGTACTTCGAGCACTCGTTCCTCGCGCAGCAAATGGGCGTGGAACTGGTGGAGGGCAAGGATCTCTTCGTCGATGAAAACTACGTGTTCATGCGCACGACGCAGGGGCCGAAACGCGTCGACGTGATCTACCGGCGCCTCGACGATGACTTCATGGACCCGCTCGCGTTCCGCACGGACTCGGCGCTCGGCGTGCCGGGCTTGCTGACGTCGTATCGCGCGGGCCGCGTGGCGTTGGCCAACGCGATGGGCACGGGAATCGCGGACGATAAATCCATCTATCCGTTCGTCCCGGACATGATCGAGTTCTACCTCGGTGAAACGCCGATCCTGAACAACGTGCCGACGTTCCAGTGCCGCAAGCCTGACGATCTCGCCTACACGCTCGCGCATCTTCCCGAGCTGGTCGTGAAGGAGGTTCACGGCGCGGGCGGCTACGGCATGCTGGTCGGGCCGGCATCGACGAAAGCTGAAATCGAGGCGTTCCGCGAGCGCCTGATCGCGCGGCCGGACGGTTATATCGCCCAGCCCACCCTGGCGCTCTCCGCATGCCCGACCTTCGTGGAGTCGGGTATTGCGCCGCGCCATATCGACTTGCGGCCGTTCGTGCTGTCGGGTAAAGAAGTGACGATGGCCGCCGGCGGCCTGACTCGCGTGGCGTTGAAGGAGGGTTCTCTCGTCGTGAATTCGTCGCAGGGCGGCGGCACGAAAGACACCTGGATGGTGGACTAAGCATCCACCGGGATTGTTCGTACGGGCGCACCCAAGCGCTGCGCCCGCGCGCGCCACACAACAACGGAACGCCATCATGATGCTAAGCCGCACAGCCGATCACCTTTTCTGGATGGCTCGCTACATGGAGCGTGCGGAAAACACCGCCCGCATGCTCGATATCAACCTGAAGGGCATGCTGCTGCCGCAGACGCCGGATCAAGCCGCGCGTGCACAACGCTCGGTGCTGCGCATTTCGGAGCTCGAATTCAGGTTCGAGGAGCGTTACCCGGGCTCGGACTCGCGCGAGGACATGTTGCACTTCATGGTCGCCGATACCGGCAATCCGTCGAGCATCATTTCCTGCCTGCACGCAGCCCGCGAAAACGCGCGAGCGGTGCGCGGGACCCTGACCACGGAAGCGTGGGAGACCATCAATTTCACCTGGCTCGAATTCGGCGAGAAACTCGCCGCCGGCGAGCTCAAGAAGAGCCCGGACATGCTGTTCGAATGGGTCAAGTACCGTTCGAACCTGTGTCGCGGCGTGATGGTCGGCACCGCGCTTCAGGACGACGCCTTCTGGTTCATCCAGCTCGGCATGTACCTGGAACGCGCGGACAACACGGCGCGGATCCTGGACGTGCGTTTCGCCGATGCCGAACCGAACTCACGCGAAGCCGCGCGTCAGCTGGAGGACTTCTACTACTGGACCTCCATCCTGAGTTCGGTGTCCGCGCTGGAGATCTACCGGAAGGTGTATCGCGATGTAGTGACGCCGTCGCGGGTTGTCGAGTTGCTGATCCTCAACTCGCAGATGCCGCGCTCGCTGCTGGCGTCGCTGGACGGGGTTTGCGCGACGCTCGACAAGCTGCGCACGAGCGGCTCGAACGAGTGTGAACGCTTCGCCGGCAAGTTGCGCGCGGACGTGCTCTACATGGATATCCGCCAGATCCTCGAAACCGGAGTGCACGCCTATCTGACGCAATTCCTGAAACGGGTCGATGAGCTCGGTGTTCGCGTGATGCGCACCTTCCTCATGTTGCCTCTCGCCTGAACGCATCCGTCCTGGGAACTATCATGCTTCTGACCATTCGTCATCACACGAGCTACCGCTACGCCGTCCCCGTGCAGTACTCCATCCAGCAACTGCGCATGACGCCCGCGAACGGGTCGGCGCAGATGGTGCGGCGCTGGAATATCGATACCGTGGGCAAGCTCGACGTCACCCGCGACGCTTACGCCAACACGTTGCATACGCTGGTGCTGACGAAACCGCATATGGAGATCCATCTTTCCGTGACCGGCCAGGTGGAGACCACGTTACTCGATGGCGGCCGCCTCAACGACGGCCCCGGCCGGATTCCGCTCCAGCACTACACCTGCACGACCGCGCTGACCGAGCCGGACGCGGCGGTCCGCGAGCTGGCGAACTCGGTGCCCAAGCTCGATTCGCCGTCGGCGCTGCTTGCGCTGGCGGAAAATATTGAAGCAAAGGTGCAGTTCAAGGCGGGCGTAACCGAGGTCACGAGCACCGCCGCGCAGGCGCTGCAACTCGGCAACGGCGTGTGCCAGGATCACGCTCACCTCATGCTGGCGTGCTGCCGCGCCCGGGGCCTGCCGGCGCGCTACGTGAGCGGCTATATCGATCCGGGCGATGTCCCGCATGCCGCGAGCCACGCGTGGGTGGATGTATGGCTCGACGACGGCTGGGTGTCGGTCGACGTCACGCACGCGGCGTTCGCCAGCGGCCGGTACTGCCGCCTCGCGGTCGCACGTGACTATGAAGCGGCCGCGCCCGTACGCGGCTCGCGCGTGGGCGGCAAGGAAGAACGCATGAGCGTGGACGTCTCGGTGCAGGCCTCGGCCGACCAGTGATTGCCTGCGTACTTGGTGCGCTATGTGTTGCGCCAGCGCATTTGTCAGATGCCATGACATTCAAGCCGCGCCCCTCATCTGCCGATAACAACTAAAGGTGAGGCGGCGCGGTGTTCTTTGCCTCACCTTGACCTGATATGGCCTCATGTGAGCGCGTGCGGCGCGTTTTCCGGGCGAGCGTGTCTGGCCACGATCATCGCGAGCATCGCAATCAGCCCGATCCGGGCGATTACCCGATTACAATACGAATTTGCTTCTTTCAGGAATTGGACGCATGACTTATTGCGTGGCAATGCGCGTCGACGAGGGACTGGTGTTCCTGGCTGACACCCGCACGAACGCCGGGGTCGACCATGTGAGCGCGGCTCGCAAGATGGCGGTCTTCGAACAGCCCGGTGACCGCGTCCTTGTGCTCCTCGCGGCGGGTAATCTCGCGCTGACGCAGGCGGTCATGCAATTGCTGTCGGAACCGGCGCCCGAAGACAAAACCACGCTGTATAACGTTGCCACCATGGTGGAAGCGGCACGGCTGGTGGGCGATGCAGTGCGCGAGGTACATCGGCGGGATGCGGCCACGCTCGCGGAATTCAGCGTCGACTTCAATTGCAGCTTTATTCTCGGCGGCCAGATCCGCGGCGCGAATACGCGCCTGTTCATGATCTATTCGGCCGGCAACTTCGTGGAGTCGTCGCAGGTCAGCCCGTATTTCCAGATCGGTGAATCGAAGTACGGCAAGCCGATCATCGATCGCGTTGTCACCCCGTCCACACCGCTGGACGAAGTCGCGAAATGTGCGCTCGTATCCATGGACTCCACGCTGCGCTCCAATTTATCAGTGGGATTGCCGCTCGATCTGCTCGTGTATGAGAAGGACGCGTTGCAGGTCACGCGGTTCTCGACCATCGATAACGACAACCAGTATTTTCAGATGATTCATCGCACGTGGGGTGAACGGCTGCGGCAGATTTTCGGGGAAATCCCGAATCCGACCTGGGCCGATCCCGCCAATGTGCCGCTGAAGGCGCGCGAAACGGTATCGAACGTACCGCGCGTGAGCGGCAGCGACCTGCGTGCGGAACCCGATACGTCAGCCCCGCCGTTTCAGACGCTGATGCAGCCGGCAAGCGGGCAAGGGCAGCATTGAATCGGACAGGAGCAGGAGAGGCGGTTTAAAAGCGCGTGGTCGATGCTCTGCCCACACAGCTAGCCTGAACAAGAACGGCCCGATCGACTTAAGTCGATCAGGCCGTTCTTGTTTTTGGCTTCAGTTTTGGCCTGCCGGTCACCGTGCATCGGCGGTCAATACCTCACGCGCATAAAAAAACAGCCATCGGTGAAGCCGATGGCTGTTTTTGAACCGCAGTCGAAATCGGCGCGCTGTGCAGTGAAACGCTACGCGCCGGGTCCGGCTTTAGAACTTGTGACGAATACCAACGATGACCATTTCTTGCGTGCTCGTGCCGGCGAAGCCGAACGAACCGATCGATGCTTGCGCTGCCTGATCTACGCGAACCGTCTGGCCAGCAGCGTTCGTGGTGAACGTAGCTTGCGTGCCGCTTGCGTGCTGGTAAGCGCCAAGAGCGTAGAAGTCCGTGCGCTTGGACAGCGTGTAGTCCGCACCGATACCGACTTGATGGTACTTGGCAGCCGTGTCGCCACTTGCTTTCTCGTACGTGTAGCCGGTGCCGATCAAGAGAGCCGGCGTCAGCTGGTAGTTCGCGAACAAGCTGCCGATGTTGTAGGTTTCCGTCGACGTGAATGCCGAGAAACCATCCGGACGGTACTTCGCATTGCTGTACGAACCGCCGAACGTTACCGGGCCGATAGCGTACTGAGCTGCTGCACGAGCGATGCCGATCGAGTGAGCCGATGCGTAGCCGCTGTTGATCGGGCTGTCGAAGATCGAATCCGACGACGGGCTGTTCCAGGCTGTAGCCGAACGGCCTGCAGTCGGGTTGCTCGTGTAGTAGTAACCGGCAGCCAAGCCCAACGGGCCGTTGTTATACGCAACTGCACCGCTCCACGTCTGGCCTTGACCCGTCGTGCCTGCGCCGTTGCTGAAACCATACATGCCTTCGAATTGCAGGCCGGCGTAGTTCGGCGAAACGTACTTCACGGCGTTATTCACACGCGAGCTGTTGTCGTAGTTGTCGACGTCGCCCGGCGTACCGACGATGGACGCCCAGTAGTTGTCACCCGTGATGCCTTGCACCATGTCGACGAGCGGATCGTATTGACGACCGAGCGTGACCGTACCGAGCTTGTCAGACGTCAAACCGACGAATGCCTGACGGCCGAATTCGCGACCGCCCTGGTTCAGCTTGCCCGTGTTGACGTCAAAGCCGTTTTCCAATTGGAAAATTGCCTTCAAACCGCCGCCCAGATCTTCCTGGCCTTTCAGGCCCCAGCGGTCACCGGACAGCGTGCCGCTATTCGTGCCGATCTGCTTCTCGTTGCCGTTCGCGTTGTGGACATAAATCAGACCAGTATCGATCACGCCATACAGGGTCACGCTGTTTTGCGCATGAGCCACGCCAGCTGTGCCGAGCAGTGCCAGCGAAAGGGAAGTCAATGCGAAACGTTTCATCAGGTTCTCCACGCGAGGATTAAATTCGTTGTTGCCGGCGCAGAGAATAACGCAGCGTTACAAAACTTAAGAACTGAAAAATTAAAACGTGTCTCGAAAAAAAGACACTTTATGGTCAACCGTTTGATGTCTTGTAAGGCAAGCCTGTCAAGGCTTTAGCTGATGATTCATCTAGTGAAAGCAGGCAGACAAAGCTGCGTTCAGAAAGTTCCTTTTAATGCAATTGATTCAACGGGAAATCAGCGATTTTTATTAGTTTTTTACTAATTGGGCGTTATAAGCGAGATAGGCCGGCGCCGTTCGCGAGGAGGTCCCTGCCGGGCAAGAAGAGCGCTGCATATGGCTCGGCGAGGGTTTACGCCGGATGGCGGCTCGGCGCGCTCAAGTTAGGACCAACGCCCTGAGCTGGACGCGTGCGTTGTGTATTACCAACATCCTCCCCATTGGAAAAGCGTCATTTTTGCCTTCGGCGCAACAAAGCCGCTGTGCCTTTCCTTCGTGACAGGTCCATGCGATTGGACGCAAGTTTCGCGCAGTCAAGCCTTTTACACGGAAAACTGCCGTGCCGCGGATCACGCCGGTTCGGAACCTAAACTTGATCCGTTCTGGATTCCGCCACCCGGTTTGGCGGGCGTCATTCGTCTATTCGTCGTTTGCAGCAGGCCGGCCGAGTTCCATTTCGTGGCCAGGTTCACAGCCGAGATCGCGGCCCGGTTCACGGCCCGGTTCACGGCCCTTTAGCAGCGCGAGCGCCAATCCTGCGCCGCCGGCCATCAATACGGCACGCCACGGATACCGTTTCACCAGGTCATTTGCTTCCAGCGCCTTTCGCCCGCAACCCAGCATGGCCTGCGCCGTCACCCGAGTCGCAGCGGTCTCCGCACGGGCGAGCTTGCGGCTCAGGGTCAGTGCGGTGCTCAGCGCCGACACCCGTTGGCGCGCCTGCTGCGTCAAATGCTGCGAGCGTTCGGTCCGCCGTTCAATGGATGCCCGCGCACGTCCCGGCACGACCGTAAAGGCTTTTGTGGACCCGGGATGGTTCGCATCTGCATCTGCATCCGCACGGCCGGCTCCGGGTAATGTCGAGCCCGCCAGCATCGAGCCGATCTTGGCGCGGCTGCCTGGTGGGACCCGGGAGCTTTGCTGGCCCCACGCACCGCGGGGATCGTGTAAACGGGCTCGCGCGGCTGAAAACTCCGCACCGAGCAGCAGGACTGCGGCCGAGAAGTACAGCCACATCAGCAGCACGGCGAGCGAGCCGGCGGCGCCGAATGAATTCGCTGTGCCGGCGTGGGTCAGGTAGAACGCAAACAGTCTTTTGCCGACGGAAAAGAGGATGGCGGCAACAAACCCGCCGACCAGTGCGTCTTGCCATTGCACGCGGCCGTCGGGGAGGAACTTCAGGAGCGCCCCGAACGCGAGCGAGAGAATCACCAGTCCGACCACCAGCTGCACAATGTCGCCGATGATCACGAAGGGCGAATTACCCCAAAGCCATGTGCCCACGGCCTGGATAGCGGTATCGAGGACTAGCGAGACGATCAGCAGGAAAGCCACGCCCAGCACCAGGCCGAACGAGATCAGCCGCACCCGCACCAGCGCGAAAACGCTGGATTTCTGCTCGCCGCTCAGCGGCCACACGAGGTTCAGCGCAGTATTGAGCGATGAAAATGTCGCCGATGCGCCCACCGACAGCAACACGAACGAGATCACGGCGGCAACGCCCGTGCCGCCGCTGCGGTGGGCATTCTCGACAATGCTCTGCACGCTCGCCGCGGCCTGATCGCCGAGCAGTCCGTTGACCTGATGGAACAACTGGCCGCGAGCGGCGTCCGCGCCGAACACCCAGCCGGCCACGGCGATGACCATGACCAGCGTTGGCGCCAAGGAAAACGCGGAGTAGAACGCGATGCTCGCAGCCATGGCGGCACAGCGATCCTCGCCAAATTTCTTGAGCGCGCCCATCACCCAGGACGCGTCCTTTTTCACCACAGCCTGAATTCTTTCGGTGGACGACGTGCTCATGGAAACCTCAACTTCGATGATGGTATTGACGATCTTGACGATTTGTAATCCGTCAGAGCACGATGCGTTCCACGGCCGGTGAGCCCGTTGGTGAGCCCGTTGGTGAGCCCGTTGGTGAGCCCGTTGGTCACATCGCAGCGTGCCGGGATTTATGAGCATCCGTCATCCGGTCGCGGCTTGGCAACCGAAACCGGGCTCATAGGCCGTTCGGATGCTTTTGGCGCGCACTTTCGTCACCAATCGTCGAGTTTGTTCTACGTAGTTTTACGTTCAGCGGCAGCGGGTTTTTCAATCGGTGCGGGAATGGGCAGGGAAATGCGCACATGGCTGGGCGAATGAAGGCCGGGAAGTCACGAGGCGGCATGCATCGCTGAGCCATTGCAGCCGTTGCCCACCGCGCCCACCCCCTCAGGCACGCATGGCGAACCCGTCGAGATAGGCGGCGGGATCTTGTCCGTCCCAGACGTGCCCGTCGAGCAGCACGTCCGCGCGAATCTCCTCCGGCACGCGAACGTCCGCCAATGCCGCGGCCTCGCGATACAGCGCGGTCTGGCTGATCGCCGCTGCAATCGCGGCATCGTCGTGAGCGCCGCTCAGCAAACCCCATCGGCGATATTGCGTCAGGAACCACAAGCCGTCGGACGGACGCGGATAGTTGACCGCGCCTTTGTCGAAGAAACTGACGGGGAGGGGAAGCGGCTGCCCGGCGAATCGTGCCACGTCATAGTCGCCGAGCAGCCGTGGCGCGATCAATTCCTGCGGAACGCCCAGCAGGTCCGGCGCTGCGAGCCATGTCGAGATGTCGGCGCGATGCGAGGGGTTGTCGAGCCAGCGGCACGCTTCGAGCATTGTCTGGACCAGCGCGCGCGCCGTATTCGGATAAAGCGCTACAAAATCGCGCCGGCTGGCAAGCACCTTTTCCGGGTGGTCCGGCCAGATCTGGCTCGAAATCGCGACGGTCCTGCCCGCGTGACGCGACTCGGCAACGGCGTTCCACGGCTCACCGACGCAGAAGCCGTCGAGCTGCCCCTCGGCCAATGCATCGGCCATTTGCGGCGGCGGGATCACGATGCTGCGAATGTCGCGCAACGGATGCACGCCGTTAGCGGCAAGCCAGTAGTACAACCACATCGCGTGCGTGCCGGTCGGAAAGGTCTGTGCGAAGACCGGAGGACGGCCGAGCGACGCGAGCGCCTCCTTCAAATTGCCGCTGCTGCTCAGCGCGTCGGCAAGCGGGTTCGACAGCGTGATGGCCTGGCCATTGCGGTTGAGCACCATCAGCACGGCCATGTCGCCTTGCGGTCCGCCAATACCGAGCTGCACGCCATACACAAGGCCATAAAGCGCGTGCGCCGCATCGATCTCGCCGGACAACAGCTTGTCGCGCACGGCCGCCCAGGACGGTTGCCGGCACAACTCCAGCGTCAGGCCATGGCTGTGGCCGAACTCGAGGATCTTGGCTACGGCGAGCGGGGCGACATCGCTCAGCGCCACGAAACCCAGGCGGATGTGGGTCTTCTCGGGTTGATCCGAGGTGCGGTTCAAAGTGGCTTTGGGCGTATTCATGTTGTACGGGCTACCCTAATAAATCGGCCATCGACACCAACTGGCGCGCAACCTCGGCAAGCTTCATGCCCTCGTCCATCGCGCGCTTGCGCAGCATGGCGTATGCCTCCGGTTCGGACATCTTGCGCCGGTCCATCAACAGGCGCTTCGCCCGGTCGATCAGCTTGCGGTCCGCGAGTTCGTTTTCAGCATCGGCGAGGCGCTTGCGAAATTGCTCCTCGCGGGCGAAACGCGCCAGCGCGACTTCAAGGATGGGTGCGAGACGCGCAGCCTCCAGGCCTTCGACAAGGTAAGCGCTCACGCCTGCACCGACCGCGGCGTGAATCAGTTGCTGGTCGGCGTCGTTGCTGAACATCAGGACCGGACGTGGCGCGGTCTCGTTCATCACCGCAAGTTGTTCGAGCGTATCGCGTGAAGGCGATTCGGTATCGATGATGACCACATCCGGGCGCTGTTCCTCCACCACCTTGGGCAATGCCGCGGGGGTCGCCACCTCGGCCAGCATGTCGTAGCCCAGGCGTGCGAGTGCCTGGCGAAGATCGCCAATGGGTTTGTCGGTGTCGGTGACGAGCAGTACACGAAGCATGGATCAGGCGCCGGGATAGCTCATGCCGCGGCGCGAGCGCCGGTTTCGTTGTTAGCTAACCAATCTACCGCTTCGCCAATCGCATTGCCAACTAGGATCACGGCGGGGCTTTCCAGGCCTTCCTTCACGGCGTCGATAGCCATGCGATCCAGCGTCCCAAGCCAGCGCCGCTCGGATGCTGTCCCAGCCCATTGAACCACTGCGGCGGGGGTGGCCGCCGGCATCGCCGAGAGCAATGCATGGCAGAGGCTTTCGATGCGCGTCATGCCCATGTAGATCGCGAGCGTCGTGCCGGTTGCCGCGAGGGCGGCCCAGTTGGGTTCGCCATGATCCTGCTTGTGCGCCGTGACGAAGGTCACTCCCTGGCAATGTTCGCGATGCGTCAGCGATATCCCCAGACTCGCCGCTGCCGCAAAGCCCGACGAGATGCCGTTGATGATCTCCACCGGAATCTGCGCATGCCTCAGTGCGCTGAGTTCTTCGCCCGCGCGTCCGAACAGCAGGGCGTCGCCGCCCTTCACGCGGACCACGTGCAGTCCTTTCAGCGCGTAACGTTGCATCAGCCGCTGGATGAACGCTTGCGGCGTCGACTTGCAGCCGCCGCGCTTGCCGACCCGGATCACGCGCGCTTGTGGTGCAAGCGACATGATCTCGGGATTGGCGAGATCGTCCAGCAACACGACGTCCGCCAGCGCCAATGCCTTGGCGGCCTTAATCGTGAGCAAGTCCAGATCGCCTGGACCGGCGCTAAGCAGGGTGACCTTGCCTGTTGTCATCGTGATGTCCTTTTGGCGGTCTGGGAAAAGGTAACGGCCGCCGCGTTGCATAAAAATTCGAAGCCAAGGAATTGACCGCATCGGTCGCGCATCGCACAGATCAATTGACCTTCCGGCGCTGCGGCAACACTGCGCTCCAATGAAAAACGGCGTCCGCTCGTGCTCTTGCACGAAGGGACGCCGTTGTCCTGAGTCGCCGGTGCGTAGTCGATACTGCCGGCGTTTGAATCAATAAGAGTGTGATAGCCAAGCGCCCGACATCGTTGCCGCGCGCAACCAGACATAGGCAATATCCAGGCCAGACGAGTGTGGTTTTAGCGCGCTCGGCGACTGACCATGCGAACAGCAAAGCTGTGCGTCGCGCGAAGCCTCGTTCCTCATGCGTGTCCGCAAGAACGAACCTTTCCTCAACCTTCTCGTGCGGATCGGAAGGACCAGCCACGCTGCCGATTCGCCCGCACGCGGACAGTGCTGCATCGCACCGCGAGTGTGCGGCGCTGCATCAAAATGCATCGCGGGTAATCGGCGGAAAACCGGCTGCCGCTCGCAAACGCCCGCCATATATAGAGAAGCCGTTCATGGCATAGCCCTTGCGTTTAGAGCGTGCATGGATCAACGACGGTCCAGTTTCATTGCAAGGTTTCAGCGGTAGCCCATGACGGGCTTATTGGACAACGGCGTCCCCTGAACTCAGTCATCGGCTGGGTTTGCGGGACGCCTTTTTGTTTTCTGGAAAGACAATGGCAGACAAAGCAACCCGGATCGATCTCTTCAGCTTGCGCACCGTGCCCATGCGTGCCTTCCACCTCACGTGGATGGCGTTCTTCGTCTGCTTCTTTGCGTGGTTCGCCTGTGCGCCGTTGATGCCGTTGATCAAGCGCGAATTCGGACTGTCCATCGATCAGGTTGCCAATATCAACATTGCCGCGGTTGCCGCGACGATCCTGGTGCGGCTCATCATTGGCCCGATGTGCGACCGCTACGGTCCGCGCAAGGTCTATACGGCACTCCTGATCATTGGCGCATTCCCCGTGTTCGGCGCCGCGCTCTCGGGCGGCTACACAAGCTTTCTGCTGTGCCGTCTGGGCATTGGCGCAGTGGGAGCGAGCTTCGTTATTACGCAGTACCACACATCGATGATGTTCGCGCCGAACGTGGTCGGCACGGCCAACGCGACGAGCGCCGGCTGGGGTAATGCGGGGGCCGGCGCGGCGCAAATGCTGGTGCCCTTGCTGCTCGCAGGCATGCTTGCGCTCGGCGCCGCAGATGCATCCGCATGGCGTCTCGCGCTGGTGGTTCCCGGGCTCGCCATGCCGGTAATGGCCTGGTTCTACTGGCGCTTCACGCAGGACTGCCCGCAAGGCAACTTCACGCAGTTGCGCAAGCAGGGCGTCACCATCGATGGCGGCAAGAAGGGCGGCTGGGCAAGCTTTCGCGCTGCCTGCGCGAACTACCGGGTGTGGATGCTGTTCGTCACCTATGCGGCTTGCTTTGGCGTTGAAGTGTTCATCCATAACATCGCCGCGATCTATTACGTCGATCACTTTCATCTGTCGCTGAAAGCCGCCGGCGTCGCCGCCGGCAGCTTTGGACTGCTCGCCCTGTTTGCCCGCGCACTTGGTGGCTGGCTCTCGGATAAAGCGGCGGCACGGCGTGGCCTGGAGATTCGTTCGACCTTGCTGTTCGTGCTGATCGCGGGTGAAGGCCTCGGGCTGCTCTGGTTCTCGCATGCGGATAGCGCGGCGCTCGCCGTGGTCGCCATGCTGAGCTTCGGACTCTTCACGCACATGGCGTGTGGCGCGACCTACGCGCTCGTGCCGTTCATCGATCGAAAGGCGCTGGGCGGCGTGGCGGGAATCATCGGCGCGGGTGGCAACGTGGGTGCAGTTGCGGCCGGCTTCCTGATGAAGGGCTTTGGCAACGTCCAGGAGACGCTCTCCATGCTCGGCGTGTTGGTCACGGTGTCCGCGTTATGCGCACTTGCGGTGCGCTTTAGTTCCGAGCACAAGGCGCAGGAAGCGGTGCTGCGTGCAGATGCATTGGGTGCCAACAAAAGCATTGCTAATTGAGAGCGTCCTGATCATGAAAATCGTCGTCATCGGCCATGGCATGGTCGGCCACAAACTCCTCGAATGCCTTGCCGAAAACGCAGCGCACGGGCTCGATATCACCGTGCTCTGCGAAGAACCGCGGCCGGCTTACGACCGAGTGCATCTGTCGGAATTCTTCTCGGGCAAATCGGCGCAGGACCTGTCGCTGGTCGAGCCGGGATTCTTCGAGCGCGAGAGCGTGCGGCTTGAACTCAATGCGAAGGCGGTGTCGATCGATCGCGCGGCGCGTACCGTGACGGTGTCGACCGGCGAGGTGCTGGCGTACGACAAACTGGTGCTTGCTACCGGGTCTTATCCGTTCGTGCCACCGGTTGCGGGCAATGATCGTCGCGACTGCTTCGTGTACCGCACCATTGAAGACCTCGAAGCCATGAAGGAATGCGGCGCGCGCTCGAAGACAGGCACGGTCGTAGGCGGTGGACTGCTGGGACTTGAATGCGCGAAGGCGTTGCGCGACCTGGGCTTGCAGACGCACGTGGTCGAGTTCGCGCCGCGCCTGATGGCCGTGCAAGTCGACGACAGCGGCGCACGTGTCCTGCGCAGCAAGATTGAAGAGCTGGGCGTGACGGTTCATACGCAGAAGAACACCGTAGCCATAGTCGATGGCGAAGACGGTACGCACCGCATGGAGTTCGCCGACGCAACCCATCTCGACACCGACATGATCGTGTTCTCCGCCGGCATCCGTCCGCGCGACGAGATTGGGCGGATCAGCGGCCTTGAAGTCGGCGCGCGCGGCGGCATTGTGATCGACGACTCTTGCCGCACCAGCGACGCCAATATCTACGCGATCGGCGAATGCGCTCTCTGGAACGGACAGATCTTCGGGCTGGTCGCGCCGGGTTATGACATGGCTCGTATCGTTGCAAAACAATTGCTGGGCGAACTCGCTGGCTTCTCCGGCGCCGACATGAGCACCAAGTTGAAGCTCATGGGCGTGGACGTGGCGAGCATTGGTGATGCTCACGGCAAGACGCCGGGCAGCCGCGCGTATCAGTTCAGCGACGAACGCAAGCAGGTCTACAAGAAACTCGTGGTGTCCGAGTGCGGCAAGTTTTTGCTCGGCGGCGTGATGGTCGGCGACGCAGCCGAATACGGCACGCTTTTGCAGATGATGCTCAACCGCATCGAGTTGCCCGAGGCGCCGGAATTCCTGATTCTCCCTTCCTCCGATGGCAACCAAAAGCCCGGCCTCGGCGTCGAGGCGCTGCCCGAAGCCGCGCAGATCTGTTCGTGCAACAACGTATCGAAAGGCCAGATTTGCGCAGCGGTGTGCGCGGGTGCAACCAGCATCGGCGAATTGAAATCCGCGACCAAGGCCGGCAGTTCGTGCGGCGGTTGCGTGGCGCTGGTCACGCAGGTGATGAAGGCCGAGATGAAGAAGCAGGGGCTTGCGGTCAACAACCACATTTGCGAGCACTTCCCGTACTCGCGTCAGGAGCTCTATCACATGGTGCGCGTCGAGCGCATCGAGACGTTTGGTGCATTGCTCGCGAAGCATGGCCGCGGTCTTGGCTGCGATATCTGCAAGCCGGCCGCCGCCGCGATTCTCGCATCGTGCTGGAACGAGTTCGTGCTGAAGAAAGAGCACGCAAGCCTGCAGGATTCCAACGACTACTACCTCGCCAACATCCAGCGCGACGGCACGTATTCCGTTGTCCCCCGGATGCCGGGTGGCGAGGTCACGCCCGACGGCTTGATCGCCGTGGGTCAAGTCGCGAAAAAGTACGGCCTCTATACCAAGGTCACAGGCGGGGCACGTGTCGACTTGTTCGGCGCACGGGTTGAACAGTTGCCGCTGATCTGGGAAGAGCTGATTGCAGCCGGCTTCGAGTCCGGGCATGCGTACGGCAAGTCGGTGCGCACCGTGAAGTCTTGCGTGGGTTCGACATGGTGCCGCTATGGCGTGGGCGATTCGGTCGGTCTCGCGATCGGCATAGAGAACCGCTACAAGGGTTTGCGCACGCCCCACAAGATCAAGTTCGGCGTCTCCGGCTGCACGCGCGAATGCGCCGAGGCGCAAGGCAAGGACATCGGCGTGATCGCGACGGAGAAGGGCTGGAACCTCTACGTATGCGGTAACGGCGGCATGAAACCGCGCCACGCCGAACTGCTCGCATCCGATCTCGACCGTGAAACGCTGATCCAGTACATCGACCGCTTCCTGATGTTCTACATCCGTACCGCGGACCGCTTGCAGCGCACCAGCGTGTGGCGTGACAACCTGGAAGGCGGGCTCGAGTACCTGATCGATGTTGTGGTGCACGACAAGCTCCAGCTTGCCGCGGAACTCGAAGCGGAGATGCAGCACGTGGTCGACACCTACGAATGCGAATGGAAAAAGGCGGTCAATGATCCTGACACGCGCAAGCGCTTCCGCCATTTTGTCAATAGCGATGAAGCCGATGCGAACGTGAGTTTCATCGAAGAGCGTGGCCAGGTTCGCCCCGCGACGCCGGCTGAACGGCAACTGAAGCGAATCGATATTCCCGTGGTTGTAGAGACGGTTTGAACTCCGTGCCACTCACAAGACCCATAAGACCTACACCAAGGACATCATCATGAACATCGATCGAATCCCAAGCTCATGGGTGCCTGTGTGCCCGCTCGACGACATCGTGCCGAACACCGGCGTCTGTGCGCTCGTCAACGGCGAACAGATCGCCGTGTTCCATCTCCACGATGGAACCCCGAGCGTGTTCGCGATCGATAACTTCGACCCGGGCTCACACGCGTCGGTACTGTCGCGCGGACTGATCGGCAATCTGGGTGAGCGCATTGTGGTGGCGTCGCCGATCTTCAAGCATCACTACGACCTTCGCACGGGCGAATGCCTCGAGATACCGGCGAACTCGGTCAACGCCTTTGCTGCACGCGTGGAGGACGGCCACGTGTGGGTCGCGGTATGAGCGCCGCACGCACATTGACAGATCTCGCATGATTTCCGGCAACGTCAAGACCGTGTGCCCATACTGCGGCGTTGGCTGCGGCATGGTCCTGCAAGTCGAGAAGGGGCAAGTCGTCAAGGTGTCCGGCGACAAGGAGCACCCGGCCAACTTTGGGCGCCTATGCACCAAGGGCTCGTCGGCGCATGTGGTCTTGCGAAAATCAGGCCGCCTGGAATGCGCCTTCATTCGCCATGAACGGGATCAGGACCCGGTCCCGTTACCCATGGCGCAAGCAATGACGGACACGGCCCAGCACCTGCGCAGGCTGCTCGACGAGCACGGCCCGGACGCGCTTTCGTTCTATGTGTCGGGGCAGATGTCGATCGAGGCGCAGTACCTCGTCAACAAGCTCGCGAAAGGATTTGTCGGCACCAATAACATAGAGTCCAATTCGCGCCTCTGCATGGCGAGCGCCGGCAGCGGCTACAAACTGTCGCTGGGCGCTGACGGTCCGCCGGGATCGTATGAGGACATCGACCGGGCCAACCTGTTTTTCGTGATCGGCGCGAACATGGCCGACTGCCATCCGATCCTGTTCCTGCGCATGATGGATCGCGTGAAGGCCGGCGCGAAGCTGATCGTGGTGGACCCGCGCCGCAATGCGATCGCCGACAAAGCCAGCCTCTTCATGCAGATCAAGCCGGGCACCGATCTCGCGTTGCTGAACGGCCTGCTGTATCTGCTGCATCAGAACGGTCATACCGATGCTGATTTCATCGCCGAATCGACCGAGGGCTGGGACGCGATGCCGGACTTTCTGGAAGGCTATTCGCCGGACAAGGTGGCTGAGATCACCGGCATCCCGGAAGCGGATATTCGTCGCGCGGCGCAATGGATAGGCGAGGCGCCCGAGTGGATGAGCTGCTGGACCATGGGTCTCAACCAGAGCACGCATGGCACCTGGAACACGAACGCCGTCTGCAACCTGCATCTCGCCACGGGCAAGATCTGCCGGCCGGGCAGCGGGCCGTTCTCGCTCACGGGACAGCCCAATGCCATGGGCGGGCGCGAGATGGGTTACATGGGACCCGGGCTTCCCGGCCAGCGTTCGGTGCTGGTGGAAGAGGATCGGGCTTTTATAGAAGACCTGTGGGGCGTTCCGAAGGGCACGCTCAAGACGTCGCTCGGGCAAGGCACCGTGGACATGTTCTCGCGAATGGTGACTGGCGAGATCAAGGCCTGCTGGATCATCTGCACCAATCCTGTTGCAAGCGTGGCGAACCGGCAGACCGTGATTGCGGGCTTGCAGGCCGCGGAGTTGGTGATTGCACAGGATGCGTTCCTCGATACCGAAACCAATCGCTACGCCGATGTCCTTCTGCCCGGCGCGCTGTGGGCTGAGGCCGAAGGCGTGATGATCAACTCCGAGCGCAACATGACGCTCATGCAAAAGGCCATCGAGCCGCCGGGCGCCGCGTTGCCGGACTGGCAGATCATCGCGCGCGTGGCATGTGAAATGGGTTTCGCCGATGCGTTCACGTATGCATCGGCGGAAGAGGTCTTCGCCGAGATCACCAGGACGTCGAACCTCAAGACGGGCTACGACTTGCGCGGTGCGAGCCATGAGCGCCTGCGCGAGACGCCATTGCAATGGCCGTGCGCGCCGGGCGTTGCTGCTGATCGGAATCCGGTTCGTTATATCAACGATGGCGTGAGCCAGGCGCTTAAGCAAATGCCCGACGGCAGCCGTCCGCGGCTCGTCTTTCCCACTCCAACCGGCAAGGCTGTTTTCTTTGCCCGTCCGCATGTGGCGCCGGCCGAAATGCCTGACAGCGAACGGCCTATTGTGCTGAATACAGGCAGGTTGCAACACCAGTGGCACACCATGACCAAGACCGGCAAGGTGCCCATGCTGAACAAGCTGAACCCTGCCCCGTTCGTGGAGATTCATCCCGAGGATGCGGCGGCGCTGGGTATCAAGGCGAAGGATGCGGTCGAGATTCGTTCGCGCCGCGGCCGCGCCGTGCTGCCGGCGGTCGTCACCGATCGGGTTCGCGCCGGTAATTGTTTTGCCCCCATGCATTGGAACGATGTCTTCGGCGAAGAACTCTGCATCAACGCCGTGACGAATAATGCGATCGACCCGATATCGCAACAGCCTGAATTCAAGTTCTGCGCCGTTGCCCTCAGCCGCGTAGCGCCTAAACCTGACACGGTGAATCCTGAGACGTGTGACGATACTGTCCGTCCGGGACACGTCGAGCCCGTTGTTGCCGATCACGCCCGTCCGAACCAGGAACTGGACATGTCCCGTATTGATGCCCTTGCCATGCTGCTCGGTATTCCGGAAACGCCGGCGCCCGAACTCAGCGAGACCGAACGCATCTATCTCGGCGGCTTCATGAGCGGCCTGCGCTCGACGGAGGGCCGGGAAGCAGGTGGCGTGCCGACAGTGCCGCCCGGTGCACCCATGGCCCCCGTCACGCGGCTTTGGCTCGACGGTGTCCTCGCGGGACTGTTCAGCCGCACGGAAACGGCTGTGCCAACATTGGCCGCGCCGGTCGCAACAGCGACCGCCGAGTCCGCCGTGCGCATTGCGCGCGCGCGGCCAAAAGTCGTGTTGCTGTGGGCTTCCCAGACCGGGAATATCGAATCGTTAACCGAACGATACGCGACCCAGTTGATGGAGTCCGGCTTCGAAATACGGACCACGTGCATGGCCGACTATGCGGTGTCCGACCTGGAGAAAGCGCAGTACGTTCTGCTGATGACGAGCACCTTCGGCGATGGCGACGCCCCCGACAACGGCGAGGGTTTCTGGAGCGCGATCAGTGCCGACAATGCCCCGCGCCTGGATGACGTGCGCTACGCCGTGCTGGCGTTTGGCGATCGCAACTATGACGCGTTCTGCGGTCACGGCCGCAAGCTCGATACGCGTTTGCTCGAACGCGGAGCGATACGTCTGCTGGAGCGAGTGGACTGCGATGCCGAGTACCAGCCCGCCGCCGACGCGTGGCTCGAGCGTATCGTCGCGCGAATCAAGGAAGAAGATGCGGCGCTGCATGCGGTCCCGGCAGAGGGCATGATCCCGGCCGTGCTGCCCGGCACCACGCCTTCGAAGACCCATCCGGCGGCCTCGCGGCTAGTGAAGAATCTGCGGCTCAACAAGCACGGCGCGACGAAGGACACGCGTTATTTCTCGCTGGATACCGCTGATTCGGGTCTTGAGTATGAGGTTGGCGATGCCCTCGGGGTGTGGCCGAGAAACTGCCCCGAACTGGTCGATGAACTCATCGGTCTGAGCGGTCTTAGTGCCGATGCCCTTGTCAATGTGGCGGGCGCGGGCGAGATGCGCCTTGCCGACGCGCTCGGCAAGCACTATGAAATAGCCCGCCCGAATCACGACGCGCTGGCCTTGATCGCCGCCCGCACGAGCAATGGTGCAGACAATGCGAATGGCTCGCTAAGCCGGCTGCTGCACGAGGACAACAAGGCGGACCTGAAGAAATGGCTGTGGGGTCAGCAACTGGCTGACGTGCTGCATGAATTCCCGGTGGAGCTTTCAGCCACGGAGCTGGTCGGCATGCTCAAGCGCATGCAGCCGCGCCTTTATTCGATTGCATCGAGTCCCAGGGCGCACCCTGACGAGATCCACCTGACCGTGTCGGCGGTCCGGTATAACAATGGCCGGCGTCAGCGCAAGGGCGTGTCGTCGACTTTTCTGGCGGATCGTGCGGGTGATGCCAGCGTGCCGGTGTTCGTCCAGAAATCGGCGCATTTCCGTCTTCCCCATCACGGCGATGCACCCATGATCATGGTCGGTCCCGGCACCGGCGTGGCCCCGTTCAGAGGCTTCCTGCATGAACGCCTCGCGCGCGGCGACACCGGCCGCAACTGGTTGTTCTTTGGCGAGCAGCATGCCGCCACGGACTACTACTATGGCGATGAGCTCGATGAGATGCGCCGCAAGGGCTTGCTGAACCGCCTCGACCTCGCTTTCTCGCGGGATCAGGCCGACAAGATCTATGTGCAGGATCGCATGCGCGAGCACGGCGCGGAGCTCTGGTCGTGGCTCGATGCGGGCGCGCATTTCTATGTCTGCGGCGACGCGGGCCGCATGGCGAAGGACGTCGACGCAGCGCTCAAGTCTGTCGTGGCTCAACACGCCGGCATGAGCGACGACAAGGCCCGCGAATACGTCAGCGAGATGGTCAGGGACAAACGTTATGTGCGGGACGTGTATTGACGTCCCGCGTGAGTCCAATATGTCGGCTAACTGCGCAACTGCTGCGCCGCGATATCTTCGAGCGACCGTCCACGCGTCGGCACGCCCATCAGCACCACCGCCGCCGCACCGACCAGCAGCACGAACGTGGTTGCGCCGAACACGCCGGGAAAGCCCAGAATAGGGTACACGTACCCCACTAAAATAGGCGCGGCGATCGCGCCCAGCCGGCCGATGGATGAAGCGAGACCCGCGCCGGTCGCGCGGACATCGGTTGGAAATACTTCGGGCGTGTACGCATAAACACCCGCATACGTGCCGTTCATGAAGAACGACAGCAGCACGCCGGACATCATGATGCCCGAGTCGCTGCGCGTGAGCGCAAGGCCCAGTGCCGACACGCCCCCCAGCACCATGTACGACGCAATGGTCGCCTGCCGCCCGATCTTTTCGTTCAACCATGCACCCGAGAAATAGCCTGGTATCTGAGCGATATAGATCACGAGCGAGTAAGAAAAGCTGCGTGTGATCGTCATGCCGCTCTGCACGAGCAGACTCGGAATCCACGTAAAGAATGCGTAGTAACTGAAGGTGATCGACAACCACATGAGCCATGTCATGGCCGTAATGCGCGCGAGTTGACGTGACCAGAGCGCCTTCACATTCGCGAGCGCCGACGCGCGTTCAGCCGCAATAGGAACTTCCGCTGCGGCCGCCGCGTCAGTTGCCGGCAAGGGTTCGAGTTTTACGCCCGCCGCCATCAACTCGGCTTCCGCCTTCGCGACGATTGCCTCGGCTTCCGCGTGCCGCCCGCGCGCAACCAGCCAGCGCGGCGATTCGGGCAACGCGCGCCGCCACCATAGCAACATCACGATCGGCAGGGCGGTGATCACCATCACCACGCGCCACGCGTTCGGCGCCAGCGGGATCACGAAATAACCAAGCAGCGCAGCCGCCACGAAACCGAATGAGAAGAAGCCGGCGAGGCTGCCCGTGAATGCGCCGCGATACCGCCGCGCGACGAACTCCGACAGGAACGGCGCGACGATCGCGCTTTCGGCGCCTGTCCCGAGTCCGGCAAGAATGCGTGTTCCGAGGAAGAACGGCCAGTCGTGCGCGGTTGCGCTGGCCAGCGATGCAACGCAGTAGATCACCAACGCATACATCATGACGCGCCGCCGTCCGATCAGGTCGCCGAGAATGCCCGCCAGCATCGCCCCGAGGAAGTAGCCGATAAAGGTGCCGCTGCCGAGCACGCCCGTCTGCACGCTGGTAAGCCCCCACTGCGTGCGCAGCACCGGCAGCAGGAAGGCGAGCACGGCGGCGTCCATCGCGTCGAAGGTGTAGCCGAGCCCGCCCATCAACAGCAGCCGTCGATGAAAAGATGAAAACGGCATGCGTTCGATACGGGCGGAAATCGTCGACATGGGTAACGCGCCTCGCTGTCAGGAATGAGCGGAATCGGTTTGAGCTTTAAGCGTGTTCGAGTTCATCGAAGTGGATATGGCCGCCTTTCATCACGAACGGAAGGTGTTCGCCCTGACCGAGCAGGCAGTCGATGGATCGCAGCGGATCGCCGTCGACGACCAGCACATCGGCGAACGCGCCCGGCACGAGGCGGCCGAGTTTGCCGGTCATGCCGAGTACATCGGCGCCGACCACCGTTGCGCTTGCTATGGCTTCAGCCGGCGATAAAACCTCGGTGCGCAGGCGGAATTCATCGCTTTGCAGACGCTGCGCTTCACCCAGCAGGTCCGTGCCGAAGCCCATGCGTACGCCCGCGCGTTTCAATATCTCGAGAGACCTGAGGCCGGCTTCGTGTACGTCGGCCACCTTCGCCAGGCTCGCTTCCGGCAGGCCGTATTTGGCGCCCTCGCTGGCGAGCGCTTCATAGGTCACAAGCGTGGGGACCACGAAGGCATCGTGTTCCGCGACCAAGCGGGCCGTGGCGTCGTCGATGAGATTGCCGTGCTCGATCGTGCGCACGCCGCAGCGCACCGCACGCGCGATGGCATCGGGCGTGTAGGCGTGAGCCAGCACGTAGGTCTGGCGGCCGCGCGCCTCGGCCACGATCGCGCGGATCTCGTCCTCGGAGTATCCCCATGCACCGACGGGGTCCGTCGGCGATGCAACCCCGCCGGATGCCATGATCTTGATCTGGTCCGCGCCCATCTGAAGCTCTTCGCGAACGGCGCGTCGCACTTCGTCCACGCCATCCGCTACACGCGTAAGAGCGCCGACGCGTACACAACATCCGCAAGGCGAATCCGGTGGCATGTAGTCGGTGCGCGTGCGCATGTCGCCATGACCACCGGTCTGGCTCAGCGCGCGGCCGGAGACGAACATGCGCGGGCCTTCGGCCAATCCGGCTTCCACGGCCTGCTTGAACGGATAGCCTGCGCCGCCTGCGTCGCGGATGGTGGTGAAGCCTCGCCGCAGCATCGCGCGCATCAACGGCACGGCGCGCAGCGTGACGAGCACGTTGGGCAGGGTCATCACGCGCGGGAGATTGAATTCGACCGCAATCACATGCACGTGGAGATCGATCAGGCCGGGCATCAACGTCTTGCCTTTCAAATCGATCACACGGGCACTGGCGGTTTTGATCGGGCGGTCGGAGACTTCCTTGATTTGCCCGTCTTCGACCAGGACCTCGTGGCCGGGGATCAGCTCTGGCTGCAACGGGTCCAGCAGCGCACCGTTGCGAAACAACACCGACGTCATCGCGACTCTCCTTGGAAGGTGGAATCCGGGGCGCGGACTGCGCGAGTGGACGCGCTTGGCTTGGACCGCACGAGCAGCAAACTATACGCCGCGCTTGGGCGAGCGCGCCAGCGTGTCATTAATTGCATAAGGGAAAGCACCGCAAGACTGGTTTGGCTGCACATTTACCCTGTGCCTTGGTTCCCGCTGTTTTATGGCTTCGACAGGTTATCGCCGTGTGCGCGGAGTCAATGTCCGGGAGCGCTCACGCAGCTAAATTGGCGTAACTTCGGCGACCTTCAACGCCATCATCGTGCTTCCCGGGTCAGCGCTGGAACAAGGCTATGATTGTTCTCATGGATTGAGCCGACGCGCCACTGGCCGGCCCGGCGCATCGCTATCATGACGGCGACCGGCAACATCGTGGTGTCGCCGCCATTTGATCGATTAACCCGAAGATAATGCCCCCGCGTTTCGTGGCGCCAGGAAAGGAGACCCTGCATGAGCAGCATGGACGTTGTACAGACGGAGCGCGCGAGCGAAATCGCCAAGCGTGTGGAAGAGTTCGTGCGCACGGTGGTGGTCCCCTACGAACGCGATCCGCGTTGCGGCACTCACGGCCCGAGTGAGGAACTGGTGCGCGAACTGCGCGCCAAGGCGCGCGCGGCGGGCGTTCTTACGCCGCATATCCTGGCCGGAGGCGGCCATCTCACGCAACTCGAAACTGCAACTGTCCTGAAGCAGTCGGGCTTGTCGCCGCTCGGCCCGGTGGCGGTCAATACCGCCGCGCCGGACGAAGGCAACATGTACCTGATCGGCAAGATTGGCACCGCGGCGCAGAAGGAGCGGTTTCTCGCGCCGCTCGTAGCGGGCGATGTCCGCTCGGCATTCTTCATGACCGAACCCGCGTCGGATGGCGGCGCGGGCTCCGATCCTTCCATGCTCCAGACCACGGCCAGACGCGATGGCGAGCACTGGGTCATCGACGGTACAAAGGCCTTCATTACCGGCGCTGAAGGGGCATCGGTCGGCATTGTGATGGCGCGCAGCAGCACGGGCGCAGACCGTGAGGACAAAGTCAGGGCGACCATGTTCCTGGTCGACTTGCCGCATCCCGCCATTCATCTCGAACGAATCCTCGACACGATCGACAGTTCGATGCCCGGCGGTCACGCGGTGGTGCGCATCAATGGTTTGCGAGTGCCAGACGACCAGGTGCTGGGTGAAGCGCACGAGGGATTCAAATATGCGCAGATCAGGCTGTCGCCCGCGCGGCTATCACATTGCATGCGCTGGCATGGCGCGACCACGCGCGCGCATGAGATCGCGACACACTACGCCTGCACGCGCCGCGCATTCGGGAAGTTGCTGATCGATCACGAAGGCGTGGGCTTCATGCTTGCGGAGAATCTGATCGATTTGCAGCAGGCGGAACTGATGATCGACTGGTGTGCAGCCGTACTCGATGGCGGCTCGCTAGGCACATCCGAAAGTTCGATGACCAAGGTTGCCGTAGCCGACGCGCTGTTCCGCGTGGCCGACCGCTGTGTGCAGGTGATGGGCGGCACCGGTGTATCGCGCGATACGGTGGTCGAGCAAGTGTTCCGTGAGATTCGGGCGTTTCGTATCTACGACGGCCCCACGGAAGTACACAAGTGGTCGATCGCGAAGAAGATCAAACGCGACACGCTTTCAGGGCTTAATAGCGTTCAATAACGCTCAAGGCGGCTAGAAGGCGCCGCCGGGGTACGCGTCTACGCGCGCTCTTCGCGAGACAGCGCGCGGAACGTGTCCCACCAGTACCCAAGCAAAATGTTCGCAATGCAAAATAACAGCGATTAACCCGGCCGCGTCATTTGTCCACCCGGGATCGCGGTGAACCCGGGCTGAATCCTGGCGGAAAGCGTCCCGTTTCAGCCGTTTTGCGTGCTGCTTTTATAGCTTTCCGCGCTGGCGAATCCCTTGAGGATCAGCATCAGGTGGAAGTAGAGCCGTTTGCTTAGCCCATAGTTGTACGCGTACAAATGCGCGAGCGCTATGCTCAGCCCTTGCATGGGTTGATGGTTGCGTGCATAGACCGACACCACGATCGGCACGATTCGCTTGAGCGCCAGTTCACGCGCCGGCTCAAGGCTGCTGTCAAGCTTCAGTGACTTAAGAAAGTCGTAGGCCAATACGGCTGCGGCGGTGGTCGAGCGCGCCGTGGTCTTGGACATCGAAACGTCGGTCTTCCGATAAAACGACACGTATTCCTTGAGGTAATACACCTTGCGCGCGGCAATGCAAATCTGCGCGCCGAACACGAATTCACAACCGATGCCGTATTGCTTCCTGTAGCTGATTTTCTTGACCAGAGCCGCATTCGCGAGCCAGCCATTGTTGGGCATCATCTGAATCAGGCCGACGCGTCCGGGATTGTCCTGCAGGCCGACCGCGGCGTCCGTGCGGTGATAATCCGTATTGAGCTGACGGCTCGCTTCCATATCGACCCGGCCGGTATCGTCCATCTGATATTGGTCGCCGAATGCGATTTCCAGGTCCGGGTAGAGGTTCCAGGCGGACAGCAGGCGTTCTATGCAGTCGGGTTTGAGCGCGTCGTCATCGTGAATCAGGAGGATTTTATCGCCGGTGGCGCGGTTGAAAAGGCTGGCAATATTGTCGGCCTGCCCGAGCGGCGGTTCATTCTTGACGTAGGAGATGCGCGTCTCGTGCAAATACGTTGTATCCATCAGGTTACGCGTGCGCGTATCGCTGGAATCGTCACCAATGACTATTTCGATGTTCGCGTGGGTTTGCTCAAGACACGAGGCAAGCGATTCCATCAGCAGTTCGGGCCGGTTGCACGTTGGCAGGCAAATCGAAACTTTGGTCTGTCGCATGATGTCTTCACCGTGGGCTGATTGTTGGACCGGCCGGGCGCATCCGGGCTAAGCCGGCAATGGCGGGGTCGGATTATTGAAAGACTGCGTAAGAGTGGGCGGCGTTGCTGGTTTTATACGGTTGCGCATTTATTTCGTCAACGCGATTAAATCGCGCTAAAACCGGCGCTGATTTATTTTTTATTTTTTACTCTGCGGACGCTTAAATTTCGTAACAATTCATCTGACAATAAAAATCACATGAATTCCGAACGCGCAAACGGGCGCTCGAATGACGGCATTCGAGCGCCCATACCAAAGCAAGCAGGGCTTATTCGCCTTCCAGGTTGTAACCGCTGAACCCCATGAGCGCAGACAAGCGCGCGGTCATCTCGCCGACCATCCTGCAAACTTCGTCGAATTCGGGATTGATCTTTTTATCGATGCGTTCGAGATACGGCACATTGACCGCCGCCACCGCGTCGCCGCTGCTCCCAATCACCGGGAATGCCACGTTGGTCACGCCGCGCATTTGCCGGCTGGGCACGATCTCATGTCCGGTCGCGCGAATCTCGTCGAGCAGCGCCAGCAAGGCAGCCGGCTCCACGTCGTTCTCGCCTTCCACGCGCGTATGCGCGGCAAGCATTCGCTCCCGCTCGGCCTGATCGCGGAAAGCGAGCAGCACGTGGCCCGACGAGGTGTCGGTCAGCCCCATCACTGCGCCGACTTTCAGCCCGAAGGACCATCGCTCGGGACTATCGACTTGCGCGATGACCGCTACGCGGCCGCTGTGATGGATCGACAAATGACACGACTGCCGCGTCATGTTCGCCAGATCGCGCAACAGCGGCAGCGCCATGGCGGTCAGCGATCGAATCGGCTGTTGCCGGTGCGCCATCTCGAACAGCTTGAGCGTCAGCGTATAGCGGTCGTTATGATCGCCTTGCACATAACCGCGGCGCTCGAGCGTCACGACCATGCGAAAGATTTCGCTCACTGTGCGCCCGAGCTTCACAGACAGTTCGTTGAGCGTATAACCCTCGGCGGTGTCCACGAGCACGTCGAGAATATCGAGTCCCTTTTCGAGGGCGGGTGCGGCGTAGCGTGGGCTGTCGGCGCTTTCGCCGGACGCGTTCCGGGAGGGTTTCAGAACTGTATTCATGGCAAGTTGGTGAGCGAAAAGGAGCGCGTCGGCATTGGCTTGAGCAAGACCATCAAAGCGCTTGATCGCGGTTGGCGATACGCGCCGGCAAGCCGAACAGGATCAGCAGTGCCGCGAGGATCAGCACCGCCGCGATAGCGTACAGACCGCCTGACGGCACGCCGGTCATATCCACTACCTTGCCGACCAGATACGGGCTGATGATGCCGCCCAGATTGCCGATGGAGTTGATCAGCGCAATGCCGCCGGCCGCCGCCGTGCCGCTCAGGAACGCGGGCGGCAAGGTCCAGAACACCGGCAGGCAGCCGATCGCCCCCACGGCGGCAATCACGAGCGAGATCATGGCAAGCGTGGTGTCGTGTGCGAAATACGCGCTCAGGATATAACCGATGCCACCCACGCCGACCGCCAGTCCCAAGTGCCAGCGGCGCTCGCCGTGCCGGTCCGAACTCCTGCCGAGCGCCACCATGCCAATGCCCGCCGCCGCATACGGAATCGCTGTCAGCAGACCGATGGTCATCGGACTGGTGATGCCGGTGTTCTTGATCAGTTGCGGCATCCAGAACGTCAGGCCATACAGTCCCATCAGCATGAAGAGGTAGATCAGCGAGAGCAGCAGCGTGCCGGGCTGGCGCATGGCATCGATGAATTTGTGCGACGTGCCGTGGTCCTCGCGATCCAGGTTGGCTTGCAAGACAGCCTTTTCTTCATTGCTGAGCCACTTCGCGCTGGCAATGCGGTCATCGAGAATCGCGAGCACCAGCAAGCCGAGCAGGGCGGTTGGCAAGCCTTCGAGCAGGAACAGCCACTGCCAGCCGGCCAGTCCGCCGAGACCGGCGAAGCGCGTCATGATGAAGCCCGACAAAGGGCCGCCGATCACGCCCGAGATGGAGATCGACGTCATGAAAAGTGCATTGATACGCGCTCGCCGCTTGGCGGGGAACCAGTACGTGAAGTACAGGATGATGCCCGGCAGGAAGCCCGCTTCTGTTGCGCCGATCACGAAGCGCAGCACATAGAACCACGTTTCCGATGTCACGAACATCATCGCGGCCGAAGCGATGCCCCACGAGATCATGATGCGCGCGATCCAGACACGCGCGCCTACGCGGCTGAGGATCAGGTTGCTGGGAATCTCGAAGATGAAATAGCCCACGAAGAAGATGCTGGCGCCAAAACCATACGCAGCGTTCGAAAGGCCCAGGTCGCCCTGCATCTGCAGCTTGGCGAAGCTGATGTTGACGCGATCGAAGTAGGCGAAGATGAAGCAGACGATCAGCAGCGGCACGATCCGCCACACTGCCTTTCGATACGCGTTCTCTTCAAGCATAGCGGCGGCTTCCGGGCTCGCCGCTAGCGGAATCGATCCTGACATGGAGTCTCCTCTTTTTTTATATTAATAAGCGATACGAAGCAATTTGGCTTAATTCGACCAGCCGCCGTCGATCATGTGAATCGCGCCGGTGGTGAACGCGGATTCATCGGAGGCAAGGTACGTCACCAGCGCCGCGACTTCTTCGGCGCGCCCAACCCGTCCAATCGGCTGACGCGCGACGAACGCGGCACGAACCTGCGCCTCGTCCAGATGAGACGCCGCGGCCTGACTCGCGATCCGTCCACGCAGCGAAGGCGACTCGATCGTGCCGGGGCAAATGGCGTTGCAACGAATGGCCTGGCCGACGAAATCGGCGGCGACCGATTTCGTCAAACCGATCACGGCCGCCTTGGATGCGCCATAAACGAAGCGGTTCGGCACACCTTTCACGCTCGACGCCGCGGACGCCATGTTGATGATCGATGCTCCCTTGCCTGCGTCGATCATGGCGGGGAGGAACGCGCGAATGGTCCGGTACATGGCTTTGACGTTCAGGTCGAAGCTGAAGTCCCAGTCTTTATCCGTGCACTTGAGGATGTTGCCGTCGTGGACGTAGCCGGCGCAGTTGAACAGTGCGTCGAGCGGGCCGGTCGTGGCTGCGAACGCGTCGACATCGGCGGAATCGAGCACGTCCAGGCGCGCGGTGCGCAATGTGGAGCCTTCTCCCGCGTCGCGGGCGAGTTCGACGAGCGCGCTTTCGTCGATATCGGTTGCCCAGACGTGGGCGCCTTCAGCGGCGAGCATGAGCGCGGAAGCCCGTCCGATGCCTTTGCCGGCAGCCGTCACCACGATGTTTTTGCCTTCGACACGCTTGACCATTGATGCTCCTTTTTCGGTGGTTGGTTCCGTCGATGCGGCTCCCCGAAAGGGTTCTCCGCATGGGTTTTGCGTCTAATTTTCACATATGAAAAGAATTTTTATAAGTGAAGGTAAACGCGGAGATGCGCTGAAAGGGCGGCGGAAGGCGCTTCAGAATGGATTTTTCGACGCAGGGCGCCGGGCGATTTGAAGTTCAGCCGACGCCAACAAAAAGCGGCGCCGACGAAAACCACCGCGCGTGATACCGTTCCCCTTTTTCCAGCCAGGAGACGGCCATGCCGACCGGACGAGTAAAGTGGTTCAGCGATGCAAAGGGTTTTGGATTTATCACGCCGGACGACGGCAGCGAGGAGCTGTTCGCCCATTTCTCGGAGATCAAGACCGAGGGTTTCAAGTCATTGCTCGAGAACCAGAAAGTGAGTTTCGATATTGGCCAGGGCCCCAAGGGCAAGCAGGCGTCGAACATCCAGCCTGCCTGATATCACTCAGGGCCCCGTTTGAGTCCGCCGGCCAGAGAGACCTGGTCAGCGCCGGGCGAAGCGCGGCGTCATCCCACGTGCCGCTCCGGATGCCGCAGCCGCGAGTTGTTGCGTCCATACGAGAAGTAGATCACGAGCCCGATCACCAGCCAGACTACGAGCCGCATCCATGTGACGAGCGGCAGGCCGGTCATCAGGAGCACGCAGAACAGGATGCCGAGAATGGGTACGATCGGCACTGCCGGCACGCGAAACGGCCGGTTCGCACCGGAGTCGCTGCGCCGCAGATAGATCACCGCGCCGCACACCAGGACGAAGGCGAATAGGGTGCCAATACTCACCATCTCGCCCAGCACGCTGATCGGCGTGAATGCCGCGACGACAGCGACAACCACCCCGATCATGGTCTGGCTGAGGTGGGGCGTCTTGAGACGCGGATGAACCCGCGCGAACAATCCTGGCAGCAAGCCATCCTGCGACATCGTGAAGAAGATGCGGCTCTGTCCGTACAACAACACGAGGATCACGGTCGTCAAGCCGGTCAGTGCACCGATCTTGATGAGGACGGAGAACCAGGTGAGGCCGATCACGTCGACGCCCTTTGCAATCGGGTCGGGCACGTTCAATTCGCCATAAGGCACGAGTCCGGTGAGCACCCCCGCCACCGCGATGTACAGGATCGTGCAGATGATCAGTGAGCCAAGGATACCGACGGGCATGTCGCGCTGCGGCTTCTTGGCTTCCTGCGCACAGGTCGATACCGCATCGAAGCCGATGAACGCAAAGAACACGACTGCTGAGCCGCGCAGGATTCCGCTCATGCCGAAGTTGCCGAATTCGCCGGTGTTGGCCGGGATGAACGGATGCCAGTTCGCCGGATGCACGAAGAACACGCCCAGCGCGAGAAACGCCACCACGACGAACAACTTGACCGCGACCATCACGTTGTTCAGGCGCGCCGACTCCTTGGTGCCCATCACCAGCATGAGCGTGAGGATCGCGACGATGAAGACGGCAGGCAGGTTGACGATTCCCGCCACGGATGTCCCGTCGGCAAGCTTCACCATGGTGCCGGGAGCCGCCGCCATCTGGGGTGGAAAATTAATACCCACGTTACGCAGCAGGCTGACGATATAACCCGACCAACCGACCGCAACGGTGGACGCGCCCATGGCGTACTCGAGGATCAGGTCCCAGCCGATGATCCATGCAAACACCTCGCCTAGGGTGGCGTATGTGTAGGTGTAGCTGCTGCCGCATACAGGCAACATGGCGGCGAGCTCGGAATAACATAGCCCGACAAACGCGCAGGCGATACCGCCGAGGATGAACGACAGGATGATGGCCGGTCCCGCGAACTGCGCGGCGGCCGTGCCAGTCAGCACGAAGATGCCGGCGCCGATGATGGCGCCAATGCCCATTGCCGTAATACTGAGTGCCCCGAGCGTCTTCGCTAGCGGGCGCTCGCCGCCCTCAGCACTCTTGACGATATCGGCAACGGATTTACGCGCCATGTAACTCGTGTCAGCCATGATGTGTCGCCTCGGTCGTACGTTGGTGGGCACGAATTGAACGGGTGCAGTCCCGGTTCAACTTGCGAATCACTACGAAAAACGCTTGATGCAAGACCTTCATGCAAGACCTTCATGCAAGACCTTCACGCAAGACGACTCGCGACGACTCACTGCAGTGAGTGAATGACGCTGACGGGATTAAGTCTATGCCGAATGAAATTCAATGGGAAGCTAAGCAATGACCCTATCTTGCACGGGTGAGGGTGCAAGACAGGCGAGAGAAGGGAGAGTCGATCATCACGTGAGCACGCGATGGGTTTGCGGCAATGCAACGTTAAACGAGGCTCGCCAAGCCTCGTATTGAATCAGGATCAGTGCTTGCGGCGCTCACGTACTGCAGCAGCGAGCGTTTGCAATACCGGCTCCGTTTGAGTCCAGGCGAGGCAGGCATCGGTAATGGAGACGCCGCGGCGCAGCGGCACCCCGGGCTTCAGATCTTGCCGTCCCTCGTCGAGATGACTTTCGATCATCACGCCAATGATGCGCTTGTCACCGCCACTCAATTGCCGCGCGATGTCCTCACCTACCTCGATCTGGCGCAGGTGCGACTTGCCCGAATTCGCATGCGAGCAATCGATCATCACCTGTTCGCGAAGTCCCACGTCCTTGAGTGCGGCACAGGCGGTGGCGACCCCTTCGCTATCGTAGTTCGGCCCCTTCTTGCCGCCGCGCAGGATCACGTGTGCATCCGCGTTGCCGCGGGTTTCGAAGATGGCAGCCATGCCCATCTTGGTCATGCCCATGAACGCATGGCTTGCCTGGGCCGCGACGATGGCGTCCGCTGCGATCTGCACGCCGCCGTCGGTGCCGTTCTTGAAACCGATCGGGCAGCTTAAGCCCGAAGCCAGTTGCCGATGGCTCTGGCTCTCCGTCGTCCGTGCGCCAATAGCGCCCCACGCAATCAGGTCCGCAATGTACTGCGGGCTCAGCAAGTCAAGAAACTCGGTGCCCGTTGGCAAGCCGATGCCGCTGATGTCGAGCAGCAACTGGCGTGCGCGGCGCAGGCCTTCGTTGATCCGGAACGTGCCGTCCAGCAGCGGGTCGTTGATGTAACCCTTCCAGCCCACGGTGGTACGCGGTTTTTCGAAATATACGCGCATCACGATCAGCAGGTCGTCACGCAGTTCGTCAGCGGTGGCCTTCAGCAGGTGCGCGTATTCGAGCGCCTGGTCATGGTCGTGGATCGAGCACGGTCCGACGACAATGACCAGCCGGTCGTCGCGGCCTTGAATGATGTCGGCTATTTCGACGCGGCTTTTTTCAACCAGCGTCTGTACCGCAAGCGGCACGGGCAGGTCGTCTTGCAGCAGCGCAGGCGAAATCAGCGGGCGGACGGCGCCGATGCGGACGTCGTCGATGCGGGTCGTATCTTGCGTCGAGTCGGCACGGCCGGCCTCCTGGTCGTGATAAGGGTTGTCGAGGCGGCTCATGGGATGGTTCTCCGGAAACAGGGTGACAGTCCGTGATTATCGCATTTGGGCCGGTCAGTGCAGGAGACCGGATAGAGGAAGATGAGCAAGGACATGGAAGCGGGTTGAGCTCGGCCGGCAGCAGCCCGATGACCCGTGTCCACGATTCATCGCGTGATCAGCGACGTTCCTGCGCAGATCTCCTCAATTGAAGTAATGCCAAAGCGCGTTTCGATAAAAACGACACAAGCGCGTTTACCCTCAATTTAGTCATACTATTTTGAATTTTCGAACGCCGTACTTATGCTGTGCTTACGTCGGTCAGCGGGTCAGGACTGAAGCTTATCTTTCATTGAACATGGACTATCGACATCTCCAGCATGGCAAAAGCATGCACGGGCGCATCGTGCAGGATCTCGGCATGGATATCGTCGGCGGCAAGGTGGCGCCCGGTGAACGGCTGCCCGCCGAAGTGCTGCTGTGCGAAACCTATGGCGTGAGCCGCCCGGTCCTGAGGGAGGCAACGCGGGTGCTCGTGGCGAAGGGACTGGTGGTGTCGAAGCCGCGGGTCGGCAGTGTCGTCAGGCCGCGCGCTGACTGGCATATGCTCGATCCCGACGTGCTCCACTGGACGCTCAGCAGCGTGCCCGAAGGCGAGTTCTTCCGGTCGCTGCTCACCGTGCGGCGCATCATTGAACCGGCTGCTGCGGCGCTCGCCGCCACGAGCGGCAGCGGGGAGGATCTGGCCCGGATCGAGGCGGCTTACTCGCGCATGGAAGCGGCCGCGAGCGCGCCCGAATTGCTCGAGCCCGACCTGGAGTTTCATCGCGCGATCATGGCGGCAACTCACAACGACATGCTGGCGTACATCGGCAATATGTTGTCGCTCGCGTTGTCCGAATCCATTCGCCTGACGAGCCGTCATCCCGATACCCACGCGCTCTCTCTGCCGCGGCACAAGGCGATTCTCACGGCCATTCAAAGCCGCGATCCGCTGGGCGCGCGGCAAGCAAGTCTGGTGCAACTCGAAAGCGCCCGGGTTGATGCGGACAGCGTGCTTGAAGAGGGCGGCACGCGCCGCGCGTAGCCGTTGTTTGATCTTCCATTATCGGGCGATATAGTAAGACTAATCAACGGATTGGTGCGGGTTTACGCCGCTGCCTCTTGCTTTCGATGCGAAATATAGTGTGACTATTAATAAACATAAATGGGCGTCCATCGAGGCCGCCCCTTCGCATGGACGAGGAGACGGATGTGGCTGACAAGCTCGTATCTCCAGCCGGAGTAGCCGCCGGCGCCGGTATGAATTTTCGCTGGACCGTGCTGATATGGCTGGTGGCGGGCGGCATCATCAATTACATCGACCGCGCCAGTCTTTCCATCGCGGCGCCGGAAATGATTCGCGAACTTGGGCTTTCGCGCACGCAGATCGGCTTGCTTGGCACCGTGTTCGCGTGGACCTATGCGGTGATGCAATTGCCGGCAGGATGGGTGATCGACCGGTTTGGCGCGAAGAAGGCTTACGCCATTGCCATGATCTGGTGGAGCGTCGCGACCTACATGACCGGCGTGGTCGGATCGGTCAGCGCGCTGCTCGTGATGCGTGCGTTGCTGGCGGTCGGCGAAGCGCCGTGCTGGCCGACCTCGGCGAAGATCACAGCTGCGTGGTTCCCGATGAAGGAGCGCGGGTTTGCCACGGGCATTTGGGATTCGTCATCGAAATGGGGACCGGCGCTCGCGCCCGCGGTGCTGGTTGCGTTGATGGTCGCGTTTGGATGGCGCTCGCTGTTTCATGTGGCGGGGTTTGTTGGTATCGCGTTCGCCATCGTATTTCTCTTTCTCTATCGGAACCCCGAGCAGAGCAAGCGGCTTTCGAAGCAGGAGTTTGCTTATATAGAAGCGGGCGGTGGCGGCCGTGAGCGGTCGATCAGCAATTCGACCCACGAGTGGCGCGGGCTCTTCACGCACCGCAGCGTGTGGGGCATGATCCTTGGCTATTTTTGCGCGATCTGGTTGTGGAACCTGTTCCTCGTGTTCCTGCCGCTGTATTTGCTCGATCGCTTTCACATATCGTTCGTACAACTGGGTATCTACGCGAGCATTCCGTGGATCGGCGGCGCGGTGGGCGAGATCATCGTGGGGTATCTGACCAAGAAGATGGTCGATCGCGGCATGGCGACGCCTATTGATGCTAAGCGCATGTGGATCGTGATCTGCGCGATCGGTGCGGCGGCTTCCGCGGTGGCCATTCCGTTCGTTGATTCGCTGGGTGTCACCATCACGCTGATGACGCTGGGACTTGCGTTCCTTGCGGCGATTATCGGCGCTGCATGGGCGTTGGCGTCGGACGTTGCGCCCAAATCGATGGTCGCCTCGGTCAGCGCGATCCAGAATTTCGGCGGATATTTTGGCGGAGCGTTCTCGCCGGTAGTGGCGGGGTTTATCGTCGATAAAACCGGCTCGTATTCGATCGCGTTGATTTCAGGCGGGCTGATTGCGGGGTGTTCCGCGCTGTTTTATTGGTTCATGGTGCGGCGAGTGGTGCCGGAGCGGGGAGCGGTTGTTTAACGACGCGGACGGGCCTTCCGGTTTCCTGATAGCGGCCGCGTATGTTTCGCTTAGCGGCAGACGCTGAGTAATCTCTGGTTCAGGAGCTCTTCCAGATCCTGGGCTTGTCCGCAGACCACATGGATAAATATCTGGTTGCCCGCAATTTCATAAATGATGCGTTGCTGATTGGTTAAGACTTGCCTGTATCGATCTGGATAGCCAAGTAGTTCCGGAGTACGCGAGCCAGACAAGGGGATATCTTCAATCTGAAAAATTTTGTTTTTCAGCTGTGCCTTGACCTCGCTCCAAGTTCCCTTCGGCTTGTGTCTGGTGACGTAACCCCGCAGATTATCCAGGTCTCTTTTTGCCGAGTCGAGGATGATGAGATTCATTCGCTATCCTCTTCATCAAGGCGATCCAACTCGGCAAAGACGTCAGCGGCAGATGAAAACTTACCCTCAGCAATCTCTTTTTGGCCTAATGCCAGGATTCGAAGCAGGGCATTTGTTTGCCGCTGTCGCTCGAATGTATGGATGTCTTGCACTGCGCGCGGCCATGGCTTGCAACACATCCACGTCTTCCGCCGATACCCCCACGGTCGCCAATCCGTCGCCACCATCCACAGCTGGTTGCGGATCTTCCACGAACTTCCAGTCGCCGCCTTCGTTCCGCGGTCCGCGTACCGGCGGCTCGCTGAGGCGCCTCGTCCCGATTCCCAGCTTCTGCAAACTGCACTGAAATCGGCAAAAACCTTGACGTATCGCAAAAACCAGCCTATAACCATCTCATTGGATGGTAAAGGGATGGTTTGAATGATGCAAAAAGTTGAGGTACTCAGGCCGAAGGGCGGTGAGACGGAGAAGATCACGATCAACCTGGGTCCTGTGGACTTGGGGCAGATCGACCTGCTGGTGGAAGAGGGTTTTTACTCCAACCGCACGGACCTGATCCGCACGGCTATCCGGAATCAACTCGCGACACACTCTCAGGTCGTGAGCGAAACGGTGACGCGCCGCGCGCTGGTATTGGGTATGCAGCACTTTTCCAGGGCCGATCTTGAAGCGGCGCGCGCGGCGGGTGAACAGTTCGACATTCAGGTGCTGGGACTCGCGAGCATTGCTGCCGACGTGTCCGCCGAACTCGCGCTGGACACGATCGCATCGATCGTCGTGCTCGGCGCTTTTCATGCCTCGCCTGCGGTAAAGGCAGCGCTAGCCGGACGGATTGCTTAGGCATGCTTGCAGATGGAATTAGCAAAAGACAAAGGGAAAGATAATGAAAATCAACGAAGGATTTCTGCATTCGATGCAGGATGCAATGAAGCTGCTGCGCTCACGCGGTCCGAAGGAAGCAACGGCGGCGCTGCAGCGTGCGCTTGGGGCGCACGCTCAAGCCACGCCTCAAACGAATCCGGATGCCCCGGCTGTCACGTATCCGGGCGCCTTCACGACTCATACGTTCACCAATGCCGCCGGTCATCGGAGCTACAAGCTCTACGTGCCGAAGCAGCACAACGGCCGGCCGCTGCCGCTGGTGGTGATGCTGCATGGCTGCACGCAGGACGCCGACGACTTCGCCGCGGGCACGCAAATGAACGCGCTGGCGGAGCGGGAAGGATGCATCGTGGCGTATCCGGTTCAGCCGCAGGGGGCGAACCCATCGAAGTGCTGGAACTGGTTCAAGCCCGCCGATCAGCGACGTGACAGCGGCGAGCCGGCTTTGATCGCAGGCATTACGCGAGAAGTGATATCGAAGCACGCAGTTGACCCGGCGCGCGTATATGTGGCCGGATTGTCGGCGGGCGGGGCGATGGCCGCCATCATGATCCAGGCGTATCCGGATCTCTATGCCGCTGCATGCGTCCATTCAGGGCTGGCAGTGGGGGCGGCCCATGATTTGCAATCGGCGCTGGCGGCCATGCGAGGTGGAAAGTCACCCGGCGCTCGTCGCGCGGCGGCACCGAAACGACCGCTGATTGTTTTTCATGGCGATGCCGACGCAACCGTGCATCCATCAAACGCGGCTGAGTTGTTGCGCGGTTTCGGCGCTCAGGCCGTCGTCTTCGACGAGACTTCGCGAGGAGAAGCGGGCAAGCGCAAGAGCACGGTGGAGCGGCTGAAATCAGCGGACGGCGTTGATGCCGAGTTGTGGCGCATCCATGGCGCTCCGCACGCCTGGGCCGGGGGTAGCGCAAATGGTTCGTACACCGATTCAACGGGCCCGGACGCGAGCGCGGTCATGATGCGCTTTTTCCTCGATCATCCGTTGCAAAGTTGACCGGTAGCACCTTCGGCAACATGGTGTCTGCCGATTCAAGACGAAAGGGCCATGCGAATGGCCCTTTCGTTCATTGTTGCATCGTAAAACTAACTACACCCTATCAAGCCGGCAGCGAAAAGCTCCCGATCGCTTCTCGCAGCACATCGACCTGATCCTTCAGCGAATGTGCCGCCGCTGCAGCTTCTTCCACCAGCGCCGCGTTCTGCTGCGTTACCTGATCCATTTCGCCCACTGCACGGTTCACCTGTTCAATACCCGCGCTCTGCTCATTCGAAGCGTGGCTGATTTCATCGAGGATCTCGTTCACGCGGCGCACGGAACTCACGATTTCACCCATCGTCGCGCCGGCGTTCGACACCAGCGACGCGCCTTCCTTCACCGTCTCCGTCGATGTCCCGATCAGCGCCTTGATCTCCTTCGCTGCAGTCGCGGAGCGTTGTGCGAGGCTGCGAACTTCCGCCGCCACCACTGCAAACCCGCGGCCTTGTTCGCCGGCGCGCGCTGCTTCCACGGCCGCGTTCAGCGCCAGGATGTTGGTCTGGAACGCGATGCCGTCAATCACGCCGATGATGTCGCCAATCTGCTTCGAGCTTTCCGTAATACGCGTCATGGTGTGAATGACCTTCTCGACCACGCCGCTGCCGCGCTGGGCTACATCGGCGGCTTCTCCGGCGAGCTTGGCGGCTTGCGTCGCGCTGTCGGCGTTCTGCTTCACGTTCGCCGTCATCTCGTCCATGCTCGACGCGGTCTGTACCAATGCGGCGGCCTGCTGCTCGGTGCGTTGCGACAGGTCGGTATTTCCCGCTGCAATCTCCGATGCCCCCACGTTGATGTTCTCGGTCCCGGTGCGCACCCGCGTGACCGTTTCGACCAGACCGCTTTGCATCTCGCTCAACGCGAACATCAGACTATGTGAATCGCCGTCGGCAAGGGGTACGCGTGTGGTCAGGTCACCGCGCGCAATGCGCTGCGCCGCGCTCACGGCATTTGACGGATCGCCGCCGAGTTCACGCTTGATGCTGCGCAACACAAGCAGCATGACAAGCGAAGCGAGCACGCCGAGCACGGTGGTGATCGCGAACCAGCGCATCGCACTCGCGTAGAACGCGGCGTCGATGTCGTCCGTGTACATGCCCGTCACGATGACCCAGTCCCACGGTACGAAGTGCTTCGCGAAACTCATCTTCGGCACGGGTGTGTCGCTGCCAGGCTTTGACCACAAATAGTTGACGAAACCGCCTTCGGGCGTCGAGCGGGCGGCGTTGACAATATTGACGAAGAGCTTGTTGCCCGCCGGGTCGGTGAAGTTCGCGAAGTTGTGTCCGTTCATCGCCGGCTTGATCGGATGCATGATCATCGTGGACTGCGTGTCGTTGACCGAGATGTAGCCATCCGTGCCATAACGAATCGAAGAAAGCACTTCAAGCGCGCGTTTTTTCGCTTCGTCTTCGGAGATTGTCTTGTTCGCGGCGAGACTCTGGAAATGCGCCGTGGCGCTGGTACCTTCCGCAATCAGCGCCTTCAATTGTTCACGGCGATCGTCCATGGTCGATGATCGGCTTTGCCACGCCCCTATAAAACCGATCGCGATCAGTCCGAGCCATAGCACGGCGATCATCGATCCGAGCTTCTGATTCAATGTCATCTTCTTCATGTCTGCGCCATCGCCTAATGTTGAACCGTCTGATTGAATGTGCGGCGTCGGGCGTTGCCAAACGCTATGCGTGACTTCTTTACGGCAAAGCGCTGGCCGAATGTAGGGGTGGGATAACCCGTACTAAGGGAAACAAGGAGGTCGTTTTAGATATGCGAGTGGTGCGTCATTCATCAGATGATAAGTGTGTGCGACGCATATGGCTGCGTATGGGTATGCGTATGCGGTTGCACAGCCTCATGGCGCAACCGGACATGTTTCGTCGTAAGCGAAAGTGGGTACGCTCATGCTTGAGGTTTCAGCGGTCCGGCGAGCCGTTGGCGAGCCATTCCCGGCCCTTCAGCATGCCGTTCCAGTAAAGCCACGGAAAAACCACCGTCTTCAGATGCCAGGCGAGGGCGCGCGGCACGGTCGGGTCGAGCGGGAAACTCGGCAGCAGCTTGCCGCCATAACCAAATTCCGCCAGTACGACCTTGCCTTTCTCAACCGTCAGCGGACATGCGCCGTAGCCGTCGTAGCGCGCGGGTAGAGGCAGGCTCTCACGCGCAGCCAGCAAGTTTTCCGCCACCACGACAATCTGCTTGCGAACCGCTGCAGCCGTTTTTGCATTGGGCGCTGAGCAGGCGTCGCCGAGTGCAAAGATGTCCGGATAACGCGGATGCACGAGCGTGGCGTGATCGACTTCGCACCAGCCGGCTTTGTCGGCGAGCACGCTGTTGCTGATCACGTCAGGGGGAAGCTGAGGCGGGACGACATGCAGCATGTCGAATGGCTTGTCGATACAAACTACGCTGCCGGCATTGTCCCTGATGCTGAATGAAGCAATGCGGCGAGCACCGTCCACGCTCACCAGGTTCGATCCGAACGCAAGCGAAGCGTGATAACGCTCGACATATTTCATCAACGATGGCACGAACGCAGCGACCCCAAAAAGCACATCGCCAGCAAGATTGAATTCGACGCCGATATGATCGAGCACGCCTTGCCTCAACCAGTGATCGCAGGACAGGTACAGCGCTTTTTGCGGCGCGCCGGCGCACTTGATCGGCATGGCTGGCTGCGTAAAGAGCGCCTTGCCGCGCTTGAGCTCATTGACCAGTTTCCACGTGTACGGCGCAAGATCGAATCGATAATTCGACGTCACGCCGTTCTCGCCCAGTGTGTCTTCCAGACCTTCGATTTTTTCCCACGCAAGCCGCAAGCCGGGGCAGACGATCAGGTGCCGATAACCGATGACACGTCCATCATCGAGACGGACGAGATGGTGCTCGGGCTCGATGGAGGTCGCACTGCCTCTCAGCCAGTGCGCTTGTTCGGGCATCACGGACGACATCGGCCGCATGGTGTTGTCTATGTTGAAAGCACCGCCGCCGACCAGCGTCCACGCGGGCTGATAGAAATGCTGGTCAGCCGGTTCGATGACCGCGATGCGAAGATCGGGCCGCCGGCGCAGCAAGCTCGCTGTCACGCCAATACCCGCAGCGCCGCCGCCAATGACCACCACGTCGAAGGTCTCCGAATTGCCTGGAAAAGCTGCATGCGTGCTCATCGAGGTACCTCTGCTGCGAAATTCATTTTCTATACCCCGACTGCTTTAAAACGTGTTCAACGGAAGCTTCAGATAACTCACGCCGTTGGATTCGGCTGCCGGAAAAGCGCCTGCGCGGATGTTCAGTTGAATGGAGGGGATGATCAGCGTCGGCGGACCAAGCGTTGCGTCGCGTGCAGTGCGCATGGCGACGAAGTCGCTGACGGTGATGCCATCGCGGACATGGATGTTTGCTGCGCGTTGCTCGGCGACCGTGCTTTCCCAGCGGGTTTCACGGCCATCGGGTGGATAGTCGTGGCACGCGAAGAGGCGCGTCTGCGGTGGCAGGCCAAGCAGTCTCCCGATCGATTCGTATAACGTGCTGGCGTCGCCGCCGGGGAAATCGCAGCGCGCCGTGCCCACGTCCGGCATGAACAAGGTGTCGCCCATGAACGCGAGGCCGTCGAATAGGTAGGCGACATCGGCCGGCGTGTGACCGGGAACATGCATTACACGGCCGCTCAGCGCACCGACCTGAAATGTTTCGCCATCGGCGAACAAATGGTCGAAAGGAGCGGCCGACGTTGACGACATTGCCGGTTCGAGATTGAAGAGCCGCCCGAACACTGCGTGCACCGACCGGATGTGTTCGCCGATTGCAATCGCGCCGCCCAGTCGCTTCCGGAGATACGCCGCGGCCGAGATGTGATCGGCGTGGGCGTGCGTCTCGAGCAGCCACTCCACCCGCAAGTCCAGCTCGTCCACGAAGCGGATCACGCGGTCAGCAGAATGCGTCGAGGTGCGGCCGGAGTGCGGTTCATAGTCGAGGACCGCGTCGATGATCGCGCACGGTGAACCTGCCGTTTCATACACCACGTAGGTGATGGTTGAGGTCGCCGGGTCCGGGAATGCTTCAACGCGTGGCGTCATCGTGCGCTCCAAAAATTAACAAAAAATCAGCCTGGGTAACTGTGCAGTAAGGTTTCTGCCGCCCGGAAATCCGGCGTCAGCGGACAGTCGCGATCGAGCAACGCAACCTGGCTTGATGATATGTTGGGCGATGCCAACGAGTTATGAGCGAGGACAAGACTCGTCTCTTCAAACGACAAGACCGACGGCAACGGCTCGAAAACCGCGCTGGTCACGCCGTTGCCCTTCACATAACCGCGCGATTCCTGCGCGCGTGTCGATCCTGAAGAATGGATCGAGCCACAACAGTTGCTCGATGGCACGCGTGTTCTGGGTAAAGGCTCCCGAGCAATCCTGCGGGAGCCGTTTGCGTTGGAGGAGTGTTTTGACGACGCCGCCCCTTTCGTCAGAGCGCAATATCGCGCGGCTTCGCCGATAGCGCCTGACCGTTTCCAGCACGGTGTTCTCGCCGATCCGAAAAAAACGTTTGCGGTATTGATCGCCGACGCTCAAGTCCGAATCCCCCTGTGCCGATAAACAAACATGGCGAATCGCCGCTGTTTTAAACAGCCGTTGCAAAACAATGGCGATCCAGCCGGCGTTTTCCCCTTTGCGACAAAGTGTTGCGATTTTGCCTACACCCCTCCCAAACGGGCGATCCAGGCATACAGTTAAAGTGTTTTATCAAGTTCAGGTTGCGGTGCGGGAGGTCAATCATGAAGCGCAGGACGGCTAGGCAACTTGTTGCGCAACTTGCGGATATCAGGTATTCGGCGCGGTGTAGCGCACTGAGGGCGTCGGCGCTCAGCAGGACGATAGATCAAAGCCCGGATGAAGAAACAGGGCGGCCCGCGGGCATCATCAAAGCCGCGCGAAACGAGGTCGAGCAAGAGTCATTTGCCGGAGCAGCACATGAAATCCACGCATGAGTATTCGCTACGTACGCAGGTCGACAAATGGCTGGCTCCCAGCCTCTCGACACCGGTCCGTGTAACCGAGTTCAGCCGCACGCGCTTTGGCGGAAGGCGGTATGTGTGTGTGGAAACCGCACTGGCGCGAGGATCTCGCGCGCTGCTTTTCTTTCGACACGACGACGGTTGCTGGTGCGTATTTCCCCCTGCGTCGGATCGGCCTAATATGAACTTGGGGCGTTTCACCGCACATTGACCTGTGTTTTCCGGGTATCGAAAGACGCACCAATAGTTTGGAATGCTTATTTCGGTAAGCAAGATCGTTGGCCACCGGATGGCGGCGGCTGACGAAACCGAAGGCTGATAAGCGGAAATAAGGAGGGTTATGCCGGGAACGACACTATCTTTATACGTTAACCCCCTTAATTAGCGGAAACGGACAAGCCCATGTCGCCGCGCGAATGCGCGTTCGAACCCCGAGCTGCCGGCTTTCCGTGAACGCAAAAGTCCAACGTTTGGAGAGACACCATGTACATCGGGCTGTTGGTCTCGCAGGTTCGGCAGGTTCAGGAAGTTCACTACCACCCTGACGAGGAATTGTCGGTCGATGTCCCGGCGACGCACCGGTTCGCGTTCTGGCAAAGAATCAGACGCTTGTTCGCGTGAAGCTTGTCTGCGAAAGAGTTGTCTGCTGAGTATTAAACGCCGCAGCGATGCTTGCAAAAGCCGTTTCAACCACAGGGAAGAAACGCGTTCGCTGCGGTGTTCAGTTTTACGGCGCCAACTTTGACGTCTTCATTTCGGTCCCCGCCAGCGCAGTGACTCACGCTGTACTCAACGAGTCGTCAGAAACAAGCACGCATTGTCTGGTCGCGACGCTGGATCAGCGAGCGTCTCCATTGCATGTGGGCTCGACGATCGATTGATCTGCAGCCTTGTGCTCGCCATTGGCGGCTGGTGATTGCCGCAGATGGTCCCGTTCATATTGCTCGTTTTGTTGAACCACGCGGTCCAGCGCTCTTGGACCATTGGCTTGAGCGGCAAATGATACGGCCGGCAGGACCAGACCCGAAGCGGCAATGACCACGGACATGAGCTGTTTCATGATGTCCTCCCGGACCACGGATTTCATGCAAGGCGTTGCGCGAGTCGCGGAAGATAACGACGCGGCCACCCTTGCGCTTCGGGCCGTATAAACAGGGGAAATAGCCATCCAAAGATTGAACGATCTCAGCGTTCATGATGGCGTCCGTCTACAGCCGTCATGACAAGAGTAGACGGAAATAGCTAAACAAACCTGAGTGATAGCCGGCACGTAGCCGGCACGTCGGACGAATGCGCCTGCGAAGGAAAAAAGCTACCCGGCATCCTCGGCGAGCTCAGGCCGCAGCATGACGCGGCCCAACAGCTTGCGGGCCTGGTCGGTCTGCGCGTGTTCAAAGGCATCCTCGAAGTCATCCAGTTCCTGGGCGCCAAGACCAATGTCCGGCGTGACGGCCACTTGCCGCCAGTCCATTACCGCGTCCAGGACTTCCCCAAGGATCATCTTGGCCTGCGCCTCGGAGAGCGAAAAATAGGCGCACGTATCCAGAAGCATCTGGACTGATTCGATAGGGCCCGCATCCTCAGTGAGCCAGGTCTTGGATTCTCGTACCTTGCCGGGCATCGGGTTCACGTCGAAGGCTGGCGAAATGCGCCACAGGCCGTTGCCGTCATATAGAAAACCGAGATTCTGCAGATGGTCGTCGGTGTTGGTGATGAGCAGGTTGAAAATCAGGCGGCGCCATAACTCTCGCGCGTCGTCGTCCGGATGCGAGCACTTTTGCTGCATGACATCCACTATCTCGGTGTAGGCGTGGACATCCTGCCGCGACGCCTGCAGCATGGACGCAGCCGAGAGATAAGGGATACGCAGATCACCGTCCTCCCGGTCAAACCGTTCGATGATGGCGACCGGCGTGTGATTGAGGGTGACGCAGCGGGCGTTGGCTGTCGTAATGCCGGCCTGGCGCGCGAGCTTGAGCGCCAGCACTTCGGCCCGGGTCACGTTGATGGTGTCATTGACGCTTGGAAACTTGCCGATGGCGAGCTTGCCGTTTTCATCGAGCACGGTGCATTTGGGCCGCATCCCGCCGAGCGAGGTGCCTTTGCCTTGCAGGTAGCGCAGGTCCTCGGCGGTTTCCCTGGTCGTCTCGACGGCGCGCGTGGCCCTGTACATGCGTTCGAGTTCGATCATGGGCGGCGTCGTGCGGCGGCCTTCATCAACTGTCCTCAGATAGATCCCTTCCTTGCAAAGGCGAAGCGCGCCGATGCGGCTGAAGTCGTCCACTGCACACAGATAGTCGAGCTCGTTCAGGGGCAGCAGGCGAGGATTGTCCTTACGCGCCTTGGCGTGAATGCGGTTGATGACACGACGCCCCCATGCGTCGGGGGCCGTGTCGGCCAGTGCAAAGTGAAACACCGAGTCCACGGGGTTGGGCGCACGTCGCGGCTGGTAGCCAGGCTCGAGGGGCAGGTCGGGCGATACGTCAAACCGGTCCGGGTTGACCAACCAGCTTTCGTCATAGGCGAATTGCGACACTTCGCGCCGCCCCTGGCTGACGTAGTTCAGATGGCCGGCAAGCGTACCCGCGGCTCCGAGGTGAACCTCCAGGGCCGTACTGATACCGGGCTTGCCGGACCTGGCGGGTTGGGTTTTCATGGCAGGGCCGTTAGAACGCTTTGGTGGTTTTCTTGGCGGCTCGCACTCGCTGCGGGAGTTTTTCGTCCATCAATGCGAGGCCGATATCGTCCTGGCCGCTGTCGAGGAGGTCATTGAGCCGCTGCAGTTCACCGAAAAAATGGAGCGCTCGCACGAGGAAATGCAACTGCACGTGCGGATCGCCGTTCTCCATGCGCTTGACGGTATTGAGTCCGGCGCCGATGCGCGTGGCGAGCGCTTGCTGCGTCAGCCCTCTGCGGCGGCGCGCGCGGTTGAGGTCTTCACCGAGCTTGGTCAGAGTTCGTTGTACCGGGATTGGAAGCGGTTTCCCGGTTTTACGGTCTCCAGCAGGGCTTTTAAGTGGCTTAGTGGACTCCATGTGGGCCATTATAGCAGTATATAGGATGATTCCAGTGTTAAATGAATTAAGGGTCCTCATATGGGTTGTTATGGAGCTTTGAAGACCTTATAAGGGCTGTTATGCCACTAAACTACCGGGTGATAAGCGAGGTGATTACGTTTTTCAATAACGACGGCGGCTTCGTCAACAACGCGATCGCGCTTGATATCCGTACAGGCAGAGCCACTGTGCCGATCACGTTGTTCATCGAGGGGGCCATTTCGTTATTTGGGATAGGTCGCATTAGTCTGCAACCAAAAGAAAACGTCATTGAAAAAAACGTGAGCGCGTGTTTAAGTGCCCGCTGAACGTCGTTTTTCTCGCTCGCCACGAGCGTCACGCGACGGACCCTGGCCGCCCACGTGAATTTCAATGAACGCCGTCTTCAAGACTTTTCTAGCGCTAATCCGTCTTCCCGGTTATCCCGGTATTTCACTCGCAATGTTCCTGTCGGGCATCGCATCCTCATTCGCGGTGCCGTACACGTCGCTGTTCGGCGCGACCGAGGCGCATATGACGCCGGTTCGGCTAGGCATCTTCATGACGCTGACCGCGGTAAGCAGCGTGATCGTGAGTACGTATCTCGGACGTATCGCCGATCGCCGGAGAGATAAAAAGCGCATCGTGCTGCTGTCCATCGCGGGATCGGCGCTGGGTTATGCGTTGCTTTGCGTCACGCGCAACTACATCTTGCTGACGATCTTCGGCTGCGTCTTCCTGAGCATTGGCGCGGCGGTGTTTCCGCAACTTTTCACATTTGGCAAAGCGAGGCTGCACGCGGAAGGCATCGCACATACCGAAATGCCGATGGCGACCTTGCGCACCACGCTGTCCTGCGCGTGGGTGTTCGGCCCGGCGGCGGGCGCAATCGTGCTGGGTGTATCGGGGTTCAACGGACTGTTTTTATCGGCGGCGGGCGCGTTTGCAGTGGCTGGTGTCATCGTGCTGTGCATGCGCGAACCGAAAACCTACGACACCCTGGAAGCCGCCGATAAAACCACCAGCGAAATCCCGCCGCAAGACAAAAACGCGCATGTATATGCGGCGCTAGTGAGTTTTACGCTGATCGGCATGGGCTCGGCGATCGCGACCATCATGCTGCCGGTGCTGATTGTCGATCAGTTGCACGGCACGACTGCGCACGTCGCGCAGATGGTGGGCCTCGGCGCGTTCGCCGAGATCCCGATGATGCTCTTTCTCGGCGGCGCGTCCCGGCGCATCAACAAGGCGAACATGATTGCGTTTGCGTCGCTGTCGCACATCGTGTATTTCGCGGGCATCGCGCTCGCGCCCAACCTGTGGGTGCTCGTGCCGCTACAGATCCTGAACGCCGTTGTGGTCGCGGTGACGTCATGTCTGGGCATGTCGTACTTTCAGGAACTGATGCCGGGCGCGCTCGCACGGGCGACCACGCTGTTTTTCAACACCATGCGCACCGGCTCCGTGCTGGCGGGCGTTGCGTCGGGATTCGTGGCAGCCACATGGGGTTACCGCGCTGTGTTCGTGTTTTGCGTGTTGCTGGCGAGCACTGCGTCGATTGTGTTGTTCATTTTCAACTATCAACGAGGTGCGAAGATTTTCTTCGATCCCACGCTGGAACCCGTTGTCCAGGGCAGCGGGGTTTCCGCGATCGCCGCCGCTGGGGAGCGAAACGCAAACCAGGCCGTAACGATAGTTGATAACAAGTCTGTTTAGACTGGATGCCCGTCCGGTGGCGCGTCGGGATGCTGCGGTTCCTCCGGCCGATGCCCGGGCGACGGCGGCGACAGCGGGTCCGCCTCGGGGTCGCGATTCGGATCGGCGAGCGGGTCGGGAATGGGGTTGCTCTGCATGTCGTATCTCGCGGGCTGCAGGATGTTCATCGGGTTCATGAGTGGCCTCCGTCTGGTCCATTGCCGACAGTTTATGTCGTGTTCTCCAGCATAGGCGCATGCGGACTGGAAGGTGGGCTGCAAACTCCGGCCGTGCACGTTAAATCCGGCAGGCGCCATGCGGGCAATGGTTCACGCCTGACGGCTTGCGTCCCACAGTCCGATGATAATTAAAGGAGTGCCGCTTTCACGGCTGGCACGTCCCTCACGCTACCTTCAGCGCTTTTTCCTCAAGCCGCCATTTTCCGCGATGCCTTGTGCGATGTCCTTCGCACTGTCTTGCACCGCGGTTTATCCGGTAGTTCATGCCGCGGCACGCACGACGATCAGCTTTCTGCCGGTTCCAGACCTTCGGTTTGCGGTTTGAATGCATCGGCGCGACGGCGAATTTCTTCCGCTTCCACGGTCACGAACGTCCGGTTGTCGGCGGCGAGGGCGTTTTGATACGAAATGCCTTCCGGCACGCGATGCAGCAGCGCGCGCAGCTCGCCCTGCGTGGTTTGTTCGACGGGTTCGTAGTTGTACAGGCGCAGCGTGAGTTCCGTGCGCTCATGCAGCAGGAACAGGCACGCCGCGAACACGGCGACGCCGACCACTTCCTGGGCCCCGAAACTGAAGTCGTTCGGAATGGATGAGAACGGCAGCAGGGCGACGACGATCACGCCCGCGACGCCCAGCGCAATGGTTGCGTAGAGAAAGAACTGCGCGCGGCCGACAATGCGATTCCGTTCCGCGTTGAGTTGCCCGGCGGATCTCGGAATGAGTGCCGCGTGACCTTGTTTTTGCCGGCGTTGCTGAAGTGCTGAAAGCGGAAGGGCGGCCATGGAGTCGGTTGCCTTGAAATCGTCGCCAGGATTGGCGTTGTCCACGGGTTAACGCCAGGCCTTCAGGAAAGTTGACTCAGGTTACGGGTTGTTTCAGTTGGGTCCCTAAATGTTTCGGGCGCTTTTACTCGTTAGCCGTTGGGTCAGCTATCGGAGGTCGAGTGAGCGTGTGTAATATTTGCCACATCGGATGCTTACTTTGCAGATAGTTGTAAGCAACCTTCGCGCAAACAAGGGAGAATAAAATCAATGAAAGTAGGTCAATATAAAGGGAGGCGGATCGCTGTTCTCACGAGAGATGAGCATTGCCCACCGCATGTGCATCTGGACGGGGGCGATTGGTCCGCACGATTCGAATTTTCGTTTTGGCACAATGGAGTGAGTCTGTTGGATGTCATTCCGGAAACAGCCAGGGTGCCTTCTCAGGTGAAAAGTGACGTTATCGCCATTGTCAAAGGTCGCTTGCCCGTGGCCAGGGAAAGTTGGATGGAAGCTACAAACAACACGTGCCTGGAAAATCAGGCATGGGACGAAGCAAAACAGTACGTCGTGAAGCCGAATCTGGCGGGAAGGACGCTGGTGAGCATCCAGGCGGGAACATATGATCCCGCCGAACAGCTGACCGTGTTGCACTTGGCAGACCGCACACAAGTAGGGATCAAGTTATGAAAATCATCAACGCGCCTGACGAGAAACCTGTCGACCTCGACGAAGGAAGCGAGACGCTTTTTGTTTTGGAGCGTCGCCCGGCTGGCGCAATGTTCAAGCTCAAAGCTGCGTTCGAGACCATCCAGAGCGCATTGCATGGTTCTCATTCCACCATCCTCCCAAGCGTTGCGGATGGTGTGAAATATCTTCCGGAACAGGCCGTGATCATGATTCATTTCCCGCACGGAAAGAGTGTCATGATCCCCGTGGACCAGATATCGGAACTGGACAAAGTTCCCACTGAAGCGCTCTCGGCAATTGCGCTGTCTTTCGCCGGTACGGCGCTCACTTTGGTGGACCACAATATCGACATATCTGTGCAGGGGCTGCTGAAGTCCTGTCAAGGTAAGGACGGCTCAGGATCGCCGGAAGACCGCTTCAGTGGGAATGCGGCGAAGCGCTTCGGTTGATCACGAAGCCCAGTGAGCCTCGCCACCGGCATCAGCCACGCAGTAAAAGCCCAATCCGAATGCCTCCACGCTGTTCAGGTTCCAGGTCAGGCTCCGGTTACGGGCTGTCAACAATAGTCTTGATCAGATGGCCAATTAAGCCGTCCGATGTGTTTCTCTGTGAAACGTCCTTCTCGCTAAACACGCAAAGCCGACGAACTTGCTGCGTCGATTTCCGCGTGCGTGTTTACTCATGGCTCCGTGCGCCGTCCAAGTATTGTCCGTAGGTCACCTGATAGTCACCAACGCTCGCCCGTCCACATTTCGCCGGACGCCGGCAGACCTTTCAATTCGCTGGGAATAGCCATTGCTGTGTCCTCTGGCAACCGTGTCCGGGCAAGCCGGACGCTGAAAATGCGAATGGAGAGAACACCATGCTCGGCATCATCATTCCCGCTCATGACGAAGCGGCACATATCGGGGCGTGCGTAAGCGCGGCAAAGCGCTCGGCGAGTCATCATGAATTGCTGGGGGAGGAGGTGCGCGTGATCGTGGTCGTCGATCATTGCACCGACGATACCTCCGCCATCGCGGCTTCTTTGGGCGCGGATGTGCTCAGCGTGAGCGCGCGCAATGTAGGCGTGGCGCGGGCGCAGGGGGCGCGCCACGCGTTGTCGCTGGGCGCGCGCTGGCTGGCCTTCACCGATGCGGACAGTGTTGTCGCTGATGACTGGCTGGTCCGGCAACTCGAATGTCGCGCCGACGCTGTGTGCGGCGTGATCGCCGTCCACGATTGGTCACCGCATCTGGCGGCAGTGCGCGAGCATTTCGCGCGCACTTATACCGATGCCGATGGTCATCGGCATATTCACGGAGCGAACATGGGGGTATCGGCGGAGGCTTATATGCGGGTGGGCGGCTTCGCGCCGCTTGAGCACAGCGAGGATGTGGCGCTGGTGGAGGCGTTGATTGCGGATGGGGCATTGATCGCGTGGAGCGCCATGCCGAGGGTGGTCACGAGTGCACGCACGGATTTCCGCGCGCTGAAAGGGTTTGGTGCGACGCTGGTCGATGTGAGTCGCCGATGTTTTCTGGCGAACGCAGACGAGGACGGGGCGTTGGCGGCTTGAGGGGGGCTGAGTATTTGTGCGGTGCGCCAGACGCTAGAACTGGGATGTCCCCGAGGCGCTCAAGACCCGGATGCGTGGTGCGGCTTTGCAGTGGTCCGTGAAAAGAGCTAATATCAGGTCTTCTTGAAGATCATTTCGCTGGAGAAGATCATGGAAGCTATTCATGCCACCCAGTCCGTGGGAATTTCGGAGCTGAAACTCAACCCGACCGCGGTCATCGAAAGCGCGGACGGCGGGGCGGTCGCCATCCTCAATCGCAACAAGCCGGTGGCATACTTGCTGCCGGCTGATCAATATGAGGCGCTGCTCGACCGGTTGGAAGACTATGAATTGGCCGACATTGTCCGCGCCAGGCAGAATGAATCGTTGGTTGAGGTCGACATCCACAAATGACGTACAAGTTGAGGTTCAGACTTACCGCGGAAAAGGAATGGAGAAAGCTGGACGCCGAGACGCGACGGCAGTTCGCAAAAAAGCTGGATGAGAGGCTTGAGAACCCGAAAGTTCCAGCTTCACGGCTGCACGGAATGAAGGACTGCTACAAGATCAAGCTCCGTACCCGAGGATACAGGCTTGTCTATCAGGTACAGGATGAGATCGTGACGGTTGTCGTTATCGCGGTCGGGAAGCGCGATGGCGGCGACGTGTACGAAGCAGCAGAAGAGCGGCAGTAGAACATCTCAATGCAACCGCAAATCCGCCGGCAAATCCACATCGCGAAGAATATTCGCATCTTCGACATCGATGCGCTCCACCACCTCCGACATAAACAGCGCCCGCGCGCCGGCATCGCCGTCAAGCGCGCTGAGCGCCTCCCGATGCATGGCGCCGAACCCCGCCGGATGCCCCCTTTGTCCACGATAAAACGGCGCCACAATCGACGCGCCCGCGTCCAGCGATCGCGCCACCGCCTCGACCGTTCCCGGCTCGATCCATGGCATATCGCCAAGCGTCACCAGCCAGCCCTGCGCGTCCTGCGTTGCGCGAACCGCAGCGGCAAGCGTCGCGCCCATGCCGCGCTCGGCATCGATGGAAAACATTACGTCGCAGCCCGCTTCGTTCAACACCTCCGCCAGCTTCTCCGACCCCGGCCGCACCACGGCCACTACCCGCGAAACCGCCGACAGCAATCGCCGGGCGGACTGGAACGCCACGGGCGTGCCGTCGGGGAGCGTGGCGAGCAGTTTGTTATGAAGACCGCTTGGATCAAAGCGGGAACCGTAACCGGCCGCAAGCAGAATGCCGGTCGCACTCGACGAATAACTCATGGCCGGCTTCCTGATGTTGATAGTAAGAGCGGTCGATTTTGACAAGCCGAATGCTGCGCCGCAAGCACGAAAATAAACCGTGCGGCATGCACCGGACGTGCAACCGCGCAGTTTTCCCGGCAAAACGTCAGACCGTAGTTTTCGGCATCACCTTGTCAAGCGTGATTGGCAAATCGCGCACCCGCACGCCGCTCGCGTGATACACGGCATTCGCAATCGATCCGGCTACCCCCGTAATGCCGATCTCGCCAATCCCGCGCGCGCCCAGCGAGTTGATATGCGGATCGGGTTTGCCCAGCAGGGTGATGTCGAGCAACCCGATATCGGCGTTCACCGGCACGTGATATTCGGCCAGGTTGGCGTTGGTGTAGCGGCCATAGCGCGTATCGAGTTCACTCTTCTCGGTCAACGCCGAGCCGATGCCCCACACGAGGCCGCCCATCAACTGGCTATGAGCGGTCTTTTCGTTGAGCAGGCTGCCGACGTCATACACCCCCACAATGCGCGGCACGCGGATCGTGCCGAGATCGGCATCGATGTGAACTTCCGTGAATACCGCACCGAACGAATGAAACGCGAACTGCTGTTTCTCATCGCCGGGCTTGGCGGTCGCCATCGCTTCGATCGGCTTGCCGCCGTTGCGGGCGATCACGGCTGCTGCCGGATCGCGCTTCGATGGATCGGCGCGGCTGATGACCCAGCCGTTGTTGACGGTGACATCGTCGATGGAACCCCCGCTTAGCGGCGACCCCGGATCCGCGATTGCCATCGCAATCAACTTGGCGCGTGCCTGCGACGCCGCCTCGCGCACCGCAGGCGATACGCTCGCCACCGATTGCGAACCGCCTGACACCGGCGCATGCGGCAATGACGAATCACCGAGTGCGAAGTCGACCTTGTCTACCGGGAAACCTAATGCATCGGCGGCCACTTGCGTCATCACCGTATAGGTGCCGGTGCCGAGATCCTGCGTGCCCGATGCGGCCATCGCCGTGCCGTCCGGCAAGATGCGTGCAATCGCGGATGCCTCGCTGCGGTTTGCCGGATACGTTGCCGTCGCCATGCCGAAACCGATCAGCGTGTTGCCGTCGCGCATGGAGCGCGGCTTGGGATGGCGTCGCGACCAGCCGAATTTGTCGGCGCCAATCTGATAGCACTCGCGCAGCGAGTTCTCCGACCACGGTTTCTTTTCCTGCGGCTCCATCTCGGCAAAGTTCTTCAGCCGGAATGCGAGCGGGTCCATGTTCAACTGGTAGGCCATTTCGTCCATCGCTGATTCGAGCGCAAACGAGCCGCTCGTTTCGCCGGGCGCGCGCATGAACGTCGGTGTGCCGACATCAAGTTTCACCAGCTTGTGCGTGGTCGCCTGGTTCGGCACGGCATACAGCATGCGCGTGACGATAGCCGAGCTTTCGTTCCAGTCCTCGAACGTCGATGTGGTCGAGATCACGTCATGACGCATGCCGGTGAGCGTGCCGTCATCGCGGGCTGCGATCTGGATGTGCTGGTCCGTGAACGGCCGGTTGCCGACCATGCCGAACATGTGCGGACGCTCCAGCACGAGCCGAACCGGCCGGCCGGTTTGTTTCGCGGCCATGGCGGCGAGCACGACATGCGACCACGCCGAGCCCTTGCATCCAAAACCGCCGCCGACAAACGGGCAGAGTACGCGCACATTCTCTTCCTTGATGCCGAGCGTTTTCGCCACCGCGCCGCGTGCGCCGGAGACGCCTTGCGTCGCGTCGTAGAGGGTGAGGTTCGGGCCGTCCCAGCGGGCAAGCGTGGCGTGCGGCTCCATCGGATTATGGTGTTCGTTCGGCGTGGTGTAGACAGCGTCGAGGCGGGTAGGTCCCTGACGCAGGCCGGCAGCCACATCGCCGCGCTGCGTGTTGATCGGCCGGCCCATCATTTTTTCCGGCTGGTAGGCGGTGCCTTTCGCACGCTGATAGTCCGCGTTCGGCATTGCGGCTTCATAGCGAATCGATGCCTGGAGCTTGCGGGCGCCATCGGTTGCGCGTTCAAGCGTATCGGCAACGACTACTGCCACCGGCTCGTTGCTGTAGCGCACTTCGTCGGTTTGCAGCAGCGACAATCTGCGTACAGCCGGCGGCTCGGCATCCGGTTTGCCGCCATTGGGCAGGCGCATCGCGGTTTCGTGCGTCATCACGAGCAGTACGCCGGGCATGGCCTGGATGCGCGCGGTGTCCAGCGACGCGACCCTGCCATGCGCAATCGTGCTCGTCACCAGAACGGCATGCGCGAGCTTCGCTTCGGGGTTATCGGCGGAATATCTCGCCTGGCCCGTGACCTTCAGAAGACCGTCGATGCGGTCGAGCGGTTGTCCAAGAACACTCATGCCACACCTCCTGCAGTCGACACCGCGCGGATAATCGCGCGCTGCGCCAGTTCGATCTTGAAGCCATTGTCGCGATAACTCCGCGCGTCGCGAACGGCAAGCGCAGCGGCGCTACGCAACGCGTCGGGTGACAACGGCTGGCCCGTAAGCGCTTGCTCGGTCGCCATGGCGCGCCACGGTTTGTGCGCGACGCCGCCTAGCGCGATACGCGCTGTCCTCACGGTGTTGCCGTCCATCTGCAATGCGGCAGCCACCGACACAAGCGCGAACGCGTAGCTCGCGCGGTCACGCACCTTCAGGTAATGCGAGTGCTGCGCGAAGAGCGGGGGCGGCAGATCGACAGACGTGATCAGCTCACCGGGTTGCAGGGTGGTATCGACTTCGGGATGATCGCCGGCCAAGCGATGAAACTCCGCGAATGGAATCGCTCGTTCGCCTTGGGGACCGTTCACGCGTACCACGGCATCGAGTGCCGCAAGCGCCACGCTCATATCCGACGGATTCGTCGCGATGCATTGCGCGCTCGCACCCAGGATTGCGTGAATGCGGCTGTTCCCTTCTATCGCTGCACAGCCGCTTCCCGGGGTGCGTTTGTTGCATTGGGGAAAGCCGGTGTCATAGAAGTAGTAACAGCGCGTGCGTTGCATCAGGTTGCCGCCGACGGTGGCCATGTTGCGCAACTGCGCCGACGCACCCGCAAGGAACGCCTGCGAGAGCAGCGGATAACGTTCGCGAATCCACGCGTGGTTCGCGGCGTCGCTGTTGCGAACCAGCGCGCCGATGCGCAGGCCGCCGTCGGGCAACTCGCTCACGGTGTTCAAGCCGGCTATGTGGGTGATATCGACGAGCTTCACCGGCCTCGCGACACCGCCTTTCATGAGGTCGAGCAGATTCGTTCCGCCGCCGATAAACGCGACACCCGGCTGCTGCGCTGCCTTGATCGCCGCGGCAACATCGCTGGCGCGTTCGTAGGAAATGGCATCCATGTGGCGCTCCTAAGCTTTATTGACCGCGACGGTTCTCACCGCCGCGACAATGTTCGGATACGCACCACAGCGACAGATATTGCCGCTTATGCGTTCGCGGATTTCATCGTCGGAGAGTTGGGGCGGGCGGTAGCGGACATCGGCGGTCGCGGCGCTGGCGTCGCCGGCACGGAATTCGTCTATCAGCGCGGTTGCCGAACACAGCTGGCCGGGCGTACAGAAACCGCACTGGAAGGCGTCGTGATCGATGAAAGCCTTTTGTATCGGGCTGAGACTCAACGTCTGCGCGTTGGCGAGTCCTTCTACCGTCACGATCGAATCGCCATCGTGCATGACCGCGAGCGTCAGGCACGAGTTGATGCGGCGGCCGTTCACGATCACCGTGCACGCGCCGCACTGGCCGCGGTCGCAGCCTTTCTTCGTGCCGGTGAGGCTCGCGTATTCGCGCAATGCGTCGAGCAAAGTCGTGCGTGCTTCGAGTTGCATTTCGTAAGCATGGCCGTTGATGGTCAGCTTCACGGGCATGAGCGGCGCGGCAGTGTTGGGCGTTGATGGCGGCGGTGCGGACGTCGCCGACGGTTGCTGCGCATGGGCGAGCGGAGCGGCGGTGACGGCCGCCGCTGCCGCTGCAGATTGCAGGAACCTGCGGCGGGACGGTTTTATCGCTTCGGATGATTCGGAGTCTGGGTTGGTGTTATGAGGGGCGTTGATGTGGCGCATGGCGATATGAAGCTCCGCTCGATCAAGTTAGCGCTGGGTTGGCTGGACGCGTCGGAAAGTCGGCATGTCTGGCTAGCTCGGGCGCTGGCACCGTTCGCTTGGGCGTTGCGGGGTGCAAGCCAATGAGGCGAAGGTAGACGAGTGGAGTCAGCAAATCCAATGCCATCGATGAGTGGCGCGCTCTTATGGTGTTTGTGGTTCAGGATTGCAGGTAAGGGCTACATTCATCGGTAAATCGGGTTGGGGAAGGTTGTGTTCTCTGCGCTCGCCGAGCGTTCGCAGGTTCGATGTCCGTATGCCCGGTTCCAATTAGACACTCAGTTGATGGCCTGGAAGTGGCGCAGAAGTGGCGCGCTTGCCATATCGCGGAGCCGAACAAACACCCGATTGCAAAACTCGATCTTCACCCTGATTTATTCGACGGGGTAAGGGTGGCTTAACGCGCGATGGTGCCGCGCTAACCACAAATGCAAACTGCCACCTCACGGTGGCAGTTTCACATCGAAAAACCGATCCTGGTTTACAGATCGCTTGGATACGGCGCCTTGAGCCACTTCGTCGAGAGCTTGTTCAGCGTGCCGTCGTTCTTCGCTTTCACCACGGCTGCATCCACTTCCTTCAGCAGACGCGTCTCGCCCTTGTTCACGGCAACATGATCGGGTGAACTAAAAAGCGCGAATTTCTGCTCGGGCGCGATCGGCGGATTACGCGCGATGATTGTCGCGCCCACGTCGTTGCCCACCACCATCAACTGAACCTGCCCCGACAGAAACGCCGAAATCGCGCCATTGGGGTCGTCGAAACGCTTGATGGTTGCGTCCGGCGGTGCGACCTTGGTCACGCTCAAATCCTCCAGCGTGCCGCGCGCCACGGAAATCGTCTTGCCTGCCAGATCCTTTTCGCTTTTCACCGGCAACGACTTCGGTCCGAACACCGCGAGATAGTAAGGCGCATACGGCCGCGAAAACTCCAGCACTTTCTCGCGCTCCGGCGTCTGGCCCACGCTCAGCAGCACGTCGGCCTTGCCGGTGGCGAGATACGCCATGCGGTTTTCGCCGGTGATCGGAACAAGGTCGACCTTGACCTTCATCGTCCTTGCCAGATAATCGGCCATCTCTATGTCATAACCCTGCGGCTTCATGTCCGGGCCGATAGATCCAAACGGCGGATAGTCCATGAATACGCCAACGCGGAGCACACCGTTTTTCTGCACGGTATCGAGGGCATCCGCGTGGGCGAAGGTGGTGGTTGCCGCCAAGGGCACAGCGAAAGCCGCAGCCACGAAGAGGCGCCGGGCAAGGCGGGAAAGGCGAGTCGTCATGATGGTGGCCTTGAGCAGAAAAGTCGGAGAGCGGGAATTTAGGTATTCACCTCGCGGTATTCACTCGCGATCCCGGAGCGCTACGTGAACGTGCGCTTAAAAGCACGGTAGAGCACGTTAGAGCACTCTAGGCAGGCCAAAAACTCGCAACAATCGAAATATGCTCATGCCAGCCATGATCTGGGTGCATGACTCGGGCGCTCTCGCTGACGCTATTTAATCAGCGCCAATGCATCCCTGAAACGTGGATGCCGGCAGCTTCCCAGCCAGCCGAAGATCGCGGTTTCCGTGGTGGTAGGAAGCGCCCCTTCGCGCTGCGCCCTGGCCAGCGCGATTGCCTTATTCTCCGGGGCGCGTGAACCGACGGCATCGGCGATCAGCTCCACCGTATAGCCTCGTTTAAGCAGCCCGATCACCGTCAGCAAAACGCAAACATGCGCTTCGCAACCGGCCACGAACAACACCGTGTCCTTCGACGGCAACGCTGCCATGAAGTCCGCGCACAGCGTCGCGTCGAACGTATCCTTCTCGATCGCGCGATGCCGCTCGCCGATCAGGCCATCGGCGCTCGCGCCAAGCCCCTGCGGATTTTGCTCGGTGACAAGCACCGGGATATCGAGCAAACCGGCGGCTTTAACCAGCGCTGAACAACGCCTCAGCACAGCCGCGCCGTTATCGATATGCGGCATCAGTTTCGCCTGCATATCGATGACGACAAGCAGCGGATCAGGCTTCACTTTCCATGATCCGGTCGATCAGCCGCGCGTTTTCCCCCGCCGATCCAATGCCTTCGTGCTTGGCCATCGGGATAAAAAAATGCGTCTTCACGTTCGGCAGGTTTGCACGATCCAGCCATTCCGTCAGATGCCGGGTGAGCCTGTGCGCGGGCGCATCGATCTCGTCGCGCAATGCGGGCGGCAACTGGCTGAGATAACGCATCTCGGTTTGATAGGGCTCGGGCGCGACGCATAACGCATCGGGACGTCCATCGGGGTCCGCCGGCAGGCGTTCCAGCGCCTCACGCAGCAACGCAACCCCCAGGCCCTGGCCGCGCCACGGCTTCCTCACTTCCCACGTGCTGATGTACACCACCCGATGCGTATTGAACACGCTGCACAGGCGCTCGGCCCCGAGCGCCTCGGTGGCGGCGAGCGCGAGCGACAGCATCTCGCCGGAGTAGGTGTCGAGGACATAAACGAGGTCCGCGCTGCTCTGGATGGGCGGCACTTTCACGAGTTTCAACTCGAGCGCCGCGGCGACGATATCCGTGGCCGCCTCGTGAAATACCGCGAACGCGGTGCCGAGCCGTTCGTCGTCGACCTGCGGATATTCATGCCGATAAGTCATGGTCAGCAGGAACGGGCCGATCTTTTCCCCGGTCTTTTCACGATATGCCAACGGCTTGTCGACGTCGTAATCGCTCTTGCCGTCCAGCCCGTAGGGGTCGTAGTCCTTCGTGGCCGATACCTGCTCCAGATGCGCAGCCGCTTTCAACAACACCGCGGGCCGCCGCGACTTGGGCACCAGGTCTTCCGGCAAACCTTCCCAGCTCAGGCGTAAGAATTCGCGAGCGCCGCGATAGTGCGTCTCGAACAACGTCACGACCGGCGCCGCTTCGAACGGCTCAAGAATGCGTTGCGCGGACTCGAGCGCACGGTCCATCAATTGATCGGCTTCAACGGGGTCGGGTACGTGCCGCGTGCCATCGTTGTCCGAGCCGCCATTGGCCGCGTGTTGTTGGCGCGCGAGTTCGAGCCATTCGTCGGCGGCCCGTTCAGCGAGAAATCCCGCCGCAATCTGATAACCGGACAGCACGATCGACTTGCCCGACTCTCCAAGCGGGAACACGTACTCGTCGGTCATGACGTCCGCGACGTGCACGTTTTTGTAATCCTTGCGCGCAGACGGGGCGTTCCCGGCCGGGTCATAGCGTTCGTGCGACAGCACGTACGCAGCGAGATCGGGAGCGGCCGGTGTCGCGTACGGCCCGGTCGCGACAGTAGCCGTCGCGCCGGAGGGGAGCAGAGCCAGCAGGGATACGTGCGTCATGAGTGCCATCTCCGTCTCGTAGGGGTGTCATCGTAGCAAAACCGTGCTTTTTTGCACGTCACAAAACCGATGCGGCGCGCCGGTTGCTACCACGCCGATTGCTACTAAGATTGTTGCCATGGCTGCTGCTGCCTGGGTAAAAGGGATCTGCAAGGATCCTGTACGCCAGTCGATACAGATACCAGATTATAGGGAGGCTGCGATGAACGACATGATTCAGAACACGGATCAGGAAGTTCGGCATGACGGGGGATGCGCGTGCGGTGCGTGGCGCTTTACCGCGACGGGCGGGCCGGGCCGCGTCGGTCTTTGCCATTGCATGACATGCCGCCGCGTGCATGGTTCGGCGTTTGGCGCGTACGCGGTTTATGCGGAGGAGCAGGTCACCATGTCGGGCGCGACCAGAGCCTGGCAAAGCTCCGCCGATGCCCGCCGTCACTTCTGCCCGGTATGCGGGTCGGTCGCGTATATGGCGTATGTCAACAGTGACGAGATCGACTTGCCCATCGGCGCGTTCGACGAAACAGGTTTCCTCGACCCATCGTATGAACTCTGGTGCATCCGCCGCGAGCCGTGGCTGGCCGGCGCCGGACGGCGTGAATATCCCGAAGACCGGTCCTGAAGAAGGGTACTGTAAGCGCACCGGATTGCCGGACTCATGGATCGCCAGATGAACGCGCCTTTTTTCACCATTGGTCATTCGACGCGTCCGCTGGCGGAATTTATCGGTTTGCTGAAAGAAAGCGAGATCGACATGCTGGTCGATGTCCGCAGCATTCCGAGATCGCGGACCAATCCGCAGTTCAACCGGGAGACACTGCCGGATTCGCTGAGTGCGGTGGGCGTTGCCTACGTGCATATCGCGGCGTTGGGCGGGCGGCGCAGCAAGCGCAACGCGGACCAGCCGTCACCGAATACCTACTGGACGCATCCGGCGTTCCGCAATTACGCCGACTACGCGCTGGGCTCTTCTTTCAGCGAAGCGCTGGAAGAACTGCGAGCGCTCGGCCACGCGCGGCGCTGCGCGATCATGTGTTCGGAAGCCGTATGGTGGCGGTGTCATCGGCGGATCGTGGCGGATTATCTGCTCGCGCGAGGCGAGACCGTGCTGCACATCATGGGCCCTCACCAGGTGAGGCCCGCGACGCTTACGCCGCAAGCCTTGCCGCAGCCGGACGGCGCCGTGATCTACCCCGAATCAAGCGTGCAACCCGGGGCGACGCCGAATTGACAGTTTCCTTGCGCCGACGCATAAGCAGAAGGCAATCGTTTGCCTATGCTGGAACTGCGCCCGTCGCGCCGTGTCGGATAACAGGCTGAAGCAAGCAGAGACCACCTGGAATCGAGGTGATTGCTGTCGACCTTTGCGTCGACCTGGTAGCTGGCAAGTCATCTCGAACTCCGAATCCGCGCGACACGAATATTTCCGTACCAGCCAGGAGCCACAAGCGATGAGCAAGCATCCGATAGCCGGCAGCGACAAGTCGCAACCCGAAGGCGCACGTTGCCTCGGCGCATGCAATCCGGACGAAAAAATCGAGGTAGTCGTGATGCTTCGGCGGCAGAACGAGGACGCATTCGACCAGTTGATGCAAAAGATCAATACGGGCGCCGCCGACGCCGCACCGGTTTCTCGCGAGGAGTTCGCCCAACGCTTTGGGGCCTCCGCGTCGGATGTCGCCAGGACGCAAGCCTTCGCGAAAGCGCATGGCCTGAGCGTAGTCCGCGCCGATGCGAGCGCGCGCAGCGTGGTGCTCTCGGGCACGATCGCCCAGTTCAGCGCGGCCTTCGGCGTCAAGCTGGAGCGCTTCGATCATCAAGCGATCGGCGAGTTTCGCGGGCGCACGGGACCGGTGAACGTGCCGCAGGACATGCAGGACGTGGTGACCGCCGTGCTGGGTCTGGACAGCCGCCCGCAGGCGCGCCCGCATTTGCGCTTCCGGCCGCCGTTCAAGACAGCGCGCAGCGAATCCAGCACGTCATACACGCCGCTCGATCTGGCGCGGCTCTACGACTTCCCGAGCGGCGACGGCAGCGGCCAGTGCGTGGGCATCATCGAACTGGGCGGGGGGTATAACGAAAGCGACCTGAGCGCCTATTTTTCGCAACTGGGCGTGGGCAAGCCGGATGTGGTCGCGGTTGGCGTCGACCAGGCCAGGAACGCGCCGTCGGGCAACCCGAACGGGCCTGACGGCGAGGTGACGCTGGACATGGAAATTATCGGTGCGATTGTCCCTGGCGCGCGCATCGCGGTGTATTTCACGACCAACAGTGACGCGGGTTTTATCGACGCCGTGAACCGCGCGATCCACGACGATACCAACAGGCCATCGGTCATCTCGATCAGTTGGGGCGGACCGGAAAGCAACTGGACGTCGCAATCGCAAAACGCCTTCGATGAAGTCCTCCAATCCGCCGCGGCACTGGGCGTGACCGTGTGCGCGGCCTCCGGCGACAGCGGTTCCGGAGACGGCGTCACGGACGGCAAGAATCACGTCGACTTCCCGGCTTCCAGCCCTTATGTGCTCGCGTGTGGCGGGACGCAACTGCGGGCATCGGGGCAAGGGATCAGCAGCGAAGTGGTGTGGAACGACGGCGACCAGGGCGGCGCGAGCGGTGGCGGCGTGAGCGCCGTGTTTGCGCTGCCGGCCTGGCAGAAAGGCTTGAGCGTCACGCGGGTCAGCGGCGGCAAATCGGCGTTGACCAAACGCGGCGTGCCCGATGTCGCAGGCGACGCGTCGCCGCTCACGGGCTACGATGTGATCATCGACGGGACGCAGACGGTAGTGGGCGGCACGAGCGCGGTCGCGCCGCTATGGGCGGGGCTAGTCGCCCGGATCAACGCGGCGGCGGGCAAGCCGGTAGGTTTCCTCAACCCGAAGCTGTACGCTGCGAAGACTGCGGGCCACGACATCACGCAGGGAAACAATGGCAGCTTCGAGGCGACCCAGGGATGGGACGCCTGTACGGGGCTCGGCAGCCCGGACGGCGCGAAAGTCGCGGCTGCTTTGAAATAGCGGAGTAGCGGTTGCAGGTCGAGATCAGATAAGTTGAAGTTACCAGGTTGAAGTTACCAGGTTGAAGTTAAGCAAGTAGTGACGATGGGCCAGGCAAGAACTCCAACAACACCGGCAAGGGAGCAATCATGACGAACTCCAGTTCAGCGGCAAATTCATCAAGCGCATCTTCAAACGGCTCTTCATCGGGGGCTTCAACAGCGCCGGATCAGCCTTATTTCGATCCCACCCCGTATGGCAATGGCCCCGACGATTCCATCGACGCCACCCAGACCGACGAAAACGCCGCGATCACGCATCACTCGGCTGTCATAGGCGGCAAGACGATCGACTACACGGCCACCGCCGGGCATCTCGTGATCGTCGATCCGAGCAGTTCGAAGCCGGAAGCCAAGCTGTTCTACGTTGCGTTCACGCAGGATAACCAGACTGAAGAATCACGCCCGGTGACGTTTTTCTATAACGGCGGACCGGGATCGTCGTCGGTGTTCGTGCTGCTCGGGTCCTTCGCACCGCAACGCATCAAGACCTCGATGCCCGGCTTCACGCCACCCGCGCCCTACCAGATGGAGGACAACCCGGACAGCTTGCTGGACAAAAGCGATCTCGTGTTCATCAACCCGGTGGGCACGGGTTATTCAGCCGCTATTGCGCCGAACAAGAACATCAATTTCTGGGGCGTCGACCAGGACGCGAATTCCCTCAAGCAATTCATCAAGCGCTTCCTGACGAAAAACAATCGCTGGAATTCGCCGAAGTTTCTATATGGCGAGTCGTACGGCACGGCGCGCAGTTGCGTGCTTGCGTATCTCTTGCACGAGGACGGCGTGGACCTGAACGGCATCACGCTGCAGTCGTCGATTCTCGACTACACCCAATCCGGCAATCCGGTGGGTGCATTGCCGACGGCCGCCGCCGATGCCTGGTTTCATCGCAAGCTGGGGGTGCATCCGCGGCCGACCGACCTGCTGACGTTCGCCGAGGAAGTCGCGCAGTTCTCACGTACGGATTACATTGCGGCGCTGCGTAAATTCCCGCAGACCGACAACGACACGGTGGAGAAGCTGTCCGAATACACGGGCATCGACAAAGCCACGCTGATTGCGTGGAGTCTCGACGTGGCTTCCTACGACAGCCGCGGCAACTCGCTCTTTCTCACCACGCTGCTCAAGTCCAAGGGCATGGCGCTGGGGTCCTATGACGGCCGCGTGACCGGTATCGAGACGGGTATAGCGGGCAAGATCGATCCGAACTCCGGCGGCAACGACCCGACCATGACGGCGGTGACCGGGGTTTATACGGCGATGTGGAACGAGTACCTGAACGAACAGTTGAAGTTCACGTCCACGTCGTCGTTCACGGACCTCAACGACCAGGCTTTCGCCAACTGGGACTTTCACCACACGGACCCGACGGGTGCGCAGAAGGGCGTGGACGCGAAGGGCAACATCATTCTCTACACGGCGGGGGATCTGGCTGCGGTGATGGCGCTGAACATCGACTTGAAGGTGTTGTCGGCGAATGGTTTCTACGACTTCGTGACGCCGTTCTACCAGACGGTGATCGACCTGCAGGAAATGCCGCTTATCGATAAAACCGTGCGGGAGAATTTATCGGCGACGTTCTATCCGTCGGGGCACATGATCTATCTCGACGATGGTTCGCGCACGCAATTGAAGGCGGACCTCGCGAAGATGTACCAGGCCGCGACGACCGATCACCAGGCCATGGGCCGGATTCGCGCACTGCAACAACGCAAGATTGCAGCGAAATAGCTGGCGGTAAGAAGGCGTCGGCGGGAACACAAGTTGCGAACGGATGAACGAGTGCATGTCGAATGCGCCACTTCAACTGCAACCTGGAGTTCCCCCGATGCCCACCTCGAAGAAGAATGCAGGCGCGCCCGCGCCCTCAAAAAACACCAGCGCAGTTGCGCGCACACCCTCACAAAGCAACACCAATCCCAAGCTCGACAGTCTCGAGCAGTTCCGCTCGGACGCGACGAATCAGGCGCTGACGACCAACCAGGGCGTCAAGGTTTCCGATAACCAGAACACCTTGAAAGCCGGTCCTCGCGGACCTTCGCTGCTCGAAGATTTCATCATGCGTGAAAAAATCACGCACTTCGATCACGAGCGGATTCCGGAGCGCATCGTGCACGCACGCGGTTCAGCCGCGCATGGTGTGTTCAAGCCATACAAGGCGCACACGGACCTGACGAAAGCGGCATTCCTGCTGGACCCGAACAAGGAAACGCCGGTGTACGTACGATTCTCGACGGTGCAGGGTTCACGCGGTTCTGCCGACACCGTGCGCGACGTGCGGGGTTTCGCCGTCAAGTTCTATACCGAGGAAGGCAACTTCGACCTGGTCGGCAACAACATGCCTGTCTTCTTCATTCAGGATGCGATCAAGTTTCCGGACTTCGTCCATGCAGTGAAACCCGAACCGCACAACGAAATGCCGCAAGGTGGTTCGGCCCACGATACCTTCTGGGACTTCGTCTCGCTCGTACCGGAGTCCGCGCACATGGTGTTGTGGACCATGTCAGACCGCGCAATCCCGCGCAGCTTGCGCACCATGGAAGGATTCGGTATCCATACGTTTCGTCTGGTGAATGCCGAGGGCCACGGCCGCTTCGTTAAATTCCACTGGCGTCCGACCATTGGCTCGGCTTCGCTCTTGTGGGACGAAGCGCAGAAGCTGGCCGGCAAGGATGCGGATTTTCATCGGCGCGATTTGTGGGAAGCGATCGACATGGGCGACTATCCTGAATGGGAGCTGGGCGTGCAGATTGTGGAAGAGGACGACGAGCATTCGTTCGACTTCGATCTGCTCGATCCGACCAAGATCATTCCGGAGGAAATCGTGCCGATCACCATGCTCGGCAAACTCACGCTGAACCGCAATCCGGATAATTTTTTTGCGGAAACGGAACAGGTGGCGTTTTGTCCCGGGCACATTGTGCCGGGCATCGATTTCTCGAACGATCCGCTGCTGCAAGGCCGCTTGTTCTCGTATACGGACACGCAGATCAGCCGGCTAGGCGGCCCGAATTTTCACGAGATCCCCATCAACCGTACGATCGCGCCGATGCACAACAACCAGCGCGATGCAAAACACCGGATGACGGTGAATCGCGGGCAAGCGTCGTACGAACCCAATTCCATCGATAGCGGCTGGCCGAAGGAAACCGAACCGGCAGCGATTGGCGGTGGTTTCGAGACCTATCCGGAACGCGTGGATGCTGTAAAGATCCGCCAGCGCAGCGAGTCGTTTGCCGATCATTATTCGCAGGCCACGCTGTTCTGGAATAGCATGACGAAGCCGGAGAAGGATCACATCGTGGGTGCGTATTCGTTCGAGCTGAGCAAGGTCGAGCGCAAGTTCATTCGCGAACGGCAACTCGGGATCCTGGCGAATATCGACAGTGAATTGTGTGCACGTGTTGCCGATAATCTCGGCCTGTCGGCGCCGAAAGCGAGCGCAAGCGCAGCGGAACTGGGCAAGTCGTCGCTGACTGAGTCACCGGCGTTGAGCCTTGTCGCGAAGGCGAAGCCGTCGGTGAAGACACGCAAGGTTGCGATTCTCGCCGCGAAGGGTGCGGATGTCGCCACCATCAAGGCGATCAAGGACGCGCTGACCGCAGAGGGTGCGCATGCGAAGGTGATTGCGCCGCAACTGGGCACATTGGGCGATGGCGTGGAAGTCGATGCAACCATTCTCGCCTTGCCATCGATCATGTTCGACGGCGTGGTGGTAGCCGGCGGCGCGGCAAGCGCGAAGCTCCTGTCGGAATCCGGCGATGCCCGCCACTTCGTACTCGAATCGTTCAAGCATCTCAAGGCGATTGGCGCGGTGGGCGATGGCGAGGATGTGCTGGCTGCCGCGCATCTGCCGACCGGTGACGAAGGCGTCAGCGTAGGCAGCGACGCGAAGAAGGTGATGAAGGCGTTTATTGCGGCGTTGTCGAAACATCGCGTATGGGCGCGGGCCGACAAGGCGGAAAGCGTGCCGGCGTAATGGGCGCTGGCCACTATATGTGAACGGAGGACGACATGGTCAAGACAGCATTGTGGGTCCGGCTGGAAGCAAAACCCGGCAAGGAGAAGGATGTCGAAGCGTTCTTGCTGGGCGGCCTCGCGCTGGTCGAGCAGGAGCCTGCCACGACCGCATGGTTCGCGTTGCAGTTGAACGCGAGCACGTTCGGAATCTTCGATGCCTTCCCCGACGAAGCCGGTCGCGACGCGCATCTTTCCGGCAAGGTCGCCGAGGCGCTGATGGCGCAGGCAGCCGAACTGTTCGCCTCGCCGCCGCAGATCATGAAGATCGATGTGCTGGCGGCGAAGCTGCCGGGCTGAACGTTCGCGGCACGTGGATCACTTGCTGCGGCGTTGAGCCTGGAGTTGCAACAAACGCCGCAACAAACGCCGCAGCAACCCTCACATCATCTCAATGATGGTCGTTGAACTCCGCACGGGGTTTCGGCGACGCGGGCATCTTCGCGTATTCGAACTCCGGCAGCGCCTTGATGGCCGCTTTCGTCGCGCCTGCCAGGACGATCTTGCCGCCGACTATATCGAGTTGCTCGATAGGAATCGCGACGTCGTGATGCGACACGCCCGCGAACTGGCTCGCCGCGACAATCGCAAACGATACCGACTTGTCCGGCGCCACGATGATGTCGTGAATCACACCGACCCGGTCGCCGTTCTCATTGACGACAGGCTTGTTGAGGATGGATTTCTTGATACTCCAGCCGCCCAGAATGGCTGTGGATTCCTCCACGCTGATGCCGAGCGTCTGCGAGCCGGCGACTTGCGCTTGCGAAGGAAGGGCGACTTGAGCCAGCGCTGCTGCAAGTAGCGCTGCGATGAGTTTCGTCTTCATGTGTGTCCTCTTGCGCGAGTGAATGAGCAGGCAGACGGCGCGCACATGCACGGCTTCGGGTTGGGAAACCGGAGACACGTTTGGCAACCGACCGCCGGAAAAACCATGGCTAAGCGTGATAGCTGATGGTCATGGACGGAGCGCGATACAACTAAGCGACGACTACGCGAAACGGACGGCTTGCTGCGAGTGACACGAAACACATTGGTAAAAGCGAACGAGCATGCTCGCGCCGGCAATGAAATCCCGGCGATTGCACGGTAGGTTGCATATTGCTCGGCCCGGATGGCTCGTTATGGCGATGTGACAGCGATGTGTCATGTATTCGCAATAAACGGGCTGATTGGATAGGGCAACAGAACCTGGCTGAATGTTAGCCGCGAAATCAATTTCTGTCAGAGACCGACTAACCGGGGCTAAACAAGGCGGGGCTAAACAAGGGGCGGGATGAAATAGACGCGGTTGCATGCCGGTCTATTCCTGAAGCATGGATGATGCTGCACGCAAGCTTGAAACGAAGGGAGCCGCTACGTGGCGGCTCCCTTCACTCTCTCAATTTAACTAACGCGTTAATTTTTACCGGATGGCAGTCCGGTCATAAATCTCGCGCTTAGTGCCCGAAGTACACCGAACGTGTTTCATCGGGTTGCGCCATCGGGACGCGCATGCCGGCAGCGGACGAACCATCTGTCGGCGAGCCGTAGGAGGTTGCGGTGACGCCGCGATTCGCTTGCAAGCGTTGCTCTGCCGCCTGGGCCTGCGCGGGGTAGGTCGTGTGATCGCCTTCGACGTTATAGCCGGATTGTTCCATCTGAAGCAGATCGGCCTTGACTGCAGGGCGGCTTATCGTGTCCGCGTCTTGCGCATAAGCGAATGCCGGTGCGCCGAGCGCGGAAGCAAGCACGATTGCGGGAACCAGTGACTTGAACATGACGGAATCTCCTCTCTGATATGTGATGAGTGTGTTCCAAGACCAATGAAGTCATGCTGAACAAACTCATCACTGAAGTGTAGGCAAGCAAGTGTTGTTGCATTAGCCGTGAATCTGTCGAAATAGTATTGTGTGTCTCGCAATAATGCTTGCACTGGATGAGTGCAAATGGTGACAGGTTAACTGTACGGTTAATGACCAGGCTTACGTTTTTGCTTACGTTCTTGTTAGCCAGGATCGGTCGGACGCGGTGTCGCTTCCTGCATGGTCTATGTAACTGTGTCATTTAGGCAGACTGATCGTTTCAACTTCTCCAATTGGCGTGGGCGCTTCTATTTGCGACACTGGCGCTCCCTTCAAGAGCGCGTGTCTCGCGCCGTGCGCAGGCAATCACCCAATGAGTTTGCTCAGGACACACGTCGCGATACAAAGCATCAGGACGTTGCGTCAGGCAATGGTGTTCACCTGTCTGCTGGCGCTTTCCATTGCAGTCAATGCAGCAACGCCCAGGCCGTTTATCGTGGGAGCAGTCCCGGGCGCATTGCCGCCAATGGAAATGAATGATCCGGATGACTCCGGTTCGCCAGTTCGTGGCGTCTCGGCTGATTTCGCGCAACGTGTGGCTATCGCGTTGCAGAGGCCGCTCGAATGGCGGACCTTTCCTGAGCGTTCTGCCATGTTGGATGCGTTGCGTCACCATCGGATTGATGCGGCGACCAGTGCAACCGGCAATGACGCAGGACCGGCGCTGCGTTACAGCCGGCCTTATGTTGCGACCAAGCAAGTCTTCGTTGAACGGCGCGTGGCGGGCCGTCGCACAGGACGGATTGCTTATGTCGAGCAACAAACGTCGGTGCGGCAGTTGCACGATGCTTATCCCGCGCTGCACGCCGTGGGCTATCGCGATACGCTGAGTGCGCTGCTGGCTGTGTCGCTGGGAGACGCGGACGCGTTCGTGGGCGACCTGGCCACGGCGGGTTACACGATCGATCACCTTGACTTGGTAAGCCTCACCATCTCCGGCTTTGCAGCCTTCGATGAAGCCGGCTACAGCTTCGCGTTCGCCGCCGACGCCGCAGGCGACATCCAGCGTCAGCGCGTGGATGCGGCGCTCGCCGCGCTGCCGCCCCGTTTTCTGCAGGAAGTGCGTGCGCGATGGGCGGCTGCCGCCGCCGTGACGTTCACCCGGCCGCTTACGTTGAGCGATGCGCAACGTGCCTGGATAAGCGCGCATCCGGTGATCGACTATTCCATGTATGCGGACGCCGCGCCCATGACATTCCGCGATTCAAGCGGAAAGCCCGCAGGTCTGGCAATCGATATGCTCGCGGCTATTGGCGCGCTCACGGGTCTGAGCTTCGAAGGCCGCCTGCACGGTTCCACAGGGCAGGTGACCGATGACCTGGGCGACGGCCGCGCGAGCATGATCGCCTACGGACTGAGCGCAGGGCAAATCCCGCCGCAGTTCGCGCCGACCAGACCTTATGGCGAAGGCGTGCTGGTGATCCTGACGCGGGCGGGAGCGCAGCCGTTGCGAGACGCGCAAGCGCTGGCGGGCAAACGCGTTGCGCTTTGGCCCAATCATGCGCTTATGAGCGAATTGCGGGAGCGCGTGCCGTCGGTGCATATCGTCGAGGCATCGCCGATCAATGGCCAGTTCGATGCCGTGGTAAACGGCCAGGCCGACGCCACCATCATCGACCTGACCTTCGCCAACTATGCGGTTGGCAATCCGTATCGCAACAAGCTCGTCATCACGGGCGCGTTCTCGGATCAGCCCGTGCAGCACGGCTTTCTCATCGCGCGCAATCAGCCCATGCTGCTCGCGATCATGAACCGCGCGATCGAACACATGCAGCCGACGGAACTCGACGCTATTCGCCGCCGCTGGATGCTCATCGAACACCCGGAAAGCCAGTGGCAGCGGCGGCGTCCGCAGGTTATTGCCGGCGCGCTGCTGGGTGCGGCCGTGCTGGCGCTGCTGATCGGCTGGGCGGTGTCGTTGAAAGCGCAGATTGCGCGCCGGCGGGCGGCCGAACAGGCGATGCGCGCAGCCAAGGAAGAAGCCGAAACCGCGAACCGCGCGAAGTCGACGTTCCTTGCCACCATGAGCCACGAAATCCGTACGCCGATGAACGCTGTGCTCGGGCTTCTCGAACTTGAATTGCGCAGCCCGGGAGACCGTGCAGCGACTGAGCGGGCGCTGGGTACGGCGCATCACGCGGCACATGACCTGCTTGGCATGATCGACGATATCCTCGACATGGCGAAGATCGAAGCCGGGCGGCTCGTGCTCACGCCTGCGCCGCTGGAATTGGGCGTGTGGGTGCAAAGCGTGGTGGCGATCTATGAGCCGGCGGCGCGCAGCAAAGGCGTCGAGCTTGTTGTGCGCATGCGTGGGCATCGGGAGCATGAGCGCGTGTGGGTGATGGCCGACGGGCTGCGCCTGCGGCAAGTGCTGGGCAATCTGTTGTCGAATGCGATCAAGTTCACGGATGCGGGACAGGTGACGCTCGAGTATGCGATCGGGGCAGCGAGGAAAGGCCACGCCCATAACGCTCTCGTTACCGATGCGCATATCGCGCATCGCGAACTGTTGCTGGCAGTCTCGGACACCGGCATCGGTATCGCAGCGGATCAGCAAGCGTTGCTGTTCGCGCCGTTCGCGCAGGCGCGACAAGAGCGGCCCGGCCGCTTTGGCGGCACCGGTCTCGGCCTCACTATCTGCCGCCGCCTGATGACCATGATGGGCGGCACGATCCGGTTGTCGAGCAAGGCCGGGCAGGGCAGCCGCTTTACCGCGCGGGTACGCTTGCCTGTAGCCCGTCAGCCGTTGGAAACACCCGTGCGCACGTCAGAGCCCGATACGCATGACTTGGCCGGTTTGCATGTACTCGTTGTCGACGATCATCCGGCCAATCGCATCCTGCTTGCGAGCCAGTTGAATACGCTCGGCTGCGTGCTTGAAACTGCTAACGACGGCGACGCTGCTTTTGCGCGTTGGGAGCGGCAGCGGCGAGAAGGCGCCCCGTTCGACTTGATCCTGACTGATTGTTCGATGCCCACGATGAGCGGCGAGGATCTCGCGCGTGCCATTCGCGCGCGCGAACTGGCGCTGGCGCGTACGAACGCCCGTATGAAGCCGACGCCCATCATAGGCATGACCGCGAACGCGCAGCCCGAGGCGCTTACGCAAGCGCTCGGCGCAGGCATGACGTTGTGCCTTGTCAAGCCGCTTGGGCTCGACGCGCTGCACCGCGCTCTGGTACTTGCCATGCGCGATGAGCTCGGGCAGAAGGTCGTCTTACCCGTTGCCACTCGCGCCAAAGATCCGGCGCCGCCATCGGATTCCAGATCCTTCTTCGATCGCGTATTGGGTGTTGCACCCATGCATATGTCGACCGCATCGATTAGTTCCGCGACGCCAGGCGCGGCGCATGCCGATACCTACGGTCCCACTCAAACCTTCCCTGCGAACAGGGCCGTCGGCAGCGCCGTTTCGGCTGCACTCAATGTGTCCGTTGCCGATCCCGGGAACCTGACGAGCGCGTTCGACGACCCCTCGGATACAGAGTCGGATACAGCGTCCGAAACGGCTCAACCTGTCGATCACGCCGCTGCGCAACCAGGCACGCTCGCTCTCGCAGCCACGATCCCGCGTTTCAACGTGGAGCAGCTCAACGGTTTCGGGGACCAGGCCGCCGCGCTGGTCGATGCATTGAAGTCGGCAAACCAGCAGGATCTCGAGGAGGCGCGCCGGGCGTTTGCATCGGCGGACTTTCGCCGTCTGCTCGAACTCGTGCACCGGATGAAGGGAGCGGCGTTCGTGATCGGCGCCACGTCTTTCTCCGATGCCTGCCTGAGCCTTCAGCGTGCATGCGTGACAGCGCCAGGACATGGCTACGACACCGCGGCGATTCGCGCGGCGTATGCCCGTTTCCACGACGAAGCAATAGCGCTCAATGCGGCGCTCGAGCGGCACCCCGCCTGAGGGCTCAAGGGTGCTTTGCTTTTCGATTGGCGTTGATCGACGCGGGTCATGGCGCCGTCGTGATTAATGCCCGATCCCGTTCCGGGGACGCGCATGTGTTTTAATTAGCCCCTCCTCTCGCTCCGACACTTGGCCGTTGCGTTTCCGGCGCGGCCCGATCGCCGAATGAATAGAAGGTTTCTTTCGCATCATCGTCACCACCGCCAAAGTCGCCGGCGTGTTGCCATTGTGTGGTTGCTGCTTGCGCTTTCGGCCGGCGGTGTGCCGGTTCACGCGCAAAAAGCCGAGCTGCTTGATCCGCGCGTGACCCAGTCGACCATTGTGGACACGATCTGCCGCCCGGGTTACGCCGACGACGTCCTGCCTCCCTTCGACACCTTGCAGCGCCAGAAGGAGCAACTGCTGACTCAACGCCATGTGGACCCGAAGAGCGCTTCGGACTACGCGCTCGACCACCGCATGCCGATCCTGCTGGGCGGTTCGCCGACCGCGGCGGCAAACCTTGACATCCGCCGCTGGGATGGGCGTGCCGGGCAGCGCCGCAAGGAACGGCTGGCGGTGTTCCTGAAGCGCTGCGTGTGTACGGGCGATATGCCGCTGGCGGCGGCACAGGCGGCGATCTCGGGGGACTGGCCGAGCCGTTTCAGCAACCTGTCGAGTCCCACCTGCAGCGGAGGGTGAGGACAGGGTCGTTCGCCCGGGGCCATCGGCACGGATCGAGTGAACGACCCCTTATTCGATCGTGAACGTATCGAGCGGCTGATTCGCCTGGGCCTCGCCGGCGAAGCGCCTCGCCAGTTGCTCGTGGAGGCGGCGGGCTTCATCGAGTGTCAGGTCGATCCAGTATGGGTCTCCCGCGCCGTCGTTCAGACGTTCGGGCGGAAACTGGATCTCCAGCACAATGCCTTTCTTGTAGCTCATCGATCGATACCCGGCGCAATCGCACAAAAGAACAGGCGACGAGTTTACCGGGCGAGGGCGCCTTCATTGCCCCGCGGCGAGGAAATAGATTCTTGCCGGTGGCTGAATGATGCCGCGTGGTTCTGCACCCCTCATGACATCTGGCCGCGCCGTTAAAGGACCGCATCTGCGACAAGTTGTCACTCTATGGGCAGCGCTGCCCCGTCAAGCAGATGACTGACTACACGCTCACCCAGGGCCGGCCCGACGCTCATGCCCACGCCGCTATGCATGTACACACCGGTCACATTCGGCGCGGCCCGCAGGACAGAAAACGGTGCGCCCGAGGTAGCGGTGCGCGCCCCATACACGCCTTGCCACCGCTCGACGACCCGCACCGTGCTGCCGAGCGTGTCCTCAGCCAGGCCGAGCAGGATTTCATCGATAGCCTGCGCATTGAACGGTGACGGATCATCGCCATAATCATGCGAGTCACCCACGATGAGGTCCCCTCCAGGCGTCGGGCTCGCCAGCAGATGGATACCGTGCTCGAGCAACGGGGGTTCTTGCGCGGCCACTTCCGCTTGCAGCGCAGCGGCTTCGGGAAGGTCCGAGAACGCGCCGTAATGCAGGCAGCTCAGTCCGGTCAGCACGGCATGATCGAGGGCGAAAGGCGTGGTCGGCCGCACGCGCAGCATCTGCAACCGGCACACCCGCGGTTCCAGTACAGCGAGTTGCGGCGCGAGCAGCGACAGATAATCGTGTCCCGCGCAAACCACCACATGCTCCGCGCGCCAATGCCCCGCAGTCGTCTCGACCCGCCCGTCATCCACATCCTGCACGAGCGTCCCGAAGCGAAAATCCACGTTGAACACAAACCGCAAATAGTCGATGAGCGCAGGCACCGCCTGACGCGAAAACACCTGCAAATCGGCACGCCCATGCAGTGCGGCGCGATGCTTGCGAAAGCGGCCATCGTAGAGATCGTCGAGCGCGGCGCGCGAAAGCAACGCGGCGTCGTAGCCCGCCGCCTCGGCGCGCGTTGCTGCGAACGCCTCCATTACCTGGGCTTCGGCCGCGCTGCGGGCGAACATCAGCGAGCCTGAACGCCGCACATGCAGCGCCGCGCCGGCTGCCCAGTCGAGCCATATTTTCCGCGATGCCTGCGCAAGCGCATGCATCGCGCCCGGCGGCTGGCCGGTCACCAGCACCATGCCAAAATTTCTGACGGACGCGCCGACCGGCGTGCCGCTGCGCTCGAATACGGTCACGCGCAAACCGCGTTTGGCGAATGCATAGGCATGCGCCAGCCCGAGAATGCCCGCGCCGATAATCGCGACATCGGTGCGAAGGGGAGTGGGTGTCGTTGTTGTCATGGTCATCCGTGTGGCGGGCCGTCGCGTACTATCGCGTACTACAATACGCGCGGTCCGGGGTTATCCTCCGGGTTATCCTGCTTGTCCCTTAGCTTGTTCATCCATTGCCGGCATGTCCGGCCGCACCCGATGCTCGCCGAACAACGTCATCAATACATCCTGTCGGAGTTGTCGAAGAACGGCGCGTTGTCGGTCGCCGAACTCGTGCGCGCGCTCGACGTGTCGCGCGAGACCATCCGGCGCGACCTCAACGCCTTGGCCGAACGCGGCCTGATCGCGACCACCCACGGCGGCGCGCTGTCCAATGATCGCCGGGAGCCGGACCTCGACGTGCGGGAGGCTGCGAACGCCGTCGCCAAGCGTGCGATCGGCGAGCGTGCCGCGCAACTGGTGCCCGACGGCGCGTCGGTGATCATCGACTCGGGCAGCACGACGCAAGCGGTGGCGCGCGCGCTGGGCGACCGGCACCGCTTGATGGTCTACACCAACGACTGGCGCATCGCGCTGCTGCTCGGCCGCCGCAACGACAACAAGGTCACCCTCTTCGGCGGCGAGCTCTCGGACAACGAGGACGCGGTATTTGGTCTCGACACCGTGCAGCAACTTTCGCAATATCACGTGGACTTCGCATTCGTGGGCGCGGGCGCGATCACCACCGAAGGTTTCCTGACCGACTACTCGCGCCTCGCCGCCGAAGTGCGCAGCCGCATGATCCTGGCGGCGAGCGCGGCGGCTATCGTCGCGGACAACTCGAAGTTCGGCAACGTCACGCCCGTGCGTATCCGCGACTTCGAGAAGGCGCGTTACCTGATCACCGAAGTCGCGCCCGACAAAGCCATGCGCCGCGCGATTGCCGCGCGCGGGCCGGAGCTGCTGATCGCCTGAGTGCGGACGTCGCACTTGCGCTCAAGCTGCCAGACGCACATGCAGCGAGCCTAGCGCCCGTCCAATGGCCGCTACCGCGTTATATATTTCGTTCGCGTCAATCGCGCCGATGCAGCCCACGCGGAACGTCTCCACTTCCGTCAGCTTGCCCGGATAGAGCACATAACCCGCATCGCGGACGGCTTCATAAAAGCGCTTGAAATCGTAGGCCGGATCGTTCGGCGCATGGAACGTGACGATCACCGGCGCCTGCACCGCGGCATCCAGGAACGGCTTGAAACCCAGCGACGCCATGCCGTCGATCAACGCCGCGCAATTGCTTCGATACCGCGCGCCGCGCGCCGGCTGCCCCCCTTCCGCGATGAACTGATCGAGCGCCGAACGCAACGCCGCGACCACATGCGTAGGCGGTGTGAACCGCCATTGCGTGGTTTTCACCATGTACGCGTATTGATCGTGAAGGTCGAGCGCGAGCGAGCGCGAATTACCCGCTGACGCTTCCAGCAACGCGCGCTTTACGATCACGAAGCCCATCCCCGGCACGCCTTCGAGACACTTGCCGCTGGCGGAAATCACCGCATCAATGCCACCCTTCGATACATCGATTGGCAACGCACCGAACGAACTCATTGCATCGACGATCAGGCTCTTGCCATGCTGCTTGCACAGCGCTGCAATCTCGTCGAGCGGGTTCAGCAAGCCCGCGCTCGTCTCCAGATGCACCTGCGCCACATGCGTGATGCGCGGCTCGCGGCGAAACATCTCTTCGATCCGTTCGACGCTGGCCGGCTCGTCATCGCGAAACTTCAGTTCAATCGACGCCACCCCCAGGCGCTCAAGTATCTTCAGTAAGCGTGTGCAATACGCGCCGTTGTTCGGCACGAGCACGACCGCATCGCGCGGCACGAGCGAGCCGAGCGCCGCTTCCACGGAAAACGTCCCGCTGCCCTGCATGGGTACACACACAAAGTCTTTTTGGCCGGACACGATCGCAAGCAGGTCGCGGCAGATCTCGCTTGTCATCCGGTTGAAAGCCGCGTCCCAGGAACCCCAGTCGCGCAGCATCGCCTGACGGGTGGCAGGCGATGTGGTCAGGGGGCCAGGGGTCAGCAAAATCGGGTCACTTCCGTTGATCACGTTTTTCTCCATTCATAGCTTTCAAGCGCCGTTCCGATGGCTTGATAGTCGGTCAGGCATCGCGCGGCAGGCGTGAAATAGTCTACGTCGTAATTTTGGCGAAATGTGTTCTTTGTTGGAAAAATGTGGCATCGTCACGTCGCTGTCATGAAGTTCTGTGATTCTTCGTTCGGGTTGCTGGCGCACTGAAATCCGGGGCGCCGAACCAATGAATCATCGGACTTAAAAGAATCGAGCCGATGCTTAGAAAAACGTGCCAAACGTACATCTAACTTCACGCCACCTGGCTGTATCCGCTATCCCGGAGAAACAAGCACCATGACGAAAAATCGCTTTCCCGCATCCCGTTTTGCAAAGCGCGTGTTGCCGGCCCTGGCCGCGGCCGCTTTCGCGAGCGTTGTGACGGTGCCGGCTTTTGCTGCCGACGCAGTCGTGCTGTACAGCGCCGACGGTCTGGAAAACCTGTACAAGGACGTCTTGCCGGCCTTTGAAAAGAAGGAAGGCGTGAAGGTCAATATCGTGATTGCGGGTAGCGGGGAAGTCGTGAATCGCGCGACGGTGGAGAAGGACTCGCCGAAAGCCGACGTGATCGTCACGCTGCCGCCGTTCATTCAGCAAGCGTCGCAAGGCGGCTTGCTGCAGCCGTACCAGAGCGTCAACTACGCGAACGTGCCGGCAATCGCCAAAGCTTCGGATGGCGCCTGGGCCACCTTCGTGAACAACTATTTCTCGTTCGCGATCAACCCGGAAATCACGAAGACCGCACCAAAGACCTTTGCTGATCTGCTGCAACCCGACTTCAGCGGCAAGGTGGCTTATTCGAATCCCGCCACGGCCGGCGACGGCATGGCCGTGATCATCCTGACGAGCGCGCTGATGGGCGAAGACAAGGCGTTCGACTACCTCAAGAATCTGGAAAAGAGCGCAAAATTCCACACCAAGGGCACGGGTTATCTCGACGTCCTGCTCTCGCGCAACGAGATCGCGTTCGCCAACGGCGACCTGCAGATGGACCTGGACGACTCGACCAACGGCGGCCTGTCGCTCAAGCCGATCTTCCTCTCGGCCAAGCCCGGCGAAGCTCCGACCACGTTCCAGTTGCCCTACGCAATCGGCCTGATCAAGGGCGGCCCGAACCAGGCTGAAGGCAAGAAGCTGGTGGACTACCTGATGTCGAAGGAAGTGCAGGCGAAGGTGCCGGATATCTATGGCATCCCGGGCCGTACGGATGTTCCGCTGGCCGGCAAGAACGGCGAGACGGTCAAGCAGGCCATTGCGGGCGTGAAGCTGATTCCGGTGGACTGGAACCAGGTAATGGATAAGAAGGCTGCATGGACCACACGCTGGAAAAACGAAGTGATCGGCAATTCGGACAAACAGCTGGAAGTCGTGAAGCCGAAGTCGTAAGCGTCTGTCTTCTTTGACCTTCGCGCTCGTCCTGTTTTCTCCAAGCTATCAAGGATGCGAACCGTGAACACTTTGACGCTGGCTCCGGCCGCTGGCGAAGCCGCCGCCGTGGATGCAGATGAGCACGCGCACGGCGGCGTGCGTATCGACCGCTTGAGCGTGCGCTTCGGCACACGCACCGTGCTCGATGACCTGTCGCTGACCATCGAGCGTGGCGAGCTGCTGACCGTGCTCGGCCGCAGCGGCTGTGGCAAGACCACGTTGCTGCGGTTTATCGCGGGCTTCATTGAAGCGGACGGGCTCGCAGGGACGTTGACGGTGGCGGGGCGTGATCTCACGCACGTGCCGCCGTTCAAGCGCAATCTCGGCTTGCTGTTTCAAAGTTATGCACTGTTTCCGCATCTGTCGGTGTATGACAACGTCGCGTTCGGTTTGCGGGCGCGGCGCTTGAAAGCAGGGGAGATCGCACGGCGCGTAGCCGATGCGCTCAAGCTCGTGCAACTCGGCGACGCGGGGCACGTGATGCCCGCGCAGTTGTCGGGCGGCATGCAGCAGCGCGTGGCGTTGGCGCGGGCGCTGGTGATCGAGCCGGATGTGCTGCTGCTGGACGAGCCGCTGTCCGCACTCGATGCCAACCTGCGCGCATCCGTTCGTACCGAACTCAAGGCGTTGCATGAGCGTTTGCCGAACCTGACCATTGTGTGTGTCACGCACGATCAGGACGACGCGCTCGTGCTCTCCGACCGCACCTTGCTGATGCGCGATGGCCGCATTGCGCAGCTCGGCACGCCGCGCGAACTGTACGACAACCCGAAGGACGCATTCGTCGCGCGCTATCTTGGCGCGGCCAACCTGTTGCCGCCGTCGATCATGTTCCCCATCGGCGATGCCCGTCACGATGACCGCGACCATGTGGCGTGCGTGCGTCCCGAGTGCCTGTCGATCGTGCCGCTGGGCGATGCGCAACTGCATGGCACGATTGCCTCGGTGGAATGGTATGGCGCGGCGCTGTCGGTATCGGTGATGCTTGATGCGTTGCCCGATCAACCCGTGCTCGTCACCATGCAGCGTGCCCACGGCCCGATGCCCGTGAAGGGCGCGCGCGTTTCCCTACGCCATGAGGTTGACGATGTCGTCCTTATCAGTGAGTGAAGCCGCGACTAAGCACGTAGTCGACGACGTCGCGCATACCGCTGCCAAGCGGCGTCGCGAACGGCTGGCGCAGTGGCATTTGTGGTTCATTTTGGTTGTCGTGCTGGGTCCGCTGGTTATCTATCCGCTGCTGCAACTCCTGATTCTCAGCGTGAGCGGTGCGCATGGCCTGAGCTTTCATGCCTATACCGCATTCTTCGGCAATTCGGAGACGAGCGGCGTGGTCGGCACGACGCTCGGCATCCTGTTCGCCAGCGCGTCGCTCGCTTCGGTGTTGGGCGTGCTGCTCGCGGCAATGCTGTTTTTCAAGCCATTCCCCGGGGCGAAGCTAGTCACCCGGTTCCTCGAATTGTTCGTCGCCTTCCCATCGTTCCTGGTCGCCTTCACGCTGATCTTTTTGTATGGCTCGCAGGGGTCGGTGAGCATTGCCTTGCAGCGGCTTTTCAACCTGCAGGACCCGCCGCTCAACTTCTTGTTCGGTATCGGCGGCGTGATTCTCGCGGAGGTCGTGTTCTACGCGCCGTTCGTCGTGCGGCCTACGCTCGCGTCATTCGCCACGCTCGACATGCGCCTGATCGAAGCCGCCAAGAGCCTTGGCGCGAACGGCTGGATGGTCGCGTTCAAGGTCATTCTGCCGCTCGCCTGGCCCGGTATTGCCGCGGGCACGATCCTGTGTTTCCTGCTGACGCTCAATGAGTTCGGCATTCTGCTGGTGCTTGGCAGCGCGCATCTGATCACGTTGCCGATGGCGATCTACAGCTCCGCGACCGTAGACCTCGACTTGCCGACAGCCGCCGCTGGCGCTGTCGTGATGCTAGCCATGTCGCTCTCGTTGTATGCGCTTTACAGGCGAGTCAATCGACGCACCGGAGGCCGCAATGGCAACTGAGTTCACGCTGCCCGCAACGACTTCCAAGCCGCATTCTCTTAAGCGGATCGGCGCGTGGGTATTCATGGGGTTTGCCGCGCTGTTGTGCTTTTGGCTGTTCGTGTTGCCGGTGATCGTGGTGGCGCTTTCGAGCGTGGCGTCGCACTGGTCGGGAACCATCTTCCCCGATGGTTTCAGCATGCGCTGGTTCGAACGCCTGGGTGGAAGCGACTTCGATGCATTGACCACGAGCCTTGAAGTCGGCTTCGGCGTCGCGGTGCTGGGCACTGTGCTCGGCTTATGGCTTGCGCTGGCGCTCGAAGGGCGTGACCGCCGCGGCGTGGGCGCATGGGTGGACACCATCGCGATGATGCCCAATGGCGTGCCGAGCGTCGTGCTCGGGCTGTCCGTGCTGATCGCGTATCACAAGAAACCGCTGGATATCTCGGGTTCGGCGGCAATCGTCGTGCTGGTGCAGCTCGCACTCGTGCTGCCATTTTGTTATCGATGCGCCGCCGCCGCGCTTCGCCCCGAACTCACGATCCTGCGCGAAGCGGCAGCCAGTCTTGGCGCGCCGCCTTCGATGGTCCTCTCACGCGTGGTTCTCCCGCAACTTGTGCCCGCCATACGCGCGAGTCTCGCGCTCGGATTTGCCCTGTCGCTCGGCGAACTGGGCGCGACGCTGACCGTCTATCCCCCGGGTTTTGCGACCGTGCCGATCGTGGTGGTCGGACAGGTGAATCGCGGTTATTACTTGCCGGCGTCGGCGCTGTCGCTGATCTTGCTGGCCGTTTCACTCGCCGCGTTGTTGCTGATCGCAGCAAAAGTGCCACGGCGGCGAATGGCCTGATCCGGCGCGTTGCCGTAGAAAGTCCCACTCTTCGGGACTTTTTTACGTCGAAAAATGTGGCAAATATTGGCGTTGTGCATCAAAATATGGAATCGCAAATTTAACCACAACGCTAGCCGCAGCGGCTGGCAGAACGCTGGTTCATCACGGAAAGGAACCTTATGTCCACGTCCACCGAAATGCTCATGGAAGTTAATGGCCGCGCTTATGGTCCGGCGCGCGCGCTGACCGTGGTCGTCTGCGTCGACGGCTGCGAATACGATTACCTGGAAGCGGCCGTTGCGGCGGGCGTCGCACCGTTTATCGGCACGATGCTGCGTGGCGGGTCCGCCTTTCGCGCCGACTGCGTGATTCCGTCGTTCACCAACCCGAACAACCTGTCGATCGTGACGGGCGTACCGCCTTCTGTGCATGGCATTTGCGGCAACTATTTCTTCGACCCGCAAGCGAACGGCGGCAAGGGCGCCGAAGTGATGATGAACGACCCGGCCTACCTTCGCGCCAGCACGATCCTCGCCGCCGCAGCGCAACGCGGCGAGAAGGTGGCCGTGGTTACCGCAAAGGACAAGTTGCGCCGTCTGCTTGGCTGGCAACTCGACGGCATCTGTTTCTCGGCGGAGAAAGCGGACGCGGTGACGCTTGCTGAGAACGGCATCGAGAACGTGCTGGAACTGGTCGGCAAGCCCGTACCGGACGTCTATAGCGCAGACCTTTCCGAGTTCGTGTTCGCGGCGGGCGTACGGCTTGCCGAGACTCGCAAGCTTGACATCATGTATCTGTCGACCACGGACTACGTGCAGCACAAATGCGCGCCTGGCACGGACGGCGCGAACGCGTTCTACGCGATGATGGACGGTTATCTCGCGCGCCTGAACGAACTCGGCGCGGTGATCGGCCTGACTGCCGACCATGGCATGAACGCGAAGCACGACGTCGCAACGGGCGAGCCGAACGTGGTGTATTTGCAAGACTGGCTGGACGAAACGCTCGATGTTCCGAATGCGCGTGTGATCCTGCCGATCACTGATCCCTACGTGGTTCACCACGGAGCGCTGGGTTCGTTCGCGACCATCTACCTGCCTGCTTCCGTCGATGCAAAAGCATTGGCGGCGCGCATTGCTGCACTGCCGGGCGTGGATATCGTGCTCGACAACGCGGCGGCTTGCGAGCGCTTCGAGCTGCCGAACGATCGCGTGGGGGATCTCGTGGTCGTGAGCGGACGCAACACGGTACTCGGTACTCGCCGCGCGGAGCATGACCTGTCGGGATTGAACGTACCGTTGCGCTCGCATGGCGGCGTGTCCGAGCAGGAAGTGCCCTTGCTGTTCAATCGTCCAACCGATGGTTTTGAAGCAAGGCAAGAAGGAAAGCGCCTGCGCAACTTCGACGTTTTCAACATCGCGTTGAACCATCTGGAGCTTGCATCATGAGCGCCGTTCTTGCGGTTGAGCAGCATGCGCTGCGGGTTGAAAAGCTGCGCCTGAAGGGCGAGCGTGTGGCGCGTTCACGCACTATCGATGTTTTCGATCCTTACACGAACACCCTCGTTGGCACCGTGCCAATGGCAAGCGTCGACGATGTGCGCGATGCATTCGAGTACGCGGCGAACTACCGCTCGACGCTGACGCGTTATGAACGCTCGCAGATTCTCGAGCGTGCTGCTGCGTTGCTGCGTGAGCGCACGGAAGAAGCGTCGGATCTGATTTCGCTTGAATCGGGTTTGTCGAAGCAGGACTCGCGCTATGAAATCGGCCGCGTGGCGGACGTCTTCAAATTTGCCGCAATGGAAGCGTTGCGCGACGACGGCCAGAGTTTTTCCTGTGACCTGACTCCGCACGGCAAGGCGCGCCGCGTGTTCTCGCAACGTGAGCCGCTGGCCGGTGTGATTGTCGCCATCACGCCGTTCAATCATCCGATGAATCAGGTTGCGCACAAGCTTGCACCGGCTATCGCGACGAATAATCGCGTCATCCTGAAGCCGTCGGAGAAGGTGCCGCTATCGGCTTATTACCTGGCCGACGTGTTGGTCGAAGCCGGATTGCCCGCACCCATGCTGCAGGTTTTAACGGGCGACCCGCGCGAGATTGCTGACGAACTCGTCACGAACCCGCACGCCGATCTCGTCACTTTTACCGGTGGTGTAGCCATCGGCAAGGAAATTGCGGCGAGGGCGGGGTATCGGCGCGTAGTGCTGGAACTTGGCGGCAACGATCCGCTGATCGTGCTCGACGACGCCGACCTGGAGCGCGCGGCAACGCTGGCCGTGCAAGGCTCGTACAAGAATTCCGGGCAACGCTGCACGGCGGTCAAGCGGATGCTCGTGCAGAAGGGCGTGGCTGCACGGTTCACGGAACTCGTCGTGGAAAAGACGCTCGCATGGCGTCATGGCGATCCCTTCGATCCCGCCAACGAGATGGGCACGGTCATCGACGAGGCGGCGGCCAAATTGTTCGAGGCACGCGTGAACGAAGCGGTATCGAAAGGTGCACGGTTGCTGTGCGGCAATCACCGCCATGGGGCGTTGTATTCGCCCACAGTGCTGGATCGTGTCAATCCTTCCATGACGCTGGTGCGTGAAGAAACCTTCGGGCCCGTGTCCCCGATCATCGAATTCGATAGCATCGACGACGCCATTCGTATCAGCAACGGCACGGCCTTCGGGTTGTCGTCCGGCCTGTGTACGGACAGGGCGGACCTGATCACGCGTTTCGTGAACGAACTGCGCGTGGGTACCGTGAATGTGTGGGAAGTGCCGGGTTACCGGATCGAGCTGACACCGTTTGGCGGCATCAAGGATTCGGGCCTGGGTTACAAGGAAGGCGTGCAGGAAGCGATGAAAAGCTTCACGAACCTCAAGACCTTTTCTTTACCCTGGGCTTAAATCATGGCGCTTACGCTGACTGACATCCGGCATCTTTTCAATACCTACGGCGCCATTGCCTATAGCGGCGAACCGGTCACGCAACTCCAGCATGCGTTGCAGACGGCGGCACTGGCCGAGGAAGCGGGCGCTGACGAAACACTCGTTGGCGCGGCGTTCCTGCACGACCTGGGTCACCTGCTCAATCTCCAGGGCGAGACGCCGAGCGAACGGGGTATTGACGACCTGCACCAGTATTTCGCGCTGCCGTTCCTGCGGCCGCTGTTCGGCAACGCCGTACTCGAGCCGATCCGCCTGCATGTGGATGCGAAGCGCTGTCTATGTGCGATTGATGACAATTATTTTTCAACACTATCCGCGGATTCGGTCCGTAGCCTGAAACTGCAAGGAGGCATTTTCAGCAAGGAGGAAGCGGACGATTTCATGAGCAAGCCTTTCGCGCAGGACGCGCTTTCACTACGCCGCTGGGATGATCTTGCCAAGCGCCCGGAGCGTGTTACGCCTGAGCTCGACCACTATATTCAGCTAATCGAAAGGCTGGCGGAAGGCCACCGCACGGCGGCGTAAATCCAGGTTCGCACCGAATTATGATCAGGAAACCAAAGTAATTTGACAATTCTGGTCATGGGGCAGCCTGGTTGTTCCCGATGACGGAAATGCGACAAATGGACGGAGCGCCAGCGGATGTCGTGCCAATTCCACGGCGGCCGGGGCCATTACCAAAAAAATAAAAATAGCGTAACCTGCCTGTTCACCCGGCCCCGTCCCGCTTGACAGAACGCGGCTCGCACCTAGCGCGTTGTCCAGCAATGCATTTCTGGAGAGTTCGATGACATCCGTCGACCTGGAATTCGAACAGCTGAACAGCACCGTCGATGCGCTCAGGCGCTCCATTTCCAACCGTCTCATGTACGGAGTCGGCAAGGATGCCGTCACCGCGCAGCCGCGCGACTGGCTTCATGCCGCTGAACTGGCGGTCCGCGACCGGCTGGTGGCGCGCTGGATGAAAACCACGCGCCAGCAGTACGAGCAGGACGTCAAGCGTGTTTATTACCTGTCGATGGAGTTCCTCATCGGCCGGACTTTTACCAATGCTTTGCTTGCGCTCGGCATCCACGACGAAGTCCGTGACGCCCTTGCCGGCCTTGGCATCGACTTGAACACCCTCGAGAACCTGGAGCCCGATGCCGCGCTCGGCAACGGCGGCCTGGGCCGCCTTGCCGCGTGTTTTCTCGACTCCATGGCGACTGTCGGCATTCCCGGTTTTGGTTACGGCATCCGTTATGAATACGGCATGTTCCGGCAGACGATCGTGGACGGAAATCAGGTCGAGACGCCCGATTACTGGCTGCGTGCGGGCAATGCGTGGGAGTTTCCGCGCCCGGAAGTGAATTACGTGATCCATTTCGGCGGCAGTACGGTACGTCACGGCGACCGCACCGAATGGATCGACACGGAACACGTGAACGCCATGGCGTACGACACCGTGATCCCCGGTTTCGCCACGACCGCGACCAATACATTGCGGCTCTGGTCGGCGCGGGCGACCGATGAATTCGACCTGTCCGCGTTCAACCAGGGCGATTACCGCCGCTCGGTGGAAGCCAAGAACACCTCGGAACACGTATCACGCCTGCTGTATCCGGACGACTCCACGCAGGCCGGCCGCGAACTGCGTTTGCGTCAGGAATACTTCTTTGTGTCCGCGACGATGCAGGATCTGATCCGCCGCTATCAACGCACGCACACGCATTTTGGGCGGCTGGCGGAGAAGGTCGCGGTGCATCTGAACGACACTCATCCGGTGCTGGCCATTCCCGAACTGATGCGTTTGCTGGTCGATATCCATCATTTGCCGTGGGAGAAGGCCTGGAAGCTCGTGCAACAGATGTTCTCGTACACGAACCACACGCTGATGCCCGAGGCGCTGGAAACCTGGGACGTGGAAATGCTGGCGCGGCTGTTGCCGCGCCACCTCGAGATCATCTTCGACATCAACGCGGATTTTCTCAAGCAGGTGGGTGAGAAGTTCGGGCGCGACGTCGACCTGATCCGCCGCATTTCGCTGGTGGATGAATATGGTCAGCGGCGTGTGCGCATGGCGCATCTGGCGATTGTTGCGAGCCACACGGTGAATGGTGTGTCGAAGCTGCATTCGCAGTTGATGACGCAAAACATCTTCGCCGATTTCGCGCGCATGTACCCCGAGCGTTTCACTAACGTGACGAACGGCATCACGCCGCGCCGGTGGTTGTCGCAGGCGAGTCCGAAGCTGTCGTCGTTAATCGATGAACGGCTTGGACCGCGCTGGCGAACCGATTTGTTCGAGCTGGCCCGGCTGCGTGAATGGCGCGATGATCCCGAGTTCACCAAAGCTTTCCATGACGCGAAGTTCGCCAGCAAGGTCCGGCTGGCCGCGCGCGCGAAGCTTGAGACGGGGGCGATCATCGACCCGAACGCGCTGTTCGATTTGCAGGTGAAGCGCATCCACGAATACAAGCGGCAGCTGCTTAACATCCTGCACGTGATCGTGCGGTACAACCGGATCCGCGAGCAGCCGGAGAAGGCGTGGACACCGCGCGTGGTGATGTTCGCCGGCAAGGCGGCGTCGGCGTACAAGATGGCCAAGACGATCATCAAGTTGATCAACGACGTGTCGGAGAAGGTCAACAACGACCCGTTGATTGGTGACCGGCTGAAGGTCGGCTTCATCCCGAACTACGGCGTGAGCGTGGCCGAACTGATCATTCCGGCGGCGGATTTATCGCAGCAGATTTCGATGGCCGGAACTGAAGCGTCGGGCACGGGCAATATGAAGCTCGCGTTGAACGGGGCGTTGACTATCGGGACGCTGGATGGCGCGAACATCGAGATCTGCGATGCTGTCGGGCGCGAGAACATGTTCATCTTTGGGCACTCGACTGAAGAGATCGATGCGCTGCGGGCGACCGGATACAGGCCGCGGCATATCTACGAAGAGAACCCGGAACTGAAGATGGCGCTGGACCAGATTCGGCTTGGGCATTTTTCGCCGGACCAGCCGCATCGGTTCTACGACATCTTCCATACGCTGGTGGATTGGGGCGACCATTACATGGTGCTCGCTGACTTCGACAGTTTCGACAAAGCTCAGGCCGACGTCGACGCGAAGTTCCTCGACAAGGAAGCGTGGACGCGCAGTGCGATTGAAAACGTCGCGGGGATGGGGATTTTTTCGTCAGACCGGACGATTGCGGAGTACGCCAGGCATATCTGGCATGTCGAGCCTTTGATTGTCTAGCGTTTGATCAGGTTTTGGCTCGCGCCAGTGCACGGGATGTCGGACGGCCGCCGGCGCGAGCAAATTAAACCAAAACTCAAATTAACGCCGCAGCGTGAACGTGGTCGCGTGGCCCAAGGTGGCCCGCTCGAACCGGGAAGTCACCACCCCGATCACATCACTCAGCGTCCGCGAAGGCACTTCAACGTGCAGCGTGACGCATTCATGCCGGCGATCTGTCGCGACCACCTGCATGCGGGCCTCACCCCCCAGCGCCTTCTGCAAGACGCGGCGCGGCCCGCTGGAGTCAAGCCCCGGCAGGATGAGATCGAACGCAACTACCGTGTGAAGTTTTCGCGTGGGCCGCACGAACGGCTGGGCGGCAGGGACAGAATGGGATCGGACCGGGGAAGCAACGCTTGCCTGAAGCATCGGATGGTGCGCCGTCTCGCGACGGGCGGTGGTGGGAACAACACCACTTTAGCCAGCGCCGCATTAACAACGGGCATCGATCGCTGCGGTCCGTGTAAAGAAAGCGTTAAATAGATGCGGGCGCAGCTGGGGGCGCAGACGTCGGCGCCGCAGGAATACTTTCGCGCACCAGCTTCGCCACGCGCTGCGCGAACTCCTCGTCCTTCGTCGTGAACACCTCACGCTCGCCTGCCGGTGTTGTCACATACATCCTGTAGATCACGTCCTGCGTAATCCACGACAGATATCCCACCACCGCGATCATCACGCCCAGCAGCAACGCCGGTCCCGAGCCAAGAATTCCTCCCGTCACCGCCACGATCAGACCGATCACACCCAGCGCAATGGGCAAGGGCTTCTGCCGCGGCACCATCACCACCGTTGCGCCGCGCAAATCGCGTAACGGAAACAACTGCCCCGACGCGCTCAGGCCGGCGCGGGCAAACGTAATACCTCGTTCGTTGAAAGGGAGATCCTGTTGCATGGTTCGAAGTCTTGTCGGCGGAAAGAAAGGCGCAGATTAACAGACCCGCCGAGCCCCGGGCATCCCGCCGATCGTCGCATAAGAATTCAGCCTGGCGCAGAGCCGGCCGGGCGCCCTTGTCCCGTCCGTTACATTTCGATACTTTTTCGCAGCCGTTTTCTGTCGATTTCGATCCCGCTCGCGCGTCTATCGGGTGAAGCCACCCCTGACCGGAGACATCGATGAAATTCCTGTGCCTCATTTTCTTTGACGAACGTGTGCTCGACGACCTGTCGAAACGACAGTACGACGCGCTGGTCGACGAATCCCTGGCATACGACGAACGCCTTCGAGAGGGCAATCATTTCATCGCGGCGCAGGCGCTTCAGTCCGCGAAGGAAGCGGTCACGTTGCGGGTCCGCGGCGAACATGTCTCGATCACCGACGGCCCATTCGCCGAGACCAAGGAGCAGGTGGGCGGCTTTCTTCTGATCGAGGCACGCGACATGAATGAAGCCATGCGCGTGGCTTCCGGCTTTCCCGGCGCGCGCCTGGGCGGTGTTGAAGTGCGGCCGGTCAAGGAATTGCGCGCGTCGTGGTCGGACACTGCCATTTGAGCGCCCATTTGAGCGCCTGCTTGAAGGAGCAAACGATGCAAACACTATTGAAGGACAGCCCCGCGTTCAGCGGCTTCGCAGTGAAGGATCTTGCTGAAGCGAAGGCGTTTTACAGCGAGACCCTCGGGCTCGAGGTGACGAGCGAGCCCATGGGCATACTCAAACTGCATCTGGCCGGGGGCAACAACGTACTGGTCTATCCCAAGCACGATCATGTGCCGGCGACGTACACGGTGCTGAACTTCCCGGTCGATAGCGTGGACCAGGCAGTCGACACGCTGAGCGCACGCGGCGTGAATTTCGAACACTACGACATGCCGAGTCTCAAGACCGATGCCAAGGGGATCTGCCGTGGCTCCGAAGGCCCGGTGATTGCCTGGTTCAAGGACCCGGCGGGCAATATTTTCTCGGTGCTCGAAGAGCGGTAAGGAGATAAGGGTTACTGGCTGCGTTCGAGCCGTGCCGCGCGATCCAGGGGACGAACGAGACCACGCGCGTCCCTTCGATGCCGTCGCGTTCCGGCGTTCCGGAAGGTTCGGTGCTGCTCCCCTCGGCTAGCGGCGCGGAACACTACTTGCTGCATCGCTCGGTTTCCCCAACGCCCGGACCGACGCCGATGAAGCCCTATATTGTTTGCCACATGATGTCTTCCATCGATGGCCGCAGTCTTACCGACGGATGGCATCTGGACTTTGCGTCCGATCTCTACGAGAACACCGCCGGCACCTTTGAAGCCGATGGCTGGATTTGCGGCCGCGTCACGATGCAGGAAATCGCGCACGGAGAAGGTTATCCGAAGGGCCTCGCGAAGCAGGCTGTTCCTCGCACAAACCACTTCGCCCAACGCGGCGCGGATCAGTACGCCATTTCCATTGATCCGAAAGGACTGGTTGAATGGAAGTCGAATACCGCCTTGAAGTCGCACGTGATCGAAGTGGTGACGGAGCAGGTCTGCGATGACTTCCTCGCTTATCTTCAGTCGATTGACGTGTCCTATGTTTTGGGCGGCAAGACGGAGATCGACCTGGCTGAGGTAGTCAATACGCTTGAACGCGAGCTGGGCGTGAAGAAGCTGATCGTGGAAGGCGGCTCGCACGTAAGCGGCGCATTCGTGAATGCCGGTCTGGTGGATGAGGTGAGCGTGCTGATCCTGCCGCTCGTGGATGGCCGCAGCGAGCATCCGTCGTCATTCGAGGTCGCGATGGATGCATGGAAAGGTCCGGCGTATCTGACGCTTGCATCGGTCGAGCAGGTCGCTCCTGACGCGGTCTGGCTGCGGTATAAGCGCAAAACGGCCTGAAGAGGAAAGGGCAAGCGTTGGGACTCGGGATTACCCCTATCGGCGGAGTGGGTTGCTTGCATATCGTATTTTTACGAAATATACTTCGGTTCATCGCGATTCTACTTAAAGCCGTTTTTCATGGATATCGACGCCATTCACAAGGCCCTGGCCAATCCTGTGCGCCGCGAGATTCTCGCGTGGCTCAAGGAGCCAGAGATCTACTTCCCGGAGCAGCAGTTTCCGCTCGTGAATGGCGTATGCGCGGGTCAGATCGACGCGCGTTGCGATATGTCTCAATCCACTGTGTCGGCTCACCTGGCCACGCTTCACAAAGCGGGTTTGGTGACCTCCAAGCGGGTTGGGCAGTGGATATTTTTCAGGCGCGACGAAGCGGTCATTCAGGCGTTTCTGGATCAGCTTCATAACGGGCTTTAACGGCCTCCAACGGCCTCTGACGCTTCAGCTTGTTCACCTTGTTCCGGTTGCTGATTGTCACTACAACCTATTTAGGAATACTTTAAAAATGCCAAATCTTTTCGACCCGCTCAAAGTTGGTGCCTTCAATCTTCGTAACCGCGTCATCATGGCGCCGCTTACGCGTCAGCGCGCAGGTGTTGAACGTGTGCCCAACGCGTTGATGGCGCAGTATTACGCCGAACGCGCCGCAGCCGGCATGATCCTGAGTGAAGCGACTTCAGTCACGCCCCAGGGCGTGGGTTACGCTGAAACGCCGGGCATCTGGTCGGACGAGCAGGTCGAAGGCTGGAAGCTCGTGACGAAAGCGGTCCACGACGCAGGCGGCACGATCCTGCTGCAACTGTGGCACGTCGGCCGGATCTCGGACCCGATCTTCCTCAACGGCGACTTGCCTGTCGCGCCGAGCGCAATTGCGGCGCAAGGCAATGTGAGCCTGGTGCGGCCGCAGCGCGCATTCGTGACGCCGCGCGCACTCGAACTCGACGAGATCAAAGGGGTGGTTGCAGCTTTCCGCAAGGGTGCCGAGAACGCAAAGCTTGCCGGTTTCGATGGCGTTGAAGTGCACGGCGCGAACGGTTATTTGCTTGACCAATTCCTCCAGGACAGCACGAACCAACGCACGGACATCTACGGCGGCTCGATCGAAAATCGCGCACGCCTGATGCTCGAAGTGGTCGACGCAGCTATTGACGTGTGGGGCGCTGACCGGGTTGGCATGCACCTCGCGCCGCGCGCCGATTCGCACAGCATGGGCGACAGCGATCGCGCTGCGACCTTCGGCTACGTTGCACGTGAGCTGGGCAAACGCAAGATCGCCTTCATTGCCGCACGTGAACGCGTGGGCGAAGACTCGATCGGACCGCAGTTGAAGCGCGACTTCGGCGGCGTTTATATCGCTAACGAGAAGTTCACCAAGGAAAGCGCCCAGGCGGCGCTCGACCGTGGTGACGCCGATGCCGTCGCGTGGGGACAGTTGTTCATCGCCAACCCCGATCTCGTGAAACGCTTCGAAAGCGATGCAGCGTTGAATGCGCCGATCCCAGAGACGTTCTACGCTCGCGGTACCGAAGGGTACACGGACTATCCGACACTCGAGACCATGGACTAAGCGTTCCGGTTTTGGCTTGCGGCAGCCGGTGGCTCTTATGGAGTCGCCGGCTGTTTTTTTATTGGTTTCGCCCTTGAACAAGCGCTCAGGACAGGCAGGCCTTCAGATACCTCGACGTATGGCCGGTTTTGCCGCGCTTCACCACGTGTTCCGGCGTGCCGCTGACGACCACCTTTCCGCCTTCCTCGCCCGCGCCGGGGCCAATGTCGATGACCCAGTCACTTTGGGCCGCCACCCGCATGTCGTGCTCGACGACAATCACGGTGTTACCTGCATCGACCAGCCCTTGCAATTGAATCAGCAAGCGGTCGCTGTCCGTGGAATGCAGTCCCGTCGTGGGTTCATCCAGGATGTAAAGCGTCTCGCCCCGCTGCGCTCGCTGAAGTTCGGTCGCGAGCTTGATGCGCTGCGCCTCGCCGCCGGACAATTCAGTCGCCGGTTGGCCCAGGCGCAAATAACCCAGTCCAATGTCCTTGAGCACGGTCAACGCGCGCATGATCTGCGGCTCATCGACAAAGAACGTGTATGCCGTATCCACGGTCATCTGCAGTACGTCCGAAATATTCTTCCCTTGCCACTCGATCTCCAGCGTCTCCGGGTTGTAGCGCGTTCCTGCGCACGTTGAACACGGTGCATACACGCTCGGCATGAACAGCAGTTCGACGCTCACGAATCCCTCGCCCTCGCAGGTCGGGCACCGGCCCTTCGCCACATTGAACGAGAACCGGCCCGCATCATAACGGCGACGATGCGCCGCGGGCGTCTGGGCGAACAACTTGCGCACGTGATCGAAGAGGCCGGTGTAGGTCGCAAGATTCGAACGCGGCGTGCGTCCTATAGGCTTCTGATCGACACGAACCAGCCGCCGGATTCTCTCCATCCCCGCCGTTATCTCGCCGCCGGTCGGGATGTCCTCGACATCCAGCAGCGGATCGCGCTCTTCATCCGTTTCTGCTGCGATCGGCCGGCCAAGCCGTTGCGCGACCAACTCGGGCAGCGCCTGGCTGACGAGGCTGGATTTGCCCGAGCCCGAAACCCCCGTGACCGTCGTGAAGCAGCCGAGCGGGAAAGCGACGTCGAGATCGTGCAAGTTATTACGCGTCACCTTCTCGAGCCGCAGCCAGTCCACCGGCGTGCGCTTTGAACGCGGTGTCGGCCGGTAATCTCCAAACAGATGCAGCCGCGTTTGCGATTCCTCGATGTCCGCCAGACCGGCCGGCGGTCCGCTATATACAATCTCTCCGCCCGCCGTGCCCGCGGCCGGACCCACATCCACCAGCCAGTCCGCCCGGCGCATCATCTCCAGGTCATGCTCGACCACGAACAGGGAATTGCCTGCGGCCTTCAGGCGCCGCAACGCGCTGAACAACGCTTCGCCATCGGCGGGGTGAAGACCGGCGGAGGGTTCATCGAGGACATAGATCACCCCGAACAACTGCGAGGCGAGTTGCGTCGCAAGCCGAAGCCGCTGCAACTCGCCCGAAGACAAGGTCGGCGTGCCCCGGTCCAGCGCCAGATACCCCAGGCCGAGATCGATCAGCGTGCTCAGGCGTTCGAGCAACTCGTTTGCAATCCGCTGGGCCGCAACCTGCTTCTCCCTGGATTGATTCGTAGTCCGTCTGATATCGGGAGATGCCTTGTGTTCCGAGCCGCCGGACGCGACCCGTCGCGCGACGGCTGCCCGCATCTCGTCTTTGCTCAATATCTCGCCGGCCGATGGCGCTGCCGCTGCCGATATCGACATGTTTGCGCCCTCTGGTGCTTCGCCGCGAGCAACAGGCCGCAAGACATCGGCGACACGGGCGAGCGGCATCTGCGATAACTCGCCTATATCCAGTCCCGCGAACGTCACGGACAATGCCTCGGGCTTCAATCGCTTGCCATGGCACGACGGGCATGCGCTGCTCACCATGAAACGCGACACGCGTTTCTTCATCAACGCGCTTTGCGTGTTGGCGAATGTGTGCAGCACATAGCGTCGTGCGCCTGTAAACGTGCCCTGGTAGCTCGGTTCCGCGTGGCGCTTGAGCGCCGCGCGTGTCTCTTGCGGCGTCATGCCGGCATACACGGGAGCGCTTGGCGTCTCGTCCGTGAACAGGATCCAGTCGCGGTCTTTCTTCGGCAAGTCGCGCCATGGTTTGTCGACGTCGAACCCCAGCGTGACCAGGATGTCGCGCAGGTTCTGACCATGCCATGCCGGCGGCCACGCAGCGACTGCGCGCTCACGGATAGTCAGCGAGTCGTCGGGCACCATCGATTGCTCGGTCACCTCGTAGACGCGTCCCAGACCGTGACACGTGGGACACGCTCCTTGCACGGTGTTCGGCGAGAAATCCTCGGCGAACAGCATGGGCTGTTTCGCCGGGTAGGCGCCGGTGCGCGAGTACAGCATGCGCACGAGGCTGGACAGCGTGGTCACGCTGCCCACCGACGAGCGTGCGTTGGGCGTACCGCGTTGCTGCTGCAGAGCGACAGCGGGCGGCAAGCCCTCGATGGAATCCACTTCCGGAACCCCGACCTGATCGATGAGGCGACGCGCATAGGGCGCGACCGATTCGAAATAACGGCGCTGCGCTTCGGCATAGAGCGTGCCGAACGCCAATGACGACTTGCCCGATCCCGAGACGCCGGTAAAGACGACGAGCGCGTCGCGCGGGATGTCGACATCGATGTTGCGCAGGTTGTGCTCACGGGCGCCCCTGACTCGTACGAAACCGCTCAGGGAAGGATGAGGTGATGAGTCTTCGGACTTCTTGTTTCGAGTTGGCATGCGCATTAAGCCGTTGTGTGGTTCAGTTTGCGAGCGTGGCATCCAGCGTATGTCCGGACACCATGAGGAAACCGCCTGCCGCTTTGCCGGGCAGATTATGGACAGTTTAAGTGGCTTGCGCAGCTTGGCGGCCTGCAAGTGGTAAGCGAGTAGCTCAAGAGCGGCTATTGATCCCGCATGGCACATGCCAGCATATTCAGTGCACTGACAGGCTGGATATTTACCCGGGTTTGTCGAATGGTTAAAGAAACCCCGGTGACCTGGATTGAATTGAGTAGCAAGTCTGTTATGTTTCTGTTCTTGAAGTGAAAATCACGTGCGGCTCTGATATTTTATTGCGTTCGGCAACACGGATGAAGGATCGCGGCTATTTAAATGCTTGTGATGAAATCGCTCGCTGCCGATGCCAGCAAAAAAGCTGCAGCGGCAAGCCCCGTCACAAAAGATCCACCGATTACGCCTGACGTTTTCTCCCCCGGACTATTAACTCGCAGGCTTGGCGGAGGAAGCCTGGATTATTTCATTGCTCAAAATTATCCTGCTCATAATGCATAAGCCAAGTCGTGCATTGACTTCCAGCCCGGTTGCGAATATCAGTTCACGAGGTGCGGTTTAGTATCCTGATAAGCATCTGCAATCAAAGACGCATAACCTGAAAATTCATTGCCGCTTTTATCCCAAAGGGACTGACGTTTCCCCGGGAACGTCGCTCTTTCAAGCAGTCGATCATTTCTGGAGGTGTTGGATGGCAAAATCTACAAAGGCGGGCTCGCAGGAACAATCCAAGATCGCGGCGCTCAGCCCGTTCGAACTCAAGGACGAATTGATCAAGGCTGCCGGCGGCGGCGCGGTCGAGCGTCCGGCCAACGCGGCCATGCTCAACGCAGGCCGGGGCAACCCCAACTTCCTCGCCACCATTCCACGCCACGGCTTCTGGCAACTCGGCCTTTTCGCCATGCGAGAGTCGGAGCGCTCGTTCGCCCACATGCCCGAAGGGCTGGGCGGCTTTCCGAAGCGCGAAGGGCTGGAAGAGCGCTTTGAAATCTTTGCGCGCGACAACAAGGGCGTTCCCGGCATCGACTTCCTGCGTGGCGTGCTGTCATATGTGCGCGACCAGCTCGGTCTTAACGGCAGCGAATTCCTGTACGAAATGTGCGAGGGGATTCTTGCGTCGAACTATCCGGTGCCGGACCGGATGCTGAAGTTGTCGGAGGTGATTGTGGCGCACTACCTCAAGAAGGAAATGATCGGCAAACACCCGTTCGTTGGCGACTTCGATATCTTCGCGACTGAAGGCGGGACCGCCGCCATGACCTACATTTTCAACACGATGCGCGAGAATCACCTGATCAAACCCGGCGACACCATCGCGCTCGGCTCGCCCATCTTTACGCCCTACATAGAGATCCCGACGCTCAACGATTACCAGTTGAACGTAGTCAATCTGGATGCCGACGTGGAGCTCGGCTGGCAGTACTCGAAGAAGGAGCTCGACAAGCTGCGCGATCCGAAGGTGAAGGCGTTCTTCCTCGTGAATCCGAGCAATCCGCCCTCCGTCAAGATGAATACCGAAAGCCTGGAATACATCGCGCAGATCGTGAAGGAACGGCCGGACCTGATCCTGCTGACCGACGACGTATATGGCACCTTCGCCGATGACTTCGTCTCGCTGTTCGCGCTGTGTCCGAAGAACACCATCCTCGTGTATTCGTATTCGAAGTACTTCGGCGCGACGGGCTGGCGGCTCGGCACGATCGCGATGCATCGCGAGAACGTGATCGATGAACTGATCCGCAAGCTGCCGAAGGAACAGCGCAAGGAATTGCATGAGCGCTATGAGTCGATCACCACCGAGCCGGAGAACCTGAAGTTCATCGACCGCCTGGTGGCCGACAGCCGCACCGTCGCGCTGAACCACACGGCCGGGCTCTCCACGCCTCAGCAAGTGCAGATGGTGCTGTTCTCGCTCTTCGCGCTGATGGATACCCCCGAGGCCTACAAGAACGCGCTCAAGCGCCTGATTCGCGGCCGCAAGGAGGCGTTGTACAAGGAGATCGGGATTTCGTTTGACGACAGCGACGTGAACCAGGTCGATTACTACACCATCATCGACCTCGAATTCCTCGGCAATCGTGCGTATGGGCCGGAGTTCGTCACATGGCTCTTCGAGAACACCGAGCCCTCAGAGCTGCTGTTCCGGCTTGCGAAGGAAGCACGCGTGGTGCTCTTGCCGGGGCGCGGCTTTGGCACGCAGCATCCGTCGGGACGCGTATCGCTCGCAAACCTTAACGAGAGCGACTACAAGGCAATCGGCCGCGCGATGCGCAAGCTGATGGAGGAATACGTCGAGCGCTATAACGCGGCAACGGGCAAGTCGCTCGATAAAAACAAGGTGCTCTGATAGTTTTTGGACGCCTGGTGTTTCAGGCGCCGAATGGAAAACGGGCCACTGGGAATGAATCCATCCCAGTGGCCCGTTTCAACATCTAAAAGCTGCTTTAGAACTTGTGGCGAATACCCACGCGTGCAGCGATCTGTTCGTTCGAACCGCCACCCGACGTGCCGAAGTAACTCGTGCTCGAACCGATCTGCGCTTGCACCGGCGTGTTGCCATTCGAACCCGACGCATGTTGATAGATACCCAGCACGTAGACATCGGTACGCTTGCTCAGCGCGTAGTCCACGCTTGCGTCGACCTGGTTCCACTTGCCCTTCGCGGCGTCGGTGAGCTTCATGTACGTGTAGCCGAGGCCGCCCGTGAGAGCCGGCGTGAACGCATACTTGCCGCCGATTTCATACGCGTTGAACTTCGACGTCGCGCCCGTGATGGATTCAAAGCGCGTGTTGGTCCAGAGGCCGAACACCGTTGCAGCAGCGAACTTGTAGCTCGCGCCAATACCGTATGTGCGCAGATCCTTCGAACCGCCCGTCGCCACGTTCGCAATGCTCGTGCTGAACGCCGGCGTCGACGAGCCCGGGTAGTGGATGTCCGTGTAAGCCGCGCCAATACCGAACGGGCCGCCGGCGTAGTTCACGCCGAAGCTGTATGCGCGCGACGAACCTTGCGTCGTGACGCCTGCGGTCGTGGTCGTGGGCGAGCCTTCGAATGCGCCGGCCTGGTTCGAGAAACCGTACAAGCCGCCGAACGTCACGCCGTGGAAGTTCGCGCTGCTGAACTTGATCGAGTTGTTGATGCGGCTCGACGTGAGCTGGTCGACGTCGTTGATGTGATACGCGTAGTTGCCTGCAACCGTCTGGCCGCCGATGGAATACGAACCGCCGAGGTAATCGGTCGAGAACGTGTATTGCCGGCCGAGGGTCACCGAGCCGATATCCGACTTCGAAATCCCGACAAACGCTTGGCGGCCGAATTCCGCGCCGCCCTGGCCGAGCGTGCCGTTGCCGCTATTGAAGCCGCTCTCCAACGTGAAGATCGCCTTCAGGCCGCCGCCCAGGTCTTCAGCACCGCGCAGGCCCCAACGGCTGCCTTGCGACACGCCATCGTCATACTTGAAATTCTTCGAGCTGCCCGTGCCCGCAGCGCTGTGGTTCACATAGCTGATACCGGCGTCGATGAGGCCGTAGAGCGTGACGCTGCTTTGAGCTTGAGCGGAAGTAGCAAATGCAGCGAATGCCGCCGTTGCAGCAGTGGCGAGCAGTGTTTTACGGTTCAAAACGTTCTCCCTGAGCGTGGGTGTGAGTAAGCGATACAAATGATTGACGCGAATGAATGACGCAACTAAGTTCGTGCAAACAAGTGATGCGCGGCATCGGACTCTGACGGTCCGTAGCTGGCGACGGGCGGACTTTAGCTAAGCCGTGTGTAAGGTAGATGACAGTTGTTTTTAAGCAACGACTACAGAAAAAATACTTCCGGTAAGGTTCTGGAGCGGTTGCACGACGACTAATTGGCTGACGTATCGACCCTGACAATGCCGCTCGTCGATGGGCTTCGGACGCTATGCGGGGAGGGCGCGGGAGCATGCTTCAGCAAGTCATTGCGCTATGCTGGCGGCTCACCTTCAAGCCAGGAACGAAGCGATGACAGAGAGCGTGATTGCGGAACTGGAAGGGCGATTGCGGGATGCCATGCTTGCATCGGACGTGGATGTGCTCGATGCGCTGCTAGCCGACGACCTCACGTTCGTCGATGCAACAGGCAGGGTGTGGAGTAAGGCCGACGACCTGAACGCGCATCGCCATGGGATACAGCGGATCGAGCGGCTGGAGATCAAGGAACAGACGGTGCGCGTGTACGACAAGAGCGCGGTGACGCTCACGCATGCGGCGCTCGCCGGCCAATTTGGCGGGGTGCCGCTCTCGGCCGACTTGCGCTACACGCGCATGTGGGTGGAGACGCAGAGCGGCTGGCGGATCGCCGCCGCTCACTGCAGCGTGCTAGCCTTTTAAGGCGGCCGTGGCGGTTGCCGGCGCAGCAAGCGGCTTCGCCGGGTGCTCGGCCGCTTGCGCCGAAGTCACGGCATCTGTGATCTGGGACCTGACGGCCGCCAAAGACGCGGCGCTTGCGGGCTTCGACAGCATGGCCGCAGGGATCACGCTGCTTGCCGCCTTCGATCCGGCAGCCGCAGGAATGATTGAACTTGCCACCTTCGACCCAGCGGCCGCTGGAATCGTTGAGCTGGCCGGTTGCGATTCATCCACGGCAGTGCGCCCGCCGTCCGCGAAGAAGGTCTGTTCAGCCGCCTTGTTCAGCACCAGGATGCTGATGCGCCGGTTGGTCGGTTCGTCGGCGACGGCCTTGTTGAGCGGCAATACATCGGCGAGTCCGCGCACTTGCAGGATCTTGCCTTCGTTCATCCCCCCTGCAATCAACGCGCGGCGTGCAGCGTTTGCCCGTTCGCTCGACAACTCCCAGTTCGAATAACCTGCCTGACCGCCCGAGTACGGCACGGCGTCCGTGTGTCCGGCGATCGACACGCGGTTGTCCACGTCGTTGAGCGAGGAGCCGATCTGCCCGAGGATGGTCACCACGTACGATTCCAGCTTCGCGCTGCCTGAAGGGAACATCGGCCGCTTGAGTGAGTCGACGATCTCGATGCGCAAGCCTTCGCTCGTGATGTCGATGCGGATCTGATCCTTGTACGCGGCAAGCGCCGGCGTGCGTTCGATCAACGCGCTGAGCTTCTGCTTGAGTTGCTTCAGGCGCTGCGCGTCTTCCTTCGCGGCCGCTTCCGCGGCCGCGCGCACGGTCGTCTTCGGCAACGGCTGTGTCTGGCTCTTGGTCGCCTCTCCCGGACGCGAACTGGAGAGATCGCGCCCGCCGCCCTGGATCACGCTCGAGCGTGCGGCGCCGCTGCCGTCCTTGCCGCCGAATACCGTCGACAGTGGCGCGTTGAAATAGTCTTCAATCCCCTGCTTGTCGTACTTCGAGGTCGAGCCGAGCAGCCACATGAGCAGGAAGAACGCCATCATGGCCGTGACGAAGTCCGCGTAGGCGATCTTCCATGCGCCGCCATGATGGCCGCCGTGTCCGGATTTCTTCTTGCGTTTCACTACCACGGTCGGCGAAAGCACCGACTGCATGGGGTCGCGAGAGGAGTTGTCAGCCATGAGCGAACCTTTGGGTCATGTGCGCTATGCGGGGGATGCGCGCCGGGCGGGACAGGCTCGTCATGCTGACTTCGTCTGCTTGGTGGCGCGGACGGCTTCGTCGAGTTCCTTGAAGGTCGGGCGATCCACGGTGAACAATACCTTGCGCCCGAACTCAACAGCGATCGCCGGTGCATAGCCGTTCATCGACGCGAGCAGCACGGACTTCACGCACTGGAATGGCTTGGCTTCGGCCTGTCCTTTTGCAGCCAGCAGATCGGCGAGCGGCCCGAAGAAACCATAAGCGAGCAGGATGCCGAGGAAGGTGCCGACCAGCGCGCCTGCGATCATTTCGCCAAGAATCGCGGGCGCCGCGCCCACCGAACCCATGGTATGCACGACGCCCATCACGGCCGCGACAATACCGAACGCGGGCAGGCCGTCGGCCATCTTCTGGATGGCGCCGCCTGCCAGCGCTGTCTCCGTGTGATGCGTCTCGAGTTCTTCGTCCATCAGGTCCTGCATCTCGAGCGCGTTGATGTTGCCGCTCGACATCATGCGCAGGTAGTCGACGATGAATTCCAGCAGATGATGATCGTTCAGCACGTGTTCGTACTTCTTGAACGTAGGGCTATTCTCCGGCGCTTCCACGTCGACCTCTAGCGCCATCATCCCTTCCTTGCGCGCCTTCTGAAGCAGCTCGTACAGCAGCGCGATGAGCTGCACGTACTTTTCCTTCGAGTAGCCGCCCGCTTTGAACGCAGTGGGGATGGCCTTGAGCGTCTTCTTGAGCGTCGCCACAGGATTCGAAACGACGAACGCACCTATTGCTGCGCCAAAGATGCACAGCAACTCGAAGGGTTGGAACAGTGCGGCCAGATGACCGCCTACGCCCAGGAAACTGCCGATCACCGACCCGATGACCACGACCCAGCCAATGACAACAAACATGCTCTCTCCGCTTGATTTTGTTGGGCTTCGTTTGAATAAAGCTGTCCTAGACCTTAACGGCAAGCGAGGCGGCAGATTTAGGGTAGGACGAAGGTATCTTTTCTCCCGGGGCTTAATTAACACGGCAAAAGTTACTTTGACAGAGCGTGTTGCGAGGACCGAAGCGATGTGATTTGTTGAACGAGGCTACGAGAAATTGGAGGTTCAACGGTCTTCGGAATAACGCTGAAGACAGACGCGTTGGTTAATCATCAGATGATTAACAATAAACGAACAGGGTGCGGAACGTTTTATGCGTGCCCTGGCTCGACCTCCATTACTACAGGCGAACCCTCGCGATGATTCAAACTTTCGAACAAACCATCGATGGCAAGCCGGAGCAATTCTGTGCAACCATCGCAGACGGCGGCAGCCCGCAACGCGTCATCATCAGCCGGGCGGATTCGGCGAAGTCGCTGGTGATTGTCGAGGCTTCAGGGATCATCGGCGCGATCAAGGCCGAGGTCGAAGCGCCGGAAACGTTCGTCGCTGAAGCCGTGCGCAAGGCACAGCAGGAAGGGTTGATCGAACGAGCGCTCGCATCGGGCGAAATCCTGACAACGACCCTTTGATTTGCGCGTCATCGGCCCCAAAAAAAGGCCATAAAAGACCACAAAGCCCAGCCGAAAAAATGTCCGCCGGTTAAACACAGGCGGGCATTTTTCTGCTGATCCGGGACTGCAAAATCAAAGACGCGGTGTACCGTTGTTCGGATCCGCAGGTACCAGCGGCGTTGCTGAATCCGGACCATCGGGTGAGTCGGGATCGTCCGGAGGCGGCGGTGAATCGGGGTCGAGCAATTCATCGGGATCGGGTTCGATCGGCAGGTAGGTGGGGTCCGGCGGCGGCGTGGACATGTCCTGTTCCTCACTAGCGGTCGGCGGACCGCGCGTTGCACGGGAAGTGCGTGTAACAAACCGGACGCAACGAGCGTTCCCGGCGCCCTTGGCGTGCTTGCGTCACGCTCAGTGGCGCGCCCCCGAGCCACATTTAACCGATATCGCCTGCGGTGCTTTATCGTCCTTTGCACGCTTGCTATCGAGCGCCCGCCACGCGAGGACGGCGGCGAATAACAACAACGCCACCGATGCCCCCGCCGACGCCTTGACACCTGTCACGATCTGCGCGCTTTCCGCCATGCCCGAGTGACTCGCCAACGCGCCAAACGCGGCGACGCCTATCGCGCCGCCTGCTTGCCGCGCGGTGTTCAGCACAGCCGACGCCGTGCCTGCCCGATCCGGCGCAACCGTGCCCAACACGGCGGTTGTCATCGCGGGAACGGCGAGTCCCATGCCCGTCGGAATCAGCAGGAAAGGCAGCAGCAATGCAACCACGGGCGTGGACGCATTGACGAAAAGAAGCGCGGCAAAACCGGTTGCATCGATCAATGCGCCAACGATCATCGGCAAGCGCGAGCCGAAGCGCGCGACGACTACGCCGCTCGCGAGATTCGACAACAGGAACCCCCCGGTGAGCGGCAGGAACGCGAGCCCGGTTTCCAAAGGGGTATGGCCAAGCACGCGCTGCAGGTACAGGCTCAGCACGAACACCATGCCGTAATACGTGAGGTTCACGCAGATGCCGAACACCGTGGCCGAATTGAACGTGCGGTTGCGAAACAACGCGGGAGGCAGCATGGGTGCCGATGCCCGCCGTTCGACCAGCACAAGCGCCACGGCCGCGAGCAGCGCCACGGCAATTCCGCCGATCACCAGCGGGTGCGTCAGGCCCAATGGCCGCAGTTCGATCATCGCGCCGACGAAACCGGTCAGCGCAACGGTCGCCAAGATTTGCCCGGGCAAGTCGATACCGCGCGCTTGTGCCTGTTGCTCCGGTTTCTTATCGGCGATCCACGCATAGGTCGCCACGATCCCTGCTACGCATAGCGGCACGTTGACCCAGAAAATGCTGCGCCAGCCGAACGCCGCAATCAGCAGGCCGCCTACGATCGGCCCAGCAGCAATCGAGACTGCGCCCGCTGCCGTCCACAAGCCCACGGCACGCGCCCGCAAGCCGTCTTCGTGACCGCAAGCCTGGTTTAGCAGTACCAGGGAGTTGGGCAGCATCGCGGCGGCCCCTATGCCCTGCAATGCGCGTGCAGCAACCAGTTGGGTCGCGTCCATCGCAAACCCGCAAGCAGCCGACGCCACCCCGAACAGCATCAGGCCCGCGACGAACAAACGGCGTGCGCCGAAACGGTCGCCCAGCACGCCTGCCGAGAGCATCAGCGCGGCGAAGGCGAGCGCGTAAGCGTCGACGGTCCACTGCAGGCCCGCCACGCTCGCGTGCAGGTCGCGTCCAATGCTGGCGAGCGCCACATTGACGATCGTGACATCGAGTTGAGAGACCACGAAACCCATGCTGGCCGTGGTGACGATCAGCGCCTGGCGAGTGCTCAGCCCGGCGCGTGCGGAGGAAAGGTTCGAGTTCATGAAGACCAGCTTATCGGCCCGCAGCGCCCGACGTTTCCGTGGTTCGTGAAATATGCAGCACGACTTTTCGCGGCCGTGCGCGTCCTTGCGAAGCCATTCAAAACCACCCGACATAGCGTTCAGGCAGCACCTGCTTTGAAAGGCCGGACGCTGTTACCTATCGGCACAAACAGTGACTTCGCAAGACATATTGAAAGCATTTGTGACTGACTTGTCGCAGCAATTAAGAGTTTTCCGATAGATCAACCCGTTACCGCTGCGCAGAATTCGCGCATCTAAAGCGGTCTCGTGGAGCGTCATGAGACCTTCTTTGGTGGCTTCAATGACGTCGTTTCAGCACGTGCCGAAGTCACCGTTTGCAGGTTCACCGGTCCTGTCATCATGCGCATCGCAGTTCTTCAATCCGATCCCCAGCACCGCTACGTCGTCTGCGCAATCATCGAACGGCTCAATCATGTCTGCGTTCCCTTCAGCGACGGTTTGTCGATGTCGAAAGCGCTCTCCCGTTCCACGGTCGACATGCTGATTCTCGACTGGCGCTCCACCGGCTTGTCCGGGCTCGATTTGCTGAAATCGATGCGCTCGGGCATCGGCGAGCGCGTGCCCGTGATGTTCGCCACGGCGGATGGCGGCGAGAGCAACGTGGTGCGTGCGCTGACCGCGGGTGCGGACGACTTCGTCACGCATCCCGTGCGTTCCGCCGAGTTCGGCGCACGCGTACAAGCGCTGCTGCGGCGCGCCTATCCGGCGAACACTGCCGCTATCACGGAGGTGGGCCCGTATCGCTTCGATTCGCGCCAGCAGAGCGTCACCGTATGGGGCAAACCCGTGCAACTGAGCGGCACGCAATTCCGGCTGGCGTTGCTGTTCTTCTCGAACATCGGGCGGGTGTTGTCTCGCGATCATATTTTCGCCATGGTCTGGGGACGCGAGTTTCGCGAGTCCACGCGGACCATCGACAGCCATGTTTCGCGCTTGAGGCTTGCACTGATGATCGAGCCGATCAATCACTTCCGCTTGCAGCCGGTGTACAAGAGCGGCTATCGGCTGCTGCATCTTTATGGCGACCCCGTCGAGGAATCGCGCGCATGTGAGGAAACCACGGTGTGAGGCATGCGTGGTGTCCAGCTTAAAAAAACCGTCGCAAGACGGTTTTTTTATGTGCACCGCAAGCCGATCCCGTCAAATCAGCCAGATGGTTATCTTGCCGATGTCCACCGAGAACCGATGTGATGTGCCGGTCGTGAGGCGCGCGTCATCGCTGGGAATATCGAATGTGACACCGGAGATTATTAGCCGTGCGTATCGATCTCCGCGCCGCAATTCGATACCGTCAACCGTGCCCTGGAACGCGCCTTCATCAGACAGCGTGATGGCAAGCGCAGGCAGCCGCCACATGACAGTGTGTCCCGCAGGGATTGCAGTATTACCCGCCATGTCCACGCGTAACTCGCCGCCAAGCTCGATCCGGTTTGCTTCAATCAGGCGGCCTTGCCCGACATTGTGGAGCCCGAGCAATTGCGCCACGCGCAATGAAGCGGGGCGCTCGAAGACATCGCTTACCGGTCCTGCCTGAAGCACACGGCCGTGCTCGATCAGCAAGACTTCGTCGGCGAGCAGTGCGGCTTCATCGGGATCATGGGTGACGATCACCGTGACCGCCGATATCTCCCGTTGCAATGCGCGCAACGATTGCTGCAGACGGCGGCGGCGCGGGGTATCGAGTGCGGCGAACGGTTCGTCGAAGAGCAGCAGCTGGCTATGCTGCGTGAGCGCCCGAGCCAGCGCCACGCGCTGCCGCTGACCGAATGAAAGTTCATGGGGCAAGCGGGCCAGCAGCGTCGAGAGGCCGAGCTGATCGACCCATTGCCGCGCGCTTGCCGCATCCGCGCTGAGCGGAAACGCCAGTTGCTGCGCGACCGTCATGTGCGGGAAAAGACCGTAGTCCTGCGGCATATAACCGATCCTGCGCTCTTCGGGCGGCAGGGCATCGAGAAGAGTCGTACCAAGCGTCACGGTAGCCGTCTGCCCGGCTTCCAGGCCCGCGATCAGGCGCAACGTCATCGACTTGCCCGACCCCGACGTGCCGATGATCGCCAGGCGCCGTGTCCGCGGCGCCCATTCGATGTCGAGATCGAAGCTGCCTAGCCGTTTTTTCAGCACGATGCTCAGGCGGCGATCGTCGTCATCCAGCAGCGGATGCACGGGGACGTTGTCCTCCGCATCATCGCCATTGATGAGTTCCGGGCTCAACGAAGCGCGGCCTTGGCGGCTATAGATGGACAACGCTGCACATGCAACGGCAATTGCAAGCGTAGGCAGCAGCAAGGGCATCATGGCCGGCAAGCCCTGGCCGCCGAACACGACATACGTATAAACCGGCAGCGAATACGGGTGATACGCGACCATCACGGTCGCGCCGAATTCACCGAATGCGCGCAGCCACGCCAGCGCCAGCCCGGCGCTGATTGCAGGCCATGCAACCGGCAGCGTGACGCGAAAGAAGCGGCTGCCGGCACGATGTCCCAGCGTGGCGGCCACGTCCTCGAACATGGGGTCCACCGCTGCAAATGCGGAACGCGCCGCGATGATCAGGAATGGCGCCGCGACAAACGTTTCAGCCAGCACGATGCCGGTGAACGAGTCGGTCAGCGCGCCGCCCGTCAGTTGTCCGACCCAGCTATAGGGACCGAGAAGAAACAGCAGCAGGACGCCGCTCGTGAGCGGCGGCAGGGCGAGCGGCAATTGCACGATAAAACCGAGCAGCGCCGCCTTGCGCGAATTTGACCGGGCAAGCAGATAACCCAGCGGCACGCCGCCCAACAGAATGACGAGCGACGCGACGCTCGCGCTGCCCGCCGATACAGCCACCGCCGACAGCGTGCTCGGCCAGTCCACGCCGTGCCAGTCCGCGGCGCCTACTTGCGGGATGCTCGCAAGGAAAGGCGCGCACAAATAGACGGCGAGCAGTGCCGCCAGCCACCACAGCGGTCGCGCGGCGGTGCGTTTCACGGCGTGCTTCACTGGGCAGCGTCGATCACCGCCTGGACGGATGGCGGCATGGCCTGGGTGTTACCGGTGATCGCGGGTTTGATCACATCGACACCATGTTCCTTGAGCAACTCGCGGCCCTTCGCGCTGAGCAGGAAGTCGACGAAGCGGGTCGCGCCCGCCGAGTTCGGTGCATCGCCAAGAATGGTGAGCGTATAGCTTGCCTTGGCTTGCAATTCGGGTGCGGGACGAATGGACGGGATCTTCAGGTCCGAAGTCTCGGTTGAATAGAAGAAACCGCCGTCGAGTTGCCCGGATTGCAAACGGCCGACCAAGGTTTCTTCTGGCAGGACCTGATCGGGATTGTCCGCTGCGCCCAGCGTCTTCTCGACCAGATCAGGCTGGTGATAAAGATCGGCGGCCTTGGTCACCATCTCGACCGTGAATGCGCCTTTGGGGTCCAGTTTCGGATCGGTCCGGCCAATGCGAATGCCCGGTTCCTGCAAGACCTTGTCCCAGCGCTTCGTCTTGAAGTCGTTGGCAAATTTACTGCGCGGGTTATAGCCGATCATCAACGGCGATTCGGCGAACGTCACGTACCACGACACGTGCTCGCCATTGGCCGCACCCATCAGGCTCGTGTTGACCTTCGGGCTCGCGCTGATGAACACGTCGCCGCGACGCAGCTTGCCCTTGATCTCGTTGGCGATCTTGTTCGAACCCGCCGCATAGCCCTGGAAGTGCAGGCCGGTTTCTTTTTCAAAAGCGGGGCCAACGTTGCGCTCCATCAAATTGACGAGCGACCCGGCATATAGCACGTTGACCGCATTTTCATCCGCCATGGCGGCATGGCTCAAGAGCGCGCTGGCCATGACCGCAACCGATACCATCACCTTACGGATCATCTGATTCTCCACTTTGATTCCACATTGATAAAGGGCGTAATAAAGGCCGCTATATTACGCTGAGACTCAACGTGTCCGCTAACGCCATCGGCATGTTTTGCGCGACTATTCGTATCGAGAGGGCCGCATGGTGCGGTTACACTTGTGGCCTGCCTGCAATGCAGGTGACCATAGCAACGCGCGTCCTGAGATCAGGGTGGATCGGGGTGATCAACGCCTTCGAAGGACGCCGCAACCGGAGATGAACATGCGAACAAGCGCCCGAAATCAATTTGTCGGTGAAGTGGTGGACGTCAAGCACGGCGCCGTCAATGACGAGATCCTGCTGCGCGCCAATGACGGCCTAGAGATTGTCGCGGTGATCACGCATGGCAGCGCAACATCACTTGGGCTCGCTCCCGGCAAGGCTGCGTTTGCGCTGGTCAAGGCATCGTCGGTCATCGTGATGGTCGATGTGGCGGATAGCCAGGTATCGGCGAGGAACTGCTTTGCCGGGACCGTATCGGCCGTGACCCCGGGCGCCGTCAATAGCGAAATCATTATTACTGTCGCGGGCGGCGCGCAGGTCGCCGCCATTGTCACGAACGAAAGCGCGCAACGCTTGGGGCTCGCCAGCGGGAAAGCGGCCACGGCGATCTTCAAGGCGTCGAGCGTGATTATCGGCGTGGACGATTAGTCTTCTCGTGCTCGCGCTGCGTCAATTCCTCAGTTCGTCAGTTCAGTGGAATAGCGCGTAGGGTACTGCCGCTGTCAGCGGATTTCGGCCGGTCTATGACGTACAACACGTGATGCGTCCGGTCGATAGCGGTGCCGCGCGCATCCTCGAAATCGTTTGCGATAACGGCAACCGATTCATCGGGGTTTATCTTGCAGACTGCCGTCGAGTTGCATTTTGTATAGAGCGTGCCGTTCGAGTCGATGCTCAACAGGTCGGGTCCGTTGATCTTGATGACCGTTGTGCCCAGGCCGCCGGACTGGGCATGATCGATTAGTCCGGACAGGCTGGTCTTCAGGATCATGTTGTCGGTCTGATCCGATATAAAGACGCTGTCGCCTTGCACGGCTATGCCGACGGGTTTCGCCAGTCCGGTCAACAGGTTGTGTTCGGACGCGGCGTGGCTTGAAACATCGTATGTGATCAGGCTGAGGCCGCCCGTTGCCGGGCTGTTGCCGTTCTTGACGAACCAGGTCGAGAGTATTTTTCCCGTGCCTATGACGGCAAGTCCCAGTCTTCGCCGCATTGGGTCGGTGCCCGACAGGGCGGAGACGGAACGGTCCGCGCCAATGTCGAATACGGCGCCTGCCGTGCCGAATCCGAATCGTCCGACCAGTAATGAACCGCCATCCGCGATGCTCACCTGGCTCAGCGCATTTGCTTGGTCTCCGACCGGCGCAATGGTGGCGAGCGGTTTGAATGTCTTGCCGTCAACCGATGAAAGCACGCTATTGGTTTTATCGTCGGTGATGAAGATCGTGCCATCGTCCGGACGGATAGCAATGCCATTTGCCCGTGCATCCAGCGTGACGCGTTGTGGCGCGCTTACGATTTGCGCCGGGCTGCAACCGGATAGCACGATGACAGCCGCGGCAGTCAAGGTGGCGGCGAGCGTTAGCGCGTAACGAGAGAGACGCTGGGGCATCGTATTTTCCTTAACCATGCATGGGTTCAAGGCCACCAATATATCGCTTTAAGCGATCAGGGTTCGTACTTAGGGCTGCCTTCAGGCTTACCTGAAGCGCATATGCGCGAATTTGTATGTTGCCTATAGTCCGCCCACTGACTTGGCCGCAGCGGCTGCAGCGTAATATTCGCGTGGATATAATGCCGGACAAGCCGCCTGAAACCGGCCCCTGGAGGATGAGAAATGAGTGATGCCTATTCCCCCGCAGTCGCGCTCGAAACCCCTGCGAAAGCCGTCATATCGCTCGAAGGGGATTTCCTGCGACCGTTGAGCGTCGATCTCGCGGAATTCAGGGAGCAACCGAACGTCGTTGCCGATCCGTTCGATCTGCGTTGCTATACGACGAACCGGTTCATCCGGAGTGTCGACACCTATCGTGGGGTGTTGCTGAAGGATTTGATCATGAAAGCCGGACTGCGGCCCGAGCCTAAGGGCGAGTTCAAGCGCACCGTGTTTATCGCGGTCGCGCACGATGGCTACGCGGTCACTTTCTCATGGCACGAGTTGTTCAATACGCCCGTGGGTGAGCGTGTCATCGTCGCGCACGAATGCGGAGGCCGGGCGCTTAGCACCGAGGATGGCGTCCCCATTTTGTTTTCAGGCGCGGATATTCTTCCGGCTCCCCGTCATGTGAAGCGGCTTGTGCGAATCGTGGCGCGGGTCTTGACGCCCTGACTTGATACGGGCTATTTGTAAGGTGTCACAACACACAGACTTGACTCCGGGCTGCGCGTGGCATACTGGTTTTGAGCTGATCCTTCCCGTGACACCCCGCAATCGGCTATACGCTCGAGTACTATTCCCGCTACCCGGCAATGACACATTCGCTCGTGACGCGCGCCCAGTTGCTGGCCGCCTCGGCCACGCCCGATGCCGCCGGCACCGCTTTGTTCGCAACCTTGCTTGCCGCGCACGATGACCCTTCTCTGCTGGGGTTATCGGCGGAACAATTCGTCTTGTTGTACGGTCGGCACTTTGGCTCAATGCAACCGCCAAAAGCGAGCCTGGTTATCCGTTCGGAAGAACAGGCCGGGTTCGTCAGCGCGCTTGCGGCCTTCCTGCTAAATCATGTCCGGGAGAGCGGCGCCGCCGACATGGCCGACGCGGAGTGCCTTGCATCGATCATCGCCCATGCGTGCTTGCGGCCGGACCATCTGTGGCGCGATCTCGGACTAGGCGGGCGCGACGACGTCACCGACATGCTCAGCCGGTATTTCCCGGCACTGGTGATGCGCAATGTCGACGCAATGCGCTGGAAAAAATTCCTCGCGCGAGAACTTGCGCTGTCGCTCGGGCGAGCGCCGCAGCCGGCGCCAGGGTGTCCGGGCTGTGAAGATTTCGGCTTTTGTTTCGGCGATCAATCTGAGCACCGCGCCTGAGCACTGCGGCTTCACGATGCGCAGCAATGCCGTGGATGCATGGGCCTGTCGGGGTCGTGTATGCTTTCGCGCATGGCCAAATCCGTGAAAGATCCAACGACTCCTTCCTTATCCCGTCAGCCCGAGGTGCGTTTTCGCATGCGAATTCGCCAGGCCGATGCCGTGGCAATCGGGCCCGGGAAAATTGATCTGCTGGAGGCCGTGCATGAGCATGGCTCGATCTCGGCTGCCGCGCGCAGCCTGGGCATGTCGTACCGGCGGGCGTGGTTGCTCATCGACGAACTGAACCGCACGCTCAAGGCGCCCGCAACCTCTTCGGAAACCGGTGGCTCAGCGGGCGGCGGTTGCGTGCTCACACCTGTCGGTGAAAAGATCGTGCGGCTTTATCGCGAGATTGAAGCGGAAGCCGCCAGGACCTGCGCGCCGCAGATCTCCTCGCTGATCAAGCTCATGAAACGCTGAGCGTATTGAAAGGCCAGGGCTCCAGGGCTTACCCGTGCCGCAGGCAAAACCGGGACGCCGGCGGCGTATTGCCGGACTTTCCGGCTTGCGATGAGGCGCGGCCAAGCCGCGTCATCAATTCCACAAAGCTCGCCACGCTCGCGGTTCGCAGCGGGTGATAGTCGACCTGATGCCGATCGCATACGCGCTTGAGCAGGTTCATGGAGTCATGGTCGATACAGTCGACCGGAAACACGACGATGTCCGCCCGCGGGAGCGCGGCGGCGAACATGCCCTTGCGGTCTTCTATGCCGCCATCGTGGACAACAAAATCGCCACCCGCCGATTCAACCAGTTGCCTGAGCGCGGCGTTCGAACCGGGCCGGCCGCCCACGTAGACCACGCGCTTGCCGCTCAGGCTGGCGAGGTCATCGGCCTTCGAACCGGCTTCGCTGCCCTGACCCTGAACCACCAGCGCCTGTTCCAGTGCGTTGCATTCGGCCTGGACCACGTTGAGCATGGCAATGGTGTCGTCCAGCCGCTGGCTCAAGCTTTGCGCGTGGCGCTGCTCATCGAGCGCGCGTTGCTCGGCAGTTTCCCGGCGGCTCGTGTGAATCGCCAGACGTTCGTCGCGGGCAAGCAGCGTCTCGCGCAGCGCCTGGACTTCAGCTTCCAGACCTGCTTCCGACACATCGGGCTTGCGCTCCGCCCTGGCCGACAACTCGGCCACTTGCGCGCTCAATTGGCGCAGGGACGCGTCGCGCTCCGTAGTCAATTCGTGCAACTTGTCTTGCTGCCGCTCGATCTTGTCCTTGAGCACCGCATTTTCTTCTTCGAGCGCAACCAGGCGGCGGATGTCGGCCCGGTTGGCCGCACCCACCAGATGAGACAGCATATGCAGGTCGCCGAATGCAGCCTGGCGCACGCTCACGACCGCTTCCGGATGGGTCATCAACGCCCAGTACGCCGACGGAATGTCACCGCTCTTGAGCGCGTCTTTCCAGAGCGCCAGCAGGGCTTCAGGATCCTTGGCCGAGTCGAAGCGGCGCACGGCGCCCGAGTAGCGCGCATCCAGCGCTTTCTGCAACGCCTTGGCGCCCGCGCCGCCGTCTATGGCAAGTTCCACTGCGGCGTGATGAATCTCAAGATCCGTCGCGAGTTGCCGGTCGAGATCCGTGAACTTCGGCACGAGTTTTCTAAGCTCGTTCGTGCTCAGGCATGTACCGATCACCGAGCAATGCAAATGCGAATCCAGATCCGACAGCCGCGCCCGGCGATGCGGACTGCGAAGCTGTGCGTCGGTAGGCGTACAGCAGGCATCCGCCGCGCCGGTCTGAGTGCCGGTGTAAGCACCCACGGCGGCACCCACGGCGCTGCTCGATTCAGTGGACGGCGTGCGGGCAAGGCGGAAGGGGGGAACGGATTGCACATTCACCTCGAATCGATCGGGATGTCAAACGGCTGTAAACGGCTGAAAGCGGCTGAACAGACAACGGCCATTAGCCTGCTCGATGAACGGATATCGAAATATACCATTGAATATAACGGTGCGAATCCGGACGGCTGTTTCGACGAAATCGCAGCCGGTGGTCCTGGCGTACGGGACGCCGGTGTTCAGACTGGCACGCCGCTGCTCGCACGGTCTCGATAGTGCCGCTCGAGCACGTGCTCTACGCATAAGCCGACAAACGTGGCGTCCAGGCGTTCGAGGCTTCGCGCAACCTGCTGAAGACCGATCGTGCCGCTGCCGGGCGCGGCCAGGAGTACCTGATCGCGCTGCTGCTCAGCTGTGCGGGCAGTCTCGATGGCAAACGTCAGGTCGTCGAGGCGGCCGAAGCCGAGCGCGCGAGCGTGATCTTCAAGGGCAGACAAAAGCTCGCCGAGCGGCTGGCCGGTCGTGGATTCGAGGGTGCGGGCATTACCGCGGATGTCTTCGAGCATGAGGACAAATCGGGCGACGCTTGCACGCAGGTTCCGGAATGCATCGACCACTTCCCTGATCGCTTCCGTGCGCTCGGGATCGCGCGCCGAGTTGAGCGGCGTGACCGCGACCGACAGGTCGCGGCGCAGCGGGATGCTGGCGGGAGCGCTGGGTGTGGATGCCTTTTGCCCGGACATGGGTAAATCCTCGAGATGCATGACTGGATCGGTTTCTGTGCGCCGGCAAGATGAATTATCGGCAGCAAAAGAATGATATCGTGATATTCCGTAGAATATAGCGGATGCCCGTTTTTTGCCTTGGGGGGCGGATGGAATTTGGCCGGTTTTGAGGCTTTGGAGCGTGTGCAGGCGGGCTGCTTGCAGGCTCGGGCGGTAGAGCGCTGGGCGAGGTGAGCGGAGCCGGAAGAGGCTCGTTAATGCGGCTGGAGGATGAAAAACCGGTATTGATCAGGAACAAAGCCGCAGCGGCTGCAGACTTGTTTCAACGAGAACAAGTCCGCAGCCGCCGCGGGCAAACCCAACTTAGCGACTTATAACGCCGGCAAAACCGGCCGGGTTTCAATCGAGCGTTTGATCAACGCTTCCACCGCGAGACGTTCGTCGCCTGCCAGCGGCAAGCGCGGCGGCCGGACCGGTTCGGTGCCAAGGCCCACCATTGCCTCGGCCAGCTTGATGTTCTGCACCAGCTTCGCCGAGACGTCGAGCGCCAGCAGCGGCGCAAACCAGCGGTAGATCGTACGGGCTTCTTCCAGGCGGCCCGCCTTGAGCAGCTTGAAGATCGCCACGGTCTCGTCGGGAAACGCGCAAACCAGGCCGGCAACCCAGCCGTGCGCGCCCATCAGGCAGGCTTCCATCGCGAGGTTATCGACGCCGCAAAAGAGTGCGTAGCGGTCCCCGACCGCGTTGATGAGATCCGTGAAGCGGCGTACATCGCCGGCCGATTCCTTGATCGCAACGAGCTTCTTTTCATCGGCGAGTTCGGCGAACATGTCCGGTGTCACATCAACGCCGTACGCGAGCGGGTTGTTGTAGACCATGATTGGCAGCGGACTAGCACTGGCGACCACGCGGAAGTGGTTGAGCGTCTCGCGCCGGTCCGATAAATAACGCAGACCCGGCAGCACCATGTAACCGGCTGCGCCGTGCTTGGCGCCGAGTTCGGCCTGCCGGCAACCGTCGAGCGTGCTGTTTTCCGCAATCGTCAGCAACACGGGCACGCGTCCCTGGGCGGCATCGACGCCGATATCCAGCACCTCGAGCTTCTCGTCGAGCGAGAGCGTCGACGCCTCGCCAAGCGATCCGCAAACGATGATGCCGTCGACCCCCGCCGCGATCTGTGCCTCGATATTCTTCCTGGTCCAGGCGCGGTCTATGCTGAAATCCGCATTGAACTTGGTTGTGACGGCGGGCATTACGCCTTCCCAGATATGCGCCATGGCGGCTCTCCTAAAAGTGATCGGTTGAGTGCAGTCTAAGCATTGCAGAATGGGCCGTCTTGCATGTTGCGCGCAGTTACGATGCCGATTTCGGCACAAGTGCGCTCGCTCGAGGTTCGCTTGTTTGTAGCGAAATTGCGCCATGGGCCTGCGTCATCCCGCGGCCTGGCGGCTCATGAAAACACTGGGATCTATGCCGAAATCGGCATCAAATCCGCTGAGCGCCGCCAAGACGCGTCGCGTCCGAATTTCTACTATGACAGCATGAAAATCCTACACTTCATCGATTCCCACACGGGCGGCGAACCCACACGTCTCGTTACGTCGGGCGGACCGGATCTGGGCGGCGGCAGCCTGGCCGAGCGCCTGGACAACCTTCGCACGAAACACGACGACTGGCGCGCGGGCGTGGTCACCGAACCACGCGGTTCCGACGTGGTCGTGGGGGCGTTGTTGTGCGAGCCGGATGAACCCGCTTGCGCTGCGGCAGTCATTTTCTTCAATAACGTCGGGTATCTCGGCATGTGCGGCCACGGCACGATCGGGCTGATCGTGTCTCTTGCCCACATGGGGAAGGTCCAGCCGGGTTTACATCGGATCCAGACGCCTGCGGGTGTTGTCGAGGCTACGCTGCATCAGGACGGCGGCGTGAGCGTGCGCAACGTGCCGGCGTATCGATACCGGCAAGCGGTTCGCGTGAATGTGGACGGCTACGGGCCACTGACGGGCGATATCGCCTGGGGCGGCAACTGGTTTTTTCTCGTCGCCGATCATGGCCAGGATCTCGTTGCAACGAACCTTGCCCGGCTGACGGCATTCACCGACGCCATTCGTGAGGCATTGCAGGCGCAAGGCATTACCGGCGCGGACGCCGCGATGATCGACCACATTGAACTGTTCGCGGACTCGCCGCGTGCGGGTATCGACAGCCGCAATTTCGTCCTGTGTCCCGGCAGCGCCTACGACCGTTCGCCGTGCGGCACCGGCACAAGCGCGAAAGTCGCGTGTCTTGCCGCCGACAATAAACTGGCCGAAGGCGAGGTGTGGCGGCAGGAAAGCATCATTGGCAGCGTGTTCGAGGCAAGCTACCGGCGCCCGGGCGAACTCGCGGGCGAGGCGGTAATCCCGACCATCACCGGACACGCGCACATCATGGCCGAAGGCCGGCTCTACTTCGACAGCACAGACCCGTTCGCCTGGGGTATTCCGGCGGCCTGAGGGCAGGACAAAAGGAAGTTGTCGGTCCCGGGCCGGGCAACGCTTTCTCCTTGCTTTCTCCTTGTCCTGCTTGCCCAAACCTTCCTGTCGTCAACACCAATTTTGACGGACGCTTCTCGCCTCTATAATCGGGCGCAGCGCGGTGCGCGCTCCATCCACGCGGCATGCGCGGCATGGGCGGTACTTGCGGACCCCGACGACGCCAGCGAGACGCGAATGACCATTACGACGGACCGTCCGGCGCATGCTGAACCCGAACACGGCGCCGCGCCACCCGGCTTGCACGCGACGCTTGCGGCCCCTGCGGGCGCGGCTACGCTCGAGGCCATGCTGCAGCATTTCAGGCTGCTCGAACCGGTCTTCGACGCGATGCCCGATATCGTTTTCTTCGTGAAGGACGCGCAGGCGCGTTACGCCCTCGTGAACCGTGCGCTGGCTTCGCGCTGCGGCCTGAAGGACAAGCAGGGCCTCCTTGGCAAGAGGGCGGAAGAAGTATTTCCGCAACGCTTTGGCCGCATTTATACGGCGCAGGACCAATCGATCATTGCGCAGGGCAACCCGATGATCGACCAGCTCGAACTGCATCTGTACCCGGCGCGCCAACCGGGCTGGTGCATGACGTCCAAGCAGCCGCTCCACGATGCACACGGCACGGTCGTCGGCCTGGCCGGCATCTCGCGCGACCTGCAGGCGGACGAAGGGACGCATCCGGCTTACAGCCGGCTCGCCGCCGTCGTCCAGCATATCCAGAGCAACTTCGTGCAGCCGCTGAACATGCCGCATCTGGCGTCGATGGCGAACATGTCGATTGCCCAGCTCGAGCGTTATTTCCACAAGGTCTTTCATCTGACGCCGCGTCAGGTGTTGCTCAAGACGCGGCTCGATGCGGCGACCGCGCTGCTTGTCACGCACGACAAGGTCACCGACGTGGCGGCGTTATGCGGCTACACCGACCACAGTGCGTTCACGCGGCAGTTCAAAGCGACGGTAGGCCTGACGCCCACCGAATATCGCGCGCTGTTGCGCTCGCATCATGTGGTCGCGCATTCCCCGACGCATGCCGCAGCCAGGCTTTCACTGTGAATATCCGCATCGATAAGTCTGAACTTTCAAAACGTCATGGCGGGTAAAAAATTACCTACGGTGGGCCGACCCGCGTTCGCTACACGCTTGCACGCAGCGCCGCCGCTAACCTATTAGGGTTTGCGCAAAGCCCCGCGCAGCCGGGCTTTCGCCGTGCTTGCTCATGCAGTTTCTGCGCTCGGTCTGTTTTTTGCTGCATGCTGCCTAGACCACGCAATGAGGCATACTGCGCCCGTTGAAATTCTTAATCCGCGCGACGTTCGACACCGGCGCGCGCGGCAGATCACACGGTGCCGCATGGATCGCATGCCGTCGTGCCGCAAGGTCCGCAGTGAGTGAGACGCGAGGGCCGCGACATCGGCGCCGGAATCCAGTTTGGGCTGTCAGAAAAGATAATGATGAATGATGTAGCGAGACTGGGACATACCAGGATTGTGCTGATCGAAGATGACCTTGAGAGCCGCGAATCACTGCGAATGCTGCTGGAAGAGGAAGGTGCGGAAGTCGTTGCCGTCGCGGACGCTGAAGAGGGCGCCGAGACTGTCATCCGCGTGTTGCCCGACGCTGTCATCTGCGACATCGACCTGCCCATGATGGATGGTTTTTACCTGATCCAGCGCCTGCGAGACCATGAGATTCGAGGCAACCTGACGCCGTCGATAGCGATTGCCCTGACAGGCCACGACGGCGAGGAATACCGCTTGCGAAGTATCGGCGAAGGGTTTCAGCACTTCATGACAAAACCCGCGCACCCCGATGCGCTCGTGACACTGATCCAGCAGTCTCTTGGTTCGCGCGTGCACTCCTAGCGTTTCATCGGCACGCGGCTGGTCCGCACTCGCAGGCCGAGTGCGGGCTGCTCACGCGATGACGCTCTTATGACCGGTCGCGGCTGCGCGCGCGAGTGGCGCCGGTGATCACGGCAATGCCCAGCAGGATCACATCGACGATCAAGATGGTGTGCTGCGACACATGCATGGCGACCAGCGCCCATGACACGCCGCCGATCAGGATCAGCCAGCCCAACAGATAAATAACCAGGGTCATTGAATTGTCCTTTTGCGTTGTCTTGATCTGGAAAAAGAGGGAAAAGCAGGCAACGGCAGCCCTCGTCCGATCATGCCCGTCGCACAAAGCGGGCCTCGCCTCATGAATTCGACACTAAACCGAGGAAATGCTCGGTGCGGATGTGGCCTTCCCGCGAACGCCCGTACGCAGCCATGTTGTATTCTTGGCGCGTTTGTGCCCGGACTTCAATCCTCGATTTAAACCCCTACGGCAATCCTCCATGCTCATTGTTCATCACCTCAACAATTCCCGTTCACAACGTGTGCTCTGGATGCTGGAAGAATTGGGCGTCGACTATGAAATCAAGCGTTATCAGCGAGACCCCAACACCATGCTTGCGCCGCCCGAGTTGCGCGCCGTGCATCCGCTCGGCAAGTCGCCGGTCATAACCGACGACGGCCAGACAATCGCCGAGTCGGGCGCAATCATCGAGTACCTGAACGAGCGTTATGGGCAAGGACGCTTCGCTCCCCCACACGGGACCACGCCTGAACGCATTCGCTACAACTACTGGATGCACTACGCCGAGGGCTCCGCCATGCCGCCGCTGTTGCTCAAGCTGGTGGCGCTGCGGATCGGCAGCGCGCCCATGCCGTTTTTCGTCAAGCCTATCGCGCGCCGGATCGCGCAGACCATGCAGGACAGTTTCATCGACCCGCAATTGAAACTGCACTTCGGCTTCATCGAGAGCGAGCTGTCGAAGTCCGTTTGGTTCGCGGGCGACTCCTTCAGCGCCGCCGACGTGCAAATGAGCTTCCCGCTCGAAGCCGGAACCCAGCGTGCGGGCGCGAAGAAGCTTCCTCACGTGGCGGCTTTCATCAAGCGGATTCACGAGCGGCCGGCCTATCAGAGAGCGTTGCAGCGTGGCGGAAAATACGATTTTGCGGATTGACCCGGGACGGCCGCGCGGCTTGCGTACAATGGCCGCTGGTTTCCCGGATCCGGCATGAATCAGGCGTTATTCATGCACTTTCCGGCACTCATACGCACTTAGGCACGAAGGCGAAGCATGGCTCGAATCGTCCCCGACGACTGGAAGAATATGGCAGCGACCGGCGCTGCCGTGCGTGAACTCGACACGCTGGCGCTGCTTGCAAAACTCCCCGACGACTACACCGTGTATCACGGTGTTCACTGGACCCGCATCAACGAAGGTTTTTCGGTGTTCGGCGAAGCGGACTTCGTGGTGGTCGCGCCGTCGGGCCGGGTGCTGATCATCGAACAGAAGGCGGGGTTCCTGCGCGAGACCCCCGCGGGCCTGATGAAGGTCTACATGCAGAAAGAGCGTAACGTCGCCATCCAGCTTGCACGCACGCTCGAGAACCTGCACCGGCGTTTCACCGCCGCCTTTGGCGCGGGCACCTACCGGATTGAAGAGCTGCTGTATTGCCCCGATTACACGGTGAAGGACGCGTCCATTGCAGGCGTGCCCGAAGCGCGCATTGTCGATGCCAGCCGCAAGTCGAAGCTGCCATCGATCGTGCTGGATATTTTGCCGCCCAACGAGCCGCGTTTCGAGGCGTCCGCGCGGATCCACCACTTTCTCTCCGACGAGCTCGCCCTCACGCCCGATACCAACGCGCTGGTCGGTCAGGCCGACATGCTCGTCACCCGGCTCTCGGGAGGCCTCGCCACCTGGGCACGGCGGCTCGAATTCCAGCCGTTCAGGCTGCGCGTGATCGGCACCGCGGGCTCGGGCAAGACGCAACTGGCGGTGCAGGTGATGCGTGATGCGGTGGCGAAGGGCCATAGCGTGCTGTACGTGTGCTTCAACCGGCCGCTCGCGGATCACATCCGCCTGGTCGCGCCGCCCGAAGCACGCATTGCCAATTATCACCAGCTCAGCGCAAGCGTCACGCGCGATGCCGGCATCCCGCCGGACTTCAGCCAGCCGAACGTATTCGCCACACTGGAGGAGCGTTTCGCCAACGTCGAGATTGCGCAGCACTGGAAGTTCGACGTATTGATTGTCGATGAAGGCCAGGACTTCCAGGCGGCCTGGGTCGATGCGCTCGCGCGCTTGCTCAAGCCCGATGGCGCATGGTGGTGGCTCGAAGACCCGATGCAGAACCTGTATTTCCGCGACCCCGTGCCGCTGCCCGGCTGGACCACGTTGCGCGAGACCACGAACTATCGCAGTCCGCGCGACTTGCTGGCGTACATCCGACGGATCGTTGGGCGCGACGTGCGGCTCGATGCGGGCAGTCCGTTCGATGGATCGGAGGTCAGTCTCTCCACCTATGAAAACGGCCATCCCGACGAAGTGATCGAGGCGACCAAGCGAGCGATCACCCAGGCGCTGGCGCTCGGCTACCGGAAGCAGGACATCGCGGTGTTGTCCTTTCGCGGACGCGAAGGCTCGGTGCTGACATCGGTCGACCAGCTCGGGCCGCATCGCTTGCGCAGTTTCACGGGTAGTTACGATTTGTTCGGGAATCCGGAATATCGGGAGGGTGACGTACTGCTCGAATCGATCTACCGGTTCAAGGGGCAATCGGCGCCCTGCGTGATCCTGACCGAAGTCGACTTCGATACGTTCGACGAACAGGTCGCGCGCAAGTTCTTTGTCGGCGCGACGCGCGCCACCATGAAACTGATCGTGGTGGCGTCCGAACGTGCGGCGCTCGCGTTCGACGAACAGCATTGAGCGCCGCCATGACACAGCCGCGCGTCTTGAGAACGCTGGGGGCTTCGCTGCCTGCTCTGCTGCTCGCTCTGTCATCCCTTGCGGCGAGCGCTGCTCCGTTGACGCTGGACGTGCAGGGAATGATCGGGCGTACCAACGACGTGGACCATAGCGTCTATCACGTCAGCGAAGCCGAACTGCTGAAGCTGCCCGTGCATACGATTACGACCTCGACCACCTGGACGCCGAAATCCACCTTCACGGGCCCGCTGCTGGGTGACGTGCTGAAGCTCGTGGACGCGCGCGCCGACGACATCGAAATGCGCACGATCGACGACTATTCCTACACGGTGAGCGCGAGGGAAGCCGAGCGTTACGGTGCGATTCTCGCGTACAGCATGAACGGTGTGCGCCTCACCGTCAGCAACTTCGGTCCGTTGTTCCTGATCTACCCGCGCGACGCGTATCCGTCCGAGCTGACGGGTTCAGCCGCGGAGGCGAAGTTCGTGTGGCAGATCAAAGGGATGGTCGTGAAATGATGCGTGCGGCGCTTGGCCGGTTCAAGGTTGCGATGCTGGTTGCGGCAGCTATCGCGCCGCCGCTTGGCGGCGTGGGCTATGTGCTGTATTCCGTCCTGCTGGCGAACCAGAGCACGCAGCAGCTTACCCTGCCGTACGACGGCTTCTACTGGGACGGTGCGCAGTTCCAGATTGCGTACGGCCGCTTTGCGAACCAGATCCTGTTGTATCGCAGCGGAATCGACGCCGATACCGACGAGATCCAGCTCCGCTTCGAAGTGCTTGAATCGAAGCTCGCCGTTGTCACAGCTTCCACCGCGATGCTCTCCGATCGCGGCTCCCTGCGAAACCGCCAACAGGAAATCCTGCGGCAGCTGGACGCGGCGCTCGAGTCTGTCGAACCCGATATTGATGCGTTGAAAAGGGACCGCACGCGCACGCTGAAGATCATTGGCGTGTTGCGGCAGAACCAGGATGCAGTGAACGAGCTGGCGAACGGACGCCGCGTGGTCGACGTGCTGGAGCGTGACTACATTGCGCGTGATTTCATGTCGAAGCGGCGCTACCTGTTCGCAGCGGGCATGCTGCTCGCGCTGCTCTCCATGGTCGCCACCGCCATGCTGCTGCTCAACGGCTACCGCCGTTCGAAGCTCATTCACCAGCAACGCGCGGCGCTTGAAGCACAGCATCAGGCAACCCGCGCGGCGCGCGAAGCGTCGCAGGCGAAGGACGCGTTCCTCGGCATGATCAGCCACGAGCTGCGCACGCCGTTGCATGCCATTGTGTCGTCGGTGGAACTGCTCGAACTGAACCTGCATAGCGAAAGCGATCGCAAGATCATCCAGCGGCTCGAGACCGGCGCCCGTCATCTTGAGGCCCAGATGCGCGACCTGACGGACTTCGCGCGGCTCGGCGCCGGCAAGCTTGAATTGCGGCTGACAGTTTTCGATCCCATGGAACTGCTCGACTCCATCGTGGACGCAAATACGCCCGCGGCCGTGGCGAAGGGTCTGGCATTGCGCGGGCAATTCGCGGGCGAGGCGGGCCTGGTGGAATCGGACCAGCACCGGCTGCGTCAGATCGTGACCAACCTGGTGACCAACGCGATCAAGTACACCGACGCCGGTTCGGTCGATGTACGTTTCGAACGCTCGCTCGAACGGCTCGATATCTCCGTGGTCGACACCGGTCCCGGGATTGCGCGCGAGCAGTTGCCGCTGATCTTCAAGGAATTCACGCAACTCGATTCATCGACCACCCGGCGTTTCGATGGCGCCGGCATGGGCCTCGCGGTCGTGCGCGGACTGGTCGAATTGCTGGGGGGCGTGGTCAACGTGTCGAGTGACGTCGGTCAGGGTGCGGCGTTCCGCGTGAGTTTGCCCGCCGCGCCGGTGGCGCGAATGCCCGAGCGCGAGCGTGCGCCCGCGGACTTGCCGCCGTTGAAGAAAGCACGCGTACTGGTGATCGACGACCACGATTCCATCCGCGAGTCGCTCACTGAAATGCTGGCGCACCTGGGGTATGCGAGCGTGGCCATGCCCGACGTGGACAGCGCGCTCGAGTGGCTCGAGGACAATCAGGCTGATGTGATCCTCGCGGACCTGCACATGCCCGGCAAGGACGGGTATTCGTTCGTGAATGAATACCGGGCAAGGCGGGCGGCGGGCGCGAGTTTGCCGGTGATCGCGGTGAGTGCCTACGCACCGGACCTGGTCGACCCCAGCGCCGCCATCCTGTTCTTCGATTACCTGCTCAAGCCCGTGCGCTACGAGGTGCTGAAAAGCGCCTTGGCGCGGGCGTTATCGGCGACACGGCGAATACATTGAGCGGTGAGCGTGGCGGGTGTTGCGTGGCGCCGGGAATCAGGTCCGCTGCAAACGCTTCGACAGGTCGGCCACAAGGATCGCCATGCGCGCCGGTTTCTCGAAGCACGTGACGTTGTAGCGCTGGATGATGTCGCTGATTTCCGACTCGCTTGCCTTGCCGGTCGTCAGTTCGCCCGTCAATACGAAGATGGGCGCATCCGGGTTGTCGGAGTTGCGCACGGCGCGGATAGCGTCGGCGGACGTATGTGCCCCGAACAGCCAGTCGATCACCACCGCATCGAACACCTGCGTCTGCAGCGCTTGCGAGAAGCCTTCCAGACCATACAGAGCGACCGCGGTGAAACCGCTGCGCTCCAGATAATCGTGCAGGTTGTCGGCCGAGGTCTGATCGTCGTCCACGACCGCGATCAGCGGTTTGTCCATGTCGGTGCGGCGCGGCTGGATCTCGATCTTGTGGACATCGTGAGCGGCGTGCAGCAGCACGCCTTCGTGCGTTGTCACAAGCCACCGGCCGTTCATGTTTTGCGCAATGAAATCCGGGCGGCTGCCCGGTTCGAGCGCTTCGCCAATCCATGCAACGCAGGGAACTTCGATAGCGCCAAGCATCAGCACGGCATCCTGGGCGGCGCCTTCGGTGTCGTCCACGTCGGCGTTCTTCGCGTCGAAGAGCTGCAAGGCAGGCTCGTCGAACGCGTCGGCCACGCGGCGGATCTGAGCGAGCGTCCAGGGGCTGTTGCCACGGAGTTTTCGATGTCCCTGCGAGAAGCTGAGGTCGAGGATGCGGCAAAGCTCGGCTGTCTGCTGCCGCTTGCCAATGCCGTGGCGATTCATCAGGTCGCGAACGCGCTGGGCGACTGCGAGGGAATCGGTGGATGAGGTTTCAGTGACCATGCTGCCTGTGGACCAGTTGAAGCGCGTGGCGGGTTCGGGATGGATCGGGGGGTATTGTAGGCGTAAGAGCGGGTGAGTTCGAAAAACTCTTGCGAAGATAAACGCCTGTCTTGACGGGGACAGGACCTTGTTACCGGTTGTGAATCCACGAAATGCATTTGAGCCGCTGGCAGGTTCGTGCCTGGCAAACGTTACTTGCCATCAGATAACGACATGAAACCGCCTGAAGCAATATTAAACGATCGAACGGGTATTCGGGTCGTTTGACCGATCGCACAAATCATCATTCGATGACATGCGTTCTTTGGACTACAGCCGTCCCGCGCTTTTGATCGAAGGTGGCTGCCGCGATGAGTTCGGCAGGCGAGCACGCAGCAAATCGAGTTTCGAATTCTTACCAGATTCCAGAAGTATTTCTCCAGCGCAGAGCGAATTATTCGTACGATCGTTCGCATAGAATCTTCTCCAGATCCACTGACAGGATCGGATAAAACGGAGGAGACATGAGCATGCAGATACGAGCGTTGGGCGTGATGAACGTGATGGCCGCGTTGTTGGTCAGTACGGCCGCGCATGCGCAGAGCGCCGGTGACATCGTGGCGAACCTCGGCTGGTTTCATCTGGCGCCGCAGGATTCGAGCAAGCCGTTGACGGTGAGCGCCCTTGGCACGAGCACGACCGAAACCGGTACGGGAGCATCGGTCGACGGCGCGGACACGTTCGGCCTGACGGCGACGTATTTCATTACCGATCACATCGCGGCTACTGCCGTGCTTGGTGTGCCGCCCAAGTTCACGCTGTCCGGCAGCGGAACGCTCTCGTCGCTCGGGCAGATGGGAACGGCTTATGAATGGAGCCCGACCCTGTTGCTGAAGTATTACTTCAATGACGCGCAGAGCCGGCTTCGGCCTTATCTTGGCGCCGGGGGCTCGTATGTCTGGTATAGCGGGGTGAAGTTGAGTTCTGCCATGTCCAGCGGCAGTTTCCTGTATTCCTCAAGCTATGGGACGGCACTGGAAGGGTCGACGACAGCCAAGCTGAGCAGCTCGTTTGCACCGGTCATCAACGCGGGGCTTTCTTATAACATCGACAAGCATTGGTCGGTCGATGCCTCGCTCTCTTATATGTGGCTGTCAACGCGCGCCACGCTGACAACCCAGTCGAAACTGGGCACCGTGACCAGCAGCACCAAGATCAAACTCAATCCGATCATCTCGTTTGTGTCAGTCGGGTATCGGTTCTGATCTTCTCCGCCTCAACCGGAGCTGCCGCCCGTGACCGGATCGAGCCAGAGTCCCTTGCGCTCGACCGGCACCCATGACGGAAGAAATGGATTGGCCAGCTCGATCACGACCCGCCGTTCCAGATGCAGGGCGGCAACGGCCTGGCCAAAATTCTTCTGGAAGAGCGCGTCAAAACTCCCATCCTTTCGCATGGCCTCCAGGCCATCCTTGATTCGTTGCGCGATCAGCGGCTCCGACTTGTTGACGTAGAAGAACTGCGCATAGGGATAGCGGATCAGCAGATGAGTGTCTATCGCCATCTCGGGGTACAGGGTCCGAAATGAAATGAGCTCAGGCGTGATCTCGAGCACGCCGCGCGGGAACAGGTCGAAACGGCGATGAACCAGCATCGGGAACAGTTGATCGTAGTGGCTCGCCGTGACGAGGGGGATCCGGTTGTACCGGTACACGGGCACGTCGCCCCAGTCCTGACCCTGGCCTACGTTGAGCAGACGCAGGCCCTGGATGTCGTTGACTTCATCGATACGCGTTTGCTGATCGCGCCGGATCAGCGCGACCCGATAACCGAGGAGGCCTTTGTCGATAGGAATGGCGATCGGAATGGTCTGCGCGTTCAGGTCGGGGTGACCGGGATCGCTCGCAATCACATTGACCAGGCGACCGGATATGGCCTCCTCGACCTCGCGCTGTGTTGACATCGGCAAGGCGTATGCATCGATCACGTAGGGTCCGTACGTGGACGTCGTATGGTCGAGCGCCGCGATCAGGAAATCCCAACGTCTTTCCCGAACGACTTCCTCCGGCACGCGAAGGATGCGGATATGCATGGGCGCAGCCGGCGCGGCAAGCGCCGGATTGGCGGTCTGGGCGCGGGTAATGCCGGTCATTGACAGGCCGGCCACGAGGCTGGCCACGCCCGTCATCAAGACGGCGCAGGCCAGGACGCGAATGCCTGCTGTCCAATCGCTTCGCATGTCTCTTCTCATGGGGAGCCTCCAATCGGGTTGAAGCGCTGCATGCTTCTGTGCAAGGGGCCGCGATCGAGATGGCTTGCGCAAGAGGACATCGCACCGGGCGGGGTCAAAAGACGGATGGCGCTGGAGCGAGGGCCGAGGGCCGATACCGCGGAGACCTCGTCGCAGGCGCTCATACGTTATTACCCGCAGACAATTCTTCCGAGTTCAGAGCACACCGCGTCTGATTCGGCCAATTCTGCCGATAGCCGGCTTCGCATTATTTCATCATGAACCTGGGTCTCACGGGCACATACTACTTCCCGCTTCGTCCTGGGAGCACTATGCTTTCAACGGCAAGGAGATATGAACATTGCGCACGCGATGACGATGGACGTTTAAAACTCTAACTTGGGGGAAGGCTAGTGGAACTCGAAACCCGCACTTTGGGACGCGTGACGAAGCGACTCGTCCCGTTCCTGATTCTCTGTTATTTCATAGCGTACCTGGACCGCGTCAATGTAGGTTTCGCCGCGTTGCAGATGAACAAAGACCTCGGGTTTTCCTCAAGCGCCTTCGGCTTCGGCGCGGGGATTTTCTTCATCGCTTATTTCTTTTTCGAAGTCCCGTCCAACCTCCTGCTGGAGAAGTTCGGTGCGCGCCGATGGATCGCCCGGATCATGTTCACCTGGGGCATCCTCGCCGGCGCCATGGCGTTCATCCCGCAGATCTCGCGGATGACGGGACTCTCGGCCGCACACGTGTTCTACACGTTGCGTGTGTTGCTCGGGATTGCCGAAGCGGGATTCTTCCCGGGCATCATCTTTTTCCTGACGCTGTGGTTTCCGGCGACGTACCGGGCTCGCGTGGTTGGCTCCTTCATGGTGGCCATTCCGCTGTCGACTGTAATAGGCGCTCCTATCTCCGGTGCGCTGCTCAACCTCGATAAACTCGCCGGCCTCGCAGGCTGGCAATGGGTCTATCTGATTGAAGCGTTGCCAGCCCTGTTCCTATCGTTCGGGGTCCTGCTTTATCTCACCGACAAACCGGCGGACGCCACCTGGCTTGCGCCCGAGGAGCGAGACTGGCTCGTGGCCCGGCAAGCCCAGGAACGCGCGCAGCGTGAGGCCGTGCGTTCATTCAGCGTGCGCGAAGCCTTGTTCAATCCGCGGGTTCTTGCCGTCGCGCTCATCTACTTCGGCGCCAACGCGACCAACTACGGCCTGAGTTTTTTCCTGCCGCAGATCGTCAAGGGATTTGGCCTTGGCAACGTTCAGACAGGGCTCGTGACGTCGCTGCCGTACGTTGTCGGGGCGTTCAGCATGATCCTGTGGGGACGCCGCTCCGACCGCATGCTCGAGCGCAAGTGGCATGTGGCCATCCCGCTGCTGGTGGCCGCGGGTGGCATTGCGGCGTCGACGGCGCTGGATGATCCTGTGCTGAAAATGATCGCGCTCTCCATTGCCGGCTTCGGCATCTTCGGCTGCCTGCCGGTGATCTGGACGTTGCCGGCCGCTTTTCTCTCGGGGGCGGCCGCAGCGGGCGGTATTGCCGCAGTGAACTCGCTCGGCAACCTGGCCGGGTTCTTTGGACCCTATGCGATGGGGTGGATCAAGGACAGTACCGGCAGTTTTGCTGCCGGCCTGCTCTGTCTTTCCGGGGCCGGTCTGATCGGCGTGGCAGCGGTGCTGCTGCTTCGTCACGATAGCGCCTTGGAAAACGCACCCGAGCCTCTTGCGGAAGAAGGCTCGAGGCACGCGTAAGCTCGTCCGAGGGCTCTGACCCAGGCTTGGCTTGCGCCGCGAAAGGGGACCGTAAAGATGGGCTCCTTTCGCATCCACCCGGGGCACTGCCTTGCTGGCAGTCGCCTCGGTCATTGCCTGTTCCCGCATCACATTTTTGTCCACGTAAGGATTTCCTGACGGGAAAATCAGCATACGCCTCTGCCCATTTTCCGCGTTTCCTGACTGTGTGAAACCCATCAACTGCCTAGACTTTGAAGCATCAAAATGGGTTTAACCGGTCATCCGCCATGATTCCGTATCTGTCCGAGCGTGAAAATGCGGTGGAGCATATCCACACTATCTGCCTGCGCTTGTTCGATGCATGGTGCGAGAACAGGAACGTGATTCCGCTCGCGTACCTGATGCATTGCTGGCCGTTGATCAATAGCGGACCCATACCGATCAGGCGCCTTGCGGACACCATGTGGGAGCTGCGCAAATTCCATGCGGAAACGCTCGATGTCGATGAATCGGGTGTGCTGTGCGACCTGGCCGATTGCATCGACGAGATTTTGGGGAACTCGTACGGCCCGTTCAATATGGCCGCAAACGGCTAGGGTCGCGTCAGTTTCTTTCAGGCGAATGCAAATGAATTTGAAAGCTGGATGAAGCGCAGAGGGCGCATGCGAGGCGCAACGCCAGTCTGCTCACCTAAACCATTTCAGTACCGACGGCAGGCGCCACCGCGTGCCGTCCGCCCAATGAACTCACGATAACCGTCATTCGGCAACGAGTGCAGATTAACGAAAACGAGGCTCAGGGCACTCGCGGGGGGATATGGTTCTCAACATGTTCAGCGCGCTGTGGAGTTCGCTGAGCCGCTTTCGCCACAGCGTGGTCATGCGGCTTATCGCGACCGTCCTCCTGTTCAGCTGCGTGGTTACGCTGCTGCTGACCGCGCTTCAACTCTACGGCGACTATGAGCGCGGCATCGCGCTCATCGAAAACCGGCTGTCGGATATCGACCGGAGTTATCGCGACAGCCTCGGCGAGGGTTTATGGCGGCTCGACCGGCAGCAGCTTCAACTCGAGCTGGACGGCATGCTGCGTCTTGCCGACATTCGTGCCGCCGAGGTTCGCGAGGCTGGCCCGGTCGCCGCGCCCCTGGTGGTGCGTGCCGGCCAGCGCACGAACGACGCGGTCATCTGGCGCAAATTTTCCATCTCTTACCGCGTCCGCGGAACGGAACGCGTGCTCGGCACCTTGTACGTCGAGGCGACGCTCTCCGGTCTCTATCGCGAACTGGCGCAAACCGCGCTCCTGATCCTGGTGAGCCAGGCAGCCAACACGTTCCTGGTTGCGCTTTTCATCATCTATATCTTCTGGCGGCTCGTCACGCGGCACCTCGCGACAATCGCGCGGCTTGTCGGCCGCTACGACTTTCGCGAGGCGCCGCAACCCTTCAGCTTGCAGCGCCGCCAGCCCCGACGGCCCGACGAACTCGATCGCGTGGTCGCTGCATTTCATGCGATGAGCGTACGCCTGCATGTCGCCTACCTCGACGAACGTAACGCCGCCAAGCAACGTGAAGCGCTTCGTTCGGCAGAAGCGGCGAACCGGGCCAAGGGCGAATTCCTGGCCAACATGAGCCATGAACTACGCACGCCGCTTAACGGCATCCTGGGTTACGCGCAGATCCTGCAGCGCGACAGCGGGCTGAGCGAGCGGCAACGTACCGGCGTGGCCGTCATCCAGCGCAGCGGCGAACACCTGCTGACGCTGATCGACGATACGCTCGACTTCGCGAGGATAGAGGCGGGCAAGCTGCGGCTTGAGATCGTCGATGTAGCCTTGTCCGGTCTCGTGGATGCGATTCGAGAGATCATCGGAGTGAAGGCGGAGGAGAAGCAGCTCGAGTATGCCTGCGTCATTGCGCCCGACGTGCCCGGCGGCGTGCGCGCCGACGCGCGGCGCTTGCGCCAGGTGCTGCTCAACCTGCTCGCGAACGCCGTCAAATTCACGGATCGGGGCAGGGTGAGCCTGCTTGTTACGCAGACCGCTTCAGGGGCGGTACGGTTCGAGGTACGCGACACCGGGATCGGCATTCCCCCGGACCAGTTGAGAACGGTTTTCGAACCATTCGAACAGGTCGGTAATCCCGAGCGGCGTTCCGAGGGCACCGGGCTGGGGCTCGCCATCAGCCGGGAGTTCGTGCTGGCGATGGACAGCGAGATCCACGTCGAGAGCGGGCTCGGACAAGGCAGTTCCTTCTGGTTCGAACTGGCCCCTGCCACCACAGTGCGCCCAGGCACATCCGGGGAACCGGATGCATGCGTTGCGACCGGCTACGAGGGGCCGCGCAAGAAGGTGCTGATCATCGACGACGTGGCGGTCAATCGCACCGTCATCACGGAATTGCTGAGCCGGCTCGGTTTTGAAATCATCGAGGCGGCGAGCGGCGCCGAGGGCCTGGACAGGGCGCAAAGCACGTGGCCGGCGCTGATCGTCACGGACATCGTGATGCCCGGCATGGACGGCCTCGAGCTCACGCGCCGGTTGCGTCAGACACCGGGACTGACTGACGTGCCGATCATCGTGGTGACCGCCAGCCCTTCCGGGCGCGACCAGGAAAGAAGTCTTGCGGCCGGTGTGAATGCATTCCTCGCCAAGCCGGTCGATTTCGGCCGCTTGCTGGCTGAGATAGGTGCGTTGCTGAACCTTCAGTGGACCTATGCCGTGAGAGCGCCTTCCCCGCATTCCGCATTGCCCGATGTGCTGGCCGCCGTGCCACCGGCGGAATTGGATGAACTGCATCGGCTTGCGCGAATTGGCAACATGCGAGACATCATTGCATGGGCGGACCGGGTGTCATCGATCGATCCGCAGTACGAACCATTTGCTGCGCATCTGCGTGGGCTGGCGAAAGGCTATCAGTCGAAGGCGATCCTCCTGCTCGTGGAACACCATCTTGAAGCGAGGCCGGCGCCATGAGCGAGATAAGCGCCAACCTGAGCGGCAGTGGCAGCGAGCCGCCGGCAATCCTGATTGTCGATGACACGCCGGCCAATCTCGGGCTCGTGGTCGACAGTCTCTCCGACCAGGGCTTTCGCGTCCTGGTGGCGCTCGACGGCGAGGAGGCGCTCGAACGCGCGCAGTTTTCGCGGCCGGACCTGATCCTGCTCGACGTGAAGATGCCTGGCATCGACGGCTTTGAAACTTGCCGCCGGCTCAAGGTGAACGAGCACACACGGGATATCCCGGTGATCTTCATGTCGTCGCTAACCGGCATCGGGGATCTGGTCGAAGGCTTTGGCGCCGGCGGCGCGGACTATGTGACGAAGCCTGTCCGGATCGACGAAATGATGGCGCGCATCAGCACGCATCTGGCGCTACGCGCCATGCACAAGCAACTGGTCGCACAGAACCGGCAGTTGTCGAACGAAGTGAACGAGCGCCAGCAAGCGGAAGCGGCGCTGGCGCGTGCGCGCGACGAACTCGAGGTGCGAGTCGCGCAACGCACCGTGGAACTCGCACAGGCGAATGCAAGCCTGCGGCAGGAGATAGAGGAGCGCAGGAGGGCCGAAACGAAGCTGCTGTCGAGCGAGGCGCGGTTCCGCAACATCGTGGAGACCAGTCCGCTACCGTTTTGCATCACGTCGATGCCGCAAGGGGCGCTGCTCTACATGAACGAGCCGTTTCGCAAGCTGTTCGGCCTCGGCGCGCCGACCGACACGGTCATTAGTGTCATCGACTTCTATGTGGACCCCGGGACGCGGGACACGCTGGTGCGCCAGCTTCGCATGTCCGGCGGCTTTCGCAACACTGAAGTCAATTTCAAACGGCCGGACGGCAGCACGTTCTGGGCAATGCTGACCGCCCGGGTCGCGAGCTTCGACGATGCGCCGGCCATCTACGTAGGCCTGAACGATGTAACGGCGCGCAAGTTGGCCGAGGGAAAATTGCGGGCGAGCGAAGCGAGCCTCGCGAACGCGCAACGGCTTGCGCGGCTCGGTGACTGGGAGTGGGACACGACGGCCGACGTGATCCATTGGTCGGACGAGATGTATCGGATCCTCGGGTTGGCGCCGCGGCTTTCGCGGCCAGGCTATCGCACTTTTCTTGCAGCGGTGCATCGCGAGGACCGGCCGCTGGTCCGTCACGCCGTACGCGTGCTGCTGGACGAGCGGCGCCCATACGGTCTTGATTGCCGCGTAACGGGAGCCGACGGTGTGGTGCGGATCGTCCAGTTCCAGGCCGAGGCCATGCATGCCGGCGCCGGCGCTGAGCAGCCGTTAAAGCTGGTCGGTACGATCCAGGACATTACCGAGCGCAAGAGCATCGAGCACGCACTCCTGGAGTCGCGCGAGCAATTGCGGGAGTTGTCTGCCTACATGGAAGCGATTCGCGAAGAAGAGAGGAAACGTATCGCGATGGAAATTCACGACGAACTCGGGCAGCTGTTGACTGCATTGAAGATGGACGTTTCATTGCTCAAGATGCGCCTGGCTCAGGACGCGGATGCGGCAAGGAAAGTCGACGACATGCGCGAGCTGGTTGAAAAGACGATCTGGATGGTGCGCAACGTTGCGAGTCACCTGAGGCCGGCCGCGCTCAATTTCGGCATAGTGTCGGCGCTGGAGTGGCTGGTGGAGGACTTCGGCCGCCGCAAAGGCCTTTCCTGCCAGCTCTGGATCAATGGCCCCGAGCCGGTGCTTGACGATGCCCATGCCACTGCGGTGTTTCGTATCGTGCAGGCGTCGCTGACCAACGTGGCGCTCCATGCGGGCGCGTCTCGTGTAGACGTCACCCTGACCAACACCGAGACGACGCTCGATCTCTACGTCAGCGACGACGGCTGCGGTTTCGATCCGGCGGCGGCCCGCAAGGGATATTCATACGGGCTGCTTGGCATGAGCGAGCGCGCCCGGCTGATCGGCGGATCGTTGCGAATTGACAGCTCGCCTGAAACGGGCACCGTGGTGTCCATTCACGTCCCATTGGGCGGAGGCGAACGGCCATGATCAGTATCCTGATAGCCGACGATCACGCCATCGTGCGTAGCGGATTGAAGCAGATCATCGCGACGACAGCGGACATTGAAGTTGCAGGCGAAGCTGCGCAGGGCGCCGAGGTGATCGAGAAACTGCGCACCTGGCGCGTGGACCTCCTGCTCCTGGACATGACGATGCCCGGCATCAGCGGCGTCGACCTGATCCGGCGTGTACGCGCTGAATACCCGGTGCTGCCGGTCCTCGTGCTCAGCATCCACAATGAAGCGCAGGTCGTTGCGCGCGCGGTGCGTGCCGGCGCAACCGGCTATGTCACGAAGGACAGCGATCCTGACATCCTGCTCGCGGCCATTCGCAAGCTTGCCGGCGGCGGGCGGTTCATTGATCCGAAGCTGGTCGATGTCATGGTCTTCGATACCCATTCAAGCGACGCCGCACCGCACGAGATCCTCTCGGATCGCGAGTTCCAGGTGCTGCACCTGCTGGCGGCGGGCAAGAGCATCAATGCCATAGCCGAAGTGCTTGTGCTGAGCGCCAAGACCATCAGCACGCACAAGATGCGGCTCATGCAAAAGCTCGGGATTGAAAACAACGCCGAACTGATCCGCTACGCAATCAAACACGGTTTGACTTCCGAGCGCGATCGCTCGTAAGGATATTCCGACAATAAAACCAGCCACGCCTGAGGCCATAATCGACCTCTCCCGACGGACAAGCGCTGACGACGCTCATACCATGGTCTCATGGGGTGAAAAAGCAAACCACGGAGAATCTTATGGTTGCGTCGGAGCAGTCTTTGCGCGTGCTGGTTGAAAAGTGGCTGGGCGCGGTCGTTGCCGGGCATCTGCACGTGCACTCCATTCATCGTATCCGTGCAGGGCGCCACCGCTGCGTCTGCATTGAAGTGGAACGGGCATCCGGCTCGGCATCCTGCTCGGCATCCAGCGCTTTCACCCTCTTCTTTTTCCGTCACAACGACGGCGCCTGGCATGTCTATCCGGCAGAGGCGGTTCGCCCTGCCATGGGTCTCGTCCGGCTGGCCGCCTGAACGGCATCCAATAGTCCCTCTCCGCCAAAATCCAGCCACGACGCACGCCCCGGCGAGTGATCCGCACGGGCGCACTTCAATTCGCCGCGCCGCAGAACACCTCGAACGGGCTGCATCAATTCTCCGCAGGTCCTTGATCTCTCAACTGTTTTACCGGTCCCGGGTCCCGGGACCGGATATCGCTGCGCGTCACAAAAGGGACCTTCGGTGCGGTGCTGTCTGAATCACTGGATTGGATTAAATGTTCCGCGAAATGTGCGCATCTGCATATAGGAAATCCTTGGCTTCCCCGAAGCTCTGGGTGCACCACGACGGCGAGTCGAGAACCGGCTTGCCCTCATGAGGATGCCGCGCCCAACACCTGAAACCCATTCCTGTGAGACATCATCCGATGACAACAGACTTCATCCGTACCGGCGAACTCAAGAACATCGCCAGCTATCCGAAATGGCTCCAAGACGTAGTCAAGGATTGCGAAGAAGCGAAGACCCGGATTGTTTATCATCCGCTGTGCGTGGCCATGAAGGAAGCAACGCTCGACATTGAAAGTACGCATCGCTTCCTGATTGGTTTTTTCCCTGTCATCGAGCAGTTTCCGCAGTTCATGGCGTCGAACCTGATGAAAGCACGCTTCGGCCACTCGCATGGCGAAGGGATGGCGCGCTCCTACCTCATCCAGAATATCCGGGTTGAGAACATGCATGCCAAGCACTGGCTGCAATGGGCAGGGGCGAGCGGCCTCGACCTCGACGCGCTGTTGTCGCAAGAGGTGCCAAGCGAAATGCATGCGCTCGCGCACTGGTGCGGGCATGTCAGCCTCACTGACGAGCTGGCGGTAGCGGTGGCGGCAACGAACTATGCGGTGGAAGGTGCGACGGGTGAGTTCTCGTGCTTCGTCTGCTCTGACGACACCTATGCGCTGACCTTTCCGGAACCGATACGCAAGTCGGCCATGCGCTGGCTCAAGGTGCACGCCCATTACGACGACGAACACCCGTGGATGGCGCTGGATATCGTGGCCACGTTGCTGGGTACGAATCCGCCGGTGGAGTCGGTCAACAAGATCCGCGCCGCCATTCGCAAGAGCTACGACTATCTGCGCATGACGCTCGATTACGCGTACGGTACGCGTCTCGATCCGTTGACGGTGACGGTACGTGAAGTGGAGGAAGAGCCGGTGGCGGCTTGAGCAAGCGGGTTTGAAATGCCGGACAAAGGCGCCTGTTATTCGATAACAGGCGCCGATATTTTTTATTCAGGCTGAAATCCGTTGCGATTGCCGTGCGAGCAACCGGATGTCGCCGGCGTGTGGACGTGCGTTGTTCTGGAGGTGGGCGCCTCTGGTGCTCAAGCGCCTTTGCGTTCGCGTGATGCGGCGCCTGACGTTAATGGCGTCGATCCCTTGCTGAATAGCGCTACCAGCAGCGCCGCAAGCGGTACGCAGAAAACGAGTGCTGTTGTCATGAGGCTATTCGGCGCGCCTTGCGTGAAGAGCGGCACGATGATCGCGATTGCCGGCCCCAAGGGCAGCATCACAAGAAGATACGCGCTCCAGCTGAGACCTCTCTTGCCGGCAATCGCGGCGACTATTGCCGCGCAGATGCCGTATGTCACGAAGCCCGTCATGGGTTGCATCGCCTTCCCCGGTTTTACGATTTAGCCAGAGTGTATCGGCGACGAATACGGGGACCAACGAGAAAACCTTTGGATGTGTGCGCTACATCACAACCATAAGCATGCTGCTGAAACGGGGTGCGTCAGCACACATGAAACGGCGCCACAATGTCGCCGGAAATGCCGTTTTGGTCATACTTCTTTAACATAGGGCAGTGAGTCTTGCTTCCTCTACCGGGTGCTTACGCTCTTTCTTGCCGATTGCGCGCTTGTGCCGGATTGGATTCGGCTCATCGCGTCAGCTCGGCGAATAGGGCGCAGAATGATGGCCGCACTCAGGCAACCATTTGCCACATCACCAGCGTATCGGACCCCGCATGCGCCTCGGCCGTACGTTGCTCGACCCGCATTCCGATGCCTTGGGCCAGGCGGGTCAGCAAGAACGCGTTCGCGTGTGTCGTCAGTCCCGCGATCGTGTTTCCGGGCGAGATGGCTAGAGGCATCAAGTGCTCAAACCACAGCATGCCGATATCGTTTCCGAGCGGCACGATGCGTGCGCCCATCGTGCGTGACCTGAGCGCAAAAGCGCGGCTGTCCGCGAGGTGTGCATCGAAGACGATGGTGAGCGTGTGGCCGGGCGCCACTTGCCCGCTTGATAGCCGCGCGGAGCGCAGCATGGTCTGCGCGGGCCATGACACGCGCATGCTTGCGGCCGCCAGCGAAGCGCTCGCAAGGAACCCACGCCGGCCGGTTTTCATCAGTCGCGCTCCTTGATCTTCTTAGGCCAGATACCTTGTTTTCCCGGCGACAAAATGCCGTTCGGATCGAGCGCCTCCTTGATGCTCTCGCTCATGCGCATCAACGCATGATTGTTGAAATCATACTGGGATGCGGCAAGATCCATGAAGGCGAGGTGGGTTCTGTATTGACCATAGCCCGCGGCGCCGAAGTCGGTGATCAACGTCTTGAGCAGCTCACCCGCGTCGCGCGCCTGCGCCGGATCGTCACGATTGAAGATTGCCGCAAAGATGTGATGCATGCTGCGCGGCCCGGCTGTAAAACCGCCGTAATAGTCGAAGCCATAATGCGCTGCGCGGTCCCTGATCATCCGGTATTGCCGGACAGCGTCGCGGCCGAGCGGCGCGCAGACGGGCGAGAAATCAATGTGCGCGCCGGCGCCGCCGCGCCAGTTCAGCAAGTTGAATGCGTCGAGATTGGGAATGCCGACATGGCTGCGATCGCCGCCGCCTTTAGGTTCGACGTTGGCAAGCGTATAGGGTGACTCGATCAGCTCCGCATCGGTGATGGACGAGAAGCGCCGGTGTATCACATCGCGACGCGCCATCACCAGCGCTTCGGGACCATAGAGGCAGAAGCGAAGATTCCAGCGGCCTATGCCGAGCTTGCGCGTCATGGTCTCGATTGCCGCATCAGGTATCGCACCCGGGCCGTCGTACCATTGCTTGCGTGTGGATACGCCGGCAGCCCATCGCACCGCGCTTTCGATGACCGCATTGCTTTGCATGGTGTCATCGAGTTTCAAGGGACGCAGCGTCTCGACAATGCTCTCAAGATCGGTGTCGTGCCGGAACTTATAAGTGCATAGCATGTAGCCTTCGGGCTTCGGCATCAACCAGATGCCGAGCTTGGTGACAATGCCAAAATTCGACTGCGTGAACATGGCGTCGTAGGAAGGACCGAAACCTGCCTTGAATACCTGCCAGTCGTGATTGCCGTTCATTGCGCCCATGCCGGTGCGTACGGTCTCACCGTTCGCCAGCATCACTTCCATTCCGCACTGCATGGCCGCGTGATCGCCGTAAGGGGTCGTGCCGAAGCCACGCTCGAGAGTATTGCCGATCACGCTGCCCCAGCCGGCAGCCGGTGGGTCGAGCCACAACGCGGCGCCTCGCGCCTGAAGTGCCTGATAAAGATCGTAGTAGCTGACACCCGGTTCGACCAGCGCATAACCGAGCGTCTCATTGATCTCGACGATGCGGTTCATGTGCTGCAAGTCCAGCACGACACAGCCTTTAAGTCGCGGAGCGGCGCCACCGTAAGCAAAGTTGCGTCCGGTCGATACGCTCCACAAAGGTACGCCGTACCGGTTCGCCACGCCGAGCACGGCGCGAAGCTGCCCGGCATTCGACACCAGCACGATGGCCGAGGCTTCATGAGCGTGTGCGTCACCAGGCGCGAACGGATCCAGATACGGCTGCGCCGCACCGTCTCCAACGAGTACGGCGTGTTGACCCACGATCGCCCTGAATGCTGCCAGTGCCTGCTGGAAATCAGGCTCCTGCATTCCGGGAGGACGCGGCAGATCGCTCACGTTCCCTGCATTCGAAACACGTTCATCGACGCGATGCTTTCAATCGGCTTCAATCGCTTTCAACCGGGTGAGCTGGGGTTGGCTTAGTATCCGCCGCTGCTGGAGCTTCCGCCCGAACTCGACCCTGAGGCTGGGCTGTCGGTTTGGCATCCGGCAAGGGAGACGGCGAGTGAGACGGTCAGGATAGCCAGCAACGTCGATGCAATGCGTTTGAGCTTCATTTGTTTTCCCCATGGAATTTGGACGAGCCCGCTAACCGCCCGCGCGATGTGCGGCACTCATGAGTTAAACGAACCGGCGCGGCAAATTATTCCCTTATTTTTTGACATCGGTGAAGCGAAGGCAGCGCACCCGTCGGGACGGTCGACGGTGGCGGTTGCACGCGTCGCGCGATGTTCGAGAGCACTCAATCATATGGGGAAACAGGGTGACGGAGTGGGGTTGCAACCACGCCGGGGTTGATCCAGCGAGCTACGGTGGTGACAGGCCGGCTTTGTTGAAAGCCGCGCGGCGGCAGAACTTAGTTTAGAAACTTCAAAACTAATTGTTTTGTTTCCATGATTTTTCACGGCCCACGCTGTATGCGACATTGCTTTCACAAGAACGGCGCGATCGCGCTCCACGTACAAGACTCTGCCCATGCAACTGGACATCTTTCGCTCGCTCTGGGGCCATCTCGGCGACCGGCGCAGTATTTTCGGTGACGTCCGCGACGCGGGCCTGGCGGGTATAGAAGCCCGCCTGCCGCTGACGGCGGACGAACGTACTGCGCTGTTGCGGGACCTGAAGGAGCACGAACTCGACTACATCGCGATTGTCTTCACCGATAACGCGGTATTGCCCGACCAGCGCGCCACGCCGGCGCAACATCTGGAGGACCTGGATCGCAAGCTCGGGTCGGCCGCTGATTTGTCGCCGCGTTTTATCAACGTGCTGGCCGGCAATGACCGATGGCCGCTTGCGCAGCAAGTGGAGTTCTTCGGCAAGGCGCTGGAGCTTGCACGAAAACACGACCAGTTTTGCAGTTTCGAAACGCATAGAGCGCGATCCCTGTATAGCCCGTGGGTCACGCTGGACGTGATACGGCAGGTGCCTGCCTTGCGTTTCACCAGCGACATCAGCCATTGGGTCGTTGTATGTGAACGCTTGCTCGATGACGCCGAGGACGACCTCACGCCGTTCGTTGAACGCGTGCATCACATCCAGGCGCGGGTAGGCTATGACCAGGGCCCGCAGGTGCCGCATCCCGCCGCCGCCGAGTATGCATTGCCGCTCGCTTTTCATCAGGACCACTGGGCTTCTGTCTGGCGCTCGCAAGCAGCGCGCGGCTATCAGAGCACGACCCTCACCCCCGAGTTCGGACGAGACGGCTACCTGCACCATCTGCCGTTCACCGATGTGCCAGTCGCCGACCTGTCCCAGCTCAACGAGTGGATGGTGGACGCGGAGCGCACGCATTTTAGCCAGATCGATTTCAGCCAGATTGATTTCAGCAAGATCACGGACCCGCACTGACCCCCAGGAGCAATACGCGATGCAAGCGAATCACGCCGGCGAAGCTGCGCCGGAAAAAAATTTCACATCGATTCCGGTGATCGACATCTCCGGCCTGTTCAGCGACAAGCTGGCGGATCGCCAGGCGGTCGCCGGCGAGCTTGGACGAGCCGCTCGCAACGTCGGGTTCCTTTATATCTCCGGTCACGGGATAGAACCCGCGGTGATTGACGCTCTGAGACAGGCGGCCAAGGACTATTTCAGGCAGCCGATCGAAAAGAAGATGGAGCATTACATAGGTGCGTCCGATACCCACAAGGGATTCGTGCCCGAGGGTGAAGAGGTCTACGCGAAGGGCAAGCCCGATCATAAGGAGGCGTTCGACGTTGGCTTCGAAGTTCCCGCCGACGATCCCCTGGTGCTCGCCGGAACTCCGCTGCTCGGACCGAACCACTGGCCTGCGCTCGACGGTTTCAAGCCCGCCGTGCAACGCTACTACCAGCAGGTGTTTGCGCTCGGACGCGTGCTGTTCCATGGCTTCGCGCTGGCGTTGGGCCTGCCTGAGGACCACTTCGATGATCTGGTCACGCGGCCGCCCTCGAAGCTGCGCCTGATTCATTATCCGTTCGACGGTGCGGCGCAGGATGCGCCCGGCATCGGCGCGCATACCGACTACGAGTGCTTCACGATCCTGCAAGCCGACGCACCCGGTCTCGAGGTGATGAACGGCCTTGGCGAATGGATCGATACGCCGCCGCTGCCCGGGACGTTCGTTGTGAACATTGGCGACATGCTGGAAGTGATGACCTCCGGCGCATTTGTTGCCACGGCCCACCGCGTGCGCACCGTGCGTGAGGAGCGCTACTCGTTCCCGCTGTTCTATGCATGCGACTACCACACGCTGATCAAACCGCTGCCGGCCTTTGCGAAGGAGGGCGACGAGTACGAGGAAATCGCGATTGGCGAACACATGTATGGGCAGGCGCTGCAAACCTATACATACCTGCGCCAGCGCGTGGCGGAAGGCCGCGCGACGCTGCCCTCGCGGGCACGCAAACCGTCCAGTTTCGGGCATTTGAAAAAGGCCGGGCAGCCGGGCTGATCGCGGGCCGGGCGACTGAGCAAGTTCATCAACACACCACCTTTCTTCGAGCGGAGTCACACGATGATTTTCAAGCCGGACACCAAGCATTTCCTGATCGCCGCCGCGACTGCCGCGATTGCCGCCTTTGCCGGCGCATTTGTCATGACCGGTGCGTTTGCGCAGACGCCGGCCAATGCCGTTACGCTCGCGCCCGGCCAGTTCAAGGTCGGCATGGAGATCACCTATCCGCCGTTCGAGTCTTACGATGGCGACAAGGTGATCGGTTCCGATCCCGACTTTTCACGGGCGCTCGCCAAGCAATTCGGCGCTAGCGCGAGCTTCGTCGACACGCGTTTCTCCGGCCTTATCCTCGGCCTGAACGCACGTCATTACGACGCGGTCATTTCCGGCATGTATGTCACGCCCGAGCGGGTTGCACAGGCCCAGGCGATTCCTTACGCGCAGACCTCGGCGGCGATCATGGTGGCCGCCAGCAGCACGATCAAACCCAAGACACCCGAAGAACTGTGCGGACTGCATGTGGGCCTCGAGCAGGGGACAACGTGGGTCGCCCAATTGCAGGCGTTGTCGAAGGACTATTGCAAGGCGAACGGCAAGGGCGAGATCACGGTCAACGAGTATCCGTCGGCCCCGGAAGTGTTGCAGGCGCTGCTTTCGAATAACGTGCAGGCGCAGATGGAAATTGCCGGGGCGGCTCATGCGCTGGCCGCCAAATCGTCGGGCCGAGTGGTGGTGGTGCAGTCGCCTCAACTGATCTATCCGCAGACGCTGGGCATCTATGTGAGAAAGGATGATACGGCGCTCTACGACACCCTCACCAAGGCATTCGACGCGTTGAAGAAAAACGGCGAGTACGAAACCTTGCTCAAGAAATACAACCTGTCCCTGCCGCCCGCCAAGTCGTCCTGAATTCAGGACGATAGGGCGTACCTGATCCGATCACCGAGCACCGCGTCTGGCGAGAGGCACTCATGCACTACGATTTCCCCTACCTGCTGTCGCTATTCGCGTTGCCGGCCTTCTGGCAGGCCTGCGCGACCGTGGTAGAGCTCAGCGCGCTTTCATGGCTGACAGGCCTCGTGCTGGGCTTCTTGCTGGCCTCAGCCAAGCTGTCCCGCTCGCGCTGGCTATCGTTACCGGCCGCTGTGTACATCTGGTTTTTCCGCAGTGTTCCGCTGCTGGTCCTGGTCGTGTTCGTCTACAACCTGCCGCAGCTTTTCCCCGCGAGCGGCGTGGCGTTGTCGCATCCGTTCTTCTCCGGTTTCGTCGCTCTGGCGCTCACGGAAACCGCATACATGGCGGAGATTCATCGGGGCGGATTGCTATCCGTGGCTAAAGGACAGCATGAGGCGGGCGCGGCGCTAGGCATCAGCCCTATTGGCCTGCAGCGGTTGATCGTGATTCCGCAGGCGCTGCGCATTGCATTGCCGACGCTGATCAACGAGTACATCACCTGTGTGAAACTGACGTCGCTGATCTCGGTGATATCGCTGAGCGAGTTACTGCTGGTCGGGCAGCGGCTGTATTCGCAGAACTTCCTGGTGATGGAAACCTTGTCGGCCATCGCGATCTATTACGTGCTGATCGTCACCGTCTTCGGCTGGTTGTTGCAGTATGTCGAGCGTCGTCTTGACCTTTCAAAGCGCAAACCTGAAACGCTTGTGGCCGAGCAAATAGCGGCGCTGCGCAAGCGGCTTGTACCGGTTGCAACGGTTGCCGCGGGTAATGCCGGACCGGACGGCAAGGGCGCGCCGCATGCGTTGTTGCTCAAGAACCTGCATAAGCGTTACGGCGAACATGAAGTGCTCAAGGGCATCGATCTGGAAGTCAAGGCAGGGGAAGTGATTGCGGTCATCGGACCGTCAGGTTCGGGGAAGACTTCGTTGATCCGCACGATCAATGCGCTTGAGCCGATTGATCAGGGCGAGATCGTCCTGTTTGGCAAGACCTTCATCTCCGCCGCTGACAAAGCCAATATCCGGCGTGTACGCGATGGTGTGCGGCACATTGGCATGGTGTTCCAGAGCTTCAATTTATTTCCGCACCGGACCATCCTGGAGAACGTGACGCTCGCGCCGCATTATCACGGATGCGGCAAGCGGGCGGATGTGACCGCGCGCTCACTGGCGCTGCTGGACAAGGTGGGTCTGCTTGCGCACGCGTACAAGTATCCGCATCAGCTTTCGGGAGGGCAGCAGCAGCGCGTGGCGATTGCGCGGGCGCTTGCGATGGAGCCGGCCGTCATGCTGTTTGACGAGCCTACGTCGGCGCTTGATCCTGAGCTTGTCGGCGACGTGCTTAATGTGATCGGCGAGCTTGCCAAGGAAGGGATGACGATGATTATCGTCACTCATGAAATGGACTTTGCGATGTCGATTTCCGACCGGATCGTGTTTATGGAGAATGGTGTAATCGAGCTCGATGCGGCGCCCGACGCGATCAGGCATCAGGATGGCGCTGAACGGGTGCGGCGGTTTATTGGCGTCACAAACGAAGGGGAAGGGGCGCACGCGGACCAGGTGCTTTCGGTTGCGCTGGGGTCTTGAGGAAACTCAATCCGCTACCGCCCAAGATGCTCCTTCAACGTATCGCGGAATTTCTGGATCAGTGGCTCCTTCGAACGCCCCCGCCGGACAATCAATGCAAACGGCGCCTGATAGCCGAACGCGGCCGGTGCGAGAGCACGCAAACGCCCCGTGTCGACCCATCCTTGAGCGTAATGCTCCGGCAGGAAGCCAATAAACGCGCCGGACAAGATCAGGATCAGTTGCCCTTCCATACTGTCCACCGTCGCCTCGCTACGCTTGAACCCATGCCGCGCCAGCTCCGTCTGACTCCAGTAGGCGCGCCCGACCATCCGCTGCTGACTGATCGTTTCCTGCGGGATTTGATGTTCATTGAAAAGCGGATGGCTGTCGCTGCAATACAACCAGTGCTGCTCGCGATAAAGCGAATGGTAGATCAGCCCGTTCATGCGCAACTGAAACGCGCCGATCGCGAGATCAAGCCGATTGCCCAGCACGCTAAGCTGCAATTCATAAGGACTTTGCACATGCAAATGCAAATGCAGCGCCGGATGCGCGCGCGTAAATGCACCAATGATCTCGGAGAGCGGCAACGCCTTGTCGCTGACCGTGGAATCCAGTACGCCAAGCTTGATACTGCCGCGCAATTCTCCGCGCAGTCCGGCGGCGTAACGCTCGAAACCGTCCACCTCGCCAAGCAGCCGCAACGCTTCCTGATGGAACTCCTCGCCCTTCGGTGTCAGACTGAAACCACCGCGCCCGCGATGACACAACACCACGCCCACCAGCGACTCCAACTGGCTCATGTAGGTGCTGATGGCCGACGTGGACAGGTTGAGTTCCTGCTGTGCCGCGGCAAAACCCTGGTGTCGGATCACGCAAGTAAAAATGCGCAACAGGCGTGCTTCAGGCAATACAGTGGCCACATCAAACTCCATCGAATAGGGTAAATGCCGGCAAGCGAACTGCCCGTCGCCGGCGAGGCTCAAGCAATGCCGCCGGCCCGGACGTGCCGATACTTTAGAAATAACTGAACTAAATATTTCACACCAGCACTTTGTTGGTGCGCCGGCAAGAGCCAGAATCAGAGCCAGAATTCAATCCAGACAGCTGGACGAATGAACGTGAGGAAGTGCCATGGAAAAGATCTTTCATCAACCGCTCGGCGGTAATGAAATGCCGCGCTTTGGCGGCATCGCCACGATGATGCGCTTGCCGCATCTCGCCTCGGCCGCCGGCCTGGACGCTGCGTTTATCGGCGTGCCGCTGGACATCGGTGCATCGCTGCGCGCCGGTACACGCTTCGGCCCGCGCGGCATTCGCGCCGAGTCCGTCATGATCCGGCCTTACAACATGGCGACCGGCGCCGCCCCGTTCGACTCGCTTTCGGTGGCCGACATTGGCGACGTGGCCATCAATACCTTTAACCTGCTGGACGCTGTGCGGATCATCGAAGAGTCGTATGAGCGCATCGTCGAGCAGAATGTGGTGCCGCTGACGCTTGGCGGCGATCACACCATTACGCTGCCCATCTTGCGCGCGCTGCATCGCAAGCATGGCAAGATCGGCCTTGTGCATGTCGATGCTCACGCCGATGTCAACGACCACATGTTCGGCGAGAAGATCGCCCACGGCACGACCTTCCGGCGCGCGGTGGAGGAGGGCCTGCTCGATTGCGAGCGCGTGGTGCAAATCGGCTTGCGTGCGCAGGGTTATACCGCCGACGACTTCAACTGGAGCCGCCGCCAAGGCTTTCGCGTGGTGCAGGCGGAAGAGTGCTGGCACAAGTCGCTCGACCCGCTGATGGCCGAAGTCCGCGCCAAGGTGGCGGGCGGTCCGGTATACCTGAGCTTCGACATCGACGGTATCGATCCGGCGTGGGCGCCGGGCACGGGCACGCCAGAGATCGGCGGGCTGACGACGATTCAAGGCATCGAGATCATCCGTGGTTGTCATGGGCTGGATCTGATCGGATGCGATCTGGTCGAAGTGTCGCCACCGTACGATACGAGCGGGAACACGTCGCTGCTGGGAGCGAACCTGCTTTATGAAATGCTGTGCGTGCTACCGGGCGTGAAGCGTCGCTAAGCTTTATCTTCAAGCCTCAAGCGGTGACATCAGGAGGAAGGATCAAGACATGGAAACGACTACTACGCCGATTGTGGCGGCCGAACAAAAGGTTCGCGAGGATTTGGCTGCGCTGTATCGGCTGATGGCGCATTTCCGCATGACGGACATGATCGACACGCATATCACCGCGCGCTTGCCGGGTTCGACACCCGCGTTCCTGATCAACCGGTACGGCGTGTTGTTCCACGAAATGCGTGCTTCGGACCTGGTCAAGATCGACTACGAGGGCAAGGTGATCGACGAGCGTGCACGCGATACGCCCGAACTCTTTATCGTCAACGAGGCCGGTTTCACGATCCACTCGGCGATTCACATGGCGCGCGAGGACATCGCTTTCGTCGTGCATACGCATACGGCGGCGGGCACCGCTGTGTCGGCGCAAGAGCAGGGGCTGTTGCCTATCAGCCAGCACGCGCTGAAGTTCTACGGCAAGCTGGGTTACCACGACTATGAAGGCATTGCGCTTGACCTGGGCGAGCGTGAGCGCCTGGTTGCCGATCTCGGCCCACACAAGGCGATGATCCTGCGCAACCACGGCTTGCTCGCCGGCGGTGCGACCGCTGCGCATGCGTTTCACGAGATCTACTTTCTCGAGCGCGCATGCCAGGCGCAGGTGCAGGCGCTGGCCGGAGGGGCGCAACTGCGGATACCGCCGGTTCATGTCCGTGAACTCACCGCGCGGCAGTTCGACGCTGAAGGTGCGGACCCGATCATCGAACTGGCATGGCAAGCGGCGTTGCGCCTGATAGCCGACAACCTTCCCGACTACCGGTCCTGATCCGCCATCCGGCTGCATGATCGTCACGTCGTGCGCCGGTGTCCCTTGATCGTTTCCCGAGCCGCATATGACCAAGCTCGTACTCATCAGCCGAGATCATGACATGTCGGCGCTGGCGCCCGTGATCGAAGCAGCGGCCCCCGAACTGCAGGTCCGGTTGTTCGGCGCTCCCGACACCGGCGATGCTCAAGTCGCCGTGTGCTGGAATCCACCGGCGGGCGCGTTGCGCTCGCTGCCTGAGCTTCGACTCGTGCATGGCATTGCCGCCGGCGTCGACAACATCTTGTGCGATCCCCATCTGCCTGCAGTGCCAGTATGCCGCGTGGTCGATCCTTATCAGGCACGCGCCATGAGCGAATTTGTCATGTGGGGTGCGCTGCATTTTCATCGACACTTCGACCAGGTGCTTGCCAATCAGCGAGCCGGACTATGGCAGGTGCCCCCGCAAAAACTCGCAAGCGATTGCACCATCGGCGTGATGGGGCTCGGTGAAATTGGAGCGCGGGTCGCCACTGACTTGCTGCATGCAGGTTTTACGGTGAAGGGCTGGGCGCGCAGTGGCAGGACGCTGCCGGGTATCCAGTCTTTCAGCGGCCGGGACGCGTTGCCTGCGTTCCTGTCGGGCGTCGATATCCTCGTGTGTCTATTGCCGCTGACCAGCGAGACACGCGGTCTATTGAACGCCGATGTGCTGGGGCAATTGAACCCGGGTGCGAAACTGATTCATGTCGGCCGGGGTGAACATCTGGTGATGGACGCATTGCTTGCGGCATTGTCCGGCGGACACATGGGCGGCGCGATCGTCGATGTTTTTCCCAACGAACCGCTGCCGCCCGATGACCCGCTTTGGCGCCATCCGAAGCTCATCGTCACGCCGCATATGGCGGCAATCGCAAGCCTCGAAACCATTGGCTTTCAGATCGCCCAGAACGTGCGGCGTCTGGTGCGTGGCGAGCCGCTTAACAATCAGGTCGACGTCGGTCAGCGTTAGCGAACGCCGTCACGCCCAGTGCTGTCGTGCGCTGTCGTTCACTTCCACAACGCGCAACGCGATATGGCCTTGGTCCCGAACGCCTGCTCGCCGGGTATGGTCGCGGTGATCGTGTAGAAATCCCATGGCTCCCTGGACTCCGAGGGTTTCTTCACTTGCATCAGGTACATGTCGTGAATCATGGTGCCGTCGGGCCGGATATAACCCTTGGCGTACATGTCGTCGATCTTCATCTTGTGCAGTTGCTCCATCACCTTCGTGCTGTCGGTCGTTCCTGCCGCCTGCACCGCCTTCAGGTAAGTGGTCGCAGCCGAATAGTCCGCGGCTTGCAAGCTGGTGGGCATCTTCTTCATCTTGGCGAAGTAGCGCTGCGCCCATTTGCGGGTATCGGCGTCCTTGTTCCAGTACCAGCTATCGGTCGCGAGAAGACCTTGGGCGGTCTCCAGCCCGAGGCTGTGGATGTCGGTGAGAAAGATCAGCAGGGCGGCAATTTTCATCGACTTGGTCAGGCCGAATTCCTTCGCGGCCTTGATCGAGTTGATCGTGTCGCCGCCCGCGTTTGCCAGACCCAGGACCTGTGCTTTCGATGCCTGCGCTTGCAACAGGAACGATGAGAAATCCGCTGCCGATAACGGATGCCGCACCGCGCCGAGTACCTGCCCGCCATTCGCCTTCACGACCTCCGACGTGTTCTTTTCAAGTGCCTTGCCAAACGCATAGTCGGCTGTCAGGAAGTACCAGGTCTTGCCGCCTTGCTTCGTCACGGCCTGGCCGGTGCCGTTGGCAAGCGCGACGGTATCGTAGGCGTAATGGACCGTGTAGGGCGTGCATTGCTCATTGGTCAATGCATCGACACCGGCCCCTACGTTGATGTACGGAATCTTCTTTTCAGCGGCAATCTGGTTGGTCGCGAGCGCGGTCGCCGAATTCGTGCCGCCGATGATCCCGTTGACACCGTCGCGGTCGATCCACTCGCGCGCTTTCGATGCCGCAATGTCCGCCTTGTTCTGGTGATCGCCATACAGCAGTTCGATGGGCTTGCCGTTCACCTTGCCGCCGAAGTCGTCGATCGCCATGCGGATGGCTTCGAGGCCTCCCTGGCCATCGGAGTCGGAGTAGAGCCCTGAAAGGTCTGTAATGAAGCCGAGCTTGACTGAGTCGGCCGCTGCATGCGCCGCGCTCGCGGTGAAGCTCAGGATGGCTGCCATAACGAGGCCGCACGTAGAGCGTCGGGCGAGTGTGTTGTTCATTCGTGTCTCCATTGGTTCGCTGTATATGCTCGATATGCCTGACGGGCGGCTCGTGCGAGCAGTCCATCAGGGTCGAAAATATCCGCTTGGGACGAATGAAGTCAAGGCTTACAGCAATGATGTTGCGACGCTACTCGACGTCGTCATCATCCGGTGCAACGGTCTCATGGGTCATTGCGGCGTTTGCGAGCGCTGTAGCCTCGACCGGCGACGCTTGCCTGCGCTCGCTATAGCGATCAGTCAGGTAGGACGAACGATCGCGTACAAGCAGGGTGAACTTGACGAGCTCCTCCATGACATCCACTACCCGGTCATAGTACGCGGACGGTTTCATCCGCCCGCTGGCATCGAACTCCTTGTACGCCATGGCTACCGATGACTGGTTCGGAATAGTCACCATCCGCATCCATCGGCCGAGGACGCGCAACGCGTTCACGGCATTGAACGACTGCGATCCGCCGCTGACCTGCATGACCGCGAGCGTGCGGCCTTGCGTGGGCCTCACTGCGCCGATTTCCAGCGGAATCCAGTCGATCTGGTTCTTGAATACCGAGGTTAGCGTTCCATGCCGTTCCGGGCTGCACCAGACTTGTCCTTCCGACCACGCGGACAACGCGCGCAGCTCCGCTACCTTCGGATGATCGGCTGGAACGCTGTCGGTGATCGGCAGGCCGTGCGGATCGAAGACCTTTGTCTCGGCGCCGAAATGGTTAAGGATGCGTTCGGCCTCGAGCGTCAGGAGGCGGCTGTATGACGTGGGGCGCAGTGAACCATACAGCAGCAGGATCCGCGGCGGATGGGTTGCAACGGACTTGGGCGCCAGCTTGTCGAGACTCGGAATGTCGATGTGCGCGTGGCTGATATTAGGCATTCCTGATGACATTAACGAACCCGATTTCCTTTGCCGTCGATCACGACCTCACCGTCTTCCTTGCTGAACGGTCCTTTCTGCGCCTCGGTGAGAATCTCCAGAAGCAGTTCGGAGGGCCTGCACAAACGCGTGCCTGCGGGCGTGACCACGAACGGGCGATTGATGAGGACGGGGTGCGCCAGCATGGCGTCCAGCAATTGTTCGTCCGTGAGCGTTGCATCGGCGAGACCGAGTTCCGCGAATAGCTTCTCTTTCTCCCTGATCGCTTGCCGGACGCTTAAGCCCGCGTCCTCGATCATTTTGGCCAGCGTGGCGCGGCTGGGCGGCGTCTTGAGGTACTCGACCACTTCCGGTTCAACGCCCGCATTGCGGATCAGCGCCAGGGTATTGCGCGACGTGCCGCAAGCGGGGTTATGGTAAATGGTGATGGTCATGCCTTGCGTCTCCATGAATCGTTAAAGAGGGGTGTACTTCACCAACGCCGCTTAGCGGGAGCGTTTCGACGCCGCGTTCGCCGAACACGTGCGGCCTTCGCAGCAATTTTCGGTGAGGAAGCCAATGAGTCCGCTCATGGCGTTGAAGTTCGCTGAGTAGAAGATGAAGCGGCCGCCCTGGCGCGCGTCGACCAGTCCGGCGTGTGAAAGGTCTTTCAGATGAAACGAAAGACCCGATGGTGAGACCCCGAGTTGCTGAGCAATGTCACCGGCCGCCAGACCCTCAGGACCCGCCACGACCAATGCCCGAAAGATTGCCAGCCGCGACTCGTGCGCGAGCGCGCCTAGCGCGCGAACAACGGTATTCGATTTCATGCGCCAAAGCGTACAACAAACGCTTTTACATTTCAATAATTATTGAAATGTAAGCTTGAGCGACTTAAGCAGTTGCTCAAGTGACGCCGGTGTTTGCCGTTAAAGGGTATGGGCCGGATGACGCTGTCGGCCTCGGTCGCGTTCGCAGGCATCGACGTGCGCCACCGCTTGGATATCGATGTGAGAATTAAAAAGCGAGACCAAAATGTTTTCGACGATTAAAGGCCGCCTGGGCATTGCCATGGCGTTTCTGGGTCTGTTGCTGATCGTGGTCGGCGGACTGGGGCTGTGGGGAATGAGCCGCGGTAACGACACGACTCGCGACCTCTTCATGAACGAGATGCCTAGCGCTGTCGCGGCCGGCAACGCGGAAATGTTCACCGCCCGTGAGCGGCTCAGCTTCGATCGCGCGGCCTTGCTGGTCGGCAAGCCCAGCGCGGAAACCGCCATTGGACGCGGGGCATTGATGCGCACGCGTGCCGACAAGGAGTGGGCGACCTACGCCGCGCTGCCCCAGGGTCCGGGCGAGCGCAAACTGGCCGATGACTTCCAGGCCAAGCGCCTTGAACTCCAGAAGCTGATGGACGACGGCTACGCCAACATCAGGGCGAACGACGCAGACAAGATTGTCGCTTCCGCCGAAGCCATGCAGGTTGCGTTCAACCAGTTGGCCACGTTTGGCGAAGCGCTGCGCAAGTACCAGTTCGACTCTGCAAAAAGCGACTACGACGCCTCGCAGGATGCATTCGGCGACTTCCGCGTGGTCAGCATCGCGTCCATTCTGATTGGCCTCGCAGCGGCCATGTTCTCGTGGCTGTCGCTGCGCCGCGCGATCGGGCGTCCGCTCGACGAAGCGCTTGCGCAATTCGATGCAATCGCCGCGGGCGATCTTCGCCGCGAGCTGATCGTCACCTCGCGCGACGAGATGGGGCAACTGCTGTCGGGTCTTGCGAAGATGCAGGCCAGCCTCGTCAGCACGGTACGCACGGTGCGCTCGGGCAGTGAGTCCATTGCATCGGCGACCAAGCAGATTGCGGCGGGCAATATCGATTTGTCATCGCGTACGGAAGAGCAGGCGTCGGCGTTGCAGGAAACGGCATCGAGCATGGACGAGCTGACCGGCACCGTGAAGCAGAATGCCGATAACGCCCGGCAGGCAAGTTCGCTCGCGGCCAATGCGTCGGAGATCGCCAACAAGGGCAGCACGGTCGTCTCGCAAGTGGTCACCACCATGGGCGACATCAACCAGAGTTCGACGAAGATCGCCGACATCATCACGATCATCGAAGGCATCGCGTTCCAGACCAACATCCTCGCGCTGAATGCAGCGGTGGAAGCAGCGCGTGCCGGCGAGCAAGGACGAGGTTTCGCGGTCGTGGCGGCAGAGGTTCGCAGTCTCGCGCAACGCTCGTCGGCGGCAGCCAAGGAGATCAAGGAACTGATCAACACGTCGGTCTCGCGCGTCCAGACGGGCACGTCGCTGGTGGGCGATGCCGGCCGCACGATGTCGGAAATCATCGGCGCGGTGCAGCGGGTGACGGACATCATGGGCGAGATCGCGGCGGCCTCCGAAGAGCAGAGCAGCGGGATTGAACAGGTGGCGCGCGCGGTCACGCAAATGGATGAAGTCACCCAGCAAAATGCGGCGCTGGTGGAGGAAGCCGCGGCCGCGGCGCAATCGCTGGAGGATCAGGCGGGCGCGTTGAAGGCGGCCGTGTCGGTGTTCCAGTTGAATGACGGCGGTTTGGAAATTGGCAAGGCGGCGCTCAGCGCGAAACCGGCGCATCGCGCGTTGGCGGCGCCGAAGAAACGCGCGATTGCTGTGAGTTCGAAGCTGAGCCCGGTTGCCGTGGCTGCAGTGCTCAAGACACCGGCGCTGATCAAAGAGAAGTCGAAGCCCGTTGCATTGGCCGGCGCTGCTGATTGGGAAGCGTTTTAACGAGCGGTGTATTGAAGCTATCGGTCACAGGGAGGCGCTGAAAGTCAGCGCCTCCCTGTTGCATTGGCTTCTCCGGTACTAAAACGCCTGGCGCAGAAGACCGCGATCTTCGCATCGTCAGTGCTCACTTCGCGGGCAATGCCGACGGACTCATCCGTTTCCTGCGCCTTCTCTCCAGGAAGGTCCACAACGTCAATCCGCCGTATGTCGCGTACCGCAGAAATGTGGACACGCCGGCGATCCAGGTTGCGTCTGCCCACTCGATATCAAGCAACAGCCGCACCGCATTCTCCGCCGTCAGTCCCAGTCCCCACACGAGTGTCATCTTTCGAATGCTCGCTACGAGCTCAGGATCGTCGCGCCACCATTGCTCGAACTGAGCCGTTCCCCCGTCCTGCTCGCGGGCGACGGTGGATCGTCCGAGATAAAACACGAGCGGCCGTGGAAAAGCGAGTGAAATCAAAAATGCAATACCGATCAATCCGGAGATGACGGGCTCTTCGAAAAGCTGCGTATGGGGGTTGTCAATAACAGATGAAACCGCCAGTGAGAATAACGTGCCAACGAGTACGTTCGCGCTCAGCGCATCGAAGTGGCGCAAGCGCAAAAGGTCCCAGCTCATCCAGGCTATCAGGGGCAGTGTGGAGGCCCCCAGTGCGCCGAGGTGACTCCACCGCGGATACGCAAGGTGATAGGCGAGCCACGGGAAGAGCACGTTGATGCAGATCGCGGATAAATATCGGGCCCGGATGTTCATACGAATCGCCTGAGTGCCGAAGTTCAAAGCTGCCGGATGGCCGGCGCGGGACAAACAAAAATACCACGGCACGTTTCAGGTGTCCCAGGCGTTTGACGAAGTGGTCAGTCGCCAGGCAGTCCGTGGCTGCGCGATGCCATCGCCACGGACACTGTCACCATAAGGGCGCCGGCCCAAAGCGTTGCGGTCATTGGGACACGCAGGTAAGCCGACAGGAAGAGCGTCGACACGACCGGGATCGCATAGCTCAGGACGGCCGTCTTGCGTGGATCGCCTCGCTTCATTGCAAAATCCCAGAGGTAAAACGCTCCACCCATAGGGCCCAAGCCCATGTATATAAGAACCCCGGCATCGGTCATCGTCACGTGCGGCCACGAAGACCTTAAAAAATAGAGGGCAAGGCACCCGAGGCCGGCGCTCAAACAGAAAAGCCCAACGCAGTGACTGGGGACTTGCCGATATCGCGTGCCCAACAGCGAGTAAGCCGCCCAGGCGAAAGCAGATAACAGGGCTAGCGCATACGCGACGCACGTCATCGCGATTCCGGCATGGCCTATCCCCGACGCCGCCGGACCTGCGGCGCTTGCGGAGGCAGTGCTCCATGACGCGAAGCAGGCGAGGATTGCGCCGGCGAATCCCAAGGCGGCGGGCACGAGATGGCGACGGCCGATGCGGACGTCGCGTGTGAAGACTGGCGAAAGAATAACGATCAGTATCGGCCACAGATAATGGATCAGGCTGACCCCGACCGGGTCACCAAGCTGGAGCGCGTAAAAATAGACGACATGGTATGCAAACATGCCCGCAGACCCGGCGACAGCGAGTAGCGGAGGCATCCGCCAGTCGCGCGCCCAGGGCAGTCCCAGCAAACCGCCCACCGTCAGGGCGATGCCGTTGACGAATAGGGGCGGCAAATGACCGACTACAACAACGCATGATGCAAGCGTGCTCCACATCAGCACCGTGAGCGCGACTCCAAATAACGCCATCGACAGAATCCCCCAAAAGCGTCTGACTCTGCGGTACATCTTCCTTCGAGTCATCCTGCGTGGCGCAGGGGAGGGCACGCGGTATCTTGGCGGTAAAGTAGGAGAGAGGGACATAAGCGCTGCGCGGCGGGCACGTCGATCGACCGGAGCAAAGGCGGCGGCAGAATCTGCTGCCGGGCCGCTATCGCACGAAACCGCGTGCTGATGCTGATCCCGACATCAGTAACGGCTGCTGCCACGAGTCAATACACTGTGGTCTCATCCTGTGAACAACTGAGGGCAAATTGTTATGAAACTCACTGACTTCGATACGCTGACGTTTGACTGCTATGGGACCTTGATCGATTGGGAGACGGGGATCTTCGAAGGTCTGCATCCCCTTCTTGAGCGCGTCAAGCAGCCGCTGACACGCGATCAGGTCCTTGAGGCTCATGCACGCCACGAATCCTCGCAGCAGAAATACACACCTGCCAAGCGGTACCAGGACCTGCTGCCTATCGTCTATAAACGGCTGGCCGAAGAATGGCAGGTGCCGTTCACGCTGGCCGACTGCGTGGCGTACGGAAAGTCAGTGCAGAACTGGCCGGCTTTCGAAGATTCGGCAGACGCCCTGCATTACCTCAAGCAGCATTACAAGCTCGTTATCCTGTCGAACATCGACAACGAAAGCTTCACCTACAGCAATGCAAAACTGCAGGTCGAGTTCGACGCGATCATCACGGCTGAAGACGTTGGTTCGTACAAGCCATCACCGCGCAATTTCGAATACATGCTGGACAAGCTTGGTGAGCGTGGGATCAGGAAGGACAAAATCCTTCATACCGCCGAGAGCCTGTTTCACGATCACAAGCCGGCAAACGAATGTGGCCTGGCATCGTGCTGGATTTATCGCCGTCACGAGCAAGAAGGCTTCGGTGCGACAATGAATCCGGGTCGGCAGCCTAAGGTGGACTTCCGCTTCAACAACATGGCGGGCCTCGTGAAAGCGCATCAGGAAGCCTTGCTGCAAAAGTAACGGCTTTATGGTGCCTGCCGCCCGGGCGATTCGAACTCGCAGGATGTTGCGCGGCAGGTCGCGGGCCGCGCATTCAAATGCGATTTATTTTCCAGGAGGTTCAAGTGCGACTCACTGATTTCAAGGCGCTCACCTTCGATTGTTACGGCACGCTGATCGACTGGGAACGCGGCATAACGGCGGGTCTCATGCCTCTGATCCAACGCGTTGAGAAGCCGTTGACGCGTGACGAGGTGCTCGAGGCGCATGCGCGTCACGAGTCATCTCAGCAGCGCTACACGCCGGAGATGCCCTACAGGGAGTTGCTCGCAGTCGTCTTCAAGCGGCTCGCAGAGGAATGGGGCGTCCCCTATACGATCGAAGAGTCTTCTGCATACGGACGCTCAGTGGGACAGTGGCCCGCGTTCCCCGACTCCGCGAGTACGCTTCAATATCTCAAGAAGTACTTCAAGCTGATCATCCTGTCCAACGTTGACAACGAGAGTTTCGCCGGCAGCAACGCGATGCTACAAGTAGACTTCGACGCGGTCATCACGGCGGAAGATGTCGGCTCCTATAAGCCGTCTCATAGAAACTTCGATTACATGCTTGATATCCTTCCTTCGCTTGGTGTACGCAAGGAAGAGACGCTGCACATTGCAGACAGCATATTCCACGATCACGAACCAGCGGCCAGGCTCGGCATAAAATCCTGCTGGATCTACCGCCGGTTCGAGCAACGGGGCTTCGGCGCCACCATGCGCACGGTCAGTGAGCCGTCGGTCGAGTTCAAGTTCACGAGCATGGCGCAACTGGTGAAGGCGCACCACGAAGAGCTAAGCAGAGGGTGACCTGATAGACCCGCCTGAAAAATCACCGGACGCGAGAGCACGATATGACCACTCGACAGAAACTGGATCGAATCGACATCAAGATCCTGGCGGAACTGCAGAAGAACGGCAATATAACGAATGCAAACCTGGCCAATGCCGTCGGGCTATCGCCGAGTCCGTGCCTTCAGCGCGTCAAACGGCTCGAATCGTCGGGCGTCATATCCGGGTACGGCGTGCATCTTAATCTTGCCAAGCTGACGACTACCGTAACAGTGTTTACCGAGGTGATGCTGCAAGACCATCGACGTGAGGATTTCATCCGGTTCGAAGCGAATGTCCGCGAGATCGACGAGATCATTGAATGTCATCTGGTCAGCGGTGGTTACGACTATCTGCTGAAGTTTCTGGTCGGCAATATCGGCCACTATCAGGAGGTGGTGGAAAGGCTGCTGGATCTCAATCTCGGCATTGAGAAGTACTTCAGCTACATCGTCATCAGGTCGCCATTCGTGAAGCACGCCGCGCCGTTGGACAGACTGCTGACGGACGAACAATGAAGTCCGTCACGTCGACAATCAATCACGGCGCTCCTGCTCTCAAGCGGTGGCTTTGCTGCGCAATGCCGCTCGCACATCGGCGTGTTCGAGCAGGTCGTCGAGCGTCTTCGTGACACGCTCGAACATCAGCGCGAAATCGTCCTGCGTATAGCAGAGGGCGGGCGCAAAACCGAGGATATTGTCGCCGAACGCGCGGAATATGATCTTGTTCTTGTAGGCGATTTCGAAGATACGTTCAGACAGCTTGAGCGACGCATCGAATCCCTTCTTGGTATCTTTGTCCGACACCAGTTCGAGCGCGCCGAGCAAGCCGATATGACGCGAGTCGCCCACGAGCGGATGGGTCAGCAACGCGTCGAGCCCGTTTGCGAAGTGCGGCGCGTGTGCGATGCCGTTCGCCAGCAAACCGCCCTCGTGATAGAGCCGCATGACTTCGAGTCCGATCGCGGCGCTGACCGGGTGCGCGGAATACGTCTGGCCGTGGCCGATCGCCACTGACTTGTCCGCGCCATCCGCTATGCCTTGATAAACCGCGTCGGACATCAGCACGGCGCCCATCGGCGCGTAGCCGGCGGTCAGGCCTTTGGCGACGGTCATCAGGTCCGGTTCAACGCTTTCCGTATCGCACGCGAAGAGCGGTCCTGTGCGGCCGAACGCGGTGATCACTTCGTCGGCCACGAACAGGATGTCCAGCTTGCGGCAGGCCAGGCTCATCGCCTTGAGCCATCCTGCAGGCGGCACGATGACGCCACCCGAACCTTGCACCGGCTCGCAGAAGAATGCCGCGACGTTCTCGGCGCCAAGTTCTGCAACCTTCGCTTCGAGTGCGGCGACTGAAGCCGCGATGATCGCTTGCGGATCATCGGGCGTCGCGCTTCGATAGGGGTAGGGTGATGGAATATGATGCTGGGTAGGCAACGGTACGTCGAAGTTGCGATGAAAGCTCCCGATAGCAGTCAAGCCGGCGCCGATAGCCGATGACCCGTGATACCCCCGTTCCAGCGCGATGATGTGCTTTTTCGACGGACGGTTCGTCGCGTTGTAGTAGTGCGTGATGAACCGGATTGCCGAGTCCACCGCATCGGAGCCGCCGAGTGTGAAATAGACGTGTTGCAAGGACCTGGGCGCCTTGCTGACGAGTTGCTCGGCAAGTTCGATCGCCGGCTCCGAGCCGAAATGAAAATAGCCGGTGGCGTAGGGCAGGCGGGCCATCTGTTCGGATGCGGCTTTGACGATACTGTCCTGACCGTATCCCACATTGACGCACCACAACCCGGCGAAGGCATCCAGCAGTTCGTTGCCGTGGGCGTCGCGCAGGTAAGCGCCCCGGCCGGATTCGAGAATGGTGACGCCGCGTGCTTCATGTGCGCGATAACTGACGACCGGGTGAATCAGATGCTTGCGGTCGGCTTCGGTGAGCGACTGGATCGACATGGAGGTGACCTCGTTTCGAAAGTGCTTGATTGATGAGCCGATGCTACGCAAATAGCTGAACCGGTTTCCCGGATTAAAGCGTGAAACGTGACGGCGGTCATCCTACGAAGCGTATGAAAAAAACGGGTTAGTCTTCTCGAAGACGAGACAGCGCCACCGCAACTTGCAACTGAAATCGCATCTTTGGATCTTCGAGTGACAGCTTCAGTATGCTTTCGATGCGCTCGACGCGATAACGCAGCGTGCTGATATGAATGCCCAGCGCCTTCGCCGTGTTGGCGAGCTGGAACCCCTCATCCGCCAGCGTGCACAAAGTTTCCAGCAGCGATTCCCCGCGCCGTTTCTCCGAGAGAGGTCCGATCAGTCGCTCGACAAGGAGATCGCGAGCATTCGGATCACCCATCAACGCTCGAGGGAAAAGAATTTCGTCGAATTCATGCAGGCGTCCAGGGCGCAATGTGGCTACAAGCGCGTCCACGTCCTGCGCTCCCACGGCCATCCCTTTCACGCCGGTGTGAATCCGGCTGATCGCCATGGCGGCGGGTTTATCTGACAGCGCTTCCCACAATGACGACGCCGATGCGTCTTCCGGGACGATAAACTTGATCTGGTTCAGCCATATCGCGATGAGTTCGGGGAGCTTTCTTGCACGCAACTGGCGCTTCAGTGAAGCGATCCAGCGCTCGCGTCGTTCGAGCCCTTCCGGCGTCAGCGGAATCGGTTCATCGAGGAGAACCAGGCACACGCGATACGCTTTTGAATCGCTCCAGCCGCATACCCGGGCGCGTTCGAGGGCGCCGGCCGTTGCTGAAAATTCGCCGTCGAGAAGGCCGGCAACGAGCGCATACCCAAGGCGGTCTTCCTGTTGAGCAAGTTGCCGCTGGTGCATCATGTGCAGCGCTGCCACGACGCTCGCATGTTCGATCGCACGTGCATCGAGCTCCTCGGTTTCGTTGCCTGCAAGATCCAGCCAGATGAGTGCGACGACGCTATCGTGCAGACGGACGGGGAAGACGATGCGATGCAGCGCCGCTGCCCCTGTCGCGAACGCCACCACGAGCGGCCGTTGCATCCCCGCGAGATCGACGGGTAGCGAGCCACCATGCACCGCGCTGACGAATTGAGGTTCGAGCAGTGCGAGCGCTTCAACGGTATCCGATCCACCCAGGATGCCCCCGGCCGGATCGGTGAAGGTCACGAAGCGCCCGAGCAGGCTGGTCAGCGCGGCCGCGATATCGGACAGGTTTGTCGCGGAGACAGCCGCATTGGTGAGCGCCCGGTGCAGCTTTTCGGACCGCTGGATTATGTCGCCCTGGAAGTTGATGATCTTCGCGAGTATCTCGTGAGTGACCTCGCTGAAGGGAACATCCCAGGGCAGTTCGAGAAGCGGCAGGCCGACCCGGTTGGCCTCCTCAAGCGCTTCTGGCGGGAAGTGCTCGCGGAAGTGGGGCACGGCGAGGACGACGCCCGCAAGCCCTACCTTGCTGAGGTTCCTGACCAGCTCTCTCGAGGCAAGCTCTTCGCTTGGCCAGTTGTACCCGGTCGTCAGCAACAGTTCGCCGGGCTTCACCCATTGGGCTATGTCGGGATGGTCGACCATGTGAACCCACGTGATCTCCCGGTCCAGCATTTGCGAACCCGCCACCACTTCGGCGTCGCGTAATATCGTCTCCCTGATCGCGGTATCGAGTTTCATTTTTTTCCGTAAATGCAGCGTGATGCGCTAGCAGGGCACCGCGATGTCGGATGATCTGCTGGCGACCGGTTGCCGGTAGCCCAACAATACGCCGAGCAGGCTGAAAGCGGCCGCGAACATCACATAGAACGCCGGCGCCATTGCCGTGCCGGTCCTGGCGATCAGCCAGGTCAGAATCAGCGAGGCGAAGCCGCCGAACGTCATGACCGCGAGGTTGTATGCCACCGACAAGCCCGTCGACAATACTTTCGTCGGAAACGTTTCGGAGAGCGCGGCGAGAATCGGACCCGTGTAGATCGCAATCAGGACGCCAAATACGGCCTGAAAGATGCATAGCGTGGCAAGCGACGGAGACGACACGATCATGGCGAACATCGGCCATACGAGCAGGAGCATGGCTGCCGCTGAACACGCCAGGAGCCATTTGCGGCCGATCTTGTCGGACCACCAGCCCGTGATTGGCGAGCAAACCGTAATCACCACGCCACCTACCATGGCTGCAATGAACGAGGCCGACTGCTGCAGCTTGAGCACCTTGACCGAGAACGTCGGCATGTAGAAGAGGATCACATAGATGCACACGGTCCACAGCACGACCATTGCGAAGCTCGCGAACGTCTGTCGCGGATAGTCGCGCAGCACGTCGGCAAGCGGCGTCTTGGATTTATCGGTGGCGTTGAGAAAGACCGGTGTTTCCTCAAGATTGCGACGGATGAAAAACCCTATCGGTCCAATCAGCAAACCGGAGAGAAACGGAATTCTCCATCCCCAGCTTTCGACATCCTGCGCCGACAGTCCGAGCGTGATACCGGTGCCGAAACATGCCCCGAGCAGCACGGCGAAGCCGATGCTCGTCTGGATCCAGCTGGAGTAATAGGCTTTCTTTCCCTTCGGAGCGTGTTCGGTCAGGAACGCGGTCGCCGTGCCCATTTCCCCGCCGGCGGAAAACCCCTGAAGCAGCCGCGCAATCACAATCAGGCAAGGCGCGGCGACGCCAATCTGCGAATAGGTCGGGGCAAGGCCGATCAGCGCGGTGCCCGCGCACATCAATAGAATAGTCAATGAGAGGGCTGCCTTGCGGCCGGCCCGATCCGCGTAAATGCCGATCAGAATGCCGCCGAAAGGGCGGACCAGAAAGCCGACGCCGAAGGTCGCAACCGACAGCATCAACGAGCTCAGGTCGTTCCCGGTAGGGAAAAAAAGCTTGGCGATAGTAATGGCAAAAAAGCCGTACACCATGAAGTCGAACCATTCGAAGCCATTGCCCAGTACGGTCGCAACAATGGCGCGTCGCCGGATTGCCCGGGCCTCGTCGTAGGTTGCCGTCAGATCTGCCGTGTTCATCTCCACTCCTGATGCATGCGTGTGAATTCGTCCATGAGGTCGAACGCGCGGAATGTCCGTGCGCTCCCTGCTACTCATTGGACTCAGCCACAATTCGCACAACTACCCTCAAAACAACGCAATGAACCCGGTCGGATTTGTATCAAACATAGAATAAGCGCCTGGAAAAAGGAAACTTTCTTGTGTGTTTCGTATGTTTGATAGGTATCGCCTGTCTTTTTGAATTCCTACCCTATGTGCGGGCAGAAAGTCTTCTGACATAGCATTCGAAAATCAGCCGCTCGCCGCGATCAGGGTCTGACTGCTTGCGTGGGTGGCCATAACCGGGAGGAACAATGACGACGCCAGGCATCACCGTTGAAGTCGGCGAAGAAATGGTCGCGGGCTTCGCAAGGAAGGGGCTCGGCCAGGTTCGTCCGTCCTCGTCGCGAGACCGAGGCGACGGCCCGTTTCGCAGGCTGGTCTTGCGCGGCGCAACGGTTATTGACGGCACCGGCGCGCCCCCTTGGGGACCCGCCGATATCGTCGTTGAAGGCGACCGGATTACGGAAATTGCAGCCGTAGGCGTGCCCGGACTTCCCATTAACGGCCAACGCCGGCCTGCCGTGGGCGACCATGAGATCGACTGCACGGGCAAGTTCGTGACGCCTGGATTCATTGACTGTCACGCACATATCGGCACCCCGTTTCATGCGGAAAACGGCGAGATGATGCCGGCGGATTACGTGTACAAGCTTTGGCTTGCCCATGGTGTGACGTCGGTGCGCGAGGCGGGCTGCATGAACGGCCTCGCATGGACCCGTGAGCAGCAGGCTGCGGCCGACGCGAACCGCATTGCGGCGCCGCACCTGTACCCGTACGTCTATTTTCCGGCGGTCAACGACTACCTCAAGACAATCTACAGTCCCGAAGAAGGGCGGCAATGGCTGAGAAGAGTCAGTGAGCGAGGGGCAAAGGGCGTGAAGTTTTTCGGCGCGCCGCCGGCAATCATGCAAGCGGCGCTCGACGAGTGCAAGCTGCTCGGGCTGCGTACGTGCTGCCATCATGCGCAGCTCTCGGTAGGCCGTATGAACGCGCTCAAGACCGCGCAATGGGGGCTGACAAGCACCGAGCACGCGTATGGCTTACCGGAGGCGCTGTTCGAAGGCAGGACGCTGCAAACGATTGGAGATGACTACAACTATAACGACGAGTACCTGAGATTCTCGACGGCCGGCCAGACGTTCCTCCAGGCGGCGAAGCCGGGCAGTCAGAAGTGGAATGACGTGCTGGATGCATTTCTGGCCGCCGGCCATACCTTCGTCCCCACGATGAACGTGTATGACGGCAACCGGGATCTCATGCGTGCGCGCAGGGCTGAATGGCATGACGCGTACACCGATAACACCACGTGGAAATATTTTCAGCCGCAGCGCGGCGGTCATGGCGCTTATTTCTATCGATGGTCGGTCACGAACGAAGTCGAGTGGCGCGAGAGCTTTCGCCTCCTGATGCAGTTCCTCAACGAGTACAAGAACAGGGGCGGCCGCGTATGTCCGGGCAGCGACTCAGGATTCATGTTCCAGATCTACGGGTTCGGTTATGTCCGGGAACTCGAACTGTTTCAGGAGGCAGGATTCTCGCCGCTGGAAGTCTTGCGCGCGGCTACGTCGCAATCTGCCGAACTGCTGGGCATAGAAGACGAGACCGGTGCGCTCGAAGTCGGTCGCTGTGCGGACATTCTCGTGCATGGCCAGAACCCTTTGACCGATTTCAAGCTGCTTTACGGAACCGGCGCCTTGCGGCTGAACGACGAGTCGCGCTCCCTGGAACAAAAGCGCTCGATCGAACTGACCGTCAAGGGCGGTGTGGTGTTTGCGGCCGAGGCGCTATTGGCAGATGTACGCGCGATGGTATCGGCCACGTGGCCTGATGATGAGACACCGTTCGGACGAAAGGCATGAATATGGCCTGCACGCAATTTGTCATCCTCGCCGGTGTTCTGGGGAGTGGCAAGACATCGTTGCTCGAAGCATTGCTGGATTCGGGCGGTGGTGCATCGACAGCCGTCATCGTGAACGAGGTGGGTGCGATCAACATCGATGGGGCCGTGCTTTCGGAGTCTGCCCGTGGCATGACGATGGCGACCCTCAGCAACGGTTGCGTATGTTGTTCGCTGACTGATGATCTGGTGACGACAGTTGAAGAGCTGGTTGCCTTGCGCTCGGAGGCGGGCAAAGAGCCCTTTGAGCGCATGGTTCTGGAATGTAGCGGGTTGTCGCGGCCTGGGGCCGTCATGCGGTCGCTGGAACAACTCGCAAGATTACGCTTTCGGCTGCATATCGTGGCCACTTACGACTGTAGCCGCCCGCCGCTCGACAGCGATTTCGAAGATGCCTGCGCGCAGCTTACCGCCGCGCATACGGTGGTGCTGACCAAGATCGATCTTGTCAGTGCTGAGCGGCGCGCGCAGGCACGCAGTATGGTTGCGGGCGTCAACCCGATGGCGCGTATTGTCGATGAGTTTTCTTCATCGATCCGCGCGCGTGAGGCCTTTGCGGAGGTGGACACTTCGATGGCGCAGCAGTCAGTGGGCAGCGAACCAACGCGCGTCGGGGAGACCTTGCTCCATCCTCGGGTTCGCGTGTTCCGCGCCCGGTTTGCGCAGGAACCAAACTGGGAAGACGTTCTTGAGTGGCTTGAAAATATTGCCGGCATGACCGGTGATCGGCTGCTGCGCATGAAGGCGATTGTCGCCGGCCCTCATGGCTCCGGGCGCGTTTTGCTTCAGAGCGTAGGAACAACCTTTGCCGCTCCCAGACGTCTCGCGACGACGTCGTCTGGCGAGCTTGCCGCGGTCTTTATTGTTCGCGATTGCGCGATGGTGGAATTGCAGCAGGTCGAAGGCGCTTTGGGCGTAATGTGGACGGCGCTGCAACGGGAGTTGCCCGATGTCAGCGCCATTCACGTCGCCTGATTTTCTTCAGGCGTGGACCCCTTCGAGTTCCTTCGAGTTCGCTTTGCTGTCTTCAAGCGCCACTGCCGCGTGCACTAGCGGCAACAGATCGCGGCCATAACCCAATGCGTCTTCCAGCGGATCGAAACCTCGGATCAGGAACGTCGAGATGCCCAGACGGTAATACTCGATCAAAGCTTCCGTCACTTGTCCGGGCGTGCCGACCAGCGACGTGGAGTTGCCCGCCGCTTTGGTCAGCGCGGTGATGCCCGTCCACAGGCGCTTGTCCACCACGGTACCCTTTGCCGCTTCGGCAAGCAGACGCTGCGCACCCACGTTCTTGGGTTCGGTCGGTCGACGGGTAAAGTTAGGATTGCTTTTCACTACCTCTGTCGCACGCGCGAGAATCGATTCTGCGCGTGCCCATGCTGCATCTTCCGTTGAAGCGATGATGGGCCGCAGCGACAGGCTGAAGCGGATTGCGTTCTCACGGCCATACGGTTTGGCGGCGGCGCGCACCCGTGCGATGGTCTCGGCGACCTGCTCAAGCGACTCGCCCCAGAGCGCAAAAACGTCCGCATGCTTGCCGGCGACCTGGATTGCCGCTTCCGACGAACCGCCGAAATACACCGGCAGATGCGGCTTCTGTACCGGACGAACCAGGGACCGGTGACCCTTCACCCGATAAAACGCGCCTTCATGATCGAACGGTGTTTCGCTTGTCCACGAGCGCTTCACGACATCGAGATATTCATCGGTGCGCTTGTAGCGGTCGTCGTGCTCGAGGAAGTCGCCGTCACGTTGTTGCTCGGTATCGTCGCCGCCGGAAATGATGTGCACGGCGGTGCGGCCCGCGCTGAAGTGATCGAGCGTGGCGAGTTGACGGGCGGCGAGCGTGGGCGCGACAAAGCCCGGGCGATGCGCGAGCAGGATGCCCAGACGCTTCGTCTGTTGCGCGACGAACGACGCGATCTGGAAGCCGTCCGGTGACGCGCTTGAATGCGCGATCAGCACGCGATCGAAACCACCGTATTCATGCGCTTGCGCGACCGCGGCAATATACGGTGGATTGACCGCGGGTCCTTGCGGCAAGTGGATTTCGCTTGATTCCTGATGGCTCACATAGCCGATGAATTCAACGCTCATAGTGATGCTCCGTTAAGAGAAGATTTGGCTTGGTGCGAGGCGAATCCTGCGCGTCCGAACGCGCTGAGCAGCGCATCGTTTTGCGGCGTATGAATGCGCGAGCACAGCACGTCGCGGTGATGCCGTTCGAGTGCGTTGTTTCGGCTCAGCCCCGGATTGCCGCTTGCCTCGACCGCGAGTTCAACGGCGGTGATCGCGTTCTGCGTCACGAGGTATTTGATGGCCGGTGCTTCATGCAGCGCAATGTTGCCGTGCGAGCCGTCGTCCAGCAGCACACGGTTGTTGAGCAGCAATGCATCGATACGGCCAAGCGTCTGCTGGAAACTGCCCAGGCTGGAGAGCGGCGCACCCAGGTTGGCGGGTTTGCGATCCGTGGCCCATGCTGCAAACCAGTCGCGCGCAGACCGGGCGACGGCGTCGTAGATCGACGAAAGCAGCACGTTCATCCAGAGCGTAGTGAGCGGGTCCATGCCGCTCGCAGCGATCTCGGGCGGATTCAAGTCGACGGCATGAGCGGCAGGAACACGTACGTTCTCGAAGATCACTTCGTGACTGCCGGTTGCACGCATGCCGAGGTGGTTCCACGGCTCGCCGAACCGGATGCCGGGTGTGTCGCGGTGCACGAGGAACGTCCCGACCCGCGGCGAAATCTCGTCCGTGCGGCCCCAGACAGCGAACCATGTCAGGCCAGGACTGCCGCTCGAATAGATCTTGCTGCCATTGAGAATCCACGCGTCGCCGCTATCGGTCAGACGCCCGATCGTGCCGGGCAAACCGCCACGCGAGGGCGAACCCAGCTCCGGCTCAACACGCAGCGAGTTGATGAGCGCGCCATTTTCCACGGCATCGCGCGCTACGTGTTCCTTCAACGCTTGAGGCCAGTTTGGATTGGCCTGCAGGCGCAGATGATAAAGACATTGCATCACGAGGATCAGTGCCGTCGACGGTTCGCCGCGTGCAACCGCGCGCACTACGTTGAGCACTTGAGGGAGGGTCGCTTGCCGGCCGCCGAGCGCTTGCGGTACCGTCAACGCGAGCAAGCCGGCGCTTCTCAAGCGCGCGAGGTTATCGTGGGGAAAGATCGCATCACGATCCAGCGCTGCGGCGCTCGCCGAGAAATCCTGGGTGAGCGCGGCGAGCCATTGACCGGCGGCAGCGCTGTCGAGATCGGCGAGGGCAGCGAGCGCAATCGGGTCCTGCAAGGCAGTGGGCGGATGCCGTACGGTCATCGGAAGGTCCGTTATCTACGAGTGTTAATGCGCGGTGAACTGGGCGTCGAAACTCGGTGTCACGTCGAGCGTCGTCTTGATCACGCCCGCGCGAACGTAGAGGTCGGCGGTGCGTTGCTGCTCGGCGATCACCTTGCTGTCGATCGTGATGGGCTTCAACTGCGCCCGCTGATAGACGACCTTCAGCACATCGGCGGGCAGGTGCGTGACGCGTGACTGGATCGCCGCGACCTCGTCGGGATGCGACAGCGCCCACTGTTGACCGGCCGCTACGCGACGCACGAAGTCATCGATTTGCGCGCGCTTCGCCTTGAGCGACTCATCGGTCGCGGCCTGGAAGCTGAGCCCCGATGAAAGTCCCACACCATTCGCCACGCTGCGATTGTTATCGCGCAATTCACCGAGCGCGACATACGGGTCCCATGTAGACCATGCATCGACGTTGCCCGACTCGAGCGCTGACTTGGCATCGGCGGGTTGCATGAACTCGAGCGTCACATCGGAGAGCTTGATGCCGGCACGCTCCAGCGTCGCGATGGCCAGAAAATGGCCGATGGAACCGCGCGTAGTCGCTATGCGTTTGCCTTTCAGGTCGGCTGCGCTTTTGATGGGAGATCCGGCCGGCACGAGGATCGCGAGATCGACCGGTTGCGAGCGCGTTGCCGCCACTGCACGCACGCGCGCTCCGGCGGCGTAAGCAAAGATCAGCGGGGCGTCGCCGAGACCGCCTATATCGATTGCGCCTGCATTCAAGGCCTCGCCGAGCGGTTGCGCAGCGGGGAAGTTGAACCACTCGATCTGGTACGGCACGTCTTTCAACTGACCGGATGCTTCGAGAATGCCGCGTGTCTGCAACTGCTGGTCGCCGACTTTCAGAACGGTTTCGGCGACCGAAGCAAGAGGACGCAGCGCGGTGAATGCAGTCAGCGCGGCGATCAACAGGAGGCTGCGTCGTTTCATGAATCATCCATGCAGGAAAAGACATTCACGATACGATTCGCCGCGGCATTAGACAAACGCGTTGTTCTGCTTTGCTAATCGCCGGAGTTGGAATGACGCGGAGGGGTCCGCGTCAAAGCTTTGGCTTCAGATCACGAAGAAACCATGCGTGCCGTCACGTTCGAGTTGCGCGACGAGGCCGTACTCCCACTCGAGGTATGCGTTCATTGCTTCGTGCGGCGCGTCGGTGCCTTCATACGGACGCCGATACCGATCGATCCTCGGCGAAGCCAGGTGCGTCTCGCCCTTGGCAAGCGGCAAGCCTGCCGCGGCCCACGCAGCGGTGCCGCCTTCCAGCAACAGGACAGGCTTCGATGTGAGCGCCGCCACTTCTGGTCCGGCGAACGCGGCAAGCGCGCTTGATCCGCACGTGACCACGTATTGCTTCGCGTCCGGCAGCGCAGGCAGGTCGAGCGCAAGCCGCGAGCGCACGGTCCACCATGCGCCGGGAATGTGGCCCTTCACATGGTTGGCGCTTGCCGTGAAGTCGAGCACGATGGTCTGGTTCGCGGGATCATCGAGCAGGGCGGCGAGGTCGTTCGCGGTGATCTTGGGGGTGGCTGCGGGCAGCGGTTTTGCGGCGCGCCACGGGCCTCGTTCGGTGAGGTCTGCGCTCGTCGCATCATCGATTACATATACGTCGATGTTCATCTGCGCGAGCCATGACGCCGTCATGTTGGCGCGTACGCCGTCGTCATCGAAGAGGACCACGCGAGCGCTTCGGACCGGCGCGAACATCTCCGTTTCCTGTACGAGCTGACCGCCCGGCGCGCCTTGAAAACCTGCTGCATGCGCGTGTTCGTATTCGGCCGGCGTGCGGACATCGAAGCGATACGTCGTGCGGTCCGCGTCGTCCGCCCAGCGTTGCGCGTCCGCTAGCGTCGTGCGTTTCACGCCCGCGCGATCGGCGACGGCCCGGGCTGATTCACGCGAAGCGGCGTCGGCGCGGCCGTCGTCGCTGGCGAACTGCCGCGCGCTGCCATGAGCAAGCGATTGGCCCGCGAGCAGCCAGCCGATCGTGCCGTTACGCAACGCCGCCACCGGGTTCGGAATGCCGGCATTCACCAGCGACTGCGTGCCGATGATGCTGCGCGTGCGCCCCGCGCAATTCACGATCACGCGGGTCTTGGGATCGGGCGCGAGTGCACGGGCACGCAGCACGAGTTCAGCGCCCGGCACGCTGATGCTGCCGGGGATGTTCATCGTCTGATATTCGTCGTAGCGGCGCGCGTCCAGCACGACCACGTCCTCGCCGCTCTTCAGCAACGCATCGACTGCTTCAGCCGATAACGCCGGCGTATGCCGCTTCGCTTCCACGAACTCGCCGAACGCCTTGCTGGGCACGTTCACATCGCGGAACACTTCGCCGCCTGCACGTTCCCAGTCTTTCAGGCCGCCTTCGAACAACGCAACATCGGTATAGCCGAGTTCTGCGAAACGTCGTGCAGCGCGTTGCGCTAAACCTTCGCCGTCATCGAGCAAAACGATCGGCACGCTCTTGCGCGGCAGCTTCGTCAAGGCGTCGAGTTCGATCTTCGATAACGGCAGGTTCGCTGCAAACAAGGGGTGACGTTGCGCGTGCGGATCTTCTTCGCGGACATCGAGGAATGCAATTTCGCGCTTTGAAAGCAGGGCGTCGCGCACTTCGTTGAAGCTGCGCTGGGAGATGGCGCTCATGAGTCGAGTCGTTCCTTCGAGAGGTTCCAGAGGTTGGGGAGCGTGTCGTTCGTATAGCCGGAGACGAATGGCTTCGGCGGACCGTCGAGGGGATACACGTGCCGCGAGACGCCGCCGATGTTCGCGCCGTACACGTGAATGCTGATGGAGACGCGGTCGTCGAATGCGTTGCTCACGCGATGGATATCGCCAATGGTCGGCGACACCGCCGCCACCGCGCCCCGTTCGAGCAACTGGTCTTCGCCCGATGTAACGAGCGCTCCGTCGTCGCGACCATACGAGCGCGCGATTTCCGCGCCGCGCAATACGCCGACGAGACCCCACACCGTGTGATCGTGAACGGGCGTTTGCTGACCCGGTCCCCACACGAAGCTGACGACTGAAAAGCGTTGACGTGCATCGGCGTAAAGCAGGAATTGTTGGTAGCGATCAGGCGACGGTTGCGCGTAGGCATCGGGCAGCCAGTCGTCTTCGGCTATCAGCTTGCCTAGCGCAACCGCACCTTGTTCGAGCAGGTGAGTTTCGGGAAAATTTTGATCGACGAGTTGCGCAATCTCGCTGATGAATCCGCGCAGTTTTTCATGGCTCATCGCTTGATTCCAGCGTCACGCCGCGTGCGCTATTTGCGAGGTCAGTTCACGCGTGGCCGGGATCAACTCGCGGCCGTAATCGAGCGCGTCTTCCAGCGGATCGAAGCCGCGAATCAGGAAGGTGGTCACGCCGAGCGCGTGATATTCGGCCAATGTCTCAGCCACTTGCGACGGCGTGCCGACGAGCGCTGTCGAATTCGAGCGACCGCCAATCTCCTTCGCCACGCCCGTCCACAGTCGATCGTCTGCACGTATGCCGTCACCCGCTGCGGCCAGGAGCCGACGCGCGCCTTCGCTTTGCTGGGGCGTCGCTTCACCGAGACCCTGCTCGGCACGCAGCCTACGCGTTTCAGCAAGGATATGTTCAGCGCGTTCCCAAGCGGCTTTTTCGGTTGCTGCAAGAATTGGGCGGAACGATACGGAGAAGCGCACGTTGCGCCCATGTTTTGCCGCTTCGGCGCGAACGCGGGTGACCTGTTCGCGCACCTGTTCCTTCGATTCGCCCCACAGCGCGTAGACGTCAGCATGCTTGCCCGCGACTTCGATAGCCGGTGCCGATGCGCCGCCGAAATAGATCGGCACATACGGGGCTTGCTTGGGCTTTACTTCGGAGAAAGCTTTTTCGAAGCGGTAATAGCGGCCTTCGTGATCGAAGGGTTCGGATTCGGTCCACACGCGCCGCAGGATCTGCAGATATTCGTCGGTGCGGGCGTAGCGTTCATCGTGCGAGAGAAAGTCGCCGTCGCGGCGTTGCTCGACATCGCTGCCGCCCGAGATGAAGTGGACCGCGAGGCGGCCGCCGCTCAGCTGATCGAGCGTCGCGAGCTGGCGTGCGGCCAGCGTTGGCGCGACGAAGCCGGGGCGGTGCGCGAGCATGAAGTGGATGCGCTGCGTGACGCCGGCCGCGTAAGCGACGGTCAGCATGGCGTCGGGGCTGGTCGACTGATAGGGCACGAGAACGCGGTCGAAGCAGGCTTTCTCGTGCGCCTGGGCGAAGTCGCGGAGGTAGTCGATATCGATTGCCGGACCACGCGCCAGATGCGTCTCCGACACTTTTTGCTGCTGGATCATGCCAATGAATTCGACGCTCACGGAAGACGCTCCTCGTTTGATTGCGCACTGTTGGGCAGTGCGTGAAGAGACGCTTCAGGGCGCTGCCGATAGCTTTAAAGGCTAACATCGGCTGACGCAGATCTTAAATATCAAAACGAGCTAAGGATATGGGGCGGGGTGCTTGCCGTCATGTGTGGAGGCCCATGCGCGGACTTCTTCATCAAGCAGCGCGCCCGGTCGAGCCGAGCGCTGAGACAACATGAGATTGAGTGCAGGCGCCGCGCGCGCTTGTTCGACCGCTGCCATCTTCTAGCCGAGCGCCACGCAGTTCTTACGACCCCTTGCTCTTCCCCGACGACCCCGACTTCGCACTCGCCGGCGACCTTGCCCGCCACCGGCTAGTCGTCTCTTTCCCCGCAACCTCGTCCATTGCCACGGCGATCAGCTCGACCCGTTGCTCGCGCGTAAAACTCGCGTAAGCAACACCATCGATCACGCCATGTTTCTTCAGCAAATGAACCGCGGCCGACCGGTTTGCCTTCTCGAGTTCCAGGTCTTCCTGCGCGCTGAGCAACGCCGCTGTCAAACTCGCAACCGCGGCTTTTTCCTGCGCGACGTCGAATTTCATCAGGTCCATCTTGACGTCGATGCCCGGCTCAACCGATGACATCCTGAGCTGCAATTGCGTCAGCTCGCGTTTCAAGTCGCCTTCGCGCCGAAGCGCGCGTTCAAGCTTCTGCGCCAAGCCGGGGTGCGATCGCCCGTGGCTGCGGAAGAGCGTGCTGAAGGTGTTTGCGAGAATTCCCATACCGCTATGACCTCGAAATGATGTGTGCATCGGCAAGTGCTGTCCGATGGCCGCAGGTGTGAACCCGATGCGAGAACAGAGTCTCACCCCGGTATCTACGGCAGCTCAAGGCAATTCTTTAGACAATTTATAAATCATCCGATTTGCGGCATTTTTTACACGATGAAAGCTCGGGCGAAAATGAAAAAACGCCCGATAATCAACATGGTAGGTGATTATCGGGCGTTTGACTGCAGCAACCGGAACAGGCTTAAGCAGCTATCCGTAAGGTGAAATGCTTTGTGCGGCCTTATCAGGCCACCGCTTCCTCCGCTTCGGCCTCAACCGTGTCCGTCTCCGAATTCCGGATCAGGTAATCGAACGCGCTGAGCGACGCTTTGGCGCCCTCGCCAACGGCGATCACGATCTGCTTGAACGGCACGGTGGTGACGTCTCCTGCCGCGAACACACCCGGCACCGACGTCGCGCCGCGTGCATCGACCACGATCTCGCCGTGACGCGACAGCTCGACCGTGCCCTTGAGCCATTCGGTATTCGGCACGAGCCCGATCTGCACGAACACGCCTTCCAGCTCGATGTGCTTCGCTTCGCCCGAACTCAGGTCCTTGTAGTCAAGACCGTTGACCTTCTTGCCGTCGCCGGTGACTTCCGTGGTCTGCGCCTGCGTGATGATGGTCACGTTCCTGAGGCTGCGCAGCTTGCGTTGCAGCACGGCATCGGCACGCAACTCCGAACCGAATTCCAGCAACGTCACCGCGCTGACCAGTCCGGCCAGATCGATTGCCGCTTCAACGCCGGAATTGCCGCCGCCAATCACCGCAACACGCTTGCCCTTGAACAGCGGGCCATCGCAATGCGGGCAATACGCCACGCCGTGATTGCGATATTGCTTCTCACCAGGCACGTTGATTTCGCGCCAGCGAGCACCCGTGGCAAGCACGATCGTCTTCGCTTTCAGCACCGCGCCGTTGGCGAGACGCACTTCATGAATCTTGCCCGGCACGAGCGCTTCGGCACGCTGTACGTCCATGATGTCGACGTCATAGCTCTTCACGTGCTGCTCGAGCGCTGTGGCGAACTGCGGTCCTTCAGTCTCTTTCACCGAGACGAAGTTTTCGATGGCGAGCGTATCCAGCACCTGTCCGCCAAAGCGCTCAGCCGCCACGCCGGTCGAGATGCCCTTGCGCGCCGAGTAGATGGCCGCCGCCGCGCCGGCAGGTCCGCCGCCGACGATCAGCACATCGAATACGCCTTTCTTTTCGAGCTCCTTCGCGGCGCGGGCGCCGGCGTTGCTATCGAGCTTCGCGAGGATTTCCTTCACGCCAGTGCGGCCTTGGCCGAACACTTCACCGTTCATGTAGACGGTCGGCACGGCCATGATCTGGCGCTGCTCGACTTCGTCCTGGAACAGCGCGCCATCGATGGTGACCTGGCGGATCCGCGGATTGATCAGCGCCATCACGTTCAGCGCCTGCACGACTTCCGGGCAGTTCTGGCACGACAGCGAGATATAGGTTTCAAACTCATAGTCGCCGTCGAGCGCGCGGATCTGTTCGATCACCGCATCGTCGAGTTTGACTGGATGGCCGCCGGTCTGGAGCAGCGCCAGGACCAGCGACGTGAATTCATGGCCCATCGGGATGCCTGCGAAGCGGATGCCCGTGGGTTTGCCCGGTTCGCCGATGGAAAACGACGGCTTGCGTTGCGCATCGTCGCGCTTCTCGATCACCGCAATGCGGTCCGACAGCGTGGCGATTTCATGCAGCAGGCCTTGCAACTCGACGGATTTCGGCGAGTTGTCGAGTGACGCGACGATCTCGATCGGCCGGCTGACCTTTTCCAGATACGCTTTCAACTGAGTCTTGAGGTTGGCTTCCAGCATGGCGGTTCGAGTCCGTGTGACGAGGGTTTCTTGAGGTTGTTATTAAGGCGGAGAATGCGAGGCGAGCGTCATCCGGGCCGCGAGCGGCCCGGATACACACTGCTGTTACAAGCGGGATTTAAAGCTTAGATCTTGCCGATGAGGTCAAGCGACGGCGTCAGCGTTTCAGCGCCCGGCGTCCACTTGGCGGGGCACACTTCGCCCGGGTGAGCTGCCACGTATTGCGCTGCCTGCACCTTGCGCAGCAGTTCGCCGGCGTCACGGCCGATGCCGTTGTCGTGGATTTCGCACAGCTTGATCTCGCCTTCCGGGTTGATCACGAACGTGCCACGCAGCGCCAAGCCTTCTTCTTCGATCAGGACGTCGAAGGCGCGCGAGATCACCAGCGTCGGATCGGCAATCATCGGATACTTGATCTTGCCGATCGTGTCCGACGTGTCGTGCCATGCCTTGTGCGTGAAGTGGGTGTCGGTCGACACGCTGTAGATTTCCACGCCCAGCTTCTTGAATTCTGCGTAACGGTCGGCCAGATCACCGAGTTCCGTCGGGCAAACGAAGGTGAAGTCGGCCGGGTAGAACACCAGGACGGACCACTTGCCCTTCAGGCTTGCTTCAGTCACGGTCGTGAAATCGCCGTTGTGATAAGCGTTGGCTTTGAACGGTTTGACCTGGCTGTTGATGATCGGCATTGCGTAAGTCCTTGTGTTAAGTGGTTAAGTGATTCAGGGAGTGAACGAAGTATGAAGGGCGGCGCCCAACATGGAAAATCGAATGATTTAATAGGGCCGATGTGGTGAGGCTATCAGGGTTTCTACGACAGGGTTTATACCAGCGAGGGCCCGCATTTTATCGTCACCCGGAAACCGCTGCCAGCACCGGGATCAAATGCAGGATCAACCAACACGACGGGCATGGGCGTTGCGCGCATCCCGCTTTAGCTAACCGAATCCATTGGAGGGTGTATGAAAATCGGCATCATTGGCGCAGGTAATATTGGCCGCGTGCTGGCGCTGCGCTGGGTTGAGCGCGGGCACGAGGTCCTGATCGGCAACTCGCGCGGGCCGGATACGCTGGCCGAGGTCGCTGGCGAAACCGGGGCGAAGCCGTCCGAGCTGACCGACGTGATACGCGGCGCCGCCGTGATCGTGGTCACGATCCCTGAAAAGAAAGTGCTGAATCTGCCCGCAGGCTTGTTCAAGGACGTGCCGGAAACTACCGTCTTCATCGATACGGGCAACTACTATCCGCGTGAGCGCGATGGCCGTATCGAGGGGATCGAGTCCGGCATGATGGAAAGCGCGTGGGTGGCACAGCAGATCGGGCGTCCGGTGATCAAGGCTTTCAACAACATCTACGCAGCCCATTTGCGCGATCTCGGCAAGCCTGAAGGCACGCCGGGACGCATAGCGTTGCCGGTTTCGGGTGACAACGCCGTTGCCAAGGCTGTCGTGATGCAACTCGTCAACGAGATGGGCTTCGACGCGGTGGACAACGGCAGTATCGACGACTCCTGGCGCCAGCAGCCGGGCACGCCGGTCTACACGAAGGATTTCGACAGCGAAGGCCTGAAGGCCGGTTTGCAGAAGGCGGAGCGGGCTCGCAAGCCGCAATGGAGTGGCACCGACAAGAGCCCCGGCAGCTTCGAGCGCCCGGCATGAAGCGACTTGGCGATGGGCCTTTCAACGCCCGTCGCCAAGCCGGCGTTCTCAGTCGAGCGAGATGCCGTCGAAGCGGTGACCGCCCAGCGGGCTGATCTCGTAGCCTTTGACGTCCTTCGTCATCAACTGAAACGCATTGGCGTGCGCGATCGGCGTGTAAGGAACCTGATCCTTGAATACGACCTGCGCCTGCTCATACAGCTTGGCGCGGGTCGGCTGGTCCGTGATCAGCCGCGCTTTCCCGATCAGATCGTCGAATTGCCTGTCGCACCACTTCGCCACGTTGCTGCCGTGCACCGCGTCGCAGCCGAGCGTCGTGCCGAGCCAGTTGTCCGGGTCGCCGTTGTCGCCCATCCAGCCGTAAAGGATCGCGTCGTGCTCGCCGCCTTCCTTCGCGCGCTTGTTATATTCGGCCCATTCGTAAGTCACGATGTTGGCTTTGACGCCGATCTTCGCCCAATCCGATTGAATCAATTGCGCCATCAGGCGAGCGTTCGGGTTGTAGCCCCGCTGCACGGGCATGGCCCATAGCGTGATCGAAAAGCCGTTTGGAAAGCCGGCTTGCTTGAGCAGGTCGCGGGCCTTTGCGGGATCATAGGGCGCATCTTTCAACGCCTTGTTATACGACCATTGCGAGGGCGGCATCGGGTTCGAGGCCACGGTCGCAGCCCCCTCGTAGACGCTCTTCAGGATGGCTGGCTTGTCGACGGCCATGTCCAGCGCGCGACGCACCAGCACGTTATCGAGCGGCTTGTGGGTGGTGTTGTAGCCAACATAAGCCACGTTGAAACCCACGCCCGACAGCACTGCGATCTTCGGATTGTTGCGTGCCGTCTGGATGTCGGCGGGGCGCGGAAAAGCCGTCATCTGGCATTCGCCGCTCGTGAGTTTCTGCATACGCACGGCGGCGTCCGGCGTGATGGCGAACACCAGTTTGTCGATATGCACGTCCTTCCTGTTCCAGAAGTCGGGATGCGCGTCGTAGCGGATGATCGCGTCTTTCTGATAGTCACGGAACACGAATGGCCCCGTGCCCACCGGCTTCTGATTCAGGTCCTCCGTCTTGCCGGCCTTCAGCAACTGGTCAGCGTATTGCGCCGACACGATGGAGGCGAACTCCATCGCGATGTTGCGCACGAAGACCACATCCGATGTGTGCAGCGTAAAGCGCACGGTGTATTCGTCGAGTTTTTCAACCGATGCGATGTTCTTGTCGTAACCCAGATCGCTGAGATACGGAAAGCTGACCGGATGCGCTTTCTGGAACGCATTGTCCGGGTCGATCATGCGTTTGAACGTGAAGACGACGTCGTCGGCGTTGAAGTCGCGCGTGGGTTTGAACCAGGGCGTGGTCTGGAACTTCACGCCGTGCCGGAGATGAAACGTGAAGGTCTTCGCGTCGGTCGACTCGTCCCACGATGTGGCCAGGCCCGGCACCAGGTCGAGCGAGCCGCGCTGGAATTCGACGAGGGTGTCGTAGACTGCGTGCGCGCCGGCGTCGAAGTCCGTGCTGGTGGTGTACTGCGCGGAATCGAAGCCCGCCGGACTGCCTTCCGAACAGAACACCAGGGTTTTGCCCGCCGCGTGGGCCGTGCCGGCGAGTGCGCCAAGGGCGGCGAGTGTGCAAACCGCCGTGCGGATCAGCGCGCGGGCAGGAGCCAGGAACGAGTCGGGAGTCAGGCTTTGATGTGGCATGTAAGGTCGGTGAAGGTTAAGGGGCGCACAAAGAGCGCTGCCTCGAGACGAACTGGCGCGCGCCTAAGCAGGCATGTACCTAAGTAGGCATGTACTTTACCAACCACGGAATTTTTGACGAAGCGATACGTTCTTCTTTAGATATATGGAAATCAGTCGTGAGAATTTGGGGCGGTTTCATGCGCCTTTCCACACAGCTTTTTATGCGGCCGCAGCGAACTCAGGCGTGCGGGCTGCAAATATTTCCCGGGCGTTTTAACATGTCGGACCGGGCGCTCCCGCTTTTCCGGGCTTCTTGCCATGTGACCGATTAAAATGTCCGACTAAATACCGGCATGCGGCCCACGCCCTCCTATGCAGTACAAGAGAACATGAAAAACGTTTCTGATTCACCGGCAGCCACTGCCGAAGCAGCCAACGAAGAATGCGTCGAACTGGTGGCGAAGGCCACGATTCCCACGCGTTACGGCGTGTTTGAGTCGCATGTGTATCGTGTGAAGAGCACGGGCGCCGAGCATCTGACGCTTGTCATGGGCGATGTCAGCGCCGGCGAATCCGTGCTGTGCCGGCTGCATTCCGAATGCGTCACGGGCGATGTATTCGGCTCGTACCGGTGTGATTGCGGCGAGCAGCTGGACCTCGCCATGCGATATATCGCGGCTGAGAACCGCGGGATCCTGCTGTATTTGCGGGGGCATGAAGGGCGCGGCATCGGGCTGGCGAACAAGATCCGCGCGTATGCGCTGCAAGAGCAGGGCTACGACACGGTCGACGCCAACCTGCATCTCGGTCTGCCTGACGACGCGCGGGAATACGATTCGGCTGCCGCTATCCTGCGTGCGCTCGGCGTGCGCTCGGTGCGCTTGATGAGCAACAATCCGACGAAGTTCGACACGCTGCTCAAGCACGATATCCCGGTCTGCGAACGGGTGGCGCTGGCCATTCCCGTGCGTGAGGAAAACGAGCGCTACATCAAGACGAAGCAGGTCCGCTTCGGTCACTACTTTGACGAAAACGAATAATTGACTGCCGCGGCTTCAGGTTGCGTCGTGGAAAATGATGCCAACCGTATGCCGGTGCCCCGATCTCAGCCGGCTCACGCCATGCCTGAGATTCACGCGATACGCCCCGCGCGTCCCGTTCACCGGCCGGTGATGCACGGCAAAAACCACGGCGTCCCCTTGCGCCAGCGGCACGACTTCGGCACGCGACTGCATGCGTGGCCGCTGCTCGGTCATCACGAACTCGCCGCCTGTGAAGTCACGTCCCGGTGCCGACAGCAGAATCGCGAGCTGAAGTGGAAACACGTGCTCGCCGTACAGGTCCTGATGCAGGCAGTTGTAGTCGCCCGGCGCGTATTGCAGGATCAGCGGGGTAGGGCGAAGCTGCCCGGCCGCGTGGCATCGATCGATAAAAGCAACGTGCTCCGGCGGATACCGGGTATCGATACGCATGACCTCGTTCCATCGATTAGCGATTGGGACAAGGTGCGGATACACCACGTTGCGTAAGCTGCCGATCATCTCAGGCAGGGGATAAGCATAGTACTTGTACTCGCCGCGCCCGAAACCGTGGCGCGCCATCACTACGCGGCTCCGGTACAACTCGTCGCGTGCATAGTGCGCTTTCAACACGTCACATTCCGCGGGCGTGAGCAGGCTTGCGATCGTCGCGCAGCCGAATTCATTCAGTTCCTCTTGCACCGCATGCCAGTCGACGGCGTTCACGCGGGCTTCGATATTCGTCGCCAAAGCATCCATCAAGCGTTTCTCCAGGCAGGTTTCGATGACGCCCAGTGTCCGCTGCCCGGTGTTTTAAAACACTCCGGATGTTGCGTTCATATTGGCGATGCGCACAACCCTATGATGAATCGATCGAAGCGTTCTTGAAGCCTTCCCGCTCACGCGGCTTAGTGCTCGACCGGCGGTGAGCGCAGCGCATCGGAATCGCGCGATGCAGCGTCGCGCAGGCGGATGATCGTCTGCCGCGACGTGCTGAGCACGCGTGCGATTGCCGTCACGGTGCTGCCTGCGGCAAGTGCCTTCAGCGCTTGTTGCTGCTGCGAGTCGGACAACGAAGCGGGACGTCCCTGATGCATGCCGTCCTTCTTGGCGATCGCGGCCGCGTCGAGCGCGCGGGCGCGTTTGGCATCGCGCTCCAGTTCGGCTGCAAGCTGGAGGATGCGGATGGGTGAGCCTTCGCCGCTCGCGCAAAGATCGGCTTTGCCCGCGTCGAGGCAGAAGACGTGCGCTCCTTTGGCGGCCAGCGTGGAGAGCGTCGATACCGCGTCGCTGATGCTGCTTCCCAGGTAGCCGAGGCGCGTGACCACCAGGGTGTCGCCGGGCTTGATGCGGCGGATGGCCCGCTGCAGCGCGACGCGCGACGCGGCGTTCACGGCATGGCTGCAGTGATCGACCAGCACGCAACCCATGTCGACCAGGAAGCCGGCCGCGTCGATCTGGAACAGGTCGTTGTCGCGTCCTTTCTGATTGCCGGCGGTATTGGTGTACACGATGAGGGTCACGACGCGCTCCATTGTTGCCTTGCATGGGCTGCCGGCAGCGTCGCAGAGGCGCTACCGGCTGCTGCTTGAGCCATGTTAGCAAACTGGCGGACGATGCGCGCCGGGCGGTCCTGACGCGCTTATGCCCTGCCACGCCCTGTTCATGGTGTGATGCGCCGGAAACATCGCGTGGAAAACCGTTGCTTCGGCTTCAGGGTACCAAGTTGCAATCAGCGACCATCGACTGCGGACACAATAAAAAACCACCCGCAGGTCCGCAAGAAATGCCGCGTGAATATAATGTGCGCCGCCTGTGCGTCCGCAGATAAAAGCCGGATATCCGATGCCCGCGTGCAGCCCGGGCGCGCGTTTGCTGCGCACCACTTTGCCCCGGGCGCTGGAAAGCGCGTTCGTTCGAACGCGTGGTGGTATCTTTAATCCGTCAAGGCACCCCCGAACCGAGGCCCCTCGAGTGAGCGAAACTACACCATCAATTGCGTCGTCGGCGGGAGACGACGAGCCCGGCGCGGCTCATCACCCGGGCTCGCTGGATTTCCCTGTTGTCGGGATCGGCGCGTCCGCGGGGGGCGTCCAGGCGCTATTGCGCTTCTTCGAGAACGCGCCGTCCGACATGGGCATGGCGTTCGTCGTGGTGCTGCACTTGTCGGCGAAGCATGTCAGCAGCGCGGACAAGGTGCTGCAGAACGTGACCCGCATGAGCGTGCAGCAAGTCAGCGGGCCGACACGAATCGAACCTAACCACGTATATGTCATCGCACCGGGCACGAGCCTGACGATGGCGGACGGTTTCCTGAACGCACGCAATGCCGAGCCCACGGCGGGCCGGCCGGTCACTATCGACCTTTTTTTCCGGAGCCTCGCGGATGCGCATGGTCAGCGCGCGATGTGCGTCGTGATGTCGGGCACTGGCAGCGACGGCTCGGTCGGCATTGCCAGCGTGAAGGAGAAGGGCGGGGTCACGTTCGCTCAGGAGCCGAACGACGCCGAGTACGCCGAGATGCCGCAGAACGCCATCCTGACGGACCAGGTCGACCTGGTGCTGCCCGTGGTGGAGATGCCGCAACGGCTGCTCGACATATGGAACAACGCCAAGCGCATCGCGCTGCCCGAACTGGAACCGGCTGCGCCCGGTCCGGGCGACCGTCCTGACGGTCGCGCTGACAACCGCGCTGACAGTCGCGCTGACAGCCGGGCCGACATCCGTGGCGAGGCCGAGCTTGCGTTGCAGGCCATCCTGGCGACGTTGCGCGCCCGCACCGGCCACGACTTCCGCTTCTACAAGCGTGCGACCATGCTGCGCCGGATCGAGCGGCGCCTGCAAGTCAACGGCGTGCCGGACCTCATTGCCTACCGCGACCTGCTGCGGGACAACCCGCGCGAAACTGCGGCCTTGCTCAAGGACATGCTGATCGGCGTGACCAGTTTTTTCCGCGATAGGGAAGCGTTCGAGTCGCTCGAGCGCGCTGTGCTGCCAGCCTTGTTCCACAGCAAGGCCGACGGCGATCAGGTTCGCGCGTGGGTCGCGGGCTGCTCGTCGGGCGAGGAAGCGTATTCGCTTGCCATGCTCCTGTGCGAGCAGCGCGACGTGTTGCATTCCTCGGCCAATATCCAGGTGTTCGCCACCGACATCGACGAAAGCGCCGTTGCGCGCGCCCGGGCCGGACTGTATCCCGAGTCGATCATGACCGACGTTCGCCCCTCACTGCTGCGGCAATTTTTCGTCAAGACCGACTCGCGCTACGAGGTGGTGAAAAGCGTGCGCGAGAAGATCCTGTTCGCCATGCACAACGTGCTGCGCGATCCGCCGTTCTCGCGGCTCGATCTGGTTTCCTGCCGCAACCTCCTGATCTATCTCGACCGCGGCGTGCAGAACCAGGTGCTGGAGATGTTCCACTACGCGTTGTACCCCAGCGGGTACCTGTTCCTAGGCACGTCGGAGTCGGCAGACTCGGTCGAGGAACTGTTCAGCGTGGTCGACAAGAAGAACCGCATATACCGGGCGAAGGCGGCGAAGCTGCCGAACCGCCCCTCTCTGGGCGGGCCTTTGCTGCTGACCCAGGGGCGCTTTGCGCATGACGAAGAGGCGGGCTCCGCGCTGCTCCCGGGGCGTCGCAATTTCTCGTTCAGTGCGTTACACCAGCGTGTGCTCGAGCAATACGCGCCGCCCAGCGTGATCGTGAACCGCGATTCGAAGATCGTGCATATGTCGGACAACGCGGGACGTTTCCTGCGCTATGTCGGCGGCGAACCGTCGAGCAATATGATTGCCGTCGTGCTGCCCGAACTGCGGCTCGACCTGCGTACTGCGTTGTTCCAGGCCGCGCAGACGGGCAATAGCGTGGAGGCCCGGCGCGTCAAGCTGCAGCGCAACGGTCATTCTTCATACGTCAACATGACCGTGCGCCCGTTCCATGACGCGGCCGCCGACGCCGACTTCCTCCTCGTCCTGTTCGACGAGGTCCAGGAAGCAATGACGGATGACAAGGCCGCTGTGGCGTATCAAGCGGGCAATGACACCGTGATGCAGCAGCTCGAACAGGAGCTGCACTCGAGCAAGGAACAACTGCAGACCACGATCGAGCAGTACGAGACGTCGATGGAAGAGCTGAAGGCGTCCAATGAAGAATTGCAGGCGATCAACGAAGAATTGCGATCGGCCACGGAGGAGCTCGAAACCAGCAAGGAAGAGTTGCAGTCGGTGAACGAGGAGCTCATCACGGTCAACGCTGAACTGCAGGCGAAGATGGACGAGACGGGCAAGGCTAATGACGACTTGCAGAACCTGATCACCTCAACCGACATCGCCACCATTTTCGTCGATCGTGCGATGTGCATCAAACGCTATACGCCGGGCGCGGCTACGGTGTTCAACCTGATCACAGCGGATGTCGGGCGTTCGTTGTTCGACATCACGCACCGGCTGGTTTACCCCGAACTGGCGGACGACGTGAGTGCGACGTTCCAGTCGTTGCGCCTGACCGAGCGCGAGGTCGCCACGTCCGATGGCCGCTGGTTCCTCGCGCGCGTGCTGCCTTACCGGACGGCCGACGACCGGATTGACGGCGCGGTCCTGAGTCTCGTTGAAACCACGGCGCGCCATCGCGCGGAGGCGAACGTGCGGGCGGGCGAGGAGCGCCTGAGACTCGCGGCGCAGACAACGAATGACTTCGCGATCATCGTGCAGGACCCCGAAGGCCGCATCGTCAGCTGGAATGCCGGCGCCGAGCGCGTCTTCGGTTATACGGCAGAGGAAGCGGTCGGCCAGAACGTCGACGTGATCTTTACGGCGGAGGATCAGGCAGCGCGCATGGCGGCGCATGAACGGGACGCCGCACAACGCGACGGCCGCGCCGACGACGATCGCTGGCATGTCGCCAAGGGCGGACGCAAGGTGTATTGCAGCGGCGTGGTGACGCCGTTGTCCGATCCGAAGTTCACGGGCTACGCGAAGATCGTAAGGGACCTCACGCAGCGCAAGACTCAGGAAGACGCGCGTCTGACGCAACTGGCGGAGGAACGTGTGGTCAGGGCGCAGGCCGAGGCGGCGAACCGGCTCAAGGACGATTTCCTGGCCGTGCTGTCGCATGAACTGAAGCATCCGCTCAACCTGATTCATGTGAAGGCGGAAATGTTGCCGCGGATTCCGGAGGCGCGTGGTGTGCCGGCCATTCAGGTCGCGGCGGACGCGATCCAGCGCGCCGTGCTCGGGCAGGCAAAGATCATTGACGACCTGCTGGACCTGTCGCGCGTGCGTACCGGTAAGTTGGCGTTGAAATTGGCAATGGGCGACGTTGCAGCCATGCTGCGAACCATTGCCGATGCCATCGAGGCGGACGCGGCATCAAGGGGCATCGCGCTCGCGTTCGAAGGTCTGGACGAACCGGTGTGGACCAAGGTGGACTCCGTGCGCTTCGACCAGATCGTGTGGAACTTGCTGAGCAACGCGTTGAAATTTACGCCGCGCGGCGGCATGGTTTCTGTTCGCCTCACATGCGAGGAGGACGAGCTGCGTATCGATGTCACGGATACCGGAATGGGGATCGAAGCGCCTCTGTTGCCGCATGTCTTCGAGATGTTCTCACAGGGCAGCGAAGCCCGTCGCAAGACCGGTGGCGGCATGGGTATCGGCCTCGCGCTGGTCAGGCAACTGGTGGAGATGCATGCGGGAAGCGTGCTTGCGCATTCGGACGGACCGGGACGCGGCACGCGGATGAGCGTCTGGCTGCCGCTCGTCGACGGCCATTCTGCGGGCAGGCATGCGCCGCAGGAGCGCAGCGGATCGCTGGCGGGTGTGCGCATGCTGGTTGTCGATGACGACTCCGAAACCGCGAGCGCATTCGCGGCCTTGCTGGAACTCGAAGGTGCGTTGGTCTCGACCGCCCACGACGGCGAGGACGCGCTTGCGCTGCTCGAACGTGAGCACGTGGACTTGCTGGTCTGCGACATCAGCATGTCCGGCATGGACGGCTACGAACTCATGGGCCGGGTGCGGGCGAATCCCCGCCTGGCCCAGTTGCCGGCCATTGCGTTGACAGGCTACACCGCTGGCACCGACGAACAGCGCGCAAGCACGTCGGGCTTCGACCTGACACTGACCAAGCCCGTCTCCCTTGAGGCGCTGATTGCCGCCGCCGAGCAGGTGTTCTTCTGGCGCGGCGCGCATGGCGGCGGCACGCATGAGCATGGGTGACGGGGTTGCTTGAGTAGGCTGAATGAGCAGCCTGAATGAGCAGGCTGAATGACAACGTGGATCGAATTCAGCCGGCTGCTTGCTTGAGCAACGCGCGGCAGTGACGCGCAATCTGCCGCTCTTCCTGCGTCTCGATCACGTCGAACTGGACATCGAGAAATTCGAGTCCGTCGCAAATGCGTTCACGCACGCTCGCGGCGTGCTCGCCGATACCGCCGGTGAACACCACGCGATCGAGACCGCCCATCAACGCGGCATACGCGCCAATGGTTTTTCGCACAGCAGTACAGAAGATATCGATGGCAAGGTCCGCGTCTGCGTCGCTGCGTTGCAGAAGCGCCTGCATGTCATCGTTCGAATCGGAAAGACCCTTGAGGCCGCTTTCGTGGTTGATCAGGTGTTCGAGTGCATCGGCGTCAAGCGAACCGGTGCGCATCAGATACACCAGCACGCCAGGGTCGAGGTCACCCGTGCGTGTTCCCATGGGAATGCCGCCTGTGGGCGTCAGACCCATGCTTGTATCGATCGAGCGGCCATCGCGAATCGCGCACAAGCTTGCGCCGCTGCCGAGATGCGCGACGACCAGGCGCGCCGGGAGGTCGTTGCCAAGCGTTGCGACGATCGACTCATAGGACAGGCCGTGGAAGCCGTATCGAATCACGCCCTCGTCAGCGTAGTGTTTCGGCAGCGCGAGGTGAGTGGCTCGCGCGGGCATGGTCCGGTGGAACGCGGTGTCGAGGCAGGCGAAATGCGGCACGCCGTTGAAAATCTGCTCTGCCAGATCGAGCAGCTCCAGCGCCTGCGGCAGATGCAACGGCGCGAATTGCACCGCATCGCGCAGGGTCTGTTTCACCTCGGGCGTGATGAGCGCATGGTCGGTCAGGTGCGGACCGCCATGCACTACCCGATGCCCGACCGCGGCGAGCGGCTGCTCGAGATGCGCATGCAGCGCGTCGGCCACGCGCTGCAACGCGTCGTGCTGCGACTCCATCACGTGGTTCTGCGTGACATCGATCGCACCATCCGATGAACGCATGCTCAGCGAACCATCATCGCGGCCGATGCCCTTCGCGCTGCCGGTCAGCCACGGCGTTTCGTCGCCGCTGCCGGGGTTATTACCGGGCGATTTGCCCGGTAGATAAACGCCGAATTTAAGCGACGACGAACCGCTGTTCAGAACCAGAATACCCAGGGTCATGGTCTTTACTCTTTAGCCTTTCCAAACCCAGTTACGGATCTCATCGCGATCAATGCCTTCCGCGTGCGCGTAGGTAATGCTTGCGTTGATCTGGTCCTTGAGCCAGTTCTTCGTGTGAGCGCCGGTATCGCGAAGCCGCGGCACACGATCGATCACATCGATGCATAGCGAAAAGCGGTCGACCTGGTTGATGATCGCCAGCTCGAACGGCGTGTTGATGTTGCCGCGCTCGCGATAACCATGCACATGCATGTTCTCGTGATTCGTACGGTTGTACGTGAGCTTGTGAACGAGCGACGGATACGAGTGGAAGTTGAAGATGACCGGCTTCTCGCGCGAGAAAATGGAATCGAAATCGCGACCGGACAAACCATGCGGATGATCGGTGTCGGGCATCAGCCGGAACAGGTCCACCACGTTGACGAAGCGGATCTTGAGGTCGGGGAAATGTTCCTTCAGTATCTCGACGGCGGCGAGCGATTCCATGGTGGCGATATCACCGGCACAGGCCATCACCACGTCCGGTTCGCTGTTCTGGTCCGTCGATGCCCAGTCCCAGATGCCGATACCCTTGGTGCAATGCGCAAGCGCCGCTTCCATGTCGAGGTACTGCAAGTGCGGCTGCTTGTCAGCCACAATCACGTTGATGTAGTCGCGCGAACGCAGGCAATGATCCATCACGCTCAGCAGGCAGTTCGCGTCGGGCGGCAGGTAAATGCGCACGACTTCGGGGCTCTTGTTCGTAACGACATCGAGGAAACCCGGGTCCTGATGGGTGAAGCCATTGTGATCCTGACGCCATACTAACGACGTGATCAGCAAGTTCACCGAAGGCACCGGCGCGCGCCAGTCGAGTTCGCTCTTCGCCTTTTCGAGCCACTTGGCGTGCTGGTTGAACATGGAGTCGATCACATGCACGAACGCTTCGTAGGTCGCGAGCAAACCATGCCGCCCCGTCAGCACGTAACCTTCGAACCAGCCTTCCAGCGTGTGCTCGCTGAGCATTTCCATCACGCGGCCGTCAGGCGATAACGCGCCGCCGTCGCTGTCTTCCGGCTTGATCTCGGCAATCCAGCGTTTGCCCGACGCTTCATATACGCCATCGAGTTTATTGCTGGCGGTTTCATCGGGACCGAACAGCTTGAAGGTGCTCATGTTGCGTTTGACTACATCGCGCAGCCAGATTGCAAGCACTGCCGTGGGCGACTGGTACGTGCCGGCGGGATCGTCCACGCCGAACGCATAGTCGCGGATGTCGGGCAGGTCCAGCGAGCGCCTCAGCCGGCCACCGTTCGCATGCGGATTCGCGCTGATGCGGCGCTCGCCCTTCGGCGCGATCTCACGAAGCTCTTCAATCAGGGTGCCGTTTTCGTCGAAGAGTTCTTCGGGCTTGTAGCTGCGCATCCACGCTTCCACGATCTTCAAGCTCTTCGCGTTGGACACCGGATCGAGCACCGGAACCTGATGCGCGCGCCAGAAATCTTCGACCTTGTGACCGTCGACTTCCTTCGGACCGGTCCAGCCTTTCGGTGAGCGCAGGACGATCATCGGCCAGCGCGGACGCGTGGTGTCACCGGTCGAACGCGCATGCGCCTGGATCGCGCGAATCTCGCCGATGCAAGTCTCCAGCGTCTGAGCCATCAATTGATGCATGACGGCGGGATCGTCGCCCGAGACAAAGTGCGGTTTGTATCCGTAACCGGTCATCAGCGCTTCGAGCTCTTCTTGCGGAATGCGCGCGAGGATCGTCGGGTTCGCGATCTTGTAGCCGTTCAAGTGCAGGATGGGCAGCACTGCCCCGTCGACCACCGGGTTCAGGAATTTGTTCGAATGCCAGGAGGTGGCGAGCGGACCCGTCTCGGCTTCGCCGTCACCCACCATGACCGCGACGATCAGGTCCGGGTTATCGAATGCCGCCCCGAAGCCGTGCGAGAGGCTGTAACCCAGCTCGCCGCCCTCGTGGATCGATCCCGGCGTTTCAGGGGTGCAATGCGAGCCGATGCCACCGGGCGACGAGAAGGCGCGGAACAAGCGGAGCATGCCGGTTTCATCGGCGCTGCGATCCGGATAAACCTCGGAGTAATAACCCTCGAGGTACGAGTTCGATAAGGTTGCGGGTGCGCCATGACCCGGCCCCGAAACATACATGACGTTCAGGTCGTCTCTGATGATCAGGCGGTTCAGGTGCACCCAGGTGAACGACTGACCGGGGTCCGAACCCCAATGTCCGAGCAGGCGCTGCTTGATGTGCTCCGCCTTGAGCGGTTCGCGCAGCAGCGGATTGGCGCGCAAATAGATCATGCCAACCGACAGATAATTGCAGGCGCGCCAGTACGCGTCGATCTTGCGCAATTCGTCGGGGGAAAGGGCGAGGGCGCGGGGAGTTGCCTGTGTGTCCATATCGTGTCCGTTGTATCCGTTGGTTGGAGGGCGGTGTCACTCGATCCGGCGGGTCACGGTTGTGGCTCGCTTTTGCTTGGGCATTCGGGCTAAGGCATTCTGTATTGTGCCGCGTGCGGCAGATTTCCGGTCAGTCACGACCATGACATGGATCAAAGGCAATGCTATGACCGGCGGTTTTTAAGCGGGGAGGTTGCATGCAGGAGTGGGTTGAAGCCGGCGGACGGTGTTGTCTTGCGCGCGGGTTTAGCGGCTCTTTTCCTGCCGCTGCCGCCCGATAACTGGTTGATCAGGTCGCTGTCTGGTTCATCATCAGGGGCTTCATCGGGCTCCTCAGGTTCGTCATGCTCTTCAGCACCGATACCACCAATATGCCCGATCACCGCGAAAAATTCCTTCGACGCCTGGCGGATGGTTCGTCCCGGCATCATGGTCATGGCGACCACTTCGTGCAGCGATTTCTTGTCGACAGTACGAAGCCGCGGCGGGGTGTTCCAATCGATCGCGGTGTTTGCAAAACCCGCGATGACGCGTTGTAGCACTGCCGGAGAAAGCACACCGCCGTCGTAGAGACCGACCAGCGTAGCTTCGGCGGCGGCGAACAAACCGTTCGCCGGGGCGGCACGTTTTGCCATCAGTTTTGCGACGGAGTAAGGGACGGCTTGACGCGCCAGACTGCGTTGCCCACGTCGTCGGCAACCAGCAGCGCGCCATCACGGTCGAGCGTCACGCCGACCGGGCGTCCCCGTGCGTCGCCGTCGGGCGAGAGGAATCCGGTGAGGATATCTTCCGGTGGTCCCGACGGTTTTCCCCCGGAAAAAGGCACGAAAATCACCTTGTAGCCGCTGCGCGGCTTGCGATTCCACGAGCCATGCTGACCAATGAACGCACCGTTACGATACTTCGCAGGGAACAGGGTGGCGTCGTAGAACGTGAAGCCGAGCGGTGCAGTATGCGACCCCAGCGCGTAGTCCGGCGATATGGCCTTGGCTACCATTTCCGGATTCCGGGGCTTCACGCGGGTATCGACGTGCTGGCCGTAATAACTGTAGGGAAAGCCGTAGAACGCGCCGTCTTTGACTGCGGTCATATAGTCGGGAACAAGGTCGTTACCCAGTTCGTCCCGCTCGTTGACCACGGTCCAGAGCGCACCGTTTTCGGGGTTCCATGACATGCCGTTAGGATTGCGCAAGCCCGATGCGAAGATGCGCGATTGGCCCGTCGCCCGATCGATTTCCATGATCGACGCGCGTCCTGTTTCGGCTTCGATGCCGTTCTCGCCCGCGTTGCTGTTCGACCCGACCGTGGCGTAAAGCAGTTTGCCGTCGCGGCTCGCGATCAGGTTCTTTGTCCAGTGATGATCGATAGGTCCTGCCGGCAGATCCGTGAGCTTTTCACCCAGCCCGGTAATCGACGTGTCGCCCTTGTGGTACTTGAAATGCAGGATGGCGTCCGTGTTCGCCACGTAGAGATCGTCGCCGACCAGCACCATGCCGAACGGCGAATGCAGCTTGTCGATGAACACGTAGCGCTGGTCTGCTACGCCGTCATGCTTGCTGTCGCGAAGGAGGACGATGCGATCCGGGCTCGCCGTGGCAGCGCCCGCGCGTTTCTGAAAAAGTTTTGTGATCCAGCCTTTGATGCCGCTCTTCGAATCGTGTACGGCGGGTGCATTGCTTTCTGCCACGAGCACGTCGCCGTTGGGCAGTGTGGTGAGCCAGCGTGGATGATCGAGTCCCCTGGCAAACGCCGCTACGCTGAAACCCGCTGCGGCCGTTGGCATCGTGCCTTCGGGCCAGGGCTTCGCGGGCGCTACGTTGAGCGTGGGAATCAGCGTTGTGTGCGGGGGAGGCAATGTGGGGTTCGGGCCGTAACCTATCGCGGTGTTATCCGATGCATTCGCGCAACCGCCCAGCAGCACGACGCCGCTCAAACTCACGGCGCACACGGTGGCGGTCACGATCGACTTGAGCGCTCTGCGATGAGACGGGCAAAACGCGTTGCTGCCAAGGTAATCACGCACCGCCAATCCCCTGAGTTGCCGTACCGGCGCTGTTGCGATGTTCGCACTTCCGACTGTTTATTTTTCCTGAGCCGTTGCGTGCGGGAGGGAGGTTTCCGCCGGCTCCAAGCGTGCCTGGCGCAGTTCGGACGCCGGGGTTCAAACTGGTGCTAACGGCCATGCCATCTCCTTGGGTGATCGGCTATATGCTCGTAATGCGCGTGCCGGAAGTGAGCGCCTGAAGCACAGTAGCAAGGCGCATTCCACCGCAGCATTCATCCAGCCATCACGGCTTGCGGCCAAACGCTTCGCGCAGGCGTTTCTTCGCGCTATCCAGCACGGTCCGACGTGATTTCGGCAGATTTCGCCCGGCTCGATTGATGTAGAAATTCAGCATCGACATAGCGGACTGGAAAGGCGTGCCTTTGCGCCGGTTGCTGCGCGTAGATGATTTCTTCAGCGAATCGGCGATTTCCTGCGCGCTGCCTTCCTTGAAAACGTCATGCTCAACATCCATGGCATCGCTCGTTTCCATCACTTCATGCGACCAGCGCCTGGAGTTCGAAGCGCTTGAACGTTGTGCCGGTTTCGGCTTTGCGCGTGCATGTTTTTGACGCGTGGATTTGCGTTTGCCATTGCTGCTAGCGTTGCTCTTCGATGCGCTCGCCATGCCGTCTCTCCCGGATTCTCCAGCCTACTTTTCGATCAATCGATGGGCGTGTTTGAAAGCCTCGACGATCGCCAGATACGCACTTTCGCGGGTCCCGGCATCGGGCGCTCGAAGCGCATAAGAAGGATGAAAGGTCGCGATAACCATGCGTCCATCGTGTTCGATCGCTTCGCCCATCGACGCTTGCAATTTCACCGTCGATTTTTGCAGCACGGACCTCAACGCGGTCGCCCCTAACGCAACTACAACCTTGGGGTCATGTTCCGCCAACTCCCGTTCGAGCCAGTAATGACACGCGTCCACTTCGCGTTGCGCCGGGGTCTTGTGCATGCGGCGCTTGCCACGTGGTTCCCACTTGAAATGCTTGACCGCGTTGGTCACGTACACGCGGCCGCGATCCACGCCGGCGTCATCGAGTGCCCTGTCCAGCAACGCACCGGCGGGGCCGATAAACGGCTTGCCCTGCAGGTCTTCCTGATCGCCGGGTTGTTCACCGACAAGCATCAGCGGCGCATGTGGTGGACCACTACCCGGGACAGCTTGCGTGGCCGCTTCCCACAACAGGCAGCGTCTGCACTGATCGAGGTGTTCCGGTTGCTGGTCCGGACGAATGCCTATGGGCCGGGTCGCTATGACTGAATCAACCGGCAGCGGCGCTGCGCGCTTGCGCGAGCGTCAAGGGGGCGCGCATGGCTTCCGCTAGCCGTGCTGCAGGCGCTTCGCGTTCGCACGCTACTGCCGCTGCAACCTGGCCATCCTTGAGCAGGTATGCGATGAACTCCTGGGCATCGAGATCGCCATCGATCACTACGTTGTCGTGCTCGCTTGCGTGGCCGATATATTCGAAGCGCTTGCCGAAGTGATAGGTCCAGAAATACGGCACGCCCGTGTAATGCTCGTCGCCGCCGGCCATGTTGAACGCGGCAATACGCGCGTGTTGTTGCGCAACGCGCCAGTGCTCTATGCGTAGCGTTTTGTCCGAGCGCGGCAGCGGGAATTGCGCAATGTCGCCGGCGGCGTAGAGATCGGGCGCGACATCGCGTGCAACATGCATCGATGAATCCACGGGTATGCCCCCGTCATCCGCCCGTTCGACGCCGTGCAGGAAGTCGGTCGCCGCGCGCACGCCAGTGCCGATGATCACCACATCCGCCGGCAGTTTTTCGCCGTTGTCGAGTTGCGCTGTGAGCCCGTCGTCATTGCCGATGAACGCTTCGATCTCGGATTCCATATGGAAAACCACGCCGTTTTTCTCGTGCAGGCGTTGAAACATCCGTCCCAGTTCATCACCGAATTGCGAGCTGAGCGGCATCGTTCCCGGCGCGACAACGATGACGTCCATGCCGCGCTTCTTCAACGACGAAGCCACCTCCAGCCCGATGAAACTCGCGCCCACGATAAGCGCTCGCCTCGCGCCTTCGAGCGACGCAAGGATCGCGGCGGCATCCGCTTGTGAGCGCAGCATGAAGATGCCGGGCAAGTTTGAGCCCGGCACATCTATTGGCTTGGGAATGCCGCCTGTGCAGATCAGCGCGGCGTCGTAATTCAGGGTGAGTGTGTTGGACAGCTCGATTTGCTTCGTGCGGGCATCGAGTTTCTCGACGGTCGCTTCAATCCGTTCAATGTGCTGCGTCGACAGGAAATCGTCGGGCAAAAGCGGGGGAATCTCCTCAGGCGGCATGTCGCCGGCCAGCACGAATTTGCTGAGCGCCGTGCGATCGTAGGGCATGCCGTGCTCAGGTCCGATCAGCAGAAGACGTCCATCGAAGCCGGCTTCGCGCAGCGTGGCGCACGCGGCCGCGCCCGCAGCGCCCGCACCGATTACGGCCATCGTGCGTGTGTCTGTGTTCGGCGCATGTACGGGCTCAGTTTGCTCGTGCGGTGAAACGAGGACGTCGCCGTTTTCAATGACTACCGGATAGCGTTTCAAACCGGCTAGCGCGGGCGGCTCGATCAGGCTGCCATTGGCTACCGCGAAGGTTCCTTTATGCCACGGACAAACAATGCGTCCATTGCAGATCGCGCCTTCCTCGAGCGGCGCACCGGCATGCGGGCAATCGGCTGAAAACGCACGGACCTGGTCGCCTTGCCGGACCAGCAGGATGGGCGTGTCGGCGATGCTTACGCGCGTGCCGCGATCCTCTCGAAGACTATCGAATCTTGCCGCTTGCTGCATTGAACTGGCCATGTCGCACTCCCGTCGGTCGTTCTCCAGCTTTCAGCAAAAAGCGGGCCGTTGAGCCTGGACGATGGGTGATGCGTGAATGGCCTTCTACTTCCTCTTACCTGTGAATCGCGTAACGAAGCACCGCAAAAATGCCGCTCACGCCGCGATCCGATCCAGCGACGCCGACCCGCCGCGCACGGATTGCAGAATGAGCGCCGCGAGTTGCTGCACCGGCGGCTTGGGCGTAGCCGATGCGAGGACGAGCGACAGCGGCAACGACGGCAGCGCGGGCAATCCCAGATCCCGGCCCTCGAATGCGCTGACGGAAGCCGGCAAACCATAGCGCGTGCGCACGGTAAGCCCCAAACCCGCTGCCGCGGCGGCCCACAGGCCGGAGAGGCTCGGACTGGTGAACGCCACGCGCCAACGGATATTCGCGCGATCGAGCGCATCGGTGGCGGCGCTGAAAAACAGGCACGCGCGATCGAACGCGACCAGCGGCAGCGGTTCTGCCGGATCGGGATTCCACGGCAAGGTCGATGAACCGATCCAGCACATGCCGGGTTCGGCGATCATCTCGTGCCGGTCGCTGCCGGGAAGTTCATGAGCCAACGAGACCGCGTCGTCCCAGATCAGGGCAAGGTCGAGGTCGTTCGAATCGATCCGGCTGAGCAGTTCCGTATTGCGCGCGACCCGTGCTTCGATCCGCACTTTCGGATGCGCGCGCGAGAACCGTCCCAGGACGTCAGGCAACATGACTTCGCCGAAATCCTCCTGCAGCCCAAGCCTGATCCAACCTTCCAGGTCGGGGCCGCGCACGGCGACGGCTGCTTCATCGTTGAGATCGATCAGCCTGCGGGCGAACCGCAGCATGGTTTCGCCCGCCTCGGTGAGCGCCAGATTGCGCCCGGCTTTCTTGAACAACGGCGCGCCCGACTGCTCCTCCAGTTTCTTGATCTGCGCGCTGACGGCCGAGGTCGAGCGCCCTACGCGGTCCGCCGCCTTGGCGAAGCTTCCCAGCTCCATGCCGACCACGAAGGTCCGCAACGAAGCGACATCGAAATTGGTTTGCGACATGGTGGATCGTCCTGTTTTGTCGAATCATCGATTCAATATTACTTGATATTCAGGACGATGATAAACCGCGACACTGGGTCCATCGACAGCAAACAAGCGAGAAAAGCATGGAATCTCAATGTGCAATCCCCTTGCCGGCGGCGGTGCACCGCAATTTGGGCGCGTCGCATCGATGGAAAGTGCTCGGCGTCGGCGTGGCCGCGAACGTGAGCTTTTCGGCGGCCGCCGCGGGCATTCCGACGACCGCCGTCTGGCTGCGCGCGGATTATCACCTTGGCAACGCAGCACTCGGCCTGGCGCTCGGGGCCATGGGGCTGGGCGTCGCGCTCACGGAGTTGCCGTGGGGCGTGGCGACCGACCGCTGGGGTGACCGGCCGATCCTGCTGACGGGGTTGGCTGCGACCGCAGCCGCGTTGCTCTCCATGATGCTGTTCGTCGTGCCGTCGCATGCGGCTGTTCCGGGTTTGTTGTGGCTCGCGATATCGATGGCGTTGGTCGGAGTGGTCGGGGGGAGCGTAAACGGATCCAGTGGGCGTGCGGTCATGCGCTGGTTTCAGGAAGGCGAACGCGGTCTGGCGATGAGCATTCGCCAGACCGCCGTGCCGCTCGGCGGCGGCCTGGGCGCGTTGGTGCTGCCCTGGCTTGCATCTACCGGAGGATTCCGCCCGGTCTACGGCGTGCTGGCGGTCATGTGCGCGGTCTCGGGCGTGCTCGCCTGGTTCTGGCTGCACGAGCCGCCTGAGGCGCCTGTTGCAGCGCATGTCGGTTCGAGCGTGAGTTCACCCATGCCGCCCGCGGCTTTGGTTAGTCCGCTGCGTGACAGGATGATCTGGCGTGTCGTGGCGGGGATCGGCATCTTGTGCGTCCCGCAGTTCGCGGTGCTGACTTTCGCCACTGTGTTTCTGCATGACTTCGGGCATGTCGGCATAGCGGGCATTACCGCGACGATGGTCACCGTCCAAGTCGGCGCAATGATCATGCGGGTGGCGAGCGGCCGTTTCACCGATAAACGCGGCAACCGGCGTTCGTATTTGCGTGGATCGACGCTGGTCGCGGTGGGGTCGTTCGTGGTGTTGGGCGCTGCGGTGGCGTCGGGTCTCAGGTTGCCGGAAGCATTGCTGATGGTGCTCATCGCGTTTGCCGGGATCTGCGTGTCCGCATGGCACGGCGTGGCCTACACCGAACTTGCGACGCTGGCCGGCAAGGATCGTGCGGGAACGGCGCTCGGGATGGTCAATACCGGCGTATATCTCGGCTTGTTCCTGACGCCGGTGTGCATTCCGCATCTGCTCGCGATCGGATCGTGGGGCGTCGTGTGGCTGGCTGCGGCTGTCTGTGCACTGGTTGCTTATCCGCTGTTTCCGAAACCGGTGATGTCGGTGAAGCTCGGGGCGAGGGTGTCGTGAGGGGTTCGGGGAGCGCCGTTTAGCGCGTCCTCCGATGTTTATCGGCCAAGCTTCACGCTGTTAGCGTATCGGCATCGGCCGACATGGCTGCCAGCTTTTTACATTGTTTGCGAATGCCCTTGAAAATGGCGTCGGCGACGTCAGCGGGAAAGTCGGTCGGCAAACGCGTTGCGATGCGATCAAGATTCGCATCGGTCGTCTCGATCAGTTCCCCTATCATTTGCTCCACGCTCGCCGCACTCAGTCCCGTTTGGCGGCCTTGGCTGATCCAGTGCCGACGCTGGATCTGCATGATTGAATAGTGGTTCGAACTGCCGCGCACGGCCATTGCCAGCTTCGCTTTCTGCGGCGCGAGCTTGTTTGCGCCCGAACCCAGGATTGGATGCGCTGACAAAACGTCGTAAAGCGGCGTAGAGCGATAGTCTCCGCGCGGCAGCAATGCGAGGCTGAAGTTCTTCGCATGACCATCGGTGGCCGCAAGCAGCCAGAACACGATCTGCGTCTTGAAGAAGTTTTCCCGGTCACGCTCCGATTCAATCGAACCGGACAGGAAATCCATGATCGTTCCGATGCCGGGGCCGCCATCCGTCTGATACTTCAATGCTGGCGGCGTGCCTGTCGCCTGGCAGAAATCTTCTTGCGGCAGCCGGATGATCCAGCTGCCGTCGCTTGCCATGCGTCGATCGAAGCGCTCGACGCATAGCACCTTCATACCATCGAACGACTCGATCGACGTGTTCGCGACCGGCAGTCCGTACGCGGCCACGATCTGGGCGCATAACCACTCGTTTTCCACAGATGTGCGCATATCGGCCTGCATGTTGCCGACCTTGCCGAGCGGCAGCTTCAGGATGTGGCTGGTGGGCGTGCTGTCCGTGGGCAACAACCAGCGGCCTTCGTGGTGAAGCAGCGCGGTCTTTTCCTGCGCGCCGGCAATGGAGAGTCGCAAGTCCGCGTTGTCTTCTTCGCGCACGAGCGCGGCGGTCGCTGTCGTATTGCGCAGGATCTGCGCAATGGCGGAGCTGGTCAGCGGTTTCCCGGCGATCTGGAAAAGGCCGGAGGGCTCTTCGTCCTCAGGTAACAGTTGCAATGCGCCCACGCAGTCTCGGCCGAGCACGGCAAGGAGCCGGAACGGTGTGATGTCGCGAAGCTTGTAGCGGGCCGCAAGACGCCTGCGAATGGCGACGCTGTCAGGCAGGAGGTTGTCGAAGTAGTCGGTGACTACGTGACCTGTGTACGGCAGATTGCCAGGGCGAAATGGTAACGACAGCGACAATGGGCGGCCTTGGGGGTCGCCAAGCCAGTCGGTGAAATAGGAAAATGATTCGTGACCTCGGACGTTTTCCCAGATGCCGACGGGAATGCCGTTCATCCAGACGTTAAGTCTTTGCGTGCGTGATATCCGGGTCATGTCTACCAGTTCTCTTTTTTCAGTGCACCCTGTTTTCTCGCGGCCGGTTTAGGTTGCTTGCGCGGGGCGGCACGCGGTTTTTGCGTGGCAGGGTTGTTGTACGGCGTTGCCGGCTCGGCCAGGAAAAGCGGCGGGAGCTCGTTGGTTTCGGGGGCGTCGTCGCTTAAAACCAGATCGACGTGCAACACCCGCAGCACTCGGAAGAGCCGTTCCATGCTCGCGGAGGCGGGATTTGCTTCCAGTTGCGCGTAACTTTGTTGCGTGATGCCAAGCTTTTCTGAGAGTGCCGCCTGAGTCAGGCCGGCGGCCCGACGATAGCCCTTGAGAATGGGTTGCAACTGGCTTATGGCCTTGATTCGATAGTCCAAGGAACACCTCGGGAAAAGTCCTTCTACGTTCATTCTACAGGTTAAAACTTGTGTTTTGCAAATACAGTCTAAAAATTGTATTTTAAAAATACAAATCAAAAGCTGTATTTTAAATATACAGGCTAAAAACTGTTTATGGACAGCACGATTGACCTGTCTTGCACACTTGGCGTTGCAGCGCGCTGTGTCACGCGTCGCGGGTTGCCGGAGTGTTTCGGCGCTCCAGCGGAAAAAGCGTGTTGCAGCTACTATTGCGAAGATGAAAAATCTTCCGGACTACGCGTCTCGAACGCGTTCAAACCCGCTTTACGATTTCGTCGAACGGCATCCGCGGCTGTTCGTTTTGTCCGGTGCTGGAATTAGTACGGAATCCGGAATACCTTGTTACCGGGATACTGAGGGGCAGCGCACCGGTCGAGCGCCTATTTTGTTGAAAGACTTCATGGGCTCGGAGTTTTCGCGCAAACGCTATTGGGCACGCAGCATGATCGGCTGGCCATTGGTCGCGGGCGCCGCACCGAATGCCGCGCATCTCGCGGTTGCGCGGCTCGAGCGCCTGGGCCTGTTCGAGAAGCTTGTTACGCAAAACGTCGATGGGCTGCATTCAAGCGCGGGCAATACGGACGTGATCGAGTTGCACGGCAATATCGGCCGGGTGCGGTGTATGGAGTGTGGCGACGAGACCTCACGCGCAGCGCTCCAGCAGAGGCTTATTGCCGATAACCCGGGCTTCGTCGGCTTGGCTGCGTTGCCGGTGGCGGACGGTGATGCGCAGCTCGAAGGCTATGACTTCGATGCTTTCCATTCCCCGTCTTGTACGCGTTGCGGCGGTCTGCTCAAGCCTGACGTGGTGTTTTTCGGTGAGGGCGTGCCGAGGACCCGCGTGGACGCGGCGGCGGCCGCGCTCGAGCAGGCAGATGCCATGCTCGTGCTCGGTTCGTCGCTGATGGTGTATTCGGGTTTTCGCTTTTGCGAGTGGGCGGCACGCGCGGGCAAGCCGATCGCGGCGATCAATCTTGGGAAGACGCGCGCCGACGCGCTATTACAACTGAAGGTCGAAGCACCGTGCGGGCCGGCACTCGATGCGCTGGCGAGCGAACTGGAGCAGTAGTTTCCGCTCGCGGCGATGGATGGGTTGAGGGGCGGCCGCGCACAAATTTGGTGGATGGTTGTCCGCGGATAGCGCGGGGTGCACCTTTTGCAGGTTCAGTCACTGGTGGCGAAGCGTGTGGGTATCGGTGTTCGGAGAAGGAGGGTTTCACACATCGGTGGTTCTGGCGAGCACCGTGCTTTTGGGGTGCCAAAAACGCGGGAACTGCACGCTGGGTCAACTTATGAGCCCTCGTTTTGAAAGCGCTTTCTTTGCTTCGTTTCTTTGTCGCTAAGGACCAAGAAATGACGCGCCGCCACGCGCAGTGGCTAATAGCGATAAAGAAATCAGGCAACCTAAGCAGACCATTAACCTGGAAAGCAGCAACCCGGCAATGACTCCGACCGCTAACGCAGGAACCTGGCAACCCGGCATTGACCCCGACCACTACCTCCGAACCCCGCCAGAACCCAAACCCCCGTCCACCGGCGCGAGCAAAAACTACCCGTTGAGCTCCTGCTCGCGTCTCACGCGCGCTTCCTCTTCAAGCCTGATGTCCTCGATTTCCTGCATCACAGCTTCGAGATCCACCGGCGTGGCGTCCACTTCCACGTGACCGGTAAGCTTCGTATCGATAGTGAGCAAACCCGCCTCATACATCGCCCACATTTCCTTGCCGTAGCTCGCCTTCAGCAATTCCGGCGCGAACTGGCCGAAGTAGGTCGCGAGGTTATCGACGTCACGTTGCAGCATGGCTGCCGCTTCGTTATTGCCGGCGGCATCCACGGCCTGCGGCAAGTCGATGATCACCGGACCGTCAGCGGCGAGCAGGATGTTGTATTCGGACAGATCGCCGTGAATCATGCCGGCGCACAACATGCGCACAACCTCATTCAGGAGCACTGCATGCAGCTCGAGCGCGCGCGCATGGCTCATGTCCACGTCATTCAGACGCGGCGCGACGTCGCCCTGGGCGTCTACCACCAGTTCCATCAGCAACACGCCATCCGTGCAGATGTACGGTTGCGGCACACGCACGCCGGCATTGGCGAGCCTAAACAGTGCGTCGACCTCGGCGTTCTGCCACGCTTCTTCCTGCATCTGGCGGCCGTAGCGCGTGCCTTTCTCCATTGCGCGTGCTTGCCGGCTGTTTTTCACCGTGCGCCCTTCGCGGTACGAAGCCGCTTGCCGGAAGCTGCGCTGCTTCGCGTCTTTGTAGACCTTTGCACACCGGGTTGAGTCGCCGCTGCGCACGACATAGACGGTTGCTTCCTTGCCGCTCATCAACTGGCCGATCACTTCGTCGATCAGACCCTCTTCCAGCAGCGGCAGCAGTCTTTTGGGGGTTTTCATACGGCCACCGCATAGGGGAGGGCTTCGCGTAAGCCGCAAAGGGGGTGGCAGGCGGGGAGGCAGAAAATTGGAATCATGGCGGATTATAAAGGCAACGCGGATTTGCCCGCGCAGAAGTGAATGCGTGGGTTTGGTGCAACCGGTTTGCATCGGCTTATTCAAACGGCAACGCTGCGCTGAAAGTGCTTGTGCGGCGGCGTGGTCACGCTGAACCTGACCGAATGCCGATAAGCGTGTTGTCGAAGAATGCAAGCGTCGCACAATTGAACGCGAGGGTCGTTACCCGGGTACCTGAAGCCAGGTTGTCTGCTGAATGAAAAACGCTGCTGCGAGCCAGACTCGCAGCAGCGTTTTCTTACCGATTGCTCAGGTTTCAGCTTCCAAGTGCCGGGTCTGACATGCTGCTATTGCCGGTTTCCACATGTCCTGCAAGACGCCGCACGAAGGTGGCGTCCGAGGCGATGGTGATGCTCAGGTCATACCAGCCATACGACGCGCGCAAGTCGAGATAAAGACTTTCGGTGTCGCCGCCACGCACCTGGCGCGTGATGACCGTACCCGGCGCATAAGCGTTTGCCACCTTGAACTGGCAGCTCGTTGTGCCCAGGTTCTTCAGGCGCAATTGCAGGTTGCCGTTGGCGACGTCGTAACCCTCGGCGACTTCCGGCAGCGCCTGCTTGTCATTCCACCAGTGCTGCTGGACCGCCGTGCCGGTAAAGCGACGCAGGAAGCCGTTCGGACCGTACACAATGAAGTCGTAGGTATTGGTGGCGCTCAGCGGGAATTGATCCTGCAGGCGCTTGCCGGCTTCAACGGTGTAGCAGCTCGGCGCGGTCTGGCTGTTGGCCGTATACACGAGGAAGGTCGCGCCGGCATTGCCGGTATTGATGAAGTCGAAGGTCACGCCCTTGCCCGTATTCGTGTGGGCGTGAACGAAGAATTCATAGGGCAACGCGCGAGCGGGACGCACGCCGGGTTCCTGTTTCGGCACGGCCTGGACCGCAGGCGGCACCGGCACATAATCAGGATGACGAATCTGTTGCGTAGGGGCGTAACCGCTCGTGTCCGGCAGGCTCGGCACTGCGGCGTTCGGGGTCTTGAAATTGAATGCGGACGTCAGGTCGCCGCAGATTGCTCGGCGCCACGGCGTGATGTTCGATTCCGTAACGTTCGCACGCGAACCAAAACGCTTTTCGATAAATTGAATCACCGAGGTATGGTCGAACAGTTCCGAGCACACGTAACCGCCTTTGGACCAGGGCGAGACAACCAGCATCGGCACCCGTGTTCCAAGGCCGTAGGGACCCGCCTGATAGCTGCTGCTGCCCGGGAAGATCTCATTGACGGTGCTGACCGTGGATTTGCCGTTCGCAGCGGAAGAGGGCGGGAACGGCGGCACGACGTGATCGAAGAAGCCATCATTCTCGTCGTAGTTGATCAGCAGCACCGTCTTGCTCCACACCTCCGGATTCGACGTCAGGATCTGCAGCACCTGGTCGACGTACCACGCGCCATAGTTGGCCGGCCAGTTCGGATGCTCGGAGAACGCTTCGGGCGCAACAATCCACGAGACCTGCGGCAACGCGTTGTTCTGCACGTCGCGCTTGAGGATGTCGAAATAACCGTCGCCGGCCGCTGCGTTCGTGCCGGTGCGCGCTTTCTCATACAGCGGACTGCCGGGCTGCGCATTGCGATACTGATTCAGGTAGAGCAGTGCGTTATCGCCATAGTTGCCGATGTACGCGTTGTCGCTGGTCCAGCCCCACGAGCCGCTTGCATCGAGCCCCGTGCCGATGTCCTGATAGATCTTCCACGAAATGCCGGCGCTCTCGAGCACTTCCGGATACGACGACCAGCTATAGCCCACTTCGGCATTGTCGATCACCGGGCCGCCGCCGTTGCCGTCGTTGCCCACCCAGCCGGTCCACATGTAATAGCGGTTCGGGTCCGTCGACGAGTTGATCGAGCAGTGATACGCGTCGCAAATGGTGAAGGCGTCGGCGAGTTGGTAGTGGAACGGGATGTCCTCGCGCGTCAGGTACGCCATCGTGGTCGTGCTTTTGTACGGCACCCACTGATCGTAACGGCCCTGGTCGTAAGCACCCTTGCCCGTGGTCCAGTCGTGTGGCAGATCCTGGATGAACTGAAGCCCGAGATCGGGCGCGCTCGGGCGAAACGGCAGCACTTCGCCGAGTCCCCCAGCAATGGGCTGGTTGAAGACAGGCTGGCCGTTGGGGAGCTGTACGGCGCGGGTGTCTCCGAAACCGCGCACGCCCTGGAGCGTGCCGAAGTAGTGATCGAAGGAGCGGTTTTCCTGCATCAGCACGACGATATGCTCGACGTCCTTGATGCTGCCGTGCCGATTATTGGCGGGTATCGCGAGTGCATTGCGGATGCCAATCGGCACGATGCCTAGTGCGGTGGCGGAACCGGCTGCCTGTGCGGCAGCCTTGAGAAAATCACGTCGGCTTTTTAAGTTCATGGGTCTCTGTCGGTCGTGGGGGGAAGGCAAGAACAGGCTCGCCGGCCGCTTTCGTTGTCGCCCTTGTGTCACTCGGCGTCGTGGATAACCGGGGGTAACAAGGGCTCGGAAGCGGCGGCGAGCGACGAGGCTTGGGTAACACTGGACGATGCGGCTGCGGGCTGGGTCTGCTGCAAAGCCCAGCGCTGTATGTCCGACGATCCCGTTAACGCGGATGCATCGGTTTGCTGAATAGAAGAAGCGGAAGAAGCGGGGGATGGAGACAACGAAACTGCGGACTGCTCCGGCGATGAAGTGGACGCAGCGGGTTGATCATGGTCCCCGCATGCGCTGAGCATCGTGCACACGAGCACGGCGGCGCATAGCCAACCGGTATTAACTGATCTGCTGAGCACAAGCGTCCTCTGGACGGTTTGCGTATTTGCGCGACGGGGCGCCATGCGCGTACGAATGGCGTCGGGAAACGGCAAGCGAGAGGATAGAAATTACACGTGTAGGAATTATTAAATAATCGAAATAACATCCCTATCGTAATTGAATGGTAATTAAATCGTAATTAATATGTTTGATTAAAGAAGGGTCTATTAATCAAAAGGAGGGTGCGCCGCCGGCTCATGCCGCTAATGGGTTGTCTTGACATCACTCACGGGTTGTCCACGCTGCCGCCACGGAAAACCACATGGTTATGAAGAATTCGTTAAAGCTCACGATTTACCTGCCGTAAAGAGGGGAGCAGGGGCAGCTATCGACTGTCACTTGTGATCCGAAGTCCCGCAACGGCGACTCCTGCGTGCTCGACGAGGAACGCCGGCCGGGCCATAACAACATTGTTGCGGTCCGGTCGCGCCAGATTCAATTGATCCAAAATGCATCTGGCCGACCGGACGAAACAGGAGAACACGATGTTCACCGATACGGCGCAGCGGGTCTTGCAACTAAGCGACTACGCGGTGCGCCTTGCCGCTGCACGTGACCGGAGCTACGTGCTCGCACGTGAGGTCGAGAAGTCGCAAGCCACGCTGAACGGGGTGGCCCAGGATCCCGCAAGCGACGCCGCCCTCTGCCGCTATGCGGCCGACGCCCTCGAATCCTTGTGCGAGAACCTGGTGCGGCTGTGTGCACTGACCGACCAGGCGTCGGCGAATGCCGAAGCGCTTGCGGCCTTGCCGCTCAAGTTTTTCACCGATAACGAAGGCGCCGCCGATGACCTCGAAGCCGCGGTCCTGTCGCTGGGCGAGGCAACGTCGACCGCTGAAACCCAGCTTGCCGAGCTGGCGCAAGTCGTGGCGGAGGCGTGCGGCGCCGTCAATGAAATGCGGCGACCGGCGCAAATCGGGTAAACCCTGGTCCAGGAATTTTGACACGGTAATATGCGGGTATACGCGAGGCGGTAATTCGTTTCGCGTGCGTTGCATGCATTGCGCTGGTCCGGTGATCCCGGTCTGACGTTTTGCCTGGCGCACCAAACAGGAGGGTTCGCCGCGAGGCGGGCTCGTCGTATCGGAACTGGCCATAAGCCGTGACCGACACTTGTCCCGGGTATTACACATGTCCATTGCAGCATCCCTATGCTCACTCGCGCGAGGTTTCCACCGCGCACGCGTCCACAGGTCCGCCACCCGTGGTGCTGTCTCCCCTTCATCTCGTCTGCTGACCCGCCTGCTCGGCTCCGATCCCGGCCTGCTGCGTTTTCACACCGCGCTTCGCAGTGCGATTGCCTGTGTGCTGACGGGCGTAGTGACGATCGGCTGGACCGTTCACACGGATCAGCCGCCGACGCTCGCCGGGTTCGCGTTGCTGTTCGCGATGGTCGCGCCGCTATTTCTCCGTGATGCCTCGCCGCGTGACTGGTTCCGCTCACTTGCTGTCATCTATGGCGCGGGGTCTGCGAGCCTGATCGCAGCGAGCACGCTCGCGGCCTGGCCGCTCGTAGCGGACGCGGCATTTCTTGCTGTACTGTTCGCGGCGATGCTGGTCCAGGCCTGTGGTCCGCGTGCGCTTGGCGGCGCGATGACGGCAGTTGTTTCGTTCTACCTAGGGCTTTATCTCCATCCGGCGCTCGCGCACGTGGTCGCTATGCTCGGGCTGTCGACGATCGCGCTTGCTTGCGTGGCGTTCACCGCTCGCGTGCTGGTGCCGACCCGGCCCGAGGCTACGTTGCGTCGCGCGCTGGCTGCGGTGATGCAGCGTGCCACGACCGTACTTGCCGATCGCCGCGCCGATGAGCCCAACGCCATGCGTCATTTGTCGCTGTTAAACGAAGCGGCGCTTGCTGTTGAAGAGCAGCTTGGCCTGCTCGATCTTCCGGGCGTGCAGCGGCTGCGGGCGTGCCTGATCGATGTCGAGGTTGCGGCGGGTCAGCATGCGGTGGATTCGAGCCGGCTTGACCGAAGCGATGTGCGCTTGCGGGTTGCCCTTCGACGTTTGTCGCGTGCGGGCCGTGACGCGGTGGCGTCGACTGCACGCGCTGCGAGAACGGCTGTGAAGCGGACCGGCGTGAAGCGGTCAACCGGCGCAGCGCTCGCCTGGCGCGATGCGCTTTCCTGGCTGCCCGCCTGCCGCGCGACGACGGCCGCGTTGATCGCCATGCTGATCGGCCATTCGGTGTCGCCGGAGCGATGGTTCTGGGCCGTCATCACGACCTTCGTGGTGTTCCTCGGCACACGTTCGCGTGGCGACACGATCCGCAAGACCGGCGAGCGCGTGCTCGGCACGCTTGCGGGCGTGGCCGTCAGCGCAGCGCTCGTGGGCGCGCTTCATGGCACGCCATGGTTGCTGGTTGTGGCGATGGCCGCGTGCGTGTTCGGCTGGGCGTATTTCATCCTGACCTTGTATGGGCAGGGCGTGTTTTTCATCACCGTGCTGGTCGGGCTGATCTATGGCGAGTTGGGCTTCGCTATTGGACCGTTGATCGAGATGCGCGTGGAGGAAGTGTTCGTTGGTTGTGTTGTGTCGATAGCCGTAGCGGTATCGATGATGCCGCTGCGCACGTCTCATCACGTGGATGTCAAGGTGACCGGCGTGCTCGATGCCCTCGACGAGGTCTTGCGCGTTTGCAATACGAGCGTTGATGTGCCTGGGCACCATTCGCTTACGGCCATGCGCGCGCTCGATCGGCGTTGGCACGAGTTGCGGGTCGCATTGCGGCCGTTGCAGACGCAGCGTGTATTTGCATGGAACCCGCAGATGGAACTTGCAGTCGGGCCGTTGTTCGCGTGCGTGCAGGCGGCGCGTGAGTTGGCGAGTGAGACGGCGCGTGGCGCGGCCGTTGTGGTAACCGATGAAGCCCGAGCGCGCCTCGCCGGAGCGATGGTGTTGTTTGCTGCGCGATCAGGGCGGCATACCGGGGGCTCGGACGCGGCGCACGCCGGGGAGTTTGTTGCTGCGCGTTAGCGGTCGGGGTTGGTGCCGGGTGGCTAGGTTCCTGCGTTAGCAGTCGGGGTCAATGTCGGGTTGCTAGGTTCAAGGGTTAGCGGTCAGAGTTAATGCCGGGTTGCTGCTGCCTAGTTTGATGGTCTGATTAGGTTTGCTAATCTCTTTATCACTATTAGCCACTGCGCGTGGCGGCGCGTCATTTCTTTGTCCAAAGCGACAAAGAAACGAAGCAAAGAAAGCGCTTTCAAAACGAGGGCCCATAAGTTGACCTAGCGTGCAGTTTCAACGTTTTTGGCACCCCAAAAGCACGGTGCTCGCCAGAACCACCGATGTTTGAACCCCTCCTTCTCGCGAATTCCTACACGCACACGCTTCGCCCCGTACGCTCTCGGGCAAGCACTATTGCCAAGAAACCCGCACAACATCACGCGTACTTACTGCTGCGGCATTTCGTGAGTTAGCTGCTTGGTCAGCGTGACTGGCGGAGTTACATTCGTTGGATACGGCCTTACGCATCTTCGCGGCCTCGTTTCGAGGCGGGTTGGCGACGTGGTTCGACGTGCGTACAAATTTGATGGATGGTTGTTCGCGGATAGCGCGGGGTGCACCTGTGGCAGGTTCAGTCACTGGTGGCGAAGCGTGTGGGTATCGGTGTTCGGAGAAGGAGGGTTTCAAACATCCGTGGCTCTTGCGAGCACCGTGCTTTTGGGGTGCCAAAAACGTGGAAACTGCACGCTGGGTCAACTTACGAGCCCGCGTTTTGAAAGCGTTTTCTTTGCTTCGTTTCTTTGTCGCTTTGGACAAAGAAATGACGCGCCGCCACGCGCAGTGGCTAATAGTGATAAAGAAATGAGCCAACTCAAGCAGACCACTAACACTGAAAGCAGCAACCCGGCACTGACCCCGACCGCTAACGCTGCAACCAGCAACCCGGCATAGACCCCGACCGCTACCCCTGGAAACCGGCGAAAGCGGAGCGCATGGGCAGTCTCGCCACAGAATAGGCGAAGTCACGAAGGCGCCTGCCGTGCGCCACTCCGCGATCGAACCCTCAAGGCTCTTGAGTCAGCGCCTGCAAGCGCGGCGCAAGCGTGGTCAGCAAAAGCTCTTCCAATGGCATGGGCTGGGCGAAATAGTACCCCTGCGCCTGCGCAGCACCCATCTCGCGCAGCACGGCGAGCGTGGCTGCATCTTCCACGCCTTCCGCCACGAGCGTCAGGTCCAGCGACTCCGCCATCCGCACGATTGCCCGTACGATCGCGCGGCTGCGCGGGCTGGTAGTCAGCTCGAAGATAAACGACTGGTCGATTTTCAGGCCGCTGAAGCGGTACTGATGCACATAACTCAGCGACGAAAAGCCGGCGCCGAAGTCATCGAGCACCACCGACATGCCGTGGTCGGCAAGACGTTGCATTGAACGCCTGGCCAGATCGGGCTCGGCAACCAGCGCACCTTCCGTCAGCTCCAGGCAGATCCGCGACGGCGCTACGCCGTGACGCGCGAGCAGGGCGAGGACGTCATCGGCGAATTCCGGGCGCGTCATGCTGTAGCTCGAACAGTTCACATGCACCGGCGGCCAGTCGGCGTGTTGCGGCTGCGCAAGGATCACGGCAACGCGCGTGAGCATGTAGAGATCGAGCCGCCCGATCAGGCGCAAGCCTTCCACCGCCGGCAGGAACTCGCCCGGCGTGATGACGCGGCCGTCGGGTTGGCGCCATCGGATCAACGCTTCGAGCGCCACGAGCTGGCCGCTGTTCACGCAAACAATAGGCTGGAAATACGGCACCAGTTCGTCGTCGCGCTTGAGCGCATTGCGCAACGCGCCTTCGCGTTCGACCTGGTCGGACACCTCGCGACGCAGCGCATGGTTGAACACGACAAAACTGTCGCGGCCGCCGTTCTTCACGCGATACATGGCGGTATCGGCATCGCGCAGGAGATCGGCCGGCTCGTTGTGAAACTGGCTATCGGGACTGACAATGCCAATGCTGCAAGACGAAAACACCACGTGGTCGTCTATATGGAACGGCAGGTCGAATGCCGCCAGGATCCGTTCCGCGATTGCCACGGCGGTATCCAGCGGCGCACCCGGCGACAGCACCGCGAACTCGTCGCCGCCCAGGCGCGCAAGCAGATCGTTCTCGCGCAGACAGCTACGCAGGCGGCCCGCTGCCTGCACCAGCAGAAGATCGCCGAAATGATGACCGAGACTGTCGTTCACCACCTTGAAGCGGTCGAGGTCGATAAACATCACGGCCAGTTGCTCGCCTTGGCCATGATGATCGCGCCACGCCTCGCTCAGGCGCTGCAGCAAGTGGCTGCGGTTCGGCAGGCCGGTCAGCGCGTCGTGCGAGTTTTCGTGTTGCAGCCGGGCGTTGGCGAGATCGAGCTCGCGCGTGCGGTTCTGCACGCGTTCCTCGAGCTCGTGGTTGGCTGCATGCAGGGCGTCGGCGGCGCTGCGTCGCGAGAGCGCGGTATCAATATGGCGCGAGACGAACGTCAGCAATTCCTGGTCGCGCAACGAGTAACGCACGCGCGTGGAATAACTTTGCACGGCGAGCACGCCGCGCACGACGTCGCCGTCGAACAGCGGAATGCCCAGCCACGAACGCAGCTTGATGCTCTCGCCCGAACGTTCTATTTCGCCGCAGTCAATCAGACGCGTGGCCTCAGCGAGGTCGATCAGGCAGGGGCGGCGTTGCCTGATCACATACTCGGTCAGGCCGCGCTGGTTACGTCGTGGCGCGGGATGATCGTTCAGCAGTTCGTCTACGTAGTAGGGAAAGGACACGGTCGCCGTCGACCTGTCGACCAGCGCGATGTAGAAGTTTTGCGCATATAGCAACTCGCCGACAATCCCGTGCAGGCTCTGGAAAAACTCCATCATGTCGCCGTGCCGGCTCGACAGTTCGGCGATCTGGAACAACGCCCCTTGCAGATGTTCGGCCCGTTTGCGTTCTGCGATCTCCTGCCTCAACGCATAGTTTAGTTCGGATAACTCAGCAGTCCGGCGCGATACCGTTTGTTCAAGATCGTCGCGATGCAGGATCCGGTCAAGCGCCATTGCAACGTGCCGGGCGACGACCAGGAACAGCGCGCGGTCCTCCACGCTGTAGATTCGCGAGACGTCGTACACCTGCATGGCGATCATGCCGAAGACTTCGTCGGAGGCGTTCTTGAGCGGCGCGCCCATCCAGTATTCGGGGCGATCTCCCACGCAATAGAAGCGGCCTTCCTGCTCGGCGCAAAGGATGCCGGCGGCGTCGATCAGAAGCGGCTGGCCCGAGGTCAGCACCTGGCCCGTCAGCGACAGGCGGGTTGGATCGAGCGTATCGTAGGTCGCGCAATCGAGCGCGGCAGTATCGATCACATCGACATAATATGGATAGGTGATCCCGCCGCTCGGCGCGTCGTAAAGCGCGAGATAGAAATTTTCCGCGTCGATCAGCGTGGCGAGTTGCTGGTGCACGCCGAGCAGGAACGCCGATCGTTCACGCACGGAGCTCGCGAGATAGGCGATTTCGTAGAGTACGCGCTGGGTGTTTTGCGCGCGCGCCAGCGCGTCGGTCTGCAGGGCTTCACCCAGGCTGCGGGCAAGGTCGGATAGCTTTTGACTTCCCGCGTGGCTGGCCGGCGCGAGCAGCCAGCCGAGGATGCTTTCACCGTTGCCCGTGGGCCAGAGACACAGGCGCCGGGCCGTGCAGAAGGCGTGGAAGGTGTCGGCGGTGAGAAGGCAGGGCCACGTTTGCGAGGCATCGCCCTGACCCGCGAGATGCAGGTCTTCGCCGACCTGGTACCACACCCACTCGGTGGTATCGACCTGCGCGTGGGCGGTGCGCAACAGCACGTCGACCGAACTGTCAGCGCGGGTCCATTGCGCCGGGTCAATGATCGCGCGAGCGGCGTGCGCAGCGGAGTCCACAGCGGCGTCGTCGCTGCGCACGCCGCTGCTGTCGTCGACCATCTGCGTGGTTGGGTAAGCGGGAAAGGCGTTCATCGGCGCTCCGAGCCGAAGGCTCCCCCGGCTCCTGATTCAATCTCGTTCGATGTCGATGTTGCTACTCTTCATCCGGACACTGGAGGGATTGAAAACGCCGCTCCTTCGTTTGTGTGCGCACGCACGTGATCACTATAACGGCACCGCAGCTTGGGGCTTGAGGGTTTTCGTAGGATCGTAAGAGTCAGCCTGTCCTGCCCCCGCGTGCATGTTCAATGTGGTGCATCGCAGGTCCCCACTACGCCGTCACGCCGCCACGCCACCACGCTGTCAAGCGCCCGACGAACCGCATACCGTCGCAGGGCCGGATATCAATGAGCGCCGTTCCACTGCTACTGAAACTCCCAGCAGCACGATCCCGCCGCAGGCGAGGAGCGCACCGGTCCAGCCCGTGGCCTCGAGTCCGAATCCCATCGCGACCACTACGCCGCCCGCCCACGCACCCAGCGCATTCGCAATGTTGAAGGCCGAATGATTGAGCGCGGCCGCAACCGTCTGGGCGTCGCCCGCCACGTCCATCAGGCGTGTCTGCACGGCCGGGACCACCGCTATGCCGAGTCCCATCGCGAACAGGTTGAGCGTGGCCGTCCATTCGTTGGCCGAAGAATAGGCGAAAGCGGCCAGTGCGGCGGCGTTCCAGATCAGCATGCCGAAGATGGTCCAGAGCCGCGACTTGTCGGCCAGCACACCGCCGATCAGGCTGCCCGCCGTCATGCCGACCCCTAGCGCGCCGAGCAACAGCGGCACGCGCCAGGGCTCCACGTGGGTCACGTTCAACAGCGTCGGCGTAATGTAGGTGTACACCGCAAATAGTCCGCCGAAGCCGACCGCGATCACCGACAGCGTCAGCCACACTTGCAAGCGCCTGAACACGCCAAGCTCGCGGCGCGGCGTAGCGCCGCCCGCGTGAATGGGCGGGAGAAAAATGCGTACGCCAATCATCGTAAGAATGCCGAGCGTGCCGACAAGCAAAAAATCCGCGCGCCAACCGAGCCATTGGCCGAGCCACGTCGCGAGCGGCACACCGAAGATATTGGCGATCGTCAGGCCCAGCATCACGCGTCCGACGGCTCGCGCGCGCCGGTCGGGCGGTACGAGCGAGGCGGCCGTCAATGCCGCGACACCGAAATACGCGCCGTGCGGCACGCCGGAAATAAAGCGCGAGATCAGCAACAAAGGGTAATTCGGCGCGAGCGCGCTGAGCAGATTGCCGAACGCGAACATCAGCATCAGGCCGATCAACATCGCGCGGCGCGGGATCTTCGCGAAGAAAATGGTGATGAGCGGCGCGCCTATCACCACGCCCAACGCATATGCGCTGATGATGTGGCCCGTGGTGGGCAGGGACGTACCGAGGCCGTTCGCGATGACCGGCAGGATGGTCATGGACGCGAACTCACCCGTGCCGATTGCCAGGCCCCCGATTGCCAGGGCGAGTTCGGCGGGACCCGCGCCATAGGGCGCGATCACGCGCGTGAGCGGGTCATTGGGGACATCGATAATGGACATTGAGGAGAAATTGTGGATTGTTAGCCAGGCGCAATGCAGCATTATCGCGAAATAATTAATCTTCCGCATCCGCAAAGGCTCGCACGGCCGTGCTGAACGGTGTTGCTGCGCTGCCGAAACGTTAGTCCTGCGTGCCTGTGTACGCGGTCTCGCCTGCCGAGAAACGTTCACGGTACGCCTGCGGTGTGACACCCATTGAACGCAGGAAACTGCGCCGCATGGTCTCTTCCGATCCAAACCCGCAGCGCGCGGCTACGCGCTTGACGGGAAACGAGGTATCGCCAAGCAGGCGACGTGCAGCTTCCAGGCGTAATTGATCGATGGCGCGCGCGGGCGTGATTCCGGTTTGCGCCCGATAGTGGCGCACGAAGCTGCGCTCGCTCATGCCCGTGCGTTCGGCGAGCGTTGCGATTGACAGGTCGGCTGCCATGTTTTCGGCTATCCACGCATGCAGGCCGTCGAAGCGGTCGCCGGTTTTTTGCAGCGACAACGTCGTGCTGAACTGCGCCTGGTTGCCGGGGCGCTTGAGGAACACCACCAGTTCGCGCGCTACATCGAGCGCGAGCGCGCTCCCGAGATCATCCTCGATCAACGCAAGCGCGAGATCGATGCCCGCTGTCACGCCCGCGGATGTCCAGAGCGCGCCGTCACGAATAAAAATGGGCGAGGGGTCCACGCGGACTGCGGGATAACTCTGCCCGAGATGCTCGCAATGCGCCCAGTGCGTGACCGCACGGCGCTCGTCGAGCAAGCCGGCAGCCGCCAGCAAAAACGCGCCCGTGCAAACCGATGCAACTCGCCGGCACTGCGCTGCGCGCTCCCTGACCCAGGCCACCTGCGCCGGATTTTTCGATGCCGCATGCACGCCGCGTCCGCCCGCGACGATCAGCGTGTCTGTCGTTTGCTGAGCGGTGGGCAAAGGTTGGGCGAGCAGGCCGAGACCCGCGGTGCTTTGAATCTCGCCCGCGGCTGCAGCGACAACACGCGCGATGTACGGTGCGGCGGCTCCGCGCTCTAACGAGAGTTCGTTGGCCGAGGCGAAGGCCTGCAGCGGGCCGGCGACATCGAGCAACTGGACGTCTGCAAAAGCGAGGATGTCGATATGGCGAGGAGCGTTGCTCATGGCTTGAAACCGGGTTGGCGTGAAACGAGGGTTGATTGACAATTTCGCCAAATCGTAGCGAGGTATTCTAAGTGCGTCCACTTCCTTTTAAAGGTTCATCGCCATGACGTTGCATATCGGTTTCCTCGTTTTCCCGCGCGTTCAGCAACTCGACCTGACAGGGCCGCATGATGTGTTCGCGTCGGTCCCTGGCGCGACCGTCCACCTGATTGGGAAAACGCTGGACCCCGTCAACGCGAGCAGTGGTCTGGTGCTGACGCCCACGATTACCTACGCCGACTGTCCTGCGCTCGATGTCATATGCGTGCCAGGTGGGGTGGGTGTCGGCGAGTTGATGGAGGAAGACATTGCGCTCGATTTCATCCGGCGGCAGGCTGCGCAGGCGCGCTTCGTCACGTCGGTGTGCACGGGGGCGCTGGTCCTGGGAGCGGCCGGTTTGCTGCGCGGACGGCGCGCGACCACGCACTGGGCGGCACATCATTTCCTGGAAAGTTTCGGGGCTATTCCCGTGAAAGAGCGCGTTGTTCAGGACGGCAATCTGATGACGGGCGGTGGCGTGACGGCGGGCATCGATTTCGCGTTGACGCTTCTCATCGGCTTGATCGGCGAGACCGAGGCGCAGGCCATTCAGCTTCAACTGGAATATGCGCCCGCACCGCCCTTCAATTCAGGTACACCCGACACCGCGCCGAAGCCGCTGGTGGATCTGTTGTGGAGTCGCGGCGAAGCGGCGCGTGCTCTGCGCGCTGCAATCGTTGAACGCGCCGCGGCGCGATTGAATACCTAGCAGGTCCGGCGTGGCGAACGGATTCCAATGGTCACGCGTTCACGGTCGTGCAGATGTTGATGGCGCTGGCGCAGACCAATCAGGACGCGAAGACGCCGATCGTGACGATTCCAGCGGGGTAGGCGCGTGTGATGGGCGGTGAGGCTTGATTCGCAGTACGTCTCGATTCAAGCCTCGATGCACTTCAATGTGCTTCGCCGCGACCTGCCGGGCGAATGGGTGTGTTGTCGTCAGGCGCTTTGGATCCGAACGAGGCCGGGTCCGGATTTCGCACGGGCTGGAAGGCCACGACCGGCTCAGCCATTTCCGGTGCGACACGGTTCTCATGGGCCTCGTGTGTTACGTGGGCTTCGCGCGGCGCACGTGCGATCGGGTTCGCGAACCAGTGCGGCGGCGCGCTAAGCGTCGTGGCCGGAACGCTACCCGTGCTTGCGACTGGCGCCGTGCGTGGGACGGCAGGCGTGCTCGCGACTGGCGCCGCGCGCGGGATCACGACGGCCTCGCGGATTGGCGCGGGGTGGAGCGGCCCGCGTTCAGCGATGGCGGCGTTCTGGATCTGCGCGATTTCCGCCGCTTTCTTCGCTTCGGCAATCTTGATAGCCACATGCCTGAGGAACACGCGCGAGTCGGTGTAGCTCGAGTCGATAGCGAGCGCGTCTTTTGCATAACGCCGCGCGCATCGCCATGAAGCCGAGCGGTCGCATGTGCGTGCGTGTTGCATGGCGGTATCGCGTGCGGCTTCGCGTTGGTCGAGGTCGTCGCGGACCCGCTGGACCTCCGGGCTATTGATCTGATCTGCAGGCACGTTGGCCAGGTTCTTTTGAGCCGCGCTCAGGTCGTTGGTGACCAGTGCGAGGCGGGCGAAGTAGAGGCTCTCTCCCGGGCTGCCCAACGGCGGCCGCTCAGTGGTGATGACCGGCGAAACCGGCGGCAAGGACAGTTTTGGTAATTCCTTTTCAACCGGCGCAGACGGCTGCGGCGCATGGCTGGCGATGGGGACATCGGCGACCGCGATGGGGCTGGGCGCGGGCGGTAAGGCGGCGATTGCAGGCGGAGTGTTGATGACGGGCGCTGCGATCGGCGCGGTTGTCGCGTTCGTCGCGTTCGTGGGCGGTGGCGTTGTAGCCGTATCTTGCGCAAGCGTGACGGGTGCCGGGGGCAATGCTTTATGCGGGGCGGGTGCGGTCACGGGGCCCTGTGCGAACGTGAGAGCCGGTCCGGTAGTAGCGCTCTTTGGTGCCGGTGTCGCTACAGGGCTTGGCGCGTTGGTCTCGTTCGCCGTGGTCGTCCCTGCGATTGCGGTCTGCGCGATTACAGGGGGCGGTGCGATCGATGCCGCCGAGGTAACGGGACCCGCCGCCGGGCTCATCGTGAGCGTTGAGATCTCCGCCCGCAAGGCCACGGCTGCGCTTGTCAACTTGCTCATGATCGACGCGATCATCTCGGTCGCCGGATTCGTTGCCGGGGCGAGCGTTGCCGCTGGTGATGGTGATGGTGATGGTACTTGTGGCGCAATTTGCGTCGAATTTTGTGCGAGTGCTTGAGGCGGCACAACGGTCGGCGCAGGGGGCCGTGCAACGATCACTGCGGGGGGCGTGGCAACGATCACTGCAGGAGGCGTCGTAACGATCACCGCATGTGGCGTCGCAAGGGTCACTGCAGGAGGTGTCGCAAGGGTCACTGCAGGGGGCGTTGCAAGGGTCACTGCAGGTGGTATAGGAACGCTCACCGAAACGGGCTTCGCCGGTTTCGCTGCCGCTGCAATCGTCGTCGTGCTGGCCGGTGCTGCGGCTTTCGGTGCGTTGTCGGTTGCTAGCGGGATGAACGCCGGAGTCCTTGCAGGCTCCGGCAGCGCAGCGAGCCGTTGGACCACGGGCGATCTCAGGCCGGGAGCGTAAGTGAGTGCGAGCGCGACGGCAAGCAGTGAGCCGCCTGCCACGCCGAACGCCACGCGCCGGATGACGCGGGCGCGCTCCCGTGCAATATTCATTGCCGCGTCGACTTCCTCGGGCACGCTCGGATACGGCACGAACATGCGCCCGGGCATCAACATGGCGGCGCCGTTATTGAAGTCCACGGAGTTCGGTGCGCGCAATGCGCGGGACTGATCTGTGCCGCAATGCGGGCATTCTTCTTCGCCGTGCGTCAGTGCGTTGCCGCAGCGATGACAAGCCGCGTAAAAGGCAGGCGTGCGAAAAGATAACAGGTTCATGCCGAACCCCTCGAGGCAAGTGTCGACGCCGGCTCACTGATGCGGCCGGATCGTTCGTATAAGAATAGGGCAATTAACTCAGAAGCTGGCATCCCGGTATGTTTTGTAGACCGCATTGATGCACATCGGGGACACTTCTCCACGCCCGCATCCCGGTTTTTTGGGCTTCGCTCGTTGTGCTTGTCCGAATTTGACTTGAATGTGGCGGATAACGGCGCAGATAAAGGTCACCGTCCGACGTTCAACCAACTCGTGGCGGGCGACTTGAAAATCACCGGTCGTCAGCGTGGTCAGGTGCGCACAGGCGTCCCGTCCGGGTGGGGACGGTGGTGGCCGGGTTGTTCGTATTCAGCCGGTCCTGGGGATGATGCCTGTGCCACTCCCGTATCCGTGGACAACTGAAAGCAATTTCGTCGTTCTTCGTGCGTTCAGGCTGCGGGATCGGATTGTCGTGGGTCATCATGGCTGATGTACCGCGGCACGCCGGGCTCGAATGCAGTCTGGTTGAACGGCGTCTCTGACGGCGCGCCTTCGACCGGCGTTGTTGCAGGCAAGCCGCCACGTGAATCGATTAGCAATCTTAACGAATGGCTGGTTGGACCTAAGTTCTGGATGATAGATATGTCAGAGTTGGATAGTAGATCGCCGCGATATCGCGTTCGGTGGACACCTGTTGAAATGAACTCCCTCAGGATATCGGTCCCGGCGGTCGCAAATCCATGGCCGCAGCAGGCAGTCCAATAGACCGGCCAGCAGACAATGGGTAGTTCCGGGAGATGTTCTCGATATAACGTAATTTCTCCGTTCAACAGACCTTCGAATTTAAATGTTCAACAGAATCAGGATTTTGAATACCCAGTAACTCAATATTATAGTTAGGATTTAGAATACTCAATAACATAACCTTATAGGATTACCGTCTTGTTTCTGTGAGTATTAATTACCGAGCGCCCCGAAAACTGAAATCGGTCATTATTATTATCGTTGGCTATATGTAATGCTTTAGAATATTTTTTGTAATTTATAAACGATGTAATCCAAATGTGTATTCAGAGTGTCGTAAATACCGCTAAGAAAATTTTCAAACGCGGTCTTCCCTCTTTCATTTTCCAGCTTTCGACGGTGGCGCCCATCGGCACCCGATCATCACGACCGATGTACCGTCCGCGACTCGCCCAAGGCGTCGCGCATCCGCTTCAAAGGTCCGCCCAGCATGCTTTTGCGCCTTTTGCTTCCAGCCGTACGCCGATAGATAATGGCGTGTCGCGCAAAGCCCGCCGCAGCCGCGGCATCCCAATTATCGAGTTGCGAGAGGCGCGCGCATATCTGTTCGACCATCCGCTTATTCTTTTAAAGCGACGCAAAACAGCATCGGTTAGAGTCTTTTCTCTAAAATCGGTATGCTGTCATCAAATAAAGTTTGACCGTGCATTTTTTGTCCTGTTATCGTCGCATCCCATGAAACGCCGGTGACAATCGCGCAAACAGTTCAAGAGTCGTCAGGCGCTTCGTTCAAATCATCTTCAGGCGTTAATGCCAGACTGAAATGATCGATTCGAATTTACTTTGTCGCAAATCTGCTTAACCGATCGTACGCTGGTTGCGAAATACCGGCGAGGTATCGCATATCCGTATCCGTGTCATCGCGTCAGGTTTGCGCGCTGCAACATAAATTCGGAGTGCAAATCAAGGGTCGGAGTGGGAAAGCAGTTGGCGGAGGTGAACGTGGGTTGCCCGCTGGTTGCTGAATGTCAGCGCGCCGCAGTTATAGAAATGGACGGTTCACGCCGGAGGAGTAAAGGTGGGTACGAAAGTCGAAGGGCAATTTCCGGCAGCAACGGCCCGTATGCAGAGGCCAGGACGCCCACGTGAGTTTGGGCGCAAGCAGCAAAACCCTGTGCGGCGCTTCGGCGGAATCGCAGTTGTTCTGCTCCTGCACATCGTGCTGATCTATGCACTGATCAACGGCCTTGCCACCAAGGTCGTACAGGTCATCCAGCATCCTATCGAGACCAAGATCATCGAGCCGGTGAAGCCGCCTCCGCCGCCGCCATTGCCCACCGTGCAATTGCCGCCGCCGAAGTTCGCGCCGCCGCCGCCGCCGTTCGTGCCGCCGCCGGAAGTGCAGGTGCAGACGCCGCCCCAGCCGACGATCACGCACCAGGCCGCGCCTGTCGTATCGGCACCCGCCGTGGCGCCGCCCGCACCGCCGGCGCCTCCCGCGCCAACCAAGCCTGTTAGCACCGAAGTCGGCGTGGTGTGCCCGAACTCGGATCAGATTCGTTCGTCGATTCACTATCCGAAGGAAGCGCAGGAGAACAACGTGACGGGCGATGTACTGATTGACTTTGTGGTCGACCCGCAGGGCCATATTACGAACGAACGCGTTGCCAAGTCCTCGGAAGATTCTTCACTCGATCGCGCAGCTTTCAATGCGGTCAAGCAGTTCACGTGCGTTTCCCAAGGCCAGGCTGTCCGTGTGCAAGTACCGTTCTCGTTTAACTTGAACTGAAACCCACGGGCTGTCCGGTACGGGTAGCGATTTATCGGTCTTCGTTTAGAAGTTGTACTAATGAACATGGAGCAGGCATGAAAAAGCGTACTTTCGCCGCATTGGCGGCAACCCTGTTGTTCGCTGTAACCACGGTGGATACCTTTGTGGCACCGCACATGGCTCACGCGCAAGCCAGCGACGTGACCGCGTCGGCCGCGGCCGCCACCACTGCAGCCCCGCAAACGGCGGGCTCGGCCACGGACGAAGCGGTACCGCCGCCCGCAGCGGCTACGTCCGAAACCGTCAACAACCCGTACGGACTCGGCGCGCTCTGGAAGAACGGTGACTTTGTTGCACGCTTCGTGCTCATTTTGCTGGTGCTGATGTCAATGGGCAGCTGGTACATCATGATCACCAAGTTCTTCGAGCAGTTCCGTGCCAACCGTCGTGCCAAGAGCGCCGACGAGCAGCTGTGGACCGCACCGTCGCTAGTCGAAGGCGCGAAGATGCTCGATGAAGCTTCGCCATTCCGCTTCATCGCTGAAACGGCTATCGAGGCGGGCGAACATCATGACGAGGCGCTGCTTGAAGCCGTCGACCGCAACACGTGGATCGACACCTCGGTTGATCGTGCCATCACGAACGTATCGAATCGTCTGCAGGACGGTCTGGCTTTCCTTGGCACAGTCGGCTCGACAGCGCCGTTCGTTGGCCTGTTCGGTACCGTGTGGGGGATTTATCACGCGCTCACCGCAATCGGTATCGCCGGCCAGGCTTCAATCGACAAGGTCGCGGGCCCGGTGGGCGAAGCGCTGATCATGACAGCGATCGGTCTCGCCGTGGCGGTGCCAGCAGTACTCGGCTACAACTTCCTGGTTCGCCGCAACAAATCGGTGATGGAGCGTGTTCGTGCGTTCGGCGCACAACTGCACACTGTCCTTCTCGCCGGCAGCCGCCGCTCGGCGCGCGCTACGGCCCGCGAAGCAGCGATGGCCAATTAAGCGGAGTTCGTCATGGCTATGAGCGTTGGGCAAGATGATGACGACGAGGTCATCTCCAGTATCAACACCACACCGCTCGTCGATGTGATGCTGGTCCTGCTGATCATCTTTCTGATCACGATTCCGGTGGTGACGCATACGGTGCCGGTGCAACTGCCGAAGGAGACGATCCAGCCGCTGCAGACCACGCCAAAAAGTATTGTCATCGCGGTCAACCGCGACGGCGATTTCTTCTGGAACGAGAAGCTGGTGGATGGCCCGACACTGCTGGCACGCCTGAAAACCGTGTCGGTCATGACACCGCAACCGGAAGTGCACGTTCGCGGTGACCAGAGCGCGCGCTATGAATTCATCGGCCGGGTCATTACCGAGTGCGAACGCGCCGGTATCGCGAAGGTTTCGTTTATTACCGAGCCGCCTGCGCGCGGCGGCTAGGTGTGCATGGGCTTGGACCAAGTGTTGAAGCGCTAGCTCTGACCGACAGCTCAAGCGAGACAGGGGACGAATATGGGAATGAACGTATCTTCGGGCGGCAGCGGAGAACCGGATGTGATGGTCGATATCAACACCACGCCGCTGATCGACGTGATGCTGGTGTTGCTGATCATGCTGATCATCACGATTCCGATCCAGACGCACGCCATCAAGATGAACTTGCCGGTCGGCAATCCGCCGCCGCCGATCACGCAGCCGGAAGTGGTGCAGATCGATATCGACTTCGACGGCACCACGACCTGGAACGGCCAGCCGGTGCCGGACCGTGCGGCGCTCGATTCGAGGCTTGCACAGGTGGCCGCCGAACCGGTGCAGGCGGAAATCCATCTGCGGCCCAACAAGCTGGTGCCGTACAAGGATGTCGCTGCGGTGATGGCGTCCGCGCAACGGCTGGGCGCGACGAAAATCGGCCTGATCGGCAATGAGCAGTACATGCAATAGGGAAGTGCAATGCTAACGATCCATCAATGGTTCAAACGTACCGTCATGGCGGCCGCTACCTGCGGACTGTCCGCGCTCGTCGTGCTGCCGGTCACGTCTCATGCCGCGGACACCTTGCGCCCGGATGTGGCGAAGCCCCTGAACGCCGCGCAGGATCTGTATCGCGCGCACAAGTACAACGATGCATTGGCGAAGATCGATCAGGCGGCGGCCGTCCCGGGCAAGACGCCGTATGAAAGCACCATGGTCGAAGAGATGCGCGGCGCTGCTGCTGCGGCGGCAGGCAACAACGCTGTGGCGGCTCAAGCCTATGAAACGTTGCTGGGCTCAGGGAAGCTCGCCGGCGCCGACGAACAACGCACTACGGCGGCGCTTGCAGGCATCTACTTCCAGGAGAAGAACTACCCACAGGCTATCAAGGTCGCGCAGCGCTATCTGAAGTCAGGCGGCACCGATCCCGATATGCGCACGCTGCTCGTCCAGTCCTACTACCTGTCGAACGACTGCGGCAATGTGGTGAGCTTGCTCAAGCCAGGGATCGACGCGCAAGCGCGTGCGGGCCACGCGCCTGACGAGTCGCAACTGCAATTGCTCGGCACCTGTGCGCAGCGCGTAAAAGATGATGCGACGTATCGCGGCGCGCTCGAAAAGCTGGTTGCCTATCACCCGAAGCAGACTTACTGGGACGATCTGTTCCAATCGATCCGCACGAAACCGGGATATTCGTCGGCGCTCGATGTTGACACTTATCGGTTGCGCCGGGCGACGGGCTCGCTCACGAGCGTCGACGACTACATGGAGATGACCCAGCTCGCAATCGTGGCGGGAACCACGGCCGAGGGCAAGCAGGTGATCGATCAGGGGTTCGCATCGGGTGTTCTTGGCCATGATGCACAGGCGGATCGCGAGAAGCGATTGCAGGCGCTAGCCGCGAAGCGGGCGCAAGCGCCGGCTGATGCGGCGAACCCTGTAGCGCCGGTCGACGCCGACTTCAACCAGGTCTTCGCGGGCCAAACCAGGCAGGGTCTCGCAGCAATGGAAGCGGCGATCGCGAAAGGCGGGCTCGACCACCCTGACCAGGCGGAGCTGCATCTCGGCGTGGCCTACTACGTCGCAGGCGACAAAGCTCGCGCAGTGCAAACCTTCCGTGCGGTGAAAGGCTCGGACGGTTCGGCCGATCTTGCACGATTGTGGGTGCTGGTCGCATCGAAGTAACAGTAACGGCATTCCGGTTCCAACATGTCCCAACCTGCGACGCGGCGCCGAGCTATTCGTGCATCGAACCGGGCGGCACTTTCTCGCCGTATGGAAGGCAGGTTTTCGACAGCAGACGGGGTTGGCCGCGCATGCAACCATCGCCCGGTTTTAGGCGAGTGCGAAAGTGTCCCGATGATCGCATTGATTGAACCACGCATCGCGGCAACTAACCGGGCATACGGCGCGTGCACGTGTCTTAGGGAGGATGTTGCATTCAATAAAACATAGTTTGGTATACAAACTAATTTTTGACCAGGATTCTGTCTTGCTATGGTTTTGCCACTCGATAACAAGGCACAGGTCGCAGTTTCCATAGGCAGCAAAATCCGCGCGCTTCGCCAACGACTCCAGCGCACGCTCGATGAAGTGGCAACAACTGCGGGGATTTCCAAGCCCTTTTTATCGCAGGTGGAACGGGGTCATGCAACGCCTTCTATTACCTCGCTGGTGGGCATAGCCCGAGCTCTGGGTGTCACGGTGCAGTACTTCGTTGACACGCCGACCGAAGGCAAGTCGGTGCATAGAGGGAGTGACCTGAAGTACTTCGGGTTTGACGGCACCGAAAACCTTTTTGGACGGCTGACGAACCTGGCGGTCGGTGGCCGGCTGGAAGCGATTCTCGTGAGAATGCCGGTTGGACAGAACCCATCGGAAGTCACGACGCATGCAGAGGAAGAGTTCTTGTACGTGATGAGCGGCCAGATAACGCTTACGTTGGAAGGTACAACGTTCGTATTGCAGGCAGGTGACACCGCGCATTTTGAATCAACCGTGCCTCACGCCTGGTGCAATACCGCTCGCGAAGAAGCGGTGCTTGTCTGGGTGGGAACACCAAAATTGTTTTAGGTGCTGTTTTGATCCGTGCTTTTGTCAAAAAGCATTTGATACGTATTCGTAAGTATTGCTTATGGATAAGTGAAAGGTTGATCGGATGGGGAGGGGTCCATCGAGCAAAGAAGTGGAAGGTAAAACAATTAGAAAGCGCTGCGCAGTTCGTTTGTAACAAATAAGTAGTCCGATATTGAAGTATCTGAAGTGTCCCGTCTTCCTGTCTGGATTTGCAATCTGGTGCGCTATTGACCCGTTTGCCCGGCAGCAGGAGCGCGGGTCAGCTTTAACGGAGCGCGGCGCAAGAACGCCGTATATCGAGTGGAGAGGTCCACAAGGCCTCTCTTCACACACAGCTGTGGCTTTACTTACGAGCGGGAAGGGGAAAAATGAAACAAAGGGCATTGGCGCTGGCCGTCAAAAGAATAGTCTGGGCTGAACTAGCGTTGTCAGCCGCAATCGCCGTACCGGCGTTTGCGCAGACCCAGCCGGCCACCACCGCAACCGCGGCAGGCGCAACGACCTCGGAAAGCACGCCGGCAGCAGCGGCGGCGCCGGCATCGGGCACCGCTGCAGCAGCGGCCGCGGACAACAACACCGCGACACCGACTGCTGAAAAGGGCGTCCAGCAAATCAAGAAATTCGAAGTGACCGGGTCGCTGATTCGTAGCGCCGACAAAGTCGGCTTCAATGCGGTTCAGACGATTACGCAGAAAGACATTACGGAGAGCGGCGCCACGACTGTCGCCGACTATCTGCGCACGACCTCGGCCAACTCGGCCAATAGCTGGGGTGAAGGTCAGTCGGGCAACTTCGCCGCGGGCGCTGCGGGTATCGCCCTGCGCGGCCTCAGCGAAAAGTACACACTCGTGTTGGTGGATGGGCAACGCGTCGCGCCGTTTGCGTTCTTCTCGAACAGCGTCGACTCCTTCTTCGACTTGAACACGCTGCCGCTGAACTCCATCGACCGCATCGAAATCGTGAAGACCGGCGCCGTGTCGCAATACGGCTCGGACGCCATTGCGGGCGTGGTCAACATCATCACGAAGCACGACTTCCAGGGGCTGCAACTCGACGGCAGCTACGGCAGCGCCATCAGCCAGGGCGGCGGTGCGGGCACGACCAAATTCGGCGTGCTCGCCGGTTTTGGCGATCTCAACGCCGATCGCTTCAACGTGACGGCTGCCGCAAGCTACTACAAGTCGAATGGCTTCACGCTGGCCGACCGCGACGCGACGAGCGCGCAGGATTTCACCAATCAGCCGGGCGGCCATTCGTTGCTCGCGCCGTCGTACTGGAACATGCCCGACGGCAGCGCGCAGGCGTTGAGCGGCTGTGCGAACGGCGGGTCAGTGCATCCCGCGGCCTCCAACTCGCTGACGGCGGGATCGGCCGGCACGATCTGCGGATACAACTCCGCGGAAAGCACGTCGATCGCGCCGATGACCGAGCGTTTGAACGCGAAGCTTCATGCTGACTTCAAGATCAACGATGAGACGACGGCGTTCGGAGACTTCCTGATCAGCAGCAACAAGACCACGACGAATGACGGTCTGTGGAACAACGTTATCGGCAATCCGCAGGTTCCCGCGCTCGTGTGGAATCCGGCGACCAAGCTGCTTTCGCCGTTCAACTTCACTGTGCCGGCGAGCAATCAGTACAACCCGTTCGGGGTGGCCACGCCGCTCACGTATGCATTCCCGGGCGCGGTGGCGGAAGACACGTATGCCACCTACTGGCGCGCGTCGACGGGCATCAAGGGTTCGTTCAACCTGCCGAACGGAGAGTGGGATTGGGCGACGTCGGTCAGTCATTCGCAAAGCACGGTTTCGAACACCTATACGAACCAGCTCAACACCGCGGCACTGACCAATATTTACCAGAACGGGACGTTCGATTTCTCGAATCCCGCGGCTACGCCGAACGGCCTCAATGGGCTGTACCAGGATGCGAATAACCTGGCCATCTCGAAGCTCGATACCGTTGACGCGACGCTGTCCACGCCGCACCTCTTCAGTCTGCCGGCGGGCGATGTGGGTCTCGGCTTCGGTGCACAGTTCACGCACCAGAGCGAAGTGATGAACCCGGGCGCAGCGTTCGAACAGGGTCAGGTCATCAGCCCGAATCTCCAGACGGTGAACGGCCAGCGCAACGTGGCTGCCGTGTACTACCAGGTGGATATTCCGATCGTGCGCGCGTTGACGTTCAGCCAGTCTGGCCGTTATGACCACTACAGCGATGTGGGCGGTGCGTTCTCGCCGCGCTTTGCGTTGCGCTATCAGCCGGTACAGGCGCTCACGATGTACACCTCGTACAACCGTGGCTTCCGTGCGCCGACGTTCGTCGAGAACAGCAACTCGCAAACGATGGGTATTCAGGTAGACCAGGCCACGGGCCAGAACTACACGTCGATCACGGAAGGCAATCCGGACCTGAAAGCCGAACGCACGAAGAACCTGAGCATCGGCTTCCAGTTGTCGCCCACCCGTACGACCGATGTCGGCCTGGACTGGTACAAGATTCGCGTCGACAACGTGATTGGCCAAGGCTCGCCTTCCCAGACCGTAACCGATGCGAATGGGAATCTCCTGTACAAGGTCATCCCGTACATGAACCTTGGATATCTGGATACCAATGGTTTCGAAGGCACGTTCCGTCAGACGCTGCCGACGAAGACGGGGACGTTCACCCTGTCTGCTGACTGGGCTTATGTGAACAGCTTCAAGCTCGGCTCTCCGGGTGCGTCGCCAGTGAATGGTGCGGGTAACGATTACACCCTCACACAGCCGTTCGGCGGCAGCTTCCCGCGCTGGAAGGGCAACACCACGCTGGACTGGGCGTACAACAAGTTTGACGCAGCGTTGACCTGGCAGTTCACAGGCCCGTATGCGCAGAACCTGGTTGCAGCAGGGCCATCGCACGTGGGTTCGTATAGCCAGTTCAACCTGATGATGACGTACACGGGCTTCAAGCACTGGACGATCTTCGGCGGCATCGACAACATCTTCAACCGTGCGCCGCCGTACGATCCGATCTTTGCAAACGGCACGCTGGATCAGAATGGCTACGACCAGTCGATCTACACGAACATTGGGCGTTTCGCGCAGGTCGGCGCAACGTACAAGTTCTGACGCGGCTGTAGTCTGTTGATCTGATGGAGCGGCGGCTCCGGCGCGCGTCATGCGGCGCTGGAGCGGCCTCATTTTTGATTGTCGCGCTGATTGTTTGTCGGCGTGGTTTCATCGCGATCAATCCTGGACCTTTCGATCCAATCATCGATCTGTCGACGCCTCAACGCATGACGCGTTCATCGTCGTAACCCATGCCGAACGCGGAAGTCACGAATACCAGGAGTTTCCAGATGTTCTTCGCACCACGTCCCTTTCCTTCGATCCGGCTTACCCGCGCATCGGCGGCACTTGTTCTGGGTGGCGTCATGCTCGCAGGCACCGTGCAGGCGGCAATCGTTCCTCCCGGCGTGCAACTCGCCGCGAAGCAGGAACTGGTGCGCAACAACGGCACCGAAGTCGAGACACTCGATCCAAACGTCGCAGAATCGGTGCCGGCTAATACCGTCGCGCGCGATCTCTTCGAGGGGCTGACTGCCACGCGCGCTGACGGCGAGACCGTCCCCGGCGTCGCGGAAAAGTGGGAAATGAAGGACCCCACCACGTGGGTCTTTCATCTGCGAAGGAATGCGAAGTGGTCCAACGGGGAGCCCGTGGTCGCGGCTGATTTTGTGTATGGATGCCAGCGTCTCGTCGATCCAAAGACAGCCTCTCCGTACGCAACCACTTACGGCATGTTCCTGCTTAACGGAACCGACATTGTCGCTGGCAAGAAACCGGTGGCGTCGCTTGGCGTAAGCGCACCCGACCCGTACACGGTCGAAATCAAGACGCCCTATCCGGTGCCGTTCCTGCCCGACCTGATGTCGAATACGAACCTCGGGCCGGTGAACAAGGCTGCCGTCGACAAGTACGGCCGCGACTGGACCAAACCCGGCAAGCTGGTCAGCAACGGCGCATTCATGCTGAAGGACTGGCAAGTGAACAATCGCCTTGTGCTGGCGAAAAATCCGCAATACTGGAATGCCGCCAACGTGCAACTGACCCAGGTTACCTACCTGCCGGTGGAGGACGAAAACACCGACGTGGACCTGTACAAGTCCGGCGGTGACGACTGGGTCAACCAGCTTCCGTCGGGCACCTATGCCCGCTACAAGCAGGAGTACCCGAACGAGATGCGCGCGGCGCCCATGCTCGGCTTGCGCTATTACTCGTTCAACAACAAGGACCCGCTTCTCAAGGACGTGCGTGTGCGTCACGCGCTATCCATGGTCATCGACCGGGACATCCTGGCGCAGCGTGTGACTGCCGACGGACAGATCCCGGCGTACGGCGTGATCGTGAAGGGCGTGAAGGGCGCCGACGTCAGCGCGTATGACTGGGCGTCATGGCCGATGGCGAAGCGCGTTGAAGAAGCGAAAAAGCTGCTGGCGGAGGCCGGCGTAAAACCCGGCACCAAACTGCAGTTCGTTACCAACACGAGTGAGTATCACAAGAAGATGGCGATCTTCGCAGCTTCCGAATGGAAGACCAAGCTCGGCCTGGATACTGAAATCCAGGCGATGGAATTCAAGGTGCTGCTCAAGAAGCGGCACGACGGCGACTACCAGATCGCGCGCAACGGCTGGGTGGCGGACTACAACGACGCAAGCACCTTCCTCACGCTGGTTCAATGCGGTTCCGAGCAGAACGACAACCAGGCGTGCAATCCCAAAGCCGATGCGCTGATGCGCCAGGCGTCCAACTCCACGGACCCGGCTACGCGCCAGGCGTTGCAGACCGAAGCGGGCAAGGTGGCAATGGAAGATTATCCGATGCTGCCGCTTCTGCAATACACGCTGGTGCGGCTGGTGAAGAGTTACGTGGGCGGTTATTCCACGAAAAACCCGATGGACCATTACCGCAGCCAAGACATGTACATCATCAAGCATTGAGCGCGGCGCGTGGGTCGTGGGGATTATCCCCGCCGGCAAGTGATATAAATGCTCGTCAAACCTGCAATCCCATATTGACGCAGTACAGTTCTGGTTCGAGACGACGGCCGCAAGTGACGATGAATAGAGTCTTTATCAACTTAGGGTGTGCGGCGCTGCTCGTTGCATCGCACGCGTTCGCCAGACCGTCGATCGCGCAATACGACGAGCCGAAATATCCGGCGAACTTCACGCACTTCGACTATGCGGACCCGGACGCGCCTGCTAACGGCGACATGAATTTCCAGAACTATGACGAACTGCAAAGCTACGATTCGTTGAATCCCTTCCTGGTCCGCGGCGCGCCGGCGCCCGACCTGAAGAACTTGATGTTCGATACCCTGATGCAGCGAAGCTGGGACGAACTGGCGTCGGAGTATCCATTGATTGCGGACGACGTGGAGATCGCTTCGGACGGAAAATCGGCCACGTTTCATATCAATTCCAGCGCGCGTTTTTCCAATGGCGACCCGATCACCGCCGCCGATGTGAAGTATTCGTACGACACATTGTCCAGCCGTGAGGCCTCGCCGATCTACAACTCGCAGTTTGCCAACATCAGCAGTGCGAGCGTGGTCGATCGCCTGACAGTGCGCTTCGACTTCCGGGAAGCGCGCCGCGATGCACCGCTGATCGCGGGAGACCTGCCGGTCTTCTCGCCGAAGTGGGGCATGAAAGCGGACGGCACGCGGCCGCCGTTCGACCAGATATCGGATGTGGCGCCGGTGGCAAGCGGTCCGTACCTGATCGAGCAGCGCAAGAACGACAAGCAGATCACCTACAGGCGCAACCCGGATTACTGGGCTGCCAATTTGCCCTCGCGACGCGGCATGTACCGCTTCCAGCGCGTCACGTTTCGGCTCTTTACGGATCACTACACGTCGCTGGAAGATTTCAAGGCGGGCCACACGGATATGCGCGTGGAGTACTCGTCCTCGACCTGGTCGCGCAAGTACATCGGCAAGAACTTCAGCAACGGGTCGCTTAAGAAAGGCGAGTTCCCCGATGGCCCGGCGCAGATGCAGGGCATGTTCTTCAATACGCGCAGGCCGCTGTTCGCGGACGCCCGCGTGCGCCGTGCGTTGACGCTCGCGTTCGACTACGACTGGTTGAACCGGCTGGCCTTTTACGGTCAATATCGCCGCACGGGAAGTTACTTCCAGGACTCTGCGTTTGGCGCGCAGGGCGTGCCGGATGCAAAGGAGTTGACGCTGCTCGAGCCGTATCGGACGATGCTTCCCGCTGCCGTGTTCGGTCCAATGCTGAAGCAACCGGACACCGTACCGCCGCATTCGTTGCGTGGCAATTTGCGTGAAGCCCAGGCGCTGCTCAACGAAGCGGGCTGGCAGTATCGTGACGGCGCGTTGCGCAACGCCGGCGGCACGCCGATGAGCTTCGAAATCATGGACGACCAACCCGGCATGGACGGGGTCATCCTGCCCTACATCCAGCAGTTGCAGACGCTCGGTGTGCAGGCGCACCTGCGGGAACTCGACAGCGCCTTATATGAGAAGCGCATGGACGCGTTCGACTTCGACATGACCACGTTTATCTACGCGCCCGTCACCATTCCCGGTGGTGAACTGACGCGCCGCTTTGGCAGCGCTGCGGCCTCGCAAACGGGCTCGGAAAATTATCCGGGAGTCCGATCGAAAGCCGCCGATGCAATGATCGACGCTGCGCTGAAAGCCCAGACGCTGAGCGATCTCGAGACCGCCACCCGCGCGCTCGATCGCATCCTGATCAACGGGTACTACATTGTGCCGGAGTACTATGCGCCGAATACGCGCGTGGGGTATCGGGCGCGAATGGGTTTTCCTCGGGTCTCGCCGCTTTCTTACCTTGCGGAGGACTGGTTGATCGACTACTGGTTCGTGAAGGCGCCCCCCGCCGCCGTTGCATCAACACACTGAGATTGCCATGGCCGCTTATATCCTCAGACGCCTGCTGCTGATGATCCCCACGCTGATCGGTGTGGTCACATTGACTTTCGTCGTGACGCAGTTCGTACCGGGTGGACCGGTCGAGCAGATCCTGACCCAGATGCGTCATGGCGGGGGCAGGGCAGAGGCGGGCGGGGCCGGCGGGTATCACGGCAGCCAGGGGGTGGACCCGCAGCAGGTCGAGCAGCTCAAGAAGCAGTTCGGCTTCGACAAGCCTCCGCTCGTGCGTTACGCGACCATGCTCAGGAACTACGCGAGCTTCAATCTCGGCCAGTCGTATTACCAGCATCAAAGTGTCTGGGCGGTGATCCGTTCGAAGCTGCCGGTGTCCATCACGCTGGGACTCTGGACCGTGTTGCTGACCTACCTCGTTGCAGTGCCGCTGGGAATTTCAAAGGCCGTGCGAAACGGCTCCCGCTTCGATACCGCCACGAGCATGCTCGTGCTGACCGGTTATGCCATCCCCGGTTTCGTGCTTGGCGTACTGCTGCTGATGTTGTTTGGCGGAGGCACGCTGTGGCAGGTGTTCCCCATGCGCGGTCTTACCTCCGACGACTTCGACCAGCTCAGCATGGCGGGCAAGGTACTCGATTACCTGTGGCACATCGCGTTGCCGGTGACCGCCGCGGTGGTCGGCAACTTCGCGATTATCACGATCCTCACGAAGAACACCTTCCTGGAAGAGATCAGCCGGCAATACGTGCTGACCGCTCGCGCGAAAGGCGCGCCGCAACGTGATGTCTTGTGGAAACACGTGCTGCGCAACGCGATGATTCCGCTGCTGACCGGATTGCCCGCGGCGTTTGTCGGTGCGTTCCTCAATGGCAACCTGTTGATCGAGACATTGTTTTCACTCGATGGCATGGGCCAGCTTTCCTATGACTCGGTGATCCGGCGCGACTATCCCGTCGTGCTCGGTTCGCTCTACCTGTTCACCCTGATTGGTCTTGTGACCAAGCTTATTGCGGACGTCTGTTATGTCCTCGTCGACCCCCGTATCCAGTTCGACCGGCTGGACCGGTGAAAGCGTGAACGTCTCCGCGATCCCGGTCATGGGCGAACCTCCTGTTGCAGCGCCGCCGCCGTCGGACTCACCCGGCCGGCGCATATGGCTGCGTTTCAAAGCGCAGCGGCTGGGCTACTGGAGCACGATGGTGTTCGTCGGGTTGTTTGTCATCAGCCTGCTCGGCGAGGTGCTGGCAAATGACAAGCCGCTGCTGGTCCGCTATGAGGGACATTATTATTTTCCGATCCTGAAGGACTATTCGGAGAAAGTATTCGGCGGCGATTTCCCGGCGCGCACGAACTATCTCGACCCGTATATTCACGACCGGCTCGAATCGAAGGGTAACTTCGCGATCTATCCGCCCAATCATTTTCACTACGACACCGTCGACTATTTCGCGAACACGCCCAATCCCGCGCCGCCCTCGGCCGCCAACTGGATCGGCACGGACCAGTTCGGCCGCGACGTCCTTTCGCGGCTGCTGTACGGTTTCCGGCTCTCCGTGCTCATGGCGCTCGCACTCACGGTCTCGGGCGTCTTGCTGGGCGTCCTGACGGGCGCCGTGCAGGGTTTTTACGGCGGACGCACCGACTTGATCGGCCAGCGCCTGATCGAGATCTGGAGTTCGATGCCGGATCTATACCTGCTGATCATCTTTGCGTCGATCTTCGAGCCGACCTTGTGGCTGCTCTTCATTCTGCTCTCCGCGTTCGGATGGCTCACGCTCTCGGACTACGTGCGCGCCGAGTTCCTGCGCAACCGTTCGCTCGATTACGTTCGCGCGGCTCGCACGATGGGCTTGTCGAACTGGCAGATCATGTGGCGTCACGTGTTGCCCAACAGCCTTACGCCGGTGATCACCTTCCTGCCGTTCCGCATGAGCGCGGCAATCCTCTCGCTGACCAGCCTCGACTTCCTGGGGCTTGGCGTGCCCGCGCCAACACCGAGCCTGGGCGAACTGCTTGCCGAAGGCAAAAACAATCTCGATGCATGGTGGATCTCCGGCGCTGCGTTCGGCGGCCTTGTCGTCACCTTGTTGCTGCTGACCTTCATGGGTGACGCGTTGCGCAACGCGCTCGATACCCGCACGCGCGGCTCTGCATTCGGAGGGGCGCAGAAGTGACCACCCCTCTGTTGCAACTTGACGGTTTATCGATTGGTTTCGGCGACAAGACCGTCGTCCGCGACCTGAATCTGTCGATCGGGCGTGGTGAACGCGTGGCGCTGGTGGGCGAATCGGGATCGGGCAAGAGCGTCACGGCGCTTTCGATCCTGGGTCTTGCGGACAACGCTCGCCAGACGGGGCGCATCCTGCTGGACGGCGACGATCTCCTGCAAAAGAACGAGCAACAGATGCGCGGCATCCGCGGCCGCGACGTCGCCATGGTCTTCCAGGAACCGATGACCGCGCTCAATCCGTTGTTCACCATCGGCAAGCAGATCGCGGAAAGCCTGCGCCTGCACGAAGGATTGCGGGCTAACGCAGCACGCCAGCGCGGTATTGAGTTATTGCGGCGAACCGGTATCCCCGAACCGGAACGGCGTATCGATAGCTTCCCGCATCAGCTATCGGGCGGACAGCGGCAACGCGCGATGATCGCGATGGCGCTCGCGTGCCGGCCACGCCTCTTGCTCGCCGACGAACCGACCACGGCCCTCGATGTGACCGTGCGCCAGCAAATAGTGGAACTGCTGATCGGCTTGCAGGAACAGGAGGCGGCCGAGCGCGGCATGGCGGTGCTGCTGATCACGCACGACCTGAACCTGGTCAGGCGCTTCGCGCAGCGCGTGGCGGTGATGGAGAAGGGCGTGCTGGTGGAAACCAATTCGACCGCGGAACTGTTCGCGAATCCGCAACATCCTTACACGCGCCGCCTGCTCAACAGCGAGCCCGAACGCGCGATCGATCCGATCGCGACGAACGCGGGGAGCTTGCTCGAAGTGCAGGGGTTGTCGGTGGACTACCGGACGTCGGTGAAAGGCTGGCGGTCCGCGTTTTCGAAGTCTTCGTTCCGCGCTTTGGAGGACATAGGCATCACGTTGAGACGCGGCGAAACGCTCGGCATAGTGGGCGAATCCGGATCGGGAAAGTCCACGCTTGCCAGCGCCATCCTGGGACTGCAGCGGACGACGGAAGGATTGATCCAGATCGACGGGCAGTCCTTGTCCGCGCTCAAGAGCGCGAACTCGCGGCGGATGATGTCGTCGCGGCTGCAAGTAGTATTTCAGGATCCCTACGGATCGCTGTCGCCGCGCATGACGATCGAGCAAATTGTGGGCGAGGGGATTGCCTTGCATCGGCCGGAAGTGGATGCGGCGGCGCGTCGTCAGCGCGTGGTGGCGTTGCTCGACGAAGTGGGCATGCCGGCCGATGTCCTGCCGCGCTATCCGCACGAATTTTCTGGTGGCCAGCGCCAGCGTATAGCTATTGCCCGGGCGCTCGCGGTCGAGCCGGAATTGCTTGTGCTCGATGAACCTACGAGCGCGCTGGATGTATCGATACAGCAGCAGGTGCTCAACCTGCTCACGCGGTTGCAGAAAAAATACCACCTGACTTACCTGTTCATCACGCATGACCTTGCCGTGATGCGTGCGATGGCGCATAGGGTGGCGGTCATGAAGGCAGGGCGGATAGTGGAGACGGGTGACACGATGGCCGTTTTGCAAGCGCCCGCGCATCCCTATACACAGGCGTTGCTTGCGGCTTCGATCGTAGCGGGCGCCGCGGCAAAGGCGGCTTGACTGTGTCCCTGAATTCTTGGCTCAGGCTACGGGCTGGCCGCTCTTTTCATTGAGGCGACCTGCTGCGGACAGCGTGTTGAATGGACCCGGCTCCGGCGAATCCTGCACGGGGCAATGACAGACCGCAGCAGGCAGTCGCGGTGGATGAGGCGAGAAGATCCAACCCTGCTTTGGTGAGCCAACATCAAGCGGCAAGACCTACCGTGGTTTTGGAATAGCAGTAAGCTTGACCGTCTTTTTGGGGTTCCGCATGGATTCATGCGCATCGGCACAGCTGAAACGCGCGGCCGCCCTGGACGAAAATCAATAAAACTCAAATCAGATTCGACCTGAGCTGGTTGTCACGTCCAGCTATCAACGCGACTGAAGGCGCTTGCCGCCCGCAGAATCGTGCATGCGAAAGCAATGACCGCAAGCGCATCGACCCGGCCCGGGTTGTGCTGCATTCGCGTATCGCGAGTAAGCTTTAGCGGGATTTACGCGGGGGGGGCTCCCGGAGCTTCCGGCGATTGCATCCTCACGCTTCGGTCCGAACGGCCCCCTCATTCCGATGCACCACTACAACCGACTTTCCGATCTATGAACAGGAGCTTTCCATGATGAATCGAGACAACCCCGTGTGGCTCATCACCGGCTGCTCGACCGGCTTCGGCCGCGAGCTGGCCAAACTTGTGCTGGAGCGCGGATGGCGCGCCGTGGTGACCGCACGGGACCCGTCGAAGCTCGCGGATCTGGCCGAAGGCTACGGCGAGCGCGCACTTGTGCTTCAACTCGACGTGACCGAGCGCAAGCAGATCGCCGATGTTGTCGCGAAGTCGCAGAAGCATTTCGGCCGTATCGATGCGCTCGTGAACAACGCAGGTTATGGTTATCTGGCGGCGATTGAAGAAGGCGAAGACGACGCCGTACGCGCCATGTTCGAGACCAACGTATTCGGGCTGGTCGACATGACGAAGGCCGTGCTGCCCATCATGCGTGCGCAAAAAAACGGCCTCATTGTCAATATTTCATCGATAGGCGGGATCACGAGCTTCGCGGCCACGGGCTACTACCACGGCACCAAATACGCGGTGGAAGGGATCTCGGAGTCGCTGGCGATCGAAGTGAAACCGCTGGGCATCGACGTGCTCGTGGTCGAGCCCGGACCGTTCCGGACCAACTGGGCCGGGCCGTCGATCAAGCAGTCGGCTACGCGCATTGATGACTATGCGGGGACAGCAGGCGAGCGCCGCAAGCAGACCGAAGCGCGCAGCGGCAATCAGGCGGGCGATCCGGTGCGCGCGGCGCAGGCGATCATCGACGCGGCACTCTCCGATACCCCGCCGTTGCGCCTGTTGCTTGGCAAAGCCGCGCTCGAACTGGCGCGCAAGAAAGTCACTTCGCTGACCAATGACTTCGATGCGTGGGAGAAGACGACCATTGGCGCCGATTTTCCGGAAGGCGCGAGCTAAGCCGCAACTTCGCGTGGCGCATGAGGCGCACGAGGCACTTCCGCGAACATTTTGCATAAGGCAAACTTATGGACATCGACGGAAAACGCTGCAGCTTCGCACGGTCCCTGTCAGCACGGGCATGCTGGGAACCTTGTTAAGGCGGCGCCGCGCCAAACCGGAACGCCCATGAGACGATCGCGTCACCCCATCGACCTGCGCGCGCTGCAGGCGTTCGTTGCCGTCTGCGATACAGGCTCGATGACTGCCGCTGCCAAGCAGCTCGGCGTGAGCCAGAGCGCGATCAGCCAGGCTGTATCCGCGCTCGAACGCGAGCAGGGTACAAGCCTGTTCGATCGGGACAGCCGTCCGCCGCGAGCCAACAGCGCGGGGCGCGCCTTGCTCGAACTCGCCTCGCCCTTGCTCGATCATGCGCAACGCGTGAGTGCCCGCATCGACGAGGTATCCGGTGCAGGCAACGCGTCGGTTCGGCTGGGGTGCGTCGACTCGTTCGCGGCCACGATCGGTCCCGAACTGATTCGCGCGCTCTCGGGTTCGTCGCGGCAGATTGCGTTGTGGTCGGGTTTGACGCCGGGGCTGACCAAGCAGTTGCACGATCGTGAGATCGATCTGGCCGTCTGCACCCAGACTGTCATTTCGGACCCGCGTATCGTGGAGATTCCCTTGTTCTCCGAGGCATTCGTGGCGGTTGCATCGCGGCGCTTCCTCGCGTCGCGGCCCGCGGCGGACTGGCGTATGCTCGCCAGCAATCTTCCCTTGATTCGATATACGGGACGCTCGGTGATTGGCCAGCAGGTCGAGCGTTTTGCGCGGCACCTCGGTATCGACAGTCCGCGGCGTTATGAATTCGACGCCACCGATCCCCTGCTTAGCCTTGTTGCCGCGGGTCTTGGTTTCGCCATCTCCACGCCGCTTTGCTTGTGGCAGGCGCGCCATTATCTGGAGGACATCGAGGTGTTGCCGCTGCCGCCAGGCGGCCTTGCGCGCCGCGATTTTTTCCTGCTGCATCGTGAGAGCGAATGGGATGGTTTTGCGGCCGAACTGATCTCCCTGACGCGTGGTGTGCTCGACCAGCGCATTCGCCCGGCGCTTCAGCAAGCGCTGCCCAACCTGCCCGACGATGCGATCCGATAATGCTTATCGACTTGTCCATTGACCTCTTTCTCTACCCCTTTTCATACGCTCACTTCGCCCGGAATCCATCATGACCGATCTCTACACCTTGCATCGCGGCGACGCGCCACTGCTTATTTCAATCCCGCACGTCGGCACTGAAATTCCCGAGAGCCTGCGGCCGTTGTACACGGACATAGCGCTGAGCGTGGCGGACACCGACTGGCATCTCGACCGCCTGTATGACTTCGCCCGCGAGATGGGCGCAACCATTCTGGGCGCTCGCATCTCACGTTATGTGATCGACCTGAACCGTCCATCAAACGATGAAAGCCTCTATCCGGGCCAGACGACAACGGGCCTGTGCCCGGGCGAAACCTTCCGTGGCATGCCGCTGTATCGCGATGGCGCGGGGCCCGACGCTGCCGAGAAAGCGCGCCGCGTAGTGACTTACTGGCAGCCGTATCACGACGTGCTTGAGGCAGAACTCGCACGGTTGCGGGCAGCGCATCCGAACGTGTTGTTGTGGGAAGCGCATTCGATTGCAAGCGTGTTGCCGCGTCTGTTCGAGGGCAAGCTTCCTGATCTGAATATCGGTACGCAGGACGGGCGCACGGCGGCGCCGGGCGCGTTGCAAGCGGTCACCGATGCCGCTGCGCAGAGCTCGTACACATGGATCGCCAACGGCCGTTTCAAGGGCGGCTACAACACGCGCCACTATGGAACGCCTGAGACCGGCGTTCACGCGATACAACTGGAAATGTGCCAGTCGACCTACATGGATGAGACGGAACCGTTCGACTACGCGCCCGAAGCAGCCGGTCAGGTTCAGGTGGTGGTGAAGAACATGGTGGGCGTCGCGCTGGATGTGATCCGGGGACTGTAATCGCTGTTGCTTGAACGTGTGCGTGCAGGACGGCTGCCGCTGCCGGGCACCCAAGCACGATATTCAGCGATCTCTTAATATGGCCAATGCATCAACGAAGCCGCCTGCCCGGGAGCGGCTCATTGGCTTTCACTGGAAAGGAGTGGACATGGAATATCGCTTATTGGGCGAGACAGGTTTCAAGGTGCCCGTGCTGAGTCTGGGCACCGCTACGTTCGGCGGCAGCAATGAGTTCTTCAAGGCATGGGGCAGCACCGATGCCGACGGCGCGCGCAGCCTGGTCGACATTGCGCTGGAGGCGGGTGTCTCCATGTTCGACAGCGCCGACATCTATTCCGATGGCATGGCGGAGGAGATACTCGGCAAGGCCATCGCCGGACGCCGCTCGAAGGTGATCGTATCGACGAAAGGAACGTTTCAGTTCGGCTCGGACGTGAACAGCGTGGGCTCGAGCCGGCATCACTTGACGGAAGCCATCAATGGCAGCCTGAAGCGCCTGAACACCGACTACATCGACATCTACCAACTGCATGGTTTCGACGCACTGACACGCGTGGAAGAAACCCTGCGCACGCTCGACGATTTCGTGCGCGCGGGCAAGATCCGCGTGATCGGCTGCTCGAATTTTTCCGGCTGGCACTTGATGAAATCGCTGGCGGTATCCGACCGCGAAGGCCTCGCGCGGCATTCGGTGCATCAGGCGTATTACTCGCTGACCGGCCGTGATTTCGAGCATGAACTCATGCCGCTGGGACTGGACCAGAAGGTCTCGACCATTGTGTGGAGTCCCCTGGGATGGGGGCGCCTGACAGGCAAGATCCGTCGCGGCAGCCCGTTGCCGGAGAACAGCCGTTTGCACAAGACGGCGGACATGGGACCGCCGGTTGCCGACGAATATGTCTACGACATTGTGGACGCGCTGGATGTGGTGGCTAAGGAAACGGGAAAAAGCGTACCGCAGATTGCGTTGAACTGGCTGCTGCAGCGGCCGACGGTCGCGAACGTGATTGTGGGCGCTCGCGACGAGAAGCAGTTCCGCGAGAACCTGGGCAGTGTAGGGTGGTCGTTGAGTGCGCAGCAGATTGCGGCGCTGGATAAAGCGAGCACGTTGCCGCTGCCGTATCCGTACTGGCATCAACGCGGGTTCGCGGATCGCAATCCGTCGCCGGTGTAGGGAGGGGGAGAGGGCAAGGGATGCTATTGCATTTTCAGCATCACCTGTCCTCTACCGTATCCCCACGCTCCGCAATGATCCGTCCCAGCTCGCGCGTTGAAGGCACGCGGCGCATTGGGTTCGTGGACCCCAGTTCATCGTCGGCCAGGTTTTCAATCAGCGCCAGCAACACCTTGCGCGCGGTCTTGATGTCGTGCTCGCTTAAGCCCACCGCGCCGACCTCGTTGACTTCCTCGGCGAGCGGCACGAGCTTCTCTTTCAGCGCCCGGCCCTCGGCGGTCAGGAACACGTGCACGTTTTTCTTGTTGTCCGGCATCTGCTGGCGCTCGACATAACCCAGCGCCTCCATGGCCTTGACCGCGGCAAAGGTTGTTGGCTCCATCACCCCCGCCTGCGTGCTCAACTCGCGCTGCGTCAAGCCATCCGTCTCCCACAGGATCCGCAGGAAGGTCCAGTGCCCGTACGACACGGTGTGCTCGGCAAGCCGCATCTGCAGCGCGCGCACCAGCGAACGCGCGGCGTCCTTCACGAGATGGGCCAGCCGGTCGTTGGGTACCGCGTCGTGCCAGTGACGCAGGATTGCAGCGGTTTCGCGAGGCGCGCTGTCCGCAGGTTTCTTTCTTGTCATGACCGTGTTTCCCAAAGCTCGAAGCTCGAAGCTCGAAGCGTTTCCCAGGCCAACATGATAGCCGGTCGGAACGGACCTGAAGAACGGCGCCGGGTTATGCGGACGTGCAAGCTTGCAGGTATAAACTCCAGGCGAGAATTGTCGTTATAGACTGTACGCACTGCTCCCAGTCACCGTCGACAGAACTGGATATGCTGGCTCCCACTAAATTTGACGACGACAGCAACCCGGTTGATCCCTTACGTTCGGTCGACGGGGACACTATCCCGGACGAACGATTCGACGGGCTGACTCGTCTCGCCAGACGCCACTTCGGCGTGAGCGTCGCGCTCATCGTGCGGGTCGACGGGCAGCGTAGGCGGATCTGCTCATGCGACGGTCTCGCGGCTGACCGCGCCTTCGTGCCCAATGTGCCCGCCCCCGGCGAGCTTTCATTTTGCGGGCAAGCATCAAATGACGACGATCTTTTCGTCGTGCCGGACACCCTTGCCGACAAACGCTTTCATGACCATCCGCTTGTCGTGAGCACGCCCTGCATGCGTTTTTATGCCGAATGCCCGCTGCGGGATTCGAACGGGGAAACGCTGGGCGCCTTTTGTCTGCTTGATACCTCGCCCCGCGACCTGGACCACGCACAACGTGAATCCCTGCGGGATTTTGCCCGCCTCGCCACGGCGATCCTGGAACGCGATCGCACTGCCGCCGAACTGAAAGAAGATCAGGACGCGTTGCGTGCGCGCGAGAAACGCATGGCGCTTGCCATTGCAGGCAGCGGCACAGGCATCTGGGATCGCAATATCTTGACCAACGAGATCCACTATTCCGCGGGATGGAAAGCCATCCTGGGTTATGCGGATTGGGAACTGAGCAACCAGATCAACGACAGCTACCAACGCGTCCATCCCGACGATCTCGCTTACGTTCAGGCGACCATCCAGGCACATTTCGATCAGAAGACGCAAAGTTATGAAGTCGAACATCGCATACGGTGCAAGGACGGCAGCTACAAATGGATCTCCAGCCGCGGCAAGGTCGTCAGCCGTGACAGCACGGGCCAGCCGCTGCGCATGATTGGCACCACTACCGATATCACGGCCATGCGCGCGATGTCGGAACGCCTGCAGGAGAACGTCGATCTGATCACCAGCCTGACCAATGAAGTGCCGGGTCTCGTCTTTCAATATCGCTTGCTGCCAGGCGGCGAATCGTTGTTCTCGTACGCAAGCGCGGGCATTGAAGATATCTACGAGATCACGCCGCAGCAGGTGGCCGCGAGCGCGGCGGTTGTCGACTCGCTCGTGGACCCGGATGATCTCGCCGCTTACCGCGCTTCCCTCGAGTTTTCCGCAGCCAACCTGACGCCGTGGCACCTTGAATACCGTGTCGAATTGCCGAGACAGGGCCTGCGCTGGCGGCAAGGCGACGCGCAGCCCCGGCGGCTGGAGGACGGCGGCACGCTCTGGCATGGCTTCATTACCGACGTGACGGAACGCAAGCGCATAGAGGCTGAACTGAAGGAGTTCGCGACCATCGACTCCCTGACGCAGTTGCCCAATCGCCGCCATTTCATGATTCAGATCGAGGCGGAACTGACGCGGATCCAGCGCGCGAAAGCCGGTATCGCCGCCATCCTCATGTGCGATCTGGACCACTTCAAATTGATCAACGACACGTGGGGCCATGCGGTCGGCGATCGGACGCTCAGGCACTTCGCGTCTATCCTTCGGGCTGAGCTGGGCACCCAGGGCATGGCGGGCCGTGTTGGCGGCGAAGAGTTTGCGGTGGTGTTGCCGCATGCCGATCTGATCGAAGCAAGGGCCTTCGCGGAACGCGTGCAGCAACGGATTGTTGACGCTCCGCTGATGGAAGCTGAATGGCGAATTGCGCTGACGGTCAGCATTGGCATTGCCGTCATGAACGCCGCCGATGCCAGTCCGGACGCGCCGCTTTCCCGCAGCGACGCCGCGCTATATCGGGCGAAGGAGCGGGGGCGCAATCGTATCGAGTGTCATTGACCAGGTGTCGCGCTAGTCACTGGCGCTCACAGCGGTCCCGGGCAGCATCCGTGCAAACGACACAGCCATGGACGCCAGCTCCTGCGCCACCGGCGTCAACGGCACTCCTGCGCGGCGCAGCAGGCACACGCGCGTACTCAACGCCTGCTCTTTGATCGGGACGATCGCCACATGGTCCCTGAAGAACGGATGTGCCGCGAGACGCACGGGTTCGAGCGACAGGTAATCGCTGTTCGCCACGCAATGCAGCGTATCGAATACCGCTTCGGTCGTGGCCGCGATACGAGGCGGTTCAAGCCCCGCGTCCTCGAACAGAGTGGACAAGCGGTTCGCGACATCGCCTGCATGGCGCGGCCGCGTGCTGACCCACTCGCAGTCCTGCAGCGCCCGCAGCGACCGCGCACGGCCTAGCGGATGACCACGCCGTGCGATGACGGTGACGGGCGATTCAAACAGTGTGGTCGCGTCGAGATCGTGGATGTCCGCTTCGTTCGATACCAGCGCCAACGCAAAGTCCAGGCTGCCGTCGCGTACCCAGGCCGTGAGCACCCTTGATGTGGCGCTGGTCAGGTGAACGTCGATACGAGGACAGCGCTCGCGAAAACTCGCGAGCAGCGCGGGAAATAATCGCATCATGGCCTCAGCCGCGGCGCCGAGCGAGACCTGGCCGGTCAACTCACCGCGCAACTGGCGCATTTCGTTTTCGGTTCGAACGCACTCGCCAAGGATCACGTCGGCGCGAATCCGCAAGCGCTCGCCAACCGAGGTCAGGCGCGCGCCGCGATGCCCGCGTTCGAACAAGGGGCCGCCCGCGCTGGTCTCGAGTTTCCTCAACTGTTGCGTCACGCCGCTTTGCGCAATGCCGAGGCTGCGCGCCGCCGCCCTGAGGCTGCCGGCTTCAGCCACAGCCACGAACACGCGAAGTTGCGTCAACGTCAAGTCCACAATTTCCGCCCGGGTGATAGGTGAGGGTGATAGGTAAAAGTGATCATGATAAGTAAATCGGCCCTGTTTGGTGGCATTTTGCACTCGTACCATGCAGGCGTGTCATCCCCATCACCGTCTTGACCACCGAATCTCGACCTCTGAGTAAGCGCCGATGAAAACCCTCTCTGCATTGCTGGCCGCCGCTGTGATTGCGGCCGTGACCGTCTCCACGCCTGCCTTCGCGAAAGACGCGACCGTATTGCGCCTCGGCATTGATCCGACGTATCCGCCAATGGACGTGAAAATGCCGGACGGCACCGTGACCGGTTTCGACGTCGATCTCGCCAACGAGATCTGCCGCCGCATCGCGATGCATTGCCAATGGGTCGAGATGGAGTTTTCCGGCATGATCCCGGCGCTGCAGGCACGCAAGATCGACGCGATCATCTCGTCGATGGCAATCACTGAAAAGCGCATGCAGCAGATCGCGTTCTCGACCAAGCTGTTCCAGTTCAAGTCCCGTTTGATCGCGAAGACCGGCACTCCGCTAACCGTCAGCGCGGACGGCCTGCGCGGCAAGCGCATTGGCGTACAGAGCGGCACGCAGTTCGAAACGTATGCGCAGAAGAACTGGCAGCCGGGTGGCGTGGAAGTGGTCGCGTATCAAAGCCAGGAGGGAGTGTTTGAGGACCTGATGGCCGGCCGGCTGGACGCGGCGCTGCTGGGGTCGGTGGAAGCGGATAACGGCTTCCTGAAGACACCGAGAGGCAAGGGGTTCGGGTTTGTCGGTGGGCCACTCGAGATGGGTGACCACGGCACGGGCATCGGCCTGCGCAAGGACGACGTTGCGCTCAAGGCGAGTATCGATAGCGCGATTGCCGGCATGCGTGCAGACGGCACGTACCAGAAGATCGCCCACAAGTACTTCGACTTCGACGTCTACGGCAACTAACAGGATTCTCAGGAGCATTCGATGCACATCCAAAACACGCCGCTGGTTTCCACGTCCATTGGCACGCGCCGCGAGTTCGTCAGCTTTCATTTTGGCACGCCGGGAAAGGGCGAGAAGGTCTACATACAAGCGTCGCTGCACGCGGACGAAATTCCTGCAATGCTGACCGCGTGGCGCCTGAAGCAACGGCTGATCGAACTGGAAAAGGCGGGACGGATTCGCGGCGAAGTGATCCTGGTGCCGGTCGCAAACCCGATCGGACTCTCGCAGCATGTGCTCGGGCAGTTCCTTGGGCGCTTTGAGTTGAATAGCGGCCACAACTTCAATCGCAGCTTCCCGCTGCCCACCGCCGCTGCTTTGGTCGAACGCATTGGCAATCAGTGGACGCAGGACGCCAATGCCAACACGCGTTTGTTGCGGCGTGCTGTATGCGACATGCTCGCCGAGGTCAAGCCGAAGAACGAGTTCGAGTCCTTGCGCCGCGAGATGCTGATCATGGCAGCCGATGCCGACGTCATCCTCGACCTGCACTGTTCGCTTGAGGCCACCATGCACTTGTACACGAGCCCAGCGAGCTGGCCGGCGGTCGAGCCGCTGGCGCGTTATCTGGGCGCAAGCGGTGTACTGCTCTGTGCAGACTCGGGCGGCCAGTCATTCGACGAGGTTCATACACAACTCTGGAACGACGTTCGCGCGCTTCTGGGCGAGGGCACGCCGCTCGCCGCGCCCAACGTTGCACTGACCGTCGAGCATCGCGGCCAGCGTGACGTGTCTTATGAATTCGCGGAACAGGACGCGGACGCAATTGTCGATTACCTGACGTATCGGGGGGTGATCGAAGGCGAGGCGCGCGAGCTGCCGCCGCTCAACCATCCAGCGACGCCATTAGCGGGCAGCGAGCAGTTCATCGCGCCCGCAAGCGGCGTAGTGGTGTATCGCGCACAAGTTGGGGCACATCTGAAAGCGGGTGACCCGGTCTTCGACATCGTCGATCCGATCACGGATGAAGTGACCACGCTCACGACGAAAAACGACGGCGTCTTCTATATGCGCCGGGCGATCCGTTTTGTTATTGCCGGCGCACCGATGGGACGTGTAACGGGCGCCGTTCCATTCAGGACCGGGGTGTTGATCGGCGCTTGATCAGCGTCACTTGACCTCGCTCGCGCGCCCGCGCGCGGATCCTCGTGAAGCAGAAATCCCCGCTCCTGCTTCGGCGGGCATCCGCATGAACATCGGGTAAGAAGTAATAACGACAAGCGCAGTAACAATAAACGCAGAAGCCAGCTGCCATCGTTCAGCGTGCGTGCCGGGGGCCACGATCATGGTGACTTGAATGGTCCCTGCCGCGACCGTGACACCGACTGCCTTCATCAATTGCTGAGCGGTGCCCTGGAATGAGGTGGCGGCAGCCAGCTTGGGCTTGGGCACATCGGCGAAAGCGAGCGCGCCCATGGTGGCGAAGCTAAGCGAGCGTGATAATCCGCCCACCAGCAGCAACAAGAAGATGGCGCTCGCGGGCCAGTTCTGCGACATGAAAGAGCACACCACGAGCACGGCGGCAAACGAAACGCTGCCGGCGCACAAGACGGTCCGGACGGAAAAACGCCTCAGTGCAAGCGAGGTCATGGGCCGCATGCAAAACGATCCCAGCGCGCTGGCGAACGTGACGAGGCCGCTAGCGGAAGCGCTGTAGCCGAAGCCGGTTTGTAAGGTCAGCGGCACGAGAAATGGCAGCGCGCCCGCACCGGCACGAAACAAGCTCCCCGCAATAGTCGCCGCATGAAAGGTCGGAATCTTGAGCAGCGAGAAATCGACAGCCGGATCATCCACGCGACGGCAGTGCCTGACGGCCATCCAGAACATCAGCACGCCCGCTGCGACACATGCGGGCGACGCAAACGGCGGCAGCACACCGCGTCCCGCGCATTCGATGCCGGTCATGAACAGCGTCAGCGAAGCGCCTATCAACATCATTCCGCGCACGTCGGGCGGCGCATGATGTTCGGGCGGCGCAGCCGGCAGCAAGCGCCACGTCAGCAATAAGCCCACTATGCCGACAGGCACGTTGACCCAGAAGATGCTGCGCCACGAGAGGGTATCGGTGAGAAAACCGCCCAATGGCGGACCCATCAAGGGGCCGATGAGAGCAGGCATGGTGAGCCAGGTCGTGGCCTGCAACAGCTCCTCACGTTTGACGCCGCGAAAAAGGATCAGACGTCCGACAGGCACCATCATGGCCCCGCCGATTCCCTGCACGATGCGCGCGCCAATGAGCTGCGGGAGGTTCGCGGCCGCCGCACAAGCAAGCGAGGCCAGCGTAAAGGTTGCGATTGCCCACATGAAGACGCGCTTTGCACCGAAGCGGTCGGCAACCCATCCGCTAGCAGGGATGAACACCGTCAGCGCAACGAGATAAGCGGTAATGGCGCTACTCAGATGGACCGGGTCGACGCCGAGGTCGCGAGCCATGGCGGGGAGGGCCGTCGCGACGATCGTGCCGTCCATGTTTTGCATAAAAAGCGCACTGGCTACAACAGCGGCGGTGATGCGGAAGTTGGCTGGTTTCACGAGGCGGCGAGCGTATTTCCGGTAGAGCCAACGACGCGCCTGCAAGGCGCCGGGGGTTCGATCGATTGCGTGGCAGCAGAGTCTACTTGAACCGGGGGGCGTGATGCGAAAGCATCGAGGCGCTGTATTCATTACAAAAGACGTACAGATAGTGCGCAGCCTTAAGGCTTAAATGTTTGCCAGGCGGCTGGCGGTAATTGCTTCCTGATTTTGTTGGTGTCGGAATATTAGGCTTAGCGGAGGAGTGTTAAGTCAGGGTAATTACCAGGAACAACACCGTCGCGCGCGTCACACTAATAGGACTAGGATGGCGTATGAAACTCAATTTCCCGAACCCAAGCCGTTCCTACGACGACTCCCGGCATTGCGTGTGCTTCTGGGGGTATGACGGTTCGCGCGAGATTTCATTCCAGATAGACGACGCGGCGCTATCGAGTTTCAATCCGCAAATGGGGTCGGGCGAATCGGCCGTGCTCGCCGCCTTCGATCTGTACCGCGAACGCATTCTCCTGAAGGCCGAAGGCCTGTACGTACGCGGCCCGCAAAACATCTTCAAGATATCCTGAGCTTGATCGGACGTGCTTGCGCCGGACGGTCGCCGCACGCGGCAGACCTGCTGCGAAACTGCAGGTCTATCTCGCCGTGTATAAAATCGCGGTATGCCCAAGCCGATTTCCTCGTCTCCTGAAAGCCAGACTCAGCGCCCGATGCAAAGCCCGCCAGAGGCAGAGCACGCGTTGCCTTTGCATACGCCCGGCACGGCGTCTTTATTGCTGGCCGCGTGCATCGCGACAATAGCGTGGCTCGCGCTCGCCATGCAAACCGACATCACGGTCCACCGGATGGTAGCCCGGGGCTTAAGCGTATTCGATGGGTTTGAGCGCCTTGGCAGCTATCTGACGAACCTGACCATATTTACTGTCGCCCTTTGTTTTTCGTTTGTCGCCGCACTTGGCCGCTCGCCGCTCGGGCGATTTTTTCGCAAGCCGCCGGTGGTGACGGCGGTCGTGGTGTACATCGTGTTTGTCGGGCTGGCTTATAACCTGTTGCTGCGTCACCTGTGGACGCCTTCGGGATATCGCGCGGTGCTCAACGAATGCCTGCACACCATTGTTCCCGTGTTGTCGACGATCTACTGGGTGCTGTTCGTGCCGCGCTTTCATCTGACTTGGCGCCAATGCCTGCTGTGGCTGATCTATCCGCTAGGTTATCTCTGCATCACACTTTGGCGCGGCAGTACGTCGGACTTTTATCCCTATCCGTTCATTGATGTCGGTGAACTCGGCTATCCGCATGTGCTGTTCAACGCGAGCTTGCTCGTGCTGGCTTTCGTCACGCTGATGGGCGTGTTCATCGCTTTGAATCATAGACGTCCGCATTAGCGCCCGGTCGAGGGGCCGCCGGCCGCATACATGCGCGACCGGCAGCACCTTATTCGCATGCAGTGGTTACTTCGGCGCGTAGTGCATGTCGCCATTGCCGAACGACCAGTCCTCGCGATTCACCTCGACCAGGTTGATCCAGACATCTTCTTTTCGTATGCCCGTCTTCGCGTGTATGCCATCCGCCACCGCGTGGTAAAACGCTTTCTTCATCTCGATCGTCCGGCCGGTGTTCCATGTCACCTGGATAAATACGATCCCCGGCGTGTAGGTCACGCCCAGGTATCCCTCGGCCGGGTAGATCAATTCGTCAGGCGCATGGCGGGTGATGATCTGAAACTTGTCGTGCTCCGGCACTTTGACTACATCGATCATGACGTCGTACACGACGTTGCTGATGGCTTGAACGACTTCCGGCGATGCAGTCTGCGCAAGATTGATTCGAACGAGTGGCATGGTTGACCTCAGGCTTAAGTGGGAATAGGCACGCGCTGGCCACGACATGCGTGGCATGTTGTTGCGCGAGAATTTGCGAGCCCTATTAAAAGACATCGATTCGCATGGTTCGACGATGAAGATTAGACTAGATGCAAACGTGCATCAAGCGCATAGTTCTCATATGAACCATGAGAGTGAAGCATGTTATTCGAAGACCTTAAAACCCTGGTTGCGGTGCTCGACCACAATTCGTTGACGCGTGCGGCGGATGTGCTGTCGTTGACGCAATCGGCCATATCGCGGCGGATTCAGCATCTTGAAGCTGTCCTTGGCGCGGAACTCCTGGACCGCAACTGTAAGCCGCCCCAAGCAACCGCGCTTGCGCGCCGGATCTATGAACATGCGGTCCCCCTGATGCGCAGCGTGAATCAATTGCTTGAGATTCCCCGGGAAGACGCTGTGCCGAGCGGGACGTTTCGCTTGGGCCTTTCTCAGGTGGTTGCGGAGATCGCCTTGTTCGACGCGGTGATGCGTCTGAAAGCGGCGTTTCCGGAGCTCGAGGTCCAGTCGCATACCGAATGGAGCACGGGGTTGTTGCAACAGATCAGTCTCGGGAAACTGGATGCGGCCACGTTGCTGCTGCCGTCCCCCAGCACGTTGCCGGACAGCGTGGCAGGCCGGTTTATCACGACACTCGAGGTGCTGGTAGTCCAGAGCAAGCGCCGGCCGGTGATTGAGCGGCGCGCGAACATCCTGGCGCTGGCGGACCGGGAATGGATCCTCAATCCGCTGGGTTGCGGCTACCGTGCAGCACTGGAACGGGCGATGCAAGGGGCGGGGCGCGAACTCAGGTTAAGCGTGGATACGCACGGCACCGAGATGCAACTGAAGTTGATTGCAGCAGGGCTCGGTTTGGGGCTTGTGCCGCGGAATGTGCTTCGCCGGAGTGGTTCGTATGCCGAACTATCTGTTGTCGATGTGAAGGACTTTTCATTAAGTCTCGATGTCTGGCTGGTCCATCCGGTTCAGTTGGGCAATTTAAAACGTGCAGCCAGTGTGTTTGGCGATGCCGTGGCTGAGGGGTTTGCGAATGCTTCTGCTGATCGCGGCCGACAGGAAACCGCCTCTGCCGCAACCCGCAAGTCGGTTTCTTCGAAATAAGGCCGTTGGCTAGGCAAGCGTTCCTTGGCGGATGCCAACGACCCACAGAGCCCCTTACTCGCCCGACTTCTCAATCGCCCGCCGATACGCCTCACGCGCTTCAATACGCCGGACGAACGCCGTGAGGTTGGGGTAGGCCTCTTCGCCGCAGAACTTCACGGCCATCTGGACGGCAAACGAAAGCTGAACGTCCGCGCCCGTCAGTTCACTGCCAATGAAATAGTCCCTTCCTGCGAGTTCGCTGTTCAGAAAGCCGAGGTGCCTTTGCATTTCGCTTTCAATGCGCGGCTGCAGCGGTGCAGCGCCATCGCCAAGCCGGCTCGTGTAGAGCTTGAGCATGAGCGGCAACATGGCGGAACCTTCCGCGTAGTGAAGAAACTGGAGATAACGATTGTAGTCACGCGAGTCCGCAGCGGGCGCAAACCGGCCGTGACCATACTTGCGCACCAGATATTCGATGATCGCACCGGACTCGAAAATCACCTCCTCGCCGTCGCGAATTACGGGCGCTTTTCCCAGCGGATGAATCTTTTCGAGCTCGGGCGGCGCAAGCCGGGTCTTTGGATTGCGCTGGTAAGCATGGACCGTGTAGTCGAGTCCGAGTTCTTCAAGCAGCCACGTAATGCGGCGCGACCGGGATTCGTTCAGATGGTGGACTTCGATCATGAATAGCCTTGTGATTCAAACATTGAAAAGAGGGGCGATCAGCGAATAGCACGCAAGCTACGGTCCACATCAGTGTGGTGACCGTGCGATTGGCCTTGATCCTGCGACCGGGCACGCTTGCCTATGGCTTGACGAAACGCAGCGTCATCCGGTCCGATTCGCCAATGGCGGCGAAGCGCGCGCGGTCGGTGTCGCCACCCCGGTAGGTCGGCGGCAAGGACCACACACCGTGCGGATAGTCCTTTGTATCGCGGGGGTTGCTGTTGATCTCACTGCGCGCGGCAAGCCTGAACCCCGCTGCCTGTGCATGCTCGATCACGTAGGCTTCGGTCAGATAGCCGGTATCGATCATTTGCTGAACCGAAGTACCCGGTATTGCGCGATGCTCTTCTACGCCGAGCACGCCGCCCGGTTTCAGGACCGAATAGAACGCACGCAGGTTGGCATCGACCTGGCCGTCTTCTATCCAGTTATGGATATTGCGAAACGTCAGCACACGATCGACTTGCAGCCCGGCGGGAAAGCCGCTGAACTGCCCCGATTGCAGCGCGCCGACCACGACCGTTCCGAAGATGTCGGGAGAAGCCGCGAGCTTGCGCTCGAACACAGCGTTATTCTTCGCCTCACCGGCAGGCAGCGCCCCTTGGGGCGGCAGATATTGCGCTTCGTAAAGCGTGCCGCGCGCCCGCAAATAAGGTCCGAGGATATCGGTGTACCAGCCGCCGCCCGGCGCGATCTCCAGCACGCTCTGGTTCGGTGCGAGGCCGAAGAATTCCAGTGTCTCTTTCGGGTGCCGGTAGACGTCGCGCGCCTGCGCCTTTTCTCCACGATACGGCGCGGCAATGGCGGTATCGAGTGATGTCGATGCGATGGGTGTCGCGCACGACGCTAGCAGCAGGGCTGCGGGCAACGCCAGAAAAGCACGCCGCATGAGACGGGAAGGTGGGAGTATTTTCATGCGGGTTATTATCGGGTAAAGCGCGTCGCTTGTCAGAGCGTGTTCCGCTTTACCCCGCGCGTAGGACCGGTGCACTATCGCTCAGAGCAGCGTCCTGACATGCCATAGCTCAGGAAACAGCACCACGTCCAGCATCTTTCGCAAATAGGGCGCACCGCTGGTTCCGCCCGTGCCTTGCTTAAAGCCGATGATCCGCTCAACAGTGGTGACGTGACGGAAGCGCCATTGCCGGAAAGAATCTTCGAGATCGACGAGTTCTTCCGCCATCTCGTAGAGTTCCCAATGCTGCGTCGGCTCGCGATACACAGTGAGCCAGGCGGCTTCCACGCTGGCGTCGAGCGTGGTCGGCTGAGTCCAGTCTCGCTCCAGCCTTTCCGGCGCGATCGGAAAGCCGCGGCGCGCGAGCAGGCGGATGACTTCATCGTAGAACGAGGGTCCGTCAAGCGTCGCCTTGACCTCTGCATACACGTTCGGACGATGCGCATGCGGCTTGAGCATCTGCTCGTTCTTGTTGCCCAGCAGGAACTCGATCTGCCGGTACTGATGCGACTGGAATCCCGACGATGCCCCCAGATAAGGCCGCATTGCCGTGTATTCGGACGGTGTCATGGTCGCGAGGACGCTCCACGCCTGGACCAGTTGATCGAGGATGCGCGAGACCCGCGCGAGCATCTTGAACGCCGGCGGCAGGTCATCGCGACGCACGGCGGCGAGCGCTGCATGCAACTCATACAGCGCGAGCTTCATCCATAGCTCGCTCGTCTGGTGCTGCACGATGAACAGCATTTCGTTGTGGTCGGGCGAGAGCGGGTGTTGCGCAGCAAGGAGCGTATCGAGCGAGAGATAGTCGCCATAGCTCATCGAACCGGAGAAGTCGAGTTGTGCGTCATGCCAGCCCTCCGGTTTCTGCACAGCATCGCCTGCTGTTCCATAGCCCATCGGACAGCCGCCCGTGCCTTCGCTTTCATGTGATTGTGTCATCGCGCGTTCTCCGCTCGGGTCAGGTAACTGCGCCACGTTCGGCGAACTCGGGTGCACGCCATGCTTCAGTCGCCAGCACGTCGCGCAGTGTTTCAACGGCGTCCCATACATCCACATAGCGCGTATAAAGCGGCGTGAACCCAAAGCGCAGGATGCGCGGCTCGCGGTAATCGCCAATCACGTTACGCGCGATCAGCGCCTGCATGACCTCGTACCCATGCGGATGTTCGAAGCTTGCCTGCGATCCGCGTTCAGCATGTGCCCTTGGAGTCACGAGCTGCAATGGAAATTCGCGGCATCGCGTCTCCACGAGTTCGATGAACAGGTCACTCAGCGCCAGCGATTTCCGGCGCAACGTGGCCATGTCGGTTTGCCCGAACACGTCGAGGCCGCATTCGACCATCGACATCGAGACGATAGGTTGCGTGCCGCACAGGAACCGGCCGATGCCGTCATCGGGCCGATACTCGGGGCTCATTTCAAAGGGTTTTTTGTGACCCCACCAGCCGGACAGCGGTTGCGAAAAATTATTCTGCAGCCGCTTGGGCACCCAGATAAACGCGGGCGAGCCCGGTCCGCCATTCAGGTACTTATAGGTGCAGCCGACCGCGTAGTCCGCGCCGGCGGCGTTCAGATCAACCGGGACCGCGCCTGCCGAATGAGCCAGGTCCCAGACCGCGAGCGCGCCCGCCTGATGGATCACGCGGGTCAGCGCGGCCATGTCGTGCATGGCGCCCGTGCGATAGTTCACGTGCGTGATCATGGCGACGGCCGTATTCTCGTCGATAGCGGTGGCGAGCTCGGATGCATGATCGACGAGACGCAGTTCATATCCGCGATCCAGTTGCTCGATCAGGCCTTGCGCGATGTAGAGATCGGTCGGAAAATTCGAGCGTTCGGAGACGATGACACGACGCTTCGGATCGCGCTCGTTGGCTACCCGCAGCGCTGCCGACAGGATCTTGAAGAGGTTGATGGAAATGGTGTCGGTGACGACCACTTCGTCCTCGGCCGCGCCAATCAACGGAGCCAGCTTGTTGCCAAGCCGCTTGGGCAACGCGAACCATCCTGCCGTATTCCACGAGCGGATCAAGCCGTCGGCCCATTCGCCGGTGATGACGGCGGCGGCGCGCGCAGCGGCGGCCTTCGGCGCTACGCCAAGCGAGTTGCCGTCAAGATAGATAGTGTCGTGACCAAGCGCGAACTGATCGCGCAAACGGGCTAGCGGATCGTCGCGGTCGAGTGCCGCGGCATCGTCTCTATGGTTCATTGAAGCGTATTCCGGTGAGTTATTGTGTCCGTGCGTGACGGAAATCCACGTCTGGCCGCCGTCCGGCGGAGCGCGTGCCGATCCATAAAGCTTAGCCGAGAACGTGCTTTAATTGATTGCGAAACAAACGCGGCGCCTGGATCCTGATGCAATTTTCTTCGATGAAAATCGCGCTTAAGCGCGATAAATTGATGGCGATCCGTTATGCGTGGCATTCGGGTGCGCTCACCAAGGCGTGGGCCGGATCGCTTAAGCTGTCGCCGCTCGCCGGCCGCAGCGCTCCTCGCGATACTCTCGCGTTACCCTTTACCATGCAGCCAACCCTTAGCTAGTTACCTGGATAGACCATCGCTCATGACCTCACCCGTTCTCACCTCGACCCTGATCGACTGCGTCGACAATCACTTTGACCAGGAGGTCCAGTTTCTTTCCGCGCTCGTGCAAAAACCGTCTGACAATCCGCCGGGCGATTGCGCGGACCACGCGGAGATGGCGGCGCAATGGCTGGAAAGGATCGGCTTCGCGGTCGAACGTCACGTAGTGCCGGCAGACGACGTCACGCGCGCCGGCATGATCAGTGCGACGAACCTGGTGATCCGCCATCGCTTTGGCGCGGGGCCGGTGATCGCGCTGAACGCTCACGGCGACGTGGTGCCCCCCGGCGATGGCTGGACCGCTGATCCATACGGCGCCCAGATTCGCGATGGTTTCATGATCGGGCGCGGAGCGGCGGTATCGAAGTCGGACTTTGCCACCTATGCGTTCGCGTTGAAGGCGTTGATCGAGAGCGGTGCGACGCTTGCCGGGACGGTGGAGCTGCACCTGACCTATGACGAAGAAACCGGTGGCCTGATCGGACCGGAGTGGTTGCTGAAGCAGGGCATCGTGAAGCCTGATTACGCCATCTGTGCAGGCTTTTCCTATTCGATCACGACCGCGCACAATGGCGCGATCCACCTGGAAGTCACGGTGCGGGGCAAGTCGGCGCACGCGGCGCGGCCCGATACCGGGCATGACGCGCTGGAGGCCGCTACGGCAGTGCTCAATGCGCTGTACGGGCATCGGGCGGCATTGCGCGAAATTCATTCGCAGACGCCGGGCATCGACCATCCTACGTTGGTGGTGGGTCTGATCAAAGGCGGCATCAATACGAATGTGGTGCCTGACAAGGTGAGTTTGCGGCTCGACCGGCGGGTGGTGCCGGAAGAGAATCCGCAAGACGTGCTCAAGCAATTGAAGGCGCTGATCATGGCGTCGGTGGAAGGCTTGCCGGGCATTGGCGTGGAGATACAAGAGGTGTTGGTTACGTCGCCGTTGCGCTCGCTTGACGGTGCGGAGCGCTTGTCACAAGCGTTGCAACGAGCGGCTCTCGTTACGCTGCAACGCGACATTCCTACCGAAGGCGTGCCGCTTTATACCGACGCCCGCTTGTATTGCGAGGCGGGCGTACCGACCGTGATTTATGGCGCCGGTCCGCGAACGCTGCTTGAGGCTAATGGACATCGGGCCGACGAGCGCGTCTCGCTTGAAGACCTGAAGGTCGCGACGAAAACGGTGGCGATTGCGCTTGCGGACTTGCTTGGGGCACAACCTTAAGCTATATCCCGCTTTTAAAGGCGTGTCCGCTGTATGGACTCAAGTTCAGCAAGCGAGGTAGAGGAAGGCAAGGGCGTTCGTGACCATTCATGACCTCTCGATGACATCTTTGTCATCAAGCGTGCACACGTCTGCGGGCGCGCTAACATAAGGCAAGAGGAGGACGCCCGGGCGCCCGCCCGGCATTTGGCTGCCGGGCGCAAGTAAAGCGCGTCGTCCTGAAACCCGGAGGTACTCCATGATTTCCACGAAGCAAAATCCTGCCACGTTCCTGCGTTCGCGCGGCGCGGCGTTGTTGACGGCTATCGGCCTGGGCGCCGGCATCTTGTTCGCATCCATGCACCTGGCGCATTCGTCAGAAGCCGCAGTCGTCATTGCAGCCCCCGCGCTCGATGAACCCGCGAACGCAGCGCATGAGGAAACCGCCGTGCTGGCAGGCGGTTGTTTTTGGGGCGTTCAAGGCGTGTTCCAGCACGTCAACGGTGTGACGAAAGTTGTGTCGGGTTACGCCGGTGGTCAGGCCCAGACCGCGCAGTACGAGACCGTCAGCGGGGGCCAGACGGGTCATGCCGAATCCGTGCAGATCACTTACGACCCGACGAAGATCACTTACGGCAAGTTGCTGCAGATCTATTTCTCAGTCGCTCATGACCCGACGGAATTGAACCGGCAAGGCCCGGACAGCGGAACGCAATATCGTTCGGCAATCTTTCCGGCCAACGACATGCAAAAGCGCATCGCGCAAAGTTATATCGCACAACTTGACAAGGCGCATGTCTTCTCCTCGCCGATCGTGACGAGGACAGACTCGCTCAAGGGCTTTTATCCTGCCGAGTCTTATCACCAGAACTATTTGACGCTGCATCCGGATGCGCCGTATATCGCAATTAACGACTTGCCGAAGGTCGAGAACCTGAAGCGCCTGTATCCGACGCTGTATCGTGATAAACCGGTGCTGCTGAGCGTGGCGGCGCAGCAATAGAAAAGCGGCGGACATGAAACCCGCGGCCTGAGCGCTTGCGGGTTTCTGCGGTTCACGCGATCGATCGACACCGCGGCTCAGCGGTTGTCGATCAGCTTGTCGACAAGCTCTCGTCCCGCATGATAGGCCGCATCCAGCGCCTTTGCTTCGGTGTCGTAGACGTCACCGAGCTCATAAAACTGCGTGCGTTGCCCGGCATGATGCAGGTCTGCACCGGGTCGGCATACGTACCCGTTGTAGTGGTAAGGGGTATCCGGTGCGGGTGGTCCATATGCAAGGATCGGCAGCACCCAGATCTCAAAGCCCCTGTAGTCTATTCTTTCCCACATGGAAACCTCCATCCTCAGAACCGCGGGACCGCCGCGAGCGGCTATGACTGACGACGTCGGCACGCCATCCATTGCCAGCACCAAACGATGGCAGCTAGACCGCCCCGCCCAATACGCGAGCGACGAAGTGCCTGCCCCACGCCTCGCCGTGAGCCATGGCTTCCGCCATCGTCACGTAGGGCCCGTGATTGCCGGTCATTTCTCCGGAATCTTCGGCGTGCGTCCGGCCGTGAACCGGGGTTCCGTCATGGCGAGTCACAATCACGCGAACGTTAAAACCGATCACCTTGTCTGCATCAGGCGGGTCGTATTTTGACTCGACGTTTATAGTCAGAAGGTAGTCGCCAACCCGAATATTCTCTTGCAAGCCAATAGGGTCAAAGCTATCAGGATTTGTCATTTGAACACCTTCTCTGGTTTTGCGGTTTTTCCCTGTACGTTTACCTGTACACCCGGCGATGCTAGGTGCTCCATCGTCCTGATGCGCAATTAATTGCGCGTCAGTCCGGGATGACCTTCCAATCTGGATGCTTTCCCGGAAAGTCTTCGGGAACGCGGCAACGCCACCGAATTTTGTTCGGGTTTCCCGTAGCGCTATTGAGCGGTTGAAATGGCACGGTACCGAACCCCTTCAAGGCTTGCATCAAGTCGTGTTGTTGTTCCATTGTCACTTCGAAAGTTACATCAATCACGATTCACCCCGCACGGTCACGTGTCCGCCAACTATGCAGCGGTCGTATCCAAAGGTAAATCAGTGGACGCGCCCGCCATCCAGCAGACCATTGCAGCACAGTCAGAGCCAACCGAGTTCGCGCATGGCGCGTTCGATCACAGGCCGCCATTCCGGTGGGCAAGGTTTCTGGCGTGCACCGATACGGTGTGAGTTGAGTGGCAAGCCGTTCATTTCCTTTACATGGGCGATCCAACACGATTGCATGACTCGCCCATGAGTCGCCCGAACATGATTCTGTAGCCCCTTGTACGTGGTCATAGTGCCTCCGTTGAGTGTGAAGGCAATCGTACTTAGACCCAATGGCGAGTGCCAGCGGAAAGTAGTTGCTCGCACAAGCGCATGTTCCCCCACCGACGCATCGAACGGTGCTTGTCGCTGGCGCAATCAATTGCGCAAACACGGCTCCCTGCACCTACTATTGTATTTTGACGTTCTCTTCACGTGGAGAAGACACAATGAGGCCAGCAAAAGAAAAGGACGCCGTTAAAAAGACCACCGTTGCAGAGAGATTTACCGGCTTGACGGCACAGGACAACGTAGAGCGGGTGATAACGTCATGTCGCAGCGTGGTTGCCCCTAACAAACTGAAATCCCTTTCCTTTTTTGTCATGGATGACGGAAGCGGGAAGCGCTATGTCGCTGTATTGCTTGCTTCAACTCAAATATTTGCATTGGGTGTAGTGGAGTCATTCCTGATATTGGACGAGCCTTATCTAACCAAAAACGAGATTACCGAAATAGGCAAACTTCTGGATTTTTCCGAAAAGCTACCATCACCGGTTATTTACAATAAGGGCCTTGTACCATCCACCCAATCAGAATCTGTGGAAGACGCGGCCCTCAAATTGGATAAATACAGAGGAAAAGGCCTTATCGACAAAATAGATAGAAACGGGTTCATGACCTTATTAGGATGCTAATCCAGCACTCACACGGACCATTAATCAAAGCTATCGGTATTCGAAGTTTATTTAAAAATAAATATGCATCCTAGTAGTAGGCTGGTAGTGGGGTGTTTTTGTGCGATTTACCGGGTTTTTAATGCGATTTGATTTTTAGATTAATAAGCCACCTAGAATGGCCTCTTGAACAGGGATATACGTCGTATTACGCTATAGACTCTCTTGAAGGAGTCATCATGCGCAGATTACCGAATATCCCTGAAACACCAACTTGTATCCGAATCCCCGACGAATTGAAGCAACGCGCCAAACTCGTGGAATTACGCACGGGCGCAACCCTTAGCGCAATCGTCCGCGTCGCGTTAACTAAGTATGTCAATGAAGTATTGGCGAACGAATCGGTTTAAGGCGTTAGAAACTATTGGAGAATCAAAATGAAGAACGTCGAATACGTAACCATTGAAACCAAGCTTCCTGCTGAGGCAGTGAGGTTATTGGATCGACTCGTCAGACTGTCCGGTGAAGACGCCGAGTGCAACCGCCAGCAATCTATCGAGGTTGCGGTAGCGCATTATTTGTATAACTACCGCAACCTCCTCGGCAAGGAATTCAAGAAAGACGTAGTGCGCTTCTACAATGAATGGCAACCCATGGACGATGAAGATCAAGAAGCAGCGTAAAGAGCAAGATAACCGCAGTACGGCAGCAAAAAAAACGCCGCGGGTCCGGGTAAGGACTTAGCGGCGATTAAAAATACTAAATGGTGGCAAGTATTATAACGCCACCAGCACAGACGTAGGTGAATTTTTTATAACCTAGCTAAATGGTGGCTATTATGGGTACGTCTGACCTCGCATTTCTGCCCGCATTTTCTGCGCAATTGATTGCTGGCGCTTCCACTTTTGACAAACCTAGTATCGACGATAAAAAGACTAAAGCACCGCCGCCCTCACGACTAAAAGTAGTATCAGCGTTCGATATGGCCGCTAAAGGTGCATGGCAGGCCCGACGCGACCTTTACCGGTCTTTGTGCCGCACTCCTACAGGCCGTATCTCATTCGCAGCCGCCGAGTTATACCAAGACATTCTCGACCTCTGGCAGCAAACCCAGCGTGTGCAGAATTTAAGAAATAGCGACAACAGTTATTACTGGGGAAGACCTATTGCGAAATGGGCGAAGAAATACGGGGTCACTGAAGATCAGTTTGATGGTTGGTTAAAGATTTTGCGCGACCGCAAGTTGATTGCCACATGCACGATGAAGACTCCGTACAACATGCTGCAAATCCGCCCGCTGGTGGCCGAAGGCAGCGCCTGTTTGAGTGGATGGCCGGATTCGCATAATTATGCCCACCTATTAAAAGCTGAAACTCAAGCCCAGCAAGGCCCAGCGGGGAGTTTTGGCCCTGCGGCTCAAGCGGCAAAACAGCCCTGCGGCTCAAGCGCCAAAACAGCCCTGATTAAAGACTTAGGTTTGCCTGTAGGTGTTGCATGTACAAGTCTTTTAGACTCTGTGGCCGCTTCGCCTGCCACAAAAGCAGACATGATTAATTCTTCAGGCGAGACAGGGAAAGACAACCCCAAAGTCAAAAGCAAAACCGCTTCGCCTGAAAGCGTTCTTGAAACCCCGAAAATTGATAAAACCCCGCTGAAGAACGGAAAGCAACCCCTGAGCTTTGCGCGGGAATGGGAACAACTCATGAGGGAGCGAGGCAAGTACATGCCGTTGAACAGGACGGATTGCCGAAAACTCAAGGATGCGCGCAACAAGCTGTATGCGGCTGGCGAGGAAAAGGGCTTTACCCCGAGTACGCTTCTGCGATCCGCGTTGGTGCCGTGGTTCAAATTTGCCATGCACGCACGTGACGAATCGCAATGTGGCTGGCTGAAGCACGAACCCGATGTGACGTTCTTTATCACGCACCTGAGTTCGGTTGTCACTTGGCACGAGAAGCAACTAGCGGACGCGGCTGAGAAAGTCGCGCTGGCAGCACAGATGCTCAAAGCCCATGCCGATATCGCAGCATTCAAAGCAGCACACGAGGCCGCGCCTGTAGATAACCGGCTATCGGTTGCCGACGCGTGGGAACAGGTGGAACGTGCCTCAGCGATGATTCCGCACATTGGGGTATGGCGTGGCCGGGTGGCCGCTGGCATCCCCACACCAGCCCTGAATGAATATTTGGCAGGCCCTGCTTTTACGGCGGAAAAATTAGAAATTGCACTTCTGTTGATGCCACCGGCTGACCCCAAACCCAAACCGGAACCGGAACCCCCGCCAGTGACATGTCTCACGATCAGCCAGGAGGGGGAGGCGGCATCCGGGGTGCTATGGGCTGACGACTACGGTTATGACGAACCGCCACAGTCTCATGAAGCGCAGTTAGCGGCGTTAGCGGCTTGGTTACCGCAGGCGATGGCACGCAAGGCGGCAGCAGATGCCGAGGCAGCAAAGAAAGCAGCAGGCGTTAAATTAACCGCGAGTGCGTGAAGGCGTATAGGACGCGGACATAATTCGCTGGTGGGCACGGTAAGGGGCGGGCGGTATGTTGTGAGGGTAACGACCAGCAGCCCGTCATAGAGGCTCTATTCTTATCGGCGAGTCTGCGCATTTGCAATATCGATTAGGACATTTGACTATCAGAACATCGGTGTTAAAGGTAGGACTACAAACAGTGCTTCCCATGTAGAACCACGAAAGCGCAGACTACCTATATGGACGTATGTCCGATAAGTCTTTGGAGTGAGTCGTGATTGATGAAACCATTGCTATCCCACGCCGTTTGGTTCCAGATGCAACCATCGATTTAATTTTGCATCACATCGCAAGTGGTAACCATGTGCGTGGTTCTTGCGAGGCCGCTGGTGTGAGCAAAAGCAGCTTCTACGCTTGGTTGGTAGATGACCATGAGCTAGCCGAAAAGTACGGCGAAGCGCTGCGCATGCAAACCCGTGCCCGTTATGTGAAGTGAGGAGTATTTAAAAATGCCAGTTTTTGCAGAATATTCATGCCGTGGCGGCGAGCCTTTTATGGCCGATTCCCCGCGTGGCCGCGAGTGGCTAAAAAACACTCGCAGTGTGGATGAGCAAATTGCGGACGCGGTGCGCGCCGATTCGACCGGTGGCGGTCTCAAAATGATCACCAATCACGACGACAGCGGGAGACCGGTTCGTACCTTTGAGCTTGAGCCGGGCGCGACCAAAGCCAGCACATGGATGAAGCCATTCACGGGTCCTGCTTACCAGATGCTTCGAATTTGCAAACAGCCACCGACTCCAGCAGAGGCCGCAGCTTTTGAGGACCAGTGGCGCGCAACCCAAGCCATGGTGGCATCCGGTAAATACACCTGCCAGGAGATTTAATCGTGCAACGTCAAGACCCGAGAATTACGGCGGAGTATGAGCGCATTGCCGAAGAATTCTCAGTGCCTATTCAGGTCGCTGGCCTGCCCTTGGGGCTAGTTCAAATTTGCAAGAATGATGCCGAGTCGCCTGACGCATTTCGCCGCTCACTGATTCGGCAGATGCAGCGCACCCTGCCAGCGTATGCACCTGCCAGTGTTCGCGCCGACACAACGCGTTCGCCAGCCGATGTATTTGCTCGGACGGAACAACTAGTGAAAGCTGCGATTTTCGAGCAGGCGCACCAGTCACCGACGCTGCGTCCTGTAGTTGAACGGGACCGTAGCGGGCGAGAACAGACTAGTTTTTATGGTCAAAAACGTAGCTGGATGGGCCAATACACCGCGCCTCCGATGCTGACGAGATCAATCGGCGGTGCCCCGGTTCGAATTCCGGTGATTCTTTAGGCCGATGGTGACGACATGTCCGCACTTCTGAAAACCTGCAAACTTTGCCAATGCGATTTGCCCCTCACTGAATATCATCGATGTGCCAGCACTCGTGATCATTTGGAAAATCGTTGCAAGCGATGCAGGCGGGAATTAGCTCAGAAGTTCTATAGGGAACACCACGATGAAGTGTTAGAGCGGTGCTCCGAGTATTACCAGAAAAACCGCGAAACGGTACTAGCGCGAATCAACACCTATCACCGCAAAAAGCGGACAGAGCAGCAAGGAGCAGGAGCATGACTACAGCAGCCAGCAAAACCCAGCAAGACCGAAGCAAGCTTCCTTCAGTAACTGGCCGTCCGAAGCCAAAGAACAAGCGCCTATCGCTTACAGAATTCAAGCGAAAGACACGGGCTGAAACCGATGCATTCCGAAAGGCGTGCGGAGGCTGAAATGACAATCGATACTGTTCAGATTTGTGCGCTTATGGATGCCGCCATTGATATCGCGGGGCCGCGTGTCCGTGCGCTCTACCGGGCACATGGCGTAGGGGAGGCGGTGGAGCAGAACGTGGTTACCATGCTGCGAGCAGCGCTTAATTGCGTTCAAAGAGCCGCCGCGTTAGCAGCGGAAAACGAAGCAGCATTAGCACCGTTAAACGCCGTAGCTGAGAAGATCACAGAGCGTATCGAGGATCATTTAGCCGAGGCCGAAGGTTGGCGCATAGCTACTGCCATGGCAGAAGGCGAAGGCCAGACTCTGCATTAAATGCGAGCATCGCACCGATGGAGCGATAGTCAAACAGATTAGTAATGCATATGGTCACGCAATCAATTGCGCAGAATCACTAGGGGTAAAGCATGGCTGAAGGCAGTGGCGGAAATGTCGGAATCGTCCGTATACCGGTGGACACTGATGCCTGGGATTCTTTCATCACGTCTTTCCACAACTGGCAGGGCGAGCTAGAAAAACAAAACGGTGCATGGGCTGGTACAAATCGCGGCGTTAAAGAATTAGGTAACGCATTTGATCATGTGGAGGAAACGTTTAGCGACCTCGTACACAAGGCCACTGACAGCAAGTTCAGTAACCCCACATCGGGCGTATTCACGCGCGTGAAAAAGGATGCAGCAGAGACAGAACGTAGTTGGCGAGGCATAAGCCGGGAAATCGAAAAAGCGAACCGTGGATTGACCGGTATTGTCAGAAATGGTGGCATGGGCTTACTTGGTCTGTTTGCCGCTGGTGGTGGTCTTGCTGCTTCGCTTTATGGTGCGACCGCTGGCGCTGCAAGTAGCGTGGCCGGTGACTATAAAATTAGTCGTCAACTCGGTTTGCACCTGGGCAAAGAAAAAGAATTCGGGATTGCTGGTGAGCCTTATGGCCTTGGTCGTGATGCACTCGAAGAAGCCGCCAATGCAAAGGCCGACCCGACCAAACAACTGCCCTTCCTGAATGCTGGTGTATCTGCACAAGACCTCGCAACGCTGGATGCCGCAGAGCTTGCGTGGAAGAAGGCGCAGGGCGAGGCAAAATTGTACAGCGCGTGGGAAAAGACTAGCCCACAATTTGCAGTAGCACAGGCGCAAGCATTCTTTCCCGATGAGAACCCTGACCAGCTTCGTCTACTGGCAGACGCATTTGATAAAGGCGACCTCGATAAGGCCCATGACCAGTATGAACGGGACTGGCCGAAAGTCGGTTATACCGAACAGGAAGGTGAAGCCGCCACGAAGTTCAAACAGGATCAGGCTCAAAAATGGGCTGATATTGAACGGGCATGGAACCGCGATATTCTGATGCTTGCTCCACACCTGGACGCGTGGAGTACCGCAGCGACCGACCTAGCCGTTAGCCTTCTTGATAACACGGCAAAGACGGTTAAAGAACTTGCCGATGCTGGCGACAATCCGACACCACCCGGCACGGCTATTCCGCACGCAGCGCCGGGTGACTATCCCGGGCGCATTCGTGAAGGTGCTCAGGTAGTGGGCCAGTGGCTACAGGCCCATGGTCTTCGAAATCCGTTCGATGACGCCGGTGCTGACACGGTGGCAGGGCAACCGGGCTTTGTATCGGACCCGGACAAGGCCAAGCATATGGCGGCGCTGGAAAATATTTGGAGCCTGCCACGGGGCTTGTTGCAGGCCGATGAGAACATCGAATCGTCTGGCGGCAGCAACTTGATCAACCCGAACAACCCCAACGTGCTGGGTGCATTTCAGTTCGATAAACCGACCGCTGATGCATACGGTGTAGATCGCACCAGCGAATATTCAAGCGAGGTAGGTGCTGCACGTTATCTAGCTGACCTGCATAAGAAATACGGTGATTGGGGTAAGGCAGCGGCAGCGTTTGACGGCTTTGCTGGACTCGATAAGGATATTCAAAAATATGGCGACAAGTGGCGTGACCACATTTCGGAATTCCAGAAGTCAGGAGAGACTAGCCGGTATCTCGACAAGCTAGAGAAGCAAGGTATCGACCTTAGCGGTGGGCACAACCCTTTTAACGACCCCAAGGCCTTGAAGGCCGCGAAAGAAGTTGATGCGCAGAACGACCCCCGAATTTTGCCGATGGATAGCATCGATGCGAAAGCACTTAATGCCCAGCAAAAAACGATGGTGCAGGACGATCAACAGGCGATCACCGAGGGTCTGACAGATCGGCTTAAACGCGGGTTCGGCATGATTGGCGATTTTCTCAGTGAGGGCGGTGGCGCACGATTCGCTACGCCCGTTGCACCGGCACGCACCCTCAACTCGACGCAGCAACCTCAAGCTAACGTATCGCTTAGCGTGACCGCGCCACCCGGTCATGACGTACAGATAACAGGAGCGCAACTCGCGCAATAGCATGAGGTACTACGCGATCACGCTTGTTAATCCGGCCACTAGTCAGGTGCTAGTGCCGAATCCCGGTTCTTACGGAACGGCTTTCACGTTTTCGGATGATCAAAGTGCCGTGACCTTTTCCAGCCTGAATGCTGGCGCGAATCCGTACACGCTGGGTGGATCAAATCCCGCTGCACTACGTTGTGAGTTAGATATCACGTCCACGCCGTTGCACAGCCCAGATGCCCACGCTAAACCGTTCGTGCGAATCCATGGCGTGCCGTTGGCGATGGTCGCACAGGCCGCCGATTTGAACGGCATGTTCATCAGCGTCATCGGCGGAATGAGTCGGGGCTTGCCGCTGGCGAGTCCGCAGCAGTCTGGTTTGCTGGCAGCAGGACAAGTATTGCAGGCGGTGGGCGAGTGGGTGAATACCGATCAGAGCCTAACCTTATACCTTGCGCCGGGTGGCAGCAGCGCCGATTACAGTAATGCCAGCGGTTCCGCGTCCGCCATGCAACCGGTCACCGGCAACACGCCTGCTAACTTGATATTTTCGTGGAGCGCAGGCCAAAGCATGGCCGCCGCCATTACCGACACCCTGCAAACGGCCTTTCCTCAGGTGTCGATAAAAATGGCAATTAGCAACGCGTTGATGTGGGCAAGCGCTGTTCCGAAAACAGCGTATTTTCAAGACCTTCACCAATTTGCCGTGTTCGTGAATCAGACCAGCAAAAGCGTGATTGCAGGGCCGAACCCTGCAAGTACCGTCTACGCCCAATCCACTAACCCGACATATCAGGGAGTGACGATTGTGCTGGAAGGCGGAACGCTGGTAGTGCAGGATTTTTCGACTCAAACCGAGCCAATAGAAATCAGTTTTCAAGACCTCGTTGGGCAACCGAATTGGAGCGCGCCGGGTAAGGTGCAGGCAGTGACAGCCATGAGGGGTGATATCACCACGGGATCGTTCGTAAAGTTACCGTCAAGCCTTGGCACGACCGGCGCTTTCGGTTCGCCCAATGGCGGCGCTAGTCCGCTTGTTATAGGCAATGCCAGCAACAGCCCATACAAAGGCAATAGTGCGTTTCAGGGAACCGCACTCGTAACCAAGACCCGGCATTTGGGAGACAGTCGCTCACCAAGCGGTCTTAGTTGGATAAGTTCGTATGAACTGGCGTTCGCGCAACCGACCACTAGCCCGTTACTGTCGTCCGTCCCGTATGTGTATAAGAGCACGTCAGGAAATTCGTTTGGCTTCACCAATGGGAGCGCGTCATGAGCATCAGCTTTTTACGCACCCCGTTGGTATCGACCTTGCCGGTGGGCGTGCGCACGCAGATTGGCGATGCCATGCAGTTGCTGGGCAAGGCCCTTCCATGCCATGTCATAAGCGCTACAGGCTCGCTGATTACTGTAGCGTTCGATATTGCGCCTTCAGTGTGGACCTTGCCACAAATCACAGTCCCGTTATTCGGCCCTGAGTACGTGCGTTATCCAATTCAGCCGAAAGATAAAGGCTATGTGGTTCCCGTGGCATGTCCGGTGGGATTTACCAGTGGTCAAGCCAGTAGTCCGCCCGACCTGAGCCAGCCGGGTAATCTGGAAGCCCTGTATTTCCAGCCGATTGGTAATGCGCATTGGCAGGCAGTGGACGGACAAGCCGTGGTGATCTACGGGCCGAATGGTGTGACTTTGCGGGACACCAATAGCGGGGCCACGATTGTCCTGCATCCGACTACCATCACCGCGACTATCGGCAGCACTAGTATCACGATGAACGGCAGCGCCATCAGCATGAGCGCCCCGACTTCGATCACGCTAACGGCACCGAACATCGTGCTAGACGGCGAGATGACTCAGGGCACGAATGCAGGGGGTTACCCCGCCACAATTCAGGGACCCGTGACCGTTATTCACGAAGTAACAGCGAATGGTATTCCGGTGTCCTCGCACTTGCACGGCGGGGTGCAGACCGGCAGTGGTGATACTGGAACCCCGATAGTATAGATTTTCGTGATCGTATCTTTTGGCAGTACTACACATGGAGAAAACATCATGGCAGACGCAGCAAGTGGACGTAACAATCTCAATTCGGGTTCGGATTCAGCGAAGCATTATGCGGGCACGGCCAGCCAGCAGTACGACCGCACACCCGCGACCAGCCCTTCAACGCCTGCTGTTCCGGGCGGGCAGGTTGTGCGAGACCTTACGCCGACGAACGTGCCGGGTTCGGCAGTCAAAAGTTAGGGGGGAATTGTGAATACGAGTGGTATTGAAACAGCGGTTCTGTCTTTTCGTGAGCAACAGCTAGCCATAGCCCACAGGCGCATTAACGCCGCAGCGCCACGCGACCAGACTCCGCAAATGATAGCCCGTGAAATGCAGGCACTGGACGCACTGGTAGAACTTTATCGTGCGTCGCTTGGTGTGCCTGATGATCAGCCAGGAGAGCAGCAGGACGAACCCGTGGCAGTCAAACCGGGCGTGAAGCAGGAGGGGTGAAGTGCGAAAAGAAAGCGTGCTGAGTATCGCGCAATCTGCAAGACGCATGGGTAGCGTGGTGGTGATCGTGGGCGAACAGAATTTGCGAATTCTCTGCGAAGTCGCCATGCACACGCCTTCAGGTTTGAAGTGGTACGCGGACAATACCGAAGTAACTGCCGTCGAAATCGCGCGCTTGCTTGATGACGCGCAGGGAGCGTAATCATGATCGTGACTGAAGCGACATTCGAAGGGCGCTATAGAAGTCGTGATCAGCACCTTGCTAACGTGCAAGGGACGGCCCTTGGTGTTCTTAAATTGGTTCAACGCGCACGCGAAGGCGAAGAAGCAGACGCCAATATCTCATGCGCGGCGTACTGGCTTGAATCGGCAGCGGCAGAGTTAAGAGCGCTTTTGAAGGAACGCAGGAAATAGTAACTAGCAGCACCGAAGACCAACCGGCACGGAGGCCACCACATGATTATTGGGGTGAACCGTGGCCGTAAAGATTATTGGAAAGCAGCAAGGGCATAAGCCTGAACCGAAAGGACCGGTTAAGGCCAAGCGTTCGCGCAAGAAAATCACGAATTTAGGCTATAGCGCTGATACCTACGCACGGCTCTTTGAGTTCGTCGCAGCGGGCGAAGATTTATCAAAAGCATGTCGTCATCAGGGTATGCCTCACCCGGCTACTGTACGCCGCCGTATGTTGGTTGATGACCAACTTGCCGACCAGTTCAAGACCGCGCAGGCAATCCGCTTGCATGGCCTTGCCGATGAACTGGTGAGCCTGCCCGATGAGGCAATCAAAGGCTATGAAAAGGTTAGTGCCGCCGACCGTCTGACAGCCGCGAAACAGAAGGCCGATAACATCAAATGGGTGCTTCAGCGGGGTCTAGCTGAGTACGCAGGCATTGGCGAGGAAGGGCAGGCAGTCACGCTCAACATCATCAATAGCCCCGACGTAGCGCCAGCAGCGGGAGCCGCGCCATACGTACCAGCGGGGCAGCCGGTTCTGAAGATCGTAGGCGGAGCCACCAAGGCCACTGAGGGCAGCGACGAGCGCAGCACCGGGGAAGCGGGCAATGGCTGACATTCGTTTGATGCCATTGCATGCAGGTCAGCGTGAGGTGTACGCGGGCTTGGCAAAACGCACGGTATTGCGTATTGGTCGTCGCTTCGGGAAAACTGCGCTGCTCGAAGTCATTGCAGAGAATGCGGCTTTACGTGGGGAACGTATCGGGTTTTTCTTCCCTGACCTGACGCGTGCACAGCCCGTTTACCAATCCATCGTATCGACGCTAAAACCGGCTATCAAGTCGTCTAATAAGACCGACATGATGATTGAGTTGATTACGGGCGGCAGCATCGAAATGTGGACGCTCCAGGATGAACATGCAGGACGTAGCCGGTGGTATCACCGGGCGCTGATTGACGAGGCGTCGCTTGTTCCTGACCTCGAAAATATTTTCAATCTATCCATCGCACCGACCTTGCTAGACCGCAATGGCGATGCCTATATTGCCGGTACGCCGCTGGGTACTGACGAAGAAAGCTTCTTTTACAGATGCTGCACTATCAAGCAACCATCTGGAAAATGGCCGGTCGTGTGGAAAGAATTTCATAAGCCCACTTCCTCGAATCCGCTACTTAATGCCGATGCAGTAGCAGCGCTAAAAAAGCAGTATCCTCCGCTGGTGTATGCGCAGGAATATGAAGCGCTGTTTGTTAGTTGGTCCGGCGAGTCGCTAATCAAACTTCCTTCGCTGCTGGTAGACGGCCATGGCGTGGAGTACCCGCAGCATTGTGAAGCCGTCTTTGCGACGGTAGATACAGCGGTTAAAGATGGGGCGTCAAATGACGGGACGGCAGTCGTTTTTTGGGCAGTCAATAAATATGGAGCAGGTGCGCCATTGACTGTGCTGGATTGGTCGATAGAGCAGATTACCAGTGATACCCAAGTCAATTGGTTGCCGTCCATCTTTCAGCAACTCGAAAAACTAACGAAGCAGTGCAAGGCCCGTTATGGCTCGATTGGCGTGTACATCGAAGACAAGGCCAGCGGCACCATGTTGCTCCAGCACGGAGAGAAAGCAGGCTGGCCGACAGTGGCAATACCCGGTGACCTGACCGCAATCGGAAAGAGTGGGCGGGCATCGCTGGCGAGTGGTCCTGTATTTCAAGGGCGCGTGAAGTTGTCGGCGTACGCGTTCGACAAGGTGACCGAATACAAAGGCATTAGCCGAAATCATTTGGTTAGTCAGGTTACGTCCTTCAGCTTGGGCGACAAGCTTGCATATAAGAGAGCGGATGACCTAGCCGACGCCGTTTTCTACGGAATTTTGGTGGCGCTGGAAGGCGAGCAACCGCTGCTCATTTGACCTACAGGATTAGGAGTACCTATGGATGGGACTCGTATGTTTATCGTGCAGTCGGTGCAGCGAGCGCGTGCTGCACAGTTCGATGGACCGCCCATAGCGCCGTGGACTACCGGCATGAGTCAGTCTTTGCCGCCAGTGCCCGATAAGCCAAAGAAAGCCGTAAAGCCAGCGTCTTTAGCAAAAGGGCCGATGAGCAACAGGCCAAACATGGAATGCGTCATCACGGCAGCGGGGCGGCAAAAATGGGTGCTGGCTCCGACGATTGTTGAAGAAGTCAGGGCACGCATAACTGCGGGTCAAACAACCAAGACTATCGCGCAGGCCATGCATTTACCTATAAGCACCGTAAGCCGTGTAGCGTCCGGCATGCGCAGGGAAACGGTTGTAACGCCCGTGCTGGCCGCCGTAGAAAAAGAAAAGGACGACCATGAGGCCGCCCCTTCCGTTGTACAGCTTGTGCCACACCAGACCTTACCCCACCGTGACAGGCCACACCGTACCAAACCCGACCATACCTCACCTGCCTTACCCTGCCATAACCAGCCCACCAAGGCAGAAGGGCCAGCCATGCTACCTATGTGCGGGGCACAGCGGGGTTATCAAGAGCCCGCGCGGCTATTTATTTTGGATTGGGAAAGACGTATGAACGCCTACGAATTCGAAGGCGAGCCGGGGCAGGGCAAGCCCAAGAAAAGCCGCAAGCGAATTTCCAGCATGACACGCGGGCAGTTGGGCGAAACTCTTAGATCACACGGCGTTACCGTGGCACTGGCAATCAATTGTGCAGCACCCGGACACCCGCCGCGTGCCATCTCAGAAAGGCTCGTAAAACCCGCTAAAACAAGGTATTTGGACAAAAAAGTCGCGGGACAAAGAGATTTTGACCTTGACGTCCAATGGAGAGAGACATGCTCTCAATAGAAGAAATCAAACAACACGCCATAGTCAGTACCGTATATGACGTAGCTCAAGACCTGTGCTTCGTCGGCTACCTACACGTGCTGCCATCGGGCAAGACCTTGGTATGCCGGTGCGAGGGTGAACGCTTTTACTGGAGTACAGCCGGTAAGGCGATCAGCGAACTACGAGCGGTGTCGATGCTGTGCCCGTAGATGCTGCGCAATCAATTGCACGCGTCCATCGGCTGGTCCACGGATAGCCCCTTAAAAGCCCCATAAACAGCCCAAAATGATAAAAAATCGGCGGGGCCGCGCAGCGGCGAGAGAGATTTTGAAGTACCAAGCCAATAGCACGCATAAGGCAGTTAAGTACCTGCAAACGCCATAAAAGACATACACAGTGCAAACAGTTTTCCTCCTTGCACTCGAATCCCAGAAGGGCAATTTCACCGGCAATAACATCGTTAAAGATAGCGGTAGCGCCTGAGAGCTACTGTGGTACTTGCACATGCATGTACGTCATTCGTACACGAAACCCCGGATTGTTCAGCGTTTCCCGTGCGTGCGCGCCAGAAAATTTTGAGCGACGCCACCGCCAGCATGTGCGCGCGTTCGCCATAGGTACGGAAACGACCATATGCGTACTCATGCACGGTGGTCCCGGTCGATGCGTAATAAAAATAGCCTTGTATAATTTCGTACAGGTACTAAACTACAGAGACGTATTCGTACACATGTACGTGAGTACGCAACCCAATGGAGTGAGACATGACCGTCACATTCACGAAAAAACCCGAACCACCGGTTGCACTGGGTATCAAGCTGGTTGAGAAGGCCAAGAAGGAAGTCCAAGTATTGAATGTCAAATACGCGGAAAAGCCCAAGAAGGAAGTCAGGGTTTTGAACGTCAAGTATGTAGAGAAGGAACCGCAAGAGCCTGTGCAACTCACTGTTAAGCACGTTGAACAACCGAAGAAAGAAGTTCAAGTCTTGAAGATCAAGTATGTCGAGAAGGAACCAGTGAAGCCCGTTGCTCTAAAGGTGAAGTATGTTGAACAGGATGAACCCAAGGCAAAGGAGTAAGCCATGAGCCGCACTTTCGCCTATTGCCGTGTGTCCACCGCCGATCAACAGACCAAGAATCAGATTCAGGAAATCAAGGCCGCAGGATTCGACGTACAGCCTTCACGGGTGGTGTGCGAGAACATCAGCGGTAGCACCGCCGCCGAGGCACGACCGGGGTTCATCAAGCTGTTAGAACGGCTGGAATCAGGCGACGTGCTAATCGTGACCAAGTTGGACCGGCTAGGCCGCAATAGCATTGACGTACAGCAGACCGTGCAGGCACTAGAGGCCGGTGGCGTGCGCGTGCACTGCCTAGCCCTTGGTGGTGTGGACCTGACTAGCAGCGCGGGCAAGATGACCATGGGTGTGCTGGCGGCAGTGGCACAGTTTGAACGCGACCTCATTATCGAACGCACACAGGCCGGTCTACAGCGTGCTAAGTCCGAAGGCAAAGTGTTGGGTAGGCCGTCCGTACTGTCGGGCGAGCAACAACAGGAAGTGCTGACCCTGCTGGGTCAAGGTGCAACCGTCTATGCAGTAGCCAAGACCTATAACACCAGCAGGCAGGTGATCATGCGGGTACGTGACAACGCCGCCGTTCCCGCCTGAGCATCGCCCACGCAATTGATTGCGTGCACTCTGTGCTTGCATGAGCTACGCGGGCGCGTCTGGGTTCACGTTATCGGGCGCAGGGTTAGGCGGGTTCGCATTAGCAGCAGGTATTACCCTTTCGATTAGCTCTTGGGTTTCGACAATCATTTGATTGGTTTGGGCCTGCAATGCATCCTCATTCGTGACTAAGCCTAGCTCTGCACGGATGGCCGCTAGTAGTTGATGAACCTGTCTCATCAAACGCATCATGCGTTCCCGTAGGAACGTCACGTACTGTTGTGTAGCCGCTAGCACGTCCGCGTTTGCCGCTTCCAATTCTGTCTGTGCGCGTTCCCGAAGCCTGTCTTGGGCATGGTAGCCTTGCTCCAAGGCGCTGTAACGAACTGGGTCTTGTATGTTGTTCTCTGTGTGGTTACGCATTAGACCCATGATGCGGTCCATCTCTCGCATTGCCGCGTCCACTTGTTGCTGTCGAACCTCCGCGTTGCCCTTGCGAATCAAAGCAGGCGTTAGGAACCGCATAGCCTCTACAATGAGGATAGCGAAGTCATACGAGAGTTGCCTTGCCATGGTGACGGTTTGGGCCTCTGCGACAATTGCAACCCGCTCCACGGCGATTTGAAAGGGCTTCATACCATCGGTGCCGTTATCCACTCCCAGTTTGATATTGGGGAGTTGATTGATATGATTTTGCATGTGAAACAGTTGCGCCGCCGCATCGAGATAGACCTCCCGGCGCATCGTGCGGAGCCGTTCTAAGTGCGCCTCATTGGCCGCGTGCAACCGGTCTTTCTCTGACTCTTGACGGGAATGTTCGAGTTCATCCCGCAAACGATTTGCCGCTTCCACTTGGGATAACTTGACGCCGTTGTACGTCAGAAGTCCCACCGTTATGGCGACGCTGCCAGCCACTACGCTGCCTATGAGCAGTTGGTGAGTATCAATCCATGGCATTGCGGCATTGATAAACCAAACCGCCGCCAGCAGCGTGAGCAGCACCAAGCCAAATTTTTGAAGATCGGATTTCATTGCATGCCCCCGTTTTTTGCCCGCCAGCATAGCACCCCCGCGCCCGCCACAACTCACTTTGCCCGTCGGTCGTGTACCCGCCACGTAGGGTAAAACGATCATTCATGCGCGCTCCCGTAAAGGCTCACCATAACCCGGTAGGTGACGCGCAATTCCAATCGTTTTCGTTACCTAACTTTCCAGATGCTGACGAATCGTGCTGGTTTTCCAGAAAGGGCGGCGACCGTCCCGGCCATCGGGGCTTGGGATTTGTTTTAACCCGATTTTCTCGTACAGCCTACTGGTGCTTTTCAACCCATAAAGCGCCAACAAATTGCAAACGTGGAGCCTGCCCGGCTGGTTCAAGTCGATTAGTGGTGCTGCGGGCCTAACGGGTCCGTAGGTGCGAACGCGTGTCTTCCCACACGATTTAGCTGGCTTGTTCGGCGTTGGCGCGGGTGTGATTACAGCGGTGGGTGAGGTGTTGAGAACGGCGGGTGTGCCGTCACGATTCTTGAATGCGATGGTCATAATATGGTCGTCCAAAAAATAACGACCGGCGACACTGCCCATGGGGCGCTTGCCGGAACGGAGCCCTATTACCCCCGTTGCAAGGGCGAATACTTTTACTGGTGGGACTCCGTTCCCGATACTGCAAACGCCAGAATACACCAATCACGAATCGAGTGCAGACGGCTGTTATTGGTTGGCAACACCCGGCATTGTCAACACGTTGTTAGTCGTCAGCGCCTTCAATTTCTGGCCTAGTGCCGTCCATGCTTCACGCTGTTCGACTTCGTAGTCGTGATGTTGATACACACGCTTCATCCGGTTCGGTTCAACGTGATTAAGGCAGGCTTCAATGACCGGCGGCAGGATGCCTAGCTTTTGCATGAGCGTCGCGCTAGACCTTCGTAGGTCGTGCGGCCCCCACTTTTCATGTCCGATTACCAACGAGTTTTCATCGGTAGAGCGCCCACTATGAGCCGTGCGGTTATAAAACTTGAGTTGCCGGTCGGCAATCTGCTTTGTAATACCCTTTGGACCCAAATGGTTCTTGCCGTTCGCTGCCGAAAGCAACCATTCATTGGAAGTCGAGCAGTCGAGCAGGGCCTTCATGTGTTCAACGGCGAAAGCCGAAAGATAAACCATGTGCTCGTGTTTGTTCTTCGCGTTCTCAGCCGGAATGCGCCACGTACCCGCATCAATATCAATGTCAATACGGCGGGCCGAGCATAGTTCACCGATGCGTGCGCTCGTGGCGAGCAGGGTCCAGATAATGTGCTGCGTGGCGGTCATCAGCCCACTTGCCGCAAGTACGGCAGGCAACGCGCGGATATCTTTTTCACTTAGAACGCGAGTGCGGATAGTGTCCTTGCCGCCTACCTTGGCCTTGGTGATGCTAGCGGCTGGGTTGACTGTGACTATCTCGCGGTCGAGTGCGAAATTGAACATCTGTTTGCATTCGGCCAGCAACCGATTTGCCAACATCGGCGCACCTCTGGCTTTCACGATATCAAGGACGGCCATTAGGTCAGCCTTCTTGATATCGGCGGCGAAACGACTACCAAGGGCAGGCAGCACGTCCTTGCGGACACTGCGGGACGTTTCTAGGCCGCCGTCTTTCCGGCCAGTAAGTACCGCTTTTTCCCACTGCTTGAACAGCATGCTCACGGTCGGGCGGTCAAGCTGATCTTCGAGCTTTGATACCTTCGCCTTGGTGGCGACACGCTTTTCTAGCTTTTCGATCTTCTTGCGCTCAGCGGGATCATCACCACTGTCGAGCAACGCACGCGCGTCATTGCGGGCCTTCCGAATAGTTTTCAACGATTTCTTCGGCCAACTGCCGCAACTGATTTCTCGACGTGCGCCGTTGAACCGATAGGCGTACGCAAAACTGACAGATATGCGCCCCGCAGTGCCGACGCGCACCACGCCAGTCAAGCCTTCACCGTCAGCCAGCGACAGGCCGTCTGAGTCGGATTTAATGGCTTTGAGACCTAGTTCTGTTAGGGCAGGCATTGCGATTCTCCTGATATTTTCCCTGTACATTTCCCTGTACACATTGGCAGGCTTTGAACGAGCGGCATCGATATGTAACCGAGCGACCGATTCCATTATAGCCTTACGGGGCGGGGATTTTCAGGGGTTTTGCAGTGCGGAACCGGAAAACAACGAGCGGTGAAGAACGTTTATAGTCAGAAGGTAGTCGCCAACTTCAACGTCTTGATGCATGGCCGTCTCCCTGTTCATCGAGGAATCTTATTATGAACGCGAACGCCGTCCGGACCCCATATTTACGAAAAGCGGCGGCCGACTTGAAAATCCGCCGCCGCTTTCGCCAAGGCCAGTAAAGACTTACTGCGATGCCTGCGTGCTCTTGCGCAGCTTCGCGACATCAGCCGTACCGACCGCGGGCGCGCCGTTGTTCCATCCAGCGCGGATGAACGTGAGCACATCGGCGATCTGCTGATCGTTGAGCACCGGCGCGTATTTCGGCATCGGATACGCGGCGGGGATGCCTTGTATCACGAGATCCTGCGTGCCGTTCAGCGTGACGTTGATCAGCGACGATGCATCCTTCTCCAGCACGTTCGGGTTGCCCGCCAGTGGAGCCAGCAGCGGCGCGAACGCACGGCCGTCCACGCCGTGGCAATGCATGCAGTACGCGGTGTACACCTTCGCGCCTGCGTCATTGGCCGGATGCTGGAGGAGAGCGGCGGTAGCCTTCGGATCATAGGCATAGGCCGGCGCGTTCGTGCCGCCTGCCGCCGGTAACGACTTCAGATACGCCGACATCGCTGCCAGATCCTGATCGCTCATGCCTTGTGTGCTGTGGTTGATCACATCCGTCATGGACCCGAACGCCGACGCATGGGCATTCGCTCCCGTCTTCAGGAACGTGGTGAGCTCAGCATCCGACCAGCGGCCCAGCCCGACGTTCTGCTCGCTCGTCAGGTTGGACGCAAACCAGCCGTCGAGTACACCGCCTGTCAGCCACGCGCTGCCGCTTTCATCGCGTGCCTTTTCCTGGAATGCGATACCGCGAGGCGTGTGGCACGCGCTGCAATGGCCCAGGCCCTGGATCAGGTAAGCACCGCGATTCCACGCAACATCTTTGCCGTCCTTGTCGCGATAGACATCTTTATCGAGGAACACCATGTTCCAGAACTTGAGCGGCCAGCGCATGTTCAGCGGGAACGGAATATCCGAGGGCCGGTTCGCCTGGTTCACCGGTGCAACCCCCTTCATGAAATACGCGTAGAGCGCCTTCACGTCGTCGTCGCGGACCTTTGCATACGATGTATAGGGCATGGCCGGATAAAGGTTGTGACCGTCCTTCGCCACACCCTCGCGCAATGCCTTTGCGAAATCGTCCTCGCTCCATTGACCAATACCCGTTTCGGGATCCGGCGTGATGTTGGTCGTGTAGATCTTGCCCATGGGTGTGGTCATCGGCAGGCCGCCGGCGAACGGCTTGCCCTTGGGCGCGGAATGACACGCCACGCAATCGCCCACCTTCGCGAGATAGGCGCCACGGGCAACCAGCGGATCGTCGTTCGCCGCGGCATGAGCCAGCAAGGGCAGGCTGCACGTGACGAACGTGAGCGCGAGGGAGGCAACAAGATGTTTGATCATTGTGTGTTCCCTCATGCGCTTTGCAGTTGACGGCCAACGGGCAACTGCCGCAAGCGCTTGCCGGTGGCGGCAAAAATCGCGTTGGTCAGCGCGGGCGCGAGAGCCGCCGTCCCCGGTTCGCCGATGCCTCCGGGCGCCTCGCTACTCTTCACGATATGCACCTCGATAGGCGGCGCCTGATCGATCCGCAGCATCCGGTAATCCGTGAAGTTGGATTGTTCGACGCGGCCGTCCTTGATCGTGATCTCGCTATAAAGCGCTGCCGTGATGCCGAAGATGATGCCGCCCTGGACCTGCGCCTCGATGGTGTTCGGATTGACCACCATGCCGCAATCCACCGCGCAGACCACGCGGTTCACGGCCACTTCGCCGTCGCCGTTCACGGTGACGTCCACGACCATGCTGAAGAAGCTGCCGAACGCATGCATCACCGATACACCGCGTCCCTGGCCCTTAGGCAGCGTATTGCCCCAGCCGGCTTCACGAGCGGCGACATCGAGCACGTTCTGCGCGCGCGGTGTCTTGCCCAGCAGGTCATGGCGATACTTCACCGGATCGACCTTTGCCTGCGCGGCCAGCTCGTCCATGAAACTTTCGACCACGAAGGTGCCGCGCGTTGGACCTACGCCGCGCCAGAACGCGGTGGGCACGTCCATGGGTTCCTGGCGCACATAGTCGATCAGTTGATTCGGGAGATCGTAGGGAAGGTCGGCGGCCACTTCCACCGCATCCGGATCGACGCCGTTCTTGACCGCGGGCGGGGCGAACCGCGCCAGAATGGACGACCCCACTATGCGATGCTGCCACGCAACCGGGCGGCCGTTGGCATCGAGGCCGGCGGAAATGACGTCGTAGTAGTACGGGCGATACATGTCGTGCTGCACGTCCTCCTCGCGCGTCCACGTGACCTTCACGGGCGTGCCCACCTGCTTGCCGACCTTTAACGCCTGGCCGATGAAATCGGTTTCCAGCCGGCGCCCGAAGCCGCCGCCGAGCAAGTGGTTGTGCACGGTGATCTTGTCGGCGCCAAGGCCGGTGATCTTCACGGCGGTATCCACCGCGCGCGTGGGGACTTGCGTGCCCACCCAGATATCGCAACCATCAGCGCGCACGGACACCGTGCAGTTCACCGGCTCCATGGTGGCGTGCGCGAGGAAGGGTTGCTGGTACACGGCGTCAACGCGCGTCTTGGCGTCATTGAAGCCTTTCTTCACGTCGCCGTCATTGCGTGCCACTGCGCCATCGCGCTTCGATGCGTCGGCGAGCTGCTGGACTACCTTGGCTGTCGAGAAGTCCGCACCGCGGCCTTCGTTCCATGTGATATCCAGCGCTGCCGCACCGCGCTTCGCAGCCCACGTATGGTCGCCGATTACGGCTACGCCGTTGTCGAGCCGGATCACCTGGCGCACGCCGGGGATCTTCTTCGCGTTCGTATCGTCGACAGAGGCAAGCGTTCCGCCGAACACCGGGCTGTTCACAATGGCGGCATAGACCATGCCCGGCACGCGGACATCGAGTCCGAACACGGCGGTGCCGTCCACTTTTTCAGGTGAGTCGAGGCGCTTGGCAGCGGTGCCGATCAGCTTGAAATCCTTCGGGTCCTTAAGCGTCACGTTCTGCGGCGCGGGCAGTTTCGCGGCGGCATCGACGAGTTGTCCATAGCCGATGCGGCGATTGCTTTCGGCATGCACCACTTCGCCTTTCTCTGCGTGGCACGACGCCGCGTCGACCTGCCATTGCTGCGCCGCAGCGGTGATGAGCATCACGCGTGCCGTTGCGCCGGCCTTTCGCATGGGCTCCCATGCATAGCGGATCGAAGTCGAGCCGCCGGTCAACTGGCCGCCGAGCAGCGGGTCCATGAAGAGCTTTTCGTTGGGCGGTGCGTGATCGACCACCACGCTATCCAGGGGCACTTCCAGTTCTTCCGCAATCAGCATGGGGATGGCGGTATAGACTCCCTGACCCATTTCGACCTTGGGTATCACCAGCGTCACCTTGCCCGTTGCGTCGATCTGCACAAACGCGTTGGGCTCGAATACACCGCTTTGCGGCGCTTCGTTGCCGTCGCCGCCGATCACCGATTTGGGCCGGGGTGCATCGCCCTGGCTTGCCGCGGGCAGGCTGAAACCGAGCATCAAGCCGCCGCCAACCGCTGCGCCGACCGATATCCCCAGCTTTAGAAATGTGCGCCGGTTCAGGCCGTCGGGTGCGCGGTGGTTTTGTGCATCGAGTAATCCTCGCGACATGTCACGCCCCCTTGGCGGCGTGCTTGACCGCGGCACGGATACGGTTGTACGTACCGCAGCGGCAGATGTTGCCTGCCATGGCAGCGTCGATATCGGCATCCGAGGGGTTGGGGTTCGAGGCGATCAGCGAAGCCGCCGACATCACTTGGCCCGACTGACAGTATCCGCATTGCACGACATCGAGCGCGACCCATGCCTCCTGCACTTTCTTGCCCGCGGGCGTGGCGCTGACGGCCTCGATGGTCGTCACCTTGCGATTGCCCAGCGCCGCGATCGGCAACACGCAGGAGCGTACCGCCTGACCGTCGAGATGCACTGTGCACGCGCCGCATTGCGCGATACCGCAGCCAAATTTTGTGCCCGTCAGACCGACCAGGTCACGCAGCACCCAGAGAAGCGGCATGTCGGGAGGGGCGTCGACCGTGTGAGATTCGCCGTTGATGGAAATTATCGTCATCTGCAACTCCGGTTGTCGTGGGGTTTTTATAGTCGTTCTTAATCCGAAACCTTATACAAGATTACGAAGATTCGTGCTGAGTCGCCTGCAGGCCCTGGCTGCGCGTAGCTGATGCCGTCTTGATGCGGTCCTTCAGCGGCTGAGAAAAATCGTGGAATAAATGGTTGGGGAAGGGGTTAGCGTTGGCATTGATGTTCTTCACGCCAGTTCTTCGAGGTCAATCGACATGCCTTCCAATTCCATTACGGTTCTACGTATTCGATGCATGACCGCCGCTGCGATTTCCGTTGCCGCCATTACGCTGGGTTCAGCCGGTGCGGCCCATGCAGCAGACTCGGCGACCGGAGCCCGGGAAGCGCCGTTCCTCCAGGAAAACGACCAAGCCATGACGCGCATGATGGACGGCATGTCCATCAAGCCGAGCGGTGATGTCGATCGAGACTTCACCGCAATGATGATTCCGCATCATCAAGGCGCAATCGATATGGCGCAGGCAGAACTGCGCTATGGGCACAACGAGCAATTACGTCGGATAGCTCAGGAAATCATCGTTGAACAGCAGCAGGAAATCGTCGCCATGCGCCTCGCGCTTGGTCAACCGTTGCCACCCTCGGCGCCGGCTCCGGATCAAGGTCAGGCGCCGGCAAATGCAGCACCCTCCCAAACCACGTCCAGCACAACAATGCCCATGCCGATGCGCATGGATCAGGAGATGAAATGAAACGATCCACTCTGTTTTCTGCCGCGCTGGCAGTGTTCGCGACGGCCGCATTCGGGGCAATCCCGCAGTTGGCCTGCGCAGGACAGGCGCCCGATAGCGCGTCTGCACCTGACGTGGCAATCAGCCATCACGACCGCGTCTATGCGGCCGAACAGTTCTCCAACACGGTCTCCGTTACGGACCCTGTCGACAACAAACTCGTTGGCGTGATTCGTCTTGGCGATCCGTCGCCGGGAAATTTCAGCCCCTTGTACAAGGGGCAGGTGCTCGTGCATGGCATGGGTTTCTCGCCGGACCATCGCACGATCGCGGTGGTTTCGATCGGCTCGAATTCGGTATCGTTCATCGACACGCAGACCAACGCCGTCAAGCATGTGACCTATGTCGGGCGGGCGCCTCACGAAGCATTTTTTACACCAGACGGCAACGAGGTATGGGTGACCGTGCGGGGAGAAAACTATGTGTCGGTGCTGGATGGCCACACGTTTGAAGAGAAGACCCGCATCATCACTCCCGCGGGGCCGGGCATGCAGATTTTCTCGCCCGACGGCAAGTACGGGTACGTGTGTTCATCGTTCAATCCTGAAGTCGACGTGATCACCGTGGCCGATCACAAGCTCGTCGGCAAGGTCACGCAGGCGAGCCCGTTCTGCCCGAACATTGCGGCCACACCCGATGGCAAGCAGGTCTGGTTGACGCTGAAAGATACCGGCAAGACGCAGGTCTTCGACGCTCGTCCACCGTTCGCCACCCTGAAGGTGCTTGATACAGGTCCGATCACGAACCATGTGAACATCGTTCATAACGCCAACGGGACCTTCGCTTATGTGACCGTAGGTGGCCTGAATCAGGTGAAGGTGTTCCGTACCGACGACTTCTCTCAGGTCGCCACCATTCCTGTCGGCAAGCTGCCGCATGGAATCTGGCCGTCGGGCGATGGCGGCCGTGTATATGTCGGCCTGGAAAATGCAGACGGGTTGACCGCGATAGATACCTTGACGAACAAGGTCATTGCTACCGTGCCGATCGGGCAAGCGCCGCAAGCGGTAGTCTATGTGCCGAATGCGGTGCCGCAAGGCGATGGTACGCAGAACACGCAAGCGCTTGGGTTGGCAGGCGAGAGTGCGCACCTCAGCATGGTGCCGGTCGGGGCGAGCCAGAACGCGGACCCGGCGCCGACCAGCGTCGCATTGTTCGACCAGGGCTTGCTGCAGGTGTTGCAGGCATCGGCGACCGGCTTGCAGCCGAAATCGCCTTACGTGCTAGGTCTTTCCGACAACGCTGATGGCAGTGGCAACGTGGAGTCCCTTGCGATGTTCATGACTAACCCGGCGGGATCGGCGATCGTCAACGCGATCGGGCAGATCCGTCAGGTAGTCGTGCCGGGTGCCGGGCATGCCGCCGACAAACGGCGCTATCTGGTGATTGCGCCGCAAGTGTCGGGCAAGCCGGGTACGCCTGTTCAGGTGCAAGCGCTTTAGGCGTTTTCATTTCGTTCGAAGCAAATTTTATGCAACCGCCGGAGTCAATGCTCCGGCGGTTTTTTCTTGGTACTGCCATGTTTGTTTAAAGTGTTCATGGTGTCGTGCAGGCACACCTTTATTTATTTTCGATGAACCAGGAATAAATCCGGCGGGAGATGGGTTTGCCCTAGTAGCAACCCGTTAAACACATTGGAGTCGAAAATGAAGACACTTTCCTTGCTCACGTTGTCCGCCGCCGTCCTTGTTTCCTCGAGCGCTTTTGCGCAAGGACTGACTCGTGCCGAAGTCCGCCAGCAACTGGTGGAAGCGCAACAAAATGGTTCGCAGTACGTGTCAGATGCGTCGTACCCGGATGTCCCGCCTGTGTTCCAGAACCAGGCCGACAATCAGCGGAAGAACGCGAGCGCGTATGGCGGTGTTGCTGCCGGCTCGAACGCTAGCGCGCCGCGCGCGAGGATGAGTGGTTCGCAAAGTCCAGAAACCTGCGTTGGCCCGGTGAGCTTCTGCAATATCTATGCAGGGTCGTGAACGGAGTGTGCCACGCTATTGGTGGTCGTATGCCCACCAAGCGTCACCGCTAAGAAAGACCGGGCCAATCAATGCCCGGGTCACCACACGCTACAACTCAAATAGTGAGCACGGGGCAGACTTATTCATCGTCTGAGCCGTGCTCGTTTGATCAGACCGGCATCTTGCGGAACGCGATCGCGAAACGGTTCCAACTGTTGATCGACGACACCAGCAGCGTCAGGTCCACGATCTCTTCTTCAGTGAAATGCGGTTGCACGGCTTCCCAGACGGCGTCCGGTACGTGGCCGTGCGAGACCAGCGTGAGCGCTTCGGTCCATTCCAGTGCCGCGCGTTCGCGGTCAGTAAAGAATGGCGTCTCACGCCATACCACCACGGCTGCCAGCCGGCGATCCGTCTCGCCGCCCTTGCGAGCATCGGTCGTGTGCATGTCGACGCAAAACGCACAGCCATTGATCTGCGATGCGCGCAGACGAACCAGTTCCGCCAGCGACTTTTCCAGCGATGACTTACCGATGTACTCCTCCAGCGCAACCAGGGTCTTGATGGCGGACGGCTTGGCTTTGTAGAAATCCAGGCGAGTTTGCATGACGGCTCCTTTGATTTAGACGATGCGCAACGCGGCGCGACATGAGTAAGACTAGACGTTTCACTGGACCTTATAAATAGCCGATTCCGCCTATTTTCAGGTAACCAGTGCTGAAGCCTCCGAGCCTGTCGGCCTATATGTGCCAGTCACCCGAACGGGGGTGTCCTCGCCGTCTGGCCAGACTTGCGCGCGCTAGCAAAACGCTTAAAGAAAAAACCTTAAGCCCGAGAAATAATGCGCTTCTTTGACTTGGATCATTGAACGTTCGAGCTCACTATTTCCACATGTTGAATCATCTCAATATTGGTCAATAATGCGAGAAATCATGTGAATCTTAGCGCTCGGCAAATTGGCTCAAGTGCTTTAAGCTCACCTACCAGAGCAGTCGCGTGGTTTATAAAAAATTAGCTGTAGCGAAATACTGCAGACACAAAAACCCGATCGAGGGATACAACGGTGGGCATACGCAGCTTCGTCTTAACATTAGTGCTGCTCGCGAGTTCAAGCCTGCATGCATTCGCCGCCGGCGAGGCGGCGCCGGCCGAGAAGGCGCCCGACACCATGCAGGCGCGCGTGCTTGGTTGCGCAGCGTGCCATGGCGCGCAGGGTGAAGGCACGAGCAACGACTATTACCCGCGGCTCTCGGGCAAGCCCGCTGGTTATCTTTACAACCAATTGCTCGCCTTCAGGGACGGTCGCCGCAAGTACCCGCCAATGAATTATTTATTGGCGTATCTCCCTGATCCGTATCTGATGAAAATTGCGGAGTACTTCGCCGCCGAGCATCCGCCATTTCCCGCGCCTGCGCCTGTCACTGCAGATACCGCCACGCTTGCGCTAGGCAAGACCCTGGTCAATAGCGGCGCCGCGTCACGCAAGATTCCTGCATGCGTTGCGTGCCACGGTGCGGCGCTGACGGGCATGGAACCTTCCATTCCGGGCTTGCTGGGCCTGCATTCCGATTACATCAGCGCGCAGTTGGGCGCATGGCGTTACGGCACGCGCACTACGCTCGCGCCCGATTGCATGCATGGTATCGCCACGAAACTGGCCGACCGGGACATCACGGCTATTGCTGCGTACCTGGCTTCGTTGCCCGCACCGGAAAATCCGGCGCCCGTGGCCGCTGGGTCGCTCAAGATGCCGCTCGCTTGCGGCACCGTTCCTAATCAATAGGCGAGGAAATAGACGTGTTCAGTTTCCGTGCCCTAATGCTTTTTTGCGCTTGCGTCGTGACCTTGAATGCACGAGCCGCCGATCCCGCAGTGATTGAACGCGGCGAATATCTCGCTCGCGCCGGTGATTGCATTGCTTGCCATACGGTGCCCGCCGGCAAACTATTCGGCGGTGGCCGCGGGATGGAAACACCGTTCGGCACGCTCTATACGCCGAACATTTCATCGGACAAAGAGACCGGTATCGGCAAGTGGACCTCGGCTGAGTTCTACACCATGATGCATACCGGCAAGGCGCGTGACGGCGAACTGCTTTATCCGGCCATGCCGTTTGCCTCCTATACCAAGGTCACGCGCAGCGACTCCGACGCGATCTACGCGTACCTGCTGTCCACGCCGCCCATTCATCAGCCTAATCGCGCGCACGAATTACGGTTCCCGTTCAACCAGCGCTCGTTGCTGTACGGCTGGCGCATGCTGTACATGAAGCCAGGGGAATACAAGCCTGACACCACGCAATCGGTGGAATGGAATCGCGGTGCTTACCTGGTCGAAGGACTCGGCCATTGCACGATGTGCCATACCGCGATCAATGCCCTGGGCGGTAATTCACCCTCCAAGCGTTTTGAAGGCGGCTTGATCCCGGTGCAGAACTGGTATGCGCCTTCGCTGACATCGAACAAGGAAGCGGGGCTGGGCGACTGGAGCATTGAAGATATTTCGGACCTGCTGCAGTCGGGCGTGTCGAATCGGGGGGCGGTATATGGGCCCATGGCCGAGGTCGTGTACGACAGCTTCCAGTATCTGACGGACGACGATATTCACGCGGTAGCGGTCTATCTGAAGACGCTGCCGGCGCGCTCGGGCGAAAAGCCTGCACCGGCAACCGCCGCGGTCGTCGAACAGCAGACCAGTCTTTCGCCACTGGGCAAGAAGATCTACGACGCCCAATGCGCGGTGTGTCATGCGTCGCAAGGGCAGGGCAAGCTGCCGAATTTCCCGCCGCTTGCGAACAACCAGTCGATCCAGATGACCTCCGCAGTGAACCCGATTCGCATGGTGCTGAACGGCGGATATGCGCCCGGCACGAAGAAGAACCCGATGCCCTACGGCATGCCGCCGTTCGCTCAGTCGCTCTCCGATGTCGAGGCCGCGGCGGTCGTGACCTACATACGCACGGCCTGGGGCAATCACGGCACGCCGGTCAGCGTCAAGGAAGTCAACACGTTGCGCTCAGCCCCACTTTATTGAGGACGTCATGACTGATTCCGAGCAAGAAGATGTCGCCGTCGATGAGATCGTGCGAGACGGCCCGCACGGCGCCATTGCGCTGGCCGGCACGGCAACGGCCATTGTGATCGGCTTGTGGTTTGCGTTCTATTTCCTGGTCTTCTTACCCCGCGGCGTTATCCAATGAGCACTGAACACCCGTCGCATGCGTCTGCCGACATAGCCGCACGCATCGAGCGCAAGTGGGCGCTTCTGGTCGTCATCATTCTCTCGGTGCTGGTCGCCATGACGATCTTCACCGGTCTGCACTGGGCCATGATGCCGCCATCCAGAGTGGAGACCGTGCGGCCCGAAACGCTTAACGTAAGCGGTGAGTTTATTGAAAGCAATTTGGGCAGCGCGGTTGAAGCGGATGGTTCGGTCACCGTGCGTATTGTTGCGCAGCAGTTTTCGTTCACGCCGCAATGCCTGCTCATCCCAACCGATACGCCCATCACCTTTCGCGCGACCAGTGCGGATGTGGTGCATGGATTCCTGATCACGAACACGAATATCAATTCAATGGTCGAGCCCGGTTATATCTCCACCTTCAAGAGCACGTTCACGCAGCCGGGTGAACATTTGATGCCATGCCACGAGTTCTGCGGCTCCGGGCATCAGAGCATGTGGGCGCACGTCAAGGTGATCGATAAAACGGCTTTCCTCAAGATGGCAAACGCTAACGGTTCGCGGAGACTCAGCTGTGTTAAATAGCAAGCGACTCGTCCTCGCGCATTTCTGGCTCGGTTTCATCAGCTTCGGCGGCGCGTTGCTGCTCGGTGCGTGGCAGATGTGGGTGCGCAGTCCGCTGCATCCGTGGCTGAAGAATCCGGAGCTCTACTATCGCTCGGTCACGGCGCACGGCTCGGCCATGGCTTACGTGTTCCCCACGCTGATCGCGATGGGCTTTGGTTACGCGGTCACCGAACTGGCGCTGAAGAAACCACTGGTCGGCGCGCGCTGGGCCTGGGCTGGTTTTATCCTCGTGGCAGTGGGGACGGTCACCGCGATGGTCCCTGTCGCCATGGGCCTTGCCTCGGTCCTCTACACCTTCTATCCGCCGATGATCGGCAACGCGTTCTACTACATCGGTATTGTGCTGGTGGTGGTCGGTTCGTGGATCTGGGTCGCGCTGATGTCGATCAACCTGGCCGTGTGGAAGCGCGAGCATAAGGGTGTGCCGGTGCCTCTTGCGATGTTCGCTACCCTGGCTGGTGCGTATCTATGGGGCTGGACAGCAGTGGGTGCGGCGATCGAGATCCTGTTCCAGATCCTGCCGGTGGCGCTTGGCTTCAAGACGACGATCGACGCCGGCCTTGCCCGTGTGTTCTTCTCGTGGTCGCTGCATGCGATCGTGTACTTCTGGCTGATGCCTGCCTACATAGCGTATTACACGATCCTGCCGCGGGCGATCGGCGGCCGTCTGTACAGCGATTTGATGGCGCGCATCTCGTTCATTCTGTTCCTCGTGGTTTCAATGCCGATCGGCATTCACCATTTGTTTGCGGATCCGCAAGTCGGATCGGGTTTCAAGTTCATGCAATCGGTGTTCACGGCGCTGGTCGCGGTGCCGACCTTGCTGACGGTGTTCACCATTTGCGCATCGGTTGAAATAGCCGCGCGCTTGCGTGGCGGCCGGGGCAGCTTTGGCTGGATCAAGGCGTTGCCCTGGGACAATCCGTTGATGCTTGCGCTCGCGTTTTCGTTCGTGATGCTCGGCTTTGGCGGGGCGGGCGGCCTCATCAACATGAGTTACCAGCTTGACTCGACCATTCACAACACGCAGTGGATCACCGGTCACTTTCATCTGATCTTCGGCGGCGCGATTGTCATCATGTATTTCGCGATTGCGTACGATCTCTGGCCGCATCTCACCGGGCGCGCGATGACGGATTTGAAGCTGATGCGCCAGCAGTTGTGGTTGTGGTTCATCGGCATGATCGTGGTGACGTTTCCGTGGCATTTCGTCGGCATTCTTGGCATGCCGCGGCGCATGGCCTTCTTCGATTACACCGATCCGGAGATCGCTGCGCAGGCGTTATTGGTGATCATCTCGGCCATTGGCGGCGTGATCCTGGTTGTCTCGGCGGTGCTGTTTTTCATCGTGCTGATTCGCAACCATCGCGGAGCGCGGAGCGTGGTGGACGAGTACACGTTCAGCACGGCGGTGCATGTATCGAAGACCATTCCGGTCGCGTTGAACAGCTTTGCCCTGTGGCTTGCGCTGATGATCGGCCTTACGCTCATCAACTATGGTTATCCGGTTGCTTCGCTGCTATTTCGCTCGGACACATCGGTCCCTGCGATTCAGATTGGAGGGCCGCAGCGATGAGCGATGAGCGCCTGTTCTCGTTACGCAACCCGTGGTTCACGGTCACGGTCGGCGGCCTGTTTGCGATGGTCGTGTTCTCGGTTGCCGTGGGCTTCATCTGGCTGCCTTCGGCGCAAAGTGATCAACCTTTCCAGGGCGTCTGGAATGCGATCTGCAGCGCGGCGGGCGTACCGCAGCAATGGTTGCACGTTTCGTCGGCCACGCCGGCGCCGCTGGTGCAGACCAGCGCGGTCGCCATGACGCCGCAACTGCTCGCGGATTCCAGCAGCACGTCGATTGGCCGCGGCGCGACCTTGTCCATGCGTTGCACCATGTGTCATGGTGTGCGGGGTATGAGTGACGCTAACTCACCGAATCTTGCGGGCCAGTATGCTTCTGTGATTTATAAGCAGTTGCTCGACTTTCAATCCGGTGCACGCCGCAGCGCGGTGATGTCGCCGATGGTCCCGAACCTGAGCGACCAGGACATGCGCGATCTTGCGGCTTACTACGCGTATCTGCCGAGGCCGGTGGCGCTGCGATCGGATGCTGCGCCGGCCATGTCTGTGCCGGATATTGTTTCCCATGGTGCTCCAATGCGGAACATTGCTTCTTGTGCGGCTTGTCATGGTGGTATCGATCACAAGGCGGGGAGTCCTTGGCTTGAGGGGATGCCGGCTGCGTATACCCGGGCGCAATTGCAGGCGTTCGCGAATGACACGCGGCATAACGATATTAATGAGCTGATGCGTAATGTTGCGCGGAATATGACGCCAGGGGAAATTGATGCAGCGGCGGAGTATTATGCTGGGGCTCAGCCATGAGCTTCGGTTTTTCGCTCGCGCCGGTGGACGGGTTTTTGGGGGTTTTTAGGGTTGGCGGTTGGGGTTAATGCCGGGTTCTTGCGTTAGCGGTCTTAGTCATTGCCGGGTTGCTGCTTTCAAGGTTAGTGGTCTGCTTAGGTTAGCTAATTTCTTTATCACTATTAGCCACTGCGCGTGGCGGCGCGTCATTTCTTTGTCCAAAGCGACAAAGAAACGAAGCAAAGAAAGCGCTTTCAAAACGAGGGCTCATAAGTTGACCTAGCGTGCAGCCTCCACGTTTTTGGCACCCCAAAAGCACGGTGCTCGCAAGAGCCACGGATGTGTGAAACCCTCCTTCTCCGAACACGGATACCCACACGCTTCGCCACCAGTGACTGAACCTGCCCAAGGGGCACCCCGCGCTATCCGCGAACAACCATCTTCCGAATTTGTACGCACGCCGAACCACGTCGCCAACCCACCACGAAACAAGTTGCTCGGATAGATGAGGCCTTACCAGCAAAAAAACCGGGGCCGATCATGCCGACCAAGCAGCTAAACTGCGAAGAGCCGCGGCATCAAACAGACGTGAGGCCGTGCGGGTTTTCTTGGCAATGGTGCTTGCCCGAGAGCGTACGGGGCGAAGCGTGTTCGTGTCAGGATTCGCGAGAAGGAGGGGTTCACACATCCGTGGCTCTTGCGAGCACCGTGCTTTGGGGTGCCAAAAACGTGGAAACTGCACGCTGGGTCAACTTATGAGCCCGCGTTTTGAAAGCGCTTTCTTTGCTTCGTTTCTTTGTCGCTTTGGACAAAGAAATGACGCGCCGCCACGCGCAGTGGCTAATAGTGATAAAGAAATTAGGCAACCTAAGCAGACCACTAAGCTAAGCAGCAGCCACCCGGCAATGACTCAGACCGCTAACGCAGGAACCTAGCCACCCGGCAATGACCCCGACCGCTAACGCAGGAACCTAGCCACCCGGCATTGACTCCGACCGCTAACCCTTGAACATAGCACCTCGGCACTGACCCCAACCGCTACCCCTGGCACCCCGAACCACCCCCGTCCGACCCCCTCCCGTCCTACACCATCCTCAACAACCGCATCCTCATCTTCTTCACGGCGACTCCGATCTCGTCCGACTCGATCCCGCCATACCCGAAGATCAGCCCTTCCTGCATGGGCTGGTTCATGTAAAACGCCGAGATCCCATACAAGCCAATAGACGCATCAAGAGCGCCACCGCTCAGGTGCTTCTCCTTCAATGATCCCTTCAATCGCGCTGTCATGTGAATTCCCGCCGCAGGAATCAGCGGCTCGAACCATTGCGCAAGTTCGTTTTGCAGAGACGAAACAAGCGTCCTCCGCCTATCCTCGTAGTGCTTATGCATCCGCCGCAAATGCTTGGCGAAGTCGCCGTCGAGCATGAACTTGGCCAGCGCCGCTTGCGTCAGCGAGCAGCTATGCCAATCGCTTATCTGCTTGGCTTTCTGGATGGCCTCATTCAACGACGCCGGCGGCAACACATAACCCACCCGCAACTCAGGAAAGATCGTCTTCGAGAACGTGCCGACATAAGCCACCAGACCGGCTCGGTCGAGACTCTTGAGCGGTTCCACCGGCCTGCCTTCAAAGCGGAACTCGCCGTCATAGTCATCCTCAATAATGACCGCGCCCTGGCGCTGCGCCCACTCGAGCAGCGCCACGCGACGCTCGAGACTCATCGGCATGCCAAGCGGGAACTGATGCGACGGCGTCACATAGACAAGCCGGGCCCTCCTGGGCAATTGCTCGACAATCAAACCGTGGTCGTCAACGGGCACGCCGATTATCTTCGCGCCCGCCGCCGCGAACGCCGCACGCGCGGGCGGATATCCCGGTTCCTCAACCGCGACCACATCGCCGGGACGAAGCACCACGCGTGCAATAAGATCGATCGCCTGCTGCGCGCCTTGCGTGACAATGACGTCCTGCCAGTTGCTTGCCACGGCGCGGCTAAAGGCCAGGTAACGCGATACAGCGAGACGCAGTTCCTGTTCGCCTGCTGGATCGCGATACTGTCCTCGTCCGCGTGCCTGCAATCGCAATGCATGATTAATGCAGCGACGCCACGTGTCGAAGGGGAACAGGCGCTTGTCAGTCACGCCGCCTAAAAAATCGTACAGGAAGGGCACGTCGTGCCGGGGCATCGAAAGCTGAACGGGCATCGACGACCAGATCGCCTGCATCCTTGCCTGATGCTTCATTGCGTCGGCGGGATGCGTCGGAACACGGATCAATCCATCAGCCACGAACGTGCCGTCGCCGGGACGCGAACGAAGATACCCTTCCGTGGTGAGGCGTTCGAAGACATCGAGCGTGGTCTTGCGCGAGACGCCAAGTTGCGTCGCCAGATCGCGCGTGGAGGGCAGGCGTTCGCCCGCCACCAGCCGACCTTCGACAATACCGCTGCGCAACTGGCGATAGATCTGTCCGCTCAAGTCCTCACGGCCGCGAATGGTTACGTGGATTTCCATAGAGCCGGTATCCTCGACTATGACCAATTCACGGATTCTGACATACCAGTGCGATCATTGACCGTCGAACATTCGACCCTTGATTTTTACAGTTTGCTGACACCATGGCTCTTGGTATTAAATCAATCTTGACAGTATCTGACTTGTCAAATAATATGCTGTTCATCACCGGAGGCAGCGATGAACCACTACGGCAAGCAAAACTATCGTCCGACTCAAAGCATTGGTTTCATGATCAACAAAGCGCGCAACATCCTGACAGTCGAGATGGATGCGGCACTGAAGGACCTCGATATCTCCAGTCAGCAGATGGGCATCCTGATGTCGCTGGCGCTCGGTGAGGCCGCAACGCCGTTCGAATTGTCGAAGGCGCTGGGGATCGATACCGGTCTGATGACGCGCATGCTCGACAAGCTCGAAGCGAAGGAATTGCTGCAGCGCTCGCGCAGCCTTGAAGATCGCCGTGTCGTGAACCTTACGTTGACGACAAAGGGTGAGGAGGTCGCCGCCCAGGTTCCGGAAGTCGCACCGAATGTGTTGAACGCGCACCTGAAGAATTTCAACAAGGCCGAGTTCGAAGAATTGCGCCGCCTGCTTCGTAAATTTCTTGGTGAGTAGGTGAGGCGAATAAGTAAGCCGAATAAGTAAGCGGAATGAGTCAGCCATTTTTTTTGTCCAATTATCTGACAGGTCAGAAAATGAAATCACAGTTAAATCGGAAGTCGATCGGTTCGAGAGCATTGAGCGTGGGTGTATCGGTGATGTTTGCCGCGGTGCTGTCGGCGTGCGCGAACTACGCGGGCATCCACAGCGACCAGCAGATGGCCCAGCCGCAATCGTACGAGACGACCCAAAGCATTCCGTCTGAAAGCGGTCATTGGCCGGCAGCCGGTTGGGCCGATCAGTTCGGTGACGCGCAGCTGAAAGCGCTGATTGCAGAAGCGTTGAAGAACAGCCCGACCCTCGATCAGGCACGTGCACGGGTTGCATCGGCCAATGCTTATAGCGAAACCGCGAAGTCCAACACCATGCCGAAGGTCGGCGCGGACTATTCGATGACCCGCCAGCAATATTCAGGCACCGCGCTCGTGCCGCCGCCTTACGCAGGTTCGTGGCAGACCGAAAACAAGCTGCTCGCGTCCGCTTCTTACGACCTCGATCTGTGGGGCAAGAATCGTGAAGCGCTGAAGGCGGCGGTGTCGCAAACACAGGCAAGCGAAGCGGATGCCGAAGTGGTGAAGCTGACGCTGACCACATCGATTGCTCGTGCTTATAACCAGCTTGCGCGGCTTTACGATCAGCGCGATATCGCCGTCAAGGAAGTCGCGCAACGCGATCAGATTGAACGGATTGCAGCGGGCCGGATCGCGACCGGGCTGGACACGGAAGTCGAGCGCAAGACGGCGCAGGCGAACGTCGCGACAAGCCATGCATCCCTGAGCGCGCTAGACGGCCAGATTCTCACGACGCGCTATCAGATCGCCGCGTTGCTTGGCGCAGGCCCGGATCGCGGCTTGACGATCCAGCGCCCGGCGCTTGGCGTGGGGGACGAGGTGCTGCTTCCCGACAACCTGCCGGCCGATCTCGTGAGCCGCCGGCCCGACCTGGTGGCGGCACGCTGGCGCGTGGACGCCCTCACACATGATGTGAAGGAAGCGAAGGCGGAGTTCTATCCGGACATCAACCTGAGCGCATCGATTGGCCTGGACGCATTCGGCTTCGGCCGCTTGCTGACGGCCGCGAGCAGGACCGCAACAGCGGGTCCCGCAATCCACTTGCCAATCTTCGATGCCGGCGCATTGCGCGCTCAACTCAAAGGCCGTTACGCCGATTTCGATTACGCGGTTGCGACCTACGACCAGACGCTCGTCACCGCGCTAAGCGATGTCGCGACGCAACTCGCGCAGATCCGCTCCACCGATGCACAACTCGTCGATGCACAAACCGCGCAGGAAGCCGCGCATCGCGCCGATGAACTCGCGATCATCCAGTACAAGGGCGGCCTCACCAATCAACTGACCGTGCTCAACGCCGACACGAACGCGTTGTCGGCCGACCAGAGCGTGGTCGATCTGAAAATGAACCGTCGTGACCAGCAGATCGCACTTGCTGCGGCGCTCGGCGGCGGTTATGTGGACACAAGCGTGGACACAAGCGTCGGCACCAGCAGCGCTACCAGCACACCTTCGTCTTCACAATCTGTTGCCGCGCGCTGAGCCGGCACGCCACGGACCCGTCAGGAGAATTAAAAATGAGCGATACCATCCAGTCCGACCGCGCGGCGGTGGATTCAAACGCAGCAGCCAAGGGTGCTTTACCTCAAGAGGCCGCACCGCGCACGAAACGCAAGCTGCTGCTTTCCTTGCTCGGCGCAGCAATCGTCGTCTCGGCCGCAGGCTACGGTGCGTATTACTACACCGATGCGCGCTTCTACCAGTCGACGGACGACGCCTACGTGAGCGGCAATCTCGTGCAACTCACGCCGCAAGTCAGCGGTACGGTGGTCGCGGTGAACGCTGACGATACGCAGATCGTCAAGGCCGGCGACCCGGTCGTCACACTCGACCCGGCCGATGCAAGAATTGCACTCGGCAACGCGGAAGCCACGCTTGGCCGGACCGTGCGAGAAGTGAGCAGCCTCTACGTGAACAATGACTTCTATGCGGCGGGCATCGCTCAACGCGAGTCGGATCTCGCCCGCGCCAACTCGGATCTGCAACGCCGTCAGGCCGTGGAGAACACCGGGGCGGTGTCCGCCGAAGACGTGTCGCATGCGCGCGATGCCGTCAAGAGCGCACAAGCCTCACTCGACGCCATACGCCAGCAAGCTGAAGCGAACCATGTGCTCACCGACCGCACGTCGATCGAACAACATCCTGACGTCCAGGCCGCTGCAAGCAAGCTTCGCGATGCCTACCTGAGTTATGCCCGCAACACCTTGCCCGCGCCGGTGACGGGCTACGTCGCGCGCCGTTCGGTGCAGGTCGGGCAGCGTGTCGCTCCGGGCACGCCGCTGATGGCGATCGTGCCGCTCGATGGTGTCTGGGTCGACGCCAACTTCAAGGAGGGGCAGTTGCGGCGCATGAGGATTGGTCAGCCGGTCACGTTGAGCGCCGATGTCTATGGTTCGAGCGTCAAGTATCACGGCCGCGTGGTGGGCTTTTCCGCAGGCACGGGCAGCGCGTTTGCCGTGCTGCCTCCACAGAACGCGACAGGCAACTGGATCAAGGTCGTGCAGCGTTTGCCGGCACGTATCCAGCTTGACCCGCGTGAGCTTGAACAGCATCCGCTGCGCATTGGCTTGTCGATGGACGTCGAGGTTGAAACGCGTGATGAATCCGGTACGCAACTGGCTGCTGCCACCAACACGTCTTATAAGACCGATGTATTCGAGCAATACGGCGCACAAGCCGATGCAGAGATCGCCAAGGTGATCGCCGACAATATGCCAATAGCCGCTCCCAAGACTGTAGCGAAGCGCGATCAAGCCGAACTCCATCGCGCCGGCTAAGCGGTTTTCTTTTAACCAAATATCTGACAAGTCAGATTTAGTGTGTCCTTGGGAGCAGCCATGAATACGTCGTCTCAGTCCGGCGCGCTCGCGCCACTCACCGGCGGGAAGTTGGCGCTTGCCACGCTCGCCGTTGCACTTGCCACGTTCATGAACGTGCTGGATTCGTCGATTGCGAATGTTGCGATCCCGACCATCTCGGGCAACCTGGGCGTCTCGGTCGATGAAGGCACGTGGGTCATTACCCTGTTCGCCGCGGCCAACGCCATTTCGATCCCGCTGACCGGCTGGCTCACGCAGCGGGTCGGGCAGGTGAAGCTGTTCGTGTGGGCGATCCTGTTGTTCGTGGTGTCTTCATGGATGTGCGGCCTCGCGCCCAACCTTCCCGTGCTGCTTGGCGCGCGGATTCTGCAAGGCGCGGTCGCCGGCCCGCTGATCCCGCTCTCGCAGGCCATCCTGCTTGGTTCATATCCGAAGGAAAAGAGCTCGCACGCGCTGGCGTTGTGGGCCATGACCGCGACGGTAGGCCCGATCGTCGGACCGGCGCTGGGTGGCTGGATCACCGATAGCTACTCGTGGTCGTGGATCTTCTACATCAACATTCCGGTGGGCCTGTTTGCAGCCGGCGTGACGTGGGCGATCTACCGGACGCGCGAGACGCCGGTGAAGCGGATCCCCATCGACAAAGTGGGCCTGATCTCGTTGATCGCGTGGGTCGGCTCGTTGCAGATCATGCTCGATAAAGGCAAGGACCTCGACTGGTTCACCTCGCCGGTGATTGTCGCGTTGGGGCTCTTTGCGTTGATCAGCTTCGTGTTTTTCATGATCTGGGAGTTGACGGAAAAAAATCCGATCATCAATCTCCGGCTCTTCAAGGGACGTAATTTCCTGGGGGGAACCGTCGCGATTTCAGTCGCGTATGCGCTCTTCTTCTCGAACCTCGTGATCTTGCCGACGTGGATGCAGCAGTACCTGAACTACCGTTCCGTCGATGCCGGTCTTGCTACCGCACCGCTGGGTATCTTTGCCGTGTTGCTGACGCCGGTGATGGCCAAGATCATGCCGAAGAGCGACGCACGGGTGCTTGCCACGCTGGCTTTTCTCGGTTTTGCCGGCGTGTTTTTCATGCGTTCGTTTTACACGACGGGCGTCGATACCTGGACCCTGGTCCTTCCGACCTTGCTGCAAGGCGTGCCTACCGCGCTGTTTTTCGTGCCGCTGACGGCGATCATCTTGTCGGGCTTGCCGGCGGACAAGATACCCGCTGCCGCGGGGCTGTCGAACTTCACGCGGGTCTTCGCGGGCGCCGTTGGAACGTCGCTCGTGAGTACCGGCTGGAACGACCGGACGATCCTGCATCACGCTCAGCTGGCTGAACAAACGAGTGTCAATAGTCCGAACTTCGTCGCGAGTATCGCTGCATTGCAGAACACGCTTGGAGGAAGCGCGGCGCAAGCAATGGCGTTCTTCGAATCATCGCTCAACACGCAGGCTGCGATGCTTGGACTGAACGATATCTTCTGGTTGTCGGCGGTCATTTTCATCGCGATCATCCCGCTTATCTGGATCACCAAGCCGAGCAAGGATGGTGCGGCAGCGGCCGCTGGAGCAGGGGGGCACTAGGTTTGAAGCCGGCGGGCCCGGCAGGAGTACGGGTGTCACGTTGAAAAAAACGGCCTTCTCTGTCCGGTTGAATCCGAAGAGAGAAGGCCGTGTGCTGCAAGAAACGCTTGGGAGCGCACCCCTCAAGCGTTAAATCAACATTTAGAACTTGTGCGTGATGCCAACAATGGCTGCCAACTGGTGGTTGTTGGACGAGTAGGACGATCCGCTGAAGTCCGCTACAGCCTGCTTGCCCGTCGAATCCACACCCGAAGCCGTTTCGAAGAAGCCGGTTGCGTAGAGCGTCGTACGCTTGGACAGCGAGTAGATGGTGCCCAGGTTGAACTGGTTGTACTTGGCGCTGCCAACGCCGTCGGCGCCGCTGTTATGCGTGTAGATGTAGGCGCCGGCCACCGTAAGAGCCGGGGTCAACGCGTACTTCACGTTCAGTTCGCCCGAATTGAACGTAGCGGTGCCGCCGTTGTACTTGGTGCCGTAGCTGCCGATTGCATTGACCTGACCGAGGTTCTGGAACTGCGTGTTCGAGTACAGCAGGGCGATCGTCGCCGATCCCAGCACGTACGAACCGCCGGCCGTGATGATCTGCTGCGAGCCTGCCGACGCGTAGCCGCCGTAAATACGGCTTGCCATGTTGTTGGTGCCGCCCGCGGCTGAAGTCGGCGTCGACGAGTTGCCCTGGTTGCCGAACGTCGCGTAGTACGGGTCCTTGGTGAAGTTGTAGCTCACGCCAAGTTTGAGCGGGCCGTTCAGGTACGACACGGCCGCATCGGTGACTTCGTTCCTCGAGAACTGGCCGGCCTGGCCGCCCAGGCTGTACAGGACGCCGACCGTCAGGCCACGGTAGTTCGGGCTCGTGTACTTGATCGCGTTCTGGATGCGGTTCGACGTATCCACGTTATCCACGTCGCCGGCGCGCGTACCGTAGCCGAGGCCCGATGCAGCCCAGTCGGCGCCGGATGCGAACGAGGACGTTGCGTCATTGCTCGCCGAGTACTGGCGGCCCAGCGTCACGGTACCGTAGGTACTGCTCGACAGGCCGACGAAGGCCTTGCGGCCGAACTCCAGGCCGCCCTGGCTCAGTGCGCCGGTGCCGATGGTATAACCGTTTTCAAGGGTGAAGATTGCCTTGAGGCCGCCACCCAGATCTTCGGAACCCAGCAAGCCCCAGCGCGATGAATTGGCGCTCGACAGACCGTACATCTTGCTGCCCTTGATGTTGTTGTTGAAGAGAAAGCCGGCGTCGGCAAGGCCGTACAGGGTGACGCTGCTTTGTGCGTGTGCGACGCCGGACAATGCTCCGATAGCAAGGATGGCAGCCGTGGTCTTTTGGATTTTCATTTTGTTGTGCTTCAGTTGGTAAAAGAAGAAATATGCTATTTGATGGGGCCGGAAAGTCCCACCGATGTTTGATTGTTTGGTTATTCCGTTTCTTTCTAAAGCGACATATCGAAAATTCATATGGCCGAAATAATTAGTATCCCAAACCGTCCAACATGGGATCGATCCGGTCACAAGCAGGTGAATCGCCCTGTATCCATCGGTGTGTAAGGGTTTCGAAGGGTAAAGAACGACCGGCTCGACGAACCTTAAAGGGGTCCGATTTCATTTGTGTGAAATGGTACTTAGCTTCGTGGCACACGCGACATTCAATTCGTATGCGTATTATTTGAACAACAATCTATTGAAAGGCTCGCAATTTGGAGCAAATTCAGGCTTGTCTGCGCCAGGCAGATATTTACGCAGAACCTTAAGCGCGAGATGAGCGCTTTATGCAAAGGCCGGAGAAACCTTTGTCATTTCATGCAAGCAGCGAGGGTCGCCGTTATCAGATGACGCCGGTTCGAGCGCATGTCGGCGAGCTGCCTTTTCATGTCCAGCGCTGCTGGCGTATGAGCATCGCCTTCGCGCAGTGCGACGCTGGCTGAGAGAATATGGAGCTCGGGCGATGCGATCGACTGGCGCATCGCGCTAGAGAAAGCCAGTGGGTTCGAGTTGTTTCGCGCGCAGCAGGGGCACGGCTGGCGCGAGCGGTAACACGTTGGTTTTCGCTCGCGCCGGTGGTTGTTTGCGACTACTTCGTTTTCAATGCCCCGTTCTAGACCCCAGCCCGAGTCATGGACGCACTCTTCGCAGGCAGCACAGCCGACAGTACGACGGTCAGGACAATATTGACTGCCAGCGCGAGCACGCCGATATAAACCGGATACGTGGCATCCCCCAGATGAAGGGCGTAGATAGGCTTGATGCCTTGCATAAATGCGAGCGTGGTTCCCAGGCCAATACCCGCTATCCAGCCAATAAATAGCGCGGGCAGCTTGAGCCAGCGCGTATAGAGCGAAAAGACCACCGCGGGAAACGTTTGCAAGATCCAGACGCCGCCAAGCAATTGCAGGTCGATTGCGAACTGCGTTGGCAGGAAAATGATGAACACCAGCGCGCCCAGCTTCACGGCCAGCGAGACCACTTTCGCATTACTGGCTTCCTGCGAGGGAGTGATATTCGGCTGGATCAGCGGCTTCCACAAATTGCGCGTGAACAGATTGGCCGACCCTATCGACATGATGGCGGCAGGGACCAGCGCGCTGATCGCAATCGCGGCGGCAGCAAAGCCGACGAACCACGACGGGAACAATTTGAGGAACAACGCAGGCACCACATCGGTCGCCGACGTCACCTTCACGCCCGCCGCAATCGCCATGTAACCGAGAAGCGCAATCAGGCCCAGCAGCAGCGTGTAAGCGGGCAGGGCGATAGCATTCTGCTTGATCGTCCTGGCGCTTTTCGAACTCAGCACGCCCGTCAGAGTATGCGGATACATGAAGGCCGCCATTGCCGACCCGAATGCCAGCGATGCATAGGCCGTGAACTGGCTAGCCTTGAGCGTGATGCCCGTCGCACCGCCTTTAGCGGTGAAGAAGTGATCCGCGGCGTCGAATACTGACGCATAGCCGCCCAGCTTGCTGGGAATCAGCCAGATCGCCGCGATCACCACGATGTAGATCATGATGTCTTTAACAAACGCGATCATGGCCGGTGCGCGCAAGCCGCTTGCATACGTGTACACGGCGAGGATCACGAAAGCGACGACCAGCGGCAGCTCGCCGGTCACCCCCAGGCTCTTGATCACCACCTGCATGCCGACGAGTTGCAGCGCGATATAAGGCATGGTCGCGACAATCCCAGTCAGCGCGATGGCCGCTGCAAACCAGCGTCCGCCATAGATGCCCTGCACGAAGTCGGCCGCCGTGATGTGGTTGCTCTTCTGACAGGCCGACCACAACTTTGGCATCACTGCGAAGACGAAGGGATAGACGATGATGGTGTAAGGCAGCGCGAAAAATCCATAGGCGCCGACCGCATAAACCAGCGCGGGCACCGCGATGACGGTGTATGCAGTATAGAAATCGCCGCCCACCAGGAACCACGAAATGACGGCGCCAAACTGCCGGCCGCCCAGACCCCATTCGTGCAATTGGGTCAGGTCGCCCGCCTTCCAGCGTGCGGCGAAAAAGCCAAGCACCGTGACCAGTGCAAAAAATCCAAGGAATACGAGACCGGAGGTCCAGTTGAATGTCGTCGGCATTATCGGACCCACCTATAAACCACGTATAGAATCAACGACGTCAGCGGCACCCACAACAACTGGTACCAATAGAAAAACGGGAAACCCATCAACGAGGGGTGCGTTTCGTTATAAAAAGGCAGCCACAATAAGGCCACGTAGGGAATCAACAGCAACAGCGTGCCCGCTGTGCGCGCTCTGCCGGGGATGCTTTCTGAGCTCATATCAATCTCCTGGATTCAGTTTCTTCTGGAACTGGAGCCGGAGTATTGGTGGAATTTCTTGAGCCGCCTTCCGTAGTAATACGTAGAAGCGTGTGCATCAATCAAGCGGGGCAAGCAACGCTTGGCGCAGAGCGCATCGATCGATCGTCAAGCGCGGAATCACCCTACGTATTACTACGCAGACCCGGAGCCGCTTAAGAACTCCCGGCGCTCCGATGGCACAATCCGAACCGGGCGGCCCGTTTGTCCGCCGGTCTAACTTCTACGCGGAACCTTTTGGATGCGACTCTCTTTGCACGGAATGAGGCGTAAGTGGCTGGTGCTCGCTCTTCTGCCGTTCATCGGAGCAATGGCGACGATCGCTGTCGCGGTGTCCTTGCAAGCCAGCGCCTTGTCGACTTCGGAGCAGCGCGCCATTGCGGCCGCTTACCGAAGCAGCAAGGAAGTCGAGCTCAAGAATTATGTTGCGCTAGCCGAAAGCGCGGTCGCGCCGTTGTACAACTCCGGCCGTGACGATCCTGACACACGCGCCCAGGTGCTGGCGGTATTGTCGAAACTGGAGTTCGGTAACGACGGCTATTTCTTCGTCTACGACCTGCAAGGCAATCTGCTGATGCACCCCCGCCAGTCGGAGCTCGTCGGGACCAATCTATGGTCCATGCACGATCCTAATGGCGCGCTGACTATTCAGTCTCTATTGAAAAAGGCGAGGAACGGCGGCGGTTTCGTGGAATATTTGTGGGAGCGTCCATCGACTCATAAGCTCGAATCCAAGTTAGGTTACGTCGTGACATTCGAACGGTGGGGATGGATGGTCGGTACCGGCATCTACCTGGACGACGTCAACATGGCGCTCTTGCAAACCGGCCGGCAGGCATCTTCCAATATTCGTCACACCCTGTTCCTCATCGGGCTAATCGGTGCACTGGGCATGGGCTTCATTTGCGCGTGCGGCATCGCATTGAACGTGACCGATCACCGCAGCTCGGACGCGCAACTGAAGATCATGGCCCGCCAGGTGGTCGAATCGCAGGAGGCGGAAAGAGGCCGGCTCTCACGTGAGCTTCACGACGGCATCAGCCAGATGCTCGTGTCGATCAAGCTATTGCTGGAATCGGCGCTTGCGCTCAAGCCGTCGAACTCGGATCGAAACGATGCAAGCGGGCCACCCATACACAATGCGCTGGCCCAAACCAATCGAACGCTGGCCGAAATCAGGCAGATCTCTCACGATCTGCGCCCGGCCATGCTGGACGATCTCGGCTTGGGCGCCGCGCTTCGCCAGCTGGCGTTCGAGTTCAACGAAACGGGCAAGACGCCTCACACGAATATTGCGGTTGATGCCGCGTCAAGCGACGCGCATCCGTTGCCCGACGCGGTGAATACGGCGCTGTTTCGCGTGGCGCAGGAAGCGCTGACGAATATCCAGCGTCATGCGCATGCATCCAGCGCTCGCATAACGCTGGCCTGCGCGCCGGGCCAGGTGATCCTGACCATAGCCGATGATGGCATCGGTTTTGGTTACGACGCTGTACAGTCCGATCCCCGTCGAGGAATCGGACTGCGCAATATGCGCGAGCGTGTGGAGTCGCTCAACGGCACTTTCGTGATTCAATCGCGACAGGGAGAAACCGAGCTGAAAGCGGTCATCCCTGTCGACCTTCCTTCAACCGCATCGGGCCGCGCCAGGACATGACAGGCACTATCGACATTTTGCTAGTAGACGATCATCAGCTTGTGCGCGACGGTCTGAGGCTGCGTCTGGATGCAATAGAAGGTTTTCGAGTAGTGGGCGAGGCGAGCAATATGCCTGACGCGCTAAGCGCGATCGAGCGTCTCGGGCCGCATCTGGTCTTGACCGACCTGAGCATGAAAGGCGGCAGCGGAGTGGCGCTCACGCGGGAAATCCGGGCGCGTCGACCGGAGATGCATGTCCTCGTTTTATCGATGCACAACAATGCGGAATATATGGCCGAGGCGAGGGCGGCAGGCGCGAGCGGGTACGTATTGAAAGATGCACCTGCCACGGAAATCATCGCGGCTATTTACACCATCCTGGGTGGTGGCGCCTACTTCAACGACCACCTCAAGCAGACTGCCTCGCTCCCTATAAAAGGTCTCGCACTCGAGTCCGTTCGCTACCTGCAGATGAAAAAATTGACGCCTCGCGAGCAAGAGCTGCTGCGAGACATAGCAGACGGATTGTCAAACAAGCAGATCGCAGTGTTGCACGAGCTTTCAATTCGGACGGTGGAGACACACAGGATGTCCATCAAGAGAAAACTGGAGATTGAAGGCCAGGCGGAACTCATCAAATTTGCCGTCGAGTTTTTCAAACACTAGTTGTGGCGGTGTAGGGCCAACGCCGGATAGCCTGTGCGTCGGCAAGCGTTCGACGTTCCTTAATCCGCCAGACCCTCAAGCAACTCAACCGCAAGCCCGGCTGGCGTCGCTGCAATGCCATTCGCACTTGAGCCTAGGGGCGCACCGGCCAGGTCGGTGACCTGACCTCCGGCTTCCCGAACCAGCAGCGCACCCGCCATCCAGTCGTATAAATCGTTACCTGTTTCCCAATAAGCATCCAGCCGTCCCGCGGCCACATAAGCCAACTGCAGCGACGCTGACGCCATCTGCCGCACGACAAACACACGCCTGCACATTGCTCCAAGCAACGCAAGCGATCGATGGTGTTCATCCTCGTCTCCGTATCCAAAAGGAGGCAATGCGGTGGCAACAACCGCAGCGCGCAACTCCGACTTTCCCGATACCCGCAAGGGCGCTCCGTCGAGCGTCGCCCCGCCGGATTCCGTCGCGACGAAAAGCTCACGCGCCGATGGATCGTAGACGATTGAAAAGACCGGACGGCCTTCGCTGATCAAAGCCAGCGAGCTGGACCATAGCGGCAATCCCTGAAGATAGTGATACGCGCCGTCAATTGGGTCATAGACCCAGTACGGACTCGCAGCAGCTTCATCGGGCTTGTCCGGCTGGGCCTCCGAACTGGACCATGCAATGTCGGGATAGTGCCGCCTAAGTGCCGTTCGCATGACCGTCGTGGCCCACGTGCTTGCCTGAGTGACACGTTGTATAAGCTGGTTGACCGTCTCGTCCGGCTCGGGCGGCGTGGCCAATGCGGCTAGTTGATCAGTAACACCACGGATCAATGCGGAACAAATATGAGGATCGCTAATTATCATGAGATCAAGTGGAAGTTCAAAGGAGGCTTGGCAAGCCAAAAAGAAATCGGTCAAAACATTCGGCGAAACAGTCTTCCAAACGTTTGATAGATAATACGAGCACAAGCTCACATCGGCTACTCGCATTCCTGACATGACGCCACCGCGCTCCGCTACCCGCCTGAACCCCAGAAAACAACCGGCTCAGCCACGTTCGAGCCGAACTGTGGGCGTCATCCTCGAAGCGGCTGCTCGCATTCTGGAGGAGCAGGGTTTCGACGGTTACACGACCAATTCAATTGCCGAGCGAGCGGGCGTGAGTATCGGCTCGTTGTACCAGTACTACCCCGGTAAGGACGCCATTACCATCGCGCTGATCGAGCAGGAGTCCGCCGTCTTGCTGGACGCCATGACGAAGGCGGCTCGCATGGACGACTGGGCAAACGCGCTTAGGTCAATGATTCGCGGGGCGACGGAGCATCAGCTCACACGTCCGAAACTCGCTCGCCTGCTCGATTTCGAGGAGGCACGATTGCCGTTTCCGGCGCATGCCGTGCGTGTCGGCAGCTCCATTCATTCGGCAATTGCCGAGGTGCTGAAGAAACGGCCGGAGTGTTCGCAAGAGGACGTCGACGTCCTCGCCTACGACATCCTGGCGATCACCCGAGGACTGACCGATTCCGCCGGCGAGCGCGGTGAAACGGACATCGAAGAACTGGAACGCCGCGTGACCCGCGCGGTCTTCGGCTACCTGGAACGGCCGCAAGAACGACCGTAAGACGGCCATAAGCCAGTCGCACGCAATCCCTCAGCTTATTCATCTGCTGCATCTCTCGCGCACACGCCTGCGCCAGCCGTTTCACCCTCCCGGTTCGTTGCAGGACGGGCTCAACCGCGCGATCCACGCCTGACTCCGTTTCCCCAAATCCATCCAAACGCGCATCTAATATTATGGAATACCATAATATTGAAACGCTTGATTTGCGACATTCGTTGGAATACCGTAATACCAGCCGCAACGTTCAAGCGGTCGACACGAAGCGGGACGCGCTCGGCCAGACGCTCGAGTTCATCGCGCCCGCAGCAAGACGGACTGTTTTCCAGCATGTTTCCTGCACATAGGTCGATCATGAAATTCTCGCTGTTTCTCCACATGGAGCGTTACGACGCGCAGACGTCGCATCGGCAACTCTTCGACGAACTCACCGAACTTGTCCAGATCGCGGAAAAGGGCGGCTTCGAAACCGCGTGGGTCGGCGAGCATCACGCGATGGAATTCACGATCGCGCCGAACCCGTTCATCAACCTTTCGTACCTTGCAGCGCGCACCGAACGCATTCGTCTTGGCACCGGCACGGTGATCGCACCGTTCTGGCACCCGATCCGCCTTGCAGGTGAAGCCGGCATGGTCGATGTCGCGAGCAACGGGCGTCTCGACCTCGGCATCGCGCGCGGTGCGTATTCCTTCGAATACGAACGCCTGCTGCCAGGCCTCGACGCGTTCGGCGCCGGCGCACGGATGCGCGAGCTCGTGCCGGCATTGCAGAACCTGTTCAAGGGCGACTACGCGCATCAGGGCGAGTTCTGGTCGTGGCCTTCGACCACGCCGGTGCCGCGCCCGATCCAGCAGCCCAATCCGCCGATGTGGCTCGCCGCGCGTGACCCGAACTCGCATGAGTTCGCGGTGAGGAACGGCTGCCATGTGCAGGTCACGTCGCTGGCGGCGGGTGACGGTGAAGTGGTGAACCTGATGGACCGTTTCAACGCGGCCTGCAAGGCGAACCCCGACGTGCCGCGTCCGCAGATCATGATGCTGATGCACACCTTCGTGGGCGCGGATGCGGCGGAAGTCGACGCGGCTGTCGCGGACCTGAGCCGCTTCTATTGTTATTTCAGCAAGTGGTTCAAGAACGAGCGGCCGGTGAAGCAGGGGTTCATTGAACCGCTGACGGAAGCCGACATCGCTTCGTTCCCGCAGTACACCCCGGAGCAGATTCGCAAGAACCTGGTGATCGGCCAGGCCGCCGATGTCATCGACCGGTTGAAACAGTATGAAGAACTCGGCTTCGATCAATACAGCTTCTGGCTCGACAGCAACATGAGCTTCGAGCGCAAGCGCCGTTCGCTGGAACTGTTCATTGCCGACGTGATGCCCGCGTTCGACGCTCGCTAACCCGGAGCAGATCACATGTTGCGGACGTTCCAGCATTACATCGATGGCGAATTCAGCGACGCCTTGCAGAGCTTCGACAGCATCAATCCGGCGACCGGCGACGCGTGGGCGAGCATGCCCGCGGCTAGCGCGGCGGATGTCGACCGTGCAGTCAGAGCGGCCGACCGCGCGCTGTTCTCGGCAGAGTGGGCCAACCTGAATGCAAGCCAGCGCGGCAAGCTGTTGTATCGGCTCGCCGACCTCGTTGCGGCCAACGCGCAGGAGCTGGCTGAACTGGAAACCGCCGACACCGGCAAGATCATCCGCGAGACGCGCAGCCAGATTGGTTATGTCGCCGAGTATTACCGCTACTACGCGGGCGTCGCGGACAAGATTCAAGGGGCCTATCTTCCTGTCGACAAGCCCGACATGGAAGTGTTTCTTCGACGCGAACCGGTGGGTGTCGTGGCCGGAATCGTGCCGTGGAACTCGCAACTGTTTTTATCGGCGGTGAAGATTGGACCGGCGCTCGCGGCGGGTTGCACGATCGTCATCAAGGCGTCGGAAGAGGGCCCTGCGCCGCTGCTCGCATTTGCGCGACTGATTCACGAAGCAGGCTTTCCGGCAGGCGTAGTGAACATCCTGACTGGTTTCGGCGCTGATTGCGGTCATGCGCTCACCACGCATCCGCTGGTCGCGAAAATTGCGTTCACTGGGGGGCCTGAAACCGCGCGCCATATCGTGCGGAACTCGGCTGAGAACCTGGCTGCGACGTCGCTGGAACTGGGCGGTAAATCGCCGGTACTGGTCTTCGATGACGCCGACGTGGAAAGCGTCAGCAACGCAGTCATCGCCGGGATTTTTGCGGCCACGGGGCAGAGTTGCGTGGCGGGTTCGCGGCTCCTCGTGCAGAGCGGCATTCGCGAGCGGCTGCTGGCGAAACTGGTCGAGAAAGCGCGGGCCATCAAGATAGGCGATCCGCAAAACGTGGATACGGAAATGGGCCCGCTTGCGACAATCAAGCAGCGTGACCACATTGAATCGGTGCTGGCGGCAAGCCTCGCCGCAGGCGCAAAGCTGCTGACTGGCGGCCATCGTCCCGAAGGCATGGGCAACGGGTTTTACTTCGAGCCGACCATTGTCGAATGCGCGACTTCAGACGTGCCGAGCGTCGCGCAGGAACTGTTCGGCCCGGTGCTCAGCGTGATGAGTTTCGATACCGAAGAGCAGGCCATTGCGCTCGCAAACGACACGCGCTACGGCTTGGCCTCAGGCGTATTCACGCGCGACCTGACGCGCGCTCATCGGCTGACACGCAGGCTTCGCGCCGGCATCGTCTGGGTGAATACCTATCGCGCAGTCTCGCCAATCGTTCCGTTCGGCGGCTACCAGTTGAGCGGTCTCGGACGCGAAGGCGGTCTCGATGCCGTGCTCGACTACACCCGCACCAAATCCGTGTGGATCCGCACATCGGACGAGCCGATCGCCGATCCCTTCGTCATGCGTTGAAACAGATAGAGCCGCCATGTACTACGAAATCCGCACTTACAAGATCCGCACCGGCGCAGTTCCCGCGTATCTGAAACTGGTCGAGGAAGAGGGCATCGCGTTGCAGAAGGAGCATCTGGGAGAACTCGTGGGCTACTTCTTCTCCGAGATCGGGCCGCTCAACCAGATCGTTCACATGTGGGCTTACTCGAGCCTCGACGACCGCGAAGCGCGTCGTCAGCGCCTCGCTGAAGACCCGGCGTGGCAGGCATTCGCACCGAAGATCCAGGCGCTGCTGGAAACGATGGAAAGCAAGATCATGAAGCCCGCTGCATTTTCGCCGCTCAAGTAAAACCAGCCGTTCAGGCTCAAGTCCTCTCAAAGCCAGCCGTTTCCTTTCAAGGAGCAGTCGTCATGCAGCAATCGTTAAATTTGCACGCCCTGGTGCGCGCATTGTTCGTTACCGCTGTAGTTTCGGTTACCGCATCGGTTAGCGCGCCCGTGTTTGCAGCGGCCGCGCCGATCGTCTTCGCCAGTTGGGGCGGCACGACGCAATCAGCTCAGCAGAAAGACTGGGCGACGCCCTTCACCCAGACATCGGGAGTCCAGGTGCTGATGGACGGCCCGACCGACTACGGCAAGCTCAAGGCGATGGTCGATAGCGGCAACGTGCAGTGGGATGTGGTCGACGTGGAAGGCGATTTTGCATATGCCGCACTGCGCGACGGACTGGTCGAACCGATCGATTATTCGGTGGTGAACAAGGCCCAGCTCGACCCGCGTTTCATGTCGCCGGGTGCCGTCGGGAGTTTCTATTATTCGTTCGTGCTGGGATACAACAAGGCAACGTTCAAGAGCGGCGCGCCTGCCAACTACGCCGATCTCTTCGACACAAAACGCTTCCCCGGCAAACGCACGTTCTACAAATGGTCCGCACCGGGCGTACTCGAAGTCGCGTTGCTCGCCGACGGCGTCGCGCCCGACAAGCTGTATCCGCTCGACCTCGATCGCGCGTTCAAGAAGCTCGACACCATCAAGAGCGACATTGTCTGGTGGAGCGGCGGCGCGCAGTCGCAGCAGTTGATGGCATCGGGCGAGGCGCCGCTCGGCGTATTCTGGAACGGCCGCCTGCATGCGTTGCAGCAGACCGGCGTGGATGTGGGCGTGTCGTGGAACCAGAACCTGACCGCTGCCGACATGCTCGTGGTGCCCAAGGGCGCGAAGCACAAGGACGAGGCCATGAAGTTCCTCGCCACGGCGACCAGCGCGCAGGCGCAGGCGAATTTCGCGGCTGAAACGGGCTACGCGCCCATCAATTTGAAATCGGCTGCACTGCTTCCCGCCGATGTCGCGAAGACCCAGCCGGACCAGTACAAGGCGACGCAGATCAACCTCGACATGAAGTACTGGGCCGATCATCGCGACGAAATCGCCAAGCGCTGGTATGCGTGGCAATCGAAGTAAGCCTGAAGACGAGTAATGGCTGCCGATCATCTTGAAGGAGTTGTCATGTCGAACGCAGTAAGCACTGTCGCGGATTCCCCGGTGTCCCTGCCGAGGATGAGCGCCGGTTTCAGGAGGGCGCGGCTGGTGCTTCCGGCCTTGCTGTTGCTGATTGTGTTCTTCATGCTGCCGGTCCTCTCGCTGCTGTTAAGGAGCGTGCTGGACCCATCGCCCGGCTTGCAGAACTATGCGCAGCTGTTCGGCTCGACCACTTACTTGCGGGTCTTCGGCAACACTTTTTTTGTAGCCTCGGTGGTCACGGCGGTGACGCTCGTGATCGGTTTCCCGACCGCATGGCTGCTCGCCATTGCACCGCGCTGGGTCAGCAAACTGGTGTTCGCCATCCTGCTGCTTTCGATGTGGACCAACCTGCTCGCACGCACTTTTGCCTGGATGGTGCTGCTGCAGCAGACCGGTCCGATCAACCGTCTGCTGATGTGGCTGGGCGTGATTCACGAGCCGCTGACGCTTGTCAACAACCTGACCGGCGTCACGATCGGCATGACCTACATCATGTTGCCGTTCCTCGTGATGCCGCTGCACGCCACCCTGCGCGCCATCGATCCGACTACGCTGCGAGCAGCCGCTATCTGCGGCGCGAGCCGTTGGCAGGCGTTCTGGCGCGTGCTGGTGCCGCTCGCCATGCCCGGCATCGCGAGTGGCGCATTGATGGTCTTCGTCATGGCGCTCGGCTACTTCGTGACGCCCGCGCTGCTCGGCGGCCCCGAGTACATGATGCTCGCCGAACTGATTGCGCAACTCGTGCAGCAATTGCTGAACTGGGGGCTCGCGGGCGCCGCCGCCTTCTTGCTGCTGCTCGTGACGCTGTCGCTCTATGCGGTGCAACTGCGCTTTTCCGGCCGCGCGCCGGATGCTTCGGGAGTTCACTGACATGCTGCTCGATTTCGATCGTCTCGGACCGTTGCGCTGGGCGTTGCTGGCGGTGGGCGTGGGTGTATCGCTGTTCCTGTTGCTGCCGGTGCTGTTCATCGTCGGGTTGTCGTTCGGCGATTCGCAGTGGCTGATGTTTCCGCCACCCGGGTGGACCTTGCGCTGGTACGCGATGCTGTTTTCCGATCCGGGCTGGCTCGACTCGCTGATGACCAGCGTTGAACTCGGCGTGGTCGTGATGGTGTTGTCGGTCGTACTGGGCCTCTTTGCTTCGCTTGCATTGACGCGCGGAAATTTTCGCGGCCGTGCGCTGCTGAAGGCGTTTTTCCTCACGCCAATGGTGTTGCCCGTAGTCGTGCTCGCCGTCGCGCTGTATGGCTTTTTCCTGCGCATCGGATTGACGGGAACGCTGGTTGGATTCGTGATCGGCCACCTGATCATTGCATTGCCGTTCTCGATCATCGCCATTAGCAATTCGCTGGAAAGTTTCGATACCGCGCTCGAAGACGCCGCGCTGATTTGCGGCGCCAGTCCGTTCGAAGTGAAGTGGCGCGTGACGCTGCCCGCCATTCGTCTCGGCCTGTTCGCCGCGGCCATTTTCTCGTTCCTCGCGTCGTGGGATGAGGTGGTGGTATCGATCTTCATGGCAAGTCCGACCTTGCAAACGCTGCCCGTGCGAATCTGGAGCACGTTGCGCCAGGACCTGACGCCGGTGATTGCCGCGGCGTCGTCGCTGCTGGTCGGCCTGACTGTCATCCTGATGTTGCTGGGGCTTGTCCTTAAGAGAGGTAAATCGTGAGCTCACCGTTTCTGCAGATTCAACGGCTTCGCAAAACCTACGACCAGGTGGTCGCTATCGACCATGTTTCGCTCGATATCAAGAAGGGCGAATTCATGACTTTCCTCGGACCGTCGGGTTCGGGCAAGAGCACGACGTTGTATATTGTCGCGGGCTTTCAGTCCCCAACCGAAGGGCGCGTGCTGCTCGATGGGAAGTCGCTGCTGTCGGTTGCGCCGAACAAGCGCAACATCGGCATGGTGTTTCAGCGCTATACGCTCTTCCCGCATCTGACGGTCGGCGAGAACGTTGCGTTTCCGTTGCGCGTGCGACGTCTGCCCGACGCCCAGGTGAAATCGAAGGTCGAGCAGATGTTGAAGCTCGTGCACCTCGGCGATTGCCGTGACCGCATGCCGGATCAATTGTCGGGCGGGATGCAGCAGCGCGTGGCAATCGCCCGTGCGCTTGCTTACGATCCACCGGTCCTCCTGATGGACGAACCGCTCTCAGCACTCGATAAAAAGCTGCGCGAGGAACTGCAGACGGAACTCCGGCGCATCCACCAGCAAACGGGCGTGACGATCCTGTACGTGACCCACGACCAGGAAGAGGCGCTGCGTCTGTCAGACAGGATCGCGGTGTTCAACAAAGGGCGCATCGAGCAGGTGGGCAGCGGCGAGGAGCTCTATGCGAAGCCGGCATCGCGCTTTGTCGCGAGTTTCATCGGCAACTCGAATTTCCTGCCGGTTACGCTGGCGGGCAGCAATGGCTCGTCGCAGGCGGTGTTTCCGAACGGCAAACCGGTTTCCGTCGGCGGCTTTGGTCACGCGCTGAACGATGGCGACAACGGCGCGCTGATGCTCCGTCCCGAGCAGATCCGCATTCGCGCGCAGCCGTCTGACGCTGCGGACGGCGGTTTGCAGGTGGTCGTGCGCGATGTCACCTATCTTGGCGACACCATGCACTATGCGGTTTCCACGCCTTGGGAACAGGAGATCGCGGTGCGGACATCCATCAGTTCGCATGCGCCGAGCCTGGCTGTCGGTGCGCGGGCATGGCTCGAATGGGAGAACGAGAGCGCACGGGTGTTCGCCGCCTGACGAAGGCGTGCACCTTGACGCCGGTGGCAACAAAGCACGTGTGTGCAATACTATGGGATTCCAAGAACCAGGGATTCCGGATATCAGACCGGAGACAAAAAAACATGACCGATCAAATGCGTGTCGACCGAAGTGCACCGACGTTGCGCGAGCTGACGCTGGAAAAACTGCGCGATGCAATTTCGCAGGGCATTTATCATCCCGGCGACCGCCTGATCGAGCGCACGCTATGCGATCAACTGGGCGTCAGCCGGACCGTGGTGCGCGAAGTGTTGCGTCACCTCGAGACCGAGGGACTGGTCGAGACCGTTGCGCATTCCGGACCGATCGTGGCTCGCCTCGATCCCGAGCAGGTTCAGGAGATCTACGAAATCCGTGCGTTGCTGGAGTCCGAGGCGGCGCGAGCGTGTGCCGAGCACGCAACCCCGGCGCTGGTGAAACAGCTACGCGAAATTCGCAAGGAAATCGAAGATGCCTTCGATGCGTCGGACTTCAAGCGCGTGCTGACCTACACAGAGCGCTTTTACGAAGTCATGTTCACCGGCGGCCACAAGCTGATGATGCATCAGGTGGTCAAGTCGCTGAACGCGCGGATCAACCAGTTGCGATCCGTGACCATTGCTTCGCCGGGACGAGGCACGGACTCGAATCGGGAGATGAACAAATTGCTGTCCGCGATCGCCAAGAAAGACGGCGATGCCGCCGCTGCGGCATCGCTTGAACATGTGCGTCGCACGGCCGGCATCGTCATGGCCACGCTTGCCGAGAGAGCCGCCGAAGCCAGCGTGTGAACGCCCGGCGGTATTGAACTCCAGGCTATGCAGGCCGTCGACATCGACGGCCTTTTTTTCGCCCTCAGCCTTTCCGGCGTGCTCTCGTAAACCCCTCAATCGTCGAAAATTCTTGCATCCAGTAATATGGAATACCATAATATTCTCACGACGCCAGCGCATGATGCCGCAGCGTTTTTGCCTACGGAGAAAACCCCCATGAAACTCGAGATTCGCAAGCTGGTGACCTATGTGGAAGACACTTTCATCGAAGGCGGTAAAGCGGCCGAGCGGCCGTTGAAGCTGTTTGCGGCGGCAGCGGTGCTGCGCAATCCATGGGCGGGGCGTGGTTTCGTCGAAGACCTGCGTCCCGAGATTCACGGACTTGCGCCGCAACTGGGCGAGATTCTGACGGCCGAGATCCTGCGGATCGCCGGATCGGGCGCGGCGGTGGAAGGTTACGGGAAGGCGGCGATTGTCGGGACATCGGGCGAGGTCGAACATGCGTCGGCGCTGATCCACACGCTGCGCTTTGGCAACAAGTTCCGCGAAGCCGTGGGCGCGAAGAGCTATTTGAGCTTTACGAATTTGCGTGGCGGTCCTAACTGTCCGGTCACCATTCCGCTCATGCACAAGGGCGATGAAGGCATGCGCTCGCATTACCTCACCATCCAGTTCTCGATCATCGATGCCCCCGGCCCCGATGAACTCGTGATTGCGCTGGGCGCATCGATTGGCGGGCGGCCGCATCATCGGATTGGCGACCGCTATCAGGATCTGAAGGAGCTTGGGTCCAATGAAGCATGAAACGATGACCAGCCACGCGTCGATGAACGGCGTATTCGACGGCACCGCATATAGCGTGGCGGGCGAGGGCCCGGCACTTGTCCTGATCCACGGCGTGGGGATGAATCGCAGCGTGTGGGCGCCCCAGGTGGATGCGCTGCAATTGTGTTTTCGGGTCGTGTCATACGACATGCTGGGTCACGGCGCCAGCCGCTTGCCGGCGGCGTCCCCCACGCTCGATGAATACGCGGGACAGCTGGCCGCGCTGCTGGATCATTTGCAGATTGATGCGGCGCATGTGGTCGGTCACTCGATGGGCTCGTTGATTGCGCTCGAGTTTGCGCTGCAATATCCGCGGCGGGTGGCGAGCGTGGCTGCGCTGAACGCGGTGTACGACCGCACGCCTACGCAGCGGGCCGCCGTGATGCAGCGCGCAGCGTCGCTGGAAGGCGGGGGGCTTGAGCAGCCGAGCATCGACGCCACGGTGGCGCGCTGGTTCGACGATCCCGTGCCGGGTCATCTCGCGCAGGTGGCGGAGCTTGTGCGTTCGTTGCTGGAGACGGTGAACCCGGAGGGTTACGCACGGACCTACCGGTTGTTTGCGAGTTCCGATCAGGCGCATGTTGGTCGTTTGCCGCAACTGACCGTGCCCGCGTTGTTCATGACCGGTGAGTGCGATCCGAATTCGAGTCCCGCCATGTCGCATTCAATGGCGGCCGCCGCGCCGCAAGGACGCGCCGAAATCATTGCGAATGAGCGGCATATGATGAACGTCACCGCGCCGGCGATCGTGAACCAGCGCTTGGTGCAGTTCATTCGCGAAGCGAGTGGCGCCTGAGCGCCTGACTGACGCTTGACTGACGCTTTGATTGAACTAAGGAGCAAAAGCATGAACGAGCCTTCCTTCGATACCGCCGAGTTTCGCCGTGCATTGGGCGCATTCGTGACGGGCGTGACTGTGGTGACGACCATTCAACCCGATGGTTCGCCGCGTGGTTTTACTGCGAACTCGTTCACGTCCGTGTCGCTTGATCCCGCGTTGATCCTGGTCTGTATCGCGAAGACGGCCTCCAGCCATCCGGTGTTTTCCGGGACGCAGCGTTTTGCGGTCAGCGTACTTGCTGAAGATCAACGGCCTGTGTCGGGCGTGTTTGCATCGAAGAGTGCGGATAAATTCGCGCAAGTCGGCTGGCATGCACGACGCACCGGCAGTCCGGTGATGGATGGCGCGGCGGCGAGTTTCGACTGTGAGACGCATCAGGTGGTGGATGCGGGGGACCACATCATCCTGATTGGGCGCGTGGTGGATTTCACGCACACGAGCGCGACGCCGCTAGGGTATTGCCGTGGCGCTTATGTGGATTTCAGTTTGTCGCAGGACGCGTTGGCCGCGACCGGCCAGCGCGCTCAAGTTGGGGCGATCCTCGAGCATGCTGCGGGGCTTGTGCTGATCGAGACGGCGTCGGGGGCATTGCAATTACCTATTGGGACGCGCTTGGAACCGCTCGCGGATGCGGCTAGTTTGCGCGGCGTGCTTAGCGGGTATCGGCTGAATGCGAACCTGGATTTTCTGTTCGCGGTGTTCGAGGAGAAGGGCGTTACCCATATCTATTATCGGGGGCGCATTGTTGATGATCTGCCCGCGGGCGCGAATGTACGGTATGTGCCGCTTGGCGCGATTCCCTGGGACAAGATCCGTGACCCCGCCGTTGCGTCGATGCTGCGACGCTACGTGAAGGAGAGAACGGAGGACGCGTTCGGTATTTATGTAGGCGATGTGGAGAAGGGGATGGTGCAAGCGCTAGGGTGATTCGTTCGCACTCGCCTGGATGGGTAGTGAACCCCTCGCTACCCGGCGCGCCGAAATCGATCGCGATGATGCTCGCCACGTCCTGCATTAAAGCAAATAGCGAACGAACAAAAGGCGACCGGCCAGACGGAACTGCCGCTGCAGAAAATGACCGAAACTGCCCGGGCGGATGAGGACGAACGACTACGTAATCTTCGGAAAATGCTGCTCACGTGCCGCGCAGGCACGCGTCGCCCGCTGCCGCACGGCATGCGGGGCGCTGCTATTTGCATCAGTGGAAGCTCACCGGATAATTCCCACCGGGCCCTGCCAAGCGGCTTTAAACCCGGTAAAACTCGATATCCTGCCCGGCATGCTGCGCACGCTTCAACCACTCTGGCATGTCGCCTGTCCCGTCCCACGTGTCGCCGCTTGCGTTTCTGAATACGGGCACAGTGCCGTTGGCGCTCTCCGGCAATGAGGGCATTGACGGCAGCGCGCGCTTGGATGCCGCGCTCGAACCGTTGGTCATTGGAGGAGGGGTAACGGAAACCGGTACGTCGGCCAATGCTTCGGCCAGCGCTGTTTCGGAAATGCCAAACTCAGCCATTCGGCTGCGCAAATAGGCAATGATGCTGTCTCGCTTTCTTTCGTCCACGGCTGTCCTGATTCAGCTTTTACTTTCTTGAAGGCGAGCCATCTGCCCGCGCGGACCGGGGCGGCTCGAGGAATGTGTGGGTTGACTAAAATCGTGGCGCGCCGAGTGACGCGCGTCAATTAGTGTAATACCGCAAATTGCCGCTTTAACTCGCAGCGCCCGATAATCGGACTCCTGCGAGCGAGCGGCTCGACAAACTGGTTACTGTGTTTGAGACCGGTGCGAGATGCGTAAGCCGCCGAATCAGCGGCTGAAAGCTCACGACCAGATCGGTGCACGGCTGGCGGCTGCTCATGTTTCAAATGCACCATGCATGCAGCCGCAAATTTCAACAATTCGTCCAGACAACCGCGGGCGCCACAAGGAAATCATAGCGCCGAATGCCGCTATTGTATGCCTAAATCATTTTAGCGATTATGTTGCTCGCCCGGTAATTCCGCTCCATGTGCACGAATTGCCGCAATGAGTTCGGCCGGCGTGATTTCATAACGCACTTCACGATGGATGCCGGCCTTCCTTTCATCAACTTCAATCAGCAGGACGGCCTTGCCGTCGGGCGCAGGTTCGAGGCGCAACGTTCGCACTTCCTGACCGGTGGCTTCATCGCGCTCCGTCAGCAAGGTCATGGATCCTGTGGCGGGACTTCTGGTCATTCATTTTCTCCCTTCCGATATTCAACATCTTATCTGTTGAGACCCTTCGAACGGCTTACCCGCCGCTGCCGTCCAGAGGAAGGCACTAAAAGCGGGCGCAGGACAGCGGATCTCAAAGCCGCCGACCTCATTATTGCTTGTCAAAACGATACCCGTCCAGCGTCCGAATGCGTGTTCGCCGCACCGCTTAACTGTTGACATCCGCCTGGTACCTGCCTGATACACGCCTGGCACCCGCCTGATACCCGCAAAGCGATGCAGTCGCTGCTACGCCGCCACCGCCGCGCGGGCCCGCGCAGTGATTTCAAATGAGCGCAGGCGGGCCGCGTGATCGTAGATTTGCGCGGTCACCATCAACTCGTCCGGCTGGGTTTGTTCGATCAGCGAGGCCAATCCCGCCTCCACCTGACGCTGGTCGCCGATCACCGAACAGGCGAGCGAATGCTCCACGCCGGCGCGTTCGGCCTCGTTCCACGGCATCTGCCTGACGGGCGGCGGCAACTGGCCCGGCGTGCCACGTCGCAGGTTGATGAATTGCTGTTGCAACGATGTGAAAAGAAACTCCGCTTCTTCCGTGGTGTCGGCGGCGAAAACATTGACGCCGACCATGGCATAAGGGCGCTCGAGCTGCTTCGACGGGCGGAATTGCGTCCGGTAAACCTGCAATGCGGTGAGCAGATAGTCGGGCGCGAAATGTGAAGCGAACGCGAACGGCAGGCCGAGCGCGGCGGCAAGCTGGGCGCTGAAGGTGGACGAGCCGAGCAGCCAGATCGGCACGTTCAGCCCCGCGCCGGGGACGGCGCGCACGCGCTGGCCTTCTACCGGATCGGCGAAATAGCGCTGCAATTCCACGACGTCATCGGGGAAATTGTCTGCGCTGCCCTGGAGATCGCGGCGCAGCGCGCGGGCCGTCGTCTGGTCGGTGCCGGGCGCGCGGCCAAGGCCAAGATCAATGCGTCCGGGAAACAGCGACGCCAGCGTGCCGAACTGCTCGGCGATCACAAGCGGTGCGTGGTTCGGCAGCATGACGCCGCCCGAGCCGACGCGGATCGTGCTCGTTCCGGCGGCAACGTGCCCGATCACCACGGACGTAGCGGCGCTGGCAATCCCTGTCATGTTGTGATGCTCGGCCAGCCAGAATCGCAGGTAACCGAGTTTTTCAGCATGCTGGGCCAGCTCCCGCGAGTGGCGGAACGCGTCGGCGGCGGTGGATCCGGCGGGAATAGGGGATAAATCGAGAACTGAAAACGGGATCATTGCGGCTTCCATGACTTCGTGCAGCGGCGGCGCGCGGGCATCGGGGATCCGGTTGCCGTCAAGCGCCAATCCCGGATGAAAATCCAGGACGCGGCTCAGGGCACACTTCAACGACGTGCCTTACACGCGGGTAAAAGCCGATTGTGCCGAAAGTCGGGAAAGTCTGCCGTGACCACCCTCAACGCCCTCAGGCGAGGCGGGGATAACCGAGTTCAGCGGCGTTCATTTCGATGTCGAGAATACGAGCGTAGTCGTCGAGGGGGCGCCTCGCAAAACCGTCGAGCTTGAGCCGCTTTGCCAGGGCACGATCGTGCGCGACGGAGTCGGTGAGTGCGCTCATCAGCGCCTCGACCCCCTCCGCCGGCACCCGTTTCGATGCAATCAGCGGCAGACCAGGGGCACTTCGTGTCGTACCGATCTCGACCAGGCCAAGGGCCAGATCCGGACGATGGTCGAGTACGAACGCGAAGCTCACGCAGTCGATGGCGGCGACATCGGCCCGGTCGTCCTGCAGGGCTTGCAGCGAAGCCAGGTGCCCACCCGTTTCGATCACCGATGCGAAGAACGGTTGGCCGCCCGCGAGCGGCGCGAGCGCACTGCGCAGCAGGTTCATGCCGCTGTTTGAATCGGGGGTGTTGTACGCCGCGCGCAGACCGCGGCACTGCGCGAGCGAGGTGACTTTGGCCGCAGCCCGGGTGACCAGGACGCTGTGATAATCGCCGCCTTCGCAGCCATCGACGGTGAAAACGGGCGTAGTGACTAGCTGCACGCGTGCGGTGAGCGCTTTCACCAGCGGATACCCGCATGTCTGCGACAGCAGCAGGTCGTCACGCAACCAGAATTCCTGCAGGGACGTCTCGGGATCGACAATGGCGAGCGTGTCGCCGCGAGCCTCGAGCCATAGCCGCAAGCGCTGGTGAACATGATCGAGCAAAGCGCGCCAGTCGCCGGCAAGCGCCGGCGTGACGTTGTACATCGGTAATGCGGCCACCCAGTTCATGCAAATTCTCGTCCGTTGCGCCGTGAAATACCAACTCTTAAACCCATGCCTGCGCCCGGCCGGAAAGCGAAATCAGACGGGCTGCGCGTCGCCGCCAAGGGTTGCCGATCCGGCGGACCCGGCCTGAGCCTGCGCAATTTGATCGGCGGCCCGTGCATGAAGCGGATGCAACGCAGGCGCAACCGGCCGGACGCCATGCCGCACCAGCCATTCCTGATAACCGCGCACGATGAAACCGCCATTGCGCACCCGATACGCGTCGCGATGCCCATGATAAACGCTTGCCAGCGCGTACCACGGCAAGCTCGGCAGGTCGTGATGAACGGCGTGAAAATTGTTATTGAGGAACAGCAGACGCCAGACCCCCGATGCTTCGTTGATGACCGTGCGTTCAGGGATGTGATCGGCTGCGCGATGTTCCTGGAACGAACGGATCGCACTCAACGCGAGCGCCGGATACCCAACGCCGAATACGAAAAGCGCGGGACTGATGCCGCAGCGGCGCTCGAGCCACGTGGCGAGCACTCCGAGCAGGACGAGATGCAAAGCCCAAGCGCCTGCGATACGGCCATTGCCCCGCGCAATCTGGGTGAACGCCGAGGCGATCGCTTTCACGATGGAAAACCAGGGGCCGAGCACAATGCGCCCGAAGAACGTGTTGCGGAGAACCAGCAGAAATCGCACGATCACACCGGCGCCGCGCCACCGTTCAGCGGAGACGAAATAGCTTTCCGGGTCGAGATCGGGATCGGTGAGATGCGTGTCGTTGTGGTGGCGCAGATGCGACTCGCGATACACCGCGTAAGGGAACCAGACCGCGAGCGGGGCGACGCCGAGCAGCGCGTTGAACAAAGGGAAGCGGGTCGGATGGCCGTGCAGGAGTTCGTGCTGTAACGACAAATACAGGCACGACAAAACGGCGAGAATGCTTAGCGCCAGCGGCATTCCAATCGACCGCGCGTTAAGCGCCGTCGTGAACCAGCCGCCATACACAGCCACGATCAGCAGCCAGGTCGGCCACTCGCTGCGCCAGCGCCAGGAAGCGCGTAGTTGCTGTATTTGATGGCGTTGAGCATCGTCTATGTAAAGGCTCATGGCAATTCAGTGACGGAACGAGCCCCGATCTTAACGACGCTTCGCCGCCTGCCAAACCAAGCATTCCCGCTAAGCATGTTCCCATGTGAAGAATCGAGGCTCGAGCGCTTGTACGCGGCGAGAGCCGGCGCGCGGGGACCATCTCGATGCGGGTATGAAGCGCCGGATCGCAGAGCGTCGCGCGATCGGGCGTCGGGCCGCCTCAGGCTTAGGGAGAAATTGAAAGCTTTTAGTAGGAATTTTTATCGCGAAGTCGGTGGGGGCGTCGCGCGACAACTAGCGTGCAGGATTATCTGCGGGTGTTCCGGGGCGCACAGGTTCATTGGCAACATAATCGGCGGGATATCGGTTGCATCATCAAACACGCCGCGATCGCGCCGGAGATTGAATGACCGTGCTCGGGAATTGGTTTGAATGTGGTTTGAATGTGGTTTAGCGACGCCGCAGGCGAGGGGGCATGGAATCGCAGTTATCCGCTCAAAGCCCCGCGCCCCGCGCCTGGAGCCCTGCAAATGCTCAAGCGACAGGCACGCCTGAAAGACGACATTTGGCGGCCCGGAGGCCGCCGTCGATACGCGCACGATGCGCGACGGCGAAAGCGCCGTGGTTACGCCGCTTTCGCCCAAAGCCTGTTGGTTGTTCTTTTGCGCCCGGAGCTGGGATCGCCTTTGGGTTGCGAGAACGAGTCCAGCACCTTGCGCAATGCATCGACCCGAAGCCTTTGCGACGGCACCAGCACGTAGCCCGTACAGACAGCGCTCAAGCGTTCGTGCCAGTACTCGACGCTGGGTGCGCCGGCCGGTTTCTGACTCATCGTCCGTAGCTGGCCTATGGCCCGTTCAATGTGCTGAAGCTCCGCGTCTGCTTGTGTCGACGTTCGCGGGCCTTCTGACGTCGGCGATCTCTTGGCTTTCATCCTGCGCCCCCATTCTTGCCGGCCAGCTTCTTGACGCTTTGTCGGTTCTGTCGATGACTGATGCGTTCATTGCTGCGTCCAGCTATACCCCTGCGCCTGCGCGTTTATGATCGCGTTGGGCGGCCCCCGGCTTGATTCAACCGTTGATGCATGGTCGCAAAGGCCGGATGCATGCACCGTCTGAAATCGCACATTGAAAGCACCGGGCGCGCGATTAACCGGGCAACGCAAACGTTTTCCGTGTGCTTGGGCACGAAGCCAGTGCGCCGAACGACGCTAGTTCCCGGCGGTAGGATGCTTGAATCTGGCAGTGGGATGTCGCGCGGGCAGGAGGGCGATCGGGAGATCAGCAGGAGACAGTTCAGGCGCGGTTTCAAAACGGCTTCATGGTCGACTCATGGTCTTTTTGAAGCCGCTTTTTGGAGCCACTTTTTTGAAGCCACTTCAACAACGCAGGAGTATTGACTACGTCGAACACATCGACTGACACGCTCGAAAGCGCATCTCACTCGTCTTCTGCAGTCCGAGGCTTGCCGCTGCGTTTTATCTGCTCGTCCATGGCCAGGTCGAGCTTGCTGACGCGTCGCGGTTTCTCTGGCTTGAGCGCGTTCACAAAGGCCACGAAATCATCCATGGTCTGCGGTGCGGAAAGTTTTTGCTCGCCGCTTGCCGCCCGGTCGACGAGATAGAACAGGCCGCCGCTCAAGCTCACGGCGGCATAGTGCGGGTTGCCGGAGCGTGTCTTCAAACGCTCGACGGCGTTGATGGCTTTAGTCGAGCGCACGATCAGCCCGGTAAAAAAGCAGGCCCGCAGATGTCATGCAGCCGGCGTCATGAAATACTTCGCCGAACTTCCTCGAGATCAAGGTCATGGTCATGGTCAAGGCGCGCATTTCTTGCTTGCGCCTTCGAGCCACAGGTTCGACGCGTGGCGCTCGCCCGGATAAAACCGGTACGACGTTTCGCCGTTATCGAAGCGAACCTTGATCACGTTGGAATCGCCGAATTCGAGCATCGTCCCTTGGGGAATGGGTGTTTGCTTGAACGTGGCGTCATGTTTCTTCGCCTCGTCCGTCAGGCACTGGACAATGCTGGCCACCGACGCGTTAGGCGCTGTTTCGACTTCCGGCTGACCGGCATCGGGGTTATGGAACTGGGCACAGGCTTGCAGCAAGAACAGGGGAAGCGCGAGAGCGCCGACAATCTTTTTCATGGTGTCCTTCAAGGTTTGCGACCGCCTTTTCGACGACGCGTCTGACAACAGATTCAGCAATATCTTTGACTACGGCAATCCGCCATTACAGCACAGCGGCCTTACGTTTTCGGTCTGCGCCGATCCTGGCCGGTGAGGACGAAAGCCTGCCGCCGTGCACCGGTGCCCACGGGCATTCAAGCATCAGGCGGCACGCCGAGAAGCTGCATGGTCCCGCCGACCACGCCCGAAAACACCGGTCCGGCCACGGTCCCGCCGTAGTAGGAGCCGGCTGACGGTTCATCGATCATCACGGCCACAATCACTTGCGGATCACTCATTGGCGCCATGCCGACAAACGACGCGCGATACTTGTTCGCGGCATACGTCCGCCCAATCTGTTTTCGCGCCGTGCCGGTCTTCCCGCCCACGCGATACCCATCCACCGCTGCCGCACGTCCCGTGCCACGGGGTCCCATCGCGAGTTCCAGCATGTCGCGCACGGCCGCTGCAGTCCCGGGTTTGGTGACTTGCACGGGGTCCCGCGCAGCCTGGCCGCGAATCAGGCTGGACTGCCGGAACTCGCCATTGCCCGCGTAAGCCGTATAAACCTGTGCAATCTGCAGCAACGACAACGACATCCCATACCCATATGCCATGGTCGCCTGCTCGATCGGGCGCCAGCGTTCGTATGCCCGCAGGCGACCGGTGGCCGCGCCCGGGAACGTCAGGTCCGGCGCCTGGCCAATCCCGTATTCGCGATACTTGTCCCACACCGTTTGCGGGCGAAGCTTCAGCGAGAGTTTGGTCAACGCGATATTGCTCGACATCTGCACGGCTTCGGAGACCGTGATGACGCCGTGATTCGACGTATCGTGGATCACGTTGGGCCCGAGCTTGAACGTCCCCGGCGATGTATCGATACGCGTATCCGGCCGCACGACCCCAAGGTCGATAGCCAGCGCCGCCACCAGCGGCTTGATGGTCGAGCCTGGCTCGAAAGTGTCGGTCAGCGCGCGGTTGCGCAACTGCTCGCCGGTCAGGCGCGCGCGGTCGTTAGGGTCGAAAGTCGGATAGTTCGCGAGCGCGAGGATCTCGCCGTTCTTCGCGTCCAGCACCACCACGCTGCCCGCCCGCGCACGATGCTTCGTGATGGCCGCGGCCAGTTGCGTATGCGCAAGCTGCTGGATCCGGCGATCGATAGTCAGATGAATCGTCTCGCCATTCTCCGGCAACTCCACATCGCCGATCTCGGACACCACGCGCCCGAGTCGGTCGCGGATCACTTCGCGCTGGCCGTGTTCGCCGGTCAGCCGGTCGTTTGCCGCGAGTTCAATGCCTTCCTGGCCCTTGTCTTCGTTATCGGTGAAGCCGACCACGTGGGCCGCGGATTCGCCTTCGGGATAGAAGCGTTTCGTGTCGGCGACCAGCGTTATGCCCGACATCCCGGTTTGCGCAATGCGCGTGGCCGTATCGGCATCGACTTGCCGTTTCAGCAGCACGAACGAGCGCGCAGCATCGAGGCGGCGCGCCAGTTCGTTCTCGGGCATATCGATCAGGCGAGCGACTGCCGGCAGGGTTGCGCGATCAAAGCGCGATGGCGTGGCCCAGATCGCATAGGTCGCGAGGCTCACGGCCAGCATGGCGCCGTTGCGGTCGACAATGCGTCCGCGCGTGGCGCTCAGTTCCAGCGTGCGTTGATAGCGCTTTTGCCCTTCGCCGATATAAAAGTCCTGGTTCACGACCTGCACCCACAGCGCTCGCGCCGTGAGTGACGCGAACGCGCCGAACATCAGCAGCACGACCAGCGTGGAGCGCCACCGTGGCAGCCGGCTTTCCAACACTGCATTTTTCACGGGCGTCCGATAAGATTCATGGGCTCGCTTGGCGGTTTTACGCATCGTGGCGATCAGGACGTAGCGGGTGTGTCGGACGTGTTGGACGTGGACTGCCGGACGATGCGCTCGAGTACGGCATCAAATCCGCCGGGCAGGGTTTCACGGCCGGTTCCGGAGTCGCTGTCGGCAAGCGCGAGCCCGAACGTGTCTTGCAGCACGCCGCGCAATTCTTCAGCGCTTGCGAGCTCTCGTATGGATGCGGTATTGCCACGCTGTGTCAGGGTCGTGTCGAGCAGAGTGTGCCGCTCACCTGGCATCACCCGCGCCACGATCAGGTGGTTCACGAAGATCGACTCGGGATACGTCGATACATAGTGGTTCGCCATGGCGTAGTCGGCGGGAAATTGCGGTTCGAGGTCGAAACGGTAGATCGGCTTCCAGGCATCGCCAAGCTTTACTTGCAGGAGGAAATCGCCGCGCTCGATCAGGTCGAGACGGAACGGCTCGTGCGGCGTTACCTGTTCCCGGCCCGTGTCGAACAGCAGGGGAGCGGTGAGCGTCATGCTGCCAAAACCGACGTCCGCGAGCCAGGTTTCGTTGGCTGTTTCGACCAGCAGGATCATGTGGGTGCGCGGCGGCAAGACAGCCGGACTGTTCCACATCACGCGCGCGGCGAGCCCCGTGGTGGCGAAGCCGAGCGTGTCGAGCACGGCGCGAAACAGCAGGTTGTGCTCGTAACAATAGCCGCCGCGCCGCGCGCTTATGAGCTTCGCGAACACGGACGCGAGATCGAGGCGCGGCGTGCGCCCGAGCAGCGGGTCGAGGTTTTCGAACGCGATCACTTGCGGATGCAGCCTATGCAGCGCGTGCAGCGTCTCTGATGTAGCCTGCTGAGACCCGCGATAGCCGATGCGGTCGAAATAGGCGGCGAGTTGCGCCGGGGAGAGTGTCTGATTCATGTGGAACTCCTGCCCTTATGATGGAAACGAAGCCGGGCGAGCCGCCGCGAGGTGCCGACATTCTACGGCACAGGCCGCGCGCCGATTACATATTGCATACGCCGTGCATCAGTCGAAATGACGGAAGCGGACCGTTTGGGCAGGATTTTGAACTGTGACGCGCCCAACATGGTCTTTAATAAGCAGTGCGCTCAACTCTTCTTTTAAAGAACCCTATGTCGACCCCACTCGCTACCACGACCTCCTCCCCAACACCCGCGGGCAAGCATCCCGCCCCGCCTTGCACGCTCGTCATCTTCGGCGCGGCCGGGGACCTGACCAAACGGCTGCTGATGCCGGCGCTGTACAACCTGTCGTCCGATGGCCTGCTCGACGACAAGATGAAGATCATCGGCGTGAACCACGGCGAGCTCGAGACGAGCGTCTGGCGCGACCAATTGACCGAGTCGCTAAAAAGTTTCGCGGCCGACAAAGCGGGCGCTTTTCATACCTCGAAACTCGACGACCGGGCGTGGAACTGGGTCGCGGATCGGCTGCAATACGTAGCTGGCGAGTTCGAAACCGACGACGTATTCAACAAGCTCAAGCAGACGCTCGGCGACAATGGAAATGTCATTTTTTATCTCGCTGTGAGTTCGCGCTTCTTCAAGCCAATCGTCGAGCGGCTTGGCCGGGCAGGATTGTTGAAGGAAAGCGACCAGGGCTTCCGGCGCGTGGTGATCGAAAAGCCGTTTGGGCACGACTACGCATCGGCGAAAGATCTCAACGAAAGCATTCTCAAGTTCGCCGGCGAGAACCAGATTTATCGTATCGACCATTTTCTTGGCAAGGACACGGTGCAGAGCATCCTCGCGGTTCGCTTCGCGAACGCGTTGTTCGAGCCTATTTTCCGGCGCGAATATATCGATCACGTGCAGATCACGGCGGCGGAAACCATCGGCGTGGAAGCGCGCGGCGGGTTTTACGAGCAGACGGGCGCCTTCCGCGACATGCTCCCGAATCACCTGTTCCAGCTGCTCGGCATGGTCGCGATGGAACCGCCGAATTCGTTCGATGCCGAAGCGGTGCGCGACAAGAAGGCCGAAATCTTCGACGCGATCCAGCCGCTGAAGCCCAATGACGTCGTGCTCGGGCAGTACGAAAAATCCGCGACCATGGCGGGGTATCGGGAGGAAGCCGACGTCGCGCCGGACAGCCAGGTCGAGACCTATGCGGCGGCGCGGGTGTTCGTCGAGAACTGGCGCTGGGCCGGCGTGCCGTTTTACCTGCGCACCGGCAAGCGGATGACGGCGCGGCGCACGGAGATATCGGTGCAGCTGAAAGCGGTGCCGTTTTTGCTGTTCCGCGACACGCCGGTGGACAGCCTCGTGCCGAACGTACTGACCTTGCGCATTGATCCGCAACACGGCACTTGCTTCGATTTCAACGTGAAGGTGCCCGGGCCGGTGATGCAGGTCGGCGCTGTCAAGTCATCGTTCAAATACGGTGATTTTTTCGATGAGAAGCCGAACGTCGGTTACGAAACGCTGCTGTACGACTGTATGCTCGGCGACGAGACGCTGTTCCAGCGCGCCGATAGCATCGAAACAAGCTGGGCGGCGGTTGAGGGCGTGTTGCATCCCGAAGGCGGTCCGTTGCCGGTACATGGCTACACCGCGGGCAGCGCGGGACCGAAGGAATCTGACGACTTATTGAAAGCCGACGGCCGTGCGTGGCGCCCGTTGGTGGACGACCAAGCGCAAAAAACTGACCACGACGACAAGAACTGAGGAGAACCGTATGGGGACAACAGCACGCAAGGCAGCAGCAGTGAAGAAGACCGCAAGCAAGGCAGCGAGCAGGACAGCGACCAAGACAACCGCAGGCAAGACCACTCGACGCCCGGCCGCGAAAGAACGGATTCTTGCGATCGATGTGGGCGGGACGGGCCTGAAGGCCGCGATTATCGATGCGCACGGGAAGATGCTGACGGAGCGGGTCAAGGTGGCCACGCCGCATCCGTGTCCGCCGGACGTGATCGTCCAGAAGCTGGTGGAGCTGGTCGGGCCGCTGTTGACGCCGCTGCCGGCCACGCAGATCTCGATCGGTTTTCCGGGCGTAGTGCGGGACAACCACGTGCTGACCGCGCCAAACCTCGGCAACGAATTCTGGCGCAACGTGCCGCTCGCGGACATGCTGGCCGAGCACCTCGGGCACCTGCCGGTGCGCATTATCAACGACGCCGAAATGCAGGGGCTTGCTGCTATCGAAGGGAAAGGCATCGAGTTCGTGCTGACGCTGGGCACGGGCGCGGGCACTGCGCTTTTCCGCGATGGCGAGCTCATGCCGCATCTCGAGCTGGCGCATCATCCGGTCAGTAAAAACAAGACGTACGACGAATATCTCGGCAACGCGGCGCGCGACAAGGCGGGCAACAAGCGCTGGAATCGCCGGGTGGAGAAGATCATCGGCATCCTGAGTTCGCTCGTGAACTACGACAAATTGTGGATTGGCGGCGGCAACGCGGCCAACCTCAATTTCGACTTGCCGAAAAACGTGCACGTGGTCTCGAACGAGGCGGGTATTGAAGGCGGCGCACGGCTCTGGCATCCGCGTTCAGTGCGCGAGACGCGGCAATTGCCGGCTGGGGCGTTTGAATGACATCCATCGGCGCTACGGGTCTGAAGCTGAGTCCGGGTCATATCGACCCGGAGCGGGCGCTGGCGGCGCTGGCGAGGGTCGAGCTCGTGATTTCGGATTGCGACGGCACCTTGCTCTACACGGACAAATCGCTTGGCGAGCCTGCCAAGGCAGCCGTGCGTAATCTCACCGCTGCGGGCGTGCGCTTCACGGTGGCGAGCAGCCGCCCGGGCAAGGGCATGCATTCGATCGTGGAGACGCTTGGGATCCAGTCGCCGTTTGCCGCTTTCAACGGCGGCAAACTCGTCGATCCCGCCGGCTGGAAGACCCTGAGCGCTCACTGGCTGCCGCGCGACGCCGCGCAAACGGCCCTGGAAAGCCTGGCGCGCGACGCAGTGGATGCGTGGGTGTTCATCGACGACCAGTGGTACATCACGAATCCCGGCGGCGAATACGTGCCGCTTGAACGCCGGACGGTGGGATACGACGCGGTGGTGGTCAAGCGTTTCGACGATATCGACCTGGATTCGATCGAGAAGATCGTGGCGTCGACGAAAGACGCGGCGCTGCTTCAACGCAAGGAGGCGGAGTTCCAGGACACGCTCAAGGGCCGCGCCACGGCAATGCTTTCACAGACCTACTACCTGGACATCACGCATCCGCTCGCGAACAAAGGCGAGGGCGTGCGCGAACTGGCGCGGCTGGCGAGCGTTGCGCTGGAAAACGTGGCGGTGCTGGGGGATATGGGCAACGACGTCGCCATGTTCGACGTGGCGGGTGTTTCCATTGTGATGGGGCAGGCGTCGGCAGACGTTCAATCGCACGCGACGTTTGTATCGGCCACGAACGATGAAGACGGCTTTGCCTCAGGCCTCAATGGATTGCTGACGGCCCGGAAGGGAAAATAACGGTGCGAGGGTGGAATACGCGTAACCGGGATACGCGTAACTGACATACGCATTAGAGAGCGACATCGGCGCCATGCGATGCTGACTGGCAGCATCCAGCGGTGGCGCCGACGAAGCGTTGCTCTCGACTCCGGCGAACAGGACTGTGCGGGACTCGCTTTGGACGCAATTAAGCGCGCGTCACGCCAGCGTTCTGCTTAACGGCGACGCATTTGCGGACGTTGACCGCCGCCGCCGGTTGCGCGTTCGTCCTTGTGCCGGAAGTTGATCCGGCCTTTCGTCAGGTCATACACCGACAATTCCAGCGTCACGCGGTCGCCCGCGAGAATCCGGATGTGGTTCTTGCGCATGCGGCCCGATGCGTACGCGCCCACGACCACGCCGTTGTCCAGCGTCACGCGGTAGCGGCTGTCGGGAAGCACTTCGTCAACAATGCCGTCCAGCTCGAGTAACTCTTCTTTCGCCATATAAAGCTCCTTAAATCATCTATTCGATGCGATTGTATGCGAGACCGGCCCGACCCCGCGATGCCTTTTAACGCCTAACAGTCGCGTCCAGTCACAGATCTGCAACAGTCTGGCCGTCGATCTGGCCGTCGATCAGCTTTTCCGCATGCAACAAGCACGCCCGGCGTGCCTGGCCGCCGTTTTCAAACGATCCGGCCTGTTCAATTCGGAACACGCGGCTTTCGCCCGTTGCTTCCTCGCCTGCCGGCGGCGCGCGGCGGATGCGCACCGACGCTTCATAACCGGTATCCGCTGCACGGACTGCCGCACCGCCGTCGCGGGCGCCACGGGGGTAAATCAGCGGATGAATTTCATAACCTTTGTACGTCTTAAGCGGCTTGACCAGTTCTTTCATGTTTCCTGAATTCCTGTATTACGCCCGCCCGCGCATCGGCATGGTGCAGCCGATGCCTTGAAAACCACTCCGGCAACCGTTCAGCGCCTTTTGGCACGTGCGGTCGACAGGTGTTAGCGAGCAAAAACGAGCAAAAATGACGTGCGGCGCACGCATTGCGCAGCCGCTCGCTGGGCTGTAGGTGTTGATGAACGTCGCGGTAACACTGCGGTAACACGCTTGCCGGGCATGTCGAACTGCCCATGCCGCTACGCACGTCCGCTACGCGCGTGTTACCCATGCAACCATGCGCGGTACAACGCATGGAAACAAGCAACCGTCGACGTTGCTGCTGTTTAAACTTTGAAGACGAATGCAGGGCCGCGACCGGTTGCGGAGCCCACACTGCCGGGGCGATGACATTCAGCCAAGGTGTTGCGCTGAAATGTTGGATGGATCGCTGCTGCCGTGGCGAACACGCTGCGCCAGAAGCGCACTGTGTAACATTAGACAGCAAATCAGAAAAAAGTTCCGCTGTCGCCGGAGGCCCCGCCTCTCGATGCTGCAATGCTGACATGTCCGTCGACGCTAATTGCGCTTGTCTGCGTATGATTTCCGCGCAATTCCCGTCGAGCCGTTTTCCGTCACGCAACCGCCTTCCAGCGGCACCGAATACGCCATTATAACCATCATAGCCAACCAGCCTTGCGGAACCTCCAGTAAAGGCCGACATCAAGCGCCAGCATCACGGCAATGACGGCCGGATAGCCATAAGCCCAGTCGAGCTCCGGAATGCGATGGAAGTTCATGCCATAGATCCCGGCGATCATGGTGGGCACCGCGAACAGCGCGGCAAACGAGCCCAGCCGCTTCGTCACTTCGCTTTCCGCCAGCGAAATCATGCCCAGGTTGACCTGGATGGCGGTCACGATCATTTCGCGGCGGCCCTCGATCGTTTTCACGATACGCAGCAGGTGGTCGTACACATCGCGGAAATAGTCCTGCATGCCGGTACAAATGCCCGGCGCGCGGCCGCCGTAGAGTTTGCTGACTGCTTCCAGCAGCGGCGCGGTGTGATGCTGCAGCAGCACGAGCCGGCGTTTCAGGGAATACAGGTCTTCAATGATCACCCTCGACGCCGCCGACCCGTTGCGCTCGAAAATGCGCTCCTCGAGTTCGTCGAGCTCCGCGCCGAGCGTCTCCAGAATGGGGAAATAACGGTCCACGACGTTGTCGATCAACGCGTACATCACGAACCCCGGGCCGTGTTCCAGCAAGTGCGGTTCGCGCTCGCAGCGCTTCCTCACATCCTGGAACCCCTGGCTCGTCCGGTTACGCACGGACAGCACGTAGTTATTTCCGACGAACACGTTGATCTCGCCGACCACCAGTTCGTTGTCGGAATCGAGTTCCACCGTGTGGAGCACGCAAAACAAGGAATCCGCGTATTCGTCGATCTTCGGACGCTCATGGCCTTGCTGAGCATCTTCCACGGCGAGTTCGTGCAGCCCGAACTGGTGCGACAGATGCTCGAGCTCGCCCGGGCCGGGGTCCTTCAGCGCAACCCACACGAAGCAGTCGGGGACTTCCCGATACGCGGAAATATCGTCGATGGCGACGTCGGTGAGCTTGCGGCCTTTCTGGTAAGCCGCGCAATTGACCAGCATGGATTCCCGCCCCCGCACACGATGATGGAGCCGGCGCATGCCGCCTGCCGCGAGCGCCTCTCACGAGAACAGGCAGCGCGCCTGACGGAGCATGGCCGGACTTGCCGTGAATCTTAGCGGATTTGTCGGCAGCTTACCGTGTGAAAGCTGTATTCCGTCGGTTTGCGACGCAGCCGTCGCTCGAGTCACGTCTCGCTATGCGAGTAGTCCGAGGTCATCTCGGCACTGAGCCGCGGCATTTCCGCCTGTGGCGCTAACGTGTTGTCGCGTTTCGTGAGCTTGCCTTCCACGGAAGCCCCCACGTCCATGCGCAGTTGCTGGTAGTAGATGTTGCCGTTCACATGCGCATTCGATTGCAGCTCGACAAAATGCTCCACTGTTACATCACCGGTGATGGTTCCGTTGATCACGATGTCATAGGCGTTCACGTTGCCCGTGATCGAACCCTGGTCGCTCACGACCAGCAGCGTCTGCTCGCCCGGACGGCCCGTCACGTTGCCCTTGACGTGGCCATCCATGCGCAGGCCGTCACTGAATTCGAGGTTGCCCGCGATCTGGACATCGTGTGCGATCAGCGTAGCTAGCTTGGCTTGGCTGACGCCGGTGGATTTTTTCTTGAACATGGGAAAGCCCCTTCTGGTCTGGATTGCAAAATGGTTGCCGGTACTGGATGGATCGGTGTGCCGGCGCGGAGGGTGGTTCAGGGATCGGTCTAGTTAGTTCGACTTGTCCCGCTGGCGTTTGAGGAAGGCCAGGTCAGTTCGCATTCGATGAATCTCCGCCAGGCTTTCGGACGCTTGCTGCTCCATGACGAGCCGTGTCGCCACTTCATGGTCGAGCGCGATGCGCGCCTTCGAAAGCTGCTCGCGGATCTCGCGTTCAGACATGGGCGGCGCGCACAGGGCATCGGCTTTCTTGCTGATGTCGCGCGAGGTGACAAGCGCGAAGCCGGCCGCGGCCAGCGCCGCTGCGGCGCAGGCCGCGGCAATCGTGCCGAGCAGCAGCATGGGCCAGGTCGGGCCGCGTCGCGACGTCAGGGAGTAGGTGCGGCGCGTGAGCTTGTGCGTCGCCCTGTTTCGATCAGCTTGCGGCATTGGATTTCAGCTTGAAGAGCGCGAGATAAGGCGTGGGATTGACCTGCGTCCCGTCGATGATCACCTCGAAGTGCAGATGCGGTCCGGTCGAGCGGCCGGTCGAGCCGATTTCGGCAATCTTCTGGCCGGGCATGACGAGATCGCCCACCTTCACGAATATCTTCGATGTATGCCCGTAGCGGGTGATTACCCCGCTGCTGTGCTGGATATCGATGGCGTTGCCATAACCGCCGTGCGGTCCGGCCTGGACCACGCGGCCACCCGCGCTTGCGTAGATGGCCGTGCCGGTGGGGGCAACGAGGTCAACGCCCGGATGAAAGTTCAGGTGTCCCGTGAACGGATCGATACGGTTGCCGAACGGCGAGCCGGAACGCGCGCCGGGCGCGGGCTGGCGGCCCGGAAACGCCATGTATGACGCGTAGTGCTCGAGCACGGCGTCATCGAGCGCACCGATGGTTGCATCGAGGCAATCCAGCGCGCTTTGCGTGTGCTTCAAACGCTGCGGCGCGGTGCCGGTAAGCGCTGCATGCTGGGCGTCACAGAGGCGCGGCGGCAGCGATGGACCGCCCGAGGCGCTGCTGTCGAGCGGCGATTCATCGTCGTTATCGGGAAGCGGTGGCACCAGGTGGATGTCCGGATGATCGGCTGCGCGTCGCGCCGCTTTCAATTGTGCTTCGAAGTCCTGAAGTTCGTTCACTTGTGACACGAGTTCGGTCACGCGCGGTTCGATATGCGTAAGCGTTGCGCTGATCTTGCCGAGCTCATCGATTTCATAGGAGCGCCGCTCCGTTTGCGTCTTCTCTTCGGCTGCGTGGGTGTTGCCCATGGCCGCACCAATGGCGATGCCAGGATCATCGCAATGACGGCGACGATCACCATGGCGCGAACCGTGCGCGCTTCGACGAAACGCACACGCTGGTGCGACACGTTGCGGCGGGACCAGATAACGAACGCCATCAGTGCACCGGGCGCAGCAAACGCGCAGGCAAGAGCGCAGGCAATAGAAGCCGCACGGGCGGTGGATTACCGGTCTGTCGGCGAGTGTAAATAATGAGATGGATAAAGGTCACGTCCATGTGAAAACGCCGCAGCAGGGCTACGGCGGAAAGCCTTATGGGCGGACGATTATGCACCTGTTACGCGAATGCGTATCTCATATATAAGGGGAGCTGAACAAACGCGAAATTCACGGCTTCACCGTTTCGCTCCACAGCATCTCGTGCGCCTCGCCCATCAGCAGCGGACGATTCAATTCAGCGACTCTGCGCAAGAAGTCCCACACTGCCGTGATGCGTTTCAATTTGCGCAAATCTTCGCGGCAGGACAGATAAAACGCGCGCGTGACGACGATGTCATCCGCGAGAACGGGCACGAGGCGCGGGTCCTGCGCTGCCATGAAACACGGCAGGATCGCGAGCGATCGTCCCTGCAGCGCGGCGTGATATTGCGCGATCACACTGGTGCTGCGCCAGCGCGAGACGGCGCCTGGTATCGTGCGTTCGAGATAGAGCAGTTCGTAGCTGAACGCGAGGTCGTCGATATAGCTCGCGAAGCGATGGGCGCCAAGGTCTTCCACCTTGGTCACCGGTTCGTGTTGATCGAGGTAGTCGCGCGTGGCGTAGAGGCGCAAGCGGTAATCGCAGAGTTTGGTGTAGACGGTCTGGCCGTGTTCCGGGCGCTCCAGCGTGACCGCTATGTCGGCTTCGCGCTTGGACAGGCTCACGAAGTGCGGCACCGGCAACAAGTCGATGGAAATCTGCCGGTGCGCATCCTGGAAGCGGGCGAGCTGCGGCGCCAGGAAGAAGCAGCCGAAACCTTCGGTCGAGCCCACCCGGACGTGTCCGGACAGCGCGTGCCCCGAGTTGGCAATGTGCTCGGTCGCCGATTGAACCGTGCTTTCCATCGCGTCGACGTACGCGAGCAGGCGCTGCCCCTCGGCGGTCAGGATAAAACCGCCGCTGCGGGATTTATCGAAGAGCAGGGTCCCCAGTGCGTCTTCCAGCGCCCGCACGCGGCGGGCGACGGTCGTGTAATCGACCCCCAGACGCTTCGCCGCCCCGCTTGCACGCTGGGTTCGCGCCACTTCCAGGAAGTACCGGAGATCGTCCCAATTCAGGTTGCTGATACCTGGAGTCGTGCTTTTTTGCATATCGGATGGGTGTTTGTGTCGATACATCGTGGAGATTTGCATAACTATACTGAACCTTGTGGACTTGCCTTGCACGCGCTTTGTACCCCGCTTTGTACCCTTGCGTAATGGGCGAGCCGACAACATTCAAATAATCCGGAGACGACATTCCTCTTGGGTGGCCTGCGCGCTATCCGCGCGTGTTCACCTGTCTGCGTGCCTCTGTCTCCGCATCCCGTTCCGGCCAGGAACGTTCTCGTTTTCAAGGAGCCTCTCTCATGAATACCGCTGCTGACCGTCCGGCATTAGCCACTCAATCCAACGCCGGCGTGCGCACGGCGAAATTGCTGATCGACGGCAAGTTCGTGGAATCGACGACGCAAGAGTGGCGCGACATCGTCAACCCGGCGACCCAGGAAGTGGTCGGCCGGGTGCCATTTGCGACGAAGGAAGAAGTCGATGCCGCCGTGGCGTCGGCGGCAAAGGCGTTCCAGACGTGGCGCCTCACGCCGCTTGGGACCCGCATGCGCGTGATGCTGCGATTCCAGGACCTGGTGCGCCAGAACATGAAGCGGATCGCGCAGACGCTCACCGCCGAGCAGGGCAAGACGCTGCCCGACGCAGAAGGCGATATCTTCCGCGGCCTTGAAGTGATCGAACACGCGTGTTCGATCGGCACGCTGCAGCAGGGCGAGTTCTCCGAGAACGTCGCGGGCGGCGTGGACACCTACACGCTGCGCCAGCCGATCGGCGTGTGCGCCGGCATCACGCCGTTCAACTTCCCCGCGATGATCCCGCTGTGGATGTTCCCGATGGCGATCGTCTGCGGCAACACGTTCGTGCTGAAGCCATCGGAACAGGACCCCTTGTCCACCATGGAGCTGGTCGAACTGGCGCTCGAGGCGGGCATTCCGGCGGGCGTGCTGAACGTGGTCCACGGCGGCAAGGATGTGGTCGACGCCATCTGCACGCATCCCGACATCAAGGCGATTTCGTTCGTCGGATCGACGCATGTGGGCACGCACGTGTACAACCTCGGCAGCCAGCACGGCAAGCGCGTGCAGGCCATGATGGGCGCAAAGAATCACGCGGTCGTGCTGCCCGATGCAAACCGCGAGCAGACGCTGAACGCGCTTGCCGGCGCAGGGTTTGGCGCGGCGGGACAGCGCTGCATGGCGACCTCCGTCGTCGTATTCGTGGGGGCATCGAAGGACTGGTTGCCGGAGCTGGTCGAGCGGGCGCGCGGCTTGTCCGTGAACGGCGGCACGGAGGCGAACACGGACGTCGGCCCGGTCGTCTCGCGGGCCGCCAAGGAGCGGATCCTTGGGTTGATCGACGCAGGGGTGAAGGAGGGCGCGACGCTTTCGCTGGATGGCCGCGATGTGAGCGTGAAGGGCTACGAGAAGGGCAATTTCATTGGCCCGACGGTGTTTTCAGGCGTCACCACCGACATGACCATCTACAAGCAGGAGATCTTCGGTCCCGTGATTTGCGTGCTGGAAGCCGCTACGCTCGATGACGCCATCGCACTCGTCAACCGCAATCCGATGGGCAACGGCGTCGGACTCTTCACGCAAAGCGGCGCGGCGGCGCGCAAGTTCCAGAGCGAGATCGATGTCGGCCAGGTGGGGATCAACATTCCGATTCCGGTGCCGGTGCCGTATTTCAGCTTCACTGGCTCGCGCGGTTCGAAGCTGGGCGATCTCGGGCCGTACGGCAAGCAAGTCGTGCAGTTCTATACGCAAACGAAAACCGTCACGTCGCGCTGGTTCGACGACGCTACCGTCAACGACGGCGTCAACACGACTATTTCGCTGCGCTAAGCCGGTTGCCGGGTTAGCTGTGCAATAAAAAGGGGACAGGCAATGGAAATCGGCTTTATCGGACTGGGCAACATGGGCGGACCCATGGCCGCCAACTTGCTGAAAGCAGGGCACGCGCTGACGGTGTTCGATTTATCGAAGACGGCGGTGCAGGCGGCGGTCGTTGCGGGCGCGCGGACCGCGGCATCGCCTCGTGAAGCGGCTCAGGCTAGCGAGGTGGTGATCACCATGCTGCCGGCCGCCGCGCACGTCAGGGCGGTGTATCTGGAGGCGGATGGCGTACTGGCTGGCGTGCGTCCGGGCGTGCCGCTGATCGACAGCAGTACGATCGATCCGGCGACCGCACGCCTGATCGGCGAAGCCGCGTTGAAGCAGGGCAATCCGTTCGCCGATGCTCCGGTGTCCGGGGGCACCGGCGGCGCGCAGGCGGGCACGCTGACGTTCATGGTCGGCGCCAATGACGCGCTGTTCGAAACGCTTAAACCCGTACTCGCCGGTATGGGCAAGAACACGGTCCAGTGTGGCGAAACGGGGACGGGTCAGATCGCGAAAATCTGCAACAACCTCCTGCTCGGCATTTCGATGATCGGCGTGGCGGAAGCGATGAAACTCGGTGCGTCGCTCGGGATCGAACCGAACAAGCTTGCCGGAATCATCAACACATCGACGGGACGTTGCTGGAGCGCCGATACGTGTAATCCCTACCCTGGCGTTTTACCCAATGCACCTTCGTCACGCGGGTATACCGGGGGGTTTGGCGCCGATCTCATGTTAAAGGACCTGGGGCTGGCCGTTGATGCAGCGCGTCAAGTCAAGCAGCCCATCCTGCTTGGGGCGCTCGCGCAGCAGCTCTACCAGACCATGAGCATGCAGGGCTTGGGCGGGTTGGACTTCTCCGCGATTATCAAGTTGTACGGTAGCGAGGAGGCCTGATTAAAACGTGCCGATCCACGATTGCTGCAGTGCATTTTATGTGATCTTTTAAGCTGCATCGCAGCATCGTGCTTGCTCTGCCATGCTGATCAAGGACATGGGGAATACGATGATTCGCTTCTTCTGATTTTGGCCTATTCTCAAAGCACGACGTTCATGTCTTCGTCTGTATTAGTAAGTAAATGACGAAGACAGCGAAGCCGCTTTGGGGTCTTTAACAGGTTTAACAGGTTAATTAAGGCCAGCGAAATGCTCGCGGCAAATTGCCAGGATCAAGGAGAGCCAGATGCAAACAACTCGTCACTTTCACATGGAATTGCGGCACGCAACGCTGCCCACCTACGTGTTCAGTTATCTGTTCCCGTTGGTGCTGCTGGCGTATGAGTTATGGCGCGTCGGATCGTGGGTGGCTGTGCGTGGATTCAACTTTTCGGACTTCAGTTCGATGGGGTATGAGTTCGCGCTGATGCTAGCTGTGTTTGCAATGCAGATCGTGGTGGAAATTGCATTCATGGCTGCGGCCATGTTGACGAAACACCATGACGTCGCACATCGTGCGGCTAATTTGCTGCTTGGCTTGTTCTGCTCGGTGGTCGTACTGGGATTTGACCTTGCACTGCAATATGCAATGTAAGCGCGCACTATAAGCGTGCGATGTAAGCCGTCGCGTCACTAAAGTTCTCGCAGCAATAAAAAGCCCGTTTTAGCATTTTCGCTAGAGCGGGCTTTTTTCGTTGGTTTGAATTTTTCCGGGTGCGGATCAGCAACCTGCTGCGTTGGGCAATTCGGGCGCGGTCTGCGCGCGTGCTTCAAAACATTTCTTGTTCGCTTCCTTGAGCGCCGTGCGCAAACCTTCCTCGATCACCGGGTGATAGAACGGCAGCTTCAACATGTCTTCCACGGACAACTCCAGTTGCAACGCCCATGCAATCAGATGGCCGAGATGTTCGACGGCCGGTCCGCACCCCTGAGCGCCCAGCAACTTGCCGGTCCTGGCATCGGCATAGACATGGAGCAATCCCCGGTTTTGACGCAGCACCCGGCTGCGCCCTTGTGTTTCGAACGACACGCTTCCGGTCACCGACGTCTCTTTGTCGAGGTCGTCGTAGGACGCGCCAACGCTTGCGACTTGCGGCTCACAGAACACGATCGAAAACGGCGCCTTGCGTTTGACGGATTGCACATCGGGGAACCGCGCGGCATTGTCGCCGGCGAGCTTGCCTTCGTCGGCGGCATCCGAGAGAAAGGGACGCGTGCCGTCGCAATCGCCTGCGATGAAGATGCTGCTGTCGCCGCACTGCATCGACTGTTCGTTGAAGAGGGGAACACCCTTGTCATTGAGTTCGATGCCGGTCTTTTCAAGCTGCAGTGAACTCAACACGGGCTTCCTGCCGGTCGCCACGAGCACCCGGTCGAAGCGCTCAGTGCGCTCGGTTCCATCGAGTGCTTTGAAGCGGATCGTGGCTTCGCCATCCTGCATCGATTTTTCGAGGATGGTCGCGTCGGGATCGAGGTAAAACTCCTGCTGCAGCGCTTCAATCAATGCGTTACGCACAGGGGTGTCCGATATTGCGCCCACCTTGTTCTTCTGGCTGAACATGAATACGTCCACGCCAAGTCGCGCGAACGCTTGGCCAAGTTCGAGGGCGATAGGGCCGGCGCCGAATACGGCGCAGCGCTTGGGCAAGGTATTCAGGTCGAAGACCTCGTCGCTCGTCATCAAACGGTCGCCGAATAGCTTGAAGTCGTCCGGAATGACGGATGCCGAACCCGTCGCGATGACCACGCTCGCTGCTTCCACGCGGGCATAATCGTCCACAAGAAGCACGTTGCGTGATTCGAAGCGGGCAAAGCCGCGGATGATCGTGTCCTGAGGAAACGCATCCGTTTCCTTCAGCACGCCCTTGACGAAATGATCGCGCTCGCTGCGGACATAGGCGAGCACATGCTCGCCGTTGGCTTCAAGTGCATGCGTGCCTTCAATGCCTCGCGGCGCCTGCGCCTTTGCATCGTGCAAGCCATTGGCCGCTGCAAGCAACAGTTTGGACGGCATGCATCCAACGCGCGCGCAAGTCGTGCCGAACTCGGCGCCCTCTATCAGCACGACTTGCTTGCCCGCTTGCCGTGCCGCCCGATATGCGGCCATGCCGGCCGTCCCGGCGCCAATGACGGCGACATCCACCTTGATCTGCTTCATCGAACCCTTCACGTTAGTTGTGCCCGAACCTGTATTCACGACCATTGCGGATGTGCGCCATCGAGACTCCGGTCAAGCTGGAACGCCGTGCTGATCAGCGCGAGATGGGTCAGTGCCTGCGGGAAGTTGCCCAGCGCTTCGCCGCTGATCGCGACCTCTTCAGAGTAAAGACCCACATGGTTAGCGTAAGCCAGCATCTTCTCGAACACGAGCCGGCCTTCGTTCACGCGGCCCGCTCGCACGAGTGCTTCCGCGTACCAGAACGAGCATGCGCTGAACCCGCCTTCTTCGCCGGGCAGGCCGTCGAGTTCATCTCCTCGGGTGTAGCGAAAGATCAGCGGATCAATGCCTAGTTCCCTGCCGATCGCATCGAGCGTCGAAAGCCAGCGCGGGTCTTTCGGCCCAATGAAACGCACGAGCGGCATCATCAGCGTCGATGCATCGAGGGCTTTGGAATCGGGCGTCTGGACGAAGCTCTGTATCTCGTCGTTCCAGAAGTGCGTGTAGATGTCGTTGTGAATGGCGTCACGGACCGCGTTCCATTCGGCGAACGGTGCGGGCAGCGAACGTTTTTGTGCAAGGCGTATCGCGCGGTCCATCGCGACCCAGCACATCAATCGAGAATGCAATAACGGCCGCCCGCCGTTGCGAAATTCCCAGATGCCCTGGTCCCCTTGTTGCCAGTTCTCGGCGACGAAGTTCACCGTACGCGTGACGTGGCGCCAGCCGTCGTAGGAAATCGCTTCGCCGTATTTGTTGTAGAGATAGATTGCGTCCAGCAACGCGCCGTAGATGTCGAGCTGGGTCTGATCGCGCGCGGCATTGCCGATCAGCGGGGGCTCGGCGCCGCTGCCGTAGAGTTCCGGGACGGCTTCTTCTTCCGGCGGCTCTTCGCCATCTACGGCATACATCACGCTGAACGATCCGTCCGAGTCGCACTGCTTGTTGCGCTCGGCTATCCAGTTCTTGAAGTTGCGAGCCTCGCCTATGTACCCGAGCCGCAGCAGCGCGTAAACGGAGAATGCGGCGTCGCGAATCCAGGTGTATCGATAATCCCAGCGGCGTCCGCCGTCCGATGTTTCCGGCAATCCGAACGTTGGCGCGGCGACAATCGCGCCGGTTGCGCGCGAGCTCAACAACTTGAGCAGCAGCGCCGAGCGCATCACGACTTCACGATAACGGCCCCGGTAGGTGGATTGCCCCGACCATTCACGCCAGTAGTCGATGGTGTCGGATAGCGCCTCCTTGCAAGGACGCGACTTGCGCATCGGTTCGGATTGCGCGCCAAAGATGAAGCAGGCGGTCTCGTCCTGCTTGAGATCGAAGCTGGCGACTGCGTCGTCATGATCGATCGAAAGCGGCACGGTAGCATCCAATGTGAGTGATTCTGCTGGAGCGCCGGCCGGCGTGAAACACAGCGTATTGTTATCGACCTGCGCGGTTTCATGACCACCCCGGGCATAGTCGAAACGCGGCGCACAGCGCATTCGCACCTGCATATCGCCGTAAATCGCCCGCACTATCCGCACCACGCAATTGGACGTCGCCTGTGCGTCGTCATCCGCATCGGCGACCGGCATGAAGTCGATGACCTCGCACACGGCCTGCGCCGACATGAAGCGCGTCAGCAGCACGTTCGTTTCCGGCAGGTACATCTGCTTCGTGCGCGAGACCTCGAAGGCCGGCGTGATGCTGAACGCACCGCCGCGTTCAGGGTGCAACAGCGACCCGAACACGGTCGGTGAATCGATGCGCGGAAAACACATGAAGTCGATCACGCCCTCGGTCGACACCAGCGCGGTGGTGCGCATGTTGCCGATCAACCCATGCGCATCGATCCCGATGCCGGGGCGGTCTCCCCGGGGCTAGCCATTGTCCGCAAAGCCCGGATACAGGGTCATGCCGCCGTCCACGAACAAGGTTGTGCCAACCACATAGTCGCTGTCGTCGGAAGCCAGCCAGACCGCCGCCCGGCCGATATCCTCACTCTCGCCAATCCGGCCGTAGGGCACGAGTTCGAGCAGCGCCTTCAACGCTTCGGGGTTGTCCCACGCGGCCTTGTTGATCGGCGTGCGGATTGCGCCCGGCGCGATCGAATTCACGCGGATCCTGTGCGGCGCGACTTCCTGCGCGAGCGATTTCATCATCATCTGGATGCCGCCCTTCGACGACGCGTAGTTCACATGCCCGGCCCACGGAATGACTTCATGCACCGAGCTCATGCAGATGATCTTGCCCAGCGCCTTCGATACCGGGCGCGGTCCGCGCCGGAGAAATTCCCGCACGGCGCGTTGCGCGGTGAGGAACTGGCCCGTGAGGTTCACGTTCATCACGGCGTTCCAGTCGGCGAGCGTCATGTCGACGAACTTCGCGTCCTTCTGCAAGCCGGAATTCGCGACCACGATATCCACCGTGCCGAAACGCTTGATCAGCGTGTCGAACATGGCGTCGATTTCGGTTTCGTCCGAGACGTCGGCCTGGACCGCGATGGCCTGGCCGCCCGCTTTTTCTATCGATGCCGCGAGCGCGTCAGCGGCTTCGCCATGCGAGTGGTAATTGATCGCGACGCTCGCGCCGGCATCGGCGAGCGCCTGCGCCACACCGTAACCTATGCCGGAGCTGCCGCCGGTGACGAGTGCGACCTGACCTTCGAGTACTGGATTCATGACGTTCCCGGATGGGATGCGAAGCTCGCCACGTGCGCTGGCTGGCGCGTGCTTGCGATGCATCTATCTGCGCAGGGCCGGCCTGGGCCGGAGACGTCACGGGACAAGCAAGTGCCGGTCCCGCTCGCGAACGGGTTAGCAGCCTGAGGCAGCAGTCCGGGAAAGCAGTCCTACTCGGAGTCCACCCCAAGCGCCGGAAACCGTTCCGTGGGATAGACGATTTCGTCCTGCGACGCGACGATCTCAAGCTCGTAGCGCCCGGCCTGGAACGTGGTCCTGACCACGGCGTTCACCGCGGCAAGCGTGTGTTCCAGCGCGTCACGCACCGAGTCGCCCAGGAGCGTGCGCGCGAGAAATACAGCGCTGGTCAGGTCGCCCACGCCTACCGGTTGCCGCGCGAACGGGTAGAGCGGCCGTTGCGCGAACCACGCTTCGGTCGCGGTCACGGCGAGCATGTTGAAGGTATCGGCGCGGCTGTTCCTGTCGATCAGGTGTTTGACGAGCACGACTTTCGGACCGCGGGCGATCACCTCGCGGCACGCGGCGACCGCTTCGTCCACCGTCTCGATGGTGCGTCCCGTCAGCTTCTGCAATTCAACGTGATTCGGCGTCATGGCGTCGCTGACTTCCGGCATGGTGGTGACCAGAAATTCCTGGATGCCCGGTTCGACGATGCAGCCAGTGGTGGTTCCCATGACGGGGTCGCAGAAATAGCGCGCCTTCGGGTTGACGGCTTTCACCATCCTGACAATTTCCACGACCGCGGCGCCTTGCTCGGGTGAACCGAGATAGCCTGACAGGATCGCATTGCAGCGCGACAACACGCCGATAGCACCAATTCCCTCGATCACGCGCGTCAGTTCGTCAGCGTCGACAACCCCGCCGGTCCAGCGGCCGTATTGCGTGTGATTCGAGAACTGCACCGTATTGAGCGGCCAGACGTTGATGCCCATGCGGCGCATGGGGAATACCGCCGCGCTGTTGCCTGCGTGGCCGAAGACCACGTGCGACTGGATACTGAGGACGTTTTGCATGATGGTTTTTAGCGAGGTGCAGGGCAGCGGCCCCAAGGGCCGCGCACGAAAACCGCATGCATGTTCGGCATGCCGGACATCATTGTGCCGTGGTTTTTGCCCATATCGGAAGAACCTGCTCATAGAAAGCCAACCAGAGCGGGATCCACTTGGCATGAGGATTGCTAAATCCTAAGGATTTTGTGCACCGTTCGCGAGTCCGAGCCACTGCGCCCCAAGCCAATCCATCGGATTACCAAGCGATTTTTGCCGGACTCCCGCGTCAATTTCCGAAAAGCAGGTGCGAACTATTCACCTTTGCAGCAAAATCATCCCAACCGCTCGATTAAGCGCCGTTTAAATCCTCTGGAGAAAGCACCCCCACCCAACAAGCCATTCGCCAGCAAGCCCCGGTAAACAGCTGAAACAAGCCACAAACAGGCCAGAGACAGGCCGCAAAACAGGAGGTCGGTATGGAGACGCTGACAGGAAATCGTACGGATCTGCAGAAGAACACGCTGGCTATCGTCCTAGCGGGCGGCCGGGGTACTCGACTCGGACCGCTCACGAATAAACGCGTCAAACCAGCAGTGCATTTTGGCGGCAAATACCGGATCGTGGACTTCGCGCTGTCGAATTGCCTGAATTCAGGCATCCGGCGCATCGCGGTCGTCACGCAATACAAGGCGCATTCGCTCTTGCGTCACCTGCAGCGCGGCTGGGGTTTCCTGCGCGGCGAGTTCAACGAGTTCATCGATATCTGGCCGGCGCAGCAGCGCGTTGATTCAAGCTGGTACAGGGGGACGGCCGACGCGGTCTTCCAGAATCTCGACATCATCCGCTCGATCGGACCCGAATACATCATCGTGCTGGCGGGCGACCATATCTACAAGCAGGACTACACGCGCATGATTCTCGACCACGTCGAGAGCGGCGCGGATTGTACGGTCGGCTGTATTGAAGTGCCGCGCATGGAAGCAACCGCGTTCGGCGTGATGCATGTGGACGCGCAGCGTCGCGTCACGGATTTCCTGGAAAAGCCGGAGGATCCTCCGGCGATGCCGGGCAAGCCCGACGTCGCGCTCGCGAGCATGGGCATCTATGTGTTTAGCGCCAAGTACCTGTACAAGCTGCTTGAAGAGAACATCCTGACGTCCGACACGGATCACGATTTCGGCAAGGACATCCTGCCGCGCGTGGTATCGAGCGGCATGGCGATCGCGCACCCGTTCAGCATGTCGTGCGTGACCTCCGAAACCGATCCGAACGTTCCGCCTTACTGGCGCGATGTCGGCACCGTGGATGCGTACTGGTCAGCGAACCTGGACCTGGCGTCCACCATTCCCGCGCTCGATCTCTATGACAAGAAATGGCCCATCTGGACCAACCAGGAGCAGTTGCCGCCGGGCAAGTTCGTGCGCGACCTGCACGGGCAGCAGGGCGCGATCAACAACCTGCTCGTGTGCGGCGGCTGCGTGATATCGGGTTCGCAAGTCGCGCGCTCGGTGTTTTCATCGGCGGTGAGGGTGCATTCGTTCTGTCACATCAACGAAGCCGTGCTGTTGCCGCAGGTGACCGTCGGACCGAGTTGCCGCCTGAAGCGCGTCGTGATCGATCGGGGTTGCACGCTGCCCGAAGGACTGGTCATAGGCGAAGATCCCGATTACGATGCCGAGCGGTTTTTCCGGACTGAAAATGGCGTGGTGCTCGTGACGCAGGATGCATTGACACGTCTCGGACAAGCGAAGCAGTCATAATTCGGGCGACCGGAACAAGCCAATGGGGAACCGATGACCGTATGCGTGCTGCATGTTGCAGCGGAGATGTATCCGCTTTTGAAAACCGGCGGCCTCGCCGATGTCGTGGGCGCATTGCCGCCGGCCCAGACGCAACTGGGCACGAATGCCCGCGTGATCCTGCCGGCGTTTCCTTCGGTGGTCGCGGGCCTGACGCAGATCGAGCCGGTGGCCGACCTTGGCCGGGCGTTTGGCATCGATCACGTGCGGCTCGAGCGCGGTCTGCTCGAGCCGCATGGAATCGTGGTCTACGTGGTGCGCGCGGATGCGTTCTACGACCGGCCCGGCAACCCGTATCTGGACAGCTCGCACACGCAATATGCCGACAGCGACCGGCGTTTCGCGCTGCTCGGCTGGGCGGCGGCGCGGGTTGCAACCGGCGCCGATCCCGCCTGGAAACCCGACGTCCTGCACGCGCATGACTGGCATGCGGGCCTCGCACCGGCGTATTTGAGGGCGCGCGAGCGTGAGACGGGCGTGGCCCGCGTGCCGTCGGTCATGACGGTCCATAACCTTGCGTATCAGGGCGTGTTTCCCGCGGCCGAATTCAACGTGCTGCAACTGCCGGCGGATTTTTTCTCCGTCGATGGCGTCGAGTTCTACGGTCATCTGTCGTTTCTCAAAGCCGGGCTCTTCTACTCGGACCGCATCACGACCGTGAGCCCGACCTACGCGCGCGAGATTCAAACCCATGCGCAGGGCGCCGGGCTCGACGGTTTGCTGCGCACCCGCACGCACGATATCAGCGGCATCCTCAACGGCGTCGACAAGACGGTGTGGAATCCGGCGACGGATACCGCCATCAACACCCAATACTCGCTCGCGAAGTTCACCGGCAAAGCGAAGTGCAAGGCTGCATTGCAGGAGCGTGTCGGTCTGGCGCGCGAGCCGGATGCGTTGCTGTTCGGCGTGGTGAGCCGGCTGACCGAGCAGAAGGGGATCGATCTCCTGCTCTCGGCCATTCCGGATATCCTCCAGCGCGGCGGCCAGCTCGTCGTGCTGGGTACCGGGGACCCGGCGCTTGAAAATGGCCTCAAGAAAGCCGCGCTGGCGCATCCGCACGCGGTGGCCGTGGAGCTTGGATTCGACGAAACACTCTCCCATTCGATTATCGCGGGCAGCGATATCGTCATGGTCCCGTCACGCTTCGAGCCGTGCGGCCTGACGCAGTTGTACGCGCTGGCATACGGTTCACTGCCGCTCGTTCACTGCGTGGGCGGTCTTGCCGATACCGTGGTGGATGCATCGCTGGAGAATCTCGCCGACGAGCTGTCTACCGGCTTCATGTTCGAGAAATTCGACCGGCCGTCAATTGTTGCCGCGATCCGGCGCGCGTTTGCATTGAAGCAGCGGCGGCCTGAATGGAAAGCCGTCGTGCGCCGCGCGATGGAACAGGACTTTGGGTGGGAAGCGTCCGCGTTGCGATACGTCGACGTGTATCGCGAGCTGATCGGGACGCGTGCGCGTTAGTCGGAGTTGGTCGGAGTTGGCCGGTTATCAGTCGGCCAGGTCGCGTGCGAGGGCATGGATCGCGATTTGCACGCGGCTCGACAGATTGAGCTTGCGCAGCACATTGCGTACGTGGATTTTCACGGTGCTCTCGGCCAGGTCGAGTTCACGCGCGATGTCCTTGTTGCTCGCACCGCGCGCAAGAATCCGCACGATGTCGCGTTCCCTTGGCGTTAATTCAGGCGACGGTTCGAGTGACCGCGGCGGTGCAGCGTCCCTCGCGCGCACCGGTGCTCTCATTTGCGCGATCAACCGTTGGGTCATGCTCTCCGCAATTACGGATTCACCTTCGGCCGCGCGCCGGATCATGGTAGCGAGTGCGTCGGCTTCCATGTTTTTCAACAGATAACCGCACGCACCTTCACGCAACGCGTGGGTCAGTTCATCCACATCTTCCGATACGGTCAGCATGATGACCGCGGTGTGCGGCAAATCCTGCTGCAGCAACTGCAACGTTTCGATACCCGATAGCCCCGGCATGTTCAGGTCGAGCAGGACCACGTCCGGGCGATGCTGCTTTGCGCGCTTGAACCCTTCGATACCATCGGCGGCGTCGTCGACTACTTCGAAGTCGGGCTGACGCTGCAATAACGCGCGCACGCCGGAGCGAAACAGCGTGTGGTCATCGATTAAAAGAATGCGGATGGTCATGCTGCCTGCCGTTCGCTGACGGGCAGCAGAAGGTGGACGCGTGCGCCCTTGCCAGGTTCGCTGCTCAAGCTCAATTGCGCACCGAGCCGCGCTGCGCGTTCACGCATGATGTGAAAACCGACGTGCGCCTCGCCGCGGCTGGCGATATGGGCGGGATCATAACCGTCGCCGTTGTCTTGTATGGTCAGTTCAAAATCGCGGGCGTTCTTGAGTGCAATACGGACCTGCGTGGCCGTTGCATGTTTGCGAACGTTCGACAACGCCTCCTGAAGAATGAACAGCACCTGTAGCTGCTGATCGGGCGGCAAGGGCAGTCCGCCCGCTTCGTCGTAGTCGAGTGTGACCAGTGTGTTGGTTTGCCGTTCGAAGCGCGTCACCGTCTCGTCCACGGCATCGCGAAGATTGCCGTTCGCGAACTTCGTGCGGAAATTGACAAGCAGTTCACGCACGTCCTCATAGCTTTCCTCCAGACCCCCGCGTAACAACGGCGCGATTTCGCGCACTTCGTTCATGTCGTCGCGGCTGGCGGCGTCATCGAGTAAATGCAGTTGCAGCTTCAGGAAATTCAGGCTCTGCGCGATGCTGTCGTGCAGTCCCTGCGCAACCAGATGACGTTCCTGTGCAACCGCAAGCTGACGTGCTGCGGTGGCTAAGCGATGGTTCTGTAAAGCCGTGCCCAGATGTTTCCCGAGCGTGTCGAGCAGGCGCGTTTCAGATGGCAGCACCGGACGCTCGCCGCGAAAGTGCAGCGAGAACGAACCCATCGTTACATCATGCGAGACGATACCGAAGGCCGCGACCGCATCGAAACCCGCCTTGCCGCAATGGGTCGTGGGACCGCTGTCAACCGCTTGCTGCATGCGTAGGTCGCGCACGACCGCGTGGCCGCTGGTGGCCGCCGAGCCGCACACGCACGCGTGCGCAGGCATGCAGCGCTCGGCGTTCAGAAGCGGCCCGGGCAAGCCTTCGGAGACGACGACGTGCAGGTTGCCGCCGTCCTGAGCGAGTACGCGGACAGTGCCCGCGTCCGCGTTGAACTGACGCATCACGCGAGCAAGAAAACCCCGGCACAGGACTTCGACGTCATGCGCGCCATGCAGGAATGCAGTCATCTCGTAGAGCGCGACCAGCTCGCCGTTGCGTGTGGCAAGTTGCGCGGTTTTATTTGTCACGCGCAGGGCGAGGTCGCGATACAAACTCTGAAGTTCGCTCGCCATCCGGTTGAAACCCCCCGCAAGATGACCGAACTCGTCGCGAGACTCAACCGGCAAACGTGCGCTGAATTCGCGCTGTTCGATCCGGGACAGACCGCGCTCCAGACGCCGTACGGGCGTGACGAACCACGCGTAGAGCAGGGTCACGATTGCGATCGTGCCCACGCACGCGAGTGCCGCGAGGGCAATCTGCCAGCGTCGCAGCCAGGCTGTCTTGCGCGCGTTTTCGCGTTCGATCATGCGGACCAGCGCATCGGCTTCGGCAACGAACGCCGGCAGCCGGGCGAGATACAGCGAGGGAGTATCGATGGGGCTTGACGAGTCGTACGCGATTGCCTGCTTCAGCGAGTCGTGCCAAGCCTGCGATACGGCATCGAGTTGAGCGTGAATCGCGGCCGTGGCAGGAAGGAATAATGGCCGCGCGGGGTCGCCGCTTTTCAGATTGGCCAGCGTGAGATCGAGCAGGGCGCTTTGCGAATTCACGTCGGCGTGGCGGCCGGCCCGTGCTTCGTTGAGTTGAATGGCGACGTTGCCCGCCCGCATGCGCAGGCTGCCGGCGTCGTTGATCGCCGCCCCTGCACCTTCGAGTTGCCACGAGAGCCAGAGCGTGCCCGCGATCATGGAAAGGACCAACGCCAGCGCAACGCCGGACAACGTGACAATGCGCGTGGATAGCCGGTAACGGAACGGCGTGGCGGACGGCGCGGGGGACGCCGCGGGTGATGCCGGATATTGCGGGAGATCGGACATGGAACTGCGTGCGTGCGCGACCGGAATACAAAGGGCGCTAATTATCCGGCGTGCTGGCGTCCAATGGTGAGAGTCCGACTGTTTTGCATATGAACTCACCAATACGGCTGACGTCCGCCAGTGGCAGAAGCGGGATTGCAGGTGCGTCATGAAGACGCGGGGCGTCGTTGGTGGCGATAGCGAGGATTGCCATATCGGTGAGATAAAGCGGATCACGGCCCGCCTCGGGACGCACGACTTCAAGGCGCGGCAACACTTCACGCGTGAAGCCTTCGACCAGCGTCAAGTCTGCTGGCGCGAGCCGTGCGAGAAGGTCCTCCAGCGGCGGTTCAGGCGCGTCATGCAGCTCGCGGACGATGGCGTACCTGTACGGCGAGGCAATCAGCACCTCGCCTGCGCCGGCCGCGCGAAAACGTACGCTGTCCTTGCCGGGCGGCTCGAGATCGATTGAATGATGACTGTGCTTCACCACGTTCACGACCAGGCCGCGCGCGCGGAACCAGGGCAGCAGCGCCTCGATCAACGTTGTCTTGCCCTGTCCCGAACGCCCGCAAATCCCGAAGATACGCAGCTTCGCCGCTGCTTCTGTCATGTCGCTACCCCGTCTTTCCAGCCCTGAATATTAGCGCGTCCCACCGCTTCCATCACATAGCGGCGCTCGGCGAGATCGCGCAGCGCCTGCGTCATGGCGACACGAATGCGCAGTTCGACCTGCTCGAACGGTAACACCGAGCCAGGCGATTTCTCATGAACCCGGATGATATGGAAGCCGAACTCCGTTTCCACAAGCACAGGGCAGAGGGTACCAGCCGGCGTGGCAAACACCGCGCGTTCGAACGCCGCTACCGTGTCGCCGCGGCCTATCTCGCCGAGCGCGCCGCCATCGACGCCCGATGGGCAATTCGACAAGGTACGCGCCAAGTGAACGAAGCGCAGTTCCAGGTCGTCGGCGTGGAGCAGTTCATCGAGTGTCTGTTGAGCGCGCTGGCGCAGCGCCAGCAGATCCACTTTTTCCGTCACCTGGAACAGGATATGACTCACCCGCGCGCGCTCGTTCACTCGCCAGCGCTCCAAGTCAGCCAGGTAGTGGCGCTCGCACTCTTCATGCGTGGGTGCAGCGGCTTCAGCGAGCTGGTGATCGAGCAACGCTTCGATCATCGCCTCGTCGCCGTGAGAGGAAGTGATGTGCAACTGAGCCGCTTCATCGAGCAGGACGCGGCGCAGGACGGCCGAGGTCAGCGCCGCCCGTTGTGAATCGGGCGTGTTTGCATGAGCCGGCATTTCGCGCTCCAGGTCGGTGTCGGTGAGTTCCACGCCGTTGACAATGATTGCCATGAGGTTGTCTTCCTTAGCAAGTTAGCGAGGCCGCACGAGTTGCCATGCGCGGCTCAGGTACGTGACCGAAGCGAAGCCGCTCCAGACGTGCACGAGCCGGGTGAACGGAAAGATGACGAATAGCGACATGCCCATGAACAGATGCATCCGGAATACAAACGGTGCGGCTGCCACGTACTGCGCCGCGTCGCCGCGGAAGGTGACGACGTGCTGCGCCCAGGTCATGAGCTGGACCATCATGCGGCCGTCCATGTGATCGGCTGATTCCCGGATCGTCGACAAGCCGAGCAGCAGCGTCACGAGAATCCACAACAGCAGCACCTTGTCGCCGGTGCGGGTCACGGCGGAAATCCGCGCGTTGCTGATACGCCGGTGAATCAGGATGACGAGACCTGCGAGGCACATTGCGCCCATCACGCCGCCCGCGATCATCGCGACGGCCTGTTTCGTGCCGTGCTCGATCCCGAGCCAGTCCCATACCGCAACCGGCGTGAGCAGGCCCGCGAGATGCCCGAAGAAGAGTCCGAGGATACCGACGTGAAACAGGATGCTGCCGAGCCGCAGATTGCCGCGATGAAGCAACTGCGAACTGTCGGCTTTCCATGTGTATTGTTCGCGCTCGAAGCGCGCGAGGCTGCCGAACAGGAAAAAGGCCGCCGCGATGTACGGATAAATGCCGAACAAGAATTGATTGAGCATGAATGGTGTCCCTGGAACTCAGTTGGCCGTAGCAGGCGGTCGCGGATGGAAGTGCATCGGCTGGGCGAGCGGAGTGGACGGTGGGGGTCTCGATGGCGCGAGCAAAGGTTCGACGCCATCGGCGCCGGGACCGAAACGCTCCAGCGCTTCGTCCATGTCACGGATCGGTGCCACCTCGGCGGCTAACGGCACGACATCTGTCATTGACCGCAGCACGGTGAATACGCCGGCGTATGGACTCTCGTCGCGTGCAAGTCGATCGCCCAGCGCGGCCAGGACGTGGATGGCTTCATCGAGCAGCCCACGTGCTTGCTCTGGATCGATGTTCCCCAGCACTTCAAGAAACAGCGGCACATGGTCGGGCAATTCATTGGTCGCCATCTCGAGACCCAGCCGGCGGTATTCATCCAGCAGATCGACCATCGCCTGCCCGCGATCGCGGCTCTCGCCGTGAACGTGTTCGAACAGATGCAGCGAGTGCGCCGGATTGCGGTCGAACGTGGCGACGTAGTTCTCCTGCAACTCGATCAACGGATGCTCCTTGAGCAGGGCGAGCAACGGTTGCAACGCGTCTTGTACCGCTTCAGGGAATGCTTTGAGCTCCTTGCTGATCTCCTGCATGGCGTCGAGCAGTTCGGGTTCCGGATAGTCGAGCAAAGTCGCCAGCAGCGTGTAGATCGATAAAGGTTTGGAAATTCCGCTCACGATGCGGCCTCCGTTTTTTTGCGTGACTTCGGCATGTCGGCGAATACCACGCTGCCCTGCGGTTTCTTGCCGAACAACGATCCCTCCGATACCCCGCCCGAGCAGCCATTGCCGAATGTAAAACCGCAACTGCCACGGTCGTTGAAGCTGTCTTCGGCTTGTTCCTTATGCGATGAGGGCACCACGAAGCGGTCCTCGTAGTTGGCGATGGCCATCGTCAGATACATGTCTTCGACTTGCGCGGGCGTGAGGTCCAGGCCGTCGAGCAACGCAGGTTCCGCGCGGCCATGCACGACCTCGGCGCGTTTGAACGCGCGCATGGCGAGCATGCGTTTGAGCGCGGATGTGACCGGCGCTTCATCGCCGGCGGTCAGCAGGTTCGCGAGGTACTTCACCGGAATGCGCAGGCTCTTCACGTCAGGAATGATGCCGTCCATGCCGATATGGCCCGCGTCCGCTGCGGACTGGATCGGAGAAAGTGGGGGGATGTACCACACCATCGGCAAAGTCCGGTACTCCGGATGCAGCGGGAACGCCACTTTCCATTCCACCGCCATCTTGTACACGGGTGACTTGACCGCGGCATCGAGCCAGCTTTGCGATATACCCTGCGCGTGTGCTTCGGCCTGCACAGCGGGATCGTGGGGATCGAGGAACACGTCCAGTTGCGACTGGTACAGGTCTTTTTCATGTTCGACCGAAGCAGCTTCACCAATCTTGTCGGCGTCATACAGCAGCACGCCAAGATAGCGAATGCGCCCGACGCACGTCTCCGCACACACGGTCGGTTGACCGGCTTCCAGCCGCGGATAACAGAAGATGCACTTCTCCGCCTTGCCGCTCTTCCAGTTGAAATAAATCTTCTTGTACGGGCAACCCGAGATGCACATGCGCCAGCCGCGGCACTTGTCCTGGTCGACGAGCACGATGCCGTCGTCCTCGCGTTTGTACACCGAGCCTGACGGGCACGACGCCACGCATGCCGGGTTCAGGCAGTGCTCGCACAGGCGTGGCAGATACATCATGAAGGTGTTCTCGAATGTCGAGTACATCTCCTTCTGCACGTTCTCGAACAACGCATCGCGACTGCGCGACGAGAACTCTCCGCCAAGGTCATCTTCCCAGTTCGGGCCCCATTCAATCTTCTCCATCTTCTTGCCCGTGATGACGGACACAGGCCTCGCGGTCGGCGGCGTCTCGGACAGGCGCGCCTTTTGCAGATGCTCGTAGTCGAACGTGAACGGCTCGTAGTAGTCGTCAATCGCGGGCAGGTTCGGATTCGTGAACAGGTTCGCAAGAACCCTCAACTTCCCGCCCTGACGCGGATGCAGCTTGCCACTCGCGTCGCGGGTCCAGCCGCCGCGCCACTTTTTCTGGTTCTGCCATTCCTTCGGATAGCCGATGCCCGGTTTGGTCTCCACGTTGTTGAACCACGCGTATTCCACGCCATCGCGGGAAGTCCATACGTTCTTGCATGTCACGGAGCAGGTATGGCAACCGATGCATTTGTCCAGGTTCAACACCATTGCAACTTGTGCACGGATCTTCATGATGCTGCTCCTTCATTGAGCGGGCCTTCGAGCCACGCGATCTTTTTCATCTTGCGCACGATCACGTACTCATCGCGATTCGAGCCCACGGTGCCGTAGTAGTTGAAGCCATAGGCCTGCTGCGCATAACCGCCAATCATGTGGGTGGGTTTGAGCACCGTGCGTGTGACCGAGTTGTGAATCCCGCCGCGCATGCCGCTTGTTTCAGCGCCCGGCACGTTGACGATTTTTTCCTGCGCGTGATACATCAGGCACATGCCGCGCGGCACGCGCTGGCTGACCACCACGCGGGCGGTCAGCGTGCCGTTTATGTTGAACACTTCCACCCAGTCGTTATCGGCGAGACCGGCCTCCCTGGCCTCTGCTTCCGAGACCCACACATGGGGTCCTCCACGGGAAAGCGTGAGCATGCGCAGGTTGTCCGAATAGGTCGAGTGGATGCCCCATTTCTGGTGCGGCGTGATCCAGTTGAGCACGAGTTCGTGCTCACCGTTCGGCTTCGCGCCGAGCATTGCGGTGACGGTCTTTGTATCGATAGCGGGGCGATACACGCACGAGCCCTCGCCGAAGTCGAGCATCCAGCGATGGTCCTGATAGAACTGCTGACGGCCCGTCAGCGTGCGCCATGGGATCAGTTCGTGTACATTCGTGTAGCCGGCGTTGTAGCTGACTTCTTCGGACTCGAGCCCCGACCAAGTCGGCGCGGAGATGATCTTGCGGGGTTGCGCCTGGACATCGCGGAAACGGATCTTGTCGTGTTCACGGCCTTCTGCGAGATGCGCGTGCTCGCGTCCCGTGATCTTCGATAACGCTTGCCATGCCTTCACCGCGACGTGACCATTGGTCTCCGGCGCGAACGTGAGGATCATTTCGGCGGCGTCGATAGCACTGTCAAGGCGCGGGCGTCCATGACTTACGCCGGCTTCGGTAACCGTACGCGTGATGTTCGCGAGCTCGCCCACTTCGTGCGCGCTGTTCCAGTTGATGCCCTTGCCGCCGTTGCCTTGCGTATCGAGCAAGGGACCCACCGACGTGAACTTGCGATAGACGTCCTTGTAATTGCGCTCGACGACCGTCATGGACGGTGCTGTCTTGCCGGGGATCAGGTCACATTCGCCTGCCCGCCAGTCCTTCGGTTCGAATGGCTGGCCAAGCTCGCCGGGGGTATCGTGCATGAGCGGCGTGCAGACCAGATCAGTGCGCGTGCCAAGGTGCATGCCGCCGATCTCCGCGAATTTTTTCGCGATGCCTTTATAGATCTCCCAATCGCTCTTGCTTTCCCACAACGGTTGCACGGCTTCGGACAAAGGATGAATGAACGGATGCATGTCCGATGTATTCAAGTCGTCCTTCTCGTACCACGTGGCGGTGGGCAGAACGATGTCGCCGTAGAGGCAGGTCGTGCTCATGCGGAAGTCGAGTACGGTCAGCAGGTCGAGCTTGCCTTCGGCGGCGGGACGCACGGTGACTTCTGCAGGCAGGAGCGCGTCGCTTTCATCCGAGAAGAGGGCGTTTTGCGTGCCGAGCAGATACTTCAGGAAGTACTCATGTCCCTTGCCCGAACTGCCCAGGATGTTCGAACGCCAGACGAACATGTTGCGGGGGAAGTTGACGGGGTTATCGGGGTCATCGCAGGAGAACTGCAACGCTCCCGACTTCAGGCGGCCGACAACGTAGTCAATTGGTTTCATACCGGCACGCGCCGCTTCGTCCGTGAGGTCGAGCGGATTCGCACCCAGTTGCGGCGCGCTTGGCAACCAGCCCATGCGTTCGGACTTTGCGTTCAGGTCGAGCATGGCGAGGTTCGAGTACTTCGCCTTGTTCGCGGTCGGTGCAAGCACTTCGTCCAGCGCGAGCTTTTCGTGACGCCACTGGCTCGTATGGTTATAGAAGAACGACGTGCCGTTCATCTGGCGCGGCGGCTTCGACCAGTCGAGCGCGAACGCAAGCGGCGCCCAGCCGAATTGCGGCCGCAGTTTTTCCTGGCCGACATAATGAGCCCAGCCGCCGCCGCTTTTACCCACGCAACCGCACATCATCAGCAAGTTGATGATGCCGCGATAAATCATGTCGTTGTGGTACCAGTGATTGAGCGCAGCGCCCACGATCACCATGCTCTTGCCCTGCGTCTGATGGGCGTTGGTCGCGAACTCGCGCGCCACCTGAATCACCAGGTTGCGCGGGACCGTGGTGTGCTTTTCCTGCCATGCCGGCGTGTAGGGAACATCGTCGTCGTAACTGCTGGCAACGTTCGGGCCGCCGAGGCCCTGATCCACGCCGTAGTTCGCCATCTGCAAATCGAATACGGTGGCAACGAGCGCGCTGGTGCCGTCCGCGAGCGTTACACGTCGCGCGGGAACGCGACGTTCAAGCAACGCGTTGTGTTCGCTGCCGAAGTAGGGGAAACCGACGGCGACGACTTCATCGTGCGCGCCGCTGTCGATCAGGGAGACGCGTGGGTCGATCGCTCGACCGCTGCCGCCATCCTTGAGTTCGAGATTCCAGCGGCCGACCTTTTGGCCGTCGTTGTGCGCGGCTTCATTCCAGCGAAACCCGATGGTGCCATTCGGCGCGACAATCTCGCCGCTGTCGGCGTCGATCACGAGCGTCTTCCATTGCGCGTTGTTGGCTTCGTCGAGGTTATCGGCGAGATGCGAGGCGCGCAGGAAGTGATCGGGAACGAGCATGCCGTCGTTCTCGCGCAGCAGCACGAGCATGGGCATGTCGGTGTATTGCTTGATGTAGTCGCGGAAATACCCGGACTTGCTCGATGCGTTCGCGGCGTGGAATTCCTTGAGCACGACGTGGCCCATCGCCATCGCCAGCGCAGCGTCGGTGCCTTGCTTCGGCGCGAGCCAGATGTCGCCAAACTTGACCATCTCGCCGAAATCCGACGATACCGCCACGGTCTTCGTGCCCTTGTAACGCACCTCGGTATAGAAATGCGCATCGGGCGTGCGGGTTTGAGGAATGTTCGATCCCCACACCATCAAATAGGTGGAGTTGTACCAGTCCGCCGATTCGGGCACGTCGGTCTGCTCGCCCCAGACTTGCGGCGAAGCGGGCGGCAGATCGCAGTACCAGTCGTAGAACGACAGGCACACACCGCCGATCAGGCTCAGGTAACGGGAGCCCGCGGCGTATGACACCATCGACATCGCTGGGATGGGGGAGAAGCCAATCACGCGATCGGGTCCGAACTTGCCGATGGTGAACGCGTTCGCGGCCGCGATCATCTCGTTGGCGGTGCCCCAGTCGGCGCGCACAAAACCACCGAGACCACGAACGCTCTTGTAGCGTTTAGCTTTCACCGGGTCCTGACTGATCGACGCCCAAGCCGCGACTGGGTCCAGCGTTTGGCGTGCTTCGCGCCACATCTCCATCAGGCGGCCGCGGATCATCGGGTACTTCACGCGCTGTGCGGAATACACGTACCAGCTATACGATGCGCCACGCGGACAGCCGCGCGGTTCATGGTTGGGCAGATCGGCACGGGTGCGCGGATAGTCGGTCTGCTGCGTCTCCCAGACAATTAGCCCGCTCTTCACATAGACCTTCCACGAACACGAACCCGTGCAGTTCACGCCGTGCGTGGAGCGTACGACCTTGTCGTGCTGCCAGCGGTTTCGATAACCCTCTTCCCACTTGCGGTCTTCATTGACAAGCGCACCGTGTCCGTTCGAAAACGTCGACTGCGTGAGCTTGACGAACTTCAGGCGATCCAGAAAATGACTCATTGTTGTGTCCTGTGGCGGAAGGAGTGCGTCAGCAAGGCATGCTCGCGTTGCGGCGTGCGTAGCAGAACCACGTGATGGCGACGCACGTCACGTAGAAGGCGATAAAGACGTATAGCGCGGGAATGGCGGAGCCGGTCATGTCGAGCGCGGTGCCGAAGGTCTTTGGGATGAAGAAGCCGCCATACGCACCAATGGCAGCGGAGAACCCGAGTACGGCTGCGGATTCCTTGCCGGCGTCGTGGAGAGCCTGGCGTTGGGCCGCGGCATCGAGCCCCTTCGCGCGGCGCTGATGCTCGGTCATGAAGATCACCGGGATCATGCGGAAGGTCGAACCGTTGCCAATTCCGGTCAGCATGAAGAGCACGATGAACATCGCGAGGAAGCCGCCGAAGTTACCCGCGGACCCTATACCCGGCATGAACGAGATCACGCCGAACACGGCCGCGATCATGCCGATGAAGGTCCACAGCGTCACCCGCGCGCCGCCGAGATGGTCAGAGATCCAGCCGCCGACCGGACGCGCCAATGCGCCTGCAAGCGGGCCAAGAAAAGCGTAGGTGGTGGGGTTGATCGATGGAAATTGCGATTTGGTCAGCAGCGCAAAGCCCGCCGAGAAGCCGATGAACGAACCAAACGTGCCGATATAAAGCCAGCACATGAGCCAGTTGTGCTTGCGCTTGAAGATCACGGCTTGCTCGGCGAACGAGGCCTTCGCGTCGGCGATGTCGTTCATGCCGAACCAGGCCGCTACAGATGCCGCCACGATAAACGGCACCCAGATGAAGCCCGCATTCTGCAGCCAGATGCCGCGTTCGACGCCGTTGGCGACGAACGTCTGACCTTCGCCCGCGAACGAAGCGAACGCGGCCGTGGCGATCACGAGCGGCGTCACGAACTGGACCAGCGACACACCTAGGTTACCGATGCCTGCGTTCAATCCCGTGGCAAGTCCCTTCTGCGCTTTGGGGAAGAAGAAGCTGATATTTGCCATCGATGAACTGAAGTTCGCGCCGCCGAAACCGCACAGCAAGGCGAGCACGAGCAGCGTGCCATAGCCTGTTGATGGATCACGCAATGCAAAGCCCATGCCGATGGCAGGAATCAGCAGCGTGGCGGTTGAGAACGCGGTGAAGCGCCGGCCGCCGAAGATCGGCACGAGAAACGAATAGAAGATCCGCAGCGTGGCGCCTGACAGCGCGGGCAAGGCAGTCAGCCAGAACAACTGGTTCTTCGTAAAGTGGAAACCACCCTTGTCGAGGTTCACCACCACGACGCTCCATAGCGACCACACCGCGAAGGCGAGCATCAATGCCGGGATCGAGATCCACAGGTTGCGATTGGCAATGGTCGAGCCGCGTGTTTTCCAGAAAGCCGGATCTTCCGGTTCCCATTTTTTGAGGAGATAGTCGGACATGTTTTTATGGGTTGGGTTAGACGGATGCACGCGCCGGGGCGGCATTGCCATGCGAGCGGAAAGAGAAGGTCATCCAGATGAGGCTGACAGCAGTGGCGCCGAAAAGCAGCATGAAACAGGTGCTGCTCACGCCCGTCAGGTCGGCGAGCAGCCCAAAAAGAATGGGTAACGCGAAGCCGGCCAGACCCCCCGCGAGACCCACCACGCCGGATACCGCACCAATGTTGCCGGTGTATTCATCGGAGACGAACTTGAAGACGGACGCCTTGCCGATCGCCATTGCAATGCCTACGGTGAACATCAGGACGGTGAACACGGTGGGCGAGAGAGCGATGTTGAAGCCCAGCGGACCATAGCTTGAGCGCACGATGAAACTGGTGTCCGGATAGCTTAAAAAGAAGAAGCACGTAAGCACGGTCCACATCACGACCCACGTCGTTTTCCTCGCGCCGTAGCGATCGGACAGCCATCCGCCCACAGCACGAAGGACACCGCCCGGCAGCGAGAAGCAAGCGGCCAGCAACGCGGCTTGTTCAATATGGAATCCGTAATGATTGACGTAGTAATGCGGCAGCCACAACGCCAACCCCACATAACCACCGAACACGACCGAGTAATACTGCGAATAGCGCCATGCGCGACGGTCTGTCATCACGCTCAACTGGCTGGCGAAGCTCGGCGGATTGGCAATGCGATGAGCGGGATTCGTGGCCGACGTCGCCCAGAAGAGCAGGGCGGTCACGAGCATGGCGATGGCATAGACCTGCGGCACGATCGTCCAGGTGCCGGCTGTCACGATCAACACGGGTGCAACGAATTTCGTCAACGCAGCGCCCGAGTTGCCGGCGCCGAAGATGCCCATCGCGAGGCCCTGGCGGCCCTTGGGGAACCAGCGCGCCACATACGGCGTGCCTACCGAAAAGCTGGCGCCGGCGAGGCCCACCAGCAGCCCCAGCGCAATGAATTGCCAGAACTGCGTGGCGTAGGTGAGCATCCAGATTGGTATGACGGTGGCGAGCATCGTCAGGAAAAAGACGATACGGCCGCCAAAACGGTCGGTGCAGATGCCGAGCGGTACACGGGCAAGCGAGCCCGACAGAACCGGGGTAGCGGCGATCAGGCCGAATTCGGTGTCGGAGAGACCTAGCTGAGTCTTCAGCGGAATACCGAGAATCGCGAACATCATCCAGATCGCGAAGCAGATGGTGAAAGCGAAGGTGCTTGACCAGAGCACGCGCCAGGCGCGCGGGTCGGCGGTCGAGGAATCGTGGACGGCCTGGGTGGCTTGAGATTTGCGTGCGGCAGTCATGGTGCTTGCCTGTCGATTGAGTTTGCGTTCGGTGGGGAATCGACTGCAAGATTAGGGACTGCGCCAGTTGCCGCCCATTAGCCGTTGGGAGGGCGCGACCCCAAGTCGCTCCTCCGGCGGGACTACTCCGAAAGGTGTAAAACTTGGGGATGACTCGCGCGGCGGGAAGCATTCCCGCCACTGCGATGCAACGCAGCAATCCGCCTGCTGCACGAACAAAAGGATAAGAGGACAGATATGGCTGAAGACGACTTGAAGATCACTGTTCTACCGCAACAGTTTTCGATCGACGTGATGTTGGAGAAATATGCGAAGGGTGACGAAACGCGCGTTGAAGATATTTACCGTCGGGTCGCGCGCGGCGTGGCACTCGCCGAACCTGAGGCGCGGCGCAAGCAGGTGGAGGCCGAATTCTTCGAGAATTTCCAGCGTGGCGCGTTGGGGGCGGGCCGCATCATGAGCGCGGCCGGCACGGGGATCCAGGCAACCCTGATCAACTGTTTTGTGCAACCCGTGGGCGACGCCATTCAGGGCGTGGACGAGAACGGTTTGCCGGGTATCTACGTTGCCTTGCTGCAGGCAGCCGAAACCATGCGGCGCGGTGGCGGGGTGGGTTACAACTTTTCCGCAATCCGTCCGAAGGGTGCACGCGTGCATTCAACGGGATCGTCGGCGTCGGGGCCGTGCAGTTACATGGATGTGTTCGACGCGTCATGCAGGACCGTTGAAAGCGCCGGTTCACGGCGCGGCGCGCAGATGGGGATCCTGGATTGCTCACATCCTGACCTGCTTGAATTTATCGCGGCCAAGCATGTGAAGGGCCGCTGGAATAACTTCAACGTATCGGTCGCGGTGACGGACGAGTTCATGCAGGCCGTTGCCGACGATACAGCATGGCAACTCGTGCATCGTGCCGAACCGTCGCCTTCGTTCAAGGCATCGGCTGATGCGCGGCAGCGTGACGATGGTCTGTGGGTCTATCGCGAAGTGAAGGCGCGTGAGGTGTGGGACACCATCATGCGCTCGACCTATGACGTCGCGGAGCCCGGCGTGGTGTTCGTATCTCGCATGAATGACGACAACAACCTGCGTGCGGTGGAGACCATTCGCGCAACCAATCCCTGCGGCGAGCAGCCGCTGCCGGCCTACGGATGCTGCAACCTTGGGCCATTGAACCTGACGCGTTTCGTGCGTGAACCGTTCGCGCAGCGTCATGGAGGAACGCCGGTATTCGACTGGGATGGGTTGGCGAAAAGCACCCGCACTCAGGTTCGTTTTCTCGACGATGTGCTCGACGTAACGCTCTGGCCGCTCCCCGAGCAGGATCGGGAAGCGCAGGCGAAGCGGCGCATAGGCGTGGGTTTCACCGGCCTCGGCGACACGCTTGTCATGCTCGGGGTGCGCTACAACTCGCAGGAGGGCCGTGATTTTGCGACTCGCGTAGCGCGGACCATGCGCGACGAGGCGTACCGCGCATCGGTGGAACTCGCTCGCGAGCGTGGAGCGTTCCCGCTCTTCGATGCACAAAAGTACCTTGAAACAGGCACTTTCGCGTCGCGTCTGCCCGATGACATCAAGGCGGAGATCGAACGCGACGGCATTCGCAATAGCCATCTGCTTTCCATTGCGCCGACCGGCACCGTGAGCCTCGCGTTCGCTGACAATGCGTCCAACGGCATTGAGCCGGCGTTCTCGTGGACCTATCAGCGGACCAAGCGCATGGCTGACGGCAGCCGGCAATCGTTCGCGGTGGAGGACCACGCGTATCGCCTGTATCGCGAGCTGGGCGGTGATGTGAAGGCGTTGCCGGCGTATTTCGTGAGCGCACTCGATATGTCCGCAAACGATCACCTGGAAATGATGGCGGCGGTGCAGCCTTTCGTCGATACATCCATCTCGAAGACGGTCAATGTACCGGCCGACTATCCGTTCGATGCGTTCAAGGATCTTTACTTCGACGCCTGGCGCCGCGGCCTGAAGGGGCTGGCCACCTATCGTCCCAACGACACGCTGGGCGCGGTGTTATCGGTGACGCCGGAGACACCCGCCGTCATTGCATCCGATCCCTCGGACGCGGCGGACGCCGAGGTTCAACTCGACCCGTTACGCATTGCGATCGATCATCGTCCGCGCGGCGAGTTGCCGGCGATCATCGAGAAGGTGGAGTACCTCACGCAAGCCGGTAAGAAGTCGCTTTATGTAGCGGTGTCGTTCATGGAGATTACGGGGCGGCTGGGCGGCGAAGATGTCACTATCGAGCGTCCCATCGAGTTCTTCATACCAACCGGGCAGCGCGACGAATCGCAGCAGTGGATCACGGCGACCATGCGGTCGTTGTCGCTGGCGGCGCGGGGTGGTTTTGTCGCGCGCAATCTGCAGGATATGCGCAAGGTATCGTGGGATCGTGGTCAGGTGCGTCTTGGCGACGTCGAGCGTCCCGGTGGCCATAGGGCGCCCCGTTGGCACGATTCGGAAGTCGCGGCGCTTGCTTATGCGATCCAGCAGATACTGTTCCGGCGGGGTTTCCTCGATATCGAGGGTGGTCAGGTACCTTCGCGACAGCTTGCGCAGCGTCGGCATGAAACTGCGCAGGGGGGGCTCGCATTGGCGTCATCGGATTCGAGCGATGATGACATCACGCCGGTCGTAGAGGACAACGCGGATGCTGCCAACCCGCACGCGCTGCTGCCCATTCCGGGCCGCAAATGCCCGACGTGCGGCGCCAACGCGATGATCCGCAAGGACGGTTGCGACTTCTGCACAGCGTGCGGCGAAGTCGGGGCCTGCGGCTAAAGCAAAAGCGCCTGATCGCTTTCACCAGCGATCAGGCGCCCACTACGATTACCGCACTTTCACATCCTTGACGGCTCCGCGCTGCTAAAGCGCTCACTCGTTCAACCTGCCGCAGAATCGGTCCGTTCCGTTGCCTGACGCTCGCGTGTGACTTGCGGCCGGTACGGTTGCCATTGCGCTGCTTCCGGAAGCCAGTCGTCGAGCGCGGAGAATTCTTCAAGGGCTACTGATTCATTCATGATGGACTCCTCGATTTATTGAACGTGAGCGTTGCCGCTTTGCGTCACTGATCCGTTCGCGAACTCCACGATCGAACGATTACGTTGTTCAGCCGCGGCCGCGTCGCGTGCACGTTGTTCGTGCTGCTCGGCGATTGCGATTCCCGCCATGCTGCGCTCAGGGTACGTGTTGCGGTTGAGCGCGGGCAACGTGCCGTTTGCATACGATGCAGCCAGTTCGGCGCGCACTTGTTCCCGCGTCATCGTGCTTTGGCTGGTTACGACGGTTTGATAAGTGCCTGCATGCCCAATCCCGCCGTCAGCGAATGCGGTTGTGGAGACTATGGCGGAGATAGCGGAAAGCGAGAGTGTTGCGATAGCGGTTTTCATGCGTGCTGCTCCTGTCGTTTCATTCGATGAGCATCGAACGGAGTCGATGCTATCGGACTGATAGCGGGGCAGCGGGCGTCGGGACGATTAAGCCGAGCCGCGCTGCGACAGGACGAAATGTAGTCACACGAGCGCCGCGGATAAATGATCGTTAAGCGAAAAGATTAATCGCGCTGGGCGAATAATCGCGGGAATCGTTATGGGAAGGGGTTTTGAGAGTAAACCAGTATTGTTGATAGGGGCTTAAGCCCTTACCCGGGAGAGGGTCGAATGGATGTGGTTTTTGCTCGCGGGTTGTGGAGGGGGAGGTTAGTGGTCGGGGGTCAATTCCGGGTTGTTGCTTTCAGCGCTAGTGGACTGCTTAGGTTGGCTAATTTCTTTAGCACTATTAGCCACTGCGCGTGGCGGCGCGTCATTTCTTTGTCCAAAGCGACAAAGAAACGAAGCAAAGAAAGCGCTTTCAAAACGAGGGCTCGTAAGTTGACCTAGCGTGCAATTTCCACGTTTTTGGCACCCCAAAAGCAAGGTGCTCGCAAGAGCGACGGATGTTTGAACCCCTCCTTCTCGCGAATTCTTACACGCACACGCTTCGCCCCGTACGCTCTCGGGCAAGCACGCTTGCCAAGAAACCCGCCCGGCCCCACGCGTATTTACCGCTTCAGGTTTTCATGAGTTAGCCGCTTGATCGGCGTGATCGGTGCGATTATTTTTGTCGGTAGTGCCTCGTCTATCCGAGCGCTTTATTTCGAGGTGGGTTGGCGACGTGGTTCGGTATTTGTACAAATTCGTAGATGGTTGTTCGCGGATAGCGCGGGGTGCCCCTTGGGCAGGTTCAGTCACTGGTGGCGAAGCGTGTGGGTATCGGTGTTCGGAGAAGGAGGGGTTCACACATCCGTCGCTCTTGCGAGCACCGTGCTTTTGGGGTGCCAAAAACGCACAAAGTGCACGCTAGGTCAACTTATGAGCCCGCGTTTTGAAAGCGCTTTCTTTGCTTCGTTTCTTTGTCGCTTTGGACAAAGAAATGACGCGCCGCCACGCGCAGTGGCTAATAGTGGTAAAGAAATGAGCCAACGCAAGCAGACCACAAACCCCGAAAGCAGCAACCCGGCATAGACCCCGACCGCAAACGCAGGAACCTAGCAACCCACCGCCAACCCCGACCGCTAACCTAAAACCTATCCACCAGCGCGAGCGACCAAACCCCTAAACGACCACCTCAGCCGTCCCGGCAACATCCGGCGTCCCATGTTTGACGATGGATTTCGCAGGCGTAGCCGTCGGCAGACAGCGCTGCTCGGCGTCTTCCTGACCGGAAAGCAGAGGACACCGTTCGAATAACTCAGCGGCCCAATCGACGAACACCCGCACCTTCGGCGACAAATGCCGGTTATGCGGATACACCACGGAAATGGGCATGGGCAACGGTTTCCACTGCGGCAGCACCTCGATCAGTTCGCCGGAGCGCAAGTGCGGAAGGGCCATGAAGCGCGGTATCTGGACGATCCCCACCCCTTTAACACCACACGCGATATAAGCCTCGGCGTCATTCACGGCAATCTTCCCGCGCATCTTCACATCGACAGATTTCCCATCAACGACAAAATCCATGTCCATCACGCGGCCAGTGCGGCTGGAGAAATAATTCACGGCCGTGTGCTGCTGCAAATCCTCGATGGTATGCGGCACGCCATGAAGCTCGAGGTAATCCGGACTTGCAGCGGTCAGGCCCTGAAACACGCCGATCCGCCGTGCGACAAGACTCGAATCCTGCAGCGTTCCCACGCGAATGACACAATCCACCCCTTCCTGGATCAGGTCGACCGGTTTGTCGCCGAAACCGATCATCAACTCGATTTCCGGATAACGCGTGTGGAATTCGCAAAGCTGGGGCATGACGATCATGCGTCCGATCGACCCCGGCATATCGATCCGCAATTTACCGCGCGGACCCTTGCCGGTATTGGCGAACGAGCTCTCGGTTTCCTCGATGTCCGCGAGAATCCGCACGCAGCGCTCGTAGTACGCCGCGCCGTCGGGCGTCAAGTTGAGGCGTCGCGTCGTGCGTTGCAGGAGACGCACGTTGAGAAACGCTTCGAGGTTCTGAATGATCGTCGTCACCGAGGCGCGCGGCATGTCCATGGTGTCTGCTGCGCGTGAAAAACTATTGGTGTCGACAACCCTTGTAAACACCTGCATAGCTTGTAGCCGGTCCATTTTTCTCTCACCGTCAATGCTTTGCAGCTTCCGTAATAAGGATGCCGCTCAGACAGGAATGGGCAGTTTCGATCGCGATTGTTCAGTGCGACCGAATTGTGTTGCCGGATTATAGGCATTTATTTCAAATGTCGTTGCCCCCAGAATTCGTTCCATCGCAACTCGGGTGGGATGGCGCGGACGCGCTGAAAATAACCATGGCATCAACGCTGGATCTGGGCCTCTGCATAGAGGATGTTCGAATCGCGGGACATGCGCAACCCATAACCTTGCGCAGTTATCGCCCCGCCTCGGACGGCAGCGTCCTGCCGGTCGTGCTTTATTTTCATGGCGGCGGCTTCGTGCGCGGCACGCTGGACGATGCCGACGTGACGGCCAGCACCATTGCCCGGGATACCGCGGCGTGGGTCATCTCGGTGGGCTACTCGCTGGCGCCGGCTTTCCCGTTTCCTGCGGCGCCCGAGGATGGTTATCGGGCGGCGCAATGGGCTGTAGCGAACGCTCGTGCGCAACGGGCCGATGCCAACCGCATCGGGGTCGCGGGGCACGATGCAGGCGGCAACCTGGCCACGTGTGTCGCGGCCATTGCGCGGGATCGCGGCGACATCGCGATTCTCGCGCAAGCGCTGCTCGCGCCGTTGCTCGACCCAAGCATGACGCGCATGGCCGACGAGAACAAGGTGCGCTCGCCGGACATCTGCATGGCGGAGTGCGCGCAGTGTTATCGCGCGTATCTGCCGAACGCTTCACAACGGCTTCATCCGTATGCGGCGCCGCTGGAATCGCGCCGTCTTGCGGGCTTGCCGCCTGCGCTGATCGCAAGCGCCCAGCATGACTTGCTGCATATCGAGGCAGAGAAATATGCGGGCGAACTGATCGCAGCGGGCGTGCCGACGGAGGTCACGCGCCACGTCAATGCATCGCATAACGCGCTTGCTGCGGACCCGGCCGCTATTGCCGACGTGGTCGCGTTCTTCAAGAAACGGCTTCGTGCACGCACGCCTGCGCCGCTTCGCGACACTCAAAAAATTCAAACAATCTCAACGACTTAATCGGAGCAACGCATGTCCATCACTCGCAAACGTCTTACCGTCGCGCTAGGCGCCGCGCTGGTCGTCGCAGGCATCGGAACATTCACTGCCATGCATGGTTTCGGCCACGGCGACCTGCCGGTGAACGGCGCGGAAGCGGCCATCAAGCCGTCGGCGCCCGCCATGGAAGTGGATGTCGCAACCGTGGTCTCGAAGACCATCACCGACTACCAGAACTATTCGGGCCGCCTGGAAGCGGTCGATAAAGTCGAGATCCGTCCGCTCGTGCCGGGGACGATCGTCGCCGTGCATTTCGTCGATGGCGCGCTGGTGAAGAAGGGCGATCCGCTCTTTACCATCGACCCGCGCCCGTATGTGGCGCAAGTTGATCAAGCCGCGGCGCAACTGGCAGCAGCGCAGGCGCGCAACGGTTATACATCGACCGATGCCGCCCGTGCGGAGCGTCTGCTGGCGGACAACGCCATCGCCAAGCGCGACTACGACGAGAAGCAGAACGCTTCGCATGAAGCGGCTGCGAACCTCAAGGCCGCGCAAGCGGCGCTCGAGACGGCGAAGATCAACCTGACGTACACGCAGATCGTGGCGCCGGTGTCGGGCCGCGTGTCGCGTGCGGAAATGACTGTCGGCAACATCGTGTCGACGGGTTCCAGCGCGCCGCTCCTGACCACGCTGGTATCGGTGTCGCCGATCTACGCGTCGTTCGATGTCGATGAACAAACCTACCTGCGTTATCTCAGCCGCGACTCGCGTGCGAGCGTGCCGGTTTCACTCGGTCTCGCGAATGAAGACGGTTTCTCGCGCGAAGGCAAGGTTGCGTCCGTCGACAACCAGCTCGATACGGGCTCGGGCACGATTCGCGTGCGGGCACGTTTCGATAACGCCGATGGTTCGCTGGTGCCGGGCCTCTATGCACGCATCAAGGTAGGCGGCGGCACGCCGCATCCGGCGGTGATGATCGACGATGCCGCCATCGGGACCGACCAGGACAAGAAGTTCGTGATGGTGGTCGACGCGGACAACCGCGTGCAGTACCGCGAAGTCACGCTCGGCACGCTGAGCGACGGGCTGCGCGTGATCTCGAAGGGCTTGCAGCCAGGTGAGCGGATCGTGGTGAACGGCCTGCAGCGCGTGCGCCCGAACGACGTGGTGAAGGCCAATTCCGTAGCCATGGCGAGTGCGTCGCCAGCTAAAGACGCTTCATAAGACGCGCTTTAAAAGACGGGTTTTATAAGCGCTTAACAGCGGCTCCTCGTGTGCGTGGCATGTGACGGGTTCGTTCCTGACGGGACGAACCGGTCGGTGCTCACGCGCGCGCAGCCTCTCATGCAGATAAAGAAAACGTCATGAACATTTCCAAGTTTTTCATCGACCGCCCGATCTTTGCGGGTGTGTTGTCGGTGCTCCTGCTGCTGGCGGGCATCATCGCCATGTTCAAGCTGCCGATCTCCGAATATCCGGAAGTCGTGCCACCGTCCGTGGTCGTCCACGCGCAGTATCCGGGCGCGAATCCGAAGGTGATCGCCGAAACGGTGGCCTCGCCATTGGAAGAGCAGATCAACGGCGTGGAAGACATGCTGTACATGCAGTCGCAGGCAAACAGCGACGGCAATTTGACCATCACGGTGACGTTCAAGCTCGGCACGGACCCGGACAAGGCACAGGAACTGGTGCAGAACCGCGTGGCGCAAGCGCTGCCGCGTTTGCCGGAAGACGTGACGCGGCTCGGCGTGACGACCATCAAGTCATCGCCGACGCTCACCATGGTGGTTCACCTGAACTCGCCGAATAACCGCTACGACATGACGTATCTGCGCAACTACGCGCTGATCAACGTGAAGGACCGGCTTGAGCGGATCCAGGGCGTGGGCGAAGTTCAGCTGTGGGGCTCAGGCGACTACTCCATGCGAATCTGGCTCGATCCGCAAAAGGTCGCGCAGCGCGGCATGACGGCAACCGACATAGTCAACGCGATCCGCGAGCAGAACGTGCAGGTGGCCGCGGGCGTGATCGGTGCGTCGCCGACTCTGTCGAACGTACCGTTGCAACTGAACGTGAATGCTCAAGGCCGCTTGCAGAACGAAGCGGAGTTCAGGGACATCGTGCTCAAGACGTCGCCTGACGGCGCGGTCACGCATCTGGGCGATGTGGCGCGCGTGGAGCTGGCAGCATCGGAATATGGGTTGCGCTCACTGCTCGACAACAAGACCGCGGTCGCGATGGCGATCAACCAGCAGCCAGGCGCGAACTCGCTGCAAATCTCCGACCAGGTCCGCCAGACGATGAAGGAACTGCAGGCGGATATGCCGGCGGGCGTTGAATACCAGATCGTCTATGACCCGACGCAGTTCGTGCGCTCAAGTATTGAGGCGGTGATTCACACGCTGATCGAAGCCATCGCGCTGGTCGTGCTGGTGGTGATCGTGTTCCTGCAGACCTGGCGTGCGTCGATTATTCCGTTGCTGGCGGTGCCGGTGTCGATCATCGGTACGTTCTCATTGCTGCTGGCCTTCGGTTTCTCGATCAACGCTTTGTCATTGTTCGGGATGGTGCTGGCAATTGGGATCGTGGTGGACGATGCGATCGTGGTGGTGGAGAACGTCGAGCGCAATATTGAGGCGGGGCTATCGGCGCGAGAGGCGACCTATCAGGCCATGCGCGAAGTGAGCGGGCCGATTATCGCCATCGCATTGACGTTGACTGCCGTGTTCGTGCCGCTCGCGTTCATGTCCGGCCTCACGGGTCAGTTCTACAAGCAGTTCGCGATGACCATCGCCATCTCCACGGTGATCTCGGCGTTCAACTCGCTGACGTTGTCGCCGGCGTTGGCAGCATTGTTGCTGAAGGGCCATGACGAACCGAAGGACTGGCTGACGCGCGGCATGGATCGTGTTTTCGGTGGCTTCTTCCGCCAGTTCAACAAGGTCTTCAAGCGTGGTTCGGAGAACTACGGCAAGGGCGTGACGAGTGTCATCAACCGCAAGGCGCTGATGATGGGCGTCTACGTGGTGCTGCTGTGCGGCGCCGTGATGATGGGCAAGGTCGTGCCCGGAGGTTTCGTGCCGGCGCAGGACAAGGAGTACCTGATCAGCTTTGCGCAGTTGCCCAACGGCGCGTCGCTCGATCGTACCGAAGCAGTGATTCGCCAGATGACAGACATCGCGAGGAAGACGCCGGGCGTGCAAAGCGCGGTGGAATTCCCGGGCTTGTCAGTGAACGGTTTCACGAATTCGTCGAGCGCGGGCATTGTGTTCGTGACGCTCAAGCCGTTTAACGAGCGTAAGGGCGCGGCGCTTTCGGCCGGTGCCATTGCGGGCTCGCTGAACCAGAAATATGCGGCGATCAAGGGTTCGTTCATTGCCGTGTTCCCGCCGCCGCCGGTGTTGGGGCTCGGAACGCTGGGCGGCTTCAAGCTGCAACTGGAAGACCGTGGGGCGCTGGGCTACGCCGCACTGAACGACGCGACGCAGGCGTTCATCAAGCGTGCATCGCAGACGCCTGAACTGGGTCCGACGTTCTCCAGCTATCAGATCAACGTGCCGCAATTGAACGTGGATCTGGATCGTGTGAAGGCGAAGCAACTGGGTGTATCGGTCACCGATGTATTCAGCACGATGCAGGTGTATCTGGGTTCCCTGTATGTGAACGACTTCAACCGCTTCGGCCGTGTGTATCAGGTTCGGGTACAGGCGGATGCGCCGTTCCGCTCGACTTCGGAAGACATCGGCTTGCTCAAGACGCGTAACGCGAATGGCGAAATGGTGCCGCTCTCGTCGCTCGTCAAGGTGACGCCGACCTATGGTCCGGAGATGGTGGTGCGCTACAACGGCTACACCGCTGCCGACATCAACGGCGGTCCGGCTCCGGGTTATTCGTCGGGCCAGGCGCAGGCTGCGGTGGAACGCATTGCCGCTGAAACGCTGCCGCGCGGCATCAAGTTCGAATGGACCGACCTGACGTACCAGCAGATTCTTGCAGGCAATGCGGCCATGTGGGTGTTCCCGATCAGCGTGCTGCTCGTGTTCCTCGTGCTCGCGGCCCTGTATGAAAGCCTGACGCTGCCGCTCGCCGTGATCCTGATCGTGCCCATGAGCATTCTCTCGGCGCTGGTCGGTGTATGGCTCACGAAGGGCGATAACAATATCTTCACGCAGATCGGCTTGATGGTGCTGGTGGGCTTGTCGGCGAAGAACGCCATCCTGATCGTGGAATTTGCGCGAGAGCTGGAAATGCAGGGACGCTCGATCGTGGAGGCGGCCATTGAAGCGAGCCGCCTGCGCTTGCGGCCGATCCTGATGACGTCGATCGCTTTCATCATGGGCGTGGTGCCGCTCGTGCTGTCGTCGGGCGCGGGTTCGGAAATGCGCCATGCCATGGGCGTGGCAGTGTTCTTCGGCATGCTCGGCGTGACGCTGTTCGGCCTGATGCTTACGCCGGTGTTTTATGTGCTGTTGAGAAAGCTGGCTGGCGGCGAGCATCTCGTCGACAAGCATGGCCACAATCCGCACATGCGCGGTGTCAATGCTTCGCTCGAAGCATGAGAGAGATCGAAATGAAAACGTTGAATGCAAGGCGATGGCTGGGGTTGTCGGTCTTACTCGGATCGTTGCTGGTAGTGGCAGGCTGTTCGCTTGCGCCGACCTATACGAAGCCCGACGTGAGCGCGCCGGCAGCCTTCAAGGAAACACCGCAGGAAACTGCTTTGGCGCCTTCGGAGCAGGGCACGTGGAAGACTGCGCAACCGTCGGAACAGGCGATGCGCGGCGAGTGGTGGACGGTCTTCAATGACCCGACGCTCAACGACCTGGAACATCAGGCGCTCGATGCGAACCAGAACCTGAAGGCAGCGGCTGCACGCGTGAAGGAATCGCGTGCGATCAACCAGACTGCGCGGGCAGGCTTGTTCCCGACGCTGGATGCGGGCTTTGGTCCGACGCGCGAGAAGCTTTCGCCGGCGTCCCAGTTCCAGCCGGCCAACGCGAACATTCCTTCGCAAACGCTATGGCGCGCGGAGGCCAGCGCGTCGTATGAAGTGGACCTGTTCGGTCGCGTGTCGGATTCGGTGAAAGCCGCAAACGCCGACACCGAGCAAAGCGAAGCGCTGTTCCGTTCCGTGCAACTCGCGTTGCAAGCGGATGTGGCGCAGAACTACTTCAACCTGCGCGAGCTCGATTCGGAAAGCGAGGTCTTCACGCGTACCGTCACGCTGCGCGAAGAGGCATTGAAGCTCGTGCAGAACCGCTTTAACGAAGGCGAGATCAGCGAGCTGGACGTGGCGCAGGCGAGGTCCGAGCTTGCCACGGCCAAGTCCGACGCCATGACGGTGCAGCGCTTGCGCGCTGCGTCCGAGCACAGCCTTGCGGTGCTGCTGGGGAAGGCTGCATCGCAGTTCTCGATGGCGGCGAACCCGCTGACGCCTGTCGATATAAAGATTCCGCCAGGCTTGCCTTCATCGTTGCTCGAACGTCGTCCGGATATTGCAGCGGCCGAGCGTGCAATGGCGGCCGCGAACTCGCGGATCGGTGTGGCGAAGGCGGCGTTTTTCCCGTCGCTCAATATAACGGGCTCGGGTGGATTCGAATCGGCGACGCTTGGCGATCTGTTCAACTGGTCGAGCCGTACGTTCCTGCTCGGACCGTTCGCGGGCACGGCGCTCAACCTGCCGATCTTCGATGGCGGCCGACGCAAGGGCAATCTCGCAAATGCACGCGCGATCTATGAAGAGGATGTCGCGAACTATCGGCAGCAGGTGCTGGTGGCGTTCCAGGAAGTGGAGGACAACCTCTCGGACCTGCGCATCCTTCAGGACCAGACACGCACGCAAGCGGAAGCGGTGAGCGCGTCGAACCGTGCAGCGCAGCTCTCTCGTTCGCAGTACACCGAGGGCGCGGTCAACTATCTTGACGTGATCGATGCCGAGCGGACCGTGCTGCAGTCACAGCGCGCAGCGGTTCAACTGGCGGGCGTGCAGGCTACCTCGACGGTGAACCTGATCCGCGCGCTGGGTGGTGGTTGGGGAGATATGCCGGCGGCGCCTGCTGCACCTGTCGCATCTGCGTCAGACGCGAGCGTTGCGTCGCGTTAAGCATTGAACGCAGCACTGTAAGCGCGATTGTTCAAAACGCGCGACAAGTGTCTTCGATTGCAGAGGGTTTATCCGGAGGCTCCCGGTCCGTAAAATAAAAGTATGGATACGGGAGCCGTCATGAAAGCCTTAATTGAACGACAACTCTACCGACCCGCCGTCGTACTACCGCTGTTGATCCTGATGCGCCTGATGGTGACGCTCGATTTCAACCTGATGCAAGTGACGTTCGTGGTGGTCATGAAGAGTTCGCAATACATGTTTCACGCGGTGTTCAGGCATCGCTTCGATCAAGCAGATCGTAGCGATGCCAAGCCGCCGCAGGTCCATGCCATGCATGACAAGACCTGCCACTGCTAAGAGCTTAATTAATATATCTCCGGCACGATAATGCTTTGCGGCACAGGCTGCCGCAGATAGTCATCGTTATAAACGCGGTCAGGCAATTCGATCGTGGGGTGCTCGATCTCGTGATACGGCACCTGGCTCAGCAGATGATGAATGCAGTTGAGCCGAGCGCGTTTCTTGTCCACAGCCTGCACGACCCACCACGGTGCTTCGGGAATATGCGAGCGCGCCAGCATGACTTCCTTCGCGTGCGTATAGGCTTCCCAGCGACGGCGGCTTTCCAGGTCCATCGGGCTCAGCTTCCACTGCTTCAACGGATCTTCAATACGCGCCTGGAAGCGCACTTCCTGTTCGTCGTCGGTGATCGAGAACCAGTACTTCAGTATCTGCACGCCGCTGCGCACCAGCATCTTTTCGAACTCGGGCACTGAGCGAAAGAACTCTTCGTACTCGGCATCGGTACAGAAATTCATCACGCGTTCCACGCCCGCCCGGTTGTACCAGCTGCGGTCGAACAGCACGATCTCGCCGCCTGCGGGCAGATGCGACACATAGCGCTGGAAATACCATTGGGTGCGTTCGCGATTGTTCGGCGCGGGCAACGCGGCGACCCGGCAAACCCGAGGATTGAGCCGCTGCGTGATGCGCTTGATCGCGCCGCCCTTGCCGGCGGCGTCGCGTCCTTCAAAGATCACCACGAGCCGGTGGCCGCTGGCGACGACCCAGTCTTGCAGCTTCACGAGCTCGCCTTGCAGGCGGAACAGTTCGCGAAAGTAGATCTTGCGCTGCTCGCGTGCTTCGGCGGACAGCGCACCGTCGCCGTCGAGGATGCGGTCATCGACTTCCATCTCGAGTTCTTCGTCGTAGCTGTCGATCAGGTCTTCTTCGAAGCGGCGCTGTTTTTCCTGCGAATTCATGGGAAGCTCCGTTTGGTTGGGCGTGTTGACCGCGTTCAATCGTCCCGGCAGGCAATGCAAAAGCCCGCAATCATGCAAATTATCGATTATCAGGCCCGATAATTTCAGGAATGTTACGACAGGCCCGTCAAGCGCAAGGTAACGGTCAGACGAATGATCCGCTTTCTCGCGGTTAGCGTGCATCAATGGCCGGCTGCGGTATGCGATGTGCGATAGCGTCGTTACACTTGGCGCATTTTGCGCGCAAACCGGAAGCCGCATGCACGACTCATCCGTTGGTACACAGCGCCCATCGACAGTCGAACGCTGGGCGCCGTCCGTCTATTTCGTGATCGGGCAGCTCGGCTGGTTTGCCTGTGTACTGAGCGCCGCACACGATGTGCCATGGATGGGCGTCGCGGCAACCATTGTGCTCGTCGCCGTGCATCTGGCGCGGGTTGCGCGGCCCTTGCAGGAATTTAAGCTGCTGGCCAGTGTCGTGATGGTGGGCGCGATCTGGGAGAGCGTGCCGGTGGCCACCGGGTTGCTCGTGTATCCGAACGGCGCCGTATTGCCAGGCACAGCATCTTACTGGATCCTTGCATTGTGGGCGCTGTTCGCGGCGCAATTCAACACCACGTTCGGCTGGCTCAAGCAACCCAGGCAACGCATGCTGCTTGCTTCGTTCCTTGGCGCGATAGCCGGGCCGATGTCGTTCCGCGCAGGCGCCGCGCTCGGCGCGGTGCGTTTTGTGCAACCCTTGCTCGCGACGATCGTTCTGGGTATCGGCTGGGCGATCCTGATGCCGGTGCTGATCCTGCTGTCACGGCGGTGGGACGGGGTGCACTGATTCCGGCAGAGTTTCAGCAAAGGCCAGAGGCTATTTGTTTGCCCTTAGAATGCCCCCTTGCCAACGGCATTCTCCTTGCGACCGCCATGACCAATACCGATTCGCTTTCGTCTTCGCTTGCTCGTTTCGACGACGCGCAAACCGCGCGCCTGCTGCCCTTCGATCGCCTCGTCGATACCCTGAAGCTCACCATGCTCGACTATGCCAACGGCCTCATCAAGAGCCCCGAACGCATGGTGGTGCCGCTTAACGATGGCGCCGTGATGCTATCGATGCCCGCCGCAGCCGCCGACCTCGCCATGCACAAGCTCGTCAACGTGTGCCCGAAGAATGGTGCGCTGGGGCTACCGACCATTCACGGCCAGGTCACGGCATTCGATGCTGAGACCGGTGTACCGCTTTTCATGCTCGACGGTCCCACGGTAACCGGCCGCCGCACGGCCGCGGTCACCATGATCGGCATCCAGGCGCTGCTTGGACGCGCGCCTGCGGAGGTTTTGGTCATCGGCACGGGCAAGCAGGCCGCGCATCACGTCGAGGCGCTGAGCGCGCTTTTTCCGGCTGCGAAGATCATCGTGCAGGGCTCGCGGGTCGAACGAGCCGAGGCGTTTTGCGCGGATCATGCGGGGTTATCGACGAGATTGAGCGTGTTGAAGGACGCGGATATTCCTGCGTCGATCGATGTGGTTATCGCGACGACTACAAGCAAAACGCCGGTCTATACGCTGCCGCCCATCGAGGGCCGGCTCGTGATTGGCGTGGGTGCGTTCACGCCCGATGCTGCTGAAATCGCGGCATCGACGGTGCTTGCGAGCGATGTGTTCGTGGACGATCTGGCCGGCGCGCGGCATGAGGCCGGGGACCTGATCCAAGCAGATATCGATTGGGACGAGGTACGGCCGCTTGCCAGCGCGTTGAGCGGTCAGGCGGATGATTCGGGGATCAAGAAGCGGCCAGTCGTTTTCAAGAGCGTGGGGTGTGCGGCGTGGGATCTGGCCGCGTGCAGGGTCGTCCGGACGATGCTCGAAGCAGGTTAAGAAAAGCGCCGGCATATACAAGCTGGAATAGTCCTTGCTAAATATTTCACAGTGAACCGAGGATTATTTCAGGGCTTGATTAATGACCAGTAGACAAGAATTTGAACTGAGAGAAGCGGATTGGCGCGCCCCGTCCGATGTAGCGACCATTGCAAGGCAGGCATGGTCAAATGCCATTCCCGCCGCCACGCCAACAGCGCCTTCCCGAACTACGCCACCGGCGACGTACTTCATATCGGTGCTGGAACTGGCGACCGGCGAGAAGCTCGGCAACGGCGAACGGCTTCGCGCCATCGCGATCCTTGAAGCGCATTTCGCAGCGGGCCGCCCCCGCACGCTGAAAGAAGCGATCAGGATCTGCGCGGGCGCGATTGATTCTTCGACACTCCAGCGCATGGCACGTGGCGCGAAAGCGTGAGTGCACGCCGTCTCAGAGTGCTGCTTCGGTTTTCCAGCATCTGGTCCGAACGAAGTATTTTTATCATACGGAAGACTTGCATCGAAGGCGCCATGCGTCGCCCGAGCGAGTGAGTGTGATGGCCGAGAGCGGCTCGAGGTCCATGCAATAGATTGCCGTAAGCGGTGCGTCCAGCACGGTCGCCAGCACAGTCTTGACCACGATTGCATGCGTCACGACCAGCGTGACGCCAGCCTCCCGTTTGCTCTCAAGCGCGTCGCGGACTCTTGTTTGAAGGGCTTCCAGACTCTCACCGCCATGCGCCGCGCTTCGCGGGTCGGAAAGCCATGCACCCAATCCGGCCGCGTCTTCATCATGGATCTCGCGGATCGGACGGCCTTGCCACAGGCCGTAATCCAGGTCGCTCCACGACGTGTCAACGCCCGTTGCAATTCCGAACGCTCGTCCGGTTTGCACGGCAGCGTGGGCCGGGCTTGTGACGACGCGATCCGGTTGAAACGTCGACACCAGCCGCGGGAGCCGGGATAACTCAAGCTCATCAATAGCGTCGCCGCTACGCGGAAACGAGCCGGTTTTCATCGCGTGCGTGCTCGCGTGGCACAACAAGATCAGTTCGGTTTTCATGGAGCTCGATTAAGGGATTGCTTTACATTCCACCAACTCATTTTAGAATGGCAAGCTTGCAGCGCGAGGAAGCCGGTGAAAACCCGGCACGGTCGCGCCACTGTGAGCGGATGTCGAATCGGACTGGTAGCGCTTCAGCCTTCTTTCAGCATCTGCAAGTCAGACCCCCGCTGCAGCCTTTCTTTTGTCTTACGGGACGCGTATTCCCTTGGAGTCGTTCATGAACCATCCTGCTGCATCCGCCAGTTTCTCCGCCAACATTCCCGCATTTGATGCACCGATGCCCATTCCGGTGCGTGAAGTGCTGCCCTGGGCAATATTTATCGGCCTGCTTGCGCTGCTCGCGATTTATTTTGTCGGCGCCGAACAGGGCGCGACTTCGATTTTCCAGGGCATGTATATCCACGAGTTTGTCCACGACGGTCGCCATCTGCTCGGCTTTCCCTGCCACTGAGACCGACCATGATCCGAAATCTTTTGATACGCGGGATGATCGCGGGACTCGTCGCGGGCCTGCTCGGCTTTTGCGTGGCCAAAACCTTTGGCGAGCCTGCGGTCGATCGCGCGATTGCCTTTGAATCGCAGCAAGAAAAATTGCACGAGGAAGCGGAAGCGGCGGCCGGGCATCAGCACGATCCCGCCGATGACGTCGAGCTTGTCAGTCGCGGCACGCAAGCGGGGCTGGGTTTGCTGACCGGTGTCTGCGTGTTCGGGACAGCGTTGGGCGGCCTCTTCTCGCTCGTGTTCGCTTTTTCGTATGCACGCATTGGCGCTTTGCGGGCACGCGGCACATCGGCGTTGCTTGGCTTGTTCGGTTTCGTGACCGTCGCGATCGTACCGTTCCTTAAATACCCGCCCAATCCGCCTTCCGTGGGAAACCCCGACACGATCGGCGCACGCACCGCGCTGTTTTTCGGCATGGTCGCTATCTCGCTGATCGTGGCGGTGTTTGCTGTGCGGCTGCAGCGTCGTCTGCAAGCGCGCCATGGCAACTGGAACGCGGTGCTGATCTCGGCGGCGGTGTATATCGTGCTGATGGGGCTGGCGTACCTCGCGCTGCCACCGGTCGACGAAGTGCCGAAGCTGTTCTCAGCGGCGCTGCTGTGGAAGTTCCGCGTGGCGGCAATCGGTATTCAGGCTGTGATCTGGACCACGCTCGGTTTGCTGTTCGGCGTGCTCGCGCAACGTGAATTGGAAAAGGCGCCGGCACGGCGGATCGCTTCGGCCTGAGCGCTTCGTCAAGCGTTAGTGTGGATGTGATGAGGGGCGGCTTGCAGGCCGCCCCTTTTTCATAGCGCGGCCTTGCGCGCGAGCAGGGTATCGAACAGCGTGAGCTTGTCGGCGTCGGCCATGGTTTTCCATGCCTTGATTTCTTCGCGGCTCCTGAAGCAGCCTTCGCAATGACCGGTGGTCTTGTCGAGCCGGCATACGTCCGTGCATGGCGAGCCCACGGGTTGAAGCTGTCTGGCGCGCTCGATGGTGAACGTGAGTTCGAGCGGTACGTCGATTTCCATTGGCAGTTCCACAGGCGTTGTCATAGCGTTTCGCCGCGAAAGAGGGCGGCGGTCGCCGCCGGATTTGTCGGCCAGTAAGTGTGCATGTAGGTAGCCGTAATTGAGCCATGACGATAGATCGCTTCACCTTCCACGCCCGTGGTGGCGTGCGTTGCGGTGAGCACCGGCGACATGCTGGTCGTCATGGACGAGTAGTGGAAGGTGTGGCCGGTGTGAGTGCCGTGGCGGCTTTCGACCCGCTGCATGGCGAGTCTGGCCAGGCGTTTCTGCATCTTCGCGTGGCCGGGCAGAAGGGCTAGCATCGCATGCTGCGAACCGTCGATATCCGTCAGCGAATCGAGCAGATACAACATGCCGCCGCATTCCGCGACCACGGCTTTACCTGCTTCGACATGCGCGCGAATCGAGGCCGCACTCACTGCGTTCGCTGCAAGTTTGGCGGCGTGCAATTCCGGATATCCACCCGGCAGATAAAGCGCGTCTGCATGCGCGGGAACGGGTTCATCGGCGAGGGGGGAGAAGAGCGCGAGCGTTGCGCCCATCGCCTTCAGCAGATCGAGATTGGCCGGGTAGATGAACGAAAACGCGGCATCGCGGGCAATGGCGATGTGCAGGCCTTCCATCAAACGCGGCGGCTGCTCGACGGCTTCGTGATCAAATTCGACCGTGGGCGGCAACTCGCGCAAGGTAGTCTCGCCGATGGCGTCTGCTGCGCGATCCAGCCGTGCATCGATGTCCGCCACCTCCGCTGCTTGCGTGAGACCCAGGTGTCGTCCGGGCAGCGTCATGTCGTCGGCGCTCGACAGATGTCCGCAATATCGGATGCCTTCTGGAATGGATTCGCTCAGCATTTGCGCATGCCGTGCCGACGCCACGCGATTGGCGAGCACACCGTGAAAGGGCAGCTCCGCGCGGTAGCGAGCGAGCCCGAACGCCATTGCGCCGAAGGTCTGCGCCATGCCGTGCGCGCCGATCACGGCGAGCACCGGCACGCCGAACGCGGATGCGAGATCGGCGCTGCTGGGTGTGCCGTCGAAGAGGCCCATCACGCCTTCGATCAGGATCAGATCGGCTTCTTGCGCCGCTTGCGCGAGCAGCGCGCGGCAGCCGCTCTCGCCGACCATCCACAAATGCAGCGAATACACCGGCGCGCCGGACGCGCGTTCCAGGATCATTGGATCGAGGAAGTCGGGGCCGGTCTTGAAGACCCGCACGCGCAGGCCAAGGCGTGCGTAATAGCGCGCGAGCCCGGCGGTGACGGTGGTCTTGCCCTGGTTCGACGCAGGCGCGCTGATGAATAGAGCGGGGCACGCGCGCACGTCAGAACTCGACGCCGCGTTGCGCCTTCACCCCTTGCTCGCGATACGGATGCTTGATCGGGCGCATTTCCGTCACGAGATCGGCTGCTTCGATAAGCGCGTCCGGCGCATGGCGCCCCGTCACGACCACATGCAGCATGTCAGGCCGCGCATTGAGCACCGCGAGCACTTCTTCGAGCGGCAGGTACTCGTATTTGAGCACTGTGCAGAGCTCGTCGAGCACGACCATCTGGTACTCGCCGCTTTCAATCATTGTGCGCGCCGCGTCCCAACCCTTGCGAGCCGTCGCGATGTCGGCATCGCGATTCTGCGTGTCCCAGGTGTAGCCGTCGCCCATGGTGATGAAGTCGCAGTTCGCGATTGCGCCGAGGAAATCGCGTTCGGACGTATGCAGCGCGCCTTTGATGAACTGCACCACGCCGAGCCGCATGCCGTGTCCGAGCACGCGAACGGCCATGCCGAACGCTGCCGTGGTCTTACCCTTGCCCGTGCCCGTATTGACGATCAGGAGACCCTTCTCGCGCGCAGCGGCGGCCTGCTTTTTCTCGTGGCCTTCCTTGCGTCGCTGGGTCATGCGCAGATGCGATTCTTCGTCCGTTTTCATGATGGTCTCTCGTTGTCAGTCGGTTGATTCGGATCGTCTTCGGCAGTGTCTTCAGCGATAGCGACGCTCACGCCGCCGGTCACGGTTTTTGGCACGATGATTCGTCCGTTGCGCGATGCCAGCAGCGCGCAGGGTTCGCAGACACCATCGATGCCAAGCAGCGCCCGAACCCGTTCCGACGCGCCAGTCTCGATCTGCGCGATGTGTTGCTTCGAAAAAAGTTGCAAGGGAAAACCGTGGCGATCGGCGAATTCGAGCAGTCCGGTTTCGTCGTTCTTGCTATCGATCGATGCCAGCGCGCGAATGCTCGCCAGCGGCCGCGTCCCGAGCGCCGCGAACACGGCGGCATGAATTTGTTCGACGCTGACACCGCGCCGGCATCCTATACCGATGACCCACGTGCTCACGATTGCGCCCGGCTCGCGCGATCGGGACGAACGCAAGCGAGCCTGCGCAAAGGCAGGCATCGAGGTGAGCGCGGTATCGATATCGAGCGCTGGAAAATTGGATTCATCTGACACGATATAAGCACTACGTCCTTCATCCGTCCCTCGCGGATGTGGCGTCCAGCGCGCTGTCAAAGCTAAAGCGCACCACTTGGCGACTGGCCGGTATCCGGGCTTGGCGACCGCATTCCGCTCGCCTTCCCGCTCGTCGGAGCAGTGGCCGTGGAGGAAATGGGCGCTCGCTTCGAATGAGAATCAGCAATGACAGTCAGTCGAAGCAGGCGCGGGTCGCGTACCGTTGCGGGGACAGCACAGGTTTTTGCCGACACGGTGCGTGGGGCCTGAGGCCTTGAAAATACGCACATGCAGATCCTGTTTCCCGTTTAACTACGCGCGCAGGAAAAGCGCGCGTGAGCACCAGACGCGGGGCAAAGATAGCACATGGGGTGCTGGTTGCGCTGGGCTTTTACCGGTTGGAACCGCCCGGTAAAGCAGGTCCATTGTGCTCGCAACGGCGAAGTATCCCGTCGCGAGGCAGGGGCTGAAGACCTTTGCGCACCCCGGTCAAACCTTGACGCTCATTGCCCATCAGCCTAGACTTCGCGGTAGTTTTCTGGTGCTCGCGCGCGGTTTCTTGCTGCGCGCAGTTAAACGGGAAGCAGGAAGCGTTGCCGGAATCCCGGCCGTGCCAACCTGCGCTGCCCCCGCAACGGTCAAGCGAAAATCCCGCGACGTGGTTTTATCCTGGTTCACGCCGGGTTCACACCACTGCGCACGATAAAGCCGGCTTCGAAAAACCACTGCATGCGTGATGTCATGCGGGAAGGTGAAGCGGCATTTTCGCCAGCCCGGATACCGGCCGGAACGAGTCAACACCTGAAGCGGACGTTTGTCGCGGGGATGCGGCATACGATCGACACTTTTCACCATGCTTTTCCGGATTGCCATCCTGCTTCGCGACATTCGCGAGCGCGTTTTATAGCTCGCCTCGGTCGGCAAAGGGCCATGCATTCCGGCAGCAAGCAGCCAATCGATAAACGGAGCAACGGATGCAAACGCGCAAAATCCCGGTCACGGTCGTCACGGGTTTCCTCGGCAGCGGCAAGACCACATTGATGCGGCACATCCTGCAAAACGCGAAAGGGCTGCGGATCGCGGTGATCGTGAACGAGTTCGGCGAACTGGGCATCGACGGCGAAATCCTGAAGGGCTGCAACATCGGCTGCGAGGACGAAAGCGTCACGGATCAACCGAATCTGTATGAGTTGTCGAACGGTTGTCTCTGCTGCACCGTGCAGGAAGAGTTTTATCCGGTGATGGAGCAACTCGTCGAACGGCGTGATCAGATCGATCACGTGCTGATCGAGACCTCCGGCCTGGCGTTGCCCAAACCGCTCGTTCAGGCTTTCAACTGGCCGTCCATCAAGAATGCATTCACCGTAGATGCTGTCGTGACTGTTGTAGATGGTGCCGCTGCTGCAAGCGGCCAGTTCGCGGCGAACCCGCAGGCTGTCGACGCACAACGACGCGCCGATCCGAACCTCGATCACGAATCGCCGCTGCATGAGTTGTTCGAAGATCAGCTTGCTTCAGCGGACCTGGTGATTCTCAACAAGACCGACCTGATCGACGAAACGCAGCAACGCGCGGTGGAAACGCTGATTCGCGGCGAAATTCCGGCAGGCGTGAAGATCGTGCCGGCGCAGATGGGGCAGCTTGATCTGCATGCGCTGCTCGGGCTTGAGGCGGCGTCGGAAACGACGATTCATCTGCGGGTCGATCATCATGGTTCCGTCGATGACGAAGACCACGCCGATCATCACCACGACGACTTCGATTCAGTCGTGGTGCAAGCGCGGGTCGAGTCGCGCGAGGCTGTGGTCGCTGCGTTGCGTTCGCTGGTCGATGCCAACACGATCTATCGCGTGAAGGGTTTCGCGGCCTTGCCGGGCACGCCCATGCGGCTCGTCGTGCAGGGAGTGGGTCAGCGTTTCGATACCTACTTTGACCGCCGCTGGACAGCAGAAGAAGCCAGCGAAGGAGTCAGCCGGTTCGTGCTGATTGGTGAAGACCTCGATCAACCGCGTCTGCAACAAGCGCTGGTTGCGGCTCTCGCCAACGCACCCGTGCAGGCCTGATCCATGCATCTGCTACGCACGACGCCCGGCGGTTTTGTCGACGACGCAGCCGGCGTCATGCGTATCGATCAGACGCCGGCGCCTATTGTCGTGCTCAGCTCTGCCGACACCACGCTCTCGCTGCTCGCGAGTGTCGTGCCGCATCTGGAAGCGGATTTTCCAGCGGTGCGCCTGGCAAATCAGGCGTTCTTGCGGCAACCGGCCTCGGTGGATTTTTACGTCGATGACGTGCTGAAACATGCGCGCGTGATCGTCATCGATCACCTTGGCGGCGAAGCGTACTGGCCTTACGGAATCGAGAGCATCACCACGCTCGCGCGCCGCAATGGCCAGATGCTCGTGATGTTCTCCGGCGACTTGCAGGAAGATCCGAACCTCGTGGCGAAGAGTACGGCCGAGCCGGCGTTATGCGATCAGCTCTGGCGTTATCTGCGTGAAGGTGGCGCGAAAAATGCCGAAGAGTTTCTTCGTTGCATTGCGTTCCGAGCGTTGGGGTACGGGCGCGAAGCGCGGGCGCCGAGTCCGTTACCGGCCGTGGCAATCTATCATCCGGCGCGGCAGATCGCGACCGCTGACGACTGGAAAGAACGCTGGATTCAAGGTGCGCCCGTTGTCGCCATGCTGTTCTATCGGGCCCATTTGCAGTCCGGCAACACGGACGTATTCGATGCGTTGATCGTTGCCCTGGAAGCGCAGGGCCTCAACCCGCTGCCGATCGCGATGGCGTCGCTCAAGGACCCTTTGAGTCGCGAAGTCGTGCAGCAGCTTTGCGCGGATCATCGCGCGTCGCTGGTGCTTAACACGACGTCGTTTGCGGCTGGTGTCATAGACGACCCCGTGCCTTTCGAACTCGCGGGCGACGCGCCTGTGCTGCAAGTCATCCTCAGCGGTGGAAATCGCGAAGACTGGCTGAAGGACAACCATGGCCTGAACTCGCGCGATGTCGCCATGCACGTGGCCTTGCCGGAAGTCGATGGCCGCATCATTACGCGTGCGATCAGCTTCAAGGGACTTGCGTATCGATGCAAGATCACGCAAGTCGACGTCGTGCGCTATCAGCCGGACTTTGAGCGGGTGCGTTTCGTGGCTGAGTTGAGCCAACGCTGGTGTCGCTTGCGGCAACTTGATAACGCCGACAAACGCATCGCGCTCGTGCTCGCGAATTATCCGTTGAGTGAGGGCCGCATTGGCAACGGCGTGGGTCTGGATACCCCCGCGTCCGTCGTCAATATCCTTTCGATGCTGGAAAAAGAAGGCTATCGGGTGGATGCAATTCCCGCCGATGGCGACGCCCTGATGCAAGCGCTGACCTCGGGCGTGACGAACGATCCCGTGGTTCGAGATCTGCGTCCCGCGTTGCAAAGCCTGGCGCTCGACGACTACCTCGACGCTTTCGCGAAGCTGCCGGACAACGTCCAGCAGGAGTTGAATGCACGCTGGGGTCCGCCCGAAAGCGATCCCACGGTGCGTCGCGGCCGCTTCATGATCGCGGGCTGGCGCTGCGGGCATGTGTTCATCGGCATCCAGCCGGCGCGCTCGCGTGAGCGTGGCGACTACGCCAGTTATCACGACGCGGAACTCGTGCCGCCGCACGCGTATCTCGCGTTCTACTTCTGGCTGCGGCTGCGATTCAACGTGGACGCGATCGTTCACGTGGGCAAGCACGGCAACCTTGAATGGCTGCCGGGCAAGAGCGTTGCATTGAGCGCGTCGTGCTGGCCCGACTTGACGCTGGGCGCCATGCCGCATCTGTACCCATTCATCGTCAACGATCCAGGCGAGGGCAGCCAGGCGAAGCGGCGGGCGCAGGCGGTCATCATCGATCATTTGATGCCGCCGCTCACGCGCGCTGAAAACTACGGTCCGTTGCAGGACCTTGAACGTCAGGTCGACGAATATTATGAAGCGCTGATGGTCGATCCGCGGCGCGCGAAGCTCCTTCGCAAGACTATCCTGGCGAGCATCGTCGAGCATCGGCTGCATGAGGAACTCGGACTCGATAAACCTCGTGATTCTGATACCGAAGATGTGTTGCTGACACGGGCGGACGCGTATTTATGCGAGCTCAAAGAGGCTCAGATCCGCGATGGCCTGCATGTGTTCGGCGCATCTCCGCAAGGCGTGCAACGCCGCGATACCCTGCTTGCCCTCGGCCGCTATCCAACCGGCGATGCGCAAGGCGCGAACGTAAGTGTGCTTACCGCTTTGGCTCGTGACTTGAACCTGGGCGATGCATTCGATCCCCTCGATGCCGATTGGACCGCGCCATGGACAGGTCCCCGTCCTGTTGAACTTGAAACGGTGATCGATGCGCCGTGGCGTCATCATGGCGACACCCGCGAGCGACTTGAGTTGCTGGCAACGTCGTTGCTCGACGGGCCATTGGATGCGGCGGGGCCGAACACTTCACAGGTACTGACGCGCTTGAACGGCGATCTGCTCGTGCGGCTCGACGCTTGCGGCCCGCAAGAGCTCAAGCAGCTTCAACGCGGTCTCGACGGACGTTTCGTACCGCCGGGTCCGAGCGGATCGCCATCGCGCGGAAGGCCGGACGTGTTGCCTACCGGCCGCAATTTCTACTCGGTCGATACTCGCGCCGTCCCAACGCGCGCAGCCTGGACGCTCGGCCTGAAGTCCGCCAACCTGCTAATCGAGCGCCACCTCCAGGAGCACGGCGATTACCCGCGCGCGATTGGTTTATCGGTGTGGGGCACGGCCACCATGCGCACCGGCGGCGACGATATTGCTCAAGCCATGGCGCTGATCGGCGTGCGGCCCAAGTGGGCGGCGGGCAGCAATCGCGTGACCGATTTTGAAGTCCTGCCCATCACCATCTTCAATCGCCCGCGCATTGATGTGACGCTGCGTGTGTCGGGATTCTTCCGCGATGCATTCGCCAACCTGATGCATCTCTTCGATGCCGCCGTGCAAGCGGTGGCCGAACTCGACGATGAAGGTGAAGACCTCAACCCGATCCGTGCGCGCATCATGCGTGAACGCGATGAACACATGGCGCGTGGACTCGACGAGAAGGAAGCCCGCTTGCGTGCAGGATGGCGCGTGTTCAGCACGAAGCCGGGCGCATATGGCGCTGGCTTGCAGGAGATGATCGACGCGAAGCAATGGCAAAACGATGCTGACCTCGCGCGCGGTTTCCAAAGCTCAGGCGGGTATGCGTATTCGCAGAAGGGCGATGGCGTGGAGGCGCGTGATACCTTCGGTGCGCGCTTGTCGACCATCGACGTGGTGGTGCAGAACCAGGACAATCGCGAACACGACCTGCTGGATTCGAATGACTATCATCAGTTCCAGGGCGGCATGGTGGCGGCCGTGCGGCATCTTTCCGGCACCCAGCCGCAAGCGTATAACCCTGACCACAGCAATCCGGCCTCGCCACGCATCCGCACGCTGCAGGAAGAAATTTCCCGCGTGATCCGCTCACGGGTGGTCAATCCAAAATGGATCGACGGCGTGAAGCGACATGGATACAAGGGCGCGTCGGAACTCGCGGCAACGGTGGATTATCTGTTTGGTTACGACGCCACCGCGCGGGTCGTATCGGATCATCAATACGCGCTGGTCTCCGATGCCTACGTGAACGACGCAGACACGCGAGCGTTCATGCAACAGCATAATCCGCACGCACTGCATTCGATCTGCGAGCGTTTGACCGAAGCAATACAGCGTGGCCTATGGCAAAGTCCCGGTGCGTATCAGGACCAGATAGAACGCCATCTGCTGGATGCCGAACAGCAACTGGAAGGGCAACGATCGTGAACGAACTCATCTTCCCGTTTGCCGCATTGGTCGCACAAGAGCCCTTGCAGCAAGCACTTTTACTAGCCGCGGTCGATCCTGCACTGGGTGGCGTATTGGTCAGCGGTCCGCGTGGCACCGCGAAATCAACGACTGCGCGTGCGCTTGCTGAACTACTGCCGCAAGGCCAGTTCGTGACCCTGCCGCTGGGCGCAAGCGAAGAACAGTTGATCGGTTCGCTGGATATTCAAACCGCGTTGCGCGAGGGTGACGTGCGCTTTTCGCCGGGTTTGCTCGCGAAGGCGCATGAAGGAGTGTTGTACGTCGATGAAGTCAACCTGTTGCCCAATCAACTTGTGGATCAGTTGCTCGATGTCGCCGCGAGCGGTGTGAACGTGATCGAACGTGACGGCATTTCGCATCGGCATGAAGCGCGCTTCGTGCTGATCGGGACCATGAATCCGGAGGAGGGCGAACTCAGGCCGCAATTGCTGGATCGCTTTGGTCTGGCAGTGGCATTGCAGAATTGTTTCGACGCTGAAAAACGCCGGGAGATCGTTAAGTCGCGTCTCGCATTCGATATGAATCCCGAGGCTTTTCGTTCGAAATTTGCCGGGCAACAGGAAGCTTTGGCGCTAAAGCTACAGCAAGCCAGAGCGTTGCTTCCATCCCTCGAATTCGACGATGCGGTTCACGCGCGCGTCAGCGAGTTATGCATCGAGGCTCGCGTGGACGGCTTGCGCGCCGATCTCGTCATGCTGCGCGCAGCGCGAGCGCTGGCGGCATTTGAAGAAGCTTCAGCGGTGAACGTGGAACATGTTGAACGTGTGGCGGAAGCGGTGCTGCTGCATCGGCGCAAGGAAGGCAGCGCGCCTGGCGATCAAGGCGCTGCCGAGTCGGGCCAGCAACAGCGCCCCAAAGATGCCGATGACGCAAGCTTCGGCTACATGCCTCCCGAGCCCGTTGACATCACCACAGTCAAGAACGTAAGGCCGCTTGCCGCAAAAAAATCCTGAGCCATCGAAGGCACGATGCAAAGGCCGAACCCGGCCGCCTTCGATGGCTGGATGCTTCTGCGCAAGGTAGAACCCGATCGAGCGCGGGTGAATCGGGCACGCGCATCGACTGGTTGCAAACGTTACTGGCGAAACGCAATCAACCGCTGGATGAAGCTCATCTGCGATTTCATCACGAGCAAGGCGACAGCAGCGCGTTGCATTGCTTCGTGCTCGATTGCTCCGGCTCCATGCTTGGTGGCAAACGGCTTGCGCTGGCTAAAGGACTGGTCGTGGCGTTGTTTGACCGGGCGTACCGCGAGCGCTCGGAGGTCGCGCTGGTCTGCTTTGGCGGTGCGACAGCGCAAGTCCGTCGCGAACCCGGTGCCGCGCATTGGTGGAACGATCGGTGGCTTGCGCCCATTGGAGGAGGTGGCGGGACGCCGCTTGCGCTGGGCGTACGCACAGGCGCCAATGTGCTTCTCAGGGCCGCGCGTCATCATCCTTCACAACGGCGCGTCCTATGGTTGCTTACCGACGGCCGCAGTCCGGAAACACCATCGCGTCCTGATTCAGTGGACCAGATTGTCATCGTCGATTTCGAGAGTGAGGCGGTACGGCTAGGGCGTTGCGTGACGCTCGCCGAGTCATGGCAAGCGGATTATCGTACGGCCGCTTCCATGACCACCGCTTAATTCACTCGTACCAGCGCGGCGTGTATATCCAGTTTCCGTTGCCGTCGGCCCGAGGGAAACTACGCGTGGTGGATGAACCAACGATCACCATCGTGCGCATATCGACCTGACTGGAATGCAGCTTCTCCAGCGTCGTGGTGGTCAGGGTTTCGCCCGGCCTGCCGATGTTTCTGCCCAGCACAATCAATGTTGCGCCATTCCGATGCTCACGCACGATATCAAGTGCACGATCGAGTTGCCACGGCCTGGCGCGAGAGACGGGGTTATAAAACGCCATCACGAGATCGGCTTGCGCCGCGTGCCGCAAGCGCGTTTCTATCACGGCCCACGGCTTGAGGTTGTCTGAAAGCGACAGCATGCAGAAATCGTGTCCAAGGGGCGCACCGGCGCGCGCGGCGGTGGCGAGCGCAGCAGATACACCGGGTACGATCGACAATTTCACGGCGTTCCACTGCTCGTTGCCGCGAGCCTGATCGAGCGCTTCGAGCACGGCCGCGGCCATTGCAAAGACCCCAGGGTCTCCTGACGATACAACCACTACGTCACGCCCGGTACTCGCCAGTTCGAACGCATGACGTGCGCGCTGCATCTCTTCGCGGTTGTCGGTGCAATGAAGGATTTGATGCGGCGCAAACGGACCGGCCATGCGTACATAGGTCTCGTAGCCGAGTACATCGTCTGCTTGCGATAAAGCCTGTCTTGCCGCGGGCACCATCAGATCCGCGCTGCCGGGGCCGAGACCAATCACGGTGAGCGTACCGCGCGCTTGCCCGAGCGTTGAGGGATCCACTGGATGCGACGCGAGGGCGATTGTCATGCCGTCGTCATTGGACGCAAGCGTTTCGAAGCCGGCTGGAAGCGTTCCGAAACGCAGAGGCACATCGAGCGTCTGCGCGGCTTCGGCAAGCGGTGCAGACGCCATCAGGTTCAACGGTGCGAGCACTGCCGCGAGCGACATCGATGCAACACGCTGCTCGCGCAGGATCTCGCGCACACGTTCGACGATCGAGTGCCCTGTCGTCAGCGCTGCTACCCACACGACCGCGCAGCGCGGATGAATCATCAACTCGCCAGCAACCTCGCTTGTATGCGGCGTGATGCGGATCGCCAGGCCTGCATCGGCGGTGCGTGGCAGGTCTGCTGTGTCGAGCCACGGCGCGTGACCTTCTACGCGCGTCGTGGCGCCTGCGAGCAGGTCCGATACAAAACGCTTCCCGTGCTCGATATCCGCAAGTACGTAACCCGTTGGCGGGTTCAAGAGGCAGGTGCCGAAACGCAGTTCTCCGCTGGTCGTTATCGCCGGCGCGACGTCCAGCGCCGCCGCGATGTCACGCGCCATGACGTTCACGCCGCTTAGCCCGCCAAGCAAAGGCACGACTGCACTACCGTCCTCGGCCACGGCCAGCACGGGCGGTTCAAGGCTCTTGTCGGCAAGTGCGGATGCGAGGCATCGAATGACGATACCCGCCGCGCATAACGCGACGATCGGCGTGTTGCGTGCATAGAGTTCGCGCAGATGAGGGCCGAGTTCAGTGAACGCGACATCGGCCTGCACGCGATTGGCTAGCCCATGAATCATCGAACCGGGATACCGCGCCTGAATGCTGCGAGCGGTGTCGATTGCCCCCGTCCCCAGCACCACGATCGCCACAGGGACATCAGTGTTCAACGTCATCACGCCTGCCATTTTTCACCCGGCACGACGAGCAGCGAGAAGTAGGGCGACGCCATGGGCTCGACTTCCGCCAGCGGCACGATGCGCTGGTTTGCCATGGTCGCGCGCTCGACATAGAGCGCACGTTTGTCGAGTCCGAGTTCGGTGAGCACGCGCCGCACCTTGTCGAAGTTGCGGCCAAGTTTCATGATCACGGCAGCGTCGGCGGCGGCCAGGCGTTGCTTGAGATCCGCTTCCGGCAATACACCTGATAACACCGACAAACTCTGGTTCCGGTACACGAGCGGCACCCCGAGCACTGCCACGCCCCCAAGCATGGAGCACACGCCCGGGACCACGTGCGCTTCGAAACGTTCGGCCAGCCGGTCATGCAGATACATGTAGGAGCCGTAGAAGAAGGGATCGCCTTCGCAGATCACGGCCACATCGCGGCCCGCTTCCAGATGATCTGCAATACGGATGGCGGATTCATCGTAGAAGTCGCCGACGATCGTCTCATAGCAGAGCGGCGGCTCTAGCGCTTCGGTCGTCACCGGATACACCAGCGGCAAGCGCGTCTGGGACTCTTTAAGATGACCTTCAATGATGCCGAACGCATTGCCTTTCTTGCCCTTGGCAACGAAGTAAGCGACCACTGACGCCGAGGTCAGCAAACGCAGTGCCTTGACTGTGATCAGCTCGGGGTCTCCGGGACCGACACCGAGGCCATAGAGGCGTCCGCTCATCATTCGGTCTCCGTTGCCAGCGCGTTCACAGCGGCGGCGGCCATCGCGCTGCCGCCGCGCCGGCCGCGCAACGCGACGAACGGCACGCCGCGGCTATCGGCGGCAAGCAGCGCCTTCGATTCAGCCGCGCCGATAAACCCCACCGGAAAGCCCAGGATCAGCGCCGGTTTGGGCGCGCCCGCGTCGAGCATGTCGAGCAGATGGAACAGCGCTGTGGGCGCATTGCCGATCACCACCACGCTGCCTTCAAGATCTGGCTGCCACAATTCAAGCGCTGCGGCTGAGCGCGTATTGCCGAGTGCGCGAGCGCGCTCAGGCACGGATGGATCGTTAAGCGTGCAGATCACGCGGTTGTCCGCCGGCAGCCTTGCGCGCGTGATGCCTTCGGCGACCATGCGTGCATCGCAGAGAATGGGGGCGCCCTGGCTTAGCGCTGAGCGGCCTGCCGCGCCCGCGCCGGGAGAGAACACGAGGTCGTCGACGATGTCCGTCATGCCGCATGCATGGATCACGCGCACGGCAAGTTTCTCGAGATCGGCGGGAATGGCCGAGAGGTTGGCCTCGGCGCGAATGGTCGCAAACGACGCGCGATAGATTGCTTGGCCGTCGCGAATGTAGTCAAGCATCAAGGGAGCTCCGGGCTAGCCAGCGGGCTGCCTGTTCAATGGTGAGATGGCGGGCGAGGGCTTCAGGAGCATCGCCGTAAAGATCGTAGCGGCCAGGTGCAACAGCAATCAAGGTGGTCTCGACGCGGTGCGCCGCCGCACAAGAGCGCGAGCAGCCGCTCAGGTGGACATCGCCCGTGGGCGGCATTGAGCGGGCGAGAAGGTGCGCGTCGGCTTTGGTATCGGCGAAACTTTTCGCGCAACCCTGAGAACCTGTGCACGCGATCAGGCGCGCGAACGGTTCGTCGGCGTTGGTCGCGAGGCCGAGTGCGGCGAGTTGTTCAACGACCGTTAGAGCGTCAGAAGAAGGCACGTCGAGCAGCATGACGCTTTGCCAGGGCGTCATGCGTAGTCGTGGCGCGAGATCGGCGAGCGCGGCCAGCGTTGCTGCATCCAGACGTCCAAGCGGGACCTGCGCACCGACGCAGACGTGGGAGCCCGTCGCTTGACGATGCACACCGAAACGCAGCCTTGCATCGGATGCGGGACGACGCCAGTGTTCAACGTCGCGATCCAAAGCGAAGCCAAGCTTCTCCTGAACAGGCCCAAGAATTTCGTCGATGGAACGCGTCGTCAGCAGATCGCGCATTCTGGTTTGCCAGGGCTGAGCGAGATCGAGGAACGTGTGCAGCAGTGCATTGACCAGCGCGGGGACGTGCGCGGTTTTCACCGCAGCCAACGCGGGCGCGTCGTTCTTGAATCGCGGTGGACAGCCCGCGAGCCCGAACGCAAACCGTTGCGCCGATATGGCTGAAAGCCACACATCGTGAGGATGATCGAGCATCGCGAGGCGCTCGCCGCCGTCCACCATCAACGCGAATTTCGGTGATAACTGCTCCAAACGCGCGTCGCTTTGCAACTGATCGAGCAACGTCGAAACGAGCGGCGTGACGTCGAGCAAGGCGTGCGGATCGAGGCCCGCCAGCGGGCTGGACATGACGTTACGCTGATCGTCGGAACCCGGCGTGAGAGGACCCAGGCCCGCCTCGACGAGCCGCGAAACGAGCGCTTCCTGCGAGTCTTCCCTTACGCCGCGGATCTGCAGATTCGCGCGATTGGTGACATTGATCAAACCCGAGCCGAACGTGCGCGACGCGTGTGCGACAACGCGTGCCTGCGCTGCGCTTAGCTCGCCGCATGCGAGGCGAATGCGGCACAGGCCGCCGTCGCGAGCAGGCACAATCCGCATCAGGCCCGGACAAGCCGATGGCCGCGATGCTTGCGTGGATACCTGCATAGTAGTGAGTGGTTCGTTCAAAGCGTGACCCGTTCGGTCTCGCGCGGCGCCTTGAGCATGCCGCGCCCTTTGAGGCAATGGCATGTTCGCGGCATCGGTACACCCCGCCCGATGTTGGCTTGCACGAAGAATTCCGGTCGGCAGGTCTCTTGGCTTGCAGGTCGCCGTCCGTACCGGCCTTCCCAGTCGAAACCAGTGGCAGTGGGGTGCGGACTCGCTGCGTACAATTGCGGGGGCAGCCACAGTTCTGCTGTGTTCCCTGTTAGGCCCGTAAGGGCACCGACTAACGGGGTATTATGCCCGTTTTTGCGGCGGATAAAGTGCTCCGGCGTCTGGCCGGACGTGCTTTAACCGCATTGTCTCAGCCACGTTGCAGACGCAGCGTAATCAGTGATGAATCAAGCGAGGATCAGCGGATGTCAGCGTGGTTGACCGTGGTGGGAATCGGGGAAGATGGCTGGCGCGGACTAAGCCGTCACGCGCGCCAGGCGCTGATAGCTGCCGATACGATTTTCGGCGGCGCGCGGCATCTCGCTTTGCTGCCGGTCCGCCTGGCCGGCGAACGTTGCGCATGGCCGGTGCCATTCACGATTGCCCCCGTTCTTGAGCGCCGCCATGAAAAGCAACGGGTGTGCGTGCTGGCGAGTGGCGACCCGATGATGTTCGGCGTAGGCAGCACGTTCGCCCGCGAACTGCCCGCCGATGAGTTCCGCGTTCTGCCCACGCCGTCTTCGTTGTCGCTTGCCGCGGCGCGCTTGCATTGGCCGCTGCAGGACGTCGCAGTGGTGTCGCTGGTCGGGCGGCCGGTCGCGGCGCTCGAAACGCAGCTTCATCCGGGTGCGCGCCTGTTCGTGCTCAGCAGCGGCGCATCGAGCCCCGCTGCCGTTGCCGAGTTGCTGACAAAGCGCGGTTTCGGCGCGAGCCACCTGAGCGTGTTCGAGCACCTGGGTGGCGAGCAGGAGCGGCGAATCGATCGTGTGGCCTGCGCGTGGACGGCGAGCGATGTGGCCGCGTTGAATCTGGTAGCGATCGAATGCATCGCGCAGAGCCATGCGCGGCGCTTGCCTCTGACGCCCGGTCTTCCCGACAACGCGTATCACCACGACGGCCAGCTTACCAAGCGCGATGTCCGCGCGATCACGCTGTCGCGGCTCGCGCCCGAGCCGGGAGAATTGCTGTGGGACGTGGGCGCGGGATGCGGGTCGATCGGGATTGAATGGATGCGCTCGCACCCGAGTTGCCGTGCCATCGCGATCGAAGCGGACAGCGGGCGTCAACGCCTGCTCGAACACAATCGCGATGCGCTTGGCGTGCCTGGACTGCAACTGGTCGAGGGCGAAGCGCCGGGCGCGTTGGCAGGACTCCCCGAGCCCGATGCTATTTTTATCGGCGGCGGCGTGACTGCGCCGGATATGCTCGATACGTGCTGGTCTCATCTGAAGAAAGGTGGCCGCATGATCGTCAACGCCGTTACGATCCAGAGCGAGGCAACATTGGTCGCGTGGCGCGCGCTCCACGGCGGCGAGATGACGCGTATCAGCGTTGCGCACGCACAGCCGTTAGGAGCCTTCGATACCTGGCGCCAGGCGCTCCCCATCACGCTGCTGCATGCTGTCAAACCATGATGCTGATCGGTTATCGCCATGCGTGACGAAACGCCCGAACGGCCCGCGCCGCTACGCACCGGACTGACCACGGGCAGTTGCGCGAGCGCGACGTCGCTCGCGGCGGCGCAATTGCTGCTCGCAGGCTTGGCGAGCGAGCATGTGGACATTACGTTGCCGAAGGGGCAGCAGGTCACGATGCCGCTCGTGTTCTGCCGTCTTTTTGCCGGAGACAATTGTGCGGAAGCGGGCACCGTGAAAGACGCCGGCGATGACCCCGACGTCACCCACGGCGCAATCGTCTTTGCACGCGTACGTCTGCTCAGTGAGCCGGGTGTCCGTTTTCTCGCGGGACCGGGCGTGGGCACCATCACGCGCGCCGGACTTGCGCTTCCCATAGGCGAGCCCGCCATCAATCCCGTGCCGCGAAAGATGATGACCGATCACCTTTCGGCGCTGGCAAAGGAACATGGCTACGGCGGTGGCTTCGAAGTGAGCATTGGCGTGGAAAATGGCGCCGAACTCGCACTCAAGACGATGAATCCGCGCCTGGGGATTGTCGGCGGGTTATCGATTCTCGGCACCACCGGCATTGTCCGGCCGTTTTCCTGCTCGGCTTATATCGCGTCGATCCATCAAGGCATCGATGTCGCCCGCGCGAATGGTTATGCTCATATCGCGGCATGCACGGGCAATCAGAGCGAGGACGCCATGCGTCTTCACTACAACTTGCCGGATATCGCGCTCATTGAAATGGGGGACTTCGTGGGCGCCGTGCTTAAGCATTTGCGACGTGCGCCGGTCGAGAAGTTGAGCCTGTGCGGCGGCTTCGGCAAGATCAGCAAGCTAGCCGCGGGACATATGGATCTGCATAGCCGGAACTCGAGCATCGACCTGCCGCAGTTGGCCACCTGGGCCGCGAGCGCCGGAGCCAGCACCACCCTGCAACAGGCAATGCGTGATGCCAACACGAGCCAGGAAGCGCTGCTGCTCGCCCACGAGCAGCGAGTACCGCTCGGTCATATCGTCTGCGAGCATGCGCGGCAATTTGCGTTGAGCGTGGTGCCGGAAGGTATCGGCGTGGAGTGTTTTGCGATCGACCGGCAGGGGCGCATGGTGGGGGTGGCGCAATGATGCGGGTCTTGCTATTGGGCGGCACCGGGGATGCATTGACCATCGCGCGACGGCTCGGTCCCGATCACGTCTATAGCCTGGCCGGCCTGGGCCGCATGCCGGGCGATCTCTCCTGCAGTGTGCGCGTGGGCGGCTTCGGCGGAGTAGATGGGTTAAAGGCCTTCGTTGAAGCGCAATCGATCGGTTTGATCGTCGATGCAACGCATCCTTACGCCGCGCAAATGAGCCGTCACGCGAGCGCGGCAAGTGCGTTGAAAAGCGTGCCGTGCTGGGCGCTTCGACGTGCACCGTGGCAACCGCAAAGCGGCGACGCGTGGTGCGAGGCCGCCGACTTCTCGTCCATCCTTCATGCCATCGCGCCTTACCGCCATCCGCTCTGGACGCTCGGCCGCGAACCGCTTGCGCATCTTGACGAGATTCCCCCTTCGCAGCATTGGACCATCCGGTGTCTCGACTCGCATTCCGGCAACGCGCAGGCGACCATCATTGCTGCGCGTGGCCCTTTCTCGCTCGATGGCGAACGCGCGCTCTTCGATGCACAGCAAACCGATGTGCTCATCAGCAAGAACAGCGGCGGCGCGGCCACCGAGGCGAAACTGGCGGTCGCGCGGGAACGCGGCTTGCCCGTGATCATGCTGCAGCGACCGGGCTTACCCCCGGTCGAGCGCGAATTTTCCGATACAAGCGCGCTTCTAAGTGCACTCGAAGCATGGCTCCATCCGTATTCACTTTTCGATAAAACCCCTTAAATGACGGTCTATTTCATTGGCGCCGGACCCGGAGATCCCGAACTCATCACGGTGAAGGGGCAACGCCTCATTCGCGCGTGCCCGGTCATCCTGTATGCCGGATCGCTCGTGCCGGAAGCTGTGTTGAGCGGGCATAGCGCGCAAAACGTGGTGAATACGGCGGATCTTCACCTTGATGAAATTATTGCGTTGCTCGAAGCCGCGCACGCTCAAGGGCAGGACGTCGCCCGTGTGCATTCCGGCGATCCGTCGTTGTATGGTGCTATCGGCGAACAGATCAGGCGCCTGAATACGCTCGGGATACCGTACGAAATCGTGCCTGGCGTCACGGCGGCGGCGGCCTGTGCTGCGTCGCTCGGTTGTGAATTCACCTTACCCGGTATTTCGCAGACGGTGATCCTCACGCGCTTCGCCACGAAGACATCGATGCCCGAAGGCGAACAACTTGCCGATCTCGCGCGCCATCGCGCGACCATGGCGATCCACCTTGGCGTGCGTCATATCGAACGGATTGTCACCGACCTGATTCCGCATTACGGCGAGCATTGTCCCGTGGCAGTGATCTTCCGTGCAAGCTGGCCCGACGAAGAAAAGGTGCTCGGCACCCTCGCCGATATCGCGGGAAAAGTGCTTGAAAAAGGCATCGAAAGGACCGCGCTGATCGTGGTCGGGTATGTGCTGAACGCGGAAGGTTTTACGGATTCGTCGTTGTATCGCAAACCGGTCTGAGCCTGGCGCCACTTGCCATGCGCGATCTCGACTCCGTTTTCAACGCCTTGTCGCATTCGAATTTTCGAATGCGTTTCCGGCTTGGCGAACGCGAACAAACGTATCTGCGTGAGCACGGCATGACGGATGTGATCAGCCACGCGCGTGAACTGATCACGCGTCGCCTTGCGCCCGAACAACCGTCGAACGATGGCAAGCAGACGCCGTTTCGGGGTCACCCGGTGTTTATCGCGCAGCACGCCACGGCGACTTGCTGCCGGAGTTGCCTCGCCAAGTGGCATGGCATAGAAGCGGGGAAACGGCTGGACGATGACGAACGGGACCACGTTGTGCAGGCAATCGAGCGCTGGCTCAAGGCGCAAAAAGTGACTGGCGCCGATAAACCGCCGCGTCAGCCTGACTTGCCGTTCTAACAAAAACCGCGCCGGTTTTTAAGCGGCGCGGCGTTTTCGACTTATCGCGCCATCACTCTGAAGCGCGCTTCTTTTTCGCTCTTCGCGACAGCATGTTCAGTCCCTCGACCAGCGCCGAGAACGCCATCGCTGCGTAGATATAGCCCTTGGGCACATGCGACCCGAAGCCTTCGGCGACGAGCGTCATCCCGATCACGAGCAGGAAGCCGAGCGCGAGCATCACGACAGTCGGGTTCCTTTCGATGAAACGCGACAGCGGTCCGGCCGCGAACATCATCACGGAAACGGCCCCGATCACCGCGACGAACATGATGGGAATATGTTCGGTCATGCCGACCGCAGTCACGATGCTGTCGATGGAAAACACGAGATCCAGCACCAATATCTGGCCGATCGCGGACCACGGCGTGAGCGTCGAAGTCTTCGCGACGGCGCTGCCATTTTCACCTTCTCCCGAGACGTGATGATGGATCTCGGTGGTCGCCTTCCACACGAGGAACGCACCACCGGCAATCAGGATCAGGTCGCGCCACGAGAAGTCATGGCCGAACGCGGTGAAGATCGGCGCGGTCAGGCGCACGATCAGCGCGACCGTGCCGAGCAGGCCAAGCCGCATCACCAGCGCGAGCCCGATGCCGAGCCGCTGAACGCGCGCCCGCTGCGCTTCGGGCAATTTGTTCGTAAGAATGGAGATGAAGATCAGGTTGTCGATGCCGAGCACGACTTCCATGACAAGCAGCGTCGCCAGTGCGGCCCACGCGCCGGGGTCACTTGCCAATGCAACTAAATAGTCCATGAGATCCGAGGGTCTTGGGGAAGTGGGAAGTAACGGTTTAGTCGCCTGCCCGGCGGCCGATCGCGATGATACGTGATGCGCCAGGCAAAAATGAAAGCTTAATGAAATAATTGAGAGCGGCGGAGAGCCAAAAAGTTCGCCGGGCGGGGCGGTGGCGTCGGCCGATCGATCTAAATGGTGCGACGCGCAAATACGGGTAAACTCTAGTGCTGTTCGTCGTGCCGAATCCACGCATAACTTTAGCCGGAACCGTACCGGAACCGACGCCTTCAATCTTCGCTGCTTGTGTCCAGCGGTATTTTTCAGGTTTCACATGCAGGGAAAATCGCAACGCCTGGTCGAACTGGACTTTTTTCGAGGTCTCGTGCTGCTGGTGATCGTAGTCGATCACATTGGCGGCAGCATGCTTTCACGTGTGACGTTGCACGCGTTCGCGCTCAACGACGCCGCGGAAGTGTTTGTCTTTCTCGGCGGGTTCGCCACAGCCACGGCCTATGTGTCGATGGCCGCCCGCCGCTCGGAATCCGCCGCCCGGGCACGGTTTTTCCGTCGCGCGTTCGAGATCTACCGTGCGTTTGTCGTGACCGCCGTCCTTATGCTGCTGACGAGCTTCTTGTTGCGGCCGTTTTTCGGCAATGCACCGAATCTTGCCATCGCCGACCTGGATAGCTTTCTCGCTGCGCCGTTCACGGCGATCACCGACGTGCTGCTCCTGCGACGTCAGCCGTATTTATCGTCCGTGCTGCCCATGTATGCGTTCTTCGCGCTGGCCGTGCCGCTTGTCTTGCCGCTGGCGCGTAGCAAGCCGTGGCTCCTGCTCGGTGCAAGTGTCGCGCTGTGGGCTGTCGCGGCGCCGGTTGCTGAGTATTTGCCGTCAGCGGACGACTTGCTGTGGGACTTCAATCCCGCCGCGTGGCAGTTGATGTTTGTTCTCGGCGTGCTCGCGTGCTGCCAGCCTGTCTATCAGCGCGTGAGTTCCTACCGGTTCGGCTGGGTTGTCAGCATCGCGGCGCTCGCGGTTGTCGTGGGCATGGCGTATTACAAGTTGCTCGTGCTTCCCGTTTCCATCGATGGTGATTTAAAGCGCAACCTGGCCGGCGTGCGCATCGTCAATTTCCTGAGCATTGCATGGCTTGCAAGCGATCTGGCGCGGCGTGGAGTGGTGAAACAGATTGCGCGGCGTTTGCCGTGGGTCGGTGCGGTCGGCCGTGATGGCCTGGTGTGTTTCGTGGCAGGCGCGGTGATCTCGCTGACGGTCGATTCAGTGTTGTTCACGCTGACCAATGGGCTGATCGACGTTCCGTTGGGTCTCGCTGCCGATGCTCTCGCGCTGGGCCTGTTGCTCGCGATTCCACATCGCCAGCGGGTCTTCGATGCAATGCGTTCAAGGTCAGTAGCGGTTGTGGCGAAGAGAGAAGGGGAGCGCCGCGCAGTTCGATGAGCGGCGGGGACAGCCTCGCCACTCATCCAGTAAAAACGCGACTAACGGTCCGTCTTGTTTCCATCCGCTTGCTGCGCACGACGTCGTTTGATCAGAGCGGTTCGTCATAACAGACCCTTTGCGAAGACGGCTCGCGACGTTTGTATCAGGACAGGTGGATAAGCCGACTCCCGCAAACCCTCACCCGTCTCAATCCATCTAAAACACCAAAAGGCGTCCTCACGGACGCCTTTTGGCGTTCATGAACGCACCTTCTTCCCGCCCGCCCACGCACCATTGCGCAATTAAGAATTCTCAATTTTGTCCTAATTCTTTAAGAGCGTTCCGAGGGCCATCGAAGAGCCCCAGTCTTAATATTCATTCACTCGCAGACGAACCGGTTCATCGCCTCCCACACGAATCCAGACGATGAAAAAAAGGTGGCTCGCACTGCGCGGTCGGCATCAACTGGGATAGGAATCCTAAGCGCCGCACGTGTCTACAAACCTCATTCATTTCTCTATTGGAAACGTTCATGAAATCATTTCTCTCCACCGTCGCTGCTGCTGCAACTCTCGCTACATTGGCTCTGGCTTCAACGGGCGCAAGCGCGTCTGACGGCACGATCACCTTCACCGGTGCAGTCACCGATACAACCTGCTCGATCGATACCAAAGTCGCCGGCGCGGCTGACAAGAACGTCACGCTGCCGGTCGTGACCGACAGCGCCTTGAGCTCAACAGGCGCAACCGCCGGCACGACGGGCGCCACCGATCTGACCTTCACGCTGAGCGGCTGCTCGACCGAAACGAAGGCGGTTGCGCGTTTCGAAAACGGCCCGACGATCGACCAGGACACGGGTTATCTGATGAACCAGGCGCCCGCCGGTGCGCAAAACGTCCAGGTTCGCTTGCTCAACGCATCGCACCTGCCCATCAACGTCAAGACCGGTGAAAACAACGACATGGCGGGCAATGGTGCTGCCATCGTGACGGGTGCTGCGAACCTGAAGTACTTCGCTGAGTATTACGCGACGGGCAAGGCGACAGCCGGCCCCGTGAACACCTCGGTGCAGTACACGGTCGACTACCAGTAAGCCGTCCTCGACAGGCATCTGCGGGTGCAGGTGCCTGTTTTTTTACCGAAATATCGAGATACGTTTTTCACGGAGATGCATCAATCATGAAGTCCCTGAGTCGAATGGCGTGTGGTTTGGGTTTGGTGGCGGCCTTGTTCGCCGGAAGCGCGGGCGCGAGCGTAACGGTGGGCGGCACGCGGGTGGTGTATCCCCTTGAAAATCGTGAGGTGACGGTCAAGCTCACCAACGATCGCGCTGAACCGTCGCTGGTGCAGGTCTGGATGGATAAGGGCAACGCGGATGCGAAGCCCGGTGAAGCGAGCGCGCCGTTCGTGCTGACGCCGCCGATCTTCCGCATGGATGCGAAGAAATCGCAGACGCTGCGCATGATGTACACGGGCGATGCGCTGCCGCAGGACCGCGAGTCGGTGTTCTGGCTGAACGTGCTGGATGTACCGCCCAAGATCGCGAAGACCTCGGACACCGCAGACACCAACACGCTGCAGTTCGCGTTTCGCACGCGCCTCAAGGTGTTTGCGCGTCCGAAGGGCTTGGCGGGCACAGCGGATGAAGCGGCTGGCAAGCTGACCTGGAAGCTCGTGCCCTCAGCCGACAACAAAGGTTACGACGTGAAGGCGACCAACCCCACGGCTTACTACGTGTCGTTTAGCAAGATCGACGTGGTGGGCGCCGGCCAGACCTATACGAATGACGTGGGTGGCATGGTCGAGCCGCGTGGCACGGCGCAGTTTCCGGTGAAGAACCTCAAAACGGTGCCTGCCAACGCACACGTCAAGTACCAAGGCATCAGCGATTTCGGCGGCGCCCTGCCGTTTGATGTACCTGTCGCCCCGTAAAACCCCTAAGACTTCGCCTCTGACCGGGGCGAACTGAAGGTGTCGCGGGCCGAACCAAGCCGACGCCTTCCCAACACTCAACACGCGTTTTACCGAGCGGACTGTTCCGAACAGCCCGATGGGTCAACTCGCGTCTGAATTGTCCCCATCACTGCAGGCTGAATCATGAAACTCTCTGCTCAAACCGCATTCATTGCTCAGTACCCGGTTGCATTCCGGCTGCGCCTGAAGCCGCTTGCTGCAATTGCTTTCTCGATGATGGCGTGCGGTGCAATCTCTCAAGCCGTCGCCGATGCCGTGATCACGCCGCAAACCCAGGGCGGCGCCGTCGATGAAGTCAGTTTCGACAACACGTATCTGCGCGGAGAGGGAGGCACGGCGGTCGACACGAGCCGTTTCACGCGCGGCAACGCCGTGACGCCGGGGACATATTCGGTCGACCTGATCGTCAATGGAGCGCGCCTGGCGCGTGAAGACATTCGCTTTGCAGCGCCTGACGGCAAGCTGGGTTCAAAGCCCTGTTTCAGCCGCGCGCTGTTGCAGCGCGCGGGTGTGGATCTGGCCAAGGCCGATGCTGCCGCGGGACGAAGCGCCGCAACGGCAGAAACCTGCGATGAGATCGGTACCTTGGTCCCCGGCGCCACGGTCGACTTTGACTTCACGCAGCAGACGCTGGAGTTGAGCGTGCCGCAGGCGTTCATGAAGAACTCGGCGCGTGGCTACGTGTCGCCTGAACTGTGGGACCAAGGGGTCAATGGCGGCTTTATCAGCTACAACGCGAACACGTATCACACGGAAGGATCGGGCATCGGCTCGAGCCAGAGCTACCTGGGCTTGAGCGCGGGCGTGAACATCGGCGCTTGGCATTTGCGCCATCAATCGTCGATATCGGCCGGCACCGGCCAGAAGACCCAGTTCGACAACATCGCGACTTACGCGCAGCGCGATATCACCAAGTTGGGCTCGCAACTCACCGTGGGCGATGCCAACACGACCGGCGAGATCTTCGATGGCGTGTCGTTTCGCGGCGTGCAACTCGCCACCGACGACCGCATGCTGCCTGAATCGATGCGCGGTTACGCGCCGGTCGTGCGCGGCACGGCTGAAACGAATGCACGCGTGACGATCCGTCAGAACGGCCAGGTGTTGCAGGAAACGAACGTCGCGCCGGGTCCGTTTGAAATCACCGATCTGTACTCGACCGGCTACGGCGGTGACCTGGTGGTGACGGTGACGGAGGCCGATGGCCGCAGCAAGGAGTTCACGGTGCCGTTTGCATCGGTGGCGCAATTGCTGCGCCCGGGCGTCACGCGTTTCAGCGCAACGGCCGGCCAACTGCGCAACGATTCGCTCGATACGAAGCCCGTCTTCGGCCAGTTCACGATCCAGCGCGGTCTCACCAACACCGTCACTGCTTATGGCGGCGTGGTGGCATCGACGGGATATGGTGCGATGAACGTGGGCGGTGCGTTGAACACGGGCATCGGCGCGTTCTCGATGGACGTCACGGGCGCGGTGACCAGCATTCCGAACGCGCAGTCGATGCACGGCACGAGCTTGCGCCTGGGCTACAGCAAGTTCATCGCGGCGACCGATACGAACGTATCGGTGGCGGCGTATCGTTTCTCGACGGCGGGTTACATGAACCTGAGCGATGCAGCGACGGTGCGCGATATCGCAGACCATGGCGGCGATATCAACGCGATTTACCGCCAGCGTAACCGGATGCAGGTATCGGTGAATCAAAAGCTGGGCGATCACGGCACGATGTTCGTGACGGGTTCGTCGCAAAACTACTGGAACCACGGCGGTAGCGATACGCTGTTCCAGGCCGGCTATACGAACGCGTTCAAGTACGGAACGTACAGCCTGACGGCGGGGCGCACGCGTTCGATGGACGGTCAGTTATCGAACGACTTCATGCTGAGCACGACCATCCCGCTGGGCCACAAAACACATGCGCCGATGCTGACGACGAACGCCTCGCACAGCTCCGATGGCGCGACGAACATGCAGGCGAACGTGAGTGGTTCGCTGGGTGAAACGAACCAGTTCTCGTACAACGGCTATGGCACGTATAACGCCGGGGGCACATCGGCGAACAATGGCAATGCGGGGGCGAGCGCGACGTATCGTGCGCCTTATGCGACGTTCAATGCATCGGCGAGTGGTGGCGCTGGAACGCGTCAGGTGTCGGCGGGCGTGCAGGGTTCGGTTGTCGCGCACCCGGGCGGGGTGACGTTATCGCAGACTGTGGGTGACACGATCGGCATTGTGGAAGCTCCTGCTGCGGCCGGTGCAATGGTGACGAGTTCACCGGGAACGAAGGTTGATTCACGCGGATATGCGGTGATACCGTACCTGTCGCCGTACAGCATGAACGTGGTGGATATCGATCCGAAGGGCACGTCCACCGATGTCGAATTTAAATCGACATCGGCGCAGGTGGCGCCGCGCGCAGGCTCTATAGTGATGATGAAGTACGAGACGGTGAGCGGGCGCGCGGCATTGATTCAGGCGCCGAAACTGGGCGGTGGTGCGTTGCCATTTGGAGCGAGTGTGGAAGACGAACAGGGAAAAAGCGTGGGTGTGGTCGGTCAGGACAGCAGAATATTTGCGCGTGGGCTCGAAGATCAAGGTGCGCTGACGGTTAAATGGGGGAGTGGTCCGGTCGAGCAATGCCGGATCGCTTATACGTTGCCGAAGAAAGATGCGAAGGCTTATAACCCGGGGTATTTATCGCTGCAGTCGCATTGCGTGCCGGGGAGTGAAACGGTGGCGGGTGGGGTAGCGGGTGCAAGCAGCGCAGCGACGCCGGTGGCTGTTGCACGATAGAGCGCGTATGAACGACACAAGCTTCGCCACCAACGCGAACGGAACGGGATCACAGCCAAACGCCATCAGTGCAGAGGCTGCCCGTCCGTCGCATCGAGGTGCACGATCTAGGTTTCCAACACCGAGCCCGACAAGCCTCCCGCCGGCAACAACGCATCGCTATCGTCTTTAAGCTTGACGCCCGTCAGCTTCAATCGCGTCGCTTCAGTCAGCAGGTAATGCAGCTTGAACGCGGCGGGATCGTAGGCAAGACCTTCGGGACGCACGTTCGAAATACAGTTGCGTTCAGCATCGCTTTTACCGATGCGCGGCTCATACGTCAGGTAGATGCCGAGACTATCGGGCGAACTCAGACCCGGCCGTTCACCGATCAGCATCACCACGATCCGCGCCCGTAAAAGCTCACCGATACCATCGCCAAGCGCGACCCGCGCTTGCCTTGCGATGACGATCGGACCGATGCTGACCCCAGACAGCTTCGCGCGCATGCGTTCGAGTAATGGCACGGCGTGACGTGCCGCTGCGTAGGCTGAGAGACCGTCGGCGACCACGAATACCACATCGAACGCAGCGGGTGCGGCGGCCGCGTAGTCACGTAACCGCTTTGCACTTTCATCGTCCAGCTTTCTACCCAGATCCGGGCGTCGCAGATAATGCTCGCGATCGGGGGCAGCGCTTTCCGCGTCGAGCGTTTCAAAACCGGACGCATGTAAAGACGCATGCAGGGCGGCCACATCGAGCGGTTGATGCACCGCGTCGCGTGCTTGCGCATGCGAGAGATTAAACGCAAGCAATGGCGCCGTCGGCAGGCTGCTGCCCGCTCGTCCCAGCGCAATGCGCGCGTTCGTGAAGCGGCGCAACGCGTCCCACGGATTGACATCGACGGAAGACGGAGGAACGTCGAAATCGGTCATCAGGCGCTCATCCATTCAAGCAGCGGTTGTGATGCGGACTGGTTCAGCAAAGCGCCGAGTGGACCGGCGATTCGCATCGACTCAAGCCAGGCTTCGAACTCCGGCGCACGCCGCAAGCCGAGTACATTGCGAACATAGAGCGCGTCGTGGAATGACGTGCTTTGATAATTGAGCATGACGTCATCGGAGCCGGGAATGCCCATGATGAAATTGACATTGGCCACGCCCAGCAGCGTGAGCAGGTTGTCCATGTCGTCCTGATCGGCTTCAGCGTGATTCGTGTAGCAGATGTCGCAACCCATGGGGACGCCGAGCAGCTTGCCGCAAAAGTGATCTTCCAGTCCGGCGCGAATGATCTGCCGGCCGTCGTACAAATACTCAGGCCCGATGAAACCGACCACCGTGTTGACCAGCAGCGGGCTGAACTTGCGTGCAACCGCGTAACCGCGCACTTCGCAGGTCTGCTGATCGACGCCGTGATGCGCGTCGGCGGACAACTCGCTGCCCTGGCCGGTTTCGAAATACATCAGATCGTTGCCAACTGTGCCGCGTTTAAGCGACAACCCTGCTTCATGCGCTTCCTGAAGCAGCGCCAGCGAGACGCCAAAACTACTGTTCGCTTTCTCGGTGCCCGCAATCGACTGGAACACGAGATCGACCGGTGCGCCTTTTTCGATTGCAGCAATCGTGTTGGTCACATGCGTGAGCACGCATGATTGCGTCGGGACGTCATAGCGTTGCCGGAAGTCGTCGATCATCAAGAGCAGCGTGGTGATCGCATTCAGCGAATCCGATGCTGGATTGATGCCGATCATCGCGTCGCCGCAGCCGTACATGAGGCCATCGAGCATCGATGCGGCAATGCCCTTGACGTCGTCGGTCGGATGATTCGGCTGCAGGCGCACCGACATATGTCCGGGCAAACCGATCGTATTGCGAAAGCGCGTGATGACCGGCCGTTTCTTCGCGACGAGGATCAGGTCCTGGTTGCGCATGAGCTTCGATACAGCCGCGACCATCTCCGGTGTCAGCCCCGCCGTCACGCGGTTCAGCGCGGCGGAATCGGTGGTGTCGGCCAGCAGCCAGTTGCGAAAGTCGCCCACGGTGAGATGCGAGATCTCGGCGAAAGCCTGGTGAGAATGATCGTCGATGATGAGGCGCGTGACCTCGTCGGTCTCATACGGGATCACGGCTTCGTTCAAGAAGGTGCGCAACGGCACTTGCGCCAGCGCCATCTTCGCCGCCACGCGTTCCTCTTCCGTCTCGGCTGTCACACCCGCCAGCTGATCGCCGGAACGCAGCGGGCTGGCTTTCGCCAGCAGCGTCTTCAGGTCGTCGAAACGGTAAGTCCGCAGACCGATGGTCTCGTTATAGCTCATTGCGTGATCCTTGTTTCAAGGCTTCTCCAGGCACTTATTCGCGCACGGCCAGGGCTTGCGGCCGATCCACGCGTTAACCCGAAGTATGCGGTGAAATTATTAAAGGCCAAAAATGCGGGCCTGGTAATTTGAACGGAGCAGACGGCGTGTCCACGCCGGACCTCCGATATGGACCGCACGCCCGGGCGCATCGTTACCCGAGTTTCCGCGTGCGATAATCCGCTCTCCCATCCGGGTACTTTTGCGCGCCGCACCTTGAAAAACCTGCTTGTATCCCTCGATCGCCTGGCTGATTTCGACGAAATAATCGACGTCCGCACGCCGCTCGAATTCGCGGATGACCATATCCCCGGTGCGCTCAACGCCCCCGTGCTGAGCAACGAGGAGCGGGTGCTGGTAGGTACGATGTACAAGCAGGTGTCACCGTTCGAGGCGGCCCGCGTGGGCGCGGCGCTGGTCGCGCGCAATATCGCGCAGCACCTCGATACGATCTTTGCCGACCGGCCGCGCAACTGGCGCCCGCTGATTTACTGCTGGCGCGGCGGTACCCGGTCAGGTTCCGTCACCACGGTGTTCAGCATGATCGGCTGGCAGGCGCGGCAACTGGAGGGCGGCTATAAAACCTACCGGCGTTCGACGCTCGATACGCTCGATCATCTCCCCGCCACGTTCCGGTATATCGTGCTCACCGGTCCCACCGGCAGCGGCAAGACGCGTCTGCTGCACGCATTGCACGAGGCTGGTGCACAGACGCTGGACCTGGAACAACTGGCGGCGCATCGCGGCTCCCTGCTCGGCGCGTTGCCGGGTGAGCCGCAGCCGTCGCAGAAATGGTTCGAGACGATGCTGGTGAGCGCGTTGCGCAGCTTCGATCCGACACGGCCGGTATTCATCGAGGCGGAGAGCCGGCGAATCGGCGCGATTTCTTTGCCGCTTGCGCTACTGGACACGTTTCATCGCGGCGCGTGTGTCGAGGTCGAGGCAACCCGCGACGATCGCGCCACGTTCCTGCTGCATGACTACGCGCATCTTTTCCAGCATCCGGAAGCGTTCAAGCAGCAACTGTCGCGACTGATCGGGCTGCATAGCCGCGAGCGGGTGAGCGTCTGGCATGCGTTGATCGATGCAGGCCGACGAGCGGAGCTGGCCCGCGAACTGATCGACCTGCACTACGATCCGGCCTATTCACGCAGCAGCCACCAGAATTTCAGCGAATTGCCGCACGCCACGCACATGCTGTTCCGGCCGAACGACGCCGACGTGGTCGAGCAGGCAAGGGCGCTGCTTGCACGGCTCGATACCGCGCAGCAGGCCCAGCCCGAAAAGCCGCCGATCGCGTCGCTCTAACGCCGTTTCATTCCAATACAAGCCACCAAGACCATGCAATCCACACTTCGACAACCACGCGTCGCACTCGGCTGGATCACGTTTTTGCTGATCGCGGTCGGGGGATTGTTCTACGTCAAATGGTTTCCCTACTACAACCGTGCGTTCGTGGCGGCCAGTCAGCATTCCATCGGCAAATCAATCCTGATGGGCGCCGCCGCGAGCGCGCCCGCGCCGTCGTGGCAGGCTGCTATCGACTATGCGTTCGCGTACGGCAAGGCGATCTGGCAGGCAATGGTCCTGGGGCTTCTGCTCGGCTCGGCGGTGCAGGCGCTGATTCCGCCGCAATGGGTGGCGCGCGCGCTCGGCAAGAGCGGCTTTGGCAGTGTGGTGAACGGCGGCCTGATGTCGCTGCCGGGCATGATGTGCACCTGCTGCGCAGCACCGGTCGTGGCCGGCCTGCGGGCGCGTCAGGCGGCGCCGGGTGCGGCCATCGCGTTCTGGCTTGGTAACACGGTGCTGAACCCGGCCACGCTGATTTTCATGGGCTTCGTGCTCGGCTGGCAATGGATGGGATTGCGGCTCGCGCTGGGAATCCTCATGGTGTTCGGCCTGGGCTACGTCGTGAACCGGATGGTGACGCCGAAGGAAGCCGAAGCGTCACGCAGCGAGATGGCGAAGCTCGTTACCGCGGAAGATCCGGGTACGGCGTTCACGCGCTGGATTCGCATCCTCGGACGCATGACGATTCGGCTCGTGCCCGAATACATCGTCCTCGTGCTGGTGCTTGGCGCTGCGCGGGCTTGGTTGTTTCCGCATATTGGTCCGAATATCGACAACAGCGCGCTGTGGATTGTCGGTCTCGCTATCGCGGGCACGTTGTTCGTGATCCCGACAGCGGGCGAAGTGCCGATCATCCAGGCGATGCTGTCGCTCGGCATGTCGGTCGGTCCCGCAGGCGCGTTGCTGATGACGCTGCCGCCGGTCAGCTTGCCGTCGGTCGCCATGCTCGGCCGTTCTTTTCCGCCGCGCGTGCTGACGTTTGTCGCCATTGCCGTGGTCGGGTTCGGAGTGGTCGCCGGGCTGCTTGCGGTGGCGTTGGGGTTCTAGCCGCAAATGATGTAGCTCACATAGCATCCAGGACGCGAGAGGCCGGTTTCAACGCGAGTTGAAACCGGCCTCTCTTTCGTGAGCGTCAGTTGTTTGGTGCGGCGGCGGCTCCTGGGACGCTTCAATGCGCAGCCGCCTGAATCAGCAGCTTGAACGGCAGCGCCAGCAGCATCGCGCCACCCACGCCGACACACCAGAGCGCGACGAACCACAACGTGCTCTTGAGGCCCGCACCTCTGCGGCGTTTGATATCAGTCTCAATGATAGTGATGTTCGCCATGGCGCACCTTCCCGCGAAAAACCCAGTAACCAAGCGTCGTGTACGCGATGATCACGGGCAAGATCACCGCCGCGCCAATGAGCGTGAACTTCTGGCTCGAGTGCGGAGCCGCGAGCTCCCAGAGCGACACGCCGGGGAATATGGCATGGGGCGAAATGCTCGCCACCAGTCCGCTATAACCGAGCAGCACGAACGCCAGCGCCATCATGAACGGCCGCGTTTCGTGCCGTGAACGGATGGACCGGCGCATCAGCCACGCACATGCGACCACGAGTACAGGCACCGGCAGGAAGCGATAGAACCAGGGGGTATCGAACCAGCGCGTGGCAATGCCTGCGTCCTGCAGCGGCGTCCAGATACTGACGACCGCAATGGTCCCCAATTGCAGCAGCGTCAACGGCCACACGATTCGATAAAAACGCCGTTGCAGATCGCCTTCCGTTTTCGCGATCAACCAGCAGCAGCCGAGCAGTGCGTAAGTGACCACAAGGGCCAGTCCGGTGAACATGCTGAAGGGCGTGAACCACGTGAAGGCGTCGCCGGAAAACCGGCCATCGGCGACAGGAATTCCGTTAAGAAACGCACCAAGCGTCACGCCCTGAAAGAACGTCGCGCCCGCCGATCCGCCGATAAACGCAAGATCCCACATGTGCTTCGTGCGCGTCGCCTTCGAACGGATCTCGAACGTGACTCCGCGAAAGATCAGGCAGACCAGCATGAACATCAACGGCAAATAAAGCCCCGACAGCACGGTCGAATAGATCATGGGGAACGCGGCGAACAGCCCGGCGCCGCCCAGCACGAGCCAGGTCTCGTTACCATCCCAGACCGGCGCAACGGTGTTCATCATGACGTCGCGATCACGCTCCTCGGGGAAGAACGGAAACAGGATACCGATGCCGAGATCGAACCCATCCAGTATTACATACATCAGTACGCCCAGCGCGATGATCGCTGCCCACGTCAAGGACAAGTCCATGTCAGGCTCCTTCGATTGAATGCGTCGCGGCGGACAGCGGCCGGCGCGCGGTGTGGTTGTCGTCGTCCATGCGCGGTGCGTGAGTAATTGTGCCGGGCGACGCGGGACCTGTTTTAAGCAGCTTGAGCAAGTAGTAGATGCCAGTCCCGAACACGAGCGTATAAACAATCACGAAGATCAGCAGCGTCGTGCCCACTTGGTGCGCGGTGACCGGCGACACAGCCTGCGCCGTGCGCATCACGCCGTAGACGACCCATGGCTGACGTCCGGCTTCCGTCGTCACCCAGCCGGCCAGCAGCGATATGAAACCGGACGGTCCCATCACGAGCACGAAGCGCTGGAACATCTTCGATTCGAACAGCTTGTCTTTGCGCCGCAATACGAACCCGGCCACGCTCATCAGGATCATCAGTACACCGAGCCCGGCCATGATCCGGAAGCTCCAGAACACGACTGTGGAATTCGGCCGATCCTCTTTCGGAAACGATTTGAGGCCACGGATTTCACCGTCCCAGCTATGCGTCAGGATCAGGCTGCCCAGGTGCGGAACGGAGACCGCATACTTGGTGGTTTCGGCTTCCATGTCCGGGATGCCGAAGAGGTTCAGCGCAGTGCCGCCTTTCTCCGTATCCCACAAGCCTTCAATAGCCGCGATCTTCGCCGGTTGATATTCCCGCGTGTTGAGACCGTGCTGGTCGCCGACGATGGCCTGAAGCGGGGTGAGCACCAGCAGCAGCCAGAGCGACATCGAAAACATCTTCTTGATGGCTGGGTCCTTGCGTCCCTTCAGCAAGTGATAAGCGGCCGATGCCGCCACCACGAGCGCAGCGACAATGAACGCCGCGATCGCCATATGCGACAACCGGTACGGAAACGACGGGTTGAAAATGATCTTGAACCAGCTCACCGGCACGACATGATCGCCTTCGATACGAAACCCCTGCGGCGTCTGCATCCAGCTATTCGATGCAAGAATCCAGAAGGTCGAGATCAGCGTGCCGATGGCGACCATCAGCGTCGCGCCGAAGTGCGCCTTGGGTCCAACCTTGTTCCAGCCGAACAGCATGATGCCGAGGAAGCCGGCTTCCAGGAAAAATGCGGTCATCACCTCATAGGCGAGCAGCGGGCCGGTGATTGGGCCGGCAAAGCTCGAAAAACCGCCCCAGTTGGTGCCGAATTCGTAGCTCATCACGACACCGGAGACCACGCCCATGCCAAAGGCGACGGCAAACACCTTCGACCAGAACAAGCATAACTCCTTGTAGACCGGCTTCCCGGTTTTGAGCCACATGCCTTCGAGCACGGCGATAAAGCTCGCCAGGCCAATGCTGAGCGCCGGAAACACAATGTGGAAAGAGACCGTGAAAGCGAACTGGATACGCGCCAGGTCGAGCGCTTGTTGAGTGGCATGCATGGCAGGTTGTGCAGCCATCGCCCGCGCACTCGAAAACGAGCTCGCGGACGGGCGCTGGTTGGTTGGATTGAGTACGACGGAAGTGACTCTAAGCCAATTTTTGAGATGAATGGTGCGGCGCGGCAGAAGACAGGAATGCGCGGAAATGTCGCAATTTTTGAGATGGATGTCCTACAACTTATTGTTTATTCGTGATTTTTTTGAGAGCGAGCGTTAGTGCTCGAAACCGCCAGCTTGCCATTTCCGCGACAATCAACCGCACTGCGTCAAAGACAATCCGGCGCGTCGTGATCTTGTCGGCGAGATTCTCCGGTGGTGCGCCGCCATACGCCGGGTACCATCACGCAACGGCATCGCGGCAGTTTTCCACATCGGGATAACAGGCCTGCAGCAAGGCACAAAGCAACCAGACACCGCAACGGGAGAGAGAAATCATGCGTCTTGATGACGAAGCAGAGAGCCGCAATGTGGAGGACCGGCGTGGCGCCGGGGGAGGCGGGGGCGGAGGATTTCGCATCGGCGGAGGGCGCTCGATTGGTATCGGCACGATTGTCGTGGCGTTGGCGGCCGCCTACTTTTTCGGTATCGATCCCATGCTGATCCTGAGCGGCGGTTCGACCGGGCAGAGTGGTTCGCAGACTGCTCCATACAGTCAGCCGCAAACGCAGCAGCGGCAGATGGACCCAAGCGTTCAGCCGCAGGCGAGCGCGAACGATCGAGACGCGGTGTTCGTGCGCCGGGTGCTCGGCAACACCGAGCGCACATGGCAGCAGATTTTCCGGACCCGCTACAACCAGGATTACCCGGCGCCGAAGCTCGTTCTTTTCACCGGAGGCACCGCGACCGCGTGTGGAACCGGCCAGTCAGCCATGGGGCCGTTCTACTGCCCGAACGACCGGACGGTGTACATCGATTTGTCGTTCTATCGCGAGTTGCGCGACCGCTTTGGCGCGGGCGGAGATTTTGCGCAGGCGTACGTGATTGCACACGAAGTCGGCCACCATGTGCAGAACGTGCTGGGCATCATGAATAAAGTCGATGCCGCCCGGCAACGGATGTCGCGGGAACAGGCCAACCAGTTGTCGGTGCGTGTCGAGTTGCAGGCGGATTGTTTCGCGGGTGTCTGGGCCAACGTGGCCCAGAAGAACAACGCGAAGCTGATCGAGCCCGGTGACTTCCAGGAAGGGCTGAACGCGGCGGGCGCAATAGGCGACGACCGGCTGCAGAAGCAGACGCAGGGGCGCGTGGTTCCGGAAGCGTTTACGCATGGCACGAGCGCGCAGCGGCAGCGCTGGTTGAATCGGGGCTTGGCGACTGGCGATCTGGGGCAGTGCGACACGTTCGGCTCCAAAACGCTCTGAGCGCTCTTCGTTCCTGATCACCGGGCAACGCAAGTTTCACTGTCAAAGCGCCCGAAGGTTGGGCGCTTTGTTCATGAAAGACCGTGAAATAGTAGTGAAAACCGTTAATTCGACGGATAATTCGGGCAGAACGCGCGCTGCGGAACTTACAAATCCTGACAGCGCGGCATTAAGCCAATTTATTTGAATTCCGGTTTTCAAATCGATCATGATCCGAATGGCTTTCGATCTACCGAAAGCGTTACCGGTCAAGCGATCCAGCCGTCAAGCGGTAGCGGTTCATGCGTCGCGGCATGAATCCACGCGCAAGCGAATTAAAGGTCCCATAGCATCCCCATGAAGCGAATCCTGATTGTCAAGGTGACATCGTTGGGCGATATCGTAGAGACGCAACCTGTTGTCTCCGATCTTCGCCGTGCATTTCCGTCCGCCAAGATCGACTGGGCGGCAGACGCGGCCTTTGCCGACATCATTCGCTGGAATCCGGCCGTGGACCGTGTGTTGAGCGCGCCGCTGCGCAAGTTCAAGAAAGCACGAAGCTGGTCAGACTTGAAAGATATCGCTGCGTCGATCGGAGAGCTGCGGGCCGAGAAGTACGATGTGATCCTGGACATCCATGGCGTCTACAAGAGCGCGATCATCGCGTTCCTGGCTCGCGGACGGCGGCGTTACGGTTACAAGAACAAGGATCTGGGCGAACTCGGTGCGGCGTTTGCGTACAACAAACGTTTCGGGCCGAGGCCGAAAACCGATGCGTGGCGTGGCATGCGCGTGAGCGTGGCCGATGCGCTGGGTTATACCTTCGACGAAACCCCCGACTTCAATCTTCATCTGCAACCATTGGCCACGCCGCTTCAGCTTCCGCACGGCGCACCCATCGCCATGCTGTTCCACGCTACATCCGCCGATGAAAAGAAGTGGCCGATCGACCGATGGGCCGAGACGGGACGTTCGCTGACCGCGCGGGGTTATCGGATCGCGCTGCCATGGGGTACCGAAGGCGAGCGCCGGGAGGGCGAGCAGATTGCAGCGCTCGTGCCGGGCGCGATTGTCTTGCCGAAGCTGACCGTGAGCGAGTGCGCGCATTGTATTGAGGCGTCGGCGCTGGTCGTGGGCATGGATACCGGGCTGGTCCACCTGGCGTATGCGTTGGGCCGGCCCACAGTGATGATTTTCACGGCGACGTCGCGCGAGCATTTTGGCATCGGCACGTCGACGCATTCGGTTTCTGTCGGCGACCAGCATGCGGCGCCGAATGTGGCGTTGGTGCTGGATGCTATAGAAGGCGTGTTGACGGGATCGATGGCGCCCGCCGCTCACGATGTCGCGACGGGGGCCGTGTCCTGATTCGAGCTTCGAGAAAGCGTGCTGATGCGCGTTTAAGCGGCCGAAAATCCATCCGGGAATAAGCGCCCGATCGCTGCTTCGAAGTGCTCGATTGGCGCCGCGCCGCGCAACGCGATGGGCGGCGGCGGTTCCTGACCCGCAACGCCGTCACGCGACAGCACGACGAACGGCACGCCCGTCACGCCGAGCTTCTTCGCGAATTCTTCGTCTTCGATCACTGCGTCGGTGAGTTCATCGCCGAGCAATGCTTCTTCCAGCGATTCCGGATCGATGCCGCACGTGGCGGCAATATCCAGCAGCGCATCCGTGTCGCCGATATCGATGCCGTCCTCGAAATACGCCTTGAAGATTGCACGATGCACAACGTCGAATCGCCCCGACTCGCGCGCGAAAAATGCGGTTTCGAACGCCTTGCGGCTACGGGGTTGAACCGGCGGAAGGCGCAACAGCAAACCGCGTTCGTTGGCTACCGGGTAGACGGAGTTCTCCCAGGTCTCGTGCAGCTCGTCACTATCCGGGTCGAGCGTTTGCATGGGCTCGGGGCGCAGTTCGAACGCGTGCCAGCGAACTTCGACCGCGTCGCCATAGGTGTTCTTGAACTGGTCGATGACCGGCACTTCCAGATAGCAGAAAGGGCACACAAAGTCGGACCAGACATCTAGGTAGAGCTTGGAGCTTGTCATATACGGCTCGTTTGATATTCGGCGAAATTCAGTCCGGAATTCTACCGCGCATTCAGCTTTGGTTCGCCGGCCGTGCTTAGGTCATATTTAGCCGCAGCCTTCGGCCTCCCGCTCGGCGAGGCCATTGCGAGTGGGCGTGTTTTTCCTCGGCAACGCCGGGCGGGACCAACTGAGCTGGTATTGGTACCCCGGATCGGGATCAATGATCTGATGACTGAATGACTTGGTGACCGCGTCGAACGGCACCCGCTTCAACTCTTCCGGGATTGCGTGGTCGAGCGCGGTGGAGCATCGGGTGACGAGCGCCGACTGGGCGAAGTATTTGGCCGATGCATGCAGCAACTCAACCCGAAAATGAATCAGCCGGATAGGCTGGTCCACGCGCTGGCGCAGATAGGTTTGCGCTCTCTCATCCGAGTCGTCGATGTCCATTCGGAGCTGAACCACCTCCGCTTCGTTGAACATCCGTACGCGTGGGAACGTCAGCGTAACGCGCTTGGTGTTTTCTCCCGCGACCGGCTCGACCGCCGAGACGGTTTGAAGATCGGATGTGACGATGGGTGCCTTGCTGCCTGTCCACAGGAATTTATGCGTGAACCGTTTCTCGAAGGCCGTCTTTATCTGAATATGCCGGTGCGTCTCATGTACGAAATTCTTTCCGTCGAGCGTGGTGTAACGGAAGAAGCTGGAGATGCAAAGATATCCTTCCGGATAATGCAGCTTCGAGAATGTGTCGAATGCTTTTCGCGCCAGCCACGCAACATAGCCCGCGCATAATAGACAAATGGCTAAAGCTGCCCATGACTTCCAGCGGTCTGCCACCAGATCGGTTGCGCTAACGCCGACGATTGCGACGAGCGAAGCAAGATTGCCAGCGAGTCGCCACATTCTCTATCTCAAGAATTGATGTTTAAAAAAAGGGGGCTCAAAAAAAAGTAAGGGCGCCTGTAGGCGCCCTTCGGAGGAAACACTCGTTCTCGTTAAGAAGCATCGCCGCCCATAAGCCCTCCACTTATCAAAGAAGTCACCGCTATGAAGTTAGCTCACGCTAATTTCGATGTATCCGCAGGCACATTGCTAACACTACCCTTTTGCACCTCGTTTATCTAGGGGCCAACGCGGCGACAGAGGGCGTGCCAATCCGAATCGCGATGCCATGTCTTGCCGGCGTCCTTGCTGCAAGGGCCTTCGGGGCAATGCACGCCATAAACGCCATTTGTAATATTTTGCACCATTCGCATTCCTGTGCTTTGCGCGCTTAAAACCCGCCGTCCAGTTCAATCTTCGTGCCGTCGCTGAACCGGCTCAGCCGGAACGCTTGCGGGTCCACCAGCGGTTTATCGTTCGCGACCATATCGGCCATCAGCTTTCCGGCACCCGGCCCGATCCCGAAGCCGTGACCCGAAAACCCCGTGGCGATGAACATGCCCGGCACCTGTTGCGCGGCCGAGATCACAGGCACGGCATCCGGCGTGACGTCGATATAACCCGCCCATGCCTGCGCCACTTTCACGTGTCCAAGTGCCGGGAAGAGGGCACGAAACGCGTCGATGGCGACATCGTTGAATTTTTGGGTGGGCGCCGGATCGAGCGTGCGAACGGTTTCAAATACCGTCGGCTGATCAAGGCGCCATGTCCGGGGCTGGCGCAACGCCTCGAAGAATCGTGCGCCGAGCGCGAAGTCCATCGACCTGAACTGGCTTTTCAGCGCGGGCAGGTATTGGCTGAAGAGCCGGAAGCTGTCGGGCGTTATCTCGGCCAGACTGCGGAACGCATTTGCGATCGTGTAGCCGCCATCCAGCCGCTTGCGGTATCCGACCGTCAGGTTGCACGCACTGACTTCCGGTCCGCCGTCGATTGGTTCCGTGCGCAGGACAGACGAGCGCACCGACAGTTGCGGCAGTTCGACGCCAACGCTGCCGGCAAACAGGCGTGTCCACGCGCCGCCCGCCGCTACCACGCTGGAGCAGCGGATCGGGCCGTATTCGGTCACGACGCCGCTGATCGCGCCCGCGCTCGTTTCGATGCCGCGCACCGCGCACGGCGTTAAAACCTTCACGCCCTTCGCACGGAGCGCGTGGGCAATGGCGGGTGCCGCGCGCTGCGGCTCCGCGCGGCCGTCGGAGGGTGTGTAGATGCCGCCGGGAAACTTGTACGCCGCGCCCGGCATGAGTGCGGCCGTCTCGTCGCTTGATGTGATGCGTGAGTCGATACCCTCGCGGCCCACCAGGCCAACGGCGCGCGCCAGCCAGCTTTCGTGATCGGCGAGCGCCTTGAGGTCGGCGGCGGCGTAGAGGATGCCGCATTCCCTGAAACCCGTGTCAATGCCGAGCGTGCGGTCCAGTTCGCGCCACAGCTTGAGGCTTTCGAGACTCAGTTCCAGCTCGCGCAAGTCGCGATGTGTCGCGCGGCACCAGCCCCAGTTGCGGCTGGATTGCTCGCCGCCAATCTGGCCTTTCTCGCAGACGGCTACTGAAATGCCCTTGCCGGCGAGAAAAAGGGCCGTGCTCACACCGATAATGCCGCCGCCGATAACGACAACATCGACGCGCTCGGGTAGGTCACGATCTTCGACAACTTCAACTACTGGCGGACCCATCTATCCTCCTTTGTAAGGGACCTGCGCCGGAAGAATGGATCCGGCAACACACCCGCTGTGCTTTCGGGCATCCTGTGTGCTTTCCTCAACCCGATGGCGCGTCAAAGCCGACCGCGTATTTCAGTCGGCCTGACGGTCGATTCCATGCTGCGGCTGTATTGCGCGGCATACCCACCCTGACTTTCTGGAGAACACTCGTGCAAAAGACAGCATCGGCAAAATGGAGTGGTGGCATCAAGGACGGTAAAGGTTACATTTCGACGCAAACCGGCGTATTGAAAGACGCGCCTTATGGTTTTGCAGCCCGTTTCGAAGAAGGTCCGGGAACGAATCCCGAAGAACTGATCGGCGCTGCGCATTCGGGTTGTTTCACGATGGCGCTGTCCCTGCAACTTACGCTGGCGGGCCTCACGGCGGAAAGTCTGGAGACGAAGTCTACCGTGACGCTGGATAAGGACGGCGACGGCTTCACGATCACCGCCTGCCATCTGGATCTCAAAGGCAAGGTGCCCGGCACCGACGCGGCCACCTTCGAGAAGCTCGCTAACGCGGCAAAAGAGGGCTGCCCGGTGTCGAAGCTGTTCGCTGGAAACGCGAAGATCACGTTGAGCACGGAATTCGTCTCCTGAGTTTTGTTTGACCGGTGTACTCACGGGCGCGGCCACGAAACTAGCCGCGCCCTTTCTTTTGTGCGGAGTGAGCCGTCCGTGGCTGTCGTGAGGCCCTCCAGGTTGAGCGCCGCAGACTTGCGCGCGGATGGTCAGCCACCAACCGACACATGCGACCGACTAAAATCAAGGACGCGACTTATCCACATTTTTTGTGGATAGCCATGTGGACAACATGCGTGAGCAGCCGCCAACTCACTGACGCATAACGGTTTAGGGTTCCCCAACGTTTTGCAGGCAGGAACGCTGTCCACAGCCGGCCATGCATCTTCAGACGGTTGTTGCAAGCCTTGCAAGCGGCCGTTCGGGTCAAGAACCTGTAATCTGAGGGCACTTTCAACTAATCGGGCCGGACTGAACCCTACCGCCGGTCAGGCTTCCTGACACTTCCTTCCATACGCAGCACTGCCTGGAGCATCCATGAAATTCAAGCTGGACTGGACGTGCATTGCGCCATTTGCCGCACTTGTCATCCTGGGACTGACGTTCGCCATGCCGAACGGCTTCCTGTTAGTACTTGCCGCCATCGCACTCGCGGCGGCCGTGTTCGCCGCGGTCCATCACGCTGAAGTGGTGGCGCATCGCGTCGGTGAACCGTTTGGCACGCTGGTGCTCGCGATCGCGGTCACGGTGATTGAGGTGGCGCTGATCGTCTCCGTGATGGTTTCAGGCGGTCCGGAAAAAGCGGCGTTGCCGCGCGACACGGTGTTCGCCGCGATCATGATCGTGTGCAACGGCATTGTCGGGATTTGCCTGCTCGTGGGCGGGATGCGCCATCACGAGCAGAATTTCCAGTTGCAGGGCGCGAGCGCGACACTCGCTATCCTGTGTGCGCTGTCCGTACTGACAATGGTCTTGCCCAACTTCACCAGCACGGTGGTAGGGCCGGGGTTGTCGACGTCGCAACTGGTGTTTGTGGGCGTGACGTCGCTGGTGCTTTACGTGGTGTTCGTGTTCGTGCAGACGGTGCGGCATCGCGACTATTTCCTGCCGCCGGTGCCGGCGCTCGATCCGAATCGCGCCGAATCCGACGACGTTCACGCCCCGCTGCCGACCAATGGTTACGCGTGGGCTTCCGGCGGTTTGCTGCTGCTTTCGCTGATTTCAGTGGTCGGGCTGGCGAAGTTGCTGTCGCCGGCGGTCGAGGCGGGGGTTGCCAGTGCCGGAGCGCCTGAAGCGGTGGTGGGGGTGGTGATCGCTGCACTGGTGTTGCTGCCGGAAGGCGTCGCCGCATTGCGCGCTGCGCGCCTGAACCGGTTGCAGACGAGCTTGAATCTGGCGCTCGGGTCGGCGCTGGCGAGTATCGGGCTGACCATTCCTGCGGTGGCGGTGGTGTCGCTTGCGATCAGCCAGCCGATCGCACTTGGCCTCGCTCCGAAGGAAATCGTACTGCTCGCGCTGACCTTGATCGTGAGTGTCCTGACGCTTGGCACCGGGCGCTCGACCGTGCTGCAAGGCGCCGTTCACCTGGTTATTTTCGCGACCTTCCTGTTTCTTTCCGTCGTGCCTTGAGCAATCCGGGGGACAGGCGGCACGCCGTTGGCGCCCGGGACAGGTCTGGAATACAAGGGCTGGCCAATCCGGGCAAGAGCCGCGCGCCGTTGCGCTGACGCCTCCCATACCGCGCTGATCGTAAAATTGTTTTTGCAACGCAGCATCAGATGCGTATAATCAGGGTATTCCCTAACGGGTAATCCCTAATTCAAGCTGAGGTGCTCTCATGAAAACCACCGCTCAAAGTTCGTTGCTGGTTTCGTTCGGTTCATGGTTCCGCAAGGCGAAGGCCGTTGTCAGCCGCGAAGCGGCACACGCGCTGAACCTGCATCTGCAAAATTGCGCAGTGCTGGCTGAAGCGTATCGCCGGAAGTAAATCGGCTGTAGCCTGGCCAAGCGCGGAATCGGCTTACCGGTCGAGCTGTTCCATCGCTCTCGAACGTCGGTTCAAGCGTCTTCGTCCAGGTGAGTAGGGTTGCCGGGAAAATCGCCGGCAACCGGGGCGTCATTCTGAACGTGCTGACTGGGCTGAATGCTCGCCAGCCCGTCAGGTCAGATGGCCCATCCGCCGAGATAAAACACGGCAAGCACTGCGGCAATCACCACCGTGCCAACGTTGAGCTTCTTGTATTCGCCGGCTATTACGCGCCCGACCACGAGCGTGCAGAAGCCGAGCATGATGCCGGTCACAATATTCGCCGACAGCACAATGAATACGGCGCAGACAAGACCTGACATGGAGTCGACAAGATCGTCCATGTGGAGCTTGCTCACGCTTGCGAGCATCAGCAGGCCGACGTACATCAGCGCCGGCGCCGTTGCGTACGAGGGCACGAGTCCGGCGAGCGGCGAGAAGAACATCACCAGCAGGAACATCACGCCAACGGTTGCGGCCGCCAGGCCCGATTTCGCGCCTGCCGCCACGCCCACAGTCGATTCAATATAGGCTGCAGCTGGCGCACCGCCCAGGCACGCGGCGACGATCGAGCTGACCGAGTCTGCCGTCAACGCACGGCCGCCGTTCACAATGCGGCCTTTCTCGTCGATCTGGCCTGCCTGGCCTGCCACTGCGCGAATCGTGCCGGTGGCATCGAAGACAGCGGTCATCACCAATGCGAACACACTAGGCAGCACGGCCAGCGAAAGCGCGCCGCGAATGTCCATGGCGCCGATCAGCGACGCATGTCCAGGTGCACTCAGCGAGGGCAGCGCGAACACGCCGGTGAACCGGACGGCGGGATCGAAGGCCAGTCCCAGCGCCGACAACCCGACCACCACCAGCAAGATGCCGCCCGGCACGCGCCGGCGTTCGAGTCCGATGATCGCCGCGAGCCCGAAGATCGACATCAGCACGGGAAACGCCGTGATATGGCCGAGCGAAACGGGCAATCCCGCGCCCGGATTCTTGACGATCAGGCCGACATCGTTCGTTGCGATCAGCAACAGAAACAAGCCGATACCGATCCCCGTGCCGTGCGCCACGCCTGCCGGCAGATTGCGCAGGATCCACGAGCGCACGCCGGTGACGGAGATCGCGGTGAAGGTGACGCCCATCAGGAAGACGGCGCCAAGCGCGACGGCTGGCGAGAGCCCTTTGCCCAGCACCAGCCCGAACGCGGTGAACGCCGTGAGCGAGATTGCGCAGCCTATCGCGATAGGCAAGCGAGCCCAGATGCCCATCAGGAGCGAGCCGAACGCCGTCGTCAGGCAGACCGCCACGAACACGGCGCGGGTGTCGAATCCGGCCTTGCCGAGCATCTCCGGGACGACGAACACGGAATAAACCATCGCCAGGAAGGTAGTGATCCCGGCGATCACTTCGCGCCGTTGCGTACTGCCGCGTGCACTGATTTGAAAGTATTTGTCGATCAATCCGCTTGATTGGGACGCGGGTGCGTCATCCTGGATGTCGATGCCGCCAAGCGGCTGGACGTGGGGTTCCATCATGAGCTGTTCTCCTTTATCAGCAGGCTGAAACAAGCGGGCCGGATGGTCTTTCGCAGACCGGGCGCGCCGTCTTCAGGGTCGTCTCGATAGGTTTATTTGTCGTGTTGGCGGGAGCCAACGCACTGGACTGGGCCAGAACAGAGACTAGGGCAACATAAAGCCGCCTCCAATCTCAAAAATGGGATTCCAGTCATGCCGCGATCCTTATAAGGTCCGTTTCGCATTGGCTTTGACGGAGCACGCGTACGATACAAAACAAAAGGGCCAGGTCTTGGATGACCTGGCCCTTTCGTCTGACTACAACCTGTCTGGAACAACCGCTGCCGCTTACTGGATCACACGCGTCACGCCGCGGCCACGGGGATCGGCAGCCGGTTCCGGCGTCTTGTCATTGATCTTGATGACCTGGATATCGCCGTTGAAACCCTGTTTCGCGAGCGTATATCCCTTCGCTTCCAGTTCCTTCGCGAGATCGCCGTCAATGGGCTTGTACGGCTCCCAGAAAATCGTGTTCGGCGGGAGCAACTGATGATGAAAGCGCATTGCCGCGACGGCGTCAGGCAGCGGCATGGAGAAGTCGTAGACGTTGGTGATTACCTGAAAGATCGATGTAAAGATACGCGAGCCGCCCGGCGTCCCGATCACCATGGCGACCTGATCGTCCTTCGTGAGGATGGTCGGTGTCATCGAGGAAAGCGGGCGTTTGCGCGGCTCAATGGCGTTGGCGTCGCTGCCGACTACACCGAACATGTTCGCGACACCCGGCTTCGAGGAGAAGTCGTCCATCTCGTCGTTCAGCACAACACCCGTGCCATCCACCACCACGCCTGAGCCGAAATAGCCGTTGATGGTGTACGTATTCGATACCGCGTTGCCCCACTTGTCGACCACCGAGAAGTGCGTGGTTTCAGCCTTTTCCGGCATGGTGGTGCCCAGGCCCGGAACGACGCTCTTGGTGTCCGACGGCGTGTCGGGATTGACCTCCGATGCACGCTTGAGGATGTAGTCGTCGTCAATGAGCTGGGCGACCGGCACCTTGTAGAAATCGGGATCGCCGAGATACTGGGCGCGGTCCGCGAACACGCGCTTTTCAATTTCCGCGGTCAGGTGAATGTACTGCGCGGAGTCGAGCAGCACGTTGGCATACTTGTCCTTGAGATCGGCCTTCATCTTCAACAACTGAACGAGACCGATACCACCGGAACTCGGCGGCGGCGCGGTGATGATGCGATAGCCGTTCCAGCTCGCGAGCACCGGCTGGCGCCAAACCGCCTTGTATTCCTTCAGGTCCTGCGATGTGATCAGGCCATGGCCTGTCATGGCAGTTGCAATCAGGTCCGCTGTCTGTCCTTCATAAAATCCCTTCGCACCCTTGTCCGAGATGCGCTGAAGCGTGGCCGCCAGCTCCGGCTGTTTGAAGTTGACGCCTTTATTCAGGGTTCCGAAGTAACTGTCGAAGTTGGTCTTGCCGGCGAAGTCCTTCGATGCGGCGTCCTTGCGTTCCTGCAATTGGTCGCTGACTTCGAAGCCGTCCTGCGCGTACTTGATCGCGGGCGCGACGACCTGTTTCCATTTCAGCTTGCCGAAGCGCTTCTGCGCTTCCCACATGCCCGAGACTGTACCCGGCACGCCGACCGCGCGATATCCGTACAAGCTCATGCCCTTGATGACTTCACCTTTGTCATCGAGATACATGTTCTTCGTGGCGGCAATGGGGGCGCGCTCGCGATAGTCGAGGAAGTAGGGACGATGATCCACGTAGAGCGTCATGAAACCGCCGCCGCCCAGGTTGCCCGCTTCAGGGTAGGTCACCGCCAGCGTGAAGGCGATTGCGACGGCTGCATCGACGGCATTGCCGCCTTCCTTGAGGACCTGCTCGGCGGCGTCGGCTGCGAACTTGTCGGCGACTGCCACCGCCGATGCGGTCAGGACAGCGGGTTGCGGCGCGACTTTCGCGTAGGCGGGCGTGCTTTCGACAAACCCGAACGAGAGCGAAAACGCTGCTGTAGCGAGCGTTCCAAGCGCGAACGGACGTGTCCGGTGCAGCAAACTCACGGACTTCTTCATGGACATCTTGCTCCTCCTGAAAATGGGTGCCCGCCTGCGGGTGAGCGTGGGTAACCGGTTGTAACCGGTGTTCCGCGTCGCCTTTTCCGGTGCCGCGCTCAAGCGGAAACGCTCCGGGGCTTATACCACGGGCGTAATTGATTCCGAAAGGGTGGGAAGCCCCGTGCTTGGACCGTGAGCAGGCTCAGGCCGTCCGGAGAGAGGCGATAGAGTCGCGTGATCCGAGTGGCCGCGCGGGCAAGTTATCCCGCGGACCGCTTGTCCTGAGTCGGGCTCGCGTCTCAGGAATGCGTTTCAGGCCTCTTGTCAGGCCTCGGCACCCGCAGGCGCCGACGTTTCGTCGAGAGAGTACGTGGCCACCACGCGCAGCACCGACTCGCGAAACGAAGCAACCAGATCCGAGCGTATGCCGCTGCTCGGATACGACAGCACGTATTCATATTCGATCGCGGCATCGAACGGCCGCACGACCACGCCGTGCGCGCGCCACACCTTGGCTGCAAACGGTTCGACAATCGATATACCCAGGCCGCCCGCCACCATCGCATAGCGTGTATGCGCGGTGTCGGTCATGACCGTGTAGTTCGCCCGGTTTTCGCCGGCCGCGAACAGCGACTGCTCTGCCGCATAGGGCTGCCGTGAATTCGGCAACCAGCCGATGATGCGTTCGCCGCGCAGGTCCTCGAGCGTCACGCATTTTTTCTTCGCCAGCCGATGCGACGCCGGCATGGCGCACTGCCCGCGCGCGTGCAGCAGTTTCTCCACCTCGATCCCGGCAACCGCGGCAAACGACTGGCTGATCGCAACGTCAGCCTTGTGGTTCTGCAAAATGGTGAGGACCTCCGGCACCTTGACCGAATCGACGCGAATGGGCACGCCCGGATGACGCTCGACGAAGTCGGCCAGGATGGGCGGCAGCAGGGTGCTCGCGACCACCGGCAAGCACGCGATGGTCAGCCCTTCGGAAGCCTCGTCGCGAATGATTTCGGCGACCTGTTTGAGGCGTTCCAGCCCGAGGAAATTCTCTTCGACCGACTTGTAAAAGCGCAATCCTGCGTTAGTCGGATTCAAGCGGCCGCCCACGCGGCTGAACAGGCTAAAACCGAGGTCGGCCTCTAAATCCGCGATCAGGCGGCTGATGGCGGGTTGCGTGACGTGAAGCGCGCGCGCGGCCCCGACGCTGGTACCCATCATGATCAATGAGCGAAAAGCTTCTATCTGTCGAAAACGGATCATTGTCTTGCATCTACCTTCGTGATTCTCAAGGACGCCGATGGTAGCGCGATCCGCGCGTGCTTGCTGACAAACGGCCGCGCGCGCGTGGATATAGCACAAGTGAAACGCGCAAGCTCCTGCCTATACCCAAAAGACATGGTCTATAAGCACATGTGAGTGGATTCCACTTTATTGCTCTGAAATACTCCCGGCGAACTCGCTTATACCGTCGGTTCGTAGGATATGTGTAAAGATTTTTGAAGGCAACTGTTGGAGAAGGAAGCGAATGTGGGTCGCGGGCAGGCACACGATGCCAACGCTCCAACTGCAAATTCGAAAGTGAAATGTTAGGTGGGCTAAGATGCTGGCCGCCGTCGGTCTGCTTCGGCATACGAACGGCGGTACATAGCGACAAAAAGCTACACATAACGGCACGAATCGGCGTGTTGCATAGGGTCAAAAGCCCTTATGCTCCAGCGCTTCGTGCTTGATGCACACATGAATAATAAGGATTCCCATGACGTTGTTTGCAGCTCTCGTTGCCCGTAGCGCACGCGTTGACGCGTTTTTTCGTCCAGGCGATGCTGTTCATCGCCGCGTGCCGGGCAAGTGGCTTCCGGCCCTTGCCGCGAGTGTCTGTGTTGCAGCCGCAAGCAACGTTCATCTGGCTCATGCGGCTATCGTGCCGCCCGGCGTGCAGCTTGCCGCCAAGCAAGAGCTCGTGCGTAACAACGCGTCCGAGGTCGAGACCCTCGATCCGAACCTGGCTGAGACCGTGCCGTCCAACAACGTCACGCGCGACCTGTTCGAAGGGCTGACCGCAACCGATGCCGACGGCACCGTCGTGCCTGGCGTGGCGGAAAAATGGGAGCAGAAGGATGCAACCACGTGGATCTTCCATCTGCGAAAGAACGCCAAATGGTCCAACGGCGAGCCGGTGGTCGCAAGCGATTTCGTGTACGGCTGTCGGCGGCTTGTCGACCCGAAAATTGCTTCGCCGTATGCCAGTACGTTCGGCATCTTCTTGCTGAATGGTGCTGAAATCGTGGCGGGCAAGAAGTCACCGGACACGCTGGGCGTGCGCGCCATCGACCCGTACACGGTCGAGGTCAGGACGCCGTATCCGGTGTCGTTCATTCCGGAACTGATGTCGAATACGAATCTTGGTCCGATCAACAAGACCGCCGTCGATAAATACGGCAAGGACTGGACCAAACCCGGCAAGCTGGTGAGCAATGGCGCATTCATGCTCAAGGACTGGCAGGTGAACAACAAGCTCGTGCTGGCGCGCAACCCGCAGTACTGGGACGCAGCGCACGTGCAACTGTCGCAAGTGACGTATCTGCCGGTCGAGAGCGAGACTTCGGATATCAAGCTGTTCCAGTCGGGCGACAACGACTGGGTGTATCAGCTGCCGTCCGGCATGTACCCGAAATACAAGCAGGAGTTTGCCGCCGACATGAAGATCGCCCCCATGCTCGGACTGCGCTACTACTCGTTCAACAACAAAGACCCGTTGCTCAAGGACGTGCGCGTACGCCAGGCGCTTTCCATGGTGATCGACCGTGACATCCTCGCGCAACGTGTCACCGCGGACGGCCAGATACCAGCGTATGGCGTGATCGTGAAGGGCGTGAAGGGCGCGGATGTGACGGCCTACGACTGGTCGACATGGCCGATGGCCAAGCGTGTGGAAGAAGCGAAAAAGCTGCTGGCGCAAGCGGGCGTGAAGCCGGGTACGACGCTGCACTTCGCGCTGAACACGAGCGACTATCACAAGAAAATGGCTATTTTTGCGGCCTCCGAGTGGAAAACGAAGCTCGGTCTCGATACGCAGATCGACGCGATGGAGTTCAAGGTCCTGCTGAAGAAGCGCCATGCCGGCGACTACCAGATCGCACGCAATGGCTGGGTGGCGGACTATAACGACGCGACCACGTTCCTGCAGCTTGTGCAATGCGGTTCGGACCAGAACGACAGCGGCAATTGCAATCCCAAGGCCGACGCGCTGATCAAAGAAGCGAATGAAAGCACGGACCAGGTTAAACGCACCCAGTTGCAAACCCAGGCCGCGAAGCTTGTGATGGATGACTATCCAATCCTGCCGTTGCTGCAATACACCACGGTCAGGCTGGTCAAGAGCTATGTGGGCGGTTATTCGCTGAAGAACCCGATGGACCGTTACCGCAGCAAGGACATGTACATCGTGGCGCATTGAGCGCTACGACAGATCCGCAATATTATCCAGCAAACAGCATGAGGCGGTTGCCGTGACACGCTAAGTCGCGGCTCGCGAGGAGAGATGTTCAATGTGGTCTTATACGTTGAGGCGCGTGCTGTTGACGGTGCCTACGCTGCTGATTGTCATCACGGTGTGCTATCTGCTGCTGCACGCTACGCCGGGCGGTCCGTTCGACGGTGAACGCAAGGTGTCCGCCGAGGTGCTCGCCAACCTGCAGGCGAAATACCATCTCGGCGAACCGCTGTGGAAGCAGTATCTGCTGTATCTCAACAGCCTCTTGCACGGCGACCTGGGCGCATCGTTCCGGTACGCCGACTGGAGCGTCAATGACCTCGTGCTGCGTGCGTTGCCGGTGTCATTGACTATCGGTGGCGTATCCATGGTGCTCGCCATTGTGCTCGGTGTCGTGCTTGGTATTGTCGCGGCGCTCTATCGCAACAGCCCGGCGGATTACCTGCTGATGATCATCGGCAATGCGGGCAGCGCGTTCCCTTCTTTCGTGATCGGACCGGTCCTGATCCTCGTATTTGCAATCCTGCTGAAGTGGCTGCCGGCCGGCGGCTGGAACGGCTTTCATGTGCGCTACATGGTGCTGCCGGTTGCGCTGCTCACCATCATCAACGTGGCGACCGTGGGGCGCGTGACACGGGGCAGCCTGATCGAAGTGATGAACACCAACTACATTCGAACAGCCTACGCCAAGGGCCTGTCGCGCTGGACGGTCGTGCTGCGCCATGCACTTCGGCCCACCCTGATCCCCGTGGTCTCGGTGATCGGTCCGCTTGCGATCGGCTCGATCACGGCGGCGGTCGTCACCGAGTCGGTCTTCTCGTTGCCGGGCATCGGCAAGCTGATCGTGAACGGCGCGGCCAACCGCGATTACACGCTCGTGCTGGGACTGGTCGTGCTGGTGACGGTGGTCGCGGTGCTGCTCAATCTGCTGGTCGATCTCGCGTATGCGTGGCTCGATCCGAAAATCCGCTACTGAAATAATGAGTCAACCAGCATGAGGTCCGCAATGAAACAAGGAACGCTCGTCCCCGCGCTCGAGAGCGTGCTGGCCGTGCCGGTGGAAGGGCGCAGCCCATGGCAGGACGCCCGTATGCGCTTCGCGCGCAACAAGGCCGCTGTAGCGAGTCTCGTGATCCTGCTGCTGATCACGCTGGCCTGCGCCATCGGCCCGATGCTGCTGCCTAACGCCTTCGATTCCACCGACTGGAACATGATGAGTTCCACGCCAACGTTTGCCAACTGGCATCTGTTCGGCACGGACGATACCGGCCGCGACCTGCTCGTGCGCTGCCTGATTGGCGGGCGCGTCTCGCTGATGATCGGCGGGCTCGCCACGCTGACGTCGGTGACGCTCGGCATTGTGTGGGGCGCGATCGCAGGCTTTGTGGGCGGCCGCGTGGACAACGCGATGATGCGTATTGTCGACATGATGTACGCCATCCCGTACCTGCTGATCGCCATCCTGATGGTCACGTTGCTCGGCCGCGAGTTCTACCTCGTGGTGCTGACCATCACCGTTTTCTCATGGATGGACATGGCGCGCGTGGTACGTGGCCAGACGCTCGCCATCCGCTCCAAGGAATACATTGAAGCAGCGCGTGCTATCGGTGTTTCCACCACCGGCATCATCTTGCGTCACATTGTTCCGAACCTGCTCGGCATTGTGGCAATTTACACAACGGTTACGGTTCCTGGCGTTATTCTTACGGAGTCCGTGCTATCGTTTCTTGGACTCGGCGTACAGGAGCCCATGACCAGTTGGGGCGTGCTGATCCAGGACGGTGTTGGTGTCATGGAAACGGCGCCCTGGATTCTCCTGTTCCCGGCAGCGTTGTTGTCGGTGACGCTGTATTGCATCAACTTTGTCGGCGATGGTCTGCGCGACGCGCTCGACCCGAAGGATCGGTAAGCACCATGTCCCTGCTCAAGGTAAGTAATCTGGAAGTCGCGTTCGACTCGCCTGACGCCGTGGTCCGCGCAGTCAACGGCGTGAGTTTCGACCTGGAAGAAGGCAGCACGCTGGGCATTGTCGGCGAATCGGGGTCGGGCAAAAGCCAGAGCGTGCTCGCCATGCTCGGGCTGCTTGCGAGCAACGGCCGCGCAAAAGGCAGCGCGATTTATCAGGGTGAGAATCTGCTGACCATGCCGGCGAAAAAGCTGAACCGCATTCGCGGCAATCGGCTTTCCATGATTTTCCAGGATCCCATGACATCGCTCAATCCGTATCTGAGCATCGAACGCCAGATGACGGAAGTGCTTGAGCTCCATAAGAACATGACGCGCCGGGCGGCGAAGAAACGCTCGATCGAGATGCTGGAAGCGGTGCGCATTCCCGAAGCCGCACATCGTATCGATCAATACCCGCATGAACTGTCCGGCGGCATGCGCCAGCGCGTGATGATCGCCATGGCGCTGCTGTGCGAACCGCAAGTGCTATTCGCCGACGAGCCCACCACCGCGCTCGACGTCACCGTCCAGGCGCAGATACTTCAGTTGCTGCGCAACCTGCAAAACGACTTCGGCACGGCGATCGTGCTGATCACGCACGATCTCGGCGTGGTCGCCGGTTTGTGCGAGCAAGTGATGGTGATGTACGGCGGCCGTGTCATGGAACAGTGCAACGCGGACAACCTGTTCGCCCGTCCTTCGCATCCCTATACGATCGGTTTGCTGCGCGCACTGCCGAGGCTCGATCAAAGCGATGCGCCGCTTGTCGGCATTCCCGGCAATCCACCGAACATGGCGCATCCGCCATCGGGTTGTCCGTTCCAGGAACGCTGCGTCGACGCAAGTGAGCGTTGTGCGGAAGCAGTCCCGCCGCTCGAACCGTTTGGCGGCGACACAACCTGGCTGCGCGCCTGTAATCGGCCGGTCGAGCAGATGAAGTCGTTGCACGAGGTGGCCCATGTCTGAGCAAACCATCCTGTCAGTACGCGATGTCCAGGTTCATTTCAACGTCAAGGCGAAGAGCAAGCTGCCGTGGGCGCCGTCGCGCACGCTGAAGGCGGTGGACGGCGTGAGCTTCGACCTCAAGGCCGGCGAGACGCTCGGCGTGGTGGGTGAGTCGGGTTGCGGCAAATCAACCTTGTCACGCGCCATCCTCAACCTCATTCCCGCTACGCACGGCGAAATCGTGTGGATGGGCAAGGATCTCAGCGGCGCAACGGCGAAAGAGTGGCACGGCGTGCGGCGCGATATCCAGATGATTTTCCAGGACCCCCTTGCTTCGCTCGATCCACGCATGACGGTCGGGCAGATCATCGCGGAACCGTTGCGTGAACATCGTCCGGGCATGTCGAAGGATGAGATGAACCAGCGGGTGCGCGCAATGATGGGGAAGGTCGGCTTGCGCGAGCAGATGATCAACCGCTATGCGCACGAATTTTCAGGCGGGCAGTGCCAGCGTATCGGGATTGCGCGTGCGTTGATCGTGGAGCCGAAGCTGATTGTCTGCGACGAACCCGTGTCTGCGCTCGATGTCTCCATCCAGGCGCAGATCGTCAACCTGCTCAAGTCGTTGCAGCAGGAAATGAAGCTCGCGCTGATCTTCATTGCGCACGATCTGGCCGTGGTCAAGCACATCTCCGACCGCGTGATGGTGATGTACCTCGGTCACGTCATGGAGCTCGCCGACAAACACTCGCTGTACGCACGCCCCCGGCATCCGTACACGCGCGCGCTGCTTTCCGCGGTGCCGGTGCCTAATCCGGCCATCGAACGCACGAAGGTCGTGCAGATCCTGTCCAGTGATATTCCCAGTCCGATCAATCCGCCAACGGGTTGTGTCTTTCATACTCGTTGCCCCATAGCGCAGGCGCGTTGTGCTGTCGACGTGCCGCCGCTGCGCACGCTTGAACATGGAGTTGCGGCCGCCTGCTTACTCGCCTGATTTGCCTGATTTGCCTAATGAAGAATAAGCGCCTGATTTAACGACCGTTTCGACAATCCCCGGCAAAGCCAATGGTCCCCGTTTTTAACGAGGGCCGGGGAGTCGTTCGGCCAATCGTGAAGCTTTCGTAGTCCCTGTAGTTCCCGTAGTTCCTGCAGTCACAACCCTCCGGCGAGTCGTTCCAAGCCCGGCGTGAGCTTGTTCGCTTGCGCTGAAATCATATGAGAACGACCACTGGCCTCTTCACTCGCTGCTATAAGAATTAAGAGACAAGCACATGAAACAACAAACGCGCTCACTCGCTCTATCTCTAATTGTTTTCACTGGTTTGATATCCCCGTCCATTCCCGCTTTTGCCGATGACGATGATGATGTCGCGACACGGCATACCGAGGCGCCACCGAGTTCTCCGCCGAATTCCGAAGCGGATGCGCCGATTAGTAATCAGTTGAAGTCGAAAGGGTTTATCGAAGATTCACATTTTAATCTTTTATTTCGCAGTTATACCGAACATCTTCAGGGGGAGGGCATCAAGGATAAGGACGCTTCGGTCCTTGGTAACCAGGCGGTATTTGAATCGGGGTATACACGCGGATTATTCGGTGTCGGTTTAGACGCTTCGTTGTTCAGCGCGTTCAAGCTGAACGGCGGACAAGGCGCCGGTAACCGCGTGCATTTGAATCACGATGGGCAAAGCGGACAGAATCAGCTTGCCTGGACGTATCCGGGTGTGTGGGACGTGAAAGCGCGGGTATCGAATACGGTTGTTAAATATGGTCAACAATTATTCGATAACCCCTTTCTCGTTCCCCACGATAACCGCGCACTGCCACCAACGTACCGGGGCGTTTCCCTCGCGAGCGACGAGATCAAGAACCTGACGCTCAAGGCGGGTAGCGTTGACGCGGTGCTGGCGCGCGGCCAGACCAGCGTCTCGTCGCTGTCGACCGAGTACGGCGGGACGCACTTCAGCCGCTTCACGTTCGTGGGCGGCGACTACACGCCCAATGACGATACGGCCGTGTCGTTATACGGAAGTCGCGCGGAAAATGTGTGGGATCAATATTATCTGTCGCTCTCGCGCAGTATTGGCGATCCGTCGCAGATTCGCTGGACGGGCGGTCTGATTTATTACTACACGCATGACGTTGGGCAGAGTCGCGAAGGCTCCATCAATAACCACGCGTATAGCTTGCTGTTCTCCGGCACGCACAACGCACACACGGTAGCGGTGGGATTCCAGCAGATCGCGAGCAATCAGTTCTTCGATTATGTCGGGCAATCGGCAGGTGATTATCTGGCGAATTCACTGGACGTCGACTACAACGCGCCGCACGAGAAGTCCTTGTCGCTTAGCTACACGGTCAACATGAAGGATTATGGTGTTCCGGGTTTGAAAATGACGTTGTGGACCGCGTATGGTTGGGGCGCGGATGCTTTGGACATGGCGAATCGGTACGCCGATTCATCGGCTGCACTGCATGATCTGTACTGGAAAAATGGCGAGCCCGTTCACGGCACTCACTATGAGTTCGGCTTCATTCCGTCATATACGTTCGGTTCTGGAAAACTGAAGGGGACGAGTGCAAAGTTCTATTACATGCACCATCACGGCAGCAAATACTATTCGGATTCCAGTAGTGACGTTTATCGTTTGATGGTCAACGTGCCGGTTAATGTGTTTTAAATTTCTACCAGGAAAAGCGACGGCCATTAAACGGTGGAAGGGATGCGGTGAGCAGCGTGATGGGCGCGGCTCACCGGCATGGAACCCAGTCGATAAGGGATCACGCGTTGCGCTCGCCAGGTTAGCCTGGCGAGCTTTTTTTGCGCCGTGACTCCGGCCAAGGCCCTTTAGCGTTGCACGCCCCAACGACGCACCGTAAGCCGTTCGAAGGTATCGAAGACGAGATGCTCGACCACCAGGCCGATCACGATAACCGCCGCCAATCCCGCGAATACGCGATCGGTATAGAGCTCGTTACGGTTCTGAAAGATGTACCAGCCGAGGCCGCCATTCCCGGAGCTGGCGCCGAACACCAGTTCCGCCGCGATCAGCGTTCGCCATGCAAATGCCCAGCCCACACGAAGCCCGGCAAGGATCGAAGGCAAGGCGGCGGGCACCAGGATCAGCAACACATGCCGAAGCCCCTTCAGCCCATAGTTGCGGCCGGTCATGCGCAGCGTTTCCGGTACTGATTGAAAGCCGGAATACGTGTTCAGCGCGAGCGGCCACAACACCGAATGCACGAGCACGAACAGCAGGCTCCCCGTCCCCAGGCCGAACCATAACAATGCGAGCGGCAGCAGCGCGATCGATGGCAAAGGGTTGAACATGGCGGTCAGCATGGACAGCAGATCGCGGCCAAAACGCGTCGACACGGCAAGCGACGTCAGCACGAACGCCAGCACCACGCCGATCACATAACCTCTTAACAGAACGGACAGGGAGATGGCCGTCTTGGCGATCAACTCGCCCGACCAGATGCCTTGTATGAAAGCTTTCAATGTATCGGTGAAGGTCGGCAACAGGAGGTCATTGCCGACAGCTCTCGCAGCCACTTCCCATATCCCGATCAGGACTAGCGCGATCAACGTTTTGCGTAGCCACGTCTGATTGGACAGCCGCTTGCCGAACGGTAACGGCGCCTCAACCGCGACATCCCGCAGCGGTTCAGGAATGCGTTCGTATTCTTCGCGAACCGGCGGTACGAGCGTGACAGGTTCGAAAGAGGGGATAGTCGGCGTGCTCATTGAACGGCCTCCGTGTCTTCAAACAGCAGCCGATGAATGCGCGCAACACTCTGCTGAAAGTCGCTGCGTCCCGAGCTGTCCTTGGTGAATTGATGGCTGTTCAACTCGGCTCGAACCCGGCCGGGATGTGGCGTCAGCAGCAAGATGCGGTTGCCCACAATCAAAGCTTCCTCGATCGAGTGCGTGACGAACAGCAGCGTGAAGCTCGCCTCGTCCCACAAGCGCAGCAGTTCCTCCTGCATCTTGCGGCGCGTGAGTGCGTCGAGCGCGGCGAACGGTTCGTCCATCAGCAGCACGCGGGGTTGCATCGCCAGTGCGCGAGCGATCGCCACGCGCTGTTTCATGCCACCGGAAAGAGTGTGGGGGTAGGCGTCGGCGAAAGCGGCGAGGCCGACTTTATCGAGGAAATGCAGCGCTCGTTCACGGGCTTCCGCGCGGCTCAGCTTCTTCCCGACGCGCAATGGAAAGGCCACGTTTTGCAGCACGGTTTTCCACGGCGGCAACTGATCGAATTCCTGGAACACGACAATGCGATCGGTGCCGGGACCGCGTACCGGTTTGTCATCGATACGGATGCTGCCCGCGGTTGGTTCGACGAAACCCGCTACGGCTTTCAGTAACGTCGACTTGCCGCAACCCGAGGGGCCGAGCAGCACGAAGCGGTCGCCGCCATAAACGTCGAAGCTGACTTCATGCGTCGCGCGTACGATGCGCTCGCGGGTACGGTACTCGAGGCTGACTTTATCGACGGTGAGAAGCTTGGCGCTCGTCACCGGTGAATCACTGGGGACAAGAGGCGGATACAGAGCGGTAGGATTGGCGGCCATGACTGTGCATATAGGCATAAACCACGACCTTAGCGGGGCGCCTCGCGCGCGTGAACCAATCATTGCGCATATTCAAAACACGCCGACGCATAAGCGACGGTTTTGCCGCTCCAGTGCCGCTATTGAATGTTCGAGCGCTAGTCGAAAAAACGCCCGCAGGCGGCGCGGGCGTTTGTCAAAACGTGGCCATGACGCAAGCTAAGTTCAGCTTCCGTTGCCGAGCGCCGGATCTGCGAAGAAATAGTCCTGCCATGACTTGGGTTCATTCTTGATCGCGCCGACGCGATACATGAACTGAGCAAGCCCAAGCGTATTTTGCGGCGTGATCTTGAACTGCGTGGCCGGGTTCTTGATGATGCTGATCAGCAGATCGCGGTCGATCCTCGCATTGTTTACACGAATGTAGGTATCGGCCGCCGCTTCCGGATTCGCCGATACGAAGCGCGCGGCATCGGCCATTGCAGCGATGAATGCCTTATACGTCTTAGGATTGTTATCGTGGAATTTCTCGGTCGCGTAAAGCACGGTGGCCGAGCTTGGGCCGCCGAGGACATCGTAGGAATTCAGCACGATATGCGCTTTCGGATTGCCCGCCAGTTCCTGTTCCTGGAACGGCGGATTGCCGAAGTGCCCGGTGATTTCCGTCCCACCGGCAATGATCGCGGCAGCGGCATCGGGGTGCGGCACCGCTTGGGTCAGCTTGTCCAGGCGATCGTAGTCCTTGTCGCCCCAGCGCTTTGCTGCGGCATACTGCAGCACGCGCGATTGCACGGAAACGGACACCGCGGGCAACGCAATGCGGTCCTTCTCCGTGAAATCCGCGATAGTTTTCACGTTTGGATTATTCGATACCAGGTAGTACGGCAGGTTGCCAAGCGAGGCTACGCCCTTCACGTTCTGCTTGCCGTGCGTGCGATCCCAGATCGTCATCAGCGGACCCACGCCCGCAGCCGCGATATCGATGGAACTGGACAACAGGGCGTCGTTAATCGCCGCACCGCCGGATAACTTCAGCCAGTCCACCTTGATATCGACGCCGGCTTTCTTGCCTTCCTGTTCGATCAGTTTCTGGTCACGCGCGACGTTCAGCAGCAGATACACGACGCCGAACTGCTCCGCGATGCGGATTGTGCCCTCGGCGCGTGCGGGCGTGGCTGCGGCAAGCGAAGAGATGGCGACGGAGAACGACACAAACGCTGCAGTAAGCGAGCGCAGCGACGAGCGGGAACCCCCAGGTTCCCGCCGGGAGAATAAAGAAAGCGGCATCGAAAGTCCGAAGAAGTGTTTTTGGAATTGAATTCGAAGCAGGGCGTGTGGACGCTCAGAACGGCGTATCGCCTTCGATCGTCGTTCGATACATCTTTCTGCGCAGATGATCGGGCGTACCCGCTGCGAGATGCATGAGGGAGCGGTTGTCCCAGAACACAAGGTCGTGCTCGCGCCATACGTGCCGGTAGATATGCTCGTCGCGAACGCTATGTTCGAAGAGCGCTCGCAGCAGGTCGCGGCTCTCGTCTTCCGGCAGGCCGATCACGCGCGTGGTGAAATGCTCGCTGACGAAGAGCGCCTTGCGGCCGGTTTCCGGATGCGTGCGCACGATGGGATGCACGACCGGTTTCACCTGCGCGATCTGCTCGGCGGAGAGGTTGGGGCGCCATGGGCTGCGCTTTTGCAACTCGGCGTATTTCGCAAGATACGTGTGCTCGGCGGAGCGTCCCTTCACCGCGTCGCGCAGCGCTTGCGGCAGCGTATCCCACGCCAGATGCATGTTGGCGAACAGCGTGTCGCCGCCTTCAGCGGGCAATTCCTGTGCGTGCAGCAAGGAACCGAGGCTCGGTGTTTCCTTGTACGACAGGTCCGGATGCCAGAAATGCCCTGCGTCGCCGAGACCAATCGGCTTGCCGTTTTCCATGACGTTGGAGACGATCAGCACTTCCGGATGGCCCGTCAACTGGAACTGGTGGAGCACGTGGATTTGCAGCGGACCGAAACGGCGGCTGAAGCTGATTTGCTGGTCGGGCGTGATGCGCTGGTCGCGGAACACGACCACATGATGGTCCAGGTGAGCGCGATGGATGCGCTTGAAATCATCGTCGGCAAGCGGCTGGCTCAGGTCGAGACCGGTTACTTCAGCGCCCAGCGGCGCACCTGCAAATGGGGTGATCTCAATCGTCTGGTGTGGGGATAAGGTCGTCACGCGGGACTCGTTAATTCAATTCGGGGCGGGAACAATTGAGGCGAAGCGTCGCTGAAGCACTGACAACGTACGCCACAAAAGTCCAGGTTGTCCAGGTCAGACAGCGAATCTAAAATCCCCAGCGAACCAGGTCAACGAACCAAATCCCATACGCTTATCTGTTTTAACGATAAACGAGCCGCTCCAGTAGAAGAGGAGCGGCTTTATTCCCGGAGCTTGAGGCCCGTTGGATCATTGATGATTATGCGCTGGATCGCTGCAGTGAGCGCATCCGGTGGCGCTGTCGTTCCACGACGACCCCAGGATCAGGCTGCAGAAGTTCAAACGCTTGTACGTGGGGTCCTTCAGCGCAAGCACATCGGCCTTCACGTTGCCGAACGTGGTCTCAGGCTTCTTGATCGTGCCGTGAGCGAATGCGTCGATGATCCCTTCCTTGAAATTCACCTCACGCGGATGCACGGCGATGACTTGCTTGCGCTGTGAGTCGGTGAATTGATCGTACGCGAGTCCGAGCACGTCCATCTCCACGCCTGCTGTGACCAGCGCGACCACCGGTTTCTTGTGCTGCGGAATCCCCGGCGTCGTGTGCAAGGCGATTGAGTCCCAAACCTGTTCTATGTCGTACTCGTTAATGCCATAACCCTTGAGGAAGTCGCGCGCGGCGTTGGCGCCGTCCACTTCGAAGCGCTCGGTCGCGCTGCTGTACGCATCGATCAGGCCCATGTCATGGAACATCGCGCCGATATAAAGCAGCTCCGCGTCGTAGGCCAACTGACGGCGCTCGCCAGTCAGCGCGCCAAACAGGAATACGCGGCGCGAGTGGTTATAGAGCAGGTCCGGCTCGGTATCGCGAACGAGTTCGGTTGCTGCGCGCGCCATGGCGCTGTCGGGAATGCGGATGCCTGCAATGGTGGTGGTCATGTTCAATGCTCCTGGGATAGTGGGCTTGGCCTCGATGCCGCCGACACCTTGTTAAAATGCGCCGTTTGGGTCGCATCATCGGGAGAAGCGAAAGCGGCTGGACGACGAAGCCAGTGTCGCCGGGAGCGGCCGAGGCCGCAATGCGGCAGGTCCGTCGAAGTCTGCCAACCACACGGCGTCTCCTGCCAAGCGCGTAAAACGCGTGGAAAACAACCCTTTTCACGGGACCAGAGTAAGCGCTATGGGACCGGAGTAAGCGCTGAAGCGCCAACTCTGGTCGACAAAGGAGCATGACCTTATGCGTAGCGTCGCCATCGCGATTTTTCCGCAAGTGCAGGCGCTCGACGTCGCCGGTCCCCTCGACGTATTCGCCGAGGCGAACGGTTTCGTCGCGTCCGGCGAGGGCTACGCAATCACGCTGGTCAGCGTGGACAACGCACCGGTGCGCGCGTCGAACGGCACGCGGATGCTCGCGGACATTGCGTGCGAGGCGCCGCAGCAGCATTACGACGTCGCCCTCGTGGCAGGCGGTCCCGGGCTGCCGTCCGATGTGCCCGATCTGCGCCTGAGCACCTGGCTGCGCGACGTTGCTTCGCGTTGTGAGCGCTACGGTTCTATCTGCACCGGCGCGTTCGCGCTGGGTCATGCCGGTCTGCTCGATGGCCGTCATGTCACAACTCACTGGCAAAATGCGCCGCAACTCGCACGGCAATTTCCGCTGGCCCGGGTCGAGCTCGACCGTATTCATATTCGCGATGGCAACCTGGTGACATCGGCGGGCGTGACGGCGGGGATTGACGTCGCCCTCTCGCTTGTCGCCGAAGATCATGGTCCGCGTATCGCACTTGCTGTCGCCAAGCGGCTCGTGGTTTTTGCGCAGCGCCGCGGCGGCCAGTCGCAATTCAGCCCGTACCTGAGTGCGCCTGCCGATGAGACCTCGCCCGCAGCCAAGGTGCAGGCCTACGTGATGGAACACATCGGCGAACGCATGACGGTTGAAAAGCTGGCGCAGATCGCGGGCATGAGCGAGCGCAATTTCGCGCGCGCGTTCGTCGAAGAGACAAGCGTGACGCCGCATGATTTCGTGGAGCGCGCGCGTATCGATGCAGCGCGCAACGCGCTGGAAAGCAGCACGACGCCGTTGAAAACGATCGCCTATGAATGCGGTTTCGGAACAGCGGATCGCATGCGAATTGTGTTCCGGCAACGACTGGGGGTGTCGCCGAATGATTATCGTCTGAGCTTTCAGAAACTCGGGGCCGACGCTTGACGATGAACGTACGAACGGTCGTCACGCGGCTGGCTATGGTTGTCGGTCGAGGCTATGTCGAAAGCCGGGCGAGCGTTTTGCTTTGCCGCTTATCGTATGCTGGATCACTTCATGCTCACGCAAGACACGCGCATCCGCGAGTGAGCCGCTATCTGTTCGACGCTCTGGGAACGAGTCAAACCGCGAGCGAATGACCGCGGAGAACGACCTTCCTTCTATTCGAGCGCGTTTTTGCTCATCGGGTCAGAGCGGTGACTTTCGAGTCGCTCAAGGCCCGGTCCAATGAATCTGGAGATTTTGATGAAAGATGCTTATGAACGACGTGCGCTACTGCTGCATCTGGGCGACGTGCTGGAAGCGCTGTCGTGTTTGTCGCGTGGCGGCCAGCGGTATAACACGCTCGGCGACGCAATTGCCCGTGAAGACTCGCTTGCCACCTTCACATGGCTCGGACACCTCGATGCCGCCATGACCCCGCAGCAGGTGAGCGAACGCGCGAGCGCTGCGTTTTTCCTCTGGCCGAAGACGCTCCTCGATGAAGACCTGAACCGTGAATTGCTTGCGTCGACCGTGCAGCACGATCTCTTCGCTGGGAATGCGAATGGATGGGAGCGCTACGTGAAGGAGCGCAGAGCCGATGTAGCGTGGTTTGCGGAAGGTTTGCCGTCACCCTCGAACGAAGAAGAAACCAAGCCGGAATCGCGCTTCAGCCGATGGCCCTACCCGGCGCAAACAGGGGCCTCGTGAGGCCGCCACGCTTGCTGCTCAAGCCGCCTGTTCACGCGACAAAACGGCTTGCAGGAAGCTGCGTGTGCGGGCTTCTTGTGGCGCCCCGAAAATCTGCGCCGGCGGTCCTGCCTCGATCACGCTGCCATGATCCATCACCACGACGGTGTCCGCCACGTCCCGCGCAAAATTCATTTCATGAGTGACGATCAGCATGGTCATGCCTTCGCTCGCCAGCGCCTGCATGACCTGCAGCACTTCGCCGACGAGTTCGGGATCGAGCGCGGAAGTGGGTTCATCGAAGAGCATGACTTGCGGGTGCATCGCAAGCGACCGAGCGATCGCCACCCGTTGCTTCTGGCCACCGGACAACGTGCCCGGATAAACGTCAGCCTTGTGACCGAGCCCGACCTTCGCCAGCAGCGCGCGCGCCTCGCTTTCTGCCTCCGCCGCGCTGACGCGCGCCAACGAGCGCGGCGCAAGCGTGACGTTCTGCAGCACCGTCAGGTGCGGAAACAGGTTGAACGATTGAAACACCATGCCCACGTCCCGGCGGATGCGGTTCAGGCCGTTCTCGTCGATCATGCGGCCGTTGTCCACAAGGGCATGGCCGCAGATCCTGACTGTGCCTTCCTCGGCTGTTTCGAGCCCGTTCAGGCAGCGCAGAAACGTGCTCTTGCCCGACCCGCTCGGACCGATCACCACGATCACCTGAGACGGCTGCACGTCCATATCGATACCGTTCAACACCCGGTTCGACCCAAACGACTTCGCCAGTTTCCTGACTGAAACAATAGGTTCACTCATGGTCGTGCTCCAGGTCGTGCTCATGGTCAGACTCTCCCGTCTGCGCGCAGCGTTTTTTCTGTCTTGCGCAACGCGAGCGATGTTGCGCCCGTCAAGATCAGGTAGATGAACGCGATCACGATATACACCTCCAGCGAGCGGTACGACACGCTGATGATCTTCTCGCCTTCGTGCATCAGGTCGTTGATCGTCAGCAGGGAGACCAGCGCCGAGTTCTTGATCAACGCAATGAACTCGTTGCCAAGCGGCGGGATCATGCGCACGAACGCTTGCGGCAGGATCACCTTGCGCATCGCCATTCGATAAGGCATCCCAAGCGATCGCGCAGCTTCCATCTGGCCACGGTCCACTGATTGAATCGACCCCCGCACGATCTCCGATACATAAGCGCCGCTATAGACGCCGAGCCCGAGCACACCGCACGCAAACGCGGGCAGCATGATGCCGAACTGCGGCAGGCCGAAGAACAGGATAAAGAGCTGCACGAGCAGGGGCGTGCCACGTATGAACGTGAGGTAGGCGGTGCAGATGCCATAGACCACGCGGCGCTGCGGTGCGAGCCTGCCGATCCCCACCAGCAGCCCCAGCACGCAGCCGAGTACGAGTGAGCAGGCCGTGACTTCGATAGTCGTCGCAGCGCCGGTCGCGAGCGCTTCCCAGCCTGCCCATACGGGCGAAAAATCGAGCGTCATCGGTTACTCCTCTGCTGTCAGGGCTGTCGCGTTACTCGTCGCGTTATTGCTTGCCGAACCACTTCGTCGTAAGCGCGTCGTAGGTGCCGTTGGCGCGCAGTGTCTGCAGCGCCTTGTTCATCTGCGCGGTCAGCTCAGTTTCGTCCTTGCGCAGCGCGTAGCCGTAAAGCTCGGTGGTGAGTCCCTTGTCGAGCACGCGCACGTTGGGCTGCGCTTTCGCGTATTCCACGGCGGCGGGGCGCCCGGTCACGGCGGCATCGGCGCGGCCGATGTTCACCAGGTCGAACATCTCCTGGTTCTTTTCGACTTCCACGCGCTGCACCCTCGGATAGTTGTCTTTCAGGAAGGCGACCGATTTCGTGCCGACCTGCACTGTCACTTTCTTGCCGTCGAGATCGGCAGGCGTCTTGATCGACGTGTCGTTCTTGCGCACCAGCACGACGAGGCCGCCCTTGTAGTACGGATCGGTGAAATCGACGACCTTGCGGCGTTCATCCGTCATATAGATGCCCGACGCGGCGACGTCGAAGCGGTTCGCGATCAGCCCGGGAATCAGCCCCTTGAAGTCGATGTCCACCCATTGCACTTTCTTGCCCATGGTCTTGGCCATGGCTTCGATCAACTCGATATCAAAGCCTGTGCGCTTACCGTCCTTGACGAATTCGAGCGGAGGGAAGGTTGCATCGGTCGCCACGCGGATGGTGTCATCGGCGGCTCGGGCGGCGGGCGCAGCGGCTACGCTCACTACAATGGCAAGCGCAAAGGCCGAAAGTGCGTGGATAAGTTTCATGCTGGTTTCCTTGAAGGGTGGCAAGCAAGGTTAAAAATAAAAGTGCTCAAAGCTTGTAGCTGATACGGTCTGCGGCCGCGCGCGTAAGCTGCGCCAGTTCGGCCTCACGTCCTGCAATGCGAGCGACCGGCGCCATCAGGGTGATGGTTCCTTCCAGCCGTCCGGCATCGGATATGAGCGGGGCGCTCACGCCCCATACACCTATGTCGACTTCGCTCTCGCTCGTCGCAAAGCGCCGGCGGCGAATTTCCTGCAGTTGCACGTGCAACGCTGCAGCGCTCTCAGGGTCGCCAGATGCGCTGCCGGCGATCACGGCCTCGGCTTTTGCTTCGGGCAGGAAGGCCAGCAACGCTTTAGCCGAAGCGCCTCGTGTCAGCGGATGCGTGCGGCCACGGGCGAACGAGCAACGCAGCGGCTGGTCGCTTTCGACCATCGAGAGGCATACGACTGTGTCGTTGATCGGCACGAGCAAGCCAACACTCTCACCAGTGCGCTGCACAAGCGCCCTGATTTCGTCCCGGCTTTGGGTGACGAGTTGCGCGTTCTGGTCGAAACCCCACGCAAGCTGCACGCTGGACGGACCCGGTTCGAGCAGGCCGGAGTTCGCATGTTCCTGCAACAAACCCCATTGCTTGAGTGAGCTCAGCAGCCGGTACACGGTGGACAAGGGCGCGCCGATGTCCGCGGCAATCTCCTTGGCGCCGATCGGTCGTCCTGCCCGGGCGACGCTGGTCAGCGCGTGAAGGACGCGATCGACAACGGAAGACGCTTCGGCTGGCTGTTTCATGACGCAAGTTTCCCTCGCCAATTCTCAAAGAAAGAAATCATTTCTCATCGGATGAGAAATTGACTCGGCGGGTGCTTTCCCTTGCGGCCAGACTTGATGATCGGCAAAAAAATCCGTCTTGCAGGAGAATCCGGGCGTTGAAAGCCGCAATTGCCCGGCTTCAAGCCCGATTGAAAGTACCCGCGCCGCACCCTCAAGGACCGAGACATGGACTATCTGACGAGCCTCAAAGTGTTCCGCGCGGTCGTGGAGGCGAAAAGTTTCACGCGCGCCGCCGATCTGCTGGGCGTGTCGCCGCCGGTCGTGTCGCGCGCCATCGCCACGCTCGAGCAGCGCCTGGGCAACCGGCTTTTTCATCGCACCACGCGCCATATCTCGCTGACCGAGACCGCCGAGCAATTCTTCGCGGGCTGCTCACGCGTGCTGGATGAGCTCGACGCGCTGGAGGCGCAGGCGGCCAATCGCAACAGTGATCCGACCGGCATGCTGCGCCTGGTTGCCCACACGACGGCAACGGTTAACCGTCTGGTCCCGTTGATCGCCACGTTTCGCCGTCGCTACCCGCTGATCGGACTCGACGTCACGCTGACCGAGCGTCCCGTGGACCTGGTCGCGGACGGTTACGACCTCGGCGTCGTGCTGCCTTTCATGCTGACCAGCGACACCACGGTGACGCGCCTGCTCGAGCGCATTCCGCTCGTGATTGTGGTGACGCCAGGGTATCTGGAAGGCAAACCCCGGCCGAACCATCCGTCCGAGCTCGCCGAGCTTGAATTCGTCGCCATGCACGCGTCGATCCGCAAGCCCATGCTGACGTTTCGGCTGGGCGGCGGCGAACAGATCACGGTGCCGCTGAAAGCAGACGTGACATCGAACAACGCGGTGCTCAACCGCGAACTGGTGCTCGAGGGCTTCGGCCTTGGCGTGCTGCCTGCGGCGCTGGTTCGCAACGAACTCGCGTCCGGCAAGCTGGTGTCGCTGCTCGACGACTTCGAGATCGTCGACGGCGCGATCGAAATCCGCCTGGCTTATAGCAGCCGCACCTTGCTGCCGGCGAAGGTGCGGGCGTTCATCGAACATGCGGCGGAATTCTTCGAAGCCTGAGCCAGCCGGGCAAGCTTTCATTTTAATTTCGACTTCATTCATTTTAGATTGTTGACAGATTCGTCATTAATTGATGCGCGCGATAGTGGTTGACTACGTGCATATGCACACATAACCTGTGCACATGCACACACGCCCTCCACGACACGACGACTGTTTTGCCGTTCGCCAGGCTGCCCGGCACATCTCGCAGCTGTACGAGCGGCACTTGTCGGCAGTACAGATCACGCCGACGCAATTCAGCATCGTCTCCGCGCTTGAGCGCATGCCGGACATGACGATGGCGGAGCTCGCGCAGGCCATGGTGATGGAACGCACGACGCTGGTCAGGGTGCTGCAGCCGCTGCTGCGCAGCGGTCTCGTTCTGGCGGAACTGGGCGGACCTTGCCAGCGGCGCTTGCAGTTGACGCTCACCGAAGGCGGCCGGACCAAACTCGCCGACGCGCTGCGGCACTGGCAGGCGGCACAAGAAGAATTCGAGGCGAAGTTCGGGCGCCGGCAAGCGGCGCGTCTGCGGCGCGAACTCTTTCGCCTGACCAGCGAGTGAACGGCGCTCCTCAATGCTCACCGCTCATGCCCGTATCAACCATTCGACGTAACCAACAGGACTGACCGATGACCACACCTTCCACGCCGATTATCTCCACCGCCGCGCCCACGGCCGAGCGCGGCGCGAGGCGGCCTTTTCGCATTGGCTGGATGCCGCTCGCGATCATTGCGGTGGTGACCGTGATCGCTGCGGCCGCGACATACTGGGTCACGGTGCTGCGTTTCGTTCAGAGCACGGACGACGCGTATGTCGGCGGTAACGTCACGGTGATGGCGCCGAAGGTGAACGGTTTCGTGACCGAGTTGCTGGTCACAGACAACCAGCGCGTGACGGCGAACCAGGTGCTGATCCGGCTCGACTCCCGGGACTACGACGCCAAACTCGCGCAGGCCAATGCCGACGTGCAGGGCGCGCGTGCCGCCGTTGCCGAGCTCGAAGCGAAGCAGCAACTGCAGGCCGCTGTGATCAACCAGAGCCAGGCGGAGGTACGGGCATCGTCGGCGGAAGTCACGCGCAGTGCGTCCGACCAGGTGCGTTACCGGCAACTCGTCAAGGACGAGGCGGTATCGAACCAGGTGGTCGAGCGAGCCGATGCGGACTACCTGAAGGCCCGCGCCACGCTCGATAACAGCAATGCAGCGGCGCTCGCTTCGCAACGCCAGCTTGCCGTGCTCGCCGCGCAGGTAGACGACGCCCGCGCGCGTGTCGCGACCGCTGAAGCGTTGCGGCGGGTCGCCGAACTGAACGTGGAGTACACGACGATCCGCTCGCCTGTGGATGGTTACGTCGGCAACCGGACGGCACGCGTGGGCATGCTCGCGAACACGGGGGCGTCGCTGCTGACAATCGTGCCCACGGACGGCTTGTGGATCGACGCGAACTTCAAGGAAGACCAGCTCAAGAAGATGCATGTGGGGGATCGCGTGGACGTTGAGCTCGATGCCTCCAGCGGGACCTTCGAGGGTCATGTGGAAAGCCTGGCGCCCGCAACGGGTGCAACCTTCAGCGTGCTGCCGCCAGAGAATGCAACCGGCAACTTTACGAAGATCGTGCAGCGCGTCCCGGTGCGGATTCGCCTCGACCTACCCAAGGACAAGCAGGACGTACTGCGCGCCGGCCTCTCGGCGACGGTGAAGGTGCACCTCGACAGCGCGAGCCGTTCATGAGCCCGGCCGTGCCACTGAACCCCGCCGATCAACCCACCCGGCAGCGTGTTTTTGCGTTCGCGCTGATGTGCCTGGGTTTTTTCATGGCGACGCTGGACATCCAGATCGTTGCGTCGTCGCTCAGGGAAATCGGCGGCGGGTTGTCGGCGAGCCAGGATGAACTGTCGTGGGTGCAGACCTCGTACCTGATCGCGGAAATCCTAGTGATCCCGATGTCCGGCTGGCTCTCCAAGGTCTTCTCCACGCGCTGGCTGTTCGTGGCGTCCGCGGTCGGTTTCACCATCACGAGCATGCTGTGCGGCCTCGCGTGGGACATCAACTCGATGATCATTTTCCGTGGCCTGCAGGGTGCACTTGGCGCAGCAATGATCCCGACCGTCTTCACCACGGCATTCGTGCTGTTCCCCGGCAAGCAGCGGCTGATTGCATCGACGACGATCGGCGCGCTCGCTTCGCTCGCCCCTGCGATCGGTCCGGTGATCGGCGGATGGATTACGTCGCAATGGTCATGGCACTGGTTGTTCTACCTGAATGTCGTGCCGGGGCTCGTGGTCGCAATCCTGGTGCCGAAGTTCGTGCATATCGACGAACCCGACTTGTCGTTGTTGAAGAAGGGCGACTACCTCGGCATTGCGTTGATGTCAGGTTTCCTTGGCTGCCTTGAGTATGTACTCGAAGAAGGTCCCCGCAAGAACTGGTTTGGCGACGACGTGATCATCACGTGCACATGGATCTCCGCGATCTGCGGCTTCCTGTTTCTCGTGCACGCGTTCACTGCGAAAGATCCGGTTGTCGATCTGCGCGCGCTCGCGGTCAGGAACTTTGCGATTGGGTGTTTGCTGTCGTTCGTGACGGGCATCGGCATTTTCGTCGCGGTGTTTCTCACGCCGTTGTTCCTCAGCCGCGTGCGTGAACTCGATTCGCTGCAGATCGGGATTGCGTTGCTGTCGGTGGGCGTGTTTCAGTTGCTCGCGCTTGGCGCCTATGCGTTCACCTCTCGTCTCGTCGACATGCGCTGGTGCCTGCTCTTTGGCCTCGTGTGTTTTGGTCTAGGCTGCTACTTCTATGTGCCGCTCACGAATGACTGGGGCTGGCAGCAGCTGCTGTTGCCGCAGGCGCTGCGCGGGATTGGCCAGCAATTCGCGGTGCCGCCCATCGTGACAATGGCGCTGGGCTCGCTGCCGCAATCGCGTCTGAAGTCGGCGAGCGGCCTGTTCAACCTGATGCGTAATCTCGGCGGCGCGATCGGCATTGCGGTCAGCGCGACCATGCTCAACGACCGGCTGAACTTTCACTATCTGCGCCTCAGTGAAAGCGTGACGACCGGCAGTCCGGAGACCGAAGCGTTCCTGTCGAGGCAATTCGCGCACTGGGGATCGGTAGCGGGAGATGCGCTGAACGCGACCAACGCGGGCCTCGCCAACCTGCATGCGCTGGTGTTTCGCGAAGCGCTCGTGATGACCTTCTCCGACACCTTCTACGTACTCGCGATGTGCTTCGCCGTCGGCATAGTCAGCGTGCTTTTCGTGCGGCCTATTGGCGCTGCGCCGCCTTCTCCTGACGCTCATTGAGATCCACCATGCATAAGATTTTGTTGGCACTGGCAGCAAGCCTGACGCTCGCGGCGTGCGCCGTTCAACCCGCGACGCATGCGGATTTACCTTCGACCGTACAGTCGATAGCGCCCGCGAACTGGAGCGCCGACGCGCCGCAAGACAACGTGGATGCCGCGGCGTGGTGGGAGCAATTCGGCGACCCGGTGCTGCATGAACTGGTGAGCTCGGTGCTGAGCCAGAACCTCGATGTGCAAGCGGCACTTGAGCGGGTGAAGCAGGCTCAGGCCGTGACCACGCAGCGACGCGCCGCGCTGCTGCCGGAACTCGACGCGAACGCCAGCGCCGCCGATGCGCGCCAGAACACGCCGCCGCCGCTGGGCTATGTTCGTCAGGCAGGGTTAGGCCTGACGCTCGCCTGGACGCCCGACGTGTTCGGCGGCGAGCGCCTCGAACTGCTCGCGGCACAGGCGCAATTGACAGGCCGTCAACATGATGTCGACGCGCTTCGTCTCGCGCTTGCGGCCAATACGGCATCGGCATATGTGGATCTGCGCTGGGCGCAGAGTGAACAAAAGATCCTTCAGGACAATATCGCGATCCGGGACCGTGCACTGCGCCTGACGCAGGAGCGCATGCAATACGGGCTCTCGCCGCGCCTCGACGTCACGCGCGCACAGAACCAGTTGAGCGAGTTGCAAGCGCGTTTGCCGCGCGCCAACGCCACTGTCGAACATCAGCTCAGCCTGATCGCGGTGTACTCGGGGCGCACGCCTGAATCCGTCGATACGCTCGTGCTCGCCACGCCCGGGACCATCCCGACACCTTCAAACGCGGTGCCCCAGATGCTGCCCTCCGAGGCGTTGCTGCGCCGTCCCGATGTCCGCAGTGCCTACGCCGAGCTGACACAACGCGCAGCGGAAGTGGGTGTTGCGCAAGCGGACCGCTATCCGAAGTTCTCGCTGCAACTGACTGACGGTTTGCTGGCGTCGTCGTATCTCGGGCTTCCCACGCTCACCGACAACCTCTTCAGCGCTGCGCTCAATGCGACCAGCCCCATCTTCAATGCCGGGCGGATTACGGCGGGCATCGAGCAGAGCCAAAGCCGCATGCGCGAATCCGATCTGCGTCTGCGGCAGACCATGCTGCAGGCGCTGAAAGATGTGGAAGACACGCGTACCGATCTCGTCAGCACGTCGGAGCAGGCTGAGCGCCTGAAGGACGCATTGCAATCCTCCGATCAATCGCTACGCCTGTCCACGCAACTTTATAAGGGCGGTGCAAGCGGTTTCCTCGATGTACTCGCCGCCCAAGAAGCGTATCTGCAGGACTCTGATGCGCTGAACCAGGCGAAGCGTGAACACGCGCTGGCAGCGGTTGCGCTGTACCGTTCGCTCGGTGGCGGCTGGAGCGAGACAAAGCAGGAGTAATGCGTAGGCCATGCCTCGGGTAACATCGGGCATCTTCTGTGTCCAGGATGCCCACCACCCGCATGGCACTCAAAAACCTGTTGAGACGGCTTGACCTGACCACGCTGCAACTTTTTCTTGCGGTCTACGAGGAGGGCACGCTCACGCGTGCGGCCGAGCGCGAGGCTATCGCTGTTTCGGCCGCGAGCAAGCGGCTGCTCGAACTCGAACAGGCCGTGGGGGCGACGCTGTTCGTGCGCCGGCCCAGGGGCATGGAGCTCACGCCCGCGGGCGAAACCCTGCTGCATCATGCACGCCGCGTGTTGCGCGATGTCGAGAACATCGGGATCGAACTGGCTGAGCACGCGAGCGGCGTGCGCGGGTTTGTCCGCATGATGGCGAACCTCTCGGCGATCGTCGAATTCCTTCCCGAAGACTTGCGCGCATTCTTTTCGATGAACGAACGCATCAAGCTCGACCTCGAAGAGCGCCCGAGCAGTGGTGTGGTGCAAGGCATAGCCGACAGCCTAGCCGATGTCGGCATCTGCTCAGGCGAAGCCGATACGCGCGGCCTCGACGTCTCGCACTACCGGCATGACTCGCTGGTCGTGGTGATGCCCATAGATCACGAACTCGCGCTTCGCGAGCAGGTCACGTTCGTCGAAACGCTGGACAGCGACTACGTTGGCCTGCATGCGGCCAGCTCGATCAACCTGCGCACGCACATCGCTGCACGTCAGGCAGGCAAGCCATTGCGGCTGCGCATCCAGGTGCCGGGTTTCGATGGCGTCTGCCGCATGGTGCAGGCAGGTCTCGGCATCAGCGTGCTGCCGCTCAAGGTCTTCAACACGATCGGCCGTCCGCTCGGACTCACGGCCGTCCTGCTCGACGAACCCTGGAGCCAGCGCGACCTGATCGTCGTGGTGCGCGATGTCGATGGACTTCCGCCGGTCAGCCGCATGTTGTTCGATCACCTGGTAGCCGTTGAGCACGACGAGCAAAACAAGGCCTGAGCGTTCGCCGTTCACGAACGGTCATTGGCGAAATGCGGTTGGACGGGGTGCGTTGCCGGCTCCTAAGCTGTCTTCCAGGTTAGCTTTTTCGGGAGACACGCATCATGGCTGGACCGCTCGCAGGCATTCGCGTCATAGAAATCGGCACACTCATAGCGGCGCCGTTCGCCGCCCGCATGCTCGGGGAGTTCGGCGCCGACGTCATCAAGATCGAAGCGCCGGATAACGGCGACCCGCTTCGCAAATGGCGAAAGCTGCACGAGGGCACGTCGCTCTGGTGGTATCTGCAGTCGCGCAACAAGAAGTCCGTTTGCGTGAACCTGAAGTCTCCGGATGGCGTCGATGTCGTCAAGCGTCTTGCCGCGGACGCCGACGTCGTTATTGAAAACCTCCGTCCCGGTGCGCTCGAAAAACTCGGCCTTGGCTGGGACGTGCTGCACGCGATCAATCCCAAACTCACCATGGTCCGCATCTCCGGATACGGGCAGTCGGGACCGTATCGCGATCGTCCGGGCTTTGGTGCGATCGGTGAGGCCATGGGCGGCATTCGTTATACAACCGGTGACGTCGATGGCGCACCGGCACGCGTGGGCATCTCGCTCGGCGACTCGCTCGCTTCCCTGCACGGAGTCATTGGCGCGTTGATGTCCATCCTTCGCGTGAAGACGGGGCAGGGCGAGGGTCAAGTCGTCGATGTATCGCTTGTCGAAAGCGTCTTCAACCTGATGGAAAGCCTGATCCCCGAATACGACCTGCTCGGTCACGTGCGCGAGCGTAGTGGCGGCGCGTTGCCGGGCATTGCGCCATCGAATACGTATCGCACTGAAGACGGCGCTTTTGTGGTGATTGCCGGCAACAGCGATCCGATCTACAAGCGCCTGATGCATGTCATAGGCCGCGCCGACCTCGCCGATGACCCCGCGCTTGCCCGCAACGACGGCCGCGCCGCGCAGAGCGCACGGCTGGACGAAGCGATCACCGCGTGGACCACGCATCATCCGATCGACGAGGTGCTCGCCGCGCTCGAAGAAGCAGAAGTGCCGTCCGGCCGGATCTATTCCGTCGCCGACATTGTTGCGGACCCGCATTATCAGGCGCGAGACATGTTGCTTGACGCCGCATTGCCCGGCGGGGTGTCGGTGAAGATGCCCGGCATTGTGCCCAAGCTCTCCGACACCCCCGGCGAAGTGCGATGGCAGGGACCGACGCTCGGTGAACATACGGACTCCGTACTGTCCGGCCTCGGTTTCAACGCGAGCGATGTCGCACGGCTACGCAGCGAGGGCGCCGTGCAATAAGCGCCGCCGCGTTTAAAAAACGCAAAACCTTTTCCCAACATTAAAGAACACATATGACCGGACGGCCGCAAGGCCAGTCCGGCAAGGAGACGATCATGAGCGATCTTGGCGCCACTACGGCCGTACCGCAGGCACACAGCGAAAACGACTTCAAAGCGATTATCAGCAAGGTCGCCTGGCGGTTGATGCCGCTCATCATGATCTGCTATTTGTTCGCCTTTTTCGATCGCATCAACATCAGCTTTGCGAAGTTCCAGCTGCAAAGCGATCTCGGGTTCTCGGACACCGCCTACGGCCTCGGCGCCAGCCTCTTCGTGATCGGCTACGTCTTGTTTGAAGTGCCCAGCAACCTGATGCTTTACAAGGTCGGCGCCCGCCGCTGGATCGCGCGCATCATGATTTCCTGGGGCATCGCCACCAGCGCCATGGTGCTTGTCGGCAATGAATGGCAGTTCTATGGGCTGCGTTTCATCATCGGCGCAATGGAAGCGGGCTTCGCCCCCGGCGTTCTGTACTACCTCACGTTATGGTTTCCGCCGAGCCATCGCGGCCGCATCACCTCGATGCTGTTTCTTGCGTCGGCGTTCTCCGGGCTGGTCGGTGCGCCGTTGTCGGGTCTGGTTCTCGGACACATGGACGGTGTGCTCGGCATTCGCGGATGGCACTGGCTATTTCTGCTTGGCGGTTTGCCATGTATCGTCCTGGGCCTGCTGGTGCTCAAGCTACTGAAGGACCGGATTGAAGACGCGGGCTGGCTCAGCGCATCGGAAAAGTCACTGCTGGCAAGCCGCATCCAGCGACCCGCAGCCCACACGGGCGCCGGCAACTCGTTACTCGATGCAATCAGGACACGCGGTTTTCTCATGCTCGGGTTGATCTATTTTCTGATCCAGGTGGCGTCGTATGGGCTCAATTTCTGGGCGCCGCAACTCATTCGAAGCGCGGGTACACACAACCCGACCACCATTGGATTGCTGACGGCGGTGCCTTACATTTGTGGCGCGATCGCCATGGTCGTGGTGGGCCGTCTCTCCGATGCCTCGGGCGAGCGCCGCAAGTTCGTGTGCGGCCTGCTGGTGATGGCGGCGATCGGCTTTCTTGCCGCAGGCATCTTCGACAAACAAACGGGTTTCCTGATCGTGGCGCTCGGCGTGATGGGTGCGGGCGTGGTGGCTTCGATCCCGGCGTTCTGGGCGCTGCCGCCGAAGCTCCTGACGGGAGCGGGTGCTGCCGGCGGCATAGCGCTGATCAACACGATCGGGCAACTTGGCGGCATTGTGAGTCCTCTGATGGTGGGGCGGGTTCGCGACCTGACCGGCAGCACGACGCCCGCGTTATATGCGATCGGTGCGATGAGCCTGATCAGCGCATTGCTCCTGCTGTTCGGTTTGCCGGCGGTATTGCGCGAGAAGGATCCGTCGGAAGCTCGTGTTTCCCGGAGATAACCTGGGTTCGGCGGTTTTAATCTTCGACGCCATTTTGGGCGCTTTACACGACCAGAAAACCTTTCGTTTTGGCGCCGGAGAAAATCCAGTTGCGACCTGATACGTTGTTAAACATGGACAGGGATTTATTGCAATGAGCCAATATAAATAGGTCGAAAATGCCCGCGACGAGTAGTCCTGAACGCTTTATCCAGTCGATTGGCCCGGTTGAGCAATTGCATACGCTTTCGCCTGAAATCCTTGTTTCCGTCCGGTGTTTTATGCAATAAAACATCGACTGCCGGTTATCCCAACTAAGATCCGGCCAAAAATACCGTGTGTGGCGCAAGTTATGCAAACGCAGGAAAATGCGACCGGCTCACTTCATCCAATGCTTTAAAAACCATCATGGCGCCGCCACTGGTTAAGCCCTTGCGTTATCCTCCAAATACCGGGCAAACGCCGATTTGCCTTGCCTCACGCCACGATTCGGCGCATTCTTAATCGTTCCGATGCTAATGACCGTCAGTTTGCATATCGGTCTTCAGCAAATTTCCACGACGGTCAGCGCAATGTGTCCAGCGAGTGCGTTATGACCATCCATACCATCGAATATCGCGGCTATGCATTGCGCGCTTATTCGCAGCAGATTTTCCCGCCGCATGGCGATCCGTTTGCAAAAGGTCCCAAGCGTTTTTCCGCGATTGTTCAGATAGATACCGTACCGACCGACAGCGCAACGTCCAAGCGCTATTCGCCAGCAATCAAGGGCGCCGAGCCGGCCAATGCGGACGACGCTATCGAGCTCGCCATGCAGTATGGTCGAGATATCATCGACGGCAAGGTTCAGGCCGGTGCACTCTACAACGCGCGAAGCGGGCGCTTTTCCCGCTCGGTGCGGCGGTTCCAGCCATCTGCGGCTGCGCCGTCCGCACCTTTGCAGCCAGGCGGCGCTGACAACGCTACATGAGCGGCAACGCTCGAAGTGCGCAATATGTATAAGCAGCAGCCACGCGTGACAGGATCTCGGGGCGTCGCGCAATAACTGAAATTGAAGAAAATCATGAACGACACTGTAAGAAGCTATCGCGGCCTCGAAATTTATCCGCTGATCTATCCGCACAAGCCGCGCGGCGCGGACGGTTCCCGTCATTACGACTCGGGTTTCGACGCCGCCGTGAAGATCTCCCGGCGCGGCGTTGACGACAGCACGACCACCAGCCGCGTATATCGCGTGCCGGGCGCCGGTCCGTTCAGCGGCTCAGGTGAAGCGCGGCTGGCATCCACGCGCTATGCCGAACGGCTGATCGACGGCAACGTCGTTGGCGAATCGATTGCCGATCTATGAGTTATTCGCTCGATCATCCGCCCATGAACCCGTCACTCGATAACCGAACGGCCGACAAGCCGGCGGAATGGGCCAATTACAACGTGGCGGCCTCGTCAAGGCGCGCAACGGGCGGAACCATGCCCACGCTGCGCGTGACGCGGCTGAGCGACAAACGCGTGATCTATCCGTTTGTCGGTTGCGCGGACATGCCGCTGTTCCCCGACGCGCAAGGAGCGCGCGATTACGCAGAGCAGTATGGCGCCAGCCTGGTGGACGGTGATATCGCGGTGCCTGAGTGACGACAGGGTGAGCAAATGGCACTTGCAGGGCGCCTGAAAGGGCGGCAATCGTGACAAATCGTCCGCGATCGTTTCATTGTGTGACTAGGCACGGTCCGAAATAGCTTGACACGTTACCCCGCGGCACGTAATCTGAGGGTCGAAGTATTCAAGAAGCTCGATTGCTGTTCATCATTCTGCCTCGTTATCTCCGCGGTATTTGTTGTCCTCTCACTTCCTTGAAGCTTCTCTCGCCTCAATACGGGGTTGCATCATCTTTATATTTTCAAGGATTTATCATGGATACCGGTATCGTCAAGTGGTTCAACGACAGCAAGGGCTTCGGCTTTATTACGCCTGACGCAGGCGGCGACGACCTCTTCGCCCACTTTTCGGAAATTCGTAGCGACGGCTTCAAGACGCTCGCCGAAAACCAAAAGGTTAGCTTCGAAACCAAGCAAGGCCCGAAGGGTCTGCAAGCTTCGAACATTACCCCGCTGTAATTAGTGGTGTAGTTGATTTATCGCGTAAATTGGCCTGAGCCGATTTACGCGAGCGGTAAATGTTTTCGCGGAGCTTCGGTTCCCGGTTGCGGCAGTTGCCTTTAGTGAACGACGCCGCTACCACCAGCATTGCATCTGTCTGCCTCTGCTTGCATCTGTTTGCACTTCCACTTTAGTCCGCTTTAGTTAGTCTGCTTTAGTCCCTCTGCAATCTCCTGCAACTTCGCTGCCACACGTCGCGTATCCAATACGAACGCTAAATGTTCGCTGATTGTTTGTGAACGCGCTTGTGATTTCGGCTGCTTTCTGCTGTTTTTCTGCTGTTTCCTCTGCGAATTTTTAAGGCCTCGTGCCTGTTATCAACGCGTCCTGACAATCAATATTTGTCGGACTTGCGTTTGTTCGTGTGTGTCACTTATGCATAACTCTAATATTTATTTGTACAACGGCTATAAAGTCGTTCCTTCCGCGCATCGTCTGCCTGATGGATCATTCGCGTCGAACCTCTTGCTCGAGCGCCACAGCGGCAGCGAGAAGGGCAACCGCTACCAGTTCCACGTTCTCGATTATTTCAAGAACGAGGCGCAAGCACTCGGCCATTCACGCGAGTGGGCACGTCAATGGGTCGATACCCGCGGCTGATCGTCCGCAGAGGGTCATGTTGCAATCCATCGAAACGGCTTGCCCGCGGCTTGCCGTTAAAAAGCATGCCCCAGCCTTCCGCTTTCTCAAGTTCGATCTAGTCGGCTTGCTCTCATAGTCTCCTGGCACGCGCAACAAGCGTATGTGTCCATCGGCGCGCCATCGGGTGCGCCGTTTTTGTTTCAAGCCCACCGAATAAGCGTTTGCTCCACGGGGACGCCGTTGCGCCAGTCCTGCATCGGCCGACAAAACGAATTCGAAAATACTTGTAGAAACTTTGCATCTTTACCCTTAAGCATTGCGCCGGTGCGGTCGATAAACCGTCTGCCTGAGTCGACAAATGTGTGACGGAGCATTAGCAAAAGAAGTTAACGCGTTCGAGGGGTGAGAGCCTCGCCGTCAACGAACACTTTGCGACTGGCACGGCGCGCGGACACACGAAAATCGATGTGCCCGCGTCGCACTCATACCGCTGCCGATACTTGGGGGGCCAAGGACGGCAGCGGCTATTCAGCCGTCAAGAGCCCGTTCGGGCAGGAGTCACCACGTGAATCTCAAACACATGAGCATCAAGAGCAAACTCGTTGCTGGATTTGGCGTGCTCTCAGTGATCGTGCTCGGTGTGTCAGCGATGTCGCTGCACGCGCTGAGCAGTTCCACCGATGGTTTTTCGAACTATGTCCATGGTCCAGGCGCGCGGGCCGACATGGCAGCACAGGTTCGCACGGCAGTGGACCGCCGCGCCATTGCGGCGCGCAATCTTGTGCTGGTGACGAAACCGGTGGACCTGGAAATCGAGAAGGCCGATGTCACGCGGGCGTCCGACGACGTGCAGGCGCGGCTGAAACTATTGAAGACCATGGTCGCAAACGGACCCGGCAGCAGCGACACCGCCCGCAGTCTGGTGGCTGAAATCGATCGTGTGGAGACGCTGTATGGGCCGGTCGCCAACAACATCGTGGCGCTCGCGCTGGCGGGCAAGCACGACGAGGCCATCGTCAAGATGGATGATGAATGCCGGCCGCTGCTGGCCGCGCTCGTGAAAGCGACGGACGCCTACGCCGACTTCACGCGCGGCCGCCAGGAACAGTTGGTGCGCGACGCTGAAGACCAGTACGAAACGCAGCGCAACCTGCTGATCGCCATTTGCGTGGCCGCGATCGCCGCGGCATTGACGGCGGGTGTGTTCATCACGCGCTCGATCACACTGCCGATCCGGCGTGCCGTCGATGTCGCGAGCACGGTGGCTCGTGGCGATCTTCGCAGCCGCATCGTGGTCACTCAGAACGATGAGACCGGGCAGTTGCTTGGGGCGCTCGCCGACATGAATGCGCGCCTGATCGAAACGGTGAGCCGCGTGCGTGAGAGCAGCGGCAGCATCGCGAGTGCGTCGTCGGAAATTGCGACGGGAAACACCGACCTCAGTCAGCGCACCGAAGAGCAGGCTGCGTCGCTGGAGGAAACGGCGGCGAGCATGGAAGAGCTGACATCGACGGTCAGGCAGAACACCGAAAACGCGCAGCAGGCCAGCGCGCTGGCGACCAGCGCTTCAGATGTTGCCCAGCGTGGCAACAAGGTGGTCGGGCAGGTGGTCGATACCATGCACGGTATCAGCGAGAGTTCGGCGAAGATTGCGGAGATCACGGGGATTATCGAAGGGATTGCGTTCCAGACCAACATCCTGGCATTGAACGCGGCGGTTGAAGCAGCGCGGGCCGGGGAACAGGGCCGTGGTTTCGCGGTGGTCGCGAGCGAAGTGCGCAGTCTCGCGCAGCGCTCGTCGAATGCGGCCAGGGAGATCAAGGACCTGATTGCGAACTCGGTGCTGCAGGTCCAGACCGGTTCGGCGCTTGCCAGCCAAGCTGGCGAGACGATGTCGGAGGTGACGCAGGCGGTCGCGCGCGTGACGGACATCATGGAGGAGATTGCGGCGGCATCGATCGAACAGGGCCGCGGCATAGAACAGGTGAACCGGGCGATCACACAGATGGACGAAGTCACGCAGCAGAACGCGGCGCTGGTGGAAGAAGCGGCGGCGGCCTCGCATTCACTGCAGGATCAGGGGCGGCAGTTGACAGAGGCCGTTGCGTTCTTCCAGGTGGAGGCCACGACGGTCGCTTCCCGTCCAGCGGCTCAGCCGACTCATAAGCCCACGCACAAGCCGACGGTTCGCGCGTCGACCTCGCCGGTTGCCAAACGCGCTATCAAGCGCTCGCCTGCCGCGCTGATTGCACCGCTGAAAACGGCAAGCGCCGGAGAGGAAGGCTGGAGCACGTTCTGACGCATTGTTACTGTCTGGCAGGGGGATGAAGCGGCGCGACTGCGGTCGCGCCGTTTTCAGCGGGTGGCGCATGCGGTTTTATGTGCTGATCGCGTTAAGTCCTTCAGTCCGCATGATGCTGCCGATCAAATTATGCTTCGTTATCCAGATGATTTATTTTAGATTGGTCTCGTCGCGCAGTATTCTTTGTATCGATACGCTGGCTTGCAAGTGAGGGCCGTGATTTGCCGGCGGCGCTGATGGAAGACGTGGTTGCGTTCGGCGGCGCGCTGGTGATCGGCATTGCGTTCGCTTGAGCCGCCTCAACAGCGCTACCGGTGTAACTGGCGTCGACGTCGGCATCGGCGCGATTTCAGCTTAAATTCGGCGCCGTTTCAATAATGGCACCGCTTGGGTATCGAGAAGTAGGTGGCCAGCATCTCTGCCAGGCGCCACGTAGCGCAGGGCCGGCGGCAGTGGGCGTCAAAGCCTGCATCTTTCAGGGTTTCTACCGGATCGGCCGGCCAGACGTTGCTGATCGCGACCAGCAGGCGGCCGGTGATGTCGGCATCGGGGCGCAGGGCGCTAATGAAGGCATAACCGGATTCGCTGTCGAGCCGCGTATCCAGTATCAAGGCCTGGGGTTTCCAGTTCTGCAGCAGCGAGCGCGCCGATTTGAGGCTCTGGGTATGCATGACCTGCAGCCCCGTCAGCCGCAGCAGCGCGGCCAGCGATTCCCCGATCAGTTTGTCCTGATGGGCGATCAGTACCCGCGGTGAGCCGATCGGCATGCGTGCCTGTTTGTTGCTCCATAGTGCAAAGTGTCTCTCATCATCCGTACCTGAACGATTGCTCATAGTGCCTCCTCCTGGTTTTATGGTGTGGGCGGGGCGCCGGAGCCGTAACTGGAACCGAATGGGCTCCAGGTACGGCAACTGCGGGTCCGGCGTTGGGAGTGCTGCGGAATCGATGAGTGAGTGTCGCGATTAAACGTTTGCCGCAAAACCCGGTCGATGAGGGGACGCTCGCGAACTTTTCGGGGGGGCCGCGGACCCCCCTTCGTATCCCTGCGAAAGGGGGGGTGGCGACACACCGACATGCCGTTACCATCTGGTTGTGATTTATGGGAATGGCAATGGAAAACGGTAATTTCAAAACGGTGCTGCTGGTCGAGGATGAGGGGCTTACGAGAAGCGCCATGAAAAGCCTGATCCTGGCCAACGAACCGTTGCTCGATATCGATGAGGCTGACGGCTTCGAACAGGCCACGGAGAAGCTGTCCGAGCGCTCGTACGATCTCGTTTTCCTCGACTATCAATTACGGGGCGATTCCACGGGACTCGATCTGCTGAACTGGATCGGGGAGCAGGAGCGCGAGGTACAGACCATCATGCTGTCCGCACAAGACGACCGCGATACGGTGCTGGAATGCATCAGGAGCGGCGCATGCGGCTTTATTTCGAAGGCGAGTGAACAAGGGCCGGGCGTGTTCCGCGAGGCGCTCAAGACGATTTTGAGCGGCCGGGTGTATCTGCCCAATAGCGTGCTGGGAAAGGGCGGTCACAGCCCCAAGCCGGTCTCCACCCATTCGGGTGTGACGGTGGAGTCGCTGAACCTGCCGCCGCGCCTGACGGAGACGCTGCGCTATTTGTTGCAGGGTTTGTCGAACAAGGCGATCGCGAGAAAAATGAATATCAGCGAGAACACCGCCAAGGAGTATTCAAGCGATCTCCTCGCCCGGTTTCACGTAACGCGTCGCACGTTCCTGATCGTGGAAATGGCGCGGCGCGGAATCGAGATGCCGATGGGCAACACGGCGACGGCAGCAGCGTCACGGTAGGGAAGGCTGGGCCTGAGAGATTTATAAATAAAATTAAGTGAGCAGCCGCGTTTGTCGCGTATCTACAATGTTGCTACTGCCCCGGCGCTGTGGCATAGTATCTACATTGATGATACGGAGTTGAAATGCGTGTAACCGTAAAGAAATGGGGCAACAGCGCAGCGGTGCGTATTCCCGCCGCTGTGATGGAAGCGATCAGCTTGAATCTGGACGAAATTGTAGACGTCCACGAGGAAGGTGGAAGGATCGTTATCGAGCCGGTGCGTTTCAAGGAGTATGACCTTGATCAGCTGTTGGCCGGTATAACGCGGGAAAATTTGCACGCCGAAGTCAGTTTCGGCCCGGCACTCGGTAAGGAAAGCTTCTGATGGTACGGCGTTATGTGCCGGAAGCTGGCGATATGGTATGGCTGAATTTCGACCCGCAGGCAGGTCACGAACAAGCCGGACACCGGCCGGCGCTGGTGCTCAGTCCCTCGGCGTACAACAACAAGACTGGATTGATGCTTTGCTGCCCTATGACAACTCAGATCAAGGGTTATCCATTCGAGGTGATCGTCGGTGGCGACCGGGCGCAGGCGGTGCTGGCCGATCAGGTCAAGAACCTGGATTGGGGCGCGCGCAAGGCAACGCGCAAGGGCCAGGTCTCTTCAAGTGAACTCGCCGATGTAAGGGCGAAAATTGGCGCCCTCATCGGGATTCCCAAAGTCAGGTCCTGATCTGCAGGAAGCGCGACGGTCAAGCCTGGCTGTCGCGTTCGTCCTCTGTCTTCCCCTTTATCAGCAAGCCCTCGCGGTCTCTCCCTCCTGGCGCCCCGATATCAGCGACGCAATCTGCCGGCGCAATTCAACGGGACTAACCGGCTTGCTCAGCACGTCGTGATCGCAGGCGAGCGGCACGATGGTCGCAGCCGGCTCACCGGTGACCACCAGGCACGGGCAGCGCCGCCCGATTTTCGACGCACCGAGCATGGCCACATCGCGTGCTGTTTTCGAATCGCGCAAACGGAAATCCGTGATGATGAGATCCGGATAACGTTCGATGGTATTCAGCGTCTCCTCGAACTCCTCGAAACTGCTCGCGGAATCGAACAGCATGCCCCATTGCACGAGCAACGCTTCCGTCGATGCCCGCACGAGGCTGTCGTCTTCCACCAGCAGCACATAGAGCCCGTCCAGCGGCACCGTTTGCAGGTCGGAGGCGTCACCTCGCGCGCGCGGCGCGGCTTCGCCGAGCGGCGAACCGCAAATGGGCATTTCGAGCGAGAAGCGCGAACCGCGTCCTTCTGTCGATTTCAGCTCGATCCGGTGTTCCTCCAATATGGACACCACGGCGTTCACGATCGACAGGCCAAGACCCAGTCCCCGATCGTTGTCCTGCTCGGCGTTGCCCACCTGGAAAAACGGCTGGAAGATCGAATCCCAATGTTCCGATGCAATGCCAATGCCGTTGTCCACCACATCAATCCGGGTTCGCGTGGCCGAACGCACCACGCCCACGATCACCACGGGCTCGGCTTTCTTGCTGGCATCGGCGTAACGAATGCCGTTCGACACCAGGTTCACGATCGCCCGCCCCAGCCAATGCGCGTCGCTGCGTACGTACACGGGTGCCTGAGGCATGCGCAGGCGCAACTCGACGCCGTGCATGGTCGCAAGCGGGCGCAACTGCTCGGCCGCTTCCAGCACCGCGATCTTGAGGTCGAACACGTGATAGCGGGGCACGACCCGGCCCGACTCGAGCCGGGACAGATCGAGCACTGCGTTCAGGAAGCGTGCAAGGATCACCGATGAACGGCCGGATTCATCGATCAGCCGGGCGGCTTCGGTGACATCGTCGTGGTGCAGCGCTTCGGCGGCGGCTTGCAGGAAAAGATTGAGCGCGTGCATGGGTTGCCGCAGATCGTGCGTGGCGGCGGCGAGGAAATTCGACTTCTCCTTGCTTGCGGTTTCCGCGGCCAGCATCTGCTGCTCCTTGAGCGCGAGCAATGCGTTGGTCTTGGTGTCCTGTTCTTTCTCCGACGCAAGCAGGTCCAGGTTCTTTCGTTCCAGTTGAACGTTTGCGGTGGAGAGCTCGTTATTGAGCACACCGAGGGCACGCTCTGCCGCGAAGCGTTCACGCGACACCCGTTCCGCATGCACGCACACGCCATGGCCGATCACGACCACGTTGAACAGATAGAACATGCCCATGTAGAAGTCTTCGGGCGAGAGAATCCTGATGGTGTACTGCATCACGATGACCGATGAAAACGTGATCGCAGCGGCTGTCAGCGCCACCCCCGACATCAGGTAGAAGAAGCCGGACTGGAAGAAAAATACCAGGTAGAGCCCGACGAAATACCACGTGTAGTTGTACGGTCCTGGCGCCAGGGCCACCATCAGAACCAGCAGCACGTTACAGCCGTAGACGCCGGTCAGGATCACGCGCTGCGACGTGGCATGCGTCGCGAACGACGCCCTCAAGGTCAGGCTGCCGACGAATGCCAGCAACACGATGCCGGCGAACCGCAGCACCATGATCTGCATGAAGACCGGGGCAAGCACCGCGCTTTCACGGCCGAAACTGAAGTCGTACCAGAGGAAGCAGATCCACACAGTCAGCGCGAGAAGCGCCGATGCGCGGCGAAACGCGCAGAAACGACGGCAATGGTCTTCGAGGAACTGGGCTTCGAAAGCGGCGTCGGGGAACGGCTTCGGCAGCGAAAGATTGCGGACGAGACTTAAGCCCGCATCGCGCGCGGACGAGGAAAAGAGCCGCGACGGTTTGGGCGCGGCTAGTTCAACAACGTGTTCGGGGACGTCCATGATTCGCTCACTCGAAAAAGGGCGTGATCGATTACTTTATCTGACCATTCGCCTGAAGCAAACATCATATTTACGAAGTATTCCAGATGTTTACCGTCCATGACAGGGTGTCATTGGCTTGATGACCGGCACGCGCTCGCTAATGGCGAACTCTCACGCTACCCTCGCTTTCATCGTCGCCAGATAGATAGTCCTACTGTGTTATTCGTCTGATCTTTAAAAGGTACCGCCATGTCACGCGTTTTCATAACCGGGTCCGCCGATGGGCTCGGTCAGATGGCCGCCCGTCTGCTGGTTTCGCAAGGGCATCAAGTGGTGCTGCATGCCCGGCATGACGAGCGTGCGCATCAGGCCTTGCGAGCCGTACCGGGCGCAGAGGCCGCCGTGTCCGGCGATTTGTCGAGTATCGAAGAGACTACCCGCGTGGCGCTTCAGGTGAACCGGCTAGGACACTTCGATGCCGTGATCCATAACGCCGCCGTGGGGTATCGGGAGCCGCGGCGCATCGAGACGGTTGATGGCTTGCCGCACGTCTTCGCCATCAACACGCTTGCGCCCTACATCCTGACCGCATTGATCGACAGGCCCGAACGCCTGGTCTATCTCAGTTCGGGCATGCATGAAAGCGGCGATACCCGCCTCGACGATCTTCTCTGGCAACAGCGATCCTGGCAGGGATCGAGCGCCTACTCCGATTCAAAATTGCACGACGTCCTGCTCGCGTTCGGCGTGGCGCGCCGTTGGCCTGACGTGTTATCCAATGCCGTGCATCCCGGTTGGGTGCCGACCAGGATGGGCGGCTCGGGCGCACCCGATGACCTGAAGGCCGCGCCGCAGACACAGGCCTGGCTCGCCGTCAGCGATGACCCTGCCGCAAGAGTGACGGGCGAATATTTCTTCCATATGAAACGGCGGCAACCGAGCGCGGCCGCCCGCAATGCGGATTTGCAGGATCGGCTGATCGAGGCGTGTGAACGTTTGTCGGGGATACGCTTGCCTGAGTGAGAGGCAGGGGCGGGTGGTGCGGAGTTGGCCGCGAACGCGTGAATGCGTCGGGCGCGATTCGTTGTCGCTACCCGTTGTCGCTAACTGGGCCGGTTCGGACGCAAAGAAAGCGACCGCGACGAGCCCTGCCCAGCCCTTAAATCAACTCGGAAATCTCGATCAGGTTCAGGTCGGGATCACGGACATAAACTGATCGAATCTTCTGCGTGGCGCCGGTACGCTCGACCGGCCCTTCAATAATCGGCCACTCGAATTTCTCGAGGCGCGCGATCACATCGTCCAGCGGCACGGCCGCGATGAAGCACAGGTCCAGCGCGCCAGGCACCGGCACATGCGCCTTCGGCTCGAACTCCTTGCCGCGCACATGCAGGTTGATTTTCTGGTTGCCGAACTTGAACGCAGTCCGTCCCGCACCGAAGGTTTCAAGCTTCATCTGCAGGACTTCGGTGTAGAAATGGCGCGTCGCGGCTTCATCGACGCAAGTCAGGACAAGGTGATCCAGGTGATCGATGATGGCCATGTGAGGCTCCTTAGCTGGCAAACGCCTGTTGTGCGGGGGCGCCGCCTGCGGCCATCGGCGGGGCGTCGTGCAGGTCGAGCCGGCGGCCGGCCTTGAGGATCTGGCTGGGTACGTCGTGACCTATGAGGCCCGGCAACAACGCTGCTGCATTGAGTACCGAGGTGAGATCGACGCCGGTGTCGTAGCCGTCCAGTTGCAGCATATGCACCAGTTCCTCCGTACATACGTTTCCGCTTGCGCCGGGCGCGTAGGGACACCCGCCAATGCCGCCAAGCGATGCATCGAAACGATCGATGCCTGCGTCCAGCGCTGCCAGCGTGTTGGCGAGCGCCATACCGCGCGTGTTGTGAAAGTGCAGCGTGAGTTCGAGCGCGGGGAATGCCTCACGCACGCGTTCGCAAAGTGCTTTCACCTGTGAGGGGAACGCCATGCCGGTGGTGTCGCAGAGGGTCACGCCGTGCACGCCGAGTCCGGCGAATCGCTCGGTCCAGCGCAGCACTTCCGCCACCGCGACGTCGCCCTCCATGGGGCAACCCATCGATGTGGACAGCGACACGTTGATCGCTACCGGCGTTGCCTTCACCACGCCGATCACCTCACGCAACTGCGCGAATGACTGCTCGCGGCTCATGCGCAGGTTCGCGCGGTTGTGGGTCTCGCTCACCGACATCACGAGGTTGACTTCATCGACACCGCACGATAACGCGCGTTCCGCCCCACGCACGTTCGGCACGAGCACCGTGTAGACCACGCCTTCGCGCCGCGCGATGCCATGCATTACGGCTTCAGCGTCGCGCAGCGCGGGAATGGCTTTCGGCGATGTGAACGACGTCACTTCGATCTTTGCGAATCCGCAGGCGCTCAGGGCGTTGACCAAGGCGATCTTCGCGTCGGTATCGACGAATTGCTTTTCGTTCTGAAAGCCGTCGCGGGTCGCGACTTCCTGGATATACAGGCGTTTCATGGGGCTCCTCATGTCGGATGATGGCGCGTTATTCAGACATGATGGACCCGCGTCGGGGCCTTGAAAATTGGTGGATTTTCCACGACCGTTTCCAAATTGGAAAGGCTTTCAAGCGAAACGCTCACCGATGGTTTCGATCGATTCGCGCCTTCGCCACCGGCCAGCCGATTTTGCAAATGGCGGGCAGTGTTCCCGTTCGTCAGGACCGCTGTGCTGGCGTGAGCGGCACACGCAGTTGGCCATGGCCGACTGCGCCCATGTCGCTTCAGTCCTATCACCATGACGCGATCGTTCTAGGAGCGGGGTTTATGGTCGCATCTACTCGAAGGGACCCATCCAGCGCGTTTCCGGTATGCCGGCTCGCTAAAAAAAACCATCCTGCATCACCGTTCCTTTCCCGGGAGTCATCGAATGTCGAGAACGTTGGAAGCATCGCCCCCTGAAGTCGATCTGAAAACGCTGCGTAAGGTGATCTTCGCTGCATCGATCGGTAATTTCGTCGAATGGTTCGACTTTGCCGCGTATGGTTTTCTTGCGACCATCCTCACGCGGGAGTTTTTCCCAAGCGGCGATCCGGCAGTCGGGCTGCTCAAGACCTTTGCCGTCTTTGCCGTGGCGTTTGCATTCCGGCCGCTCGGCGGCATTGTGTTCGGCGTGATTGGTGACCGCATCGGCCGCAAGCGCACGCTCGCATTGACGATCCTGATGATGGCCGGGGCGACCACCTTGATCGGTTTATTGCCGACGTACGCTGCGATCGGCGCAGTCGCGCCGTTCCTGCTGACGGTCATTCGCTGCGTGCAGGGGTTCTCCGCGGGCGGCGAATATGCCGGCGCGTGCGCCTACGTGATGGAGCATGCGCCGCAGGAAAAGCGGGCGCGTTACGGCAGCTTCGTGCCGGTATCGACGTTCTCGTCCTTCGCGGTGGCGGCCATCGTTGCCTACGCGCTCGACGCTTCGCTTTCCGCCGATGCCATGAGCACCTGGGGCTGGCGCGTACCGTTCCTGGCTGCTGCGCCCATCGGCCTGATCGGTCTTTACCTGCGGATGAATCTCAGCGAAACCCCGGCTTTTCGCGCGCTCGAGGGCGAGCACAACGTGGCGCATGCACCGCTGCGCGACACGCTGCGCACGCAGGCAGCGGGCATTCTGAAACTGGGGGCGTTCATCTCGGTGACGGCGTTGTCGTTCTACATGTTCACCACCTATTTCGCGACTTACCTGCAAGTGGCGGGCGGGTTGAATCGCGCGACGTCGCTGCTGATCACGGTGATTGCATTGTTTTTCGCTGCCGCGCTGTGTCCGTTGGCGGGTCTTTATTCAGACTGGGCGGGCCGCCGGAAGACCGTGTTGACGGCGTGCGTCATTCTTATCGCCATGGTCTATCCATCGTTCTCGCTGGCGGGGTCGGGGCACTTCCTGCCGTCGGTCATCGGCGTGGGCATGCTGGCGATTGGCGCGGTATTGGCGAACGTGGTCACCGCCCCGCTGTTATCCGAGGTGTTTCCGACGCGCACGCGCTATACGGCTTCCGCCATCACTTACAACCTGGCCTATACGGTGTTTGGCGGCACGGCGCCGCTTGTCGCCACGTGGCTGATCACGACGACAGGCAACAACATGTCGCCTGCGTTGTATCTGGTCGTGATCGCGGTGATGGGATTGATCGGTGGCTTGATGTTGCCGGAGACGTCGAAGGTCTCGCTGCACGGCGCGGGGGCAACTCATCCCGATGCGGCCACCGCCGCCGCATTGAAAAGCGCACCGGGCTCGGCGGCTTAAACGCCGGGGGGCGCTGACGGTTTGACAACCGTCGCAATGGCTACGTCTGGCGATTGCCGGGCCTGCCCCGACGCTGCGATGACCCGATCCACGAAGCGCAGTTTTTCGACGACGGGCGGCGCAAGCGCGAACGGGTAGGCGTCCGGCATGCCGAGACTGCGATTCAGGCTGTTTAATGCGTAGGTGAGCGGAAACCACTGTTTCATCAGATGGTTGAAGGTGGCTTCACCGGGTGGCACCTCGACCGAAAGCGTAGGATCGAGCGAGTTCCCCGGCATTAGCGCGACGCCGCAGGCCATGGCGGTATCGACGGTATCCACGATGTGCAGGTAGTGCGCCCAGGTTTCCGCCCAGTCTTCCCACGGGTGCATGGTCGCGTAGGCGCTGACAAACGATTTGCCCCACTCCGGCGGCGCACCCACCTTGTAATGCTTCGCCAGCGCTTCGCGGTAACTCGCCCGCTCGTCGCCGAATAGCTTGCGAAAACCCGTGATCCACGGCGTATTCGCAACGAGTCGATCGAAATAGTAGTGACCAATCTCGTGCCGGAAATGGCCCAGCAAAGTCCGGTAGGGCTCGCCCATTGCAAGCCGGACGCGTTCGCGCTGCGCGTCATCGGCTTCCGCGATGTTCATGGTGATCAGGCCTCTGTCGTGCCCGGTCAGCACTCGCTTGCCGCGTTTATCTTCCAGGAATTTGAACTGCAGCCCCGTTTTTGGGTTGTCCTGGCGCGATTCCACGCGCAGTCCCAGGGCGCCCAGCGTGTAGAGCAGGCGGCGTTTGGCCGCTTCCAGCCTGAACCAGTAGTACCGGCGATTCGCCACGCCCAGGTTGGGAATGGTGTGCGTCAGGCGGCAGGCGTGACATAGCGGGTCGGTGGAATCGGCCGGCACCATCCAGTTGCAGACTTTTTCGACTTCGTAGTTGTGACAGCGTTTGTACAGCGTGTCCCGGTGCTCAGGGTGCCGGCTGCGCCAGAGACCGTCGCCGGCGTCTTCGAAAGCGCTGATTTCAGCGATCTCCGGGATAAAACCAAGCAGCGATTCGCAGCGCTCGCAGCGAAAATTCTCGAAGAACACCAGCTGATTGCAATGATTGCAATGGAACGTTTTCATAGGCCGGGGGTATCGAAGCACATGGTGCATGTTCCCCCAGTATGGGCATGCGCGCTGGAAGTTCTTCGAAACAACCTGTAGTGCGCCAGGGGAAGTGGCTCCGGGACCGGCTTGGGCCTAGCTTACGCGTCCTAGCGGAATGTGACGGGACGCCTGGATTACAAAAGCGTGATGCGTGCGTCGACCCGGACACGCCTCGCGTGGTCCAATAGATAGGATGACGACATAATCATCCACTCACCGAAGCAATCAACCCGTCCATCCGGTTTACTGACTCGGCGCGCCGGCACTTGCTCCCACCGGCGCGGCGGCTGCCTTGGCCGCTGCCTCGTTCGGGTCCATTTCCCATCCGCCGCCCAGCGCGAGGAACAAGTTGACCTGATCGAGCGCGACCTGGCTTCTCGCCGCAGCCAGCTGCCCATTCGTCGATGTCAACGTCCGCGTTGCATCCAGATCGGCGATAAACGACTCGCGTCCGGCGATATAGAGACGATGGGTCTGATCGGCGGATTGGGCCGCTGATTTCTGCGCGGCCGTCAAGGCATCCGCGCGAGTGTAGTCGGCGGCGTACGTGGCGAGGCTGGACTGCGTTTCCCGCAGCGCCTTCAGAACCACCCCGTCGAACTGGGCCAGCGCGGCATCGGCGCCGTATTGCGCTTCCTGGATCCGTCCGCGCTGACCGTTCACCGGGAAGCTCCAGCTGATCAGCGGACCGAAGCCCCATCGCGCGGTCGGTTGCGTGCCGAGATCCTCGAGAATCCCCGTCAATCCCGCCGATGCCCCGAGGGTTACCGTCGGATACAACGCACCCGTGGCCACGCCGATCCTCGCGGTCGACCCGGCGAGCTTGCGTTCCGCCTCGCGTACGTCGGGGCGCCGGCGCAGCAGTGCGGCGCCATCGCCGACGGGCAGCGGCTGCGCGATCACCGGCGTCTTGTGGCAGGCGAACACGCCCTTGGGCAGGTCGGCGGGCGCACGCGCCAGGAGCGTGGCGAGCTGGTATTGCGCGATCCGACGGCGTGCGGTGAAGGCCGGAATAGTCGCCGAGAGCGTTTCCACTTGCGTCTGGCCGCTGGTGACATCGGGCACATTGCCTCGACCCGCCTGCTGCAAGCGCCGCGATACGGATACCCGCTCGCGCTGCAATTCGAGGGAGCGCTGCGCAATGCCGAGCTCTTCCGCAGCCGAGCAATTCTGCACGTAGGCACGCACCACATCCGCGACTACTGTGATGCGCGCGAGATCGGCTGCCGCCTGGGTTGCGTCGCTATCGGCGCGTGCGGCTTCCACGCCACGGCGTAGCGTGCCGAACAGATCGATTTCGTACGAAATGTTGATGCCGATATCGCCTTCATTGGCGACGGGGATCTTTTCCGTCAGCAGGTATTGCTCCGCCGATTCCTGCGCGCGCTTGAACGCAGCCGATGTACCGCCCGAAAAACCGCCTTGCGCCTGCGCCACGCTGAGAGCGGCGCGCGAGCGTCCGAGATTGGCTGCGGCCACGCGCAGGTCCGTGTTCGACGCCATGGCTTGCTGGACCAGGTCGTCGAGGACGGGGTCGTCGTACAGACGCCACCAGTGCATGGGCACCGGGCCGGCCGATATGGTCGACTGACCCGACGCGCCATCGAGCGGGGCGTTGGTGAACGGTGCATTGACGATGGCGTCTTTCGGTACCGAGTAGTCGGGGCCCACCGTAATGCACGCGGCAAGCGTGAGCACGAACGGCGTCAGGGCGAGAGCGCGCGGCATCTTCACTGACTTCTTCATTGACTTGCACCAGGCGAGGAGGCGCTCGCAGTGCCGCTGCCCGCGCCGCTCACCGGCGAGACGCTCACAGCGCTTGCTGGCGCTACCGCGGAAGCACCCGACCCAGCGACGCCTGCCCCCGCCGATGTGTTCGTTTTTCCGAGCGGCGCAATATCCCTCACGGACACGGTCGCCGTACGCCCCGCGATCATGCGAAAGTCCGCCGGCACCTCATCGAGCGCGATGCGCACCGGAATCCGCTGCGCGAGCCGCACCCAGCTAAACGCCGGATTCACGTTCGGCAAGAGATTCGATCCCAGCACGCGGTCACGATCCTCGATCCCCGCCACGATGCTCTGCACGTGCCCGTGCAGCATCTTCGCCTCGCCCATGATCTTGATGTCGACCTGTTGCCCGATATCGATCCCGTGCAGCTTGGTCTCTTCGAAATAGCCATCGACGCGAAACGAGTGCAGGTCCACCACCGACAGCACCGAGCGTCCCGAGCTCACATATTCGCCCGTACGCGGCGCGCGATCGTTGAGATAACCGTCGACGGGACTCACCACCGTCGTGCGCTGCAGGTTGAGCTTGGCAGTATCGATAGCGACATTCGCATCAGCCAGCGCCGCTTCCGCCGTCTGCACGCGCGATTGACTTTCCTCGGTCACTTCCCGCGCGACGAGGTCGCCGAGCGTGCGGTTGCGGGCGTCCTCGCGGCGGGCCTGATCGAGCGTTGCGCGCCGTTGCAGGGCCGTTGCCTGCGCCTGACGCAGCGCGAGTTCGTAGCGCGCCTGATCGATGACAAACAGCACCTGCCCGGCGCTCACCGGCTGGCTGTCGACCACGTTCACGCTCACGATCAGGCCGCCCACGTCCGGCGCCACCTGCACGACGTCGGCGCGTACATGGCCGTCGCGGGTCCAGGGCGCGAACATGTAGTAGTCGACCAGGCGCCACAACACGAACGCCGCGATCGCCACGACCACAAGCGTAAAGAGGATCTGTCCAACGGAGAACCAGGCTTTTTTCACGATGTTTTCAAGGTATTAGCCGATGCGAAACGATGACCACGACGCCGAGCACGATCACGTAGATCGCGAGGTCGAAAATGGAGCGATGCCAGACGAAACGGTACAGGCCGACGCGTGCGAAGACTCGCGTGACGACCAGGCAGAACAGGTACGCGACCAGCATCAGTACGAGCGCGGCGGGCAGATACACACCGTAGATATCGACTTCACCGATCATCGCGGGTGCCTTGCAAAAAGGAATGTGTCATGCGGCGGCCTCCGGTTGCGGCGGCGGTGCGGACGCGAGCGTCTCCGGAAACAACGACAAACGCATGCCCACCAGCGCATGCAGCGCATCGCGGATCTGGCGGCCGGCAAAAGCGGGCGCCCGCTCCGGCTGCGCTGCCTCGGCGGCTGCTTCCGCCGCCGCTTCCGCCTGCACCGCGCCGCCGCGCCTTGTGATGCGATCCAGCGCCATATCGATATCCGCTTCCAGGCTCACCGGCACCGGCAAACGCGCGCCGCGCTCCACGCACTGCTGGAAATACGCGCGCACACCTTCCAGCACGCGATCGACCGAGTCGAGATCGGCGTCGTGCAGGCGTTGGCGCAGGCGCCGCAGATCGAGCGAATTGAACGCAATCCGCAGATCGCGAAAACTTTCGATGGACGGATGACGCTGCTCGTCGCTCGCGGCGAGGCGCGGGATGACCTGCATGAGACGGTCGATCATGCGCGCGGTGAGATTTTTCTGGTCATCGACAGGCCGGGTCGATGCGCTCAGCGCCACGTCGCGCCAGCCCGAGCGGATCAGCCGCGCTGCCGCTAGTTCCGCGCCGAACGGCCGCGTCACGCGGGTCCAGACGAACGCGAATAACAAACCCGCCGGTCCCGCCAGGTTGCTGTTCATGAAGGTCAGGAAGTTCGCGTCGTAGGTTCCCTGGATGCTGATGAACGTGGCTGTATTCACGGCGGTCAGCATGGTCGCGAGGTTGTATTGCGGGCGCGGGATCAGCGTGCCGATCAGGATGAAGGGAGTCGCGAACATGATCACGAGCATGGCGAAGTCGTGCACCGTCGGCAGGATGACGAACAGATACAGGCCGGCCAGCACCACGGCAAGACAGGTGTAGGTGAAGAACGCAAACACCTGGGGCGCGGGTTCATCGAGGGCGGCGAAGAAGCAGCACGCAATCGCGGCCAGCGTGACCGCGCCCGCGCCGTCGTTCCAGCCGGACGCAATCCAGAGGCTCGACGAAATGAAAATGGCCAGCACAGCGGACCCTGCCGAAAACAGCAGCATGCCGCGATCGAAGTACTGCTGCGTGCCGCCCAGCCGCCAGTGCCGGTAACGGGGCCGCCAGCTGCCTTCCTCGTTCGTGATGATCACGCGCAGCGTGCGGCAGTCCTGCCAGACATCGACGAGTTGTTTCAGGCGCCACAGCGTGTTCGACAGCAGCGCGCCATCCCAGGTCCGCAGCGTGTCCGCGTCGGGTTGCAGGCTCGCGATCCGGCCGCGCAGGGCGTCGGCCTTCGGGTCGTTATTGGCCTGCGTGGCTGAGGCTGCGTCAGCGCCTGTGGACAGTGGTTCGTCGAACCAGGTGACGATATCGGCGAGTAGCGGTTCGAGGCCCGGCGGCGGAGGTTTCCGGCCGTTGAGCAAGGCGGCCAGCGGGTCGCTGATCGCCGACATGATCGGCATCAGCAACTGCATCCGGCCACGCAACGCCTGCGTCCGTGCGAGCACGTCGGGCCGGGTGTGGTCGTAGGCAAGCTGGCTCAGCAGGAACTCGAGCGCGTTGACGGTGACCGCGAGGCGCTGCCGGCACCCCGAGATGCCCTTGCCGCCCGTGCGTCCCGAGAGCGTTTCTTTTGCGTAGAAAGCGGCGTCGCGGAACCACGCATTGGTCCGTTCGATGAGCGTTGGCGCGAGACGGCTCGGCAAGATGGTGCCGCCCACCACGCTGGCGCACACGATGCCAAGCACGATCTCTTCGGTCCGCGAGACGGCAAGATCGAAGACGCCCGCCGGGTTCATCACGGAGGGCAGTGCGATCAGCGGCATCGTGTAGGCGGCCAGCATGAACACATAGCTGCGCGCGGTGCGGTCGGAGATGGCGAGAAGCAGCAGCGTGCCCGTCCATAACGCGACCACGGCGCTGAACCAGTAGGGCGATTCAACGAACGGCGGTACGAGCAGCACGGCGGCCGATGCGCCGATCATGGTGCCAAGCGCGCGGTACAGCGCCTTGGAACGCGTCGCCCCGACGAACGGATTCGACACGATGTAGACCGTCGCCATCGCCCAGTAAGGACGCGGCAGCTCCAGCCTGAGGCCGATATACAGCGCCAGCATGGAAGCCGCGAAGGTCTTGACCGAAAATATCCATTCGCGCGAAGTGGGGTACGTCATGGTGCGCTAGACGCCTTCTTCTGTATCGGTTTCGGTCGGGCCGATGCTAGGGCCTCGGTGTGACGCAGGTGTTGAAGCTTGTTGCGTTTGACTGGACGCGCCAAGTTTAAACGCAGCGAATACCCGCAGGGTCGCTTCCAGGTCTTCTCGGCTCACATCGTTCAGAACGCCGGCGCGCAGTCCGATCAGTTCCTTCTCGATCTTGGCGGTCACCGAGCGGCCTTCATCGGTGAGCGAGATGATCTTCGCGCGGCGGTCGTCGGGATCTTCGTCGCGGCGCACGAGGTTGGCCGCGCATAACTGATCGAGCAGACGCACCAAAGACGGTCCTTCGATTCCGGTCAACTCGGCCAGCGCCACCTGCCGGACAGGCGCGTCAAGGCGCGCTGCGATCAGCAACGGCGTCGCGCACGCTTCGGAGACGTTATACGCTGCGATTACATCGTGGCTCGTGCGTCGCCACTGGCGCGCCGCAATCACGAGCGCGCTGCTGACGGACTGACGAAGGACATCGATGCTTGGCATGGCGCGCATTGTATTTCGATGACAATTCGTTAGCAAGCTATTGAATTGATTTTGAGAAGGGATGTGGGTGAAGCGCGATGACGGTAGACAAAAGCGCGGTTTAGCGCCTGTAGCCGCGCCTGAGCAGAAGTTGGCTAAGTACCGTGAACGCCATCGTGGGAAGTTCATCAAGTTTGCGCACAACGATGTTATGCGCATAAAACTTTTCTACGGCGTCGTCGAGAAGTCCGATACCGATCAGTTCTATGCCCGAACTCTCGATTTCGTCGATGCGAGCCCGCAGGTCGGTCCGCAAGATCACCGGATGGCCATCGCCTGTGGCGGGGTAGCCGTCGGACAAGACCATCAGGATGCGACGGCCGGCGCGAAGCGCCGCCAAACGTCCGGCGGCCCACGTCAGCGCTTCTCCATCCGGATTCTCATGACCGCAATCAATCGCGCTCAGTCCCGCCGGATTGTTCGAGCCGAAGCGTTTGTAGATCTGCAGATCGAGCCGTTCGACGCGCCGGTTGAAACGGTTCAAGTCCACGCCTTCGGCTAGCTTCTGCTCATAAAGTGCGCGCATTTCCGGAGATTCGACCGAGCTGTAGCCGAGTACTTCGCACTTGAACGATAGCTGCATCAACGCGTCGCAGAGCGCGGCGGCGCAGAGCCGGGCGAGGGCGATTTTTGCGCCGGCCATGGAGCCACTGCGATCGATCAGCAGCGTGACGGCGGCATCTCGTCCTTCGGTTGTGCGCTTGACGCGAAACGGCGTCCGATATCCAGGCGACACCACCAGCTTCGCCAGCGCCGGCCGGTCGATTTCTCCGCGTTCCTGCTCGCGTTTCCAGTGCGTCTGTTCATCGGCTTTCAGCGCGCGTTCAAGGCGCGCGGTCAGCGGCGCGGTTTCCGCGCGTGCGAGCGCGCGCAGGTTACGCCATTCGGCGGCGTCGCCCAGGCCGGTGAGATCGGTGATGAGGTCGAATTCGGTCGTGAGCGCAATGGACAGGCGAGGGCGGCCATCGATCATGTCGATATCGAAGGTCATCGGCGGCGCCGGCGAGCTTGCTTCCGACGCCTGCGCGCTAGCGTCCGACGGCGCCTGGGCCATGCTGGTGGCATCCGAGGACGCTGCGTCGGACGTTTCCTGCGTTGCAGAATCCGGATCGCCCGATACCTGCTCGGCGTCGAGCGCTTCATCGGCGTCGGCGGAAAACATCATGGTGTTCACGTCGCCGGCTGCGAGCGACCTGATCCGTGCCACGAGCGCTCGCGCGCCCGCCACGCTTTCGGTAGTCGATCGGCTGGCGCGCGTGGTCTGCAGCAGTTCGCTCACGGCGCCGAGCGTGGCGATGAGGGCCGGAGTCCGCTCGGTCACGTCGGGCGCTTCGTCCCAAAGCGCGCGTTCGATAAACCAGATCAGCCTGTCGCGCCAGGCCAGGGTTGGCCAGTGCGCGTGAGTATCACGCGCCGTTTGTTCGCGCAGCTTCGCGACAAACTTGCGCGCCCCCGGATAGTCGTCGAACAGCCGCTCACAGACGCGCCGGTCTTCGATCGCTTGCGCAATCTGCCGAATCGCTCCGGAATTGAGCGCGCTGATTTCGCTGTTGGTGGAGTACTTCGAGCGCGCCACCAGCAAGTCGAGCTGGCCGGTGAGTGCGTCCAGATCAATCGCGCCGGCAGCGTCCGCGACGATTTCCGGCAACACGATGCGGTCCCGTTCCACCCGCGGCCCGCTTGTGTCGAACGATACCGTCACGCCGTATCGGCCCGTCAGTACACGGGCTATCTTGCCGAGCATCGAGTCTGAATGGGTCAGGTCGGAGGCGGACACGTCGGTTACCGGTTAGACGCAAGGGCGCGGCGCTTCGCGCTATCTTCCATGTGGGCCGGCGAGAGCGTAGCGCCAGCGCTCCGTGAATCTCGCCTGATAAGTACGGCGTTCATTCGTCGAAAGCAATGTGATGCCGGATGATGCTGCGGATCAGCGCGGCGTCCTCGACGCTCACTTTCGCGTAGATCGCCGGGCCGGCGGCGCGCTCCGGATCGCCGGAGCGCAGCATCAGGTCGGCCCAGTCGAGCAGGCGCCGGGTCGAAAACGCGCTCGCCAGATCTTCGCGGGCGAACGCCGCGCGGCAATCGGCGGCAATGGCGGCGAGCGTTTGCGCCATCGGCCGCGTGAAGCGGCTCCCCAGCGTGCGCATCAGCACTTCAGCCTCTTCCTCGGGCGACAGGTAGTTCATCAGATACACGCGCCAGCGATCGAGAAACGCCTCGTTCATCAGGTTGGCGCCCTGATACAGGTGCCGATACACGCTCATCGCGCCGACCGCGTTCGCGGTTGCGAACAGGCGGAAGGACGGATGCGGCGCCACCAGTTCGTTGCCTTTTTCCTTCAGCAGCAAACGGCCGTTGGGTTCCAGCACGGCGGTGAGAACGGCGAGTATCGAGGGCTCGGCGAAGTCGATTTCATCGACAACTAGCCACAGGCCTTCGCGCAAGGCTGTCGGCAACACACCGTCCACCCAAAGCGTTTCGCCGCCTTTCACGGTCCAGAAACCCACGAAATCGCCGATGGTCGTCTGGCCGTTCATGTTCGCCCGCAGCACGCCGTGTTGCGTACGGGCGGCGACCTGCTCGATCAGGCTCGTCTTGCCCGCGCCGGTGTGGCCGATCAGCAGCACGCGCCGGTTCTCCACGATGTCCTGGAGGATGTCGCTGAAACGTTCGGGGAAGAGATAGGCCGGGTTCAGGCGCGGCACGAGCGGACCCGGCTGGCCAAGCGGCATGACCACCGCGCCGATCGTCAGAATTGCTTCGTTTGAATCCGCATTCGCGTCTTGAAGTGCTTGCCGCGAGGCGTGCCGAAGTTCCTTCAGGAAGCCGCTTCGTCCTTGCGCGGGCAGCGGTGCGAGCGCGGGATCGTTGGGCCGAAAAAACCCCTCCCGATGCCACTTTTGCAACTTCGACTTGAGGTTTTCAAGGTCGACGACGGTATCGATATTGGCCGGCCCGTCGCCGACTCCATGTTCGATCCGATACATCTGCGAGCGATCGGAGAGCGTCACCCGCCACCACTCGGTGGCCTGTCCCGTCGAGCGCTCGTAGCGGCCAATGTGAGGTTCATCTTGCAACGTCGGTTCGGGCGCGTTCATTGGCTTGGCAGGGCATTGGCGGGGTGAATGGGTAAGGCTGAATGTTCGAAACTTTACACGGTCGAGGGGTGGACTCGGCGTGGTGGAGCGGTTTCGCGGTTCGCAGCGAAGGAATTTTTTAGGGTGGGAACAGCGGGCAATTTCAGCACCGATTTTAACTTATAAATTACCTGAGAATTAGTTCTTAAGATACTGATAATTAACAGATTTACAGGAAATTTATCGTAAACTAGAAACACAGTGACAATAAGTTTTTAAGTTGATGTTTTTAAAGAATAAAAATATACCAATGGAGCGCCGACTCTTAAGGTGTTTCCTTAGAATTTTCTCACCCTCTTGTTTAACTGCAAAAATGTATCTTAAGCATCTGATTTTTATGTGAAAATTAACTATTTGTACAAAATAGATGAGATATTCGCGATATCTATATGATTTAAAACAACTAAGTCGAAAATGCAGATGCAATTTCTCGTTCAAGATCTTGAAACCCGATGAACCTCCGCCCGCGCGACCTTGATCTTCCGCCGCCCGCAACCACGCCTTGCTCCTCACGATGGCAAAATACCCGCTCCACCCACCAGGAGCCGCAATGAGCACCCCGATCCAGCACGATTTCCGTTCCGATACCGTCACGCGACCCAGCCCGGCCATGCGTGCCGCGATGGCATCGGCGGAAGTCGGTGACGATGTTTTCCGCGACGATCCCACCGTCACGCAGCTGGAAGCCGTGATGGCCGAGCGCTTTGGCAAGGAAGCGGCGGTTTTCCTGACCTCGGGTACGCAGTCGAATCTCGTCGCTCTGATGGCGCATTGCGAACGCGGTGATGAGTACATCGTCGGGCAGCAGGCGCATGCCTATCGTTGGGAAGCGGGCGGCGCGGCCGTTTTGGGGAGCATCCAGCCGCAGCCACTGAACAACCAGCCGGATGGTTCACTACTGCTCGCGGAGATCGAGGACTCGATCAAGCCCGACGATTCGCATTACGCGCGCACCCGCCTGCTGGCGCTGGAGAACACGATCGGCGGGAAGGTTTTGTCGCAGGAGTACATGGAAGCGGCGACAGCGCTGGCCCGTCGGCACGGCCTCGCGACGCATCTGGACGGGGCGCGTATTTTCAACGCCGCGACGGCGCTCAATACCCCCGTCGCCACGCTGACGCGCTCTTTCGATACGGTGTCCGTGTGTTTATCGAAGGGATTGGGTGCGCCGGTGGGGTCGGTGCTGGTCGGCAGCGCGCCATTGATCGCGAAGGCGCGGCGCACGCGCAAGATGGTCGGCGGCGGTTTGCGGCAGGTCGGCATTCTCGCCGCGGCGGGACTTTACGCACTGGAGCACAACGTGGCGCGGCTCGCCGATGACCATGCCAACGCCGCGACGCTCGCCAAAGGCCTGGCAGCCTACGAAAAATTGAAGGTCACGACGCCGGACACGAACATCGTGTTCGTGGAAGTGGACAGCGCGATTGCTGCTGACTTCAAGACGCACCTGGCGGCGCGCGGGATCGGGATTACATCGGCGTATAGCGCGACGAAACAGCGCTGGGTCACGCATCTGGATGTGGACAGTGCGGCGGTGGAACACGCGCTGGCGGCGGTTCGGGCGTTTTTCTCCGAACGGTAATTGCCGCGCGCGTTCATTCTTCCTTGATGAAATCGATGAATGCGCGCAGCGGTGCGGGCATGTGTGTACGGCTCTGGTAGTAAAGGAACGGTCCTGAGAAATGCTCCCACCACTCGTGCAGCACGGGCACGAGTGCTCCGCTTTGTATGGCCGGCCGCAAGAATTCCTCGAACGTATAGATCATCCCCAGGCCCGCTGTCGCGGCGCCGACTTCAAGCTCGATCACCGACGCCACCAGCGGCCCGTTCGGCGTAAATCGCACTTGTTCGCCGCCGCGCTCGAAGCGCCAAGCCGCCAGCACGCCGCTTGCGAACCGATGCCCAATGCACGCGTGCTCCAGCAAATCGCGCGGATGCTCAGGCCAGCCGTGCGCAGCAAAATAAGCCGGCGCGGCCGCCGCTACGAAATGCTGCGTGCGCGGGCCGATCGGCACGGCGATCATGTCGCGCTCCAGCCGTTCGTCGTAGCGGATGCCGGCATCGAAACCTTCTGCCAGCACGTCGATAAACGTATCGTTCGACACCACTTCCAGCGTGATCCCTGGATGCGCCGCGAGAAAACGCGCGACGATCGGCGGCAGCACGTGCATGGCCACGATAGTCGGCACGTTCAGGCGCAAGGTGCCGGTCGGGCTGTCGCGGAAACTGTTGATGGCGTCGAGCGCGCCGGCAATCTCGCCGAGCGCCGGCGCGAGCCGTTCCAGCAGGCGCTGGCCGGCCTCCGTGACCGTGACGCTGCGGGTGGTGCGGTTGAGCAGACGCACGCCGAGCCGCGCTTCAAGCCGGCGGATCGCCTCGCTCAAGGCGGAGGCTGAGACCCCGCGCAAACGCGCCGCGGCCCTGAAACTGCGCACCTTAGTGATTGCGACGAAGGCGCTTAGATCGGAGAGATCGGGATCGTTCATTGTGCGTTTTTTCGTACAGCCCGTGCTGTGAAGGCCGGATTGTCGCACGACAAAACGCCTCGCATACTCTCCCCAACGCTCGCAATCACGCGATGCCAGACCCTGGGGGATTTGACATGAACGATAGGCAACTCGGCGCGAACGGACCGCGCGTATCGGCGCTTGGACTCGGCTGCATGGGCATGTCCGGCATGTACGGACCGGCCGACCGCGCAGAAAGCATTGCCACGATTCACGCCGCGCTCGAAGCCGGCATAAACCTGCTCGACACCGGCGACTTCTACGGCAGCGGCCACAACGAAGCGTTGATCGGCGAAGCGCTGAAGGGTGCGAAAACCAGACGCGACGCCGCCGTCATCAGCGTGAAATTCGGTGCATTGCGCGATCCGGCCGGCGGCTGGGTCGGTTATGACGCGCGGCCGGCGGCCGTGAAGAACTTCCTGACGTATTCGATGCAGCGCCTCGGGGTGGATTACATCGATATCTATCGCCCGGCGCGGCTCGACCCGAATGTGCCGATCGAAGAGACCGTGGGCGCGATAGCGGACATGGTGAAAGCCGGTTATGTGCGGCACATCGGGCTGTCCGAGGTCGGCGCAGAGACTATCCGGCGCGCGGCTGCGGTACATCCCATCACCGATCTGCAGATCGAGTACTCGCTGATTTCACGGGGCATCGAAGGCGATATTCTTTCGACTTGCCGCGAACTCGGTATCGGCGTGACGGCTTATGGCGTGTTATCGCGCGGGCTGATCAGCGGTCATTGGCAGGCGGCGCAAAATCTGGCTGCCAACGATTTTCGTGCCCACAGCCCACGTTTTCAGGGCGAGAACGCCGAGCGGAACCTGCAGTTGGTCGAAGCGCTGCGGCGAATTGCGGAAGCGAAAGGCGTGTCGGTCGCGCAGATCGCGATTGCATGGGTCGCGGCGCAAGGCGACGATATCGTGCCACTGGTTGGCGCACGCCGGCGAGACCGGTTGACGGAAGCGTTGGGGGCACTGGACGTCGTGCTGACGCCGGATGATCTCAGCGCAATCGAACATGCCGTGCCGAAGGGTGCCGCAGCCGGGGACCGGTACGCCGCCGCGCAAATGGCCCACCTTGACAGCGAGACACGCCACGGCTGATGGCTCCAGTCAGGATCCAAAGCGTTGGCGCGATCCGATTGCAAGTTGGCGCGATCGGATTAGTACCACGGGGAGCGTGCTTCTAGAATCCGGTGAACGCAGCACTTTTCGTTCACCGTTAAAGGAAGCACTCATGTCTTCAGTCTGGTTTATTACGGGCAGTTCCCGCGGTATTGGTCACGAATTGGCGAAGGCCGTCCTGGCCGCCGGTCATCGCCTGGTGGCGACTGCGCGCCGTCCCGAGGATCTGGCCGCGCTCGTCGCGCAGTACGGCGAGCGCGTGCGCGCTGTCGCGCTCGACGTGACCGATCCGGCTTCAGCGCGGGCCGCTGTGCAGCAGGCCGTGGAGGCGTTCGGCCGCCTGGATGTCGTTGTCAACAATGCGGGTTACGGCAACATCGCGTCGATTGAGGAAGGCGATGACGCCGATTTCCGCGCGCAGATGGAAACCAATTTCTACGGCGTCGTCAACGTGACGCGCGCCGCTTTGCCGGTCCTGCGCACGCAGCGCAGCGGCCATATCATCCAGATTTCATCGATAGGCGGACGCGTCGGTTCGCCCGGCCTCGCCGCGTATCAATCGGCGAAATGGGCCGTGGAGGGGTTTTCCGAGGTGTTGTCGAAGGAAGTCGCGCCGTTCGGGGTCAAGGTGACGATCGTCGAGCCGGGCGGCTTTCGCACGGATTGGGCCGGTTCGTCGATGACCATCCATACGCCGGGCCCGGACTACGCCGCAAGCATTTCGCCCTTGCTCGAATACCGCGCGTCGCACCGTCCAGTGGGCGATCCGGCGAAAGCAGCGCAAGCGATCTTCGGCATAGCTGGACTGGACGAAGCGCCGCTGCGATTGCTGCTCGGCAGCGACGCGGTGCATATTGCGGGACAAGTGCATGAAGCGCGCGGTGCGATGGATGCCAAATGGCGTCACGTGAGCCTCTCGACCGATGCCGGCGATGCCGCCGAATGGCGCGGGCTGGTCGATAAACTCGAGATCGTGAAGCAGCCGGTCAGGGAATGAAAAGCGTATGAAAACCGATGGCGTTCCGGTCAGTCCCGCATTGTTCGCACGGCTCGAGACGCTGGGTGTCGATGTGTCGCGCACATTCCGGGCGGCCGGCTTGCCTCTGCCCTTGCCGGCGACGGCGACGGCGATGTCGAATACCCAGCGGGGCCGGATGCGCCTGACGACGCAGAAATACTTCGCGCTGTGGGAGGCTATCGCGCAGGTGAGCGGGGACCCGGCCATCGGCTTGCGTATTGGCGCTGAAACCTCGCACGGGCAGCTCGACGCCATGTCGCTTGCGGCGCTGCATTCCGCCAATTTCGGCGAGGCGCTGGCGAAGCTCGGCCGTTACAAGCGGCTGAGTTGTCCGGAGGAGGTGGTGGTCACCGTGCAGCGTGACGAGGCGGCCGTGACGTTTCGCTGGTTACTTGCCGATGGCTTCGTCCCCGACCTGCTGGCTGACGCGATGTTCGCGTCAGCGCTCGCCTTGGCGCGGCGCGGATCGGGTATCGCGGTCAAACCGCGTCGCGTGGAGCTGACGCGTCGGCCGGCCAACCGGGCGATGTTCGCGCGCCACTATGGCTGCGAGATCGTGTTCGATGCCCCGAACGATGTGCTCGTATTCGATGCGGCAACGCTCGCGCTACCCTTCGTGACGCATAACGTCGATTTGCTCGCCGCTGTGCTGCCGCAACTCGATGCCGGACTGGCCGCGCTTGCCCGCGAGCAAACCTTCACCGATCACGTCGATGCCGTTCTCGCACGGAGCATGCGTGGCCAGCGTCCTAGCATTGAAGCGCTGGCGCGTGAGCTGGGGATCAGCACACGCACGCTGCAACGCAAGCTTGCACTCGATGGAACAAGTTATCAGCAGCAGCTCGACCGCGTGCGCAACCGGATAGCGCGCCGCTTGCTGGGTAGCACCGATCTCGCGGCTGGCGAGATTGCGTGGTTTTTGGGCTTTGAAGAGGTCAACTCGTTTTCCCGGGCGTTCAACCAGTGGGAAGGGATGACGCCTCAGCGATGGAGGGGAAACGAGGGGGTTAGTCGCGACAGGTCGTTCACAGAACCCGTTGTTTGATTCGGAATGCTGATCAGATGATGGTGGTGTTCCGTGAGCCGCCGCTAATATTAAATTCGCCACGGGACGAAGCTTCATCCCGGTGCGCGGTTACGTCAGCGCTCGATCATGGCGCAAACAATGTCGCAGAATGCCTCTGGTTGCTCGAGCATCATCATGTGGCCAGTGTCGGGCTGGACGAAGTAGCTTAGCGACGCGCTCCTGACCCAGTCCGGTACATCCCACCCCGGTGCCGAACGCTCTCCTGCCAGCAAGTGGATCGGCGTCCCCATGGCGACTGCCGCGCGAGCGTGCTCAAGGAACTCCGGCGAGCCCGTTTCTTTCACCACTGCACGAGCCATCGCCGCGATGGTTGAACGAGGCTGGTTGCGAAGGATATCGTTGGCCCAGGCAATCCGCTGCGGGCTGAGTGTTACGCCGCTGTTTTGAAGCCACGCGGCGGGATCGGCGAGCATGCGTCGATGTTCGGCGCTCCACGCTTCATCACTGAGCGTGGCGATTTTCCGGCACCAGAAGGCGTCTTCAAGCGTGAAGTTGCCTTCGACGCTGATGAGTCCACGCACCAGCGTCGGTGCTTTTGCTGCGACCAGCATTGCAACGGCTCCGCCGACACTGTGGCCCAGCAACCAGCTTGGTTCTCCGACTTGCTCTTCCATATATCGGATAACCGATGCTGCCTGATTGTCGAGCGTAATCGAGTTAGCATCGGCGTTTGCATGTGAGCCGTATCCGATCAGATCGGGCGTATGAACGCCTGTTCCACGCATCCGTGCATCGGGTGAAAAATACGCGATAGATCCCATCAAGCCGTGAATCATGACGAGCGGTGTTGCTTTGTCCATCTTCTTCGGTTCCTCAGGTATTTCTAGTGATACGAATTGAGCGGCAGGCATATCAAATACGAGTCAGATTTGTCCGTTGATGCAGGCATCTGGCTGGACGAATACTAGCGCGACTCGCAGCCGGCCGGTACGCAATCAGCCATTTAGCGGAGCACGAAAAATCAGGCGAAACTCTCACAAAACCTGGCCGTACGTCGCGGGCGGCGCGCGAATTCACGCGCTTGTGCGGGCCTATCCAAAGAGCTAATTTCACCAGGCCCCACGACGCACAACGATAAAATCCCCAGCCTGCAATAAACTATGACACTTAAAGCCAGCCGCGCGCCTCATGGCCACCGCTTGGTTCCGCCATTCCCGTTTGAAAAGGACCGATCTTGCTTCACATCGAAACCCCGTTGATCCTGCATCCCGGCCTGTCAACGTCCACGCGCCGTATCTGGCTCAAGCTCGAAAACCTCCAGCCCAGCGGCTCATTCAAAATGCGGGGGATGGGCTTGCTGTGCTCGCGCGCGAAAGGGGCCGGCAAGCGCCGCGTGGTTTGCCCGTCGGGCGGCAACGCCGGTTTTGCGACTGCATTTGTAGCGCGCTTGCTGGGCATGCAGGCTGAGATCGTGGTCCCTTCCACAACGCCTGAAAGCACCCGCAAGCGCATCGCCGCGCTCGGTGCGACCGTGATCGTGCACGGCGATGTCTGGGACGAAGCGAACGAGCATGCGCTGGCGCTATCGGCGTCCGATGAAGTCGAGTACGTGCCGGCGTTCGATCATCCAGTCTTGTGGGAAGGCCATAGCACGATGATCGACGAGATTGTCACTGTCCTGCCGCAAGTGGATGCGGTTGTGGCCAGCGTGGGCGGGGGCGGTCTGCTCGCCGGTATCCTGACGGGTTTGATGCGCCACGGCCGCACGGATTGCCGTGTGATCGCGTGCGAGACGACAGGCGCGGCGTCATTTCGCGCGGCGCTCGATGCCGGGCATCCGGTCAAACTGGATCGCATCGACAGCATCGCCAAGTCGCTTGCCGCGCTTCAGGTGGCAAGCTGGCCAGTCGACGCCATCAAGCAGTTTCCGCACGAGTCGGTGGTGTTGTCCGATGCCGATGCAATCATGGGCGTGACGCGTTTCGCCGATGACCATCGGCAGCTGGTGGAACCGGCTTGCGGCGTATCGCTTGCTGTCGGGTACCTCGATCACCCGGCGATTGCCGGAGCGCACGATGTGGTGATCGTGGTGTGCGGCGGAGTCAGTGTCGATGCGCGGATGGTGGCGGACTGGGCGAGCTGATTCGTTCATCCCGGGGACGCGTCGTGCTGTGAAAAAACAAACACGCCAACGCAACGCTCACCGATCGTATTTGTGCCTGCTCGCCAGATCGTCCTCGTCCATCGCGTCTCCAAAGCCGGTCGGCACGACGACCAGAGGGAAGCTACCCGCCGCGTCATGGTTATCGGCAAGTGCAAAGGCCTCCGAAATAATTTTATCCACGTCCTGCCGCATCATCGTCACCTCAAACGGCAGATGCGCAGCGAACGGGTCCCAGTCGAAGCACCCGACAACCGTCGATTGCAACGCATCCCGGGACAGTTGCGACGTGAACTGCACCAGCCCTTCGAATGCGGTAATCGAATTGATGAACAAACCAGCCGGCAGCCTGCCAAGGCTCTCGTAGCCATGAGCAAGCGCTTGTCGCGCAGCGGAGGCGTTGTATCCGCAGCAATCCACCGCATCGGCCGCCGGGCTCATGCCGCTGGCTTCGAACGCGTCACGGAATCCAAGAATGCGCTCTTGCGTGGCGTACTCGCCGGCCACGCCGCCGAGAAAGGCCAGTTCTTCGGGAACACCACCTTGCGCCCTCATCTTATCGATCAACACTTCAGTCAGCGCTCGAGCGCCGCCGCGGTTGTCCGAGACGACCGATGGTGCACCCGAGCCGGGCAAGTCGACATTGATGCACGTCACGCCTGCCGCCGCACACAATGAATTGAGAGGCGTAGGGTTGCGCACACCGGCAATGAAGAGCACTTCGACTCGTTGCGACAGCAGCGTCTGAGTGACGCTTGTCTCGACCGCCGGATTCCGCTGCGTACTGACGACGATAGGGCACAGACCCCGGCTTCTCGCCTGTTCCTCGAAGGTCTCCGCAAGCCCTGCAAAAAAACGATTGCGATAGTGCGGAAGGATCATCCCGGCGAGCCCGGAACGCGAGAGCCGCAACCCTCTGGCCCGCATGTTGACGTTGTACCCGAGCTGCTGCGCGCTCTCCAGAATGCGGTTGGCGGTTTCCTCCTTGATGCGATATCGCATCCAACTGCCGTTCAGCACCATGCTCACCGCCGTGACCGACGTGCCGGTCGCCTCGGAAATATCGTAGATCGTGGACTTACGTCCCTTGCTACTGCGGACCATCTGAATTTCCCCTTGCGTTTTGCGTTGCATCGTCACCAGGAGGCTGACCTGCTTCGACCGGAAACCATACTAGGGTATTCGAGAGTTGACCATCAAGCTAAATGGATTCAGCATCGGTCCCGTCATTAGCTGAATGGATTTAGCAAAATGCTAAAAAATTCGGTGACCCGGCAAATTGTCCACAATCAAACCAACGGACTTCGCCCGAGCGAGAGCTCACGCAAGTCCAGGCGGAGGAGACATGTCAAGGTACTTGGTACGCGCTCTGTGCGTAGGCGTCGCTGCATTCGCGTTGGCAACAGGCCTGGCTATGGCATCGCCTGACAAGCCAGTCATTGGAGTAGTCGTAAAAATCGGCGGAATTCCGTGGTTCAACGCCATGGACGCCGGCATCAAGAAGCGAGCGGAGCAACTCGGCGTCAAGGCATTCATGGTCGGCCCGACGAGCGCGGATCCTGCGCTGCAGGTGCGGGCGATCGAGGATTTGATCGCGCAGCACGTGGATGTGATCGGCGTTGTGCCGAATGACGCCGAGGTATTGGAGCCGGTCCTGGCACGGGCACGCGCCGCGGGCATCAAGGTCATCACGCACGAGTCGCCGAAGCAGAAGAATACCGATTGGGACTTCGAACTGGCGTCGGTCAAAGGCTTCGGCGAAGCGTACGCAAAGCGCATGGCGACCGCGTTGGGCGGCAAGGGCGAATACGCTGTCTTTGTCGGATCGCTGACCGTGCCTTTGCATAACGCGTGGGCCGATGCGGCAATCGCTTATCTCAAGGCGAACGATCCCGGCATGACACTGGTCGGCGACCGCTACGGTGTTGCCGAAGATGTCGACGCGTCGCGCAAGACCGCGCTCGACCTGATGCGTGCGCATCCCAATCTCAAGGGCATCCTCGCCTTTGGGAGCCAGGGCCCGATCGGCGCGGCCCGTGCGGTTGCCGAGAAGCATGAACAAGGAAATATCCTCGTGCTCGGCCCGTTCTCGCCGGGACAGGGCAAGCGCCTCGTGCACGATGGCGTGCTGACCGGCGGCTATATGTGGAATCCCGAGATTGCCGGCGAAGTGTTCGTGACCCTGGGTGTGATGGTCGCCAAGGGTGAGCCGATCAAGGACGGTACGAAGATCGAAGGCCTGGGGGTCGTCCATCCCGACGGCCATAACCTGATCGTCGATCAACTCGTGGATCTCAACGCGAAAACCGTCGACGACCTCGCGAAGATGGGGCTCTGAACGCGATCGTCAGTTTCCCAGGAAGGGTGAGGGGCGGCTGAGGCTTTCCCTCGCTTGAGCGGACAGGCCGGGTATTGGTGGCATCGGAGTGTTTTCATGGTTCCAGCGGCTTCGAAGGACCGCCTCGCGCCCCCGCGAGGCGACACGAGCGAGATGCCGGCGGCTGTCGACATTGGCGACACGCCCCTGCTCAAGCTTGAAAATATCACCAAGGTATTCGGTGGCGTAAAGGCGCTGCAGGCGGTGAAGTTCGACGTCATGCCAGGCGAGGTCGTGTGCCTGGCCGGAGAAAACGGCTGCGGCAAGAGCACGCTGATCAAGGTGATCAGCGGCGTCTATCAGCCCGAAGCCGACGCCGTCATGTTGATGGACGGGCAATCGATCGCTGGCCTGGAGCCGTCGAAGGCCCGGGACCTCGGAATTCAAGTGATCTGGCAGGACCTCGCGCTGTTTCCCGAGATGACCGTGGCCGAGAACATTGCCTTCGAACGCAACCTCGGTCCGCGTCCGCGCCTGGTGAACTACGGCCAGATGAAAATCGCGGCTCGCCGCATCCTTGAGCGTTTGGGCGTTGCGATTGACCTCGGCCGCTCCGTGCGCTCGCTCTCGATCGCCCAGCGGCAGATCGTGGCGATCGCCCGCGCGCTCGTCGCCGATGCCCGGCTTGTGTTCATGGATGAACCGACTGCATCGCTCAGTCACGCCGAAACCAAAGCACTGCTGACGATTGTGCGCCGCCTCTCGGCTGACGGGATCGCAGTCGTGTTCGTCAGTCACCGGCTTGCCGAAGTGCTCGACGTATGTACGCGCGTGACTGTGCTGCGTGATGGGCAATATGTCGGCACGTTCCCGACCGCGGGCATGACGCAAACTCGTCTCACGGAACTCATGACCGGCCGCACATTCGATTATGCGGTGCGGACCACGGACTTATCCGCTGTGCCCATCGTGCTAAACGTCGAGGGCCTGTCACGGCGCAATGAATACGATGCCGTCTCCTTCTGCGTGAAGAAGGGCGAGATTCTTGGCCTCACCGGCCGCCTTGGCGCAGGTCGAACAGAACTGGCGCTGTCGTTGTTCGGCATGACGCGCGCGGCTGCCGGGACGGTCAGCCTCGATGGAAAAAAGCTATCGCTGGGTTCGAATCGCGACGCGATCCGGGCAGGCATCGCTTACGTTTCCGAAGATCGGCTTCAGTTAGGTTTGGTACAGCAGCAGTCTATTGGCGACAACACCGTTGCCGCCGTGCTGGACGATCTGCTCGACGCCGCGCATCTGATCGCTCCTCGCAAACGCAATGCCCTGATTCACGACTGGATCCAGCAACTGGCGGTCAAGATCGGCAAGCCGGACGATGCCGTCTCAACGCTGTCCGGGGGCAATCAGCAGCGCATCGTGCTTGCCAAATGGCTGGCGACGAACCCGAAACTGCTGATCCTGGATTCGCCGACGGTAGGGGTCGACGTGGGTGCGCGAGCCGGCATCTTTGCCATCATCCACAAGCTCGCCGAGCAGGGCATGGCCATCTTGCTGATCTCCGACGAAATCCCTGAAGTCTATTTCAACGCCGACCGTATTCTGCATATGCGCAATGGGCGCATGGTCGCGGAGTACGTGCCGGGAGCCACGACCATCGACCAAATCGAGCGAGACGTCCATGCCTGATCTTCGCAAATGGGGGATTGGTTCGATCGAGGCCCTGCTGATTCTCGTGATCGCCGCCATGGTGGTCGGGCTCGGCGCCACGACTTCAACGTTCCTCACCCTGCCCAACCTGTTCGACCTGCTCAACCAAAGCGCGGTCAACATCATTTTTGCAGCCGGGCTGCTGGTCGTGCTGATTGCCGGCGGGATCGACATCTCGTTCGCCGTGGGCGCCTCCGTGGTCCAGTACCTGAGCGCGCTCACCGTCATGCGGCTGGGCGGCGGCGACTGGGCGCTGGGCTTCCTGGTGGCCGCCGGGTTTGGCTGTCTGCTTGGAGCCATCAATGCCACCATCATTTATCACTTTCGGATCGTATCGATCGTCGTGACCATCGCGACCTTCAACGTATTCTTCGGTGGCTTGATGTTCCTGACGGGAGGCGTCTCCATCTACGACCTGCCGGACTGGTGGATGAACCGTGTTTCGCTGCTCTCGTTCAGGACGTCGAGCGGCGTAGCGGAGCTCGCGTTGCCCGTCGCGGTGATGGCAGTCATGGTGGTGGCCACCTGGTTCCTGCTCCGGCGTACGACTATCGGCCGGCAACTCTACGCCATGGGCGACAACCCCGAGGCGGCGCGGCGCGTGGGCATCAACATGGGTGCGATGCATTACGTGGCTTTCGGATGGCTCGGGATGATGGCCGGTATTGCAGGACTGATGCAGGCGCACTATGTGCAAGAGGTCGTGCCCAACGCGCTGTATGGCCGCGAACTCGATGTACTTGCGGCCGTGGTGCTTGGCGGCGCGCGCCTTGGCGGTGGCCGCGGCACGATTCTCGGCGCCATCCTTGGCGTCCTGCTGACGGCCATCACCGCGAACGGGTTGAATCTGCTTGGAATTTCACCGTATGCGTTCAAGATGATCATCGGCGCGATCATTCTGATCGCCATCACCTTATCGAGCGACGGCCTGGCCAAGCTGTTCGGATCGCGATTTACGCTGCCGCGCGCAAAGGTCTCGTCATGAATACCTCCTCACCGCATCGCTCCGCTGTACCGCTCGTGCAAGCCGATGTTGTCAGCCTGTTAGGATTCCTCGGAATTGTGATCGTGGCCATGAGCTTCGCCTCGGATCGCTTCCTTACCACCGGCACCTTTGTTTCGGTGGCGTTCCAGCTGCCCGAACTCGGGCTCTTCACGCTGGCCATGCTGATGCCGTTGATCTCCGGCGGCTTCAACCTGGCCGTCACGTTCACCGCGAACATAGCCGGGCTCGCAATGGCGTGGGTGCTGCATGCCCAGGGCGGCGCGGATGCAGGCGCCGGCGCCATCGTGCTTGGGATTTGCGCTGCGCTTGCTACGGGCGCGGCGGCTGGCTGGATCATGGGGGCAATCATTGCGCGCACCGGCGCGAGCCCGATCCTGGTGTCCCTTTCAATGATGATCTTTCTACGCGGCCTCGGAGAATTCCTGACCCACGGCGAAGACATTTCCGGCTTTCCTCCGTTCGTATTGAAACTGGGCAACGGCCTCATGCTCGGCGTTCCCGTCCCGCTCTGGATCTTCGCCGGGTGTGCCGCGCTCTGGCATGTCGTCATGACCCGCTCGCGACTCGGTTTCGCCACACGAATGATTGGCTCGAATATAGAGGCAACCCGTTATTCGGGTATCGACACCCGGCGCGCAGTGACGCGGATCTACATGCTCTCCGGCCTGATGTGCGGCGTTGCCGGCGTGGTGATGCTGGCCAGTTTCAATTCGGTGCGCGTCGGGCACGGGGAGGCGTTCCTGCTGATCGCCGTGCTGGCCTGTTTCCTCGGACGCGTGGATCCGTTTGGGGGTTTTGGGCGCGTCGTGCCAGTTGTCATCGCGCTGGTCATCCTGCAGGTCATAGCCTCCGGCCTGAACTTGCTCGGCGCCAACCAGCATCTTGCCACCGCTTTATGGGGCGTGTTTTTACTTGCCGTGATGTTCCTGCGTTGGGCGTGGGCACGCGGTTATTTTCAGTCTTTGGTCCGCAGACGCGCGACCGTTACCGGAGGAGTGACTCAATGAATAAGCTCGGTGTTCATGCATTGGTATGGGCCGGCGACCTGACGCCGGAGTCGACCCGCAAGGTCATCAGCCAGACCAAGGCAGCGGGGTTTGATCTGGTCGAGCTGTCGCTTCACGGACCCAAGGTCATGGATCTGGCGCTCACGCGCGACCTGCTGCAGGAGCACGGCCTGGAGATCGGGTGTTCGCGTGGCCTTACATTTGATGCCGACGTTTCCAGCGATAACCCGGAGTCCGTTGCACGCGGCCTGGCATTGCTGGAAGAGGGTGTCAGCATTACCGCGGAACTCGGCGGCAAATATTTCGGCGGCATCCTGTATGGTGCAATGGCCAAATATCACGCGCCGGTGACCGCTCAGGGAAGGCGCAACGCGGTCGACTCGCTCAAGCGGATTGCCGATTTCGCGTTGAAGAAGGATGTCACGCTGGGCCTCGAGGTCGTGAACCGCTACGAAAGCAATTTGCTCAACACGGCGTCACAAGCACTCGCCATGCTGGATGAAGTCGATGCCCCCAATGTCGTGGTGCACCTCGATACCTATCACATGAATATCGAGGAATCCGACTTTATGCAGCCGGTGCTGGCATGCGGGAAGCGCTTAGGCTATGTCCACATCGGCGAAAGTAATCGGGGCTACCTGGGATCGGGGACTATTGATTTTGCACAGTTCTTTCATGCACTATCCATGATTGGCTATGAGGGCGTGGTCACGTTCGAAAGCTTCTCGTCGACTGTGGTGAACGAGCAGTTGTCGAACGCATTGGCGATCTGGCGGAACCTGTGGGACGACAGCATGGACCTGGCCACGCATGCGCGGGCGTTCATGGCTGGCGGCATCAACGCTGCGGCCAAAGCAAAGGCGCATCATTAGCGGAAGGTTTCTCCGGGCGATTCAGCGCAGCGCAGATAACGAGTGCGCTCACGCTGCGTTCCTGCTTCGTTTTCGTGGTTGACGTCCCCAGCCACTTGAAGAACGGCGACGCTCGCCGCCCTATTTATAAAATCACACAGGATTGTGCCTATGATCGAAGACCGTTTTCTTGTGCGACTGGAGCAGCTTGTAGCGGATGGCCGGCGGCGCATTCTTGGGCTGGTGGGTGCGCCGGGCGCAGGCAAGTCAACGTTGGCAGAGGCCATTCTCGAGGCACTGCCGGGCCGCGCGGTCATCGTTCCCATGGACGGGTTTCACTTGGCGAACGTCGAACTCGAACGCCTTGGCCGCGCGTCGCGCAAGGGGGCCGAGGATACATTCGACAGCGCCGGTTACGTCGCCTTGCTTGCACGCCTGCGCGCGCAGCGTCACGACGAGATGATCTATGCGCCCACGTTCCGCCGGGAAATTGAGGAGCCCATTGCGGGAGCCATCCCGGTGATGCCGGACGTGCCGCTAGTGATTACCGAAGGCAACTATCTGCTGCTGCAGCAGGGTCAATGGAGCGGCGTTCGCCCGCTGCTCGACGAAGCCTGGTATGTCGATGTCGATCCAGAGTTGCGCCTGAAGCGGCTCATTGCGCGCCACGTGAAGTTTGGCCGCGATGAAAACGCCGCCCGCGAGTGGGTTCTGCGCAGCGACGAAGTGAACGCGGCGCTCGTTGATACGACGCGCGGGCGCGCCGATCTCGTCTACCAATGGTCGTCGTAGAACATGTGACGGCGCAGAAAACCTGCATTTCATAGCACCAGGACGGAGACGGGACACGGCAAACCGTGCTCCGACGCCGATCCGTACGGCGACTTGCAGAAAGCGAACTACCGCCGCGCGGTAGATTTCGCATGCACCGCAATCAGCCCGCAGCATTCCCTCAGCCACTTCTCCGATGGACCGTCGCGCCTCGCCGCGCGGTTCAAATGAAACCACGACGCCGCCTCGACCCGAATTGACCTGCGGTCAACGGCGGTTGCTCGTCTTTAAGTGCTGGTAAACCCGGCCTCGCGCAACCAGCAAACCACTGCGCGGCATCTTCCCAACGCAAGTTCGGTCTCCTCGATTTTCGGCCGCAAAAAGCCCGACGCCGCTTAAACGTCCCTCATCGCATCGCAGCAAAAAAAACGGCAAACCTGCCGTAGCGCTAGCATTTTCAACCCAATCGCACCGCACCACTCCCGCGTCGTCAAACAAATCCACTTGACTAATACTGTGTGTGGAATATTGTATATCACAAACCAAACAACGCCAGCCAAGGAGGAGAGACGTTATGGCAGAAGTACTGAGTCACCCGCAGACCGCCACTGCAGCCGAGACAGCAAAGCAGGAAACACCGGCGACCACCGACGGTTTCCATCTGGTCATCGACGCCCTGAAACTGAACGACCTGAACACGATCTTCGGGTTGGTCGGCATTCCGATCACGGACTTGGCACGCCTCGCGCAAGCCGAAGGGATGCGGTTCATTGGCTTCCGTCATGAACAGCACGCGGGCAATGCGGCGGCGATCGCCGGCTACATGACGCAAAAGCCGGGCATCTGCATGACCGTTTCGGCGCCGGGCTTCCTGAACGGCCTGACGGCGCTCGCCAACGCGACGACCAACTGCTTTCCCATGATCCTGATCAGCGGATCCAGCGAGCGTGAGATCGTCGACCTGCAGCAAGGCGACTACGAGGAAATGGATCAGCTCAACGCCGCCAAGCCGTACGCGAAGGCCGCGTACCGCGTGCTGCACGCGGAAGACATCGGCATCGGCATTGCGCGCGCGATTCGTGCGGCGGTGTCGGGCCGTCCCGGCGGCGTCTACCTGGACTTGCCGGCGAAACTGCTGTCCCAGACCATCGACGCCGTGAAGGGCAAGCAATCCCTTGTACGCGTGATCGATGCAGCGCCGCGCCAGCTTCCAGCGCCTGACTCAGTCAAGCGCGCGCTCGATGTGCTGAAGGGCGCGAAGCGTCCGCTGATCCTGCTCGGCAAGGGCGCGGCTTACGCCCAGGCCGACGCGCAGATTCGCGAACTCGTGGAAAAGAGCGGCATTCCGTATTTGCCGATGTCGATGGCCAAGGGCCTGCTGCCCGATACGCACGAGCAATCGGCATCCGCCGCGCGTTCGTTCGTGCTGCAGGAAGCCGACGTCGTGCTGCTGATCGGCGCGCGCCTGAACTGGCTGTTGTCGCATGGCAAGGGCAAGACGTGGGGCGCGGCGCCGAAGCAATTCATCCAGGTCGACATCTCGCCGACGGAAATCGACAGCAACGTGGCGATCGCCGCGCCGGTGATCGGCGATATCGGCTCGTGCGTGTCGGCGTTGCTCGATGGCATCGATGCAGGCTTCCCTAAGCCGAGCAACGAATGGACGGGTGCAATCTCCGAGCGCAAGAACAAGAACCTGGAAAAGATGGCCGCGACGCTGGCCAAGAATCCGTCGCCGATGAATTTCCACAGCGCGCTGCGCGCGATCCGTGACGTGTTGAAGACGCGCCCGGACATCAACGTGGTCAACGAAGGGGCGAACACTCTCGACTACGCCCGCAGCATCATCGACATGTACGAGCCGCGTAAGCGTTTCGACTCGGGTACGTGGGGAATCATGGGCATCGGCATGGGCTTCGCGATTGGCGCGGCGGTGACGAGCGGCAAGCCGGTGGTCGCCATTGAAGGCGACAGCGCGTTCGGTTTCAGCGGCATGGAACTGGAAACCATCTGCCGTTACGACCTGCCGGTTTGCACCATCGTTTTCAACAACAACGGCGTGTATCGCGGCACGGATGTGAACCCGACCGGCGGCAAGGACGTTGCCCCGACCGTGTTCGTCAAGAACGCGCGTTACGACAAGATGATTGAAGCTTTCGGTGGCATTGGCCGCCACGCGACGACGCCCGAAGAGCTGACCGAGGCGCTGCAGGAAGCCATTGCGTCCGGCAAGCCGACGCTCATCAATGCGGTGATCGATGAAGCCGCCGGCACCGAGAGCGGCCGCCTGACGAATCTGAATCCGCAAAGCACGGCGATGAAAAAGTAATCCGCTTGGACGTTACCGCGGGCATTGGCGGTGCTTCGAACACGCACCGCCGATGCTCTCGCCAGAACATGAGTCACCCACCTTTAGCCAGTGAGTCAGGAGACAGGAACCATGAGCAAGCCACTTGAGGGAATCAAGATTATCGACTTCACGCACGTGCAGGCAGGCCCCGCCTGCACGCAGTTGCTCGCGTGGTTCGGCGCCGATGTGATCAAGGTTGAGCGCCCGGGTTCGGGCGATGTCACCCGCACGCAGTTGCGCGATATCCCGGACGTCGATGCGCTGTATTTCACGATGCTCAACAGCAACAAGAAGTCCCTCACGCTCGACACCAAGAAGCCGGAAGGCAAGGCGGTCCTGGAAAAGCTTATTAAGGAATCCGATGTGATGGTGGAGAACTTCGGGCCGGGCGCGCTCGACCGCATGGGTTTTCCGTGGCATACCATCAAGGAACTGAATCCGAAGATGATCCTGGCGTCGGTGAAAGGCTTCAGCGACGGCCACCACTACGACGACCTGAAGGTCTACGAAAACGTGGCGCAATGCGCGGGTGGGGCGGCATCGACCACCGGCTTCTGGGACGGCCCGCCGACCATCAGCGCAGCGGCGCTCGGCGACAGCAACACCGGCATGCACCTCGCTATCGGCATCCTGACGGCGCTGATCGGACGCGACAAGACGGGCAAGGGACAGAAGGTCGCTGTATCCATGCAGGACAGCGTGCTCAACCTCTGCCGCGTGAAGCTGCGCGATCAGCAACGCCTGGACCGGCTCGGTTACCTGGAAGAGTATCCGCAATACCCGCATGGCGAATTCAGCGATGTCGTTCCGCGTGGCGGCAATGCCGGCGGCGGCGGTCAACCGGGCTGGGTGCTGAAATGCAAGGGCTGGGAAACCGATCCGAACTCGTACATCTACTTCACGATCCAGGGCCACGCGTGGGCGCCGATTTGCCGCGCGATCGGCAAGCCGGAATGGATCGACGATGCGAACTACAACACGGCGAGCGCGCGCCAGCCGCATATCTTCGACATCTTCAAGACGATCGAAGAATGGCTCGCCGATAAAACCAAGTTCGAGGCGGTGGATATCCTGCGCAAGTTCGATATTCCCTGCGCGCCCGTGTTGACCATGAAAGAACTGGCCAACGATCCTTCGTTGCGTGAAAGCGGCACGATTGCCGAAGTCCCGCACAAGGAGCGCGGTACGTATCTGACGGTCGGCAGCCCGATCAAGTTCTCGGACATGAAGCCGGAGATTACGGCGTCGCCGTTGCTGGGCGAGCATACGGACGAAGTGCTGGAAAGCCTCGGTTACAGCAGCGCGGAAATTGCCAACCTACATCAGCAACAAGCCGTTTAAACGCAAGAAGCGCAGCGCCGTGGATAGCCTTGACGGACCCACGGCGTGGCGAGAATCGCTACCTGAAAAGACCAAGGCCATTTCAATCATGAATAGCGCCATGCATACACAATCCCCTATCGATTTCGAGCAACTGGTCGACGTGATCGGCGACGCGGTTGTCATCTCCGACGCCAGTGGCGCGATCACGTTATGGAACCCTGCTGCCGAGCGCATGTTCGGGTTCACGCCTGAAGAAGCGCTGGGCAATTCGCTGGACCTCATCATTCCCGAGCGCTTGCGAGGGCGTCACTGGAGCGGCTATGAAAAAACCATGGCGACCGGTGAGACCCGTTACGGACACGATGTGCTGCGCGTGCCGGCCGTGCACAAGGACGGCCGGTCTTTATCGATCGCATTCACGGTCGCGCTGCTGCATTCAGCGGGGTCCGACAAGAAAGTGACCGGCATCGTGGCCGTCATACGCGATGAAACCAGCCGCTTCACGGAAGAGCGAAACCTGCGCAAGCGCCTGGCTGAACTCGAAGCAAAATCCGGCGCGTGATCCAGGCACAAGGACGGCGCGCGGGACTGCACTACAGCAAAAGGAGACAACAATGACCGCCCAAGCGGACGTGAAACGTTACGAGCTGCTGATTGGTGGCGAAGCAGTGGCGCCGAGTGGCGGCGCGTATTCCAGCATCATCGATCCATCGACCGAGACGCCGATAGCGAGCGTTGCCCAGGGAACCGCGGCCGATGTCGACCGTGCCGTACAAGCAGCGCGCGCCGCGTTGAAACCGTGGAACGCGATCAGGGCGTCCGAGCGCGGCAGGATCCTGATGCGCTTTGCAGAATTGATGCGCACGCATCAGGATGAAATTGCCGCGGTGGAAAGTCTCGACGCCGGCAAGCCGATCTCCGGCGTGCGGCGACAGGATGTACCGGCTGCCATCGACACCCTCGCGTATTACGCGGGCTGGTGCGACAAGATCAATGGACAAGTGGTGCCCACGCGCCCCGACGCGCTGACCTACACTGTGCGCGAACCCGTCGGCGTGGTCGCGGCTATCGTGCCGTGGAATTTCCCGTTGATGATCGGCATGTGGAAGATCGCGCCCGCGCTTGCTTGCGGCTGCACGCTCGTCGTCAAGCCCGCGGAACTGACGCCGCTGTCGGCGTTGATGCTCGGCCGTCTCGCGCTGGAAGCCGGAGTACCACCGGGCGTACTGAATATTGTGACCGGCAAGGGCTCGGTGGTCGGCGACGCGCTGGTCGCGCACCCGGGCGTGGACAAGGTGACGTTCACCGGCTCGCCATCGGTCGGCCGGGGCATCCTGCAGGGCGCGGCGGTCAACTTCAAGCGCGTGACACTTGAGCTGGGCGGCAAGTCCGCCAACGTCATTTTCGCCGATGCCAATCTCGATCAGGCTGCACGCGCAGCTGCATCGGGGATCTTTTTCAACGCGGGGCAGGTGTGTTCGGCGGGCTCGCGGGTGCTGGTCCAGCGAGCGGTGTACGACGAGGTCGTCGAACGTCTTGCGCAGCGTGCGAAGTCGATCATGCTGGGGGATCCCTCGCAGAAAGAGACGTCCATGGGACCGCTCATTTCCGCGAAGCAGATGCAGACCGTGCTCGATTACGTGGACATAGGGAAGAAGGAAGGGGCGTCGGTTGTATCGGGTGGCAGGCGATGGGGCGAGCGCGGCTATTTTGTCGAGCCCACGGTGTTTGCCAATGTCGAGCACGAGATGCGCATTTCGCAAGAAGAGATCTTCGGCCCGGTGGTCAGCGTGATTCCTTTCGACGATGAAGCCGACGCCGTGCGCATTGCCAACGGGACGCTGTACAGCCTCGCGGCGGGCGTGTGGAGTGCAGACATTGGCCGGGTGCACAGGATGGCATCAGCGCTCAGGGCGGGCACGGTCTGGGTGAATACATACGGATATACCGACGTGCGGCTGCCGTGGGGAGGCTCAGGCGATTCGGGCTTTGGCCGCGAGCATGGGGATGTGGCTATCGACAACTTCACGGAGCCGAAGAGCGTGTGGGTGTCGCTGACGCAATGAGGCGGGTGCAATGAAGAAGGGCGGGTTGATCAACCCGCCCTTCTTTGAAAGTTGAGTGCCTGAGGCAGGACTTCAGGCGCGAATAACTCAGCTAATGAAGCATCAAGCTGCTTGAGCATGCGGAGTGTCGCATTCCGGACGCCACATCCGGGCGCCGCGCGTGTCGTCGGCCCGCGCGATGGTCGTGGCGCGGCACGCCTCGTAATACGCGTTTTTCCTGTCCACGATGGCCTGGCACAGGAACTCCGCGCTGTACGCCTTGAGCAAATGGGGGCAATGCGATTCGATGTACTGCGCAATGCGCGCCTGATCGCTGGGTGCGTGCGCCAGCGATTGAAGTGTTTCAACGTCCCAGCGGAACATCAGGTCAAGTTCTTCGAAGGCGCTGTTGTAGGCGCAAAGCTGCGACTGGAGTTCGCGCGCATCGGCGATCGTGGCTTGTGAACGGTTCATGGTCGTCTCCTTAAATAGCCATGAAGGACAGCGAGATGTCGCTGCGTGGCTTAACTGCAGGATAGAAAGAACCATCCATATACGATAGTCACTTGTTTTTTGCCTAACTATTAAAGATACCTAATAGATGGTTTACCCGATATGCGTGATCGCCGAGATTTGCGCCGCCCCTTCATCGATGAGGAATTGCTTGAACGCCATCGCCACTGCAGGAAGCCGTTTGTTATGACGATGCACGAGGTACCAGTTGAGCATCACGGGAAAACCCGCTATGTCGAGCACGGCCAGCCGTCCGATCTGCAACTCCATGCTGACCGTGTGCGCCGACAGAAAACTGATCCCCATGCCCGCGATGACCGCCTGCTTGATGGTTTCCGTGCTGGTGATTTCCATGGCGATGTTCAGCGGCTTGAGCCGTCCCGCGAAACCCTCTTCCATCGAATTCCAGGTGTCGGAACCGCGCTCCCTGACGATGAACGGCTCGTCCACAAGCGACTCCAGCGCAATGTTCTTCTTGCCCACCAGCGGATGATCCGGGGGCGCCACGATCACGTAAGGGTGCGGGGCAAACGACACGTTCTCGGTGTCCATGTCCTTCGGCGGGCGAACCATGATCGCGAGGTCGGTGAGGTTGTCGGTGAGCTGGTGCAGCAGTTCTTCGCGATTGTGGACCGCCAGCCTCAGCTTGACGTCGGGATTGCGTTTGGTGAATTCGGCGAGCAGGCGCGGAAAGAAATAGTCCCCGGCGCTGATCACGGCCACGTTCAGCGTGCCTCCGGAAATACCCTTGAGCCGGGCCATGGCGTCGTCGGCTTCGCGGAACTGTTCGAGGATCGCGCGGCTGTGGTGGAGCATTTCCTGACCGGCAGATGTCAGGTAGATCTTCTTGCCGAGCTGCTCGAAAAGCGGCAGTCCCGCGTGCTCCTCCAACTGCTTGACCTGCGTGGAAACGGCCGGCTGGGTGAGGTAGAGCTCTTCGGCGGCGCGCGAAAAGCTGAGCCGCCGTGCGACGGTTTCGAAGATTTTCAGCTGCCTCAGCGTCGCATTTCGCATCATAACGGACCTCCACCTATAAACGATCCTGAATTTATACAATAAATTTTTCTAACTTTCCCTAATCGTTTTTCTGTCGCAGGATGCTTTCAACGTGCGGTAGTTTCGTAAGGTGCACGCGGGGAAAGGGCAGAAGCAGGGTCATCCCTAATAAACATCGGAACACTGGGAATCGCTTGAAAATGATTCTTCTTTTCACCGCTCTTGATTTTTACGGCCCGCTGGAAGGGCATGGCCGTACCCGGCGCCGCAACGCCACGAACACCCATGAACACGTTTCCTGACCGACCAAGACCCCTCTCACACCGCTAGCAACACACGGTGTGCCGCAGTCGATTACGTACTCGAATACGCGCCGTACGAGCGCTGTAAATAACGGAGACAGACATGGCAAACGCAGCGACGGCACCGGCCGCTGGTCAGCCCAAAATGGGGTGGCACAATAATCGATGGGCTCAGCTCGCCATCGGCATCATCTGCATGGGGCTGGTCGCCAACCTGCAGTACGCCTGGACTTTATTCGTTGTCCCGATGGATGCAAAACATCACTGGGGCCAGGCGGCGATTCAAACCGCGTTCACCATTTTCATCGTCACGGAAACCTGGCTGGTGCCGCTGGAAGGCTGGCTCGTCGATAAATTCGGTCCGCGGCCAGTCGTGATCGGCGGCTCGATCTGCGCGGCGCTGGGCTGGATCATCGACGCAAACGCGACCAGCCTGATCCATCTCTACATTGCGGCGGTGATTGCCGGCGTGGGCGCGGGTTGCGTGTACGGCACCTGCGTGGGCACGGCGCTCAAGTGGTTCCCGGACAAGCGCGGCCTGGCTGCCGGTTTGACGGCGGCAGGTTTCGGCGCCGGTGCTGCGGTCACGGTCATCCCCATCTCCAACATGATCCAGCGCTCAGGGTACGAACATACCTTCGTGTTCTTCGGTATCTTCCAGGGCGTCTGTATCCTGTTGCTCGGCATGCTGCTGGTCCGTCCGAGGCCGCCGGCCCATGCAGTCCCTGCCAAGCGAGTCGTGGCATCGAAGATCGACTACACGACGGGCCAGATGGTGCGCTCGCCACTCTTCTGGGTGCTGTACATGATGTTCGTGTTCGTCGCGGCGGGCGGCGTGATCGCGACCGCGCAACTTGGTCCTATCGCGAAGGAATACGGCTTTGCCAAGATACCGGTCAACCTGCTCGGCGTAACCTTGCCGCTCCTGACCATGGCGCTGTCGATCGACAACCTGTGCAACGGTTTCACGCGTCCGCTATGCGGCTGGATTTCCGACAAGATCGGCCGCGAGAACACCATGTTCTTTATCTTCATCGGCGAGGGCCTGGCGTTGCTCGGCCTCATGGAGTTCGGCCACAACCCGTATCTGTTCATGTTCTTCGCGGCCATCACGTTCCTGTGCTGGGGCGAAATCTTCTCGATATTCCCGGCCACCTGCGCCGATACCTTCGGCAGCAAATACGCCGCCGCCAACGCGGGTACGTTGTACACGGCGAAGGGCACCGCGTCGATGCTGGTACCGCTCGCCTCGGTGCTGTCGGCCATCGGCTCATGGGACGCGGTGTTTATCGCAACAGCTACCGTCTCGATCGCCGCCGGCTTGTGCGCCAAGTTCGTGCTCGCGCCGATGAGAAAGCGCTGGATCGATAACACGGTCGCCGAGTCGAGGCGGCTCGACGCCGCCATGTTTCAGACCGCCTGGACAGAAGCTCCGCGCAACCCGTCGGCGCAATGACCCGTAGCCAGACGGAGGCGGTTCAGGGATTGAAGTCGTCTGGCGTGTCGCTGCAGCAGTTGCGCCTGTTCGTGATCGTGGCGCAGCACCGGAGTTTCACGCAGGCGGGCAATGCGCTCGGCGTCACGCAGTCGGCGGCGAGCCGCAGCATCAGGGAGCTCGAAGACCTGCTTGAACTGAGGTTGTTCGATCGCACGACGCGCCAGGTTGCGCTCACCGATACCGGCCGTGCGCTGCTTCCGCGCATTGCGTTACTCGTCGACGAACTCGAAGCAGCGCTGCGTTTCGGGCAGCAGGTTTCTACGATCGAAAGCGGCGCGGTGTCGATAGCCAGCAGTTCCAGCCTCGTCGCGTCAGTGCTCCCGGCACTGCTCTCATCGTGCCGGGCGAGCTACCCCAATATCGCGCTGACGTTGCATGATGCGCCGCAGGGCAGGGTGCTCGAACTCGTGCGCGCCGGCGATGCCGACATGGGCGTGCTGACCGGTCCACTGGATATTAGTGATCCTGACGATCTCAGCGATCTATCGACGAAAACGCTGTTCTCCGATCATGTCTGCGCGATCGTTCCCGCGCGGCATGCGCTCGCATCGCACGCGACGGTGCGATGGCGCGACCTGAGCGGCGCGAGCCTGTTCCTGCTCGACGACGGCGCCGGCAGTTTCGATGTCATCGCACGTGCGCTCGATGAACACGGTGCGTCGAACGTCAGGCTCCAGCGCCTGACCCAGGCTGCGAGCGTCGAGCACATGGTCGCGGCGGGACTGGGCTTTGGCATCCAACCGATGCACGCAGGCGCGGCCTCGGCCCAAACGCTGGTGCAAGCGGTGCCGCTATGGCCACCCGCGATGCGCACCGTCGCGCTCGTGAAGCGGAAGAACCGTACGTTGCCGGTGCTGGCAGCGCGCATTTGGACGCACGTCATTTCGTCCTATGATGAGGAACATAAGCCGTTGCAAACCGCTGACGCCTGACCCCAATCCACTGAATATTCGAAGCGCGGCTCCCTAAAAAAGAGTCGCGCTTTTTTCTTGCGCTTTCTTCGTTGTTATCCAATACTGAATCTAATATGTTGTATATCAGAAGAGAGAATAGTCCAGGAGACGACAATGAAAATTTGCATTTACGGTGCCGGCGCGATCGGCGGTTACATGGGTGCGCAACTGGCCCGGGCTGGAGCGGATGTCAGTTTCGTCGCACGGGGGCCGCATCTGGCTGCCATGCAGGCGAACGGCGTGCGTTTGCGGATCGATGGTGAGGAGCACACCGTCAAGGTCCGATGCACGAACAATCCCGCGGAACTCGGGCCGCAGGATTACGTGGTGATTGCGCTCAAGGCGCATTCGGTGCCCGGCGTGGTGGACTTGATGCAACCGCTGCTGGGACCGGATACCGCCGTGGTCACGGCGGTGAACGGCCTGCCGTACTGGTATTTCCATGAGCACGGCGGCGCGCTGGCCGGCACCACGCTGGAAAGCGTCGATCCGGGCGGCCGCCAATGGCAGGTGCTTGGGCCGGAGCGGGCGATAGGCTGCGTTCTGATTCCCGCCGCTGAAATTGCGGAACCCGGCGTGATCCATCATGTGTATGGCAAGAAATTTCCCATCGGCGAGCCGAGCGGGCTGGTGACGCCGCGGCTGCAGGCGTTCCACGACATCATGGGCGCCGCCGACATGGAAGCGCCGATGCGCGACAACATCCGCGACGAGATCTGGCTGAAGCTGTGGGGCAACCTCTGTTTCAACCCCATCAGCGCGCTGACGGGCGCCACGCTCGATGTCCTGACCGCCGACCCTGCCGTGCGCGCGCTGTCACGCCGGATGATGGAGGAGGCGCAGGGCATCGCCGAGCAACTGGGCGTTCATTTCCGTGTCGATGTGGAAAAGCGCATCAACGGCGCGGCCGCGGTCGGCGCTCACAAGACGTCGATGCTGATGGATTGCGAAGCGCGCCGCCCCATGGAGATCGATCCGATCGTGACCGTCGTGCAGGAAATCGGCCGGAAACTGGGCGTCCAGACGCCGATGATCGATGCCGTCCTCGCACTGATCAAGTTGCGTGACGGCGTCAACCAGGGAACGGCCAAGCCCGGTATCAAAACGATTGAATCTTTCACAGGTTCGCAAAAAGCCGCTTAAACTGCGAACACGGAAGGGCTGTTGTTTCTGATATATCAAATACGAAATATGTTGCGTCGCATTGCGACGCAACATATACTGAAGGCTCTTGGAGTAAACCACTAGGAGCCGGAAATGAGCATCGCTTTATTAGTCGTGATCGGGATTGCCTTGGTAGCGGGTGGTGTGGGTGTGACGTTTGCACTGGCATCGGCGCTGCCGCAAGACGTGCTGCAGCGCGCGCAGGACAATGGTCGGTACGCCGGATTGACGGCGGATGACCAGGGCGGCGGCACGGGTACACGGGCGACGACGGGCGCGCGGAACCTGGGACATCAAACCATCAATGCCATCTGATACTGAAGTTGCTGCAACCTCGGCTAGTCTTCTTGAGCCGCGTACTGAAAGCAAGCCTATGGGCGTGACGCTTTCGCTGGCGCCGATCAACGCGACGGTTTCGTTGCGGGACCAGGCGTATGCACGGCTGCGCCAGGCCATTTCCGAGGCGGATATTTATCGGTCGCGTGAAGAGATCCGGCTGGACGAGAAGGATTTGACTGAGGCGCTGGGCGTGAGTCGCACACCGATTCGCGAAGCCATGACGTTGCTCGAGCAGGAAGGGTTTCTGCGGACGGTGCCGCGTCGTGGGATTTATATCGTGCGCAAGACGAAGCACGAGATTGTCGAGATGATCAATATGTGGGCCGCGCTGGAAAGTATGGCGGCGAGGCTCGCGACGCAGCGTGCGACGGATGCGGAAATTGCTTCGTTACGGCATATGTTCGACCATTTTCAGAATCAGGCGCCGGCGGAGCATATCGAAGAGTATTCGGAAGCGAATATTGCCTTCCATCAGGCGATTGTGCAGCTGAGCAAGTCGCAGATCATCTTCGATACGATCAAGAATATCTTCGTGCACGTGCGCGCGATCCGGAAGATGACGATTTCGCAAAGCGACCGGGCGGCGCGCTCGATTGAAGACCATATGCGGATTATTGAGGCGCTTGAAGCGCGTGATACTGAGTTGGTCGAGAGGCTCGTGCGGCAGCATTCGCTGGATCTGGCGGCGTTTGTCGAGGCGAATTGCGATTTTCTGGATTGAGAGGGGCGCTGGCGCTGGGGGGTGGGTCGGTGCCGGGATGGTCGTTTCGGCGTTAGCGGTCGGAGTCGATGCCGGGTTGCTGCTGCTTTGCTTAGTGGTCTGCTTAGGTTGCCTAATTTCTTTATCACTATTAGCCACTGCGCGTGGCGGCGCGTCATTTCTTTGTCCAAAGCGACAAAGAAACGAAGCAAAGAAAGCGCTTTCAAAACGAGGGCTCGTAAGTTGACCTAGCGTGCAGCTTCGATGTTTTTGGCACCCCAAAAGCACGGTGCTCGCCAGAGCGACGGATGTGTGAACCCCTCCTTCTCCGAACACCGATACCCACACGCTTCGCCACCAGTGACTGAACCTGCCCAAGGGGCACCCCGCGCTATCCGCGAAAAACCATCCACCGAATTTGTACGCACGCCGAACCACGTCGCCAACCCGCCTCGAAACAAGGTGCTCGGATAGATGAGGCCCTAACGTCAAAAAATAACCGGGCCGATCATGCCAACCAAGCAGCTAACCCATGAAGAGTCGTAGCGCCAAATACGCGTGATGCCGTGCGGGTTTCTTGGCAAGCGTGCTTGCCCGAGAGCGTACGGGGCGAAGCGTGTGCGTGTAAGAATTCGCGAGAAGGAGGGTTTCACACATCGGTGGTTCTGGCGAGCACCGTGCTTTTGGGGTGCCAAAAACGCACAAAGTGCACGCTAGGTCAACTTATGAGCCCGCGTTTTGAAAGCGCTTTCTTTGCTTCGTTTCTTTGTCGCTTTGGACAAAGAAATGACGCGCCGCCACGCGCAGTGGCTAATAGTGATAAAGAAATTAGGCAACCTAAGCAGACCACTAACCTTGGAAGCAGCAACCCGGCATTGACTCCGACCGCTAACGCAGGAACCTGGCAACCCGGCATCTCCGACAGATAGCGCCAGCATCCCACCCTGCACTGCAGCAAAAATCTTCCAGCACTCGCCATCCAGTCAGCATCTCCGGTTCATCGCACCGCACAACCCACCGCGTCCTACGCAAAATCTCTTGACTAATACTGTGTATGGAATATTGTATATCACAGTGACAGCGCTTTATCCCGGCGCCATGAGGGCCCTCCCCATCTACAGAAGCGGAGAAAAACAGCCCATCATGTCCAGAGCGTTACCAAAACCCGGCACAGCCCGAAGGGCAATACCGAAGCGCATCACAAGTACCACGATATAAAACCTGCTAAAGGTTAGGAGACAGGCATGAGCAAAGCCCTCGACGGGGTGCGTATCCTCGATTTCACGCACGTTCAATCAGGCCCGACCTGCACGCAATTGCTTGCATGGTTCGGCGCCGATGTCATCAAGGTCGAGCGCGCAGGCGCCGGCGACATCACGCGCGAACAGCTGCGCGATATCCCCGACGCCGACAGTCTCTACTTCACCATGCTCAACCACAACAAACGTTCGATCACCATCGATACGAAAAACCCGGACGGCAAAAAGGTCCTCGAGTCGCTGGTTAAAAAATGCGACGTGCTCGTCGAGAACTTCGCCCCCGGCGCACTCGACCGCATGGGCTTCACGTGGGAACGCATCCAGGAACTGAATCCGAGGATGATCGTGGCATCGGTGAAAGGCTTCGGCCCCGGCCCCTACGAGGACTGCAAGGTCTACGAGAACGTCGCCCAGTGCGCAGGCGGCGCGGCATCGACCACAGGTTTCGATGACGGCCCGCCGGTCGTCAGTGGCGCGCAAATCGGCGACTCAGGCACGGGCCTGCATCTCGCGCTCGGCATTGTCACCGCGCTCTATCAACGCAACGCCACCGGCCGCGGCCAGAAGGTGCTCGCTGCCATGCAGGACGGCGTGCTCAACCTCTGCCGCGTGAAGCTGCGCGACCAGCAACGGCTCGAACGCACCGGCACGATGAAGGAATACCCGCAGTACCCGAACGGCACGTTCGGCGAGGCTGTGCCACGTGCCGGCAACGCATCGGGCGGCGGGCAGCCGGGCTGGATCTTGAAGTGCAAGGGCTGGGAAACCGATCCGAACGCGTACATCTACTTCATCACGCAAGCGCCGGTCTGGGGCGAGATCTGCAAGGTGATCGGCAAGGAAGAATGGATCGATCATCCCGACTTCCGCACGCCGGCCGCACGGCTTCCGCACCTCAAGGGCATCTTCGCCGAGATCGAACAGTGGACCATGACCAAGACCAAGTTCGAAGCCATGGAGATCCTGAACCAGCACGATATTCCGTGCGGCCCGATCCTCTCGATGAAGGAAATTGCCGAGGACCCATCGCTGCGCAAGACCGGCACGATCGTCGAAGTGGACCATCCGGTGCGCGGCAAATACCTGACCGTAGGCAACCCGATCAAGCTCTCCGATAGCCCCACCGACGTCGTGCGCTCACCCCTCCTGGGCGAACATACCGATGAAGTGATGGCGGAACTCGGGTATTCGCCGGACCAGGTCGCGACGCTGCGAAGCCTCGGGGCGATCTAGGTCCGTGTCGCGCTTGTGCTCCTGCATGCAGGAGCGCATCGCTGCTGGTTCCGGCTGCCGTTCTTCAAAGACCGCAGCACCACTTCTTCAGGGCTTTCAACGTGGCTAACTGGATTCGCTTTTCCCGCGCCGATGGCGTGGTGGGCTTCGGCACGCTGTCAGAAGATGGCAAGCGTGTGATGCAGTACGAAGGTTCTCTCTTTGATCACACAGTGCCAACGGGCAAGGAACTGGGCATCGAGGAAATAAAGCTGCTGGCGCCTTGCCAACCAGGCAAGATCGTCGCGCTCTGGAACAATTTCTATGCGCTATCGAAGAAACTCGACAAGGCGCCGCCCAAACATCCCCTGTTCCTGATCAAGCCCGCACGGTCCGTGATCGGCACGCATGAGCCGATACGCCGGCCCGTCAGCTACGACGGCAAGATCGCTTACGAAGGCGAGCTGGGCATCGTGATCGGCCGGCGCTGCTCGTCGGTATCGGTGGAAGAAGCCGAGGCCGCGATCTTCGGCTACACGTGCGTCAACGACGTCACGGCCGGTGAACTCCTGCAGGAAGATCCGAACTTTCCGCAATGGTGCCGCGCGAAGGGATTCGATACATTCGGCTGCCTCGGACCCACGATCGCAACCGGTTTCGACTGGCGTGCGGCGCGCGTGATTACCACGCTCGACGGCGTCGAACGGCAAAACTATCCGATCGACGACATGATCTTCACGCCGGCTGAACAGGTCAGCCTGATCTCGCATGACATGACGCTCGAACCCGGCGATGTCATCGCCTGCGGGACGTCGCTCGGTATCGGCTCGATCAAGGACGGCGCCGAGGTGTGCGTCTCGATCGAGGGTATCGGGACCCTGGTCAATCGCTTGCTCTGATGCGGAGACATCAATGCTTGACGGTGCGTTGTGTGCGTTCGCAGTGATGGCGTCGATGCAGAGCCTGAAGGCCCCCGGCGCCGTCTCGCCCACGCGTCGGCAGGCATTGCGCGATGCAGCCGGCGTAGGGGCGGCGGTGATCGTGGCTTACGGCATGGCGACGGGCTTCGACTCGACGCTCGTGGCTCTGGCCATTGCGGCGTTCGCGATGCTGACGCCACGGTTAGGCAGGACCACGCCCGCGTCGCTGCAAAGTGCGCTGGCGTTGGCCGCGCTTGCGTCGGCATCGGCAGATCGCGCGCTCGGCTTTGACCCGGGCGCATCGCTCGAAATGACGGCGCTCGGCGGCATCGCGGCGATTGCGTTGGCGTTCGTACTGAGCCGCGTGCGCTTCGGGGTATCGAATGCAAAACTGGTGAGCACGATGCACTTCGCCTGCGCCGCGTTGTGCTCGGTGATTGCGTACACGGCCGGGTTCGAAGGCGGAGCGGTGGCGGTGGTGATCATCGGTGCAATGGTTGCGTTGATCGGCGCTTACCTTGCCATGGCGATGGCCGATCGCGCGTACCCGGTTTTTATCGCGGCGTTGAATGGGTATGCGGCGTGTTCGGTCGTTGCGGCAGGCGTCGGACTGGCAAACGGTGCGCTGGTGGTGACCGGGGTGGCGCTCGTGCTCGGATGCGTGGCGACGTGTACGAGCGTCATGCCATCGGGTGCGCGCAGCGAGAAGTAGGGCTGTGGGTCTGTGGCACGAGATGGCTGGATAGCGTGCTTCGCACGCTATCTGCGTTTTTTAGCCGATTGATTCGAGCGGAGAGTGCAGGGGCGAGCAGGGCCAAGCCGCGTTACCATAGCGGCACGTTGCCAGTTACCGTGGCCACATCGCGGTAACGTTAGTGCCACGAGTCTCTCTAGCCCGTCACAGCCCACAAGCCGCCTTAGCCGATGATCGACGACACAAGCAGCACCGCGGCACCGGTAGCACCTGTTCATGCATCACGCTCTCGCCAGCACACGCTCGTTCTGGCCGCAGGTTTGTCATTCGGCACGGCGATCGCGCTTGGCCTCACGCGTTTCTCTTACGCGCTCCTGTTGCCCGCAATGAAGGCCGATCTCGGCTGGAGCTTCGCGCAAGCCGGCGCGATGAACACCGCCAACGCGCTGGGTTATCTGCTCGGCGCGCTCGCATTTCCGCTTGTATCGCGTCGATGGCCCGTGGGTCTCTGTTTCATCGTCGGATGCGTCTTGACGGCGGCGTTGATGACCATCGGCGGCCTGGTTTCCGATACCCACGCGTTGCTCGCTCAACGGGTTGTCACCGGTATGAGTAGTGCGTTGATCTTCGTCGGCGGCGGAGTGTTGGCCGCGCGTCTTGCATCGGCCCATCCCCGCGATGCAGGCCTGGTGCTCGGGCTCTATTACGGCGGTGCAGGCAGCGGGATAGTCATCGCGGCGCTGCTGGTGCCCATGACCACATTCAACGCTCCGCATGGCTGGCAGTGGGCCTGGTTCGCCTTGGCCGCGGCTTGCGCGTTGGCGTCCATCGCCGCGATTGCCGCCGCTCGCCGCATTGAGCGCAGCGAAGCCGCGCCGGCGGGTCCAACTGCACTGGATACTGCTTCGCCATTGCATCCAAGCCCGTTGCCCTGGCGACGTATTGTTTTCATGCTGGCCGGTTACGCGCTGTTCGGCGTGGGTTATATAGGCTACATGACCTTTCTTATCGCGCTGCTTCGGGCCGCCGGCATGAGCGCGGCGGTAGTGACCGCGTTCTATGTGCTGCTTGGTCTCGCAACCATTGTCTCGGCCCGGCTCTGGTCGGGACTGCTCAACCGCATGAGCGGCGGACAGGCGCTGGCGGCGTTCAATTCGGTCCTCGCGTTTGCAACCCTGATGCCCGCGGTGTTCACGCAACCGGCGGTGGCATTCGTATCGGGCGCACTATTTGGCGCAACGTTTTTATCGGCGGTGGCATCAACCACGGCGTTTGTCCGGCACAATCTTCCGGCCACGCAATGGACCCGCGGGATTGGCGCATTTACCATCGTGTTCGCTGTGGGGCAGATTGTCGGGCCAATAGTCATTGGCTGGATCTCGGATGGTGCGGGCTTGGCTCGCGGGCTCGTGTATTCATCGATCCTGCTTGCCGCAGGCGCCGTTCTCGCGATGTTCCAGAAGCCATTGCGGCTTTGAGGAAAGGCTCTCTGCTAGCGCCAAGAATACTAAGCAAACCTTAGTTGTCTACCAGGCATGAAAAATCGCTCAGAGCCTTTAAGCAATGAGCGATTTTTGATTTCAAGCGCCTAACGATCAATCCATCGTCTAGTCGATCAAACCCCTTCAAATCTTAGTGACCAAAGTAGATCGAATGCTGAGCGTCGCCGGAGGCGGGCGCGACCGCCACGTGCAAACCTGACGCCGATGTACCGCTGGTCGACGGGCCATACCCTTCTGCCGCTACCCCGTTCGATGCATCAACGCGTTGCTGAGCCTCCTGCAGTGCCTGGGGATACGTGTTGTCATTAGTCGCCGGGTTATAGCCGGCGTTTTCCAACTGGACCAACTGGGCGCGGACTTCCGCACGCGTCACGGGTCCGTTGTTATCCTGAGCAAACGCCAATGAAGGAGCGGCGAGCGCAGCAGCAACAAGCAATGCCGGGAACAGTGACAAACGCGACTTCGTTGAATTGGTTATGATGGAATCTCCAGAGTTTGTTTTCGATTTCGGAAGACGTCGAGACTGAGTGCCGGTGTCTGTGTTCGCTTCTGATGAAAACAAGTCTAGGTCGCCTATGTCGGTTTTAAACGATAGTTCCGTCGAAAAATATTTGCCATTTCGGCAACAATAGGCTTGTTTCCCTAGGCTGGTGCAGGGACGTTGACCCCATTTCGGTAATAAACCGTCGGTTTAGATGGTTGCTTAGGGAATCAGCAATAAATGCCAGCAGGCATGCGTTTGTTGCGGACTACTCAATCCGGTGAAGGCATCTCTTTCACATAACACGGGTATTGCGCCTTCTGCGCGCGGGCTGCATCGAGGTCAATTGTGACAACGCCAAGCGGCGCTGCTTCACTTGTTTCCTCAAGCAGGACACCCTGAGGCGACACGACAAATCCAGCGCCTCCAAACTGTTGACCGAGCGCGCCGGGACCATGCCGGTTCGAGCTGACGAACCACGCACCCGACACGATGGCCGCCATCGTGCCCGCCGTTTTCCATCGCGACAACGAAGTTCCCGACGCGCGCGGCGTCACGATGAGGTCGGCGCCGTCGCGACCATACGCTCGTGCGCGGTCGTTGAAGAACAACTCCGTGCAGAGCAACACGCCCACCTTCACCTGTCCGACTTGCACGCAGTCGAATCCGCCCGCGCCACGCACGTACCACGCTTCCTCGAAGAAACCCGGCTCCTGCGGAAAGTACTTCTTGTGATGGATCATCCGATACGCATTCGATTCCAGCACGAACGCTTCATTGGCGAGACGGCCGTCGACGGCAACCGGACGCGACGAAATCACCGCCGCCGCGTCAAGGCTGCGCAACGCATCGAGGGCATCCTCATGCAGCGCGATGCTGCGTTGCGCGGCTTGCGGATCGAAGCTTGCATGCTCCGCGAGCCACGGCCCGAACGGCATTTCGTTAGTGACGAGAATGTCGGGGCGGGCAGTGTCGACGGAGCGGCGAATGCCATCCCATGCCGGTCCCACCGGTTGCAATCCTTCGGGCCACTGTACATACGCAATGCGGGCAGTTGTCATGACGAAGCGGTCGATATCACGCAAGCGGGGTTACTGGGACGCGCGAAAGTGCTCGACCAGGAAGTCGATGAACGCACGAATGCGCGCGGGTTGATTGCGGCGGCTTGGATAGTAGACAAACAAGTCCGCCGGCGGCAACAGGAAGTCCGGCAGCACGACTTTCAGCCGGCCGCTTTCCAGGTATTTCGCGAGGTCCCATTCTGAGCGGATCGAGATGCCGTGTCCATCGAGCGCCCATCCGAGCACGATGTCGCCGTCATTGCTCGATAGGCCGCCGTTCACCTTGACCGACACCGTCTCGCCCTCGCGCGTGAAACGCCAGACGCCGTAGGCGTCGTCGTTCTGCCGGTGAAGGATGGTCCGGTGGCGCGCTAGTTCGCCAAGCGCGGTGGGATTGCCATGGCGCTGCAAATACGCCGGCGATGCGCACAGGAAGCGCCGGTTCGACATGATGCGCCGCGCGTTGAGCCGCGTATCGGGTAATGCGCCGAAGCGGATGGCGAGATCGAAACCCTGCTCGACAATATCCACCGGGCGGTCCGTGACATCCAGTTGAACCTCGACTTGCGGATAACGCTGCACGAAAGCTGAGACAAGCGGCGCGATGGTCGTGCGGCCGAAGCCGAGCGAGGCATTCACGCGCAAGATGCCGCGGGGCGCTTCGCGGCTGCGCGATACGGCGTCCTCCATCTCGCTCACGGCGGCAAGAATACGGGTAGCGTGCCGCAGGTACGTATCGCCTTCGTCAGTGAGGCTCGCGCTGCGCGTAGTGCGGTTGACGAGCCTTACACCCAGCCGCTGCTCCATCAGCGCAAGGCGCCGGGTGGCGGCAGGCGGCGTCAGATCGAGCGCACGGGCGGCCGCCGACAAGCTGCCGAGGCGCGCAAGCTGGACAAAAAACTCGAGATCGGAGGTGACGTCGTTCTTCACTTAAACTGAATAATCATGTGTGTACTGGTGAAGTGTAACGCGGCTGCACGCGCGTAAGCTTCGTTATCCGCTTAAGCGTTCCTAAACGCGTTGCGCGGCACTCAGGAGACAGTCACATGAAAATCGTGGAAATCCGCGAACTAACCATTCCGATCAGTTCATCCATTCGGAATGCGTATATCGATTTCAGCAAGATGACGCTCAGTCTCGTAGCGGTCATCACCGACGTGATCCGTGACGGCAAGCCAGTCGTAGGCTACGGCTTCAATTCGAACGGACGATACGGCCAGGGCAAGCTGATGCGCGAACGTTTTATTCCGCGCGTGCTGGAAGCCGAGCCGGATTCACTACTGGACGCATCCGGTAACAACCTCAATCCGCACAAGATCTGGGCCGCGATGTTCACGAATGAAAAGCCCGGCGGTCATGGCGAGCGCTCGGTGGCGATCGGCACCATCGACATGGCGGTATGGGACGCGGTTGCGAAGATCGAAGGCAAGCCGCTGTTCCAGCTGCTGGCGGACCGCTATGGCAACGGCACGCCAAACCGCGATATCTTTGTCTATGCCGCCGGCGGTTATTACTACCCCGGGCAGGACTTCGGCAAGCTCAAGGACGAGATGCGCAGCTACATTGACCGCGGTTATACGGTGGTCAAGAAGAAAATAGGCGGCGGTTCACTCGACGACGACCTGCGCCGGATCGACGCGGTGCTGTCCGTGCTGCAGGACGGTCAAAAGCTTGCCGTCGATGCAAACGGCCGCTTCGACCTGGACACGGCCATCCAATACGCGAAAGCTCTCTCGCAATACGACTTGTTCTGGTACGAAGAGGCGGGCGATCCACTCGATTTCGAGCTGCAGGCCACGCTGAGAAATTACTACGACAAGCCCATGGCAACCGGCGAGAATTTGTTCTCCATGCAGGATGCGCGTAACCTGATCCGCTATGGCGGCATGCGCGCCGACCGCGATTATTTGCAATTCGATTGCGCGCTGAGCTATGGACTGGTCGAATATTTGCGTACGCTGGACATGCTGCATCAGCACGGCTGGTCACGTTCACGCTGCATTCCGCACGGCGGCCACCAGATGTCATTGAACATTGCGGCGGGTCTTGGTCTCGGCGGCAACGAATCGTATCCGGATCTGTTCCAGCCGTTCGGCGGCTTTCCGGACGGCGTGAAAGTGCAAAACGGCTACGTGAGATTGCCGGATCTTCCGGGCATCGGCTTTGAAGGCAAGAGCGATTTGTATGTCCACATGCAGGCTTTGTCGTCGTAAGGCTTTCTTCTCTTCGTCGTCGCGTGGCTTAGCCATTTTCTAACGGTTGCTATGGCGGCGCCCGACGTGTTCATCCGCTATTCGGCGCAGTCCCCGCGCGCCGGCTGACTGGAGTGTTGCAATGCAAAAACCTTGCGAGCTTACCGGCCGCGATCTCCTTCGCGATCCCCGTCTTAACAAAGGCTCCGCTTTCACTGAAGCCGAACGCCGCCAATACCATCTCGAAGGGCTGCTGCCGCCGGGAAGCAGTTCACTGGAATTGCAGGTCGCGCGCACCCATACGGAGCTGGCCGCGCTCGACAACGACCTGCAAAAATATCTCCTGCTGTCCGATCTCCAGGCCCGCAACGAGACCTTGTTCTACGCCACCATCATGTCCGATCCGGCGACGTTCATGCCGGTCGTGTACACGCCGACAGTCGGCGAGGCCTGCCAGAAATTCAACCATATCTTCCGCGCGACGCGGGGCATGTATCTGCCCATCTCGGCACGGGGAAGGGTGAAAGAGCTGCTGCAAAACTGGCCGGAAGAGGATGTTCGCTTCATCGTGGTGACGGACGGCGAACGCATTCTCGGACTGGGCGACCTGGGTGTCGGCGGGATGGGCATTCCTATCGGCAAGCTCTCGCTCTATACGGCATGCGCAGGTGTGCCGCCTCAGCATTGCTTGCCGGTGACGCTGGACGTGGGCACTAATAACCGCGACCTGCTCGACGATCCCTTGTATCTGGGCCTGCGGCAGGAACGTGTACGGGGTGACGAATACCATGCGTTCGTGAACGAGTTCGTCGAAGCAGCGCTGGAACTGCATCCGAAATGCTGCATCCAGTGGGAAGACTTCGCCAACTTCAATGCCGTGCCGCTGCTCGCGCGATACAAGGACAAGATCTGCACCTATAACGACGACATCCAGGGCACCGCCGCCGTCGCGCTGGCGGGGATTTTCGCCGCGCTCCACATCTCGAAGCAAAAGCTCGTCGACCAGCGCTTCCTGTTCCTGGGCGGCGGCTCGGCGGGGACCGGCATTGCCGAGCTGATCAGCCAGGCGATGGTGCTGGAAGGCTTGAGTATCGACGAAGCACGCTCGCGCAACGCGCTGTTCGACGTGAACGGACTAATGGTGAAAACGCGCCAGGACCTGGCCGATTTCCAGAAGCCTTTCGCGCTGGACCATGCACCCGTGAATACATTCGCCGACGCGGTGAAGGCGCTGAAACCGACGGGCATCATTGGTGTCAGTACAGTGCCGAAGCTGTTCAACCGGCAGGTGATCGAGGCCATGGCGGAGATCAACGAGCGTCCGATCATCTTCCCGTATTCCAATCCGACCTCACGCTCCGAGTGCACGGCCGAGGAAGCGTACCGGTGGTCCTCGGGGCGCGCCATTTTCGCGAGCGGCAGTCCGTTCCCGCCAGTGGAAATTGAAGGGCGCACGTTTGTGCCCGGGCAAGGCAATAACGTCTATATTTTCCCCGCGTTGGGCATGGCCGTGTTTGCCACGCAGGCGACCCGGGTCACGGACGAAATGTTCATCGTCGCTGCCAAGGCCGTGGCCGAGCAGGTCTCCGAAGCCAGTCTTGCCACCGGCTTGATCTATCCGCCGCAGAGCAAGATTTTCGAGGCCTCGCTCCATGTGGCCGTGCGCGTGGCCGAGTGTATTTTCGATAACCAACTCGCGCGCGTGCCAAGACCGGACGACATCACCGCGCTGATCCGCGACTGCGCTTACAAGCCGGCTTACGCCCCACTTTAAGCCGGGCGGGCGTTTGATTGTCCGCAAGCCGGAACTTGTAGAACGCTTTCGCCTGGATCGGGCCGGAGCCTCTCGCGCGGAGGTCCCGGCCCGATTGGTTTCACGCGGCTTTCATTGCACAGCGGCGCTAAGCGAGCGCGGCCCGGATCCGGTCGATCGCTGTGATCTCCGGTGCTCTGTTGCCAAGCCGTTCACGAGGGCACCACGGGTACGGCAGCGCCTCGGCCCATCGTAGGATCGGTTCGACCGTGTCCTGCGGTAGCGTCGTCATCTCTTCTATCGTGATCCGGAGTTGCCGGACCTGTCCGGAATTCTCCGCCGCGAGCCACTCGTATCGGCCGAAACCGGCGCGTGCCAGCCCGGTGCTTTTCTCCGACATACACACAAGCCAGTCGCAACTGAACGCCGGTCCTGCGGTGGGCGGCTCGCCGATGCAGAAGGTGTAGACGTTCTCATAGCGCAGCGCAAACTCGCTCACCAGAACGCTCGCAATAGCTGCCGCGCCTTTGACCGTAGCCGGGAACGAGATTTCCGAGGTGTTCACTTGCATCGTGAGTTCGGCATCGGCGGTCAATGCGTCCGCGATCAAAAATGGGCGATTGCCGTCCTTGGCCCGAATATAGGTTTCGATGGATTTTTGCAGGGTGATCATGGGCGGTTCAGTGACTATGCTGACAGGGCGGGGATGCGTGCGGGCCCAAGTCTATCGCTGCACAGCGGCTGCGGGGCGGTATCCCTTCGCCCTTGGCGGGCATGCTTGCGGGGCTGTATTGAGGGACTTTCCCGCCGAATAATTCCCGCCGGGAGCGGGTGATTGGGTCATATCGGATCAACAGGCTTGGGATAATTGCTTCCTCGAACGCCAGTTTTCGCGTAGATTTGCGACCGCGAAACAATTGTTACCCGGTAAAAGTAAGAGGAAACCATTCATGACCATTGCCCGGCGAATCCGCGAAGTGTCAAAGTTGAGCGGCGATTTCCTGCTGCGTTCAGGCAAGCGCAGCAACACCTACTTCGACAAATATCGCTTCGAGTCCGATCCCGTATTGCTGAAAGCGATAGCGCAAGCGATGGTGCCCCTGATCCCCCCAGGCACCGAAGTATTGGGCGGTCTCGAGATGGGCGGCATACCTATCGTGACCATGCTCAGCCAGGTGACCGGCTTGCCGGCCGCGTATATCCGCAAGGAAGCGAAAGAGTACGGCACCTGCAAGTATGCGGAAGGCGCCGAGCTGGCCGGGCGCAAACTCGTGCTGGTCGAGGACATTGTGTCGAGCGGCGGTGCGATCTCCGACGCGGTGGCCAAACTGCGCGCCGACGGCGTGCCGGTCTCGCTGACGCTGTGCGTGATCGACCGTGAAAGCGGGGGAAAGGAAATGCTCGCAGGAATCGGGATCGAATTGAAAGCTCTCTATACCTTCTCGCAGATAGAAGCGGCGCAGTAAGCCAAATTTCAACCAAAGCCTCCATTCCTGAGCGGCCGAGCATGCAGCTTCTCGATCATGTTTCCATCGGTGTTCCCGATCTCGACATCGCCCGGCGTTTCTACGATGCGATCATGAGCACGCTCGGCGCAGCGAAGGTATACGACCGTCCCGACGCGCTGGGATACGGCGATCGATGCACCCCGCAGGACGCTGCGTCGACCTATCTGGCGGTGTACCTGGATCAGGGCGCGATAGGCGAAAACAAGCGGCACTGGTGTTTCAAGGCCGCGTCCCGTGCGCAGGTCGACGCGTTCCACGCGGCCGGCCTCGAGGCCGGCGGCCGCTCGGACGGCCCTCCAGGGTTACGCTCGGACTATCATCCAGGTTATTACGCTGCCTTCCTCCATGATCCGGCGGGCAATCGTGTTGAAGCGGTGTGCCATCTCGTCGCCTGAGGCCTCGTTTGCCCGCGCTTCGCTAAGCATCCGCGCTACCCGAAAAATAGTTGTAGACGCCGGAGAAGTCATCGGCGGTAATGGCTTGTTCGCCGGTCTTGTCGATGAGGGTTTTGCCTTCTCGCTGCAGTACGAAACGAGGCATACCGGCGTGGGCCTCCACGCTCGCATGCGTGACGCCCGCGGGCACATCGAAGCGCGTGGCAGAGTCCTCCACCGACGCCAGCGACACCACAAGCACGGCCGGCGCCGTCAGGAACACTGACACGTGAATCCCCGACGACAGCGGTTCGCGGCTGCGCGGTGGAGTGCTGGCATCGTGTGCGTCCGGCGAATACTGATGATCCTGACCAAGCGGATTCAGCCGATAAAAATAGAACAGCCCATCCTGCGTGATGGCAGGCTTGCTCCCTGACTTGAACCATTCGATGTAGTACCGGCTCGCATCGAGATAACCGGTATGCGACAGCAGATCGCCGAAGCGATCGTCGTAGACATGAGCGCGGCCCGTGCCGCCGATGGGCGCCACATACGTCGATTCGGCCCAGTCATTCCAGGTCACGATCTGCACCCACGTCGCGCCGGACGCGATCGCCGCCTCCCATTCGGTCGCCATGCCGGAGAACCCGCTGGTTTCAAACGCGCGATAGTTGGTGCCCGCACGCAGCCCGCGATAATACGGCGTGACCGGCGCCATGAAAACCTTGCCCCGGCTCCTGAGTTCCACACTCAGTGCTTCAGTGGACTTCGCGATCAGGTTTGGCGAACCCGCTGCGCCGAAGTAGAAATATCCATCAGCAGTACCAAGGTGTTCTGCCACTTCGGAGGCTTCACGCGCGGATATCTGCCGCTCGCCCGACGACGGGAAAAAGTGCGGCACGAAGAACGCGCCCAGCCGGCGGGCTTCGCGCATGAGCGCGGCGCCATTAGTGAAGTCCTTGCCACCCGCGGCATAGGCAGAGAGCACAGGTTTGTTGTTAACGAACAATTGCGCTTTGAGACCGCGCGTAGTGGCCACTATGTCCTCGATTTCGTCCTGCGCCCGGCCGTCGGCGGAGACGAACAGTTTGAAGTCGAAGTTCAGACGCGCGGCTGCATCGTACAGGCGCAGCACGCGTTGTTTATAGTGCGGCTCGCTGAGATCCCATCCGCCGCAATTGAGCGCGAAGCCGTCGATGCCACGCGCGTGTGCGTCGCGGCATTCCGACTCATAAGAAGCAACGGTTGCAGCCGGGCCGCCACGCGGCCACGCGACCATGTAGTGAGCGAAGACACGTTTGCGAAGACTCTGCGCTGCGGGTGGTGGTACGGCGGCATGAGTGCCGAGAGGGACAGTGCAGGGCAGCGACAAGCAGGCAAGCATGAAGCGACGGCGGCCCGGGATGGGACGTGATGGCATGGAGGGCAGGCTCGAAGAGTGTCTGCTCCGATACTAGCCGGATCGTGAGGACTGCATGGGGAAGTTATGCACGCGGACAACGTGACCGAAACCAACCGCGCGACTATGAATGCGAGCGCACGGAATCCCGGTTCACCCCGATGCGTCGGCGTTTGCAATCCAGGGGATCGTTAAACGTTGTGCTGTTATCCGTACAACCGCATGCCTGGTTGCTATTGAGCCTGATCGGCGTCAGTTGAGCTTTGCTGGTGCCGGTGCCCCCGACCCCTTCCGGTTGCGGCGGGAGCGCTGGCTTGAACCGGAGGCGCAGGCGGATGATTGATGTACTGGAAATTCTGTGCAATTGCCGAGTTTGCGACGTCCGGGCTCGACTGCGCGTAAGTTGAGGAAATTGAAGAAACGAGGAGGAGGCACGCGACGGCCGGTGTGAACAGCATACGGTTCATTAGTGACTCGTTTATTTGTAAATAAAAAAACGGCCCACCCAAGAGGGCGGGCCAAGCTGCAGTCACTTGCATCACTCACAACCGCGTCTTGGGAGAAGACGCGTATTCAGTGTATGTCGTGCTTGCCTCTCGTGCGTTGCAAGACTGCTTACATGCGTTACACGGCATGACAAGCGGTCGTTGAAAAATGGGAGGAACACGCCTTGCGTGCGCATGGATGAACTGCATGTCGAAGCCAAGTAGCCGAGTCGATGAGCGGCGTGCAGCGTTCGAATGGATTACAAAATGCCGACATTAAATAGTAATCGACTGAAGTATTGGCCAGGCTTGATCCATGCTTCGATCCGCTTCCTGATTCACGCTTGATTCACGCTTGATTAACGTTAACCCCAACGCCTTTTAGCGCAAAAAATGTCGAAAAGTTGTTATCCATTTCGCTTTTGCGCCGTTAACAAGGGGAATAGGTGGACAACCATCGACCGGCGGGAACCTCCAGGGACGCGTGCTTCTCGACATCATCAGTTTCAGTGCGGGTTGATGCGTGTTGTGAGTTCGTCCGCCGATGTCGGCGTCTGTATCACCTGTGCTTGAATAACCCGCTTTGTGAAGCCACTTCACTTTTTACCAGCCTCACACTTATGGAAAACACCATGAAGAAAATCGCTATTGCCCTCGCTCTCGCAGCCGCATCATTCTGCGTAGTCGGTTCGGCCTCCGCCGAGGAATATCACCATCATCGCGAGTGCCACAAAGTGAAGGTGCATCACCATTGGGAAAATCGCTGCCATTGATTACGGGAAGCTTTCCGGTTGATCGATGTGCCGGCACGGCATCGATAGCCAGTTAAACCCGCAACATCGGCAGCGAGATCTTCACGCTCTCCGGCATGACGACTAAGCACGATTAAGCACGATTAAGCAGTTTTTGAAGAAGCCGTTCTGCATTTCGCCGGAACGGCTTTTTCGCATCCGGCGTTTCACATCGCGACGAATACCTCGATGCTGTCGTATTGCAGTGACTGCTTTGACGGACAAAGGCATACGAGAGAACAAACAACAGAAGAAAGATCGTCGCGAGCAACCCCGGAACGCATAGAATAATTGCACGGCGAATGAATGCGAATGCGCCACGAAGGGCCGGGAATAATGAGGCAAATCGAAAGGTGGGACGCGCATGCAAAACAATGACGGATTGCGTGGGTAATTGCGCCTTTAGCGAAGCCGCTTGCGCCAGGCGGGAGGGCCGATCGGCGAAGTGCGAACAGGCGCGGCTCGGGTCCAATTAGCGCCAGACAATGAGGCCTTAGCGTTGGAAGCATTCGAATGTTGAAAAGACCCACCATTTTCTTTCGGCTAAGAGCGGCTTTAGCGAGCCATCCGAATGCAATAGGTCTGGGCAGCATCGCTTTCTCAGTGATCGTGCTCGGGTTCGCCCTGGCTGTTCTGGTGCAAGCGCGTGAGGACGCAACCGCTCGCGCTGTCGAGAATGCGGACAACCTCGCGCGCGTCATTGAACATGACATCACCTACACCTCCCAGCTCATGGACCTTTCCATTCGAGCGGCCGTGGACGGAGCACAAGACGCGGACGTCATGCGGCTGCCGGACCACCTGAGGCGGGAGCTTCTGTTCGACCGATCCGCCAGCGCCAGCCAGTACATAGGCTCATTGTTGTGCCTTGATTCGCGGGGCAGGATCATTGTGGATTCCACAAGCGCGGTTCCGCGCAGCGTGGATCTGGCCGATCGCGCATGGTTCACCGTTCATCGCGACAATCCGAACCTGGGGCTGTTCGTCAGCCGTCCATTGCAGTCACGCCTCAATCCGGGCGAAGTCGATCTCATGTTCAGCCGACGGGTAAATCATCCTGATGGGTCGTTCGCCGGCGTGGTGGTGGCAGCCTTTCGGCTCGACTACTTCCAGAACTTGCTGTCGGGCGTCAAGCTCGGGCCCGGTGGGAACATCACGCTCCTGCAGGATGATGGTCATGTAATCCTACGTTATCCGAATGATGGCATCCAGGCCGACGCAAACTTTAGCGGACGAAAAAACTTCGAGCACTTCAAGCAAACGCACGAGACGTCGTTCATCGGCACATCTGGAAACGACGGTGAGGAGCGGCTCTATAACTTCCGCAAGTTCGACAAGCTGAAGATGATCGTGATCATTGCGCCCGCGACCCGTTACGTCTTCGCGGACTGGACCAGCCGGGCCTGGTACATCGGCATTGTCACTGCGCTCTTGATCGTCGGGCTGTTGTTTGCCGCGCAACTCCTGTCCGTGGAATTCCGGCACAGGCTGGTCGTGGAGCAGCAGTTGCGCGACATGACGCGTATCGACGGGCTGACGGGCCTGAGTAACCGCCGCAGTCTGGACGATCGTCTCATGCTCGAATGGCACCGCTCAAAACGCTCGCGAAAACCCCTGGCGCTTTTGTTCGTGGATATCGACCGGTTTAAGAGCTACAACGACACATACGGCCACCAGGCCGGTGACGACGCGTTGACCGCCGTGGCGCAAGCGATCGCGCGCAACAGCCAGAGGCCGGGCGATATTGCTGCGCGCTTCGGTGGCGAGGAGTTTGTCGTCGTGCTGCCTGAGACCGACGGTGCGGCGGCGGCTGTGGTTGCAGCAGCGATCCACGCGGCTGTGCGTGGACTGGCTATCGAACACAGCGGGAGCGAACATGGGGTGATCACGGTGAGCATCGGCGTAGCGTGTACCGACACCGAAGAGGTGAGCGACGCGCTCGCGCTGATCAAAGCGGCGGACCAGGCCGTGTATCGGGCGAAGGCGTCAGGCAGAAACCAGACCATCATGGCCGAGCCATTTGGCGGAGCGGCCGTTACGACCTAGGCCGGATCTAAATGCAAGGCCACGCACATCAGGTGTGAGCCATTGCTAAAGCGTAGTACGTAAAAGTACGTAATGCGCGGGCTTAGGCTGATAGTGACACGCACGCGCCCTGGCTTTCGTTTTTCCGTTTCCGATCAAAGAGGCCAGGGCGTTGACGGTGTCCCTCAAGTTGCTCGCGGCAACATTCTTTCAACCGCGCGCTCTCAGGCCGCACCGGTCACCGGGGCTTTATCACGCATCAACGTAACATGCTGCCGTGCCGCTTCGTTGGCATGAGCCAGCGCGCGCACGGCAAGGGAAAACGCTAGCTGGGTGTCGTGAGCGACAGCGCTGCGGTCATCGTCGAAGAGTTTGGCTGCGTGCCGCAAATGCTGCGCCGCTTGCCCATGGAGTTCCGCGGCCGTTGCGTGATGCTGCGCTGCGGTCACGGTTTCGGCGGAGCCAGAGGGCGCGGGCAACACCGTCGACGCACCCGCGTTATGTTTGACGACACAGTTGGCTTCGTCTATGGCGTGCAGCGCGTAGCCGTGCGCCATGATCGCCTGGTGGGCGGCGTGGTCGTAGTCCTTGCCCGCTCCGAAATGATGTGCCGCCTCGCGGTGAAATCGCGCGGCCTGCTCGTGATGCGACGCTGCAGCTTCGAGATGTCCCTTTTTACTTTGTTTTGTGTTCATGGTTGCTCCTCCTGTACAGCTTGTCCGACTTCGACGTTGGACCCGTCGCGTGAGCCATGCAACCGCCACGCGACCGGCCGGAACCTATCCGATGAATTTACGCTTCTTCGGTTCGCCAAGGTTTTTTTTCGCAAGCGTCACACGTGCGCCGGCATCGGACAGGTGTCAGGAAAGTGCATCCAGCAGGCCATACCACGCCACACCCGCGCTGATATAGACGCGCTGCAGTGCATGAAAGGGGATCGGCTTGATCGATGTAGACGGCAGAGGTAACCCCTGTGCCGCTCCGCTCATGTACGCGGCCAGGTGTTTGCCCAGGGTCGTCGCCATGGCGATGCCACGCCCGTTGTAGCCCAGCGCAATCGTCAGTCCTTCGGCAGGCGTGTGAACATGCGGCAGGAAGTCCCGTGTAATGGCAATGCGTCCCGCCCATCGATATTCATATTCGATGCCTTCAAGTTGCGGATACATCAACCGCGCCGCGCGTTCAAGGTGCGCCCAATCGGCGGCGGCACGCGGATCGCGGAAGGGGCCCCGGCCACCCATCAGCAGGCGGCCTGCGGCGTCCTTGCGGAAATACAGCAAGAGCCGCCGCGAGTCCGATGCGACTTCGCGTGCAGGCAGTACAGTCGCTGCGATATCGTCGGGTAAAGGGCGCGTTGCGACAATGAAACTGTTTGCCGCGATCACCGATTGCGCGAGGCCGGGCCAAAGCGCATCGGTATAACCGTTGGTCGCGAGCAGCACCTGTTTCGCATCGATGACGACACCGCCCGCACAGCGGGCGCGCCATCGGTCAGAACTCCGTTCGAGCGCAACGGCGCGGGTGGCGCCGTGAATAGCGACACCTGCCGCCTTCGCCGCGCGCGCCAGTCCACGCGCGTAACTCAGGGGCTGCACGCTGCCGGCGCGTTTGTCGATCCAGCCGCCCACGAATGTTTCGGTGCCCAGCCGCTTCGCAACCTGAGGGCGGTCGAGTAGTTCTATAGGCGCACCGCGCGCTTCCCACTGGAGCGCGCGGGCGTGCAGCGTGCCGAGCAGCTTGTCGGAATGCGTGGGTTGAATCCAGCCATTGCGGGTGGCGTCGCATTGGATATGGTGGCGTTCGATCAGGTCGAAAACCGTGTCTGCCGCGCTGCCCGCGATCTGCGCGAGCGCTTCGCCATCGCGTGATCCGTATCGGCGGATGAGTTCGTCGGGGTCGTATTTAAGCCCCGGGATCACCTGGCCGCCGTTGCGGCCGGACGCGCCCCAGCCCGGTTCATTCGCATCGATCACGCAGACTTTCAAGCCGTGACCGGCAAGATGCAAGGCGCTCGACAGACCCGTATAACCCGCCCCGACGATCAGCACATCAGTCTTGACCGAGGTATCGAGCGGCGGGGTATCGACGGCCGGTTCCGCAGTTGCGGCCCAGAGAGAGGGTGGCAACGGTCGTGCAACTTCAGCAAGGCTCATGTTGGATATTCAGGTCGAAGGCGCGTCGGAGGAGGTGAGCACCCGGCGCAGGAAATCGCGCGTGCGAGGATGTTGCGGACGTTCGAGCAGATCGGCTGCGGCGCCTTCCTCGCAGATGGTGCCGTCGTAGAGAAAGCACACCCTGTCCGCCACTTCGCGCGCAAAACTCATTTCGTGCGTGACGACAATCATCGTCATGCCGTCATAGGCAAGCTGGCGCATGACGCTCAGGACCTCACCGACCAGCTCCGGATCGAGAGCAGAGGTAGGCTCGTCGAACAGGATGGCCTTGGGCTCCATGGCGAGCGCGCGGGCAATTGCCACGCGTTGCTGCTGGCCGCCCGACAGTTCCGATGGATAGGCATCCATACGATGTCCAAGACCGACCTTGTCGAGCAGATGGCGCGCCTTTTCGCGGGCCTGCACACGGCCTTCCTTTTTCACGAACACCGGACCCTCGCAGACGTTCTCCAGTGCGGTACGGTGCGGCCACAGGTTGAAGCGCTGGAACACCATGCCCACTTGCATGCGCAATTCGTGAATGTGATGCGAGCGGGCATCGACTGCCTTGCCATCCACAGTGATCGTGCCGGCGTCATGCGTTTCCAGCCCATTGATGCAACGCAGGAGCGTCGATTTCCCCGACCCCGACGGGCCGATCAGGCAGACCACCTGACCCGCTTCCACGTTGAGGCTGACGCCCTTGAGCACTTCCTGGTCGTGGAAGCGTTTATGAATCGAGTCGACCTTGATCATCGTTTCCCCTTGAGCCCGAGACGGCGTTCGAGGCGGCGCAAGCCATAGACGAGCGGCAGGCTGAGCGCGAGATAGAGCAACGCAACCAGCGTGAAGACCGTCATGTTCTGGAAGGTCGACGATGCGATCAACTGCCCGGCACGCGTCATTTCAGCGACCGTGATGGTGGAGGCGAGCGACGAGTCCTTCAGCATCATCACGAGCGTGTTGCCGTAGGACGGCAGCGCGATCTTGAACGCTTGCGGCAGCACCACGCGGCGCATGATCAGTCCGCCGCGCATGCCGATGGATTGCGCCGCTTCTATCTGACCATGATCGATCGCCTGGATACCCGCGCGAAAATTTTCCGCCTGATAGACGGAATAGGCGATGCCCAGCCCGATAAAACCCGCCTGGAACGCTGACAAACTCACGCCGAGATCGGGCAGGACGAAGTAGATATAAAAGAGCTGGACGATGATCGGCAGGCCGCGGATCACGTTGATGAATGTCGAGGCCGCGTGCGAGGCGACCTTGTTCGAGGACACGCGCATCAGCGCCAGCAGCAGCCCGAGCAGCGTGCTCAGGATGAACGAGCAGAAGGTGATCTCGATCGTGACGACCGCGCCTTTCAGCAGGATCGGCAGGAACTCGATGGCGTTCTGGAAGAACATGGCTTCAATCCTCTCTGTGCCGAGGATGGGCTTAGTCCACCTGCCACTTCTTGATGATCTGCATGAGCGTGCCGTCCGCCTTGATCTTCTTGATGCCCGCGTTCAACTGGTCGAGCGTGGCGGTGTCGCCCTTGCGTACGACGAAGCACACCTGGCCCACCACTTCCGGCTGATACTCCTTGACCAGCCGCAATTGCGGATTCGGGTTGTGCTGAAGCTGGTAAGCAATGATCGGATGGTCGCCGAAGCCCGCCTTGATGCGTCCAAGTGCGACGTCGCGCATGATGTCGGCGACGGAATCGTAGGTGCGCACTTCCTTGAAAACGCCTTTCTTGTTGAGCGCGTCGACAAACGCAGTGCCAACCTGAGCGCCCACTATTTCGCCTTTGAGCGAGTCCATTGACGGGTACTTGCCGGTGTCATCGGCGCGCACGATCAGGCCTTCGCCATACGAATACACCGTGTCCGAGAAGTCGACGACTTGCTGGCGCGCCGGCGTCTTCAGCATGGCGGCCGAAATGATGTCGATCTTCTTCGTGGTCAGCGACGGAATTAGTGAGGAGAACGTGGTTTGTTCAATACTGACGTCAAAGCCCGACGCCTTTCCCGTTGCCGTGATGGCATCGACCAGCAAGCCCTGGATCGAGTTGGACTTGACGTCGAGGAACGTGAACGGCACGCCCGTCGCCGTCGACCCGACCGTATAAGTGGCGGCAGCGGCCGCCGAGAGGGCCGGCGCGCCCGCGAGCAGCAATCCCGTTGCAAAGACACAGGCGAAGCGTTTGACGAACTGGAACATGAGGCTCTCCACTGATTGGGAAGGATCGATCAAAAAATCGGTAAATGAAGTTTGAGCTATCTTATTCGAGACAATAAAATCGTCAATCGAAATATGCATATCGATATTCGATATGATAATGTTGCATCATGATCTCGAACCCCGATGCCAAACAATTGGGTAAATCCATGAACCGAATCAAACCGGACCTTCAAGCGGACGTGTCTTCAGAGGCGGGTGATGCTCCCGACACGCCGGATGCGTTGTTCAATCAGTCGCTGGAGAAGGGCATTGCAGTGTTGCGAGCGTTCAGTGCGCAACGGCGGACGATGACGCTGCCGGAGGTCGCGGAGGCAACGTCGATCACGAAGAGTTCGGCGCAGCGCATGATCTACACGCTGGAGAAGCTCGGGTATGTGAAGAAACATCCGCGCACCAAGCGTTACCAGCTTGCGGTGAAGGCGATGCAGATCGGCTTTAACTATCTGTCTGCGGATACGTTGATCGATGTCGCCAATCCGTTCCTGTCGGAGCTGACGAATGTAACGGGAGAGACGACCAACCTGACGGAGCCGGATGGGGTCGAGATGGTTTATGTCGCGCGCTTCGTGTGCACGAAATTCCTGCCCATTCACATGCCTATTGGCAGTCGCATCCCCATGTATTGCACTGCGTCCGGGAGGGCTTATCTGGCGGCGTTGCCGGAGGATGAGTCACGCGTGCTGCTCGAGGGGAGTGAGCGTGTGGCGCATACGCAATACACGGTGACGGATCTCGGCGAGATTGATTCCCGGCTGGCGCAGGGGAGGCTCAGCGGGTATGCGTCGAACAGGGAGGAGTTGTTTATCGGCGATATGACGATTGCAGCGGCCGTGGTCGACGGGGAGCGGCGGCCGGTGGCGTCGGTGCATGTCGTGGCGCCTACGAGCCGGTGGTCGCTCGCCGAAGCGGAGCAGCGCCTGGCGCCCGCGGTGATTGATTGCGCGCGTGGAATCAGCAATTCGATCCGTACGCTGGGATAGGTTTTTCGTTCGCACTCCTCCAACTGAACCGCTTCTACGGGTGCGAACGAAACGTGCCTGCTTCAATACCCCGGCGGCGGAGGCGGCGGCATTCCGGGCGGTGGTGGCGGAGGCGGCGGCTGCGTCGAATAAACGCCTTGCGGCGGCGCTGCGCTCATCATGCGCCCGCGCATTGGCACGCGATTACCGTTCGCATACATGCACTGCAGGTAAGCGTAGTCATAGCGCTGCTGCACGCCGTAGGCTGAACCCTGGGTGTTGCTCGCACCAAACAAACTGCCGGCCAGCAAGCCGGCGCCGGCGCCAACAGCCGCGCCCGAACCGCCGCCGAACGCCGCACCTGCCGCTGCGCCCAACGCGGTACCGACCACCGCACTGCCCACCGCGCTATTGCTGACGGCCTGGTTGGTCGAGTCGCCGCCGACCTGCTGATACGCGAACTGACGACACGAACCGTCGTCCGCGCGGAACTGGTCGAACGTCTTGCCGGTGCCCGGAAGGGCCATCACGCTCGGTCCCTGAGGCACTACGGCGCAACCGCCAAGAATGCCCAGCGAAACCCCCATCGAAACGAGTAATGCAAGTCTTGGATACTTCATGACGCTTTGATCTTCCGTTCAAGGATTACTGAGAGTTGCCTGGCTGCGGCGCCACGGGACGCCAGCCGGCCGGGCATTCCTTCACATACGGGTAATACGCTTTCGATGCCTCGCAGTAGTACCAGGAACCGCCTTGCTGGCCGGAGGCATCGGCCGAAGGTCCCGAACCCTGTGCGGGTCCCTGTTCGACGTAGTTCACCGGTGGCGCCGGCACAGCCATGACCGGCGGATAAACAGGTGCATAAGCCGGCGCGTAAGGGTAGTAATACGGGACGGGCGCAACCGGATAGTAATAAGGAACTCCCACTCCAACCCCTACACCCACCACGACACGCGCAGCCGCCGGCCCGCTGAAACAGGCTGCAACGAGCGCCACCGCCGCCAGCGGCAAGCAAGAATTCAGGCGTTTCACGACATTTCTCCCAACCTGGTTTGACAACACGCTCTCCGATTTCTTTAACCTCAAGCAGATATCGGACCGTCCCGCCATCCGCTGCATTAAAGGAGCACAACTGAACGCTAATTCAGTTGACCACGAAGTGCCATTACAGACGTTACGCGCCATTTTTCCGATCGTTACAAAACGGCATTTAACGCCCCTGTTCGCAAGATAATTGACAGCCTCAAGTAATATTTTCTTTGTCAGCCTGTAGAAAAATCGTCTGTCATTCCGCGCGCTCGTAAGCGGATGCACGCATTCGGTCAATTGCCACGCTGTATGGTTCTTACGATTGCAAACGATCAGCTCACCCGAAAATTCCAGACGCGTGGTGTTGTTCACATGAGACGCCGAATCGTCATCAGGCACAAGAGCGGGCGCCCGAGAACGTGCGCGCGCGCAACTGTCGGCGCGAAGGGCGATTGGATCGAAGGGAATGGACTGACGCAGCGGTGGAGGAAGCAGAAGCGCGACGCTTCGTGGCGCAGGTTAAGAACGCAAGGGTGGCTCGCATTGGGAGCAGCGAAGCCGGATCAAGCTGCGGTGCAGCAACGGTTCCGGCCGCGCCATGATGCGGACCTTGACGCCGGTCCCCCGGTCCGCGAGCAGGTGAAACGCGGACCACCGGTGTCAAGCCGCACCATCCCGCTTATTGCCGCGTTCCCGCCCTGATCGCTTCGGCGAAACGCTTGATGTAGACCGGCGACGCATCGGTGATCGCCCAATACACCATGCCGTCCTGGCGCCATTCGACCAGCGAGTAACCATCGTCGGATTGCGTGACCAGGGGCGTGGACGACGGCGCGCTTTTGCCGTCGCCTTTGCCGTGATCATCGGGGAAGACGTACAAGTCGATAGGGTGCTTCAGATACCGGTAGATCATCACGGCAACGGGCCGATGATCCACATAGTCCAGCCGTCCGCCGACCAGCGGAAAGCCTTGCGCCTGGGGATCGACCACGGGCGGCGCATAGTCAATGCGCCCGTTGAACCAGGGCTTGACCGTATGCTGGTCGCTCGACAGCACATCCATCGTGCGCTCCGACATCAGCGCCCGCACATGGCTCGCGACGATCTCCTGCTGCAGGTCACCGCCACGAGTCGGCTGCTGGGTCCAGAGCAGCGTCATGAAGACGAGCGAGCACAAGCCGATTCCCGCCACTCCGCCACCGATGAACGGCAGGCCCGTCATGCGCCATGAGCCGCTCCAGAACGACGGCTTTTGCTGCGCTTGCTTGGCTTCCTTGGCTTGCTTGGCGGCTTCTGCGTTCAACCGCGCCTGCACCTGCGCACGCAGGGATTGCGGAGCACGCTCGTAAAGCGAGCCGTCACGCAACTTTTCAGCAAGAGATGAATTAGATCTAGTTTCCACGCCTGGACTCCTCGGGACCTGCGGGTGGCGCCTTGACCAGGCGGATTGCCTGCTGGTCCGGCCCACCCTGGGCCGCCTTGACTGCTGTGCATAACATGCGCCGCGCCCGCGAAAGCCGCGACATCACCGTCCCCATCGGTATTCCCGCCACCGCCGCTACGTCCTTGTAGCTCATGTCCTCAAGCTCACGCAAAACGATCACCTCGCGATATTCAACCGGCAACGTCGCCAACGCCCGGTGCACGAGTGCGGTCTCGTCCTGGCGCACGGCGAGCTTCTCCGGATCGTCGCCGCTTTCATCGGCCCAGCCGGGAAGCTGGTCGTCGACATTGAGCGAGTCGTCATAGGGCGTGGCGTCCGCGCGGTTATGTTGCCTGCGCCATTCGGTGAACCAGGTGTTGCGCACGATCGCGAGCAACCAGGCGCGCGGATTGTCGCCCTCGTAGCCATCGAAGAAACGAAAAGCTCTCAGGAAAGCTTCCTGCACGACGTCGTCGGCGTCCGCTGGACTGCCGCTCAACCAGCGCGCAAGGTTATACGCCGCGTCAAGATGCGGCAGCATCACCGCGTCGAAGCGATTCGGCGAGTGCTTCGCCATTGGTACTCTCCCTGGCAACCGCTGTTGCCGTGGAACGTGCTGAACGTGCGCCACGCGCCAACGCGCATGACGGACCGCCGGGGTGGTGTGCAACGCACTGCACGACCCCGGCTCTCAACTGTACTTACTCGCCGGCTTCCTGATTTATTCCCGATTATGCGAGCGCATCGAAAAAATTTACCGGGAATAAAGCTATCGGCCTCTGAGTTTGGTGGGCATGGGGAAATGCATCCCCACTTTGCACAGCTGTTTGCAACCCCACCCACCAGGAGCCGAACATGTCCGACCTCGACAAAAAAATCGTACCACCAGAATCCCTCACTGAACACGGCGCCAGGCGGCGGACTGCACTGACATGCATGGCATGGGCCGGCGCCGGCATGCTGTGGACCATGAATGGCGGCGTGCCTGGCTCGAAGCTGATCGGCGGCACCGCGGAGGCAGCCGAAGTCAACCGCCATGCATTCAGCTTCGTGCAGATCAGCGACAGTCACATCGGCTTCAGCAAGGACCCGAACCTCGACCCGGCGAGCACCTTGAAGGAAGCCGTCGACAAGATCCGCACGAGCTCGGAGAAGCCCAAGTTCATCATTCATACCGGCGATATCAGCCACCTGTCCAAGCCCGACGAGTTCGACACCGCCACGCAGATCATCGGGAGCGCCGGGCTCGACGTGCACTACGTCCCGGGTGAGCACGACGTGCTTGTCGACGACGGCGGTTCGTATTTCGAGCGCTTCTCCAAACCCTCGGCCCCGAAGTGGTACAGCTTCGACCAGAACGGGGTGCATTTCATCGGCTTGACCAATGTGCTGGACCTGCGTGGCGGCGGCCTGGGGTTTCTCGGCGATGAGCAACTGGCATGGCTTAAAAAAGACCTGCAGGGACGCACCAGCAGCACGCCGATTGTCGTGTTCGCGCACATCCCGCTCTGGTCGTTGTATCCGCAATGGGGGTGGGGCACGGACGACAGCGCGCAGGCGCTGAGCCTGATGAAGCGCTTCGGCTCGGTCACGGTGCTCAACGGCCACGTGCACCAGGTCGCGCAAAAAGTGGAAGGCGAGATCAGCTTTTACTCCGCGTTGTCGACCGCGTTTCCGCAGCCGGCGCCGGGCACGGCGGCAGGCCCCGGTCCGATGAAGGTTCCTGCTGACACGCTGCGCAAGATGCTGGGCGTGCGTTCGGTCAACTATATCCCGGGCAAGACCGAACTGGCCGTTGTCGATTCACGGCTCAGCGCATAAGCGCCAACCTGAACCAACTCGATCCAAGTGAAACAAGCGGAGAATAATGATGGCAATACTCGACTTTCGGCGAGCACGGCTGGCCAAGACCCTTTCTAAAACGATGGCTGCGCTATGCCTCGCAACGGCGCTGGCGGCGCCTCCCGCCTTTGCGGCCCAGGCTGCGCCGGCGAACACTGTAGTGATCGATAATTTTTCGTTTAGTCCTGCTCAGTTATCTGTTGCAGCAGGGTCGACCGTGACGTGGGAAAACCATGACGACATGCCTCATACCATCGTCAACGATGCAACGCCGCGCGAATTCAAATCGGCGCCGCTCGATTCCGGGGAGCATTTTTCGCAGACGTTTTCCAAACCCGGCACGTACAAGTATTTCTGTTCGATCCATCCGCACATGACGGGCACGATCGTCGTGAAATAAAGGGCCTATTGCTGCAAGCCCAGCCGGTACCACGTGACCTGCCGGTAGGGTTCACCGGGGCGCACGATCACGCTGCCCGCGTCCGCCATGTTGACCTGGTTAGGAAACGCGCCGGCCTGGAGACACAGGCCGGCGTGTTTGCCATAGCGCCGGCCATGCCGTCCCACGATGCCATCCAGATGATTGCCGGTGTAGAACTGCACGCCGGGCGCGTTGGTTCCCATCGTCAATTCGCGGCCGCTGCCGGGGTCGTAGAGCCGCACGACGGGCTTGAGCGTTTTACCGCTTTCACCGACGACATAACAATGATCGAAGCCGCCTGCACGCGCGAGCTGATCGTGCGGCCAGTCGAGCCGCGCGCCCAGCGGCGCACTCGCGCGGAAGTCGAACGCATGGCCTGCGACCTGCGCGCGGCCTTCGGGGATCAGAGCGGCGTCGACTTCGAAGAACGTGTCGGCATCGATGGAAATCACGTGGCCGCGGATATCGGCGGTTTCGTCACCGGACAGGTTGAAGCATGCGTGGTTCGTCAGGTTGAGCGGCGTAGGCGCATCCGATACGGCTTCGTACGCGAGCGTAAGCGTGCCGTCGTCGTCGAGCGTGTAGCGCAATGTAGTCGACACATTACCAGGGAAGCCCGCGTCGCCTTCCGGCGACTCATGCGTGAGGACCAGTCCGCCATCCACCTCGTGCGCGTCCCAGAGCGCCCGATGAAAGCCTGCCGCGCCACCATGCAACAGGTTGTCGCCCTCGTTACGATCAAGCGAATAGGCGACGTCGTCGAGCGCGAAGCGCGCGTTCTCGATGCGGTTGGCCCAGCGTCCGATCACGCCGCCCAGATAAGCGTGGCCGGCGAAGTATTCAGCGGGTGTGTCGTGACCCAGCAGGACATCGGCCACGCGTCCGGCACGATCGGCGGTATTCCACGAGACCAGCGTCGCACCAAGATCGCTGATGGCGACGCGCATGCCGTGCACATTGCGCAGCGTGAACAGGCGCGCCACGTCGCCCCCGGGCAACTCACCCCAGCGTTCGACACTGACGCGCACGGAGCCTGGGCGGGGAGAGGTGGGCATATCGGCGAGGTTCATCAAGAGCGGGTCAGCCGGGTTGTTCGCAGGACGCAACCGGCAGGCGCTCCTGGTATTCGCGCGGCGTACAGTCCAGCTCGCGGCGAAATACGGCGTACATGTATTGCAGCGACGTGAAGCCGCAGCGGATGGCGACTTCGGCGCTGGACAGATCGTGACGCGCGAGGAGCTGCTTCGCGATATCGAGTTTGTGATTCAGGATCTCCTGATGCACGGTGCAGCCGAGTTCGCGGCGGAAGTGATCTTCCAGCGACGAGCGCGACACCCCCACATAGTCAGCCACTTGCTCGGTCTTGATGCCCTGGCAACCGTACTGCCGGATATAGTGGCGCGCACGCATGACATAGGGACTCGACACCGGCTGATGACGCGTGGATTCAAGCACGTTGATGCCCACCGGCGGCACGAGAATGCGCCTGCCGTGAAAGCGCGCGCCGCCCAGCATCTGATGCAGCAAGTGAGCAGCTGTGCGGCCCATTTCCTCGGTTCCCTGGATCACGGAAGACAGCGGAATGCGGGTGAGCGAGCGTGTCAGCGGATCGTTGTCTATGCCGATGATGGCCACCTGCTCAGGCACGGCAATGCCCGAGATCAGGCATGCTTGCAGCAGATGCCGCGCGCGGGCGTCGGTCACGGCGATCACGCCCACGGGCTTGGGCAAGCTCTCGAGCCATGAGGTCAGTTGCGCGCTTGCCTGGCTCCAGACCGGCGCGCTGGTCGGCAGGCCGCGATGAATATCCGCTTCCAGCCCATCGGCTGCGAGCAGCGCCTTGAAGGCCAGTTCACGTTCTTGCGCCCAACGGTTTTCGGGTGATTCAGGCAGGCTGTAAAGCGCAAAACGCTGCAAGCCCGCGCCGATCAGATGCGTATAGGCAAGCGATATCAGCTTGGTGTTGTCGGTCGCGATATAAGGCAGCTTGGCGGGGTAACACGCCGGGTCCGCATAGGACGAACCCACCGCGACCACGGGAAGTTGCGAATCGCCGAGTGCTTCGGCCATCTCCGGATCGTCGAAATCCGCGATGATGCCGTCGCCTTCGAAGCGTTCGATGCCATTTAACCGGCAGCGGAAATCCTCCTCGAGGAAGAGGTCCCATGCGACGCGCGTGGACAGCAAGTAGTTGCCTATGCCGGTAATGACCCCGCGGTCATACACCTTGTTCGCGTTGAACAGCAGCGCGATCCGGTGCGAAGCCTGAGCTGTCTGTGGTCGAGTCATCGAACTCCGGACGGATGCATGCCGCAGTGTTGCGAAATGCCACTGCGATACGCCCGTCGTCTCCGTTGCAGCGCAATATGCGCCTGTTTTTTTCACGCGTCTTTTTAGCGTTTGCTGATTCTAGGCCCGCGCGTGAAGCCACCGCCAGCCCGATTATGACTTACCTGAAGAAACACCATGGGCGCTGGCGGATTTCGCAATTGCCCGTTGCGCAACGAAGCTGGCAGCATGGGGTCACACTAAAGGAAGGAGACGCCATGTCATATTTCGAACACTTGCCGGCCGTGCGTTATGAAGGCCCGGAGTCCGACAATCCTTTTGCTTTCCGTCATTACGATCGCGACAAGCTGGTCCTTGGCAAGCGGATGGAAGATCACTTGCGCCTCGCCGTCTGTTACTGGCATACGTTCGTATGGCCCGGCGTCGATATGTTCGGGCAGGGGACTTTTCACCGGCCGTGGCAGCAACCCGGCGACGCTATAGAACGCGCCCACGTGAAGGCTGACTCGGCGTTTGAATTCTTCTCGAAACTGGGCGCGCCGTATTACACCTTCCATGACACGGACGTGTCACCCGAAGGCGACAGCATCAAGCATTACGTCAACAACTTCAAAGGCGTCACGGACTATCTGGCGGCCAAGCAGGAACAAACCGGCATCAAGCTGCTGTGGGGCACGGCCAACCTGTTTTCGCACCCGCGTTACGCAGCGGGTGCCGCGACCAATCCGAACCCGGAAGTGTTTGCGTTCGCGGCCACGCAGGTGTTCCAGGCACTTGAAGCGACGCATCGGCTTGGCGGTGAAAACTATGTGTTGTGGGGCGGCCGCGAGGGTTACGACACGCTGCTGAACACCGATCTCAAGCGCGAACGCGATCAGCTTGGGCGCTTCCTCAACATGGTGGTGGAGCACAAGCACAAGACGGGTTTCAAAGGCGCGTTGCTGATCGAGCCCAAACCGCAGGAGCCGACCAAGCACCAGTACGACTACGACGTGGCGACGGTCCATGGTTTTCTCGCACAGTTCGGTTTGCAAAATGAAATCCGCGTGAACATCGAGGCGAATCATGCAACGCTCGCGGGGCATTCATTCCATCACGAGATTGCGACGGCGTACGCGCTTGGCATCTTCGGCAGTGTCGATGCGAATCGCGGCGATCCGCAGAATGGCTGGGACACCGACCAGTTCCCGAACAGCGTTGAAGAGCTGACGCTGGCGCTGTATGAAATCCTGCGGCACGGCGGCTTCAGCACCGGCGGCATGAACTTCGATGCGAAAGTGCGCCGCCAGAGCGTGGCGCCCGAGGACCTGTTCTTTGGGCATATAGGCGCGATCGACGTCATCGCCATCGCGCTCGAACGGGCAGCCACGCTGGTCGAAAACGACAAGCTCGCCGAATTCAAGACCCAGCGTTACGCGGGCTGGGACACGGAATTCGGCCGCAAGATCCTCTCGGGCGGTTACTCGCTGGAATCGCTCGCAATCGATGCGCTTGGACGTCGCGTTAACCCGCAGCATGTGAGCGGACAACAAGAGCAGCTCGAGAATATTGTGAACAGGGCTATTTATAAGTGATGCTGTTTCTTAGCAAAATAGCCAGGAAACCGCATCGAAAATCATTAAGCGGCCCGGCTGATTTCGCAATTGCGTTCAACGCGAATAAGGGTCCAAGCTAACGAAAAACCTGAGAGACCATCAACCGCAAAACCGACGACCACGAACATCGATTCGCGGCGCAAGCAGTAGATTCCGCCGACGTTTCCTCTCTCGCCTATGCGTTGCCTCGACCGGCCGCGCAGGGAAACGCATCGGCTAGTCAACCATAAAGAGGAGTGAGACATGAAGTCTGTAAAACGCCGCGCCGTACTCGGATCGCTAGTCTGTGGAGCGATGTTCGCCAGTTTGACCGTGCTTCCTACCTTGGCTCATGCGAGCAAGGACAAGCCTGAAATTGGTTTCTGTATTGACGATCTCCGGGTCGAGCGTTGGTCGCGCGACCGGGATTATTTCGTCGCTGCCGCCACGAAGCTGGGCGCCAAGGTGTCCGTGCAATCCGCCGACGCCAGCGAAGAACGGCAGATATCGCAGATTGAAAACCTGATCTCGCGGGGTGTCGATGTCATCGTGATCGTGCCGTTCAATTCGAAAACGCTAGGCAATGTAGTGGCCGAAGCGAAGAAGGCGGGCATCAAGGTGGTGTCGTACGATCGCCTGATCCTCGATGCCGATGTGGACGCCTACATTTCCTTCGATAACGAAAAGGTCGGTGAAATGCAGGCGCAAGGCGTGTTCAACGCGCAGCCCAAGGGTAACTACTTCATGCTCGGCGGCGCACCGACCGACAACAACGCGAAGATGCTGCGTGAAGGGCAATTGAAGATCCTGAAGCCGGCCATCGATCGCGGCGACATCAAGATTGTCGGCCAGCAATGGGTGCCGGAATGGAGCGCGGCAACCGCGCTGCGCATCACCGAAGACGCGCTGACCGCGAACAACAACAAGATCGACGCCATCGTGGCGTCCAATGACGGCACGGCCGGCGGCGCCATCCAGGCGCTGGCCGCGCAACACCTCGCGGGCAAGGTGCCTATCTCCGGCCAGGATGCCGACCTTGCAGCGGTCAAGCGGGTGGTGGACGGCACGCAGACCATGACCGTCTATAAGCCGCTGAAGCTGATTGCAGGCGAAGCGGCCAAACTGGCGGTGGACCTGGCGAAAGGGCAGCAACCGGCCTATAACGCGAAATACGACAACGGCATGAAGCAGGTCAACACCGTGTTGCTGCAGCCGACGCTCCTGACCAAGAGCAATGTCGATACCGTGGTGAAGGACGGCTTCTATACGCAGGCCCAGTTGGCAGGGAATTAACCACTCTGCCGCGTCATGCCGGGCGTGAGGGCCGCGGGGTTCAGGGGCCTTCACGCTGATTCACTGTCCAGGATAAAAACCGCATGGCAAACGCGCTGCTGGAAATGCACGGTATCGTCAAGACGTTTGGCGGTGTGAAGGCGCTCGATGGAATCGACCTCGTGGTCTCGCCCGGGGAATGCGTGGGTTTGTGCGGCGAGAATGGCGCAGGCAAATCGACGCTGATGAAGGTGCTGTCCGGCGTGTATCCGCACGGCACGTGGGAAGGAGAAATTCTCTGGGAAGGCAAGCCTTTACAGGCATCGACTATCCGCGAAACGGAGGACGCCGGCATTGTCATCATCCATCAGGAACTGATGCTGGTGCCGCAGTTATCGGTGGCGGAGAACATCTTCCTCGGCAACGAGATCACGCTAAGCGGCGGCCGGATGAACTACGCCGCCATGTATCAGCGTGCCGATGAACTGCTGCGCGGACTCAACATCAGCGGCATCAACGTGGCCCAGCCGGTGATGAATTACGGCGGCGGCCATCAGCAATTGATCGAGATCGCCAAGGCGTTGAACAAGCGCGCGAAGTTGCTGATCCTCGATGAACCTTCATCGTCACTGACCGCAAGCGAAATCCGCATCTTGCTGGACATCGTGCGCGACCTGAAGAAGCGCGGCGTGGCGTGCGTGTACATCTCGCACAAGCTCGACGAGGTGGAAGCCGTCTGCGACACCATCACCGTGATTCGCGACGGCAAGCACGTCGCCACGCAGCCGATGAAGGACCTGAGCACCGACAGCATCATTTCGATGATGGTCGGCCGGGAGATCAAGAACCTGTTCCCGCGTGAGCCGCATGACATTGGCGACGTGATCTTCGAGGCGCGCCACGTGACCTGTTTCGATGTGACCAACTCACGGCGCAAGCGCGTGGACGACGTCTCGTTTTCGCTGCGCAAGGGCGAGATTCTTGGCGTGGCAGGTCTCGTCGGCGCGGGGCGGACCGAACTGATGCAGGCGATCTTCGGCGCGTACCCGGGCATCAGCGAGGCAGAGGTTTATCTGAACGGCAAGCGCCTCAAGATCAAGACACCGGCCAATGCAATCGATGCCGGTATCGGCATGGTGCCTGAAGACCGCAAGCGTCACGGCATCGTGCCGCAACTGGGCGTCGGGCATAACATCACGCTCGCTGTGCTGAAGCGTTTTGCAAAAGGTGGCCGGATTGATTCCGCTGCCGAACTCGACACGATCCACACTGAGATGAAGCGGCTTTCCGTGCGCGCCGCCACGCCGATGTTGTCCATCGCCAGCCTCTCCGGCGGCAACCAGCAGAAGGCCGTGCTGACCAAGATGCTGCTGACCGACCCGGCAATCCTTATCCTCGATGAACCTACGCGAGGCGTTGATGTAGGCGCCAAGTTCGAGATCTACAAGCTCATGTTCGCGCTGGCCCGGCGCGGCGTGTCGATCATCGTGGTGTCGTCCGAGCTCAACGAAGTGCTCGGCGTGAGCGACCGCGTGCTGGTCATAGGCGAGGGCCAACTGCGTGGCGACTTCATCAACGAGGGGCTCACGCAGGAACATATCCTGGCGGCGGCCATCCGCGCGACCCCACAGACAAACTCTTTTCAAGCGAGCGTCGCATGACACCTGACGTCACCTCGTCGCCCAAACGCAGCGCCACCGGCGGCGCGAGCACCACCTCCAGCCAGCGCTTCAAGCAGCTTTTCACGCGATACAAATTGCTTGCGTTGCTGCTGGCGGTCACTGTCATCTGGATCTTCTTTTCGTTCCTCACCGATGGCGCGTTCGTCACGCCGCGCAACCTGTCGAACCTGCTGCGGCAGATGTCGATCACCGGCATGCTCGCGTGCGGCATGGTGTTCGTGATCATCTCGGGCGAGATCGATTTGTCGGTTGGATCGCTGCTCGGATTGCTCGGCGGCGTGGCCGCCATTCTGGATGTCTCGCATCACTGGCCGATCCAGTTCACCGTGCCGGCGGTGATGCTGCTTGGTATCGCGATCGGCATGTTCAATGGCTGGTGGTCGACTTACCTGCGGGTGCCGTCCTTTATCGTCGGGCTGGGCGGCATGCTCGCGTATCGGGGTGTGCTGCTTGGCGTGACCGGCGGTTCAACTATCGCGCCGGTCTCCAGCAACCTGGTGTTCATCGGCCAGGGATATTTGCCTCGCATGGCGGGCAATGCGCTTGCAGTCGTACTGTTCGCATTGCTGGTCGCGTTGACCGTGCGGCAACGGCAGAACCGCCTGCGTTACAACTTGCCAGTTGTGCCGCTGTGGCAGGACGGCGTGAAGATCGTGGCGGCGGGGCTGGTGCTGGTGGCGTTCGTGATGACGCTGAATCAGTATGGCGGTATTCCCGTACCTGTATTGCTGCTGCTGGCGTTGCTCGGTATTTTCACCTATATCGCGACGCAGACCGTGTTCGGCCGGCGCATTTATGCGGTTGGTTCAAACCTCGAAGCGACCCGTTTGTCGGGCGTGAATACGAACCGCGTGAAGCTGATGATCTTTGCGCTGATGGGCCTGATGTGCGCGCTTGCTGGACTGGTCAACACGGCGCGGCTGGCAGCCGGTTCGCCATCGGCGGGAACGATGGGCGAGCTTGACGCCATTGCCGCATGCTTTATTGGCGGGACGTCCATGCGAGGTGGATCGGGGACCGTCTATGGCGCATTGATCGGTGCGCTGGTCATGGCGAGCCTGGACAACGGCATGTCGATGCTCGATGTCGATTCGTATTGGCAGATGATCGTGAAAGGCGGCATTCTTGTGCTCGCGGTATGGATCGATGTCGTGTCGGGATCCAATCAGCGTTAGTGTCAGCGTCAGGGTCAGGGTTTCCTCGGACGGTGCTTCGGGCGCTCTAGTGTCATAAAACTAGGCGCATAATCCGAGCACCGAACGCGAAAGATCCGGGAGACGACATGCTGACCAAGAGCGAAGAACGCGTTGCGCACCTTCTCACCGATGTAGTCGACTTTGCACGGGGACGGCTTCCAGAGCCCGCGTTCAATGTCGTTGAACCACTCCTCACCCACTACTACGAGCTTGCGGACCCCGAAGACGTCCAGAGCCGCGATATAGCCGATCTCTACGGCGCGGCCATGGCGCACTGGCAGACGGCGCAAAAATTCACCACGGGCCGCGAGGTCCTGCGGGTATACAACCCCAACCTCGAGCAACACGGCTGGCATTCCGATCACACGGTGGTCGAGATCGTCAATGACGACATGCCGTTCCTCGTCGACTCGGTCACCATGGCGGTCAACCGCCTGGGTCTCGCGATGCACTCCGCGATACACCCGGTGTTCCGCGTCTCCCGCGACGCGAGCGGGGCGATCACGCGTATTGCGCTGGGTCATGTCGACGGCGCCGATCCGCAATCGCGTCTCGAATCGTATATTCACTTTGAAGTCGACCGATGCGGCGAAGCAGCAAAGCTGGATGAGCTGCGCAGTGACATCGCCCGGGTGCTCGGCGACGTACGGGCTTCCGTGGAGGACTGGCCGAAGATCGTCGAGGTCGCGCGGGCGACCATAGGTGAAATGAAAGCGCGCGAGACGAGCGCCGATGGAGTGGAAGCACGCGCGTTCCTGGAGTGGATGGTGGCGGATCATTTCACCTTCCTCGGGCACCGCGACTACGAACTCATTACGCAAGATAGCGGCTTTGCGCTTCGCGGCGTGCCAGGCTCCGGCGCAGGACTGTTGCGTGAAAGCCTGCGTCCGGCCTCAGCCGATAACATCACGCCATTGCCCCCGGCCGCGGCGGCCATCATCAACGGATCAGCGCCGATTTTCCTCACCAAGGCCAATTCACGGGCGACCGTGCACAGGCCGGGGTATCTGGACTACGTTGGCGTAAAGCGCGTCGGCGCGGATGGCAAGGTGATCGGGGAGCGGCGCTTTATTGGCCTGTACACGTCCACCGCCTATCTGGTTCCCACGTCCGAGATCCCGATCGTGCGGCGCAAATGCGCGAACATCATCAGGCGTGCAGGCTTTCTCGCGAAGGGGCATCTGCATAAGTCGCTCGTGACCGTGCTCGAACAATATCCGCGCGAAGAACTTTTCGAGGCCGACGAGGACGACCTGTTCGATATCGCGCTCGGCGTGCTGCGTTTGCAGGAGCATCAGCGCACGCGCCTGTTCGTGCGGCGCGACCGGTTCGACCGCTTTGTCTCATGCCTCGTATTCGTGCCGCGCGACAAATTCAATACGGACCTGCGCAAACGCATCGCGAAGGTCCTCATGGAGGCGTTCAACGGCAAGAGCATCGAGTTCACGCCGCTGTTGTCCGAGTCTCCGCTCGCGCGCATCGCTATCACGGTGCGCTCGGACAAAGGCACGATACCCGAGGCCGATACGCGCGAACTCGAGCAACGCATCGTGCAAGTCGCGCGCCGCTGGCAGGACGATCTCGCGGATGCGCTGATCGACAGCTTCGGCGAAGAGCAGGGCAACCGGCTCTTGAATCGATACGCGGATTCGTTCCCGGCGGGGTATCGCGAGGATTATCCGGCACGTACTGCGGTGCGCGATATCGAATTGATCGAGCAGACGCAGGTGAGGGCGGGCGGGCTCGCAATGAGCCTTTACAGGCCGATTGAAGCCGGGCGGCGGGCGTTTCGCTTCAAGGTGTACAGAGTGGGCGACCCGATCGCGCTGTCGCATAGCCTGCCGATGCTGGAGCATCTTGGCGTGCGCGTGGATGAAGAACGGCCTTATCGCATTGAACCGCTCGGTGCGCCGCATGCGTGGATACATGACTTCGGGCTTGAGCTTGCCGACGACGTTGAATTCGACATCGACCGCGTCAAGGAATTGTTCGAGAACGCGTTCGCAAGCGTCTGGACCGGCGAAGTCGAGAACGACGGCTTCAACCGGCTGGTCCTGCGCGCGCAACTCGGCGCCCGCGACGTCACGATCCTGCGGGCCTATGCGAAGTACCTGCGGCAGGTCGGATCTACCTTCAGCGACGCCTACATAGAACGCGCGCTGACGGGCAATCCAGCGATCGCGCGCAAGTTGCTGGAACTGTTCCTGGTGCGCTTCAATCCAGCGCTTCCCGGCGTGGTCAGTGATAACCCTCAAAGCCGTGAGCTTCGCGACACCCGCACGCAGCATGTTCTGGCCGAAATAGAAACCGCGCTCGACAACGTACCCAACCTCGACGAAGACCGCATCCTGCGGCAATTCCTAGGCGTCATCAACGCGACTGTACGAACCAATCACTTTCGTAAGGATGACGAAGGTAAGTCCAAATGTTATCTGTCATTCAAACTCGATCCGTCGATGGTGCCGGGCTTGCCCGAACCCAAGCCAATGTTCGAGATCTGGGTCTATGCGCCGCGCGTGGAGGGCGTGCATCTGCGAGGCGGCAAGGTGGCGCGCGGTGGCTTGCGCTGGTCGGACCGTCGCGAAGATTTTCGTACTGAAGTGCTCGGCCTGATGAAGGCGCAGATGGTGAAGAACACCGTGATCGTGCCGGTTGGATCGAAGGGCGGCTTCGTGGTGAAGAACCCGCCACCAGTCACGGACCGCGAGGCGTTCGCGCGGGAAGGCGTGGCGTGCTACCAGATGTTCCTGCGCGGCCTGCTCGACGTGACCGACAACCGCGTGGCCGGCGTCATCGTGCCGCCGCCGGATACAGTGCGCCATGATCCCGACGACCCTTATCTCGTTGTCGCCGCCGACAAAGGCACGGCCACGTTCTCGGACTATGCGAACGCCATTGCGCACGAATACGGCTTCTGGCTCGACGACGCGTTCGCGTCAGGCGGTTCGGTGGGCTACGACCACAAGCGGATGGCGATCACCGCACGCGGCGCGTGGGAATCGGTCAAGCGCCATTCGCGCGAGATGGGCGTGGATACGCAGACGATGGACTTCACCGTGGTCGGTATCGGCGATATGTCGGGTGATGTGTTCGGCAACGGCATGCTGCTGTCGCGTCATATCCGCCTGATCGCGGCGTTCGATCATCGCCATATCTTCCTCGATCCGAACCCCGACACCGCCGCGAGTTTCAACGAACGCGAGCGGCTGTTCGCGCTGCCGCGATCGAGCTGGGCAGACTACGACGCCACGCTGATTTCAGCCGGAGGCGGAATCTTCCCGCGCACGGCGAAAACGATCGCGTTGTCGGCGCAGGTCCAGGCCGCGCTCGGCGTGACAGCCGCGACGCTGGCACCGAACGAGCTGATCCGCGCGATCCTGCTGGCGGATGTGCATCTGATTTACAACGGCGGCGTGGGCACCTATGTGAAGTCGACGCGCGAGACGCCTGCCCAGGTCGGTGACCGCACCAATGACCCCGTACGCGTCAACGGTGCCGAACTGCGCTGCAAGGTACTCGCCGAAGGCGGCAATCTTGGCGTGACGCAGCTCGGCCGGATCGAATACGCACAGCACGGCGGGCGCATCAACACTGACGCCATTGACAACTCCGCAGGCGTCGATTGCTCGGACCACGAGGTGAACATCAAGATCCTGCTGGGCCTGGTGGTGGCCGACGGCGAGATGACTGAAAAGCAGCGTAACGCGCTGCTGGCCGAGATGACCGATGAAGTCGGCCTGCTCGTGCTGAAGGACAACTACGCGCAGACGCAGGCGCTATCGATTGCGAACCGCTACGTGGCCGAGATGCTCGACGGTGAGGCGCGGCTCATGCGCTGGCTCGAACGCGCAGGGCGCTTGAAACGCAAGATCGAATTCCTGCCGTCCGATGAAGACATCGCCGAGCGTCAGGCGGCCAAGCTTGGGCTCACGTCGCCCGAGCGCGCGGTGCTGCTGGCTTACAGCAAGATGTGGCTCTACGACGAACTGCTCGCCTCCAACGTTCCCGAGGACGTGCTTGTTGCGGGCATGCTGCCTGACTATTTCCCGCTGCCCCTGCAGGCGCGCTACAGCGAACCGATGCAGCGCCATCCGCTCAGGCGCGAAATCCTCGCCACGCACCTGACGAACGCGTTGATCAACCGGGTCGGCAGCACCTTCGTGCATCGCCTGATGGAGGAAACCGATGCGTGTCCGAGCGAGATCGTGCGTGCCTGCATCATGGCGCGCGATGTGTTCGACCTGAACGAGGTCTGGCGCAATATCGACGCGCTCGACAATCGCGTGGCGGACGAAGTGCAAGCCCGGATGTTCGTCGATGTCGTGCGTTTGCTGGAGGGTGCGACGCTCTGGTTCCTGCGCCATTTGAAGGTTTCGACGGAGGACGCGAGTCTTGCGGCCGAACGTGTCGCGCGTTGCCGTGAAGCGGCGCAAAGGCTCGCGCCGCAGTTGCCGCGTCTGTTGCCTGCGGACGAACTCGATGGCTGGACCGAACGGCGTCGCGTGCTGGAGGAGGCCGGGGTTGAAGCTCCGCTGGCGGCGCTGGTGGCGAGCGGCGAGTTATCGACTGCGGTGCTGGATAGCGCTGAAGTTGCAGCAAGCTGCGACCGTAGCCTTGAGACAGTCGCGAGCGTTTATTTCGCTATAGGCACGCTGTTGAACTACAGCTGGATCGCCGAGCGCGCGATGGCGTTGCCTGCTTCCACCCACTGGGACCTGCTGGCGCGGGCGGCTGCGTTGGAAGAACTGGCGCGCCTGAAGCGTGCGTTGACGATCAGTGCGCTGGAGCAAACACGCGATGCCGATACACCTGAAGTGATCGTTGAAAACTGGCGTTGCAGACGGGAAGCCGCGGTCGAGCGTTACGGGCGTTTGCTGGCGGAATTGCGTGCGACAACGGGCGCGAGTCTTTCGATGCTGCTCGTTGTGGTTCGGGAGATAGCGACGCTGGAACGTGCGTAGCTGCATGGGCTGGAGTCATATGGACATGACTCCAGCCCGGCGATCAAAATCAAACCGTCCAGTCCAGGATCACCTTGCCGCTCTGGCCTGACAGCATGGTCGCGAACGCTTCTTCGTAGTCGTCCACGGCGAAGCTGTGCGTGAGGATGGGGGAGAGATCGAGTCCGCTTTGCAGCATGGCGACCATCTTGTACCAGGTCTCGAACATCTCGCGGCCATAGATGCCCTTGATCTCCAGTCCTTTAAAGATCACCTGGGTCCAGTCGATCGCCATGTGTGCGGGCGGGATGCCGAGCAATGCCACCTTGCCGCCGTGATTCATCGCTTCGAGCAAGCCCGTGAACGCGCTCGGCACGCCGGACATTTCCAGCCCCACGTCGAAGCCCTCCGTCATGTGCAGCTCGGCCATCACGTCGCGCAATGACGTCTCCGATACGTTCACCGCACGCGTCGCGCCCATCTTGCGCGCAAGCTCCAGCCGGTAGTCGTTCACATCGGTGATCACTACGTTGCGCGCGCCAACATGTTTGGCGATTGCCACGGCCATGATTCCGATGGGCCCGGCGCCTGTAATCAGCACGTCCTCGCCGACGAGATTGAACGACAGCGCGGTATGCGTCGCGTTGCCGAACGGATCGAAGATAGCGGCGAGATCGTCGGAAATTTCCGGCGGGATCTTGAACGCATTGAAGGCTGGAATGACGAGAAATTCGGCGAATGCGCCAGGACGATTGACCCCCACGCCCACGGTATTGCGGCACAGATGGCGGCGTCCCGCGCGACAATTTCTGCAGAACCCGCAGGTGATATGACCTTCACCCGACACGCGGTCGCCGATCGCGAAACCACGCACTTCCTGCCCCATCTCGACAATCTCGCCCACGTATTCGTGACCCACATGCATGGGCACGGGAATCGTCTTCTGCGCCCACTCGTCCCATTTCCAGATATGGATGTCGGTGCCGCAGATCGCCGTACGCGTGATGCGGATCATCACATCGTTATGACCGACTTCGGGCTTCTTTACGCGTGTCAGCGTCAGTCCAGGGCCGCGTTCCAGCTTTGCAAGTGCTTTCATGATGGTTCCGATTTGTCCCGATGCTTCAGATGATGCCCAGTGAACGGCCGACGCGCGCAAACGCATCGACCGCGCGATCGATCTGCGCCGGCGTATGCGCGGCGCTCATCTGCGTGCGGATACGGGCGCGGCCTTTCGGCACCACGGGGAACGAAAAGCCAATGACGTAGACGCCTTCCTGCAACAACGCGTCCGCCATGCGCGACGCCACTTGTGCATCACCCAGCATCACGGGAATGATCGGATGTTCGCCTGGCACGAGCGTGAAACCGAGCTTGCTCATGGCGTCGCGGAAATGGGCGCCGTTGGCGCGCACGCTGGCGCGCAGTTGGGCGCCTTCGTCGCTCGCCAGCAGTTCGAGCACCTTGAGCGTGGCGGCGGCAATGCTGGGTGCGAGCGAATTCGAGAACAGATACGGGCGCGAGCGCTGCCGCAGCAACTCCACGATCTCGCGACGCGCGGCCACGTAACCACCGGACGCGCCGCCGAGCGCCTTGCCCAATGTGCCGGTGATGATGTCGATACGAGAGAGTACGCCGCAGTGCTCCGGCGTACCGCGACCGTGCTCGCCGATAAAACCCACCGCGTGCGAGTCGTCGACCATGACGAGCGCACCATATCGATCGGCGAGGTCGCAGATGCCCGCGAGATTCGCGATGATGCCGTCCATCGAAAACACGCCGTCGGTGGCGATCAGCTTGAAACGCGCGCCGGCTGCATCCGCTTCGCGCAGCTTCGTTTCAAGGTCCGCGAGATCATTGTTCTTGTAGCGGTACCGTTTTGCCTTCGACAAACGCACGCCGTCGATAATGCTCGCGTGATTGAGTTCGTCACTGATGATGGCGTCGGATTCGTCGAGCAAGGTTTCGAACAGGCCGCCGTTTGCATCGAAACAACTTGAGTACAGGATGCAGTCATCGGTCTGAAGGAAGGTGGCGAGCGCTTGCTCGAGTTCCTTGTGGACGGTCTGCGTACCGCAGATAAACCGCACTGACGCCATGCCGAAACCATCGTGGTCAAGGCCCGTTTTGGCGGCTTCGATCAGGCGGGCATCGTTGGCGAGACCGAGGTAATTATTGGCGCAGAAGTTCAGCATGTCGCCGCCGCCCGCGAGCTGGATATCGGCCGATTGCGGACTCGAGATCACGCGCTCGGTCTTGTAAAAACCGTCGGCGCGAATCTGGTCGAGGGTGCTGCGCACATGCGCAAGATAAGAATCATGCATGGATCATGCTCCTGAGTGATACGAAGACAGCGCACGGCGATGCCGTTTCGATGCCGCAGTTGCCAGTATGAAGGAAAATGCCATTTGCGCGAACGTCCGGCGAGTCCGGGGACACATTCACCCGCGGCAATCACTCCAGCGCGACCCCGCGCAGCTCCGGAATCAGAAAGAGTGTTGCGAGCAGATCGAGAATATAGATCGACGCCAGCAACGCGATTGCCGTGCCGAACGAGTAATGCGTGGCGAGCGCTCCGATCACGAGCGGACCGAAACCGCCTACCGCGCGCCCGATGCTCCACAGCACGTTTTGTGCGGTGCTTCGAGCGTGAGTGGGGTAGAGCTCGGCCATCAGCGCGCCGTAGCCGCCCATCATCCCGTTCACGAACAAGCCCATGAAAATGCCTCCGATCAGCAGCGCATCCGGGGTGCTGAGCGTCGAGTAGACGAACACCATGACCAGCGCGCCGGCCTGATACCCGATGAAGGTTGGCTTGCGTCCTATCCGGTCCGCAAGCTGGCCGAAGATCCAGATGCCGGCGAGCATGCCGAGGATCGATGCGCCGGTCCAGATGGCGGACTTGGTGAGCGTGTAGCCGAACATCTTCGAAAGGTAAGCCGGCATCCAGACGATCAGCCCGTAGTAGCCGAAGTTCTGTACCGAGCAAAGGATGATTACGCCAATGCTGTGCTTGGTCGTGGTCTTGTCGCGGAACAAGGTCTTGATCGGGAACTCGCGTTTCTTCGTGGCATTCGTGGCATTCGTGGCATTCGTGCGCACGAACAGTTCGGATTCGCCGATAGCCTTGCGAATCACAAAAGACCCCACGGCCGGAAACAGGCCGACGACGAACATGCCACGCCAGCCGATATGCGGCAGCAGCAGCGGCGTGACCACGGCCGCCGCGAGGACGCCCAGTTGCCAGCCCATGCCGACATACGACGACACGCGCCCGCGCTGGTCTGCCGGCCACGCTTCGATGGCAAGCGCCATGCCGATACCAAACTCCCCGCCTAGCCCGATGCCTGCCACAAACCGGTAAACAAGCAGGTCGGCATAACCCGTTGCGAGCGCGCAGAGGCCGGTGAAGAGCGCGAACAGCAGGATGGTGTAGGTCAGCACGCGAACGCGGCCGAGGTAGTCGCTCAGTATGCCGAAGCCTACGCCGCCCACGACCCCGCCGGTGAGCGTCCACGTGACCAGCGATCCCGCTTGGGCACTCGTCAGGCCCAGGTCGGCGGAAATCAGGTTCAGCATGAAGCCGAGGATGAGCAGGTCGAATCCGTCCATCGCGTAGCCTGAAACGGCTGCGATCAACGCGCGAACGGGGCTGTGCGTGCCGACCGTGTCAGGCGCGCTGCCGTGGGTCGGGACATCGAGCGAATCGACGCGGTCTTGCTTGTGGCTTGTCATGAAGAATGGGCTCCGTGCGAATGGCAGTGGCCTTGCCAATGCACTCTGGTGTCGAGCCAGGTCTGATCGAGGCAGCGGCGTGCCTGCGCCGGTCCGCTCGATGAACAACCCTTGAACTCGAAGCCTGTGTGAGCCCGTGATGATACAGCGCGGCGTGCACGATCAAAAAAGGTCGATCGGCCCATGGTATTCGGTCGATCGCTCATGCCAGATCCCATGCAGGCACGGGGCGTTTGCTTGAGCGCGCCCGTGCCGCATTGCAAGACCGGGTCTTACTTCACCACCACCTTCACGTCGAAGTACTTCGACCCCAGCTTGTCGATGGTGCCATCCGCCTTCAGATCCGTGAGCGCCTGATCGAGGGCATCCTTCAGCGCATGGTTGTTCTTGGCCACGCCGAAACCCACCCCCGCGCCCAGCAGTTTCTGATCAGCCACGGCGGGTCCCGCGAACGCGAAGCCCGCCCCCTGCGGGGTCTTCAGGAAGCCCTTCGACGCCGCTTCCGCATCCTGGAATGCTGCATCCAGACGGCCCGCTGCGAGATCCGCATACACCTGGTCCTGGGCCTGGTACGACACCACGTCGATACCGGCCGTCGCCCACTTGGCCTTCGCGTAGGTTTCCTGGATCGAGCCTTGCAGCACGCCGACGTGCGCGCCCTTCAGGCCCTCGACCGTGGGCAGGATCTTGCTGCCTTTCTTCGCGATGAGCTGATTCGGGATCGCGTAGATGGGGTTCGTGAAGTTGACGGCCGCCTTGCGCTGGTCGGTGATGGTCATGTCCGAGTTGATCGCGTCGAACTTGCGAGCCTGCAAGGCGGGGATGAGGCCATCGAACGAGTTCTCGACCCAGACGCATTTGACCTTGAGCTTCGCGCATACCGCGTTACCGACATCGATGTCGAAACCAACCAGCTCGCCGCTTGGCGACTTCGATTCGAACGGCGCATACGACGCCTCGACGCCAAAGCGAATTTCCTTGAGATCGGCCGCATGCGCGCCTGATGCGGCGAATGAGGCGGCGAATACCGTGGTGGCGGCGAGCGCGAAAGCGGCGACCTTGTGATCCATCCAATAAACGTTCTTCAATGCATACCTCTGAGGAGTGGGGCGGTGATTTTAATCGTACGAGCGGTCAGTACCGGCGAACGCGAGATGAGGGCCATGCGCAGACCAGCAAAAGGGACTTCAAACAGGCTCACGCGATGAACCGAGCAACGCGCCGCCACGCGGTTCATCGGGTGCCTGTCCGCTGTGCTTTTCGATCCAGTTGCGGCGTTCTTCGCGGGGTGTCACGCCGAAGCGGTCGCGGTACGCGTTGGAGAAATGCGCCGCCGATGCGAACCCGCACGCGAGGCTGATCTGCACGACCGACTTGCTGGTGCGCTGCAATTGCGTGCGTGCCTTGGTCAGGCGCAGGTTGACGTAGTACTTTGATGGCATTGCGCCGAGGTACTGTCGGAACAGGCGCTCGAGCTGACGTCGGGAGATGCCGACAAGCCCGGCGATTTCATCGGTGGCGAGTGGGTCTTCAATGTTCGCTTCCATCAGTTGCAGTGCGTCATTGAGCTTCGGATGGCGTTCACCTGGCGCGGTCACGAATGGAATGCGCTGGCGTTCTTCGCCTGAGCGCAATACGCCGATGCCCAGCGAATCGGCGATCCGTTCCGCCAGATCCGCGCCCTGGTCGCGCGCGATCATTGCAAGCATGAAGTCGACAGTAGCCTGTCCACCGGTACAGGTCGAACGATCGCGGTCGATTTCGAATATCTGTTGCGTGACGATCGAACGTTCGAACTCCTCGGCGAACTGCTGGTAGGTTTCCCAGTTCACTGCCACGCGGTATGCGCTCAACTGGCCCGCCATCGCAAGCCACCAGACGCCGTGGTGGATGCCCGTCACGCGCGGCGTGCGGCTGCCCACGCGTGCGAGGCTTTGCAGGAAGAGGCGGTAGTCGGCGAATTGCTGATAGCGCTCGCTGAGCACGATGAGCCAGTCGCAACTGACGGCGTCGCCGAACGCGGTATCGGCGTGGAGCTGCGCGCCGCCGGCGAATGTCAGGGGGCGGCCGTCCCATGAGCAGATTTGCCAGTTGTAGAGGGCGTGACCGTCGATTTCGTTCGCGAGACGCAGACTGTCGAGGATCATGCCTACGCCGCTCATGGAGCAGGGTGGCAGGACCACGACTGCGACCTTGAGTGGTTTGGCTCCCGGGGCGGGGTTATCGCTCGCGCTCATGTTTGGAATTGGTTTTCGTTCGCACTCGGGGGTGGGTTGGTGGGGGGGCGTTTGGGTGTTAGCGGTCGGGGTCAGTGCTCAGGTTGCCAGGTTCTAGGGTTAGCGGTCGGAGTCGATGCCGGGTTGCTGCTGCTTGGCTTAGTGGTCTGCTTAGGTTGACTAATTTCTTTATCACTTTTAGCCACTGCGCGTGGCGGCGCGTCATTTCTTTGTCCAAAGCGACAAAGAAACGAAGCAAAGAAAACGCTTTCAAAACGAGGGCTCATAAGTTGACCTAGCGTGCAGCCTCCACGTTTTTGGCACCCCAAAAGCACGGTGCTCGCAAGAGCGACGGATGTGTGAAACCCTCCTTCTCCGAACACCGATACCCACACGCTTCGCCACCAGTGACTGAACCTGCCCAAGGTACACCCCGCGCTATCCGCGAAAAACCGTCCACCAAATTAGTATGCATCCCGAACCACGTCGCCAACCCACCAAGAAACTAAGCCAAACAGGACCATGAGGCCCTACCAACAAAAACAACCGCGCCGGCCAGGCAACCAACCCACGAAGATCCGCAACGGTAAACACGCGTGATGCCGTGCGGGTTTCTTGGCAAGGGTGCTTGCCCGAGAGCGTACGGGGCGAAGCGTGTGCGTGTAAGAATTCGCGAGAAGGAGGGGTTCAAACATCCGTTGCTCTTGCGAGCACCGTGCTTTTGGGGTGCCAAAAACGTGGAAACTGCACGCTGGGTCAACTTACGAGCCCGCGTTTTGAAAGCGCTTTCTTTGCTTCGTTTCTTTGTCGCTAAGGACCAAGAAATGACGCGCCGCCACGCGCAGTGGCTAATAGTGATAAAGAAAATAGCTCACCCACGCAGACCACTAACTCCGAAAGCAGCAACCCGGCATTGACTCCGACCGCTAACGCAGGAACCTGGCAACCCGGCACTGACCCCAACGCCACCCCCACCAACCAAACACCGCCCCCGACCAACCCCAAGTGCGAACGACCCTACTTAAGACTCCCAGAGAGAAACTGCCTCAACCGCTCACTCTTCGGCGCGGTGAGCACCTCCGCCGGTGCACCTTCTTCCTCAGTGCGCCCCTGATGCAGGAACATCACATGATTCGAGACATTCCTCGCAAAGCCCATCTCATGCGTGACCACAATCATCGTGCGGCCCTCTTCAGCAAGCTTCTGCATCACCTTCAGCACTTCGCCAACCAGTTCCGGATCGAGCGCCGAAGTCGGTTCGTCGAACAGCATCACGTCGGGATGCATCGCCAACGCGCGCGCAATGGCCACGCGCTGCTGCTGCCCGCCAGACATATGCGAAGGATATTGCTTCTCGATGCGAGGCGCGAGACCCACTTTCTCAAGGTACATCCGTGCACGCTCCTCAGCTTCCTTCTTCGAGAGACCAAGCACATGTCGCGGCGCTTCCATCACGTTTTCGATAGCGGTCATATGCGACCACAAGTTGAAGTGCTGGAACACCATCGCGAGTTTCGTCCGTACACGCTGCAACTGCTTGCGGTCGGCCACCTCATAGTTACCCGCGCGGTCGGTCTTGACCAGCACCGTCTCGCCATCCACCTCGATCTGCCCCGCGTTCGGCCGCTCAAGGAAGTTGATGCAGCGCAAGAACGTGCTCTTGCCCGAACCGCTCGCACCAATGATGCTGATGACGTCGCCCGCGCGCGCGGAAAGCGACACGCCCTTGAGCACCTCATTGTCGCCGTAGCGCTTGTGAATGTCCTGCGCGCCCAGTTTTGTCGCGGCATCTTTGGCGGTTGGCTCCAACTCATACTCCCGGGGTGGTTGACTGAACTGCGGTTTAGACCAGGATGATGCTCTGGCTGCGAGATTCTAAGCGACGACCATCAACGACGGCTCGTGCCCAGATAACCAAGCCAGTGCTTTTCTGCGCGCCGGAACGCACCGATCAACACGAACGACACGGCCAAATAGATCAGCGCCGCAAGCCCGAACGACTCGAACGATTGATAGGTTGCCGAGTTGGCGTCGCGTGCGACCTTCAGGATGTCCGGTACGGTTGCGGTAAACGCAACCGTCGTGGCGTGCAGCATCAGGATCACTTCGTTACTGTACAGCGGCAGCGCTCGCCGCAACGCGGACGGCAGGATCACGCGCCGGTACACCGTGAAGGTGCTCATGCCATACGCGCGTGCCGCCTCCACTTCGCCGTACGGAGTCGAGCGGATCGCACCGGCGAAAATCTCGGTGGTGTACGCGCAGGTATTGAGCGCGAAGGCCAGGATCGCGCAGTTGAAACCGCTGCGAAAGAAGGCTTCGAGCAGCGACTGCGAACGCACGAATTCGAGACCGTACACGCCGGTATAGAGCAGCAGCAACTGCACGTAGAGCGGCGTGCCGCGAAACACGTAAGTGTAGATGCGCACGGGCGTCGCGAGCCAGCGGTTCTTCGATACACGGGCACACGCAAGCGGAACCGCCGCGATAAAGCCAAGCGCAAGCGCGCTCGCCAGAAGCCACAAGGTCACCACGAGACCCGAGGCGCGCATGCCATCGGAGTAAAGAAACGGGCGCCAGTAATCGGCAAGTATCTGGATCATGATGGTCGCTTTTCCTTTTTTGCTGAGAGCTGGCTGAGAGCGCACTGAGCGCTAGCTTAGAGGTCGGCGTGCCGCACGCCCGTGGAATAGCGGCGTTCGAGATACAGCAGAACGATGTTCGAGACAGTCGTGATCGCGAGATAGGCAGCGGCTGCAACCATGATGAAGAAAAACATCTTGTAGGTGCTTTTGCCGGCGTCTTGCGCAGCCTTGACGATATCGGCGAGACCGATAATCGACACCAGCGCCGTCGCCTTGATCATCACCTGCCAGTTGTTGCCGATGCCCGGCAGCGCGAAGCGCATCATCTGCGGAAACAGGATACGCACGAACACGCGCACGCCGCTCATGCCGTAAGCGCTGCCGGCTTCCAGCTGGCCGCGCGGCACCGCGAGAAACGCGCCGCGAAAAGTCTCGGTGAAATAAGCGCCGTAGATGAAGCCAAGCGTCAGCACGCCGGCTGTGAAGGGATCGATGTCGAATTGCTCCAGGCCGAACGCATCGGTCAGGTTGTTGACCGCGATCTGGATGCTGTAGAAAAGCAGCAGCATCAGGACCAGGTCGGGCACCGCGCGGATCAGCGTGGTGTAGGCGGTGGCGACGCCGCGCGTGACGCGGTTGCCCGATAGCTTGGCGCTCGCACCGGCGAGCCCGAGCAGGATGGATACCGCGAGCGACAGGACCGCGAGCGCAATCGTCTGTTTCGCGCCCGCCAGCAGCAGTGGACCATAGCCGTATAGGAACAAGTGCATGTCTCCGTCGGTTGAAGGGATCGTGTGGACACGCGCCTTATGACGGCGGTGCTGTCCGGACGACTGGCGCCGATAGTCACCGGCGAAAATTAATTGCTCAAACGCGGTGAGGGTGTTTTATTGCGCCGCAACAAACGCGCCGATCGATGCGGGTTGCGAACAATGCTCCCCGGGGCAGGGGCTTCGGTTGCGTTGCGACTTCCCTATGACCTGTCGCGCGACGTCGGCCGACGAGCGGAATCCACAGGTTTTGCGTCGCTTTTTCGATAGAAACAAAGCGGCTGGAAAAGCGCATCGGCAGGGCTGGGGCGTGAAAATCCACCGGTTCGATCCTGCGCAGATGGAAGCTCGATGACGCCGGTGCGTCCTGCAATCGAATGGATCAACGCGCGCGCGTGTCCGGCCATGTATCGCCGGTGAAGAAGGGCAGAAAAATCAAAGCGTTCCGTTCAGAGCACGTGCAACAGCCTGAGGCCATACGCGCCATGAAACCAGACATGGTCGACAGCCAAGGCCGCCGCGATCCATGCCGCACCGACGATCAACGCGTCGCATCGACCGCTGTTCCACCAGTTCAGCGAGTGTCGCGAGACGAGCCAGGGCACGCCGAGCGGGTTGGGCCAGTCGGCGAAGAGATGCATCAGGCCGCCGCAGGCGAAGCCGAAACTGACGGCGGCCCATGGGTGGACGCCGAGCAAGTGGTAGGAAACCGCGAGCAGTGCAACCCAGCCGACACCCCAATGCGTGAGCGTGCGGTGCGTGATCCATAACCTTCTCGCCCGCGTCCACCACGCCACTTCGAGCCAGTCCGGTGCGGTGCCGCCAAACACGCCCGCCCAAAAGCTCAGAATCCCCAAAACGTGATACGGACCGGCTGCGCCGGCTTTGCTGACCACCGCAGCAGCAATAAGACCTGCTGCCCACCCGGTCGCGTGATGCGCGTTGCTCGAAGCCATGAAGAAATGCCGCGTCTGGCGAATGAAATGAAGTCGCGCATGTTGACACAATCGCTGCGTATTGTGCGCATTGACCAGAGAGGCTGCAGGCACGCTCCAGTGTTCGCGGATGGGTTGTTGACGCGCCGGAAAGAGGGCGAGCGAGCAGCGCCGGCACGTCGTTATGGTTCGCCGCTCGCGTCCGCGTTCGGTCGCAAGGCAAGGGGGCAGGGGCAGGCGCGCGATTTGCTGCATGACGATATCGCCACCTTCTACCAAAGCCATGTCCCGTTTTGTCCTGACCGCCGTTTCCTTACTTGGCATCCTGCTGAGCAGTACGGCGTTTGCCGCGACCCGCGATGAGCAGACGGCAGCCTGCAAAGGCGACGCGATTCGCTACTGCGCAGCGGAGATTCCGAACGAGCAAAAAATCACCGTCTGCATGAAGGCGCATGTTCAGCAACTCAGTCCTGACTGCAAGGCGATGTTCAAGCAACCTGCGGCGAGCAAACACAAGAAGGTGCTCAAGCCCGCATGAAGAAGGAGCAATGATGCTGACGCAGACGATCGAAACGGTTCTTGCGTTGTTGTCTCCAGGTTTTATCCACCTGTCGGCGCTGACACCGGTAAGTGTCGCGCACGGGTTCGGATCGGTACTGGGGATTTTGGCCGGCATCGCGATTCCGTTAGGCACGGCGATGACGACCCGCAAGCAGTTCGAAAGGCTTTAAAAACTGACTGGTTGAGGGGCAAGGACCGAGGGGTCCGTTTGACATTGCCTGTACGATGCACCCGGCACGGGCCTCCGTTTGCCGGACGTTTCCCGGTAACCTTCGAGGTGCGCTGACTGCGCCGACACGAGCAGCGCTCGATTTTCATCGATCACCGGGAGAAGGGTTTGGATTTTCTACAACGGGAAGCCTTGACTGCGGCGTTGCAGGAGCAGAGCGTCGCAATGGCCGTGTTTGTCACGGGCAAAAACGTGGCGTCCCCATGGGGTATTGCGACCGGGATGGCGGATGCGTCCACCGGCAGGCCACTGACCATCGATACACCGCTGCGGGTCGCGAGCAATACCAAGACCTTCGTAGCCGCGACGGTGCTGCGCTTGTGGGAGCAGGGAGCGATCGTCCTCGATGCGCCCATTGCGCCGCTGCTTACGCCAGCGCTTGAGCGCTTGCTGACGTCCCGCGGATACCTCACCGACAAGATCACGGTGCGCCATCTCCTGAGCCATAGCGCTGGCGTATTCGATCACGCCGACGATCCGCGTTATTTCAAGGCGGTGCTCGCTGATCCCACACATCATTGGACCCGTGAGGAGCAAGTCGGCCTTTCCTGTTACTGCTCAGAGCCCACCAACGAGCCTGGCCAGGAGTACCTGTATTCCGATACCGGCTACGTTCTGCTGGGCGACATCATCGAGCGCGTGACGCAAGCGCCGCTCGCGCAGAGCGTGCGGCATCAGTTGCGTCTTGACGAGCGTGGGCTCTCATCGACATGGTGGGAAATGGTCGAGTCTCAACCCGCGGGGACGCAGGCACGCGCGCGCCAATTCCTCGACGACGCGGCCGCAACCGATGTCACCGATGTCAGCGCAACACTCGATCTTTATGGCGGCGGCGGACTGGTCATGTCGGTCCGTGATCTTGCTACGTTCCAGCAAGACCTCTTCGAGCACCGCGTATTCGACGATCCCGCCACGCTTGCCGAGATGCTGCGCCAAGGTGACCATGAGGGCGCTGAAGAATATCGGCTGGGTATGGCGGCGAAGCGTCTGAGCGGACGGGAGTGTTTTTCGCACACGGGGTACTGGGGAACCGCGGTTTATTACTCACCGGATGCAGGTGTGTCGATTGCAGGCTTTACCACCCACCGTGCCGGGCGGCCCGCGCTCATCGCGCTTTTGGAGGACGCGGTGAGGGCGGCTGGGGAAGGGGCCGGCGGTTAAGTTTGGAAGGGCGGGACAACATGCCGATGGGCATCGATGCATTGAGTCCTGCTCATGGCAGTGTCGCGACCTTCGGCGCAGCGAGTTCACGAAGACTTGCCGTCAACGTCTCGATGATGACTTCCCGCAACCGCGCTGCGGCCGGCTGCAATGATCGTCCACCGTCATGCAGCGAGACGCTCAATGTAGGGGGCGCGACCGCATGGTGTGATCCGCATCAGCCTGCCGAGGTGCGCTTGATATAGCGGCGATACTGCGGCTCCCACATATAGTCCGCGATGCGCGCATCGATAGCCGACTCATCGCTAACCGTGGCAACGCCGTCCAGTTGCGCCTGCCGGGCAACCGCCTTCGCCACCGAAATTGCCACATCGCGCAACTGGCTAACTCTCGGCAAGAGCCTTCCTTTCGGGTCGGTTACTGTCGGCGACAGGGCAGCCACCGCCTTGCCAGCCACCATGAACATGGCATCTGTCACCCGGTTTGCCCCCACGGCCAGGATACCGAGGCCCATGCCTGGGAAGATGTAAGAGTTGTTCGTCTGGTTGTTGGCTATTTCCACACCGTTCCAGACAACGGGTTTGAACGGGCTGCCTGTGCCAACCAGCGCGCGGCCGTCCGTCCAGGCGACGAGTTGCTCAAGCGTGGCCTCGCTGCGCGATGTCGGGTTCGAGAGCGGGAAAATGACCGGCTTCTCGACATGCTGCGCCATCAGACGGATGGCTTCTTCCGTGAACGCGCCAAACTGACCCGACACGCCGATCAGCACCGTCGGGTGCGCATTCGCCACCACATCGAACAGCCCGATCTTGCCTGGCGACTGCGTCTTCCAGCCGGCAACGGCAGCCTGGCTCTGCACGAACGGTCTCTGCCACGGAGTGATCCCAGGCATCCCGTCGACCAGAAGCCCGTCGCGATCAATCGCATAGAAGCGGCTTTGCGCCTCTGCTTCGCTGGCGCCTGCTTCGATCATGGCCCGCAGCACGAGCGAGACGATGCCACAGCCAGCGGAACCGGCGCCGAGCAGGGCGACGCGCTGCTCGGTCAGCGGTATTCCCGTGACGTTGATGGCCGCCAGCAGCGTTGCCAGCGCGACTGAAGCGGTACTTTGAATATCGTCATTGAACGTGCAGAGCCGGTCGCGATAGCGTTCAAGCAACTGTCCGGCATGGCCTCCGGCAAAGTCTTCCCACTGGAGAAGCACGTCCGGCCAACGCTCGACCACAGCGGTGACGAACTCTTCGACGAATTCATCGTACTCGGCCCCGGTGACGCGCTCGTGCCGCCATCCCACGTAAAGCGGGTCGTTGAGACGCTCCTGGTTATTGGTGCCGACATCGAGCAAGATTGGCAGTGTCTCTTCCGGATGAATGCCGGCGCAACCCACGTACAGGGCCAATTTGCCGATCGAGATTCCCATCCCGCCGGCACCCTGATCACCCAGCCCAAGAATCCTTTCGCCATCGGTCACCACGATGGCGCGAACTCGATCGAAGCTCTTGTCGGCAAAGATTTCGCGGATACGGTGCTTATTGGCATAGCTTAGAAATAATCCGCGGGGCTTGCGCCAGATTTCGCTGAAGCGCTGGCATCCCTCGCCGACGGTCGGCGTATAGACAATCGGCAACAACTCTTCGAGGTTGTTGACGAGCACCGAATAGAAGAGCGTCTCATTGGTATCCTGCAAGTCCCGGAGAAACGCGTAGCGTTCGAAGTCGGTTTCGAAGCCGCGCAGCACCTTGATCCGTCGCGCTGCCTGGTCTTCCAGAGTACCGATGTGCGGCGGAAGCAGTCCATGCAGGTGGAACAGATCGCGTTCCTCTTCCGTAAAGGCCGTTCCCTTGTTAAGTCCAGGCTGGTTGATCAGGTCGTAGCTCATCAGTTCCGTCGCAATTGGATTCGCTACATCAACTATTTTTTCCATGACGATTTCCTAAATAAGGTCAGAGCAGTTCGCTTTGGATCCTGGTGCGAAAAATATCGATACCAAATGGCTGGATTGTCTATATGGACTCTGCGATAACTTCGCGGCAATCGGCGGGAGCTCAGCGCCCGCTAGCTAGAGAACAAGCCGATGAGTATTGCTTCTGTCCCGATCCCCAAAATCGTGCTTAGCAAAATTGTTGAAGTCGCGTCAGCGGTGTAGGTCTTGTTCTTTAAGGCGAACATGGCGGCTGCAGTCGCAGTCGGAACCGCTCCGGTGATGATGGCCTGGTGGGCGGAATTTCCCGTTACCTTGAAGAGGTACACGCCTAGCAGCATCAACGCCGGCATAAAGAAATTCTTTATGCCGATGTTGGTGAAGACATTGAGGTTGATCTGGAATTTCTCTCCGTAGAGCATCAAGCCAAGTGCGAACAGCGAGACGCCACCCGATGACTTGCCGATCAAGTCCACTGATGTAAGTACGGGCGTCGGGAGCGTCACGCGGCAGAAGCTCAGGACGACACCGAGGATTGGCAGAAAGACAATGGGATTGGTAGCCGCACCTTGAAGGGCATGGCCCAGGACATGCAAGGTGTCCTTCCAGCCGTGCCCTTCGTCCTGCTTGTCCGAAATACGCGTCAAGACTATGGTCAAGGGCAACATGATGATACTGGTGACCAGGTTGCCGACAAGCACCACCAGAAACCCTGCCGGACCGAACATGGCTGCCAGGATGGGCGCACCAAAATACGCCATGTCAGGATATCCGCACACCAGTGCCTGCATGGTGGCAGTCCGCAGGTCATGCTTGAACACAAAGCGGCCCACCGCCAGGGCAATCAAATAGCTGCCCATCAATCCAAATGTGAGACATAGCATCAGTCTTACATCAATTATCTTATCCGCCGGCGTGGTCGCCGCCGCGTAAAACAGCGCGAACGGTAATGCAAAACGGATAACCAGCGTTGCCAGCACACCGGCATCCTCATGCTTCAGGAGACCGATCCTGGCCGAGAACCATCCGAGAATGATGACGAATGCAACCGGCAAGAGTCCGTTAAGGATCGTTTCAATCACGGGATCGACCTTTTTAGTCTGGAGGCCAGTTCAAAGAACCCTGAGGGGCGCTTGATTTCTCGGTGAGCGGTTAAGCTTCGACGTCGGGAGAACGGATGCCAAGGGATGGTAATGCCGATCTATGACAATGAATGGTAGACACTGATCGGACCTTGACTGCCGCCTAAGCCGTGGCGCAAGAAGAATCGAGGCCGCTTGTCCGAATCGGATCGGGCGGCGCTCAGCGGCATCCTGCATGCATTCAAGTCACGGCTTCGCAGCAATCACTTCCCAATCAGTCAGGTCTTCGATTCGTTCGCGACCGTAGGCGACGGCTTCGCGACTGGCACAAAACCCGCGCACACGGACCGGTTGCCCGAACTGCTACTAATGAGCGATAGCAGCGGAGTGACGCCCGCGGGAATCCGTCGAGGTAAGCATTTCGTCAATTCCCGGTGTGTCGACGAGTTCGGCGCTTAATTTACGTCGTTGTTTCCCGCCGCGGTATTACATATTCATGTGATGCGGGTTGCCGAACCTCTCACAGACAGGGCATTGCCAGATCCCGCTTGCGGAAACTGGCAACCCCGTCACGCCGGGTTCGAACGCGGACAGTGTCTGTCACTCCGGCAATGTGACGCCGAGGCTTGCCATCAGCCCTCCGTCAACCTTGAACTCCGCTCCTGTGCAAAAACTTGCGCGATCGCTCGCCAGAAAGGCGACGACTTCAGCGACTTCTTCCGGGCGCCCGATTCGTCCGAGCGGCTGCGCCTTACCCCATTCCCGAAGGATTTCGTCCTCTCGCCCCGGCGCGGTTTCAGCGGCTGCGAAGCGTGTCATCGGTGCATCGATGCAGCCTGGACAGACGGTATTTGCACGTATGCCCGACGGACCAAAATCCACGGCGAGCGAACGCGTCAGAGCAAGCATCCCCGCCTTCGAGGTGGCGTAGGCGGCGACCCGAGCCTGGTTGGCAAGCGCCTGTACCGAGGCGATGTTGACGATCGAACCGCGTTGCAACCTGAGCATGTGCGGCAAAGCGTAGTGACAGGCCAGATACGTTCCGCGAAGATTGACACGCATGACGTTGTCCCACTCAGCCGATCCCATGGACGCAACGGTGCCATAGGGCTGTATCGCCGCATTATTGATTAGGATATCGATAGAACCAAGAAATGCTGCGGACTTTTCCATCGCGTCGGCAACTTCGTCTTCGATGCCAACATCGGCGACGAAGGCGGTGACAGTGTGTCCTTCGGCACGCAACGTCGCCACTGCCTGCTCCAGCACTTCAGGGTTCTCACCGAGCAATGCCACGGATCCGCCGCGCTCGGCGATCAAGCGTGCACATGCGAGCCCGATACCGCGTCCACCGCCGGTCACAACCGCGCCTTTGCCTGTCAGTTCACTCACAATGCCTCCGTTTGCCTGCCCGTTGTCAGACGGGCACAGTAGATTGACGGACGATCAACTGCTCACCTGCACGGATATGCGCGACGGCAATGGTCCGTTTGCCGACTCGAAACCGTCGAATGCAGGAAGCGGCATCTCGTCTGGAACGCGAAGATCACGTTCATTATATTTGCCCGAGTCTACTGGATTCAGATGAAGCGACGATCCTCGTCGCCCCGTGCCTGCCGACATCAGGTCCCCCGACGAAATCAGATGCTGCGTTGCAGTAAGGCGGTGTTCACCCGCGCGTAAAGCCGGCGCCAAGTTCTTAAGCGCCGCTTATGAACAGCTAAACCCGGGCTTACGGAGACTCGTCCGGAATTCTGTTCGGGTAGTGTCATTGACAACGTGTCACGTCCGGATACGCCGGCGCGCGAAAACCGACCATTCGATGCGCATCGATGCGAACCTGAGGATCCCAACATGCAGAACCTGCCTTACGGCCAGATTTCCCGAGGTGACTCGCCCGTGCTGGTCGTTACTCCGCATACCGGAACGTCTGTGCCGGCGGCGTTACTGGTCAATCCCGCCTGGGGTCCTGTCGAGGGGCGGCTGGCGGACCCGTTTGGCGTGATTTTGCAGTCGGCCGCATCCAGGAGAGGCATGACATGCCTTTCTGCTCTATATCATCCTTGTGTCATCGACTTTAACGTCGCGCTCGATAGCCGGCCGCTTTCGTCCAGGCTCAATCGCGTTGGGCTGTGCAGAACACACACGTCCAGGGGTGAAGCGCTATACGCGCAGGGACGGGAGCCGTCCGAAGCAGATGTGAACGCCCGCGTCGAAGAATACTGGAAGCCGTTTCATGCAGCGCTCGCTGAGGAGCTGGTACGGCTGCGTGGCATGCACGACAATGTCCTGCTGCTCGTCTCGCATGCCAGCTCGTGGTTGTCGCCCTACCGGGATCAGCCGGGTGCTGCGGAATGTAATATAGGAACTAATCGCGGCGCGGCTTGTGACAGAAGCCTGGTCGCTGCAATCACGGAGTCGGTGCAGGCATTCAAGCGCTCGTGGGTGGTCAACGGGAAGCTTGCGGACGCCTTTGCCGCCCAGCATTACGGTATGCCTGCGAATGGGGTGCATGCGGTCGAGGTCGAGGTGGCCGGCCGCTGGCGCCTCGACTGCGAGCCGCGAGATGTTGCGTCGCGCTCGGGCGCAACGGATCAAGATGCTGCGCTGGACAACGCGCTGGCTGCACTCGATGCGGTCCTGAGGAAGATGCCCAGGAGCGAACAAGGCGCTCATATCTATTCCGAACCTGACGGGCGGTACTAAACCTTGGGTTCGTAAGGTTGCACTGCCCGAGCGGCCATCTAAAACCATTTTGCCGGCACTTCGTCGCAGACCATGAAAGAGAGCGTACCCGAACAGTATCCTGACTGGGACTTGCTTGCCAGCTGGGTGGCTGTGGTGGAGGCCGGTTCCATTTCGGACGCGGCAAGCCGGCTTGCCATTTCGCAGGCCGGGGTCTCCCAGCGCATCAAGGCCCTGGAGACGATTCTCGACACCACGCTCCTTGACCGCGCGACGCGGCCTGCGCGGCCTACCGCTGCGGGCCACCGCCTCTTCGAGCATGCGACCGTTCTCTTGCAGGGCGCAGACCAGATGGTCGAGAGCGTGCGCAACGTGACCCGGGCGAAGCGCGTCGTCGTTCGACTCGGTTGCGTCGATTCGTTTGCCGCCACTATCGGTCCAATCATCATCAAGGCGTTGGCCGGCACCTCGCATCAGATTCGCCTGTGGTCCGGCATTACGCCGACACTCGACGGGCAGCTCGAGGCACGTCAGCTCGACATGGCAGTGACCACTTCAGGCCTCACGCAAGCGCCCGGTATTCGTCGGCAAAAGCTGTTCTCCGAGCCTTACTTTGTCGTCTTGCCAAAGAGTTTCGAGGTCGACCGCTTCACGACGCTGGCGGACCTGAGCCGGCATCTGCAGCTCATTCGCTACAGTGCCCGCTCGGTAATCGGCCAACATGTCGACGCGTATCTGGCCGCGAACTCGGAAAACGTCGAGCGAACCTGTGAATTCGACGCGACCGACCCGATGCTCAGTCTTGTGGCTGCCGGTCTTGGCTTCGCCATCAGCACGCCGCTGTGCGTGTGGCAATCGAGGCAATACATTCCGGATCTGCGGGTTGTTCCGCTGTCTGCCTTCTCGCGGCACGGACGTCCCTATACGGGACTTAGCCGCTCATTCTTTCTTGCGTTCCGGGAAAACGAACTGGGTCATCTGCCCTCGGATCTATACGACCTGCTTCGACGGGCCTATGAACGGCAGGTTTCACGGGACATTGCGAAGGCGCTATCCCTGAGCCCGGAAGATGTTTTCTTGCCGGAAGAGGGTTAGTCGCCGGTGTCCGTACACCGGATTGCCGGCCGTCATACCATTTGGCTTCACGTGCTTCAGCAACGGGATTTTGGCAAAGTCGCCTTCAGGCGCCGATGCGCCGAGGCCGTCCTCGCACATGCCTTTTCATAACCGGGTTCGATTCAAACCATAAGTGCTGGTTTTGCAAGGCTCCCTGTTTTTTGCCACGGCTACTCTCGAAAGCGTAGTGAACCGGTGAGACGAGTCGGCCACGAAGAGCGCGAGAAATGGCATGCAACAAATGGCATTCGACGCGAGACGCCCGTCTTGCTCCCGGTCCGTCCAATAGCTTTCTTAAGGAGTGAGCGTGATTTCAGGTCCACAATTCCCGTTGCCGGCTAATGAGCCGGAAGTGCATTTCGGCCAAGGAACTTCAGCGGCACTTCAGCTGACCAAGGCGCTTGAACAGCGCGACGTTGTCGAAATCCCGACTGTTATCGGCGGCAGGCGCTATTTCTCGAACGACGTCGTGGAAGTGCGTGCGCCGCATGACCATCAACGACTGCTCGCTCGTATTCACCGGCCGTCCGAAGCCCAGATCAACGAAGCCATCGCCAGCTCAAAGTCAGTGGCGCGTGATTGGGCGAACCTGACGCACGCCAGCCGCGCGACCGTTCTTCATCGGGCAGCGGAAATTGTCGCGACACGTTCGCGCATGAAGATCAACGCGGCAACCATGCTGGGCCAGAGCAAGACAGTCGAAGAGGCCGAGCCGGATAGCGCCTGCGAGCTCATCGATTTCCTGCGCTTCAACGCCTATAACGCGCAACGCGTGTATGCGGAGCAACCGATGTCGGTTTCAACTGCAGCGAACCGTACCGACTGGCGTCCTCTGGAGGGCTTCGTCTACGCCGTCTCGCCCTTCAACTTCACGGCTATCGGCGCAAACCTGACGACCGCACCCGCAATCATGGGCAATACGGTCCTCTGGAAACCGTCCGAGAAATCGGCGTTGGCCAACTACATCTTTTTCGAGGCGCTCGAGGAAGCCGGCCTGCCGCCGGGCGTGATCAACTTCGTACCGGGCGAAGCTGAATTGACGACGCGGCTCGCGCTGTCGTCGCGGGATCTCGCGGGCATTCACTTCACGGGTTCGTCGGCTGTGTTCCAGTCACTGTGGAAGGGCGTCGCGTCGAAGGTAGATTCGTTCCGGACCATTCCGCGTCTGGTCGGCGAGACGGGTGGCAAGGACTTCGTTCTCGCGCACGCATCCGCCAACGCTAGCGAAGTCGCGATTGCGTTGATTCGCGGAGCCTTTGGATATCAAGGCCAGAAGTGCAGTGCGGCGTCGCGCGCGTACCTTCCGAAAAGCCTGTGGGGCGCCATCGAGCAGGAGTTGCGTGAGCGTCTCGCGCCACTCAAGGTCGGCGACGTGGCCGATTTCAGCACATTCATGGGCGCCGTGATTTCGAAGGCTTCTCATCAAAAGCTCAGCGGCGTCCTGTCTGCGGCGAAGGAAGACTCCGCAGTCAAGGTCGTCTCGGGCGGCAAGACCTGGTCCGATCCGGGCTACTTCGTCGAGCCGACCGTGCTTCAGGTTTCGGACCCGAAGCATGCGCTGATGACCGAGGAACTCTTCGGCCCGATTCTGTCGGTGTTCGTGTACGAAGACAACGCGTGGCCGGAGACCCTTGAGCTCATCGATGCGACCAGCCCCTATGCGCTGACCGGTTCGATATTCTCCACGGACCGCTTGGCTCTCCACCAGGCAGAAGACGCACTCGTCAATGCAGCGGGGAACTTGTATTTGAACGACAAGCCGACCGGCGCAATGATTGGACAACAGCCCTTCGGTGGTGGCCGGGCGAGCGGCACGAATGACAAGGCCGGTTCGTATCTGAATCTGCTGCGTTGGTCGTCACCGCGAACCGTCAAGGAAACGTACATGCCGCCGCGCGACTGGCAGTTCGGCGCGTAAGCGCGTTTCACAGCTTCCCATGCGGAGGATTTCGGCGTCGACCCTGGTCTTCTTCAGGGGAAGCCAATAAACCGCAATGCGCTGGAGCGGCACACCATCGGCATGGTGTTCCAGCGCCAGGCGTTGCACTCATCAAGCCATCGGATTGCCATGCAATGCCGACGGGCTGAGGGTTTATCCCAGTGCAAGAATCGCTCGACGGTGCAGGGATGCTGATTGGATAACAGCGTCTTATGAAGAGGGTAACTGGCACTGATGGTGCAACACCTTTATTTTTGTCTTTCTATCGTGTCAATCATGCGACGTTCGGCGACCGGACGACGACCAAAGCGAATTTTCATCAGAAGAAGGGCGTACAGATGAGCACGAAACACAAATACGCGGGCATTCTGACGGCGGTTCCCACCCCCCTCGACAAACACGGCCGATTCCAGCCGGCGCCTCTGTATCAGCACATCCAGCGCCTGACGTCCGCCGGGGCTGACGGGGTCGTGCCGTTGGGCGGAACCGGCGAATACACCTCACTCACGGCAAGCGAGCGCCTGCGTGTCGTCGAAACTTCGATCGAGGCTGGCGGCGGCAAGCTTCATGTGGTGCCCGGCATTCTGTCACCGGGTATCGGCGATGCCGTTGATAACGCGAAGGCTTTCGTCGCCGCCGGCGCCCGGGCCCTGATGGTGGTGACGCCGTACTATTTTCGTCCGACCCAGGACGGGATTGTCGACTACTACAAGAAGTTCGCCGACGAAGTCGATGCGGACATCATCCTGTATGAGATCCCGTATCGCACGGGTGTTTCGCTGCACTACGAGACTGTCGCGCGACTCGCGGAGCTGACCCGTGTCGTCGGTATCAAGGCATGCAACCCGGACCTCGCGCAGCAGATGCGGGCAGCAGAACTGGCGGCCACGAAAATCGCGATCTTGAGCGGTGAGGAAGACGTCCTCCCGCTGCACGTGGCAATGGGCGCAGTCGGGGGAATCATCTCGAGCTCCAACCTGATTCCGAGGCAATGGGCCAGGGTGTTGGCGCTCGCGTCGAGCGGGCATCTTGAGGAAGCGGTCGCGCTGCATGCGACTTTGCGCCCCCTCATCGATGCGATTTTTGCCGAGCCAAACCCGGCGCCAATCAAAGCCGCGCTCGCGCTGCAGGGACTGGATTTCGGCGACGTCCTGCTGCCGATGCTGCCGGCGTCAGACGCGCTGCGGCAACGTCTCGCGACCGTCATTGCGCCCATCCTGGCACGTGAAACCGAGTAGACCACTCATCGCATAAAGGCCCAAGCCATGTCATCTGATTCCAGGATCATCCTGCCACGCCGCCGGTTCCTGCAAGCTGCAGGCGCGACGCTGCTCTCGACTACCATCGCGGCGCCGATGGTCATCACCTCACGCAAGGCCATGGCGGCCAGCAACCTGACGGTCGTGAGTTGGGGCGGAAACTACCATGCAGGCGTTCAGGACGCACTTGCCACGCCGTTCGAGAAAGAGTTCGGCGTGCACGTGACCCTGGTGGATACGCCGGACCTCGCGAAGGTGAAGGCTCAGGTGATGACGAACAACGTCCAATGGGACGTTTTCGACGCGGTAGGCCCGATGGCGATGACGGGTTCGAAGAACGGCTACTGGGAGCCCCTTGACCCGGCGCTGTTCAACCGCGGCGATCTCATCGCGTCGATGACGAAGGACGCTGTCCCTCTCTATGGCTTCACGGGCGGAATCTGTTGGGACAACAGCAAATTTCCGGACGGCAAGCATCCGCAGACCTTTGCCGAGTACTTCGACTTCAAGAAGTTTCCAGGGCAGCGGACCCTGCGCAACCGGGCGAGCGAGACGATGGAAATCGCATTGCTCGCTGACGGGGTACCTCCGGAAAAACTGTACCCGCTTGACGTCGAACGGGCCTTCAAGTCGCTCGACCGTATCAAGCCGTATATAGGCAACTGGGTAGACCAGACGCCGCAAACCGTCACGCTTGTCGAGACCGGCCAGGTTGACTTCAGCTACACCTACTCGACGCGCGTCAAGGCGGCTCAGGAAGCCAACAAACCTATCAACTTCTCGTTCAAGCAGAATCTGATTGGTCTTGAGTATCTGGTGGTGCTGAAGAACTCGCCGAACAAGGCGAACGCCATCAAGTTCCTGCAATTTGCACTGCGTCCGGACCGCCAGGCCGCCCTGATGGATGCGCTTGGCAATACGCCTGCAAGTAAGAGCGCGCTGCCCATGGTGAAGCCGGAGGTGCGAAAGTGGCTGTCGGACCCCTCCAACAAGATGAACGTCGTCAGCAACGATGTATGGTGGGCTGACCACTATGATGAATTGACCTTGCGATTCAAGGAGTGGGTGCTCAGTTGATCGAGCACTGTTCCCGATGCCGGTCGAGATCCATCGGGGTGAGGGTTAAGGAGGGTTTATGAAATCACGTGTTGACGGACTGCTGTACGTCGGGCCAGCGACCGTATTCCTGTTCTTCGTCTTGTTCGTCCCGCTCGCCTATGTCGTCTATACGAGCTTCTGGATTGCGGGCGGCCCCTCGTTGTCGGCGTACCAGCGGCTCCTGGGCAGCGAGCTGTTTCTTCGCACCCTCTGGTCGACGTTCGAAATCAGCATTTCCGCATCGGTGGCCAGCCTGCTGCTGGGTTACCCCATCGCGATGCATCTGGCGAAGCAAACGCCGCGCAAGCGCGCCATCTACATGGTGCTGGTGCTCGTACCCTTCTGGACCAGCATCCTGGTCAAGAGCTATGCCTTCACCGTCCTGCTGGGCCGGGACGGACTTGTGAACCAGTTGTTATCGGCGGCGTTTCACACCCGGGTGCAGTTGCCGATGCTATTCAACCGGTTCGGCGTGATGGTAGGGATGACGAACTACCTGATTCCATTCATCGTGTTTCCGGTCCTCGCGAGTCTTCTGTCGATTGACAAGTCGTTGTATCGGGCGTCTGAAATCATGGGCGCGAAGCCGCCGCGTATTTTCTTTCGCATTACGCTGCCGTTGAGTCTTCCGGGCGTGGCAGCGGCAACATTGAGCACGACCGTGATGTCGATGGGATTCTTCGTCATACCGGCGCTCCTGGGAGGGCGCAAGGACGCGATGATGTCGAACCTCGTCGACTTCTATACACGTGAGACGATGGACTGGAACATGGCGTCCGCGATAGGGGTGATTCTCCTCGCAATCGTCACGTTGGCAGCCATGGGCGCTGACCAGTTTCAGCGCCGGGACGCGAAGAAAAGGGTGATGGCATGACAACATCGGTTGATATGGCTCTGCCGGCTGCTGCCGCTACCGGAAAAGTCGTCGATTCGCTGGAGCGGCGCTACAGCCGGCTTCGCAACGTCATGGCGTTCGCGGTATATGCGTTCATCCTTGTGCCCACCCTGATTGTCGTTCCGATTTCGTTTGGAGGGAACGGCGAGCTGACCTTTCCGCCCCGAGTCTGGTCGCTTGAGTTGTACGGGCAGTTATTCAGTTCGTCTTCCTGGATGGGTCCAATCCTGCAGAGCCTGAAAGTTGCCGGATTGACGATGGTCGTGTCGGTACTCATTGGAGTCCCAGCGTCATACGGACTCGTGCGCTTCGACTTTCCCGGGAAGAGGTTGGTGATGCTGCTTCTCATGAGCCCGATCCTCGTGCCGGTCATCGTTATCTCGCTCGGGCTGTACCTCTACCTGTCGAGACTCCATCTGGTCGGGACAACGGCAGGCCTGGTCGTCAGTCATGTGGCGTACGTGACGCCGTTCATGATGATGACTGTGATGGCCGGCGTAAAAAAACTGGACCCCGCCCTGGAATTCGCGACGACCATCATGGGAGCGAATCGCAGGGCCGTATTTTTCAAGGTAGTGTTGCCGCAGTTGAGACCATCGATTTTCGCGGGCGCATTGTTCGCGTTCCTCGTGTCGTTTGATGAAGTCGTCATCGCATGGTTTCTCACAAGCCCGACGACGACAACTCTGCCAGTCAAGATGTACAGCAGCATTCAGTGGGATATTTCACCGGTGATCGCCGCGGTCTCGGCGCTTCTTACGGTGCTCTCGCTCGTGTTTTGTTGCGTGTCGGTGTTTCTGCAGCCGGCTGCGGTTGAGTCGTCACAATGATGCCGGAGAAAAGCATGTCACACGTACTGCTCGAGACAGATGGGCGGCCTTCGGCCCAGACAAACCCCTCGGTCAACGCGGAGTCGAACACCATGTCGAGCTCGATCGGCGCCGGGGAGAACATGATTGTCTTCCGCGGCATCAGCAAGAGCTACGGGAGTTCGCAAGCGTTGCACACCATTGATCTGACGGTGCGCAAAGGCGAGTTTCTCAGCCTTCTGGGACCGAGCGGCTCAGGTAAAAGCACCATCCTGAACATCATCGCCGGGGCCGTGGCGCCTTCCACGGGAAGCATCGTCCTAGACGGGAAGGATGTATCCACGGTCCCGCCGCGTGAACGCGGACTGGGGATGGTCTTTCAGAACTATGCCCTGCTGCCGCATCTGAACGTGTTCGACAACGTTGCCTTTCCATTGCGCATCCGGGGACTCGGCAAGTCGGAGATTCAACAACGCGTTCGTAGCGCGCTGGAACGGGTCGGTCTGACGGGCTATGAGAACCGCAAGCCGCGTGAAATGTCAGGCGGTCAGCAACAGCGGGTTGGCATTGCTCGTTGCATTGTCTATTCCCCGTCAGTCATCCTGATGGATGAGCCGCTGGGCGCACTGGACAAGAAGCTCCGTGACCAGCTTCAAGGTGAGATCAAGCGCTTGCACCGCGACCTGGGCACAACGCTCGTCTACGTGACGCACGACCAGGAAGAGGCCCTGAATCTATCCGACCGCGTGTGCCTGATGAACGGCGGCCGCATCGCGCAACTCGGTACGCCCGATGAGCTTTACTTCGAACCAACCAGTGAATTTGTTGCGGACTTCGTCGGTGAATCCAATCTGCTCGAAGGAGTGGTTCAGTCAGCCGACACGGTCCTGGTGAATGGCAACTGGGCGCTTAAGGTCCGGAACACCGAGGGGCATGCCATCGGTTCGAAGGCGAAGGTGCTTGTGCGACCCGAAAAGATTTCGGTGCTCGATGGCGAAGAGCCGGCCGCGCTGGGAGCTGATGGCGTGAATGAGTGCACAGGTGTCATTTCGCAGATTTCGTTTGTCGGTGGCATGACGCGGTTCGAATTAACTACCCCTGCAGGCTCGACGCTCCTGGTCAAGACGATTTCCGCGCGAGCGGCTGAACGCTCGCCGATAGGGCGCCCGCTTACCGTTCGCTGGTCGGCGCGCGATAGCGCGGTTCTGAAAAAATAACCCGATATGAATTCAAGTAGCCTGGTTGCTGCAATGAGGACGCTGGTGGGTGACGCCAACGTCATGGACACGCCGTCTGACATGGAGCCGCATCTGGTTGACTGGCGCAAGCGTCATTCCGGAAGGGCTGCGTGTGTCGTGTTTCCTCGAACGACAGAGCAGGTGTCGAAGGTGCTCGCCTGGTGTAACGACAACGCCGTGAAGGTGTTTCCACAGGGCGGCAACACCAGTGTGTGCGGTGGCTCGGTGCCGGACAACAGCGGCCAGAGCGTGCTGCTGAACATGCGCAAGATGAATCGCATCATCGAGTTGAACCCTCGGAACAATTCGATGACCGTCGAGGCCGGCTGCGTGCTCGCGGACATACAGGCCGCGGCGCTGGAAGCGGACCGCCTGTTCCCGCTGACGCTCGGTGCAGAAGGTTCCTGCCAGATCGGCGGCAACATTGCGACGAACGCAGGAGGCACGAATGTACTGCGTTTCGGAAATACCCGTGACCTGATTCTGGGTATCGAGGTGGTGCTTGCCGATGGTCGTATCTGGAACGGCTTGCGTTCGTTGAGAAAGAACAATAGCGGATACGACCTGAAGAACCTTTTTATCGGCTCGGAAGGGACGCTCGGCGTTGTGACAGCGGCGACCCTCAAGCTGTTTCCCCGGCCCCACGCGGTTGCTACGGCGATGCTGGGCGTGCAAACTGTTTCCGCAGCGGTCGATGAAGGTCTCAAGCTGCAAGCTGCGTTTCCGGGCGAGCTTGTCGGCCTCGAACTGATTTCGCAAAGCGAGTTCGACATATCGCTGAGACATGCTGCCAATACGAGAAACCCCTTCCAGAAGACGCCAAGCTGGACTGTTCTCGTTGAACTCGCCGCAGCGACTGGAACAAGTGAGGCGCTCGCTGACAAGTTGACGGATGCACTGAGCGACTCATTCAGCGATGGCGTAGTCCAGGACGCTGTGATTGCCTCGAACGAGCAACAGCGCGCGGACCTCTGGCGCATCCGGCATAGCGTCACTGAAGCGAACGGCCGCGAAGGGATGGGGCTCACTCATGACATCGCCGTGCCTACCTACCGGATTCCGGATTTTGTCGAGCTTGGCGGGCGCGCGCTGGCGGAACACTTCCCGATGGCGGTGCCCGTGGTCGTCGGACACATGGGAGATGGGAATCTTCACTACATCGCCATGTTCGAGCACGAATACTGGGCGAGTGTCGAGGACAAGGCTGCCGTTCAACTGAAACTGAGTCATTTGCTCTATGACATCGCGGCTGAAATGGGTGGCACGTTCAGCGCCGAACATGGGATCGGCTCGCTGCACGTTTCGGAGATGGGGATCTATAAAGATGCGGCGGAAATCGCCCTGATGCAGCAATTCAAGCAACTGCTCGACCCAAGGGACACGATGAATCCGGGTCGCGTCCTCCCTCAAGTCGCTGCTACGGTCCAGAGCGGTTGAATGGCGTTCGCCAACATCGCTGACTATCGTTCTGCCGCGAAGCGGTTTCTCCCGAATTTCGCATTCAGTTATCTTGAAGGTGGGGCAGAAGACGAGATCACCATGCGGCGCAACCGGCTCGCTTTTGAACGCGTCCTGCTGGCGCCGAGGGTGTTGATCGACGTCACCTCGGTCAACACCGGGGTGACGCTTGCGGGCACGGCGGCAGCGTGGCCGGCGGTCGTCGGCCCCACAGGTCTGAATGGACTCTACCGCCGCGAGGCGGAAGAGATGCTGGCGCGATCCGCCTGTGCAGCAGGCCTGCCGTTCGTCCTGTCGAGCGCATCCACGAGTCTCCTTGAAGACGTCCGGAAGGCGTCAGACGGAGACCTTTGGCTGCAACTCTACGTTCAGCAAGACCGAAGAATCGCGGAAGACATGATGGCGCGTGCCAGGGCGTCCGGATTTTCAACGCTTCTGCTGACGGTCGATACACCGGTTACCGGTCAACGCGATCACTACGCCAGAACGGGATTCACGTTGCCGCTTCGATGGACTCCAAAGCTGTTGTGGGACATCGCTGCCCATCCACGCTGGACCGCGATGGTCGGCGTGCACGGTGTTCCCGAACTGGTGAATCTGGCACGCAGCGCCCGACTGGGTCCAGGGATTCAAGCACAGGCCGCAGCGCTCAGCCGTCAAATGGATATGTCGCTTAACTGGAGCGACCTTGCCTGGGTGCGGCGTCACTGGCCCGGGAAGCTGCTCGTCAAAGGCATACAAACTGTCGCCGACGCGGTCATGGCTTCGCGACACTGTGTCGACGGCGTGGTGCTCTCCAACCATGGAGGCCGCCAACTCGATGGAGCGCTCAGCTCGCTCGACATTCTGGCGGACACGGTGTCCTCCACCCCGAAGGATTTCGTTGTTTTGATAGACGGCGGTATCCGTCGGGGCAGTGACATCGCGAAGGCGATAGCGCTGGGCGCCAATGGCGTACTGCTGGGGCGAGCCCCACTTTATGGCCTTGCCGCGTCCGGCGCAAACGGGGTCAGTGACGTCCTTAGCATGCTGAGGAAAGAACTTGAAATTTGCTTGCGGCTGCTTGGCTGTCCCAACATCTCGTCACTCGACGCGAGTTACCTCGCTGATACACGTTGATACTCAGTCACGTTTTCAGTGCTCGACAACGTGACTGACTCTTGATGCTCCGGCTACAAACGATGCCGTCCGGACCGCTCACAGCGATTGCGTCAACGCGGGCAGGACCTCGAACAGGTCTCCGACCAGACCGTAGTCGGCCACGCCAAAAATAGGCGCATCGGCATCCTTATTAACTGCGACGATAACCTTTGAGTCTTTCATGCCGGCCAGATGCTGGATGGCCCCCGAAATGCCGACAGCGACATAGAGTTCCGGCGCCACGATTTTCCCGGTCTGGCCGACTTGCCAGTCGTTCGGTGCATAGCCTGAATCCACCGCTGCGCGGGATGCTCCAACGGCCGCGCCGAGCTTCTCCGCCAGGGGGTCGAGAAGGGCAAAGTTCTCCCTGCTGCCCAGACCACGCCCCCCTGATACGACGACGCGCGCCGCGGTGAGTTCAGGCCTATCACTCGCGGCGACTTCGCGGCGGATGAAAGTTGACAGGCCGGAATCGGCAACAGCGGGTGCGGTTTCAATCACCGCGCTTCCACCTTCGGCGCGGGCTGCATCGAACGCGGTCGTACGAATGGTGGCGACGATCACCGGGTCGCTCGACTGCACCGTTGCAATAGCGTTGCCTGCATAGACGGGGCGCTGGAATGTATCGGCGGAGTCGATAGCAATGACGTCGGAGATCTGCGATGCATCGAGCTTCGCCGCCACGCGCGGAGCGGTGTTCTTGCCAGCGGCCGTGGCGGGAAAAAAGATATGTGAATAGCCACTCGCCAGGGCCAGGACCTGGGCGGCTACGTTTTCCGCCAGGGTGTCCGCGAATTGGGGTGCATCGATCAGGATCACCTTGTCCACGCCCTCGACCTTGCTCGCGGCTTCTGCCGCAGCTTGTGCGCCGCTGCCGGCGACGAGGACATGGACGCCGTTCGAAAGCTGCTTCGCAGCCGCGATGGTATGAAGCGTCGCACTCTTGATTTGAGCGTTGCCGTGTTCGGCAATAACAAGCGTCGTCATTTAAATTACCTTTGCTTCAGTTTTCAATTTCGCGACGAGAGTCGCCACATCCGGCACCATCACGCCAGCCTTGCGTACCGGAGGTTCAACGACCTTCAGGGTCTTCAGGCGCGGCGATGGATCGATACCAAAGTCGGACGGCTTGAAGACCTCGATCGGTTTCTTCTTTGCCTTCATGATGTTCGGCAAGGTCACGTAGCGTGGTTCATTCAGCCGCAGGTCGGTCGTCACGATCGCAGGCAGGCGCAACGAAATGACCTCCAGGCCGCCATCGACTTCGCGCGTCACGGTCGCGGCGCCATCGTTGATTTCGATGTTGCTCGCGAAGGTCGCTTGCGGCCAGTCGAGGAGCGCTGCAAGCAGTTGGCCCGTCTGTCCCGAGTCGTCGTCAATGGCCTGCTTGCCGAGGATGACCAGTTGAGGTTGCTCTCTCTCGACGACTGCCTTGAGAAGCTTCGCTACGGCAAGCGGTTGCAGTTCTGCGTCCGTCTCGATCAGCACCCCGCGATCCGCGCCGATGGCCAGTGCGGTGCGCAGGGTTTCCTGGCTTTGCGTCAGGCCGCAGGACACGGCGATGACCTCAGTGGCCTTGCCGGCTTCCTTCAGGCGCGTCGCCGCTTCCACGGCGATTTCGTCGAAGGGATTCATGGACATCTTGACGTTGCCGATATCCACGCCGCTCTCGTCGGCTTTTACGCGGACCTTCACGTTGTAATCGACGACGCGCTTTACTGCGGTGATAACCTTCATCTCATCTTCCTCATCATCTCAATCGTTTCATGTGCATCCCTGGCAGACATCGACCGGCGCTCAAGACACCGCGCCGAGACCGTATTTGCCGGTCAGCAGTTCGCCAGTCGTAAAGCGTTCGATGGAGTAGGGTTTGAGCGACACGTCGGTCGGCAGGCCGAGCGCTTCCTGCGCGAGCACGCGTCCGACTGTCGGCGAAAGTTTGAAGCCGTGACCGGAGAAGCCGTAGCCGACCACCAGGCCTTCGATTCCGGGCAACTTGCCGAGGACCGGATTCCAGTCCGGCGTCACGTCGTAGACGCCCGTCCACGACGACGCAATCCCCGCAGTCTCGTATTGCGGGAAGCGCTCGGCGACCTGGGCGCCGACGTCGATGACGTAGTCCATCGGAATGTCGCCTTGCTCTACATCAGTCGTGTTCAGTTTTTCACCTGCCACGCCTTCACTGACGAGCATCTGGCTACCGCCGTAGCTGCGGTAATAGAGCATGCCCGGCGATGCGAGGTCCTTGAAAACCGGCATCGAGAATGTGTACTTGGCAGCCGCGCATTCGAGCGCCAGCACCGCGTGGCGTTCGGGCATGACGGGCAGGGACCTGCCGGTCCAGCCGGCCAGTTCCGGCGTCCAGATGTTCTGGGTGCTGATGACCATGGACGTCTTGAAGTCGCCAATGCTGGTGGAAACGCCGACAACCTTACCGTTTTCGATAAGAACCTTGTTGACCGACGCGTTCTCGCGGATGGTCACGCCGCCGCGACGGGCCGCACGGGCGAAGCTGGTGGCCACCAGGTAGGCGTCGGCAAACCCGGCCTCGGGCTCGTAGCCAATCAGGGCGGCGTCGCCGAACTGCGCGATGGGCAGCAGCTCGCTCGCCTGTCTGGCGTCGAGCAGTTCGAGCGGAATGCCTTGCTCTTTCTGCTGGTCGAGCGACGCCCGGAGCGGCTCGAGCTTGTCGCCTTCGGCCGCGACAATCATGTAGCCGCATTTGACCAGTCCGCACGACGCTTCGTCGTCGCCCAGATAGGACGCGAAGTTGCTGAAGACGTCCCACGACTTACGCGCCAACTCGACGTTTTCCTTCACCGAGTAATGGGTGCGCAAAATGCCGGATGATTGCGACGTCGTTCCACTTCCTATGGTGCCGCGCTCAAGCACGAGTACGTTTTTCGCGCCCAGCCTGGCGAGCTGGAACGCTACTGAACTGCCGATAACACCCGCTCCAATCACAACCACGTCATACGTATTCACGTTCAGCTTCCTTTTGATCAAGGTGTGAGCGAAGTGTGATGCGGCAAAAACGAAGGGCGGGCAATATAAGCGAATACGATTTTTAGCAGAAGCACTTGTCAGGGTACGGGTGTTCGCGGGATGGATTTTTCGGACCCGGGGCGACTCCGAGCGACATGCGGCGTCAATCCTTCACAGCCGGTAAATGCCGCAGGCCCTGGCGCCCAAGGCAGCATGCGCCAATGCTCGGTAGACTCTGCTATTTGATTACGAACAGTTTGCAGGGGAGCACCGCATGGACCGCATGACCGCGATGGAAACGTTCGTAACCGTGGTGGACGCGGGTTCATTTTCTGCCGCCGCTCGCCGGCTGAAATTAGGCCAGCCGGCGGTCTCGAAGTCGATTGCGCAACTGGAAGACCATCTCGGCGCGCGACTTCTGCTGCGCTCGACGAGAGGCCTGGCGCCCACCGATGCAGGCCAGAGATTCTACGAGCACGCCCGCCGTGCAATCGATGAGGCGGATCAGGCCGAACAGGCGGCACGCGAATCGTCGGACGGGCTTTCGGGCCGCTTGCGCATTGGTGCTGCGGTCACGTTCGCGCGGTTGCACGTTTTGCCAGCGCTTAAGTCCTTTCTCGACCAGCATCCGAAACTGAGTATCGACATCATCCTCGACGACCGCTCTATCGACCTGCTCGAACAAGGCGTCGACGTGGCGCTGCGCATGGGTACGCTCGACGACTCGACGATGACCGCGCGGCGCATCCTGCGGGGGCGGCGGCTGGTGGTCGGAACGCCGGGCTATTTCGCGGACGCCGGCATTCCGACGACACCGGCAGAGCTGAGCCGGCACCAGGCGATCGTGTACTCGCTGCGAGGCGGCGGCGAGTCGTGGTCGTTCAGTCGCGACGATGGCGCCGAGGTCTCGGTGGCCGTGTCGGGCCGGGTAAGCGTGAGCGCCGCCGAGGGCATGCGCACGGCGGTGCTTGCGCACATGGGCCTGGCCGTCGCGTCGGAATGGATGTTCTCCCCCGAACTCGCCGACGGCACTGTGCAAGCTGTTCTCACCGAATGGACGCTGCCGCCCATCGATGTGTGGGCAGTCTTCCCGTCCGGCCGCATGGCGACGTCGAAAGCGCGCGCCTTCGTCGCTTTCGTCGAACACCTGTTCGATGGGCACGGCGGCAGGCCGGAAGCGGACCCGGCATCTACTCTTATCGATTGACGAGCCGGCTGCCAAATACAGCAAAACCGACGCGTGAGCCGCTTACCCCTTCGCGGTGGCCTTCTCGAGGACGGCGAACATGTCGCGCGGATCGGGACGGCGCGTGTAGTCCGGATTAACCTCGGAGTACAGCACGATACCGTCGTGGCCAATGACGTAGCGCGCCGGCATGGGCAGGGTCCAGCCAGGGTCGTCATTGAACGCCGGGAGGTCGTTTCTCAGGCGCCTGTACAAATCGACGAGGTAGCCCGGCAGCGAGAAGCGCACGCCGAACGCTGCGCTGGTCTCGCCGTTCACGTCGCTCAGCACCGGGAAGCTCAACCTGTTCTCGCGCACCGACTTGCGGCTATTGACCGGCGTCTGCGGTGAAATAGCGACCACGTTCGCGCCATACGCGTGAATCTGCGACAGCACCTCGTTGATCGCCTGAAGTTCAATGTTGCAGTACGGACACCATACGCCGCGATAGAAGGTCACGACGAGCGGTCCCCGCGCGAGCAGATCGGCCGACGAGACGTCGTTGCCGTTCTGGTCCTTCAGCGTGAACAGCGGTGCGCGGTCGCCAGCTTTGACGGCGCGGCCCGCCTGGCCGCTCGCGATCAGTTCAGCAGTCGCGCGCTCCATGATCGGGTGGATGTCCGCCGGTGCTTGGTAGGGCGGTTTGCCGGCCTTGAAGTCGGCTTTGAAGGCGTCGAGCCTGTCTTGCAGTGCCATCGCGTATCTCCTTGATTGATTGAGGCCGAGGGGAGCCATGAATGCGTATCGCGTATAGCAGCGGGGCGAACGGATCGGCCACGTATCGGCTACGTATTGGCCGAGCGTTGTGGCTGCTCACGATAGCCACAGGTTGAAACGCCCAGACCATCAGCAGAAGTCATCCTTCGTCGATAACAGCTATTCCTCGCAGGCATGTTCCGCATGGCCGCTTTCATAAAGCGATGACTGCGCGAGGAATAGGACCTATTCCCGGCCGGTTACTACCGTGCATCCCGACACGAGCGGACGATACGCATCAACCAATGCATGAACGCATTGGCGCACATGCAGCAGCCGGCTTGTCGCGGCACTTAAGCGTGTGAGCAGACCATTCAATTTTCACGAATCTCACTATCGAGGCAAACATGACTCAAGCTCTGAAAGGCAAACTGGCACTCGTGACCGGCGCTTCTCGTGGTATCGGCGCGGCCATCGCAGCACGTCTCGCGCGAGACGGCGCGTCCGTCATCGTCCACTACGCGTCGAGTCCGGCGCGCGCGGAGGCAGTGGTCAAGGCGATCCGCGATGCAGGCGGCGAGGCTGAAGCGGTGGGGGCCAATCTGGCGAATCCCGAAGGTGTGACGGCGCTGGTCGATTCGTTGAACGGCGTCTTCGGCGGCAAGTTCGAAGGCCGTCTCGACATCCTCGTCAACAATGCGGGCACAGTCGAATACGGACCGTTCCTCGAGTCGTCGGAGGCGTCATATGACACGCACTTCAACCTGAATGTGAGGGCGCCGATCGCGTTGGCGAAGGACGCGGCCAAGCGCATGATCAAGACGGGGTGGGGACGCATCATCAATGTCGGCTCCGCTTTCGGCGAAGCGGCGCCGCTGCCGGGCGTAACGCTTTACATCGCGTCGAAATTCGCCGTTCGGGGCTTTACGCGCGGTCTTTCGCGCGAACTCGGCAAGTATGGCGTGACCGTCAACGCGGTTCAGCCTGGCCCGATCGACACGGAACTGGCGCCCCAGCCCGGGACGGAAGAGCACGCAACGATGACCAAGCTCGCCAGCGTGGGCCGCTTCGGCAAGCCTGACGAGATCGCGGCGGCGGTAGCGTACCTGGCGAGCCCGGAAGCCGGCTACACCACCGGCGAAAGCCTGACGGTCGATGGCGGGTGGATTGCCTGAGGAAGGGTGAAGCGGGTTTCGCCGGCACGCTGCCAGCCGCTGATCGAGCGGCTGACGATCAGGCTGGTTCCATGCCGTGCGCCCGCTTGGCTGAGTCGGCGTCGGGCGAGGCGAGAAACGTGAGCAGCGCACGCGCGGCCTCGCGCTGCGCGCTCGCCGTGCAGATCGTGCAGATGGCAGCGGAAAAGATGGTCGTGACCTGAATTTCCGGCGGCAGCACCCCGATCATATCGATGCCGCTCACGTACATCAGCTCGCTCGACTGCTGGAAGCCGAGTTCCACTTCCCCGCGTGCGATGAGCGTGCCCACGGGCACGCCAGGCGGCGCCTGTACGATGCGCGGCGCGATGGTCGCGGCGATCCCCCAGCGCTCGAAGAGACGAGTGAGGTACGTGCCGCTTGGGCCTGTCGAATAGCCGATGCTGGGCGCGGCCAGCACCGCGTTGCGCACGGCCGCTTCCGTGCCTATGTCCGGGTGCGGCGCGCCGGCGGGCACCGCCAGCGCCACCCCCGAGCGGGCGAGGTCGACCCGGCTGCCGGGATCGACCCGGCCCGCTGCGGCGAGCCGATCAATGGCATCGGCCGCCAGCACGACGATGTCGAACAGCTCGCCTTCCTCGACGCGCCGCGCGGCCGCCACGCCACCAACCGATTCGATCGCCACCTGCTGCCCCGAACGCCGCTCGTAGGCGGCGGCCAGTTCCGCCAGCACCTGGCGTGTCGCCATCGACGAGATGCCGGTGATCCGCGTGCTCATGATTGACCGCCTCCTTCAGTCGACATAGCGCAGTCCCGCCTCGCGCAGCGGCTCGCGCATGTTGTACATGTCGAGGCCGAGCACGCCGGAGGCAAGCTTCGCGCGCTTCTCGCCTTCGTTGGCTTCGCGAGCCGCCGCCTTGTCGAGCACCTTCTGCGCCCACGCCGCGGGCACCGCGACCACGCCGTCGTCGTCGGCAACGATGACATCGCCCGGATTCACCAGCGCGCCCGCGCACACCACCGGGATGTTCACGGAACCGAGCGTCGCCTTGACCGTGCCCTTGGCCGAGATCGCGCGGCTCCACACCGGGAACTCCATTTCCTTCAGCACGCTCACGTCGCGCACACCGCCGTCAATGACGAGCCCTTTCGCGCCGCGCGCCTTGAAGCTGGTCGCGAGCAGGTCGCCGAAATAGCCGTCGGTGCACTCGGCGGTGAGCGCGGCGACGACGATGTCCCCCGGCTGGATCTGCTCCGCGGCGACATGCAGCATCCAGTTGTCGCCGGGCTGCAGCAGGACCGTGACGGCAGTGCCGCCGACTTGCGCACCGGGGTAAATCGGGCGCATGTATGGCTTTAGCAGGCCGACGCGGCCCATCGCCTCATGCACGGTGGCGACTCCAAGCGCACCGAGCTTCGCGGCGAGTTCGCCGTCTGCCCGCCGAATGTTGCGATACACGACTCCAAGTTCATACATGATCAGTGATCCTTTGCTTTCAATGCCTGGTCCAGACGCGGATACACTCGCCGCGCGTTGCCTTCGTAGATCTTGTAGCGCTCATCTGCATCAATAAGCGCGGCCTCGATGTAGCGCTTCGTATCGTCGAAATAGTTTCCCGTTTCGGGATCGATACCGCGCACCGCGCCGATCATCTCGCTCGCAAACAGGATGTTGTCCACGGGAATCACGCGCGTGAGCAGGTCGATGCCCGGCTGGTGATAAACGCAGGTATCGAAGAAGATGTTGTTGAGCAGATGGTCCTTGAGCAGCGGCTTCTTAAGCTCCTGCGCGAGCCCGCGAAAGCGGCCCCAGTGATACGGCACAGCGCCGCCGCCATGCGGGATCACGAAGCGCAGGGTTGGAAAGTCGCGGAACAGGTCCGAGGTCAGGCACTGCATGAAGGCGGTCGTGTCCGCGTTCAGGTAATGCGCGCCCGTGGTGTGAAAACACGCGTTGCAGCTCGTGCTCACGTGGACCATGGCGGGGATGTCGTACTCGACCATCTTCTCGTAAATCGGATACCAGTAGCGGTCCGAGAGCGGCGGGCTCGTCCAGTGACCGCCCGACGGGTCGGGATTCAGGTTGATCGCGACGTTGCCGTACTGCTCCACGCACTTGAGGAGCTCGGGGATGCAGGTGGCCGTATCCACGCCCGGGCTTTGCGGCAGCATCGCGGCGGGGATGAAGTGATCGGGGAACAACTGGCTCACGCGAAAGCATAGTTCGTTGCAGATCGCGGCCCACGTGCTGGAGACTTCGAAGTCGCCGATGTGATGCGCCATGAAGCTCGCACGCGGGCTGAAGATGGTGAGGTCGAGGCCGCGCTCGCGCATGAGCTTCAACTGGTTGCTTTCTATCGACTCGCGCAGCTCGTCGTCGCCAATCTGCAATTCGGACGCCTTCGGTCTCTCCGACGGACTGTTGATGCCCGCAATCTGACGGTTGCGCCACGCCTCCAGCGCCTTCGGCGCGGTGGTGTAGTGGCCGTGAATGTCGATGATCATCGTTCCTCCAAAAAATGCTTGTTCAAAGACTCATTCAATTTCCCGTGGCGGGTTCGCCCGCATGAATCGAGGAAACTTCGTCCTCCGACGGTTTGACACGCATGACGAGCGCGATGATCGTCGCCACCACCAGGAACGCTGCGATGGTCAGCAACGCAAGCTTGAAGTTACCCGTCGCGCTGCGTACCAGCCCGATGCTCCAGGGTCCGACGAGGCCGCCGAACTGCGCGATGGTATTGATCAGCGCAATCGTCGCGGCGCCTGCCGCGCCCGTCCTGAACGATGATGCGAGGCTCCAGAAGAGCGGGTTGCCGGCGTAGATGAAGAGGCCGGTCACGCACAAGAGCGCGTAGGCGATCACCGGGTTCGGCGCATAGGCGCTGCCTGCTATCGCGATGGCGCTCATGCCGTACACGAACGCGAGATGCTTCTTGCGATCTCCGGTGCGGTCCGAACTGCGGCTGATGATGAACGTACCGAGCACGCCCAGGAGCGGCGGCGCAGCAGAGAGAAAGCCAACCTCAATGTTGCTCAGGTTGCCGAGGCTCTTGATGATCTGCGGCAGCCATAAGAACAGGCCGTAGATGCCCACCAGCGCGCAGCCAAAAAGGCCCGCGAGGCTCCATACGCGGATGTCGCTCGCCACCCGCAGCAAAGGAAAATGCGCGTCGCCGCCGAGCGCTTGCCGCTCGGCCGCGAGCGTCGACTCGAGCCAGCGCTTCTCGTCGTCGGCGAGCCAGCGGGCGTCGGCAGGGCGCTCGGTCATGATGCGCAGGGTAAGAAGACCCATCAGCATGGCCGGGACGCCTTCGAGGATGAACATCCACTGCCATCCCTGCAGGCCGAAAACGCCATTGGCGTAGGTCATGAGCGTGGTCGAGATGGGGCCACCCAGCACCGCCGAAAACGAACCGGCGATGATGTAGCCGCCGACCGCCCGGGCCCGGTAACGCACGGGAAACCACTTCGTGAGATAAACGGCGATGCCGGGCAGGAATCCCGCTTCCATGACACCCAGCAGGAAACGCAGGACATAGAAGCTCGAATCGTTGAAAACGAACGCCGTGGCGGCAGCCACTGCGCCCCACGTCAGCAGGATGCGCGCGATCCAGCGGCGCGCGCCGACGCGGTGCAGCAGCAGGTTGCTCGGCACTTCAAGCAGCATGTAGCCGACAAAGAAGATGCTGCCCGCGAATCCGAATACAGCGGGACTGAAGCCGAGTTCGCGGTTCATGTCGAGCGCCGCGAAGCCGATGTTGATACGGTCCAGGTAATTGAAGAACATCATCGCGAAAAGCAACGGCATCAACCGCCCATACACTTTTCGCATGGTCGCCGCTTCGTTGAATTGGGTCACGCTGTCTCCTTGCCCGGCGGTGCGAAGGTCGCTGCCGCTGCGGTTTGGCCGGCATGCCTGCGAATAACATGCGAACCAATTACAAAAGCCCCTCTTGGGCCGTTCCTTTCATAACCGGCATCCATGAGACCGATTGGTAGCGAAGATAGCTAAATGCGCCTGGAGGCGAAATGGGTGGGTTAACCAGATGGAATGACCAGGACCCGCTGACCCGGCCATGGCGCGGATCGGCCCTCAAGAGCGCAAAGCCTTTCACGGAAAGGCGGAGGCGCATTTTGACCAGGCTATGGAGAGGTTCGCCATGGCGGCTCGGAGAAGCGTATTCCGATAACCATATTAGATAGGCTGGGAACGAATTCGCAATTGAACGAGCGTGCGTGGGGCGACGCTGCAGTCGAGCGACTGTTTTCGCAACGGGAATTCCTGAGAGATAAGAAACGCGGGAAACGCGGGAAACGCGGCCGCAAGGACCGCAGACGCGCCGCCATGCGCAAATCCCTTCAGGCTACGGGCTGGAAGGCAGCATCGCGTCTGCTCCATCGGAGCAATGGGTGGACGGGTGGCGTTCCTTTTCCGTCTGGGGATGCCTTTTCGGAGAGTCGTCGTCGGTAGAACCAGCGTTCCGGATAGCGACCTCGTCATAGGTGCGCCACGTAGTCGTAGCGCAAGCTCGACCGTGTTCCTTGGCTTTGTACATGGCTTCGTCCGCTTTCCTGACCAGGTCGTCGGCGGTGTCGCCTTGCTCGAGCACCGCCACTCCAAGGCTGGCGCGCATCATGTACGGGTTGTTGCGTACCGTGATCGCCATGGCGAGTGCCCGTGCAATTTCCTCTGCGGTTTGGGTGGCGATTTCGTATGCGTTCGCTGCCCCGACAATCACGAGGAATTCGTCGCCGCCCAGGCGGCCGATTGCGCCGCGAGTACCCACGACGATCCGGACCCGGCCTGCGAGGATCACGAGGGCCTCATCGCCCGCCTGATGTCCGTACGTGTCGTTCAGTTGCTTGAAATCGTCCAGATCGACGAAGATCGCCGCCACGCGGCCGCTCGCATCGGGTGACGAAACGGCCCGATGCAGCAAGTCTGTAATACGTCCCCGGTTAAACAACCCCGTGAGCCTGTCGGTTTCCGACAGGCGCCGCAGCTCCTCTTTACCTTTCAGCAGCTTCGCGACCAGCGCCATTATCCACAACGAGAATCCGATAAGAATGACGGAGATGACGAGGGCCATCACCACGTACACGCGGCGCATTTTGGAATAATCATCCAGCGCTTCGCCGACCGAGAGGCCAGCCACGACCATCAGGTCATAACGGTCGATTGCGCTGCTGGCGACAATGCGTTCAACGTGGTCGACCGGGTCCACCACGGTGCCGTCGTGCGTGTTTAGAACGGTTTTGTATCCGTCAGGCAGCGGGCCGCCGGTGGTGCTGGGCGACTCGCCCGCCCGGCGAGACAAGGTAAAACCATGACGGGAAACGACGGCGATCAGGCCATGCTCGCCGAGCGCGGCGCTGTTGTAGAAGCCGTCAGTGAGGTAGGCCGGGTCCTCCGAGACGACAACGACGCCGCCGAACGTGCCGTCGGGCCGGTTGATGCGCCGCGTCGCCTGAACCGACCATTGTTTCGAGACTCGCCCGATCACCGGTTTGCTGATGAATAGGCCTGCTTCGGGATCCAGCCGATGCACCAGGAAGTGCTCGCGATCGCTAAGATCGACCACGCCGGTGAACTTGAGGGTCGAGGCCAGGACATGGCCATCCGGGCCGACAACCGTCACCTGCAGCGCGGTGTCTGCGCTGATCAGCCCGCGCGCTTCGTACTGTGCGAGGTCAAACGTTTGTGGTGAGCTTTCATAGCCGTACTTGATCAGGAGCGCGATTTCGTCGACATCGTGAACAGTCTTCAGCGTGTGGTTTTGAAGCGAGCGCGCCACGGTCCGGGCCGCATCCTCCGTTTCGCGCAGCACCCCAACCTTCTCGATGTGCAGTCTCACGGAGATCGTGATCCACAGCACGCAAAGGACAACGAGGGTCAGTAGGGGAATGAATATCAGTGCGCGAGGCAGTGGCGTGCCCCTCTCAAGACCCGGCAGAGTCGGCTCCATAATTCCCTCAAAAAACCTTTTTTTCTATTTTCGAATTCTGTCCCAGACAGGCTAGTCATCATGCCCTGAACAGAGGTCGATTTGTTCGCCTCATCAACAAATCGCCACGAGCGGGCGTATTTGAGTAAACGCTTCATCGGCGTGGACAGAAGTTGGGCGAGTGAACACGAACGCGGTGAGCTTTCAATAGGCCACTTTCCACAGGGTCGATGATGGATTCGCAATGGCCCGTCCACTTGCCCCGCGTCGGTGCTCACGACCTTGAACGTGGACACTTACGCTTTGCGCCTGCGGCCCCGGCCAATTTGCCTAAGCAGTGCCAACAGAATCACAGCAGCTTTCAATGTCTTGACGAGCGACGCAACAAAAGCGAGCAGGGCTCACCTTTGTTGCTTTCTTGATGCCTTTTTGTTGCCTTTGCTCGGACCAACCTGCGAAAACTTATTTCTTCTCGGTCGATGCGGTCGTTCCAGCGACGGCATTTTTCGCCAAAGCGGTCGAGGCGGAGGACGCAGCGCGAACATTGTTTTCCGCGATTTCCACTACCTGCTTGGCGGCCTTTTTGGCAGCGTCGTACGCGGAGTTTGCCGTCTCGCTGGCGGTCCCGATAGCGGACTTCCATGCGGACACGAGCGCCTCGCTTCCTGCCGGCGCGTTCTTCGTGAGACTGTCAACGAACGCCTGCGCGTCCTGCTGCGACTGCTTCAAATGACTTTCACCAGCCGCGGTGAATTCGCCTTGAGTACCGGTGACGATTTCGGAGACGTGGCGCCAATACGATTGCAGTTTTTCTGCCGTGGGGGGTGTCTGCAGCGCGAAGAAGCCCTGCGGGTCCTTGGCCGACAAAGCCTTACCGACGGCTTCCTGATTTTCGGCGAGCGTCGATTTGACCACTTGTACATTCAACTCGACTAGCTTCTCGAATCCTTCGAACGCTTTGAACGTGAGACCAAACAACGTGTTGTAGGCGGCTTTCTGCGTGGCAAACAGTTGTTCCGGGATAAAACTGCTCATTAGTAACTCCGTAGAGGTAAATGCGGTCAAAATCGAGTTGTTGCGGCGCAGCGAAAGTCCCATTTTAAGGATAGGCGGGCGAGTGTCAATCATTTGTTTCCCTCGTTGACTGATATACCCGTGGATTAGCAGAAGCAGGAAGATACAAATAAGTAGCAACTGCCTTTCAATAAATAAAATCACTAATTTATTTAGTCATCTGATTGTGCGGTCATATCGGGAAATTGAGCACGGCTGTGCGATTACGCCTGCACGTGCCCGAGTATGCGCAGGAGGCTTCTGCAGAACGGCTGCAGAGGATTAACCACGTCAGCAACGAGTAGGGCGGGTGAATAGTTTCTTGCTTGACACAGGCCTCCGGTCCATTGATTATTCCCAATGGAAATCAGAAAGCAACGCGTCGCCAGGTGCACAACCGGCGTGATTAATCTGATTTAACAACGTGTCACGAGAGAGTCATCGTGAATGCGTAGTATTAATTGACGCTGCAAAAAGTCGGCGCGAAATAGCATAAATATAGACTGAGAGATGCAGGCAAATGGGAAGACATAGTTATCCAATCGGGCACCTCGAGCGCAGTCACGAGGACAACACCCTCCGGCGCGCTATCGGAGCACGCCTCGACCGGGCTCTCCACAGGGCCGGCATGAGTTCCGCAAAGGCCGCAAAGCGGCTCAGCGTCAGCGAGAACGACGTGCAGTACTGGCGACACGGAATTACGGTTCCGCCTTTGCACGCTTTTACGCGTATGGCGGCCATTCTTGACGTCGACGTTCATTGGCTCTGCACGGGCCAAACTCAGATTGCTCATGCCTCGGTTTTGTGAAAGCAGAAAAGCAGAGCCGGGCGGTCGACAAGGCGTAACACGGTCATTGCGACCTTCGAATATTTCCTGAACACCCTCATAGAGAACAATTGGACAGGAGCGACTGGCCAAACACCATTTTCATTTATCAGAAGTTTCACGCACCGACGTGAGTCCGACGCGATTGAAATTTATCGCGCAGCACAGCCATTGCTTATCGGCCCGAGTGTGAAAGCTGAAGGCCACTGGCGCAATCCCGGCAGTGTCGAAATTGCGGCTCGACACAGGTCGCCGCTCAACGCGGATAGTGAAGTTTCATTGACCGTAGTAAGGAGACAGAGGAAGAGATGTCCAAACGAATTGCGTACGTAACGGGTGGTATGGGCGGCATTGGAACGTCGATATGCCAGCGGCTTCATTCCGATGGGCTGACAGTAATAGCGGGCTGCGGACCCAATTCACCCCGTCGTGAAAAATGGCTTGCCGAACAGGCCGCGCTTGGTTTCACCTTCGTGGCTTCCGAGGGCAACGTCGGTGATTGGGAATCGACTGTCGCGGCGTTTGATAAGGTCAGGAAAGAGGTTGGAGAGATTGACGTGCTGGTGAATAACGCGGGTATCACGCGCGACGGCGTGTTTCGCAAGATGTCGAAGGAGAACTGGAACGACGTTATCGATACCAACCTCACGAGCCTTTTCAATGTCACCAAGCAGGTGATTGAAGCCATGGTCGCCAAAGGCTGGGGGCGAATAATCAACATCTCGTCGGTGAACGGACAGAAGGGCCAGTTCGGACAGACCAATTACTCGACTGCCAAGGCCGGTATTCATGGTTTCACCATGTCACTCGCCCAGGAAGTGGCGACCAAGGGCATCACCGTGAATACCGTCTCGCCGGGCTACATCGGTACCGATATGGTTCGCGCTGTCAAACCCGAGGTGTTGGACAACATCGTCGCGAGTATCCCGGTGCGGCGTCTGGGGGAACCCTCTGAAATTGCGTCGATTGTCTCGTGGATTGCCGGTGACGACGCAGGCTTCGCAACGGGCGCCGACTTCTCTCTGAACGGCGGCCTGCACATGGGATAGCGCGGCGGTGAGGCGCCAGGCTCAAGCACGGGTAAAGGTGCTAGCGGGTAGCGCACTGCGTTGCGTTCGCGGCGGCCTTCGCGAGCGGGCTCCGGGCTGTATCGCGAGGGCATGGTGACGACAATCTCACAAGACCAGAATCCAGGGGTATTCGGCATGCGTCGGACCTACAACTACAAAGACTTCACCATCGAGGTGGAGACCGAGGCCGTGGACGGAATCGCTGGCGCGCGGGTTCCTGCAACGCCCGCGGGGTACATCGCAGACGTCAACATAACGAAGAGCGGGAGCCCCGCGGCTACCCGGCGCCTCCACTTCGGCGAGGTTGCAGAGCGCCCGCTCGGCACCCCGGCCGAGGCTTTGATGCGCGGCTACGGCGCCGCCCAGGAAGTGATCGACCGGATGAAGAGCGCTGTCGACCTGCCGTCCGTGTCGAAGAAGGGGTGAGCAGGGCGTCCCGTTTCGCAGCGTTGGACATCGCGGTCCGGATTCGTGGACGCTCGGTCGACTGGATCCATCGAAGAGATGGGCTCCGAGCGTGGCATAGCCAGGTGGTGGCGAGGCGCCCCCTGCGTGCGGACGAGGGGGCGGTCCGCTCAGCCTTTGGGTTTGCCTTTCGTGCGCTGGGCCACTTGCGCACCCTTCTGACCTTGCGTCTTCCCAAGGGACTTGCTTGGCGCCGCAACCTCCTTCTTCCTGCTCGGCATATCGGTTTCGGCCGCGTGGCTCGGCGGGGCCTTTCTGGGTGATGGCATTTTGACCTCCTTAGTGTGTCGAATGGACACACTGTTAAAAATAGGCCGCAGGTGGTCGGGAATCAAGAAGACTCGCTTCAGCGATAGCAATTTTCCGCTGCGTCGACGCGATGTCTAATGGGAGAGAAATTAAAGTTTTTCTAAAAACTACCGTTTACTGGTGAAGCGCTGGAATCGCACGTTCAGGCATCGGCGAACGGGTGTTCGGCCACGCTAAGGAGCGGATGGTGGCGAAATCGAAGGTCGGGCCGTTTGGAATACCTATGTCGACAGCGGTCGTGCATCGGTCAGGGCTGCGCTTCGCTGCGGGAATATATCGGGTTCGGGTGTTTGGGGCAACGGCGGGATTGGTCTCTACCATGCCCATCATGTTGTCCGACCATGCGGTCACTTTCTTGTTGACGACGTTCGCCGCGGCTTTGCTGGCGTGGCCGCACGTTGCCTACGTGGTCGCCCGCCGCTCCATGCATCCGGTCAACGCCGAGCGCCGTAACCTGTTTATCGACTCGGTGTTCGCCGGCATCGTCGTCGCGTTGTTAAATTTTCGCCTGGTTCCTTCCACAATCGTTCTGCTATCCGTAGCAATGAATAGCATTGCCGTTGGCGGCACGCGGCCGATGCTGTTTTGTTGTATCGCGAACGCCGTGGGCGCGCTGGTTGGAATCAGTTTGTTTGGCGGTCACATCGCCGGCGCAAGTGAGCCCTATTCGACCTTGATGATGCTGCCGATGATGGTGATCTACCCACTACTCATCGCCAAGTTTGCTCACGTGGCGTCCGAACGGCTTGCCGACAAAACCCGCCAGTTGAAGGTGCTGTCCGAGCTTGATGCGCTAACCGGATTGTTGAATCGAACTACGTTTATCGCACGCCTCGATCGTTTGCTGCGCGCCGGTGACGCAGCAACAACCATCGTCGGCGTGATTTTTGTTGACCTGGATAATTTTAAAACGATCAATGATTCGCTGGGTCATAAAGCCGGCGACCGCGTCCTCACCCGTCTATCGGGGCGGTTGATGCAGGTGTCGGAGCAGGGGGGATTGATTTGCCGGTATGGTGGCGACGAATTCGTCGCGGCCGTACAGGTTGCATCAATCAACGACCTCTCGGTCATTGCGGCCAAGATCATTCGCGATATGTCGCGCGACGTGTCGATCGACGGAACACGGCTTAAGCTTGGCGCGAGCATTGGCATCAGCGTGTTCCCGGAGCACGCATCCGATGCGGCATCACTGATCAGTCGCGCCGACGCGGCAATGTATCGGGCGAAGCACCGGGGAAAAGGCGCCACCGCTTTTTATGACGAGCAGATGGCGCACGCGTCGGCGATAAAGTATCGCATTGCCCGCCGTCTTCGCGCCGCGATCCAGAAGGAGCTGAAGGTGCATTATCAACCGCAGGTCGATATGGTGAGCGGAAGGCTCATTGGCGTCGAGGCTCTCGCACGATGGCATGACGCGGAGCTTGGCCACGTCCCGCCTGGTTTGTTTATTCCGATTGCGGAAGAAATGGGATTGATCGGCGAGCTGGGCATGGCCGTGATGCGCATTGCGTGCGCAGACGTGGCGCGCTGGCGTGCCATGTATGACATCAGCGTGCAAATGTCGATCAACGTCTCTGCACTCCAACTGCGCCGCCCCGAATTTTTAGATGAGGTATGCGAATTGATTGCGCGCTTCGAGATCGAACCCTCGCAACTGGAGCTGGAAGTGACCGAGAGTGCGCTGCTGGACAACGTTGGCGAGGCTCGATCCACGTTCGAACGATTGGCGCAGCTCGGTGTGCGTGTTGCCGTCGACGACTTTGGAACAGGCTATTCCAATCTGTCTTACTTGCACGCGCTCAAGATTGACCGGATCAAGATTGACCAGTCCTTCATCAAGGAGCTATTCACCACCACGACCGGCCAGTCGATTGTCAGCGCGGTGATTGCCATGGCGAATGCGATGACACTCGACATTGTTGCGGAAGGCGTCGAGACGTGGGCTCAAGCGCGCTGGCTGGTCTCGCATGGATGTGTGATCGGGCAGGGATACCGCTTCAGCCACCCGCTCGCGCCGGAAGATTTCGAACGCTGGATGATTGCAAACCCGGCGGGCTTAAGATTGCCGGTGACCGAGTGCAGCTCGAACTCGTGATTTCCAGATCGCCTCGTCGCTTTGTCGCTTTGTCACTTTCGGGGCGATGAGATTCGTCACCCCGACGCGTGTTCGCTCACGCTGCCATGTCAGTCGCCCATCTGCGCCACTGACGATCCTGATATTTTGATTCGGCGTTGACCAGCAGAGCCCTGGCCTGCGACGCGCAAGCGACATTCCAGACCGTTCCTGTCCATCGCGCGAAATATCTTGCTGCGGTTCCGTGTGCGTCCTTGACCGGATATACACCGGGGTGCGACGGTTTTACACTGCCGTCCATCCATTCGAAATTCATTGCTCGTAGCTCCGTTAAACCACATCAACAATGGGCTTCCTGACTTGTTGCCCAAGGCGCCCGGAGCGGCAGACGTACTTAATCCTTACCGCTCGGCCCATGCATTAATCCTAGACTTGGAAGACCGGATTGCTTAGTCGGTACGCGCTGAATCTGGCCTCGGAATAACCCCTTTGGGACTGTCAGGAAATCCCTACATCAGGGCGAGCGAATTGAACACAAGCAACTCCAGACGCTCGTGCGACGCGGGAGGCAGAGAGGCTGGCCATATAGAAAGCAAACAGGGCCTTGATGGGAAAACCATATAGCCCCATCGCGGTCCTGCTGGATAAATATTGGCAAGCAGACGATGCTACTAGAATGAGCGTCGAGCTTCCCGCCGAGTGGTTGCATCCGGCCACGCGATGAGTACCCGGCGCACGATAGCGGCAACCGAGTGAAATATCCATCCTATGAATCGTAGAGAAGCACTGCGCGCATGTGCTCACGTCGGCCTGCTATGCACGACGAACTACGCGTTTGCATCGAGGCCGCCGCCTCATGTGGTGTTCCTTAATCCCGGAGAAGCGCTCGAACGTGGCACGGGGCAGCAATGGCAACTGGTATCGCGGTTCATGGCGGTCGCAGCACAGACCTTCGACATTCAACTGGAAGTCCTCTATGCGGAACGCGACCACCTGCTGATGCTGCGCCAGGCTGAGGAGGTCGCCCGCCGCACCGAGGCGCCCGACTATGTGGTGATCGTCAACGAGAAGATGGCTGCCCGGCAGATGCTGGAAACGCTGTCGCGTTCGCGTGCAAAAGTGCTGCTGATCCACAATGACCTGACACCCGACCAGCGCCGCGAGATCGGCAACGAACGGCAACGGATTCCGAACTGGATCGGCACGGTGACGGCTAACGCGGCACGCGGCGGGTACCGCTTGATGGAATACCTGTGCCAGCGGCTTGGCCAGAGCGCGGCGAAAGTCATCGGGATTACCGGCGACCCGAACACGCCCGTCTCGCTGGAACGTGCCGCCGGCGTCGAGACGTTCCTGTCCAGCGTGCCGGATGCGCGGACCTGTCAACTGGTCTTCAGCGACTGGAGCTATGGCGACAGCGACCAAAAGGCACGCGTGCTGCTTGCCCGGTATCCGGAAGCCAACGCGGTCTGGGCGGCGAACGATTCGATGACGCTAGGGGCGTTAAACGCAGTCGAAGCACGCAACGCCCGCGTGCTGGTAGGAGGGATGGGGGCATTGCCGGAGGCGCTGACCCGTGTGGCCGATGGTGGTCTGGCGGCCATGGTGGCGGGGGACTACTTCATTGGTGCGTGGGCCATGGTTCTCCTGCATGACTACCACCACGGCCGCGACTTTGCGGCGTCCGGAGGTCTCTGCCAGAAACTCGACTTCCTGAGCGTTATCGACCGTGAGAACGTCGCGCAGTATCGTGAAGTCGTTTTTCTGCGCGGACACACACTCGACTTTGGCCTCTACTCAAAAACCATGCATCCGCATCCTGGTCCCTACGACTTCAGTTTGCGCCATATCCTGAACGCCACGGCGAAGGACTCGTGATGCGTTTGCCTCTACGACATGCGCTACGCTCGCTCAGTCTGCACACCAAGCTGATGGTCGCGCTCGTCATACTCGTCGCGCTCGTGGCGGGCACCTCCGCGTTTGTGCTGGTCGAACATTCGCGCGAGCGCCGGCTCGCGGAACTGGAAGAGCGCGCCACGCGAATCGCCGAGCTGTTCAGCCGCTCACTCGCCCAGCCGTTATGGAACGTCGATCGCGGCGCCATCGACAACCAGCTGGCTGCTCTCGCGCCCAATCCCGAAGTCGCGCAATTCACGGTCACGGCCGTGGGCTACGGCATCGTGTCGAACGTGAAGGGCGATCAACGCGTGGACCCGGACGATAGGGTGGTGCGGGTCAAGGCGATTGAATATGACCCGCCGGGCGATGCGCCGCGAGAGAAGATCGGCGAGATCCGCGTCGTTCTGACGAAGGCGGTGGCCAGGCACGCGATCAGTGGCGCCCGCCGGACCATTCTTGCGATGACGGCGCTCGTCGTCGCTGCGCTCTACGCGGCGACCTTCCTGCTGCTCAAACGGATGGTGCGCGGCCCGATAAACCGGCTTGAGGAAATGGTCGACCGGATCTCGGACGGCGACCTCGATGCACGCTGCGCAGTAGAATCCGGCGACGAGTTGGGGCGGCTCGCCACGCGCGTGAACGCCATGGCGGACCGGCTTCGTTTATCGACGGAGAGCCTGCGCGAGAGCGAACGAAAGTACCGTAGCATCGTGGAAAATTCGCTCGAAGGCATCTTCCTGCTCGATCGCAGCGGGCGACTTGACGAGGTCAATCCGGCAATGGCGGAGTTGCTCGGATATGGCGCTGCGGCCGACCTGATTACGGCAGCAATCAGCGACCCTGGCAAAGGACCGTTTTCGCCGATGCAAATCGGCGCCCTGTTCGATATCCTCAGCGTGCAGGGGGAAATCGCCGGGCTCGAAATGCAGTTAAAGCGCATCGATGGAAAACCGATCTGGGTTCAATTGAATGGGCGCGGTCTGGATGGAGACGACGGCCGTCCGTGGTGTCTTGAAGGGCTGCTGACTGACGTGACGGCGCGCAGGCACGCGCTCGAAAATTTGCGCCGCCATCGTGACCAGCTCGAACTGGAGGTGAGCGAGCGCAAGCGCACCGAAGGAGAACTGCTGGCGTCGCGCGAACGACTACAGCAGCTATCAGTGCATCTTGAGGCGATTCGCGAGGAGGAGAGAAAGCGCATCGCGATGGAAATCCATGATGAACTGGGCCAGTTGCTCACGGCGCTCAAGATGGACCTGGCATTGCTGAAGATGCAACTGGCGGCCGGGTCGGCCGCCATGCACAAAGCGGAGGAGATGCGTGAACTGCTCGAGAAAACGATCAAGATCGTGCGCAACGTGGTCAGCCACCTGCGGCCGGCCGCGCTGAACTTCGGCCTTGCATCCGCCCTGGAATGGCTCGCCGAAGATTTCAGCCGTCACACTCAAATAGCCTGCCATTTCCATCGGGAAGGTCCCGAACCGCGCCTGGCCGATGCCCGCGCGACGGCGATATTTCGTATCGTGCAAGAGTCGCTGACCAATGTGGCCCGCCACGCCAACGCGTCGCGTGTCGATGTGACGCTAGCCAACGGTAAAGGCGGTATCGAGCTGATCGTCAGCGACAATGGACGAGGCTTCGATATGGTCGCGGCACGGGCAGGCTACTCGTATGGTTTGCAAGGCATGGCCGAACGTGCCCGATCGATCGACGCACAACTGCATATCGAAACCGAGCCGGACTCGGGTTCTGTTGTACGCCTGAGCGTCCAGGACGATTCCGTCACGGCTCATTAAGGCCGGTACTCAACCAGGCAATTCGCAGCGTTGGTTTACGTGGGCGAAAGCTGAACTGAGCCCGCAAAGGCGGGCAGTTTTCCGCCAGGGCCGAGAGCGCCTGGTTCTGAAATTTGTGCGCGTTCAGTCTTGTCCGGCAACCATACGCAGCAACGCCGGGGTTTGTGTCAGGGGCGCCAGCACTTGCGGATCGACCTTATAGTCGCTGCCAAGTGTGGTGGTCACGTCCTGATAGTCCACGTGCACGCCATGTTCAGAGTCCTCCCACACCACCGCCTTCAAAGGCAGCTCCAATGCAGCATGCGGATTAGCCGCCATTACCGGCGTGCCGGCCTTCGGATTCCCGAATAGAAAGAGCCGCGTAGGTCTCAGCGACAATCCCGCGCTCGTCGCGGCGGAACTCTGATCGATATCGGCGAATAGCGTTATTCCGTGCGAGCTCAGTGCAGCCTTGAGCCGCGAGACGGTTGTCTGAAAGTCGTATTTGCTTTGCAACGTAAGCACGGAGGAAGGACGCTCTGCAAAAGTATCAGCCTGTGCGGTCATAGCGATGGTCCTCTAGTCCTCTAATGAACTCCGAACATGGTTGCGCAGTCAGTGTGCCGTGTCAATCGTGTCGCCGGCATGGTGTTGGGATCAGCCTGCGCCGACGTTCGATAATCGGCGCGGGGCCTGTTCGCAAGCTACGGCCGACCGGACGTTCGCCTCGCAGCAATAGCGAGCGCCTGTTGTAGCTGCATGCCGGGCGGGCGCCCCGTTGCATGCGAAATCGGCGACATCACGGGTCACCTCGCAGCGGCTCAAGCAGGCGCCGGCGTGGCTGGCCTGCCGTGCTTCGTGGCAGACACCGATCCGAATCTGTCTTCGCAGCAGGCGGGCGCTTACTGAAGCACTTTGTTCGGCGTGGCGCTGAACGAGATGAACCGGGCAATGGACCACCTGCCGTCCGGCTGCCGTTTGAAAATGTCCATCCCCGCTTCAGTACTCGTGCTCGACTCGCCAGCCTTCTGCGCAGTGAGCGTCCAGAACAGCCGCACTACGGCGATATCCCCGGACACGATGATTTCGCGGATGTCGGGGCTGTCGTAATGGAGCTGCAAGCCAGGTTTCGCCAGCACGGCACTGAGCTTGCCGCAGAGCGCGTCCCGGCTGCCATCGAGCGCTTCGGGAACGGTCGACACCAGATCAGGGGCGAACAGGTCACAGACCCCGGCAGCATCGCGAGCGTTAAATGCCACCGTCCAACGCTGCAACCGGTCCCTGATCGCGACCCTGTCTGAATCCGCGTCTGCGCGAGCTGGAGTCGCACCAGCGGCCGCCAGCACGACGGCAAACGCAAGCAGCCATCTGAACATGGGAGGTCTCCAAATCGATCGGATCTCGGCCATTTCCGGGGCACAGGTGCGCCCCCATTCGGGGGGTTGACCCGCCCAGGTCGCGCCATTACTTTGATTGGGTATCCTACCTGAGAGTGAGACAAGCCTATGGTACCGCGTGAATCCGCTCGCCACTTTCGGGCAATCCCAGTAACGCAGGCTCTTTGAGCGCGCGAGGCCGCCCGTGACGCAGCGTCCCAACCTGACCGAACTGACTGCCGAGATCGTGGCGAGTTTCGTCTCATGCAATCCGCTGCCCGCGGCGGATCTTCCCGCCTTCATTTTGAATACCCATGCCGCGCTGGCCGCGCTGCGCGATCCTTGCGAGGAAGCGGGCACGCATGGCGAGGCAGCAGTCCCGATTGGCGAATCGATCCACGACGAGTACCTGGTCTGCCTGGAGGACGGCCGCAAACTGAAGTCGCTCAAACGCCATCTTCAACACCGCTACGGCATGACCCCCGACCAGTATCGATCGAAATGGGGGCTGCCGGCCAACTATCCGATGGTGGCGCCCGCCTACTCGGCGCTCCGCTCGACCATCGCGAAGAATCAGTCCGCTGGCGCCGTCAAGCCGAGGCGCGGCGCCCAGACCTGAGAGCCCGGCGGACACGCTCGTGCAGTGCGGTTTCACCCATCGGGGGGATACCGGAGAAGCGTCCGGCTCGCGCATGATGCTCATCAATGAACGCTGTCCGCCTTTTTCCGCAAGCGATGCCGCTGCGGCGGATCACATCCTCGCCGGAAGCTGGAGCGAGGAGGCCGCTGCCGGTCAACCTCGCGAAGTGTCGAGCGTCGGCGATGAACGCTTTTATACGGTCGGTATCGCCCTGAGCGCCACCACGCTGAAGTTCCGAGACGTTCCGTGATAGCGGGATTGCCGCATGCGAATAGCGGCGTCGAGCGCTCCCGTCTTGCCGGGTTATCCGTTGAAGGTCCGTATAGGCCTCTCGACTACCCGGTCATTACCGAAACATAACCGAATCATCACGCTTCGTAACGATGCCGGGCTTAGTCTCATCCGCACCTTTTCTCGTAGTGCGGTTGCGACGATCTGGTGTCCCTACGGAGCCCGAAATGAACGATGTCGTTGCATGCGAAAGCTTATCGAAAGTTGGCCGGACTCCGCAAAGCGTGGCTATTCCATGCGGTTCGCCCGAACTAGGCGCGCGGCAAACGAGCGCCGCCGCCGGGTCTGTGCCACTCGTTAGCGGTACTGCAGCCGCAATGCAGATTCTGCGCACTGGCGGCACCCGGCTCGGCGCCCGTTTTGCACACATCAGGCTCGATATCGAACGGGCGTGGCAAGCCATCATGCGCTTCGATTCCCGCGAGGCGCTGGTCATCGCTGACCTGATCGAACAGCAAGCGAACCGGCTGTCGGCGACGGTGACGAGAGCCCTTCACGGCGAAATCGCGGCGCTGCGTGCGGCGGCACTCGCGTTCCAGGACGATGAGGCGGGCACCTTGCCGGCCGCGCTGTCCGCGCTCGCGCTCGGCGCAAGCGCGCCGACTGTGCAGATCGCGCTGACGGTGTGCCGCAGCGTGTATTGGCGGCGCGGCGATCTGAAGCGTTTCTACGAGGTGGAACGCGTCAAGCTGGATGGCCGGTCAGGTCCGATGCAGGCGGTCTCCGCGCTGTTCGATCTGGCCTTGGATGCCGCCGTCGCCTTCGATCAGATGCGCTTCAACGCGGCGCGCCTGCTGGCAGCCGACGCGCTCGAGGCCGGCCGGCTCTTCCTCGGTACGCCTGTTGCGGCCGATGTGTTTCCCACGGCCATCATCGCGCAAGTGCTCTACGAGCAGCGCCAGGTGGACGAAGCCGAGGCGCTGATCGACACGCGGATGGCCGACATTCGCGAGCGCAGCACCCTCGAGGGCGCGCTGCGGGCGTATGTGCTGCTCGCACGCATCGCCGCGAGCCGGGGGCAAACCGGCCGGGCGCTGGTGATTCTCGGCGAGGCCGAAGCGCTCGGCGTGCGGCGTGGCTGGCCGAGGTTGCGGGCGGCGAGCCTCGCGTACCAGGTGGAGATCGAAGCTGGACACGGGCGCGTCGAGCATGCCGCGCAATGTCTGGAGCGGCTTGCCGCGCTTGCGCGTGAAAAGCGCGCTGCGAGCGGTAGCGGTAGCAACGCGGCCCTCGAGATCGCGCGTTTTCATACCGTCGCACGGGTGCACGTCGCTTTGGCCCGCTCACCGGCAGCCATCGATATAGCTTCATTGCAGCAGGCTCATTTCGACACGGTACGGCGCGGCGGTCTCTATGCGGCGGTGCCCGTTGCGCTGTTGCTTGTCGAGGCCTCGCTTGTGACGGGGCGGCGCGGTGAAGCCGTGGAGGGGCTGGTCAATCTGCTCAAGCTCGCGCAATCGGCCGGTCTGCATCAAACGCTCGTCGATTGCAGCGTGCGCGTCGCGGAGCTGATCGAAGCGATCGTGCAACGGCGGATCGCGCCCGTGCACGATGCGCACGAACTGCTGCCCTACGCAGGGCTGCTGCTGGTGCACCGGCAGCGCGGCATGCGTCAGGCAATCGAGCCATTCCCTGCACGACGTCCGAACGCCGCTGCGGGCCTCAGCGAGCGCGAGCGCCTGATCGTCAGCCTGATGGGGCAAGGTCACTCCAACAAGCAGATCGCGGCCGAGCTGTGCATCGCGCCTGAGACCGTGAAATCGCACGCAAAGCATCTCTACACGAAGCTGTCGGTCAGGAACCGGACCGAGGCGGTGACGCTCGCCACGCGCCTTGGCCTGATTCACATGCCGAGGATTTTTTCGGCTTGAATGCAGGTTTTGCGATTTCACGACAATCGCAACCCCTTCACGGCATGCGCCCTGCAGGTCTGACGCGGCTGGCTGCTGGTCCATACGATGAGCTTCGAGACCATCCTCGATCCTGAAAGACCCGGGTTTCAGCCAGCGTCTCGCGGCGCCGGCCGAGGGCTAATTCCCTGCGTCGAGCGTGGCGCGCATACGATACCCGGCGGGCAAACTCGCTGCGAGCGCCGCTTTTTTGGAAGCCGCCAGTTCGGCGTGACGTTCAGCCGTTTGCGCATCCCCGCTCAAGCGGTAGGCCTCGCTCGCCGTGCGATGGATGCGCCAGTCCGCGAGCGGAGTCTGGAAATGCCGCGTGGCGACGAGCGCCTTTTCGACATGACGCACGGCGTCCGTCACCGCGCCAAAGCGAAGCGCGACGCGAGCCTGAATCTCCCACGACAATCCCTGCCAGGTGCGCTCCTCTGAGCCGGTCGCGAGCGTGACCAGACGTGCGGCGTGCATCATCGCTTCGTCGAGATCACCCTGCATCAGCGCAAGGCTCGCGAGTCCCCATTCAAGCGCGAGCCGCCAGTACCAGTCGAAAATCACCGGCTCGTTATCCATGCGGTGCATGACGTCGAGCAAATGCACGCTCGCCGTGGAGGTGTCGCCCAAGCCGAGACAGGCCAGTCCCTTAAGCAGGATGGCGAGCCGTAGCTCCGCGGGAAGGGTCGGGCGGTGCACCGCTGTCCCCTCCAAGGTTTCCGCGAGAATCTGGCTGCTGGACTCGAGCATGGCGTCGAAGTCCAGTGCATGGAATTGCACCCAGCAGCGATAGAGCGTGAGCGTATCGGCGCCATATTGATTGCCGTTGGTAGCGTACATGGCGATCGCCCGGTCGAACTCCTGATGCGCGCGCCCGAGCTCGCCCAGATACAGCAACGTCCAGGGCACACCGAGATTGACCATCCATGTGGCGCGCGCCATGTTGAACTCGGGCCGGTTCTCATCGTTGTCGACGAGAAACTGGTAGTTCGCGAGGATGTTGTCCTGGGCCTGTTGATACCGTGCGGACGCCATCAGCACCATGCTGTATTCGCACTGGGACCAGGCGGTCGTGAACGGATCGTCGCCGTTGCCCAAGGGTTCGAGCGATGCCTCGCACTGACGGATGTCGTCAGCGTGCCAGCCGCGCACCCACATTTTCCAGACGTAGCAACTGATGCGAGTGCGCGCCTGCTGTTGCAGATTGGTCTGGCGTTCGCTTAGCAGCAGTGCTTCGTCGATAATCCGGCTGCTGCGCAACTGATCGCGCCAGCTATAGGCGTATGCGAGGCTCAGCAATGCGCGGCTCTGGATATCGATCAGACCCAGTTGCGCGGCACGAGTGGCCAGCTGTTCACAGGTCTCGAGCGCACGCCCGTCATGCGCCGCGGTAAAGACCGACGCGCGTCCCTCAAGAAATTCAGCCTCGGCCGCTGCGCGTGCCTCGTTCGGCAGATTGGCGGCCAGTAGCATGGCGCGATCGAGGATAGCGAGTGCGTCGTTGTACGCGAGACGCTTCTTCGCGGTCTGGATTGCGATCCTCAGATACGTCAGCGCACGTGACCATTGCCTGGCCGCCGAGAAATGCTGGGCCAGCTCCGCCGCGACGCCGCCATGTTCCTCCGGAGCGATACGCGCTTCGAGTTCTTCCGCAATTCGCAGATGCGAATGCGTGGTGCGCAGCGCGCCCTGACGCTCGTAGAAAGTCTGCCGGTACATCGTATGGCGGAATGCGTAAATGCGTGCCGTGATCATGCGGTCGAACGGCGCAGGCGCTTCACGGCGGATGAAGCTTTCCTGGCGGCACAGCGCTTCGCACGTCTGCTCGACGCATTCCTGGCTTAGCTGGGCCGCTGGAGCGGCGAGCGTGGCGTTGAAGCTCAGTCCCACCACGCTCGCGGCTTCGAGCACGCGTCGTTGATCGCCCGTCAGCCGCTTGATGCGATGCTCGATGACCTGGCTGAGTGTCCGCGGGACTTCGAGCCGCACTTCCGGCGCAGACAGGTGCAGCTTCCACCCCTCGGGAGTGGACTGGGCGATACCCTGGGCGACCAGATGATCGAGCGTTGCCACCATGAAGAGGGGGTTGCCACCGGAGTGCTCGCAAACGAGTTGCGCAAGGCCGTTCTCGCGAGCGTTGTGCGCCTGACCTTCCAGGTATTCGGCGATGGCGCTTTCGTTCAGCGGTTCAAGCACTATGTCGTGGCAAAGCTTCTGCAAACCGAGGTCGTGGTTCAGGCTGGACAGTGGATGCTGAACCAGCTCCGCGTCTTCGGGGCGATACGTGACCACGACCATCAACCGCGCATGGGTCCGATGACGGGCGAGGGCGGAAAGCATGTCGAGCGTCGAGTAATCCGACCAGTGAAGGTCTTCGAAGACGAGGGCGAGCGGCGTTTTTGCCGAGAGAGCGGCAAAGAACTCGCAGATCTCGCGGAGCATACGGCTACTGCCCGCGCCAACCAGTTGGCGCTGCAGTTGGGCGCGATACCGCTCGGGCACCGAGCCGGGAAGCTGCGCGGCCCAGGTCGGGGCGATCGAGATCAGGCTGCGCATGATGGCGGCCCCCGCATCGCCGCGCACCAGTCGGCCCAGCGCTTCGAGCACGGGGTAATACGGCTCCGTGCCGCCGTAACCCTCCACGCAGCCGCCGAGCAAAGTCAGCACGTCGCCGCGGCCGTCAAGCGATTCGAGGAACCGGTTGACGAGCGTGGTCTTGCCGATGCCCGGTTCGCCGGAGACGAACACAATCCGCGATTCGCCTGCGCAAGCCTCGTCGAACAGCGCTTTGAGCTTGTTCAACTGCGGCGTGCGTCCGACGAAGGTGCCGTCAGCGGGTTTCTCGGTATCGTCCGTGGCGTTGACCGGCGTGCGAGCCCGCAGCGGGGCGATGAAACGATAGCCTCGGCCGCGAAGCGTTTCGATGAAGCGGGGGTTGGCCGGATCGTCGCCGAGCGCGGCCCGTATGGACAGCATGTGCCCCTTCAGCACTTCCGGTTGCACAATGACTTTTTGCCAGAGCGCGTCGAGAAACTCGTCGTGCGTAACGAGGCGGCCGGCGTTGTCGACCAGGTACTGAAGCATGTCATACGCACGAGGCCTGAGATTGAGCCGGGACTGGCCCCCGTCTGGCGTCATTCGCCAAACGCACTGATTGGCCCGGTCGAGCCGGAACGGCGGGAATTCGCTCACTTTTGTCTCCGAGCGCACGGCCCATTCTTTCTTGCAATCTTATATGAAGCGCGGTGGTCGCCTCGCGGTCGCCTCGATGCGCTAGCTCAGGCACGCATGTCTGCACGGCAAGGCGATCAATCACCGAGTCACGGTATTTGGCCGATTCTATACCGGCAAAATGACTGCAAAGACCTTCGATGCATGGGTGTGGATAACTGCCTTGCGCAGCGCTTTCAAGCAGCCATTTCGACCCCCGTTCGGGGGATAGGACACGTTTGGGCCTTCGAGAATAATGCGTCATCGCGACTGCCGGTCGCTCCCATCGAAGGCGAAACGAAATGCTTAAAGCGTTTTCAGTTCCTGTTACGCCGCAAGGACAATCCGCGCTTGCGACGATGCCGCCGTGGCACTATTCGAGCGACTGTCTGGCCATCGAATACTGGGCCGACCCTGAAGCCATCGCGTCGCTGCTTCCGCGTGGCATGACCATGGACGAGCAGTCGGGAGGGCGCGCCTTCTTCTGGTTTCTGGACTGGCAGTTCACGGCGTCCAATGACGAATTGACGGACCCGGCCCGCTATCAATACCGCGAAGCCTTCGTCCTGGTCGAGGCCGTATTCGACGGCGTGCCGGTCAACTACTGCCCGTACATCTTCGTCGACAACGATGCCGCCATCGCCCGCGGATGGGCGCAGGGCTTTCCAAAGAAACTCGCGAGTGTCTATCAGACCCGCAGTTTCTCGGCGCCGAGTGCAGCGGCGGCTCCTCTTGCCAAAGGAAGCCGCTTCGGCGCCAGCGTTTCGGCGCACGGCGAACGGCTGGCGACCGCCCGTATCCAGCTCGAGGAGCCCGTCGCTGACCCGAGGACCGTGTTCAACCGGCCGACGACCATGCGCCGCTATTTCCCCCAGCTCGCCGCCGGTCATCAGGACAAACCACCAGTAGACGAACTGACCATGTCGCTCACGGACAATCTGGCGATCGTCGATCTCTGGAGCGGAACCGCGGAGCTGAAACTTCCCGAGGTCGCCGGCGAGGACATGCACCTGATCGCTCCGCTGCGCGTTGGCCGTGGTTATCGGCTGGGTATGTCCTACTCGGTGACGGATCTGCGAATTCTGAAGAACTACGTCGAGTGACCGGTTGGAATCATCGAGAGAGGAGTCGCTTTCATGCCGCTTTATACCTTGATGACTCAGGACGGCATACTCAGCAGCGAGGCCAAAACTCGGCTCGCGGTCGAACTGACGGAGCTGCACGCTTCGTATTCGGGTGTGCCGAAAAACTGGGTGCATGTGGTGTTTCAGGAGTATTCGGCCGGCAACGGCTTCACGGCCGGAGAAGCGGCCGCCACCGCAGCGCTGACGCTTCTAATCCGGACCGGCCGCCCACCTGAATACAAGCGGGAACTGATCCAGCGTCTTTGGAAACTGTTTCAGAGCGCGACTGGCGCACCCGATGACCAGATTGTCATCGGCATTCAGGAACTGCCGCCCAGTCAGGCGATGGAAATGGGGAAGATCATGCCGGAGATCTCGAACGAGTAGCTAGGGCACGCTCGTTTGAGCGAGGGCAGTGCCTGTTGCTGCCCTGGCGCGCTAAGGCGGTCATCTGAAACGTCGGCAATCGAATTTGAAAGCGACCACGAGGGCATTGTCGGGCAGGATCATCGGGCAACGTGCGGACCGGATTCACGAGATTGTCGCCGCGGCGACTAGAACCGGCCACTGAGGTCAGGAGTGATAGCAGGGCAACGAAGGGGTCCAAAGACTGGCCCAATTCCAGCAATCAATATTGACGCGGTGCTACTTGCCCGCGCGCGTTAGCGCGAGCTAGGCGGCTCGCGAACCGCAACTCAGGACCGAGAGTATTGGTCGTCGGTCGTCAACTTGATGACGAAAAGCCGCCCTGTGTTACAGGTCGCGTTTGTTCGCCCCAGAAAAGTGAGACCAGCGAACCGGAAGCACCGACCATATTTTCGTTATTTTTTCTCGCGTAGGCCGTCTTCAATCTGCTGCGCTTCGCCGAACGCTGGGTGAATCACTCGCCGATAGCGAACCACCGTGGCGCCATTCCTTGCCATCGGTCCGTCAATTGAAAAAGCCCGCTTTGCGCGGGCTTTGGATTAGAGCATGTGATGCGATGTGGCGTACTCGCGTAGCGCTTCGTTTATTCGAGTTTGCCAGCCGTCACCGGTTGAGCGAAATGCCTCAACCAAGTCGCGGTCGCAGCGTAGGCTGATCGCCTCTTTGGTGATGTCTGCGGGTGGCCGGCCACGACGTCTGAGCAGTGCGTCGGCGGCAGTCGCTCCAACACGCTCAGCGAGCGTATCGCGAAGTGGCCGCATGCGTCGCATCTCCTCGGCGCTCAGTTCTCGCGCGTCAGGATCGGTCTCGATGCCGCGATTGATTTCGGCGTCTTCCGCATCAGTGGGCATTACGATCTTGCGTTTGCTTGACATAGTTCTTTACCTCGCGTCTATTGGCTTTGCGTAGGCTAATCACGCGCAAAGCTGGGCCTCGAATCGTGTAGACCACGCAGAACAGGCGCTCGCCGATCAAGCCATGCGCAATCCAACGTTTTTCTTTGTAGTCATGGCGCTCGTCAAGCACATCTATTGCGCTGTCCCAGTCGAATTCTTCGATGACAGTCAGTGATACATGGTGCGTTTCAAGGTTGAGCAGGTCTTTGGCTGGATCAAATTCGATCTGCATGATTTATTGTATATACATTAATTAATGCTTTCAAGTACAGGTTCGACCGGTTGTGAAAGCCAGTATGCCAAGTCGCCGGGCGAGCGTTGCGCGGGACTGGCTCGCGGTCTCGATGGTGGTTTGGTAAGTCTCATCCAGCTTCGCGCGATGGAGTATTCGACGACCGACCACCCGCGCACGTAAAATTTCAAGCTGCGCGTGCTGGACGTATACGCTGGCGCGGTTGCCTCGACTAATACGTGGCGGTTGTCGTAGGGTCACAACAGCCTCGCCGAAGAAATCAAACATCTGAGGAAATCGTCAGTTTATTACGAATGCGTAAACTACAGTAGTTACATCGTGATTTCAGAGAGCAGAGAAGCGCGCCCAGATCCAGGCGGAAGGAAGGAATATGTTGTGTTTCGGGCTCGCCGCTTACGATGTTAATAATTTTACATAAGATAAATTATCAACGGAGCTAGTATGTTTACAGCCGTTGCATCTGGAACGACTGACAGATGGTTCTGACCGCAACATCGATTTGATAAATGGTATCTTCCTGTGTTGCGAAAACTGGCAGAACGCAGGAATGCTCGAACAACTATCTGATAAGTCGGTGCCACCGGGACTGCGAGGCCCGATTCTGGTCGATCAACGCGGGTTGCCGCGATACTGGGCGGCTGTGTGGGCGACGACGTCTGCTGCGCAGTTAGCTGATTCAACACACGTCAAAAAGCTGCGCTACATCGAGAATCTGTATCAACATGCGGACCAGTTGCGCGGCATGTCAGCGCTGGACGATGCGCTGGGAACATTGAATGACGAGGTGTTGGCCGAGATCCTTGAATCGTGGTTTGTGTCGATCCGCAACCAGCCAAACGGTACGGACATTGACGAGAAGCGCTGGCAGACCGGTCTGGGGTTCGTAACATCGGTTGTCACCTGGGTGTCGAAGAGCCAGGCGGCCGACAATCGGATCCGGCGTATTGAAGAACGGCTGAACCGGCTTTCAACGCTTTATAGCCAGCTTCATGTCCGCAGGGTCAAGACGATCGAAACAGTTCGTTCGTTGCCAGCGAGCACGGTCGAAGCGCTGTACGAAGTACTGGACCCGGAATCGGCAATGAATCCTTTCGCCAGGGATAAGACGCGTTGGCGCGTATTCATTGCATTTGTATTGATGCTGCACCAGGGGTTGCGGCGTGGCGAAGTCTTGCTGTTGCCCGTGGATGCAGTCAAAGGTGCCTACGATCACAAACAACACCGGACGCGGCATTGGCTCAACGTGCAGGAAAACGAGTACGAAGACTCAGACGGCGATCCACGGTATTCCAAGCCAGGAATCAAGACCGCTCATTCGATTCGGCAGGTGCCGGTCAGCGAGTTAACGGCCAGTATGGTGCAAACGTACGCCGGAAACTATCGTGGCCGGCCGCGGCATTCGTTTCTGCTGAACTCGCAGGTTGATATGCCGTTGTCGACCGAAGCGTTGACGAAAATGTTTGCGCAGATCTCACACCGCTTGCCCACGTCCGTCTTGAAAGAACTGAAAGATCGAACTGGCAAAGAGTCCGTCACGCCACATGATCTGAGGCATACCTGTGCCGTGGTGCGGCTTCATCAGTTGCTTGAACAAGGCGACTCGATGGACGAAGCCCTCCAGAAACTGCGCACCTTCTTCGGCTGGTCCAAGACATCATCGATGCCGTCACGGTACGCACGAGCCGTGTTTGAAGATCGCTTGGCCAGCGTGTGGAATGATGCCTTCGATGACCGTGTGGCATTGTTGCGTGCGCTTCCGAAGGGACACTAGATGAGCAAGTCGCCTGCGCAACGAGATTTGTTTGGAAGCGGAGAAACAGCGACCGATGTCATTGGTCTGCTCTGTGCCGCATTGCCGGCCTTACCACCGGTCATCCGTTACTACGACGACTTCGCCGACAAGCCGCGATCCATCCGGACTCCGGTTGAGCAATCTGCGTTCGAGCTGTCGATTAACGGTAACCGCGTCAACGTTGATTTCTCACGACTCGACGAGCGTTGCGCATTCGTGTTCAAGCACGTCTTTCTCCTCATCCTTGGGCAGAACCTTAGCATTGCGACTGCTGCACTTTACGTCTCGTACGCACACAATCTGGCTGTGACTGACATAGCGGCTATCCTGGGTGCGGGGCCTACCGGTATAGGTCCGCTTTGGACGGCTTTGCGTGCCCGGACCATGACGGACCACACGTATCTGTGTGTAAAGTACCTTCTTCACCTGTTGTGCGAGCACCGGCTGTTCGGGTGGTCGGCTGACTATAGCATTTACATTCGCACCGCTCTGCCCTTGCCTGCCCGCGATGCTTACGCGGGTGTCCGGTCTGGCGATGTGTTTCTGGGCGCGGACGAAGAAGCCGCGATAGTACGACATCTGGACGAAATGACGGCAGCTCTTATGTCATCGGCGGGAACAGATCCTTTGCACGAGGATGTCTGTGATGCAGGAATGTTGCTGTGTGCCTATCAGTTCGCGATGCGCCCGATCCAGATCGCAATGCTGACCATGCGAAATGTGCGTATCTGGCAGGATGCACCAGACGGGCCGCCGACGGTTCATCTAACCTTCCATATGGCAAAGCAGCGAAGTGACGCGAAGAAAAAGCCACTCACGCGTCGGGTCAAGCGTGAATGGGCTCCGATCTTCGTTGCTCTCAATGCCCAACGACAGGCTGAAGGTCTCGCGGGTGCTGGGCGCTTCTTTGCTGTCGAATCGAACTATGAGGCTGGAGCGCGGATTGCCGCGCTCGTCAGAAAACTGATCAACTCCGAAGATCTCGGTACCGCTACGGACCTACGCCACACCGCAGCGCAGCGACTCGTTGACGCCGGCGCAAGCCACGAAGAACTGGCCGAGTTTCTGGGCCATTCGCACACACAGACGGGCTTGGTGTATTACGCGACCTCGGCGACCCACGCGGAGCGGGTGAACCGGGCACTCGGCGCGTCGGACATATACCGACGCGTGGCGAAAATTGCACACGACCGGTTCATCTCCCCGGAGGAACTCACCCTTCTGAAAGGCGAGCAACAGATCGCTGGCGTGCCTCACGGCATTCCGATTGCAGGTATCGGCGGATGTTCTTCGGGGCAGCCTGCCTGCCCTTACAACCCGGTCACGTCGTGCTATGGATGCAGGAAGTTCATGCCCTTGCACGATAAGGCGATGCATGAGCACGTGCTAGCCGCCATGCGTGAAGTAGTGGTGTTCTTCGATCAGAGTTCTCGCGGCGACACCAGCTCGCCGGCCTACCTGCAACTGCAACGCACGATCGCTGAGATACAGGCGGTCATCGAGGAACTGGAAGGCGACAATCGATGAATCCACACTACTCCGCGTTCATCGAACTAGGCAAAACGCTGGTTCGGGAAAGAGGCATGCAGTGGGACATGCCCGTCGACAAAACAGGCTCCGCACGCGACGGCGTTGGCTGGAACCTTACCGTCATTGCCGGCGACGTGCCGCCGCCGAACTATTATCTCCGAGACCTCGGGGCTGATACGAAGGCACTGGCTATCGTCAATGCGGAGCGCGCCGAGGGCAACCTGACGCCACTTGCCCTCCAAGCTCTATTGCCCGCGTGGCAGGACCTCATCAAGGCCGCAGTCGCCGAGCAGTTGCTGTTCAAGCGGAACAAGGCCAGTTATGTGCTGCAGTGCATTGCGCGTCCGCTGCGTGTGATCGCCACATGCGTGGACAAGGACCCGTGGCAACTGACCGTCGACGATTTGCGGCTTGCGGTCCGCATCGGGAAAGCGATCCAGTCCTCCGGAAAACTGGGTGACCTGGTTGCTGGCATCGTCAGAGTGGTGTTTGATGCGCAGCACATCTGCGACGCCGGTCAGTTGTACTCGTCTCTCGCTGTTCCTCGCATGAAAATGAAAAGCGCGATCAAGGCGAAACATATCTGGTCGCAGGACGAATTGCGCGCCGATCTGGAGGCACGCAAGCGTGAAGAGCGGCTCCCTGAGCGCCGAGCGTTCTGGGAACTGACCCGTATCGTAATGACCGAGAAACCGCGCACGTTCATGGATGAGCTGCGGTTCGCCGCGATACGCACGATGATAGTAACTGGCTTGCGTATCGGCGAAGCTGCGCTACTCCCGATTGACTGGAAGCGCGAGCGAACCCATCTGGATTCAAGAGGGCTCCCCGCAGGTGAATCTGGCGGCATCTCGACATCGCTCATGCTCCGCCACTTCGCTGAAAAGCAGCAGGATGATGAGTCGGATAGTGCTGTGCTGCATGAAAACACGCAGCCTGTGCCGGACATGTTCCGGACGCTGCTCACTGAGACGCTTGATCATGTCGCGAGGATCACGGAGCCACTTCGCGCAACGCTGAAGCTGCAGTGCGAAACGGGGCGACTACTGCCGTGGTATGCGAACGATGATCTTGTGTCTATCACCGAACTTTATACACGTTTGATGGGTAATCCGTTCTGGACCGCAATCTCTCGTGAAGCCTTTGTCGACCGCTATCGCGAAGGCTTCGACCCTCGTGTCCTGATCGACTTGCATCAGCGCCAGTCTATGGAACATCGGACAGGCGCAATCCAACTCGACATGGCGCTTTATCAGTTCGCGCACCGCTTGCAAAAGAAGATGGCCGCTCAACAGATTGCGTTACGATTCCGCAACGCAAGTGGCTCTGTCATTCCAATTACTAGTGATCGGAGTTGGCCCACGGAACGCATGTCTTGGCACAACACTTACCTGCGCGTCGGTGAGTTAGAACAACATATCCGCTCTACGACACCGACAAGGTATCAGACACGGCACCACTGCCGTCGGTGACTGGCGCAGTGCAGTCGTGGGAGTTGCTGCTCATCCATCCGAAGCGCTCGCTTGCAGAGGAGCGGAACGACGGCTTGTGCGACGTGACCCGCTACATGGCAGTTGGCCGGCCAGATCCGCGGTTTGTAGGTTTAGCGCTTGGGGACAACAAAAACATACCATCGCTATTTGAAAAATATGGTGAGTCGGACGAGGATCGAGGGTTGAAGCTCGAGTCGCATATGCTGCGTCATCTGCAAAACACGGAGCTGTTTCGGCTGGGCGTTGCCGACACCATCATCTCCAAACGCTTCAACCGGCGCAGCGTCGCACAAAGCTACGAGTACGATCATCGCAGCTTGGCCGAGGATCTTGACCAGATCGAAATCCCGCTGGATATCGAGATCATGCTCGGTGAAAAAGCGAGTACGGTTGCCCGGCTCATCAAGGGCGGCAAAGCCAACGGTCCGATCGTCGATGCGTTTCACCATATCCAGGCAACGGAGGGTGACGCCGCGGCGTATGAGTATCTGCGCGCCGAAGCGGACGGCTTCCACGCCACGCCGTACGGGCACTGCCTGAATTCATTTACGGTTGACCCGTGCCCCAAACATCTCGAATGCTTCGCGGATTGCCGCCATCTCTCGGCAACTGATCTGCCGGAGAATCGACGGAACCTCATTCGTCTGGAAGGCAAATTCAAGCTCGCAGTGGAAACAATCAAAACCCGGCCGTCGACGAGCATTGGCTGGAGGAATCAGCTCGACCACGCAGAAAAGCGGCTGGCTGGCGTACAGAGGCTTCTCGCGACGCCACCAGGAGAGCGCCCCTTCCCTGATGGCCCCGACCTGTCGCAACCTCGGGAACGTGGAGTACTTGATGACTGAATCGAACGAGATTGCGCCGTCCAACGACAACGAAATGCGCGAGATCCTCGAGATGTTGCTGGCCGATGACGAAGACATTACGGCACGCGCCGTTGCCCGACTGCACCCGTCCATCAATGCCGCATCGTCGATTACGCGCAGTGAGCCACGCAGCAAGTTGCTTGCTGAATATCAGCAGCGTCAGGCGGAGTATCGGCGCTGGCGCGGTCGCGTTGCGAAGCGGTCCGGCGCAGACACGGCAACATCACTAGCGGACAAGGATATCCGGATCGCAGAGCTTGAGTCGAACGTTCAGTTGCTGACGGCGTCGCACCTCGCCATGCTGCGCGCCGTCGGCGAACTGGGTGGCTTCAGCAAGTGGGCGAAGTTCTATGAACCGTATCGGGAAGCACGAGACAAACTCGCCGAGCTTGGTGCGCTGCCGGAGGCGACCGTGTCAACAATGTCCCCGGATCATCACGTTAAGCCGGCCCGTGGCCCGGCGAAGAAGCGACGCTGAGTTCGTGGACTCGCGCTAGAGCGGTACGCTAACGTTTGACGAACGCTTGCCACGAAATGGCCGAGCCTCGCGGCTGACGCCGCCCTCTCCCGAAAGGAGTGTCACATGTCCTACTGCCCTTTCTTCCAGACACTGCATGACGAAACTCGTCCCGTTGGCCATCTCGGCCGCGGAACCCACTACTCCGTTCTGCGAGTACCGACGTGGCACGATGAACTGCTGAATCCGCTCCAGAGCGCCACATTCCTTGACTTCGCTATTGTTTGGGATGAGGACCACGACGAGCGGATCATCGATGCGATTCTGATCCTTTACCTCGGTGGCATGCTGGCTCCGGTTCGATTCATCGGCGAACGGAAAGGCGTGCTCTCGATACTCCTGGCGCCAGGCGTCATAGACGCGTGGGATGACGCGACTTTCCAGCGTTATCGTGACGATGTCGAGAGCGTTTGCACGAGCCTTGAGGATCCGTGGACTGCGGAAGTGAACAGCGTCGATAGTTCGCGACATTCAATCATCCACGCGGCACCCGAGGACGTCGCCACATATCTAAAGAACATCGACATGCTGTGGCGACTCGGCACCCGGACGAATGTCGCAGCGTGAAGCTGTCTAGATCAGGAACTGTCGGTAGGGGCGGCCCATGGGTGCGGATCGAAGCTGCGCAACACGTAGCCGCATACCATTCGTGCAATTGCCTGCTGACCGTTGCATCACAGACATCTGCATGCCACAACAAACTCGTACTTACCGCCGACGCAACACCTAACCCACAGAATTGTGAATATCCTGTGGATAAGTCGGTCGCCTTCCCCTTTAAAATATAGCAACCCTGAAAACTGAACCAACGCAACAGCCGACCATAGGTGCCAAGAATCAACGTTTCTGCATCAACATAATTCAATGTTGAGCGCTCGTTGAATGCAACCGCAAACACAGTGCCGGACTATTCAAAGCGAGAAAATCGTACAGCCGAGCCACATCGTCCAACGCATCGGGATGCCAACTCAGCGCGGACATTCGGTACGCTTGCCTTTAACCAAATCATCCAGCCAAGCCCGTGCACGTTCGTGCTCGACAGCGTGGGTTCCAGCAAGGAACGAATCGAGCCGAGCACGATCAATTTCGAGCGAAAGCGCGTCAGCACAGACAAGCGCAACATACTCATCAACCGTCTGAAAAGAGAACTCGCGTTGCTGTGGTTATAGACACGAAGATTTTCAATGTCGAATGCCAAGCGACTAAAGCAATCTATCGCTGATTGCGGCAACTCAACGACGATGCCTCGGCTTGTCCAATAACGTTTCTCGTTTAAATTTTCCCGCTAATTCGAAATCTCCGCTTCTGTCCTCCCGCCGCCCACACCCGCAAACCGTCCTGCAGTTAAAGGGTTGCCAACAAAGTGCCGTTATCCCTTGTAGAAGACGGTTTGTCTTCGACAAAAGTTAGCCGCCGCGATCGATAAGGTCGCGCCAGGCGACATAAGCGGCAATATCGGGGGGTACATTGCACCAAGAGAAAGCACCACTATTTCGGGCCGTTGCGCCGGGCGAAGTCGTGTACTCGGAAGGGTTTGCGGGAAACGCCTCTATCTACGTCATCGCCGAAGGCAAGATCGAGATCTCAACCAGATCCGATGAAAGACGAGTGGTGCTTGCGATCCTGGGGAAAGACGAATGCTTCGGGGAGTGCGCGCTGTTGCGCTCCGAGCCCCGCGGATCAACCGCTCGCGCCCTGACCTCTTGCCGGCTTATCGTCATCGACCCAACCACGGTCGAAGCAGAGCTTGAGCGCGTATCGCCCCTGCTTCGCCACTTGGTGCGCAGCCTGATCCGCCGGAACAAGCGAGTCGACGAACTCCTCCCGGCGCACACGAATGCCGATCTCTCGCATGGCATCGTCTCCTATGCCAGCTTGCTGAGTCTGATGGCGCGTGCCGACAGTCACGACACGAAGCGCCGTCCAAATTCGGAGAACGTGGCTATCTCGTTCGTCGATGCTTTCAAGCAATGCCAGGCCATACTCAGTCATCCTCGCATGCACATCATGGCAATGCTCAAACGCATGCAAACGATGAACCTCATCGCGTTTGAAACCGCGCGTGGGGACTTGGGTGACGACGTAGCCCCCACTGCCATCGACGACGACGCCGAACGCCAAGTCATCGTTTTCGATCCCGCGCGAATCATCGAATCAGCGCAGCGGGTCGCGGACCATAGCCTCGGTATCTCGATCGTGAGCGAACTGGAGCAGGCCGGCTTGTCGAACCTCGATGCGCTGATTGGCATCGAAAAACAATTGCTGCTCGACAAACTCTCTCGCGAGGATAACGGCGCCCACCCTATTTCGAAACAGCCGCCGCGCTCCACCCATGAATACGAATCGCTCGCCGACATTGAATTCATCGACGATCGCACGCTCTTCGACACGGTCAGCGCTTTCGACCCCTGCGACCTTGCAAAAATGCTTATCGCGGAGACCGATCGCGGTGTTTCCGAGCGCCTGCTGTGGGTCATGACCCGGGCGCGGCAACACGAGGTGTCGCGGATCATTCGAAGCGACCCCGAGATCGATCCGCTCGAGATAGAGGACATTGCCCGGAGATTCATGCGCTTGCTGAAGTCCATCAAGACCGGCGCGACAATCCCGCCCGTGCGGTTTTCTATCTGAACCTCACGCATTGGATGGATGCATTGGCAGGTGCTCTATTGCTGCAGCAGATCACCGTCGGACTAAAGAATCCCTGAAATATGACGTAAGACATGAGGGTTGCGCCGATTCGACGGCCAAATCATCTACGCGTTAAGGAAAAACCGCCGCTCCCAGAAGGTTGGACTGCCGGCTAGCGCCTGGACGTCGTTGCCGGGTCCTGGATAGATAGCGTGTTCGAAGCTGGGCTGACGTTGATCCCCGTATAAACGGATCGAGATCATTGCCGCCGATGTCCGTTGCTATCGTCATTCAGGACAAGCGCAGCGAGGTACTAACGGAACACATTCATGCGCGTTAAACATGTGCCCCATAGCGATGCCAATCAAGTCATTCGACTTTTGTGGCCGTTTTTGGCCGTCATTTTCATTCTCGTCACCCTGGCGGTGGTCAGCATCGACATCATGTCGTCGCTGCGTGCCTATATCGGCGCCGAGAGCGTTTGGTCAAAGGGCGAGAAGGACGCGACGTTTTTCCTGCATTTGTATGCAGAAAACGGCGACGAAGTGCTGTACCAGCGGCATGTTGAAGCGATGGAGGGTCTGCATCACCTGAGGCTGGCTCGTGACATTCTTGACCGTCCGCAGACCGACATGCACCTGGCGCAGGACGAACTGGTCATGGGCGGCTTTGCGCGGTCGGACGTGGTGGGCGCCGCATGGGTGTATCGCATCTTTCGCCATGTCAGTTACCTCCAGGATGCAATGGATCTCTGGAAGCGTAGCGACGTCCACATGGACGAGCTGCAACAGGTCGCCGTTCGGCTTCACCGCCGGTTTTCCGACCGGCCGCGAGCTGATGCCGGACTCGTCGATCTGCAAGACGAAATTTTTCAGATCAACGAAAAGGTTTCCCCGCTCGCCCGGGGCTTTTCTTCTGTCTTGAGTTCGACGTTTCGCAAGATCGCGTTTCTGCTGTTGATGGTCGATCTCGCGGCCGCGTCAGTGTTGATACTGCTCACCGTCTGGCATGTGCGCCGGCTGGTGGTCCAGCGCAGGCTTACCGAGAAGGCATTGCGGCGCAGCGAAGCACGAGCCAAGGCCACGCTGGGTTCGATCGGAGAGGCGGTGATTGCGACAAGCCTGTCGGGAGAAGTTGAGTTCATCAACCCCGCAGCGGAACGTATCCTTTGCACGACGAGCGCAACCTGTCTGGGCCGACCGTTTTCCGATGCTTTTTCCCTGCTGTACGAACACTCGCGCGAGCCGGAGGACATGCTCGCCAAGCTCGCTAGCGATGGCTTGCTGGGGGACCATCTCGACGACCAGTTCGTGGAGATGATCCTTGTCTCTCGCAGCGGTGTCGAAGTCAATGTCAGGGCCGTGGTGTCGCGCATCACCGGATCGCCTTTTTACCTGAGTAACGTGGACGGCTCAGACGATGGACATCATGGCTACGTGATCATCCTGCGAAACATGACGCGCGAGAAAGAGTACATACGAAATCTCGCGTGGCAGGCATCGCACGATAGCCTTACCGATCTGGTCAATCGCTCGGAGTTCGAACGGCAGCTCGCCGTTTCACTCGCCGGCGCGAGGCACCTCGATGCCGCGGTTTGTGACGTGTTGCTGGTGTTTGATCTCGACCGCTTCAAGATCGTCAACGACACCTGCGGTCATGCCGCGGGCGATGGCATGCTTCGCGCAATATCGACTCATCTGGCGGCAATCTTCCGTGCCGGCGACACGTTTGCGCGTCTGGGCGGTGATGAATTCGGTGCGCTGCTGAGAGACTACGATCGGCCGGAGGCCATGACGCTGGCCGACAAGCTTTTGCACTCGGCGAATACCTTCTGTTATCAATGGGAAGCACAGCAGTTCAGGACGAGCCTGAGCATCGGGCTTCTGGTTCTGGACGAGCCGGGCATCACCGCGGAATCGGCGATGCACCTGACTGATATTGCGTGCTTCGTTGCCAAGGAGCGAGGCCGAGACCGCGTTCAGGAGGCCGACCTGAATGATAGCGACCTCGTCACGCATGCTAACGAGGCCTCCTGGGCGCGACGTCTGAAGCATGCCCTCGAGCACGACCTGTTCTGCCTCTATGCGCAACCTATCCGTCACCTTCGCACGGGAGACCAGCAGGCGGGTGGCCTGAACAAGGTCGAATTGCTGCTTCGCATGATCGACGCGCAGGGCGGCCCGGCCATCACGCCCGACAAGTTCATCCCTGCTGCCGAGCGCTACGGCCTGATGACCACGATAGATCGCTGGGTCGTGCGTACAGCGTTACGTACGCTCTCACGCACCCCGGTCAAGCAATATAGCGAGTACGCAATCAACCTTTCCGGGGCGTCTGTCGGCGACTCTCGCTTCTTGCGCTACGTTGTCGAACAGATCAGGGAGCATGGTATTGCGCCTCACTTGTTGTGCTTCGAAATCACCGAGACAGCGGCAATCAGCAACCTCCTGTCCGCTGTGCACTTCATGAATGAGCTGAGTATCCTGGGTTGCCATTTTGCGCTGGACGATTTCGGCGCCGGCATGTCGTCGTTCGGCTATCTGAAGCATCTGCCGGTCGACTATCTGAAGATCGACGGCGCCTTCGTGAAAAATCTGCCCCAGGACACGGTCAGTCAGGAGATGGTCATCGCGATCAATGACATTGGGCACTCATTAGGATGTCAAACTATTGCTGAATATGTTGAAAATGCCGAGATTGTAAAATTGCTCAAGTCGTATGGTGTCGATTATGCGCAAGGTTATTATATTGGGCGCCCCGCTCCCTGGGCCGAGCCGCAGCGCTTGAATTTTGTTGAGCCGACACTGCTCACATGACCGAATATAATTGCTCTTCCGGACGCGGTTCCGATTAGCCGGATTTTTATTGTCTGAACAATAATCTCTTATTATTTTTTGTCTGAACAATATTGATTTATTATTTTTTTAAAGAATGTGCGTGTTTTCATAATACTGATACATTATCTCTGCAAAGCTTGCATCGTCTATCCACCCGGATATCCGACTTCGCCCGGGGGCGTCGTCGAAAAATGTGAGCCCCTCCAGAGAGAGATGAACCTATGAGCACTGAATTTATCCGATCCGGCGAGTTGAAAGACATCAAAAGTTATCCGGAATGGTTGCAAGGGGTAGTCGCAGACTGCGAAGAACAAAAGTCACTTGCACTTGGCCATCCATTTTGCAAAGCGATGAAGGACGCAACGCTGGACATTGAAAGCACACATCGCTTCCTGGCTGGTTTTTTCCCGGTGATCGAGCAGTTCCCGCAGTTCATGGCGTCGAACTTGATGAAAGCCCGGTTTGGCACATCGCGGGGCGAAACCATGGCTCGTTCCTATCTCATCCAGAACATTCGCGTCGAAAACATGCACGCGAAGCATTGGCTTCAGTGGGCATCGGCTTCAGGCCTCACCATGCACGAAGTCATGCATAAGGAAGTGCCCAGCGAAATGCACGCGCTGGCGCACTGGTGCGGGCACGTCAGCGCGATTGACGACCTCGCGGTAGCCATGGCGGCCACGAACTATGCGGTCGAGGGTGCAACGGGCGAGTTCTCCTGCATGGTTTGCTCGGAAGATACTTACGCGCTCACGTTCCCTGAACCGATCCGCAAATCGGCCATGCGCTGGCTTCACGTCCACGCGCACTACGATGACGAGCACCCGTGGGCGGCGCTTGACATTATCGCAACGCTGCTTGGGACCAACCCTTCACCTGAGTCGATCACCAAAGTGCGTAATGCGATTCGCAAGAGCTATGACTATCTGCGCATGACGCTCGACCACGCTTACCGCGAACCCGCCAAAAAAGCGGTGGCAAAGCGGGCGAACAACTGGCTGCAGGTTTCCTCGACGCCTGAAACTGTTTGATAGCTATCGTGTGGGTGGCTCTTGCCAATTAGCGCAATTGGCAAGAGTCCCGATCCTTCGTGGATGTCGAGAGAGCGAATAGCCCGTCGCGACACGAAGTTCCGGTGAAACCAGACGATCGCCAAGCGAGTTCGTTGCAGTGGTGTTGTCGGGCGTGCTCAGCGCTCAATAGCACAGCCGGCCCGCTTCAATCGTGGGGTCACGCGCAGATCAAGGAATCAGCCAAAGCGCGGCGACGTAAATCACGAGTGACACAACAAAAGTGACGGCCGTGTACCCCATCACGCGCTGGATGCGTATCCCCGCGATCGCAACAACCGGCACCGCCCAGAACGGCTGCAGCATGTTCGAGACGTTTTCCGCCATGGCGACGGCCATGGCAGTTCGCGGAACCGATGCATGCAGGCTGAGTGCAGCGGGCAGGACGAATGGCCCCTGCACTGCCCAGTGCCCGCCTGCGCTCGGAATCAGCAACGTGATAATCAGCGAGCTCAGGAAACTCAACACCGGCAGCGTCACAGGCGTCGCAATTGCCACGAAGGTCTTGGCGATCATCGACGCGAGGCCCGTGCCGGTCATGATTCCCATGATGCCGCCATAGACCGGGTATTGAAGAAGCATCGAACCGGTTTGCCGGGCGGCGCGACGGATGGCGTCCGCATAAGCGATCGGCGTGCGCTGCAAGGCCAGGCCCGCGAGCAGGAAGATAAGGATGGTCGTATTGATGTCGAGTTCGAAGCCCTTGGTGCGCCACGTCATCGCCAGGTAACCCACCCCTAGCGCCAACAGGAACAGGGTGCCGAGCGGCGAGTTTTCGGCACGCGCTGCAAATGACAACGAGGACCCCGGCGACGCAGCGCGCGCATGGGGATCGGCCTCGCTTGCGGTGCTTGAAGAGGTACCTGAAGCGCTACCTGAAGCGCTACCTGAAGCGCTACCTGAAGCGTCGCCGCCTGGCGCGTCGATGAACGCAACAACGTGCTCCTGCTTCGGATGCATCCAGATAAAAATCGCCGTCATGACGATAACCACCAGCACCGTCGGGATGAAGACAAACGGCGCAAAAACTGTCTCACTCAAGGGCACCACCTGCCCGGTCGCTTTTTCCACGAGATTCAGCGCATTGCCGTGAGACGCCTGCGACAATGCGATCGAACTCGATAACCCGCTATTGCACACCGACCACGCGGAGTAGCTGCCCGCGACGAGCCATGCGAAATCCACCCTTACCCGCCGCGCGATTTCACGCGACAGCAACGCGCCGACAACCAGGCCGAGCCCCCAGTTAAGCCACGCTGCAACCGCCACGATTGGAAATACGACCAGCGCGGCGCGGGCCGGCGTGTCCGCCTTCGTTGCCAGAGTACGCAAGCCTCGCTGAACGATGGGGGCGTCGGCAATGGCATATCCCGTTGCGAGAATCAGGATCATCTGCAACGCGAACGCGAGGATGTTGAAGGTGCCTGAATACCACGACGCGAGCACGGCCGATACCGAGCCATGCGGCGCGAACGCGACGGCCATCACGCTGACGATGAACGTCAGGCCGATCGAAAGGACGAAAGGGTCGGGCATGACCCGCTCGAACACATAGACAAGGCTGGCTACAACGCCGCGCGGGCGCTCGGCTGGATCGACAGGGGCTGAAGGATTGTCTCTGGTGCTCATGATCTTCGATTTCCTCCCCACCTGGAGTTTCGCCCCGCCCGGCTTCCCCGCCCGCAACGCTTGACGCTTCTGCGGACCATGGCCCGGGCTGAGCGTATCGCCTTGCTGGCGGTTTATTGTGGCGGCGGATGGCCGTGATCGTCTCCGCCACCATGATGCTCGGGCCTCGTCTCCTCATGATTCACGCCGGGTCCAGGCGGGTGCCCGTAGTTGCCTTGCGGCGCCCCCGGCGGATGCCCACCATACGCCTGCGGCGGCGGATGCCCATAGCCGGGACCGGGCCCCGGACGAGGCGGCGGATGATTGTTCCATCGCCCCTGATCGTGATACCACGGTTGCCCGCGATAATAATTTCCCCAGTAAGCGCCCACGGAGAACGTGACGATCGGCAGGCCGATGACCGCGCCATACGTCAGGATGGGCACATTGGCGCCCTGATACGGATAGCTGAGTGCGGAAGCATCGATCCAGCCACGCAGGTTCGGTACGGCGATATCGCACCACGAATAGCCTGCCACGCACCCGTAGACGCTCACCTGAAGTCCCTGCGGCAGTTGCGACACAACCGGATAATCCGGCGCGGGCCCTGCAAACACGTTGACGGGTGCATTCGTGAACGCGGCCTGCTGCGCGGACGCGGCGCCCGATAGGCAAAGCGCACCGGCCATGCCCACACAGATACTCATAGCCAAAGGTTTTTTCATCGTGATCATCCCTTGGAGAACCAGCTGTTATCTTTGTAATGATTCGGCAAGCTGAGAAGCAACTGAAAAGCGACTGAAAAGCGACCGAGGGTCGGTGCGTTGACGACCTATGCCTTATTCGTCTATCGGGATATCGAACTGGGTCCGACAAGCAGGACATTTCACAGGTTCGAATTTGTCTATCGCGGGGAGCGCTGTCAGCGGCTGCTCCTCGCCGGCAAGAAAGCAGACTGGACAAGGAAACGCTTCGTGCGGCCGGAGGCGATGCCATCGATCAAGGAACCGCTCGATATCCATGCGCGTAGCGCCGGTCGCGTCGAGATGATCCATAAGGACGTGGAACAGAGCGGGGTTTTGCATGGCGCCTCCGTCGTGCTGTCACCACATCCTAGCACCGCCTGCGCGGCGCTTGGCCAGCCTGCTGAAAGGAAAGGCCGATTGAGTGCCCTGCCTTTATTCAGTCGGCGGCACAAACATGAAGATCTCGAATCTCCGCTATTGCCCCGAATGTTGCGCTGCTCCTCTGCTGGGCGCCATACAGGCGATGTGGCCGGATATTGCACGGGCCATCATGCTGTCGTCAGGCTTTCGGCGGCTGCGTTGCCGGTCACCACCTGGCGAAGAAGCCGGTGCAGGACCAGGCGGCCAAAGCGCAAACACAAAAGACGGCTGCCAACCGATAACGCGAACGCAACGGCGTTTCCGGCCTCAAGCACCCAAAAAATTGAGCATTGTATTGATGAACAATTGCTTAGGTTACCTGATAAAAATACTGTTCAATGATTTCTGCTTGAGCCCGTGTCTTGTCCACAGGTCAAATGGCCTGTGGATGCCAAGGCGGTGCGAACGGCTCTCATCGACCGCGAATAGCTATTCGGACTCCTGCCTCAACACCGGCTGTCTCCGAGGCGCCACTGCCGGTCACCTCATCGGATTTGCCCCCGGCCGGTCAGTGAACCTCGGCCGCCCATGCTTCGGCGTCGGCGCCGGCCGGAATGCGCATCGGCGATGACGGATCGGTTGCCGCGCGCCACACTGCTTCTGCAACATCCTGCGCGTGGGTGATCGGGGCAGACGCATCCCCCAGCCGTGCGAAGACCTCCTTGACCAGCTCGGCATAGGCTTCGTGATCGAGGCCGTGCATGTGGGCGTGCGCGTTCTCGGCGAAGCGGGTATCGGGCGCACGGCCCGGAAGCACCAGGCGCGCGCGCACGCCGAACTGTTCGAGCTCCAGCGCTATCGACTCGGTGAATGCGTTCACCGCCGCCTTGCTCGCACGGTACGCGCCGAGCAGGGGCAGCGCCTTCAGCGTCACGCTCGACGTGACGTTCACGACGACACCGGCCCTGCGCTCCCGAAACTGCGGCAGCACGGCTTGCGTCAATGCGATCGTGCCGAAGGTGTTGGTTTCGAAGATCTCGCGCACCGTCGCGATCGGGGTCAATTCGGCGGGGGAAGCCGCGCCAAAGCCCGCGTTGTTGACGAGGACGTCGATCGGGCCGGCGTCTTCCACCGCCTGGCGAATGCTCTCCGGATTCGTGACGTCGAGCCCCAGTACGCGCAGGTGCTCCGAAGGCGGCAGCACGTCGGTACGCGGCGTGCGCATCGTGGCGACGACCTGCCAGTCGCGTGCCAGGAAAGAGCGGGCAATCTCGAGGCCGAATCCGGAAGAGCAGCCAGTGATCAATACGGTTTTCATGGAAGTCCAAGGAGGTGGTTGATGTGTGCCCCTACGATAGATCGCCGAACCCGTACTTGCTACAATCAATCATCCGAGTTTCATTTGCAGGAGTCCGGGAATGATCGATCCGTTAGCCGAAGTAGTGATGTTGCTGCAGCCGGGTGCCCGGTTCTCCAAACTCGTCCACGCCGCGAGCCCCTGGTGCATCAGCCGCTCGGATGCCGGCCAGCCGTTCTATTGCGTGATCCTCGAGGGCGGGTGTCGCATCGCTATCGACGGACACGAGCCCATCGAGCTCCTGTCGGGGGACTTCGTCCTGATTCCCGCGGCCTACGGCGTCGCAATGTCGAGCCTCGAACCGCCGCCGGTGGGCGTTGAGACGCTGGCGCCGATCGCGTTGGGCAACGGTGAATTCAGAATCGGCCCCCCGGACAGGCCGATCGACGCGCGGATGATGGCGGGCCACTGCAGCTTCGGTTCGCCGGACGCGGCTCTGCTGGTCTCGTTGCTGCCGCAACTCGTGCATGTCCGCGGAGAACGGCGGCTCGCGACGCTCGTGGAACTCGTGCGTGAGGAATCGCGAGAGCAGCGGCCCGCGCGCGAGGTTGTCCTTTCGCGGCTGCTGGAAGTGCTTCTCATCGAGGCGCTGCGGTCCACGGCAGCAACCAACGCGCCGCCAGGCCTGCTGCGCGGGCTCGCCGACAGCCGCCTCGCAGCAGCGATTCGCGCAATGCACGAACGCCCGGCGCACGCGTGGACGGTCGTCGAACTCGCGAAGGAGGCCGCGCTCTCGCGCTCGACGTTCTTCGAGCGCTTCCGGAGCGCGGTCGGCGTTGCGCCGATGGACTATCTGCTCACCTGGCGCATGGCGCTCGCGAAAGACCTCCTGCTGCGCAATGAAAGCCGTATCGCCGAGATTGCGCAACGCGTCGGCTACAGCTCAGCCAGCACTTTCAGCGTCGCCTTCACGCGGCACGTCGGCCGGCCCCCTTCGCAGTATGCGCGCGAAGAGCAGGCGGCCGCAGACGCCGCGTAAGACGACGCAAACGGGCTGTTCTCAACTCTATTTGCGAAGAGGCATGCCGCCTCGGGTTAATGACGGCTACCGCACCATGCGTGTTTATCGCTCGAAGTCGATCGCGAGTGCGTGAACGCGAATGACGAGTCGACACCGGGATCCTGTTAGTCCCTTTAATAGGATGATGTCACTACTTCAACAGAACAAGAAATCCTCAGATAGTGGCGGTGACAACCCAGGAGATTTCAACATGCGTATTTTTCTTACCGGCGCGACCGGCTTTATCGGTGCGGCCATCGTTCCCGAACTCATCAAGGCCGGCCATCATGTGATCGGCATGACGCGTTCTGACGCGGGAGCCCAGGCGCTTATCAATGCAGGAGCGGACGTGCATCGCGGAACTCTCGAAGATCTGGAGAGCCTGCGCAGCGGCGTCGCAAAAGCAGATGGCGTCATCCACACGGCATTCGATCACGATTTTTCAAGATTTGTGGAGAATTGCGAAAAGGACAAGCTTGCGATCGCCGCCCTCGGGTCCGCGCTCGCCGGCTCCGACCGCCCTCTGATCATCACGTCCGGGACCGGCATGGGCAGCGGTAAGCATGGTCAGCTGGCGACCGAAGATGTCTTTAACATCAGTCATCCAAATCCTCGCATTGCATCCGAACTGGCTGGGAATGCGCTCCTGGAGGCAGGCGTCAACGTGTCGGTGGTTCGGCTACCTCAGGTTCATAACCCGCTCAAGCAGGGTCTCATCACGCCGCTCATTGCCATCACCCGTGAGAAAGGGGTCTCCGCCTTCGTGGGTGAAGGCCGTAACCGCTGGCCGGCTGGCCATCTTTCCGATGTGGCGCTTCTCTATCGGCTCGCCATAGAAAAACGGGAACCGGGGGCACGGTATCACGCGGTCGGCGAAGAAGGGATCAGCAGCCGCGAAATCGCCGAGGCGATCGGCCGGGGCCTGGACTTGCCCGTCGTTTCGATCACGCCGGATGAAGCGGCGTCGCATTTTGGATGGATGGCAATGTTCGTCGGCCTGGATATGCCGGCCTCCGGTGTCCAGACCCAGAACAAGCTGGACTGGCATCCAACCGGTCCAACACTTCTCGCCGACCTTAATGAAGCACAGTATGCCTAATCATCTTCGTTGATCGGCCGGCAGCCGGGACAATTGACGCAGCGCGTCGCCGCTCACCGGGAACAATTGCGGCGCTCGAGGAGGTTTTAGCCCGGTTCGTCATCGCGGCTGAGCGAATGTCGGCTGCATAACTTCAAGGGACATTCAAGGGACGTTCAAGGAACGGAAGTAGGATAAGCGCAAGCGTCCAAAAATGGTCGGTCAATGCCTTCTGCGATCGCTCCGGCCTTCCCCTCAACGAAGCCATTTCCTCACGTCTTTCTCCCACTCCGGATCACCGCAACCCTGCGGGTTCTCCGGCCCAAGTACGGTAATGTAGCCTTTGGTTTTCATACACGACTCGTACGCCCGAACTTTCGAACATTGATCCGGACCCGCCTCCTTCGAGGCTACTTTGCATTGTGCGATCGTCCTGTCCATCGGACCGAAGTCCATGTCGCTTGCGTGATTGAGCATCGGCGCATCGGCACCCGACACGGAAAACTCGACGGGACTGGTCTGCGCGCAAGCACCCAGCAATAGACCAGCAAACGCGGTAATGCAGAGAAGATGAACACGCGGCCCCATGGATCGGCTCCCGCTCTGAAGAGGTTGACGAATCATACCCCCAGCCGGACGCATGGAAGGTCCGGATCTATGCTGCGGGCGCCGGCGCAACCATCGCTACCAGCGCCGCTAGTGCTAGTCTGCGAGGCGGGCTTCGTGCCATGATGGCGCCAGGAACAGGACACAAGACGGTCACATGGCCCAAAGGCCGAAGGAGGTCAAAGTGGCGGATGACAATGGTTTAGCGAATGGCCATCCCGAGCAGGCGCCTGAATCGCTGCGGACACTTGCCGAATATCTGGAGCGCTCACTCGATAAAGCGACGAGCATCGTGATGATGCGACACACGGCCGGCGTTTGCACCGTGTATCTGGGTGACCCCGCGGGTCCACGGGAAGACCTGAGGCAGATCGGCACGATTGCAATATCGCTTGCGAACGACATGCTTGAATCGACCTCTTCGGGAGCGAATCAGATGCCAATCGGCAGCCAGGTCTATCGTTTCGTCCGTAGTTTCACGCAAGTCGGGGATACGGCGGCGGTTGTCTTCTCAACGGATTAGGCCGCAGCCGACCGCCCCGGCTGGCGCTGCCATGTTGACGCGCAACCAATGCGGGGGCACGCGGGCACGCTGATTGCCGCTACGGCAATCACGCGGAGCCGTACGGCCCCGGAGCCGTGGTCCGTCACACGCCCCGGCGGTGGCTAAGTTTTCCCAATCCGCGGCTCGACGGCAATCACGCTCAAGGAGGATTGGTGCATCCGAGACAACATCTGGCCTTGCTGATGTTAATGGCAGCGTTCGCTTCAACCGGAGCATGGGCGAGCGATATTCAATGCGCAACCACGCGTCAAGCGGCTGAGCGCGTTATATGCGACCACGCCATCCTGAACAACGAGTATGACGATATCGTCGCTCAGCAGCAGACTCTGCTGAGCACGGGGAAGCTGTCGCCCGCACAACTTGCCCAATGGAGGCAATCGCGTAACGCGTGCACTGACGTCCACTGCATCGACACCGTATTTGCGCAATGGAAGGCGGTGGCCAGGGCTGGTGAAGCCATGTCTCGCGAGCCACCGGCTCCGGCGATGGCGTCGGCTACCGATATGGCTCCCGTCGGACCCGCTTCGGACGCGGTTCCCGTCCCAGCGTCGCAGGCCGCCCCGACATCGGAAGCATCGCTCGCGCGGCAAGGGAGTGCCGCTGGCGTAGCGCTCCCGCAGGCGGTTGCGACGCAGGCATCGACACCTGCGCTCGCGTCCGCCGCGGCTTCGGGGACGAATGGTTCCACCAGCTCGAGCACGCTGAGCGTGGTCGCATTTCTCGCGATTGGTTTTATCGTCCTGGTCGCGCTCATCGCGGTTCGAAAGAGGAGCCGTCGGCGCTGACACCATGACGACTCAACCCAGTATCGCGAGCGAGGCTGAACGTTCATGAAACACTCGGATTTCTTCGCCGCCATCCAGCAGCTATGTGCAGCCGCCGATATTTTGAGCAGGCAAGGTCCACAGGAATGGCAGCTCGACGCGTTCAGGTTGCTCTCGGTCTTTCGCCGATACAACCAATCCAATCCTGGTTTGCAGCCGTCAGTCGCTTTCGACGACGAGCTCTTCATGCAAACTGCGCAAGCCGCACTCACGATGGCGGGACGCAATGAGTTCGCAGCGTCTCACGCGCTTCTCCAACAAGCCAATTCTCTCTTGCCCCCGACTTGAGATTTGTTGAGGTCGAGATTCGGCTCCGAATCAGTCTCCATAAAGGCTCTGCAGATTCGTCAGACCATATCTTTCAAGCGTAGCTGCGGTGTTCTGCAAGATTGGGTACTATTAATTCATCCGATCATTCAGCGTTAATACGGGTGTCAGAATTAGAGAGCCGCCTCTAAAATGCGGCTGCCTTTCAGTTTAAATGCTGAGTTTTAAACGCTGAGTCTTAAACGTTAGGTTTTAAACGTTGACGTGTCGCACTGGCGTAACAGTGCATTGAGATACTGACGGCATCGTTGCAAACACCTTCGCATAGACGAAGGCGGTCACCTGAGAGACAGCATTCATGACAGAGTCATCTACCACCTCCCATCGCGGTTTTCTGCTGACGGCAAGTTCGTGCCCAGTCCATGGCGACTTGCTTGCGGCGGACCTTGTCGTCCAACAGCCGGGCCATGCGCCGCGCTCCTTCCCTGCCCTCGACTACTTCTTCGACCATGAGCAAGCGGTGAATTATGCGACTCGTTGGGGTCGCATCTGGATCGATACGACAATTTGAGCCTGCGTTTGACGCAAGCGCTTATCGCCGAAGCGCATTTTCACGAGCAATCAACGTGTTCAATGGTGTGGTTCACGCAGACACGGGTTTGACGCCGCTCACGCTCGATCCGACAAGGAGGAGCAGCATGAATGTTTTATTTGTCGACGACCACGTAGCGTGTACCGACATGTTCGCCGACATCGCCGAGGGAATGGGACATCACGTTTGCGTAGCGCACGACGGCGTTAGCGCGCTGCAACGTTGTTCCGAAGAAACCTTCGACCTCATCCTGATGGATATAAGCCTTCCCGACAGCGACGGCCGCGACGTATGCTGCGAACTTCGCACTAATGGGCGCGCACACAAGACTCGCATTGTTGCCCTGACAGGACATGTTGATTTGGAGGGAAGCAATTCCATGTCGGATTTCGATGGATGCATCGTCAAGCCGATTGCAATGGAAGCGCTGGAGGCGCTGCTAAAAGACAACGAGCCGTCACCGGTGTGAATCGGGAAATCGTCAGTCTGCTTGGCGCTCCGGGCGCTTCGACGTCAATCCATTGACGCGTCGCTTTAACTGCTGGCGAGCGCGTATTCGTCGGCCCCCTCCGAAGGCCAGGCGAAAGGTTCCCTTAGCAACTGCTCCAACTCGCCCGGCGTAACCGGCTTGCTGTAGTGGTAACCCTGGATTTCGTGACAGTCGTTGTCACGCAGGAAATCAAGTTGCTGCTCCGTTTCGACGCCTTCGGCAATGACCTTGAGATTCAGTTGCCGTCCGAGCGAGATAACGGCCCGTGCGATGGCGCGATTATCCTCGCCGTCAGGCAGTTCGCGGACAAACGACTGGTCTATTTTGAGGCGCACGATCGGGAAGTGTTTCAATGCGCTCAAGCTGGAATAGCCGGTGCCGAAGTCGTCGATGGACAGGCGCACGCCCATGGCTTGCAACTGCGTCATGATCGCGATGGCGCCATCGAGATCCTGCATGATGAGACTCTCCGTGAGCTCGAGCTCAAGATACTGTGCGTCGAGCCCGCTCACGGCCAGCGCATGCGCTACCCGTGCCACCCATTCCTTCTGCAGGAACTGCCGCGCCGAGACGTTGACAGAAATGGTCATGGGAGCGATCCCCGCATCCTGCCAGGCCTTGTTCTGGTGGCAGGCGGTATGTAGCACCCAGTCGCCGATCGGCACGATCAATCCCGTTTCCTCCGCAAGCGGAATGAACGTGGTTGGGGAAACGAGCCCTTCTGTCGGGTGATCCCAGCGTAACAGCGCTTCCACCCCGAAGATCTTCTCGGTTTTCAAATCGACCTGCGGCTGATACACCAAACGAAATTCCTCGTTCGCGAGCGCATGCCGCAACTGTTCCTGAAGCCGCAGTTTCTCGTGCACCTTGATGTTTATCTCGGACGTGTACAACTGATAGTTGTTGCGGCCCATCTCTTTGGCGCGATACATCGCAGCGTCGGCGTTCATCAGCAGCGTCTCGGCGTCAGCGCCATCGTTCGGATAGCTCGCGAGCCCCATGCTGCACGTCACCTGAAAATTCTGGTCGTTCAGCTCGACCGGCTCGCGAATCGCATCGCGAATCTTTTCGATGGTCTGCGTGATCCCTCCTCGCTCCGGCGCCTGATCAAACAAAACGACTACAAACTCATCGCCACCGAGCCGCACCACGGTATCGGTGCGCCGCACGCACCGCACCATGCGGTCAGCCACGATCTTCAAGAGGCTATCACCGGCGCGATGACCGAGACTGTCGTTGATCAGCTTGAAATTGTCGAGATCGACGAACACCACCGTCACGCCACGCTGGTAGCGTTGCGCGTGCAGCAAGACCTGGTTCAGCCGATCAGCGAGCAAGGTACGATTCGGAAGGCCTGTTAGCGCGTCGTGATTCGCCATGTGGCGGATGCGTTGCTCAGCCTGGCTGCGTTCAATCGCAATGCCGGAAATGCGCGTCGCCATCGCAATGGCCTGCCCCTCGCTCGGTGTCGGCTCATGAGGATCCCTTACGAACAGCGTAAGCACACCTAGCGCGCTGCCGTCATGCGCCAGAATAGGCTGCGCCCAGCATGCGCCGTAGCCATGCACGCCGCAGTCTTCCATCTGCACACCCAGGTGCGCATCCTGCCTTATGTCCGGTACCAACACAGGCCGGCGCCAATGGACCGCGCGACCGCTCGGCCCCCCATCCGGACCAATCAACGAAGCGCGTATCTGCTTGCCATAGCGCTCGGGCAAGCTCGGCGCAGCACCCAGTTTGAGGTGCCGGCCGTCGTCATCACACAGCAAGGCGGCACACACCGCCCCTGTGATCTGGGACTCAAGGAGCCGGACCATGGACGACAGCACTTCTGCCAGCGGCGTGCTGGTGGCGATCATTTCCAGCACCCGGTTCTGCTCCGCGCGCCGGACTTCGGCGTGTTTCCGGGAACTGATGTCGCGCATCATCACGACCACGCCGTCTTCCACACGGACGACCTGCCGATGCAACCATATGGATGACGCATCCGGACGCTCGTGGACCCATTCGTGCTCTTCGCCCACACCCGTCCTCGCAACGTTGGCAAACTGATCGAACATGCCGTCGTTGCGACAACGAGGAAACGCGACGTCCAGTGAGCGGCCGATCAAGCCGTCCCGTGGCAGCCCGGACAAGTCGAAACCGCGCCGGTTTGTAGCTTGCACAACGAAGCCGATAATTTCACCGTTCGCGTCGAGTTCGCTGCGAAGTACAAAAAAGGCGTCGAGACTGGCTTCAGATGCAGCGTAATAGGTCTGCTGTGCCCGCCGTGCTCGCCGCCGGCTTACCGCTAGCTGCCAGCTCGAGCGGCTAAGTGCTGCTGCGAGCAGGACCAGCGCCACGCTGCCGAAGCTTGCCCACAGCAGGTAAGCGCGCCGGTGAGTCCGGAACTGCGCGAGTTGCTCTTCCTGACCGAGACCGACTATCGCGATGAGCGGGAAGCCCTGCAACTCGCGCAGGTTCGTATAGCGGCGCACACCGTGATCCCACGGCTGCACGGCAGGCAGGTCTGACGATACTTCGGCCGCCTGCATGGCCGTCCTCGGGAGAACCGCACCCCACGAGGTCCGTTCGCCCACTTGCTCGGCACGCATGACTCCGTCTGTACCGAGCAGCGCCAACACGCCTTCGTTGCCCATGCGCAAGTGATCGTAGCCGCTCGTGAAATAGCCGGGGCTCACGGAGAGCATCACGATCCCGGCAAATTGTCCGGCTGCGTTTCTCAGGCGCCGGCTGAAGATAATTTCCGGAACGCCAGTCGTGGCGTTGCGGGTAACCGCGCTGATGAACGGCGCCGGACTGTCGTTGGTGCGATCGCGCTGCACGGTGAAATACGGCTGGTCCGCCACGCTCGCGGGCGCCTGCACGCGGGTCGCGTCGCGCAGACGGCCATCGCTGCCGGCGATCGCTACCTTGAACACGACCGCGAAGGGCAGCAGGCCCTGGTCCTGCAACTCTGACAAGCGCACGCCGCCCCGCCGCTCGTACACATACTTGACCGTCTTGAGCGCCTGGTCTATCGCGACGAGATTGCGCACCATCTGCGCTTCATAAGTATCGGCGAGTTCGCGACTCAACTGCGCCGCGGCATCCCGGGCAACGGCGTGTTCGACAGTGACCAGATGAATGACCGCCGTCCACGCGAGCACGAGCAGCATCGCGGCAAATAGCGGGAACAGGACGTAGGCTTCGAGCAGACGCCGAAGCGCGGGGTGCACGTTCTCACCCAGCCGGCGCAGGCGGATGATCTGAGCGCTCACTACACCCTGCGCTCTCGATTGAATGCGACTGCCCTTGCTATCCAGGTTTCTTGTTATGAGGCGCATGATCCCTGCTCCGGTTCTGCATGGCTGCGGTTCGTTCTTGTTCAAGCGGACGCTTGCAGCCGCCTCTCCTCGCTGCGGCGGGTCCCGCGCATCGCGCGGCGGTTTGCCGAGTCTCGTGAAGAGCGGTTTCGACCCGTGTTCATTCAAGCGGCGAGGCTATGGTCCGCGCCTGTCTTTTTGTATTCAGCGCGCCCCTCCTGCACCGTGTTGCGGGGCCGATGCTCCAGCGTCGTCGCGCCTGAAAACACCTGTGCTGCCAAGGTGGTGTTCGCCAACCAGGCTTTCTTTCAGTATTGCAAGCGAATTACCGAAAACACGCCGACAAACTCAATGATCGACGCGAGCCGCGGGCAACGTTCCTTGCTCAAAGCACCAATCACATTGAGCACGAAGGTAATCCTCAATCTATTAACGGCGTATGCTCGGAAAAGTTTAATGTCCGGCTAAAAATCCAATCTTGTCAGGGAATTCGTTAATACAACGGATGACTTAAAGGAGCCTATGCGCCGTCCGTAAAACAATCTCCACTGCTAAGTATTAGTTTTTAGACATCGGAGATTTGAACCGTCGCCGGACGACATTCAAGCAATTTTTTCCAGTTCGCCCACCAGCGCGTGAAAAAACTTCGCGTTGCCACGGCATCTAAGTAGTCACCCCGATCCCGATCTCCAGCTTTTCAATGTCCCGCAGACTTGACCGCAGCCGAGAACGCCAGCCCACCTCGCTCAAGGCCGTGTTGAGCGATCCACACGATGTCCTCTTAAGAGTTCTGCAGTTTTTTGACCGGCTTTGCGAATTGACGAATAAAGCATACAGTCAGCGTGACAAAAGCAGATCCGCGACAAATGCTACGCAGCTTAGGGGGTTATTCGTCATGTTTTTTCGAATTTTGGCTGCACTGCCGTTCATCGGCATTCTCATCGGCGTTCCTTTCGTCAATCAGGTTGAACCCCTCGTCCTCGGCATGCCGTTCGTGCTCGCGTGGATCGTGATCTGGATCGTGCTGAGCGCGATCATCATGGGCATCATCTACCGGCTGGATCCGGCCAACCGCCAGGCCGTCAACGAAGCCGGGGAGGCCCGCACATGAGCAGCGCTCTTCTCATCATCATTGCGGTGACCGTGCTGGCGCTCTTTCTGGGCGTACGTGCGCGGCGTGGTCATGATATGAATCTCGAGCAATGGACCGTCGGCGGCCGCAGCTTCGGCACGGCGTTCGTATTCCTCCTGATGGCCGGGGAAATCTACACGACCTTCACGTTCCTCGGCGGCAGCGGCTTCGCCTATGGCAAGGGCGCGCCGGTCTACTACATCCTCGCCTACGGAACCCTCGCCTACATCCTCTCGTACTGGATGCTGCCGCCAATCTGGCGCTACGCGAAAAAACACCACCTCGTCTCTCAACCCCATTACTTCGCACGTAAATACGACAGCCCCGCGCTCGGCGTGCTGGTCGCGGTAGTCGGGGTGGTCGCGCTGATCCCCTATCTCGTGCTGCAACTCAAGGGACTCGGCATCATCGTGGCAACGGCGTCGTATGGCGTGATATCACCGACCATCGCCGTCTGGATCGGCGCGCTGGTCGTCACCGCTTACGTCATCTTGTCGGGCGTACGGGGCTCGGCGTGGAATTCAGTCGTGAAGGACGTCCTGATCCTGAGCGTCGTGCTGGCGCTGGGCATCTACCTGCCCTATCACCTCTACGGCGGCATCGGCCCCATGTTCCACGCGATCGATGCCGCGAAGCCCGGCTTCCTCACCTTCCCGGCGAAGGGGTCGAGCGTGTCGTGGTTCCAGTCCACGGTGCTGCTGACGGCGCTCGGCTTCTTCATGTGGCCGCATACGTTCGGGTCGGTGTACACGGCTCGCGATGAACGGATCTTCCGGCGCAACGCGATCATCCTGCCGGTCTACCAATTGATCCTGCTGTTCGTGTTCTTCGTGGGGTTCGCAGCCACGCTCAAGGTGCCGGGCCTCAAAGGCGGTGACATCGACCTGTCGCTGTTCCGTCTGTCCATCCAGAGTTTCGATCCCTGGATCGTCGGTGTGATCGGCGCAGCCGGCGTGTTGACCGCGCTCGTCCCTGGCTCCATGATCCTGACCTCGGCGTCTACCCTGCTTGCCAACGACGTATATCGAGGCGCGATAAACCGTCAGGCTTCCGATGCGTTTATCGGCCGGCTCGCGCGCTGGCTCGTGCCGGTCGTGGCGCTCGTCGCCATCTGGTTCACGCTGCAGGGCGGCAACACGATCGTCGCGTTGCTGCTGATGGGCTATAGCTTCGTGACGCAACTTTTTCCCGCGTTGATAGCGAGCCTGATGCAGAAAAACCGCGCGACGAAACAGGGGGCCATGGGCGGGATCATCGCGGGCGTGGCCGTTGTCGTGGCGACCACGACGATGCACCTGAGCATCGGACAGATATTTCCTTTCCTCCCCGACGCGGCGAAGGACATCAATATCGGCCTCCTCGCGCTGGCGTTGAATATCATCGTGCTCGTGGTCGTCAGTGCGCTCACGCAGCCGCACGTGGCGAGCGGTACCGCACATGAAACCGACGGGGCGCTGCGTTGAGCGGCGTTCGCCTTGAGGTGCCGGGGCTTTCTTCCGGAAGGTAGCCGGCACAGCCAATATGGATGCTGATGAACCCGCCGATCCGCCGGCCCTGCCTTCTCGTCCGGTGCTTGTCTGGGACATCCCAACGAGGTTGTTTCACTGGCTGGTAGTCGTGTTGGTGGCCGCCGCCTATGCGACCTCCAGGCTGAACTGGATGGACTGGCACGTCCGGATTGGCGAGGCGCTGCTGGCGCTGGTGCTGTTTCGCTTGCTGTGGGGATTCTTCGGCAGCGAGACCGCGCGCTTTCATAGTTTCCTGAAGGCGCCAGCCGCCGCATGGCAGCATCTGCGTCACCTGTTCCGCCGCGATGCCGACCTGCAGGTGGGGCACAATCCGGCGGGCGGATGGATGGTATTGCTACTGCTGGTTTTGCTGCTGGGCGAGACGCTGAGCGGGCTTTACGTCAACAACGACGTGGCGGACGACGGGCCGTTAACCCAATGGGTTCCCGCGGCGATCGCCAACGCGATCACCGCGCTGCACACGATCCTGTGGGAAGCACTGCTGGCGGCGGTGGCGCTGCACGTGCTGGCTATTGCAGTCTATGCAGTGGCCAAGGGCCACAATCTGCTGCGCCCGATGCTCACGGGACGTAAGCGCTTGCCGGAGCGCATCCGTGCGCCCGGCCAAGCGTCAGTCATGCTCGCGCTGCTCTTGCTCGTCATCAGCGCCACCCTGGTGACGCTGCTCGCCAAGTATCTGTGAGCGTGACGTCTATTACTTCGGCGGCACTACCTGACCGCGGATTTCGCCAGCCGGATGATCCTTGGTGTGCACGTTGACGTACATCTCGCCCGCGAGAAACTCTTGCGCGTCCGCCGGCGACAGCGTAGCGCTACCGTTGAAGGGGCTCGTGACGGCAGCGCCTTTCTCTGACAGCCAGACTTTCACGGGCGCATTCTTGCCGGACGCTGCGGGACCATGGAAGTGCGCCATGGTGGCGTCCCCGGACAAGCCGCTGAAGGTGATCGTCCAGGTGACGACCCGGGTGCTGGGATCGTAGGAGATGTTAGCCGTGCCGCTGCCCGAGGTCTGGACAGGAGGCACCTGTTCCGCACCGGTGAGCGGCACGGTGAACGAGACCGGCGCTGCTTGCGCGAGAGTCATCGCCCCCGCACACGCAAGGCCGATGAAAACCATGAGAGCTCGTCGCGAGATCGAAACATTCATTTGATTATCTCCTGTCGATATGGCCCGACTGAGCCGGGGCTGCATGGGTTCGCCTGGGTTCACTAGGACTCACTGGGGCTCACTTGGACTCACTTCGCCCAAGCGAGAGCACTCAAACCGGCCCCTTGCTGCAAGCCGCCGGCTTGCCCACTCGCCCTGCCTGCAAGGCCTGGGAAAAGGACAAATTCACGCTAGATCATGCTCGCACATGAGTGTTCTGACAAGCGTGGAAGCCCCGAGTGGAAGCCCCGAGGCAGCCGCGTGTCATCGCGACTGTCGTGCGGTCCAGGCGCTCCATCGGGCCGGATACTACCCCTCACCCGATCATCGCGCTCGGCTGCATAGTGGCCATTGATCTCGCATCAACGGCCAAGGATGCGTTGGTGTTCGCCCGCATTGCTGAACATCGCGATGATGTGCGAGATTGCAGAAGGAGCGGGGAACCCATGGGCGGCTCAGAGGATAGTGAAGGTGTCTTTCCTTCGCTTCATCGATGAAGGCAAATTCAAGGATCTCCAATCGTCGCGTGAATGAAGAGCACGAACAACGCGCTTGGCATCCTTGTGACTTTGCGATGCCTCCCCATGATGTTGCCGAGTTTGTGTGACAAGAAACCACGGGAGACGTGGTGACCAGTTTTACAGTTCTTTCAAAAATAAGAGGCGTAGATGTCCAGCGAGAAAGCAGCTGAAATTGCGGCACGGCTTGATCGGTTGCCACCCTCGCGCACGGTCTGGACCATGGTGATCCTGATCTCGCTTGGCGGTGTGTTCGAGTTCTACGATCTGTTCTTCACAGGCTACGTCGCGCCCGGCATGGTCCAGTCCGGGCTCTTCAAACCTGAGTCGCTAGGCTTCTTTGCTGCCCTTCAACCGCTTGCGGTGGCGGGCTTCGGAACCTTTGTCTTTGCCACATTCGCGGGGCTGTGGGTCGGTACCCTCGTGCTTGGTTATGTGGCGGACCGGTTTGGCCGGCGCCTGATCTTCACCTGGTCACTGGTCTGGTACATGGTCTGCACGGTGATCATGGCGTTCCAGACCTCCGGATTCGCGCTCGATATCTGGCGCTTCATCGCGGGTATTGGCATTGGCGTCGAACTGGTAACCATCGACACGTATATCTCCGAGCTGATCCCCAGCCAGGAGCGCGGCCGCGCTTACGCCATGAACCAGTTCATCACCTTTGCCGTCGTGCCGGTGGTCGCGTTTCTCGCGTATGCATTGAACGGGACGCGGCCGTTTGGCCTCGACTATTGGCGGGTAGTCATCCTGATCGGGTCTGTGGGCGCCGTGGTTGTCTGGATCGTGCGTCGCCATATTCCTGAAAGTCCGCGTTGGCTCGCGCGTCACGGCCGGATCGATGAGGCTGAGAAGATAGTCGCGGATATCGAACGGCGGGTCGTCGCGGAGAAAGGCATCAGCCTGCCGCCGCCACTCACGGTCGCCCCCGAGAAGGAAGGACGCGGCTCGCTCAAGGAAATTTTCGCGCCGGGTTATCGGCGCCGGACCATCATTCTGTCGATCTTCAACATGGCGCAAGTGATCGGCTTTTATGGCTTCGCCGCCTGGGTGCCAACACTTCTGATCCATCGCGGCATTCATGTGACAGCAAGCCTCGGCTATGCATTTGTCATTGCGATTGCAAACCCCTTTGGCCCGCTGCTGGGTATGCTGTTCGCCGACAGGCTCGAAAGGAAAACCCAGATCTGCGGTGGACTGCTCACGATGGCCATCGTCATCGCCATATTTTCCCAGGCCTCCACGCCATCGGTCCTCATCGGGCTCGGCGTCTTGTTCACACTCGCCGCGAACATCATGTCCTATGCGTACCACGGTTACCAGGCCGAGCTATACCCGACCCGCGTGCGAGCGCGTGCGATTGGCTTCGTCTATTCCTGGAGCCGGATTTCCGCGGCCTTCGCCGGGCTGGC
>NZ_JBSNBT010000003.1:0-309132 GCF_053760385.1 Caballeronia sp. KNU42
AACTATCTGATAAGTCGGTGCCACCGGGACTGCGAGGCCCGATTCTGGTCGATCAACGCGGGTTGCCGCGATACTGGGCGGCTGTGTGGGCGACGACGTCTGCTGCGCAGTTAGCTGATTCAACACACGTCAAAAAGCTGCGCTACATCGAGAATCTGTATCAACATGCGGACCAGTTGCGCGGCATGTCAGCGCTGGACGATGCGCTGGGAACATTGAATGACGAGGTGTTGGCCGAGATCCTTGAATCGTGGTTTGTGTCGATCCGCAACCAGCCAAACGGTACGGACATTGACGAGAAGCGCTGGCAGACCGGTCTGGGGTTCGTAACATCGGTTGTCACCTGGGTGTCGAAGAGCCAGGCGGCCGACAATCGGATCCGGCGTATTGAAGAACGGCTGAACCGGCTTTCAACGCTTTATAGCCAGCTTCATGTCCGCAGGGTCAAGACGATCGAAACAGTTCGTTCGTTGCCAGCGAGCACGGTCGAAGCGCTGTACGAAGTACTGGACCCGGAATCGGCAATGAATCCTTTCGCCAGGGATAAGACGCGTTGGCGCGTATTCATTGCATTTGTATTGATGCTGCACCAGGGGTTGCGGCGTGGCGAAGTCTTGCTGTTGCCCGTGGATGCAGTCAAAGGTGCCTACGATCACAAACAACACCGGACGCGGCATTGGCTCAACGTGCAGGAAAACGAGTACGAAGACTCAGACGGCGATCCACGGTATTCCAAGCCAGGAATCAAGACCGCTCATTCGATTCGGCAGGTGCCGGTCAGCGAGTTAACGGCCAGTATGGTGCAAACGTACGCCGGAAACTATCGTGGCCGGCCGCGGCATTCGTTTCTGCTGAACTCGCAGGTTGATAGTATGCGATCCATCAACGACGCCTCTCTGAGCGTGCGTGCCGGTGGGGCGTAGACGGTGTAGCAGGAGGGTGTGATCAGCGGAGGTGAACTGGCATCTTCCAGGGAAGCAGCGCGTCGTATTCATCGACGGTCTTTGCAAGGGGCAGCTGTTGAAACAGCCAGGTGAGGTAACGATAAGGATCAATGCTGTGGGCGCGACAGGTCTCCACGATTGAGTAGAGGTTTGCGCTAGCATTTGCACCTGCGACAGTGTCTGCAAAGAGCCATGAGCGACGTCCCACGCAGAATGGGCGAATCGAATTTTCACATGCATTATTCGAGATTGGCCAGTTGCCGTTCTCGATGTAGCGAATCAATTTCGGCCACTGTCCGCGCAGGTAAGTTAGCGCTTTGCCAAGTAGGCTGTTGGGCACGACACCGGGAGATTGCTCGATCATGAGCTTGTAAATGACGTCGAGTACGGGCGTACAGTACCGTCGTCGCAATCGCTGTCGCCGATCAACTGCCCATCGCACGCTGCGCGCCTCGACGGCGAATAACTTTCCGATTAGCTTGATGAAGCGCGTGGCAAGCAGATCGGGAGAGCGCGCTGCTTTGGGCACATTGTCCTCTGCCTTGATGAAGTAGCGTCGGCAATGAACCCAGCATCCAAGATGAACCAGCTGGTATTGCTCGGCGATAGCGTTATAGGGTTCATAGCCGTCAGTCATCAGGACTGCGCCTTTACGGATACCCGTGAACAGCTTGTCGGCCAAATGCGCGCCGCGTCCTGGCGTGTACGTGAAGCAGCGGATTGGATTTCCTGAATCCGTCATCTGCGACCAGAGATAGCTCTTCGTCTGAGGCTGACGCCCCTTTTCCTTCAGGACCTGGAACGTCGTCTCGTCGCAGTAGACGAGCTCTGCGTCGAGAAGTGCATCGCGCATCAGGTTGATCACGGGCTGTGTCGCCAGACCGACGCGAACCATACTCGCGGCGATCGTGTTGGACGAGATGTCGCCGCCAAAGCGCCGCAGCAAACCGGCCTGACGATAGAGTGGCATCCCGAACTGGTACTTGCCAGTGGCGATCCACGCAAGCGCCGATTCGGTGAGCAGTCCGCGGGGGATGATACGTGCAGGCGCCGGAGTGACCTTGATGCCGAGATCGCAGCACGGGCAAGCATACTTGACGCGCTGGTGCTGGATTACGCGAAGCTGCTCTGGAATCACATCGAGTTGCTCGCTGATCTCTACGCCGATTTCCACGAGCGCGTGACCGTCGTTCGTGCAGAAGCGCTCAGCCTCGGGTAGATCATGTCGCACAACCTCGCGCGGCAGATTCGGATCGAGCGGTTTGCGATGACCACGCCTTTTGCGCGTATGCGTGCCAACGGTCGTCTCCGGAGTGTCTTCCAAGGCGGCAGTGCTGTTCGCACTGAGCGCTTCGGCTTCGTTGAACAACCCCAGTTGATCCGAACCCCGCGCTTCGCTCTTCGCGCCAAACAGTTCACGACGGTAAGCACGAAGCCGCTCCTCAGCAAGATCGCGTTCCGCTGTCACGAGCCGCAAGGCGCCACGTAGCGTTTCCTGTTCTTCTCGCAATGCGCGAGCGGCATCGCGCTCAGCGAGCAGCTCTTTCAATTGGTCGGCGGTGATCGTGACCTCGATCGGCATACTGCTTGGACCAATATGCCAAGGGCACGTTCAGCTAACGCGGAGATATTCCCGCTTTGTATGCCGCCGTATGGTTGTAATGTCATCGCCCTCAAGTAGCGCGTGCAGCACGTCGCTTGTCATGGTCACGACTTCGGCTTTGTTGTCCGGCCAGATGAAGTGGCTCGTCTCCAAACGTTTGATCATCAGCCAGAAGCCGCTACCATCCCAGAAGAGAATCTTGATGCGGTCACGACGCCGGTTCCCGAAGATGTAAAGAGAGGAGTCCATCGGGTTCAATTGCATTGACTGCTCGACGAAGATCGACAGGCTGTTCATGCCGTAGCGGAAATCGACTGGGTCACGGTGCAGGTAGACCTTCAGCCTTTCGTCGAACCTGAACACGGCAACCTCCCCAGGATCTGAACTACGGTGGTCAGTTCGTCAATGGTCGCAATCGAGCTGCCCAGCTCAAGTTCGACGCCGTTTGATAGACGCACATGGAGCGCCAGAGACATCTTCATCGCGGGTGGTGCGGCCTCAGGTGGCGTCGACGCGTGGACGACCGCAACAAATGGAGCAGCGTGATTGTCGGAGGACGTGGTTAGCGCGGCAGACGCTGGAATGTCGATCACCACTTCGTCTGATCCCTCCGAGACCTGTGCGACCGGTTCCATGGCGGCTTGCCTCTGCCGATATTGGGTAACCCAGGTGCGAAGCAGATTCGGGTTGATATCGTGTTCCATGGCTGTCCGTGCAATCGATACGCCTCGCTTCAGACACAGACGGATAAGTTCAGCACGCGCTTCGTCATCGTATTCGCGTCGGCCATCGCGCTTTTGGCCGATCACCAAACGGCTTCGCAAATCATTTTCTTCTGTCATCGGTGCAAATGCCTAAGTGTCCACGTGGACACGTAGCATCAGAGTGCAGCGATTTCTACACAAGTGCGTCGCTTATGGACCGCATACGGTTGATATGCCGTTGTCGACCGAAGCGTTGACGAAAATGTTTGCGCAGATCTCACACCGCTTGCCCACGTCCGTCTTGAAAGAACTGAAAGATCGAACTGGCAAAGAGTCCGTCACGCCACATGATCTGAGGCATACCTGTGCCGTGGTGCGGCTTCATCAGTTGCTTGAACAAGGCGACTCGATGGACGAAGCCCTCCAGAAACTGCGCACCTTCTTCGGCTGGTCCAAGACATCATCGATGCCGTCACGGTACGCACGAGCCGTGTTTGAAGATCGCTTGGCCAGCGTGTGGAATGATGCCTTCGATGACCGTGTGGCATTGTTGCGTGCGCTTCCGAAGGGACACTAGATGAGCAAGTCGCCTGCGCAACGAGATTTGTTTGGAAGCGGAGAAACAGCGACCGATGTCATTGGTCTGCTCTGTGCCGCATTGCCGGCCTTACCACCGGTCATCCGTTACTACGACGACTTCGCCGACAAGCCGCGATCCATCCGGACTCCGGTTGAGCAATCTGCGTTCGAGCTGTCGATTAACGGTAACCGCGTCAACGTTGATTTCTCACGACTCGACGAGCGTTGCGCATTCGTGTTCAAGCACGTCTTTCTCCTCATCCTTGGGCAGAACCTTAGCATTGCGACTGCTGCACTTTACGTCTCGTACGCACACAATCTGGCTGTGACTGACATAGCGGCTATCCTGGGTGCGGGGCCTACCGGTATAGGTCCGCTTTGGACGGCTTTGCGTGCCCGGACCATGACGGACCACACGTATCTGTGTGTAAAGTACCTTCTTCACCTGTTGTGCGAGCACCGGCTGTTCGGGTGGTCGGCTGACTATAGCATTTACATTCGCACCGCTCTGCCCTTGCCTGCCCGCGATGCTTACGCGGGTGTCCGGTCTGGCGATGTGTTTCTGGGCGCGGACGAAGAAGCCGCGATAGTACGACATCTGGACGAAATGACGGCAGCTCTTATGTCATCGGCGGGAACAGATCCTTTGCACGAGGATGTCTGTGATGCAGGAATGTTGCTGTGTGCCTATCAGTTCGCGATGCGCCCGATCCAGATCGCAATGCTGACCATGCGAAATGTGCGTATCTGGCAGGATGCACCAGACGGGCCGCCGACGGTTCATCTAACCTTCCATATGGCAAAGCAGCGAAGTGACGCGAAGAAAAAGCCACTCACGCGTCGGGTCAAGCGTGAATGGGCTCCGATCTTCGTTGCTCTCAATGCCCAACGACAGGCTGAAGGTCTCGCGGGTGCTGGGCGCTTCTTTGCTGTCGAATCGAACTATGAGGCTGGAGCGCGGATTGCCGCGCTCGTCAGAAAACTGATCAACTCCGAAGATCTCGGTACCGCTACGGACCTACGCCACACCGCAGCGCAGCGACTCGTTGACGCCGGCGCAAGCCACGAAGAACTGGCCGAGTTTCTGGGCCATTCGCACACACAGACGGGCTTGGTGTATTACGCGACCTCGGCGACCCACGCGGAGCGGGTGAACCGGGCACTCGGCGCGTCGGACATATACCGACGCGTGGCGAAAATTGCACACGACCGGTTCATCTCCCCGGAGGAACTCACCCTTCTGAAAGGCGAGCAACAGATCGCTGGCGTGCCTCACGGCATTCCGATTGCAGGTATCGGCGGATGTTCTTCGGGGCAGCCTGCCTGCCCTTACAACCCGGTCACGTCGTGCTATGGATGCAGGAAGTTCATGCCCTTGCACGATAAGGCGATGCATGAGCACGTGCTAGCCGCCATGCGTGAAGTAGTGGTGTTCTTCGATCAGAGTTCTCGCGGCGACACCAGCTCGCCGGCCTACCTGCAACTGCAACGCACGATCGCTGAGATACAGGCGGTCATCGAGGAACTGGAAGGCGACAATCGATGAATCCACACTACTCCGCGTTCATCGAACTAGGCAAAACGCTGGTTCGGGAAAGAGGCATGCAGTGGGACATGCCCGTCGACAAAACAGGCTCCGCACGCGACGGCGTTGGCTGGAACCTTACCGTCATTGCCGGCGACGTGCCGCCGCCGAACTATTATCTCCGAGACCTCGGGGCTGATACGAAGGCACTGGCTATCGTCAATGCGGAGCGCGCCGAGGGCAACCTGACGCCACTTGCCCTCCAAGCTCTATTGCCCGCGTGGCAGGACCTCATCAAGGCCGCAGTCGCCGAGCAGTTGCTGTTCAAGCGGAACAAGGCCAGTTATGTGCTGCAGTGCATTGCGCGTCCGCTGCGTGTGATCGCCACATGCGTGGACAAGGACCCGTGGCAACTGACCGTCGACGATTTGCGGCTTGCGGTCCGCATCGGGAAAGCGATCCAGTCCTCCGGAAAACTGGGTGACCTGGTTGCTGGCATCGTCAGAGTGGTGTTTGATGCGCAGCACATCTGCGACGCCGGTCAGTTGTACTCGTCTCTCGCTGTTCCTCGCATGAAAATGAAAAGCGCGATCAAGGCGAAACATATCTGGTCGCAGGACGAATTGCGCGCCGATCTGGAGGCACGCAAGCGTGAAGAGCGGCTCCCTGAGCGCCGAGCGTTCTGGGAACTGACCCGTATCGTAATGACCGAGAAACCGCGCACGTTCATGGATGAGCTGCGGTTCGCCGCGATACGCACGATGATAGTAACTGGCTTGCGTATCGGCGAAGCTGCGCTACTCCCGATTGACTGGAAGCGCGAGCGAACCCATCTGGATTCAAGAGGGCTCCCCGCAGGTGAATCTGGCGGCATCTCGACATCGCTCATGCTCCGCCACTTCGCTGAAAAGCAGCAGGATGATGAGTCGGATAGTGCTGTGCTGCATGAAAACACGCAGCCTGTGCCGGACATGTTCCGGACGCTGCTCACTGAGACGCTTGATCATGTCGCGAGGATCACGGAGCCACTTCGCGCAACGCTGAAGCTGCAGTGCGAAACGGGGCGACTACTGCCGTGGTATGCGAACGATGATCTTGTGTCTATCACCGAACTTTATACACGTTTGATGGGTAATCCGTTCTGGACCGCAATCTCTCGTGAAGCCTTTGTCGACCGCTATCGCGAAGGCTTCGACCCTCGTGTCCTGATCGACTTGCATCAGCGCCAGTCTATGGAACATCGGACAGGCGCAATCCAACTCGACATGGCGCTTTATCAGTTCGCGCACCGCTTGCAAAAGAAGATGGCCGCTCAACAGATTGCGTTACGATTCCGCAACGCAAGTGGCTCTGTCATTCCAATTACTAGTGATCGGAGTTGGCCCACGGAACGCATGTCTTGGCACAACACTTACCTGCGCGTCGGTGAGTTAGAACAACATATCCGCTCTACGACACCGACAAAGGTATCAGACACGGCACCACTGCCGTCGGTGACTGGCGCAGTGCAGTCGTGGGAGTTGCTGCTCATCCATCCGAAGCGCTCGCTTGCAGAGGAGCGGAACGACGGCTTGTGCGACGTGACCCGCTACATGGCAGTTGGCCGGCCAGATCCGCGGTTTGTAGGTTTAGCGCTTGGGGACAACAAAAACATACCATCGCTATTTGAAAAATATGGTGAGTCGGACGAGGATCGAGGGTTGAAGCTCGAGTCGCATATGCTGCGTCATCTGCAAAACACGGAGCTGTTTCGGCTGGGCGTTGCCGACACCATCATCTCCAAACGCTTCAACCGGCGCAGCGTCGCACAAAGCTACGAGTACGATCATCGCAGCTTGGCCGAGGATCTTGACCAGATCGAAATCCCGCTGGATATCGAGATCATGCTCGGTGAAAAAGCGAGTACGGTTGCCCGGCTCATCAAGGGCGGCAAAGCCAACGGTCCGATCGTCGATGCGTTTCACCATATCCAGGCAACGGAGGGTGACGCCGCGGCGTATGAGTATCTGCGCGCCGAAGCGGACGGCTTCCACGCCACGCCGTACGGGCACTGCCTGAATTCATTTACGGTTGACCCGTGCCCCAAACATCTCGAATGCTTCGCGGATTGCCGCCATCTCTCGGCAACTGATCTGCCGGAGAATCGACGGAACCTCATTCGTCTGGAAGGCAAATTCAAGCTCGCAGTGGAAACAATCAAAACCCGGCCGTCGACGAGCATTGGCTGGAGGAATCAGCTCGACCACGCAGAAAAGCGGCTGGCTGGCGTACAGAGGCTTCTCGCGACGCCACCAGGAGAGCGCCCCTTCCCTGATGGCCCCGACCTGTCGCAACCTCGGGAACGTGGAGTACTTGATGACTGAATCGAACGAGATTGCGCCGTCCAACGACAACGAAATGCGCGAGATCCTCGAGATGTTGCTGGCCGATGACGAAGACATTACGGCACGCGCCGTTGCCCGACTGCACCCGTCCATCAATGCCGCATCGTCGATTACGCGCAGTGAGCCACGCAGCAAGTTGCTTGCTGAATATCAGCAGCGTCAGGCGGAGTATCGGCGCTGGCGCGGTCGCGTTGCGAAGCGGTCCGGCGCAGACACGGCAACATCACTAGCGGACAAGGATATCCGGATCGCAGAGCTTGAGTCGAACGTTCAGTTGCTGACGGCGTCGCACCTCGCCATGCTGCGCGCCGTCGGCGAACTGGGTGGCTTCAGCAAGTGGGCGAAGTTCTATGAACCGTATCGGGAAGCACGAGACAAACTCGCCGAGCTTGGTGCGCTGCCGGAGGCGACCGTGTCAACAATGTCCCCGGATCATCACGTTAAGCCGGCCCGTGGCCCGGCGAAGAAGCGACGCTGAGTTCGTGGACTCGCGCTAGAGCGGTACGCTAACGTTTGACGAACGCTTGCCACGAAATGGCCGAGCCTCGCGGCTGACGCCGCCCTCTCCCGAAAGGAGTGTCACATGTCCTACTGCCCTTTCTTCCAGACACTGCATGACGAAACTCGTCCCGTTGGCCATCTCGGCCGCGGAACCCACTACTCCGTTCTGCGAGTACCGACGTGGCACGATGAACTGCTGAATCCGCTCCAGAGCGCCACATTCCTTGACTTCGCTATTGTTTGGGATGAGGACCACGACGAGCGGATCATCGATGCGATTCTGATCCTTTACCTCGGTGGCATGCTGGCTCCGGTTCGATTCATCGGCGAACGGAAAGGCGTGCTCTTGATACTCCTGGCGCCAGGCGTCATAGACGCGTGGGATGACGCGACTTTCCAGCGTTATCGTGACGATGTCGAGAGCGTTTGCACGAGCCTTGAGGATCCGTGGACTGCGGAAGTGAACAGCGTCGATAGTTCGCGACATTCAATCATCCACGCGGCACCCGAGGACGTCGCCACATATCTAAAGAACATCGACATGCTGTGGCGACTCGGCACCCGGACGAATGTCGCAGCGTGAAGCTGTCTAGATCAGGAACTGTCGGTAGGGGCGGCCCATGGGTGCGGATCGAAGCTGCGCAACACGTAGCCGCATACCATTCGTGCAATTGCCTGCTGACCGTTGCATCACAGACATCTGCATGCCACAACAAACTCGTACTTACCGCCGACGCAACACCTAACCCACAGAATTGTGAATATCCTGTGGATAAGTCGGTCGCCTTCCCCTTTAAAATATAGCAACCCTGAAAACTGAACCAACGCAACAGCCGACCATAGGTGCCAAGAATCAACTTTAAGTAATTGGCTACCTGATAGGATAACTGAACGGGAATGCGTCTGGATCGATGTCTGGACACGGGCCGATCCGCGCTGCTGAGCGTCTCCTCGCGCGACCGTCCGCACGCCGGTTTCAGATATCTTCACACGGTTTTGTGCGATTAAGCTGCTATAATAGTGCAAATATTGTGCATCATGGATGCCGAAAATGGACACATCACTATCTCAAGCTGCCGGTCATCGCGCAAGCTTTGAACAGTTCATGGAATCCCTGCGTGACTCGGACTCGCCGGCGTTGTCTGCGCGTGCATTCGGACAAGCGCTGAAAATTGACCTACAAACTTTGGCCCAGCAAGCCCACGTGCACCGAAATACAATCAGCCGGGCACCCGGCTCTGAGAGCGTGCAACGGTTCTTGCGTGAAGCGGTACGGGTCCTGCGCGCCGCGAGCGATATTTGCGGTGACGTAGAGCGCGCGATGTTTTGGTATCGAAACGAGCCTCTGCCCATATTTGGCTATAAAACTGCTGAACAACTCGTCTCCGACGGGCGGGCTGACGATGTGATCCGTTATGTTGTGTCGCTCGAAGCGGGCGCCGCCGGATGATTGTCACTCAGCTTGACCGCATCACCGCCTACCGCGTTCACGCGCCAAAGTGGGCTTCAATGCCTCTCAGTGGCGCTGGCGCGGCTACCCACGGCGGCCGCGTCAATAGGCCCGGGGTAGAAGCGCTTTACCTCGCACTTGATGTACAAACGGCCATTGATGAATACAAACAGGTTTCGACGCTGCTGCCACCAGGTACGTTCGTGACCTATCAGATTAGCGCTGCACCGATCGTTGATTTTCGTGAAGGATTTAACGCGCGCGAATGGGATCCGCTCTGGGAGGATTTCTATTGCGATTGGCGCGCGTTGTGGTTTAACAATCGGATTGAACCGCCCAGTTGGGTGCTCGGCGATTTGGTGCTCAGTGCCGGGGCCAAAGGCGTTCTTTTCAATTCACGCCTAGCCTCAACGGGCACCAACCTCGTACTCTACCCGAGCGCATTTAACGAGGCCGATACAATGTCAGTGTTTGATCCCGCCGGCGCGCTTCCGAAAAACCAAACGTCGTGGCAATAAACGTTCGTGATCTTGGATCACTCAGTTGGCATTTTCTCAAAACGCCGCTGCGCGTCGACGATCAATCAAGTTGAGAGGGCTCTGTGAACAAACTGTCCGATGAGTTAACTCGAGTTCTCGCCGAAGCCGGCGAAGGGCTCAAGGCACTACAGGAGGACGTCATCACGACCGGCTTCGATCCGGATGATCCGGTAAGTGTCGAAGCCGCCATTCGGCACGTGGAAGACACTATCGACGCGAAGGTTGCGCGTTTTTACGGCAACGCGTTGGTTAGGGAAGCGGCGAACCAGATCAAAGCCGAGTGTCGCGCGAATATCCTCCAACAGGTCGAGACCGCGAGCACGAATCGCGGCGCGCGGACCCTACATTAATCCACGGCGGCCGTTCCGAAATTAACGCGCGATGCAACACGCGCCACGACAATTGATTGCCGAGAGAAAAGCCGCCGAAGAATAAGGCTCTGCCACAAATTATGCTATTTCATGCGGGAGCTTTGCTTAGTCGCTAGACTTTTCCGAATGCACCCCTGACGACCGAGTTCACAAGGTTGGAAAGTCGCGTCTTCTCACGCTCAAGGCTCCTTCCTCACCAACCTCACTTCGCGTTGTACGGCACATTCGGTACTTGTGAGCGGTGCTATTCAAGCGTAGGGCTCCTCTCCGATCGAATCTTCCTTGAAGGTTATCGCTATATGGCGACATGCGTGGTCAGCTTGACCGCTCTCTCGCGCTTGACTGATGAGGAAATCGCACGCGGCCTCTCAACAACAGCAGCACCGCTTCATGCTCGCCTATAATGCGCGAACTGATAGTGATTTTCACGGCGGGGAACCCCACTTTATGAGTCAAGCACACGGGCGATACTCGGGATCTCGAGACAAAGGCCAGCGTCAATCGCGCCAACCTCCAAAAGCGACATCCCACCGACAGAACAAGCCATACGTAAAAGCTCCACCTCCTCGAGACCCAGCCCACACGGCGTCCATTTTCAAAACCCGTTCGTTTAAGATGTTGGTAGATGCGGTGGGCGCGGAGAACATCGCACTGGGACTCGACTCCAACTTAGCGCGCGTAGCCGAATTGGTGAATGGCGAGAGATTCACACCTGAGACAGCCTTTCATATCGAAACGACGCTTGGGCTACCAGATGGGTTTTTCGATCAACCCAATCCTGTCCTCACACCCGAGATCATTGGGCGCTTGAGGTCGCCACTTGACTTCATTCATGCGAACGCTGAACCGGAAATTGCGTACGAGCAAGTATCGAAGCCGGCTCCGGCTACACAGGCCAATCAGCACTCTACCCTCACCGATCGCTCGCCCAGAGAACCAGAAATGCCAAAGAAGACAAATGTCGGGTCGACAAGGACCGTCGCGAAGAGCAACGTTACGGCGGCGAAGCCTGCCACGGCAACCCCGACAAAATCTGCACCTGTGAAAGTCAAAGCGCCTTCAAAGTCGGGGACTCAGCAATCCTTGCCGTTGAACGACGTCGCAGTTTTGGAAAAAATTCGTCGCGCCAACCTGCATGTGCTTACGTCCCGCAAAGGATCGAAGGTGCGGCTCGCCGTGGTGATGGAAATTAGCGAGTCCAACATGGCCAATCGTTTCTATGGACAGAAACGCATGGACGATACTGAAGCAATCCGCTTCACGGAACGCCTTGGTTTGCCGACAGGTTGGCTGGATATTCCGCGTTCAGTAACAGACGTCCCTGAGTCGGTGTTGGAATTGCTGGCTCCCCCGTCGCGTCATGCATCCGCAGAGCAAGAACTGCCACCCGCGAATGCGCCAAAAGCGACAGCGGCGAAGAAGCCTGCGGCTACAAAAGCGAAAAATGCGGGTGCTCAAATCACCCCACCCTCTGATTCGAATGGCACAGGTGGTACAACAGGTGTCGCCGCTGAGACGAATGTAGTACCGCTGCAAGCTGATCAAGCGGTTCCCTCTGCCGTTGAACCTGCAATTCCGCAACCCGTTGCTAACGATGTCTCGTTCTCTGCCGCACGTCAGCAAGCGGCGCCAGCCCCCGTAACGCAGATCATCATGGAGCCACGCCGTCTCACGTCGACAACCAGCCTGGACGATCTACAAGGGATTGAACCGATAGCGGAGGCGCTGTTAAAGACACTCGCGGGCAAAGCACGTACTGGTCGCCTGGACGAAATGAAAGGGCGGCCTCAAAAGTGAACTGCAACACCTGTCTCGTATAAGGTGTCGCGATGTCCGAAAAAACTTCTTACCAACAACTGCAGCCTGAAGAACGCCTAACCATTGCAAGCATGCATCTGCAGGGTTCGAGTATGCGGGCCATGGCCCGCATACTCGGGCGCTCACCGGGAACTATTAGCCGCGAGTTAATGCGAAACAGCTCTTCTGTTGGCTACGCATCGGTGCCCGCTGCGGCGCTTTGCAGCGCACGCCGCAGTGCGTCGCGCCACCCCGCCAAGCTTTGCCCGCAAAGCGTCTGCTGGCGCATCGTGCTCACCTTGCTTGAGTGGAAATGGTCGCCCCAGCAGATATCGGGCACACTGAAGCGCATGTATCCAACCGACTCGACCCAGCACGTCTCGCACGAAACCATCTACACGGCGATCTATGCTCAGCCGCGCGGTGAACTTCGCCGCCAACTCATTGCCTGCCTGCGCCACGGCCACAGCACGCGCATGCCACGCACGCGGGGCACAGACCGGCGCGGACAGATTCCCGACATGGTCAGTATCCACGTGCGACCGCCCGAAATCGAAGACCGCCTGCTGCCCGGTCACTGGGAAGGAGACTTCATCAAGGGTGCGAACAACCAATCCTCTGTCGGCGTTCTGGTCGAGCGCACCAGCCGCCTGGTGCTGCTTGCCAAGATGGAGGACGCCACCGCTGCCTCAGCGCTAGCGGGCTTCTCCGCCAAACTCAATTCGATTGTTGCGCCGTTACGGCAAAGCTTTACTTACGACCAAGGCAAAGAAATGTCGCGCCATCAGGAACTCACCGCCGCCACCGGCGTGAATGTGTACTTCTGCGACCCGCACAGTCCCTGGCAACGCGGTACTTGCGAAAACACCAATGGGTTGCTGCGCCAGTATTTGCCTAAAGGCACGGACCTATCGGTCTACAGTCAGGACGAACTCGACGCGATCGCCGACAGCCTGAACAGCCGGCCGCGCGCCACTCACGCGTTCCATTCTCCGTTCGAAGTCTTCGCTGCAACCCTTGCTTCAGCAAGCCAATCTCCAAGCTCTAAACACTAAACCCACTGTTGCACTTCACCCTTGAAACCGCCAAGCCTTGGAACTGTTACGACAAATCATGTCGCTCTGATTGGAATCGGCATCGCAATTGATATCATCGATTCGGACGTTTGGCAGGCTCACTGCGATAGTCCGCGAGGACGGTTCTCGCTGGCGTCCCAAGTGGGCGTGTGGCGCCGAAAGATACTGAAAATTCAGATCGAAGCATGCGTCCACGTCGGACGGAAAGAAATAATTTCAGATCTCGCTAAAGATCGGCACTAAAGCACTTAGGTATACGAATAAACAAATGACAATGTTAATTATGTCAAATGCGTTTGTAAAATATTTAGGATCTCGCCCGAGTACGCGTGAACAACATTGCTCTGACCAACAACGATGCTAGCGCACACCCTAACGCTACCTCAAGCATATGTTTTTCAGTTTTTTGCGCTGTTACGGTTCTCTGTAAAAGCAAGTCCGTTTCCGCGCGACGCATCTGCGCGATGATCGATCGAGTTCGATCCATATGGTTACACCCCGCGTTACTCGACAATTCGGTTTTCACGTTTTCGATCTCGCCGTGATCGCGCATGGCGACGGTGAGCGAAAGCTCGGCTTCTTTTGTCGACAATGCCTCACCTAACGCTTTGACGCGTTGCAATTGCGCCGGGCTGTCTTTCACCAACACTTGAAGCTGCTCAGGTAACGCATAAAGTTCGGTCAATGCATGGTGGTAAGGAGCAAGGTATGACTTATCGCCAGTCAATAGATAACCGCGATGTCCCGTTTCAGCGTCCGTGATCCGTTGAAGAGTTGTTTCCAGGACCGAGATTACTTCATAGGTGTGTCCGATCCAGTCTCGCTGCCCCAGCAAGAGTCTGTGGTAGCTATAGGAAGCACATACAGCCACAACAACGATCGCAAGTACCGGGACCGACTATTTTCGACTGTGTGCCTCCGGCTGCAGGCGAGGATGCGACTCGGGTTCAAAAGCCTATCGGATCAGTCGGCACTCGGCCAGGAGCGGGCATTCGTGGATGGCCGGTCCCGATCGACTCAGGCGTTGAGATTGGTGCGGCCGTTGAGGTATCCTCAACATCACCCCAGGTCACTTGAAGCGTAGGGGTTGCGACGGAGTCAATTCCAGTACCGGCCCAGTTGCTCGGCCACGCGCCGGCCGTGGGTGAGTGCGATCTCGTTCAGTGAGAGCCGGGTGCGCAGTCGCCGGGCCTCGGCCAGCGCGATGCGTGCCTCGTCGGTCTGCCCCTGGCGGTCGAGCGCGGCGGCCTGCAACACGCGTGCAAAGTGGAATCGAGGGTCGCGTTGGCTCGACGCGAGCGCTTCGGCCAACGCCTCGGCGGCGCGCTCGGCGCGCAGCAGGAACACGCCGAGAGCCCAGCCCCAGAAGCCAAGGCGACGATCGTGCGGGCTGATCGCCATGCCAAGGCGCATGCGCTCAAAACCGGCCTCGAACTCGCTGGTGAGGATTAATGCGGCGCCGAGCGCGACATGTGCCTGGGCGTTGCTCGGGTCCAGCTCGAGCGCGCGCCGCAGCATTGCCATGCCGCGACGGAGTTGCCCGAGGTCGCACAACGCGCAGCCGGCCAGGCCGAGGACCTCGGGGCTGCCGTCGTCCAACTCGACGGCGCGCTCGGCCGCTTGCCTGGCGTCGTCGGCCGCGGCCTCGGGCAGCAGTCCGATGTTTCCCGCCAGCGCGGTGAGCATGGCGTAATGGGCGTGCGCCAGGCCGAACCGCGGGTCGAGCGCCAGGCAGGCGCGCAGTCGTGCGCGCGCCTCGCCGATGCCGTCTTCGTTCCAGCCCTGCAGCGCGATGGCGCCGACGGCCTCATGGTAGTGCGCCCAGGCGTCGAGGTTGTCCGGCCGCTGACGGCGAATGTGGGCGATCTCTGCGCGCGTCAGCTCGGGTTCGAGCTCGGAGATGATGCCGCGCGCGATCTGCTCCTGAAGGTCGGCCATCTCGGCGCGGACGCAGTCGAACCGCCCGTTCCACAGCACATGCCCGGTTTGCGCGTCGGTCAGGTGGGTGGTGATGCGAACTGCGGTGGCCGTGGGCCGCAGGCTACCCTCGACGACGAAGCGCACGCCAAGCTGCCGGGCAACCTCGGTCAGGCTGGCGTCGTGCGCGCGGAAAGCGAAGGACGAGGCGTGCGAGATGAGCTGAAAGCCGGGCACTCGCGCCAGTAGCGCGATCACATCCTCGGCCAGCCCGTCGGCAAGAAAGGCCATGCGCGGATCGTCGGCCAGCACGTTGAATGGCAGCACCGCGATCGTCGGTCGGTTCGCGGCGGTAAAGGGTGCCAGCGGTGCACCCGGCGCTGAGGCAACCCCGATACGGACTTCCATCGCGAAGCGGTAGCCGAGGCCAGACACGGTGGCGATGGCCTTGTCGCCCAACAGCTTGCGCAGCACCGAAACCTGCACCGAAATGTTGTTCTCTTCGACCACCAATCCCGGCCAGGCGGCTTCGAGCAACTCGCTCTTCAACACCACGCGGTCGCGGTGCGCAAGCAGGCAGGCCAGCAGATCGAACGCGCGCGCACCGACGGCCACCGGCGCACCATCGACGAGCAGCAGCCGTTGGGTGGGCCGGAACTCGCTGCGGTTGAAGAAGTAGGCGTCCTGCATGTAATCGGCTTTCGTGTTTAGGGATTTTTAGCAGCTTGGCGCAGAACGTTAAAGGACGCGGCCGGCCACCCAGGCGCACAGTGGCTTCGCGTTGCGCACCCACCCCGCCACTACCGCCGAGGACACGACCATGGACAACACTCCCGTCGATTTCGCCGCCGTCAAGACCCGCCAGCAGGCCGCGTGGTCCAGTGGCGACTATGCCGTGATCGGCACCACCCTGCAAGGCGTCGGCGAGTCGCTCGCCGAGGCCTGCGACCTGTGCTGGGACGAGCGCGTGCTCGACGTCGCCGCCGGCAATGGCAATGCCAGCCTCGCCGCCGCACGGCGCGGCTGCCGCGTCACCTCGACGGACTACGTCGCCGCGTTGCTCGACCGCGGCGCCGAGCGCGCCCGCGCCGAGCGCCTGGACATCGTCTTCCAGGCCGCCGACGCCGAGGCGCTTCCGTTTGCCGACGCCTCATTCGACGTGGTGCTGTCGACCTTCGGCGTGATGTTCACGCCCGACCAGCCCCGGGCGGCAGCCGAGATGCTGCGCGTGTGCCGGCCCGGCGGCCGCATCGGCCTGGCCAACTGGACGCCGGACGGCTTCATCGGCCAGCTCTTCAGGACACTCGGCCGGCACCTGCCGCCGCCGGCCGGACTGAAAGCGCCGTCGGCCTGGGGTGTGCCGGCGCACCTGCGCGAGCTGTTCGGCGACGCTGTCGGCGAGTTGCGCGCAACGCCGCAGACATTCTGCTTCCGCTACCGCTCGCCCGAGCACTTCATCGAGGTCTTGCGCACTTGGTACGGGCCGGTGCACAAGGCGTTCGCCGCGCTGCCTGCTGACGGTGCCGCGACGCTTGTGCGCGACATCACCGACCTGCTGCAGCGCCTGAATCTCGCCGGCGGGCGGTCGCTCGTCGTGCCGAGCGAATACCTCGAAGCGGTCATCACCCGCCGCTGAAGGCGGCACGCCCACTCTGCAGGAGCCCAGCCATGAAACTCAGTGTCCAGGAGAGTCAGGCGCCGCTGCGTCGCCTGTACCACGAATCGCCCTTGGCGGCGTTGGTCGTCGACCATGCGCGCGCCGTCGGCGTCGACCCGTCAGACCCCTTTCATTCGCGGGTGGAGCCGATGGATGGCTGCGACGTGGCGGTGCCCGTGGGCGTGCACGGCGCGCTCGGCGGCCCTCACGACGCGCCGACCCCCGGCGACCTGCTTTGCGCCGCGCTGGCGGCGTGCCAGGACTCGTCGATCCGCATGGTGGCCAACCTGCTCGGCATCACGCTGACTGCGTTGGAAGTCCGCGTCACCGGCACTGTCGACGTGCGCGGCACGCTGGCGATGCAGGCGGATGTTCCAGTGGGATTCCAGACTCTGGTCTGCGAGGTCGCATTGGCGGCCCTGGAGGGCACGCCGCCCGAACTGCTGGACAGACTGTGCGCCGCCTCCGAGCGCTGCTGCGTGGTCCAGCAGACGCTGCGCCAGCCGCCACCGGTGCAGACCCGTTTCACCTTCGAGCACGCGCCCTCCGTCGGCTGATGTCAGCCGCCACCTTGAGGAGCGGATTTAGGAAGACGGATACGAGATTACGCCCTCATGGAGATCGATCGCGCGGCAGACGCTGCCGATGAGGTCGCTGGCCCGGCGGGGTTTGAGTTCAGGATGCCTCGCTCCACGGCAAGAAGCACCTATGTCGCCAACGGAGTCAGCAGAGTCGACGCAGCAGCGGCTGACGTCGCCGGTCTCGACTCGGAGCGAGGCGCTCCGGTTCCGCTTGCCGGGTACCGCGGCGAGCGTCCGGTTCCGGCAGTCCGGCTCCGACCGGCGACTGTCTCTTCAGGGGTCGCCCAGAGACACTCGAAACATCCGGTTCAAGTGCTTAGTCTCCCTCCGTATCGTCGGACAGTAGCGGAGTTCACTGCTGCCTCGCTGCGCCAGGGCGTCTCAAGAAGACCCTTCGGCCGAAGTACCACATCCGTCGGCTGCCTGTGACTCGCAATGGATATCAGCGCTCTTTTTTGCGAGTAACTTTGGAGGCCAAGCCCCCCTTCCGAGGGGGCACGTAATGCGGGTACCCCGGGGCCGGCTGGTCGGGCATGCTGAGTACAAGGTCGCCGCTGCAAGCTGCGCGCCGTCGTTTCCGATACCGATTGATTGTTGGGAGCAAGACCATGTATCTCGGCATACTCGTCTCACATGCTCGGCAGAACCAGGAAATTGAAACATGGCGTCGCGACATGACGACGCTATGCGCGGAAAAACGTTCACAACCTCTCGCGGCGCTGGGGCGGCTGCTGAGAGCTTGTTGTCATCCTGCTCCGCGGCAGCAACTTAAGACGGTCGGCGCTCCCGCTGCGGGGCCAAACAGCTAGCGCCCGCCCGTGGTGCTCTCTTTTGCGATTAGTCCCCGAACGGGTTCCCGGTGTCTTTCAATTCAGTATTGAGGTTGTATTCCGCACGCACGGCCTTGAGCACTCCCTCGATGTCGCGGTCGAAGCCGACCGCGTTGCCAAAATGAGTCATGTTCCAGTTGCAGCCGGTTTTGTCAGGCTCCTGTAGCTGCGGCCGCGGCACCCGAATCTTCACGCCATCCTCGACGATTTCCTGCAGTCGATGGATTCGCCGATTGACCTCTTGCTGTAGTTGCGAGGCATTGAGCATTTTTCGTCGCATTGGAGTCTCCTTCCTGTTGCTCGAGTCAGTCTAGCGCAACCGGCTCGGCCCGCAACCTGACGCCTTTGCGAAGCGCTTGGACCATAAGCCGCGGCCCTACGCCAGCTCGTGCGGAATTGTGAAACGCAACCGCTCCTAGGTCGTCAAGACGCGGACGAATAAATGCACGATGGTACGTGCATGCACATCCGGTCACCTGAGGGGGGTAGTCTTTTCAGGGTAACCGGCCCGACCCAGCACGCCAATTGTCGAACCAGGCACCGGATACGCCGGCGTCATTGCGGCCTTGGCTCGCATCTTCAAAAGTACGATAGGTCATTGCAGCTATGGATATTCGAATCTCCCCCGACGCCGTTGTTTCCAGCGACCGAAAGGTGGTCGTCTTCGATGCTCATTTTCGTGAACGATCCGTACGATGCTCCATCGCGCGGGAGGTGTTGGAGGTGTACTTCTGGGTGCCTGCAGGCGCAAGCGATGCGCGCTTGCTAAATGCATACGTTCACGGCCGCGATCGGATTGAGGCGATAGTGAGCCGAAAACTTCTCGCAACACCGGGCGAAACGATTGGGCTAAGCGTGGCTGACTTCGCGCGATGAATCGCGCGCAAGTGCGAGCAAGTCGTTTGAACTAATGCCCGTCGCTTCGCTCCTATTTGTCAGACACCGACGGACGAGGTAGTGATGCGGCTTAAGTTAGGGACCCAAGTCAAGCTAACAGACGAAAGAATCCAGCAGCTTGATAGCCGCTCCGCAAAGCGGTACCGCGAGCGCGTTGGCACTGTCGTCGGTTACCGGCCTGGCGCGAAGGGCCCGCTCGTTGAATTCGACGCGGACGAACAACGGCGCTCCGAGATACTGCAGCACGTCGCGCCAGCGTACTTAATCGTATTATCGGTCTAACAGCGTCAAAGAATCCCTGCGGGTGCCGGTACGGGAACGGAATATCGCTTCAGGCTCGACTTTATTACGACAGGAGACGTGCCAGGCGTCTGCGGCTTTTCTTGCAGAGAGGTAATTTTTCGCGTCTCTGCCGCGTTTTATCAACGACGGGATGCGTTGACGCGGAACCGCCATTCGAAAGAATGAGGCGGGGAATTTACGTCCAGTTTGAAAGGAAAAGCATCGAGGGACGCAAGGAATAGCAACAGAATACCCGGAAGCAAAACACTATTAGGTCGCCGCGCGCAGTTGGTCCAAGCGATGTACCCGAAATTACTTCCTCAAGTGAATACGATGCTCTGAATGCTGCTCCGCAAATTCAAGGTCGCATTCACGACCGCCCCTTCGAGCCAACCTGCGCGTAAGTTCGATATCACGTCGTTAAACGTCTCCGGATTTCGGAAATTTTCGGCTGACCGAAGGTGATTTAAGTTCGTGGACAACGGCGCTGCAACCGGCGACGCACATTGTGTATCGCTCGAAGACTGGAAAGCACTCCGTCTCTTAATCCAATCCCTGTCAGCTAATCAATAAGGATACCTAACATACTTAAAAATGATCATTCTATTTATGTCAAATTAAATAGATATGCTTGTCAACTTGCGCTCTGCGGGGAGTCAATAGTGCGCAGCCTTAGAGTGAACGCATGACCCACGATTGCGGGCAGCTGGATCTCGATGCCAAAACGGATCGAATCCAGACCGCATTGGTCTACGCGAAAAGCAATTTGCACATTCCCCTGACAGTGGACAGACTCGCAGAAGCTGCCAATCTGAGTGTGCGGCAGTTCACTCGCGCATTCCGTGAAGAGACGGGGCAGACACCTCGAAGGCTGTGCAGAATCTGCGCCTGGAAGCAGCGCGTCTACGGTTAGCTTATTCCTGACAGAAACGACCCCAGGAACACCCTTCGCAACCTCAGCAGCTTTTGCCGCTTCGGCGTTGGCCGGTACCGTACGAGCGAACGTCACGACGCCATTCTTCACGCGCACGGTTAGCGCTGCCATAGAGATTCCTCCTGCTGTTTTGAGCGCCCTCCTGACATCCCGGGCCAATTGCCGGTTTGACGGTTGCGCCATCGAACTCGATGCCTGCTGTCCCACTGACGCTCCACTCATCTGCGTGGAACTTGTCGGCCCCTGTGCCAGCGCTGTTCCACAGGCTACGCCAAACATAAGCGTCGTCCCTGCGCACCGACTGCCCGAAAAATGCCCATGCCAAGAAACCAAATACACCCGGTTCAGAGGTCAGCAAAAAACGGTCGTTAGCGTTTCCTTACCCCCTCAATTTTCACGCTCTATTGAGAATATCTAACAGCTTTAAATAATCGACTGGTTTTGTCAGGTGTAAATCAAAACCCGCCGCAGCAGCGTCAAGCTTGTCTTGTTCCTGGCCCCAACCCGTCAACGCGATTAGCAACATCTCGCGGCCGTCGGAATGCTGCCGAATCTGTTTCGCTAATTCGTAGCCACTGATGTCGGGAAGGCCGATGTCCAAAAGGATTATTTCAGCGGGCGACTCGCGCGTTAGTTTCATTCCCGCAGCGCCGTTGTGTGCTGTTTTCACATCGTGCCCATCAATCTCCAGCAACATGGCGAGGCTAAGCGCGGCATCCTCGCTATCGTCGATAATCAAGACACGACGACGTTTGCCAACAGGGGTTTCTGGTGTTGTTGGGGTTTTCTGAGCCGACGGATGATCGATTTGGTCAAGCGTTATGGGCAGCCTGATCACAAACTCACTTCCCTGACCGATTCCTTTGCTCGCCGCTTCGACCGTGCCGCCGTGACGCTCGACCAAGGCGCGCGCCAATGACAAGCCAATGCCTAAACCACCTTGAGCGCGCGAAAGCCCGCTCCCTAGCTGCGCAAAAATTCCGAAAATGGTGGGCAGATGTTCGGCCGCGATTCCAATACCGTTATCCCGAACAGTCACTTTTGCTTCGGCCCCGTTACGTACAGCAGCGACCTCAATCATTCCGGCGGTCGGCGTGTATTTGGCCGCGTTATTGACCAGATTCTGAATAACCTGCGTGAGCCGGCCAGGGTCGGCATCGAGAATGATCGGCTTGTCCGGCAAGTTCAATGTGAGTGCATGCGAGGACGCATCAATAAGACCGCGTGAGCTTTCTATCGATTGTTGTATGACTGCGTTCAGGTCCACTCGCTCGCGTCGCAGCTCGAGCTTTCCTTCAGCAACGCGCGAGACCTCGAGCAGATCATCCACTAGCCTCGCGATCTGGCCAACTTGACGCTCGAGCACACCGCGGGACCAAAGCACCTGAGGGTCCTGAAATTCTTTGTTCTTGAGCAGCTCGACCACTGCTTGGATCGGGGCCAGCGGATTGCGCAATTCGTGAGCAAGCGTCGCGAGAAATTCGTCTTTGCGGCGATCGATCGCCTGTAACGCCAGTTCGGCCTGCTTCCTTGCCTCCAGCGACTCCTCCGCCTTCATGCGGGTGGAAAGAAGCTCCTGTTCGTATTTGTCGCGGTCAGTGACGATGACAAACGCGAAGTCGTCAAATTGCGCGTCGCCGACGCCTCGGCGCACAGCGTTAATCAGCATCGGCACTTTGTGACCGGCACTGTGGCGAATATCGAGCTTTACTTCGGCCACCGAGCGCTGCATCAGCAGCAACGGCGCCCAATGCGTTTGATGAAATACCTTACCGCCGACAGTCAGCAGGTCCTGAATTCGACGACAGTTGATCAATTCAAACGCTGCGAATCCGCACCAGCGACAGAACGTGGCATTGGCGCGAACAATGGTGCCGTCGATCGTCGTCGTGACAAGACCGCAGGGGGCTTGTTCATAAGCATCCTCGATGGAATTGAGCGGCAGCATGGCCCCGCCCATCTCAGAGCCCAAGACTTTTCAAAAAAGCCTCGGTTGCGTGTTTGCTTGGGCCTGGTGCACTCAGATGCGGACAGTGACCTACGTTTTTGACGATGCTCAATGTGCTGTTGGGAATCCTTTCGTGCATGTATTGCCCCACACCAACTGGCGCAAGCAGATCGTCGTCTGACTGAACGATCAGCGTTGGAGTGGTAATTTTTGACAGATCCGCGCGATGGTCAGCGAGAAACGTGACTCGAGCGAAATGCTTGGCAATTTCGGGGTTCGTGCGACAAAAGCTATTGGTCAGCTCCGCACTCATCTCGGGCCCGTTCGGCGCTCCCATAATGGCTGGCGCCATCGTGCTCGACCAGCCCAAATAGTTGCTTTCCAGTGTTTGGAGCAGCTCATCGATGTCGCTACGGGTAAATCCGCCCGCGTAAGCCCCATCATTGATGAACGAGGGTGAAGGGCCGATCATGACGTTGGCCGTGAACTTTTCCGGTGTCTTGATCGCAGCAAGCATGCCGATAATCGCGCTCACGGAATGGCCAACATAGATGACCGGCCCCTCGGCAAACTCTTCAACAATCTCCAGTACATCTGCCGCATAGCCATGAAGCGACCCATATTTCGTTCGGTCGTAAGCTGTGAGGTCGGAGTCGCCGCCGCCAACGAGATCGAACAAAATGGTTTGATAGCGACCCGAGAAGCTCGGGGCAAAGAGACGCCACATGTTCTGATCGCACCCGAAACCGTGCGCGAAAACGATTGTTGAAGGCCCGTCACCCTGCACATGGACGTTATTGCGGATTTGGACGCTCATGCACACGCTCGAGAAATTTGATAGTCCTCATTGTTTCACACTTTTTTTCACAGGATGTTATTACCGACTCAACGTTATTACCGACCCTAACATTCAAGAGGAACAAGGTGCGATGTTATGCGTGACACGTTGTTAGGACACGGCAGCATTCATCGCTGGCTTGTATAGTCCCCTTCGCAGGTTAGCCGTTCCAAGTCGGGATTGGACGCGTGCTATGACCCCATTTTATTTGTCAGGCCCGTGATGAGGCCAAGCAATTGGGTCGGCGGCTGACCTTTCTGGCAGTACGCGTCAAATTCGTTTCCGGTGAGATGGCGGAGCACTTCTGCTTCATCCAGCGCGGTAAAAGCAATGATCACATTTTCGCTAGTCCGCGGGTCCCGGCGCAACGCAAGAGCGGCTTCAAAACCAGTGAACTCAGGCATCGAGATATCCATGATGATGACCTGCGGGCTCCAGGCGATGCTCACAGAAATCGCCTGAAGACCTCCGAACGCCGTCTGACAATCCATCATCTCAAACGACAGGTAGGTTGCCAGAGCCTCAGCGGCACTTTGATTGTCGTCAACGACCAGTACTCGCATCCGCGCGCCATCTATCGGGATGCGTCTGTTGGTCCAGGGATGCGAGCGTGATTTCTTATAAGGCAGGTGCATTAAAACTCCTCGCGTATGCTTACAGCACCGCATGTGCCTGCGCCGACCTTTTTCGATCTCCAGGTTTGTATAGCTTTGCATTGTCGCAAACTTATTGACGGAGAAAGCCAAAAAACGGAACCCGGTTTTTCGCAAATAGGATTTCGGTTTTCCTGCACCGATCCCGATTGCTCTGTCGTCTCCGAGGAACGAACTTGTGTCGTGCACGCCCGTACTGGCGGATCGCCGTTTTTGCTAGCCCGCGACTGCTGCTGCCACGAAAATCGCCATTTCCCGTCCAACATTGGGTATGCGATGGATTTGATATTCGCCGGGATCCGTGTCTCTTGTTGGGAATATCGACCGCAACGGGCCGTCGACTTTCCCAACAAGAGACACGCTCGGTCGGCGCACAAGCACAACCCAGCCACTCCGACGTAAGGGTTCATTGTGCCGCGACATTGTCGAGTGAGCCGTGATTTTCGTGCAGTGACCCAATCGTCAAGAATGTTGCGCCTCCTCCTTCGACCGGATGTAGGACACCTGTTCTCCTCGTTCACTTGCAGATGGATCTTGCTCGCATCATCTACGGTCGCTGCCCAGCTCACCTATACGGCGACCCGCCTGTATCTATCCGAGTGAGTCCGAGCGGTGCCATGTGTTGATGCGTAGTACGCTCGCGGTTATATTCGGTTCGACTAGTCCGCCTCTAAGTTTTCCAATCTTGTGCTTACACCGGATTCCAAACGACACCAATTCAGCTTATGGAACTACCGCACGGGCTGGAGCGATATCGCATCGCGCGAATATCAACCATGGCTATCCACCCACGCACGCGCCCAGTCAAGCCCGGCATCCTGCGCCGCCTCTTCGCTATCAAAATGCCCAAGGATGCCTGAGCCCTCGATGAGCTTGTTGCTCCGTGTGATGGTTCCGCTACCGGCGTACCGCTCCAGCTGCAGAATGTCGTCTAGTTGCAAGATAGCGTGACCCCAAATGCTGTACCCCCGATAGCACTCTGATTCCATCAGCGCAAGACCTCCGCAAGCGAGCTGCGCGAATCGACGCGTGACTCGCTGCTACCATCCTTGGCGAGCGCGGTGAGCATCACTGGCATTCGGTATTCGCAAGGGGTCACTTCAGATCTCCGTATTTACTAGTTGAGGCCGCGCGCAAGCCACGTGTAGTGCATATTGATGACTATGAGAAACAGAAAATCGGGCGAAATCGGCGCATGTCCTTCTTGACCTGGTCACGATTGCGATCATACTGGAAATATATGCGATCGATTTCGAGGCACGCATACTCGCAAACAGATTTCATTGCGGACCTCGTTGCAACGATCCAGAGACAACTCACCGGTCAGTCGATTCGCACTGAAAACGCAAACGAATGCGTCGATGCGCAAGTCATTTGGTTGCGACCAAAACGTCAGGCTAATCACTATTTGTATCGACTTGAGCGGTCAAAAGGGCGAGTGAGGAGTCGCATTCAACCTTAGCGCAGAGCTAGCCCCACGGTTGAGATCCGCGTCGCCTCAGAGTGGACATTGTCAGCTCACGGATCGCGAAGCTGTTAATTACCAAACACTCCCTGACGTTATTCGGCATCCGTGATGTCTATCCAGTCAACAGTTCGAGGACGGTCGAGCGTTCGCCCACTGTAGCAAACGCGAGGTCGCCATGAGTTTTCGCGCGTACGAAGGCAGTTCGCTACAGTGTGCCCTGTGGAATCGAAAGACCATTCACGTATCTGCGGACGACCGAAGAGTTCTTGTGGTCCATGCGGATTGGTCTGTAGGCGGTTCGATGACCCTGCTCCTGGAACTCAAAGGATTCAACGCTACTCTCTCGACAGACGTGTTCGCTGCGCGAGGAAGCATTGCGATTTCTGACCCGCATGCCATCTTGTTAGATACACGGGTGGGCGGTGCCAAAAACTACGACTTCGCGAAGGATCTATGCTGCAGCGAACGCGCGACGAAGCGATTACTGATCGCGTTGAGTAATTTTTCTCCGGAAGAATCCGTGGACCATCTCAAGAGCGCCGGATACGACGGACACTCCAGAAGACCCTGCCCTATGTGGCAAATCGCTGATTTGCTAGACAGTTTCTTCGAAACCGAACTGTGAGGATGGGTGATCCGGCGACCGCGCGATAGATGCAGACTCTCCGGGTCGACACGACGGTCAGCACTATTAGTATCGGCGGGATCACCACACTCGGCGCATTTGCTGGTGGCGGATCCCCACGCAGACGGCTTGCGTAAGCGAAAGAAACGGTGCTTGTGCCCACCGCAGGCGCACATTCACCGCACGTCAGTTCAGGCGCCGAAGTAGTTGATGACCAGCCGTCGCGCGCCGAGTTTCGAATCCGTGATCCTGATCTCGCGGATACGCCTTGCACGTATATCGGTTAATAGTCGATCCAAGCCCGCAACCGTGTCACAACGGTACGCGTGCGTGTCGACCTGGATGTCCTTGCCAGCTTTGCTGACAAGGTCGGCACGTACCCGGGATAGCTGGGACATTACTGAATGCAGGCCGGTCACGAAAACATACGGTTCATTCATGAAATACAACTCGTCTGAGTGCGACGCAGTCCGCCACTGGATGGCGACAGCACATCACGCGGCAGGTCTCGCATCCTGCGCCAGCACGGCGCTTAGATCGGCGCGCAAGCCATGCGCGTTGAGCAAGCGATACAGCGTGACACGCGAAATGCCGAGTTCCTGCGCGGCGTCGCCAAGACGCCCGCGATGGCGCAGCAAAGCGAGTTCGATGGCCTGCCGTTCCGCCACTTCCCGTGCCTGCGCCAGCGATACCGGCGCAACTTCGGCGTAGTCACCAAGCTCGAGATCGCGCGCACTGATCTGACGCCCTTCCGACATCACGATGGCGCGGCGCACGCGATTGATCAGCTCGCGCACGTTACCCGGCCAGCCATAGTTATGGATAGCGGCAATGGCATCGGGCGCGAAACCCCGCAGACGCCGGCTCGCGTCCTTCTTGAAGCGGTCAAGCATGTGCTTCGCCAGCAATTCGATGTCCTTTCCGCGCGCTCGCAGCGGTGGTTCATCGAGTTGCAGCACGCAAAGACGGTGATACAGGTCGGCTCGAAACCGTCCTTCGATCATCGCGGTCTGCATGTCGACGTGCGTGGCCGAGAGAATGCGCACGTCTACGGGCGTGGAGGCAAGTCCGCCGAGACGCTCGACCTTTCGTTCCTGCAGAAAACGCAGCAGGCTGGCTTGGCTTTCCAGCGGTAGGTCACCTATTTCGTCGAGGAAAAGCGTGCCGCCGTTAGCCGCTTCCACGCGGCCGATCTTGCGTTGATTCGCGCCGGTAAACGCACCGCGTTCGTATCCGAACAGCTCGGACTGCAAGAGATGCGAGGGAATCGCACCGCAATTGATGGCCACGAACGGCCGCTCTCGCCGAGAAGAACGTTCGTGAATGGCTACTGCGGTCAGTTCTTTGCCCGTGCCTGATTCGCCCGAGATGAAGACCGGCGCATCGGTCATCGCGACCTTGCGCACGGCACGGAACAGAGAAAGCATTGCGTCACAGGAGCCGATCATTTCGCCTCCGAGATGACCGTCGGCTGCATCGCCCAGTACGTTCACCTGCAATGCAGCCATGCCATATGCATGGCCCACCGCATCGACCAGACGATCATCCAACGTGGGCAGCGTGATGTAGTCAAAGCAGTAGTCTCGAATCAGGCCGCGCACGATTGTATTATCCAGGTCTGCGCGATACCCGAGTGCTACCCAGCCAGTAAGCGCGTTAGCAAGCAGCGCATGAAGATAGGGAACGTCAGCCGGAAATTCAAGCGAGGAAAAATCCAGAATTCCAACATATATAGGCTGGTGCGTTGTCTTCGGCACGATGCCGGGTTCGATCGGCTCGACGGTCCAGGAACGCTCGTGAAGACGGGCGTGCAAACGCTCGTCGAGCGCCCAACCAACATAGTAAAGTGCCCTCTTTTCCCCACCCATGGTTTTCTCTCACTGCTTTATTGTGGGAGAGAGTATGCCCGTTGAGACTTGGTCCGGATATCCGTGGCAAACGTTAAACATGATTTGATTCTTTAGATCAGTTTAAAGACTTGATATTGAGAATTGAGGGACGTTTTGCCGCACCGGCCGGGCACGCAAGGGATAAAGGAAAATAGTGCCAGTATCGCGATGTTTTTACCGTGCTTTATTGCTCTCGGTGTTTATTACTTGTCGACGACCATGAAGAAAACGCCATGGACAACTTTGCCTCTTTTTATTTGTACCTTCGAGTCGCGGCGTTTTGCTAGAAGTCCTCGATAAAAATGCAGCAGTTGGTCAGCGCGGAGCAGATGACAGTGAAACAGTACGATCAGTCATATCGATATTTAGTCGGCAGCACGCTCATTGCGGTTTTGCCGGAATCAGCGGAAAGCGGATTTCGAATATGGTCCCTACGCCTTCGCGGGAGACAAAATCGATCTGCCCGCTTAACACCCTGCAAAGCTCCTTGACGATCGCGAGACCTAGACCGGTGCCAGGAATAACCGACTGGGCGTGTGCTCAACGACACAGCACGCCGCGGATGATCAGGATCGCAGAGTCCTCGCAACATCCGCGAGCCGGTGAGGTTTAGGGATGAGCATGGCCACGTTCATCCAGAGCTCGTCGGGATAGTGATTTGGTTCGTGACGGTTGATCTGGTTGATCAGAACCGTCCAGCGATCAGCGAGATCTCTCAATGTTTCCGGGTAGATCGCCTTCACATCGCCCCCCGTCCGTTAAGCGAGCATGATCGCATGCGAAACAGGGGCACGCCATGCGGAACGCGCCGAGTTGAAGATCCGCCAACGTTCGCCTAGGTTGGTTGCGGCGCTCTTCTTCCAGCGCCTGCTGATAGGCTTCTTCGCTCTCGTAGCCAAGCTCGAAAAATGTGAAATCGTCCGACATGTCGTTCGGATCTCCGCCGAGCGCCACATACACGTCATCGACGAATTCCTCGCACACTCGATGCCATTCAGGGGAATCGACGGGGAAGTCGTCAGGGTTCTTCTTGCCCCGGGCCTTGCGGATCGCCGCCACCGACAGGCCGAGGGACTGCGCTTCCATGTCCACCGAGCCGCCGAGGATGATTTCGAGGGGTTTATTGTTTTTCATGGACTGGTTTTCGGCGTCCGCGCACGAAAGCTTTAGCGCCATCTAAGGCCTGACACCGGCATCGAGAGGCGAATTGACCCCCGTGCAAAGCGTCATCGGCGTAGCGCAACGCCGCTTCTTTCGAGGAAAAAGCCTCCCCGCATTGGCGAGCACGCCGAACCCCTCACTCAGCGGGTCGGCGCATCGGAGGCACATCTGGCGGCTCATGCTGTGACGCTTCGAATTGACGCATCCGATCCTTGACTTCTGCTAATTCCCGCTCGATAAAAGCTATCCGGTCCAGGGTGTAGTCAATGCCCGAGTAATTCAGTGCTTCTGACCACATCGCCACTTTTTTCATCAGACGACGAAACACCCCGGGTCCGCCGCTCACGTCAGTTGTCGTCGTCATTGCTCAGTGAATTGGTTCCGATAACCCGTCAGCCGCGCCGCGGCAGGAGCACCAAGTCGGCCGCTTCCTCAGCATCTTTGAGGAGCGTCTTGCGCGGCGTGCCTAGCTGCGCTCGCATGGTCAGCCCACGCGCTAAATCCGTGACTTGGGTTGCGCGCGCGGCTACGGGAAAGTCAGAAGGGATTTCTCCCGCGCTGATCCCGTCCCGGAAACGGCGCTCCACCAGCGTCGCGCCGCCCGCGACCGCGCTTTGCAGGAACCGCTGAACCTCGGCGTCGTTCACAAGCGGTGCGACGCAAATCATAAGGCAGCCCCGAGCGGACCCTTTCTCGGTCGCACTTTCGACGGCGTACCTCAGAAAGCTCGCGATCGAGTCGCGAAGACTCTGTGGCGAGAGGAGTGCCTTCGCGGCTGATGCGCCCTTCCTCTCTGCATACGCCTTGAGGGCGCGCAAAAATATCGCCCGCTTGTCCCCGAAGACGGCATACAGGCTCGGCCGTCCCACACCCATCCCGGCGACGAGATCGTCAATCGTCACTCCGTCGTAGCCTTTCGACCAGAACACCTGAGTCGCCTTTTCCAGCGCCCCCGTCTCGTCGAAGGTGCGCGGTCGACCCACTGGCCTTGCGGTATTTTGAATCATTTGGTTCAAAACTCATTGACAAATTTCATTGCACCAATATATAACTGAATAGTTCGAAAATAGCAAGTCGGTCCTGGCCCTGCGGGGCCTCACGACTCGGCCTTCACCCCTCACCACACGGAGACGCCTATGGAACATTCGATCGCGCTTGTCACCGGCGCCACCTCCGGGCTCGGCTATGCCGCAGCTCGCACTCTTGCCGGAGAGGGCTGGCGCGAGATCATCATCACCGGACGCAGCCTGGCTCGGGCCAAGGAAGCGGCCGCTCAACTCGCAGCGGAAACTAAAAGACAGGTCTTCACGCCGCTGGAGCTGGAGCTGGACACGCCGGCCAGCGTCCAGTCTGCGCTCGCCGACCTAGTCAAACAAGGTCGGCCGGTCGATTTCCTGCTGCTCAATGCCGGATTAGTCCCAACCAAGAAGCGCGTGATCACTGCGGCGGGCGTTGAGGCTTCTCAGGCCCCGCTGATCGGCCATCATCAACTGACTGTCGGGTTGCTTCGCGCCAACCTGCTGAGCCCCAACGCGCGGATTGTTATCGCCGGCGCGGAGCCTGCCCGGGGGGGCGTACCCATGTTCAAGTACACCGACGTGGACGCATTCGCTGCCAAATACCACCAGGGCGACCTGACCGCTGCTATGGAAGCCCTGCTGCGCAACGGGCCGAACGTGAAGTACGTGCCCAACAATGCGTATGCTGACGCGAAGCTCATCATCGCTTGGTGGACCGCGGCGCTGGCCCGCCGGCTGCCCTCCGGCATGGCCGTGTACGCCGTATCGCCCGGTGGGGCGACCGACACCAAGGTGGTGCGAAACGCTGGCCCGTTGTTGAAGTATCTGTTTATCCCGATCGTGAACCTCGTTCCTGGCATGAATCAGACGCCAGAGACCGCGGCCCGTCGGTACCTCCAGGCGTCGGAGTTCGGAACCGACGTCTCAGGGCAATTCTTCGCCTCGGCTCAAGGGAAGTTCTCAGGCCCAATTGAGGCGCAGCGCCACCCACACCTCCACGATGGCGCCAACCAGGAAGCCGCCTGGCAGGCCGTCGTCAATGTCTCCGGCGTCAATTTATCGCCTGTCAGACCCGCGTCGCCGTCGGCTCCGCCGAAACAAAACGGCTCGTCGTGACATAGAAAAAACTTCGTCGTCTTTCGCAGCAATGTAAGAGCGGTGTGCTGCAGGAGAGCCCGATCGCGGCTGAGCTGATCCCGGTAAGCCGAATCAGCAGGCGATTGCGGCGCTCCATGATTGTCCACGGGGTCCTACAGTATTTTGAAATAAATAGTTCAAAAATCCTTGACCACGGTCATCGTGCCTATTATCGTACCGAACAGTTCGAAATAAGCAAAGCGACCCAGCGTCGCAAGGAGAATACACATGGAACGGTATCAAGGTAAAAAAGTTGTGATCATCGGCGGCACCAGCGGCATGGGGCTCGCTACGGCGAAGATGCTCCTCGATGGAGGCGCGCGTGTTCTAGTGACGGGTCGATCGCAGGCTGGGCTGGAATCGGCACAGAAAGAGCTTGGGAATAACGCCATCGTGGCTTCGAGCGATGCGCGGTCGTTGACGGACATCGACGTCCTCGCCTCTCGGGTCAAGGCCGAGTTCGACACCTTCGACCTGCTTTTCGTCAACGCCGGGTTCAGCATTCCAACGCCTCTCGAGAGCGTGACCGAGGCCATCTACGACGAGATGTTCAACCTGAACGCCAAGGGACCGTTTTTCGCGGTGCAGAAGCTCGCGCCGCTGATCAACCGGGGAGGCTCTGTCGTCCTCACGACCTCGATCGCGAACGTCAAGGGAATGCCCGGCCAAGCCACATACGGAGCCGCCAAGGCTGCGCTGCGATCATTCGCCCGGGTGCTTGCCGCTGAGCTTCTTCCTCGGGATATTCGCGTGAACGCGGTGACGCCCGGTCCCATCGACACGGGCATCCTCGAAAAGGCGTTCCCCGACAAAGATGCGGCCGCCCAGATGAGGGGACATGCGAGCGGTATGGTCCCCATGAAGCGCTTCGGGACGTCGGACGAGATCGCCAAGGCCGTCCTCTTCCTCGCGTTCGACGCGACCTTCACGACCGGCGCTGAACTTCCGGTCGATGGGGGTTGGTCGCAACTCTGAAGGCAATGCCTTGCAGCATTTTCGATGGTGTTAGGTTTAGAGATGAGGCTTTTTTTTCAGCACATCAAGGGAGCAAAGGACCGCAAACAAGGTCCTGGCTGGCCTCAGAGTGACGGTCGCGGCGGTGCACGGGGAAATAAATCGAATGTCCGTGATCGAAAGAGCAAGGCGTGTCATCCGCGTCGAACCCCGCCGTCGATCGCCGGCGGCCTAACCGAGAAGGAAACAACATGCCTCAACTGAAAAACAAAATTGCCGTCGTCACCGGCGGCAGCAGCGGCATCGGCCTCGCGACCGCCAAGAGGTTCGTCGCAGAGGGCGCCTACGTGTTTATCGCCGGCCGCCGTCAGGCCGAGCTCGACAAGGCCGTCACGGAGATCGGCTCGAACGTCACCGGCGTAAAGACCGACATCGCCAAGCTCGAAGACCTCGACCGTCTTTACGAGACCGTCGCGAAAAGAGGCAAGATCGATGTGATTTTCGCCGGCGCGGCCTTTGTCGAAAAGGCGCTGACACCCGAAGCCACGCCGGAACACTTCGACAAGACCTTCAACACCAACGCACGCGGCACTTATTTCACCGTTCAGAAGGCACTGCCCCACTTGAATGATGGGGCCTCCATCATCCTCGTGGCTTCCGCCGGAAAGAACAAAGGATTTCCCGGCCGCAGCACCTATAGCGCCAGCAAAGCGGCGCTCCGTTCGTTCGCCCGGACTTGGACCAATGAGCTCAAGGGTCGGAAGATCAGGACCAACGTGTTGAGCCCCGGCGCGGTCGACACCCCGATGTTCGACGAGCAGTTCCCGTCCAAGGAAGGCGCCGCCGAAGCCAGGAAGCAGATCACTGCGATGACGCCTCTGGCGCGCTTGGCGCGTCCCGAGGAGATCGCTTGCGCAGCGGTATTCCTCGCCTCTGACCAAAGCAGCTACGTCGCCGGTATCGACCTTCCGGTCGACGGCGGCCTGACGGCTGTCTAGACTGAAAAGGACTTTGCCGTACCCGACCTCCGCATCCCGCTACACGCATAGCCAGGAGACAATACAAGCTCTCCTAGGTCACTGAACACTTCCGCTTCGTCCGATACGTTCGATTCCCCGCTCTGCCCCGTCCGCTCTAGCGTGACTGACTTTATTCTCTGGGATCTCTCTGAGAATCCGGTATATTGCGATGCGAGACATCGCTCTCAGAGATAGATAAAGGCTTATATGCTCGACGGCGTATCGCTCGACCAGCTCAGAACATTCATCGCTGCGGTGGACGAAGGAAGCTTCTCCGCGGCGGCTCGACGCTTGAACCGCGTGCAGTCCGCAGTCAGTGGCTGGGTGAGTGCTTTGGAGGAGCAGATCGGCATCACACTATTCGACAGGTCAGGGCGTTTCCCAAAACTAACACCTGAAGGCGTGCTCCTTCTTGCGGATGCGCGGGCCATCGTGTCGGGTGTTGACACCCTCAAAGCTCGGGCAAAGCTCATGGCCTCGGGAGTCGAGGCCGAGCTCTCCGTGGTGTTCGATGTCTTCTTTCCTACTGCCGCCATCAGCGAGGCAGCCAGAGCGTTCGCCAAGCGCTTCCCGTTGACGCCGTTACGGATCTTCGTGGAGGGTTTGGGTGCTGGGTATCAGCCGGTACTGGAGGGGCGCTGCACGTTGGGAATCCTCGCCTCACTCCCAATGGACTTCGCGTCGCTGGCTGTTGACCGCCTCGGCACCGTCCCGTTGGTGATGGTTGCTGCGCGTGGCCACCCGCTTGCAAACTTCGAGGGCCATATCCCCAAGAAGGAACTCTCCAAGCACGTACAACTGGTCTTGACCGATCGTTCACAGCTGCTCGCTGGCCGCGACTACGGGGTCCTATCGTCTACGACCTGGCGCTTGGCCGATCTGTCCACGAAATATGCGTTGCTCAAGGACTGTGTCGGCTGGGGAGGGATGCCTCTTCACATGGTGGAGAAAGACATCGACTCCGGTGACCTGGTCGCCCTTGACGTCGATGGTGTCCCGCGCGCTGGAACCATGCTGACCATTTCTGCCGTCTACCCAGCCGCAGCGCCTCCTGGTCCCGCCGGCCGCTGGCTCGTTGAGCATCTGAAAGACTGGTCGAGCGCAAAAGAGTCGCCTGAACCCGCAAAACTCTAGCGCTAGGCGGCGGCCTTAACCGAAAGTCATTCGACCTCGCGAGCCAGAAGGTAGACCGCAAAGCCCGTCTTGCCGTCATCGTGCCACGACCGCACACTGCTCCACCCTGCGGCATGTGCCATCCTGACGAAATCCGAGGGCGAATACTTGTAGCAGTTCTCCGTATGGATGCATTCACCGGCCGCAAACTCAAATTCACAGCCGCTCACCCTCACCACCTGCGCACGCTGACTGGCGAGATGCATCTCTATCCGAACGCGGCGCGCGTCAAGCAGAATGTCAGCCCGGCCCGCACGCCTGGATACTCGGGAATAGCTGGCAAGCTGGTCAATGCAAGCCCCACGTCTGCGAGCGCGTGCATGGGCGTCATTGCCTGCGCCATGACGACGGGTCGCGGCAGAAGGCAGTTGGCGGTATCACTCAAGAGTGCCAACAGTCGCAGCATCAGGAAGTAGCTGCTGTTGCCCACGTCCAGCAGGGAAATGGCAGGCTCGCTGACGATCTGTATGTGTTCTTCGGTTGTCACCGGCGACCGCATCACCGGGTTGCGCGCCACGTCGCGGTACGGCTTGAACGCGGGGCGATCGCTCGACAACGCCTGCCACTGCTGTCGAATTGTGCGAAAGCGAGCGTAGTGCGACGTCTCGTGGCACACGCGCGATCCCTCTCCCTGTTCGACGATCAAGTCCAGTGCCCTCGTCACCTGGGCCACCGTGGAAATGGCGCACAGGCTGGGCAGGAAGACATCTTCCTCTGTCAGCTGCGCAGCCAGGCTGCCGACGAACAGGCCTTCTTCGCCGAGGCTCGCAGCGAGCGGCGCGAGGCTGTCGGCGATGGCTTGGTACAGTTCCCCGACCGTCTCGTAGTCGCCGCTGGTTTCGCTGACTAGGTTCGCAATTTCCATGTCACGCGAATACACGCGCTTGTCGATGTTCGCACCGTCCGTTTCGTCAGCCTCCCTCGCACGCTCCACTTAGATGAAATGGTCGAGGGTGGCAGCGTCGAAGGGCAGCAGCGCCACTGCGACGTCGGCAGGAAACTGACCCGGCAAAGCGGGAAAATTGAAGTGCCGGTAATGCGGTCGCGAGCCAACGGCCATCAGCAGATTGTTGACCAGCGCGAGATGAAGCATCTCCTCTGTGGCGATGGCAATGATCTCGCCGCGCCAACGCTTGACGGCGCTCAATTCATGCTCGAGCAAATCTTCGTCGACCCCTTGCTTGAGCGAAAATGCCGCGTACAGATAAGTGCACATGAGGCAGTGCTCGATTTCGGCGGCCTCGGCAAGCATGGTGATCAGCTGGTCGCGGTGGGTTGCAGGCTGCAAGTGGTCCTCTGAGGTAATTGAATTCGAGCGATGCAGGTGCTTGCGGATCCGTGTCACGGTCAGCAGGACTGCAGAAAAGCAAGCAGACCGCCCGTTGGCGTGCCGAGCGTCCGGTGACCGCGTGCAAGTTGGCGCCGTGAAGCTTGCCGAACGGCTGCGCAAAGTCCGTTATCGAGAGACGCGTCAAACCTGTGAACAACGAGAAGTTTGATGTGCCCGGAACTCTGTCGGCGCCGCAGAAGGCGGTGCCACCTTTCAAAGCGTTCGCTCGGCCATGAACCTTCCCGGGTGGTATCGGTCTCCACGCGCAAACACCAGGCCCAGTGGCCATCAGGAGCGGCCGCTTGCCCGCGAGTTCCACCGCGCCTGCTCCGCCTATGGCCGCGCCTCAGCGGTCCGCGGACAGCACCGCAGTGGGGTAGGTCGGCTGTCACCCTTAGCCGACTCAAGACTGCGATGGCGGCCCGCCCCCCGCGGAGCGGTGGTATCGGGAAATCAGCATTTTTGAGTCACGCTTGGTGTGCACAGACCGGTGCGGAGGCGCCCTGGAGAAGCCAAACGAGTACTCGCGGCTATCGACGCCGCGTGTCTGCTCGCGCGTTCCGATGTGCACGCTCGTCCGACACTCGCGGCTCGGATGCTCGCGCCAGTGCTTGCGTGTCAACGTACTCCCGGATGTTCGTCACCTTGCCATTTCGAACGGTCATGGCAAAGACGAAATAATCTTCGAACGGCCTATTTGTGGCCTTCACTTTTCCCCTAGCGAGGCCAGTCATCAAGACCCGGTCTCCCTGCGCGACGAATTCTGGAGGCTCGGGGAATGACGTTTCCAGACCGGAGGCCTTCTGGAGCAAATCCTCCAGTCCGGCATGCCCGCGATGCGTCCCGGCCAAGGCCCAACCCTCGCCCGGAACGATCCACTCGATATCTTCGGCGCACAACGACAGCAGACGTCGTCTATCGCCGCTGCCCGTTGCTGCAAAGAAGTCTTTGACGACTTGGACGTTCTCTTCGATGCTCATCGAAAGCTCTCCATTTTCTGACCTATTCGAATGCTTATGGACCGGCGACTGAGGACGCAGTGTTGTCGCTTCGAACATCGCAAATCGCCCCCTGCTTGGGCCATGATTGGGATCCGGGGCTGGCCATGGCCACGCACCGAAGCCGGTGCTTCGATAATCGGCGTAAGCGTCGCGAATCTCATCGAGCGTATTCATCACGAAGGGTCCGTGCAGCACAACGGGTTCGCCGAGCGGCCGGCCTTGGAGCAGAAGAAAGTTGGATTCCAGCGAACCGTTGACCAATTCAAGCGGCGCAGAACAATCTAGCTCGACGGCGGATCCCGATTCGACGCGAAACCCGCCGACGCTTACGGCGGAGCCGCTATAGAAGAACAACTGTCTGCGCGTGTGGCGCCCCGATGCCGCCGGCAGAGTCCAGGTCGCGTTCGGTGACATCTTCACGGCCCAGACGGCCATATCGGATTTTGGATCGGCTGCCCAGGAGTCCGGCGGAGGTGGTGGGGGCACCTTGCGCCCGTCTTGGCCATTCAAAGCCCCGACGATGCAAGTGACTTCCGTACGACCAGTCCTACTCACGAATTCGGCGCGTGGAACCTGCGGTTCCCAGAACATGGTGAACTTCGGATCAGCCATTTTCTTCTTTGCCGGAAGGTTGAGCCAAATCTGGATGACCTCCGCTGTGTTGGGCCCATCTGGATTGAGCAGCGGAAACATCTCGGCGTGGACGATTCCGCGTCCGGCCGTGAGCCATTGCACATCACCCGCGCCGAAGCGGGCGCTCGCACCCAAGGAGTCCGAGTGGTCCACCACGCCCTGCCCCATGATCGTGATCGTCTCGAAGCCGCGATGCGGGTGGGCCGGAAAACCAGGCACAGTCTTGCCGAAGTACATGCGCCAACCCTGCGCGCTGCTGGAGGCGGCCACGACCGGACCCAAATCGGAATTGCCGGCCGGATAGTGGTCGACGTGATGCGCACAGAGGAGAAAGGGATCAATGGTCTGCCATGGGGATTCCAATGGTTCGACTTTGATGATCGGATTGGTCATTAGATAATCCCCCAGACGAGCATCGGAGCCGCCAACTCGTCCAGCATGATGAGGTTTTGAAGAACAAGCGGACCGCGATACCGCAGCAGGCGACCGCCTTGGTCGACGCGGCCAAGCACGATGGGCGCGAACCCGAGTGCCAATACGAGCGAGGCGACTTCGGCGTTTGCGTCTTCGTGATTTCCGGCCACGAACATCACCCGCCGTCCCCGCCCCTCTTTGGGCGCGCGGGCCAACAACGCCGCGGGCAGTTGATTGAATGTCTTGACCACCTTCGCTCCAGGCAGGGCGTTGGCCACGAAATCACTGGATTGAAGGCCCCCAAGCGGTTCGAGGTTCATTTCGCGGTAATTCATCGCGTCGATGACCGTCTTGCCGCTCCAGTCCGCCCTCGCTCGTGCTACAGCTTCATGCGAAGAGAAATGCATGGCAAAGATGATGATGCTTGCCTCCAGTGCTTCCTTGAGCGTGACGGGCCGAACTGCCGGTCCCAAGCGATTCGCCAGTGCGACGAGCGACTCGGGACCGCGCGTGTTGGTGACTGCCACTTCAATGCCATGCTCGGCAAACTGCGTTGCTAGCGCCGTGCCGATGCTGCCCGATCCGATGACGGAATACTTCATGATCAGATCCGATGGTTGGTAGAGACCTGGCCCCAAGCGGTAAGGGCCGCGATGTCCTCGGAAGCACGCGCAAGTGCCGCGTCCTTGGCCTCAGGCCCGATAGCCAGACCCTCCGCTCGAACGATCGTGACGTCTGTCATGCCGAGAAAAGCGAGCAATCCGGTGAGGTAGCTTTCTTGATGATCGAAGGCTGCGGACGGCCCGTTGGCGGGATAGGAACTGCCACGCGCCGACGCGATAAAGGCCTTCTTGTTTTTCAGCAGACCTTCAGGGCCAGCGGCTGTATAGCTAAACGTCTTGCCGGCTACGGCGATGCGGTCGATCCAGGCCTTCAGGGGTGTGGGAATCGAAAAGTTGTACATCGGCGCGCCGATCACAACAATGTCTGCTGCCAGCAGTTCGTCCAGGTAAGCGTCGCCCTTAACCAAGTCCTCATTGAGGGTTTCGTCTTCGCTGACCTCGCCCATGCGTGCTGCCATTGCGCCCCAGAGAGGTGGAGTGGTGGATGCGCCGCCAAGTCGCGGTACGTGACCGCTAGGTCAGGGAGGAGAGCGAGCTGCCGGGCAACGATCTCGGCGGACAATCGACGGCTCGCCGACACCGCACCGAGCACGCTGGAATCAAGATGAAGAAGCTGCATGGTAGACCTCGCGAATGAATGGAAACGAAGCGTTCGAATGCCCTGATTTTCAATGGTGCGACCGAAGCGGGCTCGTGAGAAGCCCTGATATTGAGAACCGAACCATCCGTTTTAGCGATGGATAGTGCTGGTGCAACTTGGAAAGCGTGCACACGGCAGAGAGTCTTTTCTCGCTTGAGACCGGCCAAGCGCGTGCCGCGTCCATGTGCTTGGACGGCAGGCCGTAGTTCAACGCGTGCGCAATACTTGTTGGCCATCCAGAAGTCGAGACTGGTCAACTGGCCCCGAGTCAGGAAGACGGTATATTGAGATGCGATTCATAAAGTAGTGCGAATGAAAGCAACTGCATGCTCGATGACGTCTCTCTTGATCAGCTCCGCGCTGCGCCTCTTTGTCGAAGGACTCAGTGCCGCGTACGAGCCGTCTGGTCCGGTCGGCGGCTGGTGTGTGGAGCGGAAATCGAGGTGGTCCGGCCGGCCGCCAAGCATCGATCGAAGCCAAGCACAATGCCGCGCTGACCAATCTCGCCCTGAAATCAATCGTTGCATCGCGCTATGGCTTTCGAGGTTGGCCGCGGAGATCCGGCCATCTTCGATGCTCGTCACCGGCGGCATTGTTGCAACGCCATGGCGCAGCCGTCATCCGCGCTTGCCGGGCTCAAAGTTACTCGGATCGCATCAAGTTGTTTGCGCCCAGTTGCGAGTTCGACATCAAGTGGGCGGCGGGACTCGTTAAGGCTTCACAAATCGATAGGCGAAGCGATCGGTATAACCCTTGATCGAAGGGTCGAATACCTTGCTCGAGTGCAGGTCGTCCTTGTTGGCGAGAACGGTGCTTTCCGCGTCCAGTACGAAGCCTGCCGCTTCCACCTCCTCGCGCACGGACGCAGGGTCAATCCGATGCAGCGACTGGGCGTTGCTCATGCCCACCCCGGCGGCGGTGGCGTGATCGACGATGACATAGTACCCACCGGACTTCAGACGCCCATAGACGGCTCGGTTGAACTCCGCCGCCGTCGCGCCTTTGGCCTGCATAAGCGCAGTGTGGAGGTCGTGGTAGAACAGGTGCAGCCACAGGACATCAGCCGGTCGAGTGGCCTCCGGCATCGCCAAGAGGTCCGCCGAAACGACCTCGACGTTCTCTCGACCCGGCTCCTTCGCAAGCGTCCGCATGAGGCCGACCGGATCGTTCTTGAAGTGGGCGACTTCGGCCGGCACGAAGCTGTAGACCCGTCCTTCGGGTCCCACGACGTCTGAAAAGAGACGGGTCCAGTCTCCGTCGCCCGGGTAAACGTCGATGACGGTGGCGCCCGCATCGACGCGTGAGAAACGGATCAACTCCGCGAGCTTGGATTGGTCGTACATGGGATCTCCTTCGGTAGAGAATTCGATGAGCGTATGACGTGCAAGGCATCGGTCCACGGCTTATTCGCCATAGACCGCGAAGAATGCCGCTAAGGCCAGCGCTGCCTGCGTGTCAATGTACTCCGGGATGTTCGTGATCTTGCCGTCCAGGACGGCAGTGGCAAAGACGAAATGGTCATCGGCACCTCCTCGGAGGCCATCTGATATGCGGCCCCCACCCAAGCGCGTCCGCGATGCGTTCCACCCAACGGCCAATCGCTGCCGGGGATGATCCACTCGATGCCTTCGGCAACCAGTGTCAACATGCTGTCCTATCGCACGGCTGATCGCGACGAAGAGATTCCTCACGGTCTGGACCTTCTTCTCGGCGCTCATAGCATCGCCTTTGTTTTCTTTTCCATTTCCGCGGTCGGATCGCGCTCGATCGGTCGCATACGTCGTGTCGCTACCAATGAGAGCGGCGTGCCCGTAAGTCCAGCCACAGGACCGCGCCGGGTCAGCCCTGCGCCATGCCCCCATCGACGGGAAGATCGATACCGGTGATGTAAGAACTTTCATCAGAGGCGAGGAACGTGACTGCTGCGGCGATTTCCTCGGGCATGCCCCTGCGGCCCATTGGGATCTGCGTGGTGAACTGTGCGACTGCTTGCTCGGCCTGTTCAGCGGTGAGGCCCGTCGTAGTCGCCAAGGCCGGGGTGTCGATTGCTCCGGGGCTCATACAATTCACGCGGATCTTGCGGTCTTTCAATTCCAAAGCCCAGCCGCGCGCGAAGTTGCGCACAGCCGCCTTACTCGCGGCGTAAGCAGTAAATCCTGGAAGCCCGAGCACGTTCGAGACCGAAGAGTTCAGGATAATCGAACCGCCGTCTTTGAAGAGGGGAAGGGCCTTCTGCACCGTAAAGAACATTCCCTTCACGTTCACGTCGAAGGTCTGGTCAAAATGGGCCTCACTAGCTACCGCGAGCGGTGCGATTGTCCCTGCGCCCGCGTTCGCGAAGAGAATGTCGATGTGACCATGTTTCTCTTTCACGACAGCGAAGAGGCGGTCCAGATCTTCCAAGCGCGACACATCGCCCACGACCGTCGTAACGTTTTTCTTAATGAGCGTGGCGGCCTCTTTCAGCTCTTTCTCTCGGCGCCCAGTGATTACGACATGCGCACCTTCATCCACGAAGCGCTTGGCTGTGGCCAAGCCAATCCCACTGCTTCCGCCCGTGACGACTGCAATCTTGCCTTCTAAGTTTTTCATGATCTTTCATCCTTTCGTAATTGAAAAGCGGGCTCCCACGACTGGCGGAGCCGAAGTCCAGCAACGGGACGACGACCCAAGCTCCCCGCTAGAGGCGCGAGAGCTTGCAGATCGGCCCGCTGGCCGAACACGAATGGTAGGAGCGCACCGGCCTCCTGAGAAGACGACATATTGAGATGCAATCCATCTCTTCTGTAGATGGACGCCACTTGCGGGCCCGATGAACTTCATGCGCTGACTGTGACGGCGGCTCTGCGGACGAGACCGCAACGAACGGCAAGTGATCTCTCTCGCGTTGTCGACGGCAAGGATATCCAGCGCAGTCTCGATCTCTGGCATCGGCTCGGATAACGGAACAATCGTGCTGGGTGGCTTGCCGCCCGGTCTCCTTCCTACCGATCGCTAATAGCCATGTTCAGTGAGTGAGGCCCGCACCCTATCGCGTCGGACTGCGCACAGGCAAACACGGGCAATCGCGCCGGCCGACGTCAGCGTGGTGACACCACCCTGCCATTCCCGCGCGCTTCCAGATCATCATTTTGAACACGAAACCGCTCCGCTTCGACCCTTCCAAGTGTGATAACCGTTATTAGCACACCTGCATTTGCTGCCGCTGCGATGGACCCCACAGAAACTGGCCTCTACGCCGTTTTTAATTCCAATCGCTGCGATGTCGAGGCCAGATTCAGATGTCGAGGGGCGGGCTAATTAGATGGAATGGTCGCCTCCCGCCTCAGCGGTCGTTTAAGCGTCGTAGTTCAGCGTCTCCGGCAAATGTGCCAAAGTCTTGTTTCCGTTGCCACCCTCGGTAAGGAGAAATCAGATGGAACCCACGACCATTGCGATTGACCTGGCCACACGCGTTTTCCAGGTGCACTTCGTCGATCCAGAAACTGGTGCAATCCATAGCAAAGTTCTCAAGCGTGCTCAACTCGTGCCGTTCTTTGCTAATCGTTCACGATGCCGGATTGTGATGGAAGCCTGCGGAAGCGCTCATCACTGGGCTCGCCAACTTGCTAAGCTCGGTCACGATGTCAGGCTGATAGCAGCGCAGTTTGTTCGCCCATTCGTCAAGTCAAACAAGAACGACGCTGCAGATGCTGCGGCGATCTGGGAAGCATCTCAGCGGCCCGGCATGCGCTTCGTCGCTGTCAAGACGGAGGATCAGCAAGCCATGCTTGCTCTGCACCGCATGCGCCAACAACTCGTCAGGTTCCGCGTGATGCAGGTGAACCAGTTGCGCGGGCTGCTGTATGAGTTCGGCGTGGTCTTGCCACAAGGTCGGCGTGCATCGATTGAGGCTGCGAAAGGTGCAATGGCGCCGTTGGCTGACCAACTGCCCACGATGCTGACAGACAGTCTGCAGGACCAGATATCGAGGCTATCGGCACTCGACGAGCAAATCCAACGTATCGAACAACGCATAACAGAATGGCGTCGAGGTGACGAAGCCTGCTGCCGCATCTCGGAGATCCCGGGCGTGGGTCTGCTCACCGCCACGGCCGCGGTGGCGGTTATCGGCAACGCACAGGCATTCAGATCAGGACGGGAATTTGCGGCTTATCTGGGACTGGTGCCGCGACAGAACAGCTCGGGTGGCCGAGTCAAGCTAGGAGGCATTAGCAAACGCGGCGATGTGTACTTGCGCACGCTGCTCGTTCACGGAGCTCGAGCGGTCATATCGAGTTCGAAACATTTGCCTGAGCGGCTAAGAAACATGCTCGTCCGACGCCCTATCAATGTCGTGGCCGTTGCATTGGCTAACAAGCTCGCACGAACTATTTGGGCGTTGCTCGCGTACGGTCGACGCTATCAAACTCCAGCGCCCTTACCAGCTTGACACTTCGTTGTATCACGTACAAATCCACTCACGGTTGCATAGGTGATATTGAGCGATGGCAAGACAGGTTGGACCGCGCAAGGACGAACCTGGGACATTTCTCGGACTTCGAGTCCGTTAAGATAGATTAGGATCCTTGCGGCGAAATCCATCGGGGCCGGCGGGTATGTTCCGCGATCGAGTCCGGATATAAGTCCGCAACCACCCTCCTCGCCAAACACAATATCTCCTTGCAAATGGGAGGCGACCATATAAGAAATGTCGGGTTTTAGGACTCGTTTTCAGCTGCTTCAATCTCTCTTAAAAGGGTCATTTCCCCACCGCGGCTAGACGCCTTTCGGCAGTTCTCAAGATGATGCCGTTCAGGTCCTCTTGCGTCAGTGGTCTTTTTGCCAGTTGTTGAGGTCACAGACTCCTGTCTGCCGTGCCGGCCGCGTTCGCGACTTGAAGGTCAAACGTCGATCCGCGAGCGGCAGCACATGAATGCATACATTATTCTCTCCAAATACAAGGAAACCAGTATTTCTGGAGAATAAGTCATACCGCGTGAACCTGAGAACCCCATGCTACGAACTGCGCTACTCATCGTCGCATGTCGTCATCGCGTGCACGTTGCATGATTTATTCTTTGTAACTTCAAATTAAAGGGGTGTATGCTATAAAAAATCATGCGTTAGCGACAGAATGGCCAGCAAAACACTTCAACGGCTCATGGCAAGCGCGCCACGCGGGCAACCGCTCACGCCGCAAATGCTTCGCGACTGCGGCGTGAGCGCCCAGCAGACGACCTATCTGGTCAACGCCGGATGGCTGCAACGCTTGTCCAAAGGCGCCTATCTGCTCGCTGGCGACACGCCCACCCGGGATGGAATACTGGCCTATCTGGCCCAGCGGATACCGAGCCTTCACGTCGGCGGCAGAACGGCCCTGGACTGGCAGGGGGTGCGTCATAACCTGAGCTTTCGCGAGCGCGTCGTGCTGTGGGCTGAACGCCCTTATGTCATGCCGGACTGGGTGGGCGAACATATGCCCTATACCCTGCAGACCACCTGCCTGTTCGACCAGAGCATGCCGGAAAACACCGCTCTGTCACCGCTGCCGAACCGCGATCCCTCCCTGCTCGTTTCCGAGCCCGAGCGCGCGCTGCTTGAACTCGCCAGCGATGTAGGCAAGCGACGTGCGAAGGGGCAGTCACTCGAGGAGGCCATGAGCCTCGCGTCCTCGCTTCGCAATCTCCGACCGACGGTCCTGGACACCCTCCTCTCGCACTGCACGCGCGTCAAGGTCGTCAAGCTTGTGCGCGACCTTGGTGAGGCAGGTGGATTTCCCTGGGGCCAAGACCTCCAGCTGCACGTCGACCGGCTCGGGCCCGGCCGACGCTGGACGAGTAGCCGCAAGGGCGGCCCCCGCCTCTCCCTGAAGGCCTGATCTGCACGCCCCCTTAAGGCTCAACGTCCTCTCAATGAACGATCAATACCTCAATACGGTTCGCCTCATGCTGGCGATTGCGCCAGATGTTTTTGACACGCCCCACTTCGCGATGAAAGGCGGCACCGCCATCAACATGTTTGTACAGGATCTGCCCCGCCTGTCCGTCGATATTGACGTGGTCATGTGTTCACATGAGCCGGGCCGCGACGACGCTCTTGCAATCATCCATGACGAGCTCGCTCGTGCGCGGCAGGCCATCGAGCGACAGGGACACATGGTTACCGTGGCGGCCGCCAGTGGCAGAAGCAAAGGCGACGACGTGAAACTGACTGTCTCGTCCGCTGAAGCCCAGGTCAAGGTCGAGGTGAACTACGTTTTTCGCGGCACATTAACGCCGACGGTGACGCGCAGTGTCGTGCCGCGCGCGCAGGCAATGTTCCGCGTCGACTTCGAAGTGCCGACGCTTGCCGATGCTGAGCTTTACGGCAGCAAACTCGTGGCTGCACTGGACCGGCAGCATCCGCGCGATATTTTTGATGTGCAGCACATGTATGACGCTTATGGTCTGCGCCCGGACGTCGTGACGGCTTTTGTCGGCTATCTGGCTGGTCATAACCGCCCCGTCCACGAAGTACTCTTTGCGAAGCCGCGATCGCTTGAGGACGAATACGAGGCCGGCTTTGTCGGCATGACCGTTGATCAGGTCGATCTGGCTGCACTTGAGGCTGTCCAATCCCGACTCCACCATGACCTTCCGCGGGCGTTGACCGCGGAGCACCGCGAATTTCTCGCCTCGCTCGTGAGACTCGAGCCAGACTGGTCACTGATGCCGTACGACCATCTACGCGACCTACCGGCAATCCGCTGGAAGATCGAGAATCTTGGCAAGCTTAGGACCCGCGACGCGACCCGCTTTGCCCATCAGGGTGCGTTACTGGAGGATGGATTCGCGGCGCTCGATGACAGCTAAACGCCTGCCTATGGTAAGTAACCAGGTGTGTTCGTAGATCTTGCGGTTCACTGCTTCACCCAGCCCATGCGGGCGTATGCGTCAGAGCACGTGTCGATTTCGTGCTGCGCGAGAATCGGAAAGACGCCAGGTGTCGATGCGTTGCATTGAGCGACCTGGCCTGTTTTCGGATCTTTGAACACGGCCGGCGAGGTACAACCAAAACCAACCATAACCTCGCGCTCCAATACCTTGATGTCACCCGTCCCGACTAAATCCTCTGTATAAGACACGGTAAATGCGTCTGGCGCGAGCCCGGCATCCAACCAAACCGTTCGGAAGTCTTCCTGCTCGCTTCGGGGTAAATCGTCGAAGGTCTTGTTGGCCATTTCCGTCTCCACGTGGTCTAACGATCGATCAGATGCTAGCCGGCCAATCAACCCGACCGCAATCCTCTATGGCGTCTGCAGGGTTCCGTCTTTAAGACGCGTCTGCGTCCAGGTCGTCACGGTGTTTTCGCACGGATATTTCGCCGCCTCGGCTTCGTCGATGTCCACACCGAGGCCGGGCTTGTCGTTGGCATAAACGTGTCCTTCCCTAAACTCAGGTAGACCGGGAAAGACATCCAGCAAAGCCGCTCTCGGGCCCTTGAGTTCCTGGATCACGAAGTTGGGTGGTTCGGTGCCTGACCATTCCTGCACGCCGAAATTGCGCGCCGCGAGGTCGATATGGATGTTTGCCGCATGCGCGAGCGGTGACATGTCGCCGGGGCCGTGCCAGGCCGTCCTCACGCCGAACTGTTCAGCAAAGATCTGCAGCTTGCGCCCGGCCGTGATGCCGCCTATCTGGCTCAGGTGAACCCGGATGTAATCGATCAATCGCTCGGTGATCAGGAATCGCCACTCGGAAGGATTGTTGAAGAGCTCGCCCTGGGCCAAAGGCGTCGTGGTTTTCGAGCGCAACTGACGAATCCATTCGCCTTCTTCCAAAGCGATCGCATCTTCGAGAAAAAACAGGTCGTACTGTTCAAGTTCGCACGCGAACTTGATCGCTTCGACGGGTTTCAGCCGGCCATGCACGTCGTGGCACAACTCGACGTCAAAGCCAACCCTGCTGCGAATACCGTCGAACAGTTTGAGCGTTTCGCACATGTACTTTCTGCTGTCGAGATAGACACCGTCCGCGGCGCCCTGGGGCGCGCTCGACGGTGCACGGCCATAGCCATCTCCACCGTAGCCGACGACATACGAGCCAGCGAACGCGCCCAGTGCACCGCACGCGTTGACCAGGCCGATTGCACCGCCCAGCACGTTGCCTGGAATCAGTTCCGGTATCAGGGCGAAGAATGGACCGTACGGCGCATACATCGAAGCGCCCGCCACCACCAGTAGTGCGAATGATATCCAGAAGTGCGATCCGCCGACCAGATACGAAGCCACGAATGCAATGGTCCCCACGAGCAGCAGCGGCCACACGAACAGCTTACGGTTACGGGTTTTGTCCGAGAGCCAGGAAGCAAGCAGCATCAGGATGATCGCCGCGAGATAGGGCACCGCGGCAAGCCAGCCGACCGACACAATGTCGATGGTCGATGCGGCCTTGAGAATCGAAGGCAGCCACATGATGAAGCCGTACACGCCGATGCTCCAGAGCGCATGTATTGCGCAGCATTTCCAGACGATCGACGAACGGAACGCCGCCTTGTAGTCGCGCACCGGCGCGATGTCCGCTTGCTCAGCCTTCAGGCGGGCGCTGAATTCGAGCTTTTCGGCATCGCTCATCCAGGTCACTTCAGCCGGGCGATCCTGCACGGTGAACCACCAGACCGCCGCCCAGATGAGTGCCGGGATGCCTTCGAAGACGAACATCTCGCGCCAGCCGAAGCTGTGGACCAGATAGCCTGACACGACCGACATCCACAGCACCGTCACCGGATTGCCGAGAATCAGGAACGTATTGGCGCGCGAGCGTTCAGTGCGCGTGAACCACCGGCCGATGTACATCAGCATCGAGGGCATCACCGCGGCCTCCACCACGCCGAGCACGAAGCGCAGCACCATCAGCGTCGGAATATTGCTGACCATGCCGGTCGCGGCGGCGCACAGGCCCCACAGAATGAGGCTGAAGAAAATCAGCTTCTTGACGCTATTGCGCTGCGCGTAGATCGCGCCGGGCACTTGAAACAGGCAGTAGCCGAGAAAGAACAACGAACCGATCAGCGACGAGGTGCCTTGCGAGATGCCGAGATCTCTGTTGATGCCAGCCGCCGCCGCGAAGCCGTAGTTCGCGCGGTCCAGATACGCAAGACTGTAAGTGATGAAGATGATGGGCATGAGATACCACCATCTTTGCGGTGCAACGGGTTTGACGCTTTCCATGATGTCTCCAGATCGATTCGGCGTACACACTGTTCGGTTAGTGCGGGTCATTCTTTTTGTTCCGATGTTCCCGCGCGCGCTTGCATTTAAAGCACGGCTAGCCAGCCGCCATCGACGTAGATGATCTGGCCGTTCACATAGCTCGATGCGGCGGACGACAGGTACACGGCTGTACCGACGAGTTCCTCCGGCCTGCCCCAGCGTTGCGAAGGATTGCTGCTTTTTACCCAGGCATCGAACGCCGCGTTCTCGACAAGCGGCTTATTCATGTCAGTCAGGATGTAGCCCGGACCGATTGCGTTCGCCTGAATGTCTGCCGCGCCCCACTCCGCGCTCATCGCGCGGGTCAGCATCTTGATGCCGCCCTTGGCCGCTGTGTAGGCGCCCACCGTCGCGCGCCCGGCTTCGCTCGTGAGCGAGCCAATATTGATGATCTTGCCGCCTGTGCCGCGGGCGATCATGCGTCGCGCCTCTTGCTTCGAGACAATAAACGCGCTCGTCAGGTTGGTATCGATCACGCGCTGCCAGTCGCCCAATTCAAGTTCGACAAGGGGCTTGCGAAACTGGATGCCGGCGTTATTGATGACAATGTCGACCTGTACTCCGTCCTTGTCCCATTGCGCGAACGCATCGGCTACGGCCTGTTCGTCGGTAACGTCAAAGGCGTGGCCTTGGGCATCGAATCCCCTGCTTTTGAGCCGGCCAGCCGCTTCGGCGACAGTGTCGGCACGCGTGCCGTTCAGGATCACGCTGGCGCCTGCCGTGGCGAGCCCCTCGGCGAGCGCGAAGCCAATGCCTCGCGCCGAGCCTGTCACGAGCGCCGTGCGGCCGCTCAAGTCGAATAGCTGTGTCATGCGTTGTTCCTTTTCGGGTATGCAAGTGCGAAGCGCGAGTGCGCCCCTCGCGACCGGGATGCCGGTCGCGATAACGTTGAAGCCAAAGCCGCTGGTTAAATGGTCAGGCGGGTGTTTTGTTGGCGACGCGATCTAGCGCGGCGCGGTCTTCGAAGTCCTTCTCCGCACGCTTGATCAACGTGAGAACTGCTTCCTCTGCTCCCTCGGGATCCCCTGTCTCGATCGCGACGCAAAGCGCTTCGTGCATCGGCAGCGAGCGGGCCGGGCCACCGGCTATTTCGGAGCTGAGTTCGAAGCTGGTGCGCAGGATCGCCGAAAGCGCGTTCTGCATCTGCTGGATGAACTGGTTGTGGCAGGCGGTGAGGATTGCACCATGGAACGCAAGGTCAGCGGGAACGTATTCGCCGTGGCCGGCGACGGCGCGCTCCATTGCCTTGAAGGTACGCCGCACCGCGACGCGATCCTCTGCGGTCGCGCGCTTGGCAGCGAGCTTGGCCGCATTCGGCTCGATGATCAGCCGCAACTCCATCAAGTCCTGGATCAGACCCTCGTCGATTGCGCCCGCGCGAGCGCGCCAGGTGATCACGTCCGGATCGAACAACTGCCATTGCGAGCGCGGCAACACGATCGTGCCGTAACGACGACGCACTTCGAGCATGCCCTTGGCCGAGAGCGATTTCACGGTCTCGCGAATGGTGATGCGGCTTACCTTCATCTCCTCGGCCAGCACAGGCTCGGCAGGGAGAATATCCCCGGGCGCATACTTGCCCGAGCAAATCTGCCCGCCCATTTGATTCAGGACCTGCCGGTGTAGCGTTGCCATGTTTTGCTCTCTAGATCATACGTATGATGTAGAAAAGATAAGCGGACAGATATCGTCTCGCAATACGGGTTGACCCGAGGTCGGAAATTGACTTACCGCAGCTCAACCCGTCCGATGGTGCGCACAGGCGAGATCTCGATTACGTGACCGAGTGCGCCGGGTAAGGACGCAACGCTGCATGCGGTCAACCCAGTCGTTGGCGAAGAGAGGAAACCCCTTGACCGCGCCTTGGCCTACTCAGTCGGCGCGGCATCTCGGCTCACCATAATGCTTCGCGTGCCTATCGCAAACGCTCGGGCGAGGCGCAGATCGATTTTCTCGAGGCAATCGCTGAGGGACTCATTGACTTAGGGTCTGAGTTGGCTGCAAGAGCGAGAGCGGAACCAGCACTGCTCACAGATCGCATACAGGGTCTGCGAGACCGAACTGCTGAACAACTGCGAATGTTCGCAGACGTTTTTCGTGCCGGCCTTCTTTGAACTCTTTATCAAGCCAGCACTGCCGGACGTAGACCTGTTCCTCGCCTTGATCTTCGGCAGTGGCGGCGTCCTTTGGGACCCGTCGCCGTATTTGGAGCCAGCAATTTCCAGCTAGCGTCTTCGGGAGCAGTGGACTCATCGCCCACGGGTTCGTGTACGACTCACGGGATACCCTCCAGTGAGAGTGATGAAATGGATAGCCACGGCGGAGTTAAAATCAGCCGCCATTCGAAACGCGAGCCGGTTCGACTCCGGCCTCGGGCATCAAATTTCCGAATCATCAATTCGGAATTCGGGAGTGGGCTCGTATCAGCAGATTTCCGAATCAGTGATTCGGAAATCGCCGCCAGCGCGTACGTCTGGTAAAAAACTCGCATCAGTTATCTGCAAGTCCACCCCTTAGGTGGGCATGGTATTTCCATACTCGCTCGAGATCCAAGTTAAATAATTAGGAAACCTACAAAACTGATCATTTCATTTTGGTCTGAAGCTATGCCTTCGGGTGCGCTGAATCAGTCAAACTCCATGCCCCCATTGCATCGAAGTTCGTAAAGTTTCCGAATCTGCTGAGGCAAAATTCGCCCCAGTGATAGCGGAGGCAGTGCGTCAATGGGAAAGAAGTCGGCGGCGTTCGTTTCCACGCCAGAAATCTCGCCCAAAGCGTCGAGCTCGCCGAGAAACACCAGCTTCCAGATGTGAAAGACAGACGGCGGATGCCCATGTTTTGGCATATCCCACAGTGCAAGTAATCGCTTGATGCGTACAGCATGCCCGCTCTCCTCACGAACTTCGCGTTTAGCGTTCTCGGTCGGTGATGTACCAATATCAGCCCATCCACCCGGCAGGGACCAGCAACCATCCGCAGCTTCGCGCACGAGCAGGACATGATTGGTGTCATCAAAGACCGCGCAGCGAACGTCGAGCTTCGGATTTGCATAGCCTTCTTCGCGAGCGAAAAGGTGTATGACGTCTTCTGTTTGCATATGAGCGAGTTCGGCAAGCTGGGCGTGGGCGATGCCCAGTATCTCTTCGTAGCGCTCCCTGTCGAACGCCTGCGCCGAATAATGCAGTCCGGTTTGCGCAATTGCCAAAAGGCGACGTGCCTGCGTCAACCTACGTTCCGTCAATTCTCCAGGTCTATGCATCGGTTGCCCCGCGTCTCAGGGATTGAGTTCAAACATATCATCCAACCGGGCGGCAAACCGGCCTCTTCGAAAATCGCCATAACCCCTCGTCTGCCCAGATTAGCCACGATCCGGCCATTGATCGGAGCAACTGCGCAATGATAGGGCATTGAATCGTGGCCGCCGCGCATTAAGGCCGCGGACCGAGACGTCGCTGGTCGAACTTCGTGAAACACGGGACATCTCACTGCCTGTCTGCGCATGAAGGGGATGATAGCCACAATTAAGACCCCCTTCGTTTCACGGCACACAGGAATGAGAGACCACGGCCGCCTGAGCGTGAGGAACGTCTACGTCCACCCCTGAACTACCCAGCACCCCGAACGATTTGATCAATACGGGTCCTCGATCACGGCCACGTCCGAATCGTCCGCCGCCGGCATAGCGTGTTGGGTTCCCCGCTTCTTCGCGGTGCCCTCGGCGATCTTGTCAGCTCTTAGCTTGTCGAACTTGCCGAAGTAGCTGGCCGTGATCTGCGTCCGGCTGTGCCCGAGGTTTTCGCTCACCTGCATGAGGATATGCTCCACCTCTTCCTTGGGCATCTGGTCAGCGGTGCCCCCGAGCGTCGCCGGCAGCAGGCCCTTGGCGATCGCGCAATTTTCAGCGTATTCCGCCCGCAACCCGTGGCCGCAGACATCTGCGTTCTTCTTCGTAATGCCGATCTTGCGCAAGCAGTAGTAGTAGTGCTGGATGTTACTTTTGAGCGTCGCTGGCTTGCCATGACCGGTTTTATCCCAGCCGAGGCGCCCCCTCACAGTGGTGAATCCCTTTAACGCATCAAGCATGATCCGTTGCTCTTCGTGTTCGATTTCGATCAAGCGCTCACGACTTCCCTTCGGGCCATCACTGCCGTAGACCTTCAAACCGTTGCCGTGGTCCGCCTTGTGAGGTTTCAGGCAGAGAGCCTCCTTCATCCGCAAGCCGAACACGAGCTGCACCATGAGCATCAAGCCAAACCGGCGGTCCATGAGGAACGCTTCGTTGATCTTCGCCTCGGTGTCGATCCCAGATTGGCTCCACGATTTCGATTTGCTGGCCGCTGCGTTCACAACGAGTTCTGCTGCCGGGACTTCGGGCAGGTAATCCTGCAACTTGAGCACCAGATTGGGCTTGCCAATCCACCCCGCAAACTTGCGCCACACCGACAGGTCACCGATCATCGTCTTCGGCTTCTTACCCTGCTGATACCAGTAGCGAACCAGTGCCCTTATGTGCTTGTCGCTGAGGTTTTGAGGCGCCTCGATGCGCATCGGTGGCGTGAGATCTTCGTGCCAGACGTGCAGGCTGCCAAACACGACGGCCGCGTTGTGCTCTTTGGTCCGTTCTGATGCCGTCGCACCGTTTACGCGCGTTCCACCGTGTTCGGCCAGAATAGCTTCAAACTTTGCCTTCCAGCCACGCTCTGCCGTCTGGCCGTCGGGCCGCAAACCATCAGGATTCTTACGTTTGATCCTCACCACCACTCCATATTGTGAAATCTCGGCGCTTGGCACTACGCAAGCCGCCGCGCGAAGGCAACCGCCATTGCCAATCGTTCGAGCGTCGTCCCCGACACGGGTTAAGTCGGTGATCGTCAGACAAACCTAAGCAACGCGGGCACCGCCTAAAGCCGTTATTCACCACTCCAGGTCTCGCCTCTGGACTGGCTTCGCTCTACAAGCAGCTTGTAAAGCATGGAGAGCCGGTCGCTCCCGCATTTCACATCGTGCAACGGGCTGGAGTGTCGTCAAAACGGACGATTCAGCGTGCGATCCCAGTCCCTGTCCGACCACACATCGCCCCAGCCTTACGGTTGTGGGGTTACCTGCCACTTGAGCAGGCGCAGGCCCTTTAACGGGGAGCCAAGCCGAGACGCGCCCTCAGCACTGATGGCTGAAGTTCAGTTGGGTGGCGCTACACCCGGTTGATTGTCCTGCCGCAGCAGGGTCGAAGCCGTGCGATCACCATAGCTGGTGGTCGCTGCGTCGGTGACGCTTTAGGCCTCAGTTGACTCGACGAAATCTCGACTCTGGCAAGCAGGTAAGGCGCGATTCTGTTGGGAATTTCGCACTCTCATCCGCTACCGGTAAGGGTTCTGCCTCACCTCTGTCTTGATTTGTCCTTTAATTGAAACAGCTTCAAAAAAAACGCCGGGCGGCGTTTTTGGCACTTCAGTTCACTGTAGAGACCAATGGCTTGGCTCAACAATTCGGGGGAACCTACGCGAGGTTAGGTCCGTCATGCCACATAAGTGGCGTTCGAAGCGACTGGTTCGGACAAGGCGCGCTATGGCTCACACTTGCGAATGGCTGGAGTAAATCACAGGTCTCCTCCGTATGCAAGCCCCGAAAAGAGGCACCCTGCGGCATTACTTTCGCGCGAACTCGACCCCGCGCAACAGCGAAGATAGCGGAGCTTTTGCGGCCTTTGCAAGTCCCTGACATTACCCTTTGCAGCCTTTGCATATCCCTGGCATTACCCTTGGCAGCCTTGGCGCTAGTCGTGGTACTTGCAGTTGTAAAAAGTAGGACTCCATTAGCATTGCTAACCTAGCCCGCAGGTCCGTTATGAACGTCAACGAGTATCTGGATCAATTGCCGCCACGACGCGATAGCAAGTTGGCTCCGTACAAGGAGGAACTCTGCATCCTCTATCTCGGCAATGCCTCGGCCGCCGCGATCCGGACATTCCATTGCGACAGCCACGGTCTTATTGTTTCGCGACAGGCAATCTGGGAATTCTGCACGCGACACTTTTCGAAGGAAACCCGTCTCACAAAGGGGGACAGAAATCATTCTGCGTCGCAGTTAGAACCGCCAACTGTGGTCACGTCGTCGCCGCGCCGCGGTACGGCTCCTTCTGTTCGTGCACCCTTGCAGCGCGGCGCAGCCACTCGATCGCGGAGAAGGCTTTGGCCGCCTTCATTTCAAAGGCGGTGATCCTCAATATATACGCCGAGCTGACGCCCCTGATCATGGAAGATCTCAAGGAAGAGAAGGAGAGAAACTCTGCTGCGTCATCTGCGCTAGCAAAAGAGATGATGTCCGCTGCCACCGGCATCATCAGGGACAATGCGGAGGTGATCGCCGATGCGGTCGCTGGCAAGCCGCCTCTGCCACCAGTGCCACCTGAAGACGCTCGGTTCATGGAAAAGGCACACGGGCACGCGATCAGATGTCTGGCTAAAGCGAAACGGTTTATGGTCTCCGCGACGCACCCTCTCGTATGGTTAACCTGCTGCGTCGTGCTGTATGACGCAGCACACTCCCTCAAACTCTGGTAGTCCCAAGCCTGGGTTCCGTTAACGGAACCCTCGCACCATCCACCGCATATCCGCTCGCGGCAAATCGCGAATCCCCTCTAGCGGCCTCGCACGCGGACCTAGCATCCAATCGTTAGCGCCGCTTTGTCGCACAGTGCGACAAAGCACTTCGCTAACTCATTGATTTTGTTATCCCCGACAACCCCCCTGCTACTCCATTTCTGCCGCGACCTGCAGGGCAGACCGTTTGCTCGACTGCTCTCTGAATCAGCCCGAACGCCCCAAATCCAGCACTAAAAACCTAAATTCCCGTCGCATTTGTCCGATAGGTGAAAGAGCGTAAGCACCCGGCAATCTCATCTGGTTTTCTATTCTTTGGCGTAAGAGCATACGTTTCCACGATCAGGAAGCGGACACGTGCACACTATTTCCCAAGACATTCCGACCGGGCGCACGCGGCGCACCTACAGCACCTCGTTTAAGTCAGAGCTTATCGAACAATGTCGCCAGGTTGGCGTCTCATGTTCAGCCGTGGCGATTTCGCATGGTCTGAACCCCAATGTGCTGCGGCGTTGGATTAAAGATGCCGCCGATTCCAGTGACGCTGCGCCGCCCGCACCCAAATCGGTTGTTGTCGACGTAAAGCCTGCCTTCGTCGCGTTGCCAATGACCGCGCCGATAGCTCAAGCGCCCGACGCGGCGCAAGCGAACGTGCGTATCGACATTCAGCGCAATGGCACAACCGTGTCAGTGCTGTGGCCGCAGCTTTGCTTGGGTGACAGCGCAGCTTGGGTTCGGGAGGTGCTGCGATGATCCGCATCGACGCCATTTGGCTTGCGACCGAGCCCCTCGATATGCGTGCCGGCGCTGATACCATCCTTGCTCGCGTGGTGAAGGTATTTGGGTCCGCACGGCCACATCATGCATATCTGTTTGCCAATCAGCGCTCGACGCGCATGAAGGTCCTGGTGTACGACGGTTTTGGCGTCTGGCTTGCCGCACGACGCTTGAACAAAGGTCATTTCGTTTGGGCCAATGGTCATAGTGATATTGCTGAGACGTTAAATCTCGAGCAACTGCGCGCACTCGTGATCGGGCTGCCCTGGCAGACGTTGGCGCACGACCACGTAATCGCGGTGGTATAGCAAATGACGTAAACAGTTTCGATTCCCCCGGCGTGCAGGTGCTGGCAAACTTGGGGGCATGAATTCACCCACTGATCTCGATGCCCTGAACCCCGATCAACTGCGCGCACTTGCGCGGCAGTTGATGACCCAGGTCGACGAGAAGACGCGTGAATCGCACTACCGCCAAACGCGCATTGACCAGCTCACCCATGAGCTCTCGGTCATCAAACGCCTGCAATTCGGCAGACGTAGCGAACAGTTCACTGCCGAGCAGTTGAGCCTGCTCGACGAAGCGATTGACGAGGATTTGGCAGCGCTTGAGGCCGAGTTGAATGAACTTCGTTCGGACGCCCCGCAGGAGAAGCCCCGCAAGCAGGCCAAACGCTTGCCGTTGCCGCCCCAGTTGCCGCGCACTGACATCCATCACGAGCCGACGGAGTTGAGCTGCCCCTGTGGCTGCCAACGCGTGCGCATCGGCGAGGATATCAGTGAGAAGCTCGACTACACTCCGGGCGTGTTCACTGTTGAGCGCCACATCCGTGGGAAGTGGGCATGTAAAGCGTGCGAGACGTTGATCCAGGCGCCGGTGCCACCGCATGTGATCGACAAAGGGATTCCGACGAATGGCTTGCTCGCGCAGGTGTTGGTTGCCAAATACGGCGACCACCTTCCTCTGTACCGGCAGGAACGCATCTTCGCCCGGGCTGGCCTAGCAATTCCACAATCGACGCTCGGCGGCTGGGTGGGCGTATGCGGTGTACGTTTGCAGCCCTTGGTCGACGCACTTCGCGAGGAACTGCTGCGCCACAGCGTCTTACATGCAGACGAAACACCGGTGCGGATGTTGAGCCCCGGCAAAGGGAAGACGCATAGCGCCTATTTATGGGCCTACACGTCGACTCAGTTTGCAGAGGTGCGCGCTGTCGTGTACGAGTTCGCCGACGGCAGATCTGGCGAACATGCCCGCGCCTTCTTGGGCAACTGGCGTGGCAAGCTGGTCGTCGACGATTACAGCGGCTATAAAGCAGGATTCAAACTGGGCATCACGGAAATTGGCTGCATGGCGCACGCGCGGAGAAAATTCTTCGATCTGCATGCGAGCAAGAAGAGCCAGATCGCCGAGCAGGCATTGAAATTCTTCGTGGCGCTTTACGACGTGGAGCGCGACGCTGCCGAGTTAGACCCTGAGCAACGACGAGCGATTCGTGAGGAGCGAGGCCGGCCAATTGCACAGGCGTTGCACGTCTGGATGCTCGCACAGCGCAAACTTGTCTCCGAGGGCTCGCCGATCGCCAAAGCACTGGACTACAACCTCAAGCGTTGGCAGGCGCTCACGCGCTATCTCGACGATCCTCACGTGCCCATCGATAACAATCGAATCGAGAATCTGATTAGACCTTGGGCAATCGGACGGGCGAACTGGTTATTTGCAGGTTCTCTACGCGCTGGTCAACGAGCCGCTGCCATCATGAGTCTGGTGCGTTCCGCACAGCTCAACGGGCACGACCCGTACGCATACTTAAAAGACGTCCTCACGCGGTTGCCGACACAGCGGGCCGATAAGATCGCCGAATTGCTTCCCCATAACTGGGTACCATCTGTACCCTGATTGAGCTCACCCCTGACTTTGCCGGGCGCTTACGAAAGAGCAAGGATTCGGACCGCTTCTTCACTCGCGCAAGCCGCGGATTCCGAATGCCGGTTTGAAATTGACCGTTTTCGATTCTTGAGTGCCAGGGCGTGTGACACTCTAAATAAGCACAACACTTTCAGCATTTGGGAGAGCAACAAATAGCTCACAGAAGTCACTCTTGAAGCTCGATTAGTGCCGCTAGCCGTGATAACGACCGGTTCGCCTGCATTCCCTGCCCCCTCTTTCTTACCGTGTGTGCGTGAGCACGGGTGGCCCGGGCGCAACCCACCCCGTCTCGCCCCCCCGGGGGCGGCATGCCGTGATAAGTCCAGTTATCACCGCCACACTGGCTGTGCGCCCCCGGCGGTCACACGCGGCCACGGGCTGGCAAGTCCCGTCCGGTCCAGGATGGCTGGCCGGGTCGCCCCGCGTCGTAGGCGTTACCGGGGTCCAACGGTCCTCCGTAAGTCCGAAGCGGGCGGCAGGTTCTCGGCCTTTGCCGACATTGGGGCGGGTCGGGTTCTACGTCAGTAATGTGGCGGCTTGCTGACAGTGGCGGCATCGAGCAGTCGGACGGCAGCTTCCTGCATCAGCGAACTCACACTTCCGACCCTGAGCTGCCTTTCAGACCGGCGCAACACCAATGGCTGTTTCTGGGGATACAACTGCCCACCGCAGCTCCCCAAGTTGTCGCGGCGCATGAACTGCCTCTTAGGGAACTTCGAACTCTACTCAGCATGGTTTCCCGACCGTCGTGCTCCGAGCCGGGTTGAATGCGCTCAAAAGGCATAGCCTGTGCGAGAGCGACGCAGTGGTTGCTGCTATCAGCGACGCGACTGGCATATAACTCTAGACGATCTTGCTTACATAGCGCGAGTACACCCACCCGTGGACTGCGGGTGACTCGTCGTCGGCGATCCACGCGACGGAAGACCACGCTCTCTGCCTCTCGAGCAGCATAACCACCTGCCCGAGCGAGAGATTCCCGACAGCCAGAGACTTGCTCGACGGATGGGCGTGTACTTCCAGTTTCTCTTTCAAAACGAACCGGAACGAATGAAGTTGTTCCCGATCTGCTGCATAGATGACGGCTTTCTTGCGGATGTTCTGTTTGACCTCGCGCGGCGAGGCGGTGCGGGAGTGTTCCTCGAGCGCCCTCTTTACATAGAAATCGGCGACCGGATTCAGGATCATGTAGATTGCGCTGATCAGAACCGGGACGATAAAGAGCACCACAAAGGCCTTAAGGCGCGAGTCCTTCATCGACAGGATTTCATCAACAATCGTCTGCACGAACGGCGCCATCCTCGCTTCTGCTTGCTGTGCGGCGCGATCGATGGCCCTGTCAACAACTGCTTGCACGTCAGCGATGTCCCCAACTGTCATCGATACGGGTGCTGGCGGATTTGTCCCAATCAGACGGGTCGCCGATTCGACAAGTCCATTCGACCTCATCGCCTCGACCACTTCACCGAGTTCCGTGATGGGATTAGCGGCCTTCCATGTCCTCAGTAAATCGGTGAACTTGTCAGTCTGCAAATCTTGCAACCACTTGTTCGCGTGCAGATCGGCATAAGCCGATTCGAACGCCTTCGCCGAAGCCAAGAACGAAGGTTCCAATCTGAACGCGTCGATTGCTCTTAGCTGCCGCGCCCAGTTAGGATTGAGAGCAGCCTCAATCGCCTTATGGTGCTTGGCCCATCCAGTGTCCAAAGTGTCCTGGATCGCTCTGATCTGTTGTCCCAACCCGTTATCAAAGGAAGCTTGGAGTGCTTTGATCTGCTGTCCAATCCCAGTATCGAAGGAAGCCTGGAACGACTTGATTTGCTGTCCAATCCCATTGTCGAAGGAAGCCTGCAGCGACTTGATCTGCTGTAGCAAGCCGGTGTCGGCTTTCAGCGCCTCGATTGCCTTGAAGGAAGATGTCATCGTGGGGTCGAGCTTAAGGGCGTCGATCGCTTTGAGTTGGTGGGCCCAGCTCGCGGCCTCCATTGCTTCAATTTTTTTGACGGACTGCGTTAGCAAAGGATCCAGTCCGAGCCGCTCCATCTCCGTCATCGGCTTCATCATCTTCTGGTCGGCACCCGGTGCCTTCGCTTTATCTAACGGTTCCTTGTCCATTTCGCGTCGTCCTCGGATCACTCTACAGAATCGCCTGGAAACTACCCCCGGCGATGCGTACTTCTTGCGTATTCGTCTGCAGATTTTATCGGATTGGCCGACATACGGGGCGGCGCTGCATCACTACGCAGCGCGTCCGGATGTCATATGCCTGCAGCACACGTTCGGCGCGCACGGTATCCTCTCTTGATATGCCTTGAACATACGGGCGGACTATCGCGAAAGATACCTACGCAGAATGCTGCTCGGTCTCATTTCAAGCGTTCGGTTGCTCACGCGCCGGCGGAAGTCCTGCCACGCGTCCAGCCATCGGTGCAACAGAACTGGAGTGCTCATGCCAACTGACGCATCACAAGGCCCGATTGCCGCGCTTTGGCGCGACAGCAGGTGCCTCGGAAGTCCATTCTTCGGTGGCGTGGTCGGTAATCTTGCCGCGAACTTATTGTGGGAGGCGGGCAAGTGGGGTGCGCGACCGGTGATCAATCGGGTACCTGAATTGGCGGAACTGCTCAGTCGTGGTGGGCAAGACGGCAATCATCACCTACTACGTGCCCTGCGCCACGCGGAATGCGAAACTCTGGTCGAAATGATTGACTGCGCAATGCTGGGTAGCGCTGGTCTGCGGTTGGGACCCGGCCGGATTGCTGAGACATTGCGGGTTTGGGTGATGGCGCGCCACGACGAGAACATTGGAACTCTATTGAGGGTTCGTCGAGCATTTCAGCGTGCCGGAAAGGCGCTGAAAAACATGCCCGTCGCCGAGTTGGTCCGTCTGAACGGCGCGGCGCTTTCAGACTTGCCGGGCCTGATCCGTGCGGGTTCCGAGTGCCTCTCCGCGTCAAGCATTACGGGAATGCGCCAGCGCGTGACCGCTGAATATATTCAGGCACTCGAGAGGGCTCTCGCCCGTCCAGCGCGTTTCGGTGCGCTTTCCAAGTCGGACCTTGCACCGCTCGCTCCTGCGGGCCTGCCCGACGTTTTGCGCAGGCAACTCGAAATGCACCCGGGGGGATGGTGGGATGCACTGAGGCTGGCATTCCGCGAAGAACTGAAAAATCCGGCCAATGAGTCTGCCCGCGTTGCTTGGGAACTTGACGTTCAGTGCCATTTGTCGGCCCAACTGGGCTCGTCCTATGCCGACCTCTCAGCCCGCCTCGATTCGCTTGATACAGACGAACAGCAACGCTGGCAAGCTTGGATGGAGTTTCGTCTGACATTCGACAGCGTCGCCGAAGATCTCGCAGACCTCATCGGTCGTGTGAATGACATACAACTCGGCGTCGGCCGTATCGAGTCCAAGGTCGACTCGGGCATCGAGGGGCTTCAGCACGGTGTGGACACGCTTCAACGAGCCATGGAGAAGTTGTTGGCTCGGTATGGTGCGTCTGCCGTCGAGGAATTCGAGGCGCTCCGCTCGGTGCATGCGGCAACGTTGGAAGAGGTATCGGCGCTAGTGCGCGTCATTCTCGCGCAACCTGACTTGCCAGTCGACCAGGTCCGCCCAGCTTTGGAAAAGTCTCTCGGCGCTCACCGCGAACTCCGCGCTGAACTCGACGTTCTGCGGGCACGGTTGAAGGATCAGCCGGACGTTCAGGAAGAGTTGGACCTGTCGATCGCTGCGCTCGATACCGGCTCGCCTGTTGACCTTGTCCAGGCCGAGAAAGCACTCGAAGCGGCAAGGGGTCGATTTCGCGCGGCTGTGAAAGTGAGGCGGTACCAAGAGGCGGAAGTTGAATATCAGCTTCTCGCGCAGCAGGCGCTCCTTGCGTCAGCACGATTGCGGTTCTTGGAGTCCGCGGTACTCTGGAAAGAAGCTGCAAACTGTCTCATACCTGAGATGGGGATTCTTCGAGGCACGGCAATGCGAAACGAAGGACTGCAGCGTTACGATCACTGTTTATTGTTCGGGGGGACGCAGGAACTTTGCAATGCAGTTCAGTGTTTCGATAACGCGTTGACTTTGCTCAACTCATCAACAATGTCTACTAGCTGGGCGGCGACGCAGGACAGCCGGGCAAGTGCACGGCGAGTGCTCGGTGAGCGCTTAGGCGGCAACGATGGGTTACAAGTGCTGTGCGACGCGATCGCCGGCTACGATGCCGCGCTTGAGATCCGGACCCGAGAAGCGATGCCTGCCGACTGGGCCATGACGCAGGACAACCGGGCAAGTGCGCTGCGAGTGCTCGGTGAACGCGTAGGTGGCCGTGACGGATTGCAGGCCCTGCGCGACGCGATCGCTGGCTACGCTGGCGCGCTCGAGATCCGTACCCGCGAAGCGATGCCCGCTGGCTGGGCGGCGACGCAAAACAACCGAGCGAGCGCACTGCGAGTGCTCGGAAAGCGCGTGGGTGGCGATGAGGGGCTGCAGGCGCTGCGTGACGCGATCGCCGGCTACGATGCCGCGCTTGAGATCCGGACCCGCGAAGCGATGCCCGTTGACTGGGCCATGACGCAGGACAATCGGGCGAGTGCACTTCGAATACTCGGCGAGCGCGTGGGCGGCGACGAAGGAATGCAGGCCCTGCGCGACGCGATCGCTGGCTACAATGTCGCACTCGACGTCCGGACCCGCGAGGCGATGCCCGCCGTCTGGGCTGCGACACAGAACAACAGGGCGAATGCACTGCGAGCGCTCGGTGAGCGCATGGGCGGTTGCGACGGGTTGCAAGCCCTGCGCGACGCGATCGCCGGCTACGATGCCGCGCTTGAGATCCATACCCGCAAAGCGATGCCAGCAAGCTGGGCAACGACGCAGAACAACCGGGCGATTGCGCTGCGAGCCCTCGGTGAGCGCGTAGGCGGCGACGATGGGTTGCAGGCGCTACGTGAGGCGATCGCTGGCTACGATGCCGCGCTTGAGATCCATACCCGCGAAGCGATGTCCGCGAGCTGGGCGGCGACGCAGAGCAACCGGGCGAGTGCACTTCATGTGCTCGGTGAGCGCGTGGGCGGCGAAGAAGGGTCACAGGCGCTGCGCGACGCGATCTGCGCCTATGATGCCGCGCTTGAGGTCCATACCCGCGAAGCGATGCCCGCGAGCTGGGCCGGGACGCAGAACAACCGGGCGAATTCGCTGCATGTGCTTGGTGAGCGTGTGAGCGGCTGCGACGGGTTGCAGGCGCTGCGCGACGCGATCGCCGGCTACGATGCTGCGCTCGAGATCCATACCCGCGCAGCGATGCCGGTTAGCTGGGCCGCGACGCAGGACAACCGGGCAAGTTCAATACGGGCGGTCGGTGAGCGCGTGGGCGGTAACGACGGGTTGCAGGCGATGCGCGAGGCGATCGCCAGCTACGATGCCGTGCTCGAAGTCCGTACTCGCGAAGCGATGCCCGGTGGCTGGGCCACGACGCAGTACAACAGGGCAAATGCACTGCGAGCGCTTGGTGAGCGCATGGGCGGCTCGGATGGGTTGCAGGCGCTGCACGATGCGATCGCCGGCTACGATGCCGCGCTCGAAATCCATACGCGCGAAGCGATGCCGGCTAACTGGGCCGCGATGCAGGACAACCGGGCGATTGCGGTGAAAGTGCTACGTAAGCGACTGCGTCGCGAATAGTATGTTGAGATGGCAATTTGTTCTTCGGCTGTGAGCGTGCCCGTCGATAAATGCTGCCCCCATAACCTTCCACGATGACCATACGTCGGAGAACGAAGTAACGCCGACACTCCCTAATAGTGCCTTGACCATCGCGCCAAAGTATTCGCCTGAAGTACCGTGGGCAGCCCCGGATGACAGGAGCAATGGCCGTTGTACCCCCGGGAGCGGTCTCTGGTTCACTAAAAGTTCGTATGACCGCGTCGGGTGGGGAGTGTGAGTTCACCGATGCGGGAAGATGCCGCCCGTCTGCCTAAATCTGTCTCCGTCAACAGTCCTCCCCATTGCGGGCGTAGGCTCCGTCCGTCCCAACGGCTGTTCTGGCCGAGGACCTGCCGGTTACCGATGCAACATGAAGGACAAGTGGTCGGCCGCAGTACGCGTTCGCTCAAAGATCCGGAAAGCTGCCATTGAGAATTCCAACATCCTCACGGCGGCACGCTCATCGAGCTGGTGCTTTCGGCCAGGAGCGGGCGCTGCTTAGTGGCAGCTATGGCGCGTCGAATTGAGGCTCAGGCTGTCTACTGGTTCCAAATCGATTCAGCCTTTGACGATGTGGTGTGGTAGCTAACGCTTGTCTCGCTAGCGTTAGCTACCACACCAACCGAGACGATTCAGACTGCCTAACGTGTCTTTGAACTTGACCGCACTGAGCAACAAAGTTGGTCGTACCTACTTCAGCACTACGACGACAGGCGAGTGACCGTCGCCGTAGACGACCTCGTACCCAAACTCCTCTATGAGGTCTTCGTCGTCCCAGACATCATTGAAGCTTGTGCGGTAGTTGAAGATGAGTGTCTTAACGTCCTTGCTGTCGTGGAGCACGCGGGCCACCGACTCCTTGTGCGGGTGCTTGGTGTTGCCGGCACCGTTCGAACTGAAGATCCAGGTGGGCGCGGAGAGCAGTGATGCCATGGCGCGATCCGTGTTGTTGCGGCTGCCATGGTGGGCCAGCTTGACCACGTCAACCTTGACGCGCTCGTTGAGAGAGAGGGTGCGCAGGCTGTTCGCGATTACCGAAGGGTAAGCGTCCCCTAGCATGAGAGCAATTCTTCCTTCGTACTCGAGCACGAGCGCAATGCTCGAGCCATTTGGGATGGTTTCATCTTCCTTGAACTTACTTTTGGCTAGCTCGGGGATGTCCATTGGCCCCATCGGTTCCAAGCCTGGTGTTCCCAAGTCGAGGCCTGACGGCACTTCGCCGCTGTCTTCGGCCTCTTCTGCAGCGCCAAACTCCTCGATGACGTCGTCCCAGCGCTCGCGCAATTTGACGAGTTGCTCGTGGGCGGGGCCGAGTACGGTCAACTTCATGCCTCCGTCGATCGAGTACGTGACGACGCTGCCGTCCGCCTCGAGCGCAATGGCCTTGCCGTCGGCCGCCTTATTCCAAGTCGCCTTGTGATTCTTCTTCAGGATCTCCGATAGGCGGATGCCTTCCTTGACCCCCATCGGTTCGAGGCCGATTGCCTTCATCTGGTCCCAGCCGTTGAACCAGATGTCGCCGAAGGTGATGCCGTCGGGCAGGTCTTCCAGGAACTGGAGGATGCCTTGGATGTGGTCCAGGTCGATGTGGGTCACGACCAGCAGTGCGAAATGCAGCGGGGTGCCGACTTCCTCCACTCGCTTGCGAAGGTGATCCCGACCTGTCGCTGTGATGCCGCCATCGATCAAGATGTGGTTCGGCGCATCTTCGGTTCCGTACTCAATCCACAGTGCATCTCCCCGCTGGGCTGGGAGCACATGGATGCGGTATACGTTGCTCATGCGCGCTCCTCGTCCAGTCGCAGGACGGTAAAGAATTCGCCGGGGACAGTGACGCGTCCCAGTTCGCGCACCAGGGCCAAGGCCATGCGCGTGCCCTCAACCTGCGGTCCCGAGCGCCCTTCGGCTCGGTCATCCCCGTCGATTGCGACCAGCACGTCGGTCAGACGGCGAACGCCCGTGCCAAGATAGGGCAGTCCGCGCCGAACCGCCTCAAGCGCATACCCCCGGAGCTTTTCCACGTCGATTTCGTCGCCGCGTCCGGTTTCACCATACGTCAACGCCATCTGGGCCATCGCAATCGCGCCGTCGGGGATCGTTGGGAACCAACGGTAGAGGTTCCCGACCCAGCGGCGCCAGTCGCGTTCGAGCCGCACGTTCGCTTCCTCCCTGTGCGAGAGCAGCATGTAGGCCCCTGCTGCTGCAGCGACCGGGTTCACGGTCTTCTCGAAGAGCCAGGCATGCGCGCGTTCGAGCATCATCTGACCTGCCTCGGTCTGACCGGTGTGCAAGAAGCCGAGCAGGCTCATGGACTCCACATCGTCGATCTCTGGCGCGCATCGCCAACGTGCCGAGGTTGAGCGTGAGTCTGCAGAAGTCATCGCGGTATCGATGACCACCGTTAGCAGCACCGACGGGGCGACGAGTTGGCCGAGGCGGTTCTCCGACGTGCTCGCCCAACCTTCCGGGAAAACGGCGTAGTAAGTGCCGCCGACCGGGTCGCGTACCGCTGCAAAGGCGCGTGCTCCATCGCCATTCATCAGTGCGCCAGATGCGGGCACCGGCAGCATCATTCGCGCATTGCGCTCGTCCGATTCCACAAGATTCATGAGCACCGGATCTGAAACTGGATCGCCCGTCCACCAGTGCGTCAAGTCCACCGGCGACAGGCGGTTCTTCGGAAATGAGCGCGTTGGGTTCACGCGGTTAATCCACCGCCAGCCCGCAGACTGGGCCACACGATGGTAGCCACTGATGCGATCCAGTTCACTCGTACTGCGGTCCAAGGACAGCACGGCTCTTGCGGCCAGTTCTCGGAACTGCGTTGAACTGCGATTGAACAGATCGGGCGTTTCCGCGCGCGCAGTTTTTGGGCCGCTTCGAAAGATGGCCGGTGCGGGGCGACTGAGCGCGGCCTCGAGTGACCTCGCTTCGTTCCCGCGCGGCAGCGTCTGCACGATGCCCAAGCTCGCTGCCGATCCGAGCCACTCGTGCGGGGACTTGCCGATGTCGAAATTCAGCTCCGTCAGGCGGCCGTCCCGAACCTCAACGCGCTCCGCCTGGCCGTCACCACTCGGAAGAAATAGGCGCACGAAGTACTGGCCAGCGTCGAGTGAAAGGTTCTTCGGCGCATCGTTGACACCGAGTAGGATCTTGAGACTTGGTGCTCGCGTCCCGCTGCGAGGTGCTGCGGTCACCTCGGCCATTGCCAGGGTCTCAGACCCGGTCCCCCAACTCGGCGATGACAGCCGGATCGCCAACTGACCGGTGCTCATAATCCGACCTCCACGCAGGGTGGCATCACGTACTTGCTCCTCTGAGCTAGCACCTGGGTCTTGTCGCCAGCGGCGAGCGCTTCGAATCGATAAGAACCCGTCGAGAGCGCGACCCACCAGGGCGCTGGATCGGGTGGACGTTCTTCACGCGCCTGAGTGTCCTCATCGACGAGTGCGAGGATTGTTTGCGGCAGCAGGTTCGGATCGCGGGTGAAGACCTTGACGATGACTTCGGGGTCGGCGCGCAACCGGTGAATCATCAACTCTGGGCCGGTTTCGTGGGGCTGGCAGTACTGCGGCTGGACCTGGAACGACATGCTGGCCACGCATTTGTTGATGCCCTCCGCGAGAGCAGGGACCTGAACCTCCCAGTGGTCGTCCTTGTCGCGGCTTGCTGGTCCGCGCATGGACTGGAGCAGCCCCTGGGTGAACAAGCTGGGTTGCCCGTTCAGGCCGTAGGCGGCTGATGCCAATCCGGTGGCGAAGTACACCGGTGCAATCTTGTCGCGCAGTTTTCGGCTGAGTCCGGCGGCTGCAATGGGGTCACCCGTCGCGCCGTTGCCGTAGATCTCCAGGAATTCCTTCGTCGGCGGTGTACGACAGGCGTCGACCAGATGGATCTGGAGCTTTGCAGCGCAATGGCGCAAGACGCCCAGGCGCATGCTGTCGAACGCAATGGCATCGGCCATGGGGTTCACAGGATTGCCGCCGAAGTCTTCCAAAAGCAGAGCGTTCTCGGCTTCGCCGAACGCCAGTCCGTGTCCGCAGAAGAAGAAGACCGCCAAGTTTTCCGGGTTACGGCCGGCGCGTGCCATCCAGTCGATCACTGCTTCCTTGACTACGGGCATTCGGGCACGATCCACGGCATATGGCACACCACCTGTACCGTTGATAAGCACCGGTCCATCCGCTGAACAGAGCACTTGCAGCGACCTTAAGGGCCGATCCGGGTTATGGAAGCCTGTGCCGGCATCCATGAACCAAGTTGCGAGTGCATGGACCGACAGAGGGGGAGACGACAACTGCCCCATGCCCATGGCCATATCGAACGGCTTGGCGTCGTCACCGTCCTTCAGGTACGGATAGTCGCCAACGCCAACCAGGAGCACGTGCGTGCCTGGATCGGTCTGTTCATCGTCGAGCAGTACGGTCATGGGCGCTGGTCCTCAACTCAATGGCGCGTCCGGCACGGGTAGCCCGATTGAATTTGCAATCGGCAGTCCGGCGCGTCGACGGAGCGCCGCGTCCGTTAGCGCGTAACCCCAGTTGGTTAGACGTCCCTCGGTCAATTGACCGAAGCCTGCCAGCCGTGTGGGTATCTGCGCCAGCGCGCCTGTGATCCCGTTGTCCTGGGCCGCCGCCAGCGGATCCGAATAGTCACCTATCTGCGTGTCCAGGCCCCAGTAAGCACCGTGGCGTCGGCCGGCAGTGAACTCATCGATCAGCCACCGTTTGCGGAGCGCGCGGGTCTGGTCGATAAGAATGTCGCGGACTCTGCCCATCTGTAGTGGCGTCTCCGACGGGTCGCGTTCAATCTCGAAGGGCGCGCCAGCATCGCTGACGAGCACGAGATCGACTTTGTCAACGAGTGTTTCAAGTCCCATGTTGTCGTACACGCCGCCGTCGGTCAACACGATCCGGCGACGCAGCTGATCCAGGTTCGGGATGTCTTCGCCCTCGGCCCAGGTGGATGGGTCGGTCTCGACGACGATAGGCGAGAACACGGGCGGGAAGGCGCTCGATGCGGCGACCGCTTGCGCGAGCGGCACACTGGCACCCGGTGACGTGCCCAGTTTCCAATCTGCCAGCATGTCCTGCCGGAACCGGAAGTTGCGTCCGGTCTGCATGTTGGTGGCGTGAAGCACAAACCGCGGTTCGCCCGGCCGTGCTGGGTCTGGCATATCGCGGGTGGTGGCGCCATGGAACAGGTGCTTGTCGTAGCAATCCGCCAAGTACTCGCCAGCCGACTTGAACGGGTTAATGAGGCCCTTGATGCCCGCCGAGACGTCGATGGTCTTGTCGCACAGCGCCCGCAGTGGGTCCACCACCTCGGCCCTGAAATTTCGAGCGCTACCGTCGGCGAATTCGAGTCGCCGCCATCGGTGGGCGAGCAATCCGGCCAAGATCGATCCACCCGAGACACTGGAAACACGATCCAAGCGACCGAGCAGACCCGCTTCGTTCAAGCGCCATAGGCTCCCGAGGCCAAAGAACGTGGCCCGGAAACCGCCGCCGGATAGCGCCAAGCCAATTGTCTTGCCGTCAAGTGTCATGGTCTCCCCAGGTTAGTGCACACCACATCTTAGGGGCCGCTGCAGACGGATTTGTCCCAGGGTGCGCATGCGCACCAGGTTGCAGGTTGCAATGGTCAGAACAAACATCTGATCCAATTTCTTCAGCCCGCGCACCATTACCTGACGCATCCCTCCCACCGTCTTGGCCCAGCCAAACCCTTGCCCAATCAGCTTGCGCTCTTGTTGCGACATCGCATACCCCTTGCTTTGTGCAATGGGGTCCGGCACCGCAGACTCCCGGCCTGACTTGTTCTGTGCCAAATGCGGCGTCACGTTCATCTCCTGGCAGACCTGCAAGAACTCCTTAGACAAAGTCCTCCAGCTTGCGCAGGGGAAACAGGCTTTCGGTGAAGGTGTCGGTGCCGCACATAGACTATGAGCGGTTGATGGATCGGGAACCAAGATTCATTTTAAGCACATAAAGACGCAGCTGGGATGTATTTCAGCAGCCTGTTAGAGTGAAGCCTGACTGCCGAGCGCATCAGCGAAAGAGGGTGAAATCGCAATACCTCTCGCCGTACGCGCTTTCGGCAGCGCGGCACCGATGCGCGAAGTCCTTGCTACCAGACCCGTCGCCGTTCCATACGGCCAAGTCGATGGGGATTCGTGGTGCCTGTCGCGCTGCAGGAGCCTCCGCTTCTCTTCGAAAGGCTTCCGGCGTACCGTGTTGGCGGGGATGTGCGGAGGCGATATGACGATAGGCGAACGGGCAAAAGTGGCGATGGAACGGTTGATTCCGCTGTACGAGAACCATCCCCAGGGCGGCATGGCAATCGACACCGAGAAAGTCACCGAAGTCGTTCGCAGCGATCCGCAGGCTGTTGCTTTCGGTGTCCGCAAGGCGATCGATGGCGGATTCGCCTCCCAGATCGGATGGGGACTCTGGCTCACCGTCGCTTACGTCTTCGAGAAGCAGTTCGACGATGACAGTCTGATGGTAGCTGTCAAGGCGGCCGCCGCGCGGGCCGGCGAGCCATTGCCCAACATCAAGGCCTGCTTCCCACACGGGACGGGCAATGAAGAAAAGCAGCAAAAGAAGGTCATTCTTCAAATGGCTGAGAGTGACGTCGCGGCCTGCGATACCTATCGTATGGTCAAGCTGCTTAGCCTCGAAACGGTCGCTCGGCATGCTCGCGAGGCGATGTTCGGCAACTGCGTCGTCACCTTTCCTGCCGACGGAGACTCGCGTCCGGTGCAACTCATCCCGCGCATCCGCGCATTCGTGAACAAGCTGCAGGCCAGCGTCCCGCACTTTCCGCTGTTCCTCGACCTCGATCCGCAGCACGGCATGTGGATGATCTACTTCGGCTGCTTGGCCGATGCCGGCGCTACAAAAGTCATCTCTGGCGACCAGTGCATCTTCGATGGCGCTCATCCAAGCGTACTGGTGGTGATCAAGTCGACGCTGCGCGACTTGCGGAAAGCCTGCGAGCCCTTCCAAGTCGACTGGCTGCCTTGCGCGGCCGCGATCGTACAACCGTTCGAACAATCGACCCGAATCGATCTGCTGCGGCACGCAAGGACGGACAGGTGAGTCCTGCTGAAGAGCGGCTAATAGCGCTGCTTCGCCAAATCGGAAACAACCTGCTCGAAGCGAGGGCGGAAGCGGAGGAAGAGTCGCGCCTCGACGAAGTCTTTCGCACTGCGGACGCGATCGAGTCGCCCCAGTCGCGCTTCGAAGTTCTCACCGCCTTCGTGCACGAACTAATCTTCAACCGTGCGCTGAAGGACTCGCTGGCGATGCGCGTCGCGGCCATTGCGCGTATGGCGGTGCGCATCCAGAGGCACGTTGATGCGGCGCTTGCCATGCGGCTGGCTCTGTTGCTGGCCGACAAGCTCGAAAGTCTGGACGCCGAAGAGAGTGCCGTCGCCCTGATCGATCAAGAGATCGATAGCGCGGCCGGCGGTTCGGGTGACGCCATTGTTTGGCGGGCTGCGACCGCCATGCGTCTGCGCTTTCTCATCAAACTGAAGGCGTTCGACCGAGGCAACCAGACTTTCGAAGCCTACGAGTTGGATGAGCGGCGCGAAGCCGATGCCTTCGAGCTGGACATCTTGGTGAACGGCACCAAATGCGCGATGATGATGAACCTGCAAGATGCTGCCGTTCAGCGTGCACTGCTTGCGATTGAGCACCACCAGCGCGGCGATGCCAGCCGACGAAGCAGCACATGGCTCGATGACGTCGTTCGGCCGATGCCGACGGCGAGGATTTATCTGATCGCCGGCGAGGCGTTGCGCCAAGCCCGGCGGCCGCTCGAGGCCATCAATGCGTTTCAGCAGGGGCGCCGGCAGGCGGTCCGCGATTCGAACGCGCACGCTGCGGCTTTTTGCCTGAGCGAGGTCGGAATCACTTGGGAACTGGTCGGCGAGTGGGCGCGCGGTGCCGCGATCCTGGAGCGGGCGGCGACAGAAGCTGAGCGCCTAGGCGACATGAAGTCGGCGGCGCGTTGGCGCAAGCAACCCGTCATCGGCGACAACGGCGCTCCCGACCTCGCCGGCTTCAACGGCTTGGCCGCCGTTGCCCACGCGTTGCAGGTTGGGGCACCGACCGAAGAGCACGAGCGGACCATTAAGGCCCTCATCAAGCAAGGTAAAGCCGATGGCACGCAACTCGAGCCGATGGCTAGGAACCTGCTCGCGGCTCTATACGAGCGTCGGGGTAATACCGAGTTCGCGCTGATGGCCGTCAGAGCCGCTGTCGACAGCGCAGACAGGCTTCAGGCCCCATGGCTGGCGCTGTCGCTGCGGTCGAACGAGGCCAAGATTCTTTTCAAGGGAAGCTACTGGGGCGACGCCCAGCGCCGCAGCGAACGCGTACTCGACGATGCGCAGCGGCTGTGGGACGAGGCCGGTGCCTCCGAGGTGCGCCAGATCGCCGTCGCGGCAACGTCAAGCGCTGCCGAGATTGCCCTGTTAGTCAGTTGTATCGAGGGGGAGAACCACAAGGGAGAGCCCTGGCCCATTGACCCCGGTTCGGTTCGACGAATCTCGGACCGGACGCGCGCGCGGAGCTTCAACCGCTGGCTTGAGTTGGTCGACTGGAGCCGCGGCCTCGGCATGCCCGAGTTCGAGAACGCCATCTGTTCGCTGATCAGTGCCGACTTGGCGGTCGAGTGGGCGGCACAGGAAGGCGAGTCTATGAATCTCGTCCTCAAGCGACGCGATCAGGCGGCCCGGTCCGTTGCGGCCATCGTCGAAAGCACTGGTGCGCGACCGCCCGATGCGGCGAGTCCCGTGGACGACAGTGAGCTCAAGCTACCTGCGGATGCGGCGGCGATCGACCTCAGCTCCATCGAGTCTGGCGTCGTCTGTCTGTTTGCCGAGCAAGGCAAGTCACTGCGAGTCCTACACATTCCGTGGGAGCGGCCTCAGCGGAGGGCGTGGCGTGCGCGCTGGAGCGTCGCTTGGAAAGCAGAAGTGCAGCGCCTCGGGTTGAACCGTAGCGACCTCAGGGCGCCGACACTCCCACTGGACGACGAACTGCCCGTCGAAGCCGGAATCAGTCCCACGCTCGAAGCTCTGTACGACGAACTCGATCGCGACTTCGTGCGCCCACTGGTCGATGCCCTTGGCGAAAATGTCGAGCGCCTGATCGCCTCAGTGCATGCGGAGCTTTCCTTCATCCCGCTATGGGCGCTGACAAGACGCAGGCCGGCGTTGTCGCTTTCGCTTGTGCCGTCCCTGCGATCGATAGGCTTGCTGGCAAGTCGCCCGCGTGCGGCCGACGGCACCTCAGTCGCCATCGGCGACGCGACTGGCTCGCTCGCGATGGTCGCTAGGGAATGTGAGTTGCTGACGGGCTTCCTGCGCTTAGCACCAACCATCGGGGCGCTGGTCGATGCGATGCCGTCGGCACGTCGCGTGCACTTCGCGGGCCACGGGGAATTTGACATCGACAATCCCTATCTGAGCGGGCTCGTCCTTAAGGCGTCGCACCAGCCTCCGCAAGTGATCGCGACCGGCGCTTTCGGCTGCGGGCGCCTCACAATCCTTGGAATCTTCGAGCGGCTGGATGCCAGGAACTGCGAACTTGCGACGATCTCTGCCTGCTCGGTCGGTTCCCCTCGCGACCACGCGGCGAGCGAGTTCACAAGCGTCCCGACTGCTCTGCTGCTTGCTGGTGCGAGAAATGTTGTTGCCGCGAGTTGGCATGTCCACGATGCTGCGACAACGGTCCAGATGGCGCACTTCCACACCGAACTGCGAAGCGCTAAGAGCATTGCGGCGGCCTTGGCTACCTCAAGACACAGACTGGCGGCGACAACCCGTGATGAGGCGACGCGCATCCTCGGACGACAGGATGTCCTACCGGAAGGAGAATGGCCGTTTGCGTCACCGCTGTTCACCGACGCGATGATTCACTTCGGCATCGGCTAGCGCTGATTTCAGTGCCATGATGCCGACTCCGTTGGTTCGTTTGATCCTGGCGCGCGTGATGCATCTCGAATAACCTTTCGGTGTAACCGAGCCGCGTCAACTGGGGTGGCTTGGTTGGCTGAGCTCAAACGGCGACTGGCCGCTTTCCGGCGCGACACTTTGCCATCGGCGACTTCCGTTGAGGGTCGGGAGTAGAGTTCACTGATGCAGGATGCTGCTGTCGGGTTGCTCGATGCCGCCATCGTCAGCAATAAGCCATATTGCTGACGTAAAACCCAGCCCATCCCAACGTCGGCAATGGCCGAACTGCAGTCCTTCCGTCGCGCGGGGCCCCGCCGTAGAACAACGCGAACGGCGACGCCCTACCCCAGTCCGTTTCCGGTGGCATTGCCACCGCGTGATTGCGGTGATAACCCTGGTTTATCACCGCAAAAAGCTTTCCGTTTTCGATGCAATACCGGCTATCTGGCGTTAGACCTGTGCGTGTTCTAGACTGGAAAATCCCGCCTGTGCCCGGCCCTCCTCGCTTTCGCCGAAGGTGTGCTGGCGTGCCGCCGCTGGAGGTCCTCGATGTCCCGCCCTGCCGCCGTCTCCGCCGACCAGATCCGCACCACGGTGCTCGCGATGCTCGCCGAAGCGGGCATGGACAACGACCACCAGCCGCCCTCCGGCGAGCGCTTCCGGCACGTCGTGTCGGTACGGAAACTGCGCGCACGCCTGGGCGCCGGTGACCCGGCGACGCTCGCGCGGATCCTCAATACCATCGAGACCGAGGTCGTGCGCGCGGGCCTGGCCGGGGTCGCGATTCCCGGGCTACGTAATACGATCGCCGAACAGAGTCTTCGGCTTGTTACCCTGGTCATACCAGTAACGAACCAACGCACGGATGTGCCTGTCGTTACGGTTGTGCGGTTCCTCGATTCCGCATGGCGAGCTTCTCGTGCCAGACGTGCAGGCCGCCGAAGACCACCTTGGCGTTGTGCCACTGAGTCACGGTTGAGGCAACGGCGCCGTTCGCGCACGTAACGCCATACTCCTTGAGAACCGCTGCAAACTAGGCTTCCCAGCCACGCTCTGCCTTCTGGCGGCCAGGCCGCAACCCCTCGGGGTTCTTACGCTTTGTCCTCTTCGCCAACTCCACAATGTGAAATCCCAGCATTTGGCGCTACGCCAGCCGCCGCGCGGAGATACCACGCCAGTGCCGTTCGGTCGAACGCTGTCCCCGACACAGGTTATGTCGGCATTCGTCAGGCGAACGTAAGCACCGCTGATACCACTTAACGCCGGATTCACCACCCGAGGTCTCGCCTCCGATCTGGCTTCGCGCGATATGTCACTTATCGAGTATCGAGAGCCGGTCGCTCCCGCATTCACAGAATCCCGTCGGCGGAGGCCTGGGCGCTCGCACCTCACGAGGGGTTGGCGAGACTTTTCCACTATCGAAATAAGGGTCGCCTTAGGATTTACCACGAAGCAGCGCTTCACCAGAAGCGTTCAAAGACGCTCTGCTTTCTGTCACGCAAGCTTCCTATACATCACTGTGACAGCCCGATGCAGCAGGAAGCTTGCCGCCCTCCTCCTAGCTGATCGACCCGCACGGGCCGCTGCGCTCACTTACCCATGGTCCGAAGGTGGATCGCTCCCCAGCGGCAGTGCGCTCACGAGACGTATCGGTGCCGGGCACCCTGACTTGCATCCTCGGAACTCCATGTGACTCTGGATTTGTCCTCGCGCAGCATCACGCGCAGGCAAGGCTGTCGGATGGCATCCCTAGGTTCTGTCCGGCTGATGAACAACCATAAGCAGATGGAGTGACTCGATGTGCATCAAAGATTCTAAGCAATCCACTACAGCAGGGATCGCGGCAGCGTCGATCTTTACCGCCGCCGTATCGGCGCACACAACTTCACATTCTTTCGCTGGTTCCGATCTGACGGAAGACGGTGTTGGACCGGTGAGCATCGTGACGCCAGAACATAGGCCACCCGCAACGACCCAACTCGCAGAGGTCACGTCATTGACCATGCCGGATACAACAGATGCCGTGATAACGGGCATCGACTGCACGCCCAGCGAAGACAGAGGAATCAGGACCGGTCGCCGTGAATACACGTTCGTCGGCGCAGGTGCCGATCTTTCGCGAATGCCTCGGGATCTGCAGGCCATGCGGGAAGAACAGCGCCGCGGCATCCCGCCAGCGTTAGCCCCTACACCGGATGGTTCGCGCGTCGCCTCCATGTCGCATCGGTAAGCGGCCTGCTTTCGCTCCGGAAACCTGTTTACTCCGGTGAACCAACTTATACAAGGACACCCTATGGGCAATCCCCAAAATAACCTCTGGCATGTCTTCGTCGAGGAGTGCCGACTACTCCTCCTTGATGTTTGCGCACCGCTCATCGTAGTCGCACGGTGGGTACGGCGTCATATCCACAAATGAGACGTTAAAAGTACGAGCACGGAGATCCCACATGAAAACCACACGCTTTACTGCAGTCAACGCCTGCGAAGTTATCAAGGTCGTGACCGACTCAGGCGTCACTGGCTACATCGACGCAAGCATCCCGCTCGAGGGGATTGCAACCTGGTACCGCCGCCTGAGCACCGACCTCAGGCGCCCTATCGCACACTCGCGACGGATGCTGCGACAGAACCGGCGTCGCACGCCCCGGGCGATGCGTAAACACACGCGCCGCAAGCGTCCCGGACCTCGTCTGTGGCTGCCCAAACGAGGTCGCCCGCTTATCGTGCTTCGCTAGTCCGTATCAACTTGCTTTCTGACTGGGCCATGGGAACCTGGATCTGTTCCCGCACGACGGGCCGTCGTGATGGGAACAGATCTAATCTATTATCTAAGGAGTACGGATGTATAACGATCAACAGCAAACGTCGCTGTTTTCCTTCATCCACCCGGACCATGCGAGCCTTCCCCGCTCCGTCAGGGTGTTCTGCAACACCGTCGCCACGCTGACGCTCTTCGCCCCGGTTTTCATGGCCTGTACTTCGTGCCTTGGAATCTTGCTGGGGCTCGCTGGCCTGCAGGAGGCCTACCCAGCGCTAGCGCAGGGGATTGCCCTCGGGATAGTCGACATGATCAAGGGCAGCGCCATTGCGTTCACGGCCCTTCTCCTCACCGTGGCTTTCTACGACCGCGAGCAGTTCGCGCAGTTCATCCGCGACGACCTGTATCGCATGGTCGAGGACGAGATCATGCCCGGGTATCGCTAGGCGTGCCGCGTGTATCAACGCCCGCATCCCATCCCTTTGCCATTGCCCCCTCGCCTACACGGAGAATCAACCATCAAGGATGTCATCGTATTCACAGCCCGTCTGCTCCCTCCGATCCTGACCGGCACCCTCGCGGGTGCCGGCATCAGGTCGGTTCTTCACCTCCATGACCGGTACTGGCTGCTAGCGATGCTAGTCTGCGCCGGCCTTGCGCTCGTACTCCACCATTTTGTCCGCGCGGCCCGCCGGCTGATGATAACCGGGACCGTTGCGATGCTGGTGCTTGCGATCGGTCAGTATTCTGTGCTGGGTGCAGGTCTGCTCAGCGCAGGAATCGTACTGTGGCTGGCGTTGCTTGCCAGAAATGGGTACGGCAAGACCAGACAACCCTCCCAACGGTCCGTACAACAGCCCGCTCCAAGCTCAGGGGCGCCGCACGCACCTGGTCAAGCGACGCCCCAGCGGGCGTATTCCCTGGACGAGCGTGTACTGCGCGCCCGGTTCGCCTTTGACGCGATCACGGGCATGGCTGACACAAAGAAGCGGCTGCTCAATGCGGCGCGCGACATCCTTGCCAACCCCGCGCAGGCGAGAAACGGAATCCTGCTCTCCGGCGAACCCGGCAATGGTAAAACGATGTTTGCCGAAGCACTCGCCGGCGAGTTGCGAATCCCCTTCTTCTCGATCTCCTACCAGGATATCGCATCGAAGTGGGTCAATGAAACCCCTGAGCGCGTGAAAGCGGCTTTCGCGCAGGCCACCCAGTTAGGACAGGCCGTTCTCCTGATTGACGAGGTCGATGGGTTCATCAAGGCGAGGCATGTCTCACACCATATGGATCACGATCTGACGAACACCATGCTCACCGAGATCGTCCGCCTGCGCGGCACCCGGATTATCCTGGTCGCGGCCACCAACGATCTCGACTGGCTCGACGGCGCCGCTGTGCGCGAGGGTCGCTTCGACTTCAAGATCAAGGTGCCTCCGCCGGACGCGCCGGCACGTGAAGCGCTGCTTTCCCGTACCGTCTTCCAGGCGCTCGGACCCAACACGCTCGGCGCGCCTGTGCTCAGGAGTCTCGCGGCCCGCTGGGAAGGGTTCAGTGCGGCGCGTCTGATGGCCTTTGGACCTCAGCTTGCCGACATGCGGCGCGCAGGCGCTTTCAGTGGGGTCGTTTCGTTCGATATTGCCATGCAGGCCATGCGTCTCATCCAGGGATCGAGGGGGCACCTGCCGGAGAAGGTCAAGACGATCGAGGAAATCATCATGCCTGACGCATCTCGTCAAGATCTGCACGATCTTGCGTTCAAACTTCAGCACGTTTTCAACCTCGAAAAGCTGGGTGGAGACCTGCCAAGGGGCCTGCTCTTTTACGGGCCGCCAGGCACAGGCAAGACGCAAGCGGCAATGTCTCTCGCGGCAGCCAGCGGTTACGCATTTCTGAAAACAACGGGAGCGGAACTGCTCTCCAATCCTTCATCATGGGACAAGCTTGTTCGAGATGCAAAAAGTCTCAGACCGGTTATCGCATTTATCGACGAGGCAGATGACGTGCTTTCCGACCGGCGGATGTCAGGTGTGAGCGCTGTGACTAACAAGGTCCTCACCGCCATCGACGGCGCTGATGGTCGCGTGCGCGACGTGCTGTACATCGCCGCGACGAATTACCCGGATTCACTCGACAGCGCCGCGATTCGAGGCGGCAGATTCGAGCAAAAAATTCGCTTCGATGTTCCAAGCGATGAGGCGCTCGCGGCGTATGTACGCACGAAACTCCGATTGCTCGCAGGCTGCGCATTTGGGGTGTCACGCCATACAACTGAATACCTTGTGTCGGAACTTTTGGGACGCTCGATAGCTGACGCAGACTCTGTGCTACAACGTGCGATAGATAGTGCGGCGCTCAGGCATTTGCGTGAAGGTTCCAAGACAATCACCATGGTCGATATACGCTCTGCTTTGCGTGGTACGTTCGATAATAAATAGCCATGTCCGAGTATTCTCTTGCTCGTGCGGGCCTGATTCGGAGCACAAGCTATTTCCGGACGAGCAGTCATTCGAATCACGGTAATTGGTGCTGGGGTTGGTAGTGGAATGGACAGTCAATGCGCGGGACAGCGGCGTCGGCAATCCGCACAGTGACCCGAGCGACTTTACAGGGATCTGCTCAGTGCTTGCCGATACCGCGACGCGATCGTAGAAAGTGCGTTGCTTCGTCTTACAGTCTATGCGAGCGCGATTCTAATAGTTTAGACGACGGGGAGCACCCGGCAGACGACTCTGCCATTCGTTCTTACCCAGTGTTGGATTTCCACTCGCTGGTGCCAAAGGTGCGATCACTTCTGTGTCACATACGGAGGGCGGCCGCGGTCGCTATCGGTGGCGTTCGAGCTTTTCAACACCCAAGCTGATTTCGCCCCCGGCATCAAATTATCGATCGTCGCGCCCTGTGGCTTCGCGCCGCAAGTCCTTGTGCACATTCTCAACCCACCTCTTGAAGCCGAATGCTCGCATACCCGATTTACGGGAGCGCGACTGTACATTTGAGTCACAGAGAGTCCGTCCAAATAATAGGCATCGAATTGTCTTGCCGCCTCTCCCACCTGCCACGCCAGGCTCCAACTCGTTGATTTATTGATACCGGAGCGCCGGCAGCGCGCGGCTGACTTGCAACGAACGCTTGCCACCGCAGAATTGAATCAACCGCTGTCTGCCCAATTGCAAGCGCCCCCGCTCTGTAGCGGTTGGCCACATCGGCATTCCGTGCTGCTGCGCATCCGCGCGTTCCGGTGTCGCAATAGAGAAGAGCAAGGATCTATGAGAATCTCGAAGACAAAATCAAGGATGTTCGGCGCTCATCAAACGAACGAGCACGTGCATGGACCCTTTCAATTTGGCCGCTATTCGTATCGCGAGTTGGAGAGGGAACAGGCCACTCGACGCGTGACCTTGGGTACTGTGGTCCTCATCATCTGGCCGATGTGCGCAGGGACGATTCGACCGGAGCAAACCATTGATGCATTTCTCGTGGCCCTGCTCTACGTCGCCTATGCCACGGCCAGCTGGCTCGCCGTTGACCTGGTAAATCGGCCATTGCGTGCTCGACTCGCTATTACCACTCTCCTCGACCAGGCACTGGTCGTAGGGATACTTGCCGCCGCACCGCTTACCCTTCCAATGATGGGGGCAGTGTTTTGGTTTCTGATCGACTCGGCATGCCGGTTCGGCAAATCGACGTTGACATTGTCCTGTGCCTGCGCGGTCAGCGGCATACTCGTTCTGGCTCTGCTGAGTCCTTGGTGGATCGAGAACTGGCCCGTGGCATTAGGACTCGCACTCAGCGTAATGGTGACTTCATTTTACTTAGGTTTGCTGGGCAAGCGCGTCAGCCGTGTCATCGAACAACTCACTCACCAGGCCGGCACCGATCCTCTTACGGGTCTATGTAACCGCTTCGCGTTGAACAAAAGGCTCGAACAAGCCATCTTGGCAACATCGACTTCTTCGACATCTGCGCTCATGTTGATCGACCTCGACGGCTTTAAAGAGGTCAACGATAGCTATGGTCATGCAGTGGGTGACGTGCTCCTTCAGACATTCGCGGGTCTACTCAAATCACGTATGCGCAGGGTCGATACTGTCGCCCGACTGGGCGGCGATGAATTTGTTGTGCTCGCTCGCGATATACAAGACAAAAACGCCGTGCTCGCAATTGCTAACGCTGTTCATTCGGCGCTCGCCGACATGACATCGATACAGGGTCAAACAGTGAAGGTGTCTGCAAGTATCGGCGCCTGCATGGTATCCGCCTCCACGGACATTGCAGCGCTGTTGCGCGCTGCGGACCACGCCATGTACCGGGCGAAAACGCTCGGCGCGGGGTGCACCGTTTTCAGCGACGAGAATCATTTCGCAAAAAGGTAAGTTTCTCCCGCTATCGAACCATCGATCAATCATGACAATCTAGAGAAATGCTTGCACGATGGCCCGGTGCTTGCCCCGTAATGCCGCGGTTACCTGGTACTACAAGGCCAAGCGGAAAGAGTGCCTTTGCTTGGTCAGGCAATCCGTTGCTCGGAGTCTTGACTGGTTCACATCTAAGCGCGACCCACGAACTGTTTGTCGCCGATCTTCCGCGTCAAGCGCGGACAGTTCCTTTTTCCACCATGCCGTGGAATTTCCCGAGGGTGGTGTAGCGTTGGCAACGCTGGTGTATCACGCGGACATTTTCGAGATCACAAGGGCTTGAGAGAGCTCGGTTTTATGAGGCTGCCGCTTTCTTCTCCCCTACATCAGCCGATGCTCTTTGCGAGAGCTAACACGCGGGCTACTCGAGGACGGTACTTGTGCCCAAGGGAGGGAGTTGTCAATCAAATCAGAGCCATTTCAAAGGTCAGAAGCGCTGGTGTCGCCGTTGCACTCGGATGCATCCGTAAGAAAGACCTGATGCAGTGGTGGCGACGGAGGGAACCATCTGCCAACCGTTAAGGCAATGCGCCGGGTATTGCGTGGCTGACTATGTTTGATTCAACTGGCGCACTTTCAGGCTGTCGACTCCGTGACCGGCCCGCAGTGGGTTCGACTTAATGGATGCCAGAGGGTCAGACAGTTAGTTGCATAAGTTGTCGACGACCCATCACTTACTATAAAACGGCTTCACGGCTTGAAAACGGCCGGCCCGTCTTGAGGGCGCGGGACCGCTGATGGATGAAAAAAGATCACCCCACTTCGTGGCAATTGGTGCTTCAGGCGCCGAGGGTCTGGATGACATTCGACACTTGGCTCGCCAACTGGCCCGTCGGCGTCGATGCCGTCGTCTTGGTTGTACTTCATCGACCAAGCGAACATGGTAGTTAATTGAAAGCAGTTCTCGAGCGCTCAAGCCGTCTACCGGTTCACATCGCGTCCTCTGGCATGTCGCTATTGCGTCAATGTTATATCGGCGAGCCCGCCAATACCCTTACCTTGGGTGTTGGTGCAGTCGCGCAACTGGTTGATGGACTCAATAACAAGCTCGGCAAATCTGCCTTCGTCGGAGTCGTATCGCTTGTTTCTTGGTAACTTGAATCGCACTTACCGGATCGGACCACCCTCGACTGCCCGGAGTGCAATATCGCTCCCTGCGCCTCGAAGATTCGTGCCGACCCGCTACGCAGCGACCAACTCCGCCGGACGAAAGTCGCGGTTCCTCAAGCAGCGTATGACAGACCCCGCTGACTTCGGGCTCGCGGATGGACAGGCCGATGCCAAGGCCCGACACATCGACATTGGAGACCCAACTGAGCGAGCAACTCGCTGCGCGCGCCTCATCAGTCGTGTCAATATCAGGCCGAAGCGGGGCAGTTCGTAGTACGCGAATAGATGCAAAAGCACGGATCGCTGTGGAAACAGGCTGAGTTCCTGGTTGACGATGTCGGCGCTCATCGCGCGTGCCTTATGTCGGCGCTCATCGCGCGTGCCTTGTTCGGCGATCCGATCGAGATCGCTTCGCCGTAGACTGCGATCTCGCCGCTCTCAGCCCGCGCAACGGCGGCCAGCAGCTTCATCAGCGTCGACTTACTGGCGCCATTTTCACCGACTATCAAGTGAACCGTTCCCGGAGTGACTCCCAGACTCATTTCCCTAGGCGCGAATCGCTCCAGCATTGCGTTTCGAAGTGGGTTACGCACACGAGCGGCACCTGCTTCGAACCCCCGCGCCGTGCGAAAACGCTATCAGCATTGTCTCTAGGTTTATCGGGGTAGAGTTCGATTACCTTTGAAAATGGCATGCCATCGCGTAAAAACCTAAAGCTCGCCGAAATCGTATAGCTTTGCGGCGCCATGGCCGCGCAAGAATGAGTTACGCATTTGCTATGTCGCAGTTTTTGATCTTGTTTTTCCACCGCATGCCCGTCCGCCCACCGGCGTTTCGAAGCGACGGTGACGAAAGAGATCAAGATGATGGGTAGGGTATCGAGTCGTGCTCGTGTCGGCTTCGACATCCATATCGCCAGCCTGAGCTGCAAGGCGAGAGGCGCGGGGACCGAATCCAGCGTCGAAAGGCATGAATCTGAGGCACCACTAGCCCAGCCATGTGAGCGTGCCTGCGAGCGCAGCCACTACCCTCTCAATTGCTTATGCGAGACACCCGATGGGCTGGCTACGCCGTCGCGCTGGACATCTGATTTGCGAACATCGAGCTGGGTCCTGACCGGTTTGCGCTTGCACGTCTTTGCACTCAGCTTGAGCATTACATCGAAACGAGCGCTGCTCTGATCACCCGCTCGGAGTGGCTTGCAAACGTGTCAATTCAGTTCGACGCGTGCTAACTGGGCGGCGACAATGGTTAAGTCCGGTGTAGCGACATTCATCTTGGCCGGTAGTGAGGAGTCGAAGGCGGCGTAGCCGCCGGAGACGACGAACTGCCGGCGGCGCCGGGTCGGCGAGGCCTAGGATGGCTGACTAAAGCTTAAATAAGCGGTCAGCTCATGTCTGGAACCCGCATCACCGACCAACAGGTCCGCCTCTACATGAACAATCGCAAACACCATCCCCAGAAGCTTGCAGCCGCCAAGTCAGGCATGAGCGAGCGCACGGCGCGACGCGTCGAACACGATGCCGGCTTGCCGTCGCGGCAGCCGCGGCGCTATTGGCGTTCCCGTCCTGATCCGTTTGCCGACGTCTGGGAATCTGAGATCGTCCCGTTGCTGCGCAGTTCGCCAAAGCTGAAGGCGGTCACCTTGCTGCGTAAATTGCAGGAAGACCATCCGGAGCGTTTCCCCGACAGCATGCGTCGCACCTTCGAGCGGCACGTCAGTCAGTGGCGCGCGCTTGAAGGGCCTGACAAGGAAGTGTTCTTTCCCCAAACGTATCTGCCCGGCGCGCGAGGCCTGTCGGACTTCACCCACATGGACAAGCTGCGCGTGACGATCGGCGGCGTCCCGTTTAGCCACCTGCTTTATCACTTCGTGCTGGCGTTCTCGCGCTGGGAGTACGCCAGCGTGGTCGATGGCGGTGAGAGCTTCCAGGCACTCGCCACAGGATTGCAGAACGCGCTGTGGCAGGCGGGTGGCTGCCCGCGCGAACACCGCTCTGACAGTCTGTCGGCGGCATTCAGGAATTTGCAGGAAGAGGAAGACTTCACGGCTCGCTATGCGGCGCTGCTCGAACATTACGGGATGGAGGGCACGCGCAACAACCGGGGCCTGGGTCATGAGAACGGCAGTGTCGAGTCCTCACATCGCTACCTGAAGGATCAGGTCGATCAGGCCATGGAACTGCGCGGTAATCGCGACTTCGCCGATCGGGCGGCCTACGATGAGTTCGTACGCGGCGTCGTGATGCGGCGGAACCGGCGCAACGCCGCGGCGTTCCAGGTCGAACGCGAATACCTGCTGGATCTGCCTGAGCACCGGACCACTGACTTCGATGAGGAAGAGGCGCGCGTGACCCGCTGCGGCACGTTCAGCGTGCGCTGCGTCCTCTACAGCGCGCCGTCACGGTTGATCGGCCATCGATTGAAGGTACGCGTGTTTAGCGACCGTCTCGATTGCTATCTATCCGGCGCGCTCGTGCATAGCACGGCGAGAGCCACGCACACGAGCAAGCGCCGCGGCCGCGGCATCGACTACCGGCACTTCATCAACTCGCTCAAGCGTAAGCCGCAGGCCTTTAGGGGCCTCGCGTTCCGTGATGATCTGTTTCCGCGCGAAGCCTACCGCCGGACCTGGGAGCGACTGGATCAGGCACTGACTCCGCGCAGCGCCTGCAAAACCATGGTGGGGCTGCTTGAGCTGGCCGGAAACCACGGCGTCGAGGCGCAACTCGCCGAGCGGCTCGATGCATTGCTTGAACTCGGTGAACTGCCTGATCTGAAGGCGCTGTTCGATGAGTTCGCGCCGCGCCAGGCCGAGTGTCCTGTGGTGGTGGTCGAGATGCCGTGCGCTGCGCTTTATGACACGTTGCTCGATGAGGAGGTGCTCGCATGAATGCCTGCGCTTACGATGCTGGCCGTATGGCACTGATGCTCAATGAGTTGCGTCTGCCAACGATCGGCCGCTTGTGGTCCGACTTCGCTGAACGCTCGGACAAGGAGGGCTGGCAGGCGTCCCGCTTGCTTGGCGCGCTACTCGAACATGAGCTTGCCGAGCGGGCCAATCGAAGAATCGAACGCCATCGCACCGAGTCACATCTGGATCCGACCAAGACGCTCGCCACCTTCGACTTTGCCGTTGTCCCCATGGTATCGAAGGCGCACGTGATGGCGCTGGCCACCGGTGATTCGTGGCTCGAGAAAGGCGCCACGATTCTGCTGTTCGGGCCGCCTGGCGGGGGCAAAAGTCACCTTGGAAGCGCCATCGGACACGCCCTAATCGACGCCGGATATCGGGTGCTGTTCACGCGCACCGGCGAAATCGTGCAGAAACTCCAGGTCGCACGCCAAAGTCTGCAGCTACCTTCGGCGCTCGCCAAACTCGACCGGTTCGACCTGATCATCCTGGACGATCTGTCGTATGTGAGGAAGGACCAGGCTGAAACCAGCGTGCTGTTCGAGTTGATAGCTGAGAGGTATGAGCGGAAAAGTCTTCTGATAACGGCCAATCAACCGTTCTCGGGGTGGAATGACGTCTTCCCCGACCCTGGCATGACGGTGGCCGCCATTGACCGGCTCGTCCATCACTCGACGATCTTCGAGCTGAATGTTGAAAGCTATCGGCGCCGTACCGCTAGCGACAAACAGAAAGAGCGTCGCCGTCAATTACCCACCGACAAGCCGAGCGGAGCGACAACCATGATCTCCTGACGCAGCGACAATCATCCCGACCGACCGGCCAAGATGATTGTCGGTAAACCGGACATGCTGCTTGACGGTATCCAGCTAACCGATTGCCCAGCTTCATGCCTTCGTGGCAGAGGCTGCGCGGTAGGTTAATTGGGGGGCACGTTCAAGGCGCACTTGAAGGTAGTCTCAGACAAAATAACGAGCGAGTTCTTCCGCCCGTTGCGCTGAACGCGCATTTCCCGTTACCGTTCCGTGAATCGAGAAATTGCGCTTTCGTTGCCGATAGGTGACCTGCCCCAGCACATTGCTCAAGGTGTTGGATTTCCGAGGTCGTCCGCGCGTGCGGCATATACGGAGCATGGACCGTGTTAACCTAATTCGTCTGTTCCACCAGGTAGCCTCAAAGCAATGGACCGTTTTTATTATGCGTATCGAGATCGTTTCGCCGGGGCTTTGATTGCATATTGTCGAAACTGCCGACCGTCCGCCGCCACTTCGACACCGGACAAACTATTTCAAGCGCACCCGCAAACGGTCCGCCATGCAACGAAGATCATGACTCGACTTATCGAATTTGCACCTGGCGTTTTATTCGCAGCCGACGTGTTGTCGGCGGACTGGGTTTATGTTTCGACGGGTCGCCCGATCCCCTGCAATGCGGATTGTGAGCGAGATCGCGCCTTAGCTACCTCCGAAGTTCCGAAGAAGACCTCGGGCGCCCCCCCGAAGCAACTGGACCTGCTGTGATCGGACTTCGCGGGTGCGGCGTTTCGGCGCTTGCGGTCCACGTGGTTCCGTCGGCTCATCCGAAGGTCGTTTAATTGTGGTGAATCACACGCCCTATCGACAATAATGAAAGTTATCGAGGTTTCGTAAAAAGACGCTCATCCCATACCACTGGTTGCGGCTCTGTGATCGACAAGTGCTTCGCATCAGGATGCGCCGGATTGACCAATGCATTGAATTCAGCGCACGCGACCACTGATGGAACAATCAACACCGCGGTTCTGCCCTCCTCTATCCAGCGATCACCTACTGCTCGGGCGATCTTCGGGTCCGGGCCATCCCAGGCCCTGAGCAGATCATCCACATCAATCCGCTCGGTCACAACGGAATTGGGAACCTCAGCTTGCACCCACACGTGATGACGCGGCACCTTGCCAATACGAGCGTGCACCAGCACTTCGAGCATGGCGCCTGCAAAGCTCAGTGCACCATAAATAACCGGACGACCGGGACTATTAAAACGGCCCCCGACCAGCATCGCCCCGGTGCCGCTCCACACCGGATGCCGGCTATCCGCCATTCTATAAATCTGCATCAGGCCAGCGCCTCAACTGCTGTCATGCAAGAGCTCACGCCGGCACCCCATAGAACAATTTCCAAAGCAGCTCTTCGACCCGCCGCGCGCCAAGTTCCGTCATCGCCACGTCGAGCGGCGTGCGACCATCGAGCAACGGATGCATTGTGTTCAAAAACGCGCGAGCGTCGTCTTCGTCGTCCCATACGTAGTTGGCTGTCGCAAAGATACGTGCGAGCCGCTCAGTCTTCTCCGACTCGTCTGGACTCAGCCGCTCGCGGCGACGCTTGAAAGTCGCTTCTGGCACGATGCGCGCGAGCAACGCCTTGCGTTCTTCAGGACTGCGCGTCGCGTGCTCAACCCCTTCGCGCAGCGCAGATTTAGGCAAGCCTTCGCGAACGCGATCGTCGAGCTCCGCGACCGAGTGCGGCACGGGGGTGAGCGCCATCACGGCGGCGATCTTTTCCGGCGAGACGAGAATCACAGAATATCTCCAAAAAACCATTTGATCCATCATCATAGATCAAATGATACTGAAACGGTAGTCGTCCGGCGGCCAAGCTCCCTTTCGCCCATTTTTTCCGTATGGAGTACGCTACGGCTCATAGCCAGACGTGACCCAGCTAAGTGTTTTACAAGCAGCAGAATTCGGTTGCGCAGTGTCTAATAGGGGTTTACACTTAGTTTGTCTCCTCCATGTCTCAACTGATATGGATTGTGCCCGCCATCATGAGCGGGCCTTTTTTTGTCTATAGTTGGCACGGGAGGACCTCCTCGGGCGAAGGTCCACTTCGGATACGCAGTGCGCTAGGCCTGAGTTTGACAAGCACGGCGTGCGATGGGGACGATGAAAGGCTTTGACAGGTTGCTCGACCGTGCCAACTTGATTGCTAAGTTACCGCCGTTTGCGTGCGTTGATCCCAGCGTTGCAAGCGCAGTTTCCGGATCTGGTCGATCTCGCGAGCGCGACCTGTTGATGGGACGTGTTGCGTTGAATCGGCGATTGAAATAGTCGCTCACCTCATCGATTTTTTCAGGGCTGGCGGAATCGGTATAAAGGACAGATCCGGGCGACGCAGCATCGTAGAACAGGTTGTAGTTCCACTTGGGTACGAACGAGACAGGCCTCGACTCAGTGATTAAAAACGAGCCGATAAGTTGTTGCCGGTCCTTCCTTCCCTTCGGCGTCACAGACGTCCATACCTTGCGCGAAAGGCCTCCTTCAATTGTTCAAGCACGACTCTGTTAGACCCGAGCGTACCGATGCGTCCTCCCTTCATATCGAGCACAAAGTCCCTCCAGTGATGGAAAATACCGACGTCTCTCCTCGCTGTTAATCAACTCGACGCAAGGTCTCCGGCCGAGTAATCCGACGTAGAGATGTTGAAACCCATTCTAAGTCCGTGACGGCACTCGTTTCATTTACCTGACTTGGCAGGAAACGGAAACTCTCGCTCGCCCTCACCTATTGCCGTCGTCGATGACGACCGCCAAAGCTAGCCGAGCATCTTCGAGCTCCTGGACTGCGGCAGTTAGACGTGCAAGCTCCAGCGCGGAAGCCTGTCGCTCTCCTACGGCAGTGAATCGCGCCTCTATCGCAGCAGACGCGGCTTGCACTTCGCGGGCGGCCTCGGCCACTCTTGCCAGCGCCGCTGCCTCGCGAGGATTCGAATTCCCAGCTTTCATGTTTGCATTGTGAATTGCTTTGCGGCGCGTTACCGTCTCGCCTACCGCTGAAAGTCGGGCGCTTCCAGCTGGATAGAAGCGGCCGCGAGTCGACGCGCCTTGCGTTCGGCGACAGCAACGATTCGCCGGCGTCCGTCATTGAAGATCTTCAGCACGCGTGCATCGTCCGCACCAGGTTGAAGCCAAAAGTAGTGTTGCAACGATTCGCGTGAAACCGTGCATTTCACGACCCGACCAGCCGCGATGAGTTCGAAGGCGACCGCAAGCCCGCCGTCAACGACGAAAGCTTCAGTCGAATTGGTTGCGTTCATTTCCATCCTCATGCGAACCGATGATCCTCTAACGCGCGGCGACATACCTGAAGCATCCGCTGAACGATCGTACTGGCTGGGTTCAACTTCATGTCACCCGTGAAGAGACGCTGAACGTCCGCTTGTTTTAACGCAATGCCTACGCCGCGCAGATCGCGCCTCGCAATTTGCAACGCCAACTGCCGAAGGCGAACTCGGTCGAGCCACGGCAGACTTAGTCGGTTGCGCGAAAGCCACGACCGGCAGAAGATCACCATATGGTCCACTCGGCAGTCACTTGTCAGCGCGTGAGTCGCCGCCGCCGTGGCGACGAGATAGCACAGCAGGTCAGCGCGCGCATCGGGCAAGAGGATCATTTCACGAGTTTTCATACATCCACTTTTACAATAAACCGCCGAACGACACTAGCCAAGATCTAGCGTTTATTCGGATGGGGAGCGATCAGTAATGCGTTGCATCGCGGCGGCTTTTTTTTATAAACTGCGCGGCTCAACATCCGACGACGATTCGTCCGATCAGAAGTGCTGCAGATAGCGCGAAGCCCGTGACTCGGCGATACCGTCGCTGGAACGACAGCGGGCAAGTTCATTCATACGGGTGCCAACTTGTCGAATCAAAAGTAGCGAATGACTGTTTCAATTGCGCGACCCGACGCCTGAAGCGTCGATAGCCCGGGCGGCAACCGCAGCGCTTCAAAAAAGCGTTTAGCGTATCATTTTGGAAGTCGCGGAACCGCCAGAAAACGTATTGTAAAAGTGGTGCTCCGCTCCCATCGAACATCAAAACAGACGTAGATAAATGACGCAGGCAATAGCCAAGTTCCATCTCAGTCATGGACCCAAAAACCGGCCGACCCTGGTCTTCTTGCCGGGCGTCCTCATTCCGCCAAACGCGATCGTGCCCGTCACAAGAATCGTTAAACTTCGTGCGATTGGCGTGGGCTGGCTCGAGGGAGCGGGCCCGCACGACCTTCACTCGGTTGCAGCGCGTGTAGCCATTTTACTAAGAGAGCTTGGACCAACCGTGTTGATAGGGCATTCGGTAGGTACACCTATCGCGGCGCTCGCCGCTGCGATCGATTTACGCTCAACAAAAAGCAACGTGGTTGGTCTCGTGCTGAGCAATAGCGGAGCGAATACAAAGGGACATGGCGATGTCGAATCAGTCATCGCGCGCGTCCTTCAGACATGGGGGCCGCCGCTGTGGAAAGCCATGACCGAACGCTCACTTGGAAGCGTCTGCCCCGCCGAGCTTGTGGACTCGTTTATGACGTATCCACGCCGCATTACTGCTGAAGCGACCGTCCAGAGCCTGCGCAGTTTGCAACAGACTGATCTTACAAGCATGCTCAGCGAACTATCATCCCCTCCTACCGCGGTGGTCCATGGAAATCGTGACCCAGCTCGCACCTTGTCCCATGCGCAAAGCCTAAGCGACGGCATTCCGGGCTCGAGACTTGTGGTGCTTGAAACGGGCCATACGTCGTGCGTCGAAGCACCCGAGGAGTTCGCCAAAGTAGTGCACGCCGTCGTTGAGCAAGGCCTAAGAGCTGGCACCGGGAGCACAGATTAGCAACTGACCTTTCGAAATCAGAAAATGTGTGTGCGAGGCACTACGACTCCAGATTAAATGAGGGCCGGCCCCTCTTCAGTGTTGCGCTTGCGCTCGCCAAGATTCGCAGACCATCCAATTCGCTCTTGCACAACACACGCGGGCGATTATACAAGCTTGCCTCTGAGCGCAAGGCCAATCTGTTCAGCTGAATTTCAGAAATTTCGGGGCGTGAACGATTCGATCCTGCCAAACATTGGAGGCACTAATCTGGAGCTGATCGTTCGGCGACATTCGCTTTCAAGCCAATGCGAGCAACCTGAGCACGAACTCGAACAGCGGCCCATTCTGATCGTTTCGGCGCGAATGCCCTCTTCGATTAAGTTTTGCTTCGGCGCGCGCAAGGCGCTGTGCCACCATCAACGCGTCCCTCTTGGGTCGATATGCCTCGGCACATGCCGCATTGCGATCCCGACGAAGACTCTCCACCTCCTTTTCGAGAGCTGCCAACCGGTCATTCATGCGGTGCACGTGAATGACAAGTGGCGCGAACATACTTTCCCTTACCGTACGGAAAATAGACGATCTCGTTTGCGTTGTCGATATGGCGCATGGCGTTGCTGAATGCATCGGGCTTTCGAGGTCGACCTCGCCCGTGGGGGCCCCGGGAACATCCCGTCCTCTGTTTTTCTTTCCTCTACGTAGCTCACGATTGCCTCCTGGCGATCTTCGATTTTTCGTTACCTGTATCAAATAATGAAACGTAAGCGGCTCACCTGGGCCGTTAGTACAAGCGCGCGTGCCTGCGGCATGATGGCCTCGAGGAACTGCTAGGTAGCTTGATGTGGTGGGCTGGCTAGTGCGTGCAACTTGTCAGCCACACGCCATGGCAAGAGCTCGTCGATGCCAGAGATTTTGTGGTCAGCGATTCGGGTCAACACATAGTTTAGGTAAGCGCGCGGATCAATGTCGTTGAGGGCACAAGTGCCAATCAATGAGTACATCGCAGCGGCACGTTCACCACCGCTGTCGGAGCCGGCGAATAAAAAGTTTTTCCGGCCCAGGCTTACACAACGCAGCGCGTTTTCCGCGATGTTGTTGTCAATCTCGAGCGTACCGTCTTCGCAATATAGCGTCAGGGCGCGCCACTGGTTAAGGGAGTAGTTGATAGCCTTGGCAGTGTCGGACTTCGACGACAACGTTTCGAGCTTGGCCTTAAGCCACGCTCCATAGATTTCAAGCAGTGGCCTGGCTTTCTCCTGCCGTATTCGTAGCCGTTCGGCCGCAGGCTTGCCGCGAATGGAGGCCTCGATGTCGTATAGCGCGCCGATGTATTCAAGTGCCTTTTGCGTCGTGTCGGAAGGCGTGCGCACGTGGATGTCGTAGAACTTTCTCCTCGCGTGAGCATGACATGCCGCTTCCAGTACGGAGCCACCCAGGAACAGCTCATCGAAGCCCGCGTAAGCGTCCGCTTGCAGGGTCCCCCTGAACCCGGCGAGATGAGTCTGAGGGTGGATGCCTTGCCTGTTCGGCGAGTATGCGAACCATACCGCAGCGGGTTGCGCGGACCCCGAGCGACGATCGTCGCGCACATAGACCCATAGCCGACCGGTACGGGTCTTCCTGTTGCCCGGCGAGAGCACCGGGATTGGCGTGTCGTCCGCATGCAGCTTGGCGGCCGACACCGTATAGCGGCGCAGCGCCTCAATCAGCGGCGCGCACAACGCTTCGCATTGGCCGACCCAGCGACCCATGCTGGCCCGGTCGAGCGTCACGCCGTCGCGCGCCGCGATCGCCGATTGCCGATATAACGGCTGGTGGTCTGCGTATTTCGAAACGAGGATATCCGCCAGCAAGCTTGGATGGGCAATGCTCCGCTCGATCGGAAGGCCGGGCATCGGCGGCTGTCTGATGGTGCTGCAGCATGGGCAAACGAATTTGCGCCGGATCGTGCGAACGACTTTGAACGCTGCTGCGACCCGGGCGAGTTGCTCGGACAAGTCCTCGCCGAGCAGCTGCATCTGTTGACCGCAGTGCGGGCAACTCGATTCGGGATCGAGCACGTGATCCTCGCGCGAGAGGTGCGCAGGTAGCGCTTGCCTCGAAGCCGCTCCGTCCGTCGTTGCATTGGAGGAGGAGGCGTTTGCGCCTCGAGCTTGCGCACGCTCTACGTCTGCAACGCCCCGTCTGGCCGCCAGATCCTCGAGTTGGGTCTCGAGGGTCTCGATCTGCCGTTGCAACTGTTCGGACTTGCGGCCGAACTGCATGCGCCGAAGTTTGTCGATCTGCGCCTTAAGCTGCTCGATCTCGACATCGCGTTCAGCAAGCAGACTACGGGCCTCGACCAGCAAGGCCTTCAACAATTCGACATCGTCAGGAAGATCGGCGCCGTTCGACATACGTCGTAGTTTACGAGTCTGCCGCGCGGTTTACAACATCGATAACGCGGCGGTGCGACGGGGCTGTCGCCAATCGATGCCCTCAAGAAGCATCGACAGTTGTGCTGAACTCAAATGGACCTTCCCGCCGTCGGCCTGGGGCCAGATAAATCGGCCCCGCTCAAGCCGCTTCGCGAGCAGCCAGATTCCGTCCTCCGTTGCCCAGAGGATTTTTACGAGGTCGCCTCGGCGGCCCCGGAAGATGTAGACGTTGCCACCCAGAGGATTCTCTTCAAGCGCCGTTTGTACCTTTGCGGCCAGCCCCTGGAACCCACATCGCATGTCGGTCACGCCCGCAGCAATCCAGATACGCATACCAACCGGCAGAGAGATCATGATCGCAGACTGCCCAGCACGGTACGCAGCATGTCAGCGTCGACCAGGCCGTCTACCTTAACCACCGCACGGCCGATACGGATCTCGATCGTGCCCCCACGAGATGCCGGCTTCATATCTGGCGCTTGCGGATCACCCGACAATGACGCAACGACCTGCGTCGGGGTGTCACTCAGCAGTACGACCGGGAGGAGTCTGGTAGACGGAGCTTGCTGCTCGGCAAGATATTGCCGCCGCCAGGTGTACAGCATGTTCGCGTTGATGCCATTCTCACGGGCCAGTCTCGCGACCGAAACGCCCGGCTCGCACGCTGCTACCGCAAGCCGGTCCCGGAGCTCCCGTGGGTAATTCGGACGGCCTGCCCGACTACCATGCTTCTTCTCTGGAGGCTCTGACAAAGTGGTGTCCATCAAATCGAAAATGATGGACATCACTTTGCAGTGTATTGCAGTAACCGCCTATGACGGTGGGGACGAGCCGCTTACAATGAAACCGTATTGGGTCGGATTTAAATCGATGGTCCTCCGTGGAATGAACGATGTGCGTCCTGATATAGCGCAAGGTATGTCGCCTCTCTTCCATCTGACAACTTTGAGGGCCACTGCCTTGAGCGCGACGATACGGTTGGCCACACCCCGGTGTGACGGTCGATGAGGTCCTCGATCGAGGCTACCTGGGCTCGTGCGGCATTGCACGAGCAGGATCGGTTCGCGTGCCAGATCACGTGCGGCCCGTTGCTCACGGAGATAGATATAACTTTCGTGCAGGAACCCTAAGAGTAGCGGTCTAGCCAGATACGCTGCACCGCCCGCATTTCGCTCTGTTCCAGTCCTTCAGATCGCTTTTGGATAACGTCAAGCAGCAAGTCCGGTCAGGATGAATGTCGCTACACCGGACTTAACCATTGTCGCCGGTCACGCTGGCCCCTCGCGCTGCGAAGCTCAGGATAGCGACATGATTATCAGAGCCTTACAGGCACATCAGGGCGATGTACGAGACGAATTCATGCGCCCGAACACAAATTGTCCCAGGTACCAAACTAGGTCTGCGTTCGCGAGGATGTCCTCCTCCGTTACTGTTGAGGCCTCAAGTTTCATACGGCGGAGCATGAGTTTGCCTTGGCTCGACGTGATCCATGAGCGCATCAAATCTTTACGGGTTTTTAAGTCCGCAGAATTGAAGTGTTCACGTCCCTTAAGCGATTCTTCATTCATGCGTGCACGGACTTCTTCCTCACGCGACGCCATGGTGCGTGCGACCGAACTCCGGGTTTCATTCTTTGCGACCTCTGCTTCGGTTTCGTTGCTAAGCAGCTTGGCCTGAACGTCGACCATCGTCCGTTCGGCTTCGGACATTTTCCAATTATCGCGGAGAGCTCTCATCAAGTAGCCAGCTGGACTCCTTTTCACCTGTCCGCGATTAATCTTGAATCGAGTGTATTCGACAGCTTGCTGAATATGTGTATCGGTCCAGACCTCACGGTTTTCGGAAATCTCGGTGAACTGTTGGGTCGACAAGTTGAATTCATCCTTGAGAATCTTGTACAGGTGGCTGGCGTCAGCCAAGCTGGCCAAAACAGCGTCGGCGGTATCCTTGCGCTTGAGCAGAAACCTTATCCGGTCGATTTTTTTCGATGTGCTGGACTCGGTCCTAGTTTCATAAGTCAGATCGATGTCCGATACTTCATTGATTTCACGCACTGCCGGCTCAAGCCAGTCGCGTTTGAAGTATTTGAAGATGGCCGCGTTTGCACCCATTTTCCCGGGCCAATTTCGCATGTCTTCAAGCGGTATCCATTCCGTTCGGCCATCGGGGACACTCGGCAGTATCTGGTCATAAATCGCGCGCGCCAGACTGCGCGTAAAAGCCGTCGAAATGCGCAGGCTCAGCCAGTGTGACTTTTTTGGGTCACGGATGTGCGGGACTAATCTCGGATGCACGTCGAATCGGACCCGCCCTCTGTGGAACCCCACCATCCCCAGCAGTTGGACCGAGACCCATAGGTCGTCTTCATTGGGGTTGCGGTCGAGCGGCGTATCAGTCACCTGGATTTTCGCGTCCTGCGCTTCCTCTGCGATTGTGCGCAGGTGCTTGAGATTGCGGCTGTCATAGCGCATCAGCCACTTGAAGTAGTTCAGTTCAACGTCATACTGATCTCGTGCTTCTTGTTCCTGTGCGACGATGAAATACGCGGCGTCAAGAAATCGCCGCGCCGGCAGGCCCATGTTGACGATTTGGGTGAAGAAGTTGTTCCGCTGGTAGCCGATTTCACGGGTGGCTTCACTGATAGGCATGCCTAGGTCGAACAGGTCCTCGAACAGCGCGAGCGCCATCTGGCGAGGTGTTACCCTCGACTTGCCTGCTTCAGGATTGTCCTCCGCCATAAGCTCATCAACTGATCGTTTGAATTGTTTGCGAATGTAGCATGCGTGGGTGAGCTGTCAACACATACAACCTCACCCTGCTCCAACCAGACAGGGCTGTCGGCTTTACCTTTGTCGGTTACGCACAATTAAACTCACCTGGGCACAATCAACCTCACCACGTTGAACCTGCGCCCAGTAGTCACGCCTTACCTCGTGCCGCTGGCAGCGACGCCTACCCGGTGCTGCACAGCCAACCTCACCTTTGGTAGAGCAGTTTTTTCCGCACAGCAAACCTAACCTTGGTGTGGAATGAACCTCACCCTCCGCACACAACGAACCTCACCTCTGTGCACAGTTAACCTCACCCCTGACACAAAAAACCTCACTTTCCGAAGGTTAAGCTGTTGAAACTAAACGTTGTCGTGGGTCGCTGTTGGTAGGTGGGTTGGTTTAATTCTTTAAAAAAACAAACCAACTAGTCTCTAGTACGTTGATATGTGAACCGCCGTCGACGGTGAGGTTAATTGTGCAATGCCCAAAAAAAACAGACAGTGCGCGGGACTGGTGAGCAAAATTTATGGTGAGGTTGATTGTGCATATTTACTCGTGAGGATCTTTCGACAGCTTTTCGGTGAGGTCTTTCCTGATACCTGTCCATGAAGGTGAGGTCCATTGTGCAATTTGGATATGGTCAAACGCGGCGGGTGTAATAGCTGCACAATCGACCTCACCTTGAAGCCTGAGTAGTGATTGAAGGTCGATCTAACGGTATGCAGTTAACAATAGCGGAATGGAGTGCGATGGTTCGGAAGAGGAGGTCGGGGTTTCACGCCTGGCGCGGGCACTCTATAACATTGCGAAGGAAACATCGACGGACGTTTCTAGAGGATATTTCTATAGAAAACAGCAATTTATAGCGCAATTGCCACGTCTTTCCTGTATTCTGAGGTTAATTAAAATTTCCGGAAAAACCTCAGAATGGTGAAAACGAGCCAACTTCCTGCTGTAGACAGAACTGTTCATCTTGAGCAGATTAGCCAGTTTGCTGAAAAGGTCTCGATTTTCACAGATGAACTGCGCGACACTATCCTCGCGCCACGGCCGAGAAAGGCTGCCCCTGTCTTTAAGACAGGGGAGATTGCCGAGATGTGCAATATCGCCCATTCTCAGGTTCAATACCTCGCCACCAAGAGTGACGGAGAGTTGCCCTCGGGCACGGCAGCAGGCACTGGTCGTACCCGGACATTCACTCTGGAGGAGGCGCGCGTCTGGGTGCAAAAAGTCTCTGACATCTATCAGACTCCGCTTGTTACTGGGACACGTGAGCCTGAAGGGAAAATCATCATAACGGCCCAATTAAAGGGGGGATCGGCAAAAACAACCACGACCATGTGCTTGGCGCAGGGATTGACCTTGCGCGGACGCAAGGTGCTGGTTATCGACCTGGATCCGCAAGCTTCGCTTTCCGAACTTTGCGGTCTTTACGCCGAAAAGGATGTGACGCCGGACGACACGATTCTGCCTTACATTTATGACCAGGACATCGAAGGCGGACTAGAGGCGAGAGTCCAGACGACGTACTGGGATGGTCTAGATGTGATCCCGGCTCACACTGAATTAATTGGTGCAGAGTTCCATCTGCCCGCGATGCAGAAGATGAGACCTGGATTTCGGTTTTGGACTGTGTTGCGACAAGGTTTAGAGCCGCTCCGCAAGCGATATGACTACATTCTCATGGACACGTCGCCCTCTCTGTCGTACCTCAATCTGAACGCGCTGCTTGCAGCAGACGCGATGGTTATGCCGATGGTCCCAGAGAATCTCGACTTCATTAGCTCGCTGTCGTTCTGGCGCCTGTTTTCTGACGTGTCCAAGAGCTTCATGAAGTACGAGACGGACAAGAAATACGACTTTATTTCGCTGCTGCTTTCGAGAGTCGATTATGGCCGTAACTCTTCAGCACCTATCGTGCGTGCGTGGGCACAAAGCGCCTACGAGAGTTGGTTGCACTCGATTGAAGTGCCCGCGAGTTCGGTAATGAGCACGGGAGCGCTCGCGTTCTCAACGGTGTTCGACGTGAGCAGTACCCATAGCGCGTCCAAGTCGTTGCAGCGGGTTAGACAGCCTCTTGTCGATTACTGTCGTTGGATAGATGAAATCTATGCGGAAAAATGGAGGAACGCGCAATGAGCAACATGCGTGAACAATTACTGGCCAAGACGGCGGGCATACGAGCGACTTCGTCTATTAATGAAGACGAGGTGAAACGTAGCACTCGAACGCAAACGGCGCCTGGCCTTGCAGGGGCGTTGGCGGTTGCGCAGCTCCGTGTGCAAGAGCTGGAGTCCACTGGCGCTGCCTCGCAATTGGCGGTGTCAGATATTGTGGCGAACCCCTGGCAGCCGCGGCGAGTATTCAACGAGGCGAAGCTGTCAGAACTGGCGGAATCTATTCGAGAAGTCGGGCTGATGCAGCCTATCGTGGTGCGCCGCTCGGGGGATGTTTATCAGATTGTGGCGGGCGAACGTAGGTGGCGCTCGCACAAAATGATCGAGCTTGCCACGATAAAGGCAGTTGTCGTGGAGTGTTCCGACGCGGACATGGCGGTGCTGGCCCTCGTGGAAAATGTCAGCCGTGACGATTTGTCGGACTATGAAGTTGCCACGTCCATGAGGCAAACGGAAAAGGAGTTTCCTGATCGAAAGCGAATGGCCGAGGCACTGGGTATGTCTCGCAGCGGGCTCTATCAGTTTCTCTCGTTCGAGAATCTGCCGGACTTTATCAAGAAGGACCTGGATATCCAGCCACGGCTACTTGGTGGGACTGCGGCTCAGGCAATCGTTACGGCGATCAGGAAGCATGGAGAGAGCGGAATGAGAGCTGCCGTCGAACTTTGGCCCTTAGTTGTGAAGGGCGATATGGACCAAGGGAAGGTCGCGGCGGCGATTAAGGCGTTGGCAACCCGCCAAGCAACGACAGCCAATTCAGCGAGCGAACGGAGCATCGACAAGTTCTTTTCTGGCAAGGAACACGCGGGATCCATTACAAAGGATATCAGCGGGATGACGGTGAAAATCAAGTCCGGCGTGCTGACCAGCGCGCAAGAGATACAGATTAGGGAGTTAATAAGTCAGATGTTCCACGCTCAGCCGAGAACGAGCTGAGGAACGTTGAGCGCAAAGCCCGCCAAGTGCGGGTTTTTTTTTGCTGTTTTCCAGCGTGTCTAGAGTCTAGACACACGCGTGGGTAGCTCTCGTCGAGGACGCTATTAACACGCGGCGGTCCACCCAGTCTGACCGAGGACGCCGGCTGATTAGCTGTGTCTTGATGGCGACTGTAGAGGTGTTCGCTAGGACGTGTTGGTGCGGGAAGCGATACCAACGCCGTTGGCTGCCGGTTTTCTGCGCGGGAGGCATGTAAGGGCTGCAAATATCTCTATGCGGACGCGAAATTCACGTTCGTCTGGTCCGCAAAAGACCGGGTCACGTTGGCAAGAGCAAATGCCGTGGCCCAGAAAAGCACCAGGGCGGTTAGCGCGCCCACAATGACAGTGGACCACAAACACCGGAGACTTCATCGAGAAGATGCCGGGATATCGCGCGCCAGTCGTTGCCTTGGTGTAGACAGCAGTCTGGTTGGTCGCCGATGCTCGTGATCGGACATCTTCAGTGAGGCCACTTTTTCCCCGTCGCTTGCTTCGGGGTTATATGGATCGTTGGGGCCGTGGAGGCGGATCAAAGGACATTAAGATAACCACGCAAGCTCGTGAGAGCTGGCCTTGCTGGGGATTCAGGGGTTTTCCGAGCGACCATAGGATGAACAGAAGCGTCTATTTCCAGTCAACAAATGCCTGTCGCGGGCTTCACGTTCGGCACGAAAAGCTTCCATGAACCCGCCCTTCGCCTGTGCTAGTCGCTTAGGAAATTGTGCCGGCGCTGAGTTCCGTGCCCCAGGACTTCACCGAGCGCCATTGTCGCCCTCGGTCCAGCGCGTCCGACTGACGCGCTGGACCAATCACTACGGCGACAGCCTTCTTTCCGAGCGTGTCTAGACTCTAGACACGCTCGTCCCGCTGGTGTCGCGCCCGTCCCGCGCTCAAAGAGCCTCCGGTTTTCCGCCCGCGTATGAGTGGCGAGGCTCTGCAATGTTGTTGAACCCTCGCGCGAGATTTTGATCTGACGGAATCGAATCGCCATATCATGGACACCCGTTTTTCGTTCCATGTCCGCATTGCGCGCTGAGTTGCTATCTTCGATGTCAGCTGAAGCTGGTCGGCATTGACGACTTGTTTTTCGAGCGTGGCGAGATTGGTAGCAACGAGAGTCCCGTCGCTGATGCGACACGTTTGACGGAAGCTTTGCATACAGTCTAAAGGCCGTGCCTTGCAAGTCGAACACCACCATCACGCTGTCACGCTGCCCGGCACGCCGTATTTGATATAGCGAGCAGTCGGCATGTGCACCACGATATTGAGTGTCGCCATGCCCCGCAATGACGATGCGCGGGGTGCCGCGCAACTAACGGTCTCCCCCGAAGGCGTATCCGACAAATAAAGCCACGCTCCACATTCGATGGCGGAAAAGGCCTACTACTTGTCATCATCCATCCCTCGGATTCAAGTACTGTATAAACATACAGCCTGCGAGGAAGCCATGGAACAGTGGGTACGCGTGCGGAACGACCGGGATCGTCAGTTGTTAAAGTGGCTCGTTGAGACCATCGGCGAGGCGGCGATTGTCAAGGCCGCACAGGCGTGCGCAAGGGGGGACGCCAAACCCTACTTATCGACCGTGTGTCGGCAACTAGGGATATCAGTTCAGCGGCTTTCAACCCAGCGTTCTCACCCCGGCGAGGTAGGCGAACAGCACCTCCAAGCGATCTACCAGATCCTGCAGCGCCCGCGTACCCATGCTCGAACGGGATTGTGAATCGATGCGCTCGACGTCCGTCCGTCAACGGACAATGATTTTCGGAATTAAGTCGCCGCACTGAGTCGCCAAGTACGCTGACCGCCGGGACAGACCGTTATCCGGCAGTTCGTGCTAATATTTGCGTTGCAAATGCAACGCATTGGATCCGCCATGAAAACTGCATCCCTCCCTTCGCTGCGTGTCGACCCCGAACTGCGTCAGGCCGCTGAAAATGTCTTAAACGACGGTGAGAGCCTCTCGTCACTGATGGAGTCGTCACTGCGATCAAGCGTCATACGCCGTCAATTACAGCGAGATTTCGTCGCCCGAGGGCTCGCTTCCCGGGATGAGGCTCGTCGTACGGGCGAATATTACGCCGCGGATGAGGTGCACGCAGAACTCGAAGCGATGCTCGCTGCGACCAAGAAAGGGAAGGGTGCTCGTTGAGTTATCGGGTCCGCTACACGGGTGAAGCGCGTGCTGACTTGATCCGACTTTACCAATTTCTACTAGAACAGGACCCTGCGGCTGCCGGACGAGCTCTGGAAACGATCCGCAAGGCTGCAGACATGCTCGCATCGTTCCCTTTCACCTGCCGCAAGGTCGACTCTGGCAATCCCTATCTGCGAGAACTCGTCGTGCCGTTCGGCAATACGGGCTACGTCGCGCTGTTCGAAATCGAAGGCGAGGAGACCGTGACAATTCTCGCCATACGGCATCAACGCGAGGACGACTACCACTAAGTAAGGCGTTTGCTCTCGGGTCACCGTAAAGCATTAGATGGAGCGTGCGTAAAGCACTGCAGTGCGCCGCACGTCCCACTGGATCTTAATGGGGCAGGCGGACCCCATTCGGCTTTCTCATCTCGGCGGATCGTGACGCGACACTCCGGCGCCGTTCGACGGGTGCATGTTCGTGCGAGCGGTACGAGCCCTATTAACTATTAGACATTATGCGCGGTAATGTTCAGTAGTTTGCCGCCCCAGCCCAGGGATCACAGGTCTCTCCGGCCGTCCAGGCAACGGCCCGCAGCTGCACACAGGACGTGTCCGGGTTTGCTGAACCGCTCGCCCGGACGGGCGCAGAACCGGGCGGAGCAGTCCGCTTTTGCTCAGCGACCGTGGGTCACAGACGGTCTCAGAGAGCGTGCTGCAAATATCCAAGGCCGTGAAACAATCGACATTGAATTAGGGCGGACCGAAAACCCATGTCCAGCATAGGTTAGCGGCATTGAAGGCGGCAATGTTTCACGCTTCAGAAAAACCTCTACGGGCTCGCCGCGATTTGAAAGGGGATTTTTCGCCCTCTGACGGCAATTCATCGATTTCCGCGGTCGCTTGTATCAATTGAGTCTCAAAGCGTATCAACCGCTACGTTCAGAACTCAGACACCGTCTCCCGCGCTATCACCCTTCATGAAGTCGACGAATGGGCCGCGGCACAATTGAAGGAATCTCCGGTACGCTCGCTAACGCGACCGCGTCGTGAGCGGTTGCCGAGAACGCGAATAACAACTGGAGAAAATAGATGAGCCTGAGCTTCACAGAACAGGCCGTTGTCATCGAACTGGCGACGTCGCTCTACGAATTTCTGCCAGCGAGTGGAAATAACACGACGTTGTTTCCATTGGCCCCCGCGCAGCCTGGACTCGCGCAGGGATGGTCGGCTCAACCGGGCAACAGCAAACGGCCTGGCATCACGCATCTAGTCACTTGGACGTTGGAGTTCCGCCGCGACCGGCTTTGTGTGCTGAATGAGGAAGGCGAGCGGACGGGCGCGCTCGCGAGCTGACGGCAGCACCGGTCCGTGAAAGTCTCGAGTCATGTTCAGTCTCGAACATGAAATCTTACTTTGCGGTTTAGCGTTTCAAATGCTATTGCATCGGCGCTCGCTAATGCGCACCGACCCTTCCCGGGCGGGTAACTAAAACGGTGCAGCAATAGGTCGGGTAACTTGGAAATCGGAAGGTGAGGGTGCTCATCCATACTTTCGGCGGTATGACCATTGAAAGCATGAGTAGTAGCTACTCGTACCACTCGCACTGTTTTTCGATCAATGCCAGTTCGCCGATGTCGCTTTGGCAGACACAGCCTCGAACCCACTCAATCATTCGGCAACCATGTTCGAAATTACACCTCAGGATGTTGCGCAGCTAGACGACACGCAGTTGAGGACACTCGTTGCGCTGCTATGCGAGGCGGATCTGCGTGGACGTGGGTATCCCACAGCCGCGGTAACTTGGGGTGGTGACCAGAATGCGAAGGACGGCGGCTTAGACGTGCGAGTCAGCTTGCAGCGGGACAAACCAATAGATGGATTCATCCCGCGACCCGCCACCGGATTCCAAGTCAAGAAACAGGACATGCCGCCGCGGGCGATTGCCGGTGAAATGTGTCCCAAGGGCGAGTTGCGTCCAGCTATCCGTCAACTGGCCGAAGACGGTGGGGCTTATATCATTGTCAGCTCGGAGGGCTCTACTGCTGACATTGCACTGACTAAGCGAATGAAGGCTATGGCCGACGCACTCGCGGGATTGGATGATCAGATCGCGTTTGACTTCTACGACCGCACTCGTTTGGCAACGTGGATCCGAAGTCACGCGGGTCTCGTCGTTTGGACACGGCGAGCGATAGGCCGAGCGATACCGGGATGGGAGCCGTACGGCGCGTGGGCATACCCGGCTGGCGGTACTGAGGCGGGATATCTTTCGGAAAGCGACGCCCGCGTTCGCGATCGAACAGTTAATAGTAGTGACGATATGTCGGTCGAAGAGGGCTTGAAAAAGATTCGTGGAATCTTGCGTAGCTCCGCGCGCGTGGTACGTCTAGTGGGATTGTCTGGTGTAGGCAAGACTCGATTTGTACAAGCATTGTTCGACGAGCGTATTGGCGAGGAAGCATTAGACCCGGCCCTTGCTATCTACACGAATATGAGCAATGAGCCGAATCCACAACCATTTAGCCTCGCATCCGATTTAATCGCGAACGGCACGCGTGCCATATTGCTTGTAGACAACTGCGCATCAGAGCTGCATGCGCGACTGGCGGCGCTAGTAGGGTCTACCGCAAGTCCGGTAAGCGTTTTGACGATTGAATACGACATCCAGGACGATTTACCGGAAGGCACCGATGTATTTGAAATTCGAGCAGCGTCGATCAATCTTATCGAGCAGCTTCTTCGAAGCCGGTTTCCGAAACTATCGCAAATAGACGCCAGAACAGCGGCGGAGTTTTCCGGTGGCAACGCGCGCATCGCCATTGCATTGGCGGATACCGTCGGGCGGGGCGGCACACTTGCCAGGCTCAATGACACGCAGTTGTTTGAGCGCTTGTTTTTTCAGCGCCAAGGACAGGATCGGTCCTTGTTCGAAACTGCGCAAGCTTGCGCGCTGGTGTACTCGTTCAACGGTGAGGATATATCGGATGATGAAGAAGCCGAGATGGCGAGAATAGCCGGTTTGATCGGTGGAACTGCCGATCAAGTGCACCGTGACGTAGCGGAGTTACTTAGACGTGATCTGGCCCAACGACGCGGTAAGTGGCGCGCGATTCTTCCACATGCCTTGGCCAATCGTATCGCAGCGACCGCGCTGCAAAACATACCGTATGCTCGTATTCAGCAATACCTCGTAAACGGTGCACCGCAGCGTCTAACGATATCGCTTTCCAGACGGCTTGGTTATCTTGACAGCAGCAAGGAAGCGGCAAGTATCGTCCGCGATTGGCTTGGTACTAACGGATGGATCGGGGAGCACATCTGGAATCTAAACGAGTTTGGCAGCTCGATGCTTCGGAACAGCTTGCCAGCCGAACCAGAAGCTGGCTTGCGGGCACTTGAGGTCAACCTGCTGACACTTGACGCCGACACGCCAATTACTTCAGGCGACTATTTGCCGCGGCTACTGCGCTCTCTAGCTTGGGGCGCAGCGCTGTTTGATCGATGTACTGCGTTGCTTCAGGTCATCGCAATTCGCGGTGAAGAGAGGATTGCGAAAGAGGCGCATGAGATTCATACGTCACTGTTCTCCATTTATCTGTCCGGCACTCACGCTACTTCGGAGCAGCGAGCCAGCGTTGTGAGGAATTTGATAGGCACTGATGGTGCGATGGAACGTGGTCTGGGCATCGCTGCTTTGCGCGCGATGCTGCAATGTAATTATTTTACTTCGCATCACGATTTCCAATTTGGCGCGCATTCACGCGACTACGGGTATGCGCCGAGTACATATGACGAAATGACACATTGGTATAGGGCGGCCTTCGCTGTCGCCGAAGAATTTGCGTCGACCGGCAATGCTGCCGCGAATGAAGTAAACAATGTTATATCAATGAGTTTCCGCGGTCTGTGGACGCAAGTTGGCCTGCGGGACGAACTCGAGAACGTAGCTGCCAGGTTCGCTGCCCAGGGATTTTGGAGTGATGGTTGGCTCGCAGTGAAACAGACCCGCTTCTACGACGAGAAGGACAAGGCTTCCGAAAACTACGCAAGGCTAACAAAGCTGGAGGAAATGCTTCGTCCCCGTAATCTGGTGGAATGCGTTAGAGGCAAGGTGTTTGCCTCAAGCTCATATGACGTCGACGGAATTGGCGCAGGGGATGCGCATAATTTTCACCTAGCGATCGAGCAACGGCAGGCGGAAGTTAAGTCGCTTGGCAGCGACGTCGCAAGCGATTCGGCCGCACTAACCGTACTTATGCCAGAAATCGTTGGCGGGAAGGGGGATCTATGGGAATTCGGGATGGGTCTGGCTCAAGGAACGAAAGAGCCGATGCAGCTTTGGCGGAACATCGTCGAGCAGTTCGAGGTAACACCGCAAGACAGGCGCGATACGAGAGCGTTAGGTGGATTTCTTTTTGAATTGAGCTCTAACGACTCGCCGTTGCTTAACGAGTTGTTAGATGAAGCTTTAGAGAACGAACCGCTCGCGCCATATTTCCCTTCGTTGCAAACCTCGACACCTTTCACGCCACTCGGTATGACTCGGCTAATCCGCTCACTTGATATCGGAAAGGCACCAATCCAGATGTACGCGAACGTTCAACTGGGTCGCGCAGTTGAGGTCGTTCCGGGAGCAGACATCGCGGCATTCATTACATCTATCTCAAAAGCAATCGATGGCGAGCCCGTCGCTATTCAATTGCTCAGCACGCAGTTCTTTACCGATCTTCAGGATAAACGCGCTCATACACCTGCTGTCGTTGAAGCGGGCAGAACCGTCCTTCAGACATTGAACTTCGATCAACACAGTTGGCGGCATGATTATCACCTGCACGGTGTTGTAGCCGTTTGCGGGGCAGGCGACGAGGGCTATCGCGTCGTGAAAACACTGTGCGAGAATTTCAGGCTGGCGACCATAGAGCACAAGATCAGCGGGTTTGATCACGATCAGCTTCTCAAAGCGCTGCTCAAAGTGCAGCCCAAAGCAGTACTGGATGCATTGCTAACGGGAAATCCGACGGCGGTTTCAGCCAGTGTACGTCTCATCGACCAGTCAAGCCATCGACAACAAAATCCAATGGATGAGGTGAGTGAAAGTACGCTGCTTAAATGGTGCTCCGAAGATCCAGTCAATCGCTATCCAGCCGTTGCTTCTGTCGTGTCCGTCTTCACTCTAACCGCCGATCAAAACCCGAGTGCATGGTCTCCTGTAGCAGCGCGGCTAGTACACGGTGCTCCTGATCCGCTCGCGGTAATGGGCGCATTTGTTGCGCGGCTTCGGCCGATGATGTGGAGCGGTTCAAGGTCGACAATATTGCAAACGAACGCAATGCTGCTAGTGTCCTGAGTTAGAGATTCGCAAACAAAATCGTTCGATGCTGGCCATGATGTCGTCAGCAGATTTTGTCCACATGAAGGGCTGCGGCTCAGCGTTGTAGATGTCGAGATAGTGGCGAATCGCGTCTTCCAACTGGCGTGTTGAACGATGGGTTCCGCGCCGGATTTGTTTTTCAGTCAGTGTGGCGAACCAGCGCTCCACCTGATTAAGCCAAGAAGCCGATGTTGGAGTGAAATGGATATGAAAACGCGGATGACGAGCAAACCAGGCGCGCACGGTCGGTGTCTTGTGAGTCCCATAGTTGTCCATCACCAAATGCACGTCCAATTGAGGAGGAACGTTGGCTTCGATCGTACGCAGGAACTTCAGGAACTCAGTGCCGCGATGGCGCCGATGCAATTGGCCGATGACTTCTCCGGTGGCGATATCCAGGGCCGCGAACAACGTCGTAGTGCCATGGCGTTCGTAATCGTGCGTACGGCGCTCGGCTATGCCGGGGGCCAACGGCAGAATCGGTTGAGTCCGGTCCAGTGCTTGAATCTGGCTCTTCTCGTCCACACACAACACCATGGCCTTGGTCGGCGGATCGAGATACAAACCGACGATGTCACGCGTCTTGGCAACGAACTGCGGATCGGTGGACAGCTTGAAGGTTTCCTGACGATGAGGCTGCAGGCCAAACGCACGCCAGATCCGACTCACCGCCGTCTGCGACAGACCACTTTCGCGCGCCATGGTGCGCGTGCTCCAATGTGTCGCTTTGGTCGGTTGTTCTTCCAGCGTCTTGGCAATGAGTGCATCGACCCGAGCATCATCAATGGTGCGTGGCGCGCCTGGCCGGGGTGCGTCGAGCAATCCATCGAGTCGCTGCTTGAGAAAGCGCGCACGCCATTTCGTTACCGTCTGCGGCGTGACACCAAGCGTGTCGGCTACGACTTTGTTGCTGATGCCGCTGGCGCAGTTCAAAACGATGCGCGAGCGCAGGGCGAGCGCCTGAGCTGTCTTGCGCCGACGCGACCAGGCCTGCAACTGCTCACGTTCCGATTCACTCAACACCAACTCCGCTTTCGGTCGACCTCTCATCGCGCCTCCGTCGTATCGAACCAACTATACGACGGACAATGCGGCGATCGAAAAATTCCATGAATTTCTAACTCAGGACACTAGAACAGTTCGATGTCCAAGGCAATGCAGCGCTGTATTCATTCATCGCGGCGAAGAAGGTTGGCTTGCTACGTGAAGCCAGCGATGATTTGCGCTGGGAAACCACGCGCGATCGCGAACGAGACGAGAGATTTGAGTGAGGTGCATATTCGATACCGCGACGTCGTTGATGGTCGTTCGAGCGAAATCGTTGAATGAGTGTTCTTGAATTAGGCGGAGGCGATATCCTAGGATGACGAGCTACCACGCGCGGTGGGAGCACAAGCCTCGCCATGCGGAAGGACCTCTTTCCGCACACAGAATGCGCACCTCCATTACCATTGTAGGGTCGAACGGATGCTAACAATGCCGGCACATGGCGGCGCAATCACTAACCAACGGAGAAATCAAATGCCCATCGTCAGGATCGAGTTGTCGCCAGGGCGGACACGCGAGCAAAAGGCCAAGTACGTCGAGGAGGTGACAAAGCTCACGTCGGACGTGTTGAATTGTCCGGTCGAATCTATCGACGTCATATTCGTCGAAATCCCTCCGACGAACTGGGCCCACGCCGGGAAATTTTATGCAACACCGAAGCAGGAGTAGCTCGCACGCGGCCACGCGAGGCGGGTCAAGATGGTTTGGCCGCGCTGCGGTTGCGGACATAGCTTTGCACATCCCACTAAGTTGCAATCTGGACGGTTGCTCTTCGGCAGCCAACGAACACCCATTGGCCGGCCGGAGTCAAGGATCAAAGGTAGAACAGCGCCGATCGCATCCTTCGGGAGCGTAGACCGCATTAAAAGTGTCACAACTTCGGCAATAAAACTGTCACTTCGCGTGTTGGTCAGTCACTTTCGCAAAAAAGGCGCGCCGGTTCAATGACTTGGCGCGAGCGAAGGAAAATCGTCACTGCCGCCGGTCCGCGAGCGTGTCACTGTGTAATCCTCTTGGGTCGCTTTCCTGCGTTGCGGAGCGCAAAAGCAAGCCTAGGGAAAGCATGAAGATCGTACTCTTTCTTTATGATTTTATGATACGTAATCCTGATCTATGGCCGCGGTGCAACGGTGTGGCGGCATGGTAGGTGGGAGCGCCTTCGGTACGAAAGGATACGGTGAATTGTACTGCCATCGGTGTCCCAGAAGGACATGGCCGAAGTGCTCGCTAGAACCTCCGTGGAGGCCCGCATCCCTTGCTGCGTAAGCGGTTAAGCTCCGGCAGTTGACCCACTCCCTGCGACCGAACTCACAGGTTGAATATACCTCAGTCACTGGATAGAACCCCTTGCTTTGGGTTCAATCATATCTGATGCAAGGCATCGCTTTGGATTAGATCGAATCTATGTGGTATTCCTAACTGTATATCCTTAGTTCCAGTCACACAACGCTACTCCTCGGCCCTCTACGGTTAAGCAAGAACTGCTGATGGCGCCTCCCAAGCGCGCGCCCATGCGGCAGGCACAGGTGACGGGCAACCGCCGATCGCGATCGAGAATCATCCGTAAAATCATAGAGTTACGGCAAAAGGTACTAAGCACGATGCGAAGTGACAAAGTTAATACGGACTTATGCGAAGTGACAGTTTTACGTCGTTCCGACTGCAAGCAAAAGTGTCACCTCAGCGGCGCCTCGGCCCGATGCTTCGAGGTCCGGGCGGTGACACTTTTAATTCGGTTTACGAATCGAGCCGGGAGTGCAGGGCTGTCCAGACTAACGCGGAAAAATTTTATCCGAACGCTGCGAGTGCTTTGTGACGCGCGATTAGTCTAGCGGCGTTGTTGCGCTCGGGAGCATCAATCCAGTGCTTGCCGTTCATCCCCACGTCCTGAATGGCATAGGCTGCCACCCGCTCCAAAGCCTCCGAGATCGCTTCAGGAGATGGCGTCAACGCGTTATTGACCTCAGGCACATGCTCTGCAAACACCACGCATTTCGATGTAAAGCCGAGTTGTGTCGATAGATCGAGGTCTGCTGCCAATATCTCGTCCGAACGGTAAGTACAAGGCAAGTCGATAGCCACGCACTCTGCGGCAACGCACTCGATCAAAAACCGACTGCGCGCATAAAGAAGTTCCGTTGCACCCGGCGTGCGTCTCGCACCCAGGTTCGCGGCCAGGTCCTCGACTGCAAGCATGCAGCATCGGATACGCGAGGTTGCGGACAAGATGTCAGCCAGCGCGACAAGACCCTTCGCCGATTCGATCGTTGGAACGATCTCGGTTGATCCTGGCGTAATGCCATGTACAGTTTCGAGCGCAAATAGGGCAGCATCGAGCGCGATCATCTGAGTGGCGTTCTCGCTATGCGGCAGAAAGATTGCGCGAGGCGCGCCGGCCATGATGCCTTGCAGATCGGTGTGACCATCGTGTTCGAGCTTGTTGATGCGCACGGCGCCGATCTTCCCGAGCACCGCGGTTTCGCGCAGCATCGCAACAATCCGTTGCTGCGCTTGTACGCGGTCCTCGGGCGCCGTCATTTCCTCGAGATCGGCGACGATCGCGTCGGCGCCGCTCTTCATCGCGATTGCGTGCTGGTTTATATCGTTGCCGGGAACGAATAGCCACGTGCGTCTGAGTGACGGTGGCCGGACTGCGTCGGTCAATTCCATGACGAGATCCTTTAAGTGATTAGAGCGAAGGCGCGCCCAGCCATTTCTTTTCGATCCGATCGATACTGCCGTCTTTCTGCGTTTCATCGAGCACGGTATTCAGGCGGTCCCGCAGTGGCCCCTCACCTTTGTTCACCGCAATGTGCATCGGCGAATCGAGCAGGCGCAGCTTTTCATCCATCGACGTCTGAGGATGCATGACGTGCACGCGCGTTGCGACATCCCCACCCAGGGATATCAGCTGTGTCTGGCCGCTGAGGAAAGCGGAGATTGCGCCGCTCTGGTCATCGAAGCGCTTGATAGTGGCCGTGTCTGGCGCGACCTTGCTCAGGCTGATGTCCTCGTTTGTGCCACCGGCGGTCGCCACTGACTTGCCGCCCAGGTCGGCCGCCTGTTTAACCTCAAGCGTCTTCGGGCCGAATACCGCGATGTAGTAGGGCGCGTAGGCCCGGGTGAAATCAAGCACCTTCTCGCGCGCGGGCGTCTGGCCCACCGACATCAGAAAGTCCACCTTGTGATCCGCGAGATAGGCGAGGCGGTTCGTGCCGGTCACTGGAACCAATTCCACACGCGCGCCGAGCTTTTGAGCGAGGACGGCGGCGAGATCGACATCGAGTCCCCGCGGCTTCATGTCGGCGCCGATCGACCCGAACGGCGGGTAGTCCTGGAACACGCCGATTCTGACCACTTTGGTTTGCGCGATCTTATCGAGTGTATCGGCATGGGCCGATGAAATCAGGCCGGTGGCGCAGAAGACCAACGCGAATGAGGCGAGCCGTGACTGCAACGTGCGAAAAGGTTTCATGGCGCGATCCTTGGAGAGTGTTTTAGGCAAAACTTTTTTGACCGGCCCGTGCGAGCAGCGCGTGCAACAGCACATCGGCGCCGCGTGTCACGTCTTGCGGCAACGCGTCTTCAGCTTCGTTGTGACTCAGGCCGTTCACGCAGGGAATGAAGATCATCGCGCTTGGGCAATGGCGTGCGAGATGAATGGCGTCGTGACCCGCACCGCTGACAATGCGCTGATGCGGATAGTCGAGCTTTTCTACAGCGTGCGCCACGGCGGCGACGCAATCGGCATCGAAAGGCGTGGCGGGGCTGATCCAATGACGCGAGATATCTACCGTCAGGCCCCGGCGCGCGGCGACCGCCTCGAACTTCTCGCGCAGCAGGGTTTCCATCGCGTCAATGCGGGCGTCTTCGGGATGACGAAGGTCGACCGTGAACGACAAATCAGCTGCGATGGTGTTGCGCGACGCATTGCGAATCGATACCTCGCCGATCGTCACCAGCCCTTGCGGCGCGAATTTCGCCGAGATGGCTTCCAGCGCGCTTGCCATTTCCGCGCTGCCGAACAGCGCGTCGCGGCGAAACGGCATCGGCGTTGTGCCCGCATGCGCCGCCTGTCCGCGCACGCGCACGTCGAGCCAGCGAATCGCCTGGCCGCCCGTCACAATGCCAATGGGTACACCGTTCTCCTCGAGCACCGGACCTTGTTCTATGTGCGCCTCGAAATACGCATCGAAGACAATGCCGGGCACGGGCCGCGCACCCGCATAGGAAATGGCCTGCAGCGCGTCGCGTACCGAATAGCCCGACGCGTCCTGTGCCGCGAGCGCCTGCTCACGCGGCATCGCGCCGGTGAATGCGGCGGAACCCAGCATGGCGGGCGTGAAGCGCGCGCCTTCCTCGTTGGTCCAGACTACGATCTCGATCGGCTTGTCGGTGTCGATGCCCGCGTCGTTCAGCGTTCGCACGACCTCCAGCGCGGCCAGCACGCCGTAGACGCCATCGAAGCGGCCGCCCTCTGGCTGCGTGTCGAGATGGCTGCCGCTTGCCACCGGACTCGCCGATGCATCGCGCCCCGCGCGTCGCGCAAACAGGTTGCCGACTTCATCGACAGTGAGCGTCAGGCCCGCTTCTGTGCACCAGCGCGCGAACAGCGCGCGCCCCGCCGCATCTTCTTCGGTGAGTGCAAGACGGCGCACGCCGCCTGCTGCGGTAGCACCGATTTTTGCCATCTCCATCAGGCTCGACCAGAGTCGTTCACCATCGATCTTCAACATTGATTCGCGCTCCCCGCGTAGTGATGTATCCATGCCTCCTTTATCGGGAATCCAAAATCATTCGTCCAATTTCTAATGCTTATTTTCAGTATAATTTTCGTGGATGATGACACTTCACCGAGGCGCGACATGAGCAAGGACAGGCCCGACACGTACTTGAACGACCGGCTCGACTGGAACCTGTTGCGTACGTTCCTCGCGATCGCCAGAGAGGGCAGCGTGAGCCGCGCGGCGACGCGTCTGCATCTGACACAGCCAGCCGTCAGCCAGGCGCTCAGACGGCTGGAAGACGCGCTTGGCATGCGCCTGGTCGACCGTCATGGACCGCGCATAGAAGTGACGCAGGCGGGTATCGACGTGCAGCAGATCGCCGAGGATGTGTACGGCATGATGTCGAGATTGTCACTCGCCAAATCCGACGGCGATCACGATATTTCCGGCATGGTGCGGCTCTCGACCGTGAGCGGCATCGACTTCCCGGCGTACGACGCGTTTCTCGCGGGGTTTCATCGTAGCTACCCGCGCATCGAACTCGAAAGCCAGGAAATGCGCAGCGCCGATGTCGTGAATAGTCTTCAGCAAAAGACCGCCACGCTCGGTCTTTCACCGCGCCGCACATTGCCCAAAAAAGTGGAAAGCAGGCTGTTCCTGCGTCAGCGCTACGCGCTTTTTTGCGGCCGGCATCATCCACTATTCGGACGCGAAGGCTTGCGCACGGCGGATCTCGTCAGCGAGAAATTCGTGTCTTTTACCGGCGATAAAGTTGGCGATCACATGTCCCCGCTGACCTTCTTCCGCGATGAAATGGGCTTCACCGAGCGCGTAATCGGGTCATCGTCGAGCATGTCGGAGGTGAAGCGCTTTATCTTTGCTGGCTTCGGCATTGGATGTTTGCCCGAACACGTGGTGCGCGAAGATGTTGCGCTCGGGCGGTTCCAGCGCCTGCCGCCTGACGAAGGCGTCGCCAATCTCGACATCCACCTCCTATGGTCGGCCGATCGCAAGTTCAGCGCGGCCGAGACCGCGTTTCTCGACGCGCTGAATGGGTTTATCGATACGCAGGAAGCGCCTGCCGAGCCTCCTCAATAACCTCAATAACCGCGCGCTACGTCGACCTGGTTGTGCAGCGGTTCGCCGTTGATCATCCGGCGCACGTTCAATGCGACCTGCAAGCCGATCGTCTCCGGGCTTGCCACCGATGCCATGTGCGGCGTGACGATCAGGTTCGGCGCATCCCAGAATGGATCACTGGCGGGGAGCGGTTCGCTCGGGAAGACATCGACGATTGCCGCGCCAATCTGCTCGCGCTGTAACGCACCGAGCAGGTCACCCGGCACGAGATGCTCGCCCCGTCCGACATGGATCAGTTTCGAACCCGGCCTCAACAGGCCGAAGGTGGCAGCGTTGAGAATGCCCCGGGTTTCATCGGTGAGAGGCAGCAGGCACACGAGAATATCGGTGCCTTGCAGGAATGCCGGAAGACTGTCTGCGCCGCTGAAAGTATGTATGCCCGGCAGATCTTTTGGCCGCTTCGCCCAGCCTCGCACGCCAAAGCCGATCCGGTGCAGGTCGACACTGACTCGCGTGCCGATTTCACCGAGTCCCATCACACCCACAGTACATGTTGACGGTGCCCGCTGGTCGTGGCGCAGCCATACTTTATTGCGCTGATTTGCCATGACCCGATCCAGTTGCCGATGAAAATGCAGCACGCCCCACGTGACGAATTCGCTCATGCCGCGCGCATGCTGCGGATCGACCACGCGGCACAGCGGCACGCGCGGCAGGCTCGGGTCGGTCAGGATATTGTCGACGCCCGCAGCGATGCTGTGCACCAGCCGCAATCGGGGCAACGCCGCTACCGCACCCTCGGGCGGGTTCCAGCAGACGGCCACTTCGGCATCGAGCGCGTCACGGCTGCCGTGCATCATGACATCGAGTTCGGGCGCGGCCTGGCGGATCAGCGGCGCGAGATGCGACATGTCATAGTCGCGGCTGATGAGGACAAGCCGGGTCATGAGCGATAGTCCGAGTTCGGGTCCTCGATCAGGCGCAACGCGGCACGCCATGCCATGCCCATGATCTCCGCCGATTCCTCGCGGTTGAACTGGCTTGCGGTCAGCTCGCACACATGTGCGGACGGAATGCGCAGCGCCGAGCCGCCGACGAGCGCCTGGACCTGCGCCTGACAGGCGCGTTCGAGAAAGTAGATTTCGTGGAAGGCTTCGGCCACCGTGCGGCCCGCGGCGAGGAGGCCGTGGTTGCGCAGGATCATCGCCTTATGCGGGCCGAGATCGCGGATCAAGCGCTCGCGCTCGCCGAGATCAAGCGCGATGCCCTCATAGTCGTGGTAGCCCAGCTTTCCGTAGAACTTCAGCGCGTGCTGGCTGATTGGCAACAAGCCATGCTCTTGCGCCGATACCGCCGTCCCCGCCGCCGTGTGCGTATGGATCACGAACGAGAGGTCGTGGCGCGCCATGTGGATCGCGGAATGGATCGTGAAACCGGCAGCGTTCACGTGAAAGCGCGCGGGATCGTCGGCGGCGCGCGCGTCGATCACGTGGCCCAGATGGTTGATTTTCACCAGGTCGGACGCGCGCATTTCATGGAACAGGACACCGTAGCGGTTGATCAGGAACGTCGGGGTGTCGCCGGACAGGCGGGCGGTGATGTGCGTGTCGATCATGTCCGTCATGCGGAAATGCGCGGCGAGCCGGTACAGCGCGGCCAGCTCGGTGCGGACCTGCCATTCGTGGCTGGACGCGTATGAATCGTGGATTGCATGCATGCTCGGGCTCTCAGGTTCTGGAAGGGCGATGTTTCATCAGGTCAGTGTTCGTGATTTCGCGCGGCGGCGTCAAATTGCGCGTGCTGATCTTGATCATCAATCAGGCTAATGATGAAGGGGCAGGACGTTGCGCGCTGCTTCGCCTGCGTGCAGCCGGGCGAGGAGAGCGGGTTCCGCCCGGTCCGACGCGAGGGCTTGATCGATCACGGCAGCGGCCGTGCCGTCATTCATGAAGAGGACGCCGTTGTCGTCGGCAACGACGATATCGCCGGGATTCACCGTTACGCCACCACACGTCACCGGCTCGTTCAACACGTTGCCCCGTGCGCCCAGGCGTTTGGTGGTCAGCAGGCTCGTGCCTCGCGCAAAAACGGGCATGCCCATGGCGCGTAGCTCGAGAATGTCCGTCACGACACCGTCAACGATGATCGCCTTTGCGCCCGCATTCAGCGCCGCGCAGCCAGTCACGGCACCCACCGGCGCGTGCGTGTGATCACCGCTCATGTCGATCACGAGCACGTCGCCGGCGGCGAGTTCGGCGAGCGCCTGGTTCACCGCGAAGGCATCCGGGTTGACGAGCTTCAGCGTAACCGCACGACCCACGATCTTGACGTTCGGAACCAGTGCACGGATCGCGGACTCCGCGAAACCGTTCTCCAGGAAGTGGCCCAAGGTCGGAAAGCTGACGGCATCGAGGCGGTCAAGCAGGTCCTGTTCTACAGTGATCGATGTCATGGCGATCCTAGGAAAGGGTGGCTGTTGCACTGCGTTCCTGCGACTTCGAAGGCACTTCCTTCTTGAGCGTTTCCGCCAGTAGCAGCAATGCGCCCGCGGATACCGCCGCCGAGCCGATCATGTACCACGCGACTGACGAACCTTTCCCCGTCGCCGAGAGCAATGCTGTCGTGATGATCGGCGTCGCGGCGCTCCCGAGCAGGCCGGACAGCATGTAGCTGATCGACAGTCCCGAATAGCGGACCTTCGTGCCGAACAGTTCGGCGAGGAAGGTCGCAATCGGACCATAGTTCGCGGCAAATGCGGTCATCATCAGCAGATAGCCGATCAGCGCAAACGGAAACGCGCGCATGTCGAGCAGCCAGAACAGCGGGAACGCGAACAGCGCTTCAGCAATGATTCCGCCGATGATCACGGGCTTGCGTCCAATCACATCCGAAAGACGGCCAAAGAGCGGCAGCAGGACGATGCAGGCCGCGCACGAGATCAACGCAATGGCGAGCATTGCGTTGCGGGAAAAGCCAAGCGTCTGCGTACCGTAAGTGAGTCCGAACGCTACGATCAGGTTGAACGACGTGCCGGTCGACATGGTTGCAACACCGCCCAGCAGCACCTGCTTCCAGTTCCGGGTAAGGACTTCGGCGAGCGGCAGCTTGACTTGCGCGGAAGCTGCCTTGACCTTGCTGAACGACGGCGTCTCCGATGTATTTATCCGGATATAAAGCCCGACTGCGACCAACAGTGCGCTCGCCAGGAAGGGAATACGCCATCCCCACGAGAGCAGCGCTTCATTTGACATCACCGCGTTGCAGGTCAGGAATGCGAGGTTGGCGATCAGCGTGCCGGCCGGGACACCGATCTGCACCCACGAACCGTAGAGGCCGCGCTTGTTCTCCGGGGCGTGTTCTACGGCCATCAATACAGCTCCGCCCCATTCGCCGCCGAGCGCGAGACCTTGCACGATGCGCAGGCCTAGTAGAAGGATTGGCGCCCAGATGCCTATCGACGAATAATTGGGCAGCAATCCGATTGCGAAGGTCGCGATGCCCATCGTGACGAGCGAGACGAGCAGCATCGACTTGCGTCCGAGTCGGTCGCCGAAATGACCAAACAGCGCGGCGCCGACGATCCGCGCAAGATACGCTGATGCAAATGTGCCGAACGCGAGCAACGTTCCGATCAACGGGACAAAGCCGGGAAAGAACACCTTGTTGAAGACCAGCGCGGAGGCCGTGGCGAAGACGAACAGGTCATACCACTCGACCGTCGTGCCAATGACACTGGCGGCCGCGATTTTCTTCATGCTGGGCGACGCGGAATCGAGAGGCGCGACTTGGGTTGCGGTGCGATGTTCAGGCATTGCGGTTCTCCATAAAGACGAACGGTTCAGGGTGGGGTCGTGCGCTTTAGGCACCGCCTGACGTCTTTATCGAAAGCCAAAAAGAATAAGTAAAACGCTCTTTCCTAATGTTCTGTATAAGTTACGCGAATGATTTGAGTCCGCTACTCCAATTTGCAGATCATTCTTCTATGACTCTCCCGAGTAACGGAACGACCTTACGATGCTGCATCATCCGATGCAAACGTCACGTGTCCGGCCGAGACGAGAAAATTCCGCAGCTTGAACTTCCCTCTAAATTACATCTTGTGCGTCGACAGCAGGATGCTCGTTTCTGTGTTCGAGATGCCGTCGAGCAGCCGGATCATCCCCAGGACTCGATCGAAATTTTCCAGCGAGTCGGCGCGCAGTTCCGCGACCAGATCCCAGCGCCCGTTCGTGCTGTGAATCGTCGCGACGTTGGGATGCCCTCGGAGCGTCTTTAGCACGTCGGCCGCCCGGTTGCCTTGAACAGCGATCGACATCAAGGCGCGGATTCGATGCGCCTCGGCGGCCGGCTTCAGGCGCACGGTATATCCGACGATCACTCCATTTGTTTCAAGCCGCGTGATGCGGTTCTGAACCGTCGCGCGCGCGACCCGCAACTGCTTCGCAAGCGTCACAACGGACAAGCGCGCGTTGTCGCGCAGCAATGCAATCAACTGCCGGTCGATGTCATCGAGGCTGATCATCTTGGTTCACCGGGGAGGGTTCATATCGAAATAAGTCTCGCAACACCGACGGAAGCCGCAACCATCGGATTGTACAGAGTGTACTTTAAAGCGAGCATTATGTTCTATAGAAAGGTCAATTTGACATGTTTGCTCTCTTTTTGTTGGCTGACCGCAGAGGAATAATTTCGTCATAGCTTCGACACCGGAGCCCAGGCCAACCAAGGAGATATGGCAATGACCCGCTTTCTGGACGTACCCGCAACCTACCGACTGGTCACCGAGATTGGCGTCCCGCGCTTTCTGAGTGAACTCGCCGAGACCGTTCGAGCAGACTATCTCCGATGGTCCGACTTCGATAAATCGCCGCGCCTCGCATGCCATTCGCAGGTGGGCGTGATCGAGCTGATGCCGGTGGCCGATTCCAAGCTGTTCGCTTTCAAATATGTGAACGGCCATCCCATCAACGCCGAGCGCGGGATTCACACCGTCATGGCGTTTGGCGCGCTTGCGGAGGTCGAGACCGGCTATCCGCTCTTCCTGTCGGAACTCACGCTAACTACGGCGCTACGCACCGCAGCAACGTCCGCCGTGGTCGCGAAGGCGCTTGCGCGCCCGGACTCGCGGAGCATGGCCTTGATCGGCAACGGTGCGCAAAGCGAGTTTCAGGCGCTCGCGTTCCATACGCTGCTCGGCATCAACGAGATTCGCGTGTTCGACGTCGACGCACGCGCAACAGACAAGCTGATCGGCAATCTCGCGGGTTTCCCGGAACTGCGAGTCGTGCGCGCAAAATCGACGACCGATGCGGTGCGAGGCGCGGACATCGTGACGACCGTTACGGCTGACAAGGCGTACGCAACGATCCTCACCCCCGAGATGATCGAGCCGGGCATGCACATCAATGCGGTGGGCGGCGATTGCCCGGGCAAGACAGAACTCCATGCCGAGGTGCTCCGTCTCGCGCGCGTGATCGTCGAGTACGAACCGCAGACGCGTATTGAAGGCGACATCCAGCAATTGCCGGGCGATTTTCCGGTAGTCGAACTCTGGCGCGTACTGCGCGGCGAAGTAGCCGGCCGCGAACGCGCCGATCAGGTGACGGTATTCGATTCCGTAGGTTTTGCGCTCGAAGATTATTCAGCATTACGGTATCTGTTTGCGCTCGCTCAGGCACGCAATGCCGGCATCGAGGTTGCGCTGATCCCGCCGGTGGTTGACCCAAAGAACCTGTTCGGCGAACTGGCAGGATCTCACCCTCAAGCCGAGGCGGTCGGCACGAGTGCTTACGGCTCGTTGGTGTTTGGCCGATAAGCATGACGAATCAACTGGTAGACCGAGCCATTGCCCCCGCCACTCCCGCGACTCGACTTTCATGAGCCTAACTTCGATCCAGGCGCCTGACGCTGTCGTCATGATCCGGCCGCATTGCTTCCACCCTAACCCGGAAACTGCGGCTGACAACGCCTTTCAGCGTCGCGACGCCGAACATGACCGTGAGGAGAGGGCAGGGATTGCCGCCGCCGCGCGCGACGAAGTCACTAACGCAGCGGCGGCGCTAGAGGCAGCGGGCGTACGCACTCACGTTTTTGACGATCACGGAGAGAGTAAGACACCGGATTCGGTGTTCCCGAACAACTGGTTCTCGACCCACGCCGGCGGTCACGTTGCGCTGTACCCCATGCACTGCGCGAACCGCCGGCGCGAGCGCCGCAAGGATGTCGTCGAGATGCTCAAGGCGAATTACCGCGTGCAGGACGTGATCGACTACTCGGGGCTGGAATACGACGGCGTGTTCCTGGAAGGCACTGGCGCCATGGTGCTCGATCACGTGGCGCGAGTGGCATACACGGCGCGTTCGCGCCGCGCCGATCCGGTCGCGCTGGAGCGCTTCTGTACTCATTTCAATTTTGAGCCGATGTGCTTCGACACGTCTGACGGCGCAGGCCACGCGGTCTATCACACCAACGTCATGATGAGTGTCGCGACCGAATTTGTTCTTATTGGTCTCGACCTGATTCGAGACGACGCCCGACGCGCCGAGATTCACAGACGGCTATTGGAAAGCGGGCGTACCGTGATAGCGCTCGATCACTCGCAGATCCGCAATTTCGCGGGCAACGCGCTTGAGCTCTCGGGCACGGATGGCCGTGTACTTGCGCTGTCCGAGCGAGCTGCCGCGAGTTTGACGCGAGAGCAACGTTCGCTGATCGAGCGATCCGCGCGGCTACTTCCGTTGCCGGTGCCTACCATCGAGATGGCTGGTGGTTCGGTGCGCTGCATGCTGTCAGGGATACATCTCGCACGACGTTAGTCGTGTACCTGAGGCACCCGGTCGGAAAGAAGACCGCTATCACCAACAATGATTCAAGGACTCGAGAGAGACCTATGTCACCTAACTTAAAAAGATGTTTTGTATTCCCCATCGTTGCAGCGTTCGGCGTAACTTCATCGTCCGGTCTGCTGGCTGCGCCGACGGACGTCGTCGTCAAGATTGGTCATGCCTCCCCATTGACGGGTAGTGCCTCCCACCTCGGGAAGGACGATGAAAACGGCGCGCGCCTGGCGATTGAAGAGATCAATGCCCGTGGTCTCGTTATCGGTGGAAAAAAGATCACACTGCAACTCGATTCCGAAGACGATGCAGGCGATCCACGCCAGGCAACCCAGGTTGCACAAAAGCTTGTGGACGACAAGGTTGTCGCTGTCATTGGACATTTGAACTCCGGCACGTCCATCCCCGCCTCACGAATTTACAGCGACGCGGGCATCGTGGAGATTTCACCGTCGGCGACCAATCCGACTTATACGCAGCAAGGTTTTAGAACGACCTATCGTCTGGTCGCAACCGACGCGCAACAAGGGCCGGCACTGGCCAACTATGCATCAAAGGTGCTGAAAGCACACTCCGTCGCGGTCATCGACGACTCCACTGCATACGGACAAGGACTCGCGAATGAATTTGAAAATAAGGCAAAGAGCGCGGGCATGACCGTGGTATCACACGATGCCGCGACAGACAAGTCGATCGACTTCCGGGCAATCCTGACCAAGCTTAAGGGTGAACGTCCCGATGTCATCATGTATGGCGGGATGGATTCGACAGGCGGACCGCTCGCCAAGCAGGCCGCGCAACTGGCGATGAATGTGAAAATACTGGCCGGCGACGGTGTCTGCACGCCGAAGGTGGCAGGGCTCGCGGGCGATGCAAGCAAGAACATCATTTGTTCGATCGCCGGCATTCCGCTCGAGAAGATGGAGCAAGGCAAAGCGTTTGAGAGCCGCTATTTCGCGCGCTTTAACAAGCAAATCGAGGTCTATGCGCCATTTACCTACGACGCGGTGTATATCATCGTCGACGCGATGAAGCGCGCGGGATCAATCGAGCCTGCGAGCATTCTTGCTGCGATGCCATCCACCGCGTACGCCGGCGTGATCGGCCTGACACAATTCGATGCGCACGGTGATCTTAAGCAAAGCACGATCTCGCTTTATGAGTACGTTGACGGGAAGCAGAAGCTGCTGGATGTGTTGAAGATGTAAGTCTCGACAGTCAGGTGAGCGGAATGCAGCTGGGCACGGATCCGGCTGCAAATCACTCCCTTGGACGCAGCTTGCCGAATTGTGCCGACAAGCTGAGCGTCGCATCGACCACAATTGTCTTTAACTGGTGCCGGCGTTGTGCGTTCATTCGGGAGAGAGGCAATGAGACACTTATCGCCGCGATGGCTACCCCCTGGTCGTTGAGGATCGGTGCGGCCACGCACGCTACGTTCGGATTTGATTCACATTCCTCCCAGGCAAAACGCTGGGAAGGGGCTTCTCTCAAACGCTGGCGCAGTTCCTCGGCGTCGGTGATTGATTGTTCGGTAAGGCGTTCGAGAGGACCCAGTGCCAGGCGACGCTCGAGCTCGTCGCCTGGCAGCATGGCGAGCAAGATTTTGCCGAGTGCGGTGCAGTGTGCAGGTAGTCGCACACCCACAGTGGAAGCAAGAGACAGCGACCGTGGAGAGTCGGCTTTGGCGATGTAATGAACTTCGCGGCCGTCCAGCACGCCGACTTGGGAAGTTTCGTCGCTTTCGGCCGTGACCCGTGCTACCGTTTCATGCGCCAGGGCCTCGAAATCGAGTTCTGCACCGTACGCATTGCCGAGTGAAAGCGGCGCGGGTCCAAGTGCGACCTCTCCGGTATCAAGCCGGCGGATGGCGTCGTGTATCGACAGAGTATGAATGAGTTCGTATGTCGCACTGCGGGGCAACCCGAAGAGCCGCGCCATCTCCGCCACGCGGATGGGTGTCCGCCTCTCAGCCAGCAGTGCAAGAATGCGTAGTCCGCGGTCGAGCGCGGGAACGACTCTCATCGGTTATCCGTATTTTTGTAGATTTTCGACCACCGTCGGCCGGAGCGAATCGGGAGAAATCTCACTCACCCACCTTGCGCGGAGAGTCGAGCCAGTAGCGACTACGAAGCGTCCGCTTATCGGTTTTTCCCGTGCTCGTTTTCGGGAATCAGGTCATACGTTCTACAACGAGCGGCTTCTTATAACCCGCGATCTGCTCCCGGCACGCATTAATGATGCCTTCGTCAGCGACACTCAATCCAGTTTCGGTGACTATCAACGCAGCAACTGCCTTGCCCTATTTTTCGTGCGGGACACCGATTACCGCGACGACAGCCACACCATGAACACCGGCGATGACGCGCTCCACCTCTGCAGGATAGATATTGAATCCGCCTGAGATCACCACGTCGCGGCGCCGGTCGACTATGCGAAGACGACCGGTATGATCCACGCTGACGAGGTCGCCCGTATGCAGCCATCCGTTGTCATCAAGCGCGTGTCGCGCTGGGCCGTCGGAGTTCCAGTATCCGAACGATACGTGCGGCCCTCTAACGCAGATTTCCCCCACCCCGTTTTATTTCGGTTTTTCGAGCCGTACCTCTTCGCCATGCACGGGACGCCCTGCCGTCGAGAGCCGATGTTGCCTTTCATCGCAGGTGCATGATCTTCTGCGCTGAGGCAAGTTACCGGAATCAGTGCTTCGCTCAGGCGTTGTTGCGTAAATCGGGCGTGAAGACACAACGTCTCCTGTGATCTTAAATTCAAGCAATGCGAACGGACTGAGGGCGTGCAAGTACCGCCATTCGGTTCACGACACCGACACGGATCGCCATCTCGGTCGCTTGCGAACCGATGCGGCGCGACCACAGACGATTACCCGTAAGTATCTTAAAGCGGTACATCGTGTTCTCGACGAGCGAACGACGGTGATAGCCGCTGCGCTTCTTCCATTCGCCTCGGCCGTCTCGCACGATGTCTCCAATTGCCTCGTTGCGCCAGCTTGCGCCGGCCGTGCACTCAGGCCAAGGCTTTGCCCCTTCGCGCGGCGGAATCGAGGGCGTCGCGCCGCGCGCTGCAATCGCTGCATCGCAGCGCTTCGTATCGTACGCACCGTCACCGCCGATCGTTTCGATAGGCTCGTCTGTGGGGATCTGGTCCAGCAGCCCGGGCAATACGCTCGCGTCATCGACATCCTGATGCGTCATCAGTGCCGCGCGCACCTGACCGGTCTTCGTGTCCAGTCCCAGATGGACCTTACGCCAGGTGCGCCGCTTCGAATAGCCGTGCTTGCGCACCTTCCATTCACCTTCGCCGTAGAGCTTGACGCCCGTGCTGTCCACGACCAGATGCAGCGGTTCACCACTGGGTGTGACGGGTAGCGCCACCTTCAGATCCTGCGCGCGCCGGCTCAGTGTCGTGTAGTTCGGCACAGGGAGCTCGGCGAACGCAGGCTCCCGCAGACTTTGCGCGAAGCCCTGGGCGGCTCGCAACGTCAAGTGGTACACCCGCTTGAGCGTGAGCAGTGCCTGAATATGTGCATCCGAGTAGACGTGCGGCCTGCCGCGCACCACGAGTTCCGCTTCGCTTACCATCGTCAATGCGCTCTCATTGATCCACATAGTCACGCTGCCTCGTGCGATCAGCCCCGCGTTGTACTCCGACCAATTCCTGACGCGATAGACCCCTTTGGGCTCGCAGCTGTTGCGTTTGTCCTTGCGCATCTTCCCGCCAAATATCGAGACTCTACGCAGTTCCACAAAGAGTTAACAGAGGTGCCGCCCCGACCGTTGCGCGTAAACGTCACGCCACGTCATGACAGCATGGCGAGGTCTTCGTCTAGGTTCTTTTGTTGCGAAACCCTGATCGGATCATGGGCACCGGGTCGGGCCGGCGCCCGGAAAAACTCGGCGCAGAAGTCGACGAACGTCCTGAACCTCACCGGGAGCAGTTCCCGGTGCGAATAGAAGAGACATATTTCAATGTTGCCGTCCGATGCCGTGCATTCAGGCAGGATGTGCACGAGATGTCCCATGTCGATATCTTCGCGAACCATGGTTTCAGGTAACGTGGCAATGCCGGTCCCGGTCAGCGCCGCCGCTCGCAGCAGCACTTCATTACCATCCATCGACGAAATGGGAGACACGCTCACTCTTCGGCCAGCCTCATGCAGATCGATAAAATCCGCGCTCTTCTTCCTCGATTCGGGGTCGACCAGCAGAAAGTGATGGACGAGCTGCGAGGCGTTTTCGGGCGTACCGTATAGCTCCAGATAAGCGGGTGAAGCGACGAGAATGCCTGGCGACCTGCACAGCGTCCGGCGAATCACGGCGGATTGCTCCACAAGATGAGGCGGAAGAATCGCTATATCGAACCGGCCGTCATACAGATTCGTGACGCCATCCTGAACGGAAACAACGAGACTCACATTGGGCGCAATGGCGCGATAGCGCCGCACCAGTCGGGAGAACGTTTCGCTCACCAGCATGGGGTGCACGACAAGCCGTAGTTTTCCGCCGTTGACTTCATGCTCCTGCGAAATGCGACGGTTTGCTTCATCGAGCTCTTCAAGCAAACGGCAGCAAATCAGATAGTACGGTTGCGCCGCTTCTGTCAAAGAGACGGACCTTGTTGTCCTGAGCAAGACCCTTGTCTGGATGCATCCTTCGAGCTTGGCGATCGCTTTCGATATTGACCCGGTTGTCACATGCAAGGATTCGGCGGCCTTGCTAAAACTTTGATACCGCGCAGCCGCAACGAATGCACGCAACATGTAAAGCTGATCCATCTCGCACCTCACAGGCAAATTCACGAAGAGAGTATCTAGTTGCTCAGAACTGCAAAAGATGAAGAAGTATCAACGGCCCGTCTGCGCGTGTAGCCGAAGTTGCATGTTCGCGATGGCTCGCACGCAGCCTGAGGCGGTGCCGGAATTAGCTTAGAGTCGTTTTAATCTTCGGCCGAGGATTGAAGCGTAAGCGCGAACGCCGCGCGATTCCATCGTCCGATGTGATGTAATGCGTTGTGCAGTCGCATGTTGGTCTAATACGTTCGGATGCTCGAAGCCAAGCTGCGGCGTGACGGCCCCTTCGCCGGCCTCGCTTGGGGCTTGCGCGACGGACCTTCGGTCAGGTTACTTCCGTAGTATTTCGCCAATCCGCGCGAGCAGTCGCGCGTCATCGAGTGGCTTTGAGAAGAAACCAGCGGCTCCGCCGGCTTTGGCTTGCTCGAGAAGCTGATGCGTTGCGTAGGCGGTAATGAAAATGACAGGAATTGGTTGCTTCCATAGCTTGATCGACTCAAGCAGCGCAAAACCGTCCATGCCTGGCATCTGGATATCCGCGACAACAAGCTTCAGTTCCGAGCGGCGCGTATCACCTACAAGTTGGTTGGCGGACGCATACGCAATGACCTTCCAGTTTGCCGAACGAAGCAAACTGGATGCCGCCATCCGGACGGATTCGTCGTCTTCCACCACCCCAATAACGGGAGAAGAGCGCTTTGATCTCATCTCGAGTCCGCAAGTTAACTAAAGGATTCAGAAAGATTGGGTCCTCTAGGAAAATTACTGTCCTACGGACGAGGCGACAATAAGACCTTCGGATGATTTTAGTGACAGTTGGTATTAGCAGTATTAGCCGGGATCGATCCCGGTGCCGAAGATGGCGGCCACAGCGCGGCGAACGCGGAAACTTCTACCTAGCGCCTTGGTGGACTGGCAGCACCTGCTGCAACTTCCTGACAACATCGGGCACTGAGCGTGCATCCAGCTTGTGCATTGCCTGCGCACGATGGATCTTGACCGTCACCTCGCTAAGACACAGGCGGTCGGCGATCTGCTTGTTCAACAGTCCATCGGCAACCAGCCTGATGACTTCCCGCTCGCGCGCTGTCAGCAAGTCGTATGTTTGACGGATGCCTGCAACGATCTTTTCCTGGCGCTTCAATTCGCTGTCCCTTTTCAGGGCTGCGGCGATCGTATCGATCAGATCTTGGTCCTTGAACGGCTTTGTCATGAAATCGAAAGCACCCGCCTTCATTGCCTTGACGCACATCTCGATGTCACCGTACCCGGTCAGAAATATGACCGGAAATCGAATACTTTCTTTAAACGGATCCTGCTGCAGGGTCAGGCCGCTCGCGCCTCGCAGCCGAATGTCAAGAATGAGACAACTCGGCACGTCCGGCATCTCCGCGGCTAGAAAATCGTCGGCCGATTCGAACGCCCGCACGTGAATTCCGACAGACATGAGCAGAGAGGTTAGCGCGCCTCGAATAGATTCATCGTCGTCGACCACATAAACGAGCGAGCCCGGCAATGGTTCACTTCCCACCCCAACGCTGTCGTGTTTCATCGCGCCATCTTCGAAGAGTTCGTCACGGTAAGCCAACGCCAATACTCTTCATATAGTAAGCAATGCTGGCGCTTATCGCTACCTATTGGGCAAGGTCTTTCCGACTATCATTGCGCCTCAAGGTACACTTTCATCTAGTGGCGTGACCGGTGATAAACCAACGACGCCGTTTCTGCCGACGAATCGAGCGGCCACCGATGCATCAGACCGGCTTCGCCGCGTCTATTGCTGACGCAAGAATCATGGCCCTGGCGTTCATCGGTGCATCCCTCGAGTGACGCGGATGAAAAATTCGATCGCCCCGTTTTATCTGCGCCCCGCTCATTGCGCAAACACCGGAAACCTTTGCGTTCGCGACCATCCATATCTGGGCGCCGTAGGAACAGCTCGTCGAATCTCGCCAGGCAATCGTGACAGTCAAGGAGCTTGTCCGCTCAAGGAGACTGACCACCCGATGCAGTGAAGGCCCGGTACTGAGCGCGCTGTCGTGGCCAAAGGATGCGCGGCATTTTTCCCTGAACGACACCTTATTGCCGATATCTGGGAGTTGCGATCCGCATGACAGAAGTCGTATCGTCTGGGTCCATGGATTGAGTTGGCCAGCAAGCATTGTTCAAGCTCCTTCCGAAAGGTGACGTTTCGCTTTCGCGGCGAAAGCTCCAAGGCCGACGGGAACACCTTGAGTGCGCAGAGCGGCTGCCCCGTCGCTTGTGCGATTCGAGGCCGGCTTTCGCTGTATTGCACTAAGCTAGTCAATCCCGCCATTCGTTAATAGTCGTCCGAGCGGATACGCGATTCATTTCATCGTCCGCTCTCGTCATACCTTGGGATAGGCGAGTCCTGAAGACTCGATTTGCATGTAGCAGGCGAGATGGCATCGATGACATCGTGCGTCCCTTCCAGTCACGCACTTGGGCGTACGCACCGACGATTTACAGCAGGCAAACATGACTTAGATCCACTGTCCGGCGATATACGTTCTTGTTGAGCCACGGGATGAAGGTGTACTCGTCATAGGCATTACTGCCGACAAAAATCCAGTTATGCAATACGTGAGACATATCCACCTCCTCAAACAAGCGCATCGACGCAACCGGATTTGTACCGAGGACACTACCGCGGGCGCGACTGTTTTTCTCGCGCCGATGCGACGCCGAATGCCATCACGCACGCGGCCTTGCTGAAGCATTCGACGGTCGAGAACATTGCCATCGCGAAGGACTGGTTGAATTCCATCGGTAGTGCGGGTGCGATGGCCAACACGCTCGCACCGCAGATAAAGGCAAATGTTTCGCGAGCGAAGCGTGCTTTGGCAACGGCAGCGAAGCCTGTGCCGACCACCACGAGCTTCGACAAGAGCAAGGCAAGCACCACTGTGTGCCCGTCGGACACTCCAAGCTCTACCGGCGCTTCAATCAATGACCACGCACAGACCACAACTATGACTGTTTTGAACATCCGCTCGGAGAGTGCATTCACTGTGTCCGCGTCGGTCTGAATCCAGCACGGTTCTGATAGGGGTGCGTCGCCGTGCACATCGGTCACCGAATCTGCCGTTTCCCTTGCATTCACGACTCGCCCTCCTGATCGGCTGCGCGCGAGAAGGCCGCGCTCGCCATGAGATCAAGGTAGACGTTCCAGCCGCTGAAAACCATTGTACGAACGGGTGGCATTGCCTCTGCAAAAGCGTGTGGAACTCATACGCCCGTGTATACAATTAGATCGAAGGTCGGTCTCGAGGATGTCGATGCTAGTGGACCGCTCGCGTCATGCAGCCGGGGACGCATCTGGATGCGCTGCATCTGCCATACCTTGGTATGGGTCTCCCAACCGAAGAGCGGCTGCGCGGCATCTCATGGATGTATGGTCTGCCGACACTATTCGAAGTAGGCTTCTTTACGGATGCTCAAACTATTTTTTCGGTGAGGGCCGCAACCGTCTCAACCGAGCAAGGACATCCATTTCGAGAGTGCCCCCGGAGATGCCCCTTCAGGCGTTCGTCTCAACGAACGGAGACCGACAATGAAGATTTTGATAGTTTTGACTTCGCACAACGTGCTTGGAGACACCGGCAAACCGATCTACCTGAATAGCGGATAACCCATGCAGTTGCATCTCAAACTGGCGCCTGGTATAGCAATTTTCTTGCTGTTTCGCCCTGATTCCACTCAGGGAAAAATCTTCTAGTTTTTATCGGCGGAAAGATTTCGAGGAGAAAATGAAGGGTGACCAGGACGTGGCCTTTTGCGACCGGAATTGCAATGTGATCGCACCGTTTGTCGCGGCACCCGGCAACGGTAATAAATCGCCGGTGCTGCATGAAGCGCTACCGCTGGTTACGTGCATCGCCCGCGAGATTGGCATGAACCTGCAAGGTACCGGCCTTTCGAGGTCCAACGAGAATATTTTAATCAGCGCATGTCTGTTCTACGTCAGGCGCATCCGGGTATTGACGAGGATACGTTGATCGATCTAACAAGCCGGTGGGTCGCGCCACCAGAGGTGGGCGGGCAGACGGTCTTGCCAATCAGGCCTATACGCATCACCTTATGGCTGACGCATGGTTGACTGAACGGAACAATTGAGTTGCCACGGGTCACGATGATTTCGTGTCGAATCTCGTCCAGAATGGGATCCATCCCCGATCATGACCGAAACGTCTGGGACGCGGTTGGTTGATGTCGCATCGGGGGACGCTTGAGCGTGCGGATTTGACGTTCGCAAGCCGGTCCGCGGAAGCGGTTCTCGAAGAATTCACCGCCTGTTTTGTACTTCGCTTTCTGGCGTTGGATGCTCTGTAACCGGACAAGCGGTCCGGCAAGAATTTTGCAAGTCTGGCGAAGAAGTGCGCCACTGTTGCCCTTGTGTCGAGGGTATCGCAGTTACATGTTTTGGAATCCTGATCATAGTTTATTTTCGTTCTTCACCTGAAATGTGCAACTGAATGCGCGATTGCTACATGTCGATGCAAATACCAAAGAGATCGAAACAAGGAGAATCCCGTGAGCGGAATGGCCAGTCCACCCGTTAGTTCACCTGCGCCTGCGGTAGCCTCGCGCGGCAAGATCGTCATGATGGCGGTCATCGCCGGCGCGGTGATCACCAACATCTATTGCACCCAGCCGATTCTGCCGTTGATCAAAGCGGGCTTTGGGGTCGACCTGACCACCGTCGATCTTGTCGCCGCCGCGGCGCTGCTCGGCTTCTCGACCGGGCTTGCATTGCTCCTACCGCTAGGCGACCGCTTCGACCGGCGCAAGCTCGTGCTCGGTCAGATCGCATTCGCCTGCGTTTTCGCCATCGCGGCGGCGATCTCGCCCCGCATCTGGGCGTTGATCGCGGCCTCCTTTGGTCTTGGCATCGTCAGTTGCGTGCCACAGCAACTCGTGCCCTTCGCAGCCGTCATGTCGCCGCCGCACCAGCGAGGGCGCTCGGTCGGCACGGTCGTCAGTGGGATTATGGTCGGAATCCTAATCGGCCGCACCATCGCCGGCGTAGTCGGCGCGGCTTATGGCTGGCGCGCGGTCTACGGTATGGAAGCGGCGTTCATGGTGCCTGTCTGGATCGCTGCCGCTACGCTCCTGCCGCAGGGTGTGCCCTCCACGGATCTTCCCTACGGCCGGCTGCTCGCTTCGCTCTGGCCACTGGCGCGGGACCATCGTCCGATTCGTGAGTCGATGATTATCCAGGCGCTGTTGTGGGCCTGTTTCAACGCCTTCTGGGTCAATCTGGCGGCGCTCCTTGCCAGCGGACCCTGGCAACTTGGCAGCGCGTGGGCAGGCGGATTCGGCATCATCGGCGCGGCCGGCGCGTTTGCGGCTTCACTCGGCGGCCATATCTCCGACCGGCGCGGAGCCCGCCATGTCGTTGGGCTTAGTATCGGCACCGTGACGCTTGCTTACCTGCTTCTCGCCGGCGCGAACTCGTCGATGACTTTGCTGGTAATCGGCGTCATCGTGCTCGATATCGGCGTGCAGGCCGGGTTGGTATCCAACCAGACTCGCGCCTTCGCAGTCGATCATAAAGCGCAGGGCCGCATCAACAGCCTTTACATGACTGCCACCTTCTTCGGCGGCGCCGTCGGTGCGACGGTCAGCGGCTGGCTGATGAGCCGCTTTGGCTGGACGGGCATCGTCGTCTTTGGTGTCGCGCTCGGGCTGGCCGCCGCTGCCATCCACTGGGTCGCTGCTCCTGGCAGCACAGGGGGCTCGCATACTCCGCATCCCGACGCGCCGATCAAGGCGGGTAGGATCTCGTCGAACCCAGATTGAGGTAAGCCATAAAAAATCCGGTGGCCGGAGGGTGCCGTAGGTTGGTTTGCTGCCGGCTTTGACATAGTGGGATTCCCATGCTCGGCATCGTGCGCATTGCGCTGCAACGGCCTTATACATTCGTTGTACTGGCGATCTTTATTTTTATCGTCGGCTGTCTGTCTGCGCTTCGTGCGCCCACGGATATCTTTCCCGCGATCAACATCCCGGTTGTCAGTGTCGTGTGGCAGTACACGGGACTTTCACCCGACCAGATGGAGGGGCGCATCATGGCGCCGTTCCAGCGGGTGTTGACCACGACGGTCAACAGCGTCGAACACATAGAAGGCACCTCTCTTAACGGCTACGGTGTCGTCAAGATTTTCTTCCAGCCGGGCACCGACATCGCGACGGCCAATGCGCAGGTCACCTCGATCTCGCAGGAAATCCTGAAACAGTTGCCGCCTGGGGAGACGCCGCCGTTCGTCCTCAATTACAACGCCTCGACGGTTCCTGTAATCCAACTCGCCCTGTCTGGAAAGGGCCTTACCGAGCAAAATCTGGCGGATTTGGGCCTGAATCAGCTACGGCCGATGTTGACCTCGGTAGCCGGCGCCGCCATCCCGTTTCCATTCGGCGGTAAGACCCGGCAGGTTCAGATCAACGTCAAACCGTCTGAACTTCAGGCTCGGGGACTGTCTGCCGAGGACGTTCAGAGCGCCCTGGCGGCACAGAATCTCATCACACCGGTAGGTACCGAAAAGATCGGCAAGACCGAGTACACGCTACAGTTGAATGACGCACCGTCGACGATCGCCGAGATTAGCGACATGCCCGTCAAATCGGCCAATGGAACCACCGTTTATATGCGCGACGTCGCCGATGTGATCGACGGTGCTCCTCCTCAACCGAACATTGTTCACGTGGAAGGGAAACGTTCGGTATTGCTAACCGTGTTCAAGAATGGCTCGGCATCCACCTTGTCCATCATCGCCGGAATCAGGCAAAAGGCGGCCGATGCAAAAGCCTCTTTGCCAGATAACCTTCAGATCGATCCGATCGGTGACCAGTCGCTATTCGTTCGCTCGGCCATTACGGGCGTCGCCCGCGAGGGCGTGATTGCGGCGCTGCTGACGAGCGCCATGATCCTGCTGTTCCTTGGCAGCTGGCGCTCGACCGTCATCATCGCGACGTCCATTCCACTCGCCATTCTTGGGTCGATTTCGCTGCTGTCCGCCCTGGGAGAGACGCTGAACATAATGACGCTCGGCGGACTCGCGCTCGCGGTGGGGATTCTCGTCGACGATGCCACCGTGACCATTGAGAACATCAACTGGCACCTGGAGCAGGGCAAGGCGGTCGAGCCTGCCATTCTCGATGGCGCCGCACAGATCGTCACGCCCGCGTTCGTTTCGTTGCTTTGCATCTGCATCGTTTTTGTGCCGATGTTTTTCCTGGGTGGCGTGGCAGGATTCCTGTTCGTACCAATGGCGGAAGCGGTGATCTTTGCGATGATCTCGTCGTTCATCTTGTCGCGCACGCTCGTGCCCACGATGGCCAAATACCTGCTGAAGCCCCATGACGTGCAGGGCGATGCAGAAGACCACGAACAAGAGCCGCGCGTTTCTTCCAACCCGCTGGTGCGGTTTCAGCGCGGATTCGAGCGGGGTTTCGAGCGCGTTCGTTCGAACTACAGCGGGATACTCGAGCTGCTGTTGACCCATCGTCGTGTCTTTGTCATCGGGTTCTTCGGCTTCGTTGCGCTTTCGTTCGCGCTGGTGCCGTTTCTCGGGCGCAACTTTTTCCCGGATGTCGACGCCGGCCAGATTCTGTTGCACGTGCGGGCGCCGGTCGGCACGCGTATCGAGGCCACGGCTGAGATCTTCGCGGAAGTGGAAAACCGCGTGCGCGCGACGATTCCGCGAGCCGAGCTTGGCACCGTCGTTGACAACATGGGGCTTTCAACCAGCTCCATTAATACCGCCTACAACAACACGGGAACGATTGGCCCGCAAGACGGGGATATTCAGATCGCGCTGAAGGAAGGGCATCACCCCACGGCTGGATACGTTCGCAAGTTACGCGAGGAGTTGCCGCGCGAGTTTCCAGGCGTCACGTTCTCGTTCCCGCCTGCGGATATCGTCGGCCAGATCCTGAACTTCGGCTCGCCCGCACCCATTGACCTGCAGATTCGCGGTAAGAATCTGCCGGCCGATTTTGCCTACGCGAACTTGATGCTGCGTCAGATCCGGCATATTCCCGGCGTTGTCGACGCTCGCATCGAGCAATCGCAGGCCAATCCGCAGTTCAATATTGACGTCGACCGGACCCATGCGCAGCTTCAGGGCATCACCGAACGCGATGTCACCAACAGCCTCGTCGTGCACCTGGCGGGATCGGGTCAGATCGCGCCGACCTACTGGCTCAACCCGGCAAATGGCGTTGAATATCCGATTGTCGTGCAGACGCCGCAATACGGTCTTGATTCGCTGCCGTCCCTGATGAATCTGCCCGTCACCGGCGGCTCAGCGGCAAACGCTGGACAGGTCCTCGCCGGCGTGGCGACCGTCCACCGCACCGCCAGCAACGAGGTCGTCAGCGACTACAACGTCCAGCCCATGGTGGAGATCTTCGCCGCGACCCAGGGGCGCGATCTCGGTGCGGTTGCCGCAGGCATCCACGACATCGTTGCCGGCAATGCCAAGGGTTTGCCGAAGAGCGCGAAGGTCGTCCTGCTCGGTCAGGTCCAGACCATGAACAGCGCCTTCGGCGACCTGCTGTTCGGACTGCTCGGCGCGGTCGTGTTGATTTACCTGCTTATCGTTATCAATTTCCAGTCGTGGACCGATCCGCTGGTGATTGTCACCGCCTTGCCCGGCGCGCTGGCCGGCATCGTGTGGACGCTATTCGCAACGCACACCACATTGTCGGTACCCGCCCTGACGGGCGCCATCATGTGCATGGGCGTGGCCACGGCCAATGCCATTCTGGTGGTGAGTTTTTGCCGCGAACGTCTGGCCGAACACGGCGACGCGTTCAAGGCAGCGCTCGAGGCCGGCGCTACACGGTTTCGTCCCGTCCTGATGACGGCGTTGTCAATGATCATTGGCATGGCGCCGATGGCGCTCGCACTCGGCGAGGGCGGCGAGCAGAACGCGCCGCTGGGCCGCGCGGTCATTGGCGGACTGCTGTTCGCGACAACCGCCACGCTGTTCCTCGTGCCGGCCGTCTTTTGCATGTTCCATCCGCGTCGGGGTGGCACGTCGAACGCACCGATTTCCGGAGATTCGATCCATGTCGTATGAACCCACACCGCGTGCGGCGCTGCCGCAACGCCAGCTTTCGGTTGCAGCGATTGTCGGTGGTGTGCTCGCCATCATCATCGTCGTTGGCGGCATCGCACTTCGACTGAAAGACGAGCATCAGCTCAAAGACTGGACGGAAACTCAGGCCATACCGTCGGTGAATGTCGTTGTGCCAGCCAAGGAGGCACCAGGGGGCTTGCTGGCCCTGCCTGGCCGGTTGGAGGCCTTCGAGAGCGCTCCCATCTATGCGCGTGTCAGCGGGTACCTGAAATCGTGGCGTGTCGATATCGGCAGCCAGGTGAAGGCAGGCGAAGAGCTTGCCGTGATCGATACGCCTGAACTCGACCAGCAGTTGAACCAGGCGAAGGCCGACCTTGCAAGCGCGAAAGCCGATGCCGCACTGGCCAAGACGACTGCCGATCGCTGGCAGGGACTTCTGGACTCTGATTCCGTGTCCCGTCAGGAGGTCGACGACCGCACACAAAACTATGTCGCCAAGCAGGCCCGCGTGGCGGCGGCTCAGGCAAACGTCGACAGGCTGGTTGCAACCAAGAGTTTCGCCAAAATCGTCGCACCATTCAACGGCGTGATCACCGCGCGCGACACAGACGTCGGCGCATTGATCAATGCCGGCGGCGGTACCGGGCCGCAACTCTTTTCGGTATCGAGCGTGGATAAGCTGCGTCTCTACGTGCATGTGCCGCAACAAGATGCACCGGTGATGAAATCCGGTGGGACCGGGACCTTCACCGTCCCGGAGTATCCCGGCAAGAGCTTTACGGCTACGGTTGTAGGTCTGGCCGACTCCGTCAACGCGGCATCGGGAACGACGCTCGTCCAGTTGCTGGTCGACAATCCCGGTCATCTCCTGCTGCCGGGCGGCTTCGTGAACCTGCACTTCGCCCTGCCGGCACGTGCCGGTGCGTTGCGCGTGCCGGCCAGCGCGTTGATCTTCGACAACAAAGGGCTCCGGCTAGCGACCGTCGATGGTCGCGACACGATCCGGTTTAAATCGGTTGCGATCCTGCAGGACCTGGGGAACGCGGTAGATATCGGTTCGGGACTGGCCGACAGTGACCGTGTGATCGACGCGCCGCCCGATGGTCTTGTCGAGGGTGACCATGTTCAGGTGATCAGCCCCGGGGCCAAGGTTGCAAAGCATGGCTAAGTATCGGTATTGGACATTGGCCCCGATCGCGAGTGCTGTAGCACTTGCCGCGTGCTCACTCGCGCCGCACTACGAGGTGCCGGACGTGCTCGTCGCGGCGCAGTACCAGTCTCAGGGGCCCTGGACCGCGGCCAGCCCCGGAGATCAGCTTGACCGTGCGGGATGGTGGAAGCTCTATCAGGAGCCCGGACTCGATGACCTCGAGCAACGCCTGATCGCGAATAACCCCGATCTGCGCGCCGCGTATTTTCACTATGTGCAGGCCGAGGCGTATATCAAGCAGGTCAGCTCTCAACTGTATCCTCAGGTATCCACCGCGGGCAATCTCCAGCGTGAGCGCGAATCGGACACGAGGCCGTTGCGCAATGCCACTGGGCCGACTGACTACAACTCGGCCACGCTCGGCGTTGAGGTTGACTACGAAGTCGACCTTTGGGGACGCGTGCGCGATTCCGTTGCTGCGAGCAAGGACGAGGGCCTGGCGTCAAAAGCTGATCTGGCGTCGACGCAGTTGAGCCTCGAAATCGAGCTGGCACGCAGCTACATCGACCTGCGCGGCCTTGATCAGCAAATTCAGCTGATCAAGGGTACTGACGAGGCATATCAGAAGGTGCTCGATCTGACTCGCAGGCGGCATGGCGGTGGAGTTGTGTCTGGCCTCGATGTGGCGCGTGCAACCAACCAGTTGTCGTCGGCTGAGTCCGAGCTCACGCAGGTCCGGGCCAAGCGGGCATTGCTGGAACATGCGATTGCTGTCCTTGTCGGCGCGTCGCCATCGGACCTTCGGATTGAGCCGAGTACCCGTCCAGTTCAATTGCCTGCCATCCCGGTTGGTGTGCCATCAGCATTGCTGCAAAGGCGGCCGGATGTCGCTGCAGCTGAACGCCGCGTAGCAGAGGCAAATGCACGGATTGGCGTTGCACGGGCCGCGTACTTCCCATCACTGACGCTCAGTGCGGCCGGCGGCGTGCAGAGCTCGGTGTTGGGAGATCTGCTCAGCGCCCCCAGTTCCTTCTGGACGATCGGGCCAACGCTTGCGGTGTACCTCTTCGACGGTGGTAAGCGGCAGGCACAGGTGGAGTCCGCGGAGGCCGCAATGTCGGAGGCAGGCGACCGCTACCGAAGCGTGGTGCTGGCGTCATTCAGGCAGGTGGAAGACGACCTCTCGTTGCTCGACGACCTGGGAACCGCGACGGATCAGCAGCAAGATGCCGCAAGCGCAGCTGACACGTCAGTCAACCTATCGCTCGCACTCTATCGGCGCGGTGCCGTCAGCTATCTAGACGTGGTCGAGTCGCAATCCGCTGCGCTCGAATCGGAACGCAGTGTCATCCAGCTTCGAACGCAGCAGTTGGACGCGAATGTAGACCTCATTCGCGCGCTCGGTGGTGGCTGGACCAAGGATGACCTGTCAGGCGGTTGAAATACGGGGTCGAGTGCTCCTTGGTAACGGAAGTCATATCTTGCCGCTGCCGTAAGTCGAGGTCGGCAGGCGGGCGGATTCAACGAGGCGCTTGACGAGCAGGTTGTAGGTACATTTCTATTCGGCCTCGCGCGAGTACTTCGTGGGCGCGAACATACCCGTGCAGAAGTTCAAGATCCAAGCCGCGTACACGCACTACGCGGCGCCCGATTCACCCTCGGGCGTGGCCGACAGCGCCGACTACTACTGGTACGCATAACTGGGTCGTGACGGCGGCGGGCTTCTACGTCCGCGTGGGCGACGGAGGCGACGTCTCGCACGATCCGGGTAGCCACGCGATGCTCTATGCGCGAGGGACCACGTACAACCTGAGCGCGCACGTTTCTGTACGGCACCGTCGCGTACGTGAACAACAGCAAGGCCGGCACGTTCTCGGTGTTCGCGACGCCGCGCGATTCGAGTTCACCGACGAGTCCGATGGCGGGCGAATCGCAGACCGTTCTCATGTGACTGTTTTTTCCTCATTTCCGGCATGCCCGGGCGCGATCGGCCGACTCGATGCCGCGCCGGCGTGCCTGCGCTGCCGGCATCGCGTGACAGGGGCTCAAGCGATTGGCGCACGTAGCCCTCCGTGACCGCACCGACTGTCATTTAATCAAACTCGCCTTCCGGAATCGTTCGATTATCCATGCCGTGTACGTCATCGGATGAAAGAGAAGCGTCGCAACGCTCGGCTCGGCTTACTTGGCCATGGGCATCGCGAATTCCGCACTTTAGGCGATGCTGTCGGGCCAGCGCTGCATGACGCTCTTGTAGTGCGTGTAAAACCGCACGGCTTCCTGGCCGTACGCGTGATGATCGCCGAACAGCGATCGCTTCCAGCCCCCGAACGAGTGCCACGCCGCCGGCACCGGACTCGGTATGTTGATGCCCACCATGCCCACGTGAATCTGCCGGGTGAACGTGCGTGCCGAGCGGCCGTCGGATGTGAAAAGCGTTACGCAGTTCCCCAGTTCGTGCGCGTTGACGAGCGCTATCGCGCTCGCTAAATCAGGCACGCGGACAACTGACAAAACCGGCCCGAAAATCTCTTCCAGATAGATAGTCATATCAGGCTTCACGTCATCAAAAAGCGAGCCGGCGAGAAAGAAGCCCTCTTCGTGCCCCGGGAACGATTGGCCGCGACCATCGACGACGAGCCTGGCGCCTGCCGCAACGCCCGCATCGATATAACCCAACACCTTCATGCGATGCGCGGCGGAGATGAGCGGCCCCATGTCCAGATCGGGCTCCATGCCGCCGCCGATCCTGAGCGAGCGCACGCGCGGCGCGAGACGCTCGACCAGCTCATCGGCAACGTCCCCTACGGCCACCGCGACCGAGGTCGCCATGCAGCGCTCGCCGGCTGAGCCATACGACGAGTTGATCAGCGCATCGACGGCTTGATCGAGATTGGCGTCGGGCAAAACGACCAGATGGTTTTTCGCACTGCCCAATGCCTGCACGCGCTTGCCGCGCTTCGCGGTTTCGCTGTAGATGTATTCAGCCACTGGCGTCGAGGCGACGACAGACATCGCGACCACATCGGGGTGCTCGATCAGCGCATCGACGACGGCCTTGCTGCCATGCACGACGTTGAACACACCTTTGGGAAAGCCGGCCTCGATGAACAGCTCGGCGAGTCGAATGGATGCCGACGGCGTGCGCTCCGACGGCTTGAGAATGAACGTGTTGCCGCACGCGGCCGCCATCACGAACATCCAGCACGGCACCACCATCGGGAAATTGAAGGGCGTGACGCCCGCCGCCACGCCAAGCGGCTGACGCAGATTCCACGCGTCGATGTCGCTGGCGGCCTGATCAGTGAATTCGGTCTTGAGCAGGTTCGGAATGCCGCACGCGAATTCAACGATTTCGATACCGCGCAGCACCTCGCCCTTCGCGTCCGAAAACAGCTTGCCGTGATCGCGCGTAATCAGCTCGGCGAGTTCATCGGTATGCGCGTCGAGCAGTTCCTTGAACTTGAACATTAGACGGGCGCGCGTCAGCGGCGCGGTTTCGCTCCAGGCCCCGAACGCGGCTTTAGCCGCAGCGACGGCGGCGGCAACTTCAGCCGTACTTGCTACCGGAACGCGCGCCGTCACCCGGCCTAGCGCCGGATCGTATACGTCGGCGAACTTCCCGCTCGCGCCAGCGGCGCGTTGACCGTCAATGAAATGACTCAGCTCGCGCACGCGCGCGCCTTGATCTGCTTCGCTCATATGTCCTCCGATGGGGGGATGCGGGCTTTGCCGCGGCGCTGTTTGCGAGTGCCCTCGCCACGCCTCCTCTTGAAGCCTACCCTCGGCACCGCTTGCTGTCGAACGCGACATCACCGGCCTCGTATTGATCCCCCTGTCGGCTACCTAAGCGAATTTCAGTGTCGAATCAGAGAAATCTGTCCGCGGATCAAGGCGCACCGCGTCACCGCATGCCTAAGAAGCTGATGCGGAATCACCCCTAAGGGCTGTTTACTTTTCCTGCTCGGTGTTAACTTCCTGTCTTGTTTTGCCCGACAGGAAACAATGGCTGAAGGGCACATCGACGACGAACTGTGGTCACTCATCGAACCGTTGTTGCCGGCCCATGCACCGCGCGTTTCGCCGATTTCCGGGTCAACCACCGTCCGTTGTGTTCGCTCGCGAAGAAGCCATTCGGGCGCGGCCTGAAACTTGGTGGTTACGACTCCGCCGCAGACCGCACCTCACCTGTTCAAACTTCGTCCAAAGGCCGACGCTCTCTAGTTTCCACCTCCGAGTCTAGCGCTGCCGCCGCAGCCCGCGTGCGGCGAGGCTGCCCCGTCATTGGCGACGCACAGTGAACGCTTGCAGCGCTCAAATTCGATTTGTTTCCGAGGGCAGCCATTGATATTAAAGTCGAGGTTCGACAACTTCAAAGCAGTCCGTGCCATGCCTGTGCCTCCTTTGCGGAAAAAGGCATGCCTACGAAAATGCCCGATGTCGGAAAATCGCTCCGATTTGTGCCAATCCATGCCCTCTCGATGAGGTCGGACAGGGACAATACCCGCTTAATCGTTTCTGACGGATCGAGGTTTGACGATTTCCGCCAATCACCGAAAGCAGCTTCGACCTGAAGAAGCTTGTTCCAACAGGAAAAGGAACAGCGTGTCTCAAAGTACCGCCGCAGTTGCTCGCGCTCAGTTTCGGTTCCGGCACCCCCTTGGGCGACCACGGACAAAAATAACGGGAGAAAAAGATCAAACGGATCAGTTTTTCTTGACCTATCAAGCTCTCTGCGTATTTTTTTGAACGTGTTCGTATCGCTGTCGCGGTAAAAATTCTTTCCGGGTAAGCCGAGGTCGACGTATTGCTCAAACATTTTGTGATGCTGCAGTTCGTTGTCCAATACTTCTAAGTGCGACTTAAGCATCAGACCGTACTTGGGCTTTGAGACAAAAAGAGAAATCTGACGGTAGCCCGCGAGTTTAAGCTTCGCATGCAATAGCTCATGTGCCAAGGCTGAGCCTGGAGTTCCGGTAGGTGACATTCCGATGCGGGTCTGTCCGTTCTGCGTTATTGATGTCCAGCCGTTAATGTCGTTGCTTTCAGTGAAAGTTATCGGGGTTATCGCGGAAACCTCATCGTAGAGGTCTTTGACCGCCGGGATCTTTAATGCAACGTCTTGTAGGTCCATCGTAGTTGATCCTGAGTCTTATCGGAAGCGGTTCGCGGTGCGAGTAGATAAGACAGATCTCTACCCTGCAGTCGAAAGTTGTGCGCAGCGGCAAGATATGCGTCAGGTGCCCGGCGTCGATTTCCTCATGCACCATGGTTTTAGGCAATGCGGCGATGCCAGCCCCATGAGGGCCGCCGGCCTAAGCAAGATTTCGTTCCCGGTCATTGACCACATGGAGACACGCTCACTCGTGTTGCGCTCTCAAGCAGATCGCCAACGTCCACGCCTTTCTTCCGCGAATCCGTGTCCAGCAGCAGAAAGTGTTGGGCCAGCTCCGCGGCGGCCTTGGGAATACCGTGCTGCTCCCGATAGCCGGGCGCTGCGACGAAGATGCGCAGTGACTTCGACAACGTCTGGCATATCACGGAAGACTGCTCGACAAGAAGCGGCGGGAGAATTGTCATGTCGAATCAGCCGTCATGCAGGTTTGCGAACCGCTCTTCAACCGAAAACGATCAAACGGAGACACTATCAAAAATTTCTCACTATCGCTAGTCGTTCGATCGGATGTGCGATGCAACCCATCGTTTAGCCCCGTCATACTTTGGAATAGTCCCAACATGGCGGTCTCATGAGGCGACACCCGGTCAAGCACGCTTGACCGTCTGGTCCTGGTGGTTACAGATCGATCCGCCTAATAATTTTCATTTAGCATTGCTAACGGTAGACTTCGACATCGACAAGAACAGTAGAGTATTCGGCGATTGACGGTCTTGACTATCGAGCCCGTACGTATCAGCTTAGGGCTGACGCATTGCTGACTGAACAGAACAACTGAGTTGCCACGGGCCACGATGATATCGCGTCGAAACTCGTCCAGAATGGAATGCATTCCGACCGCTGCCGAAACCTCTGGGACCAAGTTGGTTGATGCGCCGTCTTGAGACGCTTGAGTGTGCTGATGCGAACCTGGCCCTGCTCAATTTCAGGTTCGTAAACCGGCCCACGAAGGCGGTTCCCGAAGAATAGGCCGCCTATTTTGTACCGCATTTCTGGAGTCGAGTTTTAATCGGGCAAGCCGTCCCACCAAACATTTGCAAGTCCGACTACGTTGTGTGCGGCTGTTGCCCTCGTATCGATTGTGCAATAGCACGCCATCATTATGGAAGACTAGGTGGAAGACGACCTCTCGTTGCTCGGCGATCTGGGTACGGCAACGACTTAGCAGCAAGACGCGGCAAGCGCAGCTGACGCGTCAGTCAACCTATCACTCGCACTCTGTCGGCGCGGTGCGGTCAGCTATCTGGACGTGGTCGAGTCGCAATCCGCTGCGCTCGAATCGGAACTTAGCGTAATCGGGCTTCGAACGCAGCACTTGGACGCGAATGCAGACCTCATTTGGCCGCTCGGTGGTGGCTGAACCAGGGGTGATCTGGAGCCGACCGAAGCGCCGGCGCGAGTTGATATTTTTTTGAATGGAATACTAATTTGAAAAATTGAGAGCTATTTTGATCAGGTAGGGGGCACGGTTACCGATAGCCGAGAGCCAAACTCTCGGCCTCCTTCCGTGCCGTGTGTTCGACGAGTGCCTATAAACCGCGCTTTCATGCAATCGAAAACATCGATCGTGAAGCGCACAGACGGAGAATCCAAAATGAGTCTGATCGATCACGCAATCATTGCAAGTCAAGCAAGCGCAAAGCACCACGATCCATCGCTGGCGGATAAGCCGGCTCCGAAGGTTGCTATCATCACGTGCATGGACCCTCGTATGAATCGACTACTAGAACGTTTCGATATCAAACCCGCCGATGCGGACCTTATTCGGAATGTTGGAACAGTCGTTACCGATGATGTTGTGCGGTCGCTCATGTTTTCGATTCACGTTCTGGGCGTGAAGGAAGTCATGATTGTCGGGCACACGGGATGTGGGAGTGAGATGTTTACGGACGAGTCGTTCGAGAAGCATCTTCACGAACGCACTGGAGTGTTGGCAGTGGATCCCGCAAAGTTCCACTTCTATACCGACGTAAATGAAGCAACGAGGAAGCAGATGTTGAAGCTCCGGTCGCATCCGTGGGTGCCGTCAGAAATCGTAATCCGCGGCTTCGTTCTAAGTCTCGCGACAGGAGAACTGAAAGAAGTTGTCACGGAGGGGGGATTATAGGTCAAGTATCCGATAGCCTGCCAACCTGACGTGAGGGGCGAATGAGCTTGCCGACTCTGAATACCTTACTACCTACCGAAGCCGCCACGCTGATCGACAGGCTCATTCAAACGAGCGAGCTTTCCTCGCAATCCGAAGGCCTGTATGCGGAAAGCACGTCGCTTGGCTCGCCGTGGCCCACGCGGTCGGAGTGGGCCAACAGGTAGCTTGCCGACAGGAAATAGCGCGCTCAAAGTAAAAACCCCGGTTTCGAGTCATCTACCAAAGCGGCACACACTCATTGCACGCCGCGGTGATATAAAAGAGAGAGAGGGGTGCGCGCTTGGAACGTGTACTGCGTAACAAATGGTCCGCCGATTCGACGGATAAGCGCCAAAAGCTGTTGGTTTACTGAGATGGACCCGGCGCCCCTTCGGGGAAGCGCAATGCTACTGAATGTCGTCTTCACCAGACCACATCGGGAGGTTCATCATGGAAATCGAAATTCTCGGCATTGATCTAGCCAAGCACGTTTTTCAACTGCACGGAGCGGATCGTAGCGGACGTGCGGTGCATCGCTCCAAAGTCGCACGTGGAGCTTTGATCGAGACGGTTCACAAGCTTCTTCCTCGAATCGTCTCTATGGAGGCTTGCGGCTCTGCTCATCACTGGGCGCGTCGTTTCATGGCATTGGGCATTGAGGTGCGTTTAATCAGTCCGCAATATGTTTCGCCGTTCGTGAAGACGAACAAGAACGACGGCAACGACGCTGAGGCAATCGTTGAAGCCGCAGGTCGGCCGACGATGCGCTTTGTCAGCATTAAGTCGGTCGAGCAAGAAGATATCCAGGCCGTCCATCGGATGCGTGCCATTTTGGTGCGCCAGCGGACTGCCGTGATCAATCAGGTCAGGGGCCTGCTCGCAGAGCGAGGTCTGATCATTGCGCGTACTCCGCAAGCTTTCAAGCACGCCATCCATGAGGTGTTGAGCAATGAGGGTTCGGAATTGACGGCCTTCTGCCAAGCGCTCCTCGCTGAGATGTTGCAACATCTTCATACACTAGAATCACGAATTCACTGGCTTGAGGTATCAATTAAGAACTTCGTAAAATCATCGGAGCTGTGTCGCAAGATCACTGCTGTCGAGGGCGTTGGTCCCCTTACTGCAACTGCGATCGTGGGTGCAGTCGGTGACGCTAAACAATTTTCTAACGGACGCCACTTGGCTGCTTGGTTAGGATTGGTGCCACGTCAGTATTCATCTGGGAAGGCACGATTACAGGGCATCAGCAAGCGAGGCGACTCCTATTTACGAACGCTATTGATTCACGGCGCGAGAACCGTTTTGCAATACGCTGCGAGTAAAACTGACAAGCGTAGTCGCTGGCTGCAGCAACGAATCGCTCGACGTGGCCACAATTGTGCGGCGGTGGCTCTAGCCAACAAGAATGCACGTGTTATCCAAGTCTTATTGAGCGGGAATGCAGCGTATAGACCGGCTGCCTTCTGAACGCGAGATAGTGAAGCTGTTGTTTGGCCCAGCGCAGGTTTGCGTAGCTCCTAAATGTGATGACGAAATTGGTTGAACCAGCATCCTGAACCCTGCTTTCAGTGCCGGCTGATTAATTTCAAGCCGTTGGTTTGCTCAGGACAGGATGTGCGGATCTCATCGAGGCTGCGGGCGTGCTTCGGCAAATGCCCACAAGCAAGCCGGATACATGCATGCAGACCGTTTCCAATCACAGCATAGAGCTTGCAAAGCGCGTCGGGTCCATACATGCACTGAATCCTGACCTCGGGTCCCAGAAGAGAAATCTAGGATTATCGGCGCGCGGAGCCCCCCCGATCATGGATAAACAGCCTTGCCCGCACAGAAAGGATCGAAGCGCGACTCGATGGTTCAGTAGGCAACGTGGACTGAGAAAAGAAGTGTCCGACGTCTGCGTTTCCGTTGAATGCTTGCACGTGGACCACTGGCCGCCGATGAGCGATCAACCGCATCATGGTGCGGGCTCGCTGTCCGCAAAGTCTCCACCATTGAATCAACTGATTTGTTGCGGGTACAACTAATGTGCAGGCGTAGACGATATGGCGCGTCAGATTAGCCTGCTTCGCTTGAGAACCGGGCATCTGCGACCGGCGCGCATGATCTTTTCCTTCGATTCAAGTGTGTTTTTCTGCGCGGGGTACTAGGATTCGCCGTGAAAGCTCCTAGATTAAAGCCATGTGTTGATCGGCAACAGACCCCTCTCAATGGAATCGGAGGTTTCAAATGGGTGATTCACCGGCGGAAAGCCTGTCAACCTCGGCAACGGTCGGCGACGATGACGACACGTCGCTCGTAAGCGAGATCGTGGACACCTTCTACAAGATCTACGGAGCCCATCCGGGCTTCCGCGTCAACCACGCCAAAGGCGTGGTTGTGAAAGGCAGCTTTCTCGCGACGCCTACGGCGTCTGCATTGAGGCGCGCGCCGCTCATTGACGGCAGCAGTGTTCCCATCACCGTGCGTTTTTCCAACGACGGCGGCATTCCGACTATCTCGGACGGCGCTCCCGCCAATCCCAAAGGCATGGCCATCAAGTTCCATAGGCCTGACGGATCTGAGGTCGTCATGGTGATTCTGGCGCTGAAGGCTGCCGCCCGGCCTCATCGAACTGCGCACCAAAGGTCCGGACGCACACACGCAACACAAGGGGGCGGCTCGCGCGGGATGATCGCGGGCAGTGAGTACCCAGCAATCGGAATGGATTTTTGCAAACGGGCTATCGACCGTCATGACCTCATGACGCGGACATTAACGTTTAGCTTTGAGTTGAACCATGCCCCTGTTGGAGTTTTTCCATGACAGATGTGTCCTCCACCGACTCAGCGAAAGCTTTCCTTGAGACTTCGCTTTCCGGTTATGAATTGCTTGCCGACCCGTTGCTGAACAAGGGAACCGCGTTCACTGAGTCGGAGCGCGACGCGTTCGATCTGCATGGGCTTTTGCCGCCCAACATCGGCACACTTGAGGAACAGGTGTCGCGCCGCCTCCAGGCGCTACGCAGTTTTGAGACGGATGTCGAGCGCTACGCCTTTCTGCGCGATCTCCAGGATACCAACGAGACGTTGTATTTCGCCTTGCTCACTCAGAACCTCGAAGAACTGCTGCCCATCGTCTATACACCAACAGTCGGCGCCGGCTGCCAGCAGTTCAGCCGCCTGTTCCGCAAGCCACGTGGTCTGTTTCTAAGCCTGCCACACAAGAAGCGGATCGAGTCGATCCTCGCGCACCCGCGCTTCGACAACGTCCAGGCCATCGTTGTGACGGACGGCGAGCGCATCCTCGGCCTCGGCGATCAGGGTGCGGGCGGCATGGGTATCCCGATCGGCAAACTGGCGCTCTACACGGGATGTGGCGGCCTGCATCCCGCGACGACGCTGCCGATCATGCTCGATGTCGGCACCGACAACCCAGATTGCCTGAGCGATCCGCTCTATATCGGCTGGCGTCACGAGCGCGTTCGCGGCGAGGAATACGACGACTTTGTCGAAGCCTTTGTGACAGCCGTCGTGAAGCGTTGGCCGCACGTGTTGCTGCAGTGGGAGGATTTCGCCAAGAACAACGCGACGCGCATGCTCGAACGTTATCGCGACCGTCTATGTACCTTTAATGACGACGTACAGGGCACGGCAGCAGTGGCGACGGGTACGCTCCTGTCGGCAATCAACGTGACGGGCGTGCCGCTCACGGAGCAGCGCATTGTCGTGATGGGCGCGGGCTCGGCCGGCTGTGGAATTGCGGGTCTCATCCGCAAGGCGATGACCGATGCCGGGCTGCCGGATAGCGAATCGGGCAAACGCTTTTTCATGGTGGATCGCGATGGGCTGCTGGTGGACGGGATGGATGGCATCGCGTCGTTTCAGCAACCGTTCCTGCAGGATAAAGCGGCCATCGCCAACTGGACGCTCGATCATCCGGACAGGGTCGCGTTGCTGGACGTCGTACGCAATGCAAAGCCAACGGTGTTGATCGGCGTGTCGGGCCAAGCCGGTGCCTTCTCGGAACCGGTGGTTCGTGCGATGGCGCAGTTTAATCCGCGCCCGGTGATTTTTCCACTCTCGAATCCCACCTCGCGCGCTGAAGCCAAACCCACCGATCTGGAAGCCTGGAGTGAGGGCAGGGCGGTCATTGGCACCGGCAGTCCGTTTCCGCCCCTCGAGCTCAATGGCGCGAAATTCAAGGTCGATCAGACCAATAACTCCTACATCTTCCCAGGTGTGGGTCTCGGCGCGATCGCAGTCAAAGCGTCACGTGTGACCGACCAGATGTTCATGGCGGCCGCGAAAGCGCTCGCTGCGGCGTCGCCGGCGCGCAGCGATGCCAGGAAGAATCTGCTGCCGCCGGTCACGTCGTTGCGCGACGTATCGGTCACGGTCGCGCTTGCGGTGGCGCTGCAAGCGCACAAAGAAGGTCTGACCCAGGGTGTGAATACCGACCAGATAGAAGGCCTGATTCGCCGCACGGTCTGGACGCCACACTACGTGCCCTATCAGCCGATTTAACGCAGAGCCAAACAGCGGGTCAAACGAAGGGAATATTGCTTTGCTCGACACTATCCTCAATGGGCTGCTACCGGTCGCGTTTGTCATCGTGCTCGGCTGGTCCTCGGGCCGCCTGGGCCTCCTGAAACACGACGATGCCGGCGTGCTGGCGACGCTGGTGATCCGTTTTGCGCTGCCGTTTGCGCTGTTTGAAGGCGCGGTCAAGACCTCGCCGAACAAACTGGAGAACGTGGGTTTCGCACTGTGTCTGACGCTGGGCTTGATGGGCACCTATCTGATCGCGCTCGGGGTCGGCCGTTTCGTGTTCAGGCATGACCTGCGAACGGCGACCATGCAGGCGCTGGTGTGTGCTTTCCCCGACATGGCGTATTTCGGCGCACCCATTCTCACTGCGCTGTTTGGACCGGAAGGGTTCCTGGCGGTGCTCGTCGGCAATCTCATCACCAGCATCTTCATGTTGCCGCTGACCATTGTCCTCACGCATCTTGGCGACAAGGACGAAACCGGAAATGGGCGCCCGGACATTTCGCGGATTTTCGGCCAGAGCATTGCGCGCGCGGTCATCAATCCAATTGTCTGGCTGCCGGTCTCCGGCATGATCCTCAGCTTTAGCCATGTCACGTTGCCTGGACCCGTGCTGACCTCGGTCGACCTGATCGCGAAGGCCGCCGGTGGCACGTCGTTGTTCGCGCTCGGACTCATGCTCTACGGCGAGCGCTTCATGATCAACCCGAACGTGTTGACAAATCTGGCCATCAAGAATTTCCTGCAGCCAGCTCTAATGGTACTCGGTGCCGTGTTGTTCGGTGTGGTGGGGGCACCCGCACACCAGGCGGTGATTACCGGTGCCGTGCCAACTGCAACCGCCGCCGCCATGTTCGCCCTTAAGAACAGGACATACACGGCCGATGCTACAGCGACCATCCTCACTAGTACGATTCTCGGCGTAATAACTGAAGGGTTACTTATCGCTTACTTCTTCTGACGACAGACGTCTATGCTGGGTGGCAAGTTGAACGAAACGTGAGTGCCTTTAAAGGTCGAAGCAGCGCTGTCCTTCCCGAAAACGCATAGCGTGCGATTGAACGACGCCAGGGCCACTCCGGTTACGCTGGCCGCCGTTCGTAATGGTGATGCAAGCCGCCGACATCCGGGAACTCGACGACTCGCAACGGCGACGAATTGATCGACATGACGCAGCTTGCGCATGGCTCCGAAATGACCCAATATTTATCGGGATGCGAATTATCAGGATGCGCTGGCAGAATTAACACACGGCATCGGCGTCTCAATCGACGCCACAAGCAAAGCTACCTGTGTTCCTAAAAGCTATGTCTCAGTCCGACGCGCAACACAAGTTGCGCATTCGCTCCCGTGCCAGAGTTCCCGATGAAGGTGGGATTAGAGCCGATCTCGGCCTGAACCGGTATCTCGCGTCCGTCTACCTGATTGCTGCCTGCTGCTTTCTGATAAATAGCGAGCAGATAAACATCTGTCCGCTTCGAGAGGGTGTAGTCGACGAAACTATTTATCTGATGCCACCACCCATGAAATTGGCCCGACAATTCGGAGAAGGTATAGCCAACTCCGCTACTCACGGCTCGCGTGAATGAATACTTTCCTCCCACTTCGTAGTTGTTGAACAGGGATTGGCCGCCCACGATCGGGACAAGTTGGGTGTGAGTCCAGTTTCCCCAGAACATGCTTTTGCCCACAACATAGCTGCTGCCAACGCCGAAAGTGGCCAAAGTGCGCTGTATTCCCATGCTGATGTTGGCGATGTTCGATGAAAACGCCGGCATTGCGCTTCCCGGAAAGCGAATGTTGGTATAAGCAACACCAAGAGAAAGAACGTGAGACGCGTAGTTGACCCCCGCGCTATAGGTTCTCGACGATCCCGGCGTCATGGTTGTGCTGGAAGCCGACATCGGCGCCCCCGAAAACTCGCGGGACTGGTTCGAAAAACCGTATAAAGCGCCGAATGTCAGGCCGCCAAAATTCGCGCTGGCGAATTTGATCGCGTTGTTGATGCGACTCGCGACGAGTTGATCCTGGTCGTTGATGTGATACGCGTAGTTGCCAGCAGGGCTATGAAAGGCAATCGTGTAGTTATGTATATAGTCCTGAGAAAGGGAATATTGGCGCCCCAGAGTCAGCGAGCCTAGCCTGCTCTCCTGAATCCCGACCCATGCCTGTCGCCCGAACAACGCGCCGCCTTGCAAGATCGATCCGTTTCCCAGACTGAACCCGTTCTCAAGCGTAAAGATGGCTTTCAGACCGCCGCCGATATTCTCGGTCCCTCGAATGCCCCATCGGTTGCCAGTCACGCCGTCGGAGTATCGAATCAGGGAGTCGTGGCCGCTCTCGGTGGCGACATGGTTGGCGTAGGTCAGGCCTGTATCGATCAATCCGTACAGGTTCAAGCTGCTTTGCGCATCGGCGACCGAACTCGCGATGCCTACGACTGCCGCAAACGCTCTCAAAAGACTCGATTTCATCGGATCCCCGGACGGTCAGTTGAAACTTCCCCACTTGTGGTCGCGCAAATTCCCCAACCATGTTCAGCAGAACTAAGGGTTTTATTTAGCTGATTTTCGTTTTTTGCACAAGCGCTTCAGCGGCTTCCTTGAGGCGATAGCTGCGGCCGGCACTGTCAGGTTGTTGAGTCGGTCACGTAAGATGGCGCGATGAAGAAATCGAAATCACTGTATCACGGTCATCGTTTTCCGGCTGAAGTCATCAGTTGCGCTGTGCGCTGGTATTTCCGCTTTCAGTTGAGCTTGCGCGACATCGAGGAACGGCTCTTCGAGCGTGGGGTGATCGTGACCTACGAGACGATCCGATGCTGGTGTGACAAGTTCGGCAAGGGCTTTGCTCACCGGGCGAAAGCAGCGCGACGGAAGCCCGGTAGCACATGGCCCCTCCACGAGATGTTCGTCACCCTACTTGGCGAACCTTACCTGCTTTGGCGTGCGGTGGACGAGCATGGCGTCGAACTCGACATTCCGGTGCAAAAGCGGCGCGATAAGGCGGCCGCCAAACGTTTCTTCAAGCGTGTGCTGCACTCGAACCCGGTGCCGCGCAAGATCGTCACCGATCGGTTGCGCAGCTATCCGGCGCCAAAAGCCGAGATTCCCGAACTGGCGAATGTGAAGCACGTGTTTGTCAAAGCTGCAGCCCGACTAAACAACCGGGCCGAGAACAGCCATCAACCGACACGCGAACGCGAGCGTCGCATGCGCGGCTTTCGCCACCCGAAACGCACACAGAAATTTCTCTCGTGCTTCGGGCTGATTCGGCAATATTTCGCACTCAAGTGACATCTGCTGCGCGCTTCACTCTATCGCAAACAGCTTGCAGCGCGGTTCGTTACATGGCATGAATTCGCCGAACTCGCCCAGAATCCCTCGACCGCTTTCTGATAGTCGTCACACCTGCCGACGTACCGACTCACTCTCGGCAACTTGACAATGCCATCGAACATTACCTCTGGCTCGTTTTGAGAAAACCATAGTCTGACTTTTGCGCCGCGGCGGTGCTTTCAAGCGGGCGTCCGTCTCGTTTGTCGAAAACGATTGCCAGACCCGTGTACAAACCGATGTCTGCGCCCCAACGAGCGTATAGGGGTTTCTTACTTACCTATGGCACCCGGTATAGCGCCCGGTATGGCGCCCGAATCGACACGCGCTTGGCCTATGCTCGGCGCACCGTATCTCTCGCATGACTCCCGCCGTTCGTACCGCATCCACGACCTAAGCGGCGCATACGCATGCATGAACCGCCTACGCCTAAGATGGGGCATCAGCACCAGTTCGTATTATTTCAATTTTATGCGCGGACACGTATCTTGGTCTCATGGCAGCTACGCTACGCAGTGCTGATGAGGAATTTGCATCGCATCGATTCGCTCGACTCGGTATAGACGAGGATACATCCCTCGTCTTTTTCATATCACTCGCGACCGTGTGTCCCATCAAGCGAATTTTGGTGTCTAGCGTAAAGCCTTGTGGTGATTTACGCGGGTTTTTTCGCCTGAACCTCATTTAGATCCATAACCGCCGTGAATTCCATGTTGCTCATTGTGCTGGCCTATCTTGGCGGTGTTCTCACCATTCTCAGTCCGTGCATCTTGCCGGTGCTGCCGTTCTTTTTTTCGCGTGCTGGTGAACCCTTCGCTCGCAGTGTGTTGCCAATGCTCACCGGCATGGCGTTGACATTTGCTGCTGTGGCGAGCCTTGCGGCGGTCGGCGGGAGTTGGATCACGCAAGCGAACCAGGTCGGTCGCTGGCTTGTCCTCGCATTACTCGCGTTGTTTGGCCTGATGCTACTGCTACCTCGCCTTGCGGCCGAGTTGATGCAGCCGCTGATGAGCGTAGGCAACCAGCTTGCCGAGTCCGCGGCTCCCGGCGGCAAGCCGGCCAGCCCGAAATCGTCATTTCTGATCGGGATCGCGACAGGCTTGTTGTGGTCGCCGTGCGCCGGGCCGATTCTTGGTCTGATGTTGACCACTGCGGCGCTACGCGGCGCGAGCTTGAGCACGACGTTGCTGCGGGTGGCCTACGCAGCGGGCACGGCGACCTCGCTGGCGATCGCACTGCCGGTCGGCGGGCAGGTCTTCACGTTGATGAAGCGGTGGCTCGGCGAGGGTGAATGGATTCGCCGGGGGATCGGTGCGGCAATGCTGCTCGGCGTGCTTGCGATCTCGTTGGGGTGCGACACCGGCGTGGCGCGCGTATCGACCTTCGCTACAAGCGGCATCGAACAGGAGTTGGTCGACCAGTTAACGCCTGCAAAGAATTCGACCGGCGCAGTCTTGCCCGTCAGTCGGTTCGGCAACGCAATGACCAAGGTTGCGGCGAACCCCATGGCGAGTGCGACGAACCATGACGCTGCCGTGGAGAGCGCGCCGCTACCGGTCGAGGGCATCTTGCCGCGGCTAAGCGGCGCCGTCCGGTGGCTGAATTCGCCGCCGCTTACGGTCCAGGAGTTGCGAGGTAAGGTTGTGGTGATCAATGTCTGGACCTACTCGTGCATTAACTGCCTGCGCTCTCTCCCCTACCTGAAAAAATGGTCGCAAAAATACAAGGACCAGGGGCTCGTGGTAATCGGCGTGCATGCGCCCGAGTTTGCGTTCGAGCGCAATATCGCGAACGTGAAAGAGGCGACGCGTGAGCTTGGCGTCGATTATCCGGTCGCATCGATAACAACTTTGCAATCTGGCGGGGTCTTAACAACGAGTACTGACCCGCGCAGTATTTTGTCGACTCTCGCGGGCAGATCCGCCACCACAATTTCGGTGAAGGCAACTATGCGAAATCGGAAATGGTCATCCAGCTATTGCTGACAGAAGCAGGCGACGTAGATGCAGCAAAGACCGCTCTGGGCCTGACGAACACCGCGACACCTAACGTAGAGGTGGCCGCTGACAGCGGCGATGTGCAGTCCCCGGAAACCTACATCGGTTACGCACAGGCGGACAATTTCGCGTCGCCGGGAGGCGAGCTTCGGGACGAACCGGGCACGTACGTTGCACCCACACGGCCGGCCATCAATGAGTGGGGGCTGGCGGGTATATGGGACGTCGAGAAAGACCGTGGCACGCTTGCAGCGGCTTCCGGGCACATTGTCTACCGCTTTCATACGCGCGACCTGCATCTGGTCTTGGGCCCGGGCGCGGACGGAAAACCTGTCCGGTTTCGCGTAAGCATTGACGGCGCCGCCCCCGGTAACGCGCATGGGACGGATGTCGCGGCTGACGGCAGCGGCACCGTAACCGAGCACCGCTTGTATCAGCTGTTACGGCAAACGCACGGGGTTGCGGATCACACCTTCTCGATAGCGTTTCTCGACCCGGGCTTTGAAGCGTATGCCTTCACATTCGGTTGAGGCCTGCAGTTCCTGCTGGCGCTTGCGTTCGAAGTGCCGGCGCGGGGTAGTGCACCGTTCGACTTGTTGAGGTCCCGGGGGGGCCAAAGTCGGACTTAACCATATTGCGAATTTCTTCTTTCGGGAGCGAATCATGGGCAAACAGACTATTGCTGAGTATCTGGCAAAAACGCTCGAGGCCGCCGGCGTCGAGAGAATCTGGGGTGTGACAGGCGACAGCTTGAATGGACTGGCGTTCAGCCTGGACCAGATTGGCTCGATCCGCTGGATGCACACTCGCCACGAGGAGAGCGCCGCGTTTGCCGCTGGGGCCGATGCGGCATCGACAGGTCGGCTTGCCGTGTGCGCGGGCAGTTGCGGTCCGGGCAACCTTCATCTGATCAATGGACTGTTCGACTGCCATCGCAATCATCAACCGGTGCTCGCGATTGCGGCGCATATTCCGTCAACCGAAATCGGGCTCGGCTACTTCCAGGAGACACATCCTCAGGAGCTTTTCCAGGAATGCAGCCATTTTGCAGAACTCGTGACAAACCCAGAGCAGTTTCCGCGTGTGCTCGCGCGCGCGATGCGCACGGCTATTGAGGAGCGCGGCGTCGCCGTCATCGTGTTGCCGGGAGACGTCGCGTTGCAGGAGTGCCTCGAGGCATTCGGAAGCTGGACCGAGACGGCCCCACCGTCAATCGTCCCCGCGGACGCTGACCTTGACCGGCTGGCAGACCTGCTTAACCGATCAAGAGACGTCACGTTGTTGTGTGGAAGCGGCACCGCCGGCGCGCACGATGAAGTTGTCGCGTTAGCCGATATGCTCGGAGCGCCGGTGGTCCACGCTCTGCGCGGCAAGCCGTTCGTTGAATGGGACAACCCCTTCGATGTCGGCATGACCGGCCTGGTCGGTTTCAGCTCGGGCTATCACGCAATGGAATCTTGCGAGACGCTGCTGATGCTCGGCACGGACTTTCCGTATCGTCCGTTCTACCCGAGCAACGCGAAGATCGTGCAGATCGACTGGAAGGGCTCACAGCTAGGCCACCGGGCGCCACTTACGCTCGGGCTGGTGGGCACAGTCAAGGATACGATCAGGGCCGTCCTGCCGCGCTTGCAGCGCAAGGGCGACCGAAATTTCCTGGACCATGCCCGCAAGCATTACGTGTCGGCGAGAAAAGACCTGGACGACCTCGCCGTCGCGGCAGGACCGGGCAGTCCGATTCATCCGCAATACCTGACCAGGCTGGTCGACGAAGCGGCCAGCGAAGATGCAATTTTCACGGCCGATGTCGGGACGCCGACGCTCTGGGCGGCGCGCTACCTGACCATGAACGGCAAGCGTCAGTTGCATGGCTCGTTCAATCATGGTTCCATGGCTAACGCGATGCCTCAGGCGCTTGGCGCGCAAGGCGCCAACCCGGACCGGCAGGTCATTTCCCTATCCGGCGACGGCGGGTTATCCATGCTGCTTGGCGACCTTCTGACGGCACGGCAACTCGACCTGCCAATCAAAGTTGTCGTGTTTAACAATAGCCTGCTTGGGTTCGTTTCCATGGAACTGAAGGCGGCTGGCTACCTCGACACTAACGTCGATCTGAGCAAGACGGATTTCGCGGCGATCGCGAAGGGCGCCGGGATTTTCAGCATCAGGGTAGAGGAGTCGGAAGACGTTGCCGAAGCGTTGAAAACGGCCTTCGCCCACCCGGGGCCGGCGCTTGTCGACGTGGTGACGTCAAAGCATGAACTCGCCATGCCGCCCAAGATCGAGCTTGCGCAGGCGAAGGGCTTCAGCTTGTACATGCTGCGCGCCATCCTGAACGGGCGAGGCGATGAGATCGTCGAACTTGCCAGAACCAACCTGCGCTAGTGGGTGGCGGAGACGTCTGCGGCGCGAGATTATCGCGCCGCAGACACTTAGTAAGTAAGGCAGACTTCACATGGAGTACTTACCGCTATGAATCCGAGCGCATTCGATCTTTCGCGCGTACAGTTTGCTTTCACCATATCGTTCCACATTATTTTCCCGGCGCTGAGCATCGGTCTCGCGAGCTTTCTTGCCGTTCTGGAAGCAGCGTGGATCCGGACCGGAAAGCGGTACTACCAAGACCTCTGCATCTATTGGTCGAAAATCTTCGCGGTCGGATTCGCCATGGGAGTCGTGTCCGGAGTTGTCATGGCATACCAGTTTGGAACGAACTGGTCTGGTTTTGCGAAGTTCGCTGGACCGGTGATGGGACCCCTTCTAGCCTACGAAGTCATGACGGCCTTTTTCCTGGAGGCGGGTTTCCTGGGCGTCATGCTCTTCGGTTGGGACAAGGTGGGGCGCGGAGCCCATTTCGGCGCCACGCTGATGGTAGCGATCGGAACGCTGATCTCGACGTTCTGGATTCTCGCATCTAACAGCTGGATGCAGACACCGCACGGCATCAGGATCGAGAATGGCCATGTTGTTCCGGTCGACTGGTTCAAGATCATCTTCAATCCGTCATTCCCATACCGCCTTGCCCATATGACGATTGGATCGTTCATCGTCGGGGCCCTCGTGGTCGCCGCAACCGGTGCATGGCATCTTCTCAAGGGCCGACGCGATCCTGCTGTCAAGACCATGTTCTCGATGGCTCTCTGGCTATTGCTTGTGCTCGCGCCGGTACAGGCCATCATAGGGGACCAGCACGGCTTGAACACCCGAAAATATCAGCCGGCCAAGATTGCGGCCATAGAGGGGCTGTGGGAAACGGAGAAAGGCGGAACCGCGTTAAACCTGATCGGCTTTCCCGACATGAACGCAGAGGTCACCCGCTATGCAGTGCAGGTTCCTCATCTCGGCAGCCTGATCCTGACGCATAGCTGGACCGGCGAGATCCGCGGCCTCAAGGACTTTCCGAAGGAAGACCGGCCCAGTTCATCGATCATTTTCTGGACCTTCCGCCTGATGGCGGGACTTGGCGTGTTGATCATCCTGATGGCGCTTGCCGGCATGTTGCTGCGTCGACGGGGCCGAATTTTCGAGAGCAGGTGGTACCAGCGCTTCGTGCTGCTGATGGGTCCCATGGGCTTTGTGTCCCTGATTGCGGGGTGGATCACGACCGAGGTCGGAAGGCAACCATGGGCGGTCTATGGCGTGTTGCGAACCGCCGACGCGGTCTCGCCCGTCACCTCGCAAAGTGTCGGGGTTTCGCTGATGGCTTTCATCATTGTTTACTGTCTCGTATTCGGAACGGGCATCTACTACATATTGCGGCTCATCCGGGAAGGGCCCGTCGCGCCCGACGCACCACGAAGCCCGGTTGTGCGGCCGGTGATGGACATGGACCGCACGGGCCGCAGGCCGTTGGCCGCTGCCGGGCGGCAAAGTGCAGGTGAACGTAAGTTCGAAGGGAGTGCGAAATGACCGTGACGTTTGCGTGGGCTGCGATAATCGCCTTTGGTCTTTTCATGTACGTGTTGCTAGATGGATTCGATCTGGGAATCGGCCTGATCTTCCCGTTCTTTCCAGATGACGAGGAACGTGACACGATGATGCATTCCATTGCGCCGGTGTGGGACGGTAACGAAACCTGGCTCGTGCTGGGAGGCGCGGCACTGTATGCGGCCTTCCCGCTGGTGTATTCAATCGCGCTATCGGCACTTTATCTGCCGATAATCTTTATGCTGGTCTGTCTCATTTTCCGTGGCGTTTCCTTCGAGATCCGCGGCAAGGCGGATCGCACAAAGAACCTCTGGAACCTTGCTTTCATTGCTGGCTCCGCAGGCGCATCTTTTTTCCAGGGGGTGATCCTTGGCACCTACCTGCACGGTATCCCGGTCACCAACAATACTTTTGCCGGCGATGGATTCTTCTGGTTCGAGCCTTTCAGCATGTTTTGCGGCCTGGGCTTGATGGCTACGTACGCGTTGTTGGGTGCGTGCTGGCTCGTCATCAAGACTGAAGGCGACCTGCAGCGCCGACTGCATCTCCTCATCCGGCCTCTGATGATCGTACTACTGATCTTCATGATCGCCGTATCCGTCTGGACACCGTTGTCGGACCCGCAGATCGCCAAACGATGGTTCGACTCGGGCCTGTTATCGCGCCTGCTGTCGGTGCCATTCCTTGTCGCAATCGTTGCCTGGTTCATGTTTTCTGCCGTTCGCGCGCGTCGGCATATCGTGCCATTCATCCTCGCGCTTGCTCTCGTTTTGTTAGGCTACACTGGCTTGCTCGTCAGTATCTGGCCTTACGCGATTCCCTATTCGCTAAGCTTGGCTGACGCGGCAGCGCCACGGTCAAGCCAGATCTTCACGCTGGTAGGCGCTGTCGTGATTCTGCCGATCATCATCGCGTATACAACGGCCGGATATTGGATCTTCAGAGGGAAGGTCGTTCGCGGTGCGCAATATCACTAGGAGTGTGCGATGCAAAGTCATGTTGCAAGGCCGCGCGCTACGAAACGTGGGCGCATAGTCTGGTTCATCGCGCTGTGGAGTCTTGGAGTGGGTGGCGCTTTTCTCCTGGCAGTACCTTTCGAAGTGTTGATGCGCCTGGCTATGCGCTGAGTTCCATTTCGTTAGCGGCGCAGCAGTTTGCCCGTTTTTTGTCTCGATGCCAGGTGTTTCGCCTCGACAGGCTGCTGATAGAAATAGCCCTGACCAAAAGGCACCCCTGCCTCGCGCAGTGCCTCATGCTGGGACTCTGTTTCCACGCCCTCGGCGATCACCTGCATACCAAAATGCCTGGCGACGGACACGATACCTTTCATCGGCATCGTCAGGTTGTTGAGTCGGTCACGTAAGATGGCGCGATGAAGAAATCGAAATCACTGTATCACGGTCATCGTTTTCCGGCTGAAGTCATCAGTTGCGCTGTGCGCTGGTATTTCCGCTTTCAGTTGAGCTTGCGCGACATCGAGGAACGGCTCTTCGAGCGTGGGGTGATCGTGACCTACGAGACGATCCGATGCTGGTGTGACAAGTTCGGCAAGGGCTTTGCTCACCGGGCGAAAGCAGCGCGACGGAAGCCCGGTAGCACATGGCCCCTCCACGAGATGTTCGTCACCCTACTTGGCGAACCTTACCTGCTTTGGCGTGCGGTGGACGAGCATGGCGTCGAACTCGACATTCCGGTGCAAAAGCGGCGCGATAAGGCGGCCGCCAAACGTTTCTTCAAGCGTGTGCTGCACTCGAACCCGGTGCCGCGCAAGATCGTCACCGATCGGTTGCGCAGCTATCCGGCGCCAAAAGCCGAGATTCCCGAACTGGCGAATGTGAAGCACGTGTTTGTCAAAGCTGCAGCCCGACTAAACAACCGGGCCGAGAACAGCCATCAACCGACACGCGAACGCGAGCGTCGCATGCGCGGCTTTCGCCACCCGAAACGCACACAGAAATTTCTCTCGTGCTTTGGGCTGATTCGGCAATATTTCGCACTCAAGTGACATCTGCTGCGCGCTTCACTCTATCGCAAACAGCTTGCAGCGCGGTTCGTTACATGGCATGAATTCGCCGAACTCGCCCAGAATCCCTCGACCGCTTTCTGATAGTCGTCACACCTGCCGACGTACCGACTCACTCTCGGCAACTTGACAATGCCTCCGTCAGACAGAATGGTCGTAATCAGCCGCATACCGTGCGTAGGTGACGACGAGTAGTTCCATCGAATTGGAAACTTCGTATCCGTCGGCGGAACCCGTTGCGGCCATTTCCAACCGTTAGCGGCGCTCGGCTTCATCGTGCGCCCAGTCGTTCTGCGATGCTTATAGCTTGCGAACAGCGGGAATCACTTTCTCTGCGAGCAGTTCTATCATCCCGGCGACTTTTTTAAACGGCATGCCGCCGATATCGATCTGCGCGACGAGCCTGTCCATCCCGGTCAACTCATGCAGTAGCGAAATCTTGTCGATGATTTCGGCCGGACTTCCCACAAACGGGCCGCTGGTTTTAGTAATGGATCGATTGAAATCCTCGCGCGGGATTCTGGGTCCAGGGGACTTTGCTGGGGTTGAGTCCTGCCAGTATTGACTATAGTGAGGATAAAAGTCGTCGCGAGCCGCCTGTGACGACTCGGCAATGTGAAGATGTCCATTGATCGCGACGCGCAACGTGTCGGCGTGCCCAGCCTCCTGGCCGACGGTACGATAGAGTGCGGCAAGCTGGGCCGCTCTGGTATAAGGTCCACCCAGCACGGCCAGGGCCATGGGCAAGCCGAGGCGGGCGGCACGGATCGCGCTGTCAGGAGAGCCGCCTACTCCGATCCACAGCGGAATCGTGGGTTGCAGCGCGCGCGGCGCAATCTCTGCGTCGTTCAAGGGTGTCCGGAAGCGACCGTTCCAGGTCACGCGCCCAGACCTGTTTAGCAGATTGAACAGCGCCAGCTTTTCGTCGAACAATGCCTCGTAATCGTGAAGGTCGTAACCGAACAGAGGGAACGGTTCGGTGAAAACGCCGCGCCCTGCGATGATTTCAGCGCGGCCGCTGGAGACCAGATCGAGTGTCGCGAATTCTTCATAGACACGCACTGGATCGGCCGTGCTGAGCACCGTGACGGCGCTGGTCAGACGCATGGTGTTCGTCGAAGCGGCGATCACAGCCAGAACGACACTCGGCACCGATACGGCGAAGTCGAGCCGGTGATGTTCCCCAACCCCAAAGATGTCCACACCGGCTTGCTCCGCGAGTTTCGCCGCGGCAATCGTCTCTTTGATCCGGGTATGTGCGTCGACCCTTTGACCGTTGGCACCAAGGGACGACAGGTCTGAAAGTGTGTAAAGTCCAATCTGCATTTTGAGTCCTTGAAAATTCAATATCCTGCGGCTCGGTGCCCTATACAAGTTGTTGCCCTGGTCACCGGGTGTCGGGCGAGGCTCAAGAAGACCGCAGCACGCCCGCTCGATTCGCCGTCGCCACCTTCGTCGCGGCCGGCTTTGCAGTCTTCACCTGTGCCGTTTTCGCCGTTGCCGCAGGTGCTGCCAGTTCGTTCTGCCCAATGATCGTCGCGATCTCCGCGTCGGCCTGTTTGCCGTACTGCGCAAACACATCGGTGTGATAGACCGTGTTCACCGCGGCAGCTAGCTGCGTGCCGGAGTCGTTGCGCGTCTCGGCGTCGGCCACCATCGACAGCCCAATGCGCAGCGGATGCGCCTCCAGCTCCTTCGGGTCGAGCGCAATACGCACTGGCAGGCGCTGCACGATCTTGATCCAGTTGCCGGTTGCGTTCTGCGCCGGCAGCGTCGCGAAGGCGCTACCGGTGCCCGCCGAAAAGCCGATCACGCGTCCGTGGTACTTGATGTTTGAACCGTACACATCTGCCGTCATCGTGACCGGTTGACCGATGCGCATCCGGCGCAACTGCACTTCCTTGAAGTTCGCATCGACCCAGACACCGTCGAGCGGCACGATCGACATCAGGGGCGTGCCTGGCGAGACGCGCTCGCCAACCTGCACCGAGCGCTGCGCGACGTAGCCCGTCACCGGCGCGGGCAGCGTGTTGCGTGCGTAGCTGAGGTACGCGTCGCGCACCTTCGCGGCGGCGGCCTGCACGTCCGGATGCTGTTCAACTGACGTGCGGTCGGTCAGCGCATGGTTCGATTGCGCCTGCTGGCGAGCGGCGTCGAGCGCTGCCTGGGCGGAGGCCACCGCGTCGCGCGCGTGCGCGACGTCTTCCGCCGACACCGCGCCGGTGCCGGAAACTGCGACACGGCGCTTCAGATCATCCTGCGCTCGCGCCAGGTCCGATTCGCGCTGCGCGACGTAGGCCGCGTAGTAGCTGTTGTTCACGTAGAGCGTGCTCACCTGGCGCACGGCCTGGCCGAGGGCCGCCTCGGCATTCAGGAGCGCGATCTTCGAATCGGCCGGGTCCAGCGTGACGACCGGGTCGCCTGCTTTCACGATCTGCGTGTCGTCCGAGTTGACCGCGTTGACCGTACCGGTCACTTGCGGCGTGAGCTCCACGAGGTTGCCGTTGACGTACGCATCGTCCGTTGACTCGTGATATTGCCCATGCGTGAAGTAGTACCCGCCGTACACGGCGCCCGCGACTACCACGCCGATGCCCAGCAGCGCGAGCCACAGCTTGCGCTTGCCTGAGGCCGCGGGTTGCGTCGCGTTCGGCGGCGTTCGGGCGGGGCGATCCTGGGTACCTTTGTTGTTCGATCGTGCCGCGTCAGCACTTGTGCTGTCAGTCGTGCGGTCAGCCTTGATGGTATCGCTCATGTCAATTCACCAGAGAGTTTGCAAACGTGCCGGTTCAGCGCGAGGCGACGGCGGGGTTGGAAGGTGTTGTTTCGGATGCCGAATCAATGTAGCCACCGCCGAGCGCCGATGCGAGCGCGATCTGCTGGTCGCGCCGGTCCATCAGCAGGTTGGCGACGGCCTGATCGGCCTGCAGGGTGTTCATGTCGGCGTTCAGCACGGTCAGCTGGTTCGTCAGGCCGCCCTTGTACTGCGTGATGGCCAGATCGTCGGCTTCGCGCGCATTTTGTTGCGCCGTTTGCGCATCGCCCAGCTGTACTTCGCTTGAGCGGATCTGCGCAAGCTGCGTCGCCACGTTGCTCAGGGCGCTCAACAGCGTCTGGTTGTAAGTCGCGACGGCGTCGTCGAAATCGGCGTAACGGCCCCTCAATTGCGCACGCAGCTCACCCGCATCGAAAATCGGCAGATGGACTGCCGGACCCACGCTGGCCGTGCGGCTCGCCGCCGTCAGGAAGCGGCCGAAGCCAAACGCGTCCAGTCCGATCGCGGCGCTCAGGTTGATGTCCGGGTAGAACTCGGCCTTCGCTTCCTTCACCTCGTGCGTAATCGCATCGACGCGCCAGCGGGCCGCGACGATGTCCGGGCGGCGACTCACGAGGTCGGCAGGCAGGTTGTCCGGGAGACGCACTTCGTCGCCCGCGCCAAGCGCAGGCCGCGCAATCGTGAGCCCACGGTCCGGGCCCTCGCCCATGAGCGCGGCCAACTGGTACCGCGTCGTCAGGATGCTGCCGTCGAGCGCGGCGAGCGTCGAGCGGGCGGTCGCGAGATTCGCCTGCGAAGTCTTGCGCTCGACGGCGGTATCGAGCCCCGCCGCGATGCGCCCAGCCGCGATACGGTCGATCTGTTCGCGGCGCCCGACTTCCTCCTGGGCAATATCGTGCAGCACGTAAAGCCGTGCAAGCTGGTTAAAGGTGCGGGCCAATGAAGTCGTGAGCGTGAGCTTGACGACTTCCGCATCGGCCTCGCTTGCCTGCACCTGGGAAACGGCAGTCTTGAGTGCTTCCCGATTCTTGCCCCACAGATCCAGATCGTATGAGGCGCTCAACAGTCCGCTGTTCTGGGTTTGCCAGCTACCCGCGTAGGGCGGCGGCACGTCGAAGGTGCCGCTCAACTGCTGGCGCGTCAGGGAGTAACTGGCGTCGACCTTCGGCAGCGTGCTGGCCTTCGCGGTGTCGGCATAGGCCTGCGCTCCAGCGATGCGGGCGCGCGCCTGCGCAATCGTGGGGCTGCCCTTAAGCGCTTCCTCAAGCAGGGTCTTCAGCTGCGCGTCGCCGAACTGGTCGGCCCAGTTGTGCGCGGGCCAGTGACCGTCTTCGGCCGGCAGGCTTTGCGCGGTCTGGAACTGTTGCGGCTCGGCCATCTTCTGGTCGCCGTGGATGCCCGTATAGTTGACGCATGCCGAGAGCACCGCCACCAGGATCGCCGACAGTCCCACTTTCAACACGCGGGTACTGCCAGCGGATTTTGTAATCTGTGCTTTCATTGTCTGACCAATCAGATTAATCGTTAAAAAAGAGCGGCGCTGCTCAATGGCCGCCCGCACCCGCTGCGGCCTTCGCGCCAGCCTTGCTGGGCTTAGTGATCCAGATGAGCGGAATGATCGCGATAAAGGTCACCGCCGACAGCAGGAACACATCGTTCACGCCGAGCATTGCCGCCTGCGCGCTTAATTGCGCTTCGAAAAGGTTCTGCGCTTTGAAGACACTCGCGTGCAGCGTCGTCTGAATCCCGGCAAGCGCGTGCACATAGGCCGGGTTATTCACGCTGGTCAGCTCGGCGAGTTGTGCATGGTGCTTGATCGTCCGGTCGTTCCAGATGGTGCTCATGATCGAGGTGCCCGCCGCGCCGGTGAACACGCGCGCGAAGCTCGACAGGCCTGCGGCAGCCGGGATCTTCTCCGGCGGCAGTCCCGACAGAATGATGGCTGTGAGCGGCGTGAAGAAGAGCGCCATCGGGATGCCCTGCAGCAACGTTGGCAGAACGAGCGAGGAGGGGTCGACGTCCGTCGTGTACCACGAGCGCATCAGGAACACGCCTGCAAAGCAGAGGAAGGCGAGCGTCGCCAGTATTCGTGTGTCCGATTTCGGCATGATCTTGCCCATCACCGGCGCAAGGAAGATGGCGAGGATACCGAGCGGCGCAATGATCAACCCCGCATCGACGGCCGGGTAGCCGAGACTTTCCTGAATCCACGTGGGCAGAATCACGAGGTTGGAAAAGTAGAGCGCGTACCCGATCGAAATCGCCACAGTGCCGCCGAGGAAATTGCGTCCCTTGAACAGACGCAGGTCGACAATCGGCTTGGCCTCGGTCAGCTCCCAGATCACGAAGAACAGGAACGTGATGAGCGCGACGATAGCGAGCGCCCAGATCACCGGCGAATTGAACCAGTCGAGGTCCTTGCCCTTGTCGAGCATGATCTGCAGCGCGCCCACCCAGACGATCAGCGAGAGCAGGCCAATCTTGTCGACCGGCAGCTTGCGCGACGGCGTTTCGAGCTTGCGGTAGAGCGCCCAGATCACTGCGGCGGCAAACAGGCCAACCGGTACGTTGACGTAGAAGATCCACGACCAGCTGTAGCTGTCGGTAATCCAGCCGCCGAGAGCGGGTCCAGCGACAGGCCCGACCGTTGCGGTCATCGCCCACAGCGACAGCGCGCTCGCGCTCTTATTCTTCGGAAACGTGCTGAGGAGGAGCGCTTGCGAGAGCGGTATCATCGGCCCCGCTACTGCGCCTTGTATGACGCGGGCCACGAGCAGAGAGGGTAAATTCGGCGCAAGGCCGCACACCGCAGAAGCCACTACGAACAGTAAAATCGAAGTCACGAAAAGCTTCACCTGTCCGACCCGCTGCGTGAGCCAGCCGGTCAGTGGAATCGCTACCGCGTTGGCCGCGGCGAACAGGGTGATGACCCACGTGCCTTCATCCACTGACACACCCAGGTCACCGGACATCGTCGGAATCGCGACGTTGGCGACCGACGAGTCCAGCACGTTCATAAAGGTGGCGAGGGCCACGGCGAAGGCGCCCAGTGCGAATTGCCATCCAGTCAATGGCGCGGGAGCGCTCGCTTGTTGCGGCGGGTTCATGTTGAGTCCTTTAAGGGGCCTGACGGCCAGCTTTTCTCGAGCCGTTGTTTTTATCTGATTTGTCAGATATTTGGTTAAAAATGGCGCATTCATAAGCACCACGGAAAAGCGTTCGGTCGCGCTGTTCTGACCCGCAACGCGCATGCTTACCACGCACGCATTGCCGCGATCAGCGGTAGCGATCCGCAGGGCGAACCGCTACCGCTTCATCTTTACGCGGCAGCGATCGCTTCGCGTGCGCCAGCGAGCGAAGCGCTTGCGACGTCCGGGCCCATGGCCAGACCTTCAGCGTAGATGAACGTTGCATCAGTCATGCCTAGGAAGTCGAGGAAGCTCTTCAGATACGGCGTGTGGCTGTCGTCCGGGGTGCCGACATACTTGCCACCGCGTGCCGTCACCACGAAGACCTTCTTGCCCGTGATGAAGCCTTCTGAACCGTTGGCCGTGTATTGGAACGAAATGCCGGCACGTGCGATAAAGTCGAAGTACGTCTTCAGTTGCGACGAGATGCCGAAGTTGTACATCGGCGCGCCGAGCACAATGATGTCGGCCGCCTGCAGTTCGGCGATTAGCGCCTCGCTGCGAGCAGAAATAGCGGCTTGTTCCGGGGTCCGCTGGTCAGCCGGCGTGAAAAACGCGCCGAGGATCGCATCGTCGAGGTGCGGCAACGGCGCAGCTTGCAGATTACGGACGACGACATGAGCGCCCGGATTTGATTGTTGCAGCTTCTCGGTCAGCTCATTGAGGAGCAGGGTCGATTGAGCCCCTTGCGAGCGAGCCGCGGAGTTGATTTGCAGGATCGTGGTCATGACAGGTCTGATATCCGGTTAGTGGCAGTTGACTATAGGAGTGAACAGTACCCATCTTCGGCGTGTTGCGGTAGAACCGTGTCAGGCGAATCTGTGTCGCTGAACTGGCAACACCACCGGGGGTTAGGTCTTCAACCCAGTCGATACAGCCACACTGCGTCAGTCATGATCCGGAGCCTGGGGAGAGCTGTGAGCGCCGAAATGTCGTATCAGCATATCGATGAGCACGCGCACCTTGCGGGGTGGATGCGCGCCGGGAGGGCGGACAACGTAAATGCCGGCCTCTGGAACGGGGAATCGGCTCATGATCGGAACGAGCGAGCCAGAGGCCACATGATTGTCCGTCAGAAAATCGGGAAGCGACGTAATACCTAGTCCAGCGACTGCAGCAGCGACAAGAGCCTCGCCACTGCTAGCCGTGAACCGCCCGCGCGGATTGACGGTAATGACCTTGCCGTCGCCAATGAACCTCCATGTCTCTGCGTTTTGGGAGAGCGCTTCATGATTCATGATCTCGTCTGGAGTTCGCGGTTCCCCGTGTGTTCGAATATATGTTGGGCTGGCCACCAGCTTGCCGAATATGGGACCGATACGGCGTGCGATCAGATTGGAATCCGCGAGATGGCCTATGCGGATGGCTGCGTCGAATCCCTCGTTTACAACGTCGACGAAATGATCGCTGTAGGAGGTTTGAAGTTGCAGAAGTGGATGTTGTTTCGCTAAGTGGGCAAGTAACGGCGCGAGGTGGGTTGCGCCGAACGATACGGGTGCCGCAATCCGGAGGCGTCCGCGCAGTTCGCCAGCCGGAAGGATTGTTTCTCGCGCCAGGTCCAATTCGGCGCAGATCCGCGCTGCGTATTCACGAAAGGTAGCACCGGCTTCCGTCAGCGTTGCCCCTCGGGTGGTACGCGACACAAGTTGCACGCTCAACTCGCTTTCCAGCCGCGCGAGTCTGCGACTGACGACTGATTTCGAGAGGCCCAGTCGCCTTGCTGCGGGCGTAAGACCGCCTGCGTCGGCCACCTCAACGAATGTTTCCAGATCTTCAATGTCAAGCATTCTCGTTCTCGTGTTTTGCTTAGAAGGCCCTGCGTGACTGGCGTCGATCGCCCCTCTGCGATGAAGGCGCCGCGGTCATCCGAGTCGCCCACGATGGCGAACGGCTTATCGCACAGTGCGCAGTTGGATGTAGTGGTCATTCTATTTATGACGCTTCCTGTGAAAAGATCGAGCGCGGCCGGTAAACAGTATCACGGGCCAGCATGATCCCTACTCTTGTCGGGCGGAAACGCGGTCTTCTCGGGGGCGTGAAACGGTATCCGCCTTCTCGGTGAAGGCACAGCGCTGGCTGGTACTGAGCGGCGGTCATACAGGGCGCCGTGCTGGCAAAAGAGATCGCTTCCCTCCTGTGAAGTCGCCTCTCCTAAGTGGCCGTTGTTGAGAACGCCGATTGTCCGAACGGGTCGACCTGGGCCACTCACAATCGGGCTCAGTTCGGCCAATGAAGGGACATTCACGCCAACGGTGAAGAGGGGATTCGAGCGGCCGCACCACAACTCGAAACGGCCGTTCGTCCATGTTGCTTCAGGTCAGCCGAAACCAGAGGGCGAGCATCATCCACCGATGGCAAATCAGTGTGCGACAATCATCAGGTCTCGCCATGCGGAGAACGGCCCTCACAGCACGGGCGCTTCTCCTGATCTGACAAGAGGATTGCCCACGATTGCGGAGTTCTAGGAGCCCGTTTCTCTCACCGGGAAAGGAGCGGCCTTTCGTAGTGACAACTTGAGTGTTCTCTATGGCAGAGGATTCCGAGTACATGTTGGAGCCGCTTCGCGAGGACGCGGACTTCACCCTTTACCGCGGCAGACAGGTCGGCAACCAGATGCCAATTCTGGCTCTGGCGCTCGCGGCTGATCAGCCGTCACCCCAGAGCCTCCGGCGGCTCGAACACGAATGGTCGCTCGCGGCCGACCTCGATACGGCATGGACGGCCCAACCGCTCGCGCTGACTCGTTACCAGTGCCGCGCGGTCCTCATTCTCAAGGACCCAGGCGGTAAACCGCTGGATCGGGTAATCGAGCAGCACAGGGCACACCCGCTGGATCTGACTCGCTTCCTGCGCACCGCCATCGGTCTGGCGGCCGCACTGGGCCAGGTGCACCGGCAAGGTCTCATCCATAAAGACGTCAAGCCTTCCAACGCACTGGTCGACGACACCGGTCACGTGTGGCTCACCGGCTTCGGCATCGCGTCGCGGCTTCCCCGCGAGCGCTTGCCACTCGTGCCGCCCGAAATCATTTCCGGAACACTGGCCTACATGTGCCCTGAACAGACCGGGCGCGTGAACCGCTCGGTCGACTCTCGCAGTGATCTCTACTCTCTGGGCGTCACGCTTTACGAATTGCTGACTGGCAGCCTCCCATTCACCGGTTCGGATGCGATGGAATGGGTGCACTGCCATATTGCAAGACAGCCACTGCCTCCCGGAGAGCGGACGCCAGATGTTCCGCTTCCGGTTTCGTCCATCATCATGAAGTTGCTCGCCAAAACCGCCGAGGAGCGATACCAGACGGCAATGGGCCTGGAGCGGGATCTACAGCGAGGTTTGAACGAATGGGAAACTCATGGCCACATCGACGACTTCCCGCTGGGCGAGCGCGACACCCCGGACCGGCTGCAGATTCCCGAGAAACTATACGGACGGGAATCCGAAATCAACACGCTGCTCGCGTCCTTCGATCGAGTCGTAATGGGGGGCTGCCCGGAACTCGTTCTGGTTTCCGGCTATTCGGGTGTGGGCAAGTCTTCAGTTGTCAACGAGCTCCATAAACCGCTCGTGCCGCCACGGGGGTTTTTTGCATCAGGCAAATTCGATCAGTACAAGCGCGACATACCGTATGCGACCCTCGCACAGGCCTTCCACAGCCTCATCCGTCCGATCCTGGCGAAGAACGAAGAAGAGGTCGGCCGTTGGCGCGACACAATCCGTGAGGCGCTTGGTCCGAATGGCCAGCTTATGCTGGATCTCGTGCCCGAGTTGAAGTTCATCATCGGCGAGCAGCAACCGGTCCCCGAACTTCCGCCGCAGGATGCGCAAAGTCGCTTCCAGACGGTATTGCGCCAATTTGTCAGCGTGTTCACGCGGGAGCATCCCCTCGCGCTCTTCCTCGACGATCTGCAATGGCTGGACCCGGCTACGTTAGACCTGATGGAAGATCTGCTCACGCATCCGGACGTGAAACATCTGATGTTGATTGGTGCGTATCGCGATAACGAAGTGGGCCCGACACATCCGCTGATGCGCAAGCTACAAGCAATACGCCGCACCGGCGCGACAGTGCATGACATCGTACTGGCGCCCCTGACCTGTCACGACCTGGAAGAGGCACTCGTAGATTCTCTTCATTGCGGGCGGGGGCGGGCCGGCGCGTTAGCGGAATTAATCAGAGAGAAGACCACCGGTAACCCATTTTTCGCGATTCAATTTACTTATGCTCTCTTCGAAGAGGGATTACTCGCCTTTGATCACACCGAAGGCCAGTGGCATTGGAACCTTAATCGTATTCACGCCAAGGGTTACACCGACAACGTCGTGGACCTGATGGTGGGGAAGTTGAATCGCCTGCCCATCGAGACGCAGAAGGCACTGCAGCAGCTTGCCTGTCTCGGCAACAGTGCCGACTTCGCGATGCTACGCATGGTGTACGAGGACTCGACCACGGAGATACACGAACAGCTTTGGGAGGCAGTCCGAACCGGCCTCATCATCCGATCCGAAGACGCTTACAGGTTTCTCCACGACCGTGTGCAGGAAGCAGCGTACTCGCTGATTCCTCAGGAACTGAGGGCAGAGACGCATCTGCGCATCGGCATGGTCATGGCAGCGCGCACCGCTCCGGACAAACTTGAGGAAGGGATCTTCGAGATCGTCAATCAACTCAACCGTGGCGCTCCTCTGATCACGACCATCGCGGAGCGTGAACGCGTTGCAGAATTGAATCTGATCGCGGGAAGACGCGCAAAGATGTCTACCGCGTATGCGTCGGCACTCAAGTACCTCCACGCCGGACGCGCATTGCTGACGGACGAGAGCTGGAATCACAACTACGAGCTGGTCTTCGCCATCGAGTATTTGCTGGCCGAATGCGAATTACTGACCGGAGGCATGGTCGATGCGGAAAATCGTCTTTCCATGCTGGCTCAACGGGCGAAGAGTGCTCACGATGTCGCGCAGGTTGCACGTTTGCGCGTGACGCTCTACGACCTTCTGAATCGCTGTGACCGCGGCGTGGAGATATTCATCGAATACCAGAGAGGTCTCGGCAAGGATTGGTCGCCACATCCCGCCTATGCGGAAGTATTGCGAGAATACGATCGAATCTGGTGCTCGCTGGAATGCCGGAAAATCGAGGAACTGATTGACTTGCCGTTGATCACCGATCCGGATGTGCTCGATGTTCTGGATGTTTTCACTGAGATTGTGATGCCGGCGCAGTTTACCGATGAAAACCTTTTCGCCCTCGTGCTTTGCCGAATGGTCAACCTGAGCCTCGAGCATGGTAATAGCAACGCATCGTGCTTCGCGTACGTATCGTTCGGCATGATCGCTGGGCCGCATTTCGGGAATTATGAGGCCGGATTCCAGTTTGGCCAGCTGGGCTGCGATCTGGGGGAGAAGCGCGGATTGGATCGCCACCGGGCGCGCACCTATTTGCGTTTTAGGCACGGTGTCATGCCATGGAGACAACACGTCAGGACAGGACAAGAGCTCGTGCGGCGTGCATTGGACACCGCGAACAGGATCGGCGACCTCACTTGGGTCGCCTATGGCCATCACAATCGGATCACTAATCTTCTTGCTGCGGGAGATCGTTTAGCCGAGGTGCAGCGTGAAGCCGAGATGGGCCTCGAGTTCGCAGAAAAAGTGCGGTTTGGCCGCGTGATCTATCAGATCGCCACGCAGCTTGCGCTGGTCCGAACACTCCGGGGCCTGACAACGGAATTCGGTTCATTCGATGACGGTCACTTTGACGAGCTTCAGTTCGAGCGTCAGTTGTCACAGAATCCTATCTTGGCACTGGTGGAATGCCGGTACTGGATCAGGAAGTTACAGGCGCGTTTCTTTGCGGGACAGTGGGCTGCTGCAATCCAGGCCTCGTTGAATGCCGAACCGCTGCTGTGGACATCGCGCTGCTTCTTTGAAGTGGCGGAGCATCACTTTTACGGCGCGCTGGCTCGGGCTGCGGCCATTGATTCTGCAACTGGGGACTCGCGACAGGAGCATCAGGAGGCTCTGTCCAGGCATCACAGGCAGCTTGCAATATGGGCGGAGAATTGCCCGGAGAATTTCGAAAATCGCGCCGCTCTGGTGAGCGCGGAAATTGCTCGGGTCCAGGGGCGCGACCTCGACTCCATGCGCCTCTACGAAACGGCGATCCGCTCGGCACACGCAAACGGTTTTGTGAATAATGAAGCGGTAGCGAATGAACTGGCGGCGCGTTTCTATGCAGCACGTGGATTCGACAAGACTGCCAGAGCTTACCTGCGCGATGCCCGGCACTGCTATCTGAACTGGGGAGCCGATGGCAAGGTAAGGCAGCTTGATCAGTTATATCCGCAGATCAAGGACGAACAGCCGGCTGCGGGCTCATCGAGCACGATTATGGCGGCGACGGAGCTTCTGGATCTGGCCACGGTGATCAAGGTCTCGCAGGCACTGTCGAGCGAGATTGTCCTGCCGATGCTGATTGAGAAACTGTTACGACTCGCGGTAGAGAATGCCGGGGCCGGGCGAGGTCTGCTCATCCTCCTGCGCGGTGGTGCTCAGGGCGGCGAACCGCGGATCGAAGCGGAGGCGAGCAGTGGACCGGGCCGGATCGAGGTTGCATTTCGGCAGGAAGCCATCACGCCGTCTGACGTGCCGCAATCCGTGCTGCACTGCGTGATTAGGACGCGGGAGCGCGTGCTTCTGGATGATGCTTCGGCCGACAACGTATACTCCAAGGACGAATATGTGCAGAGGAAGCGCTCACGGTCCGTACTGTGCCTGCCGATCGTCAAGCAGTCGAAGCTTGTCGGCGCACTTTATCTGGAGAACAACCTGGCGCCGTGCGTCTTCACATCGGACCGGGTTGCCCTACTGCAGTTGCTGGCTTCGCAAGCAGCTATTTCACTGGAGAATGCGCACCTCTATTCGGATCTGCAACTCCAGGCCGGACTGTTGCAGCGACTTCCTGTATCCGCTTGGACGCTCAAGCCTGATGGGACGCCGGACTTCGTGAATCAGGTCTGGCTCGACTACTCCGGTCAGACCCTGGATTTCGTCCGGTCGCATCCGGAGGCCTGGATGACCGCAGTCCACACCGAGGATCGAGAAGCGACATCGAGGGCCTTTTGGGGAGGGGTGCGCTCGGGACAAGGATTCGCAATAGAAACCCGCTCCCGGCGCGCTCAGGACGGAAGCTATCGCTGGCATCTCCAACAAGCCGTGGTCTTGCGTGATGCTGAAGGAAAGGTTCTGAAATTCATTGGTACCACCACCGACATCGACGAGCAGAGACGTGCCGAAGACGCGCTACGTCAAGCGCAAGCCGATCTCGCGCGCATTAACCGGGCGACCACCATGGGAGAGTTGACGGCATCCCTGGCACACGAGATCAATCAACCGATTGCCGCTGCTATCGCGTACGCAAACGCCTGCGTGCGATGGCTTGACCGTGACAAGCCGAATCTCGATGAAGCGCGGGCGGCCGCCACCAGCATGGTGAGCGACGGACAACGCGCTGCCCAGATTATCGGCAGGATCCGCACGCAATTCGAGAAGGGCGCCCTGAATCAGGAGGTCTTTGGTGCAAACGAGATTATTCGGGAAACCGTTGGTCTCCTGCGCGGCGAGGTAGTGCGATACAACATATCGGTGCGCACGGAACTGGCGGCCGATCTGCCCCAGGTCGTGGCGGACCGCGTGCAATTGCAACAGGTCGTGATGAATCTGATCGTCAACAGCATCGAAGCCATGAAGGACGTTGATGGCACACGTGAGATGGTCATCAGATCGCAGCGGGCTGAGCACGGGCTGATCCTCGTGTCTGTCGGTGATACCGGCATGGGCGTTCCGCCGCAGCTCGCGGAACAGATTTTCGATCCGTTCTTTACAACCAAGTCCCACGGCACTGGCATGGGGCTGCGCATCAGCCGAACAATCGTCGAGTCGCATGGCGGGAGCTTGTGGGTCGAGGGTGCGCCTGAGGGAGGCGCAACTTTCCAGTTCACTCTGCCCGCTGCGGTTTAGGGCCGTAGATGACTCTGCAATTATCAGACAGCTTTTGGGTACGCGCGTTTGCTTTCACCTACAAGCGGCAATCTGCCGTTGAACTCCAGATTTAGTGCTGGTTCGCCGTGACTTCGATAGCGCCGCTACCATCCCGTTGCCTGCCTCGTCCATGCGTGGAAATGCTGCGCGGGAGCCTGCACCTTTGACGCGCAGATCGACGCGATATCCGGCACCTCGCCCGCTACAGTCAAGGTGCAGTCGTTGACACTAATATGGATGGGACGATCGTGCAGATTCAGGTGCGATTCGTGTTCAAAAGCCGCCAGCACCTGTTTCAAGACCGCATCACCGCCTTGCATGATCTGCCTCCAGGAAAACTCCGATGGCGCAGTTCATTCCATGGACCGCCTCGTGGGGCTGGCGCCGCTATGTGCGTGCCGCTCCTTTCAGTCAATTATAGGCAATGGACCGCAGCGTCCTTTCAGACAGTTTGCGGCGCGCGGAAACAGCCGACAGGCTTTTACACCACGCGCCGCTGAACTAGGATCAAGGGAATCCGTAACGAAACGGCGGCGAAACCGCGGCATGCCTGCTCGCGACCTGTCGGCCCGCCATATGCAGGAGCCTGCGCCATGCTGAACTACCCCGCCGCCTACCAATCGACTCAGGGTTCCGCACTGGAGGTCGACAAAGCGTTCTATCAGCGCATCGCCGCGGACCCGACGAGCCGCACGCTGGTCGATGCGATTGTCGTACCTATCCGCTCCGGGCACGCCTGGATCGTGCCGGCCGGCCATGTGTTCCGGATCGTCACGATCCAAGGTCCGCAGGTGGCTGACCTGAATCTGTGGAACCGGCACAACCCGCGCGAACGCATGTGGGCCTCACGCACACGTCAGCTGCAGCAGGCGCACGTGAGCACGTTCGACCGTCTGTGGTCGACGCTGCCGTTTCTGCGTCCGATGGTGACGATCACCGACGACAGCCTCGCCGGTTACGGCGTCGACGAGCATGGCGGCCGGGTTCACGATTTGCTCGGTACGCGCTGCGATCCCTACGTGAACCGTATGCTCAGTGGCGAGGATTTTCATTTTCACTGCCACTCCAACCTCACCCGCGCGATTGCTCCGTACGGACTGACCGAATACGATGTACACGACGTGCTAAACGTGTTCCAGTGCGCGGGCCTCAATCCCGAAGACAAATACTTCGCGAAAGCATGCCCGGCAAAGAAGGGCGACTACCTCGAATTTTTCGCGGAAATCGATCTGCTATGCGCGCTGTCGACCTGTCCGGGCGGCGATCTCTCCTTACCGATGTGGGGGCCGGATGCGCGCGATCCGCTGGAGGTATGCCGGCCGCTTGGCATCGAGATCTACCGGCTCGCGCCGCAGATGCTGGACGGCTGGACGCCGCCAGCGGTCGCGGCATATAAAGGGCAGCATGGGATGATGCTGCAGCCGCCGCAATGGAAGTGAGATTCGCGCGCGGTGGCTTCGCGCAGGCGCATCGGTTACCCAGGCATGGAGCCTAGGGGCGTCACAACGCCATGGTTCGCTTGCGGCGCAAACAAGCGCCCACGATGAGGCTCGCAGTCTTCCACACCCGCTAGCCGCAACGCGTGACACGCCATCGCGAAGTTGCTGGAGATGACCGGCTTGCCGATGCTCGCTTCTAGCTCCGAAACGATTTCCGCACGCCTCGATGTAGCCGCGCATGCAGTCGTTGATGGAACGTACCTAAATGACCCGGTGCGACCAGACCGGCATTGGCAAAACTGGTCTCGAGCGCGACGCCCGGCTGACGCTCGATCACCGTCACCTCGCGGCCCTCTTTCGCGAGCTAATACGCAGCCGTGGCGCCCGCGATTCCACCTCCTGGCACAACGCTTCTCATGCGTTACTCTGGTCCCACGCACAGCACCTACGCCTGTCCCACGCAGTTGCATCGCGATCCAATAGAAAGCCGCTCATCCCTCGAACAATTCGAAGTTGCCGGCGTTTTTTGTACGGTGTTCTATAGGCGCATACCCTATACGGCCCAAACGTGCCGCGAGACCTATCATGAGAAAAACGCTTTCACGGTGCCCCCGCCGTGCACCCGATCGCCAAGCCGTTGATCTACCAGATTACAACTTGCATGCGATGTCCATTTCCTAACGCCTTCTGATGTCAGCCGTTGCGCCGTGTGGCTCATCGCTCCGATCTCTTTCACAATATGGAGTCACAACATGATTGCTCGGAAGAATGGCGCGCCGCGCACCGCGCGCGCCTTGCGGCAAACGACAATCGCGGCCCTGGCCGTTCTGGCCGTGCTCGCTGGCATCGTCCCCGGTTCGGCGCAAAGCCAGACCATCAAAATCGGCGTACCTGTGCCGCTATCGGGTAGCAGTGCTAACGCCGGTGCAGACATCGTCAACGGCGCCAAGCTTGCCGCCGCCCGCATCAATGCGGCTGGCGGCGTGCTCGGCAAGCAGATCGAACTGGTGCCGGAGGACGACGCCTGCGACGCGCAGATCGCCGTGCAAGCGGCACAGAAGCTCGTCGATGCGGGGGTCGTTGCGGTAGCTGGCGGCTACTGCTCGAGCGCGGCGCTACCGGAATTGTCGACCTTTCACCGCGCGGGCATTCCGTATGTGCTGGATGCGTCGTCGAATCCCAAGCTGACCGAGATGGGCTACAACGACGTGTTCCGTGCGATTGGCCGTGACGACGAGCAAGGTCCGTTCGCCGCCGATTTCATCAAGAATTCGCTCCATGCGAAGCGGGCAGCGGTGATCCACGACAACACGACCTATGCCAAGGGTCTCGCCGACAACACCGTGGAAGCCCTGAAAAAGGACGGCGTCGACGTTGTCTATGCCGATGCGATCACACCCGGTCAGATGGACTACTCACCAATCCTGACCCACGTCGCCTCGCTGAATCCAGACGTGATCTACTACACCGGTTACTTCTCCGAGGCTGGTCTGATCGTGAAGGAGGCGCGCCAACTGGGCCTGAAGATGACCTTGATGGGCGGCGACGGCACCAACGACCCCACCCTGATGAAGACCGCCGGTCCGGCGGCCGACGGCTTGATTATCACCACGGAACCACTCGCGCAGTTCCTGAGCGGCGCGCACAGATTCGTCGACGACTATACGAAGGCCTACGGGCAAGGGCCGGGAGCGTATTCGGTCTACGAATACGACGCTGTCGGCGTCACGGCAAAAGCGATCGCCGACGGTAAGTCAGCGACGCCCGCCGCAATCACCGCAGCCCTGCACAAGATCACGAACTATCTGGGGGCAACCGGGACGATCGGCTTTAACCCGAAGGGTGACCGCATCGAGGTGGGGTATATCACTATCATCGTGAAGGGCGACAGCTTCGCGCCCTACCAGAAGCAAGATGCAGGCGGACACTGGATGGCGATGAAATAGGCCGGATAGGGCCCCGCGCGCCGCCATGAGCAACTTCACCGTTGGCCGCCGGTTTGACTTATCTCATTGTTCTGTCGCTTCCCGCCAGTGACGGAAGAATTGAATTCAAGGTCGCAGGAGCGTGCTTTAAAGGTGTCTCCGGTCCCGCCATTCTCTGGCTACTGTGCTTTCTAGCCAATAGTCGTTGCCTTGAAACTGCTCTGGTAATTAATGTGATCCATGACGAGGTCATGCTGGATCAATCGCCGTCGGGCGCAAGGACCAAGCTGACGCGATTGGACAGTAAAGCGCGCCGCAAGCGAGGACCTCTAGTAACCGAAGCATCGAATGACTCAGAACTCCAATTGGGTGCCGGTCACGATACAAACGAACGGCCGCTTTGCCCTGGAAAGCTGCCTCCGACGTAACGTCGAGACGAGCGGCTGGAAAGGGTCGAAGAGCGACCGCTCCACCGAGCACACACTCGATCTCCCTTCACTGGAGCGGAGATTGACATGGATACACTTAATTCCTCTGACGTTCGTCGAGTGCCGTGGAACAAAGGGAGGCTGACTGGGCAGAAGCCTCCGTTGAAGCTCCGTGAGATCTGGGCGATCCGAACGAGACTTCAGATGTTATCCAACGTTCGCGAGTTGGCGCTTTTCAACTCAAGCTTCGGGCGTGCGATCTGACGCGGCTGCGGGTACAGGACGTCTGCATGGGAAGCCACGTGATCTCGCGAGCGATGTTCATGCAGCAAAAAACGCGACGACCAGTGCAGTTCGAAATTTACGGAGCAAACTCGGCAGAGCGTGGAAGCATGGATATCGTCGCGAGGACTGAAGCCCGCCGACTATCTGTTTCCAAGTCGGTGGCATGCGTCAGCGCACGTGTCGACACGCCAGTACGCTCGCATCGTTCATCGTTGGGTCGCTTCGATTGGACTGGATGACGCGGCGTACGGCACCCACACGATGCGCCGCACGAAGGCATCGTTGATCTATCGGCGCACCAAGAATCTGCGCGCAGTTCAGTTACGTTTAGGCCATACGAAACTGGAAAGTACAGTGCATTACCTCGGGATTGAGGTAGATGACGCGCTCGAGATGGCCGAGCAAACCGAAGTCTGATAGGTCATGGCCGGCCTGCGGGCGCTTGCCGGCCATGAAGGGACATTCACGCCAACGGTGAAGAGGGGGTTCGAGCGGCCGCACCACAACTCGAAACGGCCATTCGCCGAGGTTGCTTCAGGTCAGCCGAAACCAGAGGGCGACCATCACCTACCGATGGCGACATTGGCAAATCGGTATGCCACAATCATCAGATCATGGATGCCCGAACCTCTCGACCGAGTAGCTTATTTTTCCAGTTGTATAACGTCGGCCTGCTCATGCCCCTCCTTTGAGCAACCACTTGCGCACTTTCCTCTCGAGTGCACAGTTCGATGACTGCCGCCTGCTTCAACCCTGGAGGCTGAGATACGGCACCAGCTCTGCTGACAACGCGTTGCCTGGTTTCAGCGTGCAGTTCATCAAGCCAGGCTGCGAGCGTCCCGCGGCCCGGATATCCCAATGCCTTCAGGGTGGCAGCAAGACAGTGACCATGGCTCAGATAGTGCTCGACGGCCACCTTGTTCTGTTCGGCCGACTACTTCGGCCTCGAGCGCATATAGCCGGCCGGCAGATCATGACATTGTTTGTATTCGCGATTTGTATTCTCGATGCGAGCTTTTGAGAGCATTCTTTGTCGGGTAACCCAACTGACGAATGGTAGCTGCGATGCGCTTTCCTAGCTTATGTAGAGCTGAACCGCTCGAATGCGGTCTTCGTACGAGTACATGGGCTACCTCCAGGTAGTCAAAGTTTTCGTCCGCGCCTCCGGCGGCTCAGTTTTCGGTGGAAGTCAACACTCCCCCATCAGGAGGCGGTCATAGACGCGGCGGCAAAACAGGTCATCGATATTCCATCCGAAGCCGATGTTCCACCGTAAAGGGAAACTCGCCCTGATGTCTTAGGAAAGCCAGCGATGATGCCGTTGCCAGCACGTCGTGCTGGCGTTGTGTGAAGGAGAGAGATATGAGACTCGTGAAGAGTCCGGAAAGGTATGGCAGACGCAGGTGGGCTATAGCTCTTTTGATCGTTAATTTGGGCATCATGCTGTTGCCGCCGGTCTATCTAACTATGGTGCGAGGCAACCTCGGCCTAGGTTTTCTTTATTTTGGTGGGGCCGCCGCCATCCTGATTGCCAGCATGTTTTTTCTGTACAGCCTCGAAAAGACACCAGGGAGTTCGACGTGAACAACTTTCTTCTCGGCTACGGTACGATCGCGGTCTTTTTTGGGCTTGTCGTGTTGATCCTCGAGAGATCCAATCGACGTGAGAGAACTTTCACGGAATATGCAGTTGCCGGCCGCTCATTCGGTGCCTGGTTTCAAACTATGTCGTTTTTGAATACTTGGCTGCCAGGCACCACATTTATTGCTTTCGCAGGTCTGACGGCACAAAGCGGCCTCATCGGTTTTTACTCGATTTTTTACTCTTTGCTCGCGATGCTTTTCATGTTCTTCATGGCGGAGCGCATGCATGAATGGGGACGAAAGTTTGATCTGAGGACGCAGGCGGACTTCGTGGGGATCCGATACAACTCCTCCGCAGTTCGAGTTATTGCCGCAGTCATTGGCATTATTTCGATGCTTCCGTGGCTTGTTCTCGGAATGCAGTCTGTGGGAGCGGTGTTTGAATCATTGTCCTTTGGTCATGTGAGTACAACCGCTGCCGTCTTTATTGGAGTCGCCGTCTTGGCTATCCGGCAAGTTTGGACTGTCAGGATGGGAATGCGGGGTATCGTCATCAGTGACATGGTCCAAGGTATTACCGCTTACGGACTTGGCTTCTTGATCTCGGTGGGAATGATCGGGTGGCTGCTGACTCATGGGCACGGATTCGACAAGCTCCCGAAGGAGTTTGCTACGCTGCCTGGACAGGGAAGCACCGCGGGGCCGCTGTATTTCATGTCGATTGTACTGACCGGTGCACTAGGCGCGTGGTGCTGGCCGGATATTTTTGTCCGACTGTTTACTGCGGACGGAACGACAACAATCAAGAAGTCTGCGCTGCAATCTGCGCCGCTCCTGGCGGCATTTTCTGCGGCACTCTTCATGATGTCCATGCTGGCCCATTCGCTTCCGGCGGTAGCTGCGTCACCTGACAAAGTCTGGTTCACTGTTACCGCGCTCGGCGGTCCCTTGCTGCTTGCATTCGCTGGTGTGTTAGTGCTGGCGGCGACCATGGGAAACATTAACGCGATTACAGCTGCTGTCGGCACCCAGATCGCGCAGGATATTATCCCCGATCGTGCATTGTCGGACGCAAGCCGGACCAAGCTGGCTAAAGTTTCGATCATTGTTGTGACGCTGCTTGGGGTGGCGGGTGCCATAGGAACGATGCATACAACTTCGGGGCTTGTCACGTGGGCGATAACTTCCTATCAAGGTGTCGTACAACTCGCACCGTCTCTGTATCTCGGAATATTCTGGCGTCGTGGTAATGCCACCGGTGCGGTAGTAGGCATGATCGTTGGATTTGCGATGGCAGCGGGGCTTCAGATTGCTTATCCGCTGTCGGTGCCCTGGTTAGGCGGTCTGACATCAGGGGTGGTGGGTATCCTCGTGAACACGGCTCTGTATGTTTTACTGGCTTTGATGGCTCCGGCCGACGATCGTGAGCAAGCACGCGTGAACAACCTTTTCCGCCGTTCTGGAATTGAGCTTTCTGCGGCCGTTAGCAACGATCCGCGAGAACCCGCCATGTAATTGCCCCACATTCACGCCAACGGTGAAGAGGGGGGGCGAGCGGCCGCACCAAAACTCGAAACGGCCTCGCCGATGTTGCTTCAGGTCAGCCGAAACCAAAGGGCGACGATCACCCACCGATGGCGACATTGGCAAATCGGTATGCCACAATCATCGGGTCTCGCCATGGGGAGAACGGCTATCGCAGCATGGGCGCTTCCCCCAATCTGACAATAGCATTACCCACGATAGCATTTAGCAGCCCGTTTCTTTCACCGAGAAAGGAGCAGCCTTTCGTCGTGACAACACGAGCGTTCTCTATGACAGAGGATTCTGGGTACATGTTAGAGCCGCTTCGCGAGGAGGCGGACTTCACCCTTTACCGCGGGAGGGAACTCGGCAAACAGACGCCGGTCCTGGCGCTGGCGGTTGCCGCTGAAGGGCCGTCGCCCCAGAGCCTGCGGCGGCTCGAACACGAATGGTCGCTGGAATCCAAACTCGATGCGGCATGGGCGGCTCAGCCTGTGGCGCTGACCCGTCACCTGAGGCGAGCGGTTCTCATTCTCAAGGACCCTGGCGGTGAACCCCTGGATCGGTTCATTGAGCAGCGCAAGGATCACCCGCTCGATCTTCCACACTTCCTGCGTATTGCCATTGGTCTGACGTCAGCGCTTAGTCAGGCTCACCAGCAGGGCCTCATTCATAAGGACGTCAAGCCGGCAAACGCACTGGTCGACCACGCCGGCCACGTGTGGCTCACCGGCTTTGGCATTGCTTCCCGACTCCCGCACGAGCGCCAGGAGCCCGAGGCCCCGGAATACATCGCAGGCTCGCTGCCCTACATGGCGCCCGAACAGACCGGACGGATGAACCGTTCTATCGATTCGCGCAGTGACCTCTATTCGCTCGGCGTCACGCTTTATCAGATGCTGACGGGTTCGCTGCCCTTCACGGCGGTCGATCCGATGGATTGGGTCCACTGCCATATTGCCAGAAAACCGGTGCCGCCCGGCGAGCGGGCAGCAGACGTTCCCCCCGTCATCTCTGCCATCGTCGTGAAGCTGCTCGCCAAGACGGCCGAGGACCGGTACCAGACCGCCGCAGGTCTCGAACGCGACCTGCGGCGCTGCCTCGCAGATTGGGAGCGCGGGTCGCTCGCCGACTTCCCGCTGGCTGAAGATGACACGCCGGACCGGTTCTTGATTCCGGAAAAGCTCTATGGCCGAGACCGCGAGGTCGAGGCGTTGCTTGCGTCCTTCGATCGCATGATCAAAATCGGGGCGCCCGAGCTGGTGCTCGTCTCCGGATACTCCGGCGTCGGCAAATCCTCGGTCGTGAATGAACTCCACAAGGTGCTCGTCCCACCGCGCGGCCTCTTCGCCTCCGGCAAGTTCGATCAGCGCAAGCGCGACATCCCTTACGCCACGGTGGCGCAAGCCTTCCAAAGTCTCGTCCGGCAGGTTTTGGGCAAGAGCGAAACTGAACTCCACATCTGGCGGGAAGCGCTTCGCGAGGCGCTGGGTCCGAACGGGCCGCTGATCGTCAGCCTTATCCCCGAACTCGAACTCGTTATTGGCGCGCAGCCACCGGTCCTCGAGCTTCCACCGCAGGATGCGCAGCGCCGTTTCCAAACTGTATTACTGCGGTTCATCGCCGTCTTTGCGCGGCCTGAGCACCCGCTGGCATTGTTCCTCGACGATCTGCAATGGCTCGATGCCGCGACGCTTGATCTGCTCGAAGATATTCTCGCGCAACGGGATATCAGGCATTTGCTGCTGATCGGCGCCTACCGGGATAACGAGATCGATGCCACGCACCCGCTCATGCGCAAGCTCGATGCGATCCGCCAAGCGGGCGCAACAGTACATGACATCGTATTGGCGCCTTTGACCTACGACGATCTTGGACAATTGATCTCGGACTCCTTACGCTGCGAGGCTACGCGCGCGAACCCACTTGTTCAACTGGTGCAAGAGAAGACCGGCGGCAATCCGTTCTTTGCAACCCAGTTTCTCCATGCGCTCGCGGATGAATCGCTGCTGGCCTTTGATCACACTGATGCTCGCTGGTCCTGGGACCTAGGTCGCATCTACGCGAAACGCTACACCGATAATGTCGTCGATCTCATGGTCGCCAAGCTCAATCGCTTGCCGGCCGCAACACTGGCAGCACTTCGCCAACTCGCTTGCGTCGGCTTCCGTGCCGATTTCGCGCTGCTGGCAACGGTCTGCCAGACCTCTCCCGGAGAGCTTCACGACAGTCTTTGGGAAGCCGTTCGAGCCGGCCTGGTGTTCCGGTCGGAGACTTCCTATGCCTTCCAGCACGATCGCATCCAGGAGGCTGCCTATTCGCTGATCCCCGAGGCCGCGCGCGCGGAAATTCACCTCCAGATCGGCAGATCGCTGTTGGCGGACACGCCGCCCGACAAGCGCGAAGAGATCGTCTTCGAGATCGTCAGCCAGTTCAATCGAAGCGCCACGCTGATTACCGCGCAAGAGGAACGCACGCAGGTGGCGTGGCTGAATCTGATGGCCGGCAAGCGCGCCCGGAACGCCACCGCCTATTCCTCCGCGCTGACGTATTTTGCGGAAGGCCGCGCTTTGCTGGCGGATGATTGTTGGGCGCAGCAATACCCGCTGGTTTTCGAGCTCGAGTTACACCGCGCCGAAGCCGAGTTTCTGACGGGCGAGATGCCAAGCGCCGAAGAGCGGCTGTCGATACTGGCCCGCCGGGCGACAAATCGGGTCGATCAAGCCGCCGTCGCCTGTATGCACATGGATCTTTACAACGTTCTCTCCCGGTTGGACCGAGCGGTGGCCGTGTGCCTCGACTACCTCCAGGGGGTTGGCGTCGACTGGTCTGCCCAGCCAACGGATGAGGACGTACAGCAGGAGTACGAGCGCGTATGGCGCCGATTGGGCACCCGTCAGATCGAAGATCTGATCGATTTGCCCCTGCTGAACGACGCTGATACGCGCGCTACTTTGGACGTGCTGACCAAGGCAATGGTGTCCTCGCAGTCAACCGACAGCAACCTGTTCCGACTGATGGTCGCACGCATGGTGAATCTTAGTTTGAACCACGGCAATAGCGACGCGTCATCCTGCGCCTATGTCTGGTTTGGTTGGGTCTTCTCGTCCGACTTTGCGGACTACCCGACGGCGCTGCGCTTTGGTCAGCTCGGCATCGATCTCGTAAACAAGCGAGGGCTGGACGCCTTCAAGGTTCGTGTTTACCTGCCCTTCGCGATCTGGATCAGCCCGCGCCAGCAGAGCGTTCGATCTTGCCGCGCGCTCATCCTGCAGACTTCTGACGAAGCGAATAGCACCGGCGATCTTGCCTATACGGGATATTGTCACGTTAATTTAATCATAAACTCTTGCTTTTCCGGCACCCCTTTAGGTGATTTAGATCGAGAGGTGATGGTCGGAATAGAGTTCGCGCAAAAAACCAATTCTGTCTTGATCGCAGCCATCGTCCTCAGTTTTCTCTTTCTTGTTCGGACGCTCAGGGGCCTACCGAATGATTTCGTAAATTTAGGCGATAAGCAGTTCGACGAGGACGCGCTGGTGCGGTGTCTCGAGGCAGAGCCAAATCTGTTGCTTGCTGCAGGCTCATACTGGATCAGAAGATTGGAGACGTGCGTTTTCGCGGGGGATTATGCCGAAGCGGTCGCAGCTGCGCTCAAGGCAAAGGGCTGGCTGGACTTGCTCTCGCTAGCGGCGACATTTATCGACTTGGCCGAATACCATTTCTATGCCGCGATGGCGCGAGCTGGCGCTATTGACGCTGGCGCGGCCAGCCCTAGTGAAGGGCACTCGGACCTGGAAGCACTGACGGCCCACCACCAGCAACTCCAGACTTGGGCCGAGCACTGCCCGGAGAATGTCGGGGACCGCGCTGCGCTGGTGGGCGCCGAGATTGCGCGTCTGGAAGGCCGCGACCTAGACGCCGAGCGCCTCTATCAACAGGCTATCCGCTCGGCCCGCAAAAATGGCTTCATCCACAATGAGGCGCTGGCTTGCGAGACCGCCGCTCGCTTCTATGCGGTCCGTGGCTTCGAGGACATCGCCGAGATGTATCTGTTGCGCGCCCGCGAAGGCTATCGGCGCTGGGGCGCGGATGGCGTGGTACGGCAACTGGAGGCTCGATATCCGCAACTGGCCACGGCCGAGCCGCGCGGCACGGCGAAAGAGGTGATCGATCAGCAGCTCGACGTTGCAGCCGTCGTCAAGGCGTCACAAGCTCTGTCGAGCGAAATGCTGCTGCCCCATTTGATCGAGCGGCTCATGACCATCGCGTTGCAGAATGCGGGGGCCGAGCGGGGGTTGTTGATCCTGATTCGGGACGGCGAGCCGAGAATCGAAGCGGAGGCTGCCACCGGCCAGGGCAAGATCGAGGTTGCGGCTCGCCACGCAGCGATTACGCCGTCCGATCTGCCTCAATCCGTGCTGCATTACGCCATCCGGACGCGGGAGCGCGTACTCCTCGATGATGCCTCGGCCGATCATGTGTATTTAGAGGACGAGTATGTGCGGCAGAGTCGCTCTAAATCTGTCCTCTGTCTGCCAATCGTCAAGCAAGCGAAATTGGTCGGCGCACTCTATCTTGAGAACAACCTGGTACCGTTCGCCTTCACGCCCGACCGCGTTGCGGTGCTGCAGTTACTGGCCTCGCAAGCCGCTATTTCACTGGAGAATGCGCACCTCTATGCGGATCTGCAGCTCCAGGCCGGACTGCTGCAGCGACTTCCTGTGTCCGCCTGGACGCTCAAGCCTGATGGAACACCGGACTTCGTGAATCAGGTTTGGCTTGACTACTCCGGTCAGACTCTCGATTTCGTCCGGTCGCATCCCGAGGCCTGGATGACCGCGGTCCACCCCGACGATCGCGAAGCGGCAACGACGGCCTTTTGGGACGGGGTGCGCTCGGGACAAGGATTCACAATGGAAACCCGCTCGCTGCGCGCTCAGGACGGAAGCTATCGCCGGCATCTCCAGCAAGCTGTGGTCTTGCGTGATGCTGAAGGAAAGGTTCTGAAATTCATTGGTACCACCACCGACATCGACGAGCAGAAGCGTGCCGAAGACGCGCTACGTCAAGCGCAAGCCGATCTCGCACGCATTAACCGGACGACCACCATGGGGGAGTTGACGGCTTCCCTGGCACACGAGATCAATCAACCGATTACCGCTGCTATCACTTACGCAAATGCCTGCCTGCGATGGCTTGATCGCGACGAGCCGGATCTCTGCGAGGCGCGCTCGGCAGTCACCAATATTGTGAGAGACGGACAACGCGCTGCCCAGATCATCGCCAGGATCCGCACACAATTCGAAAAGGGCGCCCTGAATCAGGAGGTCGTCGAGGTCAGCGAGATTGTGCGGGAAACCGTGGGCCTCCTGCGCGGCGAGGCAGCGCGATACGACATATCGGTCCGCACGGAACTGGCAGCCGGTCTCCCCCAGATTGTCGGAGACCGCGTGCAATTGCAGCAGGTCGCGATGAACCTGATCGTCAACAGCATCGAGGCGATGAAGGATGTTAATGGAATCCGGGAGATGGTCATCAGGTCGCAGCGGGCCGAAAACGGGCAGATTCTTGTGTCTGTCAGTGATAGCGGCATGGGCGTTCCACCGCAACTCACGGAACAGATTTTCGATCCGTTCTTTACAACCAAGTCCCACGGCACCGGCATGGGGCTTCGCATCAGCCGTTCAATCGTCGAGTCGCATGGTGGGCGTTTATGGGTCACCGGCGCGCTTGGGCGGGGCGCGGTCTTTCAGTTCACCCTGCCTGTTGCGGTTGCCGACCGTAATTAATTAACGTGCCCGGTGCAGTTGATATTCAGATCGGGTACGGGCTCGCGTCGGGGTGAAGAGTCGCTCATTTCACGGCTCAACGTAGCCTGGAAATGGTGGCTGACAAAACGACGACCACTGCAGGCTCCGCCCGAGTGTCTGGTACTTGCTTGTCAGCCGTCATTCGGCACACGCAATACCGGGAGACGGCTATGGGTCCAGGTTGTGTGAAAACGCGCGCTGATCGGCTAAACTGAAGTAACGCATTTATGTCGGGCCGGCACATGAAGCGATTCGTTGAAGGCGAAGACCGTAAGCAAGCTATCTTGCTGCCCGAGTATCTTGAGGACTATGTGTCCGACGACAATCCAGTGCGCGTGGTCGACGTCTTTGTCGATGAGCTTGATCTTCATGATCTCGGCTTTGAGGGAACCGCTCCGGCGACGACGGGACGCCCCTCATATCATCCATCTGTACTGCTCAAGATTTACGTCTACGGCTACCTGAACCGCATTCAGTCGAGTCGGCGTCTGGAGCGTGAGACTCAACGCAACATTGAACTCATGTGGCTGACAGGCCGCCTTCCACCGGATTTCAAGACCATTGCCGACTTTCGCCGTGACAACGGCAAAGCGATCCGCAATGTATGCCGGCAATTCATCGTGTTGTGCCGTAACCTAGACCTGTTCTCACAGTCGATTGTGGCCATTGACGGCAGCAAGTTCAAAGCCGTCAACAATCGTGATCGCAACTTCACGAGTGGTAAGGTCCGGGCACGCATGCAGCAGATTGATGAGAGCATCGCGCGTTACCTTGCGGCGATCGAGACAGCGGACCGGACGCAATCCGATGTCGCCGAGGCGAAGACGAGCCGCATCAGCGACAAGATCAAGAAGCTCCGGCAGCAGATGCAGGACCTCAAGGCAATGGAGCAGCGGCTGCGCGAATCACCAGATGGACAGGTCTCGCTGACTGATCCGGACGCGCGTTCCATGGCCACCAGCGGTCGGGGAACAGGGATGGTTGGCTACAACGTTCAGACAGCCGTTGATGCCACGTCGCATCTGATCGTGGCACACGAGGTCACCAATGTTGGCAATGATTGTAACCAACTGACGAACATGGCCGGACAGGAGCGAGCGGCTACCGGCATCGAAAATCTGACCGTTGTTGCTGACCGAGGTTACTTCAAGGGCGAGGAAATCCTGCAATGCGATGAGGCGGGTATTACGGCCTTCGTTCCCAAACCACTGACGTCGGGCAGTAAAGCAGATGGGTACTTCGGCAAGCAGGACTTTGTCTACGTTGCCGAAGATGATGAGTAGCGTTGCCCAGCGCAACAGCGGCTCACTTGGCGTTTCACAAACATCGAGCACGGTATGGCGCTGCATTGCTACTCGAGTTCGGCTTGTGCTACCTGCTCAATCAGAAAGCAATGCACATCCGGGAAGCAGGCCCGCCGGATAAAGCGCTGGGAGCACGAGGGCGTAGTCGAAGCAATGCAGCAGCGACTCCACCAGAAGCCGGAAATGATGCGCATACGCCGTCAGACCGTGGAGCATCCGTTTGGTACGCTCAAGTTCTGGATGGGCGCGACGCACTTCCTGATGAAGACACGCGAGCATGTCAGCACCGAGATGAGTTTGCATGTGCTCGCATACAACCTCAAGCGCGTCATGGCGATCTTAGGCACTGCGGCGTTAATGCAAAAGATGAGGGCCTGAGGAGGGCCTTACATCAAACCGGCTGCGCCGCGGCGAACCGGAGAGCTTCTGGGCTTGTCGACGAATCTTCGCATTCTGACCGGCCTGAAGGTCCTCCAACCATGCAGCGGGCTAAAACAGCTGCCAATGGCCGTGATCGAAGGCGCGAAGTCGTCGAACCACATCGGTTCGTGTTTTTACACAGCCTGGGTCGAAATGTGCCTGCCGAACCATCCAGCTTAGCCTGCCCATCTTTTGCAACGCGACAGAGAACGTTCGACTCCAACAATTTGTCGAGCAGATTGACCTCTTCCTCCGAGTCGTAGATGACTTGCCGAAGGTGTACGAGCCCGCCGTAATCAAGCCCAAATGCGTCGCCGCCAAGCCAAGTTCTAGTTTTCTTGTGCGGCGACAAACCAATAGAGTAAGCGCAAACGCAAAAAGGCGGCATCTGCCTCAAGCCAATGCCGCCAACCTGCGGCTTACTCTTAGACTTGCGCCATGCCACCATCGACGGTTAGTTCGATGCCCGAGATATAGCTGCTATCGTCGGATGCAAGGAACAAAGCCGGCTTGGCGATTTCTTCCGAGAGACCAATGCGACCTAGCGGCACCTGCGAAGTAATGCCCGACTTGAAGCCTTCGATTTGCTCGTCGGTGAGGCCAGTCTTCCCGAAGATCGGTGTATCGATAGGACCCGGGCTGATCGCATTCACACGAATCTTGCGTGCCTTGAGATCCGTCGTCAACGTACGTGCCAACGAACGTACCGCAGCTTTAGTGGCCGAATAAACGCTGAACGCTTCCATGCCCTTGGACGATGCAATCGATGCGTTCAAAATGATCGATCCGCCGTCCGGCACCAACGGAAGAAGCTTCTGCACCGTGAAGTAAGCACCCTTCACGTTGACGTTGAAGGTTTCATCGAATTGCGCTTCCGTAACCTGATCGATCGGTGCGAGCGAGCCCAAACCAGCGTTCGCGAAAATGACATCCACGCGGCCGTATTTCGCTTTCACATGGTCGTGAAGTTTGTCCAGATCCGACAGCTTGGATACATCGCCCAGCACGCCTTCTGCGTTTGCGCCGATGCTTTCTACCGCTTTATCCAGTTCCTTCTGGCGGCGTCCCGTGATGATGACCCTGGCGCCTTCTTTAGCGAAGAGCTGCGCAGTCGCCAAGCCCATGCCGCTGTTTCCGCCCGTGATTACGGCGATCTTTCCCGATAGCTTCGTCATGTCACTCCTTATGCTTCAGTTTGTTGACTGGAGCAGGCCCGTTATCAAGCTCTGTTCAGTCGCTAAGAATTAGCTGTTCCCGTAACCGTTGACATCGGTTGCGCGGTGTTGGACTGACTATAGGCACGGTGCATCGCGGGAAATAGCAGGTGGCGACGAATACACTCATCGGCTCAAACGAACAATCAAAATGCTATCGATATGAAGCCAAGGACTAAGCGCGTAATCCGTTTGCTACGGTTCCACGTACTTATGCCGGCGCGATGTTGTTAGCGGCGGTGCAAATCCGACACTAAACGGCGGCGTCAGGTTGAGTAAAGCGACAACGCCCAGGGGCGCTTATCGCTGACTCGTGGTTGTTGCCTGCTCGTGCTCAGAATGGATCGTCGACGCCGGTCGGGTGAGCGTTCACGGGAGGCGCGCGTTGTTCGCGCTGTAGCTCGTGCAATGCGAGCTGGTAGTGCGTGCAGATCCGCTCGCGTAGATCGTCGATGAGTTCGACGACGGCGAGCGCTTGCTCGGCGGACCAGTTGTCTGGGATCAGGAAGTCGAGCCCGCAGGCGATCCCCGAAGGCGAGTGATGGCGCGTCATGATGTCTTCTTCTCGGCCTTTGCCACACTACGTTTTTTCGTGCGTTGCTCAGCGCGTTCACGTGCCTCCTTCACACGATAGGACTCGCCCTCGATCACCACGACTTCTGCACGATGCACGAGTCGGTCAACGAGGGAGACGACGCAAGCCGCATTTGGAAACACCTCATGCCATTCTGCGAACGGTCGATTTGTTGTAACCACCGTTGATGCAACGCCGTACCTCCGGCTGACGAGTTCAAACAGCAGATCGGCGTGGCGGTTCGAGTACGAGAGGTAACCGACCTCATCGATCACGAGCACGTCGGGTGAGGCATAGCGGTTCAGCCGGCGGCGCAACGCCGAGTCGCTATCGAGCGCGGCCAGTTCACCGAGCATCTGGCCAGCGGTGGTGAACAAAGCAGTGTGGCCACGTGCGATTGCCTGATAGGCGAGATTGAGCGCCAGTGTGGATTTACCGACGCCGTTCGGGCCGATCAGCACGACGTTGGCGGTGTCCTTGACGAACTCAAGTGACATCAATTCTTCGACGGCGGCACGATCGCACCGCTTGGGCCAGGCCCAATCAAAGTCGCACAGCGGTTTGAAGCTGCCTAGATGCGCATCACGGATACGCCGCTCCAGAGAACGGCGACCGCGCTCGTCCTCTTCCCACTGCAGCAGAGGTGCAACCCACTGCTCGGACACCACGTCGGGCCAATGCGCCAGCAGTCCATACAGGCGCAAGGCGTGTGCGCGGGTTTGTAGTACATCAGGCGTGTTCATCAGTGTCTCCCGTGATCTGGTCATAAATGTCGAGCCGATGGGGCGTCACGAGCGTGTCTTTCTTGCGCACGTGTTCGGGCAACGGGACTGCGACGGGTGGAGGCGCTTGCCGCGCCCCGCGCCGGCGCTCCAGCGCCAGACGTACCGGATTCGGATGAGGCGCCGCGCCACTGGCCAGGGTCTCCTCGATGGCCGCCTGCAGTTCGGCGGCGCCATAGCGATCGAGCAAGCGCAGCAGATGAGATGTGATGTTGCCCAGATTGCCGCCGCGTTCAGCGGCGCGCAGCATGAGGGCCTGACTGGCCGGCGCAGCCCGGCTCAGGTGGTCCAGGCCACGATGGTGACGCGCTTCGCGTTTGCGCTCGACGAGGCCGTCGATGTGCGCTGCAATTTCGATCTGTGCACCACGATCGTAACTGCGCTCATGGGTGGCGAGCAGATCGGCGCCGTCGAGAATGCGGACCTGCCGCGGATTGGCCCGTACCGTGAGCGCGCGCCGCACGTACGTATGCGGGATTGTGTAGTCGTTCAGATCGAAGCGAACATACGGCGTCTTGTTGACCTGCACAGCCAGTTGCAGTTCGCACGGGTACGGATTCTCCGGCAACGGCAGCAGGCTGGGCTGTTCGCGGGCGAAGGCCTCACGCACGGTGATGGCGGGTTCTTCCCGGCACGGTCGATCGGCCGCAGGTCCGGCGCACCAGAGTGCAGCCTGGGCATTGAGGTCGTCGAGGTCAACGAATTTGCGCGCGGCAAAGAAGCTCTCGCGTACAAATCGGATAGCCCTCTCGACGCGACCCTTCTCATTTCCTCTGTATACGGCCACAGGACGAGGCTCGTAGCGATGATGCGCGGCGAACGCGAGCAGCGTCGGGTTGAAGCGGATCGCGTCACCCTGGCGTTCGAGCACTGCACTTTTAAGGTTGTCGTACAGGATGACCCTTGGGACGCCGGACCATGCCGCGAAGGCGCCGGCGTGACCGGCGAGGAAGCTGTCCATGCGCGCATCGAGGAAGAAGTGCAGATAGATCTGTCGCGACCACGACAGCACCATCACGAAGGCCATCAGGGGCCGGCGCGCACGTCCGATCTGCAGATGGCCGAAGCTCCCCCAGTCGCATTGAGCTTGCTCCCCAGGCAAGGTGCGAAGCCGAAGGTATGCCTCGGCCACCGGGCGCGGACGATGAAGCGAAACCAGGTGTCTGAAGTGGTGTTGACCGCCGTGGTAGCCGCGCTCATAGACCATCGCGTACAGGCGGCTGGCTGTGAGCGACGGAAACTTCTTCAGCGTCTCGAGGATGAACGGCAGGTACGCATCGATCTGCGAAGGCCGCTGAACGGCGCCGATCCGGGGCAGTCCGGCCTGAGCCAGTACGCGCTGGACGGTGCCGCGGTGCACGTGCAACTGGCGCGCGATGGTGCCACAGCGCCACTTCTCGACGTGGTAGTAGCGCAGGATCTGTGCTTCAAGTTCGGTTCCAATGGTCATGGGTCATGTCCTGTGAAATGCGTAGGAATGCAAACATCACGGAAGACCCGACGGCGAAGTGGCCCAAGGCGTACGAAGCCCGAACAGACGCATTGGCAGAAATGGCAATGCTCAGGCACAGGTGCGGCGGTGATGGATACCGGTGATGTGGCCGCCGACGTCGTCGAAGTCGGTGCCAGTAGAGCATCGGCGGCAGGCGAGGCGGAACCGTGATGCGTCACTTTATTCTGGCGGCTGCGATAGCGGCGCATCCGTTCGGCGTGTGCAAAGCGGCCATGACGGCTGCGCTGGTAGCGTCGGCCGGCCTCTCGCATGCTGGAATGGCGCGAAAGCTCGGCGCAGTCGCTATTGCAATAGATTTGGCCGCGGTCGCAACGGCGGCAAACAATGACCTGTGCCCGACAGCGCACGCACACGAACAGTCGGCCTGACGCCGGCATCGAGAATCCCTGTCAATGCCGATGCAATATCGACAGGGCTGACCAAGCGTGCAATACTTGGCGCGCACTCGTGCCCCGTCGTACGCGTGTTGGGTTCGACACCGGAATGAACCTGGCAGTTTGGGCCGGTGTCGGACCTGTTTGTTCGGCGGTAGGTAAAACTTCTTCTACCGCATCCCGCCCTTTGCGTCACCCCCGTCAGAAGCGAGCAGCACCGGGTGCGTCTGCACTCGCCCTTCGGGCTCCTTCCGACGCACCCGATACCTGCCCATCGGCACCTCCGCCAGTCGTCGAAAAACCCGTTCTGAAGAACAAGTCATTTAGCGTTTCTGATTGACGCCGCCATCTGGTGTCGCTTTCCGACCGCCATTCACAGATGTACACGCTGCGACCGCGATCACGGTTTGATGATCACTTGGCGCAAAGCAAAGGCTCGATGCGCGCGCAGCCGTATCATGTAATCCAACGGTAACGTGCTCATGCCGCAGGTTCGCGGCTTTCTAGGAAAGAGTCGGAAATGAAAAAGCTCATCAGCGATGTCTCCTGTGGTAAGGCAATTTAGCCGCTTCCACTGCTGCCGTACCTACGCGTCATGTTTACTGTGGAGGACATCGACGATACGCTCGCCCGTCTCGGAAAACGCGGCGCGGAACTCGTCGGCAAAGTGGCCCAGTACGAAAACACGTATCGGCTCTGCTACAGCCGGGGGGCTCCGAAGGAATCCACATCGGGCTCGCTCAAGACAGATGAGCGGACGTTTGATCACCACGATCTGAGTCAATCGTGCAGTCCGAAAAGATCGCTATTGGCGTTCGCCCGTATGCCGTGACTTATATTCGACCAAATTGTCGGGCGGTCGTCCGCCGTATCGAAGGAGTGATGGCACGCGTTCCAATCCGCTGCGATGCTGCGCATACCGTTTTATTCAAGAATTGTCGCCATCTGCCGTAATTAGGAAAATTAGCATCAAATTGGCTTACGGAGGTAGCGTTGAAGAGGTGGATGAACTCCTCCAACCTGGCCAGGAGCCTGGCCTCCTCGGGACTGCCATCCGTGGCGAGTTCCCAACCCAGGCTTTCAAGCCGCCGCAGTGCCGGATAGGGGCAGCCGTGCCAGAGGTGCCACTTTGCACTGTGCAGCCCATCAATCACCACTTCGGCGCATGGCCGTTCGTCGCGGTCCGGGAGCCCCTTGATCATCTGTTCGAGATTTTGTACCCGCATGGCGACGTGAAACCAGTCGAGTACACAATCGCCAAAGTCGAGCTGGGCGCGGCGCACGGTGTCGCCCCCATCGGACAGGAAAGTCACCGGCTGATCCGCGGCGACACCTTCCTGCGCGAGAAACGCCAGCATACGATCGACGGGCGCGTGCTCGAGTGTATGAACGTACGCGAAGCTTTGTCCGCTACAACCGCGGGCTGTCGATCGATAGCCGACCAAAGACGGAGCGGTAGACCAGACGATGGTGGCCTTTGACGGTCAGACGGGAACCGCACTTCGGACACACGCTCATTCGAGCAATTGCCTCAGCGGCCTTGGCATCGATCATCGAACGCTGCAGCCGGCCCAGCAGCGCCTTTGCCTCTTCAAGATGCAAGCCGAGGGAGCCGACATCGAAGCCTTCCCGTTCGAAGTGGGCTATCTCCGTGACGCTTGCCCGCTCTTCGACTTCCGTCCGAACCACAATCTGCACGCTGATCTGCATCGCAGCCTCCCGCTCAACCGTCCCCTGGGCGATCAGCTTACCGCGCAAGCGTCTGCAGCCGCTCATTCGCCGCACACCGGTCGAAACACCTATCCAGCCAGATCAGCCATTCATCGACCTCAACGCGCAGATCGTTCACCTCGATCTGGCTTCCCCGTAAAGTCTCGATCCACTCGAGAAACTCGTGCTCACTATGAACTTCCAGAGCGTTCATATATCTCTCGGGACCTCCGGCGTCTTCTGGCGGGCAACGCCCGGCGCCCGCGACACAGCGTGGTAGTGGCGTTGACCGGTGGTTGCACGTTCGCCGCTCGACGCGCACGTCATGTAACCACAACGAGGTGAGCTCGTACAGATAGGTGAAGCGCTCATGTTCGTGCAGGCCAAACGCAGCCAAGGACAGGGTGTCTGGGCCGTCGAAGAACTGTAACGCACCGTCCCGATGTCCACCGTAATGCCATCCGCGGATGACGAAGCGGTGCAGGTGTTCGTCGTGCCAGCCCATGGCGATTCACATCACGTGATGCAGCTGCGCAATCGTGATCTGCTCAGGAATTAGGAGTCGCCGCCAGACCGGCGGGCTAACGCCCCGCAGACTGATTCGCAACTGGAGAACGGAAATGGCTTCTGAAGAGTCGGAGTCCATCGACTCACTATAAACACCTCCTTCGGTTATTTTTTTGGGGCCGATGCAAGCCCCTGCTTTGGCGCGGTCTCCTAGTACTGCCCGGCGCTGGCCGCGTTTGCAACTTTTTGCGCCGTACAATCCCGCTGATATTCAGCACCGAGCCGCCTTTCGGCATGGTCTATATCACCTGGATAAGGAGCGTTGGGTGAGCTTGCATCGTAACCGGCGGCTTCGAGTTCGTAGAGTTCGTTCATCACCTGCTTGTGTGTAGCGGGCGCCCGGGAGTGGATAAACGGGTAGTCATTGCACTGCTGTGCTGTAAGCGTTGGTGCCGCTAAAGCGACCGTGCTTGCAATGAAGAGCGGAGAAAGAATAAGCAGTTTAAGCGTCGCTTTCATAGAACCTCCTTAAGGTCATATCTAACGCACGTCGACCGGCACGCTCGTATGAACTTGTCCGCATGCGGTTAATGACAGGATGAGGAGGGTCGCATGACGCCAAGCCGGCGAGATCATGAAGAATTTGTCATTTTTCGGGGGGCTCGTCCGCGATCCTTTTGACGCACTGTAAGCGCAGCTCACCCGCATCGATAGGAGCCGGAAACACACTGCAAACGCGTCGGCTAGCTCTGTGAGCTCGTCGTCCAGATGCGCGGCAAACTCGGCCCGGACGACGGCATCCTCGTCGAGCAGTTCGCGTTTGACGGCTTCAGGGTCGGACAGGTCAATTGTCGGTGGCGCCATGGGGGGCCTCCTTTGCGACTTGACATCTATTGAGTGACACCACCAAAAGCCGGGACGCATGGAGCCTTCGTCCGCAGCGTTTCCCCTATCGCGTCGCTAACACCTCAACGTGACAGCGCCATCAGAACCGGTGTGTCATCGCCAATCGGGCCATCATCTGATTGCCGGTTGAAGAGATCCCCGATGAACCCGGGATATCGGCATTGTCGAATTGCGTTCCCGTGTTGCCATTCACGTGTTGATATGCCCCTTGAATATAGACCGACGTACGCGTGCTGAGGTCATAGTCAAGCATCAACGAGAATTGATTGTACTTAGGCATCGAGCGGCCGGTCGTAGCTGAAATTTGAGCGAAGGTATAAGTGTAGGCAGCCGCCATCCAGAAATCAGGCTTGAAGAAATACTGGCCATTGATTTCGAAGTTATCGAACTTCCACGAGTTCTGCGTACCCGCCACCGGCTGGTCCGTAAAGTAGGCATTGCCAATCGGGTTGTAGACATCCACATGCGAATACGCGAACGCCAGCATCGCCTTGTTCGAGAACGTATACGACACGCCCGCGTCAATGTTCTGCTGCGAGTCAGCCGTAAAGACCGTTGTATCGTTTGACACGGCACCCGAAGCATTGGCTCCGCCGCTATTGGTCTTCATGTACGCGAGAGCCGCAGCAAAGCCCCCCATCTTGTAGCTACCCGCGGCACTGTACATGCGGTTCGTCGCGAACCCGCCCGCCTGGTTGCTGAAGCCGTACATGGCTTCTCCAGTAAAGCCGCTATAGGTCGGTGATACATACTTGACTGAGTTCTGGATACGATAATCCCAGTCCGAGTTATCGTTGTCGAATGGATGCGCCGCCAGATCGCCAATAGTGTTGCCGGCAGCAGTGAACCCGCTCCACATGTCGATAGTGGGATCGTACTGACGGCCCATGGTGAACGTACCATACTGAGCTGACGATAAGCCAACGTAAGCTTGACGTCCAAACTCAAGACCGCCTTGACCCAGTTGCCCGTTGTTCGTATTGAAGCCATTCTCCAAAAGGAAGATTCCCTTCAGTCCATTGCCTAGGTCCTCACTTCCTTTCAAGCCCCAGCGGCTGCCCACGGTGTCGCCACTGACCATTTCGTAGCCGCGATTGCCCTGACCATTACTCGTAAAGTCAAACCCTTCGTCGATCAGACCATAGAGTGTGACGCTGCTTTGCGCATGCGCGGCGGTGCTCAGGAAAATTGCCGGAATCGCAGCGGCTAGAAAGGTTTTCTTCATGATTTTCCATTCCCTATGAATATAGATTCAAATGCGTGTGTGTCGCTTGATGTCGGTTCCTGCCGCGCGAACTCGCCGACGAAATCAAGACTTCATGAAAGCGCCCACGAAGGTTAATGAGCCGTTATTCATAGCTGGGGCGACCAACTGAAAGTCAGACTTTCAGGCGCCGGAAGAATGCCCGCTAAAGAGCGTTGCGGCTTGCTGGCGAAGCAACGGTGTAGCGCGTGAAGCATCGGGCAGGGAGGCACGAGAACGATGCGTGTCGTGAATCCGATACAGCCGGCTTCCAAACAATTTGAATTGATGTATTGGACCCTTGCTCGAGCGCTTCGGAGGCCGCATACGCACCGAAAAAAGGGCCGCGTGAAAGCGCTGCCTTCGCAAACAGGCAGGGCAGTGTGACGTGTGAAACGGGGTTTGTAAGCGAAACGAGCCTTTACGCAAGCGACGTGTCAGCTCCACGCCATCATTCGCAAGCCCTGCGCTTCTGAACAAAGTGCTCTATAACGTGCACTCATGCCGGTTCGTTCGGCGGACGACGTTGATGTACGGCCCGGCCTTGCGTCGGAGCCTCTGCGCTTGTCTTGGTGAACCTTAAATTACTCTTCATGTTACAGCGGATTTTCCGTTGCAATCAGTTCGCTATCCTGAATCTCGTCACCCGCCGCTAAATAAAACCAGCCAGGCGCAGGCGACCACCCAAGCCCGATATCTTTACGGAGAACACCCATGAAACGCCTTTCCGCTGCATTGATTACGTTTTCACTCGCCCTCACCAGCGCATCCGCGTTGGCCGCCCCAAGTCTCACGCAGGCCGAGTGTCACGACTACCCATTCACGCCGCTCAAGCATACCGTCACGCATAAACAACTGATGCAGGAGTTGAGCGAGCTGGAGGCGGTAGGGTATCAACCGACTTCCGACGACAACGAATATCCGAACGATCTGCAAGACGCCGAAGCCAAGCTGCATCAGGAGTTCCGTCACGACTGCATGCCAGCGCAGGTCGCGGGCGATCCGGCCAGTCCCTCCGCGAACTAAGTCCTGAGCGTTGCTTCACAGCCGTGGCCGTGAACGAAGCAAGGCCGCAATTCGACAGCCCGTGCTAAGCAATGGTTCACGAAAGTTTCGATGTTGGCTTAGAGGCTTTGCACTACGCACTTTTCAATAAATATCTTTTCATGAAGTGGATGACGGACTGTTAAGGGTCCCCGCGTAGTCTCAACACCATCGCAACGCGATTGGCGGACTGCGACGCTTAATTCACGAGGTTCCCCAGGAGTAGCGATATGAAAAAACTCTTTTTCGCAGCCAGCCTTCTCTCGTGCGCAGTGTGTTCTTCGGCATTTGTCCAGTTACCGGCGAAGGCCGCTCAAGAGCAATCGTGGAAACCGCCGGTCTCGACGCTCACCCGCGCGCAGGTTGAGCGCTCGCTCGTTCATGCTGAGAAAGACGGTCAGCTTAATTACCTCGATTCGGTGGTTTATCGCGGCGGCCACTAAACTTCAGGCAGCTTTCTGATGCCTGTCCGTCAATTCCGTTCGCCGATCTCATCGAGTCGGTTGTGGCATCATTTACCCTCTGGTAGTGCAGACGGCAGCCGGTTTTTCGCTGGTGCCGACTTGGGATTGGGAACAATGACGACACGAGTGCTCACGGTAGAGGACGATCCGCTAGCAGCGAATGAGATCGTGGCAGAGCTTGAAAAATGCGGGTTCGAGGTGGACTGGGTAGACAACGGGCCCGATGGTCTCGCCCGTGCGATGAGCGGCGAGTATGACGTGATCATGCTCGACCGCATGCTCCCGGGACTCGACGGCCTGACTATCCTCACCACTTTGCGAACGGTTGGCATACAGGCGCCGGTGTTGATGTTAAGCGCGCTTGGCGACGTAGATGAGCGTATTCGCGGCCTGCGTGCGGGCGGTGACGATTACCTGACCAAGCCGTTTAATTCAGACGAACTCACAGCACGTCTCGAAGTACTGCTGCGACGCCGGCGCGAAACTCCGGCACGCAATGCAACAACGCTGAACGCGGGACCGCTCCTTATCGATCTGATCTCGCGCAAGGTGACACGCGACGGCATTGAAGTACCGCTACTGCCAACCGAGTATCGCATCCTGGAGTTCATGATGCGGCATGCTGGTCAAACCATCACGCGTACCATGCTATTCGAAGCGGTGTGGGGTTATCACTTCGATCCCGGCACCAATCTGATCGACGTTCACATGGGGCGCTTGCGCAAGAAGATCGACGCCCCCGGTACCAAAGCAACTATTCAGACCGTGCGTGGTTCGGGCTATATCCTGACGTGATCTATTTCCTATAAGCACACCTTGGCTGACTCAACGAATCGAACGCATCCTGTAGAAATGGGGCGCCGCTGGCATAACACGACCTTCCGATGGCTTTCGGTCTACGCCGTCATCTTCGCGCTGTCGGTCATGGTGCTGATCGGGTTCATCGGCTGGTCCGCAACTACGCGCATGGAGTTCGATGCGGACTCCGTGTTGCATTGGCAGATCTTCTACTTCGGGTCCATAGAGGACCAGGCGCTTCCGGCGACCATCTACCGGCGCACGGAAGGCGAGCACCTGAATACCAATTACTTCGGGCTGTTTGCCGCCGACGGCACCCATCTCGCCGGCGATATCCGCGTGTTGCCTGCGGACCTGCCGCTGGATCGTCAAGGTCATACGCTCAACGACAGCCTGATTGTCGCCAACCAGGCGAAGTCGCCCGTCGTCCGGGCCATGGGCATGCGTCGGCACAACGGCGAACAGATCGTGGTGGCCCGTGATCTCACGCACGTGCTGGCTGTTCGCGAGACGATGATCAACGCGTTGGTTGGCGGGGGTTTGTTCTGCTTGCTGGTGAGCATAGCCAGCGGCTTGTTGCTCAACCTGCGGCAGATGCGGCGTGTGCGAGATATTCGCCAGGTAACCTTGCGGATCGCGCAGGGAGACCTGAAGCGGCGTTTGCCGATCGGTGGGCGAGACGAACTGGATATGCTCGCGCATCTGGTGAATCACATGCTCGCGGAAATCGAACGGCTGATGACGGAGGTCAAGAGCGCATGCGACGGAATAGCCCATGACTTGCGAACCCCGGCCGCGCATATCCGTACCTTGCTTGCCAATGTGGCCGAACGCATGCACGTGATCCAGGATGATGGCGTCGCGCAAATGCTCGACCGTGCGCGAGTCGAAGCCGATATGCTGCTTGACCGCTTCGGTGCGATGCTCCGCATTTCGGAGATCGGCGCCTTGAAGCGGCGTGGCGGGTTCTCGTCCGTGGATCTCACTACGCTGGTCCATGAATTGAGTGACCTGTATGAACCGCTCGCCGAGGACCGGGGAATTAGCTGGGCGGTGACGGTCGAACAGGTTCCCGCGGTGCATGGAGATCGGGCGTTGTTATTCGAAGCATTCAGCAACTTACTCGACAACGCGATCAAGTTCGCGCCCGACAACGGCGCCGTGCGTATTGAACTGACGGATCATCAGCAGGGCGCGCTGCTGGTCATTTCGGACAACGGTCCGGGTATTCCGGAGCGCGAGCGGGAAGCGGTGTTGCAGCGCTTCTATAGAGCCGATCAGACGCGTCATCTGGCAGGCTCGGGACTCGGGCTCAGCATTGTGTCGGCCGTGATGCGGTTGCACGATTTCGCGCTTCGTGTGGGCGCCAATGGTACCGGTCCCACCTCCGGTACGACGATGACGGTTGAATGCTGGCCCCACGCGCTCGAGTGATGCGCGTGCTGATTGTCGGGTTTCCTGATGGCCGTCCTGATTAACCGATCCACTGATCAACCGAGTAAGAGCCACCCCTATGCGAGTTCTGCTCATTTCCTCCGTCTGCACCGAAGGCGCTTATCTGCACAAGGCTTTACGTGAAAGCGCGCACAGCCTGCAAATGACCGACGATCTGCGTGACGGGCTCCATCTCGCGTCGCACGACACCTTCGACGCGGTGTTGATCGTCGCCGTCGATACTGAATCCATTTGCAACGTGGCAACGTTGTTGTCCGAATTCGCGTGTTTGCCCGGTTCGCCCGCGATCATGGTCGTCCTTGGACGCGCGACGCCTGTCGAGCGAGCGCGCATGCTGCGCGCGGGTGCGGACGCGTGCTTCGTGCACCCGTTTTCGTTTATCGAAATGCAGGAACGCATGCTGGCGTTGTATCGATCGTCGCTGCAGGGCTTGGGCGACCCTGCGCTCGACCTTTCGCTGAGGCTGGATCCGCTTACGCGGGAGCTGGTGGAGGGAGACAAGCGCTTCCCCCTGACCAAGCGCGAGTTTCTGTTGGTTGAGTCGCTGCTGCGTCAGCCCGATGCCCCCGTCGCGCGCGACCATTTGATTCGGTATGCGTGGCCTGACAAGGACGTCGTGGACCCGTCGAGCGTGAATCTGGTTGTCTCGCGGCTGCGCCGCAAGATTGAGTTGCATGCCTTCGGCGCGCGTCTCGAAACCGTCAGCCGCTTTGGTTATCAGATCAGCACGACGCAGTTGCCGCCTGTTCCCGCGTTTTCCGTCTCCCGATCGAACGTTGGAAATGCGTAAGCGCGATGCTCCCGTGCAGGGAGCTCGCGCTTACGTTACGTACGCATCGGGCTAGATCAGGAACCGAAGAAGGGCTGGCAGTAATCCACCGGACCCACGCAAGCGTTGGAATCGGTTGACGCGCCTTGCATCGAGGCGCAACCGGCTAGCGAAAGGCCCAACGCCAGCGCGCACAGCGGCAATCGCAAGGCAGAGAGTATGCGTCTTGACCGGCTCATGGCATCACCTTGGCAAACGTGCCTGTGGACTCGAATCGATGGTTTGAAGGTTCGCATTGTGGCGAATAAGGATGTGCGCCGCCATCACGGCAAGCGGCACTCGACGCACCATGCTTAGTGATGCCAGTACAACGTGCGGTTCAGGTAATCGAGTTGGCCATCCTGCTCAGACTTCACGAGGTCCTGATAAACCTCCGCGCGTGTTCTAGGCTCAATGGTTTGTCCATCCGGGGGTACCCATTGCCCTGCTTGTGCAACGGTGACGGGGGCAGGCGCCTGAGCGGGTGCCTGAGCCGGCGCCGAGCTCTGGGCAAAGGCTGAGCCCGTAGCGGCAAGGCCGGCAAAAGCGAGGGCGATCATCATGGTCTTCATGGTGCTTTCCTAAAAGTCCGTTTAAGGAGTGACCGGGCTTCGATGCAGATGGGTGATCGTTGTCCGGTGAATACAGATTAACGAGTCGGCCCTGTCGGGAAAGACGCTCAATCGTGAAGAGTTGTTCATGTAGAGCAGTTCATGAAACGTGAAAATAAGCCGAACAAACAACATCGGATAGCTAAGTTAAATATCTGACGTCTGCTTTATAAATTATTCTTCATGAAGTAGCGCAATTTCGACACGTCCACGTCATGCCCGCCGCTTAAATTTTCCCCGGTCCGCATGGCGAGTCGGGCGGCTGCACTTCGCCATCCTGTCTCCGCCATGCCGGGGAGCGGAACAGCAGCCGCATCATCCTGGAATTGCACACATGAACAAAGCGTTGATCGCCTCCTTGAGCCTGATCGCGGCCGCGGTCTCTCAAGCCGCGAACGCACAAAGCAGCGTTACCCTGTACGGCACACTTGATACGGGTATCGACTATATTTCCAACCAGAAAGCCGCAACGGGCGGCAATGCGGCGTGGGGCCTGCAAAGCGGCAACGTGAGTACGGATCGATGGGGCCTGAAAGGCACGGAGGATCTCGGCGATGGTCTGGCGGCCGTGTTCGACCTTGAGAACGGTTTCAACATCGACAGCGGCAAGTTCTCGAACGGCGGCGACGAGTTCGGCCGTCAGGCATGGGTCGGTATCTCGAGTTCCGCCTATGGAACCGTTACGCTCGGGCGCCAGTACGACTCCATGGTGGACTTCGTGGCGCCGTTGTCGGCAACCGGTTCGGGCTTCGGCGGCAACATAGCCGATCACCCGTTCGACAACGACAACCTGAACAACGACTTCCGCATGAATAATGCGGTGAAGTTTCGCAGCGTGAACTATGGCGGCCTCGTGTTCGGCGGTGCGTACGCGTTCAGCAATTCATCGAATGGCTTCAGCAATAACAACGCCTATACGGCGGGTGCGTCGTATAACAACGGTCCTTTGAGCTTGGCTGCAGCGTACTTCCAGGCTAACAATCCGGGCGGTGTCACACCGCCCGTCAATACGGGTGGCGCGCTCTCGAGCGGCGACGGCGACGCAACCCTGGTCGGCGGCCGCCAGCGCATCATGGGCGCTGGAGCGCGTTACGTTATAGGCGCAGCGACCATTGGCGCCGTGTTCACGCGTACGACACTCGACGACCCGAGCGAGATCTCGCAGGGCGGTGCTTACACGGCGCTTTCCGGCAACAAGCTCACGTTCAACAACTACGAGCTGAACGCGCGCTACGCGCTGACGCCGGCATTGACCCTGGCCGGTTCGTACACGTTCACTGACGGCAAGTTCGACACAGCCACGTCGAGCCTCTCGCCGAAGTGGAACGCGTTCATGCTGCAAGCCGACTACGCGCTGAGCCGCCGTACCGACGTCTACCTCGAAGGCGTCTACCAGCATGCGACCGGCGCAACAGGCGTGAATGCACTGGGCAATGCGTCGATCTACAACCTGGCCGCTTCGTCGAACGGCAAGCAGGCGGTGGTGGCCGCAGGCGTTCGCCTGCGCTTCTGATCCTGCCCTTGCAGGGCGGGATGTAAATACGCCACCGGGGCCATGAAATGCACCCCGGCGGCGTTTTCACTTTCGCGGCCGAAACAAGCGTCAGGCGGCCTTCCCGGTCCATCCACCACCGAGAGCCAGGATCAACGACACCGAAGCCGTTAGCCGCCGCGTACGCAGGTCCAGCGACGAAATTTGCGCGGTCAGTTCGGTCGTCTGGGCCGTCACCACGTCCAGATAGCTCACCACGCCGTCCCGATACTGCGACGTCGCCAGCGCGAGCGTCTGCTGCGCGGCGCTCAACGCCTGATCCTCGTTGACCGACTCATCGCCGAGATGATGCAGCAGCGCCAGGCCGTCCTCGACCTGCTGGAACGCCACGAGCACCGTCTGCCGGTACTTTGCGCCGTTCTCGGCGAGTTCAGCCCGCGAGTTCGCCACGGCCGCGCTGCGCTTGCCGCCGTCGAAGATCGTGAAGAGCAACTGCGGTCCCACTGACCATATTTCGTTGGGCGCCGCGAGCCAGGGCGAGAAGGTATCGCTTTGATACCCGCCATCCAGGCCGAGTGAAATGTCGGGGTAGAACGCGGCCTTCGCCACGCCGATATTTGCGTTCGCCGCTGCCACGCGCCGCTCCGCCGCCGCAACATCGGGCCTGCGTTGCAAGAATGTTGAAGGCATCCCGAGGGGCACGTGGGGCAGATAGTTGAACGCAACGTCCGGCGGCAATGAGAACGACGAAGCCGGCGTTCCGGTGAGCGTCGCGATTGCATGTTCGAGCAGCGCGCGGCTCGCCTGTGTATCGTCGGCGGCGGCACGGGCGGAAGCGAGTTGGGTCTGCGCCCGCGACACATCCATGCCGGAGGCCAGGCCACCGTTGTGACGGCTGACGGTCAGCTTCAGCGCGCGCTTGTATGTGTCGATGGTGTCGTTGAGCAGCTTGGCGCGCTGATCGAGGCCACGCAATTCGAAATAGGTCGACGCGAGGCTTGCCTGAAGGCTCAGACGCAGCGACTCGAGATCGTCGGCACTAGCTTCTTCTTGTGAGCGGCCGGCGCTGACCTGATTGCGTACCTTGCCCCACAAATCAAGGTCATAACCTATACCAACATCGGCTGTCGCCGAGTTGTAAGTCGACGGCTGATCCGTACCGCGCAAGGGCCGGTTATCCGACTGCCGTTGCCGCGAAACATCGGCTTCGGCGCCGATCGTGGGAAAAAGCCCCGAACGCGCTTCCTGAAGATAAGCGCTGGCTTCGTCATGCCGGGCAACCGCTGCTGCCACATTCGGATTGGCCGTGGCGATCTTCGCTTCAAGGCCGCTCAATACCGGATCACGATACATGGTCCACCAGTTATCACGCGGGATGCGGTCAGCGGGTTTGGCCGGTTGCCACGGACCGGCTTCCTTGAAGGTGGTGGGGATCGCTATGACGGGCACCTTGTAGGTGGGCGCGAACGAACACGCGTTCAGCGCGAAAGCGCAGGCTGCCGCTACCAGGAGACGGCGCTTAACCATGCTCGTGCTCCGGCTGACCGGTCGCCGCGGTGGCCACGGCCGTCGCGGCGCTGCGCACGAGTTCGCCTTCAGCAAGCGAGTCGGGCGGATTGTCGATGATCCGGTCGCTCGCCGACAATCCCGATGCGATCAGCACATGGCTGCCGAGGTCGGTGGCGATCTTCACGTCTTTCAAATGCACGTGGTGGTGTGGATCGATGACCGCAACCTGCATGTTGTCGGTGCGAAAGATCAGCGTGCTCGCCGGCACGAGCAACGCGCTGCCGCTGTTGGGCAGCGCGAAGTGCACCTGCGTGTATTCCCCCGGCAGCAGCAAGCCCGATGAATTGTCCACCGACAACTGCACCAGCAACGTGCCGGATGCGGGCGTGATGGTATCGTCCGTGTCGACGAGTTTTGCGTCGAAGGTCATGCCGGGGCGCTCCGGCACCGTCAGCTTGGCGGTGAGTCCCTGCTTGATCGCTGCAGCGTCGCTTTGCGGCACGTTCACATAGAGACGGAGGCGGCGCGCGTCGGACACAGCGAACAACTCGGGCCCGGTGCCGCCGCCCGCGTTGATCAACGCGCCGATATCGGTTTTGCGCGCGGTGACAATTCCGTCGAAAGGCGCCGTGATGCGCTTGAACGATTCAAGCGCTTCAAGGCGCGCAACGTTGGCGCGGCTGGCATCGACAGTGGCCTGCTTCGCAATCAGGTCACTGGTCTTTTCATCGGCGTCCTGTTGCGAGACCGAGTCCTGCTTCAGCATCTGCGTCCAGCGTCGTGCGGTGGTCGCCGCGAGGTTTTCGTTCGCCACCGTATTGGCGAGATCCGCACGTGCCTGCTGCAGTTGCTGATCGAGATCAGGCGTATCGATCAGGCCGAGCAACTGGCCCGACTTCACGTGCGTGCCGATGTCGGCATACCACGTTTGCAGGTAGCCCGACACGCGGGCATAGATGGGCGCATTGACGAAGGCGGCGAGCTGCCCCGGCAGTTCCAGCGACTGTTCGGCCGCAGGCAACTGGGGCGTGACGGTCGCCACTGTCGGCACCGCTTGCGCGTCGGTCCAGGTCGTCAGCTCACGCTCGGCGCGCGAGCGGCTGATGACGCCGTTGGTCACGACCCCCGCGGCAATCAACGGGATGATCACGCTGACCAGCTTCAGATGACGCAGGCGCTTAGGGGAATTGATTTCAATTTCAGTGGACATGCGATTCTCCCGATCCGGAAAGTTTGTGATCCTCTTGAGCCTTGTCGTTGCGATGCACGAGGCTGAACACGACAGGTACGAATAGCAGCGTGGCGATAGTGGCGCACAGCAGGCCGCCGATTACCGCACGGCCGAGCGGGGCGTTCTGTTCGCCGCCGTCGCCGAGACCCAGCGCCATCGGCAACATGCCGATGATCATGGCGAGTGCTGTCATCAGCACCGGGCGGAATCGCGTGAACCCTGCTTCCATTGCGGCGACCAGTGCGTTGCCGGTAATGGCGAGCCGTTCGCGGGCGAAAGTGACGACCAAAATGGAGTTCGCCGTGGCCACTCCCATGCAGAGGATTGCGCCCGTCAGCGCAGGGACGGATAGCGGCGTGTGCGTAATGAACAGCATCCACACGATGCCCGCGAGCGCTGCCGGCAAGGCGGTCACGATCACGAACGCGTCGCTCCACGAATGGAAGTTCACCACGATCAGCAAGTAGATCAGCACGATTGCTGCGATCAGCCCGAGGCCCAGCCCCATGAACGCGCTGTTCATGGTCTGAACCTGACCGCGCACTGTCACTTGCGAGCCCTTGGGCACGTCCTTGGCGCTCTGGTGCACGATCGTGTTGATCTGTGCGGCAACGGCGCCAAGATCGCGGCCCTGCGTGGTTGCATAGATATCGAACAGGGGTTCGATGTTGTAGTGCGAGACGACTGCGTTGCCCACGCCGCGCTTGATCGTCGCAATGCCCCCGAGAATCTGCGCTTCGCCGGTCTTGCCGGTGACCATCAGGTTGCCGAGATCATTGAGCGAGGTCATGCGATATTGCGGTGTTTGCGCGACGACCGCGTACGACACGCCGTTGCGCGGGTTGAGCCAATAGGTCGGGGCAACCTGGCTCGTGCCGGAGAGATTGGCCACTACCGAGTTGGTCACGTCGCCCTCGGTGATGCCCAGTTCGTTGGCGCGGGTGCGGTCAACCGAAACAGAAAATTGCGGGTAGGTCGTCGCCTGTTGAATACGTGTGTCCGCAATCCCTGGAATCAGTTGTACCTTGCGCAACAGTTGCCGCGCATACGCATAGTTGCCTGCCTGATTCGGACCGGCGACCTGGACATCGATCGGGGCAGGCGAACCGAAATTAAGAATTTGCGAAATGATGTCGGCGGGCAGGAACGAGAAGGTCACGCCCGGATAAGCACGCGGCAACAGCCTGCGCAATTTCTTGACGTACCCGGCCGTTGGCGCGTGGTCCTCGCCGAGCGAGATGAGGATGTCTCCGTCCGACGGCCCAATCGTGCCGCTGTTGTTGTAGGTCAGGTTGATGCCGCTATTCGGCAAGCCGATGTTGTCGATGACGGCACGCAACTGGTTCGGTGGAATGGTGCGGCGAACGGTGTTCTCTACATGGTCAAAAAGGTCCGCGGTTTGCTCGATCCGCAAGCCGACCGGACCCCGCACATGCAACGCGATTTCACCCGAGTCGATGTTCGGAAAGAAGTTGCGTCCAAGATAGGGCGACAACAAAAAGGAGGCCGCAACCACCGCCAGGAAGCCGATGATGAAGCGCTTGCGGCTGCTGAGCGCCATCCCTAGCAGAATTCGGTAGATGCCGCGAAAGCGCCCGAACAGATGTTCAAAACCGCGCTGGAATCGAACCAGCGGATTTTTCGAAGGTGCGTGATGCATCATGCCGTGCGGGTCCATGCTAGCGGCAAGCTCCCCTGACGCGTGACCGCCTGACGCGTGCGGCCGCAGCAGGTATTGCGCCATCATCGGCACGAAAGTTCGTGAAAGCACGAACGAGGCGATCATTGCGAAGATCACGGCCTCGGCCATGGGCACGAACAGGAAACGTGCAATGCCGTCGAGCAGCAGCATGGGCACGAACACAATGCAGATGCAAAGCAGCGAGATGAGAGCCGGCGTCACGATCTGCGCGGCGCCGTCCAGGATGGCGCCCCTGACGGACTTGCCCTGTTCCAGATGCCAGTTGATGTTTTCAATGGTGACGGTCGCATCGTCGACGAGAATACCCACCGCAAGCGCGAGTCCTCCGAGCGTCATGACGTTGAGCGTCTCGCCCATCGCCGAAAGCGCTGCGATGGCGGCCAGCACGGCAAGCGGGATGGACGACGCAATGATCAGCGTGGAGCGCCAGCTTCCCAGGAACAACAGGATCATGAGCGAGGTCAGGGCAGCGGCAATAACGCCTTCGCGCGCCACGCCGCTTACTGCGCCCTTCACGAATACAGACTGGTCACCCAGGGTCACGAGCTTGAGGCCGGGTGGCAACGTCTCACGAATTAGCGGCAGCTTTGCCTTCACGCCCGCGATGATGTCGAGCGTGGAGGCCGAACCGTTTTTCAGAATACTCATCAGCACGGCGCGGTGGCCGTCGAGACGCACGATATTGCTCTGCGGCGGATTGCCGTCGCGAACGTGCGCTACATCGCGGATATAAATGGTTGCGCCATTGATCGTCTTGACGGGCAAGTTGTTTAGTTCGTCGAGTGCAAGCGGGCTGTTGTTCAGCTTGATGTTGTATTCGAAGTCACCGATCTTCTCGGTCCCCGCCGGCACGATCTGGTTCTGTTCCGCCAATGCGTTCGCTACCTCCGTAGCGGACAGCCGATCCGCCTGCAACGCGTGGGGATCCAGGTCGATCTGCACTTCGCGCGTCTTGCCGCCATACGGTGTCGGGATCGCCACGCCAGGCACGCTCACCAACGCCGGACGAATGAAGTTGGTCGCGTAGTCGGCAAGCTCCTGCTCGTCGATCGTGTTGCTCGTGAGCGCGATCTGCAGGACCGGAACCGTCGATGCGTTGTAGTTCAGGATCTGAGGCGGGGTAATGCCCGGCGGCATCTGCTTGAGCACCGTCTGCGAGACCGACGTGACTTGAGCAGTCGCCGTCCGGATGTCGACAGTCGGCTGGAAGAATATCTTGACGATGCCGTAACCGCGGAACGACTGCGACTCAATATGCTGGACATCGTTGACAGTCGTACCTAGCGTACGTTCGTAGTACGTGACAATCCGGCCGGACATGTCATCAGGTTGAAGCCCTGCATAGTTCCAGATGACGCTGATGACGGGAATGCTGATATCGGGAAAGATGTCCGTCGGCGTACGGAGCGCGGCGAGCGGACCGATCAACACGATCAGCATCGCCAGCACGATGAACGTATAGGGCCGAGTCAAAGCTAATCGGACAATTTTCAACATTGAGAACGGCTCCGTTCAGGGTGCGAGGTTAGCGCTGACTGAGTGACTTGATGAATTAAGGACATTGGACCAATTACGTGGTGACAGCGCTGGTGTCAGTCATTCTGGAAGGATCGGGTTAACACCCACGCACGGGAAAAATGAAACTAGTTTTAGTTTCGGGAAGGGCGCATGCATGACGAAACTCGAGCGCAGCCACAAGGTGTCCCGCACCTTGTGGCTGCGCTCGATGTTTGGGAAAATCAGTCCAGCAAATAGCCGGAGCCGCGAATCGTGCGAATCGCCGGGCGGCCGCTCGCGTCATCCACTTTCTTTCTCAGACGCCCCACGTGGACGTCAATGAGGTTGGTGCCCGGATCGAAACGGCAACCCCACACGCCTTCGAAGATCATCGTTCGTGTGAGCACCTGGCCCACATGACGCATCATGAATTCGAGCACGCGAAACTCGGTCGGCTGCAGGTCGAGCACGCGGCCATGAAGCGTGGCGCGGCGGCGCACAAGATTGAGCTCGAGACCATCCACGCGCAAGACCGTTTCGTCGGATGCGGGTCCGGCCTTGCGTCGAAGCAAGGCTTCCACGCGGGCGCGCATTTCATCGTGAGAGAAGGGCTTGGTGAGATAGTCGTCACCACCAGCTCGCAGTCCACGCACGCGCTCATCAACGTGGCTCATTGAACTGACGATCAGGACAGGCGTGTCGATGCCGACGCCTCGCATGGTCGTCACAATGGTGAGGCCATCCAGGTCCGGCAACATGCGATCAAGCGTGACAATGTCATAACCGCCGCCAATGGCTTTCGCAATACCATCGCGGCCGGTGCGGGCAACCTGGACCGTATACCCGGGTGCGGACAATGCGCGAGACACTTCCTGCGCCATCAGTTCGTCGTCTTCTATGGCAAGTACTTTCGGCATTAAAACGCGCTCCAGAGTCGGGGATGCACGGAACGCACGTCAGGCCGCAGCACGAAGCCCTACCGCGTTATCAGGGGCACGGTACTGGCTCACCGAGAAGTCGATGAAATGCCGGACCTTCGCTGAAAGATAGTTGCGGCCCGTGTAGAGAATGGACACCTGACGCACGCCACCCGTAATCTGGAACTGGCCAAGGATGGGAAGCAAGAAGCCCTTCGCCAGATCGTCCTTTACCAGCGGTGCCGGCAGCAATGCGATCCCCATGTCCGCCAGCGCTGCGGAACGAACCGTTGCACTGCTGGTTGCATGCAGCGCGTTGCCGCTCGCCACGCGATACACGCCGTTCTGATCCGAGAATTCCCAATTGCGAGCGGAGCCGTCCGAGATCGACAGCAGGTGATGATGCGCGAGCGCGGCAGGATTAACGGGCGTGCCGTTCTGGGAGAGATAACCGGGCGAGGCGACTGTCACCTCCTTGAACGCGGTCAGATGACGGCAGACCAGTGACGAGTTGGGCAGGTTGCGATCAGCAGAAAAACCAACATCGAAACCGCCTTCTATCAGCTCTATGGGCGAATCATAAGTCGTCACGTCAAAGCCAATGCGCGGATAGGCTGTCCGATACGCAGCAAGCAGGTTGCTCAAGCCGCATGCGGCGTACGTAGTCGACGCCGCTACGCGCAATGTGCCGCTGAGGTCCCGGGTCGAGCGTACGAGACTCTCTTCAATCGTATCGAGTTGCTGGATGATCGTGCGGCAACCATCCACGTAGGCCTGTCCTGCTTCGGTCAACGAGAGCCGACGGGTGGAGCGGTTCAGTAAGCGCATGTTCAAGTGCGCTTCCAGCATGCTGATGCTACGGGTGACTGCGGCGGCCGACATGCCAAGTTGCCTGGCGGCCAGGCTGAAGCTGGTGAGATCGACCACGCGGGTGAACACGCGCATTGCTTGTAGCTGATTCATGACGGGCAGCCTGTATCGATTTGACTGCACGCATGATCTGCTCCGCGACGTAACAAGGGCACGCCTGCTTCATTAAGTCTTTTTTAACTTTGTCGGCTGTTCTTAAGGCAACCATAAATCAATGGCGTGGCGGATTCGATACATGCAAACCCTCGATGAAGGACAAGCCGCAAAACCACGATGTCGCTTAAACCAAGCGCACGTCTGCGTTCGCGGTGGTTGCGCGGACCTCGCTTGCGAAAACTGAAAGTCTGTCATTCACTTCGACCACGCTGCTTCGCTCCACTCGCTCCGTAGACTTCGATGCTCTGAGGTCAAGGCCGCACTCAACGCTGCATGTCCTCCAGCTCGAAGCATTGTCCGCTCGGCTTGAGCGCTTCGCTTTAGCGCAATGCCCAAGTTACGCTGCGTTGCAAGCTGCCTCCTGACCCGGAACCCGTTATCTATGTGGAGTTCAAGATGAAGAAAGTTCTGTTGGCTGCAACTATTTCCAGCCTGTTCGCAGTAGCCGCGCACGCACAAAGCAGCGTCACGCTGTATGGCGTGATCGATGCCGGCGTGGTGTACGCGAACAACGCGCACACGCCGGGGCCGGCTACGTCGGGTCAATCGTGGGGTGTGGGTAGCGGCAACGTCAGTGATACGTTGTGGGGCTTGAAGGGCAGCGAGGACCTGGGTAGCGGCATGCACGCCATCTTCAAGCTGGAAGACGGCTTCAACGTGAACAACGGCGCATTCGCGCAGTCGAATGAGATCTTCGGACGTCAGGCATATGTGGGTTTGCAATCGAACCGGTACGGTACGGTGACGCTCGGCAAGCAATACGATTCCACGGTTGATTATCTGGCGCCGCTGTCGGAAGCCGGGCAAGGCCTGGGCAACAACCTGGCCGCCCACCCGTTCGATAACGACAACCTGGACAATAGCTTCAGCATCAGCAACTCGGTGAAGTTTGCGAGCATAGACTACGCCGGTTTCAAGTTCGGCGGCTTGTACGGCTTTTCGAACAAGGCGGGCGCGTTCTCGGACAATCGCGTTTATAGCGCAGGCGCGTCTTACTCCAATGGCCCGTTGAGCATCGCCGCGTCGTATTTGCAGATCAACAATCCTGGCCAGGGCGATAACGCGAATGGTGCGGTTTCGGGAGCGAATAACACATCAACCTTCGTCGCTGCTCGACAACGCACGTTCGGTGGTGGTGTGAACTACGCTTTCGGCCCGGCTACGGTTGGGTTCGTGTACACCCACACCAAGCTTGACGGCCTTGATGCGATCAACATGAACGACGGTTATACGGCCTTGTCGGGCAACAGCCTGCGTCTGGACAACTACGAAGTGAATACGCGTTATGCGTTGACACCGGCCATGAGTCTTGAAGGCGCCTATACGTTCACGAACGGCTCGTTCAACACGGCGGCCGGCGATGCGAAGCCGAAGTATCATCAGTTCTCGTTGCTTGCCGACTATGACCTGAGCAAACGCACGGACGTGTATGCGGAAGGCGTGTTTCAACATGCGTCGGGCGGCGACGGTACGGTGCTGGGCGACGCAGCCATCAACGGCCTGAGCCCGTCTACGACGGACAAGCAAGTGGCTGTTACGGTTGGCATGCGTCACCGGTTCTAAGTCGCTGGGTTTGAGTTGCAAGGTGTGAGTTGCAAGGTGTGAGTTGATCAATGATCGACGCCGCGTGGTTTCATGCGGCGTCTATTTTTTTGCGTCTGAATGGTATGCGTGGCGGATAAAAAACCTTAAGGCGAGCGGACAAGGAAATCGGCTCGCCTTAAGGTTCTTAGCGGTTTGTTGTATCGACGTTTAAAGATTCGCGATCGTCCAGCAATGCAGCTAGCGATGCTTCGGCAATGCGGCATTCCCAATTCAGCGGACGTGATGAACCAGCGGGCCTGAAGGACGCGAACGAAAGGGCGCATTGCCCCGGACCTTCTGCGCGCGCCCGTATCCATTTCTGCTCGGGATAACGGCAGCGCGCTGTTTTGCGCCACATCACCATCAACGTGTTGGCAGTGGGGCGGCTCAGCACACGCACGACAAACATGGCGACAGCACTCATGATCAACTCGGTATCTGGCTCACTTCAAACGATTGTGGCACCGGCTTGACGATAGCGTCCTGCAGGCGCTCCAGGCTGGATTGAGGAATCGCGAATCCGGCCCAGCCGAGCCCGGTATGACGCAACAACAAAACGACCCCGTCGAACAGCGGATTCTTGTCCAGGTACCAGCACGGATCAATTTCGATCACATAGTTGTGCGTGCGCGACGGTTCGTGCGGCAAGGCCGGCGAGAGCCCCGAACGGATGTGGCTGAGACGTTCGATCAACAAGTCGATGTCTTCGACATCCAGGATTGCCGCGTTCGATCCAATATCGAAGCGTACTGCCTGACGTCCCGAATCGTGGACCGCCTCGACTAGTAGTGTTTGGTACATCGCGAAACTCCCCATGTGGAATCGGTCCATTCATTATGTGATTCCGGGAGTCGTGAAGTCTGAAACAATGCTATCGAAGCATGAAGTTTTTTTTAGATTTGACTGGATCCGTGCACGCTCGGGAATGCCTGCAGGTCGCATGCCGGGCACGGAATGCATAAGTGCTTCGACGTTGTCCGGTTGTTCAGTTTGTCGGACAAGATGGCGCGACGAGGAGATCGAAACCAATCTATCGCGGTCACCGTTTCCTGAGTGGTGTCATCAGCTGTCCTGTTCGATGATATTCTGCTTTCAGTCGAGCCTGCGCAGTATCGAAGATCTGCTTGTCGCATGCGGCGCTGAGATAGCATTCTGGTGCAAAAATGGCAGCGCCAAAGGCGCTGCCCAACGCTCCCAGAACGTTTAAATGTTGAGCTTGTACACCGCCCGCCCGAAGTCGGCCATCCAGCTGCGACCTCGTCCGCAACCGCCCCGCGCACCCGTTGTATTTGTCGCCGTAGAGCGTGTGGAGCTTGCCGTGGTTTTCTTAATGCGGGGATGCGCGAAATACCTGAAGTCGACACCCTCTCCGTGAAATGCAGCATCGTCAACTGGCTCGTTGCATCGTCGTCGTACAAACTGTAGGGAGCAGGCCATCGACGTTCTTGGCCGACTATTGTCTCAACGCCGCGTTCCGAGGAGAATCACGGCGGGCGTTCGATCGCGCAGGGGCGGTTAACGCGCTGAAGCATGCAATTTACGCCCAACGTGTGTCCCCCGCCCAAGCCAATCGCATCGACGAGATACGGTCTGGAGCCGACGCGTCGAGCTTGCGGTTCAGCATTGTGATTGCGATGGAACACGGTGCAGATGCGGGCGGTCTTGGATTGCTAGGCCAATCGGAGGCGGGTCGCTTTGGCAGAACGCATCGGCTGCATTGATCGAACGCGGGTGAAAGGCATCAATCTGAGGGGTCTTTCGCTTGCGGAATGAGCGTTATGCCGCAGAAATCCTACCGTCATAACGTGCAGCGAAAACAAGCGCCGTCGGGTGAGATCGTCCACCTATTGATGCACCAAACACGCATCTTGTTGTGAACAGAAACTTCAACCTAATCGATGTATGAATCCCCACCCAGACCGTTGCGGGCTCTGCGTACTGTCACTTATTGCACTATATACGAGTGGACCCCAAAACAGTCTCTTGGTGCGCTTTGCCGCGCGTCGAAAAGCTTGTAATACGAGAGCTACAGAAGCATCCTGTCCCTACGCACCGTAGCTAAATTCCGGGGAAGCCACCAAGGCACCTTCGACGCCGTGTGCCTCAATCGCGTTCGCGACAACGCCGCTTTCAATCACCGAATACAGGAACGACTTGACGAAATCCGCGCCTGCTGCGCGTCCTTTTGGCGTGCCCATTGCTTGCTCAATGACCATAAATCGGCCGGCTAGCATCCGAAGGCCAGGCACCCTTCGCGCATCGGCCTGTAATTGTTGCCTAACGCCAGCAGCCACCTCATGACCTTCAACGAGCATCATGTCGACGACGGTTGGGCATGATGAGGCAGGGCATGGCGCGCCGACGCTCGAACTCGAACCCTAACGCAATGCGCGCCCGCGACAGCGTCGCAGCCGCCCTGATTGATCAACAGGAGAGACACACCATGAAAATCGCGGTCATCAATTTCTCGAGCAACGTAGGCAAGAGCACCGTTGCGCGTCAACTTCTAGCCCCGCGCCTTGAAGACGCCGAATTGATTGCCATCGAGTCGATTAATTCCGACGGCATGGAGACGGCCGCGCTGCGCGGCAACCAGTTCGACGAACTACAGGACCAGTTGATGACGCTCAGGAACGCCGTGGTCGACATCGGTGCGTCGAACGCTGAAGACTTCGTCAACCTGATGCAGAACTACGACGGGTCCCACGAGGACTTCGACCTGTTCGTCGTTCCGACAGTGCCAGCAATGAAGCAGCAGGTCGACACGATTGCAACGCTGCGTTCGCTGTCGGAAGACATTGGTGTTCCGGCGGCCCGACTCCGTGTCGTGTTCAATATGGTCGACCCGAGGCGAGACCTCGAGAAACTCTTCGCGAAGGTGTTCGAAGCTCATGAAGACGACCGGGGCTTCATGTTGTGTACGGACGCGGTGATCTATGAAAATCCGATCTTCGAGAAAATCAAGGGATTCGACAGATCCATTATCGAGTTGCGCAACGACCCCACGGACTACGTTGCGACGAATGCTGATGCCATCGAGCAGGGGGAACCGGAAGAAAAGAAGGTTTGGATCAGGCAGATGGTCGCGCTGAAACGCCTTGCGAACCGTGTGACGACAGAACTCGATGCCGTGTTCAAGGTCCTGGTGCACTGAGATGGGCGCTCCGGACGATTCGATTCGCGAGGAACTAATCGGTGCGGTACTCGGCGAGCTGTCGCTATTGCGCCGCGACGTCGGCGAACTGCGCACGGCGCTGCAGCAAGCGGGCGATCAGTTCAAGGACAATAGCGACCTCGCGATGCTCCGGCTAGCTGCGCGCACTGACCAGTTTCTGACTGACTTTCGGGATAGCACTGCCGGCATGCTCGACAAGGCCCTGCAGATCAGCGAGGCGCGTGAGCAACTGCTGGGCGAGATTGCCATCCGCAATTACGACGACGCCCATGACCGCAGCTTGGACGAGATCAGGCAGATCCTGCGAGAACCACTCGCACGCGCGTCGCTGACCCGTCGGGAGATAGCCCTGTGGGGTGTCGGTACGGCGTTGCTGTCGGCAGCACTCGCCGTCATCGCAGTCGTGGTGCTGGTGCACTGAGACGAACATCGCCACTGCGTGTGGGACAACCCGTGGCATACACATCGACGCATGAATCGTGAAAGCATATCTTGCGATGACGACAACAGCAGCGGTCATCGCCGCTGCATCGATTGCACCGGCCACGGCGCACGCGGATGACAATCCGTCAGCATGTGGCGCAATACTGTGTCTCGCCGGCCTGATCGACGGTGGCAGTGCTGGCGGGGACTGCAAAAACTATATGACGGGTTACTTTTCCATCGTGAGATTTCACCACGGCCATTTCGATGAGACAGGTATGTCGAACGCCCGTAGCGATTTTACGAACCAATGTCAGAGCGTCGGATCAGAAACAAGGAAAGGCGTCAACGACAGGTATGGAAACGTTCAATCCGGCCCGTGACGCGCGGTCGCTCTCTTAGGTTCTGACGAACATCTTCACCCCCGGAAGTCAGGATCTTTTCGGCGCCAGCTCGATGTTGGCGCTCTTTTCCATCTACGGCTACACAGCATGAAAATAATGCTGACCAATCTGCTCAGCCGCATGCAGTGCGGGTGTGCCTACTCGGCAGGCCCGTTAATTTCTCCGTCCGCGGGCGAAACGGCGTAACTGCTCAATAACTCAAGGCGTTGCGCCGCAGTTCGATAGTTACGCTTCGATCGCATGTTGCTCGCGGGCAGTTCAGTGTTATAGAGCGCAGGAGGGCCAGGATTCCGGATTTGTGTCGGGTCGTGCAGTGATCTTCTTTCATGTCCACATTGCGCACGTGGTGATTCTGGTTTCCCACCGACCAGGGATGGCCATCTGGCAGGTAGCAGCGCTCATGACGGCGGTGCTGACCCACCACGCCGCCGCCGCTTCACTTCTGCAATCCCAGCCGCAAGTGCGGTAGCCCGAACGATTCGATCTGCGCCTGCGAGGCCGGAATCTCATTCGATTTTTCTGCCACGTAGACTTGTCCCAGCACGATCAGGCCCTGCTGTGGTCGGCAGGTTCTCGGGGCCAGAGCCGACGTTCGCGTGTCGACACTGATATGCCCGCTCACTGCAGTACAGCGGTCGCTCGACAGCTGCAACGGCGAACGGCCCGCTGATAACATCAACGAACAGGCACTTGCGACCCACTTCCGCTGTCCGACCCGGCGCCATATCAACCTCAGCTTCCGAGGCTAGAAAAGCCGCTCATACTGTTGCCATCGATCGATGGACTACATCGCATGCGCCGCCATTCATACGCACGAAGCGGTACAAGACCACCGACCACGAAATTGTTAGTCGTCGATTCACGACTGACGCCAAGAAAGTTCCTGGATCGTGTCGCCCACTTCTCCATATAGATTTGGATTCTTATCTGTCAGGTTGATCGGAGTTCGCGCACCCCTCGACCAAGTCTCCGACGAAGCAGCGTTCGCAGCGTTGTGCCGTCTGCGTAGCCTACTTCTGCGGCGATTGAATCCACATCCATCGTGCTCGTTTCGATGCCTGGCACGCTCGACCCGCCGATCCTGAAAATAGGACAAGGGGGATTGGCCGAGCACAGCTTCGGCACGCCTTTGTAGCGTCCTCGGAGTCGTTGCGAGATCATGGGCGGCCTCCTGCAGCGAGAACCCGCTGGCCAGGTTCGCGCGTGTCCATCGCTCGAATCGTTCAATGAGCGGATCGCTATGCGCGAGGTGATCGGGAATGATATAGGGCGCCTGAGATACCCGCCCGTCGACCAACATGTACCGCGCCACAAGCGAGGCCAATTCCGGGCTCGCTTGCCGGATCAGCCAGAGGACGAGATCGAGATTCCCCATCGCCGCGCCAGCGGTCACGAACGGTCCCGAAGGGACGAGCATGCGGTCCTTGTCGAGGCGAACCTTGGGGTAGCGGCTTCGGAATAGTGGGCTGAGCCACCATGTTGTCGTCGCCTCCTGCCCGTCGAGCAGCCCCGATTCGCAAGGATGAATGTGCCGATGCAAGCGGCGGCGATGCGCGCGCCTTGTCCTTGCCAATGACGCAACTGCGTGCAGGCATCCCGTACCGCCGGGCGCTCGAGACATTTCACCAAAACGTCAGGCGTTCCGGCACTGATCGCAGGCACCACGATCCAATCGGGCAGTGGCATGGTGCGAGCCTTTTTCGCGGCGACGCTCATGCCAAGCCCCGTCTTGATCCGCGTTCGCAGACCGACCAACTCGACGTCGAAAGGCGACGGCTCGCCGGGACGTGTAACCGCGGACAGCGCATTCGCCATTCTGAGGGCATCGAGCACCACGCACATGCCCGTATCGAACGCGCCATCGAGAGGAAATACGCGGATATGCATGGCGTAAATGACTCGAAAAATGTCATTTACGATACTACTTTCCCGGGAGGTTTAAGTCTATTCTGCGCAATAGAAAACTTTAAAGCAGGAGCGGTCAATGTTTGTAGCGGCGGCAAGGAAAGATATAAACGGCGTGCACCCACTTGACCAGGTCGTATGGAACGCGCTCATCAGTAAGCAGAGTCGCTTTGCACTCGGGGATGACCAGGCACTGCGGTTTCCGACGGCCATCGCGCGCTTTGGTGCCATGGCCGATACCGGTCCGGCATCCTTCGAAGCCTTGCGTGGGCTGATCGAGGCGCAGGGTCCGATCGCTTTGGTCACGCCGGGCGAGGTCCTGCCACCGGCCGGGTTCTCCGTGATCAGGCATACAACGCTGCTTCAAATGATCTGGCAAGGCAAGGTCGACCCAACAAGTACATGGGAGCACGTCAGGCTCGCCGAGAGCGATGTGCCAGAGATGCTCACTCTGACCACCGCAACGCAGCCCGGCCCCTTTGGTCCGCGCACCATCGAACTCGGCGACTATCTTGGCGTGCGCAGGCAGGGCAGACTGGCCGCAATGGCAGGCGAGCGCATGAGGCTCGACGGATATACTGAAATCAGTGCTGTCTGTGTGGACGCCGCGTTTCGGGGGCAGGGTCACGCGGCTGGCCTGATGAAGCTGCTGATCGCAACCATCCTCGCGCGCTCCGAGACACCCTTCCTGCACGTTTTCACATCGAACCACCCTGCCATAGCACTGTACCGGACATTGGGCTTTGTCGAACGGCGTGAAATGCATCTCACGGTGCTCGGAGAAACGAAAGCATAGCCGGACGGCAGCTGCGGAGGGTGGCATTCCACCGACATTGCGACCACCGAAAACCAGGATCGACGTCAGGTGTCTCCTGCGAAACGGCCACTCAAATCCGAAGGAAAACGAAGGAAGATGGCCGATGGCTGTCTCATGCTCGGCGTGCGAGAGCAGTTTCGATCGGTTCTGTCGCAGTAAGCCGATCTGCTATGGTGGTCGGTCCTGAGACGAGCGATGTAACGAATGATCAAGACCCCGAACGCCACTGTGAGCAAGGCGCTAAAACGGCTGCATTACCCGCTGGATATAATGCTGACATGCGTACGTTGGTACGTCGCCTATCCGTTGAGTTTGCGTCATCTGGAAGAAATGATGTCCGAGCGCGCAGTCTCGGTCGATCATTCGACGGTGCACCGGTGGGCTATCAAGCTGCTGCCTGCGCTCGGTAAGGCATTCGGTCCGCGCAAGAATAATGTCGGTCGAAGTTGGCGAATGGATGAGACCTACATCAAGGTCAAGGGCGAATGGAAGTACCTGTACCGAGCCGTCGATAAGACCGGTGACACGGTTGACTTCCTGTTCCGCGCCAAGCGGGACAAGGCTGCGGCCCGGCGCTATTTTGAAAAAGCTATCGCTGGAAACGGCGTACCGGAGACGGTGACGATCGACAAGAGCGGGGCGAATCTCGCAGGGCTAAATGCGATCAATGCTGATCGCGAAGTGCCGATCAAAATTCGACAATCGAAGTATCTGAACAACGTTGTGGAACAGGACCATCGAGCGATCAAACGCATCGTACGACCAATGCTAGGATTCAAGAGCTTTCGTTGCGCCCGCATCATTTTAGGCGGCATCGAACTCATGCACATGATAGCGAAGGGACAGATCAAAAATGACGACGGACGGCATCGTTCCGTCGCCGAGCAATTCTACAATCTTGCAAAATAAGCATCCCTATCGGTTCGGTTCCGACCTTCCCTGATTTCCTTACCGCGACAGAACCGAGACGCTCTGATTTGATTGATTTGTCCGGTCCGTTCTCGGATCAAGCGGTCGCGGGCGCGATGAAGGGCCTGAAGATCGAGTTCCTCGGCCGACTTCACGCGAGAGAATCTCATGTGGCCTCGAACAGCAGCCTCGGCGATGGCCTCAGCGTCGTTGAAGTCGTTCTTTTTTGACTTGCGAAACGGCGCAGTCAAACTGCGCCGGAACAAGCCTCACTTCGTGACCAAGCGCCTGCATCTTTGTTGCCAAAAATTGCGTCCCACCGCACGGCTCCATCGCAATCAAGCAACGCTCCTGTTGTGCGACATATTCCAAAAGAGCCTCGCGCCGTAATTTGCGACGATCGGTCTGCTGCCCCCTCGAATTCATCACGGCCACATGGAACCAGTTCTTGCCGGCGTCGATGCCGATAACTTGGGAGTTGGCGAAGTTAATGGTGGCGACCTCTCATTCGGAATTCGGGCTTCCAGTATCCGCCCGAAGAAAAGTAGGTGGACCATCCCAGTAAGTCCGTTTCTTGAATGGCACCCCGACTTGAAGCATTCCGTGCGCTCAGCATCGGCTGATCGATACCTACCAGTCGCGGACCTGCTTATGCCGAGCTTCGATTGCTAGTCATCTTGCTACCAGTTGAGTCTCAGTCCCGCCTCTGTTGCACGGTGCCGATCATCGTCGTCTGCATGCAGGTACTGGCTGGTCGTTGAGATCGATTCATGCCCCAGGTTGTCACGCACGTATCGGAGGTCAACTTGCCCATCCATCATGTGCGAGCCCGCTGTGTGCCGCAGCCAATGGGCCGACGCTTGACGCAACCGTTCTGTTGCGCGCTCATGCGCTTCCCCCGTTGACTGTAGATGGTCGATCGCGTTGTCGAACACCTGTTTAATGATTAGGTGCAGACCACCGCGGGTCAGCGGCCGGTGTGTCCCACCGATCGGCAACAGCAGAGGCGTCGGTTCACCACCATAGGGGAGGGCAGCGAGATTGTAGTGTCGGCGATAGCGCGCAAGCTCCGCCATGAGTTCGGTTGTCGCTGGAATCAAGCGCTCCTTGTCACCCTTGCCGATAATCGCCAGCCACCATCGGTCCTGGCCGTCGCGGTCGCGGCGCCTAAAAAAACCGCCCATCGGATTGCTCACGACTTCCGAGATACGCAGACCCATCAGATACAAGAGCGAGATCAGCCAGCGCACGCGTGCGTAGTGCTCCTGCTCCCGTGCGGTGTCACGGGGCATCGCGTCGATTGAGGTTTTGACGGCCTGCCAGAGATGGTCCTCGAGGAAGCGCGTCACCCGTGGCTTGGCCTTGCGTGCGCGTTGACGCGACAGAGACAGTGGATTTCCGGCCAAGTAGCCCGCGTTGACCAGCCAAGCGAAGAGCGTATTCAGAATCACAAACGCCTGTCGCTCGCTCGCGGGGGAGAGTGGGCCCGCGAACGGCCGCCAGGATGGGTCCGCACGGGCCACCTTGCGACCAGTCATGACCCAGCGTTGCGCCGGTTGCGGGTCCGACAGAAACCGCCGATAGACGAGTAGGTCTTCGTGTGTGAGCGAGGAGAGCGGCTTGCGGAGTTCGGTGATTGACCATAGCAGCAGGCGTTCGGACTCCTTGCGATAGGTGTCGAAAGTCGCCTTGGTCTCGACGAAGCGCGCGAGCCACGCCTTGATGGCGTCGACATCGTTCTGTGCGGCGATCTGGGATCGGGCGCCAAGCGCGCGATTCGTACCGAGGCCACCGTCGAGCTCGGGCGGCAGAGATAACTGCTCAAGCGGCATCAGGGTGCCGTCGGACACGCGAAGGGGCTCAGGAAGCGGCATGGTGGGGTGAGACGTTGGTTTAAGTAATTTTGTTCCCGTCAGGTAGTGGCAAGTTGGCGGCAACGTCAATCATTGGGAACAAAATTGCTTTAAAAAGTTTCAACCAAAATTGTTCCTTCGGCCGACACCTTAAGCAATTTTGTAGGGTTGCCGGCGTCGGGGATCATCCTTGCCTGGTTAGTGCCCATCACTGTTCCGGCGGTGCTAACCCGCGGTCAAGCCCAACACCGCTGCCGGGTGCATCAGCACGACGATTTCGGCAAAGGGGCTGGGAACAAAATGACTTTAAGAATGGATACAAATTTGCTTCAACCAACGAGAGGCGCGCTCACTTCACACAATTCATCATTTTACTCGACATTATAGTCATAATGTCTAAATTAAGTGTTTAATCTATAGATAATTAACGTTATACGTTATATTATTAACTTATCTATTCTCTGGAAAAGCTCGCCGTGGATGCCTCACTCGCCTTGGAGGCGCAGCTACATGCGGAAATTGAGCAACTGCGCGCGCAGTTTCCGCGCACGCAGGAGCTGTACCGCGAGGTCTGCGTGCTATTGTTTTTCCGGCACGGCATTGCGCCGACCGCCAACCGGCTCTATCAACTGGTGAAGAAGGGCAGCATGAACGCGCCGGCCGAGGCGCTGGCGCGCTTTTGGGCGACCCTGCGTGAAAAGAGCCGGGTGCGCATCGAACATCCCGACCTGCCGGTGGAACTGCAGTCCGCGACGGGCGAGCTGGCGGCCGCGCTCTGGACGCGGGCGGTCGATATGGCGCAAGACCAGCTGGCCACCGCGCAGCTCGAGGCACAACGCTCGGTCGCCGATGCGCAGGCTCAGCAGACTCGGGCCGAGGCCGAACGCGATCAACTGCGTCAGGAACTGACAGGCAGTGCGACCGCGCTGGACGCAGCGCACACCCGCATCACAGAACTGGACCAGGCGCTGGCGATCTCCGTCGCCGCGGGGTCGACGCTGCAGGAGCAGGTGCGACTGGCGCAACAGGGCGAGCAGAAGTTGCAGCGCGCGCTCGAAACCGCCCGACATAGTTTTGGTTCCGAATTGGACAAGCAGCGTGCCGACGGCGCGCAGGCGCTCGAGCGGCTCAAAGCCGCCGAAACCCGGGCGCTACTGGAAATCGACCGCGAGCGGCAAGCAGCCGCGCGCGTGCAGAAGGAGCTGGACGCGGCTGCCCGTAAAGTGGAGCAGGCCAACATCCGGCATCGAGACGACGTGCAGAAGTTTCAGGGCCAACTCGGAGATCTGCGTCAGCAGGTCGGTGTACTGGAGGGTAATCTGGAGGCGCTCCGCACCGCCAACACGCGTTATATCGACGAAGCGGCGCAGGCGCGTGAGCAGCGAGACCAAATGGCGTTGTCACTGACGAATGCCGGGGCAAAGCGGCAGGCCCGGGCAGTGAAGCCGGCAACAGGCGCACGCCAAGGCAGTGCACCGGGACGCAAATCTTCGCGCGCGCCAAAATCGTGATTGCATCGTTTTCGAGGATCGGCTGGAGTTCTGACCGTCCGGCACAGTTGATCAATATCCATGACCATGTCGTGCAGTTGTCAGGTTGAAGGATTATAACGCTGACGCGATGCCCGTTGGTCGCGTCGTCCGCCTGCGACCGCGATCATCGGCGTGCACCGGCTTCGGTGGATCTGGCGCAGCGACGGATTGACCCCCGACGGGGCAATGGGCCACTCAACCCGGGCGGGTTGCTCACACTGGCGGCAGGGTGGGAGTCTGCATGGCGGCAACGCCCGCGCACGGTGCCGTTAGAATGATGGGCACACCGATAACTTCATGCGACCGTGACCGACTACACGTACGAAGACCTGCTGGCCTTGGGCGAAAGCCTTGACATTGAATTCAAGAAGGCTACCGGCCGGGACGGGCGCGGGGAAATTCCCAAAGAACTGTGGCCGACATACAGCGCGATGGCCAACACCGAAGGTGGCGAGATTTTCCTCGGCGTAGAGGAACTGCCTACCGGTGAAATCAGGCTGCATGACTTGATGAACGCTGCCGCCATGCGACAGGACGTGTTCAATCTGGCAAACAACCGGCAGAAAATCAGTGCCAATCTGCTGCGGGATGATGATGTGCAGGTCGTACGCGTCAACGATTGCTCGCTGCTGAAGGTCAGGATCCCGCGCGCTTCGCGCCGACAACGTCCGATCTACGTCGGTGAGAACCCGCTACGGGGCACGTATGAAAGGCGCAACGAAGGCGACTATCTGCTGGGCGAGGACAAGGTCCGGCAACTGCTGGCCGAGCAAAGCGACATGCCACGTGACGCAATGGTGCTGTCGCACTATGGCATCGACGATCTCGACTTGGAGTCCGTGACCGCATACCGGCAGATCTTTGCTAGCCGCGCGCCAACCCACCCGTTCATTGCGCAGTCCATGCCGGAGTTCCTCCGCTCCATCCAGGCCTGGAAGAAGGAACGGGAGTCTGGCCAGGAAGGCTTAACCGTCGCGGGCCTGCTCATGTTCGGCAAACTGAACTCCATCCTCGATGCGGTGCCGACTTACATCGTCGATTACCAAGAACGCCCGGAAGCACGCACTGAGGCGCGCTGGATTGACCGTCTCACCACGGACGGTTCGTGGTCCGGTAACCTCTTTGATTTTTACCGTCGAGTGCTTGCGAAACTGATTACGGACCTGAAGGCTCCCTTCCAGCTCAAAGGGATGGTCAGGCAGGGCGTGACGCCGGTACACGAAGCGCTGCAGGAAGCCCTGGTGAACGCGATCGTGCACTCCGACTTCTCCGGACGTGTGTCGATCCTTGTCGTGAAGCGTCCCGACATGTATGGCTTCCGGAATCCTGGCCTGATGCGGGTGCCGATTGAACAGGCAATCCGCGGTGGCGACAGCGACTGCCGCAACCGACTGATCCAGAAGATGTTTCAGTTTGTGGGCGCGGGTGACCAGGCCGGGTCAGGCGTTCCGCGTATCTTTGGCGTGTGGAAGGATCAGTCATGGCGTTCGCCGGTGGTTCACGAGAAACGCGACCCCGAGCAGACTCTCTTCGAGTTGCGCATGGCAAGCCTCCTGCCGGCGGAGGTGGTGGCCGAACTGGAGCAGGAACACGGCAGCATGTTCGAACAGCTGACGGCCCTGGAAAAACTGATTGTCGTGACGGCCGCAGTCGAGGGCTATGTCGATCACAAACGTGTGCGGGAAATCACCGACGAGCACCCGGCCGACATCACGAAGACACTCAGCAGGCTGTCGCGCGAAGGACTGATCGGGCAGTCCGGTCACGGGCGCGGGACGATCTATTTCAGTCGGGATCTGGCTTCTCTGGCCCATGAAGTGGACCGGCTGGCCGGGGCATTCGAACCGATCGGCGATGGGATCCGGCGTCTGCCGCCCACAGTAACGTCAGGTGGGGAAGGATCCAAACCTCTGGACCTGAGGTCTGGAGGTTTGGCCGGGAGCTCCAGAGGTTTGCGGGAAAGGTTGGGAGACTTGCCGCCGGAGGCCGAGATAATCGCAGGAGCTCGTAAACTGCTTGCGCAGCGCTTTCCGGACGGCGTGCCCCGGAAAATGAAGCCCGAGGCCGTTCGACACTTGATCCTGGAGCTGTGCGCAACGCAGGCACTAAGCGTCAAGGAACTGGCAACCCTGCTTGACCGTGCCCCCGATTTCATCCGGGCCCAGCACATTCGTCCGCTGGTCACGCTGGGGGTGTTGGCTCCCCAGTTTGCCGATCGACCGAACCACCCGAATCAGCGATATCAGACGAGATTCGGCGGCGACATTCCAAAATCCCAAGAACTTGCCTAGCCGAGCGTGAACACTTCTGCACGGTCGCATCCTGCAACGCGTTACTGACCCGGGCATTACCCACCGTCCGCAAAAAGGCCTCTTCCGACGCCATCGGGGTGCCGCCAAGATTCGGATTTTACGTACGCCGGAGGCCTAGAAAGCCAGTCCCATAAGGCTCGCATTTGCTTGGCCATCGGCGCGCCTTGGGACGCATACCCGCCGAAGAAGATGACATCGGGATTCTTGGACTTGATGCTCGTAAGAATCCCAAGGAAGTCAGTTGCCGACGAATTCGTGAATTGCTGGTCGACGATTTCTATTCCGTTTGCCTTCGCCTCTTTCACGAACTGCTCGGCCACACCTTGCCCATATGCTGTGCGGTCATCGATAACCGCGGCGGTCTTTGCCTTCAGCGTCTTGGCTGCAAATCGGCCCATCGTTCCGCCCAGTTGCTCATCGCTCGCTCCGATACGGAAGATGGACTTGAAGCCTTGCTTCGTCGGAGCTGGATGGAGGCAACCGGCAGAATAGGTACGCCGGCAGCGTTATACACGCGCGATGTCGGAATGGCCACGCCGGAGTTGTACGGGCCGAGCACAGCAAAAACGCCGCTGTCAACAAGCTTCTGGGCGGTTTGAACGCCGATTTTCGGGTCTGCCTGGTCGTCTTCGGAGTCCAGTTTGAACGTCACTTTTTGCCCGGCAACCGTGACACCGCTCTTGTTCAGTTCGTCGATGGCAAGGCGAGCGCCATTCTCGTTGTCCTTCCCGTTCGGCGCTTGCGGCCCTGTGAGCGGGGCCGAGTACCCGATGGTTACGACTGTTTGTGCGTTAGCGGATGCGTTGAAACCGGCGGCTGTTAGGACAGCCATTGTTATAGCGAGTCGGCGCATGAAGTCTCCAAGGATTGGACCAGTGATCGGCCAGACTAGTCGCGCTGGGGATCGCGCTGGGCGCATTGCTTTGCGCTTCGATCGTACATGCGCCTGGCGCATCGTCGGATTGGGCTGCCTGGGTGCAGGCCATCGGCTCGATCGCGGCAATCATCGGTGCGTTTGCGTTTGCGAACCAGCAGGCAATCGACGCCACAAAACAGACGCACGAGGCAATGGCTTCGCGAACGAGACATTTGCGGCTCGTTCTCAAGAAGATTTTCGCCGCGACAATGGAACAGATCGAAAACATCAGGGAGATGTGCAGCATGGAGCCGGAGAGGTTCGCACTATCCAACCGGCATCCGGTCCATACGTTACCCGAGCTCGCATGAACGCGTTGTTGGGTCGCGCAGCGGCAGCGCAACCGGGGGGGGGCGTTGGGCGAGAAACGGAGGTGCCAGATGAGCGGGCGGCATGACTGGTTCGGGTTGGTGCACTTGTCTCGCTCATCGCGCACGAGCCAAGGTGGAGGGCGTGCCCGGTGGTGAATCGGGCCCGGCGGGACTGGCCTCGCGCTTGCCAGCTTGTGGCGGTGCTTGATGTCGTCGTAGCCAAGCAAGAGATACTCCACGACGATTAGCATGGCGATATAAATATGAAACATTTGCGACTCCTTTTAGGAGACCGCGCCAAAGCTGGGGCGACATCGGGGCGCAGCGAATATGGCCGATAGGAAGTTTGCAGTCGGTCAATGGACTCCGACCCACCTTCGGTCCTCCAGTTGCGAATCAGTCTGTGCGGCGTCAGCGCGCCGGTCTGGCGACGACTCCTGATTCCCGAGCAGGTCACGATTGCGCAACTGCATCGTGTGATGCCACTCGCCATGGGCTGGAACGACGAACACTTGCACCAGTTCATCATCGGTGGACATCGTGACGGCGTGTTCCAGTTCTTCGACGGCCCGGACACTCTGTCGTTGGCCGCGTTTCGATGTAAGACCGAGAGTGTCTGTTGCGATTCCGTTCTCGGCGTCACGAACCGCATTGTTGGTCGTGACGCGACTTCGCAGATGGCTTCGGCATCGACAAAGTCATTCTTGTTTGACTTGACGAATCGCCGGACGAACTGCGGCGAGATCAGCTTGACCATATGCTCGAATGTGGCCAGTGTGCGAGCCATATGATGTGAGCCGGCGCAGGCCTCCATGACGACGGTAGAGACATGGAACGTTGCGAAGAATTCGATCAGTTTCCTGCAGCTCAGCTTTTTGCGAAATAGGGTTCGGCCTTTTCTATCCTGACCGTGCAAGTAAAACTACGCTTGCCCAGATCGATACCAACCAGCGTCGTGTCGTCCATTATGGTCTCCGGTTCAGGGTGAACGCTGCCAGCGTAACTCGCTCGGTGAGGCGCGGCGGACTATCCCATCAGTTGTGTCTTTCGGCCCAGTTCGGTTGCTCGCCCGTGTGAGGTTGTTGGGTTCAGGTGTTGTGATTCACAGGTTTGGTTTTCTGCCAGGCGAGACAAAATACTGCTTGAAAAGACGTTCGAATTCGCGCAATCCCTCGTCCGTGAGGATCACCGACTCAATGGGTTTTGGCGTTCCGGCCTTATCTGGCCGCGCGAAGCCGGAATTCTTGCGATGCAGCATCGATAGACACAACTTTGCCTTTGTGAGCGGAAATGGTTCGCGCAAACTGATCTATGGTGCTTCGGGCTCAAACGATGCATGGTACGAAACGCTTACGCTTAACGTTTCCGTCGCAGAAACGTGTTCATCCCTTCGTGCACCAAACCGCATAGTAGGCTCTGCTCTATCTGTCGTTCTCTGAAAATTCACTATCTTTAATAATTCAGGACAGTCCTTTCACTTTCCCGGAACCGATACTGGTAGCGACGATGCCAAAAGACAATGCACCGCAGATCGGGCTCGCGCTTCAAGGCGGCGCGCATGCAGCGCTTACGTGGGGTGTGCTCGATCGTCTGCTCGATGAGGTCGAGCAGGGAGGCTCGTCAGCACTTTCAGGAGATAAGCGCGAAAGATAAAGCGGTGCGCCGTATTGCAATTGAAATAATCGACTCGCTCGCCGTTCTGGATACGAAGGTCCGGCCATGTGCCAAAGGAGAATCGACATGTCTCTATATCACGCTCGCGTCACAGGAAAAGATTTCGCTGCATTGGCAGATCTCGTAACGAAGTACAAGATCACGGTCGCACGCCACACGATCGAAAAGGTTGCGGACGGCTACAGTGTCGACGCGCACATAACCGATGAGCAGACCACGGCGCTTACGGCGGCGGGCTATAAGGTCCAGCAGTTGGAGGACGCGGACGCACAAGGTAAGGTGCGGCAGTCGGAGGTGCGCGCACGGACGGCGGCGCCGCACACGGCCAATGCATTGTCGGTGGCGGCGGCCGCGGCGTATCTCGATGTCGAACAGGTGGAAGCCGCGCTCGCTGCCGAGAGCGCCGCGCCCAACGACAGCTTCACGCAACTGATCAAGCTGCCTCATCCGACTTGGGAAAAGCGCATCTGTCACGCGCTGAAGATCGCAAAAGGCAGCGGCGTGCAGCGTCCCGGCATCTATTTTCTGGGCGGCGTGCATGCACGCGAATGGGGAAGCCCAGACATCTTGATTCATTTCGTGCAACTGCTTACGAATGCGTATCGAACAAACACGCCGGTCACGATCGGCACCCGCACATTCGACGCGGCGGATATCAAGAACGTTATCGAAACTAAAGACCTTTTTGTGTTTCCACAAGCCAATCCTGATGGACGACATTACAGCATGACTGCGGAGTCGATGTGGCGCAAGAACCGGCGGCCCGCGCCTGCGGGGCATACGGAGCCGCAATGTTGCGGCGTGGATATCAATCGCAACTACAATTTCTTGTGGAATTTCCCGCAATACTTCGATCCGGAGTGTCCCATTCAGAATTCCACTGATCCTTGCGACTACCAGGTTTATATTGGACCGTCGGCCGAGTCGGAGCCGGAGACGAAAAACGCTGTGTGGATGTTCGATACGTTTCCGCACATCCAGTATTTCGTCGATCTGCACAGCTTTTCGGAAGACATCCTGTACAACTGGGGTGATGACGAGGACCAGAGCAGTCATCCCGACATGAACTTCCAGAACCCCGCGTACGATGGCAAACGCGGTATCGCGAACGACCAAGCGTATCGCGAGTATATCGAAGCGGAGGACAAGAAAATCGCGGTCGGACTTGCCAATGAAATGCGCGACGCGATCAAGGCGTCGCGCGGACGCGTGTACAAGACCGAGCAGTCGATGAGCCTCTATCCGACGGCGGGCACGTCCGACGACTACGCGTACAGCCGCCACATCATCGATGCAAAGAAGGCGAAAGTGTTCTCTTATACGATCGAGTGGGGGAGCAAGCACAATTCGACGCCGTTTCATCCTGTGTATACGGAGATGAAGCAGATCATCGATGAGGTCACCTCCGGGCTGCTGGCGTTTTGTATTGCGGCGAAGTGAGAGTGCTGGTTCAAAGCTCTTCGAGCAGCACGACGCGGTGGCGCGTGCCTTTGAGCCGGTATACCCGGCCTCCTGATACGCGCGGTAGTGGTACTCACGCGCGCGCCAGGTCGAGCGATCGAAAGTTGATTATCACCGTCGCTTCGGGTGGGTCGCCTTCCAGCACGTGATGCGCTCCAGAGGCGCAGAATGAGCGCGGGAAAAAGCTGGGGAGGCTCCCACTGAGAGCCACGTGGAGTATTCGAATGAAACGGACTTCCCCGTCCCGAGGCTGCGGCGGAAGCCGCGATTCGGCATCAAAGTGCCATGATGGAGTGTCGAGCCTTCATCAACGCCAGCAGGAGGGGAAGTAGGAGGAGAAGTCCATGTCCATAGTCACTGTCGGAATCGATCTTGCCTCGGATGTGTTGCCATCCATGGTGTGGATGAAACCGGCAAGGCCGTACTGGTCAGGGCGAAGGAGGCCATAATCACCAGTTTTATCCAGAGACCATAGCGGAATGGTCGGCAGACAGATTCGAGTCGCCACTCGCCTTTTTAAAGGGCAAAAACGAACGAGTCTTTGCCTTCACCGGAATCCGGATGACGGTATGGGGTTCGGGCTATGCACTTTGCGTAGCCCGTCAGCGGCGAAGGATCGCGCGATTGGTTGATCGGGCTTGTAGATCGCCCGGCATCTCGAATCAAAACACTTTCGACTGAGGAGCAAGATATGGAAACTACCGCAATTTCGGCACCTGCAATCTCCGATCTGGCGAATGGAGCCATCGACATCGCCGAGACTCACAAGGCCCGAGTCATCGCCAAGGCCAAGGCGAGACGCATCGCCCGCGGCGACGCCGAAGCCCACCGGCTGCGCGGCATCGCCCGCCTGCAGGCGGCCACAAAAGGAGCTCCCACGAAGATTCTGCGCCTGGAGATTACCAACGTGTTGAGCGGCAACGACTACTCGGCCCGGCTCGCGATAGGCAGCAAGGGTGCGGTGGCCAACGTCATCCTCGACACCGGCAGTAGTACGCTGGCGGTCGAACCTTCGGTCTACAGCGGTGTTGGCGACAAGGATCTCAAGCCCACCACGCTGCTTCAGTTGATCACTTACGGCACCGGTGGCTGGGCCGGGCCAATGGTCGACACCACGCTCGCTTTTGGGGCGGACGCCGCCCAGGTGGTGCTGCCCAACTGTCCCATCGCCATCACTACAGTGCAAGAAAGCGGCAACTTCCAAGGGGTGACCGGTATCATGGGGCTGGCCTACAACGGCCTGAACAGTGCCTTCGACTTTAGTGCCTACCTGGCCACCCAGGGCAAGGAATCGACGTTCCCGTGGCCGTTTGGCAAGGTCTGGAGCAACTTCCTCGCCGGCTTTCGCGGGCTGATGCAACGGGCCCGAGCGAGCGGCGTTGAAGTAAAACCCTATTTCGACCAGTTGGAGGAGAGCGGCGTGGTGGCGAACAAGTTCGCCTTCTACACCCTGCGTTCCTGGGTCAGCATGCGCCTCGGCACCACCGTGGAGGCTGTCTCCGCTGATCCGCTCAACAAGGGCTTTTTCATCCTAGGCGGCGGCGAAGAGCAGCACGACCTCTACACAGGCGATTTCGTCGCCGTGAACGTGCTGCATGATCTCTACTACAACACCAACCTGAAGTCGGTGCGCGTGGATGGCTGCCCCGCGCATCAGGCCGCGCTACTGCAGTCGGAATACAAAGCCACGTCGATCTCCAACTCGATCGTCGACAGTGGCACCAGCGATCTATCACTGGCTCAGGACGTGTACGACGCGATCCTGCAAGGACTGGAGCAGCGCAACCCTGCGTTCACGCAGGCCATTCAAGCGGCGGCCGACAGCCGCGACGGCGTGCCATCTGCATCGCTGGACCTTGCGAAGTGGCCAATCATCTATTTCACGCTGGAGGGTGAGAACGGCGAGGACGTCGAACTCGCTTGCATGCCGCAAACCTATTGGCAGGCCGACTTCCCGGCGAAGGGCCGGGCGGCCTTCCAAATTGGCGGGCCGCTCGACACGGCTAACCAATCCATCCTCGGACTGCCGTTAATGAACAACTATTACACCGTCTTCGACCGCACTCAGGACGTCAACGGAGTTATCCGCTTTGCCAAGATCAAGGCCCTGGCCTAAGGCGCCCATCCACCGCCGGTCTTCGCTAGAAGCTGGCGGATTTCACCGAGTATGTGCGGCCTTTCGTGAAGAGCAATAAGAACGGCTCTGTCAAGTTAGCGGGCGTAGGCTACCTGTAGATCAAAAGTAGTTGTCCTTATCAGATAACTTTCTCTGCTGTGGCAGTGACAGTCCAACCATGCCATGTGGGGGTCCCCTTGATTTCGTTGCATTTTACGGGGATAGCAGCGCCTAGGCGCCATGCGGCTTTGCGAAACGGCCTTATTAAAAAATCTCATTAAATCAAGCGCTTCCTGTCTGGTCTCTTTCCGGCAGCGGGAACGCCTTCATGGCTACGACTCGAAGCGAGGGGTATGGCGAGTTACGGAGCACAAAATCCGGTCAAGCATTTCAGCGTAGTTCACATGGCAGCGAACGCTTCGCGGATCTGTTTGGCACGTTTCACTTCGTCGCTATGCAAGTAGATCGACATCGTCGAGATCGAAGCGTGACGGAGATTGTCGCGTACCGTTGTCAGATCGGCACCGCGTGCGAGCGCGTGAGTCGCATGCGTATGTCGAGTCCAGTGCGGGCTCGCGCGACGCAGCTTTTCCGCGAGTACTGGGTTGTCCGCTTCGATGACCTCGGCCGCTTTCGAAAAGAACCGCCGTATGATCTCCCATAGCCGTACACCGCTAATGCCTGCCGCACTGTCCTGCTCGAGGCTGCCGATGAGTGGCGTATCGGGATGCCATCGGGTCGGCGTGACCGGCAGCCTTCGCTCCACCAGATAGCGGTCCAGCGCGGTACGGGCCAGTGGAGGCAGCGCAACCTTACCCGCCTTGCGACCTTTCCCGATAAGGCTCACCTAATGATCGCCGCGGGCATCGGTTTCGATGTTGCTGAGACGGGCACCGACCAGCTCGCTCGCACGCAGGCCGGTCGCATACGCAAAGTCCAGCACGAAACGCAGGCGTTGCGCCGCGGGCGCGTCCCAGCCATACGACCACTCAAGTCCGTCAGCAATGGCACGCAGGAGCATCCACTCGCCTTCGGGAAAGGCGTGGGAGGTATCGAGGACAGTTGAGCGACCGGAGCCGCGCACCTTGACACCGGCGAACGGGTTGGCCAGGAGATAGCGCTGCCCGATCAGCCAGCGGAACATCGCGCCGAGTACCGACAGCGCGTAGGCGGTGGAACGGGCCGACAGCCCACCGGAGAATGGTCGCCATTCCGGCGAGCTGCGGGCTCGCACGGGACCCACCCAGCGCTCGCGCGGCGTCGGCCGGCGCATGAAACTTCTGTACGCAATCGCATCCTCCGTCGTGAGCGACGACAGGGCGCGGTCACGTTCGGCGATCGCCCAGAGGATCGGGCGTTCGGCTTCCTTACGGTAGGCTCGCCGCGTGGCGGTGGATTCGTGCAGCGACAGCCATGCCTGCACGGCTGTGTAATCGTTGCTGGCGTCGAGCGTGCAGGTGTGCCGCGGCGCGCGAAAGGTGCCCGACGAGCCATTGACCTCGTGCGGCAGTCGAAGCGCCTCCCACGGGACGATTGCGCCAGGACCGGAGGCTGCGATCAGGGCGCTCGCCCGCTCCGTCAGCGCGGGATACGCGGCGAAAAACGCCTCAATCCGCCTCGCGGCAGCTGGGCCAAGCCCGGGTACGGTTTTCCACCACCGGCGTCGGCGGGGCATCCGCACGGTCAGATCGGCCAGCGTATCGATACCGTGCGCACGCAGTGCATTCACGGTCCGTACCGGAACCATTGGCCAATGTCATCGCTGACCTGCGGCGCCGGCACCTGCAACGACCGTAGCACCCCAATCGCGTGTATCACCGCCTTGGTCCGCTCGATACGTTCGGCCGCGGGATGCTCGAACAGCATGGCGAGATCTTCGCGGTGAAGGCTGCGAGCCACGTTGACCAGTTGGCGACGGATGCGTCCCAGGACGCCACGCGCGGACTGTCCCTCGCTCACGCTCCCGGGCAAGTAACGCTTGATCGCTTCAAGCGCCGGCAGGCCCACATACCAGGCGCGCAGCGCGGTAAGTGAGTCTGCATCGGGAAAGCCGTCCGGTATCGGGGCAGAATCGGAGGGGGACGTGAGGCGCGTTTTCATGAAGGCGAGTTTGTCCGGAAAACATAGTCCTTAAGATAAGCATACTTATCTTAATAGTAGAGCATGCGGTGAGTTTTTCGACAACGAGATGCCCCTCATATACTTCAACGCGCGCAGCTTCGCCCTCTAAACCGTAGGCGAGCACGCGCCGCATCCAATGCGCGAGTTTGATAACCTGGTCGGTGCGTGACGCAATCGATTAGCGTCGAAACATTTAATTATCTGAAAGTCGCTTTCACTTGCGCGTGAGGTCCCACGACCGAGATCGTGGCGTGCCCAATATTTGTCTATGGGGGTTGCTCTGCAATTCCCAGCTCGGATGCGGCATCTGGCAAGTCCCATAAGAGAGTTGCCACGCGACAAATCCGGTCCCAAGTCGAAAGCCAAGCGCGGCTTTCATCGGCCGCGCGAATGTTCAAAATGCTCTGCAGTTCCGCCGGCTCGTTCGATCCGCAGAACGTCCAACTTCTTTGGGCCTGTCCCGTCGAGCAACATTGGCTTTCTATATCCGACCAAGTATGGCCCACTTGCTGCCGTTCGCCATCACGGGCGCACCGATGTCGAGCGCCTATTACGTTTAAACAGATGCCCCCACTACTGCGGGGGCGACGGTGTTTGCCCGACGACTGAATCCAGGGACAGCACGTCGGTGGACCTCGCTTCATTATTGGTCCCCAACCTTCGTTAATTCTGAATCTCGACAGGCGTTTGATCCTCGACAGTAATGGTAATGGCGACATCTATGGGATTGGGAAAATCGACGTGCAGTATGTACTCCACACCTCCCACTTCACCGCCAAAATGGGAATTGAAGTGAGGTGATATGTTGCTGATCCAAACATCAGCATTGCCAACATGATAGGGCGGTTTCAAGGGTGAAGTGCAACAGTGGGTTTAGTGTTTAGAGCTTGGAGATTGGCTTGCTGAAGCAAGGGTTGCAGCGAAGACTTCGAACGGAGAATGGAACGCGTGAGTGGCGCGCGGCCGGCTGTTCAGGCTGTCGGCGATCGCGTCGAGTTCGTCCTGACTGTAGACCGATAGGTCCGTGCCTTTAGGCAAATACTGGCGCAGCAACCCATTGGTGTTTTCGCAAGTACCGCGTTGCCAGGGACTGTGCGGGTCGCAGAAGTACACATTCACGCCGGTGGCGGCGGTGAGTTCCTGATGGCGCGACATTTCTTTGCCTTGGTCGTAAGTAAAGCTTTGCCGTAACGGCGCAACAATCGAATTGAGTTTGGCGGAGAAGCCCGCTAGCGCTGAGGCAGCGGTGGCGTCCTCCATCTTGGCAAGCAGCACCAGGCGGCTGGTGCGCTCGACCAGAACGCCGACAGAGGATTGGTTGTTCGCACCCTTGATGAAGTCTCCTTCCCAGTGACCGGGCAGCAGGCGGTCTTCGATTTCGGGCGGTCGCACGTGGATACTGACCATGTCGGGAATCTGTCCGCGCCGGTCTGTGCCCCGCGTGCGTGGCATGCGCGTGCTGTGGCCGTGGCGCAGGCAGGCAATGAGTTGGCGGCGAAGTTCACCGCGCGGCTGAGCATAGATCGCCGTGTAGATGGTTTCGTGCGAGACGTGCTGGGTCGAGTCGGTTGGATACATGCGCTTCAGTGTGCCCGATATCTGCTGGGGCGACCATTTCCACTCAAGCAAGGTGAGCACGATGCGCCAGCAGACGCTTTGCGGGCAAAGCTTGGCGGGGTGGCGCGACGCACTGCGGCGTGCGCTGCAAAGCGCCGCAGCGGGCACCGATGCGTAGCCAACAGAAGAGCTGTTTCGCATTAACTCGCGGCTAATAGTTCCCGGTGAGCGCCCGAGTATGCGGGCCATGGCCCGCATACTCGAACCCTGCAGATGCATGCTTGCAATGGTTAGGCGTTCTTCAGGCTGCAGTTGTTGGTAAGAAGTTTTTTCGGACATCGCGACACCTTATACGAGACAGGTGTTGCAGTTCACTTTTGAGGCCGCCTAGATAAAGTCTTGATTGACGTTTCCTACTACTGTGCGAGGGCCCGCCGTGATCTCGGCGGCGGACATGTGGACGACTGCCTGCGCCGATTTAATGATGTTTGGGAGGTTAAAATTTGAGGGAATCCTTCCCTGCACTCTACGCCTTACAAACCGAACAGAGGTTGATATATCAGTTGTCCTAAAAGAAATATGTGGAAATTTTCCCCAAATCGCCGTGAGGATGCCCCCAGTTTTGCATACACAAAATTGGTGATTCTTCGATAATAAGTAATTGATTAATCAAATGTAACGCTGACATTTACGCTTATGACTCTTGCCCTCCTGTAAACGGGTTGTGTGGAAGAATATGGCGAAGCGAAAGATTTCGAGTCTCGAAAGGACGATAGGTGCTTTTTTGGATTAATGCAAGGAACCCGTAGCCTTAGGCGGGCGATGGCACGACAGCTTTCATTGAAGTTTTCAAAAAAGTATTAAATGCCTTCGTTACTGCGCGACTTGCGCGCTAACGGAAGTGTCGTGTCGCCCAATGGCGGGATTTTAGATTGCAGTGTTTATGCCGCGGAATGGGGACGGGCGCACGACTTTGTTGCGGCGACCATGCGTGCGTACTGGTCGGAGAGCCGAGACATCGGCGACCTGTCTACGCTTGGGCGTGAGGTGGTAGCTGCCGGATTATCTTTGAATTTCAAGGTGGTCATTGAGCAGAACACGAATAAGGCAATGGGGCGCGAGGTGTTTGGCGCGCCTTCGTTTCTCATAGGTGATCGTTTGTTGGCTCTGTCAAGTTCGTGGCGCTGACCACGTACGCCGATCAAGAGAAGTTATCCTTATCAGATAACTTTCTCGCCAGCGCTGGCAGCAGTCCAACTTTGCCATGTCGCGAAGCGTTCTTTTAGTATGGCACGATGATGTGCCGCGTTCATCTGATGTCTGGGCAACGCGAAGTGCTACCGGATCGAGCCGAAGCTCGAGAGAAACGCCTGCGTGCGACGCACATCGCGAAACCGCAAATCTGGCGTCCGCGCCTGCGGGTCGGCTCGCGGTTGGTTCTCGGCACGATTGTTCGGCCGTGCAGCCGCTTTGATGAAAACGTGCTTCACATGAGCGAGTTTGGAAATGTCAGCCTTCGCCGCCGGAGAGCTGCGCAGCCGGTCTATAACGATCCCGCGCAGCACCGGGTTTGAACGCAGCGATCGGCGGAAGGAGCGCTTTGCAGCAGGCCTAGTCGACGCTTTTGCACCAGCACGTCCGGTTAAGCACCGTGCTCGCCGACCGCTCGCCACATTAGGTACGGCTCGCCGCGCAGCATCACGGCCATTTCGTCCAGATGCATGTGCCCAGCTTGGGTCGCGCCGCTTTGGCGCGATGTGCGAATCCGCCATCAACTTTGTCGCACCAGCAACGAAATGTTTCGCAGGTGATCACGACGCCACGTTCGAGCAACAACTCCTCTATATAGCGCAGGCTCTGGCTGAACCTGAAATACCACCGAACCTCGCAGCTGATGACGACGGCAGGGAAGCGGTGACCGTGATAAAGCGATTTCGTTTTCTCCATCGTTTCATTTTATCGCCGCCTCCCCGTCAACCTGACATAGCCGTCGCAATATCTTCGACGTTCGCCTTGCCAAGGTCGAACTCGACACCGTTGGGTAACCGCACGTGTAGCGCGACCGACATCGACAGTTCCGGAGAAAACTACGGCGGCAGCGGCAAAGAAACGACGGGCACAAACGCCGATGCGGCACTCGCATTCTGGAGGCTTCGGGCCGTGGGAACTGGAATGTCGATCGAGACGTCGTCGATTAACATCAGCTACGGATCTCCTGGAACGTGCGGAATCTGTTCCTGATAACGCGCAACCCACCGGCGCAATTGATTCGGATTGGTGTCGTGATTCATGGTCATGCGCGCGACTGATTCGCCCGGGTTCAGGCATAGTGCGATAAGTTACGCACCGCGTCTTCATTCAATTTTGCGCTGGCAATCCCGTTTCTCGCCAACAACCAGCGTGCTTCGAAGGTCTCGAATCTCGCGCATTGCAGTCTGATTTCATGTGTCCAGCCGGAAACTCTAGCTTCAGAGCTTCTGCCACTCATTGGAAGAGCGTTGATGAATAACCGCGTACGGTTGAATTCAAAAACAGCCTCAATTGAAGCAGTAACAGACTCTGATGGACACTGGCGGGTGTCGCGCGGCTTACTGCGCAAAATCGACGACATCTAGTTGATGCGAAGTCAACGCGCGATATGCTAACGGATACTTTGATGCGGGCTTTTCGATTGTTGACTGGAAAAGCGCCTGAGGGTCGTAGATGGTTCGCCCTTGCGTGCCGCTGCTTGAAGGGGACAAGCACCGCCATGTTCAATTCGCTCCGGAACGGCACAGTGTTCACGCGTCTGCTAATGGCTTGTTGCTGCCTCCAGGATCCGCAGTGGAATGGGTCACGAAAGGATTGCGCCCACGCGGAGATGGTCTATCATTCTCGACATCAACGTGCTGAACAAATGCGGGTTCAAAGTCTGCTTGCGGCCGATAGCTTAGGCGGGAGAGCGCCAATGGAATACGAGGAAGAGTACTACGGGCACAAGATCAGGATCGTGACCAAGCAGGACGCGTCGGGATCATGGTCTGCAACTGCGGAATCGCTCGACGATCCTGGCGTAACGTCGGAGCGTCATTCGTTATCCTCTGAGGCCGAGGCACGCCGTGCTGTGCTTTCCGAGGTCTATGGGGCGCTGGATCGGTTGCGCGAGCGCGTCGGCAAGCCTTGACGGATGCATACTTCTCTTGCCGCCGCGATTCGAGGTCCGGCAGGCCCACAGTCCGAACCTCGAGTACACCTCAACAGTTATTTCCGCCGGGGCCTCCAAAGAAGATTGTTTCATTCCACGGCGGGTTGTACAGAGCGACACTCACTGTATAGCACCGGGACGTGGCCGAGCCTGCCAGACCGGCGTTGGCCGTGCCGCCACCCGGCGGATAATAGCGAATATCCCTCTGATACGCTGCATGTTGCCAGCCCGCGCTCGCGAGAGCTCCACTGCCCATCGGCGGCCAACTCGATGTCCCAACGGTCTCGCCTCCATAGTCGATGGAAGTGGCGCCCGACGCCATTGCGCCATTGCGATATATCGACGCCGGATAGTATCCGATTGCATTGCTGCCGGCTTCACCACCAACATACAGCCACCAGCGCCCCTGGTACAAATAGAAGGCAACTTGGACCTCGTACTGCTGGCCGCCCGGAATGCTCCATGGCGACAGCGCGCCACCGATCGCCCATGACTTGTTTGTTTGAACAAACGCCGTGCAGGTTAAGTTGTAGCAGCCGGTGCTCTGGTAATTGTCGGCGGTCCAGTAAATGAAGAATACGGGTTTCGTGTTTCCGTACATTTGCGGATAAACTTGCCACCCCACTTCCGCGGTCTGGAGTCCTGAACCACTACCGGCAACATACCAGTGCTGCGACAGGGAAAACACCTGATTGGCTCCGATGGCTGGATCCCAAACGTTCAAATAGCTGTGACCGCCGAGATTACGAACGCTTTGATAGGCGTGCGCCCAGCGATGCGTTGCCGCCACCGGCGACTCTGGCGGCGCAAGCGCCTCGAGAGCAGATCTCACCATCAATTCGGAGCCGCCTGTTTCACAACAAGTCCCCGCTCCAAAGCGCGCACCCCTGAGGTCCGCACCCCGCAGATCGGCTCCTCGTAAATCCACGCTCCGCAGATCCATTCCTCTCAGGTCTGCGCCTCTCAAGTCCGCGCCTCGCAAGTCCGAGTCGGCGGAAGTCGCGCGTGGACTGCCGTCGTCGCGCGAGCCGAAATCAGGCTTGTCCGTGCCTGACTGGGGCGGCGTCGCGGAACCGAGTGGACTCTTCTTGAAGAAGTCCTGCAGGCTGTCGAACCTCGAGAGGTTTTCGAGCGTGACACGCCGCAATGGGATAGTTCCTTCCGGCGCATCCATCACGTTCCCGTATTGGTCCTTGCGATCAGCCGCCAGCATCTGCATATGCGCGGTATTGCGTGCCTGCTTTGCAGCCCCGACGGAATTTCCCGCCTGCGGCAGGTCCGGGGCGACCGGTATTGCTTCACGCGATTGCTTGAGTCCTGGTTGTTGCTCGACCGGGATGCAGTCGAACACCGAACCATTCTCGTCCACGAAGCTATGCTGCGCGTTTACGCCATCGTATAGCTTGAGCAAATGCGCCTGCATAGCCGAAAACTTCTCCTCATGCGACACGCGACTGCCCGGCATGCCGAGAAAATGCTCCGGTTTCGAAGCGTGAAGCTCGTCAATGAACTCCTTAAACGGTTTTATGCCACCAGCATTAGGGTTCGCCATTTTCATGTCCTCTGTGATAACGACATTGACCCACTACGCGTCGGCGCGGTGATGGTATTGCCGGAAGCCTCGCCGGTTCGGCCTGGATTCCGGTTTCACGCCGGCTATCAAATCGTAAATCTAATCTCCTTGCTGGTTGCGCCATGACTTCAGGTGCCGTTTAGGAGTCGTCGTCGGCACCATTGTCACGTTTCTCGGCTTCCTCTAGCTCGCGCATGCGCCGCTCGATGAATTCACGAGGCGAAGGCGGGGAAACGGGCTTGGTTTTGTCGCTGGTGTCTTTTGGCAAATCCGGGCCCGACGCATCGGAGATCCGCGGGTGTTGCTTCTCCGCGGGCTTCTTTCCCGTCACGCTCGCGATCTGTTTGTGCAATCGTTCTGCTCGCTGCCGCCTAGCATCAGCGTCGTCGACCATCGCTTTCTCCTAAACAGACCTCGGTCAATGCGTCGCGCCGCCGTCTATGCTCACTGAGGGAGCGACACGGAGGCGCTCGCTGAGCGGCCCATCCGCGCGCATGCCGCCACGCCGGCTTCCCACGCGTCTGCCGGCAGCAGTGGCCATGGTCGGGGAGGTTTCGTCGTGCTGTTCATCGGTCTCGGGCTCCGACCCTCCGATGATGCTTCTGATCTGCGCGCGCAGCGTTGCAGCGCGCTTCGCGTCGCCTTGGTCCAAGGCCGAGGCCGACAATCCTGCAGCCGACGCTGCTCGGATCCCGCCCGAGACCGCTTGAGCAGTATTCCCGAAGGTCATGCGATCGATCTGCGAGCGGAAGCTCCCATTCTTCGCACTGAGCTGGCCGAGACTGCGGAAGACTGGCGCGGAGCCACCAAACCATGTCTCTTGCCACCATTCGTTCGACGCCGCATCGAGCCAGCTTAGATAACCGCCCTTCAGCACCTGCCGCGGCGTCTTAATCGCTCCCGTGAACGAGTAACGCACACCCGACGCGGCGACGGGATCGAAGAAGCGAACCGAATAGAAATCGGAAACCAGAATGCCATTTACGGTATAGGCATAGTCCGCCGATTCGGACGGGTCGCATCCTTCGAGCAAGAATTGCACGCGCTTCTGGTCAGCTTTTGGTGAATCTCCCGCGACAAGCTTGCTGCCAAAAGGATCCAGCAGCATTTCGATCAACTCATGACTCGTGGTCAGCGACCAGACGTCCAGTTTGTCGCTGGCGGTGACCAGGGCAAAAGGCTGATTGTGATCGTCGAGGTGAATGCCGGCCGCGTCATAGCCGATGTCGTCCATCACGATGATCGGCCAGTAGCCTGTGGGCACATCCTCCAGACTTTCGAATACGTCCACGGTAGCATGGACCTGCCAGAACTGGGATACGTCGCGCACTATCTGCTTTTGAAGCGCGGCGCTTACCTTGGTGAGCTCACGAAAACCCACGTGCCGGGATTCAGTGACCAATCCCACGTGCCGCAGAAGAGAATCCGTCATTGTCGTCCTCCATTCGATAAATGGGTATCGGGCACGCTTGAATCTTCCCGCGTGATCCGATGAGTGACGCTCGACAGTTGCGTTCTTTTACAAGTCGACTTGCGCTTTTTGACACCAGCCCCTACTCAATATTCGACTCTGGAAAAGATGATGCCACGGTGATGTAGGCGTTCTGCCATGACATGACAGTCATCCGCAAATGCCATTCGTACTTCCGTATGTATGTTCGTACTACGTAATAAAGCAAGCATCTTTTGTGAGGCTTTACAGGGTGGCTTTTCAAATAAGAGGAATAACCGAAAATGCAACAATTTGTAACGTTATTTGTATTGGCATTTACCGGAGCTGCTCGGTGCCCTCTTCTTTCAAAAAATTTACGAATCGCGCCGAGCGTAAGGAAAAAATAGGAAATAAACGCATCTATTTCAAGCTATTTTTATGTGGGCTTTGTTGCGCAAGTTTCGAGACGACTCTCAGCAAGAAGACCCGACGGGCCGGCATCCGACTTTAATTTTACATAAGGTTATTGACCGATTTTAAGTTGTGTATTTATGTGAATAATTAGCTAATAAACCGACTGGGCTCAAAATTTTATTGAGTGCGAGAATCATTTCCGGGATCGCACCATCCTCGTCAAACATCGACCAATCTCCTTGAGCTTCACGCGCTTCACACACCGTAAGAGCGCTCGCTCGGCGTTGCGAAACGGTTCAAGCATCGAGCGGCCATGCAGCGCTTTGTAAAGAAAGCACGCCACATACACGGTCTCGAGCAGGCAGCTCACCACATCGGCAATCCCGTGACCATGGCGCATTGTTACCGACGCAAGGTGGTTTCCAGTGAAAGGATTCGGGCTTTCGCGACAGGGAGCGGCAACAGCATCTCTATGGTGAACGATTTTCCGGAAATCGCGGTGTGTAATACGCGATTTCGGCGAACCGACCATGAAGCGATCAATTTCGATAAAAGTTGAGGCGTGGTGCCCGGCGGAGGTGTGGGACGACTACGCGCTTAGACCGGCAAAGTGGGGCCCTGTCACGGGGCGTGAAATTCATCCAGCGACTCACAATTATTTGAACCAGGAAGAAGCGAAATCAAATCTTCCTTGCACTACTTCGTCAGATGTAATGAATTAGAAAGAAAAATGTTCTCATAACTTACTAAAGATTTCCTCAGATACGCCGTCATTTGTATTACGAAAGCGATTTGCCGGTCTCACCGGCTCGCGCAAAGCCTACGTTACCTGAGAGCCCCTTGATCGCGTAAGCGACGGGATTGTTGTATGGCAAGCTGGCACATACTCCGGCGTGCAAGTCATGGCGGCTTGCGCGCCATTCACCTTTGCAGTTGTTTGATCGTGGCTTTGCCGCTTATCGCCAAAGCCGCAGGTATTGTCGCGGACGGCGGTACTGCGACCACTGTTTTGACGGCTGCAAATGGCGGACAAACCGTCAATATTGCGCCGGCTATCTCTGGCGTTTCCCAGAATACCTATGGTTCTTTTAACGTCAGCACGGCAGGCGCGACGCTGAATAATGTCGGCATTAATGCGAGAACAATCGTCAATCAGGTGACGAGCACCAATCCGAGTTTGATAGAGGGAGCAATTACCGTTGGCGGCCCGCGTGCAAATGTAGTTCTGGCTAATCCGAACGGCATCACGGTCAACGGCGGCTCCTTCGTCAATACCGGCCACGTCGCTTTATCGACCGGTATTGTGAGTTTCTCCGATCTCCAGATTGCGCCCGGTTTATTCCAGCGTGATGTCGTTCTGGATACCCGCACAGGCACTATTACCGTGGGTCCTCTCGGACTCGCCAGCGCGTTGATCGGACTTGATCTGATCGCCAAGAACATCCTGATTCAGGGGCCTGTGAGCAATGGCTTCAGCTCATCGACCGCAAGTGTTCGTGCCATTGCCGGAACCAGTCACGTGGCGCTCAATACAGCGCTTTCGCCCACAGACAACGCCAATGACTGGCTGACGCTAACGCCGCCCGCCACACCCGACACCGCCGCATCGTTCGCCGTCGATATCACCGCGGCGGGTAGTTTGAGCAGCGGCCGGGTGCAATTGATCGTGACCGACAAGGGCCCGGGTGTACGTAGCGCCGGGGCGCTGAATGCGACGCTGGGCGACTTTACCTTGACCTCGGCCGGCAATGTCGAGATCGACAACACGTCGGTCACGGCCGCTCAAAACCTGAGCCTGCAAGTTGCCGACTCGATCTCATTGTCGAACACGCAGCTCAAGGCCAATGGCGGGACGGCGACCCTGACGGCAGACGGGCCGATCAGTTTTACGGCGAGCAGCCTGATCGCAAGCGCATGCGTTGAACTGAGCGGCAACGGGATCGAGCTGCTAAACGATGGCCTTAACGGCTCGACAGTCGCCTCAGCCACCAGCGGAGTAACGGTAAAGAGCAGCGGCGATATCGTGAACACGGGTTCCCTCGTGCAGGGGCAGAGCCGCATAGCCGGCAATGCCGATTCAAGCGGCGCGGTGACGCTCACCGCGGCCGGCGATATCGTGAATCAGTCCACGCTCACCTCGCCACTCGGCATTCTCTTCGGTAAGGCCGATGACGTATCGCTAAGCGCGGGCGGCGCAATCACCAACCGTAACGCTCGCATCCTGTCGAACACGAACGTCACGCTCGCGGCGACCGGGGATTTCAGCAACATCGTCGACCACGTGAACGGCGTGGGGGACGGCGAGCCCTCCTGGTATTCGAACAGGGGCCGCGCGCTGATTTTCCTCGAAACACACTCGAACGGTTTTGCCATCGACTATGGGTCGCTCGCCGATCCCACCAAGCTGGCCTACGTCACAGCGGACAGCGGCAACGTCAAGATCAGCGCAAACAACGTACTCAATTCGGGCGGTTCGATCCTGTCGAACGGCGGTTCGGTGAGTATCGCGGCACGTGGGGCATTGATGAACGAAGCGGCCTTCACGGGGCAGGCGGCCTACGATCAATCATGCTTCATTTTTTGCCGCTCGCACGCGTCCAGTACCGTGCAGGCGTTCGGGGGCGTGATCGAGGCGGGGACTGACATCGACCTTGGAAGCAGCTCGCAGATCACCAATCGCGGTGGCACCGTTCTGGCGGTCGGCACGCTGTCGCTCGATGCACCCAAGACCCTTGCGCAGGGCGTCATGGGTTACACGGCGATCACACGTTCAAGCGACCTGAAGGCATGGTTCGGCAACACTTGGTCAGCCATTTACGCGTCCGACACGGGCGGCATTTTTTCGGCCGGATCCGGTCACGTGACTATTAACGGCGAGGCTGACATCGACGGCGGCGTGTTCAGCGCGCCGGAAGGTGTGCAGGCTACGGGTGGGGTCATCACGCTGCGCGCGCCGTATCGCGCACCCGTGACGATCGGCAATCACAACCATGTCGGGCTTGTCTCGTGGTTCGGCCTATGAGGGCGGCCCTCGCTTCTCGTCTGGCGAAGGGCATTTCGCTCTGCGCTATGAGCGCGGCCTCGACGCACTTGTTGGCGCAGCTTGCCCCCGGTCTGCCCGGTGGCGCGCTGCCACCGATTACGTTGCCACCGATTCCGCAGCGCACCGAACAGGATCCCGCGCAGCGCTTGTTGCAGGAGCAGCGTGACCAGCAGCGTCAACAGGAATTGCAACAAGCGCCCGCGCAGATTGCCCTGCCGAGTTCGCCCGCGTTATCCAACTTACCCGTGGACGCGGACGTCGAGTCGCTGCCCGAAACCGGACCGGTATTCCAGGTCGACCATATCGAGTTTCTTGGCGACACCGTCTTGCCTGCCGCTGAACTCGATGCCGTGACGCATCCGTTCATCGGCAAGAAGCTGGGACGTAACCGCATCAACCTCTTGCTCAGGCGCGTCACGGAAGCGTTCATCGAACACGGTTTGATCACGACGCGGGCGTATCTGGGCCAACAGAATCTCGGCACAGGCACGCTGAAGATCAATGTTGTCGCGGGCAAGGTGTCGGCGTTCACCTTGAATGGCAAGCCGTTGCGACCGGGTGACCCGGCTGTGCCCTGGTACCACACCGAAGGCGGCGGTCTGCTCACGGACGCGGGAACCGCCTGGGCCTTCGGGAGCAGTCGTGGCGACGTGTTGCGTTTGCCCGATCTCGAACAGGGCGTCGATCAGATCAACCGCTTGCGCCGTAACCAGGCGGAAATCCAGATCATGCCAGGCGAGACGCCGGGAGACTCCATCGTCGCGATCAAGAACACGTATGGCGACCGCGTGTTCTACGACCTGGGAATGGACAACTACGGCAGCTCGCAAACCGGCACGCTGCGGTATCGGGCAGGGGTCGAAGCAGATAACGTGATCGGCCTGCAGGAGTCGCTGTCGTTCAACTACGTCGGCACGCAGGACAGCAACGCCGTAGTGTTTTCGGGTGCGGTGCCTTACGGCTACCAGACCTTCAGCTACACGACATCCCTCTCCGAATACCAGCAGGCGATCAGCGACGTCGCATTGTTGCAGGGCCGCACGTTCAGCCAGATCCTCGGCTGGAACGACGTGCTGAGCCGCTCCCGCAGCGGCCGCACGAGCCTCGATGTGACGCTCACCAAGATGCGCACCGAGCGCTCGATTAACGGCATCGAACTCTCGCCGCAAGACCTGACTGTGGCACGCGTGGGTATCAGCACGTTACGTCGTTTCGTGATGAACGATCAAGGGGCGGCAGCGACTGTCGATCTGGGTGTATCGCAGGGATTGCCGTGGCTTGCGGCGAGCCACGATGCCGGCTCGATCGGTCGGGCGCAAGCGCATAGCCAGTTCACGCTGCTCGATTCCACCGGCACGCTTCAGTTCTCGCTCGGCACGCTGGCCGGCAGCGCATGGACCTATCGCGGCACGCTGCGGGCGCAGTTCAGCCGCGTCGCGTTGTTCGGCAACGAGCAGATTTTTCTGGGTGGCATGAGTTCGGTGCGCGGCTTCACGGAAGGCGGGATTGCCGGCGACAGCGGCTTCTATATGCGTAATGAAGCGGCCTGGCAGAACGTACCTGTGTGGCGCGGTGCGCGCATCGAACCGTACGTATTTCTGGACGGCGGCAAATCCCATCTGATTGCCCAGGGCGGCTGGCCCACGCTGGTCGGCGCCGGCGTCGGCACGCGCTTGCAATGGCGCTTCAAGACTCAAACGATTTCAAGCGAAGTCCTGGTCGGACAGGCACTGCTTCAACCCGCAGCGCTCGGCCGCAAAGCGACCGTGCTGCTTGCCACGCTCAACTGGTCCATCTAATGGAGAAACTCATGAAGCACGTATTCGTAGCCACGCGTCGCGCCGATATGGCTCGGTTTGCAAGTCATTCAAAGAGCAGGACGCTGGCGATCATCACGTGGGGTGTCGTCGTCCCTGTCACGCTTGCTTTCACCCTGCATGTACACGCTGCCACTAAGCCGTCTTTAAAGGCGTCGGACAAAGCCGCTCATAGCACCTCGACGCAGGCGTCCGAGGCGGCCTCGCCGCAAGCCGCGTCCGGACCGTTGCCGCCTGACGCGGTCGCTCGCGTGAACAACGTGACGATCACGCGGGCCGATCTCGATCAGGCGGTCCGCGCGTCGGGTGCGCCAGATACGCCCGCGCTGCGAGCATCGCTAAAGAATCAGTTGATCGCGCGCGAGCTGTTCCGCCAGGCTGCCGAGAAGCAGCACTACGACGTGCGCCCGCAGGTGGTAGCCGCGGTCGAACAGGCGAAGACCGCGGCGATGACAGCCGCGTATCTGCACGATCAGACAAAGACGGCGCCCGTCACCGACGTGGACGTGAAAGCCAAATACGATGCGATCGTCGCGACCCTGGGCGATAACGAATACAAGCCGAGTGTGATCGCGCTCAAGGATGCCGACACCGCGCAGACGGTCCTGGCGCAACTGAAAAAGGGCGTCGACTTCGCGCAGCTCGCCAAGCAGTACAGCCAGGGGCCGGGTGCCGCGCAAGGCGGCGCATTGAACTGGATTTCCTTCAAGACGCCGATCCAGCCGGGCAACACGCAGAACTGGCCGCAGCCGCTCGCCGAAGCGCTGGTCAAGCTGCCGCAAGGCGGCGTATCGAGCGCGCCGGTGCAGATCGGCGACGCGTACTGGATCCTGCGCGTCGATGAAAAGCGTCCGACGCAGATCCCGCCGTACGAGCAGAGCAAGGACACATTGCGCAAGCAACTGGAACAGGTCGCGCTCGAGAAGGCGACTGCTCAGGTTGTGGTTGATCTGATGAAGAACGCGCGAATTCAGCAGCAATAAGGTTCGGTTAGCAAGTTCCTGTAGCGAACGGGGTGCAGCGGGGGCAAAGGGCTTAGGCGGGTTTGATTGCCCCGTTGCAACCATGAGGCTGGCCGGTCAACCAGTCTCATGAAGAAAAAAACGAATAAGAAAGAGATCATCATGAACGCGATCACGCGCAACGCTTTGCGGAAACTCGAGCATAGCCGTCAGGTACAGGCTGAGCTGCGAGACGAGAACCGGCATCCGGCACGACCGTGGTGGTCCGTTCGCGCACCGTTGCGTGCATACCGGTGGTGGCAGCGTGCGGTGTCGGCGCTGGTCGCGTTGACGTTGTTCGCGGGACCGCTTTCAGCGACGTTCGAGCAGAGCCGGGACGCGGCCGGCGTACTGGCCGCAGGCAGCCGGCGCCTGGATGACGACGCATGGCAGCGCATTGTCGATCTGGCCGCGCTGCGGGTGCGTTTTTCAATGCAGGAGGCACAGGCCACGCCGATCGTCGACCCCGCCGCGCCGATCTCGTTCCAGCCAAAGATCACGCAGACCACGGGTGCGGGCGGCGGTGTGCCTGTCGTCAACATCACGGCGCCGAACGCAGCCGGTATATCGCTGAACCAGTACCAGAGCTTCAATATCGACCCGGTCGGTCTGATTCTTAACAACAGCCTGATGTCCGGTACCTCGCTCACAGGGGGAGACCTCCAGGCAAATCCTAATTTGTCGAGCCGCACTGCGAGCGTCATCGTCAACCAGGTGACGTCGACAGGCGCCGCCTACGCGAGTCTGCTGAACGGTCCGCTGGAAGTGTTCGGCGCACCCGCGACGGTCATCATCGCGAACCCGAACGGCATTACGACGCGCGGTACCGGCTTTACGAACACCATCGGCGTCACGCTGTCGACGGGCACGCCGCAGTTTCTGAGCGACCTCAACGGTACCGTTAGCGACTTCAGCAATGCGCAGGCCGTCGGTTACAGCGTGACCGGTGGGCATATCCAGATTGAAGGCAACGCAGGCGTGAACGGCCCGGGTGCCGGAATCGAAGGCACGGTCGGCACTATCGACCTGATCGGAGAAACCATCGGCGTTAATGCGCCGCTTTACGCAGGCTCGCGCATCAATGTGATTGCCGGCCGTCAGTTCGTGTTGCCTTCGTCCGTGACCGATACCGGCACGACCTACGCGACGTCGGCAAACGGCGCGGCCAACACGGGCGCTGCGATCAATCTCGCCAATGGCCAGGCGAACAACGGGCTCGCCATCGATGCCACCGCGTACGGTGCAATAACGGCCGGACAGATCCAGGTGATCGGAACTGCTGCCGGCATGGGCGTGCGCACGGACGCGCAACTGGCCTCAAACGCGGGTGAACTGCTGGTGTCGGCGAACGGTGATATTTCAGTGGCGGGGACTGCGGCGCAGCAGCAGGCGACGCTGCAGTCAAGCGGCAATGTATCGATGTCGGGTTCGCACATCGGCATCGGTGGCTATGCGATCAATGCGAACGGCGATGTCGCCTCGACCGGCACGATCCAGTCAGGCGGCAAGCTCGCCGTGACAGCCGGCGGGAACGTGAATCTGGCGAACGCGCAGTCTAACGGCGATATGGCGATTGCAGCGGGCGCGAACGCCACGCTCGGCGACGTGCAGAGCGGCGGCGCGCTGGCGGTGACGGCGCAAGGCAACGATGGTGCAGGCGATATCAATCTCAAGGGCACTTCCGTCGTCAGCGCAGCGACGACGCTGCAGGCCGCGCGAGATGTCAACTTCAATGGCCAGACCAACGGCAGCACGTTGCAGGCTACCGCGCAACGCAACGTCAATGTGAACGCTGCGTTGCAGAGCTCGGGCGATCTCGCGCTGACGGCGGCACAAGGCAATATCGCAACGAATTCGACCGTGAAGAGCGGCGGCAATCTCGCCTTGAGCTCGGGACAGGACACGGTGGTGGCCGCGCAGGCGACCGCCCAGAACGCCGTTACCGTGGCAGCGGGGCGGGATTTTACGGTGAGCGGTTCGCTGGCGAGCGGTACGGCGCTCACGGCTAACGTCGCACGCGACATCTCGGTGGCGGGGTCGCTGCTGGTGGGCACCAACGCCCAGGTCACGGCAGGCCGCAATCTCGATGTGCCGGGAGTCGTGATCGTCCAACAGGATGGCGCATTCAGCGCGCAAGGCGATCTCACGGGAAGCGGCTCGCTGGCGTTCGGCCAGAGCGGCTCGCTGACGACCGGTCAGGACGTCGCCTTCACCGGCAAGCTGCTGGCCAATGGCCTGCGGGTGAGTGCAGGCAACAACGCGAGTCTCGCGGACGTGCAGGCGGGCGGCGCGTTCAACGTCGCGGCCAACGGTGTGGCGGGTGGTGGCGATGTGACGTTCAACGGCAATGCTGCGGTAGTTGGTGCGACGAACGTGCAAGCTGCACGTGACGTGCTCGTCAACGGCACGTTGGCGGGTGGCTCGCAGGTGACGCTCGATGCGCAGCGCAACGTTGCCGTCGCCAGTACGGGCACGGTGCAGGCCGTTGGCGATCTGACGATTGGCGCAGCGACGGGCAGCGCGAACTCGGCCGGTACGCTCAATGGCGCGGCCAACCTTGTCGTCAATGGCGCTCAGGATGTCGCGTTGACGGGCAGGACGAGCGTGGTCGGCGATACCACGCTCACAGCAGGACATGACCTGACCATCGGCGGCACGCTGGCCGGGCAGGGCGGTGCGACGCTCAACGCGGGGCACGACGTGATCGCGGGCGGCAGCAGCGGCTTTGTGAAGGACGCTGCCGTCAATGCAGCGAACGACCTGTCCGTGACCGGTTCGCTGCAGGGCGCCGCGGTGTCGCTAACGGCGGGACAGTCGGTGACGCTCAACAACGTGCAGGCGAACGCGGCGCTGCAGGTCGCGGCCAACGGCGGTCAGGTCACCGTCAACGGCACGGTCAGCTCACTGTCGACCGGTTCACTGACGGGAGCCGGCGACGTCGCCGTCAATGGCACTTTGCAAACTGCAGGCCTGCTCGGCATCACGAGCGGCGGGAATACGTCGATCGCCGGCACGGTGCAGTCGAACGGCGATGTAACGTTACTGAACGCTGCCGGATCATTGACGAGTACCGGCGGCATCCAGTCCGGCGGCAACCTGCTCGTGAATGCGGCGCAATCGGTGGATCTCGGCACGCAAGGCACCTCGGCACTTGGCGACCTGACCGTGAACGCGGGCCAGAACCTGACGATGAACGGTTCGGTGGTCGCGCAGGGTAACGGCACACTGACTGCGGGCGGCACGATTGCGGGTGCCGTCGCAAGCGCCTTCGGCCTTGCCGCGAACGTGAGTTCCGGTGGTGACACGAACCTGACGGGGTCGCTGCGCGGCGGGACCGTGCAGACGAGCGCCGGCGGCTCGGCGTCTTTGCAGGATGTGCAAGCCGGCTCAAGCCTCGCGCTTTCCGCGGCTAACGACCTGAACGTGACCGGAGCAGTCACGGGCGGTGCCGCAGTCACGCTCAGCGCTGGCCAGAATATCAATGTCAGCGGTTCGATCCAGTCAGCGGGCGATACGACACTCACGGCGCTTACCGGCAACGCCGGATCGACGGGCACGATCGCGAGCAATGGCGCGTTCACTGTGCAGGCTGGTTCGGACGTGAACCTCGGCGGCGCGACGACTACTGCGCTCGACACCACGCTCAACGCGGCGCGCGACGTTAATGTTACCGGCTCGCTTGCCGGGCAAGGGCAGGGCATTGTCACGGCAGGGCGCGATATTGGCGGCGCGGGGACGCTCACCTTCATGCAGGCGGCGACGCTCGACGCCGGGCGCGACATCGCGCAGGGCGGCCTGGTACAGGGTCAGTCTGTACAAGCGCACGCGGCCAACAGCGCGGCGTTCAACAACATCTCCTCGGCTGGCACGATCAACCTGCAGGCCGACGGTAGCGTGCCTGCCGGCTCAGCGGGTACTACGCCAGGCGGCGACGTGTCGATTGCCGGCAACGCGCTGGCGAACGGAGCGGTCACGCTCACCGCCGCGCGTGATGCCACCGTCGCGGGCAAGTTGTCGAGCGGGGCAACCGTGGGTATTGCCGCGCAAGGCGACATCGGCGTGAGCGGCACGGTGGAATCGGCCGGTGCGATGAATCTCACGGCCCAGGGCAATCTCAATGCGACCGGCGCTGTCACGAGCGGAAGCACGTTAAGCGTGACGACGGGTCTCGATCTGAACGCGGGAGGCGCCACCAGTTCGGTCGGCTCCATGACACTTGACGCAGGCCGCGACGCAGTGCTGAACGGCGCAATCGTCAGCGAGGCGGGCGCGACGCTCTCAGCCTCGCGTGATCTGCTCGGCAGTGGCACCCAGGCCGTAGTGCAAGACTTGAGATTATCAGCAGGACGAAATATCGGTCTGACAGGTTCGATGCAGGCGAATCAGGTTGCGGCCATTGCGGGCAACGACGCGTCGCTCAACACAGTGACCTCGGGAAGTACCTTGAGCGTTGCGGCGAACGGTCAGGCGGGCGGAGGCGATGCAGGCATCACTGGTACGGCCGCCGCGCCGGGCGCCGTGAACGTGACTGCTGCGCGCGACGTGTCGGTGAGCGGTTCGCTGACGGGCGGCCCGAACGTAACACTGAGCGCCGGTCGCAACGCGACAATCGGCGGCGCGGTGCAGTCGGTAGGCGACTTGAGCGTCACGGCTCAGACCGGAGATGTGTCGGTTAGTGGCAGCACATTGTCGAACGGTGCGACCACGTTATCGGCGGCTCAGGATGCTGCGGTTGCGGGCAAAGTGGGCGCCGGCACGGACCTCAACATCAGCACGCAGACGGGCAACGTATCGATAGGCGGAAGCGCTACGTCCAACGGCGCAACGACGATCACGTCGGCCGGCGACGCGAATGTTGGCGGGACGCTTGCAAGCGGCACGACGCTCAACATGACGGCGCAGGGCAACATCGGCGTAGCGGGGGCGATGCAATCGACTGGCGCCATGACGCTCGCGGCGCAAGGAAATCTTGACGCGACGGGCGGTATCAACAGTGGTGCGGCGTTGAACGCGAGCACCGGTCAGGATTTGATCCTCGGCGCAAGCACGAGCGCCGTTGGCGCATTGACGCTGAATGCTGAGCGCGACGTAACGCTGAACGGCGTGACGGTCGGTGAAGCGGGCGCCACGATCACGGCCATACGCGATGTGCTGGGCGGCGGCACGCAAGCCTTCGCGCAAGACGCGTTACTCACCGCAGGGCGTAACCTCGAGCTCACCGGGTCGCTCCAGGCGAACACAGTCAATGCGACCGGCGGCAACGATGCGACTCTGAACAACATTGCATCCGCCACCACGTTGACGATGAACGCCAACGGTCTGGCGGGCAGCGGCGACGCATCGATTACCGGCACGGCGAGTGCGCCGGGGGTAGTCACGATCAACGCCGCGCGGGACGTGTCCGTATCGGGTGCGTTGACGGGCGGGCAGACGGTCACGCTCGGCGGACAACGCAACGCGACCATCGGCGGATCCGTGCAGTCGGTCGGGGACTTGAGCGTCACGGCTCAGACGGGTAATGCGTCCATCGCCGGAAGTGCTGTCACGAACGGCGCATTGGCGATCACGTCGGGACTGGACACGACGATCGGCGGCCAGGCCTCGGCCGTGAACGAGATGAACCTCCAGGCCGGAGGGGATATCTCGGTCGCAGGCACGCTGGCGGGGCAACAGAACGGGACACTGTCCGCGGCAGGTAACGTGAGCGGCGCCGGAACGATGGCGTTCGCGCAGGCCGCGAACATTAGCGCGGGCCAGAACGTGGTATTGAGCGGGGCCTTGCAGGGCGCGAGCATCGATGTCACTGGCGCAAACAACGCGCAACTTGGCTCAGCGCAAGCTATCACGGGTGCGCTGAATGTGACCGCACACGGGCAAAGCGGCGGCGGTGACGTCTCCCTTCTCGGCAGCGGCACGGCGCTCGGCGCGATCGCGCTGAACGGCGCTCGCGATGTGAACGCAGCCGGGGCATTGAACAGCGGCGGCGCCACGACCGTCCAGGCGATACGCACCGCAGCGGTCAGCGACATCAACTCGACCGGTGATCTGACGCTCTCCGCGCAGACGGGTAACGTAAGCGCAGCCAACCTCACCACCCAGGGCAATCTGATCGTCTCGGGCGGCCAGGCGATGTCGCTCGCAAGTGCGACCGCGGGCGGCAATGCGACGCTCACCTCGGGCGGCAACATGGTGCTCGGGGCGGTCGGCGCACAAAACATCGGTAGCATCAACGCAGGGCGGAATCTCACCGCAAGCTCGATCGCATCCGGCCAACAAGCGACCATCGGTGCAGGTGGGTCGATCAACGTCGCGGGTGCCGTGGCCACTAACGGCGCGTTGAACGCCACGGCCGGCGACGGGCTTACTGTCGGCTCAGCGCAAGCCGGGACGACGCTTGCGCTGCAAGCGAAAGGCCAGAGCGCTCCCGGTGATGTAACCGTCAATGGCGCGACGATCTCCGGTGCGGCTACGAGCGTCACGGCCGCGCGTGACGCGAACCTTAAGGGTGCAGTAACAAGCTCGGGCGCACTGACCGTTGCGTCCGGACGCAACCTTAACGCCGGGTCGTCAATCAGCTCGAACGGGAGCACAGCGCTGTCGGCCTCGACCGGGAATCTGAATGTCGCGGGAGCGATCACGAGCGGCGGCAATCTCAGCGCGACTGCAGGCGGCTCGATCGGCGTGAACAGCGCCTTGGTGAACGGCAACACCACGCTCAATGCGCAAGGCAATATCAGCGCGAGCGGACCGTTGCTCGGTCTCGGATTCGCGAGCATTGGGGCGGCGGGGCAGGTCAGCGTCGGCGCGATTACGTTCGAGAGCGATATCGGCGTGAGCGCGGGGGCCGGCATTTCGACCGGCGCAGTGCAGACCGCAGGCCAGTTTCACGCGAATGCGAACGGCGACATTTCGCTTGGAGCGACGACGGCGGTCGGTGACGTGGGCGTCACGTCCAATTCTGGGAACGTGACTTTCAACGGCGCTGCGATCAGCGGCGGAAATCTCACGGCGGTGGCCGGCAACAGCGTCTACGCAGGCGCTGGGGTTTCATCCGCGGGTTCGGTCAGCATCAACGGTGTGAACGGCAACGTGACAGTCGGCAGCGTGTCGGCTAATGGCGATGCGAACCTGCATGCAGGACAAACGCTCAGCATGAACGGCAACACGACAGTCGTCGGGCAAGTCGGCCTGTCGGGTGCGAACGTCGGTTTGACCGGAACGATCAGTGGTTCGAAGAGCGTGAACGTCTCGGCCACCGGTACCCTCGATGCCAGCGGCGCGACCATCATCGCGTCACAAAACGAGCAGTTCTCGGGCACCAACGTCACACTGGGCAACCTGATCGCAGGCGGTTCGCTGACCGCGAACGCGTCCAACCAACTGACGCTGGCAGGTTCGCAAGTGGCGGTGGTCGGTAATGCATCGCTGGTTTCGCAAAACGGTTTTTATAACGCGAGCCAGGTGTTGTCGGGCGGTGCACTGTTCGTGTCGGCGACGAACCTGACGAATGCGGGCGGCGGATCGCTCGCGTCGACATCGACGACCACGCTCAATGCATCCAACCTGACCACCGCGGGCCTGGTCAACGGCTCTGCTACGAACGTGACGGTTGGCGGCACGCTGTCGAATGCAGGCGGCTCGCTGATGGGACTTAACTCGCTCGCCATCAATACGGGGGCGCTCAACAACCAGAACGGCCTGATTTTCGCGGGTAATCCGAACGTGGCGGGCGGCCCGACAACTGGCGACTTGTCGCTCACGATCAACGGTGGCGACGGTTCGCTGGCCAATTCAAGCGGGCAGATGCTCGCGCAGCGCAACCTGGCGATCAACGCGGGTAGCGTGTCGTTCGATCCGCTGCAGCAGGGCACGATCAGCCAGGGCGGGCAGTTGTCGATCACGGCGGCTGCTATCAGCGTTTCCGGCACATGGAACTATGGCGGGCAGGGCGTGAGCCTCTATGGCATAAGTGGCGTGACCAATACGGGAACGATCACCGGGTCATCGCCGCTTACGATCTCGACGCAAGGTGTATTCAACAACAGCGGTCAGTTGATCGGCTCCGATGTGACGCTCAACGGCACCGTGAGCAACGCTGCCGGCGCGCTCTTGCACGCGGACAACGGCCTGACGATCAATGGTGATACGACCAATCGCGGGACGGTGGAAGCGGGTACCACTCTGTCTGTCAACGGTGGCAGCTATGACAACACCGGTGCGACGACCCAGTCGAAGGGCGACATCAATTTCAGCCTTGGCGGCACGTTGCAGAACACAGGCGGATCGATTTTCGCGGGGAATAACATCAGCATTAATGCTGCGGCCGTGGTCAACGATCAGACGGCGCCGACCGGTCAGCAGACGGCCACGCAGACGGTGAGTGATCCGTCGTTTCTGTTGTCGGGATCGATCGGCACTCTTACGTCGAGCACCCTGGCGGGGAGTCTGGATCATGCTCACGCTGTCTACTCGACCGGTCCCGCGGACGTCAGCGCGCTGCTCACATCGGGCCAAGCGGCAGGCGGCACAGTCACGCTGGACCAGATGAGCGACGGCAATTGGTACGTCGATGGATCAAGTTCGCAGGCGGCGATGCAAAATGGCGGTGTAACGCAGGTCGCTCAACAGACGTTCACGCTTCCGTCCATTTCGGAGACCGTGACGACGCAGACGCCCGGAACCTCGGGGGTAATTTCGGCCGGGAATTCGATCCAGCTCACTGCCGGAAGCCTGTCGAACCGGGGCGGTCAGATCGCCGCATCGGGCGACATCTCGCTCAATATCGGCTCGCTCAGTAACGGCGGGGTTTCTCCGACCGTGCAAACGGCAGGCGTTGAGAGCGTGAACGCTGCTCAGTACGCGGCGTTCCTTAGTGCGTTAGGAGCACTCGGAACCATTGCCCTGGGTTCGACCGTGAACCCGAACAATGACCGTTATGTCGCCCCGACGACCATTGCGATCAACGCGAATTCGAGCGCGCCTTCCGCACCGCTGAGTTCGACCTGGTCATCACCGACTGGCATGATCGCGGCCGGTCACGACATGAACATCACGGGCGGTGCACTCGTCAACGCAGGCATGCTTTACGCCGGCAACAACGTTAACATCTCCGGCGCGTCGGTAACAAACCAAGGCGGCAACCAGCAAAATTCTTCGACACAAACGGGCTGTGCCTCGGGCGTGCCTAGCCTCGAATGCAATACGGGAGGTCAGACACGCGGTGGTAACCCAACGACCACCACCTTCAGTTACAACCAGAACGACGCGACGATCTACGCAGGCAACAACCTCGTCATCGCGGCCGGCCAGATCAACAACACGTTTGGCAACCTGATCGCCGGGCACGACCTCGTGGTGGGCGGAGTTGGCTCGACCGCGAGTTCAACTACGCCCGCGGGGACGCTCAACAATACGTCGGGCAACATCATTGCGGGCCACGACATTACCTTGAACGTGTCGGGCGGCATTACCAACACGTTACCCCCGCCCGTGCCAGTCCACGAAAATTATGGTTCGAACGAGCAATATTCGGGCTGCATGACTGCGGGCGGTTATAAGGAAAGCTACTGCGAGGGTTACGTCGACCAGCAGTCCGGCAGCTCATCGGTGATCAGTGCGGGCAACAACCTGAGCATCAGCGCGGGTAGCCTGACCAACATCGGTAGCTTGATCTCCGCAGGTAACACAGCAACAATTTCGGTGGCGGGTCCTGTCATCAATGAAGCGCAGACGCTGAATGCGTACTGGCACTCGCATTGGGTACAGGAAACGGGTTTGTTCAGCAGCGACAAACGCAACGATGTGTGGGCGTGCGGCTCAGTCGCCGAATGTACAGCGCTTTACGGCAGCGCATACACCGGTACGGGCGGCACGATCAACCCGCCGACGCCGGTCGGCAACATCGCCGCCACGATCCAGGCGCCGAATTTGTCGATCACATCCGGCGGACAGATCCAGAACGTCGGTAACGTGATCGGCACCTCAGTCACGCTGACCGGGCAGAAGCTAATCAACGGGATCACGACTGCGAACACGTACACACCGAAAGTGAATGCGCCATCACAGGTGATTTCGCTTAGCCCGGTCGACTTGCCAGGGTTGAATCTTTCGACGCCACGTTCGATCGGCGCTGCGCTGCCTACGGCGGTGGCTGGCAAGGCCTCGTATGTCGACAATTCGCTCGGTAGTTCGGCGATTGGAGCCTTCAGCCCGCAGGATCTGCTGAACAACCTTCCGCCGAGCCTGCAGCCGAGTTCGACGCTGTTTTACTACAACCCGCAGGAAGAGGACGTGCTGTTGCAACAGGCGGCGTTGCAACAGACGGGGCAGGCGAGTTTCATAAGTGGGCTGACTTACGACAGTAAGAACGATCTGTCGGTGACGGAGCAGGAGAAGAAAATCCTGTACCAGAACGCACTGCAATACGCGGAGACGAACAATCTTCAGCTTGGTGATGCGTTGACGCAGACGCAGATCAACGCGCTCGACGAGCCGATGCTTTGGTATGTCGAGCAGACCGTGCCGGACCCGTCGTGCCAGACGGTAGGCAATGCGACGTGTCCGATGATCACCGCGCTCATGCCGCAGGTGTATCTGCCGCAGAACACGAGTGCGATGTCGGTGGGCGGCAATATCGTCGGTCAGGACGTGACGCTGAACTTCAATCAGGGCGGCCAGGGCAGCATCCTGAACACGGGGACGATCAGCGCTTCGGGCACCTTGACGGTGAACACCAACACCCTGACGAACCAGGCTAATCAAGTCAACGTGGGGAATATCTGGCAGTACATCGCCGGTGCCGGTTACTCGGACACGACGGGTACGGTGGTTCAGCCGGGCGGGTTCATGAGCGCGGCGAATATGGACCTGAATGTCCAGACGCTGAACCAGGTCGGCGGTGCATTGCAGAAGCTCAATGCAGACGGGACAGTCGATCAGGCGGGCACGCAGCAGGTACTGGCGCAGTTGCAGCAAAGCTTGGGCAACAACTTTACACAGAGTACGGTGCAGGACAACCTGCACACGAGCTTCACGGCTGAGGGCGGAGGCGTGCCGCCTGTGGTTGTGATGGCGATTGCGGTGGCAGTGTCGATTGTGACAGCGGGGGCTGCGGCGCCCGCGTTAGGGGTGATAGTGGGGCAGATGACGGTTGCTCAAGCGATCGAGATCGCCGCTATCAGCGCGATGATGGGGAGTGCTTCGAGTCAAGCCTTCAGTGGCAATGGGTTGAATGTTGGCCAGATTGCGGAGGCGGGTGCGGTTGCGGCGATCACGGCGGGACTGACGAACGGCATCACGTATGATAGTTCGTCGGGTTTCGGCGTGTCGGGCCTCGGAGATCAGGTCTCGTCTAACAGCCTCGGGTCGCTCGCCGGGATCAACACGGCGGCAAGCAAACTTGGTGGCACCGTCACAACGGCGGGGTCGGTGGCGGCATCGAATCTGCCGGAGCAAGCACTCGCTATTGCCGGCACGTCTGCCATTTCCGCTGGAGTGCAGACCGCAATCGAAGGGGGGAGCTTCCTCAATAGTTTCAAGAGCGATTTAGTTGGAGGTGCCGCGGCGGCTGGCGCATTTGCGATCGGCGGTGAGTTCGGCTCGACGGGCAGCGACCCGAATCTTATAGCTAGCATTGCCAGTCATGCGGTTCTGGGGTGCGCCAGTTCAGCAGCACTCGGCTCAGGATGCGCGGGTGGTGCCATTGGCGGGGCTACGAGCGCGGTCATCTCGCCGTACATCATCAGCCAGATCGATCCGACCGGTGCGCCGCCGACGCCGGAGCAGGCGGCACTTGTGACGGCGATTGCGATGCTGGCTGGTGGCGGCATCGCGGGTGCGCTGGGTCAAAATGTGACCGGTGCGGCGACAGCGGCAGAAAACCAGGTTGAAAATAATGACCTCAAGCACATACTTGTCGCGCTCGGTTTCTTGACACCGCTTGCTCCTGGCAACGTTGTTGACGATGTTTCATATGGACTCACGTTGCCTGCGGACACACTGCAGGAAGAATTGAAGGAAAATGTCATAGCTCCTGTTGTGCTGGACCCATTTACGCAGGGGCCTCCTAAAAAATGATCACCATGAAGAAAACTAAGATTTCCTTGGAGTGGCAGGAGTGGAACAAGGAGCCCGACGCATCAGCTTTGGCGCATGCTGCTTCGATCTTGAGTTTTTCGGAGGCTGAGGCAGCATATAGATTACTAATCGACCAAGGATCAATACTGAGTATGGTGAACTTGGGAAGTCGGTATGAATACAGATCTGATAGTGATGGTGGGCCCGATTTTGCGCAGGCAGAATTCTGGTATCACAAGGCTATTGAGGCGGGATCTGCTGTCGCGACGCTTCCAGTTGGCTATTTTTATTTGCGTAGAAAAAATTACGAGGAAGCTCGCGAAGTATTTTCAATTGGCAGGGATCGCGATTACGCGCCCTCCATCCTCAGACTTGGAGACCTTTACGCCAAAGGGTTAGGGGTCGAGCGAAATTACGATATCGCGCAAGATTTTTTTAAACAGGCTGCTTGTCGCGGGAATCTATGGGCGAAAAGGACGGCGGCAGTTCTGGCGTTTAGACGTAGTCGAGATATTGTGACAAGATTTGGATGGTGGATGCTAGTGGCGACATCCTATCTGGAATTCAGATATCAAAAATGGCGTGAGCCACGAAGTGAGCGCCTGAAAAAATAGGCCTTGAAGACTCACCAATGAAATTTTTACTCAACCGCCGCCGCAGGATGGCGTGCGAGAGCATCGCGACGCGGTCATCCGGTTTGCGCAATTCGCGGTCGTTGTGCGTGCGAGCTGAAAAAGCGCGTCGGGGCAAAAAATTCGGATAGCAAGACCGCGTCGGGGCATGTGCGCTCGCCAAGCCCGATGGCGTCTCGGTTTGCGAGGTGCCGCCAACAGAGGACGTGTCGGGTGCTGTAGATGGTGCCATTGGCGGGGCGCTGTCCGCAGGGCTGAATCCGATCATCGACGCGAAAGGCAATATCACGCCTGCTGCCTTGACGGCGATCGAAACGCTGGTGAGCGGTAGCGTCGCGGGAGTGCTCGGACTCAATGTTCAGGGCGCAGTGACTTCGGCGCAGAATGAGACGCTGAACAATTGGGCTGCGCACATAGGGTTGTCCGGTAGCGTGACTTTGGGCGGCCTTACCTACGCAGGCGGGGTGGGTGTCGCAGCAGACGGCAACGGAAACTTAGGGTGGTACACGGCGTTCAATCAAAAAAACATACCTGGCGTAGGGTTTGGAGGATCTGGTTCAATTGGCGTTAGCGCGGGGTCGTATCCCGGTGCAGGTACGATTATGGATCTAGGAGGCCCGTTCAATACGGCAAGTTTTGGAGCTGGATTAGGGCCGTATGGAGGTTTCGATGTGTATCAAGACCCGACCAAGGCGTCCTGGAATCCATCTAGCTATGAAGGCGGTTTTACGTTCGGTCTTGGCCTCGGAGGCGGGGGATCTGTTACCCGCCCCAGTACAACAGTTCACCCGATCGGAAGCGTGAAAAATTGATGGAGAGTGAACCAAACTGTGGGAGGTCAAATCACGCCGCTCGGCGCGCATTCGGCGAGTTCGCAGCTGCAGAAGTCTTGGTCAACACGGCAAGTTTCTTAACCGAGAATTCTTCGTTGAGAACAGCAACTCTGACCTGTGCCAGACAGTGCGCTCCCTCGTCCGTCCATCGCATTTGTTGCTTCTTCGCCATGCGATGGCTGACCACCAGGTTCACCGCGGACTCGGCAATGCTGCTGCTGATCGGCAGCCCCTTGTGATAGCGCATGCCATAGTTCACAAGCGTACCGGCGTTGTTCTCGATGTAGAAGTACAGGCGGCGCAGGTTCCAGTACAACGTCGAGTGCTCATAGCCTTCCTTCGCCAACAGCGTGGCATCCAATGCCTTGATGCGGAACACCGATTGTCGGCCCTTTCCATGCCAAACCAGCCACTTGGCGTGATCGATCTCTGTCTCTACAGCGATTCGCTCGTGGGGCTCCACCGTCTGGCTTCCTAACACCGAGTTCTTGGCAGCCTTGAACTTCATCGCGATGTGAAACCAGTCCAGGATCCTTCCCCTGGCGAGCTGGCTGCCGTCCACAGCCTTGCCGAATTCGCCAGCGTCATCGCTGATCACGGTGACCCGCTCGTCTGGAGCCACGTCGCTTGCATACAGAAATTGGTCCAACCGCGCGGCCGCCGATGGCACCAGCTTATGCACATACGCGTAGAGACGGGAAGTGTGATCAGCAAGAGTTGCACGGCCCGCAACGATGCTGACATGTCGATCTCGCGTCAGCTTCTGCGCCCAAGGCGATTTCAGCTCCGCAAGGTCGCGCTCCGCCTTGCGGCTCTTGGGGCTGCTGCTAAAGCTCAGCCACGCTGAGTCGACGCTCACGCAGCCGACGGTGGTCGATTCGCGAACCTGCTCTCTGCTGCCCGCCTTTGGTCCAGACGCGATATCGCGCTCGATCTGCGCGTCCAGCGCGCTACCGACGGCGAGGATCCGACGGCGAGTACTACCGAAGGAAATCCGTAAGCGCTCGATCTCCCACACACGGGGCCAATATGGCCGCGTAGCAACGGTCGCGTCAATACGGTGGTTGGGCCAAGCGTTGTTACGCGGTCAAGTCGTAGGCTTTGAGAAGTTAAACGGCAGCAGGTCGCTAACATCAGCGTCTAATGCTCGTTGCGGCAATTCGCTAAGTACCCGTACAAGGTATGCATAAGGTTCGACGTTGCACGCTCGGCACGTGAGCATCAAGCTGTAGATCATGGCACTGGCCTTCGCACCGGCAACCGTGTCACTGAACATCCACGAGGATCTGCCCGTGCAGAATGGCCGGATGTCGATCGATGACGTTGTTATCGATTGGGGCGCGTCCGTCGTTCACGTAGCGGCTCAGGTACGTCCACTGATTGCGTGTATAGGAGATCGCTTTGCCCAGCAGGCTCTCAGGAAGGATCTGCGGTGCCAGTTCGTCAAGCCATTTCCTGAAGGACTCCAGCAGCGGCACGCTGTGTTGCTGGCGCAGCCGGAAGGTGTAGTCGACGCGCGTCTCGCTTTCAGGCAGATCGCCCTTTGCGAGTGTTTCGACCTGGTAGAGCGCCTTGAAGTATTCCAGTGCATGTGCGGCACGCCCGCTTGGTTTCTTCATGCCCTTGAAGGCATCAACAAAGGTACGTCGCGAGTGGGCGAGGCAGCCGAAGTGGGTCGGACCTTCGAGCGTGCGCCAGGCGGCGTATCCATCGGTCATCAGCAGGCCCTTGTAGCCCGCGAGGAACGCCTGGGGATATTGCTGAGCGCGCCCCGGCTGGTAGTCGAACAGCACGACGGGTTCGCAGCAGTCTTCAGCGCTACGGTACACCCACATATACGAGGTGCTCTGAGCGGCTTTGCCCGGCTCCTTGAGCACCTGTACCGTGGTCTCGTCGCCGTGAATCAGCTGTTGCGACAGCAGTGTCTTGCGCAGCGCCTCGTACAGACGGCTGTAATGCAACTCAGCAGGCCGGATGATCCAGTTCGCCAGCGTAGCGCGTCCGACTTCGATGTCCGCGCGCGCCAGCGCATGGGCCATCCGGTACAACGGTGTTCCGTCAACGTATTTGCCCGCGGTGACCGTGGCGATCATCGCCGCACTGGCATTGCTGCCCGGCAGCGGCTGGGCCGGCATCGGTGCGGTGATCACCGGCGTGCGCTCGGCGTGGCGCTCGCAGTGGCGGCATGCGTACTTGAAGCGCACGTGCTGAAGCACCGACGCCTTTACTTCGATGTGCAACTGTTCGCTGAGCTCTTCACCCATGCGGTGCAGCGCGTGTGCGCAGCACGGACATACCTTCGCGCTCTCGGGCAGATCGTATTCGATGCGTTGGCGTGGCAAGTGCGCCGGTAAAGGCTTACGTCCTGGTTTGCTTCTCGTGGGTGGCGCCGGATCCGGCAGACCCGTGTTGGGGAGCACGAACGCGTCGTCAGTGGCGCCGGCGTCCATGTCGTCGGGCTCGGTGCCGGCGATCTGTTCGGCCTCGTCGAAGACGCGATCCTTGAGCTTCTCGCTGCTTGGGGCGAAGCGCTTGCTTTGCGCGAGGCGAAACTGCTCTTCGAGCTGAGTGATCCGTTCGCCCAATTGCCGGTTGCGTGTCTCAAGTTCACGGATATAGGCCTGGGCGGCCGGCGGCAATTGGGAGAAGTCGTCTTCGTTCATGCCTCCACGATAACGAAGTGTCGCGCGCAATGGGTTTACGGGAATTTGTAACAGGCCGGCCGATGCTCACAGGTGACGCGCAACGCTCAACTGGCGTGATGGTACGAGCGTACCGGGTGGCGGCGCACAGCATCGATGTCGATGCCATCCAGGAGCCAGTGCAACTGCTCGCTCGTCAACTTGACTACGGTCTGCTGCCGTCGCGGCCAGACGAAGTGGTCTTCTTCGAGGCGCCTCAACATCATCCAGAAACCGTTGCGATCGTAGAACAGCAGTTTGACCCGGTTGCGTTTGCGGTTGTGGAAGGCGAACACGGCGCGTGCAAACGGATCGAGCTGCATGGACTGCTCGACAAGCGTCACGAGACTATTGATGCCGGCCCGGAAATCGATCGGTTCGCGATGCAGAAAGACCGTCAGGTCCGCTTCGAAGCGGAACATCAACGCGCTCCCAATGCGGCAACCATCGCATTGACGATTGCTACGTCGTCTGCTGAACATTCGAGCTCGAGCTTCACGCCGTTGGGCAGGTGGGCAGACAGCCGTGCCAGTCGTGTCGAGCGTGGCGAAACGCAGGATGGTTCTGCTCTGGTGGCACGGTGCGACGCCGGTTTGGATGCCATGACTGCTGTCGGCTCGTCGATTGCGACCACAGGAATAAAAGCTGACGCTGCGACCGGTCCGTCGTGGGAGATTAGGGACTGCGGCTGTTCACGCGCGCGAACCCATTTATGCAACTGATTGGCATTAACGCCCGCCTTCAGGGCGAGGCCCGATAGCGAAGCGCCTGGCCGCAGACAGGCTTCGACGAGTCGTCGCTTGTCCGTTGGATCGAAGCTTCGCTTGCCGCCGACACCAACACGCGTCACGCGTAAGGGTAAAAAGCTGAGGTCATCTTCTGTCATGGATTGCGTCCGCAAAGTTGGGTTGCGGACGCAATCGTGAGCCTTCTTAACAACGCAAGCTAGGTGTGCGAAATCGCGCGCTTACGGTCATTCCACTTTCGCCACACCGTTTTCAGACAGCCTGACGGAAAACATGATCGAAGCGTTGTGCCCGAAACGCGACCCTGAAAATTAGATCAAAAAAGATAAACTTTTCACCGTAGTATTTCCGGCTTCGGCCATCAAGGGCCATTCAGCCGATAGAGTCAAATCGACGACAATACGCGTCTTCAATCAACCCAGCAGAGGAGCACCTGTGACGGTGACAATTCGAGCGGCTGAACCCAAAGACAGTGTCTCCATCGCCGCACTAATGCATCAGCTAGGCTACGGCGTGACACCCGAAATAATTCGTGAAAAGCTATCCGCTTTGGTCGACAGTGCTTCAGATGCCGCGTTCGTAGCTTGCGAAGACAATATTGCAATAGGCTGCGTCAGCCTACACGCGCTTCCGTTGTTCCATATGCATGGGTCGCTTGGACGCATTACTAGTCTCATCGTCGATGAAGAACATCGCGGCCGCGGTATAGGCCAGATGTTGATCCAAGCTACTGAGCGCTGGTTTCATAGTGTCGGCTGCGTCAAAGCCGAAGTGACCAGCGGTGATGTTCGAATCGACGCCCATCGCTTCTATGAGAAGGAAGGTTTTACGCGTGATGGTCAGCGGCTCTCGAAGAAAATTTAGAGCGTTATTGCAACGCCTGACTTCGGCAAGTTCGGTCACTCGACTTCGGTAGTTACATCGTCGACAATTCTCGCAAGATGACAATGCTGCAGGGGATGGTGATACATGTCGAACGTTACATTGCGCCCGGCCACCGGGCAGGACTGGGAGTTCGTTGCCGCTGTTACGGAAGCCTGCATGCGTGACTATGTCGAACTGACTTGGGGCAAATGGCTGGCGGACGTGCCAAACGATTTCCAGGCCAGCATCCATCAGATCGTTCAGTGCGATGGCGACGATATCGGCTGTCTCGCATTGGTCGATGAACCCGCCGTTCTAACGTTGAAGACCCTCTATATTTTGCCGAGCCATCAAAATCGCGGCATCGGCGCGTTCCTGATGCGGCAGGTTATTGAGCACGCACGCGCTTCAGGAAAGCCCATTCACCTGCGCGTTCTTCGCGTGAGTCCCGCTCGGCGTTTCTACGAATGGCATGGCTTCGTGGTAACTCACTCCTCCGAAGAGCGGCACTTCATGACTCGTTCCACCGGCTGACGTATTGCCTGTTTCGACTAGGCGGTCGGGCGGCCACCCGCGTCAACTTCAGCATTCGGTCTGGTTCGGCCAGAGGAAGAGACACTCGACCATGCGGCCTATATAGTCGAAAATCGATCTTCATTTCGCGAACAATGAGGCTTTCATGTTGATGAGAAGAACACGCGATGACGGACACGACGCACGAGCGTAACGCCCGACTCTGGAAGCGGACGTTGCTGGCCAATTTTGGCGCGGGCGCGAGACCTGCCAATCTTCGCAACGTAACGCGGGAAGACATACCCGCGCTAGGCACGCTCTTTTTTGGCGCGTTCCTCGGAACGATCGATGATGCTGGTCAGGCCGTGGCCCAATACGAATCAAAGGCGATGGCAATTGTCGCCGGTCGGTACGGGGAATGGATTCCAGCAGCATCGTGGGCGATTGAAGAAACTGACGGTCTTCGATCCGCATGCCTTGTTTGCGACTACAAACCGTATGGTTGTCCAGTCATTGCCGTGGTAGCGACTACACCTTCGCACAAACGATCGGGTGACGGCGGAGCGTTGGTGGACGCAGCATTGTTGTCGCTCGTGGAGCTCGGTTACCTGGAATGCTGCACAATGATTACCGTTGGGAACGACGCATCAGAGCAACTATTTGAAAAACACGGCTTCTCGCCTGAAACTGCAGCTCCAACCGGCACAGCCTGAATCCTGTATCCGTCTCAACGCGGTCATTTCGGGGCGATCGACATCAATACGTAGCTCGCCGCACCCTTTATGTCGAGTCAATAAACGGCCGGAGACTGCTTTCGCGACGCTACGTTTGATACAGTGCGGTCTCTCGACGGGAGTTCAGGGAGTGAAGCAGATGTTCTCAGCGGCGATCTTCGACATGGACGGCCTGCTGGTCGATTCAGAGCGCGCGATCATGAACACGTGGATCACGGTGGGAATGGACCTTGGGATCGCATTGTCGGCTAGCGATTATCTTCGGATTGTCGGAAGGTCGGCGACGGAATGCGAGCTGATACTGACAGAGTTGCTCGGTGGGGCGGCTACATTTCGGGAGGCGCTGACCCGGGTCCGGCAGCACTTGAGCAAGCCATCAGCGCATCCGGTATTTCCGCTGAAATCTGGGGCACGAGCCCTGCTGACTGAGTTAGCGAGAGCAGGCATTCCATGCGCTGTCGCTTCCTCATCTCCTGTGGATGAGATTAGATCGCGCCTTGGGCGTGTAAGCGTGCTTCAGTTTTTTAAGGCGATCGCTGGCGGCGATGAAGTCGATCGTGGGAAACCCGATCCGGCGGTCTACAGACTTGCAGCCCATCGGCTGGGTGTGCCGGTGGATTCTTGTCTAGCCTTTGAAGATAGCGATAACGGCGCGCACGCGGCCGCTAGCGCCGGCATAGCAGTGGTCATCGTTCCAGACCTGAAACCACCGACTGCTGAGGTCGCCGAACTGAGCTTCCGGATAATGGGGAAACTCGACGGAGCGATCGAACACGTTGCTGACTGGTTCACGAGGCGCGACACAAAATTTGCGTGAGCGTCCGTTGTCGAGAAAGTTGGTTGACCGCTATACAGGGTCGACTTCTGCCCGACGCGAATCGATGAACGGCGAACCCCATCGAATACGATAGATTGGACGTGACTATGGCGCGCAACCCGGATTTCATGCTCTGCCTTCGTGAAGCGCTAGCCGCCTCCTGGGACAAGCGGACGGCTTATTTAGAGGTTGAGCAAGTGGACAATCCTGCTTTGGGTCAGTGCTATCCAACGTCCCGGGTGGTGCAGCACTACTACCCCGAAACCGAAATCATCAAAGGGAAGGTTTGGAGCGGAAAGGCAGTAGACGTTCACTTCTGGAACGGGCTTCGTCTTGGCGACGACTGGTACCACATTGATCTAAGCTGGCAGCAGTTCCCGGCCGGTTCAACTATTCAGGAATTCGATATCCTCGAACGTCACGAATTGAATGATAGTGAAAGGACGATACAACGCTGCGCGTTGTTGTTGAAGCGGGTTGATGACTATCTAAAAACGTGCAGCCACGCGTGCTCGGATGGTGACTGACGGGCTTTCCGCTCGTCCTAGCTGTCGTATCGATGATTTATCGTCGAGAATCGGTGTCTATGCTGTGGTTGCAGGAACCAGTCGCCTAACTCGGTGGCGCAAACGGACGCAGACAATGACCATTTCCGTTACTTCTGTTTCCGACGTTACTTCCGACCTCGTTGAAGCCATGAACCGCCTGCTTCCCGAACTATCATCGTCTGCGTCGCAGCTTTCTGCCAAAGACCTTCACGAGATAGTCGAGTCGCCCGCGACCGTTCTATTCATCGCCAGATCCGACATTCAAACCATCGTCGGAACGTTGACGCTCGTGTTCTTCCGGCTTCCAACCGGAATGCGTGCGTGGATTGAGGATGTAATCGTTGGGCCCGATGCTCGTGGCATCGGAGTGGGAGCCGCTCTTTGTCAAACGGCCATCCGTCACGCGTCCGAGTCAGGGGCAGTGAGCATTGACCTGACCTCGCGACCATCACGGGTCGCAGCGAACCAGCTCTATCAGAAACTTGGTTTTCAGCAACGAGAAACCAACGTCTATCGCTATACCGTGCTCCGGTGAGGGTCTGCTTCGGAGAAGCGCGATGGGCGGCTCAGGGTCGGGTGCTGCCGATCGCAGCCCGGTGAGGTACAAGCTGCGTATGCCCATTGCATGAGGCAGGCACCGGGGCCATCTGCGGCCGTTCGCCCACAGGCTCGGGCGGACACTCGAGAGTCGGTCCCGCACGAGACAGTGGACATTGGCCGCTGGGATACCCTTAACCCGTCAACCTCCCGATGCCTTGGACGGAGCTGCCCGTAAAGGCGGGTCTGGTGTCGGCACCATCTCAACATCAACAATCCCGCCGACGATCGATACTTCGTCTCTGCCGTGCAGAGACTTTTCCGTCCGCATGCATCGCAGACGGAATTGCGAGTCCCCTCGGCGAAGCGATCCATGTAAGGCCCTTGCGGCTATTTGCTGATGGCATGCAGCACGTAACACTCGTTCACAACTTTTTGGCTGAACGGATGGAATAGTCACGCGTGTTTTTCGTTGCACACCATTCGCTTTTATCTAGCCAGTTCAACCATTGAAATCGCACACGAAATAAGCCCTCCGTCGCAGGAATAAACCCCGCGTCCTCTTCGTTCAATGAGCGTTACGGCCTTTGGACAGAACAAGGAGTGTGGTCATGAAATCTCTACTCGACGTCTTCGGCGTCGTAGCATGCGGCGCGGCTATCGCGACTCTCGTGTCATGCGGCGGCAGCTCCAGTTCGAACAATTCAAACCCACCCATTCAGTCGTCGTTCACTGTGACGGCCCTTGTGTCGGATGGCGTGGTGCCCGCCGCGCACATTGACGCGAATCTGAAAAACCCATGGGGCGTTGCCTTCAATCCGAAAGGTTTCGTTTGGGTCGCGGACAACGGCACCAATGTCGCGACGCTCTACGACGGCAACGGCTTGCCGCAATCGCTGGTCGTCACGATACCCGACGGCAAGAACGGTTCAGCATCGCCCACGGGCATCGTCTTCAACGGCACACAAAGCTTCACCGTCTCGGAAAACGGCAAGTCCGGCGTCGCTGCATTCATCTTCGCGGGCGAAGGCGGAACTGTCACCGCTTGGGCGCCCGCCGTCGGGCCGACCAACGCGTTCGTGATGTACGACGACGGCACGGGCGGCGCCGTGTACAAGGGTCTCGCGCTCGCCGCAATGAACGGCAACAACTTCCTTTACGCGACCGACTTCCATAACAACAAGATCGACGTCTTCGATACCAACTTCACCAAGGTCGCGATGCCAGGCGCCTTCACGGACCCGGCGATGCCGGTCGGCTTCGCGCCGTTCGGCATTCAGGCGATCGGCTCGAATCTGTTCGTCACTTACGCGATGCAGGATGCGGTCAAGCACGACGATGTCGCGGGCGCGGGACTCGGCATGGTCAATGTGTACGACACGGCGGGCAACCTGAAGCGTCGCTTCGCGACCGGAGGCTCGTTAAACGCGCCCTGGGGCATTGCGCAAGCACCCGGCAACTTCGGCTCGATGAGCGGCGCGATACTGATCGGCAATTTCGGCAACGGCACGATCAACGCGTTCAATGCATCGAGCGGCCAGTCGATGGGACCGCTCACTGGACCGAACGGTAGTCCGATCGAGGAGAACGGTGTGTGGGGCATTGCGTTCGGCAACGATCTCAGCAATCAGCCGTCCAATACGCTGTTTTTCGCGGCGGGGCCGAATGACGAAGCCGATGGCGTCTATGGAAGAATCGATTTGAATACAACGTCGAGTTCAGGCACGAACACGGGTTCGAGCGGGGGCACAAACACGAGCGGGGGCATGTAGCGCTGACCGCGCAATAGACAACGGTCGTTCTCTATCAAAGAATCACCGTGGTACAGCCGGGGAGTACCGCTTAACAAACGTTGCTTTCGTATAAGCAAGACTAAACCCGGCCCGTTCGGCATTACGAGCGCTAGCGTTGTTAGGCCGGGCGGTAACGCTCGCCATTGCGCAGCCCGCCTTCTGCGCTGCGGCCAGTCTCGACCGGATCAGTGCGAGCTGAATGCCACGGCCGCGATGGGCAGGATGCGTGCTGGCAATATAGAGATGCGCGATCTTTCCCACGGGAGTTGCAACGACGCTCATGCCTCCGGTGCCCGCGAGATATCCATTCAGCTTTGCTGCAAACAGCGTCGTATCGGCTCGCGCAACGGCTATCTTCGCCAGCGCTTCAAGCAGAAGTGGCGATCGACGTACCGCCTGCATTTCGAACCCCGCGATCGAATGTGACACAAACACGTCCTCGACGATGGCGCGATCGGTCACGATCTCGATGCCGTTAGGTGGCCGAGCGGTCAGATCCTCATCCAGAAGCACCCGGACGTAGGTGTTACTGAATGCATTGACCGCGTATCCACGCTCCGTTAGCACGACGAGCGTAGTGCCATCTGCATGCGGGCAGAGATCGATCTCGACATCCAGCGCCCGCTCGTTATAAGCCGTTTCAAGCTGGTCGACAGCGTCCGCGCTAACCGGCGTACCCATACCGAGTCCTGTGACGTGATTTAGCTTTCTCCCGAAGATGTTTTCAGTCAGCGCTGCCACACCTCCGCAAATCTCGAACGTACGGACGTCCTTACGCTTCGTCAGTGCACGGTAAGCTTCGACTTGCAGCGCCAAATGACGGGCCTCGGCATTCTCTAGCGCAAAGGCAACTTCAGGTCCTGTCAGCATCATGGGAATCACATGGGGACATTTCGAAGCCTTGAAATCTATCATCACTGACGCACCAACTTGATTGCCTTTTCTGGCCGGATGACCTTCCGCATAGGTAAGAGGCATTCTGAGCCGGGGTTGTCCGCCTCACAGCGGCCATGTGAAAACGCAAAACTACTTGGTTTTCAGGGGTCGCTTTACCCCTCCCGAGGTGTCGCGAAGCCGATGTAGCGCGATTTGAAGGGTCGAATTTTTTGAACGTCACGTTCTACGTGCGTTTTCACATCCATCTCGGTCGATTGCCGCCAGCCGCGTCAGATGTACGGCGCTTGACGGACCGATGCAAGCTAGGGCATTTAGTATCTGCCGGCCGCAGGTTGTGTCAAAGTATTTTGTCGCAAGGTAGCTGTCTCGATCGCCGCGAGGCGGCTTTGTGTCCAACTCTATTTCTCCGAAGTCCGATCGCTACCTACGCTAAGTGTTTGATTTATATACGTGTCTTGTGTCAAGGTCTATTGTCGCTTCACACCAACGGCATTTGGATCGAACGCTCCCAAGCCCTCTGCGAGGTCGCGGTGGACAAGCGCAGCCCCAGCGGTACGAGCCAGCATCATCGCGATTGCGGCCGCCGCTCTGGTTGGTATGGCAGGAATGGGCGTGGCTTCGCTATACAAAGCATCGCGCTCCCAAGCCCCTGCAAGTGCCCCACCGTCAGTAACCGCGACCGCACGTCATGCCGGCGAGTCCAGTGATGAAGCACCTCGGGTCGCAAACACGTCGAGCAAAGACATCGCCGCGACACCGGCGCAGCCGGTTGATCTGGCGCCACGACTCACCGCTAGTGATTTTGCATCCACGCCGTCGCTCGGATTGACTGTCGACCAATTTCGTAACTCGTTAAAAACGCGCGAAGCGACGACCCAGATTCCCGGTACCGGCCGATCCGACAGCACTACGTCGAGCGAGATTGATCGAGCGGCAAACTCTCCGATTCACCGCGCACGCGCGCAGCAAGCACGAGCGGGTATTGCGGTTGCTGCGGCGCAGTTGGCGCCTACGGTCCCGGTAGCGGCGAATACCGCGCCGTCAGCACTTAAACCCGCGGAGACTGTTCTAGTCCAACCGGTCCCCCAACAAGCGGTTCGCGTGACGCCCGCCGTGGCGCTGCAAGTGACACCGCAAGCGACGCCGGTGACACAGACCGCGCCGGCGGCGCAAAGCGAGTCGGTTCCGCAAAAGACTGCACATCTGGCACACCACCACATTGGAAAACCCCGAGCGGCCCCAAGCGAGGACACCAATATCGTGGCACCTACCGCGGCACCCGCGAAATCTAGTCCGAGCGCTCGAGCCGGGTCGAACGAAGTACAGATGTTCTAGGAGCTAAACGTCATGAAAAACGAACTCAACATCACCCTCATCGCAGCCGGCTGCGCCATTACAGGCGACGTGATCGTCGACCACGGCGTGAGCTGCTTCGGACTATGCAACGGCGGGATGATTTCGACCCGCGGCCTTTTACACGTGGGCGACGGTGGCTTGATCAAGGGGTCGACGCAGGGCGAACATGTACGAATCGATGGACGCGTCGATGGAAACGTCCACGCGCGAGACTCGCTCGAAATCAACGGTCACGTGTCCGGGGATATCTTCTATAGCGGCACTATTCGGTAAGGTCCCGGCGCGACGCTCAATGGCACCCTGAAACGCGTTGCGAGAATGCTCACGATTGAAGCGGCACCGGCGGCGTTTAATGACCACGTCTTGGACACTGCGGCGACACCCTTAGCGACAAACGCGGTGCCAGCCTCGGAAAAGACAGATTCCAATGTGACTGAACTACATCGCACGGCCGCTTTTTAAGTGATTGCCGGTGCATGTCTATATTTGTCAGATCAAATGCCGAAAACCAGATAGCGTTGACAATTGCGACGTTCAATCCAGCTTTCTTGAAATCGAGTGAACTTATGGCCGCCAGAGCCCGTGTCGTCTTTGAGTACCGGAGCGTATCCTGGGAATCTGCCGCGCAAGAAGCAGCGTTTGACGATCTGTGCTTCTGCATGCTTACCGACGGCCGGATGATTAACAGGCATGCAATGTCGGAGGGAATTGAGCATCGCAACCGATATGCGCTTCCAGATGGATTTATTGATAATCTCTTGGGAAGCGCTTTGCAAGATAAAAGTTAGGGTTTACACTTATCACGTCTCCTCCATGTCCCCTCGATATGGATTACGCCCGCCAAGTGTGCGGGCTTTTTTTTACCTATCGTTCAGCGAAGCCTAATGCCGCAGATCGGCCACGAACGGTCGATCTGATTCGGGTTGAATTCATGAGTCGGCGACATGCCGGAGAATTGGCAGATGGCGTGTGTATCGGCATCTGCCTCCAGCAACAGTTAATGGGTTGCAGTTATAGCCGCCGCTGTGCCGCCCGCTTGTTGAACAACATGCGGGAGATTGAGCGAAGTCGTGCCGAATTCGTCAATACATGACTCAGCGTAAGCGCTGAGCTTTGCTTTGACCCACTCGCCGCTATTCGCGGTCAGTTTGTCGTAGGTGGGGAGATCGGCGGAATATGCTGGGACATTTTTACACAGCCCTTCCGCGATCACAGTTTTGGTATGCGTGTCGATCAGCCTTATTTTCGCGCTGTAAAGCAGGCGATACGTGTTCCAGTGATCCGGAAAATAGGTATAGGCCCAGCTAAGCGTTCGGCTATCCAGGACAAGGTCACTGTCTGGGTACCGAGCAACGATCACATCGATTGAATCGGTATCCAAGGGTTTTGCATCGCTCGTCTTGACAATAAGATCGTATTCCCTGGTGAGTCCTTGTGCGAGCCCGTCGCCGATGGATATCGAAGGATCTGCGATTTGGCTGTCACGGATAAATCGATTGCCTTCGCTCGCCATCAGTCCAGCTCCAATTATTCCCAACATGGCTTTTCCAGGCGTCATCGCGGTGAAAGAAGGCGCCACGTATGAGTCAACAACAATGGATTTCCCCCGAATTGACGACGCATTCTGCGGCGAGATAGTCTGCGGCTGTACCGAGACGCAGCCGGACAACACGATCGAGAAAGTACAAATGTAAACTGCAAAGCGCCAATTCATTTCATTTACCCATATCCAAATTTAATATTTTTGACCGTCAGATAGGTGACCTTGAGAAATCACTTAGCTTTGTGCGATCACTCCACGCCGTAATTACGGCACTTCAGTGCCGATCTTTAGGGAATCGAAATAGACTTTGGCGAGGGAGGTCGCTGTTGGGACCGACAGTCGATATGCACTAGCTTCGTCACCCGTAGGCCCGGATTCGGGTGCTCCATATGCTTTGCTGAGGACCTAAATTCCTGAGCGACCTTTTCGGGGCGGGACGTCAGTCCGCTCTGGGTCCGGGGACGGCCAACCGCATCGGGCAGAGGTCGGCCCAGACCGTCATTCGAACGCGGCCTGCGATTCGCCGACAATTTATTCTTGCCAGTGTCGGATGACTGTGTTTAGTCGTTCTGAAAATTCGGGTGCCAACTGCCGAGGTTTATAAGCTGATTGGGTGTTTTTAGCGCCGGGCATAGACATCTGGATACTCCTCGGCGAGGCGGTTCAGATAAAGATGGCCTTGCTGGTTGTAGTTGGCTGCTTCGCTCGGGGACATTTCAATCGCAAAGCTGTAGTTCACTGCGCTATGCTCGCAAGCTGCATCGAAATAAAGGATTCCGTTTTCTTCGGCGAGAAACCACATATGCGGCTCATGATCGAGAATGTTCACTTTTCCTGTCCGTGCGCGTCTGTATGAAGTGGCAGGGTCGCCTGAACGTGTTTTCAGTAGCCACGCGCATAGTAACGACCGCGAACGCGAATTCTGAAGGATCGCTTTGGCTCAAGCTTTGCCACACGCAAAACCAGGGCCTTGCGCGCATCACCGCCGATGCGCCCGGATTCGGCCCAGAGTGTGTCAAAACACCTTTTTGAATTGCTAAAATATCTCGTCCGATAGCGGAGATGAGCGAGATGAAGCGGTTCGTTCAAGGCGACAATCGTACGCAAAGCTTTCTTCTTCCCGAAGCGCTTGATGACTACGTGACGGACACGAACCCCGTGCGTGTAGTCGATGTCTTTGTCGATGAGCTTGATCTTCAGAAGCTTGGGTTTGAAGGCGTCGAGCCAGCACTTACGGGCCGGCCTTCATATCACCCGGAGGTGATGCTTAAGATCTACATCTACGGTTACCTGAACCGTATTCAATCCAGTCGTCGCCTGGAGCGCGAGGCCCAGCGCAACATTGAATTGATGTGGCTCACCGGCCGCTTGACACCTGACTTCAAGACTATTGCGCGGTTCCGCAAAGACAACGGCAAAGCGATCCGCAGCGTCTGCCGTCAGTTCGTCATGCTATGCCAACGCCTGGACCTGTTCTCCGAAGCGCTCGTTGCGATAGACGGGAGCAAGTTTAAGGCAGTGAACCATCGCGACCGTAACTTCACGAGCGCAAAACTAGAACGGCGAATGCGTGACATCGAGGCGAGCATCAGCCGTTATCTTGTGCAAATGGACACCGCCGATCGCCAGGAGCCGACGATCGCGAAGGCAAAGACAGAACGGCTGCAAGACAAGATTGCGGCTCTCAAGGAGCAGATGCAAATCCTCAAGCAAGTCGAAGTTCAACTCGACGCAGCGCCGGACAAGCAAGTGTCGCTCACGGACCCGGACGCGCGCTCGATGAAGACGCGGGGGACAGGCGTCGTCGGCTACAACGTTCAAGTAGCGGTCGACGCGAAGCACCATCTGATTGTCGCGCACGAGGTCACCAACAACGGCATTGATCGTGACCAACTCACGTCGATGGCCAAGTTGGCGCGTATGGAAATGGGTGTCGATAAACTCACGGCAGTTGCGGACAAAGGCTATTACAAGAGTGAGGAGATACTCGCCTGCCACGAGGCCGGCATCACGGCGTTTGTTCCCAAGACGAAGACCTCGGGCGCAACGTTCGACGGCCGCTTCGGCAAAGAAGATTTTATCTACGACGCTGAAAAGAACGAGTATCGATGTCCGGCGGGCGAGCGTCTCATATGGCGCTACAGGACAACTGAACGTGGCCTGAAGTTAGATCGCTACTGGAGCTCGCAGTGCCAACAGTGCTCATTGAAAGATAAATGCACCCCAAGCACGGAACGCCGGGTAACGCGCTGGGAGCACGAAGGATTGCTCGAAGAGATGCAGGTCCGGCTTGATCTTGCCCCGGACATGATGCGTATCCGACGACAGACCGTCGAGCATCCCTTCGGCACGATCAAGGCCTGGATGGGAGCGACTCATTTCCTAACGCGCACTATCGAGCGAGTAAGCACCGAGATGAGCCTTCAGGTGTTGGCCTACAACCTCAAGCGAGTCATCAACATACTTGGAGTTGCAGGGACGATGAAGGCGATGAAGTTGGCTGGAAGCTAAAGCCCCGAGGGGCTTTCTTGCGCACGCGATGTTCGATTAGCGCAAGCTCGACGTAGTAAACTCGATCGACCCGATCGGCAATCGCGCGCGCGCAGCGGCGAAAATTGACTTTCCACACGGTCTTATATGGACACCGCCCGGTTTGCCAAGATGATCTCGATGTGATCTTAAAACGAGGTACCGGCTGCAGTCTTATATCCGTAAGCGCCCGGTGATGGCATCTTGAATCGACGTAGCAGCCTTGGGAGCATCGTGTCCACTTAACGAATAGGTGGACACGTGAACACTATTGACCAAAATACTCCCCCGGGGCGCCGCAAACGGCGGCGATACACAGCTGAATTCAAAGCGGAAGTAGTGGCTGCCTGCCAAGGACCCGGCGTGTCGGTTGCCGCGATCGCGTTGATGCATAAACTGAACGCCAACTTGTTGCGGCGTTGGTTGGAGAAAGCCGAGAGTGGCTCCACGACAACGGGCGGTGACGTCGTGGCAATGAAGCGGTCGGTGGCCGTGCCCATACCAGCTGCGTTCGTTCCCCTTCAACTGAGCGACGCAAATGATCGTCCAGGGGAAATTCGCGTCGAGGTGCGGCGCGGCCAACAATCAATCACAGTCAGTTGGCCGACATCAGACGCGGCCCAGTGCGCAGCGTGGTTACGCGAGTGGCTGAAATGATCCGCATCGATGAGGCGTGGCTCGCGGTTGACCCGCTGGACATGCGTGCAGGGTTCGACACGGTGCTCGCGCGGGTAGTCGCCGTGTTCGACGCTGCGTATCCTCACCACGCTTATCTCTTCACGAACCGCCGAGCTAACCGTTTGAAGGTGCTGGTCCACGACGGAATCGGAATCTGGTTAGCAGCGAGGCGACTAAACCAGGGACAGTTCGTCTGGCCGCAGCCCGGAACCGACACACGTCGAGCGATCACGCAGGAGCAACTGGCCGGACTCGTGCTCGGATTGCCGTGGCAGCGCATTGGCCAAGACGGCGTGATTCGCGTAGTGTGAGCCGGCCCGCGACAATCGGTGCGTCTGCCGATACCCTTGTGGCACGGGGTTTGGCACACTATGGGTCATGATCGATACGACACAACTCCAGGGCATGAACGCAGATGAGCTGCGTGCACTGGCCTTGGAATTGATGTCCGCAGTTCAGGCGCAACAACACATCGTCGATCGCACGGAAGCAGCACTACGATTCAGCGACGCGAAGCTCGCGCAACTCACGCACGAGATGGCTGTACTCAAGCGCTGGAAGTTTGCTGCCCGAAGCGAGAAGCTCGGTCACGAGCAGCAAAGCCTGCTCGATGAAACCATCGATGCCGACTTGGCCGCGATCGAACTCGAGTTGGAGAGGCTGTCCACCGAGCCAAAGACCCAAGACGCGCCGAACAAACCGCGCCGGGCGCCGCTTCCGGCGAATCTTGCGCGTGTCAATGTTCATCACGAGCCCGAGTCGACCCTCTGCGGTTGTGGCTGTGAGCTCAAGCGCATCGGCGAGGATATCAGCGAGAAGCTCGATTACACGCCAGGCGTGTTCATCGTCGAGCGTCATGTTCGTGGCAAATGGGTGTGCGGCCACTGCGAGACCCTGACCCAAGCGCCGGTGCCAGCGCACGTCATCGATAAGGGCATTCCGACCGCCGGCCTGCTGGCCCACGTGCTTGTTTCGAAACACGGCGATCACCTCCCGCTGTACAGACAAGAACGCATCTTCGCGCGTGCCGGCTTGGCGATTCCCCAATCGACACTGGGCCAATGGGTTGGCATGTGCGGTGTTCAACTGCAGCCGTTGGTCGATGCGCTGAAAGAGAAGATTCTGCAGCATCGCGTATTGCACGCCGATGAGACACCGATCTCGATGCTCAGTCCGGGAAAGGGGAAGACACAACGCGCTTACCTCTGGACTTATTGCCCGGGGGCATTCGAACCAATGAAGGCGGTCGTCTACGACTTTGCCGAGAGCCGCGCTGGTGAACATGCGCGAGCCTTCCTCGATCCATGGCGCGGCCACTTGGTGTGCGATGACTTCGCGGGCTACAAGCAGCTGTTCGCCCAGGGCGTGACCGAGGTTGGTTGCCTTGCTCACGCACGCCGTAAGTTCTATGACTTGCATGTCGCCAACAGGAGCCAGATTGCGGAAGATGCGTTGCGCTACATCGCTCAGCTATACGATGTCGAGCGCGAGGCGCGTGATCTCTCCTGCGAAAATCGATTGGAACTTCGCCACCGATGTGCGCGTCCGATCGCTGAAGCACTGCACGCCTGGATGGTTCTGCAGCGTGCACGCGTGAACGAAGGTTCGTCCATAGCGAAGGCGCTCGACTACAGTCTGCGGCGGTGGGCAGCGCTTACCCGATACCTCGATGATCCCCAGCTTCCCGTCGATAACAATTGGTGTCATGCCGCTAGCGGCATGACACCAATTATGCCGACTCCCCGGTTATGCCGCGTCGCGCATGTGCGTGGCGGTGGATATGGCCTTTCATGATTGCTGTGTCGGCATAAACGTATGATTTCTCAGGCTGGCTATCGCGCTGGCCAGGAGAGATCAAATGAAGGCGACGCGCATAGTCAGCGATTCCGGCGGCCTGCCGGCCCATCACATCGATGCATTTCTTGATCGTCTACGGGCAGCACACTATTCCGAGGTATCGCTTCGCAAGAAACGAAGAGTCCTGTGTGCGTTCTCTGGGTGGATGAAGAACAGGAACATCGACCTGATTGATCTCGATGAGTCTGTCACGGCTCGTTTTATGAAGCGCTTGATCGACACATCACGAGACCGTGTCCAGCGTGCGCGACGCACATTACGGCAGTTTCTCGCCTATCTGCGCGCCGAAGCCATTGTGTGCCCGCCGACCTTGGGCCGCCAGTCCGCGATGGCGCACATTTATTGCCGATACCTGGACTATCTGAGGCAGGGTCGTGGACTCGCGAAGAACTCTCTGCTTGTCTACGGTCCGTTCATTCGCGACTTTCTCGACAGCCACTCGGCCGGCGACGGAAGTTTATTGCCAGATGCATTTTACGCAGTAACGATCCGGAATCATCTCCTTGCCCGCAGCAAAGGCCGATCGCCAGAGTACACGCGGCTGATGGCAGTTGCGCTTCGCTCGTTTTGCCATTTCCTATTTCTGCGCGGCGATACGGCACAAGATCTGTGTGAGTCCGTGCCCGCAGTTCGTAAGTGGCGACAGTCAACTGTACCGACGTTCCTCACGCCTGAGCAGCAAGAAGCTCTCATTGCATCTGCAGACCGGTCGACTCCGACTGGGCGCCGTGACTACGCAATCCTGCTGTTGTTGGCGCGGCTCGGTCTACGTGCTGGAGAAATCGTCGCAATCGAGCTTGACGACATTCACTGGCGGTCTGGGGAGCTCGTCGTTCATGGCAAGGGGCAGATGGTCGAACACGTCCCGCTGCCATCGGAGGTCGGAGAAGCAATCGCAACATATCTCCGCGATGGTCGCGGAGCGAGTGCGTCGCGGCGCGTATTCCTTCGCAGACTGGCACCTCGGGTTGGTTTGGCGGGGCCGGCGGCGATTGGCAAGATTGTTTGTCAGGCCTTCGCACGTGCCGGTTTCCGCCCCGCGTGCCGGGGCGCCGCACATCTGTTCCGTCACGGCCTCGCGACGACGATGATTCGCCACGGGGCCTCGATGGCAGAGATAGCCGAGGTCTTGCGGCACCGCTCAACGGAGAGTACCGCGATCTATGCAAAGGTCGCGTTTGAGGACCTGCGCGAGGTCGCGCGCTCGTGGCCCACGTCTGGAGGTTCAATATGATTGCGATTCGCGATTCTCTCGCTCGGTACGTGGCGGTCCGCCGCGCTCTCGGGGCGTCATTCTACGAACCTGCATTGGCACTCGGCCATTTCGTTGATCTTCTGGAACATGAAGATGCTGAGTTCATTACTACCGATCTGGCTCTGCGCTGGGCGATGACGTCCACACTTGTCGAACGCGCCACTTGGGGACGGCGCCTCTCTCAAGTGAGAGGATTCGCCAGATGGATGAACGCTATTGACGCTCGAAACCAGATTCCTCCGGCAGGACTCCTGAGTGCCCGCAGACGGCGCAATGCCCCGCATATTTACACTGAGCAGGAAATTGATCTGCTTATGACCCGAGCCGCTCAACTGCGATCCCGAACCGGCATGCGAGCACTGACCTATTCGACGCTCATAGGGCTTCTTGTGGCGACGGGCCTCAGGCCAGGCGAAGCGTTTCGGCTCGACCGGTCCGACGTCGACCTCGTCAGCGGAATACTCTCCGTCCGGGAATCGAAGTTCGGCAAATCCCGCTTTGTTCCTGTAGCAGAGTCGACCCGGGTGGCACTCGAACACTACGTCCAGAAACGCGATCAACTCTGTCCTTTACGATTGAGCGAGGCGTTCCTGGTTAGTGAGCGTGGCAAGCGACTGAAAGCCGGCACTGCACGAAGCATGTTCGTCAGAATGTCGCGCGCTGTCGGTTTGCGATCGACGACAGAGGATGGGCGTGACGGTTACGGCCCACGCCTTCAGGACTTCAGGCATAGCTTCGCGACTGGACGGCTGGTCGAGTGGTATCGTGCCGGTCTCGACGTAAGTCGGGAATTGCCGAAACTTGCCACCTACCTCGGCCATGTCAACGTCGGTCTTACGTACTGGTACATCGAAGCGGTTCCTGAGTTGCTCGAACTCGCGGCAGCCTATCTCGACAAGAACTGTTCAGGAGAACGGCCGTGAGCGCCGCCAGTCTCCCATCCCTCGTTCAGCGTTTTTTTAGCCAGCGCCTGCTCGAGCAACAAGGTCTGAGTTCGCATACGGTGGCAAGTTACCGTGACACGTTCCGGCTGCTTCTAGTGTTTGCCACGAAACGCATCGGGCGCACGCCGTCAAAGCTGCGAATCGAGGACTTCGACGTGTCGTTGATCGAGGAATTCCTGCAGCACCTCGAACACGGCAGAGGCAATTCGGTGCGGACACGCAACACGCGGCTTGCTGCCGTGCACGCCTTCTTCCGGTTCGTCGCGGTCAGCGAGCCTGCGTTGTTTCTGCAGTGTCAGCGCGTTCTTGCAATTCCATCTAAACGCTGCGAGCACGGCCCTGTTGAGTTTCTGACAGAGAGCGAGGCCGCCGCTCTGGTAGGGGCGCCTGACGTACGAACGTGGATCGGCAACCGCGACCGAACGCTGCTTCTTGTAGCGGTTCAAACGGGTCTGCGCAACAGTGAATTGACCACACTCCGGCGTCAGGACGTGATGCTCGGCACAGGCGCCCACGTCCGTTGCCTTGGCAAAGGCAGAAAGATGAGATGCACTCCGCTGCGACCGGATGTCGTTGCCGTCCTGAAACAATGGCTGCTGTATCAACCGGGCGAACCAAATGATCCAGTCTTCCCAAGTTCGCGCGGTGGTCATCTCAGTGCCGATGCTCTTCAGCGACTCGTGTCGCGCAATGCCGCAATCGCGTGTCTCTCGTGCCCTTCGCTGAAGAAAAAATCCATAACGCCTCACACACTTCGGCACACGTCCGCGATGAGCCTGATGCATCACGGCGTCGACCTAACCGTGATCGCGCTCTGGCTCGGTCATGAGTCCTCCGAGACGACCCAGATCTACTTGCACGCCGACATGCAACTCAAGGAGCGCGCGCTCGCGCACGCCGCGGCGAGCGGTGTCGCGCCGACACGCTACAAACCTCCAGACCCGTTGCTCGCATTCCTGGAGGCTCTCTGATAATGCCGACAATCCAAGCGACCGGGAACAGAGATCCGCCCAACCGTCGTGTGCGTGGATTCATGACGCGGCATAATCGGGGAGTCGGCATAATTGGTGCGAAAACCAAATAAGGCCGATTGCAATGGGGCGTTCATTGTGCACCTCCTTCCGAGACCTCGATAAACATTGGGATTTGTCCTTCCCCATCATTGCGACACGGGCGATGTTTGCGCGATAAGGCCGCTGTAACCGCATCGCTGCGCAGATCGCTCGCACGAATTTGCCAAGGAGCGTCGGGCATCACCTGCTCGGCGGGCAGAACCCGATCGTTGATCAACCGGCGGATCGCGTGACTGGTGACGCCGAGCGTTTTTGCGGCTTCGAACATCGTCAGCCATTCTCCATCCTTCTCAGCCGACTTGTACGCATGGATGTCTCGCACTCGCCGTATGGAACTGACACGGTGCGCAGTCCAGGTCTTACCCTGGCCTGTCCGTAACCCCATCCGGTTCAACGATGCGGCGATGTCCTGATCTGACCACCGGCTCGCCATGCTGCGAACGACCGCGAGCGCCTCGTCAGAGGTGCTGCATCCATGCTCGCCCGTTCGGGGCTTGCGAATTCGTAGCTGGGAGTGCTGACCGCCGTGCCAGTGGATCGTCAGTATGACTTCGCGAGCCGCGTCGTCGACGTCTGCAACAATATCGACGATGAGCGCGCGGACTAGCTGCTGGCGCATGCGCATGGTCACGCCCGGAGCGTTCCAGGCTGCCTGGAGATTCTCAGCGAGCTTCACAAAGTCTGGAGGCGCTGCCTCTGCCATCGGCGCCCCTGCCGTCTCCAGACGCGTTTGACAGGCCTGTACCCGACGTAATGCTGCTTCCCAGTTCTTCTCCAATTGCGCGGCAATCAGACGGTTATCGGGGTCGCAGGCGGCGTAGCGTCGCTCGGCGAGCGTCGCCTCGTACTGGGCTTGCTGCAGTTCGAGTTCCACGATCCGCCGCTGCTCGTTCAAGGTATCCATTTGCATATGCTCGGCCTGCTGGGCTGCTTCGATTGCCAAGGGCTCCACGACACGCAGAAGTTCGTTTCCGATGGCAGCGTCGATGCGTGAACCGCCGAAGCTCATGCATCGCGGCGGTATGTCAAAGCGGTCACATCGGTAGACGGCCCGCGGGATTCGACCAGTATAGGCCACCGACAGGCGGCGCCCACAGCGCGCGCAAGCAAGCAGGCCAGCGAGCAGTGCCCGTCCACCACGGCTCGATTTTACGTCGCCCGCCTTGCTGTAGGCGTTGGCCGAGAGCTGTTTCTGGTTGCGTTCGAATTCCGCCCAATCGATGTAGCCTTCGTGATGCTCCCGGAGCAGGACATCCCACTCCTCAAACGGCTTGGGATGCTTATAGCTCTTGCGCGCACGCCCATCTACTATCGCCATCTGTTTGCCACTCTTGCCGTACACATATGCGCCGGCATAGAACGGATTCTTGAGCACCGAGATCACGTTACGGTAGCGTACGGGTATCCAGTCGAAGTGCGTCAGCGTCCTACCATCAGAGGGGCGCGGGAAGTGGACCTGTTGAGCGCGTAGCGACAACAAAACCTGTCTTGCGCTACCGAGTTCGCGGAAACGTACGAATATGAGGCGTATAACTTCCTGCAGTTGCAGGTTTGGATCAATGCCCAGACCGACTTCACGATGCCAGATATAGCCGATCGGCACACTGATACGAAGTTCGCCGCGGTGTGCCTTCCGGCGTTTGGCATCGTGCATGCGGGTACGAAGCACATTGAGCTCAAACTCACTGATGCTGCCCTTCATGCCAAGCAGCAAGCGGTCGTTTGCCCGGCACGGATCGTACACACCGTCGAGGTCGATTACGCGCGCCTCGACAAGACCGCAAAGCTCGAGAAGATGGTGCCAGTCGCGCCCGTTTCGAGCGAGGCGTGAGGCGTCCGCGCACAGTACCGCTCCGACCTCGCCTGCACACAGCAACGCGACCAGACGCTCGAAACCCGGTCGAGCCACCATGCCGCTCGCCGAGCGCCCCAGGTCGTCGTCGATGACTTCGATGTCACGAAATCCGCGTCGCTTGGCCTCCTGTACAAGGTCGTACTGTCGGCGCTTGCTCTCGACGTTCATCTGGACCTGCGTCTGGGTCGATTGCCGGACATAAACCACGGCCTTACGCTTCAGTAACAGCGAGGGCAAACGTTCATCGTTATTCATCGTCACGCTCCTTTGCTAGCGCGACGCCGGCGGCCTGCGCTAGCAGGCTCGCGAGGTGTCTGATGACGTTTGAACGCTGCACCGGGCTCATCCCCTGAAGCTCGACCGAGTCGAACGTCATGTTCATCTGGCGCGATATCGGTTGCAACAACTGCGGGTCTGCCGGAACGACGTTTGGTGGCTTGTGCATTGCGCTTCTCCCGGACGATGGTGGAATCGTCCGGTGAGTTTCCGCGCAAATGTCGATTGATAAGAAGTTGGTGCAGATTGCACAAGGCCGCTAAGCTGACGCGCGGCTCGCCGAGAACCAGAGCGGAGCAAGCGGCAGCATCCAACATCCATTCGGCAATGACCCTAACCTCACTGTCGCCCGCGTCGATATGGACGACCCGACCCCCGCCGCGCTGCTCAACATCTCGAACCTTGACGCGACGACGAAACAGCGGATGCCAACGATAATGGACTTCAACTTCTTGCCCGATATGGGCAGAATGAACAGGAACTGGCCGTTAGCAGGGGAAACTGGCTCTTCGCGGGTTCATCTCGTGCGGGCCGGCGTCAGGCCGCAGTGATGAGTCTGATCCAATCGGCCAAGCTGAACGGCCACGATCCGTATGTTTACCTGAAAGACGTTCTAAACCGACTTTCCACGCAACCGGCTGGCCGTATCGAAGAGTTGCTACCGCATATATGGCAACGGGCGCCTTGAAAATTTACCCGTTCGTTCCCAACCCTTACTTACCCGCTTGCTAGAGGAAACGTACAATGCATGCGTGATCACCAAGCAAAGAGCCCCGATATGCAAATCCTAAGCGAAGTTGAACGACAGGCAATCCGCGCAGTGGCCGAAGGCGACCGATCACAACTTGATTCTGCGCGCCGTGCGTTTCACCGCGCCGCTCCGCGCCACGGAGTCGCGTCCTGTGTCGAACTGCAGTTTATGTCCGAAGTCCTGACACCCGTCCCGGACCTACTGCTTCGATCGAACTATCGCCGGGCGCTACTGCGGCAATCCGCTTAGCTGCTGCGTGTTTCCCGACGGACGTTCGTTCGTCGGCTCTCCGTCCTCGCTTCAATACGACTTCACCGCGCGCTTACGCTCACGATCCATTGTCCCGCGGCCATCAAAACGACGAACGTTAGAAACGCCCTACGGCAGCGTCACCCATCATTCTTGCAGCCAGTAACGGTTCCGTTGACGTACCCTGAACACTTGCTCGTATCCGTTGCTAACTGATCATAGAGATCTTTAGCTTTCTGGCAGGCCATCTTCCGCGAGTCGAATGGGCCCGCCAGATCACTACCCAATGGGGCCGCCGTCGACTTTTGAACGTGGCATACGGTACTCGACGTTTCTTGACGAACGACCCGGGTATCAGCGGCGTTCGCCTCCGCCCAGTTTTTCGCCGTAGTCCGGAAAGGTGGTGCCAAAACCGTAGTCCGGCTCGGATCGTGTCGAGGTGTCGCAGCAGACGTTCCGATTCGTGCAACACACTTCCCTCCTTCACGGAAACCATGATTTCGTCACTCCGGACTCGCATTCTGATTATTTCGTCCGCTACCGTCATCGGCGCGCTCGCGCTTTCGGGTGCTACCGCCTACACCACGGTGCGCGCCAATCGCCAAGCCGGCACGCGCGAAGATGCGTTCTTGTCTGTACAGCGGAAGGTGATCGCCGTGTTTCGAGACGAGCACATGGGCAAGAAGGCCGGCGGTCGGAATGCCCTTATCGATGACATGCGCCGGCACCGGTGCCTGAATTAGCGTCTCGCAGCAGCCGCATATCGCCGCCGCTTGCGGCGCCCCGAGGGTGCATCTTGGCTAATAGTGTTCACTTGTCCACCCATTCGTTAAGTGGACACGATGCTCCCAAGGCTGGTACGTCGATTCAAGACGCCATCACCGGCCGCTTACTCGTGAGCAGCGACCAGACGAACATTTCTTAATTTGACATAAGCGAACATAATTAAAGCGATCAATCAATTTTTTTGTTGTAGGAGCAATATCCTAATGTCCGCTTTGGAGGTCCTTCATTCACTCAGGTTGGACGCCGGCAAGCCAAAGACCTTGAGCGCGACACGCCAGAGGGCCATGGTCAACGTCCTTTCCTTTGCTGTTCGAGAATTGGCCAATACGGTGCCCGCGCATCAACTCCGTTATCTGGTTAGTCTGACCTTGAGTTGCAGCGCGTTGATCTTGTCGGACATCAATCGATGCCCTCAAGAACTCGTTGAATGGTATGAGCCGGTGTCCAGAGAGCTACAGCGAAACAAGCTCGTCTAAGCTCTATCTCTCGCGGCAAAAGTCGCGATGCGTCTGCATGCGCGCGTTTGTCGGGTTAGTGAGCGGTAAGGGCCCGCACTTCGTCAGCGACTTCATCGACGGCCGCAAGCGTGATCTCGACGATTGTGTCGACTTCCTCGATCGTCGTAATTAGAGGAGGTGCGAATCCGAGGATATCACCGTGTGGCATCGCCCGGGCGATCACTCCTCTCTTAAGTAGGGCCGCCGCCACCCGCGGGCCGACTTTCACAGAAGGCTCGCATGGGATGCGCTCTTCCTTATCGGCCATGAATTCGATGGCAGCTAGCATGCCGACGCCACGAACCTCGCCAACCAACGGATGATGCGAAAACGTTTCGCGCAGTTGCTGCTGCATATACGCGCCGACGTCGGCCGCATTCGACTGAATGTTTTCGCGCTCGAGAATGTCAAGATTCGCTAGCGCCGCTGCGGCACATAGCGGGTGGCCGGAGTACGTCCATCCATGTCCCATCGGTCCGTTGTCGATCGAACCGCGGTCGATAACATCCCAAACCTTCTCACCTACTATTACTCCGGAGAGTGGTGCGTACGCACTCGTCAGTCCTTTGGCAACGGTGATCAGGTCGGGCTGGATGCCGTAATGGTGCGATCCCATCGGAGCACCTAGACGGCCGAAACCACATACAACCTCGTCAGCGATTAAAAGGATGTCGTGCTTCTTAAGAACTGACTGAATCGCTGACCAGTAACCGTCTGGAGGGACGATGATGCCACCAGTGCCCATCACCGGTTCTCCGATGAACGCAGCGATGGTGTCAGCTCCTTCTGCGGCGATCAGACGCTCAAGCTCGTCGACGCAATGGCCGGTAAACTGGGCCTCATTCATGCCTTTGGGCGCTTGACGATACCAGTGAGGGCACACCGTGTGCTTCACGCGGTCCACTGGAAGATCAAAATGCTGGTGGAAACTCGCCAAACCGGTGAGACTTCCGGTCACGATCCCGGAGCCATGGTATCCACGCTGACGAGAAATGATCTTTTTCTTGTTCGGTCGCCCCAACACGTTGTTGTAGTACCAGACGATCTTTATCTGGGTTTCATTGGCGTCGGAGCCAGACATACCGTAATAGACCTTCTTCATACCCGGAGGAGACCACTTAACGACCCGCTCGGAGAGCTCGATGATCGTGTCTGTCGAATGTCCCACATACGTGTGATAGTAGGCGAGGCGTTTCGCTTGCTCATAGATCGCTTCGGCGATCTCTTGCCGACCGTATCCAACGTTCACACAGTAAAGCCCAGCAAATGCGTCGATGAATTCCCGGCCTTCATGGTCTTGAATTCGAATGCCATGTGCACCCGTAATGATGCGACCGGACAGTACTCCACTCGCATGGTCGTGCGCATGCGTTGAAGGGTGCATGAAATGATTGCGGTCCATGTCAAAAAGCGCATTTAGGTCGTTCATAGGTAACTCTCTCATTCTTTAACGGTCGACGCCGAAGCCAATGCCAAGGCGCCGAGGAGAATATATAATTACTATTGGAATTGGAGCCTCGTATGGCGTCTAAGGCCGCAGATCGATCAGCACGCTCTTGAAGCGCAGGTTCGCTTCATACGCTTGCCGCCCGAGATCTTTCCCAATGCCTGATCGCTTGTAACCACCGGTCGGAATCATGAAGTCAGATGTTCTGCCGTATCGGTTAACCCAGACAGTGCCCGCCTCCAGGCCGCGCACCAGGCGTAGCGCACGGCCGATATCCGCCGTATGCACGCCGGCCGCGAGACCATATTCCGGGTGGCGGGCGAGCTCAAGCGCTTCCTCTTCCGTATCGAAAGTTTGCAGCGTAAGGACGGGGCCGAATATTTCCTCCCTCACGGCTTCGGAAGCGGGCGTGACATCGGTCAGCAGCGTTGGCGCATAGAACGCGCCCGCGCCTGGTACTTCTGTACGCTGGCCGCCGCATCGAAGCGTTGCGCCTGAGGCCAGTGTCCGCTCGACAATCGCGTCGATACGCCCGGCTTGCAGCTCCGAGATGATCGGCGAGAGCGTGATGCCGGGTGACCATGTCGTACCCGCCTTCAGCCCCGCGAATACCGCTTGAATTCGTTCAGCCAACGGCTCCGCCAGCGAGCGCTCAACGAGCAGCCGCGACCCGGCCACGCATACCTGACCGGCGTTGCTCGAAATTGCCGTGGCAATTCTGCGCGCGACATCGTCGAGGCGCGGCGCATCGGCGAACACGATTTGTGGACTCTTGCCACCCAATTCCAGCGTGACGGGCTTCGTCCCGGATTCGGCGCACGCGGCCATGATTGCGGCGCCCGTACGCGTGGAGCCCGTGAACGTCACTTTCGATATTTTCGGATGGCGCACGAGCGCATCGCCAGTGTTGCGGCCATCGCCTTGAACGACGTTAAAGATGCCTTTCGGGACACCTGCTTGTACTGCTAGCTCGGCTAAGCGCAGCACTGAAAACGGCGTCATCTCCGATGGTTTCAGCACCACCGCGTTTCCAGCCGCAAGCGCCGGCGCAATCTTCCACGAAGCCATCACCAGTGGAAAATTCCACGGAGCGATGGCGCTGATCACGCCGTAGGGCTCGGCAATCGTCATGCCCAGATGATCGTGATCCGTCGCGATCACGTCGCCACCGATTTTGTCAGCGAATTCCGCGTAAAAGCGAACGCCTTCCGCAGTGAACGGAACGTCCCAGGCGCTGGCGTCGCGGATTGGGCGCGTTGAGCCAAGGGATTCCAGTGGCGCAAGTGTGTCCACATCGGACGCGATGAGATCGGCGAACCGGCGAAGAATCGATGCTCGTTCCCGTGGGGCCATGCGCGCCCAATTGCTTGTGCGAAACGCTTGCCACGCGTTCTCCACTGCGCGATCAACCATTGCCTCGTCCGCCACCGGCACTGACGCATAGATCACTCCGTCCGATGGTCGCGCGACGTCAATACGCCGCGCGCCTTCGTCGACATACTCGCCGCCAATGAAATGACCGCTGCGTACGACAACGTGGGCGGGGTCGAAGTTATCCATTTTGAGTCTCCTGAAAATCGCGATGCGTGCTTCGTCGCAAAATATTGATGCGTACCACACGGCGCATAGCCAAGGCAGCGCACCGTTGAGGTCGCCGGGGGAGGTCGTCGAAACGCTTCTCGGAAGTCGACCAGGCATTCGCTGGTCGCGGTCCGACTTCCGAGGCGATAAAACAGGGATCGACCTTTATGCACGCGCGCGTGCTGGAGTTGATGCCCGCGCCAACACTGCATTCAGCAACACATTGGCACCAGCGCTGACATCGGCGGGAAGCGCATCCTCGGCTTCGTTGTGCGACAAGCCGTCAACGCAAGGAATAAAAACCATTGTGGTTGGCACATAGCGGCTGAGATGCATCGCGTCGTGTCCCGCTCCGCTGATAATGCGTTCGTGCGTATAGCCAAGGTCCTGAGCCGCTCGTTCAACGAGCCCAATACAGTCGACATCGAAGGGCGTGACGGGAATAGTCAGGTAAGTACCGATCTCGGTCGTGAGACCACGATCGGTAGCTATTTTTTTGAAAGCTGTGCGCACTTCCAGCTCCATCTCGTCGATTTGGGCGTTGTCCGGATGCCGCAAGTCAACGCTTAGCGACACGGCTCCAGCAATCGTGTTGCGCGACGAATCCGACACAGCGATCTGACCGATTGTGGCAAGTCCGTGAGGCGCATAGCGTTCGGCGATCGCCTCAAGTGAGAGAGCCATGGCGGCGCTAGCAAACAGCGCGTCTTTTCGATATGCCATCGGTGTCGTACCCGCGTGGGCGGCGACACCAATAACTTCTACGTCGAGCCAGCGAACCGCCTGCCCACCGGTCACCACGCCAATAGCCATTCCATGTTCTTCAAGGATCGGCCCTTGTTCGATATGAGCTTCAAAGTAAGAGTCGACATCGTCCTTATCCGGACCGTGCGCGCCTTTATAGCCACATCGATCGAGCGCATCGCCGATCGATATGCCTTGGGCGTCTTTCAACTCATACGCGGCGTCGAGTTGGGTCACTCCCACGAAGACCGCCGACCCAAGCATTGAGGGAGTAAAGCGTGCGCCTTCCTCGTTGGTCCAGGAGACTATCTCGATGGGCATCGCTGTTTTAATATTGCTATCGTTTAACGTGCGTACCAACTCGAGAGCGGCCAGCACGCCGTAGGCGCCGTCGAACCGGCCGCCTTTGGGCTGCGTGTCCAAATGACTGCCTACCAGGACTGTTTTCGCTTGCGGATCGCGTCCTTCACGGCGCGCGAACATATTACCAATCTTGTCGATGCGAACAGTCATTCCGGCATCGCGACACCACCTAGCGAAAAGGTCCCGTCCGAGGCGATCTTCCTCGGTCAAGGCAAGACGCCGCACGCCACCTTGCCGGGTTGCGCCGATTTTCGCCATTTCCATGAGACTCGCCCATAGACGCTCGCCATTGATTCTTAACATCTTCACTCCTGTAATCTTATTGCGCTAAAAGGGCTTCGATGCCTGCGCTCCACGGTGAATCAACGCATCAAGCGCGAGCACCAACAGCAGCGAAATCCCGGCCAGGTACGTGTAAAAGATCGCCAGTGGCCATCACTGCCCGATGAACCGATGTGCGAGCCAGATTCCGGCAAGCGGCGTCAAGCGCATTAGCCGAACAGAGCTATTGCTTTCCATTGATGGTCGCTTTATCGACGGCACTTCCTTCAAGCCCCCACTTGACAAGGATCTTGTGATAGGTGCCGTCGGCAATAATCCCGTTGAATGCCTTTTGGAGCGCGACGCCAAAGGCAGGGTTGGTCTTCGAGAATCCCATCCCCATTAGCTGAGAGAGGAAAGGCGTGCCGATTTGCACATACCGATCGTTTTCCAGCTTGTTTTGATAGGGAAGCGTTGGGGCGCCTTGTACTGCGGCGTCCACCCGGTTTTGGTTGAGCTGAAGGCGAGTGTCAGGAGACCCATCCGTGCCGATCACGATTACTGCCGGTTTGCCTTGTTTGACGCAGTGCTCGTTGCTCCAGGTTGCAATTGCTTGGGGCCAGATTGTTCGACGAGCGGTCCCTACTTTCTTTCCGCACAAGCTCTCCATGTTGGGGAAATTGGAGGCCTGGGTCTTCAACGTGTAGAACACAGAGCCCAGCTTGAGGTAGTCAAGGAAGCTGATGCTTGCTTCGCGCTCCGGTGTATCAGCCATTCCGCCCACAATGAGATCCGTTCGCTGTGTAGTGATCGAGCTCAACAACTGGTCGAAATTTGTCTCTTGCCATTCGACTTTCGAACCCATCTTTGCTGCAATGGCTTCGACAATATCGATGTCGAAGCCGATCATCTTGTCTGTCTCAGGGTCCTTCGATTCGAATGGTGGATATTTTGGCGTCGTTCCGGCGATGAGCGTGCTCTTGACCGGTTGCGGAGCCTGGGCGTCAGCTGCATAAGAGTGCGCAAGAAATGCGATTGCTGCGACAGCCGTAAACGTGCGGTGAAAGCAAAAACCAGCCATAAAATTGTCCTTAGTCGATTTAAACCCGGCTTCTTCAGTGCGCTAGGCCGCTGAGGTTACGAGAGGACCGCAGAAATGAATTCTTGCGTGCGAGCGTGCTGTGGCCTGGACAGGATCTCGTCGGGAAGACCGCTTTCAATGACACGTCCTTGATCCATGAACAACACGCGATTGGCAACTTCGCGAGCAAACCCGAGTTCATGTGTGACCACAATCATCGTCATACCGCTTTGAGCGAGATCCCGCATGACCGCTAGAACCTCCCCAACGAGCTCCGGGTCGAGCGCCGACGTCGGCTCATCAAACAACATCAATTGCGGCTGCATCGCCAAGGCCCGCGCGATCGCGACACGTTGCTGTTGACCGCCCGAAAGTTCGACGGGAAAGGCGCCACATTTATGACCCAGACCGACACGGTCTAGCAGCGCGCGTGCTTCCCCTTGCGCGACACTTCGATTCTTCTTGAGCACCTGGACAGGCCCCTCAATCACATTTTCAAGCGCGGTCATATGCGGAAACAGATTGAAGCGTTGGAACACCATTCCCGTTGCAAGGCGTTGGCGCGCTATCTGTTTCTCAGAAAGCTCGTAGAGCTTGCGGTCGACACGACGGTAGCCAACCAGTTCGTCGTGCACCCACAGCGCGCCTCCATCAATGGTCTCCAGTTGATTGATGCAGCGCAGAAACGTGCTTTTACCGGATCCCGACGGCCCGATGATGCACAACACTTCGCCTTTCTTGATTTCAAGATTGATGCCTTGAAGAGCCTCAAAATCACCATACGATTTGCGGAGATCGACCGCTTTTACAATTGAACTCATGATGTTTCCTTCGATATCATTGCTTCGCTGGCGTGCGGCCGGCGCCACGCGCAAAACGACGCTCCACGCGTGCCTGAATTGCCGACAGGATGGTGACGATGATGAGGTACCAGATGCCCGCGACCATAAGCAGCTCGATAACTCGAGCGTTTGCGTAATAAATGTTTTCTGCGCTATGCACTATTTCGGAATACTGAACGACACTCGCTAATGATGTGAGTTTGACCATGCCAATCAGCTCGTTGCCGATTGGCGGCACGATCACTCGCATCGCTTGCGGCAGCACAATTCGACGCAATGCCTGCAGCCTGGGCATGCCGATGGACTTTGCCGCTTCATACTGACCAGGGTCGACTGAGAGCAATCCTGCTCGGACTACTTCGGAGGTATAGGCTCCCTGATTGATACCGAGGCCAAGGAGAGCCGCCAGGAACGGCGTCATCACGTCAACCGTACGCAGTTCGAACAAATCATGTATTCCGATGGTAGGAAAAACCAATGCCAGGTTGAACCAAATCAACAACTGAAGCAGAACCGGCGTACCTCGGAAAAACCATACGTAGGTTGATGCGACTGTTCGAAGTACGGGATTCGAAGACAGGCGAAGGACGGCGATGGTTACCCCAATAAGCACACCAAGACTCATTGCGAGTAACGTCATTAAGACTGTGTTTACCAGTCCGGTCATGATTGACCGAACGGTGAAGAATCGGGCAACGTAGGACCACTCGACCTGACCACGCGCGAACGCTATGACAATCCACGCCGCAATCGCAACGATAACGACGGAGGAAAAATACCGCCCGTAGTATCGTCGGCGGACGTGCTCGAAGTGCGAAATATCGCTGAGATCGTCTGGATTGTTCATTCGCTGACCTTCGTTCGCTGCAGTTAACATAGCTCTCTCATGTAGCCGATAGGATCTTTTACTCTTCAACGGCAGGGCGACCGCTGATATTTGGGCGGGTCTCAGTCGTTCGATCGAAAATTAAGTAAATCGTTTTACCAACGTGATTACGTTACAAAGCACAAAAATAAAAGTCAACGGAAATTTCGAGACTGTCAGGGAAAATCTGGCAGGTCAGGACGATGCCTACAGCACGTCCACCGTCTCATCGCGGCGTTCTCGCAAGTACGTTGCTCTTCAACCCCGGTGGTCCTCGGCACAATCCTGCTGGAAGTTTGTACCGGAGGAGCGGTTGCAATGCCGCTTGACAGCGAATGCTGCCACATATACCATTTTTAGGTAAATGGTTTTACTAAGCGATTTTTGATGATTTACCGAGGATCACAACGTAAATTTCTGACGCCCGTTGCGGTGGCGGATCGTTGACGACTTCATACGTGTATTTTGATAAAAAATGGATGCTATCTAGTGATGAATTCGGAATCCTCCTTAAATAATTTTTTCGATGTCGACGCTGATTTGTTTTGACGCTTCGGTTAGCTTAGGTTAGGTTTTTGCATAAATCGTTTTACTAATGAGCGGAAATGACTAAATCTGAATTGCTGGGATCAATCGAGGCGGACCGTCGTTCACATGTGGCGTTCCTTCAAGAGTTCATCAGGACACCTTCTCCCAATCCGCCCGGCGACACACGGGACGTTGCCTCTGTTGTGAGTGCCTATCTGTTGCGGCGCGGAGTTCAGAGTTCCATCGTCGCGCCCAAGGCAGACATGCCGAACATCGTCAGCGAATTTCACGGACCGCGCGATGGACGGCGTCTGATTTTGAACGGCCATATGGACGTATTCCCGGTCGGGAATGCTGATGGTTGGGCCAAGGATCCTTGGTCGGGAGACATCGAGGATGGGCAGGTCCACGGTCGAGGCGCTTGCGACATGAAAGCGGGCACAGCCGCATCTGTCATTGCGTTCAGCTATTTGCACGAGTATCGGCACGCACTTGCGGGCAGCTTGGGACTTACGGCCGTGTCGGACGAAGAAACGGGTGGCCGATGGGGAAGTAAATGGCTTCTCGATAACGACACGCGCTGGCATGGCGACTGTATGCTAAACGCCGAGCCGGGCGGGGTTGGTACGATCAGATTTGCCGAAAAGGGAACCTTGAGACTGACGTTTACCGTTCGAACCGCAGGCGCTCATGGCGCCTACGTGCACAAAACGGAAAGTGCGAGTCGCATCGCTGCTAGTCTCATCGTGAAGCTCTCCGCAATCGAAAACATCATTCCAGCTCTCCCTGCGTCGCTGGCCTCCTACCTGGCTCAGGCCGACGTGCAGGCGGCTGCTGATCGAGCGATGGGTGCGGGCGCCGGCGAGATTCTTGCGCGCCCGACGCTCAATATTGGTACGGTGCATGGCGGATTGAAGGTCAACATGATTCCAGCTTCCTGCGTTTTTGAAGCAGACATTCGCCTGCCGATGGGGCTTGATGCAGCTACCGTAATGGACGTCATCCTCGGCATTTTGCGAGATTACCCACAGGTGGAGGTGTTTGTACAAGAAGCTGCGAGCAATCCTTCCAATTCATGCGCGCACGACCATCCAATGGTCGAAATCCTGGCGGAAAACGCCCGGAGCGTCACGGGGACGAAGCCGCTGGCTATCCCTTCGCTTGGCGCGACTGACTGTAAGTTTTGGCGATACAAAAATGTGCCGGCTTATATCTATGGACCGGCGCCTACCCGTATGGCGGCGCCGGATGAATCGGTGCTGATTGACGAGTTCATCGCCGTCGTCAAGACCCACGCGCTTTCAGCGTGGGATTACTTGGGAGGGGGAGCGTAGCAGCCGTGGAGCGCGCTGGTTTAGATTTATGGGAGTCAGCCCACGAGCTATTATCTTGGTTTCGCCGGTCACTCGCGTCTGTAGAGTGCTCGCCGGCTCACGAAACGGGAAGCGGATAATGGTTGGGAAGAGGGTGACTATTTCGGACGTCGCGAAGGCCACTGGTGTTTCGGTAGGCGCGGTGTCGCGAATTTTGAACAACGATCCGACTCTGAACGTACGAGAAGAAACGAAGACGCACGTACGGCGAACCATCGCAGAGCTTGGATATTCGCCCAACCCTCAGGCCCGCGGCCTGAGAATGTCCCGTTCCGGGACCATTGCAATGATTGTCCCGGAAATCAATAGTCCAGCGTTTACCGCCATCATTTTAGGGGCGCAAAAAGCTGCACGAGAGCGTGGCTATTCGATGTTACTTGGGGGCATTGGAGAAGAAGGTGACGACCCGCAGCTACCTTCACGGATTTTGACGCGCAACCAAGTTGACGGATTCTTGATTTCGACGGGGTCGCAAGAAAAAGAGCAGCTCGCAGCGGTAAAAACGTTGGATGCCCCGTCAGTCCTTGTTAATCGGTATCTTGACGAATCCCATCCTCACGTCGTGCTGGATGACGTCCGGGGCGTCACCGCGATCATCAAGCACCTGATCGAACTGGGACATAATCGCATTGCATTTTTGGGTGGATTGCGACGCTATCTCGGTACCCGTCGTCTTGCTGGCTATAAAGCTGCGTTGAAAAAGGCAGGCCTGCCCTTCGATCCAAGTCTAGCTATCGAATCGGGTTACGACCGTGAGGGCGGTGAAAGAGGTGCCAGGACGCTTCTATCGCTTGCGAACCGTCCCACTGCGATCTTTGCGACAAACCATTTGGTCGCAGCAGGCGCGATGCATGAAGCACATCGACAGGGGTTCAACGTGCCCAAAGACCTGTCAGTCGCAAGCTTCTACGACGGACCTGTGGCGGAACTCTTAAACCCGGCTGTGACTTCGGTCTTGTATCCGCTTGACCGACTTGGCTACGAGTCGGTGGCGATGCTCGTTGACATTTTGGCTGGCGTCACCCCAACGACCACGAGCGTCATCATTCCACATGACAAGATCATCGTCAGGCCGTCGACGGGGCGCGCGCCTACGAAGATAAGCCGTCGCGCGTAGTGATCCGTTCTGAGTGTGGCGTCGGCAACTGGACCAAATGGCAGCGGTTTGTTCGGCGGCTGACTGTCTGCCCAGACGGCTCCGAATTTTCCGCTACTCCGCCACCTCCAATTCTGGCGAGGTATCGACGGCAGCCTTGGTTTTCTGGTAGCGCTTACTACTTTCAAACTCTACTCTGGAGGCCCCGCCCGCGAGATGGTAGCTGCCAGTGGCGGAGCCCAAGGCTGGCAGCAACCGCGTGCTACGATCGTGCCAGACCATGTGGAGACGGAAATGGCCAACAAGACCTTCGACGATTTACCCCGAAGCGAGCAGGAAGACTTCCGAACAGTTTGCTTGGATGCCGGGCTCGCGCCAGACGCATTTACCGTGTCTTATACAGAGGATTTAGTCGGGACCGATGACATCAAGGTGTTGGAGCGCGAGGTTATGGTTAGTTTTGGCAATATTACTCGTGGATACACCGCTGGCAACGGCACACACTGGACGGTCGATTTCGACGATGACGTAAGATCTCATGTGTTCGTCTAGCTGCGGGCTATGCTGTGCACCAAACTCCGTTGTATTGAACAGTATAGAGACCGATAACGATGAAAAGAATGTTCGTGATCGTCTCGGCGATCCTGATGGCAGCATGTGCCCCACCGGCCGTGTTCAAAGATTCGAAAACAGGCCAGGTCGCTCAATGCAACGCATCGACACCTGGCGTCTTTCCGATTCTCGCGCAGCACGAAATCGACACGTGCTCTGACGCATACGCCCGCATGGGCTGGGTGAAGCAGTGAACCGCAAGATCTACGAACACACCTGGTTACTTACCATAGGCAGGCGTTTAGCTGTCATCGAGCGCCGCGAATCCATCCTCCAGTAACGCACCCTGATGGGCAAAGCGGGTCGCGTCGCGGGTCCTAAGCTTGCCAAGATTCTCGATCTTCCAGCGGATTGCCGGTAGGTCGCGTAGATGGTCGTACGGCATCAGTGACCAGTCTGGCTCGAGTCTCACGAGCGAGGCGAGAAATTCGCGGTGCTCCGCGGTCAACGCCCGCGGAAGGTCATGGTGGAGTCGGGATTGGACAGCCTCAAGTGCAGCCAGATCGACCTGATCAACGGTCATGCCGACAAAGCCGGCCTCGTATTCGTCCTCAAGCGATCGCGGCTTCGCAAAGAGTACTTCGTGGACGGGGCGGTTATGACCAGCCAGATAGCCGACAAAAGCCGTCACGACGTCCGGGCGCAGACCATAAGCGTCATACATGTGCTGCACATCAAAAATATCGCGCGGATGCTGCCGGTCCAGTGCAGCCACGAGTTTGCTGCCGTAAAGCTCAGCATCGGCAAGCGTCGGCACTTCGAAGTCGACGCGGAACATTGCCTGCGCGCGCGGCACGACACTGCGCGTCACCGTCGGCGTTAATGTGCCGCGAAAAACGTAGTTCACCTCGACCTTGACCTGGGCTTCAGCGGACGAGACAGTCAGTTTCACGTCGTCGCCTTTGCTTCTGCCACTGGCGGCCGCCACGGTAACCATGTGTCCCTGTCGCTCGATGGCCTGCCGCGCACGAGCGAGCTCGTCATGGATGATTGCAAGAGCGTCGTCGCGGCCCGGCTCATGTGAACACATGACCACGTCAATATCGACGGACAGGCGGGGCAGATCCTGTACAAACATGTTGATGGCGGTGCCGCCTTTCATCGCGAAGTGGGGCGTGTCAAAAACATCTGGCGCAATCGCCAGCATGAGGCGAACCGTATTGAGGTATTGATCGTTCATTGAGAGGACGTTGAGCCTTAAGGGGGCGTGCAGATCAGGCCTTCAGGGAGAGGCGGGGGCCGCCCTTGCGGCTACTCGTCCAGCGTCGGCCGGGCCCGAGCCGGTCGACGTGCAGCTGGAGGTCTTGGCCCCAGGGAAATCCACCTGCCTCACCAAGGTCGCGCACAAGCTTGACGACCTTGACGCGCGTGCAGTGCGAGAGGAGGGTGTCCAGGACCGTCGGTCGGAGATTGCGAAGCGAGGACGCGAGGCTCATGGCCTCCTCGAGTGACTGCCCCTTCGCACGTCGCTTGCCTACATCGCTGGCGAGTTCAAGCAGCGCGCGCTCGGGCTCGGAAACGAGCAGGGAGGGATCGCGGTTCGGCAGCGGTGACAGAGCGGTGTTTTCCGGCATGCTCTGGTCGAACAGGCAGGTGGTCTGCAGGGTATAGGGCATATGTTCGCCCACCCAGTCCGGCATGACATAAGGGCGTTCAGCCCACAGCACGACGCGCTCGCGAAAGCTCAGGTTATGACGCACCCCCTGCCAGTCCAGGGCCGTTCTGCCGCCGACGTGAAGGCTCGGTATCCGCTGGGCCAGATAGGCCAGTATTCCATCCCGGGTGGGCGTGTCGCCAGCGAGCAGATAGGCGCCTTTGGACAAGCGTTGCAGCCATCCGGCGTTGACCAGATAGGTCGTCTGCTGGGCGCTCACGCCGCAGTCGCGAAGCATTTGCGGCGTGAGCGGTTGCCCGCGTGGCGCGCTTGCCATGAGCCGTTGAAGTGTTTTGCTGGCCATTCTGTCGCTAACGCATGATTTTTTATAGCATACACCCCTTTAATTTGAAGTTACAAAGAATAAATCATGCAACGTGCACGCGATGACGACATGCGACGATGAGTAGCGCAGTTCGTAGCATGGGGTTCTCAGGTTCACGCGGTATGACTTATTCTCCAGAAATACTGGTTTCCTTGTATTTGGAGAGAATAATGTATGCATTCATGTGCTGCCGCTCGCGGATCGACGTTTGACCTTCAAGTCGCGAACGCGGCCGGCACGGCAGACAGGAGTCTGTGACCTCAACAACTGGCAAAAAGACCACTGACGCAAGAGGACCTGAACGGCATCATCTTGAGAACTGCCGAAAGGCGTCTAGCCGCGGTGGGGAAATGACCCTTTTAAGAGAGATTGAAGCAGCTGAAAACGAGTCCTAAAACCCGACATTTCTTATATGGTCGCCTCCCATTTGCAAGGAGATATTGTGTTTGGCGAGGAGGGTGGTTGCGGACTTATATCCGGACTCGATCGCGGAACATACCCGCCGGCCCCGATGGATTTCGCCGCAAGGATCCTAATCTATCTTAACGGACTCGAAGTCCGAGAAATGTCCCAGGTTCGTCCTTGCGCGGTCCAACCTGTCTTGCCATCGCTCAATATCACCTATGCAACCGTGAGTGGATTTGTACGTGATACAACGAAGTGTCAAGCTGGTAAGGGCGCTGGAGTTTGATAGCGTCGACCGTACGCGAGCAACGCCCAAATAGTTCGTGCGAGCTTGTTAGCCAATGCAACGGCCACGACATTGATAGGGCGTCGGACGAGCATGTTTCTTAGCCGCTCAGGCAAATGTTTCGAACTCGATATGACCGCTCGAGCTCCGTGAACGAGCAGCGTGCGCAAGTACACATCGCCGCGTTTGCTAATGCCTCCTAGCTTGACTCGGCCACCCGAGCTGTTCTGTCGCGGCACCAGTCCCAGATAAGCCGCAAATTCCCGTCCTGATCTGAATGCCTGTGCGTTGCCGATAACCGCCACCGCGGCCGTGGCGGTGAGCAGACCCACGCCCGGGATCTCCGAGATGCGGCAGCAGGCTTCGTCACCTCGACGCCATTCTGTTATGCGTTGTTCGATACGTTGGATTTGCTCGTCGAGTGCCGATAGCCTCGATATCTGGTCCTGCAGACTGTCTGTCAGCATCGTGGGCAGTTGGTCAGCCAACGGCGCCATTGCACCTTTCGCAGCCTCAATCGATGCACGCCGACCTTGTGGCAAGACCACGCCGAACTCATACAGCAGCCCGCGCAACTGGTTCACCTGCATCACGCGGAACCTGACGAGTTGTTGGCGCATGCGGTGCAGAGCAAGCATGGCTTGCTGATCCTCCGTCTTGACAGCGACGAAGCGCATGCCGGGCCGCTGAGATGCTTCCCAGATCGCCGCAGCATCTGCAGCGTCGTTCTTGTTTGACTTGACGAATGGGCGAACAAACTGCGCTGCTATCAGCCTGACATCGTGACCGAGCTTAGCAAGTTGGCGAGCCCAGTGATGAGCGCTTCCGCAGGCTTCCATCACAATCCGGCATCGTGAACGATTAGCAAAGAACGGCACGAGTTGAGCACGCTTGAGAACTTTGCTATGGATTGCACCAGTTTCTGGATCGACGAAGTGCACCTGGAAAACGCGTGTGGCCAGGTCAATCGCAATGGTCGTGGGTTCCATCTGATTTCTCCTTACCGAGGGTGGCAACGGAAACAAGACTTTGGCACATTTGCCGGAGACGCTGAACTACGACGCTTAAACGACCGCTGAGGCGGGAGGCGACCATTCCATCTAATTAGCCCGCCCCTCGACATCTGAATCTGGCCTCGACATCGCAGCGATTGGAATTAAAAACGGCGTAGAGGCCAGTTTCTGTGGGGTCCATCGCAGCGGCAGCAAATGCAGGTGTGCTAATAACGGTTATCACACCTGAAGCCCGATTGAAAGCCGGGTTCAGTCATCCAAATAGCCGGGCAGGGCGTCGGGCGTGACCCTCCACCGAGATTGAACCGCGCCGCTGAGATGCCTGCTTACCGCTGCAGGCTACACCGCCGAACGTGGGACATCAGGAGGCGCGCGCGGAACAAAACTTTCGGCGAGATCGATTAGATGAAACGGGGAGGGCAGCGGGATACAGCACCGCGTTTCTTGAACGTCAGGTCGTGTGCGGAAAACGCTGAAGTGCAATGGAAGATCCCACCGTCCAAACGGATCCGGCGGTCCTACGGCGCTTGTGCAGAGAGATTGGCGAAGCAGCGTCAATTCGCGCGCCGGCAGTATGGCTTTACATGCCCGTCGCACTTCGGAGGGTGGAAACGAAGGGTCTTATAGTTAGGGCTTTTATCTCCTTCAGTTCGTGACATCGAGTTGGTGGCCAGCATCGCAGCCCCCCGCATCGCTGGCACTGGCGCTATCGGGCCGCGTCCCCGCCGAAATCGCGGTCAGTTCTGCTTCTTTTGCTTGCTTTGCGCCCCGCACCCCCTGTTCCGCAGCGTCCAGCGCGCAAAGTCGTCGGTGCGCGCTCAAAATCCACATTCACGCTACTCCAGTTACCAGATGTGGTGATTTTGCTTCGAGCGCACGACGGGACGGGTTTGGGGCTGGGATGGTGCGCGAAGGGTAGGGCGGCAGGGGCTCTCCGCGGAATCGAAACGTGCTGGGGCGAAGCGGGCCAGCGGCGACTTGTGCGCCGGCAAGGACATGCCTGGTCGGCGGTAGTGATGACTCGCACGTGCGCGTCGCGGCAGGCCTGCGGTTTGCGTCGGAGCGCCCCGGTGCGGTAGGGTGTGGCTTGTATGGGCTGGCGCAGGGTCGGCCCTTCAATACGAGCTCTGGACACACATGAACAAGCAGGAACTTATCGATGCGATCAGCTCGACCACGGGCGCCAGCAAGGCGGCGACAGGCGCCACCCTCGACGCCATCCTCCAAGCGGTGACAGAGACGGTGACCCGGGGCGAAGTGGTCCAGTTGATCGGGTTCGGCACCTTTGCGACCGGCGCACGCGCCGCACGCACTGGACGCAACCTCGCCACCGGCGTGGAAATTCAGATCGCGGCGGCGAAGACGGTCAAGTTTTCTGCTGGCAAGGCATTCAAGGACGCGGTGAACGCGTGAAGTCAAGGACCGTCACCTCGCCGGCGGGTTACGCTAAATTGCATGGCGAGATCGCCGGCGTGGCGGACTTGATCCGTCTGGCTGCTGCCCGCCGTGTCAACGCGTTAATGACCGCGGCCTATTGGGAGGTCGGCTGGCGTATCGTCGAATTTGAACGAGGCGGTGAAGGCCGGGCCGGCTTTGGCGAAGCGCTGATCAAGCGGTTGGGCGAGGACCTGTCCAGGTGGTTCGGGCGAGGTTTCGGCTGGCGTAACCTGTCACAGATACGGGCGGTTTACCTCACCTGGCCGGCCGAGCAGATTCTGCAGACACTGTCTGCAGAATCGCCACCGCCTGTGATTGTTCCGACACCGTCTGCAATTTCTCCGATGAATGAGGCTTCCGCGCCACGTGCGCGCTCATTTCTTAGTCTGGCTACGTTGGCGCAGGCTTTCCCGTTGCCGTGGTTAACTTATGTGCGCCTAGTGTCACTCAAGAACCCCAACGCCCGCAGCTTCTACGAAGCAGAAGCGCTGCGCGGCGGATGGTCGGTACGCGAATTGGACTGCCAGATCGGCAGCCAATCGTACGCGCCCGCCGATGCGGCCCAAGCTCAGCCAACTTCACGGGGCTCCGCGTGAAGTTGGCTGATTTTTATATCGGCCTTGAATTCATGGGCATTGCCGGCTTATGGTGGCGGTGCACCGATGTCGGCACGCGTACCATCACTGCCATCCAGCTCGATCGCGACGATCCCAACTGGTATCGCGGGCCGCCTTATATCGCGAAAGAAGTGGTGTTCGACGAACACGAAATCGCTGCCTGTGATCTGACTGAGGAAGAGGCGATCAGGGCAGCCCTCCACGAACATGAAAGCTCCGGGCACCCGGGCTTCCCGCACGAGGTGGTCACGCACATGATGGACGAACGCTGGAAAAATCCTGAAGCCCGTTACCCGCACAAGGGCGTCCTGCGTTTCGACCGGCGTCGACCAGATGGCGAAATCCTGCATCCATACGCAGGTCGGAAAGACGGGGACGAGTGGACTATGGAACTGTACCTGCCGTTCCTGCAGACGTACGCAGGAATGTCGGAGCGCGAGTTCATCGCGTTGCCGATTGCGACGGCCGCCGATGTGCGAGCTCGCGCTGATCGGCAATCCACAGCGTGACGAATGTGGCACCAGCCCGACCATCTTGGTTTGAGGATTGCCTCTGGAAGCCCAACCTGGCGTGGGTTAGAGGAGGATTTTCAATTTTCGGGGGATAGACAAAAATAGCCATGTAGGCAGGCCTTGCGCAACAGAGTGAGCAGCGGTTGCAGCGAGCGCTCAAGACCGCCCGCCATGACTTCACCTCTGAACTGGATCTGGACAAACTGCGTGCCGACGGCAAGCTGGCGCAGGAGCGGCTCAAAGCCGCCAAAACCCGGGCGCTATCGGAGATCGGCCGCGAGCGGCAAGTGGCCGGGCGCTTGCAGAAGGAGCTTGATACGGCTAACGGTAAAACGGAGCAGGGCAATGTCCAGCATCGCGACCACGAGCAGAAACTGCAGGCTCAAGTCGGTAATCTGCGTCAACAAGTCGGTGTGCTCGAGGGCAAGCTCGATGCACCGCGTACCGAGAACGCGCGTTATGCCGATGAAGCGGTGCAGGCGCGTGATCAACGCGACCAACATGCGTTGTCGCTGACGGATGCCGCTGCCAAGCAGAAGGTGTTGACGGCAAGCGGACAGCGAAATCTACAGGAGCCCCGGGCAAGAGCAGTGGCCCGGTGGGTAAATTGGCGCGGACACGCAAAGCCTGACCTTGTTGGGGTGGATTCCGCGAGGACGACGCACGATTCAGCGTTAGAGCATCATGCACGCGGTATAAGCCGATGAGTTCAAGCAATCAGCGCCTTCGGACCCGTAGCGCCCGTTACGTCGCCGGATCAGCTAACCTTATCCTCAAGGCTCCTTCTGGACCGACTGCAACACATCCTTCTTATATCGTTCCGTGACAAGCAATGACTGACATCGCATTAAGCAGCGCGGACTACAAGCACATTCACGGCAATATCGTCGCCATCCTGGAAAGCAGCCGTCGAGCCGCTGCCCGCAGCGTGAACGCGCTGATGACCGCGACTTATTGGGAAGTCGGCCGGCGGGTTGTGGAGTTCGAACAAGGCGGGGAAAACCGGGCAGCCTACGGTCAAGCGTTGTTGGTGCGACTATCTGGCGATCTGACTAAACGATTCGGCCGCGGTTTTGGGGTAGACAACCTCGAATTGATGCGACTGTTTTACCAGACGTATCCGCCTGCGACGTTTTCCGAATCACTGATTCGGAAATCTGCTGATTCGGGCGCAGCCCCGAATTCCGAATTGGTGATTCGGAATTTTGACCTCGAGCGGTTGGCAACTGTTTTCCCCCTCTCGTGGACGCGCGGAATCGGCGCGCCGAACACGATTCGCGACGGGACGCCGCGCGCAAGCTAGAGCGCGTAGAGCCACGCAAGCAGCGACACGATCGAAAAAACTGTCGTGATCGAAATCACCGCACCGACAAGCGGCTTGTCGACGTCGTATTCGACCGCGAGCACGTACGCGCTTTTCGCGGTCGGTACGGCGGCGCATATGACGGCGGCGATGCGAGCCGTGCGATCGAGATCCGTAGCGACGCACAGGCCATATACGACGAGCGGTACAGCGATCAGCTTGAGCGCGCTCAGCCACACGTACGCGCTAAAGTTTCTGCGCAGTTCGGTGAACGTGAGTTCGAGTCCGATCGCGAACAACGCGCATGGCGTGAGCGCCTCGCCGAGCACTGCAAAGAAAGCGCTGACCGGCGAGGGTAGCGCGATTCCGGCGATCGACCACGCGAGTCCGGCAGCAGTCGCGAGGATTACGGGATTGGTCGCGATCTGCCGCAGCAGCGCTGCCCCGCGCACCTGTCCGGCGCCGTGCTCACGCGCCAGATCGCGATCCATTTCGAGCATCACGGTAAGCGGCTCGGCTGGGCCGTGTCCTCACGCGCGCGCGAGTGAGGCATGATGGTGATGGCGTGTTGGAGTCCGTATAGATCAAGGTAGATCGTGTCCACGATCGGCGATCGTGGGCACGATCCATCCAAATCTATCCAGATCTACCCGGTTGAGAGTGTGTGCGGGGTGAGGAGTTTTAGTTTGTCAGCCACATTCCAAGGCAGCAATTCGTCGATGCGGGAGATCTTGTGATCAGCGATGTGGGTCAGGACGTATTCCAGGTAGGCACGCGGGTTGATTCCGTTGAGCTTGCACGACCCGATCAAGCTATACATCGCGGCGGCCCGCTCGCCCCCGCTGTCGGAGCCGACGAACAGATAATTTTTGCGTCCGAGCGCGACACAGCGCAAGGCGTTTTCGGCAAGCACATTGCTTATCTCGGCCCGACCGTCTTCACAGTAGAACGTGAGGGCTGCCCAGTGGTTCAGCGAGTAGTTGATCGCCTTGGCGAGCGCGGACTTCGTCGACAGCGTCGTGAGTTTTGCCCTGATCGTGGTTTCGAACTTCACGAGCAATGGCTTGCTCTTCTCCCGCCTCACGCGCAGACGCTCGTCTGGTTCCTTGCCGCGGATGTCGGCTTCTATGCTGTAGAGCTCGCCGATCATCTCGAGCAGCTGCTGGGTATCCGCAATCGGCGTGCGCGCGTGAACATCGTAGATGTACCTCCTCGCGTGATCCCAGCATGCCGCTTCGTGGATCTCGCCGCTCGAGTACAGTTGATCGAACCCCGAGTAAGCATCGGCCTGGACGATGCCGTGGAATGCGGCGAGCCGGGTTTGAGGGTGGACGCCTTTGCGATCCGAGGAGAAGTCGAACCATACCGCAGCAGGCTCAGCCGAACCCGAGCGACGATCGTCGCGCACGTAGACCCAGAAGCGGCCGGTCACCGTCTTACCGTTGCCTGGCGCGAGCACCGCGACCGGCGTGTCGTCAACGTGTACCTTTCCGGGAACCAGTGCATAGCGCTGGATCGCTTCAACGAGCGGCACACAGAGCTCGGCAATCTGCCCGAGCCAGCGGCCCATGCTGCCGCGATCCAGCGTCACTCCGTCGCGTGCCGCAATCTCCGATTGGCGATACAGCGGCTGATGATCAGCGAACTTCGACACCGCAATATCGGCCAGCAAGCTCGGATGCGCAATGCTGTGCTCGATCGGCAGGCTAGGCATCGCGGGTTGTTCGATGTGGCCGCAATCAGGGCAACATAGCTTGTGGCGGATCGTGCGGGTCACTTTGAACGCGGCCGCCACGCGGGCGAGTTGTTCGGAGACATCCTCGCCGAGCCACTGCATTGCAGTCGCGCATATGGGGCAAGCCGAATCAGGTGTGAGTTCGATCTCGTCGCGCGGCAAGTGCGGCGGCAGTGGTTCTCGCGTGGGCCCTCGATTGGATGGTCCCTTCGATGCCTTGTCTCGTTGTCCTCGCGCCTCTGCCGCCCCTTGGCCGGCCGTCAGGTCTTCCAACTGCGCTTCGAGCTTATCGATCTGCCGGGCCAGTTTCTCGGACTTGCTCCCGAAGTACATCCGCCTGAGCTTGTCGATCTGCGCCTTCAGTCGTTCGATCTCGTCGTCGCGGGCGGCGATCTCCCGCACCATGTTCGCGAGCGATGCTTGCTGCTCGAGCACCAGAGCCTGGAGCTCAGCGACGGTGGCGGGAAGCGGCGCATGTTGGGACATGCGCCGCAGTTTACGAGTCTTCTTCGCGGTTTACAACATCGACAGCGCGGCGGTGCGTCGCGGCTGCCGCCAGTCGATGCCCTCGAGCAGCATCGACAGCTGGGCGCTCGTCAGATGGATCTTTCCGCCATCGGCCTGGGGCCAGATAAAACGGCCTCGCTCCAATCGTTTTGCGAGCAACCAGAGTCCGTCGTCAGTCGCCCAAAGCAGCTTTACGAGATCGCCGCGACGCCCGCGGAAGATGAACAGGTGGCCGCCCAGCGGATTCTCTTCGAGTGCTGTCTGCACCTTCGCGGCCAGCCCCTGGAACCCGCAGCGCATGTCGGTCACGCCGGCCGCTAGCCAGATACGCGTACCTACCGGCAGCGCGATCACTTCAGACATTCCTGCAGGAATGCTTCGGTGCGCTCGGCAGACAGGCCGCGAATCTTCACGCGCCGCTTGCCGATCTCCACCTCGATCTCGCACACGGGCGTCGGCATCGGTACGCTGCTCATCGCTTCCGACATCACTGTCGGCTCCGGCGCCCGAAGTACCAATGCCGAGTCGATCACGTCGACGCTCAGCAGTTCCGTGCATGGCATGCTCGGCGCAACGTCGAGTGCAGGGACGACCAGCTTGCCTTCACGATATTGCTTGCGCCATCCGAACACCACATTGGCGTTGATGTCGTGCCGGCGCGCAACAATCGACACCGACATGCTGGGCTCCAACGTCTCTCTGATCACCTGCTGCTTGAATTCTCGCGCGTACGTGCGACGGGGATGGGCTCCGCCCCCTGCGTTCGACATGGCTGACTGGCTCCGTTAATCTAAACGCGCTCATCATGCTTTGGAAAAGTCAGCATGGGGAAACGGTCGGGCCGAGCCGCTTACGCATCACGACCAGCACCGGAAACACGACCAGGCCGATGAAGGCGGTCGCGATCGCTGCGGCGAGCACGCCGGGATGGCCGAATAGCGCTTTGAGGATCGGCAGGGCGACGAAGCCTGTGTTTGTCATCGAGACGGCCGCGGCGCGCATCCCGCAGTGGCGCCAACGCGCTTTGTGCACGATGCGCTCGAAGATGACCATCACCGCAAAGCACAGCATCGAGCCGCCGCCGAACGCGGCGAGAAAGCGCCAGTCAAAAAGCGCGCGGGCAGTTTCGTCTGCGATTGTCTGAAATACGAGCGCCGGCATCGCGACGTAGTATGCGAAGCGCATCAGCGGCGCGGCGAGGTCGCGAGGCAGATAGCCGCTGGCAGCGGCCACCCAGCCCATAACGATGACGGCAAAGATCGGAAGTATTGTGGCGGCGAGATGCATGACGACCTCTCGTGGCGATCTTGCGTGATCATCGTTGCAACGAAGCGGCACACCTACGCCCTCGATCGTCGCCTTCGACGAGTTTGCATCGGCTCGATCATAAAGACCATATCGTGTGGCAGTGTGGGCTCGTTAAGCAGCCTGCCACGGCGCAGTATTGGATGAGACGCGGACATGAGTTGTTCCAAGGCCGCGCGCGGTTATTTGTCGACAAGACGCTAGCGGCAAGCTCGGACAACAACCCGTCAAGTCGCGCATCTGGGAAGGCACGATGGATATTCGAGCGGGTCATTTAGCGTACGTACTTATGATTTTACATAATGTTATTTATCACCGGAGCTAGTATGTTTACAGCCGTTGCATCTGGAACGACTGACAGATGGTTCTGACCGCAACATCGATTTGATAAATGGTATCTTCCTGTGTTGCGAAAACTGGCAGAACGCAGGAATGCTCGAAC